>CAWCLF010000001.1:0-2744431 GCA_963796325.1 uncultured Spirochaetota bacterium
TTTCTCCCTAAATAAGGAGGTGATCCAGCCGCACCTTCCGATACGGCTACCTTGTTACGACTTCACCCCCCTTACCAACTCCTCCTTTACCAGCCCCGTCCTTGCGGTTCGAGTAACTGGCTTTAGGAGAAACCAACTCGGGTGGTGTGACGGGCGGTGTGTACAAGGCCCGAGAACGTATTCACCGCGGTTTGGCTGACCCGCGATTACTAGCAATTCCAGTTTCATGTAGTCGAGTTGCAGACTACAATCCGTATTGAGGCTGCTTTTAAAGATTCGCTCCAGGTCGCCCTTTCGCTCCCCGTTGTAGCAGCCATTGTAGTATGTGTGTAGCCCAGGACATAAAGGCCATGATGACTTGACCTCATCCCCTCCTTCCTCCGGCTTATCGCCGGCAGTCCACTTAGAGTGCTCACCTTAATGTAGCAACTAAGTGCAAGGGTTGCGCTCGTTGCGGGACTTAACCCAACACCTCACGGCACGAGCTGACGACAGCCATGCAGCACCTGTGTATCCGTCCCTTACGGAAACCCTGCCTTTCGGCAGGTAGCAGATACATGTCAAGCCCTGGTAAGGTTCTTCGTTTATCATCGAATTGAACCACGTACTCCACTGCTTGTGCGGGCCCCCGTCAATTTCTTTGAGTTTCAACCTTGCGGCCGTACTCCCCAGGCGGTTCACTTAATGCGTTTGCTTCGGAGCTAACGGATACCGCCAACTCCTGGTGAACATCGTTTACAGTATGGACTACCAGGGTATCTAATCCTGTTTGATCCCCATACTTTCGCGCCTCAGCGTCAGTCTTGGCATAGATGACTGCTTTCGCCTTCGGTGTTCTTCCCGATATCTACGCATTTCACCGCTACACCGGGAATTCCATCACCCTCCACCAGACTCAAGCTTGGCAGTTTCGAACGCAGATCCGCGGTTAAGCCGCGGTTTTTTACATTCGACTTATCAAGCCGCCTACACGCCCTTTACGCCCAGTAATTCCGAGCAACGCTCGCCCCTTACGTATTACCGCGGCTGCTGGCACGTAATTAGCCGGGGCTTATTCCTAAGGTACCGTCATCAGCATACCATTTCCTGTATGCCTTATTCTTCCCTTAAAAAAGAGGTTTACAATCCGAAGACCTTCTTCCCTCACGCGGCGTCGCTCCGTCAGGGTTTCCCCCATTGCGGAAGATTCTTGGCTGCTGCCTCCCGTAGGAGTAGGGACCGTGTCTCAGTTCCCTTGTGGCTGACCATCCTCTCAGACCAGCTACCCGTCTTAGGCTTGGTGGGCCTTTACCCCGCCAACTACCTGATGGGACGCAGGCTCATCAAAAGGTGCGGGTTTAACCCCGCTTTGCCGTTGCCGGTTCATCAGGTATTACCCCAAGTTTCCCTGGGCTATCCCTGGCCTTATGGTAGATTCCTGCGCTTTACTCACCCGTCCGCCTCTCGCCGACATCCGTATTGCTACGGACTCGCTGCCGATCGACTTGCATGCCTAAAACACGCCGCCAGCGTTCGCTCTGAGCCAGAATCAAACCCTCCGTGATAAAAATTATTATCATTTCTTAGTTTGACCTGTTTCATCCATATCGCCTGTCTTTCAACAGGCAATATTCTTAAGAAATTGTTTGGCTTTACCTTACTGTGAGGTAAGGTTTGGCCTCGCACTGGACTCTCACCTTAGTTCTATTACCTATCTATTTCCCCTCTCCCTCATGCTCCCTTCCCAGGGCTCCATCCTGCTAAATTACGGGGAAAAACAATCCGCCTGCCTTTCAGCAGGCGGGAAGTAGTATAACATAAAAAGCCCTTTTATGTCAAAAATAAGAATCTTTCAAATTTAGATGGAAATTTTACACCGGGAGAATTATTAATAGATATCTGATAATCGATCTTAATATAATAATATAAATCAATTAAGGCAAGATATTAATAGAGTAGTTCCCTTAGGGCCCTGAAGGTCCCTAAGGACCTAAGGGCTAATAACCGGTTTTTCACAAAACCGCCCAATGGGCCCTGCCTTACCTAGCCAAAAGGCAGGTTTTTAGAAGTGCCCCATAATTATTTCTTTATGAAAACTATAAAGAAAATTAAAAAAAGACTTGAATAAAACCCGCACTGAAAGTAAGATATAATAATCAACATATAATTGGTAATATATTCAGGGGCAAATATTTGAATATATGGAAAAGAATAAAATCGCCGATTTCATGCTTTCCTCCTTATATTGATCCGCTAAACGATGAATGTTATTACGCAAGAGAATATCATCCCGGCAGAGGTTTTTTTTACAGCGAGTCGAACCAGTTAGTAAAAAACTTCAAACTGGATACGATCGAACGCCCGGATCTTCAAAAATACAAATCATCTTCAATAGACAAATTCGCAGAAGAATTGAACCAGTACTTTAAAGAAAATATTAAATTTTACATTGCATTTATTCCGCCGTCTAAAATAAGGTCCGATATACGATATGACGACCGCATGGAACGGACACTGAATAAACTGTGTAAAATAAACCCGAATATTTTTATTGAGGAACCCGTATTATTAAAAAAAAGCCGGCCTGCATGCCACAGGGGAGGCCCGCGGTATATCAGCGGCCTTATGGCAAATTATGAATGGAAGGGTTTCATAAACAGGGGGATACACAGGATTTATATAATCGACGATGTAATAACAACAGGATCTCATTTTAAAGCATACAAAAATTTTATAACTCTAAATCATGAACCTGTTGAAGTGATCGGTTTGTTCTGGGCAACTACCGTCGATAATATTGAACCGCTCTAACACCGGCAGACGATCGGGCAGGGCTCATGCAAATATTTTTCCCGCCCGGGCTTGAACAAAATATCCGTAATATTTAATTTATTATAGGAGCTTCTAAAATATACCCTCCGGGCACACGCCCTTCGGATAGGAAGCCCCTGCCCTTACTAGTGACGGGAGGAATTCTTATGATAATCGGGATAGATATCGGAGGATCTTCGACAAAAATAGTCGGCCTTTGTGAAGGAAAAATTTATGGATTCCTGACAATACGGGCAAGCGAACCGGTTGCTTCCGCCTCGGGAGCGCTTGGCGGATTTTTGGATTCATGCAAATTATCTGTAAAAGATATTGAAAATATAATTATTACCGGCGTAGGAGCTTCCTTTATAAAATCCGGCATTATCGGAATTCCCGTATCAAGAGTCGATGAATTCCGTGCAATCGGGCTCGGAGGACTTTATTTATCCCGCAGGGATGAAGCTGTAGTTGTAAGCATAGGAACGGGAACAGCGATTATTAAGGCCGAAGGAGAAAATATCACGCATCTGGGCGGAACCGGAGTCGGAGGCGGAACCCTTTTCGGACTTGCAAAATGTCTAATCAGCAGTAATGATTTGAACAATATTTTAGAAATGGCCGATTCGGGGAAACTGGAAAATATCGACCTGTATGTAAGCGATATATCAAAAAACAGGGTCGGCAACCTGCCTTTTGATACAACTGCTTCGAATTTCGGCAAAATAAGCGAGAAAGCGACTAAAAACGATTTCGCCTTAGGCATAATCAATTTAGTGTTTGAGACAATAGGAACGGTCGCATCATTCGCATCTAAACTAAATAACAACTCCTGCATAGTAATAACCGGAGCGCTGGCTTCCATACCAATAGCAAAAAAAATATTGAAAAAAGTTTCGGGAATATTCGGAGTGCCTTTTCTCATTCCTCATAATGCCTCTTACGCAACAGCTGTCGGAGCGGCATTGTCCGTTCGTTCAAAAAAAATTCAGGGAGAAAGTTTATGAAAATTGCTTTAATAACCGGAATAAGCAGGGGGATCGGAATGGCAACAGCCGAACTTTTCCTTTCAAAGGGATGGCATGTGATAGGAACCTCAACTTCCGGGAAGGCGTCAATCAGGGACCGGAATATGGAAACATATAAACTTGATATGCTTGAAGATAATTCTATCCAGGTATTTTTTCAAACGATAAGGAATTCCGCTAAAAAAATAGATCTGCTTGTCAATAATGCCGGCATCAGCCTTGACAGGAATGAAAACATTAATACCGATACTCTTAAAAAAACTCTCCAGGTTAATCTTATAGGCGTAATCGACCTTACCGAAAACTTGCTCTGCTGTATTCAGAGCGGAGGCCATATTATTAATGTATCATCGACAGTCGGTTCAATAACCGCTTATTCGACACCTTACGCACCTTCATATGCAATTTCCAAAACGGCACTTAATATGTATACAAGAATACTGGCATCAAGACTGAGGGAGAAAAATATCACCGTATCCTCCATACATCCCGGATGGGTAAAAACAGATATGGGCGGCAGAATGGCCCCGAGAGAACCGTCTGCTGCCGCAATGGATATTTACACGCTTGCCACTTCGAGTATAGAATCAGGATTCTTCTGGTACAAGGGGAAAAAAACAAACTGGTAGATTATTATCAATACTTCGCCTTGATAGTTTTTTTATTTCCCTATAAAATATACCGGTTTACATCGACCTGGTGTGGAGGAATTATATATGATTACCAGAGGGCAGCAGCGGACTTTATACTGCGGAGAGATCAATAAAGACAACCTTGTCGGCAAGAAAATTGTCATAAACGGATGGGTGCAGAATTACAGAGACCATGGCGGTCTTACTTTTCTCGACGTACGCGACAGGAGCGGAATAATACAGCTGGTATTCGATCCTCAAACCAATCCTGATGCTCTTGAAATTGCCAAAAAAACAAGGAGCGAAGATGTCATATCAGCGGGAGGGACTGTCTTATTAAGAACAGAAGAAAATATTAATCCGAAAATCCCGACCGGAAGGTTTGAAGTCAAAATTGACAGGATAGATATTCTCAATAAATCGAAAACCCCTCCGTTTCAGATAGACCAGGAGGAAATCAGCGAAGAAATACGGCTGAAATACCGGTATCTTGATATCCGCAGGCCGCAGATGTATCAAAATCTCTATATGAGGCACAAAATTGTCAACACCATACGCAATTTTATGGACGAAAACAATTTTCTTGAAGTAGAAACACCTGTACTTAACAAATCCACGCCCGAGGGGGCCCGGGATTTTCTCGTGCCGTCCCGCCTTGCGCCCGGCACTTTTTACGCCCTTCCTCAATCGCCTCAATTATTCAAACAGATATTAATGGTAGGTGGGATAGACAGGTATTACCAGATTGCCAAATGTTTCCGCGATGAAGATCTGCGCGCCGACAGGCAGCTCGAATTCACCCAGATCGATATCGAAATGTCCTTTATTACGGAAGATGACATAATAAGCCTTATGGAAAAAATGATATCAAGAACACTTGAAGAGAATTATAACATTAAAATCAAGTTGCCGATAAAAAGGATTACTTATAAGGAAGCTATCGATAAATACGGAATCGACAGGCCCGATCTGCGCTTCGGCCTTGAAATCGTCGATGTCACGGATATAGTCAGGAACAGCGATTTTTCAGTATTTAAAAACGTCGCAGGAGCCGGCGGAATGATAAAATGCATCCCTGTTCCTGAAGGCAGCCGTCTGTCCAGGAAAGACCTTGATGATCTTATCGCTTTCTGCGGCAAATACGGTTCAAAGGGTATGGCATGGATGAGGATGAAAGGCGGCAAGCTGGAATCCAATATAGTCAAGTATTTCTCCGATGAAATTCAAAAAAATCTCATAAAATCGACAGGCGCTAAAGAGGATTACGTGCTTCTTTTTATAGGCGATGCCGTCAAAAAAATAGTTTACGATTCTATCTCCAATCTCAGGCTTAATATTGGAGACAGATTCGGCCTGAGAGACAAAAACAGGATGGAATTTGTATGGGTTGTCGACTTTCCATTATTTGAATGGAACACGGACGAAAATCGCTGGGATGCCGTCCACCACCCTTTCACGGCTCCTAAAGTAGAGGATCTGGAGCTCATGGATAAAGATCCGGGTAATGTGCGCTCAGATGCATACGACCTCATATTAAACGGAATAGAATTGGGAGGGGGCAGCATCAGAATACATAACCCTGATATTCAGAAAAAGATTTTCAGCATATTGAAAATATCCGAAGAAGATGCCAAAGTAAAATTCGGTTTCCTCCTCGATGCGCTGAGTTACGGCGCCCCGCCCCATGGAGGTCTTGCATTCGGCCTTGACAGGATGGTAATGGAATTCCAGGGACTTTCAAACATCCGGGATGTAATTGCTTTCCCAAAAACACAAAAGGGCCAGGATATGATGTCGGAAACGCCTTCACGGGTTGCCAATAAGCAGCTTGAGGAATTAAGTATTAAAATCGTTGAAATTAAAGCTAATAAATAAATTAAGGCCGGAGGCATTATTTATTGATGGAAGACAAAACGGTCGGTATAGTTGAGACCCGGTATTTCAGCCTGTCGGAAAATGGAGAGGATTATATCGAACTGGATTCGGGACGGAAATTCGGCCCGATCACCGTCGCCTATGAAACTTACGGCCGCCTGAATGAAAAAAAGACAAACGCCGTATTGATCTGCCATGCTCTTTCCGGAGATTCTCATGCCGCAGGTTTCCATAAAAAAAAGGGGCACAACCCGGGCTGGTGGGAGAATTTTATCGGTCCCGGAAAAGCTATAGATTCCGAAAGATATTTTATTATCTGTTCCAACATACTCGGCGGATGCATGGGGACCACGGGTCCTTCATCTATCGACCCTTCAATTTCAAAACCTTACGGAATCAGTTTCCCTGTTGTAACGATCGGCGATATGGTCAAGGTCCAGAAACGCCTTCTGGATTACCTGGGAATTAAAAAATTACTTTCAGTAGTCGGGGGTTCCATGGGAGGAATGCAGGTCATTGAATGGATCCTCCGTTATCCTAAAATCCCCGATTCCGGAATCGTCATAGCTTCAACCAGCCGTTCTTCAGCCCAGAGCATAGCATTCAACGCTGTTGGAAGAAAAGCAATAATATCGGATAAGAGGTGGCAAAACGGAAATTACTACGGGGGAAAAGTCCCCGCCGATGGCGTTTCAATAGCCCGCATGATCGGTCACATAACCTACCTCTCCGATGAATCAATGCATAAAAAATTCGGAAGAAGGCTGCAGGATAAAGAAGCTTTCAGTTTCGACTTTTCAAAGGAATTCGAAGTGGAAAGCTATCTTGACTACCAGGGATATAAATTCGTCGAAAGGTTTGACGCCAATACTTACCTTTATGCTACAAAAGCTATGGATTATTTCGATGCCGCCAGGTCATTCGGTAATGGAAGCCTGGAAAAGGCCTTTAACAGGACCAGGGCCAGGACTCTTATATTATCCTTCAGTTCCGACTGGCTTTATCCTCCTTATCAATCCAAGGAAATTGTTGACGCCCTATTAAAGCAAGGCAAGGATGTCTCATATGTAAATATAGAAACATCATTCGGTCATGACGCTTTTCTGCTGGAAATCGATACGGAAGCCCGCATCATCAGCAGATACCTTCAGGCCACATTCAATAAATATTACGAAAAGGGGTAAAGAATGCAAAAACTCCTCGCTCTTCTTGAAAACAGGGCCGATCTATCTATCATTTACAACTGGATTGAAAGAGGGGCAAAAGTGCTGGATCTTGGATGCGGCGATGGAACTCTTCTCAGCTATCTTATCAGAAATAAAGCAGTCAGGGGAATGGGCATTGAAATCGATATGGACAGGATAGCAAGCTGCATTGAAAAAGGTATTCCTGTAATTGAACATGACCTCAATGACAGGTTTACAAATATAAAGGACAAGGCTTACGATTATGTTATATTAAGCCAGACCCTTCAGGAACTATCTTATCCGGATCTTGTTATAGATGAAATACTGCGTATAGGCAATTACGGTATAGTCAGTTTTCCGAATTTCGGCTATTATCAGATCCGGTTGAAATTATTCATGACCGGCCGGATGCCGAGTTCAAAGGCCCTTCCGCATAACTGGTATAATACTCCTAATATTCATCTTTTGACCCTGTCGGATTTTATAGATTTTTGCCGGTTAAGGTCAATTAAAATTATTAAAATATTCTACATCAGTGGAAATAAGCATAAGGCGGGAGTAATATTCCCTAATTTCTTTTCTGAAGCATGCGTCGTTCTTATTAAAAGGTAATTATGAAAGGAAGGATATGAGTTATAAAAAAATTACTGCCGTTGTATCAGGAAGAGTTCAGGGGGTCGGGTTCCGGTATTTTGTACTGAACAAGGCCGAGCTTTTAGATATTACAGGGTGGGTATCCAACCTTCCGGGCGGAGATGTCAAGGCAGTAGGTGTCGGCGATGAAGAAAGGATCAAAGACTTTTTGCTTTATTTGAAAAAAGGGCCGTCAGGAGCTCATGTTATAAATATCGAATATAAAATTGAAGATGTGGAAAAGAATGATTTTGATTATTTCGATATCAGATTTTCAGACTGATATGAAAACACTTGTTTTAATTGGCCTGCATTCACAATCCGGCCGATAATAATATTATAGAAGGATCGGAGAATTGGATGAAGCATCTTTTTTTGTTGTTTTTTACCTCGGGTCTTATTGTTCTAACAGGAATATGTTATTCTGAACAGGGGATCAGGGATTCCGCATGGGATATCGATAAAAACATGAAGGGCGACCTGATTGAAAATGTGCCCGAATATAATAGTATTATAGACTGGACTACCGGCAAGGTCAGGACTGAGGTCTCAATTTCTATCCAGGAAAACAACCCGAATATAGGAAAGATAGTTAATGATTACGAATCTCAAATAAGGGATGAGCTGCGTCAGAATTTAATAAAGGCAATGGGTTATGTCAGGGTTTCGGATCTTTATCTGCTGAAGGATTATTATTCGATTAAAAACGATGTGCGTTATGAGATCATTTCCTATGCCGATAAAGCTGTTTATTATCCGATGATAGAGAAGAATAGAACTGTTTTCGGAGTCGCAGAACTTAAAATTTTCGGTCATGAGGGAATTGCCGACGTGTTTTTCCGTGATCTCGAAAAGAAAAATTTGACAAACTATATTCAAACCGAGTCTATTCAGCCGGAGTATTTTGAAGGCCTCATCATAGACACTCTTTCCTATACGGAATTTAAACCGAGCATCCAGATGAGAATATTCGATGAAGACGGAGTTCTTCTTTACGGACCTGAAACGGTCGACAAGGAATCTCTTGAAAAATACGGAATTTGCGAATATACGACGAGCCTTAATTATGCCTTTATGTCGCCAAGATGCGGCGAGAGAGTATTTTATACGATACCTTACAGCCTGACAGGGAAAATGAATACCGGCTTTATTTTAAACAACCAGGATGCCGCACGGCTTTTCGCAAATCCCAGGACAGTCAGTAATATCGATCAATCCCGGGTAATCGTTGTAAAATCACCCTGAAAATATATGATCTGTATTCGTAAAGCGGAACTCTTTCAGCTGGGTGATTACATTAATATCGATACCGATATATTCAATCTTATAGAGAAAGATTTGCACAAGGACGGCGAATTTTTTTTATTTGATAAAAGCGCTGCCTCGAGATTCAAAATACTTGATTATAAGTCTCTTCCAGGGGATAAGGTCAAGCCTGGCCGGACATCATTAAAAGTTCTTGAAATCAGAAGATCCGGCATCGGCATGCATATTTACGATTGCCTTTTTTTTCAAAATATTTTTTTTAATACAAGTCTAATTACAGCTCAGAAATTGATATCTTTTGAAGAAGCCCGAAAAAAAAGAACTGTCATAAGTATAAAATTAAAACAGGATTCATATGCCAGATTCATTTTTTACAGGGAATTCGATAATGTTTTAATTGAAAGCTACATCCAGTGGGGCGAATG
Source organism: uncultured Spirochaetota bacterium (assembly GCA_963796325.1). GTDB lineage: Bacteria > Spirochaetota > Brevinematia > Brevinematales > JAOACQ01 > CAVYGN01. The sequence goes on from CAWCLF010000001.1 coordinate 9,834, forward strand.
GTCTAAAATCCAGAGCGAACTGCTGTCGCTGAAGGATGAAATCAATATAAGCATTAAAAATAATGAAACAGAACGTATCGATGAAATAAAAAATATAATAAAGGACATAACATCAGAGCTATTTAAAAAACTCGGCCTTCCTGTTGATTTCTCCGATGGCAGAGATACGGTCGCTCTTATTGACATCTATTTAAGCGGGAAGACGGTTTATCTTCCTCTCGAGATATTCGACTCTTTGCTCGTTCATTATTTTGTTCCTTCATCCGTAAAGGGATGCTCTATTTGCGGAGGTTCCGGCAAAAATAACCGGCTTACTTTGATCTATTCAGCCGGAATGCCCGATTCCTCCTCGGAAATATACGCAATAAAAAACATCCTTGACAAAAATTACAATATTGAAATATTCACAGGGGAAAATTATGACGAATATAAATTTAATGCAAGGAATTCCTGTTATTTCCATTATTCAGGTCATGGAAAAATCATTGCAGAAAATGGGAGCCCTGCAAAGGGTATGATCGAATTAAACAGCAGGTTTACAGACAGGATATTATATTCCGGAAGGCTGGCTTTTTTAAACTGCTGCGATACCGGACTCCTGCCTGACGGTATTATCGGCAATCTTATTGATAACGGCACCGATAATGTAATCGCTTCCCCCTATGAAATCTCGGGAGAAAAGAGGGATTATACAGACCTGACAGATTTTTACTCATTTTTACCCGGAGGCGATGTCAACATTTCATTTTGCCTCAATTCGATAAAAAATCCTGATTTCAGTCTATTTTACAGGTTATACGGCAGATATTGCCCCAAAATTTGACAGATTTCAATGTTCTTTTTAAATTGAATGGCTAAAAAATTCATGGAGGCAAAAAGATATGGCCAGTATTATTTATGATGAAAAAGAACTGATGAGCGGACTTCTCGAAGCCGGAGTGCATTTCGGGCATCAGACTAAAAGATGGAATCCAAAAATGAAACCTTTTATCTTCATGAAAAGAAACGGTATTTATATTATAGATTTAAGGCATACAATTGAAAAAGTGAAAATTGCCTATCATGCCTTGAAAGATATTATTTCGAAGGAAGGAACCGTCCTGTTTGTCGGTACAAAAAAGCAGGCCCAGGTATCAGTTTTAGAAGAAGCAACCCGCTGCGGTATGCCTTATGTTACTAAAAGATGGCTCGGCGGTACATTGACAAATTATTCAACAATAAAGAAAAGCATCGATAAATTAAAAAGGCTTGAAAAACGTCTTGAAAGCGAGAGAGAGACAATAACGAAAAGGGAAGCGCTGGAAATCGAGAGAGAGATCACAAAGATGAAATCGTTTTATGAAGGCCTTCGGGATATGAAAAAAATCCCCACTGCCATCTGGATAGTCGATGTCAAAAGGGAAATCAACGCAGTATATGAGGCGAAAGCACTGGGAGTCAAAGTTTTCGGTATAGCAGATACCAATTGCGACCCCGATCTTCTTGACTATATCGTACCGGGAAACGACGATGCAATACGATCCGTTAAACTTCTTACATCGATTATGGCCGACGCTGTAATCGAGGGTTCAACTTATGCGGCTAAAAAGGATGTGGAAGAGTCGATAGAGGAAACGGCATCTGCAGAAACGGAAGCAGCGGCCGAATATGAAGAAGTTGAAGAAATCGAAGACGCTCTTATCAAAAAGGTATAATCGGGAGATTTTTACAATCCAATCCATATGGTCATTAAAGAAAGGAGTTATTAATGGAAATCAGTACGAGCATGATAAAAGAGCTTAAAGAAAAAACCGGCGCAGGGGTTGTCGACTGCAAGCAAACTCTCCAGGACACTAAAGGCGACATTTCAAAAGCTGTAGAAATTCTCAAAAAAAAGGGCCTGGGAAAAGCTGATAAAAAAGCAGGAAGGGAAGCGAAGGAAGGGATCGTTATTGCCGATTTCGTTAAAAATAAGGGCCTGGTACTGAAAATCAATTGCGAAACGGATTTTGTGGCTAAAACAGATGAATTTAAAAAGTTCGTAGCCGATGTCAAAGATATTCTCCTCAAAAAAGAATATCCCTTTTCAGAAACCCTGCCTTCCGATATTGAAACGCTCAGAAGAAATACAATCGCCAAACTGGGAGAAAATATTCTCGTTTCGGAATGGCAATTTATTAAAGCAAAAAATGCCCTGTTTCCATATACACACCTGGGAAAAGTCGGGGTTATCGTAGATTTCGAGGCCGATGCAAATAATGAAGAATCCAGGCAAATGATGAAAAATATTGCCATGCAGGTTACAGCAATGAAACCTGTCGCGGTCGATTCCTCATCTATCCCGGCCGATAAACTGGACGAGATAAAGAAAATTTATACGGAAGAAGCAAAACTGACCGGAAAGCCTGAAAAGATTATAGAGAATATTGTAAAAGGCAAACTGGAAAAGTATTACAGTGAAAATGTCCTGATCGAACAGCTCTACATCCTGGACGAAGAAAAAAAAGTGAAACAGGTCCTGGATGATTTTGTAAAAGAGAAGGGACAGCCGTTTAAAGTTAATTCCTTTATAAGGGTTTCTCTATAATAGATAATAAAATTCAGGCGGGTTTTATAGCCCGCCTTTTTATTTTCATTCCTTAGTAAAGGAGTGTCATATGTATAAAAAGGTTTTATTAAAGGTGAGCGGAGAAGTCTTTGGAGGAAAAAGAGAAGGCCTCGATTATACGGCTATCAGCGAAGTGGCCAAGGAGATCGCCGCTGCGGCCAGCCTGAACATTTCCATAGGAGTCGTTGTCGGAGGCGGCAATATAATCAGGGGAGCTGAAGCCGACAAGTACGGGATTCTGAGGACTACAGCAGACTATATGGGAATGCTGGCTACCGTTATCAATTCCCTGGCTCTCCAATCCATTCTGGAAGATAAATTCAAACTTCAAACCCGCGTTCAATCCGCAATCAATGTATCATCTGTAGCTGAATCCTTCATCCGCCGAAGGGCTGTCAGGCATCTTGAAAAAGGCCGTATCGTAATATTTGCCGGAGGAACAGGCAATCCTTATTTTTCGACAGATACGGCGGCTGTCCTCAGGGCAATTGAGATCAATGCTGAAATTATGCTGAAAGCGACAAAAGTAGACGGCGTATATACGAAGGACCCTAAGAAACATGCCGAAGCTGTAAAATACGATAAAATAACATACCAGGAAGTGCTCGACAAACAGCTCAAGATCATGGATTCTACGGCAATTACTCTTTGCATGGATAACAAACTTCCGATTATGGTCCTGGATATCTTTGCCGAAGGCAATATCAAAAATGCCATAGCAGGCAAAAATGTCGGAACAATCATCCAGGAAGGATGAACTATGAGAATTTCTTCCGGAATCTTTAAAGGCAGAACCCTTCTTTTGCCGAGGACCGGGATTAAGCCGACATCCGATAAAGTCCGTCTTGCAGTTATGAATATCACAAGGAACATAATAAACGGCGCCAGGTTTCTCGATCTTTACTGCGGAAGCGGTGCAATCGGAATCGAAGCGCTGTCAAACGGCGCATCTTTTGCCTGCTTCGTCGAGGATGCTCCGCGTAATTATATTCTTTTAAAAAAAAACCTTGAATCAATAGTAGGGGATAACAGCAAATACCGCCACATAAAGCATAATGTCCTGCATCTCGGAGATCTGTTAAAAGAATCTCCCGATAACTCTTTTGACATTATTTTTGCCGATCCATTTTACAGGGACGCAGAATTTCACTTTGACGAATTATACGATATTTCAATAATTTTATTGAAAAATAACGGTCTTTTTATACTCGAGCATGGCAATAAAAACAGTTTTTCAGAATACCCCGGCTTTATCTCCGAAAAGCATTACGGCGATACCATACTTTCTCTTTTTTCAAAAAATGGAGAAGGGATATCACAGTGAACATTTTAGGTATAGACACTTCTTTTCTGAGCGATACATCCATAGGCCTCTCTTTTTCTTCCAATTCACGGCTTGAAATGCACATAAGAGACCCTCTGAGCCAGGAAGAAAAGCTTCTCTTCGCGGTGAATTCGGGTCTTGCTGTTTTAAAAAAAACTATCGGCGATATTGATACAATTGCGGTCGGAACAGGGCCGGGATCTTTTACAGGGCTTAGAATAGGAATTGCAATAGCAAAATCCATTTCCTGGACCCTGAAAAAAAGGATCGTCGGATTGTCATCTCTTGAGCTTCTTGTTAATTCAATCCCCGGTGAATTATTCGCAGGAAAACCCCTGATAGTACCTCTGATAGATGCCAGGCTTAACAGGGTATTTACTGCCCTGTTCGAATCGAATTCAATGCTAACAAGGCTTTCAGCCGATCAGGATGTCGAGCCTGCCGTACTTATCAACCAGATAAAGAAAAGAAAAAATAATATGGTGATATTCCTCGGAGACGGTTTGGTAAAGTATCATCATTTATTTAACAAAATCCCGGGAAAGCAATGTTTTCTTCTCCATAACGCGATTATTAGAGGGATGACTATCTGTGATATGGCGGGGAAAATTCCCGAAGCACCCGGAGATTTTGACCCTGACAGGATAAATCCGGTTTACCTCAGGAAAAGCGAGGCAGAAATCCAGCGTGAATCAAGCCTCCGATAAAGCCGGAGGGTTTTTTAATAAATTATCTATATTTTGCAATATTCACGTTCCTTAACTAAAATTGTCAGCAAAAACAATTGCGAAGGTGTAAATAATGGGTAACTACAAATCTCCAGGTTTAGAACCCTCCGATCTAGATGAATTATCGATTAACACTATCAGGTTCCTGTCTATAGATGCCGTACAGAGAGCAAAGAGCGGGCATCCGGGTATGCCGATGGGTGCAGCTCCTATGGCCTACGTTCTATGGGACCGTTTCCTGGCTCATAACCCTTCCGATCCCGGATGGTTCAACAGGGACAGGTTTGTCCTCTCTGCAGGTCATGGTTCAATGCTTCTATACAGCCTTCTCTATCTTTCCGGGTACGATCTATCCATTGAAGATATCAAGCAATTCAGGCAATGGAATAGCAATACCCCCGGTCATCCCGAATTGGGCATTACGCCCGGAGTGGAAGTTACGACGGGCCCTCTCGGGCAGGGTTTCGGCAACAGCGTCGGTATGGCTGTCAGCGAAGCATTTCTTGCATCATGCTATAACCGGCCGGGGTTCGACATAATAAACCATTTCACATATGTTATAGCAAGCGACGGCGACCTCATGGAAGGAGTGGCATCTGAAGCCGCTTCACTGGCCGGTCATCTGAAGCTGGGTAAACTTATCTGCCTGTATGACGATAACCGGCTGACCCTTTCAGCAGCAACCGATTTGACTTTCACCGAAGACCGCGCACGCAGGTTCGAAGCTTACGGATGGCATACAGAAAAAGTAGAGGACGGAAACGATCCGGAATCGATAGCATCGGCAATCGACCATGCAAGGAATGAAAAAGAAAGGCCTTCCCTGATACTTGTACATACCCACCTTGGATACGGCTCGCCTAATAAACAGGATAAATTCGAATCGCATGGATCGCCCCTTGGTGAAGAAGAGGTCGGATTAACAAAAAAGGCCCTCGGGTGGCCCGACGAACCTCCATTTTATATTCCTGAAACAGCGCTGAAGCATTTCAGAAAAGCAATAGAAAGGGGCAATCTTAAACAACAGGAATGGAATGAAAAAACGACATCATACCGGAAAGAATTCCCCGGACAGGCGGAAGAATTGATGAGAATTTTGAATGGCGAAATACCCCCGGGCTGGGATTCCGGCATTCCACTGTTTAAACCCGATTCCGGCGGTCTGGCAACAAGGACTGCCCTCGGCCGTATCATGAATATTACTGCGCCTAAACTGCCTTCCCTAATCGGAGGTTCCGCAGACCTCGATCCATCCACATTTACCGTTCTCAAAGGACTGGGCGATTTCGAGAACCCCGGGACTGCTTCTAAAGATGTCCAGGGTTCCGCAGGAGGAATATGGAGTTATGCCGGAAGAAACATCCATTTCGGTGTAAGGGAACATGGAATGGGGGCAATATTAAACGGAATGGCGGTCCATGGGGGAGTTATACCTTTCGGAGCGACATTTCTTGTTTTTTCAGATTATATGCGTCCTCCGATCCGTCTTGCCAGTTTGATGGGCCTTCATGTTATCTATATCTTTACTCATGACAGTATAGGATTGGGAGAAGACGGTCCTACTCACCAGCCTGTAGAACAGCTTGCAGGCCTTCGTACGGTCCCGGGACTCATCGTCATCCGTCCCTGCGATGCCAACGAGACTGCCGAAACCTGGCGTATAGCCGTCACATTAAAAGACCATCCGGTAGCTATCATCCTGACCAGGCAAAATGTTCCAGTCCTTGACAGGTCGGAACTTTCCGCTGCAGACGGCCTCTTACACGGTGCATATATTCTTGCCGAGCCGCCCGGTAAAAAGATCGACATCATATTAATCGCATCCGGATCGGAAGTCCATATAGCTTTAAATGCAGGTTTGAAGCTTCGTGAACAAGGGATCGCCGCCCGTGTAGTATCGATGCCAAGTTTTGAATTATTCGACCGTGAACCGATAGAGTACAGGAATAAAATTCTGCCTCCCGGCGTCAGGGCGCGCCTGGCAATCGAAGCGGGTTCATCCTTCGGCTGGCACCGTTATACCGGCGAATGCGGCGGAATAATAAGCCTGGACCGTTTCGGCAGTTCAGCACCCGGCGACAAAGTAATGAAGGAATCAGGCTTCAATGCCGATAATGCGGTCGGAGCCGCCCTCGATATTATTAAAAATTTACAATAAAATTTGTAATCCGACTTTATTTGACTTTTGAGTTATTTCATATAAAATATTTATATTGATCTATATTGGAGGGTAATAATGAAAAGAATCGGTATTGCCGCCTGTTTATTATTTTTAATCGCTACAGGCGGATTCTGCGTCAGTGAAGCGACATGCGTCGGTCTGTACGGGGATTTCGGATTCGGCAATGTTTCGTACGGGGGACTGGGTCTTACGTTCAGGATCCATCCGATACCCATAATGTGGGGACTCGTATACGATTTCGGCGATCAGGGATCGATTGCCCTGAGCGGCGACTGGTGGGTGATCAATGCCCATCTTACCGGGGCCCTTGATTATTATCTGGGCGTCGGTCTTTATGTAGGAACGTCCTTTGGAAGCGGCGGGGGTATAAATTTCGGTGGGAGAATTCCTATCGGCATCCAGTTTTATCCTATTCAGAAACTTGAAGTATTCCTTGAAGGAGCTCCCGTAGTTTCATTCATCCCCAGAATCAGCATTGGCGGCGAATTCCGCCTGGGTTTGAGGGTTCATTTCTAATTCAAACATCAAGCGGGGCGACCCGGCTGCCCTTGACAGGACAAGCCCCGGCCGCCCCTTTTTTATTTCCTGATAAAGAACTCAACCCTTCTATTCCTGGTCCTGTATTCTTCCTTTTTTTCTTTAGACATATCAGGCGTAATAATCTTATAGGGCCTTGTTTTTCCATAACCGGCAAATGTAAGGATTAAGGGATCGATATCCTTCATAATTAAATATTGATAAACCGCTTCGGCTCTTTTCATGGAAAGTTTCTGATTATATTCATCCGTACCGATGTCGTCAGTGTGTCCGCTTACCTCAATTTTATAATTTTCAGTTATTCCGTATTTTTTTCTGTCCGACAATATCCTGCGGATAATATAAATGACCCGGTCCAGATTCCTTTCGCTATTCCCGATAAGATCCGCCTTATCGAAAGCAAATTGAATGCTGGATACTCTTATCCTCAAACCGTCGGGAGTCTTTTCGACAAGCACTCCGATGTTTATCACCCTCTGTACGTTAGTCAATATATTTCCCACATTATCTTCAGCTTTCAGTTCAAGAACATAGTCCTGAACCGATTCTACAAGATCCTGGCCATCGTCGCTGTTGCCGTCCCATTGAATCTGCCTGACCGTATCGTTAGTGCCTGAAAAACTCTTAAATATCCTGCCCCTGTTTCCATCGTCCATCTTTTTATATATGCCGATCTCCCAGCTCCTGATGCCCGCCAGGGAGGACAATTCCAGGCTGATATATAATTTATCGTTCTCACCGTCCCCGTCGGGTGTAAAAAGATCGGGACTTACAGAAAGTTTGTATGAAGGCGGACTTTTATCTACGATAATATTGCTAATCGCCCCTTTGATAATATTGCCGCTGTCAAAAGTACAAACCATTTCGGCATTATACCGGCCGTCGGGCTGAATAACCCCTTTATCGTTTTTTCCATCCCATGCAATTTCCCTGTCCAGATCCTCATTCGTAAATATGCGCCTGACCCGGTTACCCGTGGAATCATATATGTAAAGCGATGAATTACCGAGGTCTTCTATTGAAGAAAGCTGATGTGTGAATTTAACCGCACCATTGCCGTTGGGGGAAAAAGCTTTAACGTCGCTTGTAAAAGTTAATTTTTCAAATTCCCTGACCAGTTTTATTTTATCCGTAGTTTTCAGGGTTACATTGCCTGCAATATCGGAACCCTTTATTTCATATTTATAATAGCCTTCGCCGGCGGGATTATTTTTATCGTCTGTACCGTCCCATACAATTTCATCCGGTATTGAGCCTGTCCATTTATACGATCTGACTGTTCTGCCTGTATTATCTTTAATCGCACCCTCGTATACGTTATCAGGGTTTCCCCGGGTATGCTGCTTTATAATAAATGTTTCCTTATTTCCGTCCCCGTTGGGTGAAAAGATCCTGTCATCGGTTCCCAGATCGATAAGAGGTGCCGTTGACAGAAGCTTCACGTACTTCACAGCCGACAGCATTTCATTGCCGTAATCATATTTTACTCTTAACTGGTAGGAATATTCTCCGTCCCTGGCAAGGTTTTTATAGTTATCGGTCCCGTTCCAATCGATCCTGTCAATGTAGCAGTTTGTCTTTATCGATTTTACCGTGTTATTTTTATCATCCCTGATTGCCAGCTCGAATTCTACAATATTGTCCTTTGAAGATACTGCAGAGATGAAACTGATTTTATTAGTCGCCTTGTTTTTCGGTGAAAATGCCTGCAGATCCGACTGAATTGATACCTTTTCAAGTCCGGTCTTAAGCATGATTCCCCTGATCTCCTTGGAATCCCTGTTTCCGACATTGTCTTCACCTTCAACAATATATGTATATTTGCCTTCGGGAAGCGGTTCGAGATCTTTATTTCTGCCGTTCCAGACGAATTTTTCGGGAAAATCGGTTTTCCGGTAAGAATTATAATAAACCAGGTTCCCTGTAAAATCTATGATCCTGATATTGAAAATATCATCGCTGTCGCCCTGGATTGTGTTGTCAAATGCTATCGTATTCTGAGCCTGAGCATTATTAGGTGAAAATGACATATACTCGGGTTTAATCACTATATATGGAGGCGTTGTTTTAATCCTTATCTTTTTCCCTTCCGATGAAGGATGATTACCGCTGTCAAAACGAAGCTGGACGTTATAAGAATAAATTCCGTCGGGCAGCGTATTGTTTTTTTTGTCCCTTCCGTCCCAGACAATTTCAGAAGAAAGATTATTATCCCCATTGAATTCCCTGACGATGTTCGACTGCGGATCATATATCCTGAAGCGCCATTCTTCAAGGCCCCTTTCGGAAGATACTTTTTGACGGAATGTTACAGTGTCTTTTATTCCATCATTGTTAGGTGAGAATATATTATCGCTTGCATCAAGTGTTACACTCTCATAATTTGTCACAAGCCTTATACCGGAAATAATTTTTTCAGTATTGTTCCCGGCTCTATCCCAGGCTTTGATAAAAAATCCGTAAACGCCTTCCCGGGCAATCTCATTCCTGTTATCTTTGCCGTCCCATATAATTTCCTGAGGCGCGGTACTCTCGAAGTCGAAGGATTTAATTTCATTGGATTGCGAGTCTATGATAGCCGCATGTATTTTATCGCCGTTTTCTATATTTGCGCTTTTTATATATATTGGCAATTCCTGCTTTATACTGTCTTTATTTACAGAAAACACAAAATAAGGAAGCGAAGGATCCGTCTTCGGCGGAATAGTATCGACTATGACTTTCCCGGGAAGAGTTTCACCTGTATTGTTATTTTCATCCCGGGCTTTCAGAGTATATGTATATTCGCCGTCCGGCACTCTTGCCCCATTCTCGTCATGACCGTCCCATGTCAAACTTTTTGGTATTTCAACAGCTTCTCTTGAAGAAAAGAGCTGTCTTAAAAATTTACCCGGAGTCAAAGTCCTTATCTGCAGTTTATCAAGATTTTTGAATGTTTTAACCGTCGAGCCGTTCCTGTCGGAAATTCTCATTTCCCAGCCATCGATAAGAATAGTGTCTTTAATATCGAGGCTGAAGCATACCCTGCCCTGGCGGGATACGGTATCGGGTGAAAAATAATCGATATCCGGTTTGATCGCAACATCGGGGCTCCTGGTGCTGTAGTAACCCCATGCCACGGAGAGATTGACAAAGTGAGCAAGTTCATATTTTCCGTTGTAATTTTGCCGCTGAAGGGCGTAAGCCAATTCAATATCTGTGGAATTATCAAGACGGGCATTAGCCGATTTAAGCTGGAGGCTTGCAGGATCTGAATTCGTTCCGCTATAGGCTATTTTTCCTGTAATTGCAACACCGGCCTGGAAAGGGCCTATATATGAGTTCCCGAGAGACGATGAAGACAAAGTATACCCGGCCCTTATTTTGATAAAATCAAAAAAGCTGTTTTCAAGACCGAGATTTAATAATAGATTAAAAGGGTTCACAGGGACTACGACATCCCCCGATATCTTCATCTGATAAAAGTCATATTTTACAGGGTAAAAAGACATTCCTGCGCCCAGCCCCATTGCAGGGAGAGGATCATAGGATCCCAGTTTAATCGTTTTACCGATATTTTTCAATACAATACCATATGACGGGTCAAAAAACCCGAGACCCTGCCCTTCCGTCTTATCCCTGAGTATGATGCCCATATCACCGCCGAGCTGCCAGTCATTGGTGTTTCCCAGGCCTCCCTGACCGTATTTTACATCCAAACCCCAGAATAAATTTTCAGTAATCGGTTTTGCAATATTAAGCTGGAGGCCCGCAAGAGAGCTAAGCGAATCCGGGGCCGAATCGCTTTTATACAAACCGTTGATTGACAATACACCGAACCCCGTCGGATACGCAAACCCGGCGCTTAATAAAAAATCCGAGCTGCCGATGCCCCCGACTGAAAGGCTGTTCGCCATTCTCCTTAAATCTCCCAGGCTGGCCGGGTTAAATGAATTGCCATCCAGGCTTCCCAATTCAGATATGCCTGTATAACCCAGAGACAGTTCCTTTACGCCAAAACCGGCATAATAGTCCTGAGATCCCGGGATCTGGTCCAGTGAAAAAGAAACAGCCGAAAAAAAGATAAAAAATAAAACCGATGTTAAAGAAATAAAAGAAAATCTCATATCTCCTCCTGATGTTCCATATGTGAATAATTCCGGCCGCCCCGAAGGTTTAATCTTTTTTCTCCATTTCCCTTTCCTTGGGTTTAAAAACCAGTCTTACGGGAGTACCGCTGAATTCGAAAGCTTCTCTTAATTTTCTCTCAATGTGCCTCGGGAAGTCCTTTTTTAAAAACTCCTTTTTGTTAATAAAAAATATGAATTTCGGGGGTGCCGTGAAAGCCTGTGTCGCATAATATATTTTCAGATTTGAAACAGGTTTCTGGAGATCGCTTTCCCTGATTTCCCTTTCGAGCCATTCATTCAGTATGGCGGTAGGAACCCGGTAAGTGAAATCTGCATATACTTTAAGCATCGTTCCCATTAATTTGTCTATATGATACCCGTCTTTTGCCGATATGAACTCAACGGGAACATAATTGTAAATTCCGATATCTTTATAAATCGCCTTTCTCATATCCTCCATCTGCCTGTAATCTTCGTCTGTTCCGCTTTTTTTAATATCCCATTTGTTAAATGCCAATACCAGCGACCTGCCCTTGTCGATCACCATTTCAATTATTTTCCTGTCCTGCTGTGAAAATGTCTCCCCTGCATCCAGAAGTTCTATTACAACATCGCTTCTTTCGATAGCCTGGGCTGTCCTTACATTACTGTAGTATTCGACGTTCCCGCTGATTTTTGATTTCCGTCTCAATCCGGCCGTATCGATCAGCCTTATATTGCGTCCCTTATATTCGAACAGATCGTCAAGAGAATCCCTCGTCGTTCCCGGGACTTCCGATACCAGGCTTCTTTCATAACCCAGCAGCCTGTTCAGAAGCATCGATTTGCCGACATTGGGCCTCCCGACGATCGAAACCTTTATTTCTTCAGCCTGTTCGGCAGCAGGACCTGTATTTTTGATATTGTCTTCTATCATTTCTATCAGCATATTATAACCGCGTTTATGAACTACAGAAAACGGCACTATAACATTGAATCCCAGGTGGTAGAATTGATCGGAAAACGATTCCATTTCCTTGTTGTCGATTTTGTTGGCAATAACAATTACATTTTTCATGCTTTTCAAAAGAAGACGTGCAATATCTTCATCATAAGGATGAGGATTTCTTCCGTCAACCATGAAGAGTATCAGTTCGGTGCCGTCAATCGCTTCTCTTATCTTGTCCTGAACGAGTTTATTGAATCTGTCGCCCTTTTCCATATACCCTGCCGTATCGAGGAGGGTAAATACCTTGCGTCCGGTTTTCACAACTCCTTTGTTAATATCCCTGGTGACGCCTTCCATTTCATCAACAATAGATTTTTTTTCTCCGAGGAGAAGATTGAAGAGGGATGATTTTCCGACATTGGGCCTGCCGATTATGGCAACAACCGGTAAATTATCTGTTCTTATCATAAATACTGAAGCCGTTCCGATAACCCGGAGGGGATTCGCATATATATCATATTAAAATATTTCATTATTAATTATACCATAGACTCGGTTTAATATCTATCCGGATAAAAAAACAGCCCATACCCCTTGCGGGATATGGGTTGTTTTATAAGAATCCTTATTATTTAATAATAAATGTTCTTTACAGGCCAAGCACCTTCATCAGCCTCTCTGCGACAGTGTTGATAACTTCTTCCTTGTTATAGGCGCCGCTTTCCAGCTTTTCCCTCGCCTGCTGGATTTTATCCTCCCTGACATCGGGAGTTTTATCGATAGTTTCGCGGATTTTCGCTTCTTCAGCCAATTGTTTAGCTTCGACGGAAATATCCGCAGAATCCGGCACCTGTGCCGAATCATTATCTTTTTTAACTATCTTGTTTATCTTCGAATTATTATCGAGACCTCTGACATTGTCTACTCCGCGAATTTCCATAAAGGTCCTCCTCTAAGGTCGGTTTTATTTTCGGACAATTTCAATACAATCTTTAGAAAAACAGCAGCCTGTTTAAATTAATTTTCATAAAGTTTTTTATTTTGCTGCTTATTATTAATTAATAATGTAAATTCCCCTCTATCTTCAATAATGCAATTTAATAATTCCCCGGCTTTGCCCCTTATGAATTCTTCATTTATCTTTGTCATTTCCCTTCCTATTATAATTTCGACATCTCCTAAAATTTTATTAATCAGATGCAGGATATTTTTTAAATGACGCTGATTAAGGAAAAGCACTATAGCGCCGTTAAAATTTCTATATTCTTTTAATTCTTTTTCAATGCGCGACAAGCTTTTCGGCATAAAACCGATGAAAAGCGTTTTTTTAAAAGCAAGCCCCGATACTGATAAAATAGCCGTTAAGGCGGATGCACCCGGTACGGGTATAACATTTATGGAATTTTTGAGGGCCTCTTCAACCAGAACCATGCCGGGATCTGATAAACCCGGGACCCCCGCATCGCTGACAAGAGCGATGTCGCTCCCCCCGAGCAGAAGTTTTACCAGGCCCTTTGCGCTGTTAATTTCATTGGCAGGAGAATAAGTTAAAAGGCGCTTTTTTATTCCATAGTGATTCAACAGTTTTATATGCCTTTCCCTGTTTTCACATGCAATTGCATCGACCGCTTTTAAAACTTCAAGGGCTCTTAGCGTGATATCGGAAAGATTGCCTATAGGAGTAGAAACGACATAAAGGATTCCGGGCATTACTTTGCGTTCCTTTGACGAATGGCGGCCCTGACTGTATTATCCAGGAGCATCGGGACAGTCATCATGCCCACTCCTCCCGGAACAGGCGTTATTGCATAGACTTTCCGCGAGAGCCCTTCATAATCCGCATCTCCTGCAAGCCGGTAGCCTCTGGGGTTTGACGGATCAGGGACTCTTGTGATACCGACATCTATAACTACAGCACCTTCACTGACCATATCTTCTTTTAAGTAGCCCGGCACGCCGACAGCAGCGACTATGATATCCGCTTCACGGGTTATTTTTTCAATTCCTTTTGTCTTCGAATGGCAAATCGTCACTGTCGCATTTCTTTTGAGAAGCATCATTGCGGCAGGCTTTCCCACGATGTTGCTCCTGCCTATCACTGCGGCTCTTTTTCCCTCGATAGAAATACCGTAATGATCCAGTATTTTAATGATTCCCCTGGGCGTACATGGTTCGACAACCGGATTCCCGGTTACAAGCCTGCCTATATTATACGGATGGAGACCGTCGACATCCTTCCGAGGATCTATCGCTTCAAGGACCGAGTCTTCGTCAATACCGGAGGGTAGAGGGACCTGTACAAGAATCCCGTTAATTTCAGTGTTTTTATTAAGATCCCCGATAAGCTTATAGAGTTCTTTCTCTTCAATATTTTCAGGAAGCCTTATAACTCTTGATTTTATTCCAATTTCCGCACAGGCTCTTTCTTTTGATGCGACATAGCTGACTGAAGGAGGATATTCCCCGGCAATAACAACCGCTAGTGAAACTGGAAAATCCAGTTTCCCTATTTCATTCTTTATCCTCGCCTTTTCCTTTTCCGCCGCCTGTTTCCCCTCCAGAACGATCATTTTTCACCTCTTTGCCTATATTGACCAGGTCATCGCTCCTTATAACTTCAGGTTTCCATTCCTTGATAACCGTATTTTCAACAGATTCGGTAATTTCTTTAATAATTTTATCTTCAGAAAGAAGAAGTCTGATCAGCTGGGCGGCTCTTTCGGCAAACTCGTCTATAACCTTCTGATGGCCGGCCCTTTTATAGAGCTTTACAGCGCCGATCTTGTCTTTTCTGTCAAAATAAAGATAATCTGCAACACGAATGATACCGTCTTTATAATTAGTCGTCAGGAATATCTTGAGAGAGTTGACAAAATCACCCTGGTTAAACAGTTCATTACCTCTCCGGATCAGAGCTATTCTTTCATCGTTTTCCACTGCCGTCTCCTTCTGGAAATAAAGCTCACTATTTTATCGACAGGGTGAAAACGGAACATAAAACCGGGATCCTGCTATAACTCGTTTACGCTTTTCAACAGATCCTTACCCAGGGATTCGGATATCTTGAATAAAGTCGTATTGCCTTCGACGCTTAAAAGGTAGAATTTATCCTTGCTGTTTTCCTTCATTATGATATTAATAACGACAGTATCTTTATCCGTTTTCAAAACAAAACTGCGGAGAAATCGGGATTTATTGTCGATTTTAAGGGATGAGACACCTGCCGCTGTCATCGGAGTTAATTTTTGAAGTAAAGCATCGACCTTCCCGCTATTCAGCAGAGGCTTTTTCCAGGAACCCTTCCATGCCTCCCCGGAATCAACAGGAATTTTTGAAACGTTAGTAGAAGGATTATTATTTGTTACAGCGGTTTTTATCTTATCTATTACATACTCTGCGCCATTCTCGCTTATTTTCAATTCCCTGATATCATCTTTATTCAGAGTTGATATTTCCTTGGACTTCAGAGAGTCCTGATCCCTGCTGAAGGAGTAAGTGAAAGTCCCCTTTGCCTGATAAACATTGGAATCTCCCGGGATTTCGACATAAGTGTGCCTGAATGTCGTACTGGTTTTACCCATAAAGAAGCGTAAAACCATATTATTTCCGTCATAAGCCGATATTTCAATACGGTTTGAGTCATCCAGTCCGTAACTTAACAAGCTTCCGCCGGACACAAGGTCTGAAATCGAAAATGTTGCCAGCTGGGAAATCATATCCGAAACGGCCGTTTTATCAGCATAATAATCGCCGGGTTCAAGGAGCCATCTGCCGTTTGTCAGAACAAGCGTCGAGCTGCCTCCGGGAATCTTTTTCAATTCGATTTTCGTTACATTTTTAACCTGCTTAAGGTTAGGCAGATCATAAGTCTTCGGCTGATAAAAATAAGAGGCTATCCATATCAATATCAGAACTGCCAGTACAGACAAGAGAATTATATATTTTCCCCGACCTTTCATGAACTTCTCCTTTAAAATCTCAAAATCCTGCTTATTTCTGGAAAATCTTTTTGATCTTCTTTCTTCTCTCAATATCAAGCTTTAACAGAACAAGACCAAGCGCAATGACAAGAAGCGGGGCTATGATAAGATTGGAAATCCTCATCAAATCCCTGACAAGATCCGTGGTTTTCTTCAAAGGATTGTAAGTAAGCCCTTTATTCCTGATCTGTATCAGTTCTTTATCCCCTACAAGCCAGTCTACCGCATTTTTTATAAAGATATCGTTCGGACTGATCCCTTCTTCATCAAGTATAGTGTTTTTCAGGAGATCCGAATCAGAAAATACAAGTATCCTCCCGTTCTCAGCCGAAGGCTTGAAATCTTTTTGCCCGGAACTTGAAACCATTACCTGCTGAGTCTTTTTGATTTTATTGGTCTCTAAAGACACGGGCGCCGCCGGTATGGGCTTGCCGTCAAAGTAGCTTTTCAAATGACCTTCAATAACCGCCGCAACGGTATATTGCGAAAATTTTGTGTCAATTTCAGGAACGAGGAACCGGAAATCGAGAGAGGTTCCCTCGCCCTTTTCCCAGGATTCTTTAGAGGTCTTTATCAGGGGGATATACGTAAGTTTATCTTTTTTTATTATATCTTCTATCGGTTCGAGACTTGAAGCCTTCACAAGGATCATCCCCTTGATCCTTTTTGTTATAATATGTTTCTGCGATATATTTTCCTGTTCGATGATAGGCGCGTATTCAACCGAAGCCTGTGAGCCGTTGTCCATCGAGGCCTTGTAATATGAACCATGGTCCAGAATAAGGTTATTGTTTATCCTGATCCCGTAACCGGCAATGAGGTCATTCAATCCGGATTTCGAACTGTAGCCCCTGGGGAGTTCGCCCTGCATCTGGGGGTCTACCGGGGGAAAGAAAAGTCCGGTATTAAAAAAAGCCACCGCTCTTCCGGACATAATGAATTGATCTATCTGGTAGAGTTCATAAGGCGTCATTTCCGTTACAGGCTGAACTACAATCAAAGCCGAAATGCCGTCAGGTATTTTTGAGTCTTTAGGCGACACCGGTACAAACTCATAATCCCTGTTGATATAATCCGCTAATCTCGATGCGGCTTCCCCGCTTTCACGCCCCCCCATTTTGCCGTAGTCCCATGGCTCCGGTTCCAGGTCGCCCATCACATATCCGACCTTCGGATCTACCCTGATCAGGGCATCCACTGCTCCCTGCATCTGTTCTTCAAGGTCTCCAAGGTTTTTAATAAAGGGATTCCCCATAATGTCTTCGGATAATATGCTCAGGGGCATCGAACTGCCGTTATACTCGACTACGATCCCGACATAACCCGACCCTGCATGATAGGAACGGCCCTGGTCATCGGTGAAAGATTTCCATGATATCGGATGAAAGTTGTTCTTTTCGGCAATAGCCCCGGCCTCTTTGTCTTTTACAGGGTCCAGATAGTGAAATTCAAGTTTCCCCATCATTTTAGAATTCAAGGAATTGAACCTTTCGGTAACATTTCCTACCAGATCCTCGCCTCCGGTAAGATTTTTATCTTTCGATTCCACATATAATTCTGTATATCCGTTGCTGGTTGCAGTCATCAGAGGGGGAATATCGGAAGACGCTATCAGGCTTATTTTTATTTTCGATTTCAATGAATTGAGCCAATCGATCTTATTAATCATTTTCCTGATGATCGATGTAATATTATATTCAAGGCCTTCGGTGTATTTTATCTGGCCTATCCTGTCAACCATGTCTACATGAAGGAAAACCATCCCGATATATGCCTTTTTCATCTGCAGCTGGTCTTTTTCAATTACCCTTATTTCCACAGGATAAATACCGTATTCCATCGGTTCATCGGGATTTTTAGTCATATCCACGAATTCATAGCGGAAATTATTATGAGTGCTGCTCTGCTTATATTCAACCAGAATGTCTTTTAGATACCGTTCTATTCCGTTATAAGGAGCCGGCAGACCGGGAGTAAAAAATACTTTTACCGTCATCGGCCCGGTTAATTTTTTTATAATATTTTTGCTTGCCGGAGTTATTGAAAACACCTTATCGTTGGTAAGATCAAGTTTAAACGACATCCCCGATATGACAATATTCAATACGATAACAATCACTGCAACAATAATGTATGTCGTGAGGCTATCTATACTTTTTTTCTGTATTTCCGGATTCATTTTTATCTCCTTAAAATGCTACTTTCTCCGTTCAAGTACGAGTTTCGTGGAATAGAGCGCTATGACAATGATTGAAAGAAAATAGATAATATCCCGCATATCTATCACGCCTTTTGCAATATTCTCAAATCTGGCCGCGGCAGAAAAGTTGTCGATAATTTGAGCAAATACGGGCGGCAGATATCTATTCATAAAAATGATAAATGTAAGAGGTACGCAAATGGCGATTGAAACAATAAGCGATACAATCTGATTTTTAGAGAGAGAACTCGAGAACAGCCCTATAGAGGTAAATGCTCCGATCAAAAATATGGAACCTATATATCCTCCCAGGACAGGCCCCAGGTCAAGATCGCCCAGGAACGATATGCTGACAGGATAAATGAATGTCGGGACAAGCGCTATAAGCATAAAAGCGCAGGCGGCCAGAAATTTGCCCAGGATGATATCGATCAGGGAAACGGATGTCGTACTTATCATTTCATATGAACCTACACTGAATTCCTCCGAAAACAGGCCCATTGTTATTGCCGGCACTATAAACGCATAAAAATAAGGAAGAATTTCAAAGAAAACCCTCATTTCCGTCTGATTAAACAGGAAAAACTGTGAAAAGAACACCCAGCCCGAAAGGATCAAAAATACGCATATAAATATATATGCTATCGGGGAAAAGAAAAAGAATCTCAGTTCCTTTTTGAAAATAATCCATATTTTTTTATAAGAAAAGATATTTTCCATTAAATCAGTCCTCCTTTGTCAATTCCTGGAATATATTTTCCAGCGTCTGCCGCTCTCTTTTCATTTCAATAAGGATCCAGTCGCTTTCTTTGATCTTGCCGTATAATTTCTCGCGAAGATCCGAGCCCGGATCGGAATAAACAAGCACTTCCCTGATCCCCTTCTCTCCTTCGCCGATTTCAATCTTATTAACCCCGTTTACGGCAAGATGGCTTTCAATTGATTTTTTGGCTGCCTTTGTTTTGACTTTTATCGATATGATATCGGAATTGCCGGAATCCGCTATCAAAGCCGCCGTTTCTTTATCAGCCGCTATATTGCCCTTGTTGATTATTATCACCCTGCTGCATGACGCTTCAACCTCAGTTAAAATATGGGTCGAAAGAATTACAGTCTTTTGCCTGCCCAATTCCTTGATCAATTCTCTTATTTCCACTATCTGGTTCGGATCAAGACCGCTTGTAGGCTCGTCCAGGATAAGAATTTCCGGATCATGGATTATGGCATGGGCCAGCCCGACTCTCTGCTTGAAACCCTTGGACAATTCCGATATTTTTTTATCGATAACTGTCAAGAGTCCGCATTTGCCGGTGACATACTTTATTCTTTCGTCTATCCTGTTTTCAGGGACTTCCTGAATGCCTGCTATGAACCTGAGGTAATCATAAACCACCATATCGAAATAAAGGGGAGCCGATTCGGGAAGGTAACCGATTATTTTTTTTATTTCGCTGATCCTGTCCGATATGTTCATACCGTTGATATCGACATCGCCGTCAGTGGGAATCAGGTAGCCGGTAAGCATGCGCAATGTTGTTGTTTTCCCGGCGCCGTTGGGGCCAAGAAGCCCTACTATCTCGCCCTTTTTAATATCGAAATCGATCCCGTCGACCGCCCTGACATCGCCATAATATTTTTTTAATCCGCGAACACTGATCATACCGACTCCTTCCGCTTTTGCGCCGTCATTTGATATACGGCATTATGATAAAACACGAATGAATATTCTAAATATTACAATGAAAAAAATCAAATTCTTTTAAAGGGGAAATAAAACTTCCGGGGCCGGTTTACTTTAAGGAAGTATAAATGAAAGTAAAATCGATTTTAATATATTTATTCTTCCGTATCGATTCGGGCAGGGGCCCGAAATTCTTCGAGTAGGATACCGCATTAAGGCAGGCTTCATCAAGGCTGGTATATCCGTAGGATTTTATCACTGCGGGATTCAGGACATTCCCCTGCTCATCTATCCAGAAAGTCACAACAACATCTCCGCTTTTAATAATTCCGTTGAAATACTGGAATATCGGGAAAAATTGCTGCCAGTTTTCACC
The DNA here is from genome assembly GCA_963796325.1 of uncultured Spirochaetota bacterium. Classification (GTDB taxonomy): domain Bacteria; phylum Spirochaetota; class Brevinematia; order Brevinematales; family JAOACQ01; genus CAVYGN01. The sequence goes on from CAWCLF010000001.1 coordinate 30,466, forward strand.
TATTTTTTTCTCCATATTAAGAAAATAAGCAGCGTAAGGTTCCGGAATCGTTGCAAGGGAGATATCACCCGCATTATTCATTGTGACATCCGCCGGCATATACGGGTTGAAAAGGGACGTATGATAATCGCCCGAGTCCATCGACTGGATTTTTTGCCCTTTTAAAATATCTACAGAAATAGAATCTTTGCCGGTTTCATCATTTTTATCCCTGGCCGGCCCGCTTGTCCTGCTTGTCTTGCTGTTCTCCGGGCGATTATTATTCGGATTGAGATAGTTGTAATTTTCTTCAACGCCCTGTTTCCCGGCATTTTGATTCGGTTTGTCCGATACCATGCCTTTTAAAGGAGTGACGGTCGATTCGGTCTCGGTATCCACAATTGTCGGTTCCGACTCCCTTTCTTCAGCAAGGTTTCTTAAAGGATAAAGCATGGATTCAAGGAAATTCCTGTCGAAAGCTATTCCGATTATTAAAATCAAATATAAATGTATGACCAGCGATAAGTAAAAAAATCCCGCACCCTTTTTTATTTTTTCCATAAATTACCAAAATCCGCTATTAATGTCCCATATTTCACTTCCATGCAGCCAAAACCATGGAACTTGTCAGATGAAACCTTCCTATGGCAATCATGCTCAGAAAATGATACATTATTATCTTAATCCATCTGAAATAATCTATCCAATTTTTATATCCTGCAGCCGATTTTAAAAGTTTCGGCAATAAGCCGAATTCCCCGCCGCCGTAAAATTTAATTTCCCTGAATCCTGTCTCTTTGAGCAGCATCGACAGATTGTACCTTGAAAAATACGAAAAATGTCCCGGAAGATAATAATGATAACGGGAGCCGTATAATCTGGCCTGAAGGCCTTCCATGTCGGCTGTCTGCAATACTATAACACCGCCTTTTTTCATTGAATCGTAGATATTTTTCAGCGCTTTGCGTACATTTACAACATGTTCGATGACTTCAATGAGACTTACTATTGAAAAAAGATCCCCGGGCAGTTTTATATCCTCTATATTGCCTATCGAAACAGATCCCTCCCCGAACCTCTTTTTTGCATAATCGCCTGCATAATCCGATATATCGATTCCGGAAACCAGGTATCCGTTCTCCGCGGCTACATTCATAAGCCCTCCGAAGGAACATCCGACATCCAAAAAAGAGCCGTTTTGAAACCCCGTCTTATCCCACTTTTTCCATTTTAAAAAGCGTTTTCTCCATACTGACCGGCAGGCTTCTTCATCATTCCTCTCATCCATATATGAATATGAGCTGCACCCCTTGTAATATCCGATACCGTAATATGAAGATGCATCTTTTTTATCATCTTCCCGGAATATAAATCCGCATTTTAAACATTTCAGAATCGTCAGATCCTCGTCGTTCCGGCATACTTTATACTTTTTGCCGATTCTTTCATAACCGCAAAGTCTGCATGGCATCAGTATTTACATCCTCTTTAAAATTGTGCGAAACTACGTGCGTTTTTGTGCATAACCTGTCCGGCTTTCTGCAAATCTGCACATAAAAGAAATAAAACACCCTTCGCAGGCAGGGTTTTTCCTGCAGAAATTTTTGCCGAACATTACCAGGCCTGCGTGATATTCCTGGTATTTGATCCGGTCGGGCTTAAAGGCATACTCTATATAGGCCTGGAGATCATCGTATCCTGCATCGGCATATTTTATACCCAATCTTTTAAATATCCGCCTTGTGTACCCGTCGATTACAAATACCGGATAATAATATCCGTACAGCAGGATGGAATCCGCTGTTTCCCGGCCTATTCCCCAGACAGACAGGAGCATTTTCCTGGCATCGGCGGAATCCGATTCCCTTAATCGTAAAACATCCCCTGAAAGACTTTCATACAAAAAAAGGGATAAAGCCTTGATCTTTTTCGTTTTTTGATTGTAATAACCCGATCCTTTGATTATCTGCGACAGACCGCTTTCATCTATGTCCCTGAGTACATCAAGATCCAGAATTCCTCTTTCTTTCATTGCGTTTAAGGACTTTTCGGCATTAAGCCAAGACGTATTCTGCGTCAATATGGCTCCGATCATTATTTCCAGTATTTCACCGGCAGTTCTTTCCCTTGTTCTATATTCCTCAAGATAATGTGATTCGCCTTTTTCGACAATCGGCCACCAGTTTTGATAACCGTATTTTTCGAAAAGAATATTATATATTTTATAAATCTTTTTATCCATTTATACTCCGTAACTCTGTCCCCGCAAAACTAAAATGTCACTATTAACAGCAAAGTTAAAATGTCACATCATGCTGCTATTCGATTGCCTTTAGAATCTATTTCATAGAATTTTAATTCACAATCCTTATAGAAAATATGAATACTTCCATCAAGCCATGTTTGTAATTGGACCTTCTTTTTGGGACTCACATACTTAGAGCATTCTCTTGCAAGTTGATAATAATGATTATAACTTCTGACAACAAAACTATTATCTACTATGCGGAAGACTTCAAAACATATCAGCTTTCTCAAATCCTGATTAGGAAGCAGTTTTACATGCATGTCTTCATCTTTTGCAGCTGGCTTTGAGAACTTGGAATTATGTTTGTTCAGATAACTTTCCAATAAAAACTTATTGGCCATATCAATATTCTTGATCCCCTTTAATCTTAATTCCTTAACTAATCTATCTTGCTGTACTCCATGCTTTCTTTCGACCCTTCCTTTAGCCTGGGCCGAATTTGCATAATTCATCTTAATTCCTAGTTTGTTACATACTCTGCCAAATTCTGTCATCGGTTCAATTCCTTCGAGTTGCTCGGCAAGGCTTGGCTCCCTTTCGGTGTAAAATACGCTTTTTTTATCTGAATATATGCATTCCGGAATTCCGTATTTCTCTATCCATAAATACAATACCTTTAAACTGATATATGTCGTTTCTCCTGTGTCAAACAAAGCAAGAGTAGTACTCGTAGCATCATCAACGAATTCCATAAGACAATCCTGACGGTCATCTTCAAACCAGGGATGAAAGCTGCCGTCAATTTGGATCATCTCTCCAAAACACTCTTTCCTGGGTCTTTTACGTCTATGTTTTGCTCTTTCACGCCTCTTTAACCAGCTTCCTTCTTCAATGAGCCACAGGCGAAGAGTTTCATGATTTACATCGACCCCGAATTCTTCATAAAGCTTCTCAGTTGCCAATGTCGGCCCAAAATCGGGATATCTAGTTTTATATTTATCAAGTACAAAAATGCGAAGACTTTCATTTTTCCTGTTATTACTTTTCCTGCCTATCAGTCCATGATTTAAAGCTTCATCGCCTTTCGTTCTGTACTCTTTCATTATACGGATCGCTTGCCTATAGCTAATCCCTATTTTTTCTCCAGCTTCGGCAAGTGTAATTGAACCGGCTATCACCAATTCAAGTATCTTCAATCTCTTCTGGCCTGTTTTTGTCATCCGGATCATATCCTCCATTTGCAACCCCTTTTTTGGATTGCATTATTTAACGGATGACATTTCTACTTTGTTATCATGTGACATTTTAATTTTGTTTCGACATTATACTCCGTAACTCTTGACATAACTCTCAGCCTGAATATAATTAATCGTAATTACTTAATTTGCCTGAATCTTTAGAATAAATTCCATTATATAAATAATATAATGTTTTTTATGATTTAAAACAATCTTCCCGGCAGGAATCTTCGTAATTACACAAGCGCTATTTATTGAGGAGTTTATAAATTAATTATATAATAAACGATATGATAAGTTTTAATTAAATTTTAAGATGGACACCGTATAAAAATAAGGAGCAATTCAATATGTTATATAAAGCGGCGTATATAAAGACTTTTTTTGATAATATGGTCCTGCCATATCTCGTTCCCGAGGGGCTGACGGTTATTCCCGATAATTATTACCTGGTAAATACAAAATTCGGTGAAGACATAGGTTATGCGGAGTCAAGCGTAATGGAAATACCGAGGGACCATTTCTTTGTAAAAAAACCCTCGCAGGATCATAACCAGGAAACGGATTTAACCGATATAGAAATCGACGACACTTCTATCCTTGAAACAAAAGATGAGCATATTCCTGTTGAAATCGATACCAAGGAGATTGAAAATTTCAGGATTATCAAACTTACTGCCGAGGATGAATTAAAAAACTGGCAGTCCTTCCGCGATGAGGAAAAAAAGGCTTATTTCCATGCTAAAAAAGAAATATTCGATCTGAAGCTCGATATGAAATTAATAAATGTTCATTTTTTATATCAGAAAAAGAAAATCATTTTTAATTTCACGGCAGATAACAGGATAGATTTCAGACAGCTTGTAAAGAGACTCGCCGGCATATTCAAGACCAGGATTGAAATGAGGCAGATCGGCGTAAGGGATGCCGCTAAAATCATCGGAAGTTACGGCGTATGCGGAATTATTAATTGCTGTCTTCGTTCCAACTGCCACATTAATTCGATATACCTTAAAATGGCAAAAGATCAGGGTTTTGTTGTAAATTCCAGCAAATTAACCGGATCATGCGGCAGATTAATGTGCTGTCTTTCATATGAAGCTCAATTTTACAATGAAGAAAAAAAAGAATATCCCGTTTTAGGTTCCGTAGTCACCGACGGAAATAAAAATTATACGGTTTCCTCGAACAATATTATTAAAAAAGAAGTTTATGTCTGCGATGAAAATCACCATCAAAAAAAGTACCCTCTTGAACACATTTCTTTCTTGAAAAAAGACAATGACGGAGTCTGCATTTATAAAACAAATATGGAAACAGCAGGAAAAATGAATCCGAACGACCAGGACAGCCAGGCAGGGAAGCAGGATAGGATTTGATGTCTTACGATCAATATTCCGTTGATCAGGCTAAAAAAAAGGGGCTTTTTAACGACAATGTTTTTGACCCCAAAGCCCTTCAGCTCAGCGATGAGGAAAAACAAAAACTGCAAAAGGACCTTTCAAAACATCCGGATGCAGCGGAAACTGCAGGACCCGAAATATTAACCCGGAAAATCCAGAAAGCGCCGGACATTAAAACTTTTTATGTCGAACTGAATTTTTTCGAGTCGATATTTTTATTCTTCCTTTCCATATTCGGAAAAAATATTGCCATGAATTACAGGCTCAACAAAGCATTGAAAGTAATTGAAAGGACCCTTACAAAGAACAAGCCTTCCGTATTCAACCCGGGAACACAGAGAGTCACAAAATTTTTCGCCTATAAAATACATGATGTTTATCTGAAAATTCTGATGCTGAAAAAGGTCATCGAAAACACCCTGGGAGATGCGGAATCATGGGGTAACCCGGAAAGGATTCATAAAACCGGCGTCGAGCTTTTTTTTGAGAAAATTAGCAACATCAATACGAAGGAAGTGGAAAGCAATTTCTCATACCAGGGTCTGGGGAGGATCATCGCCGACTTCGAAAGCTCCAAAACAGCTGAAAATGCTGTTGAAAGATCGATCAATGCATACCTTACATCAATCGATAAGAGCACTATTGAAACAGCCAATAATATTTATACAAACCTGATCTATATACAGAACCTCGCCGATTTCGATTTCATATCATTTTTCAAAAGGTTCGATCCTGAATTCCGCCCGGGAATAAGCCCGGCATTCGGCGATATCACCCTTGAAGCGCTTCAGCCTTATCTTTCGGATCTGGAGCAGTCATTCCTGCAGATCGACCTTTCGATAGATAATGTACAAATGTTCAAAGCGCTTTCCGACGTCGGGTACTTTATGTCGATGCTTATGGAACCGTCAAAGATCATCGAGGAATCACGGCCGGAAAATTCGAATGGAAACGCGATAAAAAACAGGGAAAACGATTTTATAGTCTGTTTCGACGCTATCAAGGATATTATGACCAAAAATTATTTAACGCTGTTCCTTGCTCTTATAAAAAAGGACCCTGTCTACTCCCCTGCAATCATCCACGCAAAATATGATATTTTCAAAATCTATTGCGATACCTTCAAGGAAAGAGCTTCTTTTATCACAAAGTTCATTTTAAAGGAAAAACGGATTAAAAAACTGGAAACATTTATTAAAAAGAATTTTAATTCCATCCAATGGGCCGGCATTTATAATATCGAGACTTCCGGTAAAATAGAGGAATTCGACACTATAGGTTTTATATACTGCTATCACCTGGGAATAATAAACACATTTTTAAAAACAGTATACGACGACATCCTGAAGGGGATCATGAATTTGACAGTGACTAACGGCCTTTTCATAGAAAAATATTTTCAGAAAACGGTTTCGGATACATTTTATTCAATGGAAAAATTCCAGGAAAAACTCCGCGATTTTATTTTCGATATAAATGTCGAAGGCGTCAGCGGTAAAAAAATTCTCAATCTCCTCATGAAAAAAGAAGGGAATCCTGTTGAAACAAAAAAGACCCTTGACAGAAACGTATCTTATGAAAATATCAAGGCAAAGGAACTTTTCGAAGAATTTTACCCCAACTTTTCGCTGATCACCGATATCGTATCAAAGCTTTATAACGATATCGATACAAAACCTCCCAAGTACCTGCGTAATATACGCACTATCGGAGGCCTTAAAAATCCGAAATACCTTAATTCTTTGATGAGAAGCTATGAAAGCCTGAAATCCATTAAAGAATTATTCAACTTATTGAAGGAATGATGAAAGAAAATGCCATTCTCATCGGAGTAAGATTTCCTGACGAACCCTTGTTTCAAATTATGGAATCGCTCGATGAATTAAAGGAGCTTTCGGAGACCGCAGGGGCTGCAGTTCTCGATACTGTAATCCAGAATAGAAAAGAAATCGATCCGAAATATTTTATCGGCAAAGGCAAGGTACTTGAATTAAAATCGGGTTATTCGAACAAAGATGTTTCCGTTCTTATTTTCAATAATGAATTATCACCCACCCAGATCCGGAATCTTGAAAACGAACTGAAATTAAAGGTCATTACAAGAACCGAGCTTATCCTGGACATATTCGCACTGCATGCGCGTACGAATATTTCAAAATTGCAGGTGGAACTTGCTCAGGCCGTTTATGAGCTTCCCCGGATAACCGGGAAGGGAACGATGCTTTCAAGGCTGGGCGGCGGAATAGGGACCCGCGGACCCGGGGAACAGCAGCTTGAATTCGACAGAAGAATCCTTCAAAGAAAGATATATATCATTAAAAAAAAACTCCTCCTGATCAGCAGGGGGAAACAGGAACAGAGGAAAAAAAGGCAATCGGACGAATTTAAAATAGCCATAATCGGCTATACTAATTCAGGAAAATCCACTCTCCTCCGAAGGCTTACAAAAGCCGATGTCCTGATCGAAAATAAGCTGTTTGCAACACTGGATACTACGACCAGGAAGCTGTGGATGGGAAACGAAGACGGTAAATCCAAACCCTCCCATGCGGTAATAACGGATACCGTAGGATTCATCCGGGAATTGCCCCACGGCCTTATTGAAAGCTTTAAATCGACCCTCGAGGATACTGTCGGAGCGGATCTGCTCATTCATGTCATCGATATTTCAAAAAAATCATTTATTCAAAAACAGGAAATCGTAAGAAACACTTTATACGAGATCGGGGCTTCATCGATACCCGTTCTAAACTGTTATAATAAAATAGACCTTATACCCCCTGAAAATCTCCTTGACTACAGGCTGCAGTATCCTTCCGATATTTTCATTTCGGCTGCAAATAACCTTAATATCGACATACTATATAATAAAATCCGTCAATATTACAAGGCCTTTACAGGCAAACGCATCAACGCCGATTCCGGAGTCCGCAGCGCCGGGCTCGATACCCCTATTCCTTGAAATATAATGAAAAGGATGGTATTATTATCCTGCTATCTGGAGGATTTCATGAGAGGGATATGCGCGTCGGCCGTGCTTGTTTTTTTATTTGCCGCCTCCTCGGTTTTCTGCTGGGACCCGTCGACAAAAATTGCCGTCCTTGGAATCGATTCAAGGGTCAAGGGTGAAGATATCGACCCTGCCAGTTTATCGGAGCTGATACAGAACGAACTCGTCAACAGGAAGGCATATATAGTCGTCGAAAGATCCCAGCTTTCTAAAATCCTGGATGAACAGAAGCTTCAGGCTTCAGGGATTGCGGAAAACGATGCGACAAGGATAGGCAGCATAGCAGGGGCCAATAAAGTAATTACGGGATCCCTGTTCAAACTTGAAAAGGAATACCAGCTCCTGATAAAAGTAATCGATGTCGCTTCCGGCACTATTGAAATTTACCAGGAAATAAAAGGAAATACAATTCAGGAAATAACCGACGGCATCCCTTCCGCCGTTTACAGTATAATAAAAAAATCGAAAGGCGAAAATGCCGAGGAGGAATCCGGGACGCCCGTCCAGGAAAATGAAGTAAAAAAGCCTCCTCCTAAAGGCTTCTTCCCTATTCAATTGTCGTTCGTCAAGGGGCTAGCCCTCATACCTTCAAGTTTCACGATCGGGGGCGCTGCAATCGATATAATCAGCGGTTATAATACCAGGGTTTATGGTTTTCAGACCGGTTTCATCAACGAAAATGATTTTATTCTCGGTTTTCAGGCCGGTTTTATAAGCACTTCGCATGAAACGATGTTCGGGTTTCAAACATCCTTTTTAAACCATGCCGACGGAACGATGATCGGAGCGCAATTCGGATTTTTAAATATCGCAGGCGATGTAAAGGGGATCCAGGTGGGTTTCATCAATATCGCTCGTAACCTGCATGGAGTGCAGATAGGCCTTGTCAATGTCGTAAAAGAAGGATGGATCGGTTTTATGCCGATCATCAATATCGGATTTTAATTTTGTAAGGTTGTATGAAAAAAAAGATAATATTATCCATATTTTTTGTTGTTTCCATAGGTCCGTTTTTTTTCGGACAGGCAACCGTCTCTAATACCGGCGCCAGGACAAATCCGACAAATTCGTCCTACCTGCAGGAACAATATGCCAGCGAAAGCGCCACTAACGGCAGGACCAGGGAAGTCAATCCTCCCAGCCCTGTCTGGACGACGATTAAAGTGATCCTTTATACGGGTATATTTGCCGTGGCCGCTTATTTCCTTATAAGGTTCATCATTTCAAAAGGCGGTTTACCGGCTACGGAAGACGAGAAACTCATCGAAATCATACTTACGAAATTTATCGGAATGGGCAGTTATATTCAGATAGTAAAGATAGGGCCGGGTTATTATATATTGAGCCTGTCGGGCGACGGGGCCCGCATGGTCGATAAGATTACTGACCAGGAAACTATCGATTACATAGAACTGAACAAGGAAAACATGAAGCCGAAACAGTCTAAATTTTTCGATTTCCTTACATTCTTCCCGAAGGGTAAGAACCTGGACAAGATGGATTTTCTTAAAAATCAAAAGGACAGGCTCAGACATCTTTAATGCAGAGAATTTTCGTGGGAATGAGCGGGGGAATAGACAGTTCGGCAGCCGCATATCTATTGCAGGAACAGGGCTTCAAAGTCACCGGTATTACATTCACCGCTTTTCGGGAAGAAGGATATAAAAAATGCTGCAGCCTGGAAGATATCGATTCGGCCGGAAAAGTCTGCAGGTTCCTGGGCATTCCTCATAAAATAATCGATGTAAAGGACGTTTTCACAGCCAGGGTCGTCAATTATTTTATCAGGAGCTACCGGGCCGGCTTGACTCCGAATCCCTGCATATTATGCAACAGGTATGTAAAATTCGGGGCTATGCTGGAATACAGCCTTGCCGACGGGGCCGATTTTTTCGCTACAGGCCATTATTCCGGGATATCGGATCACAACGGCGAGCTGCTGATAGAAAAGGGCGCAGACGCTTCCAGGGATCAGTCCTATTTTCTTTCATATATCGAAAAAGGCAAGCTTCCGTTCATAAAGCTCCCGCTGGGGAACCTTTTAAAAAAAGAAATCCGCGCAATAACCGAAAAATCGGGACTGCCGATTTCGCCGCAAAAGCCCGAAAGCCAGGATATATGCTTCATAAAAAACGATTACAGGGACTTCCTCAGGGATCGGGGTGTAAAAGAGAATAAAGGCCTGTTCGTTTACAACGGCCGGAAAATCCCCGGCCACAGGGGCATCGCCTTTTACAGCCTCGGCCAGAGAAGAGGCCTCTCCGTCGCGGCCGGGGAAAGGATATATATAAGAAGCTTCGACCTGCATAATAACGAGATACACCTGGGGGCAAAGCCTTATTCGCTTGAATTCGAAACCTCGGGGCTTAATGTTTTTACCGGCAGGTTCATTGACGGCGATTACGATATTCTATTCAGGTACCGGAGCAAGCCATCGAAGGGAAAAGTCGTATTAAACGGCCTGAAAGCGAAAGTCATCCTCAGCGAACCCAGGGAGATAATATCCCCCGGGCAATTTGCAGTGTTTTACAGGGACAATTCGGTATTTGCCGGCGGACCGATCGAATCCGCAGTTTTACTTGCCTGAGTTTCGAAGTCTAAACCCCCGAATATTTCAATCGGTCATTACAGATTCCTTGTCCCACTTCAGTTCCGAGATAGCTGTTTTAGCGGTATCTTTTACAACCTGGAGAAACTCCCTTTGATCAATTCTCATCAGGTACGGAAGGGCTTTTTTATCGCCTATTTTCCCAAGGGCCCAGCATATGTCATTTGCGATGCTCGAATCCTGGGTCTCGTCGAGCATATTAAAAAGGTTCTCCAGCACGATCTTCCGACGCGCTTTCTCGCCGATTTTACCAAGGCTCTGGATGGCGGCCCTCTGCACCACTGCGTTTCTATCCAGTTTGGCCGCGTCTTTCAAAGGCAGCACCACCTCGTCAGTGCCGATGTCGCCCAGCGCATAAGCCGCGTTCATCCTGACTTTCCAGAACGGGTCTTTTGTCTCTACGAGAGTTTCCCTCCCGGTCCCCAGCGCTTCGATTATCAAAGGCACGGCTTTTTCAGCTTTAAGCTCCCCGAGCCTCAGGACGGCTTTCGAGCGGGCTTCGACATCCTTGGCGTCAGTGTATTTTGCGAATTCCATGAGCATAGGTATCGCTTCGGGTCCCATCTTTTCAAAATCCATTCCCGAGTTGTCGTCTCCATATACCCAGCTGCCTATAAAAATGAAAAAGACTATCGCTGCCTTTTTAATAATATCGATCATTTATGAACTCCTTATATAGACAATGAATATTATGTCTATATATCGACTCATTTTTTATTTTCCAGTCAAAAGGGGCAGGGCTATATTAATAAGAAGATCCGAGAACGGCGACCGTATGAATATCGTCAATGCTATAACGATTGCGCCCATCAGGATGCCGATGGCTATGTTGTTCTTGTTCACTATTTCGTCGGTCTCATCGATATTCGGCGTCATAAAGTCGTACAGCCTGACGGATAAAAAGGCTATCACCAGCGCCAGCACTATGGCCAGGACCAGAAGCAGCAGGCTGATGATCACGGCTTTCAGGATATAATCCCCACCCATGTGCCCCGCTATGGAGTTCCTGATCGTATTTTGCGCCATCGATAGGGAATCCGAGCAAAGCATCGCGGTGGATATCAAGATCGATGCCGCAAGGATCGCCACGGCAATATTGTTCTTTTCAAGCGCGTTCTTGTCTTTGATCAGCATAATATTCACTATCGAGGTAATAAGAAGTATCAGCAGGATAGCGACGATAATTACAGCGATAAGGACAATGACAAGGTAAATAATCTGCGACATATAAAACTCCTTATATTTTTATTCCATTATAAGAGCAATTTAAAATTATTCAATATATTTATATATTTTTAATAAAATTATTTTTATAAGAGAGTTTTAATCGGACGGATCGCAAACTGCAGAGCGCCATAAATCACGGATTATAATTTTGGATGTATTGGTGAAATCATGTTATAGTAAGTAAGAGTAAATACAGCCTTTTACACGGCGTGTAAATTTAACACTTCTCAAAAGATGCATGGCAGTTTAAAGCTTATAGAGGTAAGATGAGATCTGACGTTAAATCAGTCAGATATCCGGCTTCCGGTTTTTACAGGAAAAAAACGATTTTCGCCCTTGTCGATTTCAAGGATATCGTGAAGGCGCTCGCCCTCACCCTGGCATTCGCTTTTATTCTTATCCTGGTAACGATCACTGCGGACGGGTTCAATCCGTCAAGATTGATCTCGGCGCTGCTGAATCCCGACCAGCAAACCCTTTCCGATGTTTACGGCAACGCTTTCGGCGGTATGATGGTCGGGGTTATGGCCCTTCTTTTGACCGTAGTAGCCTTCGTAGTGGAAATGGCCGCAAACCGGTACACTGCGAAGATAGTCGACCTTTTTATAGCGCACCCGGTTAATATTTTCTTCATGTCTTTCGCTTCCATGACGACCTTTTCATCGATTTTCCTTCTTTACCTGGGCGACTCTTCGAAAATCATGCCGAAATTCAGCATATTATTGACATTCATACTTGTTTCGATCCTCGTTATAACCATGTTCCCCTACTTCGTATTTATTTTCCGGTTCATCCAGCCCAGCAATGTCATTTATAACATCGAAAAAGAGACTTTCCTCAACATTTTAAAATCCTACAGGATCAAAAATTTATCGGGACATAGAATAAAAAAATTGCATGGCGGCTGCATAAACGGCATAAATCAGCTCTCCGACATCACTATGAACTGCATTCAAAATAAGGACGGAATCCTGGCAATTGAATGCATTCGTTCGCTAAGATATCTTATGACAAATTATATCGGGCTGCAGTATAAAAAGCCCCTTCCGGATTTATGGCTGACGCGCTCGGACCCGGTAAAAATGGATGTGAGTTTTATAACAGTCTCCGAACAGAATACCTCCCAAATCGATTTCAGGTTCTGGGTCGAGGACAAGATCCTCAAGGAGCTGGAGAAACTCTTCAGGTCCTCGATAAACAGCGACAGGACAATTTGCAATTATATCGCCAACTCGCTTTTTATAATCGGCTGCGGAGCCCTGGAAACAAAAAATTACCCGGTAATAAAAAAGGCCATAATATACTTCAACACTTTCCTGAGGGCGACAATAAATGAAAACGACATCCGCACCGGCTTCAATATTTTAAACCAGTACCGCAAGCTCGCCGAGAACCTGATCGTTTCGCATGAAGACGCCATTTCCATCGAAATCGTGAACCATTTTAAATATTACGGGCTCCTGGCAAAAGACAGGGGCATGGATTTTATCCTGGAAACGGCCGCCCATGATATCTGTGACATATGTAAAAAGGCGTTTTCCGTATCGCTTGCTAAAGAGTCGGAGATCCTGGATATCTTCCTCACGGTCGATATGCCTATCGAAGGCGAAAAAGCGGTTTCGCTCCGCGGCATCCGCAAAGCGCAAATACAGCTTGCCGCGCATTACCTGTCCAGGCAAACCGAAAACGCTTCCATGCTGGCCAGGAAGATCTACACGGACATGCTTGACGAGCTTCACAGCCCGGACGGGTTTGAAAGGATCTTCGGCATGATAAAGGAATTGAAATATACAAAAAAAGATTTCTGGGAAATCAACGACCGCGAATACGATTTTAATTACTGCTCCACCGATGAAAAAATGCGTCTCCAGGAATTCCTGAACTATTTCCTATGCAGGCTGATCATCCTCCATGCCTCCGAATGCGGGGATAAACAAAAAAACAAAAAATCTTCCGGATATTTCAACGATATTCAAAGGGTCCTGGAAGACCTCCCGGAAAAACCGCCGATCGAAGAACTCGAATTCGAAAAAGAACTGGGGCCGGAGAACCTCGATAATAAATCCGGCTTTATCAATCACATTTTAAAACTGGAAGCATATTTAGGATCCCGGGATAACCTCATCAAAGAGATATCCATTCAAGGCGATTTAGTCCGTTTGAACAACCCCGCAGATTTAAATATAATAAGTAAAGGCTTATCTTCCTTTTTTGACGAATTCAGGGGTGTAAATCACTGCCCTGAACCTATTGCCGTCCGGCAGGTTTAGTGACCCAGGGTCGGCATTTTTAGTGACCCACCCCCCAGTGTACCTTCAGTATACCAATTCCAGGTTTTCAGGTCAAAGATTTTAACTCATTTTTCTTGATAAAATTATTCAACCTATAACTATTTCCATCTTCTATGCTGATCTTAACTGCACCATCAATGAGCCTGTCTATGGCAGCGCTCCCCATTAATGGGTTAGAAAAGACAGCGGGCCATTCGGAGATATCACGATTGCTTGTGATAATCATTGAAGTTTTTGAATATCTCCCGCAAATAACCTCATAGAGATCTTCCTGTTGCTGTTGATTTAAACTCTGAAGACCGAAATCATCAAGAATGAGAAGGTCGATCCGGCATAAATTTTTCAGCCTCAATGGATATCTTCCATCACCCCTGGCTGAGTTAAGAGACCTGAGAAGTAAAAGTGTGTTAATAAAAAGGACCTCAAAGCCTCTCCTAATGGCTTCATGTCCGATTGCCTGGGCCAGGCATGTTTTACCTACGCCTGAGGGGCCTAAAAAGAAGATGTTTTCATGCTTTTTCAGAAAATTACAGGTCGCAAGTTCTTTGATAAGAGGTTCCCTTATCTGAGAATTAAACCCGAAGTCGAAGTTTTCCAGGGTGCAACCATAATCGAGCCCGCTCCTTTTTAAACGGATGCTCAGAACCTTGTGATCCCTGCGCTCCAGTTCCTCAAGCAGTAAATTGAGAAGAAAATCGGTATAAGATATCTTCTCGTTCAGTGCCTTCTGGACATGATAATCGAGGGTTTCAAGTATACCTGAGAGCTTTAATCTCTTTAACTGAGGCTTTAACTGTGCCAAATCATTCATAATATATTCCTCCATTTACTGCAATTCAATAATTGAAGTAGCTGTCATCCCTGGCAAACTTGAAAGGGAGATGATTTACCATGGTTGTTTCATCAGTATTGCAGGACTCCCTGTCCAGTTTCTTTTCAAGAATGCTTTTTACGCTCATATAGACCGGAGTATCGTAATATATGGCCCTCCTGCAGGCGGCTTCGAGCCTTTCCCTGGAATATTTATTAGAAAGAAAGAGAAGCCCCCTGACAGGGCGTAATCCGTCGATATTCTTTCGTGAGAATATCAGTTCCGCCACTTCAAGCGTCGATTTGCCGATGCTCCCGGCCCAGGCGAGGAGGGACTCCTTTGTCATGGACAGGTATTCCTCCTTGTATGGCGGAGCATGCAGCTTGTTTCGTTTGTATTCCCATTTTTTCTGCGCTCTTGTATGGCTTGATATCAAATCGTGCCCGTAAAACACTTTCACAGAGCTTGAATTGGCGCACACCATTACTTTCTCACCAATATACCTGTAAGGGACGCTATAGTAAGCGCAATCGTACTGAACCATCCATTCAGCCCGGACAGTGCATTCTTTCCAGTCGGTCATATCCCAATCTTCAAGAGGAAGCTTTGATAGGGTCTTCGATTCTTCGATAAACAACTCACAAGGCGACATTCCGACGCCTTTGATTATCCTGATATCCGCAGTATCCTTGTCCCAATTGTTCAGGGCTTCTTCCAGATCGGTTAACAAAGGAATAGTTCGGCCTTTCTGCTTCTGTTTTTCAACGAAATACGGCCAGAAATTGTTAATGATATATTTAATATCGTTTTCCACTCCCCCTTTGTGCTGTGGTGTTGCGGGAAGGCAGGGACTGATGAGAAAATCATAGTGCCTGGCCAGTTCCTGATACGATCTGTTGATGATCGGATCATAAAATGCGGCTTTTACAACTGCGGATTTAAGGTTATCCGGGACAATTTTCTTTGGAACACCTCCAAAATGATGAAAAGCCCTTATATGGCACTTGAAAAACGTCCCGCTTTTCTGGTCGTATACTGTCTCACGATATGCCTTTCGGGATTTGCGAAGCCTGCCTGAAAATACCCAGGCTTTCCTGTTACGGCATTGGAAGGGATCATAAACAAGTCCGAGGTATCCGAAATCTACTTCCATCACTCCATCTTCATGCGGACGGATCATTACAGAAACCGGTTCTCTTGGAAAATTCCTGTGAATGTACCGCCTGACGGTTGCCTCGGAAATACCTTTGCAGTCTTCATGTTCTGTTACAAGTTTATGAATAATCACAAAGCTTTTTTCCTCTTCTCTGTACCTTTTTAGATCGCTTTGATGATTATCCAGAATATGAGGCTTTAATTCGGACTTTCCCGGTTCGTTGTAAGCTTTGTCCATTTCGCTTTCTGATGGCAGCGTCACCGATGGTTTGAGCCATCCCTTTTCGGCGCTTATTTCTTTAACTTTTCGAATAACTTTACGATGATTCCCGGTCTCTTTACAGATATTTCTAATAGATTCGCCTTTCTTTAAACGAATTAGAATTTCGATTAATTGCGTCATGGATTTTATCCTCGGCATTTATTACCCTCCCAATGCGGTTTCTTTTATTTTACCACATCAGGGTGGGTCACTAAAATTGCCGGGGGGTGGGACACTTAAAATGACGATGGGTGGGTCATTATTTTTGCCGATGGTGGGTCACTACGGGTGCCGGATTGCACCTATCCCTGGCCTGTAACTATGAACTGCCTTCATTCGCTCAAAACTTATCGTCAGCCTGAGATGGTTGGCGTAATAAAAAACAGCCTTAAGCGATTTTATGGCATTAGTGCTCATGCTAAATTCCTAAAAAACGTCGCGCTCGTTCCGGAGGAACATTATAAAGTCATGATTTTTCGCCGTGTCGGTCACGATCGTTTTGTCCGTCATTTTCACTAGAATCGACTTTTTCCAGCGGCTGACCCGCTCCCCGTCCTCGCCGGAGGAATCGTACAATATTTCACTGTCCTCAAGGGACAATCCTATTAATTCCCCGGAGCCGATCATTTATTTTATCCGGGCTTTCCAGTTGAAGCCGCCGGTTTTACCAACATTGTAGTGATTTTCAGATTTTTTGTCAATATCGCCCGGTTTGTTCCCGGCCCGGTTCGTGGCGGTCCCTGTGGGGCCTTCCGTCAGGCCCTGCCTTAGCAATTGGTCAACCTTGGTTTCTATACGACCTAATATCGCGGCGTTTTGAAGGACGGTCCTGTCGCCGAGGGCTTTATACATGCTGCCGGGACGGACCATGAGTAATTCTTATCTTCCTTTAGTTATTGCTGATTTTCCGACGTTAATTAATACCTGTCAAAATACGCCATTTTGTACAAATAAACCAATTCATATTATTAAAGGAGTATCTGGTTTAATGTTTAGTTTCTGATATCCAAAGGGAATTATAACTAAAGCAATAACCATAGAAATTATTATTGAGTTAATATTTATTTTATTGAGGGAGAAAGTCATTGGGTCGGATTGATTAAATATAGAGCTAAAAAGGACCCCAACTACCGAACTTACATACAAAAATATTTGCTCATAAAAAGGCATCGCTGTTGCACTTCCTTTACCGCTTGGTATATTTCGACTTTTTTCAGTAAATTTCATTCGAGCCCCTGTCGTTGGACTCCTTCCATATATTAGGGGGGGATTAATTTTAGGTAATGCATTTTTTTTAAAATCTTTGTTAAGATCAAAATAACTAAGAATATTTTTAAACATTTCTTCCCTCCTTCAAAGCCTTCCGGCGACGGCCTTGATTTTTAAAAGTATATTTTACAGTCAGGGAATAATCAAGGCTTTTTTTGTATAAAATATAGTAGGATTATCAAAATCTATAACGGAAAGATAAAAGAAAAAGCAAAGTTTATTTTTTGCTTAGAAATATTTCAATCGCTTTAGCAAGATTATCATAAATTTGTTCTCTACCACTTTCTTGAAGTTTAATTAAAGGTTTTTCAGGGTCGTTAATAGCTTGAAATTGATTAAGATTTTTATCTCTGGAAAATCTACATGGTTTTAAAATTATGGAAATTATACGTGTCCCATTTTCTTCAGCACTATTTAATAATGGCGGCAGTTCATTTTTAACAATAAAATCGGAGGCTAAGTAATCAGCACTTATTAATAAAATAGCGACATTGGCTTTTTTTAAGGATTTTTCAACTTCTGTTTTCCATTTGTCCCCTGGCATTATTCGTGTATCTACCCATAGATCAATAAGACCATTCGCTTCTATTGGTTTTAAATGAGTTAAAATCCTATTAAAATAATCTTTATCTTTATGTGAATAACTAATAAATACTTTGTTTAATAGCTCCGAATGTTTTTGTTGTTCTGAAAAAGAAAATTTTATTGGTTCGGAAATAGCTATTTCTATTTGTTTTGTTAATCTTAGAACACAATCATCAATATCATTTAAATTATATATAAATAGTTTATACCGAGTTAAACTAGCTGGTATTCTAATCCCGTTTTCCGCAATTAAAATTATAGGTTTTTTATTTGTATTTGCAAAATTGACCTCCGAGACTAAGTTTTCTGAAGCGTTGGATATATCAGCAATAATGATGTCGGCTTTTGTTATTTCATATTCAACAGAAGTATTTCCATCTTCAAATATAAAATTACATCCTGTATTTAATACCGCTTTAAGAACTACTCCTTTTATATCTTCACAACCTTTTTCATAAGGTTGGATAAAATAAATATTTTTTTCCATATTATTCCGCCTTTTAGGTTGTTGTTATTATAATTATAACAACCCTTTGTCCTTCATGAAATTAAAAATCAGTTCCCTGACTTTTCAGGAGGTAGTGTCGCCGTTTTTCTCGCAGTATTCGTCAAGCCGCGTTTTTAGCGTCAACGGGATGAAGGCCCGGACCATCGCCTCGTTCTTTATTCCCCCGCATTACGAGGAAGCGCTGGAGCCGCCGGCGAAAAAAAGCGGTAAGCGGGCGGGTTGTCCGAGTGACTTTTTGCCTATTATATTATACATCTTTTATTTATAAAGATTCAATTATCATAATCCAAGCAAAAAGTCGCGAGTTCCGCCCGCAGCTTTTTTGAGAACATGCCCCTGGCGAAGTCAGGGGGATACGGCTCAAGCTTCCGAGTATAGCGGGGCCGGTTTTCTTTGCTTCACTTTCTTTTGCCGGGTCAAAAGAAAGTGAAATATGTTGAATTTAATTTTAAATGTCCCCTTTCGTTTAAATAGAAATGTCCCCTTTTTAAAATAAACCATTCTGAAAAAGGGATGGTTAAATGGGGATGTTACGAATGTCGATTGAAGGACAGAAGCGAGCAAAAATCATGGAAATGGTAAAAGCAAAAAAGATCAAACAGAAAGAAGCAGCAGATTTGATTGGCGTATCTTACAGGCAAGCCAAAAGGATATTCAAAGAATATTGCGATAGAGGAGATGAAGCATTAAACCATGGCTTGATCGGCAAGGCAGGAAACCACCGATTAGATGAAGAAGAAAGGACAAGAATTATAGACATAGTTCGAAATGATATAAAAAAATGTCAAAACATCGTGCCAGGAGGCAGCGAAAAGAACATTTCGGGGAAATGATCCAGATGGACGGAAGTCCGCATGATTGGTTTGGAACGAATGAAGAATATTGTCTTATGCATATTGTTGATGACGCAACGAATACGGCTTATGGATTATTTGATACTGGTGAGACTACAGATATTGCCCTAAGGGCACTTTATGATTGGATTGTGAAATATGGAATTCCACAATCAATTTATACAGATCATGGAAGTGTCTTTAAAGTTGAGCGAAAACCATACATGGAAGAACAAATGAAAGGGATTGAACCCAGGACAAGATTCGGACAGGTATGTGCTGATTTGGGCATAGAAATGATCTATGCAAACAGCCCGCAGGGAAAAGGACGTGTTGAAAGAGCCAATGGAATACAACAGGATAGACTGATAAGTGAAATGAGATTTCATGAAATTAAAGGGATAGAAATAGCCAACAATTTCCTCAAAAAAGGATATTGGGAAAAGCATAATCTGAAATACTCAAAGCCGTCATTTTCAATAGAAGATTATCACATTGAGCTATTAAAAGATCAGGATCTGAGAAATCTGATCTGTTACAAAGACTTCAGAAAAGTCAGTCATGATTTTGTTGTAAGGTTGAGTAACAGAATTTTCCAGATATTAAGGGAACAAAAGATAGATGTAAGGCCTGGCGATGAAGTAATGATAAAAACATGGCTGGATGGATCGGTTCACATATTTAAGAAAGATGTTGAATTAATATACCATGAAATATTTGACCAAACTAAGAAACGAATAGCATGAAAAAGGGACATTTTAAAATCCTTGACACGCAAAAGAAAGTGAAATATTGACATTTGCCGGCATCAAAATTAGAATATCCTGCTATTTTCAATGGTTTCGGGGTGTAGCGCAGTTTGGTTTAGCGCACTACCTTGGGGTGGTAGGGGCCGTGAGTTCGAATCTCACCACCCCGAATGGACGGGTTTGTCTTTCAGGCGTAATGCCTCCGGACAGCCCGTTTTTTATATAGGAGACAATTATGGAAAAGTTTATCGGCAATGCAAGGGTGATTATTGAAGCGCTGCCTTATATCAAGGAATTTTACAGCAAGACGATCGTCATAAAATACGGCGGCAATGCCATGGAAGATCCGCAGCTTAAAAAAAATGTCATCCAGGACATCGTTTTATTGAAATATGTCGGCATGAACATCATTTTAATCCATGGAGGCGGCCCCCATATCACCTCCTTTATGGAAAAACTTGGCAAGGAAGCCGTATTTATAGAGGGTCACCGTGTAACTGACGGCGAAACGATGGAAATAACGGAAATGGTTTTAAGCGGTCTGATCAATAAGGAAATAACGGCCCTTATCAATTCAAGCGGCGGAAAAGCGGCAGGCATTTCGGGCAGGGATGGAAACCTGATAATTGCCGAAAAAAAGGGGGAACGCTTAGGTCATGTCGGCGTAATTGTCAGGGTAAACCCGGAACTCCTGTTTACATTGACCGGAAGCGGCTATATACCGGTGGTTTCTCCCGTCGCTATAGGCAATTCAGGCGAAGCGTACAATGTAAACGCCGATACGGCCGCGGGTGAAATAGCCCTGAGCGTTAAAGCGTCGAAACTTATTTATATGACGGATATCCGGGGTATATACAGGGACCCGGACGACGATATGACATTCATCCCTTCCATCGATCAAAAAGGAATTTCAAAATTGATAAAAGAAGGCGTCATAACCAGGGGAATGCTGCCTAAAGTCGAATCGGCGATAAAAGCAGTCAATAACGGGATCGGGAAAGTTCATATAATAGACGGGACTGTCGAACATTCCCTTATACTCGAACTCCTGACCAGCGCGGGGATCGGAACCGAAATAACAAAATAAAAGCCTACCTGTCTATGCTGTAGCCGTCTTTATTATAAATAGTGCTCGGCCTGGAGTACACTTCTTTCGAATAAGGGCTTCTATTCCCGTTTTTATCGACGCTTCTGACCGATATAAAATACGGTTTTTCATTGGCAAGACCGCTGATAGTAAAGGTTATCGGATAGAGCCTTCCCGGATCGGAGGCTTTTACAAAAACAGGGGATTTCCCTTCAGCCGCATCATTGCATATATAATCGCTCATATTATTGCCGTAGTATATCTCGTATCCTGCAATATCGTCTTCAGGGGAAGGTATCCATGTCAATACGATTTTTCCGTCAAGAGCCTGAACGCCGGTTATAAACGGAATGTCCGGAGTGTTATCCAGCGTATAATCGAGCTTGACCGAATAGATATTTATTGCCTGGTCTTTTCCTTCGTAAGGATATACCTGCATTTTAAATTGGATATACTTTCCGCTGTCAAACCCGTCAGGGAACCTGTCGGCGCCGTTCCGGATATAAATCCATTTAATGTTTTTATCCCCGGGAAGGAAATACGAGTCGGATACCCTGTATGCGTATTTAATATATGAATATTGCGGCAGGTCCGATTCGAAGGAAAGTCCTGTCAGGCTTGCTTTATTTGAAGAATATTTATAAACATCCGTAATAAGATATGAATTTCCGGTATTGAATTTTTTGAGATCGAAATTACTGACGGCATTTCTTGTTATTTTAAAATTATCGAGCGAGAAGAAAGCATCCTTGCCTATTAAAATAGGAGTGCTCAATTCTTCCTTGATCCTGGGAGTCAATACGGCGGAAAGAGGCATGCCGTTCTGTGTAATCCATCTTACTTCCTGTTCGATCCCGTTTTTATATACTGAAAGCTTGCCGCTTTTTATATCGAAAGTCAGGGCATGATGCTCCCATTTATTCAGGACGATATTTTCATCATCCATTACTTCTACTGATACTGATTCGTTTTTTTCAGTAAAAAAGAAATTGTCGAATTTATAGACAACCCTTCCATTCCTTATATAAATCGAGAACCCGTAGATATTTTTGTCTTTTTCATCCGAAAGATTGTTCCCTATATACTTGATAACATTTTGATTATCATAGTTTTTATAGTCATAAAGCCAGAAATCGATCGTAAAGCTTCCCGTAATATTTCCCGGGGCAAGAATTGAACTTGGCAGGGGAAGCAGGGAAATATAATTGTCGGAAAAATAAAATTTACCCGAATAGTTCCCGTTCACATACTGATATTTATTCAATTCAAATTTCGAATAAATAATGTTGTAATTCTGCAGGCTCGATAACGGATTTTCAAAATCGAGATACAGATCGTAGGAATTCAGGTCCTTATTAATATTTTCATCAAGCTGGAAAATATTTCTCTGATTCATTTTTTTTAAATTCAGATTTTCAATTTCAAAAATCCTGATATCGCTCGATTCGAGAGTAAGAGTTCCGCGGGTTGAAAAAGGCTTCAGGGCATGGATGTAAGGTGCTGCTGATAAAAGAATAATCAGGGCCGGCAGATACAATTTCATACAAAACAACCTCCTAAAGGCTATTTTGTTTTTCGGTAATTTCCGGTTTTTTTTTAGGATAGGGTTGTTTTTAATTCGCAAGCCGGTCTTTGGATTCGTAATAGGAAATACCCTCTTCCGAAGAGATAACGAAGTGGACTATTTTATCCACATTGGATATGCCGAGTATTTTGAGGATTTGAGGCTGATTGCAGATAACGCAGATAAGGGAGGCATGTTTCGATGCATGAGTCGCAAGGCGCATGATGACGCCGATCCCGGACGAATCGATGTAGGACAGGTCGTTTAAATTTAAAATGAATTTATATATGCCTATTTTTGTATAAGCCATTAATTCTTTATACAACAGATCGAATTCCTGGTTAAAAACCGTGAATTCTCCCGAGATATCCACAATACTGATAATTTCCTTGTAAAAGGACACCTTAATACCGAGCTTGCCTTCCAATTGATGCTCCTTTAATTTTTTGCCGGGAGGATTTTTTTCATGTATGTCAGGTTCCCTCCCTTCTCCTGCGGTTGGATTACACATTCGTCCATTATCTTGCTGATCATATACAAACCGCGCTTTCTGAGCTGGAATTGCCCTATTTGCTTCGGCGGAATTATCGGTTTTTCCAGCTTCGGCCCATAATCCCTTATGGATATTTCAAGCTTCTGGGAAGCGCCCTCCCTGGACACATCGATGCGTATATCTATGGGACGTTTCAGATCCCATTTGTAAGTGTGCTGAATGACATTTAAAATCGCTTCGTGAACGCAAAAATGTATTTCATATGATGTCATGCCCTCTTTTCCGGCAATCTTCTGAAGAATATCAAGAAGTTCCTTTTCAAATTGGACGACCTCTTCCTCCCTTCCGGATATTGTAAACTTAAATATCATAATTCCCCGCTAAACCGGTAATAAAAGCATCGATGACCGGACCCTGAAACCGGTTGTTGATAATCCGCAGTATTTTATTATAAACAAAACTCTCCGATTTTGAAAATATTTTGCTGAAATTTACAATTTAATTTAGACACTTCGAAGCCGGGTCCGGCTCAGGACATTCCCTTCAAATTGCTTAATTTTTTTGAATTTTCCATGATAATAAGGTATCATAATCGAAGGAGCGTCTATGGGTATAAAGAAATATATTTTCGTTACCGGCGGTGTATGTTCCTCCCTGGGAAAGGGCATAACAGCGGCTTCCATCGGCGTTCTTTTAAAAGCATCGGGTTTTAAGATCAACATGATGAAGATAGATCCTTATCTTAATGTCGATGCCGGAACCATGAGCCCGTACCAGCATGGCGAAGTATATGTAACTAATGACGGCGCCGAAACCGATCTCGATCTTGGCAATTACGAAAGATATGTCCGCGTTGAAACATCGAAACTGTCGAGCCTCACTACAGGCCAGGTCTATCAGAATGTAATCGATGCCGAAAGAAAAGGGGATTATCTCGGACAGACCGTGCAGGTCATCCCCCATATAACCGATGAAATAAAAAGAAGGATACGCATCCTCGATGAAGGAAAAAATTCGGATATCATTATAATAGAGCTCGGGGGTACGGTGGGCGACATTGAAGGCCTGCCTTTTATTGAAGCTGTAAGGCAGTTTACTATTGAAGAAGGGAAATCCAATGTTAAATTCGCCCATCTTACGCTTGTCCCGACCATAAAAGGGTCCGGCGAATTTAAAACCAAGCCTTCCCAGCATTCTGTAAAAACACTGATGTCTATGGGCATCCAGCCTGATTTCCTTTTTTGCCGCACCGAATTGATGCTCCCTCCTCCCGTTAAAACAAAAATGGCCCTGTTCTGCAATATTGAAGAAGATTGCATATTTTCAGCCATCGATGTAAAAGGATCGGTTTACGAAGTTCCGCTTGTATTTCACCAGCAGGGCGCCGATGCAATGATCCTTGAAAAACTTGGACTTCCTCAGCGCAAGCCGGATCTTGTCAAATGGAAAAAAATGGTGGACATATGCAATAATGCAAATGATTTTGTCACAATCGCCCTTATTGGAAAATATGTCAATCTTGAAGACACGTATAAAAGCGTCGATGCGGCCCTTACCCATGGCGGCATTGCGAACAAAATAAGGGTAAAGGTAAAAAAAATCGACTCCGAACATTTTGAGGGAGAGATTTTTGAAGAAGGCATCCTGAAAAGGGTTATGGTGGATTACTTCGATAACAATATATTAAATATGATCCCGAATGAAAGCGACAGGGATTTCCTCTGCGGAGTTTATCAAAAGGATTCGAGCAGCAATTACTTCGAGCTTTCAGAAGATGTAACCGATGAAGAAAAGCAGAAAATCAGGAATATACTGAAATTCATCGATTATCATGGCCTGATTTCCGACGATATCGACGGCATTTTAATACCCGGAGGGTTCGGCAACCGCGGTGTCGAAGGAAAGATCAGGGCGGTCACATGCGCAAGAGTGAATAAAATCCCGTTCCTGGGGATCTGCCTGGGCATGCAGTGCATGGTGATAGAGTTCGCACGTAATATCTGCGGAATTACCAATGCCCATTCTAGGGAATTCGAACCGACTACGGAGGACCCGGTCATCGAACTGCTTGCCAATCTCAAAGGCGTGAATTACATGGGCGGGACGATGCGGAAAGGCGCCGCAAAATCAAAAGTCTGCAAAGGCACACTTGCATTCCAGGTATACCAGAAAGAGGAAATCGAGGAACGTCATCGGCACAGGTATGAGGTCAATCCGGATTATACAGCGCTTTTAGAGGAGAAAGGACTTACTTTCAGCGCATTTGCCGAATCGGGGCTTGTAGAGATGAGTGAAATAACGGACCATCCCTGGTTTTTAGGGGGGCAGTTTCACCCCGAATTCAAATCGTCTCCTATTGAACCGCATCCGATTTTTAAATCTTTTATCGAAGCTGCTATTAAATATAAGAACCTTAAATCATCAAAAGCATGAAAATCATAGAAAATATCCTGGAAATGCACGAAATATCCCTTAAAAATTGCAATTCCGGTAAAACTACGGGTTTTGTTCCGACGATGGGAGCTCTGCATGAAGGACATCTCAGCCTTATAAGAGAGGCCCGAAGGGAGAATGATATCGTAACAGCCAGTATATTCGTAAACCCCATCCAATTCGGCCCCAATGAAGATTTAAACAAATACCCCAGTACTTTTGAAGCGGATTGCGGGCTTTTAAAACAGGAAAAGGCAGATTATCTTTTTTTTCCCTCGGCTCGGGACATGTATTCCGCTGATTTTGAGTCGGCTGTCGATTTAAAAGACCTGCCTGTGCATTTATGCGGATTATCGCGCCCCGGTCATTTCCGCGGTGTTGCGACCGTAGTCGCCAAGCTGTTCAATATAGTCAGACCCGATAATGCTTATTTTGGGCAGAAAGATTACCAGCAGGCTCTTATAATAAAAAAAATGAACGAGGATCTTAATTTTTTCATCAATATCAGGATTATGCCGATCTACCGCGAACCCGGCGGACTTGCTATGAGTTCAAGAAATAAATACCTGACTCTTAAAGAAAAGGAAGAGGCTTCCGCCCTGTTCAGGGCATTGAAACTGGGGGAAAAGCTTATCGGGGATGGCGAAACGGATTCTGAAACAATAATAAAAAAAATGAAGGATTATATCCTGAACGGGATCATGAAAGCAAAAATTGACTATATTTCGATAGCCGACCCGGTATCATTGAGAGAAATTAATACAATCGAAAGCGGCGCGGTTATCGCTCTTGCCGTTTTCATAGGCGCCGCAAGGCTCATCGATAACATCATAGTTAACAGGGCGGCTTTATAACGGCTTTACAGGATTTTAATATGAGAAGGATATGAAAATGCAGGTCAGGATCAGGAAACTGGACGATAAAGCAATGATGCCTCAATATAAAACCCCGCATAGCGCCGGAGCCGATCTTTACGCATGCCTTGAAAAGGAGATCAAACTCGACCCTATGGAATCCTGCCTTGTTCCTACGGGTATCGCCATGGAACTTCCGCCGGGATACGAAGCGCAGGTCAGGCCCAGAAGCGGCATGGCTTCCCGGGGATTGATAATTCCGAATTCTCCCGGAACGATCGACGCCGATTACAGGGGAGAAGTAAAAGTAATAGTGATGAATCTCGGTAAAAAAATATTTACAATAAATCCTCACGACAGGATCGCACAGCTTGTAGTTCAAAAAATCCATAAGGCCGAATTCACCGAATATATAGAACTTTCTTCAACATCGCGGGGCAGCGGGGGTTTTGGAAGCACCGGCAGCAATAAATAAATCTTTATTATTTTCAATTCATGTATTGCATAAACGGATTAAAATGGTACAATTAATATTATTCGTTAAGGAGGTCAGATATGGAATTTACAATCAAGCAACAGGAAAAGTTTTCAAGATTACAGCTGGTGCTTAGAACTTTGTTCGGCGGGATTTATATTCAAATCCCACATTTATTTATCATGTTTTTCGTGTCGATCTGGGCAGCGATCCTTACTTTCCTCGCTTTCTGGGTGATACTCTTTACGGGAAAATACCCCAAATCCTGGTATGAATTCCAGATAGGGTGCCTCTCATGGTCATCAAGATTCCTGGCGTCGTTCCTGAACCTGATCGACGGTTATCCTCAGATAGGACCCGGGGGCTCCAACCCTTCGATCACGTTAAACGCACCTTATCCCGAAAGCTTAAGCCGGGTTACGCTCATCCTGAAAGTGCTTTTCGGCTGGCTTTATGTCGCCATACCCCATGGATTCTGCCTGTTTTTCAGGCTGATCTGGGGTTTCGTGCTCGTGTTCCTTGCATGGTGGGTCGTACTGTTTACAGGCAAATATCCTCAGGGCTTTTTTAACTACCAGGTCGGGACATTGCGCTGGTCCCTGCGCTACAGCCTCTATCTGGGGCTTTTGTCCGACAAATATCCGCCTTTCTCGGGTAAATAAAATGACCTATAAACCCGGTCTCCTTCGAGGCCGGGTTTTTTTACAGGTAATCGGAATCGTCATTATTGGTGTCATTCACGCCGGGCATGCTTTCATCGTTGGTATTGTTATTTTCATTCGTCAAAATATTACCGTTCGTGATTTCATCGGTTTCCCCGGCCTCCGCATTAGTCAGTCCCATTACCTGGTTTAGAAAATCGTACCTCCGCGACAGCACCTTTAATGAATTGAAATTTTCAGGATTATATTTGACAGGGCTCGGTATAATGGTTACAAGTCTTATCATTTCGTCAAGCGAAAGCTGCTCCACACTCTTATTAAAATAAAATAATGCCGCATTTTCCAGTCCGAAAATGCCTTTCCCCCATTCTATGGAA
Organism: uncultured Spirochaetota bacterium; assembly: GCA_963796325.1. Classification (GTDB taxonomy): domain Bacteria; phylum Spirochaetota; class Brevinematia; order Brevinematales; family JAOACQ01; genus CAVYGN01. The sequence continues at coordinate 58,587 of CAWCLF010000001.1, forward strand.
TTCAGGTAAAGTTCAAGGATCCTGTCTTTTTTCATCAGGGCGTCCATTTCGATCGCCATGAAAATTTCAAAATATTTCCTCGTGAAAGTTTTATTCGGAATAAGAAAAAGAGTGCGTACAAGCTGCTGGGTGATTGTGCTCCCGCCGATATATTTTTTAGCAAGGTTATTTTTGGTCAGCAAAGCTTCCCTGATGCCGTCTATATCGATCCCCCAATGATCGTAAAACCTGTAATCCTCCGCTGCGATAACCATCGTAATAATCGGCCTGGGTATTTTATTAAGCGGGAGGTATTTTATCGGCTTCACCCTGTAATGGTTGTTGATTTCCCTGTAAATCATGAGAGTCCCGATATCGGGGTTTAAAATTGCATAAGATGCGCATAATAATAAAACGGCGATAGCCAGGATAATATGGAAAAGATACACCGCTTTCAGACTTTTTTTAAGATATTTTTTGATATTTGCAGTTGTCACGGTCTGCAGCCCCCTATTTTCCGATGCAGAATTTTTGGAATATTCTTTCAAGTAGCGATTCGTCCGTCGTTCGTCCGGTAATTTCCTCGAGTGAAAGCCTTGCGCGTCTTATATCGCTTGCGGCGAATTCCTCCGTCAGCCCTGTTTCCAGCGCATCCAGGGCTTTTAAAAGAAAAACTCTCGTCTTCCCCAGAAGATCTTCATGCCTTGCATTCGTTATCAAAACATCCTTTTCGGGGTCATATCCGAATGAAAAGTAATAATCGAAAATTTCCTTTTCAAGAAAATTCAAACCTTCTCCCGTCGAGCATGATACGGGAATCGCTTTTATTCCGAAATGCCTTTCGATCAATTCAATCCCCGTAACAGGTTGAAGATCGGTCTTATTGAGAACATAGATATTCTTAAGACCGGACACCTCGCTCATTATCCTTTCATCTTCTTCGCCTATTTCCCTGGAGCAGTCGAATATTACGATCCTCAGATCGCTTTTATCGATAATTTCCCGTGTCTTTTCCATTCCTTTCATTTCGAGCGGATCGGAGGAGCTCCGCAGTCCGGCGGTATCGAATATCCTTGCATGAACGCCCATGATATTTATCGATTCATGAACAACGTCCCTTGTCGTACCCGGAGTGTCTGAAACAATAACCCTGTCTTCCCGAAGCAGGGAATTCATAAGGCTGGACTTTCCCGTATTCGGGGCCCCGATTATCGCAGTTTGAATGCCGCCCGAAGTCAATTTCCCTGCAGGGGCTGTTTTAAGCAGAACATCCACTTCGTTCGCCAGTTTTAAAATCTCTTTTTTTAATTCCGGTATGCCTGTAAAATTCTCTTCGATATCCCCATGATCTATAGCGGCTTCCATTTCCGCCAGGAGATCCATTACTCCCCCATGGATCCTTTCGATAATGCCGTTTATTCCGCCCTGGAGCTGGTTAAGGGCGGCCGCCTTGGAAAATCTTGTACGTGCTTTAACAATGTCATCGACCGCTTCCGCACCTGTCAAATCGATTTTACCGTTCAAAAAAGCCCTCATGGTAAATTCACCCGGTTTAGCCATGCGGACTCCGGAATCCAGAAAGGCCTTAAATATCTCCCTGAAGATAAGAGGATTTCCATGACATGACAATTCTATCATGTCCTCCCCGGTATAAGAACCTGGAGACTTGTAATATACTACGCAAACTTCATCGACAAGGCAGTTTTCCGGATAATAGAATTTTCCCGTTCTCATCTTCCGGTTTTCGGGAGGCTTTGAAGAATTGAATCTGACCAGCTTTTGCAGGCATTCGTCAGATGCAGGACCCGACACCCGGAATAAGCCCAGGGCGCTTTGCGCAACCGGCGTCGAAATCGCTATTATGGTATCGTTCATTATTATTCAATCATTTCAGCTGGATATGTTTATCCAGATTAATGATCTCCTGCTCAAAAATAGTATAAATACTCTGGATGGTCCAATAGAGGACCAGTCCGGCAGGCATCGACCAGAAAATGAATAAAAATATTATCGGCAGAAGATACGTATTGAGCGCATTCTGCTGCTGATTTGAGCCGGGAACCGTCTTCATAGACTGGAGCTTCATCTGTACTATCTGGATTCCCGTCATGATAATAGGCAGAAGGTTAAAAGTGTTCGGCAGAATAGGAAGGCTCATCTTGAAAAGAGTATCGGGCTGTGTAAGGTCGCTCATCCAAAGGAAACTTGCGCCTTTCAGTTCAACCGAGTTGGATAAGACCCGGAGAAGTGCAAAAAAGACAGGAATCTGAAGGAGCATGGGCAGGCATCCGCCGAGCGGATTGACCTTTTCCTTTTTATACAATTCCGCCATTTTCTGATTGAGGGTCGTCTGGTCATTACGGTATTTTTCCTGAAGGCTTTTCAGTTTGGGCTGAAGAAGGTTTGATCTTTTTATTGAACGCGCAGCCTGGATAGACAGCGGCGAAAGGCAAAGCTTGATAATAATTGCAAGCAGGATAATTATCAGGCCCCAGTTCGGAACACCCAGGGATATAATATACATCAATTTAACAAGCAGCCACTCGATCGGCTTCATGAACCAGTTAAATACCGGCCACCACATAAAAAACATGTAATAGGACCTTGTCTTGCCGCCCGAATCATTTTTGTTCAGCCATTCGCCGTCAGCCATGTTAAGTATATCTTCTTTCTTGGGTCCGACATAATAAGATATATCAAATGTTTTTGAACCTCGCGGTTCGATGCTGAACGGAGAAAGTTCAACTCCGAAAGCGTCATCCTTATAGGCCTTATCCTGCCTGAGTATCAGAAATTTCGATATATAACCGGAAAACGACGGCCTCATTATCGTAACAAAATAATTGTCTTTTACGCAGATCCATCCGGCATTCGTTATGGAAATAATTTTAAGAGGCGGTTTGAAAAGACCGAGAAAACCTGCCGGGAAAGAATTCACGAGAGACTTCCCGTTATAGTACTGCTCTATGAGGGGGTTTCCCGAATTCGCCAATTCAGGGCTTACAAAGATAATATTTTCAGGGAATGATAAAGAGACTCCGTTAAAATTAAAGGAAACGGCGCTACGGGACAGGTTTGAAATGCCGACTTCTTCAAAGATCTGGTAATTGCTGCTGACTGAAAATGTCTTCGTCACTTCGAAAGAGTCCGGGCCGCTGTTAATTCTTGCCGACAGTTCAATCGTTTTATTTGTCAGTTTTGTAATCCTGAAAACGGGGCTGTTGGTCTGATATGCCGCATTTTCCAGTTTGCCGAATACTATATCGCCGATTTTATATGGAGTTGCTTGAGACATGACGGGGAATGCGGCCTTTTTCCTGTTCCAGCCGCCGTTTAAAAATACCTGGGAGATCCTGCCCCCGTAAGTATCGACAACAGCAGAAATCTCATTGCCGAAAGCTATATCGGCATTCGTAACCACAGCGGTCTTATCCCAGCCGAAACCGGTATTTAAGGAAACATTCGTCGAAGGGCTCGCGTTGGTCAGCACGGCCGGCTGCGAACCGGCCGGTTTTGGATTATATATGGTTTTATTTTTAGGCATAAAATAAAAAGAAGCGATCATCAGCCCGATGGACAATAGGAAGACGATCATCATCCTTCTTTCATAACCAGTATTCATAAGGTACCTCATTAATAAAATTCATGTAAAATTATAAAATGCATATCATAAAATATCAAATGCTGCAACAGTATTCTGTCGACAGCCGGCAGTCGGCAGTTTATGTACAATGACAGGACTGATGACTGTAGACTGCCGACTGTCGACTGCAGTATTTTTGACGATTTTTAATTTATAACTTATAATATTTTCCAAATTTGTTTTATCAATAGACTCTTATTAAGGAGGACTCTATGTTTAATTTAGGACTTTTATTCGCCCAGTCGGCTTCGGCCGAGACCGGCCAGCCCGCGGCTGCAGGGCCTTTCGGCGGAATGTCCTCAATACTTCTGATCGTTGGAATGTTCGTAATAATATACCTGGTACTGTTCCTTCCCGAGAGAAACAGGCAAAAAAAACTGAAGCAGCAGATAAGCCAGATGAAACCCGGCGACAGGGTTCTGACAAACAGCGGTATTTACGGCACTATCGATTTCATTTCAGAGAAATCGGTCTATCTAAAAAGTCTCGATGCCAAGCTTGAAGTCGCCAAGGAATCCATCGCCGCAATAATCAAGAACCAGTAATACATCCGGTTTGTTCCTATTGGAGGTCTTCCCATGAGTAAATTATCCCGTTTTATAATCCTGCTTATAACGGTGGGAGTATCGTTTCTCTTTTTGTCCCCTACGGTTCAATGGTACTTCATTTTACCCCAAAAAGATAAAGACCTTCTGAAGCTGTCTCAGGATCAGCTTGACATACAAAATACGGAAGTAAAAAAAAGGACCACGGAAGTCAAAAATATCCGTAAAGGGGCTTTAAGCCTGGGCCTTGACCTCCAGGGAGGCGCCAATCTGACTTTACAGATCAACGATGAAAGCCTCACCAACCTCCTGATGGAAAAAAACGATTTCGATTCCAATAAAGTAAACGCCGATTTTAAATCGGAATATGCTACCGCCTCCGAAAGGGCCCTTGAAGTGCTGAAAAACAGGATGGACCAGTTCGGCGTAGCCGAGCCGGTAATAAGGAAAACATTCGAGGGCCGCATTTCCGTCGAATTGCCGGGATTAAGCAACCCTCAGCAGATAATGGAAGCGCTGAGCAAAGCGGGGAGGCTCGAATTCAAGCTTGTAGATGAAAAATCCATGCGCGCTCTCCAGGCCCTGAGAGTACCTCTTACTTCGAGGGAAGGCTGGGTGTTATCCAGGCAGAACGTACCGACTAATTTCCAGCTGTCTCCTGAATCCGAATGGGCGTCATGCTGGAAAAACGATGAATTCGGAATGCCTAAACTCAGGGGATGGCTCGTTTTATTCAAAAAAGTCGAGCTTGACGGCACTATGATAAAGAAAGCCAGGGCTGACCACGATCAATTCGGCGGCAACATCATCGATTTCGAATTAACCCCGGAAGGCGCCGATATTTTCGACGAGCTTACCGCTCAAAATGTCCATACCAGGCTCGCCGTAGTTCTCGACGATAAAGTTAAGAGCGACCCGGTCATTAATAATGAAATCCCCGGCGGAAGAGGCATGATATCGGGCGATTTTACTCCTGAAGAAGCTGTTTACCTGCAGAATGTTTTAAACGCCGGCTCCCTTCCGGTCAAGCTTGATGTCGTGCAGCAGAGAGTCATAGGTTCCTCGCTGGGAGAGGATTCGATTAACGATACTATTTCCGCGTCTTTGATAGGTGCTTCTTTTGTCATACTGTTTATGATCGTTTATTACAGGGTATCGGGAATGTTCGCGATCATTACCCTCCTATTCGACCTTATTTATCTTCTTGCGCTTGAGGCCGCAGTCCCGGGTGCGACTATAACTCTTTCAAGCTTAGCCGGTATTGCACTGACTGTCGGCATTGCCGTTGACGCTAACGTGATTATATATGAAAGAATGCGAGAGGAACTCAGGAGATCCAGGAGCTACCGCCATGCGCTTCAAAACGGATTCCTCCATGCCAGGCCGACGATCCTCGATTCGAATATCACAACGCTGATAACAGCTATTGCCCTATACGCTTTCGGAACCGGTTCGATCAAGGGTTTCGGATTGACTCTTTCTATAGGAATCCTGGCCAATATATTCGCATCGCTGTTTATTACGCGTTTAATATACGACTGGGTATTAGATACTTTCAAAGTCCAAAAAATCAGCGTCTGAGGAGAGTGCAATGAATCTTAACGATAAAGAATCAGCCGAAAAGCCCGGCGAAGGGCACCAGACACGAATATTCGGAATCAATATTCAAAAGATCATTCCTTTTATTTCAATGAGATGGTTTACGTTATTCGGTATTTCCGCAATAGTGATCGTTACAGGGGTTACCATGTTCATACTGAAGGGAGGGTTCGAACTTGGAATCGACTTCAAGGGCGGTATCAAGGCTGAAGTCCAGATATCCAGGAAGGACGTCGCCATTAAGGATGTCAGGAAAGTTTTTTTAGACGCGAAAATGGAAGCGGATGTCAGTACGGTTGGGAAATCTTCCGATAACCAGTATATGATAACCCTGCCTATTCTTTCCAATGAAAGTTCCGGCAGCGAAGTAGGCCTTATCAGCGATATTCTCGGTAAGAATTTCGGCGCTGAAAATGTAAGCGTTAAAAGCTCTGAAAAGGTGGACGCCAGGATGGGACTCGATTTCGGCATCAAGGCTTTTTACCTTATAATAATTTCGGCAGGACTTATACTCTTTTACCTGATATTCCGTTTCGATATTTTTTACGGCGCAGGGGCTATCGGCGCTTTGTTCCATGATGTACTTTTCATGCTGTCCTGCACTCTGATCTTAAACATACCTATAGACCTTACGATTATAGCGGCAATCCTGACAATAATCGGCTACTCGACTAACGACACGATCGTCGTTTTCGACAGGATAAGGGAAATTCATTCGCTTAACAAGGACGGAGATTATGAGAATATTATCGACAGAAGCATCACCCAGACGCTCTCCAGGACGATAATAACGTCCCTGACCGTATTTTTCATCGTTTTCTCTCTTTTTGTATGGGGAGGAGTCGTTCTGAAAAGTTTCTCGCTTTTGCTGATGATCGGAGTGGTAGACGGCACTTATTCATCCATCTTTATAGCCGCTCCGATAACATATATGCTCAGGAATGCTTTTGACAGGAATTTAAAGGGTTCCATTGCAAACCGCAAAAAAACCCTGACTGCGATTAAATCTTGACGCTGCAAAGCGCATTAGTTATAATGTTTTCCCCCATGAAATACGAAAAGACAATTTGGGCCGCTAGCTCAGCTGGTAGAGCATCACACTTTTAATGTGAGGGCCCTGGGTTCGACCCCCAGGCGGCTCAAATTTACTAATTCATCGTATAAATAAAATTTTCAAGTTCAAAAAATGAAAAATCATCCTTCATTGTCTTCGCGGTCAGTTCAAGTTTCATGCAAAGCGAAAATATCCTGCCTGCAAATTTCAGATCGCTCTTTCCGGAATATCCCTTCATTATTTTCATTTCATATTGTTTCATCTTTGACGCTCCGGCTGTTCCGGATTTATTTAGCGACAGGTATGTCCATAGATTTTTAGCGCTTCTCATGATCATATATATTATGTGTGTAACAGGTTCATCGGCCCTCCTGAGGTCGGAAAGCGCCGTTATGCTTTTTTTGACATCTTTCAGGAAAATTCCATCCAGTAGATCGAAAATATTCATATTGGCGGCCCGCGACAGCAGCGCCCTGGCATCCTCTATCCCGGCTGTTTTATCCTTCTGCACATAATATATCAGGCTTTGAATCATATTTTCCGTTTCCCATTCGTCATCATTGGCAAGGGAAAGTATAAAATCGGGCAGGTCCCTGTCGTATTTTATTCCATTGGCGTCCAGTTCATTGATTATGAATCTTGAAAGATCGCCGGAATACATTTTCCTGCACCGTATTATTTCACCTGTCTTAAGGATTTTTTCCTCAATTCCGGCAGGAAGCTCTTCGGTAAGAACGATGAGAGATAAATCGGTATTCACATGATCGGCATAACCGTCAAGAGCCTCTTCGAATCTTTTTTTTTCCCTGTCTTTCAGGGAATCGACATTTTTGACAATAATAGTCCTGCTGATGCTGAAAAGGGAATCCTGAAGGCATTCTGAAAAAATGGTCCCTGTATCGGTTTCTACAGCATAATAAACGGATATGTTTTTTTTATCGACGCTCTCCGTAAGCCTTTGAAGGGCGGATTTTTTTTGTAGTCCGTCATACCCTGCCAGGATTGTAACCGTTTTCATCCGCTATTTTACCCCTAACCCCTTAAAAGTGCGACCTTTCCTGTCCTGGCCATTTCCTTTATACTGTATTCTTTGAGAAGACCGATCACTGCATCGATCTTTTTCGAATCTCCGGTTATTTCGATCGTGATATTGTCAATCGATATATCGACGATCCTTCCCTTGAACACGTCCGCAATCTCGATTATTTCCCTTCTTTTCGAAGAGTCGACCATGACTTTTATCATTGCCAGCTCTCTTGAAACATGGTCCTGTTCCGTGAGGTCCTTGACTTTAATAATATCGATGAGCTTATTCAATTGTTTTTTAACCTGGTCGATTACGCGCTCGTCGCCGTCAACAACAATAGTCATGACGGAAACGGTGGGATCCTCGGTTTCCGCCACAGCAAGGCTCGATATATTATACCCCCTGGCGGAAAACAGCCCCGACACCCTGGCCAATACGCCGAAATGATTTTCAACAAGCACGGAAAGAGTGTACTTGATCATGCCAATCCTCCGATCATCTGAGTAAGGCTTGCACCGGGCGGAACCATAGGAAATACATTTTCAGTTTTGCTGATTATAACGTCGAGCAAAGCCGGGCCGTCAAACGAGAGCATCTCTTTGAGCGCTCCTTCCAATTCTTCAGGTTTGGAAACTCTCCTGCCCCAAAATCCGTATGAATCGGCAATTTTAACAAAATCAGGGTAGTATTCCCCCATGGATACGTTGTCTTTATGTTTTTCAAGCAGCACAGCGGAATAGCGCTTGTTATAGAACAATTCCTGCCACTGTCTTACCATTCCCAGGTATGAATTGTCCATTATAACAATTTTGATATTGATATCGTTGCTTTTTGCCGTCGCCAGTTCCTGGATATTCATCTGGATGGAACCGTCGCCGGCAATATCGATAACCGTCATATCGGGCTTTCCTACTTTCGCGCCGATAGCGGCAGGGAGCCCGTAACCCATCGTGCCGAGCCCTCCTGAAGATAAAAAGAACCTCGGGTGAAGAAATGAATAATACTGGGCGGTCCACATCTGGTGCTGGCCGACTTCCGTAGCAATGATCGCATTACCCTTTGTCAGTTCGCTGATTTTCTGAATAACAAGCTGGGGTTTGATGATTTCATCGCTTTGCTGATATGTAAGCGGGTTTGACTTTTTCCATTCCCCGATCTGTTTGATCCATGCCTCTATCTTTAAAGGTTTGGCTTCCTTGATAAGCTCTTTAAGCACTTCCCTCGCATCCCCTACGATCGGCACATCCACGCTGACCGTTTTACTTATGGATGTCGGATCTATATCGATATGAATGATCCCGGCCCCCGGCGCAAATTCATCGATCCTGCCCGTAACACGGTCATCGAACCTTGCTCCGATCGCCAGGATCAGGTCTGAATGATGAACGGCATAATTTGCATAAACGGTCCCATGCATTCCAAGCATGCCGAGGTATAGCGGGTCGCCGGTTTCGGCAGGATATGCACCCAGGCCCATAAGGGTGCTTGTGCATGGCATGCCGGTAAGCCTGGCAAAATCGACAAGCTCCTTTGAAGCATTGCTCAGGATTACGCCGCCTCCATAATAGATAAGCGGCCTTTCCGAAGCTTCAATCAAGCCCAGGGCCTTTTTTATCTGCCCTTTATGAACCTTGATATTGGGATTATAACTCCGCAGCGTAACTTTATCCGGAAATGCAAATTCAGTTTTACCTGTAAAAACATCTTTGGGTATATCGATAAGGACCGGGCCCGGCCTTCCCGTTGATGCTATGTAAAAGGCATCTTTGACAACTCCCGCAAGTTCTTTTACATCTCTTACCAGGTAATTGTGCTTGGTTATAGGCCTTGTAATGCCTGTTATGTCGGCTTCCTGGAAGGCATCGCTGCCGATCATGGAGTTTACGACCTGACCGGTAATGGCTATCATGGGAATCGAATCCATATAAGCCGTTGCTATGCCCGTTACCAGGTTCGTAGCGCCCGGTCCGCTTGTCGCAAGGCATACGCCGACTTTACCCGTCGCCCTCGAATAACCGTCGGCCATGTGAGCCGCGCCCTGTTCATGCCTTACATGTATCAGCTTGATTTGATGCTCGTCATATAATTCGTCAAATAGGGGGATCACGACACCTCCCGGATAACCGAATATCGTATCCACGCCCTCCTTTTTCAAGCTTTCTATAAGAATCTTAGCGCCGTTCATGACCACTTCAGGCCTCCTGAAATTAATACGAATAATATATTAATGGAAATACATGACCTGTGTCAATTTTATGCGGATACATGGTTTCGACTTAAATTCAGAGAGTCGAATAATAATAATAGATAAGCTGTCCTACTGAAATGCTGCTGTCATCAATAGGAATCTTTCCCGGCACGAATATACGGTAACCCCTTTTATCCAATTCGTTGTAAACAATCGAAAGGATATGTGCGTGTTTAAAATATTCACCCGACAGGGAAATCTTTTTTTCATTGTATTTTTTCGAAATTTTATCGATCAGTTTGGCAGTAGCTATTGCTATGCTTACAATTATATTGCATATAAGTGTTTCCCTGTCCGGCTTTCCAAGGAGATCCTGCACAACGCACTTGAACAGTTCGTACGTATCCAGTAAATATTTGCCGTCTTCTTCTATGACAGGAATCTCATAATGATTCGCCGAACATTTATCGATCATCGACGTATCCATCATATTTTCAAAATATTCGAAATTATATGTGGACTGCTCATACGAAATTACTTCGCCTAAAGCGGCAATAATATGATGCATGCTCGAAGACAGGGAATAACTCAAATTACCCTGGTCAATCGCCTTGAATATGTAGCTATAATTCGGATTATCCCTGATATTCTCAATCATAGGCAGTTTGATGCCGGCAAAACCTTCCTTGTCGACTTCTTTCAATGCGGCAAGGGCGATCCTCCAGGGTTCGATGTTTGCAATATCCCCTCCCGGCAGGGGAAGAGGTTTCCAGCCGCCGACCGTTTCAATATTTCCAATGCTGCCGAAAAGTATTTCACCGCCCCTGATCTGGTCGCTGTCGTCATAACTGATGCTGTCATAAACGATGCCTATGCATTTGTCCTTGATAAGGCCGTTATCGAAAAGGACATTGGCCATATGTGCGTTGATATGGCTTACATTTTTAACGCTTGGAAATTTCCTGGTATAATCCGAAATAATCGAATAATTGTTGTAATCCTTTAAAACAGTTATGTTGTTGAACTTGCCATGTCCCATTATTGAATTTACCATTATATCCATCGCATCAATCTCATAAAGGTTATCAAGTTCCCCGAAATTAGGCGAAACTGTTATCTGTTCATCCTGCAGATATGATATGGTAAAATCCTTTTCATATCCCAATGAAAGGATCATTTTCCTGGGTTCTTCCCGCTTGATATAAATTTTATTATAGCAAAAGGGGGAATATGTTACCGGTATCAGCCTTTCCAGAGAATAAATGTAAAATAACGGACAAAAATCGTCGGGGACCTCTATACAATCCTTTTTTAAAGACATCTCCTCGGACAGGATGATATAATCGAATTTATTATCATTTTGATCGAGCAAAGGGAAAACATTTTCTTTGAAAAATTTTTTTATCTCCGGCGCCGCACAGAGACATACATAATAAAATCCGTTGTTTTTCAGAAGTTTAATACCTTCTCCTGTCGGAGCTGAAAATAAGGCTATATACTGGTTTTTGATTTGATCGGGGTTTATATCGAAATATTTTGTTAATGTTTTTTTATCAAAAAATAATATTACAACCCTTTCCATGTTCCTTGATTTGGATATATCAATCAAAGCCGTGAATATCCTTCCGGATGAAAATTTAAGAAACAATGGTTTCATTTTATCCTCATAATCTGCCGGGAAGCATTCATAATAATAGCCCTTAAATGTCACCTAATATTTTAAGGGCTATTTATTTTTAATCAAGCTTTGGGCCGTCTATTTTATGCTGTTTTTTATCAGTTCATTGGCAGGGTTAATTTCAAGGCCTTTTAAAAAGTATGATTTCGCTTCATCGTTATTGCCTGTTTTTTCAAGGATCATCCCTATATGATAATAAATCTCATCAAGTCCATCCTGTTTTTCAATACGGGGTAGCTGATCGATGAGATGGTTGAACACTTCTATGCTTTTTCCATAGTCGCCCTTCTGGTAATAAATCCATCCGAGCGTATCCAGATATGCAGGATTTTCAGGCTGCATAATGAGTGCGAGATTAACAAGGCGCAGAGCCTCGTCAAATTTTACCTTTTCCAGCGCATAAATATAGGCAAGAAGGTTATTCATCTCTGCATTTCTGGATTCGAACTTTATTCCTTGCTCAAGGATCTTCTCCGCTTTTTCCCGCTCGTTTAATTCAAAATAACTGGTGCCCAGGAAAAAGTAAAGGCGCGGTTCTTTAATATTTGCTTTGAGGGCCTCATCAAATTCTGCGACCGCGTTTGAGTAGTTTTTATTCTCAAACTGTATAAGACCTGAATAAAAATAAACCTGGAATTGATCGCTGTTTTTGACTGCGGCCTCTTTGGCCTTCGAAAGCATCCTGCCTGCAGAATCAAAATTCTTCTGCCTGTAATACATATCTGAAAGCCTGATCAGGGCCTGGACCCTGTATTCACCGCTGTTCGGATCCTTAAGATATTTATTATAATAACTTACTGCATTGGCATAATCATTTTTATCGTCATAAAGCGAGCCGATGAGCCAATAAACCGAAGGTGTCGCCTTGGCATTTCCCTGGAGAATTTTATAATAACTTATGGCAAGATCGATTTTACCGGCTTCCTTGGCTTTGTTGCCTAAAAAGAAAGCTTCCTCGGTGGTCTTTTCATGATCGCCGATCGATTTATAATTCAGGAAATAGAGGTATAATGTATAATAATCGAGATTCTTCTTCTCCGAAACCGATAAATCAAGTTCTTTTATCGAATCCTTATAATGTTTTTTTTGATAAAAATCGATTGCAATTAAAAAAGCCGATTTTTCATGTTTCTTTTTTATTATTTTAGCAAGCGAGGTGTTGTTCCCTGCAAACAGAACCCCGTAATAAGTATCGAGGATATCGTCAGTGAGATAATTTTCAGGAATAAGTTCGAAATTTTCAATAGCCTTGCCGTATTCCAGAACACCGGCATATGTCAATGCCAGGGTTTTCAAAAGTTCATAATCCCTCGAATATATCCCCTTGGCTTTTTCCAGGAATTGCAGAGCGAACTGATAATCCCCGTTGAATAGCGAAATAATGCCCAGGGAATAGTACGACCTGTAAACCGCCATCAGGTTGAATTCCACGTTGTCTTCCGGCGAGGCAATGACCTTTTGGAAAAAATAAGCGGCCTGTTCATATTGCTTATTGACATAAAAATAGTCGGCCAGGTAATAATTTGCAAAAATGTCCATGGAATCTATTTCAAGAATTTTATGAAGGGCATCCACATATTCGGAAGCCATCCCTAAATTCCTGACTGAATCGGCATAATAATACAGCAGTTTCAAATCATTCGTATAAACATTAAGGGCGTCTTTCGAATAATTCATTTCATCATTAAAAAGATTGGTCATATCTTCTTCGCCCAGGTTCATCTGCAAATTTCTGATTTTGAGGCTGTAAGTTTCAAGAAGGGAATAATAGATATACTTATCCTTATATTGATTGGTGAGCAGGTATTGATACTTTTGTATCGCTTCGTCGTACTTCCCTTCAGAAGAAAGCGATACCGCTTCGGAAAAAATCAATTCAGGATCCTCGGTCTTATTGGAAGACTGCTGCTCCGAAAATGCAGGGACGGAAATAATAATGAAGAAAGACAATACTATCCATTTAAACATTATCTGCCCCCGGTATTCAGCAGGAAATTTGATAAACCGTCAAATAAACCCGATGCCGGCAAAAAAATAACCCTGCCGATAGGGGTTGCAAAAATCAGGAACAATATGCCTAAAAAAGCAGTTTCCCTCCCTCTGACCAGCCCTGTAATTTTTTCGGAAATTGAATCGGGTAAAATATTAATAAGAAAGTTATATCCGTCAAGAGGCGGAATAGGCAGGATATTAAGATATATTAAAAAGAAATTCGTTGCGGCGACATCATAAAAGACGCCGATGCCCGTCCTGCTGTAAACAAAAAGCATCAGGAGCATCATTATGAAATTCGCAGTTACGCCTGCAAGCGAAACAGTGATCTCTCCCCATCTCCGGTATTTGAAGTTATTCGGATTGACAGGTACAGGTTTCGCCCACCCGATAATAAAACTCGATCCTGAAATAAGCTTGAAAAAGAATCCTACGGCCGGAAGCAAAATACTGCCGAATGGATCTATGTGAGGGACAGGATTCAGGGTAATCCTTCCCGCTCTTTTTGCGGTTTCATCCCCGAATAAGAGGGCCGCAACGCCATGCATGATCTTCATGAAATATAATACTGTATATGAATAATACGGCATAAATCAATAGCCCGATAACTGCTCCGGCCGATATATTAAGATTCATAAAGCCCGCCTGTTATTGCCTGAAAATTTTCCTTAAAGTATTAAATCTCATTACATGATAAAGATAATATTATGATTTCAAAGAGTCTATCATTAAAATCATGACTTGAAAAAATAAAATAATCCATCGGACTCCAGGATTTAAAATAAGCCACCGAGCGGGATTGAACCGCTGACCCATTGATTACGAATCAATTGCTCTACCATCTGAGCTACGGTGGCGTGTTTTTAAAGAACCCGAACGCAAACTATATTTTATCATGAATTTTCATCTTAATCAAAAAGTACCTTTGAAATGCGGTGCCGGAACCGGCCTGATCTTAAAAACCTTTGATTTTTTTTAAATGTTATTTATAATATGAATATTAACCGAAACGAATCCCGGGAGGATATTATGCCTCAGCTCCGCCAGAATTACGTATTGAAAGAATGGGTCATTATAGCGACCGACAGGGCAAAAAGACCGGAACAGCTTAAGGAAAACAAAGATATATCGGCAAACATTCTGCCGGAATTCGACGAAACCTGTCCGTTTTGTCCGGGGAATGAAAAAAAGTTTGAAAACACCGAAGAATTCTTTAGGATAGGCAATAATAATGAATGGAAATTAAAAGTAATTCCGAACAAGTTCCCGGCGCTAACACCGGAAGTAAACGGAATCGATTTCAATACATCGGGATATTTCAGATGGATGGACGGCATCGGAAATCATGAAGTGCTCATTGAAAGCCCCAAACATAATCTCACTCTTGCTACCATGGAAACCGAGGACGTGAACAATGTCCTGAAGACATACCAGCAATGCATAAAAAGTTTGAGGGAAATACCATATATCGAATCGGTAATCCCGTTCAGGAATCATGGTACAAAAGCCGGGGCGTCACTTGTACATCCTCATTCGCAGGTTATAGGTCTTCCCGTAATCCCGAGGGATATCATTGAAAGGATGAATGAAAGCATCCGGTATCATGAAGAACACAGGGAATGCATTTTCTGCAGAGTATTGAACAGCGAGCTTGAATCCGGAGAGAGAATTGTCATTAACTCAAAATCGTTTACGGTTTTTGTCCCCTATGCGGCTTACTCCCCTTTCGCGATGTGGTTATTTCCAAAAAGACATTCGTCGTCATTTACCGATGTTACAGATGAAGAGATGCCTGAGCTTTCATCGGTTCTCAGGCAGGCGCTGAGGAAATTATATTTCGGAGTAAACGATCCTGATTATAATTATATAGTAAGGTCTGCGCCTAAGGGTTATGAGAACTCCAGTTTTTTCCACTGGTATATTACAATAGTCCCCCGGCTGACAAGAACTGCGGGGTTTGAACTGGGATCGGGAATGTTTATCAATCCGAGCATACCGGAAGAAAATGCGGAATATCTCAGAAATATTAACGTATGAAGGAGCTTTACATGAAATATGATTATTGCATAATAGGTGCGGGTTTTTCCGGAAGCGTTATGGCTGAAAGAATATCGAGAGTGTTGAAAAAAAAGGTCCTTATTGTAGAAAATCATAATCATTTCGGCGGACATGTTTATGATGCTTATGACCATAATGGAATACTTGTCCAGGTTTACGGACCGCATATATTCCATACAAAATACCAGGAAGTCTGGGAATATATTTCCAATTTTACAAAATGGAACATATATCATCATGAAGTGCTCGGTTTGATAGAAGGGAAAAAAGTTCCGATACCTTTCAACCTCAATACTCTTCATGCATTATTCCCGGCGACTTTAGCAGTTAAACTGGAGGCAAAACTTATAGAAAAATACGGATTCGGTAAGAAAATAACAATACTTGAATTGAAAGATTCGGATGATAACGATTTAAAATCTCTCGCGGATTATGTTTATGAAAAAGTGTTTCTTAATTATACAATCAAGCAATGGGGTCTTAAACCCGAGGAATTATCCCCCTCAGTCACAGGAAGGATTCCTGTATTTATCAGCAAGGACAATAGGTATTTCCAGGATCCTTACCAGGGGATGCCGATCTCGGGATTTGCCCCCATTTTCAACAAATTGCTTGATGATAAAAATATATCCATCCTTCTTAACACCAACTTCCTGGATATAAAGAAGGACATAGATTATAAGCACTTGATTTTTACAGGCCCGATCGATTCGTATTTTGATTTTAAATTCGGGAAATTGCCGTACAGATCCCTCGATTTCGAATGGATCCATCTGGACAGTGAATACTACCAGGAAATAGGGGTCATCAATTATCCGAATGATTATCAATTCACAAGAATTACCGAATTCAAGCACCTGACCGGCCAGAAGTCTGCAGGTACAACGATAATCAAAGAATATCCGAAAGAATGCGACATTGAAAAGGATATTCCATATTATCCCATACCCAGGGATGAAAATCAGGAATTATATAAAAAATATGAAAAAGAAGCCGCGAAAACCGAAAATGTCACCTTCCTCGGAAGGCTGGCTACATATAATTATTATAATATGGATTCAGCGATATTCAATGCATTAAAGGCATTCGAGAAACTGAAATAGAATGCCCGTATCCGTATATATCCATTTCCCTTTTTGCAAAATAAAATGTCCGTATTGCGGCTTCGTCAGCGGTTATAAACCTGAAAAAGATGCAATAGAATCTTATCTAAAAGCTTTATACCATGAAATACTGCTTTACAGCCGTATTTACCCCCCGCATGAAACAGTAAATACAGTCTATATAGGGGGAGGAACACCTTCTCTTTTGACGCCTGTCCAGATAAAAAATATTTTTTCCCGGTTAAATGATGCTTTCAACCTTGATTATGAAGAAAATACTATTGAAGCAAATCCGGAAGACATCAGCGAAGATATGGCGGGAAGCTGGAAGGAATGCGGAATAAACAGAATAAGCCTCGGATTTCAATCGATGGAAGAACGTGTCCTGAAATTCCTGGGCCGGAAAAATACCCCCGGTGATAACCTGAAATCATACGGTCTTTTAAAGAAAGCAGGTTTTGAAAATATATCCATAGATTTGATCTCATGCATAAGGAACGAACATATTTCGGAACTTATAGAGCCCGTCGTTAATCTCGCCCCCGGTCATATATCGGTTTATCAGCTCACGATCGAGGAAAAAACACTGCTCCGTCAAATGGCAATAAAAGGCGTCTACTTGCCCCTGCAGGATCAAACTGCACAGCGCCGCTATGATGAGATATGCCTTTTATTAAAAAATGCCGGCTATATCCGTTATGAAATATCTAATTTCGCATCGGGAACAGGATATAAGAGCAGGCATAACCTGAATTATTGGAACTACGGCGAATATATAGGTTTCGGCCCCGGCGCTTCAGGCTACAGGAGGTTCGGTAAAGACAGTATTAAAGGAATACGCTGGACTAACACCTCCTCGATGAAGGAATATGAGTCAATGACCGGTTCGGATACTCTCCCGGCCGGTTTTACCGAAACCATTGACAGGAAAACGGCTGTAAGGGAATATATAATGCTGGGATTGAGGAAGATCGACGGAATTTCCTGCAGACACTTTGAAAATTTATTCGATGAAAACCTTGCTGAAAAAATGACAGCCGGGATGCCTGCCGGATTAAAACCTTTTATTGATATAGGACCTGAAAAAATAAGCCTGACTGAAAGGGGTCTGTGCATTGCAGACAGGATAGTCAGGGAATTATGGGATGTACTTTAATTAATCCGTTTACTCCTCAACTTTTTAACGATTATTCCGAAATGATAATGGAAGAGCATGTGCTATAAGAGGAGGAACTTATATGGGCGAACCGGAAATTATGGATCTTTTCCCCGATTCCGGCGGCAGAGACAGCCATAATAATTCTGATGAAATAAGCGATGACGGGTATCATTATACCGGAAGGTCAAGGATAAACGATTATAAACACTCAAGCGGAAGCATTCATAGATCAAATGAACCCGCATATAACCAGGAACATCATCATGAAAAAAAGTCTTATATCAATGTCAGTGATGAAAGAATAGTATGGGCGGGAGCAATCTTTGTTTTTTTCGGTGTTTTTATATTTCTGATAGGATATTGGCTGGGTAAAACTACACTTAAAGATCTGGCTTTCGGAAATAAACAGGATATCCAGAAGATAGAAGAGAAGGTAGATCAGAAAAAAGCTGAAAACAGCTTTGCATTCAGCAACACTCCATTACCTGATATTTTAAAAAATGAAAATCCTTCCAAAAAAGATAATAACGCCCTGATGCCGGCTGAAGAAGAGACAAATGCCGTTAAAAAAACGGAACCGCTCCCTGAAAACCTCACAACTCCGCCTAACAATGAAGATAATTACAATAAAACAATTTCAAAAAACGTTAAACTGAAATCCGGATCTCAAAGCATGAAAAAAACCGTTAAACAAAAAAATGTAAAGAAAATAGAATCTCCCGGCGAAGGCAGCTTTACCATCCAGGTTTCCGCCCATACAAGCATGGATAAAGCCAGAGAAGTTGAAAATGATCTCCGGAAATTGGGATTGGAATCATACCTGGTTGAAGCCAATGTCAACGGCATAGTTTATTACAGGGTCAGAGTAGGTAAATTTCAAACAAAGGATGATGCCCTGAAAGCAATACAGAAGGTAAAGGGATCCTCTTTGGGCAAAGACAGCATGATATTGAACCTGATGTGATCAGTTTTTCAGGATATAAGCATCATCGTCCAATAATATCAGTTCAGGCTTATTATTACCGTTAAAATCCTGTATTACAAATGCGCTGTCATGTTTTTTTATCGAAAAACTATATGTTTCAACTTTTTTCAGATCCGGGTAAAAAAGCATAGCGACCGCTTTGTTATTTGTATTAAAACCGACCGTCACGAAATCCCAGTTGGAATCATTGCGAAGATCAAAAATCCCTGTCGTGAAAAAATAATCGTAAGGGCAATTTGTAATATATATTCCATTTACAGTATTACTGATTAAATAATCCTTTGAATTTGTAGGTTTATTCAGGTTTGTAAGGATTTCATAACGGTTTGTCGGTGAAAGCAGCATAATTACATTGCTTACAGCCATCAATTTGGGTATCGGAACTGAAAAGGAAGCGGGGAAAAGATGCAAATTTGTAAGTATCAATATGCCCTCCTGCAAAAAAATACTGCTTCCCCCTTCAGAATCGCTATATTCCTCGAAAAGAGGGGAATATACAAGGTCCCTGGCAGTCCTTCTCTTTTCCTGCATAGGACTGATAACATTCTGGCTTTTATGCTTTTCTATCACGGGAAACCCTCTGGAATAAAAATATAACAAATTTGTAAAATAATCGTAATTCGGCGGAAGATTAAACGATATATAAAGCGTTTCCCTGTTTTGAAGCCTGTTATACAATATCGATTGCCTGTAAGCTTTCAGCCTGTAACTTTTATTCCCGAGGGATATGAGGTATTTGAAAGAGTCCTTGATATATGCATTGAGATCATTCAAAATTTCGCTTCTGATAAAATACGGCAGGATATCGTAATTAATATAAAAACGGCCCGGGTTCATGTCCCTTGCTGCCATAAATGTTGAAAAGGCTGAATTATAATCGGATTTCTCGCATTTCAGACAGCCTTTTAAAAAGAGTACATCCTGATAATCAATTAACCGGGAATCCTTGCCGATACGGTCAAGGTAATCGAGAGCATCTTTATAATCCCTCTCATAATAAAAAAGCAGCATGGCTTTATAATAATAAATTTCAGGGTTTTCAGCACCTTCACCGAGAGCGAGGTTTATGTAGCCGTATGAATTTGTATAGTTTCTCATCTTTAAATCGACAATTCCGATCCTCTGATATACAAAACCATTGCTGTTATCCGGCTCATTTGTAACCATCAAGTACTGGACTTCGGCATTTGATAACGCTTTATCGCCATAAACAAGAGAATTGATAAATTCGTTTGACAGGCCGGTTAAAAAGTGCGAAGGAACATCCTTAAGCGGAGAAACACTGCCTTTATCATGAGATAAGAAAAACAAATAATAATCGTATAGTTTATCGCCGGAAGGCAATTCCGTACGGGAAGTATTTTTAACCTCGTTCTTATTCTGCCCGCAGTCTGCTAATAACAGCAAAAGACAGGAAATTAATATTAAGAATAATGTTTTCATATTTTTTGGTTTCCGGATTTCCCTTTTATGAGGATGTTTTGGGCGCTACAGGAGTCGAACCTGTGACCCTCTGCTTGTAAGGCAGATGCTCTGAACCAACTGAGCTAAGCGCCCTGAATGAACGAGGGAATTATTTTATAACATTTTCCGTTATGCGTCAATTCTCAAAACAGAATAAATATCGCTTATTTTTTATCAAATTTTTATTTTATCGAGGATCTGAAAACTAATCATGATATTATTCAGCGCGACCAGACCGAAAAAGGCGGAAAGAATAATTGCAATCATAGCATAGTCTCTTTTGGAATCGATAGCGTATCCGATAATACCCAGGACTAAGCCGGCTATCAGTATAACCATATCGATAGGCAGTAAAACACTTAATATTGCTAATTTGAGACTTACAAATCCTTCCGGCAGAAATTTGAAATCCCAAATGAAACTCAGCAGCGTTATAATCATACCGGCTATTGACAGGTAAAAGCTTGCAAAACCCAGAATATTTTCATGTGCAAAACTGGTCCCTGCATCTGCAGGATTATTTTCAGTAGCGGAAAGGCTCATAAAAAGCTCCTCATACAATTATCTTATAATAAAAAAAGTTACCCATACTGCGCTTCATATTGTATAATAATAAATCATATTTCGATTATTTTAATAGAGATCATTGCAATAGTCAAGGAGGTAAATTCTAATTCTGAATATAATTGGAAAACACGGATGTTTTTTATTGAAATTAACGATAAACAATGATATAAATTACATTGAGGGAGGAGGATCTTCATGAAAAAAGCCCTTGTTTTAATAATCTTATCCATACTGCCTGCTCTATTATTTTCAGAACCAGAAGTGTCTCAAAAAAAAGAAGTCGCTGTTCTTCCATCTTATTCTTCATATAATATTCCGGATTCCGCCTATACATATTTTGATGATACATTAATTGCCGTCTTGAACAATATGAAAAGGTTCCAGGTCATCGGCTATCAATACCGGCTGGACAATAACACAGCCGAAAAATTCATTGAAAAGGTCCGGGAAGCAAAAAAGCAGGCTGCGCTGCAGAATCCTCAGTATACCGACGCAGATCTTGGCGTGGCTGTCATCCCTGCATCCGAAATGCAGAAAATCGCCAACTCTTTTTTTGTTTTCATACCTTCCATATCCGGATATAATGTCACTGAACAGAAGATAAGCGTTGAGGAAAATAAAAACGGAAAACTGGTCATTAACTTTGAAACGGAATATAAAGCGGAAGTTACGATTTCCATAAAGATCATCTCGGCCGAAGGCAATCTCCTGGACAATTATTACAGGAGGAATGAGGCCAAATCACGATCAAGTTCAATAGATGCTTATAACCAGGCCGTTTCGGGTGCTTTGAGCGGATTTGAATTTTATTTAAGGAATATGGAAGAATTTAAAATCAAGTCCGGCATTCTTAAAGTCGAAGGAGGAACTGCATATTTGCAGCTCGGCAAGAATATAGGAGTCAAGCCGGGATACGAATTCTTCATACAAAAAGAAACGACAGTACTTGACCGCTTCAAGGAGAATGTCAATACCGGCCTGCTCCGGGTAAATGCGATAGGAGAGCAATGGTCTTCAGCAGCAACAATATTCGGGGAACCGCAGGTCGGCGATCAATTGGTCGAAGCCCCGATGCTCGGCGGAAGGATTGCGATTTTTGCCGGAGCGGCCCCGATGCATGTGCCGGATGCTACTATTATAGTAAATTACAGTTATGACAATTCCATATTTTCAAAGACCAACAATTACCAGAGATCGGCATATGCATTCAATGCCGGATTACATGGCGAATACGAGCTCGGGTACGCAGGGCTTTTTGACATCAATGCCGGCATCCTGTTCGACAATCCCTTTGCATTCAATATTGACCTGGGGGGAAGCTACGAATTCTACCTGGGCAGATTCAGCATTACAGCAGGAGCTTATCTTTCATTTCTGGCGCTTATCGAACCTCTGGGCACTCTGGAAAACAACGAAGATACCCTGACTATAAATGGAACGGATTTTAATGACAATATCGATATCAGTATGAACGGAATAAATTTCGGAATAAAACCGAATATTTCAATCAATTACCAGTTTGACCAGAATTTCAAAATAAGGCTGACTGCCGGATATGCATATTATTTTATATCCAGTTACTATCTCAACCTTACTTCTTCATCCGATTCAAAGACTTCAACGACAGTAAACCTTTCCGACAGCTCTGTAAATATATCCATGAACGGTTCCCGCATCGATTCCCTGCCGTTCAATTTCGACGGGTTTTTCGGGGGTCTGGAATTCGTATTCAGATTTTAACGGATTCAAAGAATCACACATACTTTATTTTCATAAATTTTCATATTCGCCCGATCTGTTATATAATATTATAGTCCTGCCCGTTGCAATAATTATTTTTTACTTATTGTCCCGAGCTGACCGGAGGTTTTTATGTCTGAACAATCTTTGGATTCAAAAGAAAAAGAAAAGGCCCTTCAAATCGCAATGGCCCAGATCGAAAAACAATTCGGCAAGGGCTCTATCATGAAACTTGGTGATAGACCTCAAATCGGCGCTTTTCCGGTTATTTCGACAGGAGCTCTCACATTGGACCTTGCACTGGGCATCGGCGGAATACCATATGGAAGGGTTACTGAAGTTTTCGGACCCGAGGCATCCGGTAAAACAACTTTAACATTGTCAATCATCTCCGAAGCTCAGAAAGCCGGAGGTACATGCGCTTTTATCGATGCAGAACATGCCCTTGATCCTCAATATGCAGAAAAAAATAGGTATCGACATCAAAAATCTCCTTATTTCTCAGCCGGATACAGGCGAACAGGCCCTTGAGATCGTCGAAAGCCTCGTAAGGAGCGGTGCAGTGGACCTTATTGTCGTCGACTCCGTTGCAGCCCTTGTTCCTAAGGCTGAAATTGACGGAAACATGGGAGACGCGCAGATGGGCATGCAGGCAAGGCTTATGTCTCAAGCGCTTAGAAAACTGACAGCCATCTTAAGCAAATCAAGGACTGCATTGATCTTTATAAACCAGATCCGCATGAAAATAGGTGTCGTATATGGAAACCCGGAAACTACAACCGGGGGGATGGCGCTGAAATTTTACTCGTCGATCAGGATTGAAATACGGAAAATCGAAGCGTTGAAAAAGGGAGAGGATAATTACGGAAACAGGGTCAGGGCAAAAGTGATAAAAAATAAAATGGCTTCCCCGTTCAAGCAGGCTGAATTCGATATTATTTTCGGAAAAGGAATATCTAAAGTCGGATGCCTTATCGACGCTGCAGTATCCAGCGGAGTGATCCAGAGGAAAGGGACCTGGTATTTCCTTGGGGAAGAGAGAATCGCACAGGGGAGGGATAACCTGGTGAAGGATATCGAAGACAAGCCGGTCATTTTGAAAAAAATCGATGAACTTGTCAGGAAAAAAATATCGGAAGGGGCTGATTTGACATCATCCGGTAAAACTGATACTGCCGAACAGGCGATTGAAAGTGAACAATAATCGGGAGCTGATATGGATTTGAAATTGAAAATCCTGGAAGGCGGTGTAACCGACCCCCGAGGCTTTAAAGCAACGGGGGTATCATGCGGTCTGAAAGAAGGAGGGTATAAGGATATCGGTCTTCTTGTTTCGGATACTCCATGCGTTACTTCAGCTTTTTATACAAAAAACAAGGTGAAAGCAGCTCCGGTCAATCTTGATATCTCCCGCATAAACAATAAAATATCTGCAGTAATTGTAAATAGCGGCAATGCAAACTGCCTTACAGGAAGAACCGGCGAAGAAAATGCCCTTTTTATGGCAGGTCTTGTCGAAAAATCATTGTCCCTTAAAGAAGGGTCCGTACTTGTAGCTTCAACAGGCGTTATCGGCCGCAAACTGGAAATGGACAGGGTTATATACGGAATCGAGAAGGTTTGCAAACTTATTAAAAATGAAAACGATTATAAAAATTTTTCAAACTCCATTATGACCACCGACAAAAAAATGAAAAATTGCTCTTATGAATTCGATTTGAACGGCAAATCCGTCAGGATAGGCGGCAGTGCAAAAGGCTCGGGTATGATAAAACCCCTTCTGGAATACCCGCATGCAACCATGCTCGTTTTCCTGGCCACTGATGCCGCTATTTCTAAAGGTTTGCTGGATCTTGCACTTAAGGAAGCAATCGATCTGTCTTTCAACAGAATCAGCGTGGATAACGATACCAGCACAAACGACAGCGTTTTCCTCCTGGCTAACGGAAAGGCGGGAAATACGGTTATTTCTGAAAACGGAGATCAATTCAAAATATTCAAGCAGGTCCTGATTAAAGTATGTCAGACCCTGGCCAGAATGATTGTGAAAGACGGAGAGGGGGCAAGCAAGTTTATCGATATTTCTATTAAGAACGCAGTTACAGCCGATGATGCCGAAAAAATAGCCAGGGCGATCGGTGATTCATATTTAGTTAAGACGGCGATTTTCGGACAAAATCCAAATTGGGGCAGGATCCTGGCAGCTCTGGGATATTCAGGTGCAGATTTTGATTTATCCCTCCTGACGCTTCAAATCAACGATCTTGTCATTTTTGAGAAAGGCGATGTGAACCGGGCAAATGAAAGCAAGGCCAGCGGAGAATTGCTTTCTCCCGAGATCAGGATCGGCATCGACCTGGGGATCGGAGATAAAGATTATTTTCTATGGACAAGCGACCTGTCATGCGATTATGTAAAAATAAATTCAAATTATCTGAGCTGAACTAAGCTCAAAAGCCTGCTTCGTAACTTAGAGACAATATCCTTATCAATTTCGATTCACTGAAATCATACTGAAAGATAAGCGAAATGTAAAAAGGCGGAGTCGGCGTGACGGAAAAGATGAATGAAGGAAGCAAGTAAGCAGGCCTCGAAAAATCAATAAAGATATTCTCGAGGGTAAAAGCGAACATAAAATACTGCGGAGCGCTTATAGTCGCCCCGATAAAGAACGAGGTGTTTGAAAAGGCCCTCTCTTCCGCAGGGAGCAAGGGGATACGTAAACCTGCCGTAAGCACATCATTCCCGCCGAAAAGACTGTAATTCCATCCGGCAGCAGTATAATAACCGTAAATCGTCGACGGCGGATAATTGTCGTTAGTCGGATAATAGGTGCCTGCCCTGCCGTATGCGAAACTGTCAAACCCCATCGCCCAATTGAAATTATTCAAATCCTTGATAAGAGTCAATTTCACATATGCCCCGGGGATATTTACATTCACAGTCCCCGATCCTATAAGGCTGTCCAGGTTTTCAGATATTCCTATATTGACAGCATCCAGAATGCCTATAATAAGCCTTGAATTGATTCCGCCGCTGTCATACATTGTGAATTGCCCGTATACGGAACCTTTCTCAAGACCGGCCGGAGCAGGAACGGAACCTATGGAATTAATTGTCTTGCCCGAAGGAATAAACGAATTTTTAGAAACAGGACTGGAATTTGCAGCAGACGATGAAACCGACGAGGATGAATTCTGATCGTCAATGATAAAATCATCTCCAAATGCTGTTAAGGATAATGACACAAAAAACAATAATATTAAAAAGGATTTCATATCCACTCCTTTATATTATTTCTAATATCGGAAAATTATGGAAAAGCATCATTATTTTTAATCAATATGAATCAATTTTTATTAAATTCGGCTGAACATCCTGTAATATAGGCGCTTTTAAACCTCATGTGATTAATTGCTAGAAGTATCTGTTTTTATTATAATTATGTAAAAATAACAGGAGATATAAGTGAGCCTCGCTGCAATCCTGGTTGATAATAGATATAAAGATATGCCGGGTCTTCAGAAATTTTTTTCAATCACATATTCAAAAATCAGGACATTGACTGATGAAATATACCTGCTGACCGCTAATGCCCAAGTGCATGCCGAAGGACTTAAAATAATTACTTTTGATAAATCAAGGAATTTTTTATCTTTTTTAAAGAATGATCTCGCGGGAAAGACAATTATCATCACCAACGCTTATTCGCCTTTACTGGATGTCGATTCAACCGTAAAGATGCTCGGAGAGCATGATAAATATGCTTTCGACTATTCTTTCCCCGAAAATATGCCGCAGGGACTGCTGCCCGAGATTATAGAAAGCGATACGGCCGGATTTATTCTAAATACAATACCCGAAGAGTATCCGATGTTTAAAAACAGTTTAAAAGAGATATTCGAGAGCGATATCTCGTCATACGATTGCAATATTTTCATATCTCCAGGCAGATTAGTTAATTACAGAATTAATTTTATACCTGACAGCTATAATGATTACCTGGTGCTGGATGATATCATTTCAAGGAAAGGTGAAAGTTTGAATCACCTGGAGCTTGAAAAAATGTTGAAGAATGACCCTGAAATGATCAGAAAAAGGCCCACTTACTATGAAATCGAATTAAATACCGAAAGGGAAAGCGGAAACTTATTCATATCGGACCGTCTTTCAAGATCCGGGGAAATGGAAATTAAAAATTTAAAAGAAATCATGAAGGATATATATGATTTTTCTTATAATCCTGCAGTAAGTTTCGGACTTTTCGGCGAACCTTTCCTTTACACTCATATAGATGAACTGATTGATGAATTGCATAATTACCCGGAAATGCAGTTTATTTTTGAAAGCCGCTGCCTTTTCACGGGAACCGAATCAATCAATAAATTACTGTCATTGCCGAACTCCAAAGTTATATTCGATATCAGTTTCACAAGACTTGAATCTTTTTCAAAGAATAAAAAACCTCTTAACGCCCTTCTTCCGCCTGCAGACCTGCCTGAAATCGAGGGAAAGATAAATAGCCTCGCGAATAGAGAAAAGGTTTACATCCAATTTACCAGGACAACTGAAAATGAAAATGAAATCATCCGGTTCTATGAAAGATGGTCTCCCTATTCTGAAAGGATCATAATCAAGAAACCGGATACATTCGGCGGGCTTTTAGATAAATACAGGGTAGTCGATCTTTCGCCGTTAAAACGTTTCCCATGCCTTCATATGAAGCATGATATGGTTATTCTCTCCGACGGAAGCGTCCCCCTCTGCAGGCAGGATTATAATAATGATTTCCGTATGGGAAATATTCTTAATGAAGGGCTGGAAGCCTGCTGGAGCAGGATAAAAACCGGATATAAAAATCAATGGAACGAAAATTATACGGACCCCGGTCTGTGTTCAAAATGCGACGAATGGTGGGTATTTAATCTATGATATTCAAAGATGAAGTTTCCATTGAGGTCAAAGCCGGCAATGGAGGGGCCGGGGCTGCAACTTTCAGGAGAGAAAAATATGTCCCCAGGGGTGGGCCTGACGGAGGAGACGGCGGTAAAGGAGGGGACATCGTTATAAAAGTAAATCCTCACCTGAGAACCCTGTCCCATATACATAATAATCAAAAATTCAAGGCTCAGGATGGAGGAAAGGGAGGATCAAACAAGAAAAGCGGGAGAAAAGGAAATTCATTAATTATTGAAGTTCCGCGTGGAACAATTGTTGTCAGTCATGATTCCGGCGATACCCTGGCAGATCTGACGGAAATCGATTCATTCTTATTGACAGCTAAAGGCGGGATCGGCGGCAAAGGGAATGTCCATTTTAAAGGCCCTTCACGGCAGACTCCCTTTTACGCCCAGAAAGGTATACCCGGGGAAATAAAACAGATCAATTTATTACTAAAAATGATCGCACATGTCGGTCTTGTCGGATTCCCGAATTCAGGAAAGTCCACTCTTGTTTCCAGGATAACCAATGCCAGGCCGAAGATCGGAAATTACCCGTTTACAACTCTTAAACCCAACATCGGGATATTGTCATCGGACGATGCGTACCAAAGTTTATTAATTGCGGACATACCGGGATTAATAGAAGGAGCGCATAAAGGTAAAGGGCTGGGTATTAATTTTCTCAAGCATATTGAAAGGACTGGACTGATCCTGTTTATCATCGATATCAGCGATAGCCCGATGGAAAAATTCCAGATTCTCAGAAACGAATTAAAAAGTTATTCCGAGTCGCTTTATTATAAAGATTTCTTAATAGCTCTCAATAAAATCGATCTTTTATTTGATAACGATGTTAAAAATCATATCTACGATGATTTCCGCAAAATTACGGAAGACATTTTCATGATATCCGCTCTGACAGGAGAAGGCCTGAAGGGCCTGAGTAATGTTCTATTACAAAAATATCTCATTATTGAAGAAAAAAATAAAACTGCAGCTAAAGAAGCAGCCGGTGCCGGTTTTGAATAGGACAATGAAAGGACTTGTTTATGAAGATCAAATTACCGAACAGGACTGAAATAGAAATTAAAAGGATGGTGATAAAACTTGGGACCAAGCAGGTTACCAATCTTGACATCATCAATTATGCCAATATTGAGAGCATTGTCAGCGATATCGCAGATTTGAACAAAAAAGGCCTGGAGGTAATAATTACATCAAGCGGAGCAATAGGCCTCGGCATTCATGAAATTTTTAAAAAAAGGGATGTGGCGGAAAAACTGACTATTTCACAAAAACAGGCTATCGCCGGACTTGGACAGATCAAACTGATGCAGATCTTCAAAGATGAATTTGCAAAGCATTCTATTTCTGTAGGTCAGGTTCTTCTTACTCATTATATATTTGATAACAGATCTTCATACCTTAATGCCCGCAATACTCTAAATTCCATGCTGGAAATGGGTATTGTCCCGATAATTAACGAAAACGATTCTGTGGCTGTGGAAGAGATCATGGTCGGTGAAAATGACAGGCTCGGCGCTTATGTAAGCCTGCTTTCAGACTCCGATCTATATATAATGCTGTCTGATGTTGACGGTTTTTACAGGGATTTCAACACCCCGAACCAGGAATTCATACGTATTGTCGACAATATAAATTCCATAATGAAATATGCCTGCAAACAGGAGGAAGTTTATACTAAAGGCGGAATGATCACTAAACTGGAGGCGGCAAAGATTGCTGCGATAAGCGGCGTCCCCTGTATAATTGCAAACGGATTCAAGGAAAAAATACTCTCGAAAATATTCAATGATCTGTCCGAAGGAACTATTTTCCTGCCTTCTGAAAAAAGCCTCAATTATAAAAAAAGATGGATCAGCGTCAAAAAAACGAAAGGTGTTATTACAATCGATGAAGGTGCAAGAAACGCGGTTCTTAATCATAAAAGTCTGCTTGCAAGCGGTATTAAAGCAACCAGCGGATTTTATCAATACGGTGATACGGTTTTCGTCAAAGATACGGAAGGGAATGAAATAGCAGTCGGTTTATCCAACTACTCTTCAGAAGATGTCCTGAAAATCGCCGGCAAAAAGACTTCGGAAATAGAAAACATCCTTGGAAAGGAAAACAAGTATTCTTCAGTGATACATATCGATAATATGGTTCTTCTTCATGCTTCCTGACAGTTCCGGCAGGCATTGGCATCCCCGGATTTATTTTCGCAGGAGGGCGGTTTTTTCTTATAATCGGTCGTATAAAAACCGCTTCCCTTATAGATAATCCCGGCTCCGCCCCCGATCAGCCTTTTCAATTCTCCGCCGCATTCAGGGCACTCTATAAGACGGGCATCGTTAATTTTTTGAAATTCCTCAAACTGATACCCGCATTTCCCGCATTTATAATCATAATGGGGCATATTTCCTCCGCTCCCTTTTATTTTATTTAAACTTTACAAGTCTTTCAACAGCTTCAATAATGTCTTCCCTTTTCCCGAACCCTGTCAGCCTGAAATATCCTTCGCCGCATTTCCCGAATCCCGAACCTGGCGTCCCTGCTACTGCACATTGCTCCAGGAGTTCATCGAAAAATTGCCATGATGTCAATCCGGCCGGAACAGTAAGCCATATATAAGGTGAATTTACACCCCCGGAATATTTAAGGCCGAGGGATAAAACGCCGCGGCCGATCATTTTTGCATTTTCAAGATAATAATCCACAATCTGAGTGTTTTCCTTTCTGCCGGCTTCAGTGAAAACACTGTATGCACCCCTCTGGATTATATATGCTACGCCGTTTGATTTGGTAGACTGCCTTCTCAGCCAGAGTTTATTTAAGCGTTGTTTTTCCCCTTCTTTATCGGAAATCGTCAAATCGTCAGGGATCACAGAATATGCGCATCGCGTTCCTGTAAATCCGGCTGCTTTCGAAAGACTCCTGAATTCAATAGCCGTCTCCCTTGCCCCTTCAATTTCAAAGATACTGTGCGGAACGCCTTCTTCCCTGACATAAGATTCATAAGCGGCATCAAATAATATCAGGGCTTTATTTTCGGCAGCATACTCAACCCATCGCGACAGTTCTTTTTTCGAAATTACCTGTCCGGTCGGGTTATTCGGAAAGCAGAGATATATAATATCTACCGGCTTATCCGGTAATGCCGGTTTAAAATCATTATCGGCTGTGCAGGGCAAATACGAAATATTTTCCCTGCTGCGGCCGGCCATAATATTACTATCGGTATATACGGGATAAACAGGATCCGGGATCGCCATTTTCAAATCGAGAGAAAAAAGCTCCTGGATATTTGCAGTGTCTTCTTTGGCGCCTGTCGATATAAAAATTTCTTCCGGCGAAATATTTATTCCCCTGGATTTAAATTCCGTCTCGCTTATTATTTCCCTCAAAAAATCATATCCGGCATAAGGCGGATAACCCTGGAAAGTTTCCCTGGCTCCCATTTCCATGACTGCTTTCTGCAATCCTTCAATAACGGCATGGCTTAAAGGCTCAGTTACATCTCCGATTCCCAGTTTGATTATTTTTTTCCCCGGGTTTTTTTGCAGGTATTCTTTTACCTTTTTATCCGTTTCAAAAAAAAGGTAATTTCCTTTGAGAGAGTTGAAATTTTCATTCATCCTCACCATAATAATGCCTCACATTATTTAAGTAATGTTTATTATAACAGATTTCAATAAAAAAATCAGTAAGAACTCAAATTGACCGGTAATTTTAATAATAAGGAAAACGGGATGCCTGTTCACCAGGATTATATGATCAGTATTATTATCCCTACTTATAACAGTGAAAAAACAATCCGCTTTATACTCGATTCAATAAAAAAGCAGACTTATCAGAATTATGAAATCATTATTGTAGATAAAAACAGCACGGACAAAACCGCATCAATTGCTATGGAATACAACTGCCGTATCATTTATGAACCCGGTTTGATCAACGTGGCAAGAAATGCGGGGGCTCATGAGGCAAAAGGAGAATACCTGCTTCATATAGATTCAGACCATGAACTGGAACCCGATGTACTTAAAGAGTGCAATGAAATGGCTAATAAAGGCGTAAAAATAGCAGAAATTCCCGAATTGGTACTTGCCGAAGGGTTCTGGGGCAAATGCAGACAGCTGGAAGCGCTTTGTTATATAGGCGATGATTCTATCGAATCGCCGAGGTTTATCGATAAAAAGCTCTTCGATGAATTCGGAGGATTTATTACAGGCGATGCAGAAGATTGGGACCTGAGAGAACGAATGTTTAAAAAAGGATATAAACTTGAAAGGACAGCTTCCCATAAACTTCACCATGAGGGAAGGGTCAAACTTTTCAGAAGGCTCAGGAAAAAATTCATATTCACCGGTCATATCAAAAGTTATTTACAAAGAAATACCCGCGCGGCAATATCCCAGATCCCGCTTTTCAGAAAAGCTTTTTTTAAAAATTGGAAACTTCTATTATCTCATCCAATCCTTGCGGCCGGAATGTTCACTATGAAATTCCTTGAAACATTAATTTATGCGGCCGGAATAACC
This sequence comes from uncultured Spirochaetota bacterium, assembly GCA_963796325.1. GTDB lineage: Bacteria > Spirochaetota > Brevinematia > Brevinematales > JAOACQ01 > CAVYGN01. The sequence goes on from CAWCLF010000001.1 coordinate 90,855, forward strand.
TATCATAGGTTTGTCAAACAAAAAAAAAGAAGATGGTGACGCTGCTCTCCTAAACAGAACGATTCAGCGCCAGAGGCTCAGGATAATCGCGGAAATAAGAGCGCCTATTGCCTGATAGCCCCAATCGATAAAAAACAATCTGGGTTTTGAGGGAAACAAAAGAGTGCCCGCATTCAGCGGCAGATTAAAAAGAATAATCACAAAAAGCGCAACTTTAATTCCTTCAACAATCCCCGTTTTACCGGTCAGAAGCAGTATAACTGCTATGCCCAGGACATACAGGAATTCTGTTATCAGCATTCCGCCGTAACTGACGGCCATCGATCCCGCCGCAGGTTTATCGCCTTCCATTTTATGACCTTTTTCCTTTGCCCATGCCTCTGCAAACAAAACCTTACTGTACCACAAAGACCCGATAATAAAGTAAATAACCGCCGAAACTACAACCGCAATGTAATTCACCTGCTTTAAAACCATCATAAAGACCTCCGTAATTTACATATCTATGATATTAATATTAATTACATGCGTCAATTTTTTTAGACAAATCAAGATGTCAGGCGGGCGGATGTTCTGATTAATGGAAATGTTTCACGTGAAACATGCCGGTTCATCTTCCTTTTGAAATATAAGAATAGATGTTCTCAAGATCTTCTTTTGAAAAGTAATGAATTTCTATTTTTCCTTTGTTCATTGTGCCTTTGATCTCTACTTTGGCGCCTATGGCTTTTATGATCCTCTCCTGGATTTCATCCATATGAGCATCATGCCTCCTGGGAACCGGACGCTTTCCCGCCGGCTTATTATTGATTTTTTTAGCCTCGGATTCGGTCTCCCTGACGGAAAGTCCCCTTTCGATAACTTGCTTTGTTAAATCCAGTATTTTATCAAGGTCCTCGATGGACAATATTGCTCTTGCATGCCCTTCTGAAATAAGTCCTTCAACGAGTTTTTCCCTGACAAATTCAGGTAATTTAAGAAGCCTTAAGGTGTTGGCAACCGAACTTCTGTCCTTCCCGATTTTTTTAGCAAAATCATCCTGGCTGATATTGAGCCTTTCAATAATTTCCCTGAAAGCTTCCGCCTTTTCAAGAGGGTTCAGATCCTCTCTCTGGATATTTTCAACTAAAGCTATTTCAAGCCTGTCTTCTTCCGAGAAATTTCTTATAAGAACGGGTATTTCCAGCAATCCGGCAATTTTTGCCGCTCTTAATCTTCTTTCGCCGGCTACCAGCTCGTAGCGGCCATCCCCAAGTTCCGTAACAATTATAGGCTGAAGAATACCCTTTTCATGTATGGATTCGGCCAATTCCTTCAAAGACTCTTCATTGAAATTTTTCCTCGGCTGATACCGGTTGGGCATAATTTTATTAATATCGATGGCTGTCGTTTGCCCCGTAAAATCCTGCCCTTCTTCCTGTTCATCAAGAAGGGCCATCATCCCCCTGCCCAATCCATGTTTCATAAATTACATCCCGCTTCTTTTTAAAAATTCTCTTCCGAATTCCAGGTAAGATTCCGCACCCTGGCTTTTTGAGTCATAATCGAAAATAGATATTCCATGACTTGGCGCTTCGCTCAATCTCACATTCCTCGGTATTATAGTATTATATACTTTTTCCTTAAAATAATTTTTAACCTCTTCAGTAACCTGCTTAGAAAGATTGGTCCTTGAGTCATACATCGTAATAAGTACTCCCTCAACCGAAAGATCTTTGTTTGGACCGCTCTTCACCAGTTTGATCGCTCTTAGAAGCTGTGCAAGACCTTCCATTGCATAGAACTCGCTCTGCATCGGAATAAGAACACTTTCGGCGGCTACAAGGCCGTTCAATGTAAATAAACCAAGGGAGGGGGGGGTATCGATAAGAATATAATCGAATTCGTTTTTGACTTCATTAAGGGCTTCTTTAAGAATAAATTCCTTCCTGGATTCATTTATTAATTCAACCTGGGCGCCGGCAAGATCCAGGGTTACCGGCACGACTTTCAAATTTAAATACTGTGTGCCTATTATTACATCGGAAATTTTTTTGTGCCCGAGTAAAACATCGTAAATCCCTTTTCCGCTTCTTTCTCCTATATTAATTCCCAGTCCGCTGCATGAGTTCCCCTGCGGATCTATATCGATCAGCAGAGTTTTCCTGTTTTCACTTGCTAAAAATGAGGCAAGATTAACAGCCGTGGTTGTTTTGCCGACTCCGCCTTTTTGGTTGGCAATCGCAATCGTCCTTGCCATTGTCCCTCCCCTCCCTGCTGATGATTATAATAATTATATGCTTTCGTTTCTAAAATCTCAATAAATCGATTAAACCGAGGCTTGAAATACTTATTGATACTCAGGATTGGAATTCAAACCGGCAGCTTTGTGAAAATTATGATGATTCATGAATTTAGATTGGAGATTTACATTCTATTTCCAAACATTATTTTTTAATTGCTTTCAATATCCTTTGTTATCAGGTCTATCCATTCGCCTGCTTTTTTTCCGAAAGTCCCGGCAGGGTATTTGTCCTGGAGCTCTTTAAACAAACCGATTGCCTCTCTTTTTTTATCCCATTGATAATATATAACAGCTTTCCGGTAAAGGGCTTCTTCATTCCCTGGAATTTCATTTTTCTTAATAGCCCTGTCAGCAAAAATAACTGCACTTTTAAAATCCTTATTTACCGAATATATCTCAGAGATCTTTAGCAAGGCCCCATATGTTTCAGGGTCGTCAGGGAACAGTAAGACTACATTATTATAGTATTGGATCGCTTTTGAGTAATCCCTGCATGCAGCAAGCGTTTCAGCATAATAAACGGATTGTTTTATAAAAGCTGTTTTAACTCTCCCATATCTTTCATCGGCGGGATAAGTTTGAAAAAAATTCAAATATTCCTGTATTGCCTGGGGATAATTGCCTTTTTCAATGTAAACTCTTGCCCTGCCGATAATCCCGTCATCCGGTGCTGCCTCGCTGAAGAATCTGAGAGATTCGGTAAAATCCTTTTTATAAAGCGCCTGGTAGCCAAGATAAACGCATATTCTGGATTTTTCATAAGCATCTGCCTTTAAATATGCACTTTCAAGGTAATTATTAACAATAGGGTCATAAACCCCGGTTTCTCTGGCTATAGCGCCCAGTAATTCCACAGCCTGGATAAAATCGGGTCCCTCAGAAGATGATTCGGCAAATATTTTCCGGATTATTTCTTCTGCTTTATTGAGATCTTTTTGAAAATAGAATATTTCAGCTGTCAAAAGCATTACTTTTACCCGGTAATCGCTTTCGGGGTATAGGGCGAGGAAATCCGAAGACATATCCAGTGTTTTTTGGTATTCCTTCAGGTCGAAACCGGATCGGATTTTCCTGTACATGTTTTCATCGCTTTGAAAGATCCTTGAAAAGCTTGCGGTCATCGGGATTTTCACCCGGAGCATAACTATTGATAAACCGCCGATCAGGAAAAATAACATTATGAAAGCCCAGAAAACGAGCCATTTTTCACCCCTTGACATAGGGAAACCTCTTAATTTTTAAACTTTTCCATGAATTCATGCAATGTTTCGTTTGTTTTTGAAAATACTTCAGTTTCCACATTAACCTGTTCATTTGTCGAACCGAACAATACCGGCTTCAAATTACAGTTTTTCCCGTCAAGAATTATTTTATTCCCATTGACAATTAACAGGTAATAATAAGGGACTCCAAATAAGATATCCGTGTCTTCAAGATAATATTCGTTTGTTACCTGTCTGTAAGGGTTGATTGTATTAAGATCGCCTGCATTTGTAATCTGGTTAGTCGTCTTAAAAACTTCTATTATAAAAGAAGGGGCGGTCGTAGCTATCCCGTCCCAGAAAATCAACAGGCTTGTGTTATTTTTCCTTATAGTTATGTTCGTAACACAATTACTTGCCGAAAAATTCGTTACTTCATCTTTCAGATCGGCCGCAGTGTTTTCCAGGGAAGAATCTGCATATGATTTTATATTATAAAAGCAAATCATGAACTGAAACAAAAAAATACAAAATAATTTTTTTAAATTCATATGTCCAAAAGCTTCCATAAAAGCCGATGTCCCCGGTATAATCAGAATCATTCTATTTTCGGATTTATCGGCAGGCATCTAAAGGGAAGCCGGAATTAACAACGCACGATGATCCTTTAAAAGGCTTGTCAAAGTTGTAGAAAGCCTGTGCGGAAAAAAGCAATCTTAAAAATATTTATAAAGAAAGATAAAAAAAACTGCTTTAGTGCAATAAATAAAGTATAAAAGCTACAGGTTCCGGACAATGATTTTATCGGCGAACAGTAAACAGGGTAAAAAATTAAATCTTGATAAGTTTAAAAATAAGAGTTACTATTATATACTTCTATGTACGGATCAAAAAAAATGAAAGATACTAGAAATATAATAGAAGAAAGAGAAAAATCTTTTTTTTCCCCTTTTTCATCATTAAGCTCCTCAACAAAAGGAAGAAAAACTTTCGAGGAACCCGATCCTTTAAGAACTGAATTTATGCGTGATCGGGACCGTATAATTCATTCCGAATCATTCAGGAGATTGAAGCATAAAACCCAGGTTTTTTTATCGCCTTCAAATGATTCCTTTAGAACACGCTTGACGCATACGCTCGAAGTTTCACAAATAGCAAGAACAATATCGAAAGCGCTTTGTTTAAATGAAGATCTTACAGAAGCGATTGCACTGGGACATGACGTCGGTCATACTCCTTTCGGGCATTCGGGCGAACAGGTCATCAAAGAAGAGATTTTCAGTGAATTCAAACATTCTGATCAGAGCGTCAGAGTTCTTGAAAAGCTGGAAAAAGCGGGAAAAGGCCTGAATTTGACCGAAGAGGTGCTCGACGGTATAAAAAAACATTCCAAAACCGGGAAAACATCTATTATTCCTGAAAACGATGATGATTATCCTGAAACGATCGAAGGTGAAGTTGTCAGGTATTCCGATACCATCGCGTATGTAAACCATGATGTTGATGATGCTATAAGATCAGGTATTCTCGAGGAAAAAGATCTCCCGTCTGAAACCATTAATTATCTGGGAAAAAAGCATTCTGAAAGGATCAATACTCTGGTACTGGATGTTATAAATAACAGCATGGATAAAAAACATATCTTTATGAGTGAAAATATACTTAAAGTAACAGAAAATTTCAGGGATTTTTTATATGATAATGTATATAAACATCCTTCCATAACAAATGAAATGGATAAGGCTAAAAATATTCTCTATGAATTATTCAAGTTCCTGTCTAAAAACATGAATATTGTTTACAGCAAACTGAACGCAGCGAATTATATTCATGATAAGGACGATAAAATGGCTCTTGTTGATTTTTTAGCATTGATGACTGATACGGAAGCAGTCAATCTTTTTTTTAAATATTTTATACCGAAATCTTTTTATTTATGATTTAAGAGGGGTTATGCTTTTTTTCCAGATTTTACTTGCATTTATCATGTTTGCAATAATAATCGCTTCATTGGATTATATAAAAAATTCCTATAAATTCGAGCTCCTTGTCGAAAGGCTGTTCAGGAATTTTCTTAAGATCGAAAAGACGGCGATAGATTTTTCGAAGATTTTTTTTAGCGTGCTAAGCGACGAAATGCGTAAAGTGTTCCTTTCGGAACAATGTTTCTTTTTTACAATCGCAGATGACAAGATCTTTCTCCGTTCTTCCTCAATAAATGAAAAAAAAGATTCGGGAAATATCATTCTGGATTTATCTAAAGAATCTGAAATTTTTAAGATGACCAGGAAAGATTATTCGTCATTTAAAAATCTGAAATTAAAAATGAATAAATTCATTTTCAGTAAAAACACGCTTACCCTTTTTTTCCCGGCGCAAAAGAATAATAAATTAAAGGCTTTTTTTATATTAAGCTATTATAACTTCTTTTCTTATATCAGGGCATATATTTCATTCCTTGCCAACACGAAGAAATTAAATGAAGTAATATACGATCTCATCAATGTTGTCAAAGACAGGGAGCAAAATATAGGGACCCTGATGCTCCTCAATATTAAGGACTATGCGTTTATCACAATCGATACGGATCTTAATATCACGACCTGGAACAAGGGAGCAGAAATAATGTTCGGGTTTTCAATGACAGAAGCGGTTCATAAAAAATTTACTGAACTTGTTGAAAAAGATTCTTCTGCCGGCTTCTATAAGGCGATTGAAATATCTGAAAAAACAGAAGAAGTCAAAACGGAAATACTTCTTAAAGACGATAACGACACTTCGATCGTTTCGGAAGTTTTGATAAAGAGGATACTGATTGACGATGTTTGCACGGGATATTATATCCTTGTAAAGGATATAACGAAAGAAGAAATATGGAAAAAGAGCATTCGCCGGCAGGCTGTGATAAATAAAAGCATTGTTGAAAATGCGCGTGACGGAATACTCCTGCTCAATGAGGAAAACAGGATAATATTTTTAAATGAAAAGGTAAAAAATATTGTCGATGCCGGCATCACCTACCTGGGTATGGAAATCACCCAGATATTTTCGAGAGATTATGGAGAGAGATTCAGGAACAGGATAGATGAGCTGAAAAACAGTGAAGCCGAATTGGCCTTCCTCAATTTAAAATTTGCGGATTTATGGTACAATATCAGGTTCTTTCCGATTAAAAGCACCAAATCGTTCGAAGGTGTTGTCATTTTCTTTATCGATAACACTTATATCATGCAAACGCGGGAAAAACTTGAATTAATGAACAGGAACCTCATTGAAGACCTGCAGGCTGCAAAAATGATGCATCTCAATCTCATTCCCTCTCACCTTCCGAATACTAAAAACATTAAATTTCAGTCTATTTTCATGCCTTCCGATGAAGTCGGCGGAGATTTTTACTATGTAGATGAAATCGAGGTCAAAAGGAAAAAATATTATATGACCCTGCTTGCCGACGTATCGGGGCATGGGGTCGGCGCTTCAATGCTCACGGTTCTTGTTAAAGACGTATATACTGATTTTAAAATCAATCTTGAAAACACGGGCAATCTGAAAATTGCAGACTTCATTATTATGCTGAATAAAAAAATTATAAATTTGAATATGGAAGGGTCGCGTTTTGTTACTATTTTTATCCTGATGATCGATATAAGCGGGAAAAAAGTAAAATACAGTTCGGCCGGGCATCCTCATGCCATTCTGTTAAGGGAAAATACGGAAATCGAAACATTTGGAATAAAGAATTCGCCGCCGGCCGGGATAATCGATGATTTTAATTACATTGAAGAGGAGCGAGATATCATCAATAAAGATAAAATATTCGTTTACAGCGATGGAATTCTCGATATTTTTTCATACGAAACAGATAATTTTAACAATTTCCTGAAAAGCAACAGGGATCTTGATATCAGGAAGATGCGGCATGAAATCGAAAGGACGATACAATTAAAAAAAGAGGATAAAAGCGAAAGCGGCAAGGATAAGATCGTAAGGATCGACGATATTACGATGGTCCTTGCGGAAATTCTATAGGATAGAATTCATGGAATTATCTTCAAGGCTTTTAAACGAGCTCAGTCAAAATGTAATGAACCTGACGATCGAGGATTTTCAGGAAATGAAGCATTATTACAGTACTGAAAACAAAAACTTTATAAAATTGATAGACCGGATCGTAGGCGAATATAAGAAAAAGGAAAATATTCCTGAATTTTTATATCTGATGGAATTCCTCCATTCCGAGATAAAAGATATATCACCTTTTATTTCCAATAATATTAACAAGGTTTTCGTTCTTATGATAAAAAATAATCATTACAAGCAGATAGCGCAATACTGCGATGTACTTGATGTTTGCGCTAATATTAAAGTCCTTGATCTGTTAAATGTTTTTACCAGGGGACAAAAAATGGGAAAATTTTTAACAAATGTAGAAATATATAAATTAAAAAAACTGGTTTTTGACCTGTCAAATAAATATAAACGAAACGATATAGCTTACCAGATTGAAATCGACCTTGAAAAACAGGATTCCGAATGGCTGGAAAACATTGAAAAATAAATAAGGCGGAAAGGCTATATCAATTTTAATATATATTTATTGATACATCCGGATTTAATCAGGATTGATAGAATTTCCGCCCGGGTTTCCTGATTTTCAAAAACAAAGATAAACATTGCGGGGATATCGTCAGACTTTCTGAAGCCGCGCTACTATTTATTATAAGTATATATAGTTAAATAATCAATTCAGTATATAAAAAAATACACTCTTTTCCTTTGTTAAAATTAACGTAATCATGCCGCCGACTTTTCAGGAACGCTCGATTTGTATGGGAATCGATTATGGCACAAATATTGCTATATATAGTATTCAGGGGGACACAATGAAAGATATAGCTTTATTAAAACAATACCTAAAGAGTATATCGAAATATTCCCGAATTACTCAGGATGAAGAAAAAGATCTGGCCTTTATGATAAGGAAAGGAGACCTTGAAGCAAAAGAAAAACTGGTCAATGCGAACCTTAAACTGGTTGTCAAGATAGCCCTGGATTTATACAGAGGCAGTGTTTCAATAATGGACATAATTCAAAATGGAAATATAGGTCTTATTAAAGCAGCTGAAAAGTTTAATCCCGATATGGGCGTCAAGTTTTCAACATATTCGGCCTTCTGGATAAAACAATCAATTTTAAGGGGGTTTGTCAAAACATCGCTCTGTTTAAGCATTTCATATAGAAAAGATGAGATAAATAAAAAGATTAAAAATCATATAAGAATTCTTTTCCTGAAAAACGGGAAAATCCCCGCTATAAATGTAATCGCCGGGGAACTCAAGGTTAAAAAGAGAGATGTTATAGATGTAATAATGCTGTACAGGGGAAGCGGCGAGTTCCAGGGTAATAATTCCCAGTCTGATGCGACTGACGAACTCATCGATATGGTGCAGGACAACAGCTTTAACCCGGAATGTATTGTTGAACAGAAAAAATTAAAAGAAGATATTAACAGTGTTATAGAGTCATTTCCTGTAAGAGAGCGCGAAATAATCAAGGAACGTTATGGGTTTATCAATGAAAAGAAAGAAACGTTAAATAAACTCGGTAATAAATATGCCATATCCGCCGAGGCGACCCGGCAGATTGAAAAAAAGGTCCTTTCCCTGATGAAACTGCGGTTCCCCTATCTTGCAAATTATTATTACGCCTGAATCAAATAAAACCTTTTAAGCCTCCCTCCGGGGAGGTTTTTTTATTTTATTGATTTGTAACGTTCGAATGATTATAATAAATGACTTTTGAATAACCGCATTTATATAGAGGGGACGATGGTCAAATATTTAAAATCTCTTTATCTTCAGGGTTTTAAATCCTTCCCTGTAAAAACAGAGATAGAATTAGTAGAAGGTATAACCGGCATTGTCGGGTCAAACGGCTCCGGTAAATCGAATATTGTTGAAGCTATTAAATGGGTCCTTGGCGAACAGAGCGCTAAAAGTCTTCGCGGCGATAAAATGGAAGACGTTATTTTCAACGGCACAAGGGACAGATCGCCTATGGGAATGGCCGAAGTCAACCTTGTTTTCGATAATGAAAACCATTGGCTGCCGATAGATTATTCGGAAGTTTCCGTATCTCGAAGAATGTTCCGGTCGGGGGAAGGCCAGTACTCGATCAATAAATCACGGGTAAGGCTGAAGGATGTTGTGGAGCTTTTTCTTGATACAGGCGTCGGGAGAGACAGTTATGCAATTTTCGAGCAGGGTAAAATTGACAGGCTTTTAAGCGAAAGCGCTGTCGAAAGGAGGGCTCTATTCGAGGATTTTGCAGGTATTTCAAAATTCAAATACAGGAAGGAAGAAGCTGAAAAAAAATTAGAGAATACAAGGACCAATCTTGAAAGGATCAATGATATTATTATCGAGCTTGAAAAAGAGACAATCAGCCTGAAAGAACAGGCTGATAATGCAAACCGTTACCAGGAAATAAAATTAAATCTGACAAACGGAGAATTGAAGTTCGAAGCATTGAGAAAGCTGAGTTTTGAAAAAGAAATTGAAAATAAATTGGCGCAGAAGGAAACCCAGAATAAAAAATTGATTCCTCTTAAACAGGATGTGATGGGAAAAGAAGATCAAATTGTAAAGTTTGAAGAGAATATCCAGGAGGAAGAAACCGCCTTTAACAGGCTGCATGATGAATATGCCTTGATTGAGAGAGAATATGGAGAATTGAAAGCCAGGCTTGAAAACAATATAGAAAGGAAATCATCGACAGAACGGCAGATAATAAACATGCAAAACAGGCTTAAAGAGGGTGAAGAAAGGAAAAAGGTCCTGGAAATCGAACATAAAGATAAAGAAAAAGAACTCGATTCGATATCCGGAAACAAGGAAGAAGTTTCCGAGCGTATGAGGATTATACAGGTTAAAATCGATGATATTCATAAAGAACTGGCACTTCTTGATGATAACATCAGAACGGCATCGAAGGATATCGGTTTTGACAGGATTATTACCAGGGACCAGGTTGAAAAGAATAAGGGTGAAATAATAGCTCTTCAGACAAGACTTGAAAGCCTGCGGGCCACTCTTCAGGAAAAATGGAATCACATGAGAGTTTTAGAGAAAGAGGAGAATGAAAGGGAAGCACAGCTTGAAATTGCCGGGCAGTCGCTGGCGTCTCTGACGGAAGAATTAAAAAAAGCTCTTAATGAAATTGAAACCCTTCAGGAAAAGGAAAAGGCTCTGAGAAAAGAAAATGCTCAATTGAACGAAAATATGAAAATGATCCAGGAAGAATCAAGAGAAATTGACAGGATGATCATTGCTTCTCTGGAAAAACAGGCGGCGCTTCTAAAAGAATTTTCAATTAAAAAACCCGATATGGAAGCCGAGATAGACCGTATTTTTTCAGAACTGATAGATATGGTAAAACAGAATAGACCTGTTGAAGAAATAAAATCCAAGGTAATATCCGTCAGAGATTTTTTTGCTGTATATATGGATAATTATGAAGGAATATTAAACGTTCTATACAGTGAAGGAGGGACATATACAAAAAAAGAATCGCAAATCAGGAAAATTGAGGAAATCGGGATCAATATTACAAAAAATGATGAAGAAATTGAAAAAACCAGGGGCTTGTTAAAAGCGACACAGGAGATCCGCGAAGGAATTCAGAATAATTATAATAGAAGCCAGTACGATTCTTCAAGTTTGACAAACGAGATAAAGAAAGTGAATATTGAAAAAACTGCAGACCAGGAAGTTTTAAAAACTATTGAAAATCAAATTAACGATACTTCAGTAAAGATCAAGTCCAGGCAAAACGTTACTGAAAGTATGATTAAGATTATCGATGGATATGAAGAAAAAATGCTTAATATAAAGGCAAACAGAAACAGTTTGTTTGAAGAATTGAACGGGAAAAAAGTGGAACATGCCAGGGTTGATGAAAAGTATAAATCGCTTTCGAACGAAGTTTCCCGGATAAAGAATCAATTGAGCGATCTTGAAAAAATGAAAGATACTTATGAGAGCGATAAAAATAATGCAAATATTAACATTGCCGATCTCCAGGAAAAAATAAAAAATGACGATGCCGAGCTGGTGAAATTGACTGACTTAAAACAGGTCCGCAAGAACGAAATCGATCATAAAAAAGATCTGATCGACGGTATGCATAAATCCAAAAAAACAATCGAAAACCAGAGAAAATTGATGGAAGAAAATATTCAGAAGCTTGAAAAAATCATTATTAATTTAGACAACTCAATTTCTGAGCGAAAAGGCATTCTATCGTCATTAATAGATAATGTTTTGAAAAACCACAATGTCGATATTAACACTGTAAAAACCGGAGAGGAAGACAATTTTGAAACCATTTCAGCAGAAATAAACGAATTCAGGAATGAACTTCAAAGACTCGGCAATGTCAACCTTCTTGCCATCGAACAATATCAGAATGCCAAAGAAAAGCTGGAGTTTTTAATGGTCCAGAAAGAGGACATTGAAAAGGCCATGTCGGATATTATCAATCTTATTGAAGAAACAAACAAAAAGTGCATTGAACAGTTTACATCCTCGTTTGAAGATATCAGGAAGGGCTTTAAAAAGATATTTTCGAGACTTTTTGACGGAGGCCGAGCAGATCTGATGCTTGAGGACGATAACGACGTACTTAACAGCGGTGTGAATATTTTTGCAGAACCCCCCGGCAAAAAATTTCAAAGTATTTCGCTTTTATCGGGAGGCGAAAGGGCGCTTGTTGCAATAGCGGTCATTTTCGCCATTTTATATCTTAAGCCGACGCCTTTTGTCGTTCTGGATGAAATGGACGCTCCGCTCGATGACGACAATATCGAAAGATTTAAGGCTCTGCTTCAGGATTTCAGGGAAACGAGCCAGTTTATTATTGTATCTCATTCCAAATCCACGCTTGAAATTTGCAATGCTCTTTACGGAGTTACCATGGAGGAGCAGGGCGTTTCAAAGATTGTTAACGTCGAGTTTGATGAGGCTCAGGTCCTTTTCAAGGCCGCTGAGCAAAAACCTGCAGATTGAGGTATTATTATGTTCCTGGATTGGACATTTATTCTATTAATCCCGCCGCTCGTATTCGCCCTATGGGCACAGAGCAAAACGAGGGCTGCTTACCGTAAATATTCAGAGATCGGGACTATAAAAAAGATGACCGGCGCTCAAATTGCTGAAAATATATTAAGCGGCTATGGGGTGAGAGACATCAGGGTCAGTATGATCGGGGGAACTTTAACGGACCATTACGATCCGGCTCATAAAACCCTGAATCTTTCCGAGGCAGTTTTCGGGCAGTCTTCCATTGCGGCTGTCGGTATAGCCGCTCATGAAGCCGGACATGCCCTCCAGCATGCGAAGGGCTATACTCCGATTTTTATAAGAAATTCTCTTGTACCTGTTGCGAATATTACCTCATGGCTTGCTTTTCCTCTTTTCATACTGGGAATTTTAATGAGTTATACTCTGCTTATACGGATCGGGATTTTTTTATTTGCCGGTGTTGTCGCATTCCACCTGGTAACCCTGCCGGTTGAGTTCAATGCAAGCGGAAGAGCTTTAATAATATTGAAGCAGCGATCGTTACTGAATCCGCTGGAACTGGAAGGCGCCCGCAAAGTTCTTACGGCTGCTGCTCTGACATATGTCGCTGCAGCCCTGATGGCTTTAATGCAACTGGTCCGGCTTATCTTAATTTCAAGGGGCAGAGACTAAAAGGTTTTATCGTTTAGAGCTCATTTCCCTGTCCATGTCTCTTTTTATGTCTCTCTCTCTCAATACCGCTTTCTTTTCATGAAGTTTTTTTCCCTTTGCTATACCGATCAGGACTTTTGCATACTTGCCTTTGATATACAATTTTGTTGGAACTAATGTGGTGCCCTTTTTTGAAGTCTGCAGCGATAACTTTAATATTTCTTTTTTATGAAGAAGGAGTTTTCTGACCCGAAGTGTTTCATGGTTGAAAATATTTCCAAAACCGTATGGGCTTATATGAAGGTTATGGATGAATGCTTCGCCGTTCCTGATCAAGACGAAACTATCTTTGAGGTTCACAGAATGATCCCTGACCGACTTTATCTCGGTTCCCTTCAATTCAATTCCAGCTTCGATTGTGCTGAGGATTTCATAATCATGGAATGCTTTCCTGTTTTGAGCTATGTCGAATATCTGTTTTTTTTCCATTACGTTCACGCTTTTTTACTGTACTTCCTGAAATTTTTCAACGGGTTTCGGAGGCAAAATTATTTCTCCAAATTGCTTTTCAAAATTGCCGATGTTATTGCCTATAGCCATGAGAAAATTTTTTGCGTTTTTCGGAGTCATTATAATCCTTGTAAACACCCTGGCCTCTTCTTTACCGGGCAGAATGCATGCAAAATCAATTACAAATTCCTCGGGAGAATGCGAAACTATGGCAAAATTTGAATATTTCACCATATTTTCATCGTCTCCTATTACAATTTTCAGGTTCTGCTCTTTCATAATTTTATTTTCAGGCATATTTACCTCATATATAATTTATTAAATATTACCTTTACTGGGCAAAATGTATTTCAACACTATAGGGATTGATTTTTTTAATATTATACTGTTCATTAAAGTAAGAACTGATTCCCCTTAGAAGTCCGATTATGTCTACAAGGCATTTTTCATTTTTATAAGTAGCGGTGATCGTCTGCCTGTCTATTTCCCTAATTTCAATTTTTGATAAATAACTGTTGTTTTGTATGAACTGGCATAGTTCGTTATTCAGCTTGGCATAATTTAACAAAAAGTCCTTGATCGAAGACGTGCTTCTTGCAAGAGACTGGTAAAGGCGGGGAGCAAAATCTGTTAGCCAGTACTGGATGAAATCGCTTGTTACGTCGAATTCCGATTTTTTTATTTTTTTTGCAGCCATTTCAAGAAGGGTTTTTAATCTCTGGTAGGATATGTGATTGTCCTGGTTGTTGAAAACGTCTACGCCAAGGCCCATTTCCTCGGCGATCTCTTTCCAGATATTAAAACCGAAATTATTGTTATTTATCAGCCATTCTTTGATGGCTGAAAGAAATATAACTCTCATACTATGTCCTTTGAAGAATTGTTTTATATGTTGAATATATTATAAGGGCGGTTAAACGACCAGTGCTATTGTCTTTTTCAAGTGCCATGTCCACCCGTAAGGGCGGGATTTTTTAAAGTGCCCATAAACAAAATTCAAGGTATTTATTATAATTGATATTTTATTAATTTCAATTAATAACTCAGTCAACAGTCGGCAGTCAACATGCTGCTGCTTGTATAGTGCTGATTATACTGCCGGCTGATGACTGTCGACTGAAGTTTGTAAAAGCCGGTAATCCAAGGTAAAATAAAAGACATTGTATTCCAGGGGAAAATATGACGGGAAAACAAAAAAAGAAAATCATTAAAAGGCAATCCAATATAAGACCGATTTTGTTCAGTATAAAATGGAAAGGAACACTTCTTGTATTCGTTCTTTTCATGATCGGCGTTTTTATTTTATTCCGCTTTATTACGGACTACGAGAACAAATTACTTGAAAAACGGCTCGAGGAAACGATGAATGTATACCTCGAAACATTCAGGAAGGACGTTGAAGTAATCCTGATTGAAAAGCATGACAGGGCGAGCCTTAACGATATTCTTCAATCGTATCGGAGCATTAAAAATTTTGTTATGGCGATGTTCGTCGACAACACAGGCAAGATCATAGTTCACACGGATGAAAGTTCGGTTAACGGAAGGGTCCTCAATGTAATGCTGGCTGAATTTAAAAAAGCCTATGAAACCAGGGCTTATTACTCTGCGTATGAGGATAATCAAAAAAAAATTCACTGGTTCAACGGATATCTGCCGTTTTATCACCCGCGCCTCTCCCAATCCGAATTTAAAACCATGAACGGCTTTATTGAATTATACAGGAAGGGTTTTTTATTTAAGAACGACATGCTGCCGGATGAGGCCCGTAACGATTTCAGATTTATTAAGGAATTTGACGATGCTGCACTTCCTCTGATAATGACAATGAAGGCTGTTCTTTCCCCCGCCCTCATGAAGTTAACTATCAGGGACAGGCTTGAGTTACTGAAATGGAATAAAAAATTGAGCGGATTCCAGAACGGGGCGCAGCTTGTTGTCAATGACAGCGAATTTTCGAGTTTGATTTCATTAATGAAAAAAATCGGACTTAGTGATAAGAAGGCCGAAGAATTCCTGACAACCAGGAAAGACAAAAAGAAGCTTTTCAATAACCGGATCGATTACAGTGATGAAATGAAAAACGATCTCAATTTCATCCGTTATATCGGCGATTATATATCGGGATATATGGATAAAGAGAATCATTTCACGCCCGAATTCGACAAGCTGGTCGTTAAATTAACATCGATCGATTTCAGACTGAATAATATTCCTGCCGTGAAAAAGGACCAGAAAATCGAAGATTCTATTATCAACAAGGATTATTTCGCCTCAGCAATAAAACAGCTTTACTTGGATTATAAGAATATTGAAAAATTCAGGGTTGGAAGTTATACGTTCTCGGCAGATAAAATTGAAAAAATATTAAGCGATTTTAAAAATATCTACAGGATCGGTACTATAAGAATCGTTCTCGACCTCAACCAGGTGAAGCTGGATCAAATCTCGACAAACAACGATGTAATCAATATAACTATAATGGTAATAATAAGGCTCTTTGCACTTACTTACTTTTTTGTATCGTTTTTAATTTATCCCCTGAGGATACTTTCCAAAGGCACAGATGAAATTGCAAAAGGAAATCTTGACAAGAAAATTACCGTAAGCGCAAGGGATGAAATAGGCCAGCTTGCCGACAAGTTCAATGATATGACGGCGAGTCTTAAAAAGGCGTTTAACGAGATCAAAGATAAAGCAAGAATGGAGGCGGAGCTCTTAAACGCCAGCGAGATACAGGAAGCGATACTTCCCAGGGAATTTCCAAAAACGGATAAATTCGTTTTTTCCACTTATTATAAACCTGAAACGGAATCCGGCGGAGATTACTATGATTTTATAGATATCGACAGCAGCCATTTCGGCATCGTCATAGCGGACGTTACAGGGCATGGTGTCGGAGCCGGCATAGTTATGGCTATGCTGAGATCACATTTAAGGACATATGCGCAAAGAGAAAAAGACGCTTCAATGGTTTTGAAAGGCATCAATCCGATAATCAAGAGGGACACCCTGCCGAATATGTTTGCAACAATGTTATATGCGGTTATCGACACGGAAACGGACACTCTTTACTATTCCAATGCCGGGCATCATCCGGCGATTATTTATAATCCAAGGTATAAAAGCCATAAACAGCTGGAAACCGGCGGGATGCCGATAGGAATGGTAGACAGTTCGATTTTTAATCCGGCTGTCGCCCAGAGGGAGACTCAGTTCGGGAAGGGCGAATTTTTTATTGCATACACTGACGGAATAATAGAGGCTAAATCAAAAAATGACGAGGAATACGGAGAGGAAAGGTTTATTGCTGCAATTAAAAACAGCTCTTCGGCGGACCCCGATGAAATGCGGGATGGAATAATCCAGGATTTAAAGAAATTTGTCGACGGCGCAGCTCCCAGCGATGACATCACATTGATAATAATTAAAAAAATATAATAAAAACAGAGGGTGATTATGAAGAATGATTATACCTTTCCTGCTGAACGTGAACTTATATTTTCAGCAGTGCTGGAAGTGATGGAAAATGGGAATGCCGATATCGAAAGCGGCATGACAAAAATCGTAAAGGCCATTGCGGCAAGCGGTTCATACTGGCTTTCATTTTTAAATATCGTATATTCACGGCTGATCAATGTCAAAAGTTATATAAAATCAGAGGATATTTATTCTATCGAACGGGAAATAGATCTTTTAATAAAAGCGATATCTGAAACACGCAATAAAATTTAGATCGCCGGGAGAAATAGTGGAAAGAGGTATTATCATCCTTGATTTCGGATCTCAATATACACAGCTTATAGCAAGACGAATAAGGGAATTGGGCGTATATTCGGAAATCTACCCTTATTCTATCGAAATCGGGAAAATCATGGAAATGAATCCGTACGGTATAGTTCTTTCAGGAGGGCCGTCAAGCGTGCTTGATAAAGATGCGCCCCTTGTGAACCATGAAATCGCTGATGCTGAAGTTCCAATACTTGGAATATGCTACGGAATGCAGCTCTTATCCAGGCTGTTTGGCGGTGTTGTGGAACGATCAACCAACAGGGAATACGGTAAAGCTCTTATAAATATTGAACAATCTTCCCGTCTTTTCGACAGTGTTAAAAATGAGAGCATTGTCTGGATGAGTCATGGAGATTCTGTTATAAAAGTTCCGGATAATTTCAGGATAATTGCAAAAACGCTTGACGGTGCCGGGGCAGCGATGGAAAATGATACTAAAAATATCTTTGCAGTACAATTCCACCCTGAAGTTGCACATACGGAAGAAGGCAGGAAAATTCTTTCGAATTTTATCTTTAATATTTGCAAAGCGGAAGCACAGTGGAGCATGCAGGATTTTGTCAAAAATGAAATTAATGAGATCAGGGAAAAATGCGGCGGGAAAAAAGTTGTTCTTGGAGTAAGCGGAGGAGTTGATTCAACAACGCTTGCCGTACTTGCAAACAGGGCGCTTGGGGGAGGCGTCAAATCTATTTTCATAGATAATGGTCTCCTGAGGAAGAATGAAACAGGGGAAGTACTTGAAAATTTAAGAGTCAGACTTGGATTGAAAATAGAATACATCGATGCCTCTGAAATATTTTTAAAACACCTTGAAGGTGTAGAATCTCCTGAGGAAAAGAGAAAAATTATCGGGAAAACATTTATAGACATTTTTTATAAAGCATTAAAAGATTTTGACTTTCTTGTCCAGGGCACCCTTTATCCTGATGTAATAGAATCCAATCCGGTCAAGGGGCCGTCGCAGACTATTAAAACTCACCATAACAGGGTCAGAGAAGTACAGGATCTTGAAAAGCAGGGCAAGATTCTCGAACCTTTCAAATTCCTATTCAAGGATGAGGTCAGGGAGGTTGCCAGAATCCTTAATGTACCTGAAGATATTTTGAACAGGCATCCCTTCCCCGGACCCGGTCTTGCCGTGAGGATACTCGGTGCTGTAAACAGGGAGAAGCTTGAAATACTTAAAACTGCAGATGAAATATTCATCAATGAACTGAAAAAAAGCGGCTGGTACGATAAAACCTGGCAGGCTTTTGCAGTATTGCTGCCTGTAAGAAGCGTGGGTGTAATGGGTGATGAAAGAGCTTACGGCCGGGTCATTGCCCTAAGGGCTGTCGCCAGCGCCGATGCCATGACGGCAAATTGGGCAAGGATACCGCATGAAATCCTCGATGAAACGGCTAACAGGATTGTGAGACAAATCAAGGGAGTCAACAGGGTCGTTTATGACATTACCTCAAAACCCCCCGCCACTATCGAATGGGAATGAACCGGAGGCTGATACTCCGGCAAGATATCCGGATGACCAGGCCCATTGAAGATTGTATCCGCCTGAATCTCCGTCAACATCCAGAATTTCTCCACAGAAATAGAGTCCCCTGGAGATTTTCGATTCAAGAGTACTTTCATCCACTTCGTCGCAGTTTATTCCTCCGGCCGTGACCTGGGCGTTGTTCCATCCGTTATCGCCTTTTACTTTGAATTTCCATCCGTTCAGGAGGCCTGCAAGTCTTTCGATATCTTCCATTGACATTTTCGAGACTTCATTATTCAATCTTATTCCGGCTTTTTTAATCATCATCTGGCCTATCCTTTTATTGAGAACTCCTGTAAAGAAATGCTCCATCGGGCGTTCCGGATAGTCTTCCTTCCTCTTTTTAATGAATTTAATTTTTTCTTCCGCTGACAATTCGGGAATAAAATCTATGGCAAGCTCTACTTCCTTATTATTTAATATTCCTTCCATGGCATACCGGCTCAATTCAAGAACGGCAAGTCCCGATATCCCGAAATTTGTAAAAATGATATCTCCTTTTGAAGACTTCGATCTTTTCCCGTCTAAAAATATAGTAATTTCGCCTGTCCAGAACATCTTTTCCATTGATTTGTGTTCGTCTCCGTCAAGTGTAAGACCGACAAGCGCCGGGAATGGAGTAATCAGAGAGTGGCCGGTCATCATTGCAAGCGAATACCCTGAGCCGTCGCTTCCCGTATGGGGAGCGGCCTTTCCCCCGCCGGCAAGTATCACTTTAAAAGATTTGAATATGCGTCCCGAGCTGTCGGTAAGCTCATAATTGCCTGTTTTATCTTTAACAATAGAGGTAATATCCGTATTGCACTCGAGTTCCACTCCGAGCTTTGAGAGTTCAAGCCTTAAAAGATCGAGTACGCTTGAAGCCTGGTTGCTTTGAGGAAATATTCTTCCTTTATCTTCTGTTATAAGGCCAAGCCCCAGTTTTTTAAAAAAATTCATAGCGTCAATATTATTGAATTTCCCCAGGATTCCGGCAGGAAAATTTTTACTTGTGCAGTGATAGTTAATTACCGATACGGATTCGTTTGTCAGGTTGCATCTGCCGTTTCCGGTCGTAAGAAGCTTCCTGCCTATGCGTTCGTTTTTATCAATAAGGATTACATTATCAGAATTTTTTTTAGCGAAGATAGAAGCCATTATTCCCGATGCCCCGCCGCCGACAACGATTATTCCCGTCTGTTTTGGGTTCATTTTTTCTCTTTAATGATCTTATCAATACATTTTTTGAGATCTTCCATGTTTTTGACGCCGATAACTACATCTTTTCTTCTGCCGTCGATCGGCTGGTTCGCAAGTTTCCGGCTCCATCCCTCTGCAAATTCGCAGGCGATTATCGGCTTATTATACGCCCATGCATAGGCGATCTCTGAAAGAGTGCCCGAACCCCCTCCGACTGCTACTACGACATCGCCTGACATAACGTTCATTGAATTGCGGGCATAACCGATTCCTGTCGCAATGGTAACTGTCGAAAAAGGGTTGCCTTCCTCGATGTTTTCTCCCGGGAGGAGCGCAATGGAAAATCCGCCTCCTTTTTTTGCCCCTTCCGATGCGGCCGTCATTACCCCTTCCCGGCCCCCGGTTATCAGTATCCAGCCCCTTATGGCGATATAATATCCTATATCATAAGCAATTTTGTTGTTTTCTTCAATCTCCTCGCTGTCACCTATAAGAGTAATTTGAATGTTCCTGTTCATCATCACCTTTCCTTGATTTTTCTTAATATGACAAAGTCGTTTGTATAAAGTGTGAAAACCTTTTTCCTCTTGAGCAGATGATTTTTTGAGATATCTATGAAATCCCCGTTGCCCAGAATGCTCGTGAGATCGATCTGGAAGTTGCTGTCGGAGTTATTAATAATTATTGTTAATTTATCTTCCGGGCTGAATCTTTCAAAACCGATTATTCCATTTTCTCCATAAAAGAAACGTATATCGCCGTCGGACAGCACCCTGTTTTCATGGCGCAGCCTGATCATATTTAAATAAAATTCATAAATTTCCATATTCCATTTGGAGTTATCCCATTCCATCGCCCGGCGGTTATCAGGATCCTGGCCGCCCTCCATTCCGATTTCCTCCCCGTAATAAATCATCGGGACACCCAGGTAAGTAAATTGAAAAGCTACAGCCAGTTTCACCCTGTTTATATTCTTGAGGGCAAGGGTGTAAAACCTTGGTGTGTCATGGCTGGAAAGGAGATTTAATAAGGTAAAATTTGAATTCATCGGGTAATCATCCAGCTGCCGGCCGATTTCAATAATGAAATTTTCAGAGGACATTTTTTTTCGGGCGAAAAATTCAACGCAGGCATCTCGGAAACGGTAATTCAGTACTGAATCGAATTCATCGCCTTTAAGCCATGGGCTGCCGTCATGCCAGATTTCACCCGTTATAAAAGCTTCCGGATCAACAGATTTGATATATTGTCTGAAATCTTTCCAGAACGAGTGATCGATTTCATTAGGCACATCCAGGCGCCATCCTGAAGCGCCTTTTAAAATCCAGTATCTGGCGGTTTCAAATATATATGCTTTGACTTCGCTGTTATGAACATTAAGTTTAGGCAGAGAAGGAAAATTCCACCAGCAGTCATAATTAGGTTTACCGTTTTCGATAAGAGGCATTTTTTTTATGAAATACCAGTTTTTGTATATGCTGGACAGGCCGTTTTTTTCAATATCCTTAAATGCGAAAAACCCTGTCCCGGTATGATTGAAAACCCCATCGAGGATGAAACGCATTGAATTTATAGATAATATATCTTTTAATTTATCAAAAACTTCCATAGTCCCGAAATGGGGATCGATTTTTCTGTAATCGCCCGTATCATATTTATGGGGCGACTTTGCTTCGAAAACCGGGTTAAAATATAAAGCTGAGATATCAAGCGTTTTCAGGTGATCAATTTTTTCAATTATACCCTCAAAGTCTCCGCCGTAATAAGTTCCGGAGTCCGGTAACACTCCAGGATTCGAAACGGACGGAGGATCCGAATTTTTGTTCCCGTTATAAAACCTGTCCGGAAATATTTGATAAAATACAGCCTTTTTAACCCATTCAGGTGCAACAAGCGACGGTGAATTATTTATCTTATATTCATAACTTTCTACCTCCCATTCCAGGCCGACAATGCCGTTATTGCCGAAATATACCGTATTTCCGTCTTTTCTGACAAGTTCGAAATAATAAAAACAGCTCTCTATCATGTTGCTGTTTTGAAATTTGAATTTGTAATGTGAATAAATGATGTCGTTATAAAGAAGAAAACCCGGTACGGATTGGGGGGAATCGTTTACCATAATAATAAGCCTGGCGGTCCTGAAATCATCCTTAATAACTCTGAGCGAAAGATAAATCGTATCACTGGAGCATACATCGATATCGCCGGAACAATGAAAGGCATCGGTTTTTTTTTGAGCCTGTCCCACTATAAGCTTCGAATAAGATCTTCCTTCTCTTTGAATTTTATGAGGATTATAAGGGTCGAGATGCCGGCAGTTACCATCTATAACAAAATGATAGGCATATTCTCCGGAAGGCAATTCCATATATGTTTTCCATATATTTCCGTCGCCTGTTTTTTCGAGATGTATAGTATTTTCTTGCCAGCCGGTAAAATCACCGACAACCTCTACGCTTTCAGTCCTGTAATGAGCGTTAAACCGGAGCAGGACCTGGTATTTATCTTCCATGATAATAAACTCCATTAAGTTGCAGATTAATTATACTGATAAGACCGAAGAATTTCAACTAAGACATATGTACGGGGCTTATGGAGTTGTTGGTCAGGATGCTTCAATTAGTAAGTATTATAGGTATGATATTGGCGGCCCCGCGTTAGTCGGGAGGGCTGGCCTCCCGCCATATAACGGATAATCGGAAAGTATTTATTTTTCAATAAATAGAATTATTTAATTAGTACTATTATTATATATGATTAATAATATATACAGGTTTTTGTTTATAATCAAATTGATGAATTCAATCAATATCCTATAATCAGGGGCTTTTTTAATATATCAAATTATTGGATGAGGTATTTATGCCCGGTTTATTATCATCGATTTTCAATCCCAAAGTCGGCTTGATCCTGGGAAGCGGAGGAGCGAAAGGGATGGCCCATATTTCCATTATTGAATATATCGAATCCATGGACATACCCATCGACTTTATTGCCGGATCGAGCATAGGAGCTTTAATCGGCGCCCTTTACAGCGAAGGCAAGCTGGGCAATTTTAAAAAGGATATTTTAGCCATACCTCCTTCCAGGTATCCCGAATTTTTTGAGCCTATTATTCCCGCATCGGGCCTGTTAAGCGCCGATAAAATCATGAGTTTTATTGAAAATTATCTTCCGGCCGACCGGGATCTGCAGTCATTGAAAATACCCCTTGCGATAGTCGCCACGGATTACAGTACAGGACAGCCTGTTGTTTTCAGGCAAGGTAATGTCCTTCAGGCCGTCAGGGCGAGCATATCGATTCCAGGTATATTCAAACCGGTAAGATTCAAGGAATCTGTCCTCATCGACGGCGGAGTTTCGAATCCTCTGCCGACCGACGTAGCTCTGGATATGGGCGCCGACCTTACTATTGCCGTAAATCTTCATCCGTCAGTTAAACAAAGGACTGTAAAAACCGAATCGGGAGCGGAGAAAAAGAAAAAGGAAAAAAGACGCATTGAATTTTTTATTGAAAAAGCCAGGGCAATAGCAAAAATGAGAACGGATAACTGGCTGAACTTACTTGTCAAATCGCTGGGGATGCTCGGCGGGGGCGATAATCTGCCCAACATTTTCGAAATCATATCACAATCGATAGATATAATGGGTTATATGAACTCCAAGCTGATACTTCAAAACTATCCTCCTACAGTACTGATTGAACCGGATCTCGTTTATTTCAATTCATTGAATTTCGATCTTGCAGATGAAGCCCTGGAAGAGGGGACGGCATCATGTGAAAGGGAGAGAGACAACCTCTTGATACGTATCAAGTCGAAGACAAAACGCCGTTCTTGATATTATTCACCGTTTTCCTTATCATATATGTTTATAAATCATTATAAGGACGGTTCTAAAAACTAACTCTGTTATTGACAATAAGCATTCAAATTCTAAAAATTGTCCTATGGGCATTACCTCACCGACTTGAAAAGGACTTGTACCCGTAAGGGTGGGTTTGTAGAAATACCCATGCGGTATTAAATTAACAAGGAGCTGCTCCATATGAAATCCGTTGATATTCGCAAGGGATTCCTGGATTTTTTTGCCGGGAAGGGGCATGTCATTGTCCCGAGCGCTTCCCTTGTCCCTTTAAATGATCCTACCCTGCTCTTTACCAATGCAGGGATGAATCAGTTCAAGGATATATTCCTCGGCCTGGGGAAAAGAGATTATGTAAGGGCTGCAGATACTCAGAAGTGCATGAGGGTTTCAGGAAAGCACAACGATCTTGAGGATGTCGGTAAAGACAATTACCACCATACGTTTTTTGAAATGCTTGGCAACTGGTCATTCGGCGATTATTATAAAAAAGAAGCTATAACCTGGGCATGGGAGCTTTTAACCGGTGTATGGAAACTTCAGAAAGACAGGCTTTATGCAACCGTTCATAATTCCGATGATGAATCTTTTATGCTTTGGGGCAAGGTAACTGATATTTCCGGAGACCATATTTTGAAATTCGGAGACAAGGATAATTTCTGGGAAATGGGAGCGGTCGGACCATGCGGACCCTGTTCTGAAATACACTTCGACAGGGGTCAGGATGCCTGTGATAAAAAAGAGGTCAAAGGGCATAAATGCTCTGTCAATGGGGGGTGTGCCCGGTTTATTGAATTGTGGAATCTTGTCTTCATTCAGTATAACAGGAAGGAGGACCAGTCTCTCGAGATGCTGCCAAATAAGCATGTAGATACCGGCATGGGTTTTGAGAGGATAGTTTCGGTCATCCAGAATAAAATGTCAAACTATGAAACGGACTTGTTCATGCCTCTGATAAAAAAAGAGGAGGAACTTTCGGGTCTTAAATATGACGAAAGCACGGGTGTTGCGATGAGAGTCATAGCGGATCATATCAGGAGCCTGACTTTCGCGATGTCGGACGGCGTAATGCCTTCCAATGAAGGCAGGGGATATGTTATAAGGAAAATATTAAGAAGGGCGATCAGGTACGGCAGGAGGCTCTCTTTTACAGAACCGTTTTTGAACAGAATGGTTGATTGTGTCGTTAAAGTTATGGGCGCTTCTTTTCCTGAAGTGGCTGAAAGATCGGAAATGGTAAAATCGCTGATATTCTCCGAAGAGGAATCTTTCCTGCGTACGGTAAACAGGGGTATGGATAAACTTAACGAAATAGCGGATAAAGCAAAAAAAAGTAATAAAGCTCTGATAGCAGGGGATGATCTTTTCATGCTGTACGACTCCCTGGGGCTGCCTATTGATTTTATTCAGCAGGTAGCCGAAGATGATCATCTCGGGCTTGATATCCAGGGCTTTGAAGAATTGATGGAAAAGCAGAAAGAAAGGGCCCGGGCGAACTGGAAAGTGGAATCGTTTGATTTTCATATAATAGAGGGTAATTCTCAAAAGACGGAATATGCCGGCGAAGAAACCGACATGCTTGACGCAAAGATTACTTTCATAATCAGGGGCAATTTACCGGTAGAATCCGCCCGAAGCGGGGAAGAGATTGTTTTCATAACCGACAGGAGTCCGTTTTATCCTGAAAAAGGAGGCCAGGTCGGGGATACAGGCGCGGCCTCATCCGGGAATGTTCAAATGACCGTGAATAATACGAGGATTTATGATAATGCTATTCTTCATTATGCATCTGTAGAAAAGGGTTCGGTAAAAAAAGGGGAAATGGTAAGCCTGAAGGTTGATTCGGAGAAAAAAAGGGCGACAGCAAGGAACCATACAGCTACACATATTATACATAAAGCGCTGAGGAATGTTGTCGGAGAGCATGCAGCCCAGGCAGGTTCGCTTGTAGGCCCTGAAAGGCTGAGGTTCGACTTTACCAATAACAGTGCTCTGACCCCGGGTGATATCTTTAAAATCGAGTATGAGGCTAATAATATTGTTCTTGAAAATCGTCCGGTTATATTAACACGGATGACAAAGGATGAAGCCGTTAAAAGCGGTGCTGTAGCGATTTTTGAAGAAAAATACGGAGATATTGTGAGAGTTGTCGAAGTCCAGGGTTATTCGAAAGAACTCTGCGGAGGCACCCATGTCAAAAGGAGCGGCGATATAGGATTGATTAAGATAATCTCCGAAACGTCGATATCGGCAGGGACAAGGAGGCTGGAAGCGGTAACAGGCCTGAATTCCCTTGAATTATTGAGAAGTTTGAATAATATAGTCAGGGAGGCTTCTGCATCTCTGAATACCGACGAGATGAAACTCCTCGAAAGATTGACCCAGTTAGCCGAAAGTCTGAAGGCCAAGGATAGGGAACTTGAAATTATGAGGGGGAAACTGGCAAAATTAAATCTCGAAGAACTTGTTTTCAAGTCTCTTAAAATCGGGAAAGCCTGCATAATCTTATCGGAGACGGATATGGATCCCGATATGATTCTTGCTGCTGTCGATGAATTTAAAACCCGCGACCTGGGAGTTTTATTCCTTATCAGAGATATGGGGAATGATAAAGTGGGAATCACTGCCAGCGTTACAAAATCTTATGTTTCGAAAATCAAAGCCGGCGATATTGCCAGAACTGCGGCAAAAATTGTCGGGGGCGGCGGAGGCGGGAGACCGGATTTTGCACAGGCCGGAGGGAAGGATCCCTCGAAGATCGGCGAAGCAATCAGTACTGTGAAGGAATTGATAGAGAATTCCCTTGATTAATTTTTCCCCCGATTTCCGCTTATGATTATTATTATGTTTTCGACTGAAGCGGTTAAAAGATAAGCAATGCATAAATAACTTGATGCCGCATTGATCAGTGCCGATTGCGGCGGATAGAAAACCCTTCCTGCGCTTGATATCAGTATTGCCGTCATACAGGCAAAGCCTGTTCCTATTCCAAGTTTTGTATGTATTATTTGTCTTCGAATACAGCAGTTGGCGGCATAGAGTATGAAAGAAACCATTGCGGCGGCTGTCAGTAACGGTGTAAAAATGCGCTCTTTGTTAAAAACCAGGAATATGCAGAATATAAAGAAAAAATCAGCCAGATTGTCGAATATCCCGCCGGCGGGGCTTTCGGCTTTTAATAATCTTGCCAGCAGCCCGTCGGCGATGTCTGTAGCTATGCCTGCCAGTATCAAAAGCATAAAAGTGATATAATATCTCCGCCATTCAGCGGCTATTATCAGAGGTATTAATAATGCTCTCAGCGCAGTTATCGAGTTTACAAGAACCAGACTATATTTCCGGCCTAAGTTTACCGTAAGCCGCCTTCCACTTCTTCGGCCAGTGACTTGATCCCGGTTTTAATTTTGTCCGGGGTATCGGATTTTGAAAATACTTTGCCTCCGATTATTACGGCTCCTTCTTTTATGAGCTTTGACTTGAAATTATCGAGGTAATCTTTTTTATTTCCTGCTTCAGGGGAGCCGCAGGTCAGTATAATAAAGGTTTTAATCCCCTTCGGATCGGTTCTTTTCAAATAATTTTCAACCGGCGGACGGATATTCCCGAAGTAAATCGGCGAAGAAAAGCCGACAGCCGAAGCGTTCTTAAGGTCGATTTTCAAATTTTTATTAGCGCTGAACAGGACCGTTTTGAATCCATCCTTTCCCATTGCTTCTGCCAATCCTGCGATAATATTGGTGTTGAAACTCGATGCTCCCGGATGGTATATTATGTATAATAACTTTTTACCTGACGGATCTCCTAATGTCATTGCAGGGATATCTTTTTCAGGATCGCCTGCCTGTGCGGTCCATAACCAGAGAACCGAGGGGATAGTGTAGATTATAGTAGCATAAAAGAATATCAGTAAAATGATGCCGGCAATGCCGGTTCTGCCCTTTGCCTGCCGGAGGAATCTGCATCCCCACAATGCGGCCGCACCCAGAATAGGGATGAATTTGGCCCATAGCGGGATAACTTCCGCGCTGCCCGTCACGAACATCGTTACCGTGCCGAAAATAAGGAATACTGTTGCAATTATCGATATAATCATAAGTTTAGCCTCCTGTATTTTTAAAATCGAAAATATGTCCCAGAACTTTTTTACCTGCCTTGATAAAATATTTCAGGTCTTCAAGATCCCTGATGCCGGCTAATTTCCTTGCAAGGAACTCAGGATTGAATGATACGCTGTAAAGGCCCTGGACAAGCTTCATTATTTCCTGTTTGCCGATAGGGGTTTTCATTACAGGTTCCCTCATATCGTACCTGTCCCAGTCGGTTGTTTCCAGCCATCCCTTTTCCCTGCATTCATTAAACAGGGGCGTCCCGGGATACGGTATTACCATTGTAGCCTGCATAGTGTATGCATAATTCTTGATCATTAAATATTGCCCTAATTTCAGAGTTTTCAAGGCTTCTTCTTCAGTTTCCCAGGGGTATCCGAACATTATCGTGATATGGGGGAAAAGTCCGGCTTTTCTCAGCATTTTAACTGCATCGATCATTTCCTCGATATTTTCCCCCTTTTTTATCCTGTCAAGCGTGACCTGGTTGGCGGATTCTATTCCCACAAGGACAAGCCGGAAACCGGCTTTTTTCATGAGATCGGCATCTTTTCGGGTTAACGCTTTGCCGAGGCGCATGTTACAGTCAATATTTACCTTCCTGCTGTAACCCCTTCTGATCATTCCTTCGCAGAACTCCTCGAGCCAGCCGCCGATCGGAAAGGTACCCGTATCATCCATTATTTCCCTCGCTCCGTAAGTCTCGATAAGGTTTCCGATCTCGTCAAGGACATTATCGGGTTTCCTTTTGTTGAAAAACGGGAACAGGGTTGTCCAGGAGCAAAAGGTGCATTGATGGTACCAGCAGTCTCTTCCGGACATTATGTAAGTACCGGGAGTTTTCTTATAGTTGCCGTTGTTGTAAGCGTATAATTTCCACTTAGTGAGATCGCGGTCTATGAGGGGCAGCGAATCCAATTCGTATTTTCTTTCGAAATTGCCGCTGCTCTTTATAGCACCTTTGGGATCCCGCCAGTAAATGCCCGGTTCCAGAGGAGTTTTTTTTGTCAATGATTCGGCAAGGCTTAAAAGAAGGAAATCATAATCCCCCCCGGTAACGATAAAATCGACTTCGGAAAATTCAAATGCTTCTTCAGGATAGGCTGTGGCATGATCGCCCATAAGGACGATCTTTATGCCGGGGATTTCTTTTTTAATATCGTTTATGATATTGTAATGTGATTTTACCACAGGGGTTTTTGTCTCAATTGCTATTAATTCGGGCTTTTGATGCAGCATCTTCTTCTTCCATTCGGCATATGAAAGGCCTTCGGCAATTGCATCGTCCCAAATGACATCAAATCCTTTATTTTTAAGAAGCGTCGCAGCCGAAGCCGGAACTATGGGATATATGTATGTGGCTTCGTTGAACCATTGGAATTGCCTGTTTTGAGAAAGGAGAGGAATGCCTTTTCCTTTTTCAATAGGCGGGTACGATATGCTGATTTTCATAACATCACCTCTTCAGCTCTGCAGTAAACACAAGCCCTTTAATGAAATTGAAACCGTAAGTAAGATGTGTAAAAAAGACGCCGATCACAGTCCAGAATGTTTCCAGGACTCCCGGTTTAAGAGCGCAAACGACATTCAGTAAAAAATAGAATCCCATCGCAGACCAGTAAAACAGAGCTATCTCCCTGGAAAAGGCTGATGCAAGAAATCCGAATACTGTAAACAATAAAAACAGGGACTGAATAAAATATGAAAACCTTAAAGAAGTTTCAGGATATTTCTTTACGAAAAACCCTCTGTGAAGCGCATAATTTGCGACCTGGTTGAAATGGTTCGGAAAAAGATTTCTCCTGTGATGGTAAACCAGTACATCGGGAGAATACAGGATTTTATAACCCGCTTTTTTAATTTCAAGGCATAGTTTTGTATCTTCGCCAGGATAAAATGATGAATCGAAACCGCCCACGGCAACGAATACGGATTTTCTAACCATAAGGTTGACTGAAGGCAGGTCATAATCTTCATGAACTTTACCGACCGGTATATAACGTTTCCTGTAGGTTCCGCCTCCCAGGTATGATTCGAAAACATTGCCGGAGATCTTTTTCCAGAAATCTTCGTTTCCGGGGGTTACAGCGGGTCCGCCGACAGCACCGATCTCTTTATTTTTAAAAAATACCGAGGCATTCGTGAACCAGTCATGCCTTGGATAGGCATCATCATCTATAAACGCAAGGATCTCCCCCCTGGCATTTTTAGCCCCGAGGTCCCTTTTTTCTGCAGGTCCTACTTTCCCGCTTATGATTATCCTGACAGGCAGTGTGCCGGATAAAATTTCCTTCTCTTCTTCGTCCGGCAGAATAATGATTTCAAAACCGGCTGCATCAAGTATTTCATAATATTTTATGCTTTCACGAATATAATCATTGAACCGCGGAAGAGGGATTATTATAGAAACCAAAAGTTTTTTCCTGGGCATAAGACAGGTTTACGCTCCGTATAAAAGCATGTTCATTATTTTACCATGGAATAAGCGATAAAACAATAATAAAGCCCCGCGGATTCCGCGGGGCTGGTGTTTTGATAGTATGATGTTATGCTGCTTTAATTTCAATTTTTCGGGGCTTGGCAGATTCGGTTTTTTCAAGCTCGATAATAAGTATGCCGTTCTCATATTTTGCATTGATCGAATCTTTGTTTATCTGCCGGCTGAGAATGAATTCTCTGCGGAAATCCAGGACCCTGAATTCCACTGAAACCGGAATCCAATCCTTGATGTTTTCACGTACTTTGCCTGTGACGGTAAGTACTTCTCCCTCGCAGTTGATCTCTATTCCTTCCTTTGAAGAACCCGGCATATCCAATGCAAGTATAAACTTGTCTCCGGTCTCAAATATATCCGCAGGCGGGATATGGTATCTCGTCTCATTCATTTTAATCTCCTTTAACAATTATTTTATTTCTACGAGACTTTGACGTTGATCTTTTTTACCTGGGTTTCACTGCTTTTTGGTATGGTTATTGTCAGAACCCCTTTCTTGTAATCTGCGCTGATGTTGTCTGACATGATATTATCAGGAAGAGTGATAGTCCTGCCGAATGAACCTCCCGCTCTTTCGATCTTGTAAAAGTTCTTTCCGTTTTCCTCGTGCTCCTCTTCTTTGGAGCCTTTAATTGTCAGGTAAGAACCTTCGATTTCAACATTCATGTTTTTCTCATCCGCCGCCGGGATATCAGCTTTTACCACGAAGTTCTTTTCATCTTCGTAGACATCGATTTTCGGATTCCATTCATTTTTAAAGAAACCTGCCGGCATAATTTCGTCATCGAAGAAACGGCTGAAAAGGTCTATAAAAGGATCTCTGAACCTTCTTGGAGTCAACCCCGAACCTTCACTATTTTTTCTGACGATCTTCATATTAACCTCCTTATAAGATCTAAATATATATTAGCATAAAGTGTGCCACAATTAATAAATCAATAATTATAATTAAATCAAGGAGATATTGAACTTTTACCGGATGATCCGTATGGATTTAAGGTGTGTAAAAATGACTCATTACCGGCACCCGTTTTTACAGGGATTTGTATTTCCGGGACAATCTTTTTTAAACTATATTTGCGTTGGTTAATTCTGTTTACTATAATATTCCGGTCGATCTCTCTATTGAGTTCAAGCCCGATTTAAATGAAAGGAGAAATTAAATGAAATTTGATCTTAGGAAGTATGTCCTCCTGATAATGATAGTTCTTTCTTCTTTGTTCTTCTATAAAATTTTTACAGGTTATGCAATTCAGGGCAATAAATGGGTCAGCGACAGTTCGCTTGGTTTTATCATGGATTATTCAAAAGGCGTAGGACATACTACAGGAGTCTGGTCGGACGATATATGGATGGGATTTAATGACGGTCATTATCAAATAAATCTGTATACTCTTTACTCTAAAATTCTGCCGATCGGGCTGGTTTTAGGAGCGTCATATCTCTCCAGCCTCCTTATTTCTTTTATATTCGGCTACCTTTTTCTAAAGAAATTAAAGCTGGATGTACTTCCATCGCTTTTCGGTTCCGTCGCTTATGCTTTTTCACCTGTCGTTCTTTCATATATTTATGCCGGCCATACACAGGCTGTGTGTTCTCTCGGGTATGTACCGATGATTTTTTATTTTTTAACTGCCGCATTTGATACCGGTGAAAAAAGTAAAATTAAAATCGGGATTTTTTTATTTCTTGCAGGCGCATTCCTGGGACTTTTCCTGGAAGACGAGATACAGCGCGGAGTTTACTTTACTTTATTGGCAGCCGCATTTGCGGCCTTTAAGATATTCACAAGGAATATAGGCGAATGGAAGAATTTTAAAAAATCCAATTTCGGCGGTATCGGGATCGATGTATTGAAGGGATTGACAATCTTTATCGTAATAGGTCTTGCATTTTATAACGGTTCTTCATTTTTAATTGAGAAGCTTAATGAGAGAATGTCTCTTCAAAAAAGCTCCCTGACGGCTGAAACCGAAAAGAGTTCCTCATGGGATTTTGCAGTAAGTTATTCATTTTATCCTGTTGAACTCATCGACAGCCTGGCGTTCGGATTTCATGGAAAGTCCTCGCTTGAAACGACTGACTATTATTGGGGTGAAAAGGATTTTTCATCTTCAAGTGATAATTTCGGTTTGATTGTATTGCTTTTCTCAATTCTCGGCAGTATCGCATATTTTAAAAAAAGCGGCACGGTAAAATTTTTTCTGGCGGGAGGAATTCTGGCCCTGCTTTTATCTTTTGGAAAATACTGGCCGGGTGTGCCTTTTTTCTGGGTATTCTATCATCTGCCGTTTATGGCGAATTTCAGGGCCCCGGTCAAGTTGCTCTGTGTAACAGCTTTCTGTTTTTCGGTTCTATCGGGTTACGGCATGAAGTTCCTTATTGAGCTTGTTTCACAGAAAAATGAACGACTGAATAAAATAAGGCTGGAAAGGACCCTTATCGCCCTGCTGTCGGCAGGCATATTGGCATTATTTATCATGCTCATTTTTTCAAACGATATAATGCTGGGTTTTAATCTTAAGTACAATGATCCGGGCAGAAGCGCGGCAATTGTAAATAATATCATACGCTCACTGTTCAGGATGGATATTTTCCTGGCCTTGCTTCTCGCAGTCGCAGCCATTGCATTCAGGGCGACAAAATTTCCGGGGAAGAATTTATTGCTGCCGGCGGCATTTGTTCTATTGATTGCCGACCTCTGGTCGATAGACCTTTTCTATGTCGACAGGTCCTATATCAGGCTGGATGAATTTTATAAACCCGATGGCATAATCAGTTATTTGCAAAAAGAGGAAAAGGAGCCTTTCCGTATAATAACATCCCTGATGGTGCCCAGTACGCAGGAGAATGTCGCCAATATATGGCTGACATCTCTGCGGCGGCAATACCTTACATTTTATTTTTCATATTTCGATCTTCAACCCATGGAAGTAATAGCTTCATCCGGAATAACTGAAAGCTACCAGAATTTTTTCACTAAATCGCTCTTAAGGGGGATGTCAAAACCGGTAAAGACACCCGACGATCTCTTAAATATGAACCTTCCTTTGCTGCGCCTGTCAGGCGTTAAATACCTGATAACCGACGGATATTTATATGCAGGACGGGAACCGGTCGTTATGATAAACGGCTTAACCAACAATACCAATTTAACTCTCGCAGCAGTCGAAACAGGCTACGGCGGACAGCAGGAAGCGGTTTTTGAAGTCAAAAACTGCCATCCCTTCCTGGCCTTTTTTGAAAATTATGTGCCGGCGGTCAGCGACCAGGATGCTCTGCGGTACCTCGGGGATCCGGGGTTCGATCCGGATAGAAAAGTTGTTATTAATGCGCCTGTCACAAACAGCGGCAGCGGCAAGAGAATGTTCGCCCCTCAAAAAATACTTGATTATAAGACCTGGTATATTAAGTCAGATATCAATACGGGGGCTGACGGCCTGATTCTTTTTAATATGATGTTCGACCCCGGCTGGAAGGCTTTCGTAGACGGGGCAATGACGAAAATATACAGGGCGGATTATCTGGAAATGGGCATTTTTGTCGGCAGAGGCAGTCATACTGTCGAATTCAAGTTTCAACCTGATCCGCTGCCTTTCCTGATTTCCTTTTTCACTGCTCTTGCCGGTATAGCGTGCGGAATTTTATATTATATTTATAGTTTAATTTTCGTGAAAAAAAATTAATTTAACCGGATGAATTTTTTCAGGACCGGGAAAAAAAGTCATTTGGAAAAAAACGAGGTAATAACTGATAGATGCTTGATCAAATTGTAATAAAAGGCGCCCATGAGCATAACCTTAAAAACATTGACCTTACTATACCCAGGAACAAGATCGTAGTTTTCACGGGAGTATCGGGCAGCGGCAAATCGTCACTTGTATTCGATACGATTTATGCCGAAGGGGAACGGCGCTATCTTGAATCGTTATCCACTTACGCAAGGCAGTTTCTGGGCGAAATGAAAAAACCGGACGTCGAATACATCGAAGGTCTTTCCCCTGCCATTTCTATTCAGCAGCAGACGGTCCATGCCAATCCGAGGTCTATTGTCGGAACTGTAACTGAAATTTATGACTATTTCAGGTTATTATGGGGGACTATAGGGATCCCGACATGCCCTGTATGTGGCCGTATTCTGACTTCAACTACGAGCGATGAAATAGTGGATTCCATAATGAAAATGGAGGCCGGAATAAAATTCCTTATTATGGCGCCTGTTGTAAAGGGTAAAAAAGGCACCCATGTCGAGGAATTGGAAGAATTGAGAAAGGAGGGGTTCGCCAGAGTCAGGGTAAACGGAGAAATCCTTGAACTTGACACCGACATTAAACTGGATAAAAATAAAAAACATAACATAGATATTGTGATAACCAGGCTTTCCATTGAGGAAAAATACAGAACCCAGATTACCGATTCGGTCGAAACCGCTCTTCATTATGGAGACGGGCTTATGTCCTTATATTTTCCCGAATCCCTTGAAGAAAAGATTTATTCGGAAAGATACTACTGCCCCGATCATGAAATAAGCTTCAGTGAAATATCTCCAAGGATGTTCTCTTTTAACGCTCCTTACGGAGCCTGTCCTGAATGCAGCGGCCTCGGCGAAAAACTCGAATTTGATGAGGATTTGCTTGCGGATTTTGATAAAAGCCTGAACGAAGGGGCTTTGCGGAGCCATCCGCCTACGCAGGGGCACTGGTCGGCGTTCTTGAAAGCCCTGTCGAAGAAATACGGATTTTCTATGAATATGCCTTACAAGGAACTTCCTGAAAAAATCAGGAAAATAATAATGAACGGAGACAATGATAAGGTTGAAATACATTATACAAGCGAAAGATTCGATTTTTTGACAAAATCTGTTTACGAAGGCGTAATTCCAAATCTTAAAAGGAGATATTTTGAAACTCAATCCCCCGATATGCGGGAATGGCTTGAACAGTATATGAAAGCAGTCAATTGTCCTTTATGCAAGGGAGAAAGACTGAAAAAAGAAAGCCTTGCAGTAATTGTTTCGGGGAAAAATATCATGGATGTAACGAAGATGAATGTATCATCATCCAACCTGTTTTTTTCCGAATTGCATGAAAGGCTCGAAAAAAGTGAAAAGATCATTGCGGATAATATATTGAAGGAGATAAAAAAAAGACTTCAGTTCATCGTCGATGTGGGTCTTGATTATATAACGCTTGACAGGAAGGTCAGCACTATTTCGGGCGGTGAATTCCAGAGGATAAGACTGGCTTCGCAGATCGGGTCGGGGCTGATGGGTGTGCTGTATGTCCTTGATGAACCGACAATCGGCCTTCATGCCAGGGATACGGACAGGCTTATTACGAGCCTGGAAAAACTCAGAGATACGGGCAATTCGGTTCTAATAGTAGAGCATGACGAGGAAACGATTTCAAGGTCCGACTGGATCGTCGATATTGGACCGGGAGCAGGTATTTACGGAGGGGAGCTTGTTGCAGAAGGAACTTTCGAAGAGATCAAAGCTAATAAAAATTCTCTTACCGGCAAGTACCTGTCGGGAGAGATGTTCGTAGAATTGCCGGTTAAAAGGAGGAAGGGGAACGGGCATTTTATCGATATAATCGGGGCTGAAGAACACAATCTTAAAAAGATCGATATAAAAATACCGCTTGGTAAATTTACCGCAATAACCGGCGTCAGCGGATCCGGAAAATCCACCTTAGTTAATGATATTTTATTTATGGCTCTTGCAAAGTGCGTAAACAAGGCAAGATGCATACCGGGAAAGCATGACAGGATTACAGGTTTTGAAAATATCGATAAAATAATAGATATCGATCAGAGTCCGATAGGCCGGACTCCCCGCAGCAATCCGGCCACTTATACCGGGGTCTTCACCGAAATAAGGGATCTGTTTACAAACCTCCCCGAAGCGAAAGCGAGGGGTTATAAAGCGGGGCGTTTCAGCTTCAATGTAAAGGGAGGGCGATGTGAAGCCTGCCAGGGAGACGGCGTCATCCAGGTGGAAATGCATTTTTTGCCCGATGTGTACCTTACCTGCGATGTTTGCGGCGGAAAACGATATAATAAGGAAACGCTGCAGATCAAGTTCAAGGGAAAATCGATCGCGGATATACTTAATTTGACTGTCGATGAGGCTCTGTCATTTTTTGAGCATATTCCTTCGATAAACCGGAAACTGGATGTCCTGAAAAATGTAGGGCTGGGATATGTTCATCTCGGCCAGGCAGCAACAACACTGAGCGGTGGCGAAGCTCAAAGGATCAAACTGGCCAAGGAGCTGTCAAAGGTCGGAACCGGGAATACTCTTTATATCCTGGATGAACCCACCGTGGGGCTTCATTTTGACGATGTCAAGAAGCTCATTCATGTTCTGCAGTCTCTTGTCGATAAAGGAAATTCCGTTCTTGTCATCGAACATAATATGGATGTCATCAAGGTCGCCGACTGGATTATCGACCTCGGGCCTGAAGGCGGCGACAAGGGCGGATGGGTCGTTTTCGAAGGCACGCCCGATGATATACTTGAAGATAAAAAATCCTACACCGGCATTTTCCTTAAAAAATATCTCCGGGAGATCAAGGCGCCTTAAGGAGTTACGGTAACAGAATAATTTGAAATAACAGTGATTCCGCTGCCGATAGCCACTTCCGTACCGAGTTCCGAGTTCGACTGTGCATACATAATCGCCGGGGTTCAGCACGAGATTGTTTGTAAGATAAGCAAGGAACGGGGTTATATCGAAACTGGCCGCATTATAAATCTGTGTGCCGGTGCCGGCGCTGAACGCTGCATAGATCCAGCTGAGGCTTGTACCCGAACTCTGAGACGGGTTGTGGTAATAGTTGAAAGTATAACCGTTGGCATTGAGGGATCCTGAAGGCGGAAGCCCGTCCGGGATCGCATTAGTGCTTGCAAGCCATATCATGAGCTCGCACTTGATATCTTTGGATGTGAACGATGAGGGGTCGCTCGTATTAGATATGATCCAGATATCGTATGCAAGGTCGTAGGTGTCTCCGCCGAAAGCCGGAGTTGTATTCTGGCTGATGTTGAAGGAAGAAGTAACCGTATGGTTGCTGATTGTAAAAGGAAAATCCGCCGGGTGTGAAGGGTTCGGCGACCATGGGCTGTCGCCGCAGAAAACTTCGGGATAGGCAAGAACGTTGTAAGTGTTTGCGTTGTTCCAGGACCATTGCCAGCCGAAGAAAGCTGTGCCGTTGGTGCTGCCTGTGAATATTTCCTCGCTGTACGGGGTCGAAGCCGCTCCGACATTCCATTCGTTATTGTTGACCGAGTACCGGGCGCCTATCGCTATCGAATCGTTATTATTGGATTTGACTGTCGATACTCCGGCAGGCAGACCGGAAGGAATTGAACTGGAACTGCCGCCCCCGCTGCTGCCGCTGCTGCTGTTCCCTCCTCCCGGGTTCTGGGTACAGGCTGCTATCGATAATGCTAATGCCAGAGAACAATAAAAAATAGCCGATATTTTCATATAAACACCTCTTTTTGAACCGATTATTAAAGGATGATAATATCCCAGTGTGAATTTGTCAAAGATTTACAGTTCAGTTCAGTTCAGTTTGCAAACCGGATCGATCTTTTTTTATAAAAGTGTAGATATTTAATTTGAATTAAAATATAATAATTGATAAATTTCCTCGTTATTTTAAATATTTAAAAAAGGAAAGGAGATTTATCCATTACCCATGGGAGCAGCAGGGTATCATATTACACTTTTTCATTTTCTCCGTTTATGATCATGTTGTTTAAGGATGATGTTTTAAATGTGCTGGAAATTTCGAGGCAAGATTTTCCGGAAGCTGCAGTCCAGATCGGCAGACAGTCGCTGGAACATGAAATCAAGGACCAGGGGGATATCAAAGCCCTTGTTAAAAAAGATGATTTAATTCAAAAGGAATATCATAACTTTTTCCTTATAGTCCAATCTTCTGCCGGCAGCAAAGAGGAGCCTTATCTTATACTTGACGTTTCTTCTTCGAGCTGCAATTTGTATTTATCCGATCAGGGGGACCGGAAACTGAAAAGCCTTTACTTGAAAATAAAAGGATTGGTGGAATCCAGGAATATATACAGATATTTCAGAAATCGGATCTTTTATTCGCTTATAGTGATCTGCGATTTGTTTTTCCTGGTTTAC
Source organism: uncultured Spirochaetota bacterium (assembly GCA_963796325.1). Taxonomy (GTDB): domain Bacteria; phylum Spirochaetota; class Brevinematia; order Brevinematales; family JAOACQ01; genus CAVYGN01. Next base: position 129,715 of record CAWCLF010000001.1, read on the forward strand.
ATGTTTTTTATAAAGGATCTGTTTGAAAAACTGTTGAACAAGCGGATTCCCGATATACTCCTTCTTCTTGCCGCCCTGCTGGTTAATGTTATTTTTATCGTTCCTCATGGCAAGAACAGGATTTTTCTTTTTGAGAGGGATCATGTCGGTTTTATGAAGAAAAACAGGGAAATCATAATATTGGGCAGTGTCGTGCTTATTATAGCCGCATTAATTATCTCATCGGTAATAAGTATGTTCAGATCTTGAATATTAGGGTTTTTAATCTTGATTTTCGGGGAGGGTGTTAATGGAGCAGCTTGTCAAAGACCTTGTTCAAACAAAAAAAAGTAATAATCAAAGCGCTTTTGTCAGGAAAAGGGACGGAAGGGTCGCCGATTTTGACGTATCTAAAATAGCTACCGCTGTCAATAAAGCCTTTGAAGCGACAGGAGAAGGGAATTATAACCAGGCATGGGAAATCACGGCAATGGCAGTCAGTAAACTGGAAGATAAAATTGTAGAGATTGAACATATTCAGGATATCGTGGAAGATACGCTGATGAATATGGGCTTCAGGAAAACTGCAAAAGCTTATATATTGTATAGGGCGAAAAGGGGCGAACTTCGCAATATCAGTAAAACGCTCAATGACAGCTTGAATATGATCGAAGATTATGTTCATTTAAGGGACTGGAGAGTTAATGAAAATTCGAACATGAGCTATTCTCTCCAGGGGCTTAATGCTCACGTATCGTCAACCATAACTGCCAATTACTGGCTGACTAAAATTTATACTCCCGATATAGGTGAATCTCACAGGAATGCTGCGATCCATATTCATGACCTGGGTTCGCTTTCGGCTTACTGTGTCGGATGGGATCTTGAACAACTGCTGATCCAGGGTTTCGGAGGAGTTGTCGGGAAGGTTGAATCAAGACCGGCCAAACATTTCCGCTCGGCTCTCGGCCAGATCGTTAATTTTTTTTATACTCTCCAGGGCGAAGCTGCAGGCGCCCAGGCTTTTGCCAATATAGACACTCTGCTTGCTCCTTTCATAAGATACGACGGGCTTTCCAGGCAGGATGTCAGGCAGGCTATTCAGGAATTTGTTTTTAACCTGAATGTACCTACCCGGACCGGTTTCCAGACTCCTTTTACCAATTTGACATTCGATCTTGTATGTCCCTCATATTTAAAGGATAAAGGAGTGATAATCGGAGGTGAGATACAGGACGAAACCTATTCAGAATTCAGTAAAGAGATGGAATGGATAAACCAGTCTTTTGCAGAAGTAATGCTTGAAGGCGATGCAAAGAACAGGCCTTTCACATTTCCAATCCCCACTTATAATATCACAAAAAAATTCGACTGGAACAATCCGGCATACAAAAAAATCTGGGAAATGACTGCCAAATACGGGACTCCTTATTTCAGCAATTTCATTAATTCCGATATGAATGAAGAGGATACGAGAAGCATGTGCTGCCGGCTTAAACTGGACAACAGGGAGGTTCGGGCGCAGCTCGACAGGATGAGCGCAGGCTACACTGAAGACAACACTCCCGGAAAACGCGGAGGGCTGTTTGCTGCCAATCCTATGACAGGATCTATCGGGGTTGTGACTATCAATCTTCCGAGGATAGCTTTCAATGCCTCATCGGATGAGGAATTTCTCGAGTCTCTAAGGCAGACAATGGTACTTTCAAAGAATTCCCTTGAAATGAAAAGGAAAATGATAGAGGATCTTACAGAGAAGGGTTTATATCCGTATACGCGTATTTATTTACAGGACATAAAAAAAAGAAGCGGCAGATTCTGGACGAATCATTTTTCGACAATCGGATTGATCGGTATGAACGAGGCCGCAATGAATTACCTTAAAAAACCTTACCATACTGAAGAAGGCAGGAAATTTGCGATAAAGATCCTTGATTTTATGATTGAAGTGCTCGAGGAATTTAAAAGGGAAACCGGGAACCTTTATAACCTTGAAGCTTCGCCGGCCGAAGGGGCCAGTTTCCGCCTGGCGAAATCAGATAAAAAGATGTATCCTGAAATTATTTCTTCCGGCACCAGGGATGCGCCTTACTATACAAATTCCGTTCATCTGCCGGTCAACAGCACAGACGACATTTTCGAACTCCTTGACTATCAGGATCCCCTCCAGGCAAAATTTACAGGGGGCACAGTCATACATATTTTCTTAGGTGAAAGGATAGATAATCCCGAAGTTATAGCGAAATTGGTCAGAACTGTGGCGACACAATACCGTCTCCCTTATTTTTCAATTACTCCTACATTTTCGATTTGCCCGGTTCATGGATATATACCGGGAGAACACTGGATATGCCCGCGGTCTCATTCGGATGAGGAATTGAACAAATATGGAAAGTATATGTAAGAGCTGTTTTTAAAATAGAAAAGATGACAAAGAGGATTGGGAGGTATCATGGAAACGGATAAGAATAAGAAGCTTGTTGTCCCGACCGAGGTTTATTCCAGGATTGTCGGTTATTACAGGCCGGTACAGCATTGGAATATAGGCAAACAGCAGGAATTCTCGGAACGGAACACGTATGAAGAAAAATTGATGTCTCTTAAAAATGAATAGTAAATTATGTTCAGGGGTATAAGAAAAACATCACTGATCGATTACCCTTCAAGAATAGTTTCGACTTTATTTACGGGCGGATGCAACTTCCGGTGTTCCTGGTGTCATAACTGGGATCTTGTCAATTATGATTCATACAGTACGATCCCTGTAATTGAAGAAGAGGATGTTGAGACATATCTGCTGTCAATCAAGGGAAAAATCGAGGGCGTTTGCGTCAGCGGGGGGGAACCGACACTGTGGGGAGAAAGGCTTGCAGTCTTTTTAAACTGGTGCAGAAAAAAAGACATGCTAACTAAACTGGATACAAACGGATATTTACCTGATGTGCTGGAAGGATATTTTGACAAGAACTTACTTACCTTTGTGGCGATGGATATAAAAAATATATTTGATAGGTATGGTGAAACTGTGGGTATGGTTTCAATCGATATGGGCAAAATTAAACGATCGATCGATATGATCAGGACAAGCGGTGTACCGCATCAGTTTCGGACCACACTCGTACCTGATCTGGTATTTGAGGATGAGATAAAAAAAGTTTCTGCCGAAATCGGCGAGGTTATTGTATTCCAGGAATACAGGGAAAGGCCCTATTAATCTTCAGGTCTTTTTTTCGTATTTCAGCATCGATTGAACCATGTAATGGCGGAGAGCATCGTGAAGTTCAGGGTCGCTGATAATTTTGATCCTGTCATCGATTTCTTTGAGCATGGCGGCTTCGATCCTACCGGTATATTTGCAGTTATCTTCCGTTTCCGTTCTTGAAATATCCCCGTTCTGGAAACGGATATTGTCGAATAAATTTAAAAATCTTTTATCGTTATAATACTTTAAAATTTTATCCCTGATATCGTCTTTTAAAAGGTTAAGCTCCTGGATCCATATCGGGTCGTCTACATTTATCACCAGGGCTTTATTGTATATGCCTTTGGGCAGGGAATGGGCGGATATAACATTTCCGGTTATTCCGGGCCAGTGATTTCTGAGAAGACCGATAAAATAATTCTGCATTGATGCCAGATTACCGGTAAAGTTGCTTATACCTGAAGAAAGCCATTTGTATGCATATTTATTTTTCATAATAGATATTATAAGAGCGGTTCTAAAAACAATCTATGTTATTAATATTTAGTATTCTAAGCTTATTATCCGGATAGAGCGGATTTCTGCAAATTATTTTATAATATAATATTGAGATATTAATTGAAGGATAATTGTTGATGTGGGAAAAAATAAAAAGAGAAATAATCCCCTTTGTAGATAAACCTGCGAGGTATATCGGCGGGGAAATTAATACCGTCGAGAAGGAACACGGGGGGAAAACCAGCATAGCCCTGATCTATCCGGATGTATACGAGATAGGAATATCTAATGTGGGTTTGAAGATACTCTATAATATACTTAATAAGAAAAAAAATATTGTATGCGAAAGGGCATACGCCCCCTGGAACGATATGGAATGGCAATTAAGAGATAAAGAAATTCCTCTTTTTTCGCTTGAAACGAAAACGGCGCTTCGGGAATTCGATATTCTCGGGTTTTCATTTCAATACGAGCTCCTTTATACAAATTTTCTCAATATACTGGATCTTTCTAAAATTCCTTTTTATTCAAGTGAAAGGACCGCAGCCCATCCCTTTATTATAGGCGGGGGCCCTTCTACCGTAAATCCCGAACCATTAGCGCATTTTCTGGATGCTGTTTGCATCGGCGACGGTGAAACCAGGGTAGTGCTGATAACTGAAACGGTCGCGGAGGGGAAGGCCAGGGGGTACGGCAGGGCGCAAATCCTGGAAAACCTGTCGCTGATAGAGGGCGTTTATGTACCTTCACTGTATTCTGAAATAGATGAAAAAGGTTTTATTATTCCTGCCGGTAAAAAGGTTAAAAGATACAGTGAACCTGAACTTGAAAACACCGAATTTGTTACGGACCAGTTCCTGCCGAATATCCAGGCTGTTCAGGACCGTGCCGTTCTTGAAACAGCAAGAGGCTGCATAAGAGGATGCAGGTTCTGCCAGGCCGGATCTGTTTACCGGCCGGTAAGGGAAAGGCCTGTTTCATTATTGATGAAATTAACAAGGGAAATAATAAGGAAAACCGGTTATCGTGAATTATCTTTAATATCCCTGAGTATAAGCGATTATTCGGATCTTGGCGCCCTGATAGATGCCATGGACAGGCAATTGTCATGTCATGGTGTTTCTTTTTCATTGCCGAGCCTCAGGATAGACAGCTTTACTCTTGAATTGGCCATGAAAAGTAAAAGAAATCAGAAAAAGCGGACTTACATTTGCGGTTGAAGGCGGTACGCAGGATTTAAGGGATTCGATCAACAAAAATATCAATGAAAAAGAACTTATAAATGTTATCAGTATTGCAAGGGAACTGGGCTGGAGAAGTGTAAAGCTTTATTTCATGATCGGGTTATGCAGAATTGAAAAAGGAATTGAGATAAAAGATATTGCAGACCTTGCCTTGAGGCTGGATTCTCTTTTCAGGGGAGGAGGATTTAAAATAACGATTAGTATAGCTCTTTTCATACCCAGGCCCCACACTCCTTTCCAATGGAATGCACAGATGGAAAAAGAAGCCGCACTCGAGGATTTTCATGATTTAATAAGAGTGCTGAAAACCCGGAGGAACATAACTGTAAAATTTCATGATCCGGAAATGAGTGAGCTTGAGGGCGTTATTGCCAGGGGCGACAGGAAGCTGTCAGGTGTTATCGAAAGGGCGTTCAGGAAGGGCGCACGGTTTGACGGATGGAGTGAATCTTTTAAACCCGGGATATGGAAAGAAGCGTTTGCAGAGAACAGCATTGATCCGGGTTTTTACATGATTGAAAGGAATACGGAATGCAATCTCCCATGGGAAATCATCGATATTGGCATAAATAAGAGATATTTATTGAAAGAAAGGGAGCGGGGTTTGCAGAAAACTATGACACCGGGTTGTTCGGCAGATTGCCGGAATTTCTGCGGCAGCTGCGATTTTAAAAGAATAAAACCCAGGTTTGCAGCTGACTCCGGGACCGGAATAAAAATAGATAAGAAATTTTTAAATAACATAATGATAACAAACGATCCTGCTTTTATTTGTAGGATTTTATATAGTAAAACCGGCCTCATGAAATATATAGGCCCTGTAGACCTGGAAGAAATGCTTGAGAGGGCTTTTATCAGGGCAAATATCCCTGTTGTTTTTACCAGGGGTTTCAATCCGCATGTAAGAGTAGAAATGGGATGGGCCCTTCCCGTCGGGCTTGAAAGCCTGTACGAGGTGGCTGAATTTGAAGTTTCAAAAAAAATACCGGCCGCAAAACTATTAAGGGAAATTAATTCCGAGTTGCCGAAAGGGATAAAAATCATTAAACTTAAATTAATTAAATTTCCTTATCCGAAATTCACTAAATTATGCAGAGAGCATTTCGCTTGTTTTTCGTTCGATGCCGGAATAATGCGGGACGAAATCCTTTCTAAAGCCGGTTTAATGGGTGAATATGTTAAGGCCGGGACAAAGGGCGGAAAGGCTGTAAATTTGAAAGATTATTTAAATGAACTTTTGTTATCTGACGGCAGGGTAAAAATAACATTCAATCAAAAAGAAGGCGGAGCCCGGATTCGTGATTATATATCTTACCTTACCGGTTATGATTCAAGAAAGATGGCTATTCTTGATCCGATAGTTGAATCCAGGTATATTACAAATGGGGAAAAAACGATAAATCTCTTTGATATCATGGAAAATATACTTTGAATGTAAATATTTTTCAAGAAAGTATAGGAATATTGCCGATTTATCTGTATATTATATATCACAAGGATGAATTTTGTAATAACCTGAATATAAGCTAATCAAAAGAAGAATGTATCATCCCAATCAGTTCAATTTTTTCAGTGCAGGCTGGCTTAATTTTGTTTACGGCGCTTCAGCTAGAGGCAGTATATTCATTTTTGTTTATTAGATGGAGAAAATGACTTGATACCTCAGGAAGTCATAGGTAATATTCTTGACAGGGTTTCAATTCTGGATGTCATCGGCAGATATACGGAAATTAAAAAAAGCGGCAGGAATCATCTAGCGCTTTGCCCTTTTCACCAGGAAAAAACGCCGTCGTTTTCAATCAGTGAAGAAAAGGGGCTTTATCATTGTTTCGGCTGCGGCGCTTCCGGGAATACTTTGAAATTTTTAATGGATTACAGCAAGCTTAGTTTTATTGAAGCCTTGCAGGAACTTGCAAAAATGGCTTCGATCGATCTTACAGCTTTCTCCAATGAAAAAGAATACGCCTCTTTACAGGAAAAGGAGATACTGTTAAAAATAAATAAGGAAGCCGAAGCTTTTTTTAATAAGTTATTGCTTGAATCGCAGGATGCGAAATCAGCCAGGGATTATATAAAAAAAAGAAAGCTGACCCTCGAAACCGTCAAAAAATTCAGGATAGGCTACGGCGGCAGTTCAAGGCTGAGCATTTCTGAATTTTTAAAAGAAAAAGGCTACAGGGATGAATATATTCTTAAAGCCGGTTTGTCCTGCCAGGGCAGTACCGGAATATTCGACAGATTCTCCGGCAGAGTTATTTTTCCCATCCTGGACAGGGAAGGCAATTGTGTCGGTTTCGGCGGCAGGATCCTTACCGATGATAAAAGCCAGGCAAAATATCTGAATAGTCCTGAAAATATGATATTTCACAAGGGGAACCTCCTTTTTGCTCTGAATTTTGCAAAAGAAGAAATAATTAAAAAGAAAGAGGCGTTCATTGTTGAGGGCTATATGGATGTGATCGCCCTTCACCAGCACGGAATAAGGAATACGATAGCGCCTTTAGGTACATCCCTTACCGATAGCCAGATGGTGATTTTAAAGAGGTACGCCGATTCCGTAAAATTCATCTTCGATGGAGATGAAGCGGGCATCAATGCGGCAAACAGGGCTTTGGATATATCGGTGGAAAGCGGAATCGGCCAGTCTGTTGTTATCCTTCCCGGGAAAATGGATCCTTATGATTATGTTATGGAAAACGGCGGCGCTTCTTTTGAAAAGTATTCAACAGATAAGGCGTTGCCGCCGATAGATTTCAAAATAAAGTATTTCGATAGAAAGATCGATGCGAAAAAAAACAAAGTAAAATTCGTGATGTCTGTTTTTCCCTATATTATGAAGGTTAAAAGTGCAATAACACGCGAAGAGTATTTGAAAAAAACATCGGAAGCGATAAGCGAGGATTTTGAAGTTATTCTTGCGGAATATCAGAATTTTATAAGGAATGATAAAAATACAGGAAGAACTATAAAGGAGTCGCCGTCTTCAGGTCAAAAGGCTGGTATCCTTGAAGCCGAACTTATCGGCAGGCTTTTTATTAATCCCGAACTTATCGGCAGCATTCAGAATATCATTTCTGAGAAAATGTTCAGGGATTCTGATGCGGGTATGATATTTTCACTGTTAAGCGTAAACCCTTCCATGAAACCGGGGGAAATCTTTGCGAAGCTTGGCAACGGAGACATTATTTCCAAGATCTCTGAATACTCGATGTTAAGCGAAGTGAACCCTGCAGAAATAATGGAACTGGCATATAAGATTAAAGCTCAGTATATAACAAGTGAAGTGGCGAAAATTTCGCGTATTATCCGGGATTATGAAAATGAATCTAATTTTTTGGAGATGAATAAATTCAAGAAAATTCAGGAAGGCCTGAAGCTTGAAGAATTATCGATCAAGGAGAAGATAACTGAATGCGTTAAAATTCAGGAATTGTCCTGAAGATCTGAGGTGGACTCCGGCGATGCTACCTTGCCGGATAATTAACAGGGAAACAAACAATATATATAAGGAGATCATAGTATATGTTCGATGATTTACTTGAAAATGAAGACGTGAACCGGCTTATAAAATTCGGTAAGGAAAAAGGAATGCTGACTTATGATGAGATACTCGACAGGCTTCCTGAAACGGTTATCTCTTCGCCGGAAGGAATAGATAATGTCCTGCGTCTTCTTGAGGAAAATGAAGTCAATATTGCCGATGCTTTTCTCGAGGAATTCGATGAATTTATTGAGGATACCTATGAGGACATAGATTCAATCATCATTGAAAGTGAAGATGAGCAGTCTGACAATCCTCTCAGGATATATCTCAAGAAAATCGGGAAGATACCTCTTTTGGCCCAGCCGCAGGAAATTGAAATTGCCAAGAAGATCGAGGAAGGTCAGCTCAAGATCAACAGTTCTGTATATGATGCCGGATTCCTGGTGCCGGAGATCAATTCCATAATAGAAGATATCCTTAAGGGGAAAGGGAAATTATACAATTTTTTCAATTTGCCTAAAATATATAATATTACAGTAAAAGAAAGAAAAGAAAGGATGAAGATTATTGCCAAGGTGGCTACTTATTTGAAAGAATTCTATTCGGACATGGAAAAAATCGATAAGGATTGGGAGAATGCAGGCGAAAAGAAAAGAAACGAATTAAAAGATGAAATCAGGAAAATCAGGAGACAATTTGTTGACGACATTAAAACAATAGATATCAATCAGAAGATCCTCCTTAATGCAGCCGAAAAACTGATAAATGTAGCCGAGGAAATTGAAAAATTCATGGAATATTTTAAAAAGGTCGAGGAGGTAAATAACCTCACCATTGCTGAAATGTACAAGATTTATGGGCAGAAAAAGAATAACGACTCCCTGAAAACCCTTCTGCAGAATATTGAGGAAAAGGAGAACAAGCTTGCCGATATCGAGAATGAATATAAAGTATCCTCTTCGGAATTAATTCACTGGTCGCATGAGATAAAAGAAGGGAAAAATATCGTGGAAGAGAGAAAAAAGGAACTCGTTCAGGCTAATTTAAGGCTTGTAGTCAGTATAGGGAAAAGGTATATCAACAGGGGAGTTCATCTTTTCGATCTGATACAGGAGGGAAATATCGGTCTTATCCGCGCTGTGGAAAAATTCGAATACCGTAAAGGATATAAATTTTCGACATATGCCACATGGTGGATCAGGCAGGCTATTACGCGTTCAATTTCCGAACAGTCCCGGACCATCAGGGTGCCCATACATATGATTGAACAGATTAACAAGGTGAAAAAGGCTGAAATGGACCTCACCCAGGATCTTGGGAGACTTCCATCGGTTGAAGAAATTTCAACGCGTGTCGGCTGGGGTATATCCAAAGTTAAAAATATTAAAAGCGTGGCCAATGATCCCGTCTCGCTTGAAACTCCGGTTGGAAGGGATGAAGACTCTGCGCTCGGGGATTTTATTGAGGATATAAAAGCCGCAAGTCCTTTGAATTCAACGATGAATAATATGCTGAGGGAAAAATTAGGTGAAATTATCGATCAATTGCCGTTAAGGGAGCAGAAAGTGCTGAGGATGCGTTTCGGGCTTGAAGACGGTTATTCCCATACCCTGGAAGAAGTCGGCTACCTTTTCCAGGTGACCCGTGAAAGGATAAGGCAGATAGAAGCCAAGGCTCTCAGAAAACTCAGAAATCCCAAACGTGTAAAAGAACTTATGGATTTCATAGATTGAAGACTAAGTGAATTTCTATAGTACCTGAAGGAGAGGGGGATGGACGTAAAGCCCTTGAAAAAATTGAAACTTTTCGGTTTTAATAATCTGACGAAAACCCTCAGTTTCAATATGTACGATATTTGTTATGCAAAAACTTCACAGCACAGGCATGCCTATATTGAATACATCGACGAGGAGTACAATGCCGAGCGCCTGACCAATATCCTAAAGGATGTTGTGAAGATAATAGGCGCGCATATATTGAATATAGCCAAGCAGGATTTCGATCCGCAGGGTTCGAGCGTCACGATTCTTATTTCGGACAGGACGGAGGTTCCCGAAGATTATGCTGGAATGGAAGCGCCCGGGCCTCTTCCTTCTGCGGTTGTAGGCCACCTTGACAAGAGCCATATTACGGTGCATACATATCCCGAAAGTCACCCTGACAACGGCATAAGCACTTTCAGGGCGGATATTGACGTCGCTACATGCGGCGTGGTTTCTCCCCTGAAGGCATTAAATTATCTCATTCACAGCTTCAATCCAGACATTATAATGATGGATTACAGGGTAAGGGGTTTTACAAGGGATATAGATGGGAAAAAATTCTTTATCGATCACAAAATAAATTCAATACAAAACTATATTTCAGAGGAAACCCTTGATGCTTTTCATGCCGTGGATGTTAATGTATACCAGGAAAACATATTTCATACCAAAATGATCCTTAAAACATTCGATCTGGACAATTATTTGTTCGGTACAGGTAAAAAAGACCTTCTCCAGGGTGAAAAAAAGAGGATCAAGCAGCGGCTTAAAAAAGAAATGTCGGAAATATTTTACGGCCGCAATATTCCAAAAGTCCCGAAACTGAAATTAAACAATCAGTCTGATATGGATGAGGATGAAGTGCGGGATTAACCGCCGCCCACAAAATTAACGATCTCGATTCTGTCTTTATCCTTTAAAATTGTTTCGGCCCATGTGTTTTTGTGCAGAATCGCGAGATTATATTCGATAACGACATGAGCCGGATCGAGATTTTTTTCATTTTTAATATAGTCCAGGACACTTTGAGGCTTTACAAGCACATTTTCACCGTTTACAGTAATCGATATCATTAATTATCCTATCTTTATATTTTTGACAAAGCCTGGTCAAGGTCTGCAATAATATCGTCAATGTTTTCCAGACCTATGGAAAGCCTTACAAGGTCGGGAGTCAGACCGCCTTCCAGCTGCTGTTCTTCCGAGAGCTGTGAATGGGAAGTGCTTGCAGGGTGCAGCGCCAGGGACTTGGCATCGCCGACATTGGCTAAATGTGAAAAAAGGCCAAGGCTGTCAATTAAATGTTCACCTTCCTTTACCCCTCCTTTTACTCCGAAAACGACCATGCCTCCATAACCTTTCTTTAGATATTTCGAGGCTGTCGGGTATGTCGGATCGTCAGGCAGGCCCGGATATCTTACCCACGCGGTTTTAGAGTGGCTTTTCAGGTACTTGGCTACGGCAAGAGCGTTTTCACAATGCCTGGGCATGCGGATATGAAGTGTTTCAGTTCCCTGCAGGAACATCCAGGCGTTATCGGGAGACAGGCAGGCGCCGAGGTTCCTGAGCGGGACAAACCTGAATCGCACGGCGTATAGAATTTTCTTCAGTCCTTCAGGGAGGTCGATGGCCCAGCGCCATCCATGATAATTCTTATCGGGTTCGTTATATAAGGAAAAATTTTTGTCTGACCAGTCGAAATTGCCGGCGTCAGTCATAATGCCGCCGATGGCAGTCCCATGACCTCCTATCCATTTCGTAAGAGAATTAATGACAATATCGGCGCCATGCTTTATTGACTGCAGGAGATAGGGAGTTGTAAAAGTTGCGTCGACTATCAAAGGCAGGTGATGTTTTTTTGCAACTGCCGAAACAGCTTCGATATCCGTAAAATCAAGGACAGGGTTCCCTATTGTTTCAATGAAAAGGGCCCGGGTTTTGGATGTTATGAGTTTATCGAAACTGGATGGATCCTTATGATCGGCAAATTTGACGTTGATTCCCAGGTCCGGAAGTATTGCTTCGAACATCGTAAAAGTGCCGCCGTACAGATTTTTTGCAGAAACAATCTCGTCGCCCGCTTTTGCGAGATTTATTATAGCATAAAAAATGGCGCTTGTACCTGAAGAGACGGCTACTGACGTTGCCCCGCCTTCAAGGGCTGTAATTCTCTGCTCGAGAACATCATTAGTCGGATTCATGATGCGTGAATAGATATTGCCGAATTCCTTGGCGGCAAAAAGATCCGCTGCATGTTTAGTGCTCTTGAATAAATAGGAACTAGTCCTGTGAACCGGAACCCCTCTTGACATCGACTCATCGATTTTCTGGCCGTAATGCAGGGCAAGGGTTTCGAATCCGGCTTTATCCATATTGAAATCATTCATTTGATGCCTCCTGTTTTTTTATTTTATCATATTTTGAATGATATTATGCTTAATAATTTATTCTTCGAATAACCAGGTCGAGAGATACCTTTCACCGGAATCGCATGCTATGGTTACAATTGTTTTTCCTTTATTTTCGCTTCGTTTTGCGGTTTCAATTGCCGCCCAGACATTCGCTCCTGAAGATATTCCTGCAAGTATCCCCTCTTTTTTAGCGAGCTCCCTGGCAATAGCTCCTGCATCCTCATGACGGACTTTTATAATCTCATCAATGAGTTTTATATTCAGCACCGCCGGTACGAACCCTGCTCCTATTCCCTGGATTTTGTGAGGTCCCGGACTGCCTCCGGAAAGGACGGGGGAATCACTTGGTTCAACTGCGATTGTCTTAAAATTTTTATTTTTCTTCTTTAAAGCTTCAGAAATTCCGGTTAATGTTCCTCCTGTTCCCACTGCCGAAACCAGTATATCAACATTTCCTTCGGTGTCTTTCCAGATCTCTTCCGCAGTAGTCCTCCTGTGGATTTCGGGATTTGCCGGATTTTCGAACTGCTGCGGCATGAATGAACCCGGATTTTCTTTGGTAAGTTCTATGGCCTTCTGGATAGCGCCTTTCATACCCTCAGGACCCGGGGTGAGAACAAGTTCAGCCCCGAAACATTTCAGAAGTTTTCTCCTTTCGATACTCATTGTATCGGGCATCGTAAGGATAAGCCGGTAGCCGCGGGAAGCGCATATAAAGGCGAGAGCAATTCCGGTATTGCCGCTCGTAGGCTCGATAATCACTGTCGAAGGTCCGACAAGACCGTCCTTTTCAGCTTTTTCTATCATAGCCAGGCCGATCCTGTCCTTTACACTTGAAAGGGGATTGAAAAATTCAAGCTTCAATAAAATTTCCGCTTGCAAACCCTCTGCCATTCTTGAAAGACGGACAAGCGGTGTGTTGCCCACAAGGTTTGTAATAGAATCCGCTATTTTCATATTAACCTCCAGCTGTTAATCAAAGCATACTATTCATAGTAATATACTATGAATTAGTATAAAATATTTTTTCTGAAATGTCAATACATTCAAAAATAATATAAAAAAGATTATTGTCAAGTTTTCATGTCTGCAGGAACACAGGGTAAACATGAGCTTGACAATTGAATGGGGTTTCTTTACAATTTTAATATATTTGACAGCATCTGCGGGGGGCATTTCATGAAGCCTGAGTTAGCGGGTCCATATAATCCTAATGATTTTGAAGAAAAGATATATCAATACTGGATTGAGGAAGGGCTGTTTAAAAGCAGCGTTAATCCTTCCAAAAAACCATATACCATAGTGATACCTCCGCCCAATGTAACCGGTGTCCTCCATATGGGGCATATACTTAATAATACCATTCAGGACATATTAATACGTTATCACAGGATGAACGGCTTTGAAACCTGCTGGATCCCCGGGACTGATCATGCATCTATTGCGACGGAAGCTAAGGTTGTCAAGTACCTTCTGGATAAAGGTATTGACAAGTTCGCAATAGGCAGGGAAAAATTCCTGGAATATGCATGGGAATGGAAACAGAAATACGGGGGAATAATAATAAACCAGCTCAAAAGGATGGGTGCCAGCTGCGATTGGGACAGGGAAAGATTTACTATGGATAACGGTTATTATAAATCCGTGATCCATAGTTTCGTGGAAATATACAAAAAAGGGTATATATACAAGGGATACAAACTTGTAAACTGGTGTCCCGTATCAAAATCCGCTATTTCAGATGAGGAAGTATATTACAAGGAAGTTGAAGGCAAGCTCTGGTATTTCAAGTACCCTATTAAAGGAAGCCGGGAATTTCTGGAAATTGCCACTACACGTCCTGAGACTCTTCTGGGTGATACCGCAGTAGCAGTTAATCCGAGAGACAGCCGTTATAAGAAATACATAGGGAAGACCGTCATACTGCCGATCGTGGAAAAGGAAATACCTGTCATTGCAGATGAATACGTAGATATTGAATTTGCTACAGGTGTTGTTAAAATAACTCCGGCTCATGATCCGAACGATTATATAATAGGGAAGAATCATAACCTTGAATTTGTAAATATATTAAATATCGACGCTACACTGAATAATAATGTTCCTGAGGATTTCCGCGGTCTTGATAGGTTTGAAGCCAGGGAGGCGGTAGTCGAAGAAATGAAGGAGCGTAAGCTTCTGTCAAAAATCGAGAATTATACTCATAAGGTCGGATACAGTGAACGCGGGCATGTTCCTATCGAACCATATTTATCGGAGCAGTGGTTTATGAAAATGGACGAGCTTGTCAAGCCTGCTGTAAAAGCTGTAAAAAGCAAAAAAATAAAATTTTATCCGGATAGGTGGACTAAAACATATTTCCACTGGCTTGAAAATATCAAGGATTGGTGCATATCCCGGCAGCTCTGGTGGGGTCATAGAATTCCGGTTTACTACTGCGATAACTGCGGACATTATGACGCTTATGAAGAGGCGCCTCTCGCCTGCGAGGAATGCGGTACTGAGGGATTGAGGCAGGATGAAGATGTTCTTGATACCTGGGCTTCATCCTGGCTGTGGCCGTTCGCTGTCCATAAATGGCCGGAGATCGATGATGAACTCAAATATTATTATCCGACAGATACTCTTGTAACAGCTCCGGAAATTATTTTTTTCTGGGTCGCACGTATGATTATCGCCGGGTATGAATTTTTAAGCGATATTCCATTCCATAAGGTTTATTTTACAGGAATTGTGAGAGACGACCTGGGCAGGAAAATGAGCAAATCCCTGGGCAATTCTCCCGATCCCCTGGACGTCATTAAAGATTATGGCGCCGATGCATTGAGATATACAATTACGCGCCTGGCTCCGCTGGGGAATGATATTCATTACAGTAATGCTACATGTGAATTAGGCAGGAATTTCGGGAACAAGATATGGAACGCGTCCCGCTTTATTCTCCAGAATTGCGGTGATTCTGATCCTAAGGGCATAAGACATGTGAATCTTGATGATTTTGACAAGTGGATTATATCCAGATTCAATAAAACGGTGCTTAAAGTGAGGAATGAAATCGAAAGCTTTGATTTTAACACAGCTACTGTCAGCTTGTATGATTTTATATGGAGTGAATTCTGCGATTGGTATATTGAGATTTCAAAAGTAGCATTGTATACAGGGACTCCGGCGGAGATGGAATCGAAATTATCGATTCTCATGTATATACTGGACGGGAGCCTTAAGCTTATTCATCCTTTCATGCCTTTTATTTCGGAAAAAATACATCAAAGCCTTCCCATGCATAAGGTTTCGATTGTTATTGATAAATATCCGGTTTTCGATAAGGGTTTAATTTTTGAAAAAGAGGAAAATCTTGTTGAAACGTTTCAGAATATTATCGGGACAATCCGGAACATCCGGGGGGAAAATAAGATACAGCCGAATATTCCTGTAGACTCTCTGTTGTCGATAGATGAAAGTGATCTGGCGCAATTTATAAGTATGAATGAAGGAGTCTTAAAAAAATTGGCCAAGGTCAGGAATTTGGCTTTTGACTCCGGGCATAATAAAAAAGAGGACGAGGCGGTAGGAGCAGGGAAAGGATTTGAGGTTTTCGTGTCGCTCTCCGGGATCATTGACCTCGATAAGGAAAAGGAAAAACTTATACAGGATTTGAAGAGGATTGAAGCATCGATTGAAAATTCGAAAGTTAAAATTTCAAATGATGATTTTATAAAAAGAGCTCCTGAGGCTGTTATAATCAAAGAAAGAGATAAAATTTCTTATCTTGAAGGGGAAAGAGATAAAATCAGGAGAAATCTTGGTATTAACTGATATAAATCGGGCTGAGAATATTCCGGGGCTTTGAATGCTGGAAAAAGAAAAATTAGAAATTGTTGAAGTCAATTTTCTAAGAGAAGGGACTCTTCTTTCAGGTATTGTTTACGATGATTTGGGAAATATGCTCTGGCCGGCAAGAAAACCGCTCACTTCCGAATTTATTGCCAGGTTAAAGGAAAAGGGGCTTAAAAATGTCTATTATTCTCCGCCCAAATATAAAAACCTGTTCAGTCAAGCTCCCATTTTTTCATCTCTTACCCAGGAATTTGCTCTTAATGCCATTGAAGAGGTCGGGCATCAGATCAGATACGGCAAACTGAAAGATCTTACCGCTGCTAAAAGTACGGTGGAAAAATTTCTGGAAGAAGTGAAAACGCACCCCGATAATTTTCTTAACCTGATGGTTTTAAAGGATTATGATTCATATACTTACTATCATTCAATAAATGTTGGCATTTTATCCGTTTTTCTAACAAAGAAGCTGGGTTTTAACGATCTTTTTGCTCTCGATGTCGGCCTGGGCGGATTTCTTCATGATATAGGGAAAATACAGGTCCCAAGCAGGATTGTCAATAAAAACGGCACCCTTACAGCTGAAGAATTCCGTGAAATGAAAAAACATCCCATTTACGGTTATAACCTTATCAGATCGGATACAAGTCTCAGTAATTATGTGAAAAAAATAATTCTTTACCATCATGAAAAATGGGATGGGAGCGGTTATCCGATCGGCTTGAAAGAAGAAGCCATAGGAAATTTTGCTGCAATAGTCGCAGTCAGCGATGTTTATGATGCTTTGACTACTGAGAGACCTTACAAGCAGCCATATTGTGTTAATGATGCCCTTTTATATGTTATGCGGAACACTATGAAACATTTTAATCCTTATGTTTCCCAGAGGTTTGTTAATGAGATATCAAGGATGTTTGACCTTGGGTCTTATTACCCTGTCGGCTGTTATGTATACCTCAATACAGGAGAAGTGGCCTATGTTATTGCAAAAGACGATGAATATACAATGAGACCTGAATTGGTCATACTCAAGAATTTCCAGGGATTTCCACTGAGGAACCCTATTGAGGCCGATCTGAGACAGGATACTTCACGTATTATTTATAAAACTATCGATGATCCCGAAGAAATAGAAAAATTATCATGTCTGATAAGATTTTGAATTGAAAATTCCGGCATTGTATTCTAATCTCCTTGAAGTTCAAGATCTTTATCAATATTCATTTCTTTAATCTTTCTATGAAGGTAAGTGCGTTCAATTTTGAGGGATTCTGCTGTTTTTGTAACATTATTATTCATTTCTATCAGCCTGTTGATTATCAATTTTTTTTCAAAATCATGCTTGGCTGCCTTGAGGCTCATATTTTCATATTTCAATTCCATATTTATTTCTTCAGGGTACATGAGCTTTAATACATCTTCAGGTTCGATTATGGTTTTGTTATTTAAAATAATCAGCCTTTCTATAAAATTACGTAATTCCCTGACATTGCCGGGCCAGTTTCGGTTTTCCAGTATATGTATGCATGATTTCGCCATTGTCACATTTTTGCCTCTTTTAGTAGCAAGCTCATCAAAATAAAAATTGATGAGAGGTTCTATATCATCCCTTCTTTCCCTGAGCGGCGGTATCAATATAGGTACGACATTGAGTCTGTAAAATAGATCCTGCCTGAAATTACCCTTCTTTATTTCATCGGGAAGTTCTTTATTGGTTGCAGCAATGATTCTTACATCGACTTTGATATTTTCGTTTCCGCCTACTCTTTGGATTTCTTTTTCCTGAATTGATCTTAATACCTTTGCCTGTGCGGAAAGGCTTAAATCGCCGATTTCATCAAGGAAAAGGGTTCCCCTTTGCGCCGACTCGACTTTCCCCTTTTTTTGCTTAACAGCTCCTGTGAATGCCCCTTTTTCATAACCGAAAAGTTCGGATTCGATCAATGTTTCAGGAATGGCGGCACAATTGATTCCAATAAATGGGAAATTTTTTCTTGGACTGATGCTATGGATCATCCGGGCTATCAATTCCTTGCCGGTTCCGTTTTCGCCGGTTATAAGTACTGATGCTCCGCTTTGAGCTATTTGAGGGAGATTTGTCATTATTTCTTTGATTCCTCTGCTTATCCCGATAAACTGGACAGGTTCAATTTTTGATTTTAAATTGAGGTTCTCCATTTGAAGTTCTTTTAATTTAACGGCATTGCGGATTGAATTTAATATTCTTTCAAAAGAAAGCGGTTTTTCCAAGAAATCGAAAGCTCCTTTTTTCATAGCTTCGACAGCCATTTTAATATCTCCATGACCGGATATTATCAATACGGGTATGATTGGAAATTCGCTATGGATATAATCAAGGACAGCCATACCTCCTTTTTTCGGCAGCATAACATCGAGAATGACTGCGTCAATATCCTCGAGAAGGATTTTTTTCAATGCATCTTCACCGTCGCTGGAACAAATGACTTCATATTCTTCATCAGTCAAAATATCGGAAATTGTTTCCCGGATTTTATCTTCATCGTCGACAATCAGAACTTTATATTTCACGATTAACCTCTTTTTCCAGGGCTTCTTCCTGTGTTTTATCCTGAATGGGGATATTAAGCGGTATTTGAATATAAAAAGTCGTTCCGTCGTCCCTGCTTTCGAACCACATAATACCGTTATGTTCTGATACTATCCTTTCAGCGATAGCCAGCCCAATGCCGTTGCCGTGTTTTTTAGTTGTAAAATAAGGTTCGAATATTTTATCCTGCATTTCAGCGGGAATTCCGGAACCCTTGTCAAGTATTGATAAAATAAAGTTATCTTCGAATTGCTCAGCTTTTATTTCTACATACTTTTCAGTATTTTCGCATGCTTCAATTGCGTTATTAACAAGATTAATAATAACCTGTTTAAATTGGCTTTCATCATAATTAATGTATAATTCACTGAATTGAACATTTTTTATTATCTTGAAAAGAGGATAGGCTCCCTGGAAGAAATCCGTTATTTCATTGAGTGTATTGACAATGTTCTTTTTTTCAAGTTTGACATTAGGCAGGCGGGCGAATTTGGAAAATTCGTTGACAAGTTTTTCCAGTCTTTTGGTTTCATTAATTATTGTGGCTGTTGTTTTATACAGGATATCGCCGAATTCCTTGGGTTTGAATTCATAAATGTAAAGCATTCTCTCTGTAGATAACTTGATAGGCGTCAATGGGTTTTTGACTTCATGGGCGAGCCTGCGGGCCATTTCCTGCCAGGCTTCTATCCTTTCCATTCGTTTTATCTGCTGGTATGCGAATTTAAGTTTTGTTGCCATTGTATTGAAATGATGAGCGAGGTCGCCGATTTCATCCTGGGTCTTTACACGTATCTTGTAATCCAGATTTCTTTCCGCCAATATCCTTATACCTTTCGCTATTTCTTCGATTGGGACTGTTATATTTTTAGCTACTCTGAGACTTACAAAAAAGACGCCTATTAAAATCGGTATTGCAAGTGTAAATATGGATAAAATCGATACGGGCAGGATATACTTTTTGGTTTGCCTGAGTTTGTTAAGCGAATCCAGATTGTTATTCAGAGATTGATAGGATTCTGTTAGAATACTTTCCGTATATGCTGCATAATAAATGTTATCCCTTTTGACAATTGTGATATTATAGAAGGAGCCTGTATAAAATATATCGTCTTTCTTAATTGAAAAAAAGTTTATTATACTATCCCTGGCGGAGGCCAGTGATTTTGAAAGAGCGAATGAACTGTTTGTAATGAAAAAAATATTATGATTGTCTATTTTAAAAACCACCGGGAAATATAAAGGATTAACTTTAGCTTCTGTACGAATATCAGATTCATATTTCCTTTTGTGCGACCAAATCATATTTCGGTTATTATCAAGCAGTCCGTCGGCAATTGTTCGTTCTCTGTCTATAAATGTGTTCTCAATCAGGAAAATCAAGAAGAACATCAAACATCCGAAGACAAGAATAAAACTCAATGTCGATAAAAGGAAATAGGATGTTATTTTCCCCCTGAGTTTATAACCGCGAACCCCTTTTCTCTGAAAAAATAATAACTTGATAAAATTATAAAAAAGCCATAAACCGAAAAAGGAAGAGATAAAAAAAACGGCCGGGACTACGCTTTTCAAGGTAAAATTGGCATGTATTGATATAAGCCATCGATAAACGGCAAAAGAAATAAGAGAAGCGATTAGTGTCAGGGCGGGAAAAACTATATAATTCCATTTTTTATTCATATATTTCACCGATATTACAGTATTGATTTATTGCACAATTAAGTTTGCCGGTTAAAATGCCTTAGCTTTTATAAGAGCGGTTTTCAGAATATGCCTTGTTTGAAATGATTTATATTTCGCATTAATAATTATAATGCCGATTTTAATAATGACTTATCAATCCTCATCGAATTTTCTGATTTCAATCAGTTCTTTCAAAGCTTCGAGCGCTTTTTCTTCGTCATCGCCGGTGGCTATAATGCTCAGAATCACTCCTTTTCCCGCTGCCAGCAAAAGAAGGTTCATAATACTCTTACAGTTAACTTCACTGTCTTCTTTAATTACTTTAATATCGCTTTTGAATTGACTTGCGAGGTTTGCCATAAGGGAAGATGGACGAGCATGCAGGCCATATTCATTCTTGATCTGGACTTTTATTTCTTTCATTCTTAAATTAACCTCGGACGATACTGATTAATTTTATATTATTTTAATATTTTATACAACTTCTTTTTCTTTTTTCATAAATTTCTGGATTTTTTGATCCAATTCCTGCGCTGAATTTATACCCAGTTTTCTCATAACTTCTCTATATGCAGCCACCTCTATCAGCAAAGGTATATTGCGCCCGGGACTGACAGGTATTTCCTTTCGTGGTATTTCAATACCAAGTATTGTTTCGTATTTTTCCTCAATACCGAGTCTGTCGTATCCGTAGGTGCCGTCCCATTCATGAAGATCGACAATTAAATCGAGTTTTTCCGATTTGAGTATCCTTCCTTCGCCGAAATATTGAGAAACATTGATAATCCCTATTCCTCGAATTTCCAGATAAGGGCCATAATTAAGGTTTGGCTCCCCTTTTAATTCAAAGCCATGACTTGTCCGGATTTTTTGTATTTTCACTATATCGTCGCATATAAACTTATGTCCTCTTTCTATAAGTCCCAGAACGCTTTCGCTTTTCCCTATTCCGCTCTTACCGGTGATCAGAACACCTACATTATAGATTGATATAAAATTGCCATGAACGGTCATATATGGAGCGAAAACATCTGCCAGTATTGTTGACATAAGAGCGATAAGGCGCCTGGAAGTCAGTTTGGTTCTGAAGATAGGCACTGAATATTCATTGCTTTTCGTTATAATGTAATCCGGTAATGCGGAATCATGAGTTACTATGCACAAAGGTATGTCAAACTTGAAAAAATTGTCTATAGAAGCAGTATTTCCCTCTTTAATAAGCTTTTGGATGTAGGCTACTTCGCCTTTACCGAAAATCTGGATTCTTGTGCTGGCAAAACAGTCGAAGAATCCTGCCAGAGGAAGACCGGGCCTGTTAATTTCCTCGCTGATTATCCTCTTATTCAAACTGTTTAAACCGCTGATGGCTGTAAATCCGAGAAGATTATCCTGTTCTTTATCGATTTCAAGTAATCTTGAAACCGGTATGCTGGATATTCCGGAATTTTCATCCATATTTACACCGTTTTATCCGCGATGATCGGTTATACGATCCTTTTTTTTCTTTATCTCTTTTTCTATTTTATCAGTTACTTTATCAAAAGATTCCTGCCATGTAGATGCAGAATCCTTGGCAAAGTATACATCGCGGTTTGCAGAAACCTTCAGTTCTGTTATGTACTGTCCTCTCAATAATGAAATTAAGGTATTAATGTTTAAAATCTGGTTGTAGTAAAATTTAAATTTTTGCAGCCTTTTCTCCAGATAATCTTTCATTTCATCATTAACTTCAATGTGTTTTCCAGTATAAGTCACAACCATAGGATCCTCCAGATTATTACATTCAAATTTTGCATATTATCGCTTAAATGGAACTTTGAAAATTGACGGCAGAAAATCGCAGAACAAAAACGGGAAATTGACGTTTGATTATTTATTTAAAAATCCTTCTTTAATTTTTTCGAGTTTTACCCTTAAAATCATGATTGCCTTAGTATGAAGCTGAGAAACACGGGATTCCGTTACATTTAATATAGTACCTATTTCCTTTAAAGTCAGTCCTTCATAATAGTAGAGTATTAAAACCTGTTTTTCTCTTTCAGGCAGATCCATGAGGCAGCGGGCTATCATTTTTTTTATTTCTTCTTTTTCAGCAGCTGCATCGGGATTATAGGTATCGGAACTTTCAAGCGTATCTTCGATTGACATTGGCGCGTTATCGCCTCCGTCATTGATATACCAGTTTTCATCCATTGAAACCAGGGAATTTCCGCTTACCCGCAGGAGAAGATTATGGAATTCCTGTATTGATACACCCAGGGCTTCTGCAATTTCTTCATCATTGGCCGAACGGCCGAGTTTTGCCTCGAGATCCGCTATGGTTCTTTCGATTTCTTTTGCTTTCTGCCGTACTGAGCGGGGCAGCCAATCAATAGCACGCAGTTGATCGAATATGGAACCGCGAATGCGGGTAACGGCATATGTTTTAAATTTAATTTCCCTTTTGGGATCGAATTTGTCTATTGCATCGATCAGGCCGAGAACTCCATAACTGACAAGATCATAAAACTCAACAGAGCTGGGTACGTTCATGGCCACTCTTCCTGCAACATATTTAACTAAGGGGGCGTATTTTTCAATAAAATAATTACGAAGTTTTTGATTATGATTTTTGGAATACTCTTCCCATAGTTCTTCTTCAGAGAGCTGATCGAATTCTTCATAACCTCTCATAAACATCTCCCTCTGTTTAAGAAACTAATTTTAAATAATATAATAAAATAGCATAGAATTATAAAACACATTCTTTTTTTTTACAAAATTCCTCCTTTATTTTATTAGCTTAGAAGCCAGAGGAAGATCGCCATGACAAATGCCATTCCGGCTGCAATAATCAAAATTATAGTATAAACACTGAGCTTTTTTTCTCCTTCCTCCTGTAACTGCTGTAATTGATCATTATCTTTCGATAGTCCGGCGCTATAATCTTCTATATTGTAAACCTGCTGTTCCATTAAGTTAACGGGAAGGGGGTTCGCTTCAGGCCTTTTTTGGGTATTTTTCTTTACATGTATCCTGATTTTTTCGCCTAATAAAAATCTGCCGAATATTCCGGGAGCAAATTCCAAAATAATCAGATGACTGGTAGTTTCGGGAGCCTTTTGATTGTAAACGATTCTTCCGTAAAGATTGCCGGGTGATAATTGAGTTGTATCGAAATAACCCATTATAAATCTGACTATCTCCCTATCATCGTTTATTTTAACCAGGACTTCATCATAAATATCCATCTTTTCAGTATCAACCCCTCCTAAAGGAGCCAGCACGGGTTCGACTTTAATATTAATAAGCGTCAGAAAATCAACTTTCAGCTGCTGCTGTATTTTATACCCGACCTGAACGGTTTTTAAAAATGATGAAAATTTGAAAATATTTGTTTCCTCGCTTGAAACCTTGAGGACAAGACCTGTATCGAGGAGGATTTTAGAGAGTTCGCTGATAACGAATCTCTTTAAATTGACGAGATCTATATCGTTTTTGCTTGTGAAGAAGCTTGAAATGTAATTGATATTATCAGGGGTGACTATCCGGGCTTCGGCTTTCGATGATAATTCCAGGTCGCATTCAGGTTCGGTAAGATATCCCAGGATGATATCGAATACGCTCCGCCAGGAATTTTCAATATTGATCTTAGTAAGATTTGAATTTCGTGATATGACAAAAAAAATATATTCCGGCTGATGAGTCTGGATATTAAAAAAAAGAAGGAAAGCGCCGTTGATCATCCTTTTATTTGAAATGAATTTGGCCTTCATTACGATAATATCTTTTTCAGATGATTCGATTATTTTTATTGCTGCTTCAAGATCGCCTTGCATAAAAATAATCAGATTCTTGGCAAAATCAGGCGGAATACCGTAATTATTAGTCAGGATTTCGCTTTCTAAGGCCATTTATTCTCCCTTAATCTCTTTGCAAAATTGTCTTTATAGCCTTTGCTACTATTGACGGGTCGGCGTTGATGACCTTATTTTTCAATCTGAAAGATATGCTGTTTTCATGAGCGAGGGAATTTAAATGGGATTCCTTTTTAATTTGTTCTTCCTTATTTATTTCATTTAGGCGGCCGAGATCCTCATTTATTAACGGTTTGGGGTTTATTTCTTTATTTTCATAAGACGAAGATTCATCGGCACGTCCGGCTTCAAAAGTTTTGTTTTTTTCGGAAAGCTGTTCATTGATAATAGTCTGCGGCGCCTGTTCCTTTTCATTGATTATTTCATCAACTTCAGGAGTCGAATTAAAATTGTAGGGAAACGGTTCCTTAACCGAAGCTGTGGCGGTTTCTTCCCGATCAGGTTTATATAAATCCTGGTAAACCGACTCTGTATTTTGATCGGCGTCATCCATCACATCGATTTTATGATCCGGAGGTTTTGCTTCCGATTTAATTATAGGAACTGCACTATTAAAAGTGATCAAGGATTCATAATCTTCCCGTGATAATGTTTGTTTCAAGAAAAAATCAAGGCCGATTCCTAATAGACCTAGGATTATTCCCCCTGTGACGGACTTTACCAAAACTAATAAAATTGGAGCTCCCGATAAAAGAGTGAGTATCATTGAGAGAATAAACCCGAAAAGCCCAAAGAAGATAATTATTTTACTTTTTAAAAAAATCTGCATAAAATATCCTGCCCTGAGCACATCTTCTCATTACTAAGAAAAACGGCATCAATTGGGCTTCTGTGATAACGATTATACTATAATTATATTGAATATTGGTAAAAAGTCAATATTTGATTCCGAGGTGGGCGGCTGTCGGGCAGGATAACGATAGTAAGGAGGTTAAATGAAATTTAATCCCGTGTTTTTATTAATTATTCTTTTATTATTTTTTATTTCCCATGCCTTTCCGTATGATTCGTTGTATACTAATGCCGGGGAAGCAATTATCACAACTTCAAATAATGAAAATATCCAACCCGTAAACATCACGGTTACATTTGGAGAATTTTCAATTAACACCTCCAATGTAAATGTCGAAGCGGGGACATACAACAATTTTGAACTTATGCCGGAATTCAATATATGGAAATTCAGTCTCGGACTCGATTTGGATTTTTATTATGATGTAAATGGAAATTTTATCATCACGGAATGGAATTCATGGCAGGCTCTTGTAACAAAAATAAATTATTTTAAAATAGGCTCTAAGGATGATCTTTTTTATCTTAAAGTCGGTTATATTGATGATTTCACGCTTGGAGACGGATTTATTGTCAATCAATATTCAGATATGCTGAATTACCCTGATATTAAGATAAAGGGGATAACATGCGGGCATGAATTTTCATTACATAGGTCTTGATGCAATGATTGATAATATTTTCTTGTGGGATATAGCTGCTTTAAGGTTATTCGGGAGGCCTTTCATCGATTTTCAAAATTCCCTTATATCCGGCCTTGAAATAGGGATAACTGCGGCCGAAGATATGAATTCGCAAAATATGATTCCGGATCATGGGACTCCGTATAATTTCGTGAATAATGGAATTATACCGCAAAAACTATTATTTTATGGAGCGGATATCAGCATGCCCGTTTTGGATTTTTCAGTGCTGTCGATGAAAGGATTTGCCGATTTTTCAGCCATTCAGGATAAGGGATCGGGTGAAATGGCAGGGATAAGCGGTTTGGTTGCACATCTTATCCCCTTCAAGTTTGAACTTTTGTTTCTTCAGCCGGAATTCCTCCCTTCATATTTTGATGTACTATATGAAGATTCAAGGTCTTCCAAGTATGGAGATTTGGATGTTTTAACGAACAGTTCCATGGGATGGTCGGCATCATCCGGTATTTCCGTTTTAAATAATATTTTTTATTTTAATTTTCAATATGACGGATATTTTTCAGGAGATATATTGCCGGATATTGGAATTTCATGTGAATTATCGAAAAATCTGTTCAAATTGATCGGCTTTAAGGTTACAATTTTGAGGAAAAATTTTACCGGGTTCGATCAGCTTATTTATTTTGATGCGGGCAACAGTCTGCTGATTGTAACGATGAAATTATATGTAACTGAAAATTTAATTTTGTCGATCGATTATGAAAGGAATTTCGAATTTACTGCAAGCGGAGGGGCTCAGCCGTATGATTATTCTATGCTGAGCACGACTATGCGGTTTTAATAGTGCCGGGCTCCGGAAATGCCGGAGCCCGGACCGGTGTCACTCCTCTTTCTTGTGGTAAGGCATGAACTTTACATCATGCGCGACAATATTGACCGCACTTCGATTCTTGCCCTCCTCATTTTTCCAGCGTGACTGCCTGAGTTTCCCGGAAACTATGATTTTCCGGCCTTTTTTAAGGTATGTTGTGCAGATCTCAGCAAGCTTTCCCCAGACACTGATATCGAAATAATTGACATCTTCCGACTTTTCTCCATTCTTGAAAGCAATACTTGAATTGGCCACACTGAACTTCGAGTAAGCCAGCCCGTCTGAAGTGTACTTCAACTCCGGATCTCTTACAACACCGCCTTCGACCACAATTACATTCACACCAGCCTGCATTCTACTCCTCCTATAATCTTTTATTATCCTTAATACCATGAACTTGTTAAATAATATAATAAACATATGAAAAAAATAATAATAAAATCTTGCACATATTAAACATATAACAATATAATTTATTATAAAATAAGATGATATGCTTAATAATACCTTGTTCTTTGGTAATATTTTCATCATTAGAGAAGGCATTTTCAATATTATTGCAGGTGTTAATCAGCTTAACTCATTGTTAAATTTGCTTTTAGAATAAATTAACGATTAAAGGTATTAGCTTCCTGTTTTTTGTAACATTTGTTTTTTCAAGTTAAAATT
This sequence comes from uncultured Spirochaetota bacterium, assembly GCA_963796325.1. GTDB lineage: Bacteria > Spirochaetota > Brevinematia > Brevinematales > JAOACQ01 > CAVYGN01. Next base: position 157,217 of record CAWCLF010000001.1, read on the forward strand.
AACTCATTGATATTTATAAATACTGCTGAATTTATATCAATGATTGGAGGGTAATATGAAACCGACAGTTAAACCGGTGATTCCCAATTTTTCTTCTGGGCCTTGTGCAAAAAGGCCCGGTTATAATCTGGAGAACCTGAAGAATGCTCCTCTCGGGAGGTCTCATAGAAGCTCGCTGGGCAAGTCTAAACTTCAAAAATCTATTGAAGAAACAAGGCGCATCCTCGGTATTCCGGCCGACTACCTTGTCGGAATAGTGCCTGCGTCTGATACAGGGGCTATGGAAATGGCTTTATGGTCTCTTCTTGGTTCCCGGGGAGTGGATGTATTATACTGGGAATCGTTCGGGAAGGAATGGGCCGATGATATTCAAAAACAGCTTAAAATTCCTAATGTCCGTGTTTTTCAGGCGGAATACGGTAAGATACCGGACCTCTCGCAGGTGGATCGGAATAATGATATCGTATTTGTATGGAATGGAACGACAAGCGGAGTAAAGGTGCCTGATGGAGATTGGATAAGCGATTCAAGGGAAGGGCTGACTATTTGCGATGCCACTTCTGCCGTTTTTGCCATGCCTGTTTCCTGGAATAAACTGGATGTTGCGACTTTTTCCTGGCAGAAAGTCCTTGGGGGCGAAGCCGGACATGGAATGCTTGTTCTGTCCCCGCGCGCTGTCAAGCGTCTTCAGACTTATACGCCGTCCTGGCCCCTGCCTAAAATATTCCGCCTGACAAAAAAGGGAGAGATCATGAAGGAAATATTCGAAGGGTCTACTATAAATACGCCGTCTATGCTCTGCAATGAAGATTATCTTGATGCCTTATCGTGGGCGGAAAGCATAGGGGGTCTGAACGGGCTTATCGCCAGGTCGAATGGTAATTTGAAAGTCTTTGAACAATTTGTCGAAACTCACGGCTGGATTCATTTTTTGGCGGAAAACAAGGCAATCCGTTCAAATACAAGCGTTTGCTTTAAAATTGATCTTAATGAAGAAAAGGTAAAGGCATTTGTAAAATTGCTTGAAAAAGAGGGCGTAGCGAACGATTGCGGAGCCTATCGTGATGCTCCGGCCGGCTTGAGATTCTGGTGCGGTGCCACTATCGAAAAATCCGATATTGAAAAGCTTCTTCCCTGGCTTGAATGGGCATATGATGAGGTGCGCGCCTGAATAATCAGTTAGGAGGCGGATTTGCCTGTTAAAGGGAAAAGGATACTGCTGCTTGACGGCACAGGCCTCGCATACAGGGCCCATTTTGCTTTTATCGCACGCCCCCTGACAACAACCAGGGGAGAAAATACTTCGGCCTTATTCGGATTTTTAAGAGTGCTTTTTCAGATTATCAGGGATTTGCATCCTGATATGATAATAACTGCATTTGACATATCGAGAAAAACTTTCAGGCAGAAAATTTACCCGGATTATAAGGCTCACAGGGAAGAAACGCCTCCCGATTTAAAACAACAGATTCCCCTGATCATCGACACTCTTAAAATAATGCACCTTCCTGCCCTGGAACTGGAAGATTACGAGGCGGATGATATAATCGGAACGGTATCTGAAAGGTTAAAAAATGACAATGAAGTCTTTATCGTCTCAGGGGATAAGGATTTGCTTCAGCTTGTCGGAGGAAATGTTAAAGTTATCAGACCTCAGCACGGTATAAGTGAAGTAGCCTTGATGGGAAGAGAAGAGGTCAAAAAAAGTCTCGGTATATACCCCGAACAAATCCCGGATTACCTGGCCCTTCTTGGAGACAGTTCCGACAATATTCCCGGCGTGAAAGGTATTGGTGAGAAAAGTGCGGTTTCTCTTCTGTCCGTTTATAAATCAATAGAAGATATTTATGATAATCTTGAAGCGATCAAGGGCGCCCAGGGCTTAAAGCTTTCTGCCGGTAAAGATAATGCATTCCTGAGTAAAAAATTGGCCCTGCTCAAACTTGATCTGCCGATAACAATTGAATTATACAATTACAATCTGGAAGTTGATAAATTTCTTTCTCCTGAACTTGTCAGGGTGCTTGAGCATTACCAGTTGACATCCCTTATCCAGGAAATAAAAAAACTGGCTTCACCGGGAAAGGAAGTAACTGCTGATTCTGATTTACGTGGACCTGAAAGCCGGGCTGAAACCGGTTATCTGACCGGCAATTATAAGCTTGTGCTGAAAAAAGAGGAATTATTATCTTTAACAGCCGAAATCAGGCGTTTACAATTTGTTTCAATAGATACTGAAACCACATCGCGTAATCCAAACAACGCCGATATTATCGGGATATCGATATCCCTTGAAGAGGGAAGCGGTTATTTTATTCCCTTACTATATCCGGCAGGGCAGGAATTTGATGTCGCCTTTGCCGTTAATACTCTCAAGCCTGTTCTGGAAGAAGGTTCCGTAAAGAAAATAGGTCAGAATATCAAGTATGATATTGAAGTCTTATCAAGGGCAGGGATACAGATTCATGGAACAAGTTTTGATACGATGATAGCTGCATATCTATTAAATCCGGTACGTACGCATAATAATCTTGAAAGCCTGGTTTACGAATATTTAGGGCAGAAAAAAGTTGAATACACAGAAATGCTCAAAAATATCGCAAAAAAGGATAAAACACTTCTGGATATTGAAATCGCTGATCTTGTCCATTATGCTTGCGCCGATGCCGACTCGGCGTTGAGGCTGAGTAACAAATTGAGTCCTTTGATCAGCACGAACAAGCTTGACTATGTTTTCCATGATATCGAAATACCCCTGATAAATGTACTGGCTGAAATGGAAATGGCGGGTGTGAAGATTGATACGGTAAAATTAAAGGAATTGTCCGTTTTGCTTGACGGCTCAATGAAGAAACTGGAAGAAAATATATATCGTTTGGCAGGGCATGAATTCAATATCAACTCGCCTCCGCAGTTGGGGAAAGTTCTTTTCGAAGAAATAGGACTTGGAACGGTAAAAAAAACAACCGGCGGCAAATCTTCTACCGATGAAGAAGTACTGTCCTATCTTGCAGCGGTCCATCCTCTTCCTGCAGAGATTCTCAAATATAGGACTTTCTCCAAATTAAAAGGAACTTATATTGATGCTCTTCCGGAGCTTATCCTTGGCAAGACAGGGAGGATACATACAAGTTTCAACCAGACCATAACTGCAACGGGCCGCCTCTCTTCAAGTGATCCTAACCTGCAGAATATTCCCGTAAGGGATGAAATAGGAAAGGAGATCAGGAAAGCCTTTATAGCGGATCAGGGTAATGTAATAATCAGTGCGGATTATTCGCAGATCGAGCTCAGGCTTCTGGCGCATTACTGCATGGATGAACAAATGCTGAAAGCGTTTAAAGATAATCTCGATATTCACACTCATACGGCTTCACTGATTTTCGGTATCGATGAAAAACATGTCACTGAAGAAATGCGGCGGAAAGCCAAGAGTGTAAATTTCGGGATTATATACGGACTTCAGTCATATGGTTTGTCTAAACAGATAGGCGTTCCGCTATCCGAAGCCCGGGAATTTATAGGGAATTATTTTAAAACCTTTCCAGGCGTTAAAAACTTTGTAGAAAATATTCTCCTGGAAGCTAAAGAAACGGGAGAAGTAAGGACATTATCAGGGCGGTACAGGAGATTTCCGGAACTGGTCGGAAAAGAAATTAAAAAGGATTATTTAAACGCTTCCCAGCGGATGGCTTTAAATACGAAATTGCAGGGCGGGGCGGCGGATGTGATCAAGATTGCGATGATAAATCTCGGTGAATATCTCAGAAGCAATAAGTCGGAGGCGCGATTGATCCTTCAAATTCATGATGAACTCGTTATCGAAGCTCCTGAAAAAGAGGCTCTTAATCTAAAGGTTGCATTAAAAGGAATAATGGAAAAGGCCTATGTTTTAAATGTTCCCCTGATTGCGGAAGTCGGCATAGGGAAAAACTGGGGCGATGCGCACTAATCGTGATATTTATAGTTTTCTTGAATATATTCTTCCCGGAAATTGTGTTACCAGCCCGAGCATTTCCAGTTTATTAAGAATATGGTTTAGTTTCCGGAGGTCCATTCCGGAACTGTAAATCAAGTTGTCGATTTGAGTTGCCTCCGACAACATTTCAATCAATTTTCTTTCATCTGAAGTTAAATCATTTTTTGAAGTGATGTCCGCCGGAGCTTTTTGAGGGGCAGTTCCCATTATATCGGTAATAATATCGAAAGGATCGAGAGCAATTTTCGCTCCGTACCTGATAAGGTCGTTTGACCCCTTGTTCCTGGGATCCATGGGATTTCCGGGCAAAACATATAATTCACGGCCCTGGTCCGCGGCATATTTGGCTGTTATAAGCGATCCTGATTTCTCGGGAGCCTGTATAAGGAGAACTGCTTCTGAAAGGCCGCTGATTATCCTGTTTCTTAGCGGGAAATGTGTTTTAAAAGGTCCCGCGCCCGGAGGATATTCGGAGATTACCGCTCCTTTAAGGCAAATTTCATCATATAGCCTTTTATGTTCTGAAGGATATATTACATCTATGCCGCTTCCCAGGACCGCGATTGTAAAACCGCCTTTTAATAATGCCGTCCTGTGAGCGATCGAATCATGGCCGATTGCGAGCCCGCTTGCTATTCCTATATTATATTTTACGAGTTCGCCTGTAAAATATTCGTTAATTGATGATGCTTCCCTTGAAACATTTCTTGTTCCGACAATACCTGTTATTTTATTGGAATTATCAATGTTTCCTATCTGATAATATACAAAGGGGGGATCGGGAATATCCCTTAAACGCGGATGGTATGATTTATCTTCACGGTTGATCATTTTAATATTACCCAGGCTGCATTTTTTAACTATCTTCTCACCGGCAGGCAGCATTTCAAGGAAAAGTCTTTTTATATTCTCATTCTTTATTTTTAAAAAATTTATCATTTCATCAGGCTTAAGGGCAAAAAAATTTTTCAGATCTTTAAATTCCGACCTTATCCTGTCGTATCTTCTGGGGCCTATAGCCTCGTTCCAGCTTAAAGCGGCAAAATAAACCGGATCATCCATAACGGCTCCTCGGATCGATGCTGTCGGTATTTCATAGAAATTTAAAATAATATATATAAAATAGCAAATATTAATTGAATTGATTTCGAGGTCCTTCCGTTTTACCCGGATATTATCATTTTACTATTCAAGTATATAAATGCGTGTTCTTGATTTTGATTAAGACCGTCTTTAATATATTATCTGGTTCGGATGAAAATAATCTCTTGAGGGGAGCGAAATGATTGTCAGGCGTTTTTATTCGGAAAATTACAATACGAATTGCTATATCATTCAAAGCGGTTCCGGCAATGAATCGCTCTTAGTCGATCCTCTGGATGATTCGATTGAACTGATCGAAGCTGTGAAAGGACTCGATATACTTTATATATTTAATACCCATGGGCATTTTGATCATATTTATGGGAATTCCCGTTTCAAGGAAATAACAGGGGCAAAAATTGCCGTTCAAACTGAGGATTCGCCGATGCTTACAAATCCGATGCTGAATCTGTCCATTCTGTTTGGCAGACCTGTCGTATCTCCCCAGGCTGATCTCTTGATCAAAAACGAAAATGAAACCCTGGCTGTCGGCGATATCGAATTCTCGATTAAATTTTTCCCCGGGCATACAAAGGGGTGCATGGCCTTATATTTAAAGAAAGAAAATATGCTGTTTTCAGGCGATTTTATCTTCCAGGATTCAATCGGAAGAATGGACAATCCTTCAGGAAGCATAGAATCTATGAAAAATTCCCTGCAGAAGCTGCTGGAATATCCGCCCGTTACAAGGATTTATCCGGGGCATGGATTGCCTTTCTCCCTTGATGAATTCATGAAATATGTTTACCCCGAGATAATCAAAGAGTTATAAATGATAACATTGGAAGATATTAATTATTTTTTACCGCAGGAATTGATAGCGGTCATGCCTTCTGCGGACAGGGATAAATCAAGGCTCCTGGCGATATCCAGGAAAGAAAATAATTATACGGACATGTTCTTTCAGGATATACCGCATCTGATAAATCCGGGAGATTGTCTTGTTTTCAATAACACAAAAGTATTTAAAGCCCGCCTTAGGGGAAAAACCGGTTCGGGCCGTACAGTTGAAATTTTGCTTGTAGAACGGAATGATGATAATAGCTGGAAAGCAATGGTCAAGAACTCAAAAAAAATTGCCGACGGGACAAAGGTTCTGTTTCATGGAGAAGAGGCCGAAATACTTGGAAATATTGAGGATCTGAGGATTATAAAGTTTAAAAACCTGCTGTCTTTTGAATCGATTAATGAAATCGGCGAAGTCCCTCTTCCGCCCTATATAATTAAAAAAAGGAAAAATATTCACATGCCCGCCTTCAATAATGATGATGAAATAAGGTACCAGAGCATCCTTGCGCGTTACTATGGTTCGGTCGCCGCGCCTACGGCATCGCTTCATTTCAGCGGGGAACTGTTAAAAATCCTGGAAGAGAAAAATGCAAAAAAGGCATTTATCACCCTGCATATAGGCCCTGGAACATTTAAACCGATAGATACTGAAAACATTGAAGAATATCAAATTCATGAGGAATGGATGGAAGTAAAGCCTGACGCTGTTGAAATTCTGAAGCAGACAAGAAAATCAGGCAAAAGGATAATAGCTGTTGGAACTACCGCCGCCAGGGCCCTGGAAACCATGGCTCTCCGCCATCCCGATGCCGATGAATGGGCCCCGTTTGACGGAGTTACCGGTCTTTTCATCAGGAACGGTTTCAAATTCGCCGCTACCGACGCATTGATTACAAATTTCCATATGCCGAGGTCGACTCTTCTTCTGCTGGTTTATTCCTTCGGAGGGAAAGAACTGATAGAAAGAGCATATTCTCATGCCATTGAAAATAAATACAGGTTTTTAAGTTACGGAGATGTAATGTTTATCTATTGACTGCCTGAAAGAAATATTATTTTATTTATTATTGAATTCAATTATAATATGCATTATCATTAATATCGGTATGAAAAAAGGAGGACATATGGAAGAAACAAGGAAACCCGCCGTCGCAAGTATGTTCTATCCTGACGATACCATAAACCTTAAGAGAATGATAAATCAATTTTTATCCAATGTGCCTCCCGATGTGCCTGAATATTTTAAAAAAAACGCATTGGATAACATTTTCAGCATTATTTGCCCCCATGCGGGCTATATTTATTCAGGGCAGGTCGCCGCATATTCATATTCCCTTTTAAGACAGAAAGAGTATGACACTATTGTTTTGATCGGGCCAAGCCATTTCAATTACTTCGAAGGATTCGCCCTGCCGTTTTATAAAGATTTTGAGACGCCTCTCGGGAAGATTGAACTTGAACAGGATTTGATGAACAGCCTTGTCAAAAAGAGCAATGGTTTTTTTGATTATATTAATACTGCGCATATAAAGGAACATAGCCTCGAAGTTCAGCTTCCGTTTCTGCAATCTGTCATTTCAAATGATTTCAGGATTGTGCCTATCCTAATGGGAGACCAGTCCTATAAAAATGTCATAGAGGCTGCGCAGACTCTTTATGATGTTTTTAAAAATTATGACAGGCATTATCTCTTCGTAATATCGACCGATCTTTCACATTATCATTCCGATGACGAGGCAAGGGTCATGGATAATGAATTGATAAAAATTCTTTCGCAGATGAATGCCAAGAAGATTCTGGATGAGTTCAAATCGGGGAAAGTTGAGGCCTGCGGTATAGGGCCGGTCTCGGTGCTTCTTGAAACGGCCCGTCTATTTAACAGGAACAGCATTAAAGTGCTGACCTATAAAAATTCGGGTGAAACATCAAATGATTATACGAGGGTTGTAGGCTACCTTGCGGCAGCAGTATGGTAAATTAATTTGCAGGAATTGAATTATGGAAGTCCTTTTTCGTTCGGATTTTTCTTTGATTATAAAGATAATTCTGAGCATAGTTGATATTGTCTGCGTCGCTTATCTATTTTATTTCATTTATAAATTGTTCGAGGACACCAATTCGATAAGCATCATCAAGGGATTCATTGCCGTTGTAATTCTGTATGCCGTAGCCCATTTTATGGAATTGAAAACCGTGGAATGGATAATAAATTATGTGCTTCCTTATTCAGTTATCATGATAGTGATTTTATTCCAGCCTGAAATAAGAAAGTTCCTGACAAGGGTAGGCCAGGGAGGTTTATCCGGGATCAGGGGGATGTCGCTTGAAACAATAAATGAGATTTCAAAAGCTGTGATTTCAATGGCAGAATCAAAGACCGGAGGTTTGATCATCATTGAAAAGAGCGTCGGGTTGAAGCAGCTGCTCGAAGAATCGGTGCCTCTGGATGCTATGGTCAAGTCCGAACTGATCATTTCAATTTTTCATAAAGGAAATATCCTTCACGACGGAGCGGTGCTTATTTCAGGGGAAAAGATAAAAGCGGCGAGGATAATAATTCCTTCAGTCAAAGTGGAAGCTCACCTGAAGAAAAGATCGGGTTTCGGGACAAGGCATTTGGCCGGAATTGCAGTCACTTCGGACAGCGATGCATTGAGCATCATAGTCTCCGAAGAAAGCGGCTCAATTTCGATCGCTCATAAGGGTAAAATTGAAAGCGAGCTTACACAGGATCATTTTATAAGGAGAATCCATGAAATGGTTGGAGCGTAGTAAATTCGCATCATTTTTTATTGTGGACTGGCAAAAAAAGCTGGTGTCCCTGGCTGCTGCTGCGATCCTGTGGTACTGGGTTAATTTTCCCGAATACGAAGAACTGACATTTTCTTCCCCGATTGTTTATAAGAACCTGCCCAGGGATATGCAGATTATTGAAACTTACGATACTATCGTTCCCGTCAAAGTAAGGGGCCTGAAGGAAAAGATAAAAAATATCGATTTTAATAAGATGGTGCATTTTACTGTAAATCTTGAAAAAGCCGTTCCCGGTGAAAATTCGTATATGATTGAAATTGAATTGACCGAACCCCAGCCCGATGTAATTTTTACTCCCCTGAAAGACAGGGCAAAGGTAAAGATAGACAGGGTTGAATCGAAGATTGTATTTATTCAGCCGATAACAACAGGCAGCCCTGCCGACGGATATATTCTTGATGATATACTGCTGGACAGGCGAATGGTCACTATAAAGGGGCCGCAGTCTATCTTGAGCCAGTATAATTATCTTGAGACCATTCCCCTGTCGATTGAGGGGGCAACCAACGATATTACGGAAGCAGTGCCGATAAATCTGCCTAAATTGATCACAGTAGACGGATCCAACCGATTGCAGGTCGTCGCCAGGATTGTCAAAAAAAACCCTGACGAAAGGAACAATCCCAAATAAAGCCGCTCCTTGATTATTCAATTAACTTTCTTTATACTAATGAAATGGCGATTTTTATAAAGGAGTTCCTATGGGTTCGTCCAACGATAATATTACACCGGGTAAAAACATTACAGATGAGAGAGAAAGCAGGCTTAAAAAACTTGAAGCCTTAAAAAATGCCGGAATAAATCCGTATCCCAATTTATTCAAGCCCGAAAGCTATTCTGAAATTATCAAATCAAAATTTATTGAAAACGGAGAATCCGAAATTGTGACAAGTATTGCCGGCAGGGTCATCCTGCAGAGGGATTTCGGCAAAGCGGTGTTCTCAACCCTGAAGGATGATATGGGGCAAATTCAAATTTATGCAAGGAAGGATATCCTTGGCGAAGAAAAATTCTCAATTTACAAGCTTATCGATACGGGGGATATGCTCGGGGTCAGCGGAAAGGTCTTCAAAACGCATAAAGGTGAAATAACGGTTCTTGTTGAGGATTTCAAAATTCTTGCAAAAGCGCTTAATGCTCTTCCTGAAAAGTGGCATGGATTGACCGATGTTGAGCTCAGGTACAGGCAAAGATATCTTGATCTGATTGTAAATGATAAGGTTAAATCGGATTTTATAACACGTTTTAAGATTATTAACTTCATCCGCCAATTTTTAACTCAAAGGGGATTCCTTGAAGTGGAAACGCCTATGATGCAGGCGATACCGGGAGGAGCAGCAGCCAGGCCTTTTATCACACATCACAATGCGCTGGACATGGACCTCTACCTCAGGATAGCTCCTGAATTATATCTTAAAAGGCTCGTTGTGGGCGGTTTTGAAAAGGTCTTTGAGCTTAACAGGAATTTCAGGAACGAAGGCATCGATACCAGGCATAATCCTGAATTTACTATGCTTGAGCTTTACGAGGCCTATTCAGACTGTTCGGGCATGATGTCCCTTTTTGAAGAAATGATGACTGAATTGGCGGCAGCCGTAAAGGGAAGCCCGGAATTTGAATACCAGGGATCGAAATTAGATTTTTCAAAGTGGGAAAAAATCAGATATACCGATGCATTAAAAAATATCGGTAATGTTCCTGTTAATAAAATCAAGGATCAAAAGGATGCTCTTGAATTTGCGAGATCGAAGGGTTTTGACGAAATAAAGGAATTTGAGGGGAAGTGGGGCATCCTGAACATATTGTTTGAGGAATACGTTGAACCGAAATTGATTAACCCTACGATAGTCTATGATTATCCTTCAGAAATATCACCCCTGGCAAAATATAAGGAAAATGATCATGAATTTGTGGATAGATTCGAGCCTTTTGTTTACGGGAGGGAAATAGGCAATGCATTTTCGGAATTGAACGATCCGATAGTTCAGGCTGAGCGTTTTTTCTCCCAGGCTCAAAAAAAGGCGCAGGGCGATGATGAAGCTATGTTTGTCGATGAGGATTATATCAACGCCCTTGAATATGGAATGCCTCCCGCAGGCGGCATGGGTATCGGGATAGACAGGCTTGTCATGCTTTTGATCGATACCGCTTCCATCAGGGACACAATTTTATTCCCGACGCTCAAATCAAGATAACTTTACTTTTGAATTTTTTATCAGGAGCTTTTTTACATGACAAGAGACCTTGAGATATTAAGGAGATGTTATTCGATATATAAAGATAGGATAAAGACGGTGCGGAATTTAACCCGCACCCCCCTTACATTTGCGGAAAAAATCCTGTATTCACATCTTGAAAGGATGCCGGATAAACCGTTCGTACGCGGTTTTGATTATGCCGATTTTAATCCCGACAGGGTAGCTATGCAGGATGCTACTGCCCAGATGGCTCTTCTGCAGTTCATGCATGCAGGAATGGAGAGAACTGCGGTTCCGGCTACTGTCCATTGCGATCATCTCATTACTGCAGAATGCGGAGAGGAAGAAGATTTGCCCGCTTCTTTTAAAGAGAATAAAGAAGTATACGATTTTTTATCAAGTGTTTGCCTTAAATACGGGATCGACTGCTGGAAACCCGGAGCCGGCATCATTCATCAGCTTGTACTGGAAAATTATGCATTCCCCGGAGGACTGATAATCGGAACTGATTCCCATACACCGAACGCCGGAGGCGCCGCGATGCTTGGAATCGGCGTCGGAGGATCGGATGCTGTGGATGTGATGGCCGGATTAACCTGGGAACTTAAATGGCCGAAACTGTTCGGTATAAAACTGACCGGTAAGCTTTCGGGCTGGGCCTCGGCAAAGGATATTATTTTGAAAGTCCTCGGCCTTTTAACAGTGAAAGGAGGAACGGGCTATATTATTGAATATTTCGGCGAAGGGGCTCAAACACTTTCAGCGACAGGAAAGGCGACTATCTGCAATATGGGGGCTGAATTGGGCGCGACCTCTTCCATATTTCCTTATGATAATAAAATTAAGGATTATTTGACTGCAACGGGCAGGAACGAGGCCGCCGGATCAGCCGAATCTATTAAGGATCTCCTTTCAGCCGATCCTGAGGTTGTTAATGAACCTGAGAAATATTTTGACAGGGTTATCGAAATAAATCTTTCTCTAATGAAAGCGGTTATTAACGGGCCTTTTACGCCCGATCTCTCTTATCCTTTAAGCGGAATGAAAGAGGTTGTCAAGGAAAAGGGCTATCCCGATTCTTTGAGCGCATGTCTGGTCGGAAGCTGTACCAACTCAAGTTATGAAGACATGGAAAGGGCCGCCGGCATTGCACGTCAGGCTCTGGATCATGGAATCAAGCCCAAAACAAGATTATATTTGAGTCCCGGATCGGAGAAAGTAAAATCGACAATGGAAAAGGAAGGGCTTCTGGATATTTTTAAGAAGCTCGGGACTGTCCTTCTATCAAATGCCTGCGGACCCTGCATAGGCATGTGGAAAAGGAATGATATCGCCATGGGAGAACAAAATACCATTGTTTCATCCTTTAACAGGAATTTTGCCAAAAGGGCGGATGGAAACCCGAATACCTTCGCGTTTGTTGCAAGCCCTGAAACCGTTATGGCGCTATCCCTTGGCGGGAGCTTATCGTTCAACCCTGAAACCGACGAACTTACCGGTTCAAAGGGTGAGAGGATAAAACTGTCGCCCCCGTCGGGCAGGGAAATTCCCGAACGGTTTTATGATAATCCGGATAACGGGATAATCGAAAAGAAACCCGGAAGAGTTCCCGGCATCATCATATCGGAAAAAAGCGAACGTCTTGCGCTTCTTGAAAGGTTTGAGAAATGGGACGGCGGCGACATTATTAATGCGCCTGTCCTGATCAAGATAAAAGGGAAATGCACAACCGATCATATTTCAATGGCCGGACCATGGTTAAAGTACAGGGGCCATCTCGATAAGATTTCCAACAATCTGTTCCTGGGAGCTGTTAATGCTTATACCGGCGAGACCGGTTTGACTAAAAACGGGCTGTCCGGAGATGTCAAACCTGTTCCGGAGACTGCCAGGGACTTTAAAAATAAAGGGATCGGCTGGGTTGTCATAGGTGATGAAAATTACGGCGAGGGATCGAGCAGGGAACATGCGGCTATGGAAGTCAGGTATTTGAACGGCAAAGCGGTAATTGTCAGAAGTTTCGCCAGGATCCATGAAACAAATTTAAAAAAGCAGGGGGTTCTGGCCCTTATCTTCAAAGATCCCTCGGATTATGAAAAAATAATGGAAGGGGATTCCGTAGATATTACAGACCTTTCAGGTTTTTCACCGGGGAAACCTCTGAAAATGATCGTTCACCATATGAACGGAACGATTGAAGATATCAGGCTTAACCATACTTATAATGAAATGCAGATTGCATGGTTTAAAGCGGGAAGTGCGCTTAATTTGATAGCAGGGCGTCATTAATTTGTATTTGTTTCAATGCTGCCGTTATCCGTTTCATTTGTTTCGTTGAAGAATCCTGTAAAATCTACCGTACCTGCTGCATATTCCTTCAATTCGACAAAGATGCTGATAGTCCTGAATCCGAGTACGTCATATGCCGGTATTTCAAGCATTATCGGAATGCGCGTCTGATCGTTCAGTATATAGAAATTCATTCCGATGCCTCCGATCTCGTCTAGAAAAATTGTATCTACAAGCTTATCCCTGAATTTTATCTTTTTATACGAAGGCTTGAAAACGGCTTTTTTGATATTGGTACCGAAAAGGTAATCGATTTCGACATCCGTATTATTGGAAATATGATAGTCGTAATCGATGCTTCTCATGCATGATATAAGCGTAAAATAATTACGGAGGGTGCCGGAATAATTCACCTCTTTTTTTTCATAATTATTTAGTTGCTGGGAAATGAGCACGGTCCTCTGCCCGGGATAAAACTGGAAAATGACATGATCATGCCATTATCCCTCATTGATCCATCTTTCGTAATGAAGAGGAATGAATTCCTGGGGGAGGAAAAATGTGGTTTCTCTATCGTCTACCTTATACATGGAAGATATGAAAGGTGTTGTAATAAGCCGGCCGCTGCCGACGAGAACTTTCAAACCCAAAAAATTGGTGTCTTCATCCAGGTTGATCATCTGGTCGCCTACATAAACTCCCAGTACGCTTATTGTAAATGTCATTTTTTCACCGAGTTTGAAAGGGTAATAGTCTAGAAATTTAAGCTCAGGGTATGATTTGTTAAGAAAGCAGAATAAAATAAAGAGCAAAAGCAGGGGAAATTTCATGCTTTGTTTCTCAGTTTTATCATCTCGTTACGGGCCATTTCTTCAACCGCTTCATGCGCCAGGTTGATTTTATCTTTTTCTATAAGCTCTTTTCGCAGCAGTTCTTCAACGATTTCATGAGCCTTGTTAAAGAGGTCTTTTTCCTTGAGTTCCGCCTGCATCATTTCTTCGACTACTTCGTAAGCCCTTGTAATCTTGTCCTCTTCGATAAGGGCCTTCCTGTTCAATTCCTCGACAATTTCATATGCGCCTATGATCTTGTCTTTTTCAATCAATTCCTGCCTCGTAAGCTCCTGGAGGAGTTCATGCGCCTGGTTTATCCTATCCCTTTCGATGAGTTCCTGCCTGACAAAATCCTCAACGATCTCATGCGCATGATTGATATTGTCCCTTTCGATCAATTCTTTCCTGGCCAGTTCCTCGACGACTTCGTGCGCTTTATTGATCCTGTCGAGATTGACGAGCTCAGCCCTGGACATTTCTTCGACTTTTTGATACGCCTGGATGATTTTATCGTCCTGGATCCTTTCATGCCTGTTGTAATCCTGGACGGATTCGTATGCCTTGATGATATTCAGGAGGTCCTGCATTTTTTTCCGGGTATAGTCGTCCAGAACTTCATAAGCCTGGAGTATCTTATCGTCCGCCATTCTTTCCTGCCTGTGGAACTCTTCTATCCTTTCGTAAGCTTCAAGCAGGTTCATCATTTCCCGCATGGATAATTCCGTCTTCTGTCCCTTTTTTAAAGAATAGAAAGCCAGCCTCAGGGCTGTTTTTTTATTTTTCATGGCTCTCAGCCCCGGTTTGGAGGGCTTGCTGCCCATAAGCCTGCCTATCCTGTTGATTTCCCGCATCTCTTTTTTTGCAAGAGTTTCTGCTGCTTCATGAGCCTTTAAGAGGTTGGACCTGTCTATGATTTCTTCCTTATTGAGCTGTGTGACTTCCTGGTACATCCTTATTATCTTTATTGCCGCCGAGAGATCTTTTTTAAGATTTTCGATTTCCAGCTTCAAATTTTCTATATTTTCTGCTTCATTCGATTTCTTTTGATGCATGGCGTCCGCCGTCTTGTGATCCATAGTCTTACCTCCTCTCTTCAGAATAGTGAAAGATTACATGTTTTTAAAAGAAGGATTGACAGTTGTAAATTTTCCATATCATTTTAATTATAATACAATTTAAATTTAAATCAACATTCGACAGGCTTCTCAGTATTAATTTGACGAAAGGCGCATATTGGTTTAAAATAATTTTCTCTTTTTGGGGCGTTGTCTAATGGTAGGACGACAGACTCTGGATCTGTTTGTGAGGGTTCGACTCCTTCCGCCCCAGCATTATTTTTAAGGCCCTATCGTCTAGCCTGGTCTAGGACACCGCCCTCTCACGGCGGTGACTCGGGTTCGAATCCCGATAGGGCTAATAAAGCCTCCTTTTTTATTAAGGAGGTTTTTTATTACTGGATATAATCGGTAGCCCCGAACCGCAAATTATTCCGGTTTACTTTTAAGGTGTTACGTAGATCGAAGAAGCGATTCCGCCGGTTGACAACGGTGTTTCAGTTCCATCAACCCAGTAGCAAGCATTTCCGCTATTGTCAGCCCCTGAAATAAATATTGAACCGTTAAATACATATATTGAATTTGCAGATCCTCCGCTTTGCAGTAGCGTCGGTGTTGTGCCTACCCAATAGTAGGCATTGGCGCCAATTTGACCTGCCATATACATGGTCCCATTAGTTACAAAAATTGAATTTACAATATCGCCGGCTCCTAACTGAAATTCATTTGCCGCTCCTATTCCGTAAAAGGCGTTGCCGTTTCCATCCGATCCCGCTGTATAGACAGTACCTCCATCGACATAGATTGAGTTTGCAATACCTCCATCTAATGTGCCCTGGTATTCTGAAGTTCCTACCCAGTAACAATCATAACCGATATCGTTTGTGTCCGCCCCGGCAGTATAAACAGTGCCTCCATATACGTAAATCGATGTTGCTAACGCTCCGTTCTGCAGCGGGTTCTCTGTTGTGCCAACCCAATAGCATGCCCGTCCGCTGGGGTCAGTACCGGCTGTATAAACATTACCGCCGTAAACAAAGATAGCGTTTGCCTGTCCTCCCGTGGCAATTTGGGTCTCATTTGTTCCAGTCCAATAACAGGGATTCCCATTGCTGTCTTCACCTGCCGTATATACAATTCCATTATTAATAAAGATCGAGTTTGCCCTTCCGGGGTAATTCCCGTTCTGGGCCAATGTCTTTGTTTGGTTCGACCAATAACATGCTTCATATGCCGGCGAATTGGCGTCCCTTCCGGCAGTATAAATTGATGGAGGCGACCATAAGGCATATACCGTTATATTCGCGGCAACTGTCGTAGTTGCCGTAAAAGGCGATCCGCCGCCGCCGGTAGCGGTAAACCAGCCTCCGAAGTTATATCCCGTCTTTGCCGGAGCCGTCGGCAGCGTTCCGGCCGCAGTAGCGGGAGATGACACGATAATGCTCGATGGATTTGCCGCCACCGTGGCTCCCTGGCTGTCAAAAGTCACAGTATATGAATAACTGGCCCAATATGCATAAACTGTAATATTCGCGGCAACCGTCGTAGTTGCCGTAAAAGGCGATCCGCCGCCGCCGGGAGCTGTATACCAGCCTCCGAATATAAATCCCGTCTTTGTCGGAGCTGCCGGCAGCGTTCCGACTGTCGTCGCGGGCAATGTCACAAATTGGGTTCCTACTGCCGTTCCGCCCTGGCTGTCATATGTCACGGTATAAACGGGATTAATACTCCAATACGCATAAACGGTAATATTAGCTGTAACAGCCGTACCGACTAAAAACGCTTTTCCGCCGCCGTTGGGAGAGGTATACCAGCCTCCGAAGTTATATCCCGTCTTTGTCGGAGGTGACGGCAATGTTCCGACCGTCGTCGCGGGCGATGTCACTATTATATTTGAGGGATTTGCCGCTACCGTGGCTCCCTGGCTGTCAAATTTCACTGTATATAAATAATTGGCCCAATAAGCATACACTGTAATATTCGCGGTAACCGTCGTAGCTGCCGTAAAAGGCGATCCGCCGCCGTTGGGAGAGGTATACCAGCCTCCGAAAGTAAATCCCGTCTTTGCCGGAGCTGCCGGCAATGTTCCGACCGTCGTCGCGGGCCATGTAACTGTTATGCTTGAGGGATTCGCCGCCGTTGTTGCTCCCTGGCTGTCAAAAGTCACAGTAAATGAAGTCTGAGTTGAACCCGAAGATGAACCTGAAGATGAACTTGATGATGAGGCTATAACTCCGGGTGGATAAAGCAACTGGCAGGATGATAAATTCAATATTAAAATTAATGAAGAAATCAGGATTGAAAATGAGTATTTAAAGATCATAATACTTCCCTCTAAAAATTATATATTTCTTCAAGCAATAGTCAAGAAAATTATTATGGACTTATTGAGGAGTCATGTAATAAAGACTCTTGAGAAGCCTTTCGTAATTATAATATTCAAACCCGGATTAAATGCGTTATGATTTGGTTTAAACCGGTTTTCATCAGGGCTAAATTAAAACTACCTTTTACTAAAGAGGTTTTTTATTTGGACTATTAGGAATCCGCAGATTTCGCAGATTACGCAGACCTAAAGTTATCTCATTGTTTATATAGGGATGATTTATAGCTTGAAGATTTTTAGTTAACAGCTTCAATAATTTTGTTTCTCATAAAATAGACACAAGGCAATTAGTGTATCATATTATTTGAATTATGAGACGCAAAATTATTTGCGGCTCAATTTTGAGACACAAACTTAACCGGCTATATCTAACAGTTCTTTAAAACACATGATGGATGGTCGACGGCCTTTAGCCTCTCTCAGTTCAATAAGAATCCCTTTCTTTTTCAGTTCATGTAATAGTCGCA
The DNA here is from genome assembly GCA_963796325.1 of uncultured Spirochaetota bacterium. Taxonomy (GTDB): domain Bacteria; phylum Spirochaetota; class Brevinematia; order Brevinematales; family JAOACQ01; genus CAVYGN01. The sequence goes on from CAWCLF010000001.1 coordinate 175,170, forward strand.
TGGCGCTTGCTTTTGGAATTTCTGAATATTGTATAAAGTCTGATGAATTAAAAATTGGTTTTATAAAAAGCGTATCGAGTGCCGGTAATGAAAACTTGGTGCTCATCTGAAATATTTCCCGCTTCATTTTTTCATATAACCAAATAATAGTTTTTGCTTTTTCGCTATTATTTTTCGATTGCTCAATAACCGCAGTTAAGAAAAAAAGAATCCAGCTTTTCCAATCACCTTCTTTGCTTATAGCATTCAACCGGTCATAATAAATATCACGGTTAGTTTCAAGGTAAGCACTTATGTAAAAAACAGGACTGCTTAACAGTGATTTTTCATACAAAAACAAAGGGATTAATATTCTGCCCAACCTTCCATTACCATCTTTAAAAGGATGGATTAGTTCAAACTGGGCATGAATAATTGCTAATTGAACTAAACGGTCTTTTTCCTCAAAATGAATATATTTCTCAAAACTGTCCAGACATTCCATAAGAATCATTGGTACAGGCGGTATATAAGTTGCCTGCTCAATCGTAGTTCCAGGGCTGCCTATCCAGTTCTGATCTTTTCTAAAACGTCCACGACCTTTATCTCTACCACGTACACTATCCATAAGAATATTATGCAATTCAAGAATCATATTAAGCGTTATCGGTTTTTTCTTGAGCCAATCGACGGCATGTTTTGTTGCATTCCTGTAATTTATAATTTCCTGAATATCATCAATTTTTCGATCATCGGTTTTTAAATCTGCTTCAAAACTCAAAACTTCTTCCAATGTTGCTTGAGTTCCTTCAATTTTAGATGATATGACTGCTTCCTGTGTGGTAAGAGGCGAGAGCATAACCTCGGGACTAATGATACCCTGTAATATCCCTTCATACCGGGCTAATTCATAATTTGCCTTGGCAATCTTGCTGACAAAATCCGCCCAATCTAATTTCGTTAAAGGTAATTTATCCGGTACAAAAGGTTTTAATGGCATAACTAACCCGTCCAAAATATATTTAGATTCATTTAAAAAGCCTTTTCAAGTCTTCTTCTTCTTTCCCCTGTAAGACAAGATAGAATTCATCATTATCATTAATCTGCCCGAAAGGAAGTTCTAATTGTTCGCAATGCCGAATAGCTTTTCTTTTTTTCTGCTCATTCATGAAGTTTAAGACTTTCTCCTTGTAAAGGGTATCTGGATTCCCGGCTAAATGCTCGCCTTTGCTTTCGATGATATAAACAAGCTCAAGCTTGCCGTTTTCCTTTTTCTTCGCGGCCACAAAGTCAGGGCGGATTTTATATTCCTGCCATCCCTGAATCGAATACCAGTTTCTTGAAACTTTATTACGGAACCACCAGAGTATTTTTTCCTGTTTGTCGAGAATATCTCCAACGGTCTTTTCAAGGGTATTTATTGCAAAAAGGTCAATATCTTCGAAAAGATAATATTTGTAAGGATTAGGCATTCGCCCGACAGTTATATAATCTTCTTCGGGAATCTTAAATCCAATGTCGGGGTCATCCGATACGGCAAGTACGATTTTTTTACTATTCAGATAACCGACAAATAGATTTTCTTCCTGGAGTGATTTTTCTTTTGAAAGCAAATTGAATATAAAAGCGGATATATAACCGAAATTTTCTTTCACATTATTTTCCCCAAGTTTTACTATTAAAGTTTCAATATGGTTTAAGGCTAATTTCCTGGCATAAAACGGGTTTTCAGTGAGTTCGGAATACCGGCGCGTCAGGTAATCAATGTTAATTTCATTAATACTATTTATTTCAGTTTCCTCGATTTTTGCCGCAACCATGCTCGATTTATCGAGAGTAATTGCAATAGAACGGCGTTCTTTTGTTTCTTCGCTAAATGAATCTTGAAGCCTGTCAATAACGATATCGTCAATTTTTAAAGACATAAGGTTTAAAAAAGGTTTTATATCGTTTTTATAAGAAAAAAATCGTTTGCGATTTCCTTTATCAATCATAACCCATACAGGCAGATAAAAAGTATTTTCGTATAATAACTGAAATTCTTTTCGAATTATAACCTTTTTTGTTTTGTTTATTTCATCATTGCCGTTTACTTTAAGATTTGTTATTAAATCTTCAAGCCCTTCGTTTTTAAACCCGATATCGACTTTTTCCAGAATAGAGCGGGTGTCACCTTTTGAATAATAGACATAGCTTTCATCCAATTCGGGAACTCCTGTTTTTCTTGCGAAAGGCTGGCGGAGAATCCGGCCGACAAGCTGAATAATTCCGGTATCCGAATTAACATTTGGAATTATGCCGAGAATATAGGCAAATGAGCAGTCCCAGCCTTCACGAAGGGCTTCTTTAGTAATGATATAACGGATATTACAGTCAGATGCAAACAGGTTAACATCTTCAATATCATTTTGCGAGCTTGTTTTTATTGCTATTTCATCCGGATTTATTTCAAGTTCCTGTAAAAATTCCTTAGCGTCAAGGCTGTGAACCCCATGCTTTCCACGTTGATCTTTTCCTGTGGATTCGACTTGAATAAGAGCAATAGGTCTTATATAAAGCCCTGAATCCTGCCGGTATTTATTAGCTTTTTTTTCCAGAATGTCCCGATGAGCTTTTATTTCCCTGAGCATGGATTTCCAGTCGTCTTCTTTGCGGCCTGAAGGCGGTATTAGATGCATATCCAGTTTTACCATTTCTTCATCTTTAAGTTCAAGGCCGGATATGCTCACAAAGATATTCATTTCAGCTTTCGGCGTGGCGGTAAGCCCCAGAATCATTTCGGGATTGAGGCTGTCAATTGTTTTACGCGCCATATCGGAAAACACTTTATGAAATTCATCAATGATAATAAAGGGTTTAGAAAGACGGATAGCATTACCAAGGCTTGTTTTAATAATAGGCCTAATTTCTGATAACAGGTCGAGATTGGGGCAATTCTTCAAGAGTTCCGCATGAAGGTCAAATCTATTATCGGAAGGGAAAAAACTTTCAAACCCGCCTGAATCCTGGAATACCTTGAGTGCTTCTTTACCGTTCTGTCTGCTGATTGACTGGATCATTACAAAAAATATAACGAGGTTTTCTTCAATATCGTATGTAGTTAGTCTCTGTCCTTTTTCCAGTATAAGTGTTTTATTACCGCTTGCCTGGTCGAGAAGCTGGCGGAGTGGGTTTGCCTTGTTCCGGAGTTTCTGAACTGTCTGTGAATATATAGTTTCGCTGGGAACGATCCAGACAATAAGCCCTGTACGCTTGCGAGCAAAGATGGTTTGATATTCACGTATAGCTTCGACCGCAAGAAGGGTTTTACCGCCGCCGGTAGGTACTTTCATGACAATATGAGGATAATATTCATTAAGGCCGTTTATGCAGCGGTCTTTATATTCTTTATTTAAGGTCTGAAAAGTGGATTGAACCCAGTTCAGTGTATGACGAATTTCTATTGGTAGGTCTTTGCGGGCTTTATCGAAAGCGTCTTTTGTTTCCCTTGCTTTGGAATAAAAAGATTTGAGTTCTGTTACAACCTTGACCTGATAATTCTTGAGGTACACTGTTAAACTCCCGGACGCTGAAATAGGTTGTAGGGTATTCCGACATATTCAATGTTTTTTTCTCTCATATAGTCTTCTTCAAGGAAGCAGGCTGGGGCATAAACAACGATCCGTTTATTCTTTTTTCCTTCAGTAATCTTTTCAGCAAGGCTCAAATTAAGGGCCATCCGGGTCAGTTCTTCAAAGTCCTGTTTATATACAAGATATATTACTGAATTGCCTTGTTCACCGACAAAGTAAGTTTTTTCATTTATGTCAATTTTATTTTTCAGGCTTTCTCCAGTGCAGAGATAATAAACATAGTCTGCAAACTGCTTATAAGTTGGTAAATTTCCGGAAAGCAAAGTTTCCGCATCGATAGGAATACCAACACGGTAATATTTAAAACCTGAATCATAGCCGTATTTCTCAATAGCACGCTTAACCCGTTCACGTGTAATGTCCCTGCAAATATTTTTCTTCGGTTCGGCCTTAGTCACTTCGGTCATCTGGATTAGTATGCATTTTCGGTTTCCGCCGTCCTCCTTGTTCAAGTCTATTACCGCATGCATAGTTGTACCAGAACCAGCGAAAGAATCTAAAATAATTGAGTCTTTCTCTGTTGATAATTGTAAAATACGTTTAATTAAACTTACAGGTTTTGGAGATTCAAAAGGGAATTCTTGACCAAAAATATCTTTTATTTCTTGTTTGGCTTGTTGATTATGTCCTACTTCAGAATGCATCCATATAGTTAATGGAACAAAACCTTCTTGTACTTCAGTTCGAAATTTTTTTAATCGTGGGACATTATTACCATCTTCACCGAACCAAATTCTATTATCATTCAAAAGTTCAAGAAAATTTTCTTTAGATGTTTGCCAACATCTTCCTTTGGTTGGTTTGATTATTTTTCCACTTGGTGTTGTTATTGCATAATCATATTCTTTTGAATATGTTTTAACTGTAAAATCGCTTGATGTCCAATCGCCGCGAATATCATTATCTGGATTTGAAAATCTCGAATCACTTTCTTTTGTTCTTGGTAATAGATTCCGAACCCATCCTTGGCTTACATCACCATTAATCTTTATTTTTGCATAGCAGAGAATAAAGTCATGGTTATCAGAAAAATATTTAGCATCATTTTGTGGTGAAAATTTTTTTTGCCAGATTATATTAGCGATGAAGTTATCTTCACCAAATATTTCATCCATCATTTGACGTAATGTGTGCTGTTCATTATCATCGATACTGATAAATATTGCCCCATCATCTGCCAGTAGCTCCCTTAATAGTTTCAACCTTGGAACCATCATGCAAAGCCATTTATCGTGTCGAGTCAAGTCATCCTTTCCAACTTCTTTACCCAGCCATTCCTTTAACATTGGGCTATTCACATTGTCGTTATAAATCCAACCTTCGTTCCCCGTATTGTAAGGCGGGTCAATATAAATACATTTGATTTTTCCGGCATATTGGGGAAGCAGAGCTTTAAGAGCAAGAAGATTGTCCCCTTCGATGATAAGATTGCCGTTTGCTTTGTCTTGTTGAAAATATAAGCTTTCAACTTCATCTAACGTGTGATAGGGTATTGAAAGATGATGATTCCAGATAATATTTTTTCCTTTGAATTTTAGAGTAGGCACAAATGGCTCCTTTTTCTCCCTTTAAGTTTAAAAGGAAAAACTCATTATTGATTTTATAAGAATATTAAGTTACGGTCAAATTGTAAAGGCTTCCGTTATGAATTGCTTTTCTTCAGAAAAATGTTTACTTTTTATTTCCGTTTCCTGATTCCATAAGCATTCCCTTTTTTAGGTCTGCCGTTCCTGTCGATATTTTCCGGATATTACTGGAAATCTTTGAGCCTACCCTCGTTTTCCAGTTGTTTTACAACGCAAGTTTTCATTCAAAAAAAGCTTTCTTTTTTAAGATTTTACTCTTAAATACAAATGAATTATTTTACTAAAGTCCATTTTGGTTTCTTGTCACTATCTTCGTTTTTAATAACACCTGTTATTCTTCAAGTATAACTGACAATAAACGCATAGGCTGTAACTCCTTTAATTTATAGATATTGCTTAAATCCGTCATAATCTGGTTTAAATTATTTTGCATCAGGGCTAATTTAAAGCCTCAGGAGCTTTTTCGTTAGGGGACTACTTTCACGGAATACGACCTGATCACAGTTTCGCCTTTCCCTTCTATGATTTCATTACCCAGTTCGATGCTCGCCAGGTATTCATCCGCGGTGATATAGTTGTTGCCGATCAGGTACCCTATAAATTTATCGAGTGCAAGCTTACCTTTATGCTCCTTTTTAATTTTTACAAAGGCAAGATAGCTCCAGCCTAATTTTCCATCGTAAAAATTATAGTCCGCTCCGTCTATATTGACTTTGCCGGCAAAAGGTACACGTTTATCCATTTCCCAGTTCGTGTTGTCGATCCAGACCATGATTTCGCGGGTTATCCCGCCCTGCGCCGGCTTTTGATCCTTTACGACCCACAAGTCGAAAGCGAGATTGTACGTGCCTGTGCCTTTGCATATAATGTCGTAGGAAGCCGAGATTGCCTTGATATCCTTAAATTTTTTTGGAAGCGAAGCAGTCGTTGTTTTTGAATATCCGGGTTTCCAGCCGTACATGACGGCCGGGTACCCTTTCACATTTCCCTGGTATATAGGCCACTCCCAGTTCCAGCCGAAAATGTCCGGTCCGTCGGCCTCTTTTCTTCTGAAAATGCTCTGCTTGTTGTCCGTTTTGTCCTTGTACCCGAAAGCGTACTTTCCCCAGACATTGTTGATTATTGTATACTTGCCCATCCTGATGTGATCGTAAACCTTTTCCTCGTCGATGGCCTGGGTCATGGCGGAGGCGAATAACACGGCAACGATGCTGCAGAAAATCATCATAGTTTTGCTTGTTCTTTTCATAAACGCTCCTTCAGGTTTTTCCCGGATCTATGCTGAAATGATAAAGCTTGATGAATATTTTTTAAATAGGTATTTTGTACCAGATTGAAAAATTAATTGAATAGGTTATTATACCTATCGGGGCCCATCCTTTTATTTGAATTTTATTATTGGTTTGTTATAATGATAGGAATGGAATTCAGGCTTTTTGATGAATTATTTTATATTTTTTATATACTTGGCTACCTACACGACCGGATTTACGGCCCTTTCAATGATGTTCCTTCTGTTCCTGAAGACAAGGATTCGAACTTTACTTTATTTTATGATATATATAGCTTCGTTCACCGGTCTTCTTATCATGGGAAATATAGAGTTCTACAGGATAAACATGCTTAATCTTTATAATACTTATTATAACGGCCGGGCTATATTTCTTCATCATTTTTTTTTCGGCGTTATGTTCCTGTTCATACCGCTAAGCCTGTTCAAATTTCTGAATATTCCATTTAAACTTGTTTATAAAATTGCATTCGGAATAATATTCGTATTTTCCATACTGCTTGTTGCTCCACTGTATTTTCCCAATGTCGATAAAGCTGAAGTCTCATTATTTGGATTTAAAGTAATTGCATTGATAAGTCACGGCATAACATTGTTTTCGATTGTTACCTTTATCATTAGCATTAATAAAATCAGGGTCAGGGAGAAGAAGAATATTTCGATTTATTTGTTATGTTTGAATATTTTTTTTATACCGTTCTGGGTTCTGGAATATTTATGGAATTTCAACTTCAATAATCCGTTGCGGCCGCTTTCTTTTTCCAACCTTTATTATTTTATTATAAATCTCATGGGGGTAATATTTTTCTATAAATATTTCTTTTTCAGCAAAATTCAATTCTCGAGCGAATCGATACCTGAAGACATCGCGGTCCTTTATGGTATAACTCCGAGGGAAAAGGAGATTGTTGAAATGATAGCAAAGGGTTATACGAATAAAATGACGGCTGCGGCTTTGGGAATTTCAATTATGACGGTTCGAAACCATGTTTATAATATTTATCAAAAAACAGAGGCGGACAGCAAGATCGATTTGATAAACCGCTTGAATAGGAAAAAAGAAACGGCTGAAACCAGGATAGCCGCTATACTTTCATGACAAGCTGCCGTTCCATCATTCCTGCATAGCTGACAGGCAGGCCTTCTCCCTCCGAGGCTTGAGATGTTAAAACGAGCCTGTCATTTTTGAAATTAAATGAATAAAGCGTCTTGGAGCTGTCGGACCATGGGCTGTATACCCGGGCTTTTGCTGCAATCTTGACGCTCTCATATCCTCATGGTACGATTAATTGTTTTTAAGAATGCCGTTTTCAATGCGGTTTGCAGGTTTTAATGAGAATATTGGTTTTATTATCCGTTTTTTTCATGACGATGATCTGTTCAGTGATATACGCGGGCACGGTAACTGTAGAATCCATAAGCATCGTTTCTAACGCCAGGACCAGGGATTTCATCATAATACAGGAGCTGGAGATACAAAAGGGCATGTCATACAGTTCCGGTGAATTTGAAGATAAAATATCGAACAGCATTCAGAATCTTAAGAATCTGGGCTTATTCTCCGATGTCAGGATCGTTTATGAGACGGTCACTAATGCTCCAGGCTTGAAAGAGGGCGGAAACGGGGCCGTAGTCGAAGTTATTGCGGTTGACAAATGGACATTTTTCCCTGTACCTTTTTACTATTACGACAATAAGATCGGCAATAGCGTTATGGTTGAAATAATCGAGGGAAACCTGGCCGGTCTGAACCAGAGTCTTGAAATAGATTATAATTATGAAAGCATTCCCGATCTGCAGGATATATCGCTGGAATACGGGTACCCCAGGATTTTCGGAAGTTATTTCGGCCTGGATTTCTCATTCGCCTTTTTTGAATATATCGATACGGCATATAATGGCGATGAATTGGTTTACAAATCTCTGCATTCCGAGTACAGCAATTATATAAGGGTTGACAGGAAATTTCCTGTAAAGGATTCCCAATGGACTTTTTTTGCCGATACGGCGCTTCTCTACATTACAGACAATATTGAAATCAACGATGCGGGTATGCATGCTGATAACGGCGTTATTCTTTATCCCGGGATCGGTTTGGAAGAAGGCATAGTGAATTATGACCTTGGCGCTATCTGGGGGCATTTCTACAGGGTAAAGCTTGCCGTTTCCCCTTTATCGGGAGGATTCCAGTCCGAATTAAAAGCAAACCAGTATTTCAGGTTCTGGGATAAAAGCGGCATTGCAGTCCGCGCTGTTTTCAGAAGCAGCAGCCTGGATGAACTGCTCCTGACCCCCGATGATATAAGGGGCATCAGCCTCGGGCAGATAAGGGGAAACTACCTGCTGTTCGGTAATTTTGAATTCCGTCCTTATATATGTACTTTGACCTGGCCTGTCATACTGGATTTTTATACTCCCCTTTTTGTCGATATGGGAGAGGGGATGCTGTCGAATCAGGATTTAAGCATGGGTTCATCGGCGATTACGGCAGGGCTGGGCCTCAGGTTTTATCCCAGGGATTTCGGAGGATCTCAATCGGTAATAAGGTTCGATTTCGGGGCAGTTCTGCCTTCTCTTTTTGCCGGCGAACCGTTTGAAAAATATTTTTACTTTGCTTTCAATCTTCAGGATGAGTTCGATTAAAACCCGGTTATTTTCCTAATAACAGGGTTATTGATCGGGGATTTGACATATAAGTCATCTGCCCTGACCCTGCGATCTCGATACCGTCTGCAAGAAAATCGTCCTTATGCGGCAGGCTCGTATCGACAACCCTCCGCCATTTAACACCCCTGGGCAGTGAAGGCAGGAGCGCCCGGATTTTCTTTTCATCGCCGTTGAGTATATAGTAGAGGAAATAGTTCCCCTCTTCTGATTTTTCCTCGCTTCCGTCCAGTTCATAGCATAAAAACCTGGAATCCTGGTTATTCCAGTCGGGGCTCTTCAAATTGCCGTCGAACCATGCACAGTCGGGTTTGCTGTTGCAGTTGTTGTCCAGGCCGTTAAAAAAATGTTTTCTTTGCATAACTGTATAACGCTTCCTGAACGCTATCGCTTTTTTCATGAATTCAACCGTTTCGGCGTTCTTTTTTAGAAGATCCCAGTTTATCCAGCTTATTTCATTGTCCTGGCAGTATGCATTGTTGTTTCCTTCCTGGGTCCTCATCAATTCGTCGCCGGCCAAAAGCATAGGTGTTCCCAGGGAAAAGCATGCAAGGCATATGAAATTCTTGATCATTTTAATCCTTTCCGCCATAACCGCTTTATCTGCTGTTTTTCCTTCGATTCCGCAGTTCCGGGAGTTGTTTTCGGAAGTTCCGTCCCTGTTGCCGTCCCTGTTGTTTTCATTATGCTTATTATTATACGAAACCAGGTCGTACATTGTAAATCCGTCATGACACGTAATGAAATTAATGCTGTTATATGCCGACCTGCCGCTGTCGCCGTAGAGGTCGGCCGATCCTGTGACCCTTTTGGCCAGTTCGGCTATCTGTCCTTTGTCTCCTTTCATGAATTTACGGGCTGTGTCCCTGAACTTTCCGTTCCATTCAGCCCAGTCAATCGGGAAATTTCCGGCCTGGTATGTGCCGAGGTCCCAGGGTTCCGCTATCAGCTTTACATGTGAAAGAACGGGATCCTGGGATATGGCATCGAAAAAAGATGCCGATTTTTGAAACATGCCGGCTTCCCTGCCGAGCACCGAAGCCAGATCGAAGCGGAATCCGTCTATATGCATAACCTCGGCCCAGTATCTCAGCGAATCCATTACAAGGCGGATAACCGCCGGGTTTGTAAGGTTGAACGTGTTTCCGCATCCAGTATAATTCACATAATAACGGCGGGGATTTGCCTTATCGCCGTTCAGGTAATAATAGGACCTGTTATCTATCCCCTTGAAGGAAATAGTAGGCCCCAGTTCATTTCCTTCGGCAGTATGGTTATAAACCACGTCCATGATGACTTCTATACCAGCCCTGTGAAGCTCCCTGACCATTGTCTTGAATTCTTTTATATGGCAGCCCTGGTATTTCCGGGATCCGTAGGATTGTTCGGGGGAAAAAAATCCCGAGGTATTATATCCCCAATAGTTTGTCAGCCCCCGGTCAGCCAGGAAATCTTCTATGTAAAACTCCTGCATTGGCAGAAACTCGACGGCGTTTATTCCGAGAGATTTCAGGTAAGGGATTTTTTCGATAAAGCCGAGATAAGTTCCGGGAAGCCTGGCTCCCGAAGAGGCATGAGCTGTAAAGCCTTTTAAATGGACTTCATAAATGATAAGCCTGTCGAATGGTGTTTCGAGGAGTTTATCCCCCTGCCAGTCGAAATCTTCGTCGATAATTATGCATTTAGGCACTATTTCAGTATCGTCCCTGTCGTCTATTTCCAGATCCCTGCCTGCTGAATTTGATTTATAAGCGAGGAGCAGGTTGTCCTTATTGGTATATTTATGAGTGAATGCCCTGGCATAAGGGTCTATGAGCAGCTTGGCCGGATTGAACCTGAGTCCTTCCGGGGGATTATATTCGCCTTTTATTTTATAAGCGTAAAGCTGGCCATGTCTTACCCCATGTACGAACGTATGCCAGATGTTTTTGGTCTTTTCTTCGACATGGATAATGTCGGTAGGCATTCCCATGGGTTTATCGAATAAAAGCAGGTAAACTTCCCCGGCAGTTTGCGAATAGAGGGCAAAATTGGCTCCTTCCGGAGTAAGTGAAACTCCCATAGGATAAAAAACGCCTTTTGAAACCCTCTTTTTTGTCCTGTGCTCGAGTGTATAACTCATAACCGCTCCAATACTGAATTCAAAATAAAATGATAGAATAACCGGTGATTTTTTACAAAAAAACCGGAATTTGATTGCTGTCCGAATCTCATAACCGGATTATTGCCAATCGTGCAAAACGATGTTATAATCCATAACTAAAAAATAGTTAATTATTAGATGGAAGGGGGCTTGTATGCCGTATCCTACCTTGAACAAAAAACTTATTCAGTGGGTTGAAGAAACTGCACGTCTTTGTCAGCCTGACAGAGTTTACTGGTGCGACGGATCCCGGGAAGAATTCGACAGGCTGGCAGGCGAACTTGTCAGGGAGGGCACTTTTATAAAGCTTAACCCTCAAAAAAAACCGGGAAGTTATTATGCAAGGTCGGATACTGGCGATGTTGCAAGAGTGGAAGACAGGACGTTTATCTGCTCGCGGGATAAAATCGATGCGGGACCGACAAATAACTGGAAGGAACCTGCCGAAATGAGGGAAATAATGAAAAACCTTTATACGGGATGCATGAAGGGAAGGACCATGTATGTCATACCTTACAGCATGGGTCCGATCGGTTCCCCTATCTCGCATATTGGAGTTGAGATTACGGATTCGCAGTATGTCGTCTGCAATATGAGGATTATGACAAGAATCGGAACAAGGGTGCTTGAAACTCTCGGGGATGGAGAATTCGTTCCCTGCCTTCATTCGGTAGGAAAACCGCTACAGCCGGGTGAAAAGGATGTGTTCTGGCCCTGTAATCCGGATAACAAGTATATTGTGCACTTTCCTGAGGATAAAACAATATGGTCATACGGTTCCGGGTACGGAGGCAACGCTCTCCTGGGTAAAAAATGCTTTGCCCTTAGAATTGCCACAGTTATGGCAAGGAAGGAAGGCTGGCTTGCGGAGCATATGCTGATACTCGGGATTACGCCGCCGGACGGCGAGAAAAAATATATAGCTGCTGCTTTTCCAAGCGCATGCGGGAAGACAAACCTTGCCATGCTGATACCTACGATACCAGGCTGGAAAGTGGAATGCGTCGGCGACGATATTGCCTGGATGAAGTTTGGAAAAGACGGAAGGCTTTATGCAATAAATCCTGAGGCGGGTTTTTTCGGCGTTGCGCCGGGGACTTCCATGAAATCAAATCCGAATGCAATGATGACTCTCACTAAAAACAGCATATTTACAAATACTGCCCTGACCCTTGACGGTGATGTATGGTGGGAGGAATTGACCGATGAAAAACCGGAGCGCCTGATCGACTGGAACGGCAATGAATGGACGAAAGACAGCGGCAAAAAAGCCGCTCATCCTAATGCGAGATTTACGGCCCCCGCCTCTCAATGTCCCGTTATCGATCCCGGCTGGGAGAATCCTGAAGGCGTTCCTATCTCGGCTTTTCTTTTCGGGGGCAGGCGTTCTTCGGTAGTACCTCTTGTTCATGAATCGTTCAGCTGGAATCATGGAGTATTCCTCGGTTCCATCATGGGCAGTGAGACTACTGCAGCAGCTGCCGGGGCCGTAGGCCAGTTAAGAAGAGACCCGTTCGCGATGCTGCCGTTCTGCGGTTACAATATGGGTGATTATTTCAAACACTGGATGGAGATCGGCAAAAAAACGGAAAAGGGGAAGCTCCCGAGGATCTTTACGGTAAACTGGTTCAGAAAAGATAAAGAAGGAAAATGGCTATGGCCCGGTTACGGTGAAAACAGCAGGGTTCTGAAATGGATTTATGAAAGAATAACAGGCGCTGAAAATGCCGTGAAAACTGCGATCGGCTACGTACCTTCGCCGGGTTCGCTTGATTTGAGCGGACTTGATATTGATCCGGAAGATCTTGAACTTCTTTTGTCTGTAAACAGGGAAGAATGGAAGAGTGAAATTCCGGGGATAAGGGAGCATTTTTCCCGTTTCGGTGACAGGCTCCCGGCAGAGCTTAAGGATGAACTTTCCTCTCTTGAAGAAAGGCTGTCTGTTTAAAAACGATCGGTTTTATTCAAGCGAATAGACTACCAGTCCGTCCCGCAGTTTCGGTTCGAACCATGTCGATTTTGGAGGCATTAGTTTCGAAGCCTCTGTTATTTTGATCAAATCCGTAATATTGACAGGGAAAAGTGAAAATGCTACTTTGGCCTGGCCGTTATCGACGATTTTCACCATTTCTTCTTCGCTTGTGCTACCGCCGATGAATCTCAATCTTGCTGAAGTACGTGGATCTTCAATGCCCAGTATTGGGGAAAGGACGAGTTTCTGCAGGACTGAAACATCGAGAGAATCAAGTAAATCTTCATGAGTCGGCGGGTCTTTGGCCTTCATTATATAATAAGATTTTTCCAGGTACATGCCGATATCGCCTTTTCCTGCGGGTTTCATCGAGGAAGAAGATTTTATTGTAAAAATATTCTTCAGCCTGTCAAGGAATTCATGACATGAATAACCGTTAAGGTCCTGGACAGCCCTGTTATACGGCAGGATTCTGAGCTGGGAAGAAGGAAAAACAACGGCCAGGAAATGCGAATAAGCGGCGGGCAGGTCTTCGGCTGCCTTTTTCCATACATTTACAGCTGAAGCCGCTCTGTGATGACCGTCGGCTATGTAAAAAGCCCCGATTTTTGCAAAATAATCCTTTAATGCCTGAATGATCTTCGGTTCGCTGACGATCCATAGCTTTATATCAACCCGGTTTTCATCTATAAAATCATAGACGGGCAGTTTATCGAATACAGGTTTCACTATGTTTATAAAACCGGTCATGTCCGTCCTGTCGTCAAATGCCAGGAAAACCGGCCCGGTATCGGCTTTGACAGTGCTTATATGATTTGTCCTGTCGATCTCCTTGTCCCTTCGTGTAAGCTCATGTTTTTTAATGAGATTATCCTCATATTCCCTGCACGATACGGCTGCATACAGGCCGGTTTGAGTTTTTCCCATCCATGTCTGTGAAATAAGATAAAACGATTCCTTTTCATCTTTTATCAAAATACTGTCCCTGATAAAAGATTCATAATTTTCTCTTGCCTTGCGGTAAACACTCTCGGAATATTCGTCTGGCAGCCCGGGAATATCGGCATCGGCTCTTGTGATATGAAAAAAGGAGAACGGGTTGTTTTGAACTGCCTTTTTAACATCGCTGCCTGAAACTACGTCGTACGGGGGTACGTTGACAAGCGTCACATATTTTCGATCGGGTCTGATCCCCCGGAAAGGATTGGCAATCATCTTCGCTCCATTATGACAGATATATCAATCATGGTAAAATAAATCGATAATATTATCCATAAATGTTAATTTTAATATACCGGATAGTTGTATGACCGGGTTTTAAATAATAAATTTGTTTAATTATTTTCTTAAAAATGTAGATAATATATATGACACTGAAATTGCGTATTTTAACGATTGGAGTATTCAGGTGGGCAGGATAAAAATAATATTATTAACGGTAGTTTGCATGACTGCCTTTTCTTTCGGGCTGGATCTGGATGAAGCTCATTATAATCTTGCACAAAAGTTCTATGCAGAAAAAAAATATCCCGAAGCGCTGCAGGAATTTAACCTTTTTATGGATAAGTATCCGGACTCTCGTTTTTTTAATAAAGCGGTCTTTTATTCGGCTAAAATATATTATCAATTGAAAAACTATGATAAATCTTTAACTTTATATACGATGCTTGATAAAAATGCGGAAAATGATAATGATAGAAAAACGGCTCTGTTTGGAATCGGAGAAAGTTATTTTAAGCTCAAAGACTGGTCTGATGCGGCCTTAAGCTTTAAAAAATTTGTTTTCCTGTATAAGACTTCCCCCGTTTATCCCGCATCCCTCTATTATGGGGGAAAGGCATACGAGGAGTTGAAATGCATTCCCGAAGCAAAAGTGTTTTTTGAATGCCTTGTCAGGAATTATCCTCGAAGTCCTTATTATCCTGAAGCTTTGAATCTTCTTCAGAAATTCGGAAAATATGAAACTATTGAAAATAAAATAAAAAACTCTGAATTTACAAACCGGAATACGGGAAACCTTAAAATTACCAACAGGGTTGAATTGACAAATATAGTATTGCATACTAATATGGGAACAGGACGTGTTACAAATATTATTACAAATTATTTGACGAATACTTATGCCGGTAATCAGTCTGTTATCACCCAGGTAATTTCGGGATTAGATACTAACGAGCTTGAAATGCAGAAGTTATCGGAAGAAAATAGAAAGAAACAGGAAGAAATACAAAGATACAGAGAACTTATTGAGTTGAAGGATAATTTGCTGAATTTAAAAGAAAAGGCGATAAATGACAAAAAAGATATTCTTTATGATACGAATTCATCTTCTGAATCGAACACAACAGTTCAATAAGGGCGGGCTATGACATCGTATATTAAAGTAATATTTCTCTGCATAGTATTTTTAGTCCCGTTCGGCATTTCATATTGCGATGTCCTCAATCTTGTTTCAAAAAAGATATCATTCTACCTTGACGATTCGTACGGTGCATTCTATGTGGAAAACCCTAATCCCTTATCTAAAAATCTCCGTGAACTTCTCTTTAAAGATAATCCGCCGACTTCATATATCACTTTATATGTAAACGATAAACCTTACCGCCTCAATGAAAACGGCAAAATTAGCATAATAAGACCTTTCATGCAGGAGGATAATGTCATAGAATGCGATCTCGAAATCGATAAAGTGCTGTTTGATTTAATTTTTATGATTACTAATCTTGCCGATAAACCCAGTGATTCGATCATCTGCCTTGTAGATATGAAAAATGACGGAAATCCGGCGGTTACCGCCGGGGTGAGATTCCTTTTTGATACCGTTTACGGCGAAGATGAAAATAAGCCTGTTCTTTACTTGTCGGGCGGTGATAAAATTGAATATGACAGGATGTTCGGTAATGAAAATATGCCCCAATTCATTTTTTCAGGAACTTTCGACTGGGATTCTCAAACATTCGGAAAAGGCCTTTATATATATCCTTATATTAATGAAATAAAACCCGGCAAAGTGATCATCGGGAACTGGAAAAAATTGAATGAAAGGGAGATATCTTATGTTATCAATCCTCCCGCCAGGTTTAAGTATTACATGTTTTCAAAACCTGATGCTGCTGTAGCCGTATATTACAACAATATTAAATTAAAAGGCGGTGAAGAATCGAGTTATGGAGTTATACTGTCGGTAATGAAAATTCCGAAGATTTCAATAAAGTCCGCAAGGTTTAACGAAGAAAATAAGACGGTTTCCGCTCCTGTTACAAATTCAGAGAAGGTAATAACCGGGCAGAGCATGTCTGTTAACGCAGAGCTTCAAAAACCTTCTCTCAAGGAAGAAATAGGCGTATTGGAAAAGTTGAACGGTCTTATCGACCGTCTTGATTCATTATTTTCAAACGGATTGCAGCCTTTAACAAATAAAGCGCAGGGATCGGACCTTGAAAAGGGCCTGGAAAAATCTGCCCCCGAATCAATGTACGGCAAGCCATTTTCCGGATCGGCATCTTCAGTACAGCCTGTAATTACTAATTTGCCGGCGGCCGGTTACAGCTCAAGTCCCGTATCGCAGACGACAAACAATCCCGTCAATGAAGAAAATACGGCAATGCTTAAATCCGACGCCGCCAGGCTTCAAAAGCAGTATGATGATAAAATTGCCGGTTTAAAGGCTTACTATGAGGATTTGATAAAAAAACAGGAAAAAGAATACAAGGAAATATCCTCATCTTATAAAGAGTATTCGGAAAATCGCGAAAACAAAAATAACCGTTCAAAAAAAATGGAAGAAGTCAATAATACGATTACGCAGATAGATAAAAAAATAAGTATAATTGAAGAATTACTCCAGCTCAATCTTGATTTTGAGACGATGCCCAGGGAAAAGATTGAAGAAATTCAAAAAAAGATCGGTAAAATAGAAGAAAAACTCAAGTAAGGTTAAGGACAGTCCGGCATGAAATAAATTATGAAGCTTTATGTTTTATTATTAAATTGTATGAGGGATGTTTTTCCTGATATGCGGGGAGCACGCACTGATGCGGGGATATTTATTAAAATTCTTTTCTGTTTTTTTTGTTCTTTTAATTTTCGGCCGGGCTTCGGGAATATCCTCGGTTACCAATGAAAATTATAGCAAAGGCCTTAGTTATTATTCCCAGAAGAAGTTTTTGCTTGCGATAGGCAGTTTCAAAAAAGCTATCGATGACGGTTATCAGGATCCGAAAATGAATTTTCTTCTCGGAAATTCATATGTAAATAACGAAGATTACGATAAAGCCCTGGAACAGTATAAGATCTCTTCGGGATTGGCTGATAATGCCGTTTTTCAATCTATAATAACGCATAATATGGGATACGTATATTTTCTGAAAAAGGATTACAAAACAGCGATCGATTATTTCAACAAATCATATCTTGAAAATTCGAATCTTGTACAGACATTCTGGTACAAAGGAATGGCTTATTATAAAATGAGGGACAAAACAAATACGATAAATGAGTGGGAAAATTACCTCGACAAGGCTCCGAACGGGCAGGAGAGCGATAATATCCGGAGGGCCCTGGCTATATTGAAATCAGGGACCTTCGATTTTGATAAGAATAAAATATTTATTCCCGGCGATCAGACCCAGGTATCGAATAAAACGCCGAATGTCGAGCCTCTTATAGATATTCAGGGTGTTCTTGAAGATGTAAAACCTGTCGATAAGGGGAAAGCGCCGGATACCCAGGTGGAAGAAATCGAGCATTGATAGGAGTTTGAAAATGCCAGTAAAAAAAGTGAGGCCTGCAGTCAAAAAAAGGAACTACAGGGGAATTTTGTGGGGATGCTTGATCGCACTGATTATAATTGCAGTGCCGGCCGCATATTTTGTCGTTAAAAAGATGAACCTTGAAAAGTACATCATGCTTGCCGACGAATATACGAAAAACGAATCGTATCAAAGGGCGCTGGATAATCTTGACAAAGCCTTTCTCGAGGATCCTTCCGATCCGAGAATAGAGAAAATGAGGAAAAGGGTTTTAGCTCTCGAGAAAGAACATAACAGGGTCAATAATAATATACCGAAACTGCCGGTAGAAAACCCGCCTATCGAGACCGGTCCTAAAACAAATAACCAGATAAAGATTAAACCTCCTGTGAATACCCAGATCAAGAACAATTTATCCAGGGAGGAACAGGCCAGACAGCATATCGAGAACGGGAAGAAATTCCTTGACAGCGAGCGTTACAGGGAAGCGATGGATGAATTCAAAAAAGCCGGAGAGCTTGATCCTGCAAACGCTGATGCGGATGGTTATCAGGCACTGACCCATTATAAAATGAACGATACCCAGGGAGCGATAGATAAAAGCCGCGATGCTTTAAAGAAGGACCCCAATAACGGCGTCGCTCACTACACGAACGGGAAAATACTGTATGACAAGAAGATGAATGACGAGGCCCTCGAGGAATTCAAGGGGGCTGTGGCGGGGAATTATGACAGCGCAGATGCGCATTATCTTATGGGGATTATTTATTATTTAAAAAGAATGTACAATGACGCCAAGTCGGAATTCCAGAGATGCGTGGAATTGGACCCGGAATTCGCAAAGGCTTATTATAATCTGGGGCTCACGTTCATGAAACTTAGCGATGACAACGGAGCCCTGCGGAGCTTCCAGGACTCGATAAAGAAGGATCCGACCGATGCAAAGCCTCTGATCAATATTGGCCTTATTTATTATTTTCACAAGGATTATGATAAATCGGTCAAATTTTTTGAAAAAAGCATTGAAGTAGATCCGAAGAACGACGGCGCATATGTGAAACTCGGCGGTTCCTACGAAGAACAGGGCAGGTTTAAGGATGCATTGAACGTTTATAAAAAAGCTAACGAAATAAACAAAGACAATATTCTGGCATCCTTCAATTACGGCCGCATGCTGGCTATGAATAAGGCCTATGCCGAAGCCATAAGGGTTTATAATGAAGTCATCAGTAAATCCAATAGTTACTACCCGGCTTATTTTAATATGGGCAATTGCTATCTTGAGCTTAAGCTGTATACCGAAGCTGAAAATTCATATGATAAAGCCCTGGAGATCAACCAGAATGATCCGGAAATATATAAAAATCTTGGATTCCTTTTCCTGAAGCAGAACAATTACGACAGCGCATTGAAATACTTTAAAAAAGCCGTAGATCTTGATCCGAAATCGGATACGGCCTATAAAGGGATGGGTGATGCTTACGGGAAAAGCGGGTTATATGATGATGCCGTAACAGCATATAAAAAATGTCTTGAGATCAATCCGACCGACGTCGATACGACGGCGGAATTGGGAAAGATATATTATAACAACAAGGATTATGAAAATGCAGCACTGCTTTTCGATAAAGCCAGGAAACTCAAGGACGACCCCGATTTTTCACTCCAGCTTGCCGAATCTTATATAAAACTAAGTAAAACCGACGATGCAAAAACTATACTTCAGGATATCAAGAGAAAGTTCCCGAACTATCAAAATATGTCAACTGTTGATAATTATTTGTCGCAACTATAAAATATAATAGCGATAATAAGATATAGGGGTGGCTATGCATGTTTGAAAGTTTGATAATAATAGCTCTCATCCTGGTTGTCGCCAGTCTCGGAATATTATATTTATTTCAGAATTTAATAGGCCCGCATAAACTTGATTCGGTCAAGTCATTGCTTGAGTCCGGTAAATACGAGCAGGCTGTCAACGCCCTTAATGCTTTTATGAAAAAGGACGACAGGAACCCCATGGCCCATCTTTATTTAGCCGAAGCATATTATTTTACGAACAACCTCGAAATGGCCATGGTAGAATACAAACAGGTTCTCACCACGGGGCATTTTACAAATTCGGCGACTGAAAAGATAATCAGGAAGCGTCTTGCCGATATATATTTAAAATTCGGGCAGCTTGAAGAGGCACAAAAGGAATTTATAGTTCTTTCGAAGCTTGAACCCCATAATTCCGATTATCTGTTTCAGATAGGCAGTATTTTCTATGAACGTGCGATGAAAGAGCAGGCCCTGGCATATCTTGACCGGGCTTTAAAATCGGGCAAAAGCTCATCGGAAATATTTTTTTTAATCGGGAAAATTTATTACGAAATGAGCAGGGTAAACGAAGCGCTGAATGCATTTACCAACTGTGTCAGGCTTGATCCGAAAAATCCCGAAGCGCATTATTATATAGGGATTATACTGAAAACCATGAATTCATACGGAAAAGCTGTACAGGAGCTGGATATTGCCGAACAGACCAAAGACAATCAATTGAAAGTTAAAGCAATGTACCAGAAAGGCTTGTGCAAGCTGGAAGTCGGGGAACTGGAAGGAGCCAAAGCTGATTTTGAAAGAGCGCTTAAATATTCTAATGAGGAAAACAACACGACAATCGCTGTTCATTATACGCTCGGAATGACCTATGAAAAAGAAAGGCGTCTGGTTGAAGCGGTCGAACAATGGGAAAAAGTTGCGCAGCTCAGGCCCAATTACCAGGATGTACAGGCGAAACTGGCCGAATATGAGGATCTTAGAGTTGATGATAAGCTTAAAGATCTTCTCACTTCAACGCCGACAACTTTTGAAATAATCAGCCAGAATCTTCTCAAGACCATGGGCTATGAAACTCTTGAAAGTTCGATGCTTGATGATGATCATCTTGAGATAGTCGGCATGGAAAGAAGTCTGAGGTGGCGGGATGTCAGGGGAGGAAAGGTTCTTGTCAGAATTTCCAGGGACAATGAGGATGTAAGCGAAGACCAGGTGGCGAAACTTGTCGAAAACCTCAAGCTTGTGCATGGAATAAGGGCTATATATGTAACTACGGGGAAATTTACTCCGCAGGCTATGCGTTATTCGGAAAACAGGCCTGTCGATCTCTATGACAGACAGAGGCTTACGCTTATCTTCAAGCAGAACCAGGTATAAGGATTATCAATGAAGATCATGCCTAAAATAATAACGCTTGTATTTTTTGTCCTCACGGGATTTTTTTTTATTCACCAGGTAATAGTAGGAAATCCCTTTCAGGATTTTATATCTCCTGCAGCCGTAATTCTGATGTTTTTTTTCATGGGAGGGGTTTGCTTATTTGCCGTTTTCAGGTTCAATAAGAATTGATTTCAATTACGGATTGCAATTGATAAAGGGATTTCTATTCTGAACGCGGAACCTTCGCCGCCTTGAAAGTTCAATTTACCGTCAAGCTGAGAAGTTAAGAGTTTAACTATTTCAAGTCCCAAGCCTCTTGAACGTCCATTTTCCAGGCCGTCTTTAATGCCGTTTCCGTTGTCGGCAACCGTCAGAGATATGAAACGATCGGTCTTTTTCAGGTATACTTGTATTGTGCCCCCGTTATTTCCGATAAAGGCGTACTTGAGCGAATTAATTAAAAGTTCGTTCAATATCAGGCCGAGCGGAATGGAATGTCTTAATTCCACAATTATATCATCAATATCGAGATAAAGATTGATTCCGTTATTAGCGAGGGAATAAATATCGAGTATTGAACGGCACAATTTTTCAAGATAATCTTTGAGTTTTACATATTGGAACTGCTGGCTCTGATAGAGCAGATCGTATAACTTTGAAAGTGAATTGATCCGGTCCCTGAGGTTCGTCAGGACAGCACGCGTATCTGTATTTTCCTGTTTCAGGGTTTCCAGGTTTACGATGCTCGTTATTATTGCAAAGCTGTTCTTGACCCTGTGCTGCAGTTCTCGCAGAAGGGTTTCTTTTCCACCGAGGGCTTTTGTCAATTCCTCCTCTGCATGTTTTCTTTCGCTTATATCCCGGGCTACTCCAAGAACACCTACGATATTGTTTTGAGCGTCTGTAATCGGAGTTAGTGTTGTGCCGATCCAGATTTCGCCAATGGGGAACATTTCCTGGTATTCATGTACTTTTGATATTCTGCTTTCAATCACTTTGCATATGGCTTCCGTATACCTGGCGGCAACAGAGGGGGGAAAAACTTCATTTAACGATTTATCGATAATCTCTTCTTTTGATTTTTTCAAACCCCGGGCTGCAGATGTGTTGACGAACCTGACATATAGGTTTCCGTCTATGTAGAAGATCATATCCGGCGATGTTTCGATAAGAGTCCTGTACTGCTTCTCGCTTTCAATAACCCGGTCTTCCTGCTTTTTCCTGGCTGTCAGATCGTAAGCCAGGACCATCTCCGTTTTATGGCCATGCCAATCCAGTTTATGGGACTTTACGTCCATTATAAGAATTTCGCCGTTTTTACTTTTATGCTTCCAGATTCCCGTGTCGTCAAGGCCGCTCGATTCATGACTATTTTTATCCGTTATCCTGTCGGCTTCATCCTCAGAAATTATATCTTTTATGGTAAGTTTTAAGAATTCTTCGTGGTTGTAACCGTATTTACTTACAGCCGAATCATTTACTGCCAGGAATTTGAGAGTCTCGATGTCATATATCATCATAGGATGGGGACTGGTTTCGAAAAGAAGACGGTAATGTTCGGCTGTTTCCCGGAGAATTTCACTCTCAATTTTTATACTTTCGTGTTCACCTTTTTCTTTCACTCTTTTTTCATTGAGGTTCAGCGCCGAAACGATTGAAGCGGCTATAATATCTTTTCCGCAATTCTTAGGGAGGAAGCCGAAGCAGAGAATTCCTTCGGTTTTCTGGATAAATTCCTTTTCAGTATGGTTTGACAGGAATATCACCGGTATATCGTATTCTTTCAGAATTTTCCCGGCAGTAATTCCGCCGTCGGGTCCGATCCCGAGATCAATGTCCATCAGCACCAGGTCTATTTTTGGAGCTTTTTGGAAAACATCGATGGCAGCTTCTGAACTTGATGCAGTAATAACGTTATATCCCATATTCTTTAAAGATTCAGCTTCCGAGAAGGCGACTATGGCTTCGTCATCAACTATCAAAATGGTTTTTTCCCTCATAGTCATGACCATCCCCTTACCGCCGTTAAAGGTGGCGTCAAATGGAGCCGTAAATTAAAGTAGGATTAATTACAAAGAATTGTTTATTATTGCCCCCCATGATCATTATAATATAAATTGCAGCTCAATATCTGTCAATTTACCCGCAATTAAGAATAATAGATTTAGAGAGTTAATATATATAATACTTCATGAAAAGGGAAAAGATGAAAATTTTTAAAATATATTTTTATTTATGGGCACTTATAATAAAACTCGGGTTCATTGCCTTACCCTTTCGATCTGTGCGCCGAGCTTGACCAGTTTTTCCTCGAGCTTTTCATAACCCCTGTCTATATGATATATTCGTAAAACTTCGCTTTGGCCATGTGCGGAAAGAGCGCCCATAACAAGACCTGCTCCAGCCCTCAAATCGGAAGCCATTACCGAAGCTCCGGAAAGGCAGCTGACTCCTCTTATCACGGCAGTCGGACCGTCCACTTTTATATCGGCTCCCATTCTGCATAATTCGGCTGCGTGCATAAAACGGTCGGGGAATATCTTTTCAGATATTATGCTTATTCCATCGCTGATGCTGACATATGCCATCAATTGAGCCTGCAGGTCCGTCGGGAAGAACGGATAGGGGCGCGTTTCGATTTCGACAGGTTTTATGGATTTTCCGCGGGCAATGATATGATCGCTTGAGAGTATTTCTATCTCAACGCCCGCTGTTGAAAAGATCTCAAAAGGTTTTTCCATGTGGTTTACATTCATGTTTTTTATATGAATTTCGCTTTCAGTAATTCCGGCAGCCGTGATAAAAGTGCCTGTCTCGATCCTGTCGGGTATTATTGTATGTTCGGCTGCATGGAGTTCCTTAACTCCTTCGATTTCGATAATAGTAGTACCTGCACCGCTGATTTTAGCTCCCATTTTAATCAAAAAATTTGCCAGATCTTCGACTTCAGGTTCGCAAGCGGCGCCTTCGATAATTGTTGTGCCCTTTGCAAGTGAGGCAGCCATCATTACATTCTCGGTCGCAAGCACGCTGGGTCCGTTATTGCCGGACAGATTTATCTTCCTGCCGACAAGTTCGTCCGCTTCCGCCCAGATATAGCCATGCTCGGTTACCATTCTGGTGCCGAGGGCTTTCATACCGAGTATATGAAGGTCGATAGGTCTTGGGCCTATTACGCATCCTCCGGGGGGAGGAATCTTGGCTTTGCCTTTCCTGGCCAGCAGGGGGCCCATCACGGCGACAGAAGCGCGCATCTTCCGGACAATATCGTAAGGAGCTTCAAAAGGCGCATCGTCAATTTCCTCTATTTCCACCATGCCTGCCTGGAACTGGACCTTTTTCCCCAGTATTTCAAGAAGTTCCTTCATTGTACTTATATCCATCAAATCCGGCACATTATGCAGAACCACCTTTTCAGCTGTTAATATTGAAGCTGCCATGATCGGCAATGATGCGTTCTTTGATCCGCTGATAAAAACATCGCCCTTCAGTTTTTTCATACCGTTGATGATAAATTTATCCATTTGAGAGCCTCTTTATAACTCGATATTCATTATATAATAAGAGAAGGAAAAAATACAGCATCCGATGATGCGCGGTATAAAATCTTGAAGCTCAGGACGCCAGAAGCGCCAGGAGCTCTATTATAACGGGAGGGACCATATCTTCGATACTCCGGCCTTCATCAAGCCTTTGCCTTATGATCGAGGATGAAATATCCATTTCAGGGAAAGGGAAAATATGGATGAAGGGAAATCGTTTTCTTACTTCTTCACTATTAAATCCTGCTCTTTCCGCAGCACAAAAAACTGCTATCTCTGACAGTTCGATATAATTTTTCCAGGTGTCCAGCGCCAAGGCCTGATCCATGCCTATGATAATATGAAAATCGGTATCTTTTTTCAGATCGGACAGTTTTTTTACAGTATCGATAGTAAAAGAAATTTGATCGTTTTGAATTTCAATATCTGAAACGGATACCGATTCGTTATGGTAAATTTTATAGCCCTCTGTATAATTGCCGATAAACTGATTTATTCCTTTTCCAGGCTTTATCATGGTCAGATTTTTACGGACATCTTCGGGTGATTCGCAATATAGAGCTGTTTTTATCATAAATGACCGTGTGGGTGCATTCCAGCGGTCTCCGACCGGCTTATGAGAGGGTATGTTTGTCGGTATATAGATCAATTCATCAAGATTAAAAAAGCTGCGGGCACGTATTCCGAGTTCGATATGTGCATTATGCGGCGGATTGAAAGAACCGCCGATTATTCCTGCCCTGCGCGTCATTATCATTCCCTGACCTGTCCGTCTCCGTATATAACCCATTTTTCTGTAGTGAGGCCTTCGATACCCATAGGCCCCCTGACATGAAGTTTCTGAGTTGAAATACCCACTTCCGCACCCAGGCCGAATTCTCCGCCGTCGGTAAAACGGGTTGAAGCGTTGGCATATACAGCTGCACTGTCAACCCTGTCAAGGAAATTTTGTATATTACGGTAACTTTCGCTAATGATGGCATCCGAGTGGTGAGATCCGTATTTATTAATATGATCAATAGCTTCTTCAGCGCTGTTCAGAATTTTTACCGATATTTTGAGATCGAGATATTCTGTATACCAGTCTTCCTCTGTCGCTTCCTTGAGGCCCGGCACTATTTTCAGCACATTTTTATCTCCGACAACTTCAACGCCTTTTTCCATAAGGCAATGAATTAGATCATTGATATATGGATAATTCTTATGAATAAGAAGTGTTTCAGCCGAATTGCAGACGGACGGCTTCTGAACCTTCGCATTAATGACAATTTTAAGCGCTTTATCCCTGTCGGCATTTTCATCCACAAAAACGTGGCAAATGCCTTTGTCGTGTTTTATAACCGGGATGAATGAATTCTCATCCACAAGCTTGATAAGGCTTTCCCCTCCCCGGGGAATGACTACATCTATGAACTTATTCATTTTCAGCAATTCCATCAGAATTTCATATTCGGGTTTTTCGATAAACTGGACTGCATCCTGCGGGAACCCTTTATTTTTCATTACTCTATGAATGATATCAATTATACTTCGGTTTGAATTAATGGACTCTTTTCCCCCTCTTAAAATTACCGAGTTTCCAGATTTGAGGGTCATTGCAGCGACATCGCTGGTAACATTGGGGCGCGACTCATAAATTATCGCAACAACTCCGAGGGGTACCCTTACCTTCATTATTTTCAGTCCGTTCGGCCTTCTGGTAATCATAGTGCCGCTTCCGACAGGATCTTGAAGCATGGCTATTTCCCTCACGGCGTTTGCCATAGCATCGATCCTTTTTTTGTTAAGAACCAGCCGGTCGATAAAAGATTTATTCCTGCCGCCGGCTTCGGCAAATTCCATGTCTTTTTTATTTTCTTCAATGATGATCTCATGATTTTTGGACAATTCATCGGCAATGCTTTTGAGAAGCGAGTTTTTCTCGTCTGTTCCTGTTGCTGCAATTGTATAAGATATGTCCTTGGCCCGCCTTGCAATATTTTCAGCATAGAGTTTAAAATCTTCCATAGGTTTCTCCTGTCTATATACACCGATAAACTATTAAATATATGGTATGGATATAAAATTGTCAATTTTTAATAATTGCGGTCATACTTTGAGAACAGAAGATAATTGAACGACAATCTCTTTGACAATACTTAAGGATTTAACTAAAATATGTAATACAGCCGAATCGTAAAAAAGAGGTTCCCATGGATACAGGTGCCCCGAACCCGAAAGAGTACCGTGAGGTCCCGGGCTGGGTATCGTATGACGAAAGGCAGAAGCTGGAAATTTCCAATGACCTCGGTATTCTGGATAAAAGCGAGTTAGCTGTTTTTCTGGCGGTAGCTGAATACTCCGATAAATATAAAACCACCTACCTGCCCCTCCAGGAGTTTTATAAATATCTATACGAATATGGTCTTCGCACAAATACGAATGCTCTCAAGGTTGAAGACAATATCGTATCTCTTCTGAGGAAAGTATATTATTATCTCCATAAGAAAGGCTACTGCAGATCGGATGTCCGGGATAATAAAATCACCGGTATAATACTGCTCGACCCTCAGAGCCTTAAGCCCGAGGAAGTTCAAAACCTTATCAATAAGCTGAAAAACGAATATGTTGAAATCAAAAAGGATTATGATAAACCATTCATAATGGGGAGCTATATTCCAAAGAGCGGACTTTCAAGCAAGGTGCTTTCGGTAGTAACAATACGCGAACTCAACCAGCAGAAAATAAACGAATTATCCAGGGGTGCACCTCTTATAAAGGTGCTTTTCCCTTCCAATAATGACATAATAGTCTTGTCCGACGATCTTCCCCAGCTTATGGATATTGCATTCGATAAGCTTAAAAAGCACTTATCCAGGAACAGGGATCTGAGCATGCTGGTACTTTCAAAATTAAAACAGCAGTTTCAGAGCCTGGCTTCGGTGAATAAAATAGACCCTATTTTAAAGGATAATACTTTTGATCCGAAACTATGGGCAGCTCTGGCGGCGGAGATAATGGATATGTCCCTTTCGGGTGAAAAGGGATCGAGTCTTTACCAGTCGAGCGAAATCATAAAATTCATGTCGATAATAAGCAGCGACGAGATTCAGAAACGGTCACATACTGATAAATCCATGGATATTCTTCTGAAAATTATGGAAGCTTATGCCGTTCCGTTCTCAAAATCACAGATCCTGCAGCTTCGTGAAAAACATGCCTATCTGAAGCTGCATTCTGAGAGGGATTATATCGACCTGGTCAACAGGTTCATTAAAGCGTATACGGTATCGGAATCGATCGATGTTCCGCCGAGGATCCTGCGTATTAAAAACGGAGAAGAACCGAAATATCTGCACAGATCGCATGTTATGCCTAATTTTTTTGATAAGCTTGACAGTATTGCCTATGAATTGAAAAGGGAGTTTAAAGACAGGATGGATCAGGAGGGCGAGGTCTTTTTAAGAGATCCCATGATGAGAAATCCCGATATATTTGATAAATATGTCTCGGATTATTTTCATAAAAAGGATCCCCTGATCGTCCAAGTCGTGGAGGATCCGGATACGCTGTATTCTTTCTTATCCTTTTATGGAAAGAACAATCCGGCAATAAATGCGCAGATAAGCAGGTTTTTTTATTCACCTACACGCGAGAACGAAGTTCCTCACAGGAAAAGTCTTGATGAAATACTGCTGATCAGCTGGGAAAAAATGCTTAATGAAGCTAAAAAACAAATTCCATTTATTTACAGGATACCTATTCTCGGGTTCCTTATGAAGATGCTTACAGGTTTCGGCAGGTACATGGACAAGGCAGTCGAGCACCAGCTCGATGAAAAGAAAAAACAGCCGAAGCTGTCCCAGCTTCTCACGGTACAAAAAAAGCGGAAGCCTGAAGCGGCTGAGAATAAAAAAGCCGTTCCCGTTATTCAGAAAGATAAGGAAAAGGCCAGGATTTTAAAAGAGCAGATGATTTCTCTGCAGCAGAAATTAATAGGGAACAAAGACCCTGACGAGATGCTTGCATATTTTGAGAGTAAATGGAACCATACGATAAACCCTGAAGCGAGAAAGGAAAATATCAATATGGTTAAAACAAAAATCCACCACAGGCTTGGTTTTATAAAAAATATTTCAGCTGACATAATTAAAAGGGAAACTACTGATATGATGAAAACGGAAGGTTCTTTCAAGAAGGTTGCGGACACCGAATCCTTAAAAAATTATATAGCCCTCTATATGATCAAACATTACCTTGCCGACAAGAAAGACCAGTGAAAATTTTATAATCAGGAAAATCTTTCAAGGTCCTCTTTTATCATTTCAATCGCTTTAATCTGCTGCGATATTATAAGGTCCTTTTGAGTAAGCTCGGATGTTTCAAGCTGGACTATTTTTTCTTCGCATTCTTCTATTTTATTAAGAAGGGCTATTTTAGATTCCTGGGAGAGTTTATTTTTCCCGGAGTCGCTTTCCAGGGCCTTAAGGGCTATTTTTGCTGTTTTTCTGACATAATCGGGCTTCTCGGAGTCAACGCTCACATTCTTGAAATATTCGATTACAGCTTGAATATGCTGATCTTCGCTGATAATCCCGTTCCTGAGGAATATCATTCCGATCGGCTCGGAAAACCCTATGGTTTTCATCGTATATTCCTGTTCCTGGAGGGCTATATCGAGTTTTTGGGCTGAAATAAAACCTAATTTGATCAGCACTTCACCGAACTTCATATCAAACCTCCGATCGGATCGACAATACGGGCACTTCTAAAAAACCGGTTTTGTTACCGCCCATATGATTTTCGGATAATGTAATGGTAAAATTAAACCCGAAGGGAATATTTAAAAGGAACCCGGCAGCCTGGATATGCTTTTTACGGCCTCAATTGCCTTTAGAATATCTTCTTCAGTGTTGAAAAACCCCAGGCTTAATCGTAAAGTTCCATCGGGGAAAGTACCTAAATGCCTATGCATATAAGGAGCGCACTGGAGTCCCGGACGGACCGCTATTCCGAATTCGTCGTCAAGAATGGCGGCAGCTTCAATACTGGCTATATTATCAAACTTAAGACTGACGATTCCCAGTCCTCGGGACTGACCGGAAGAATATATATTCAAATTAGCGATCTCTTTAAGCCCTTCGATAAGAATATTGCGCAAATATATTTCCCTGGAAAGGATATTATCCATTCCCTGACGGATTATGAACTCCAGGCCTTCTCCCAGACCTACTATTCCCTGAAGGTTTTCTGTCCCCGCTTCAAGTCTGTAAGGCAGTTTCAAGGGATGATATTCGCTTTCCGAATCGAAGCCGCTTCCTCCAACCCGCCATGCAGGCATGTCGACTCTTCCCGAAATAAGCATCCCGCCTATTCCCATTGGGCCGTAAAGGGCTTTATGGCCTGTAAAAATAAGGATATCGATCATTGAATCCTGCATAGAGAGAGGGACAAGTCCGGCGGTCTGGGCGGCATCGACCAGGAACAAGGCGTTTGAATTCTCCCTGACGACCTTGCCTATTTTTGTAACGTCCTGTATCCATCCGGTTACATTGGAAGCATGGTTGATTGCGATTATCCTGGTTTTTTCAGTAATTAATTTTTTTATCTTTTCCGGATCAATTTGTTCTCCGTCGGGTTCAATCCTGATTATCCTTATTCCCCGTTCCTTTGATAAACGGTTTAACGGCCTCGATATTGAATTATGATCCAGGATCGTGGTGATAACTTCATCACCCGGCCTGAGCATTCCGTTAAGAGCCATATTTGAAGCATCGGTAGCGTTATAAGTAAAAATAGTATATTCGGGTCCCGGGGCGTGAAAAAACCCTGCAAATTGCCTTCTTACATTTTCTACGGCCTGTGATGCGGTTACGGCCATTTTATGGCCTGAACGGCCGGGATTTGCTCCCCATTTTCTATAAAATTCATCCATTTTTCTATATACGCTTTCCGGTTTTGGAAAACTTGTCGCCGCATTATCCAGGTAAATCATTCTCTTGAACTCCTTTAATTTATTGCTTGCCGTAATTTCTCTTGACTGTTATGGCTCTTGATATAATTATTACAATGCATTATTATAAAGGGCAGTTCTAATTACTCAAGAATCATCTTATGATCAGCATAGTATTGTATATTTCATTGTATTTATCCTGGGCCTCTGGATCAGGACGTATCTATGGGCATCCGGCTCAAGGATATTTGAAGCGCCCGTAAGAAAAATCAAAAAAAAGGAAAGTCCGGATGGATATATTTATATCTTTTATCGTCTTCGGTATGGCCGTATTCCTCTTTTTTATGACGGCCAATAAAATAAAAAATATTAAAAGCAATATTATTGTCGATGACGCCAGGCATGAAATTGAAAGTCTTATTACGGAGTTCAACGGCGCAGCGGCAAGGAACATCGAACTTCTCGAGGCTAAAATTGCCGATCTCCAGAATATCCTGAAAAAATCAGACTCAAAGATGATAACGATGGATGAAAAAATTGAAAGAATGAATAAGCCTATCGTTGTAGAGAAAATTGTCGAAAAAAGATCGTCTCCAAGGAAACCTCTTGCGGCGGCAAATACTGCTGTGCCTGATAAGGGCCGCAGGGAAGAAATTGTTCCCGAAAAAAAATCAGAGGACCCGGAGAAGCCTTTTATCGTTCCATTAAACGAAATGAACAGGACCGACAAATTGAAATACCTTCTTAAAACGGGTAAAACCAAGGAAGATCTTCTTGGCATGGGGTTTCTGGAGAACGAAATAAACCTCATCTCATTTTTAATCCGGAAAGGAAATTGACTGTAATCCGCTTCAATCTCCAATATCGCTGACGGCATTCGTTGTGCGCGGGTATTTTTCATTTATTACCTTTTCAGCTGCCGCCAGGCTTTTACCGGGTTCGAAATTATATCCCAGGTCTTTAAGAGTGAGTTCTAAAGCCTGCAGTTCAATAATAATATCGGTTTTATCGAAAAATCCAAGGTGCCCAAGGCGGAAAATGTCTCCTTTAAGCGATCCCTGGCCCCCGGCAATTGTAACACCGTATCTGTCTCGCATAATTCCTGGTATCCTGTTTCCATCGATGCCTTTAGGGACCCTGACAGCAGTAAGGGTGTCGGAAGGCAAGACATCAGGAATCCGTGCTAATAGCGATAGATCGATGGCCTGTACGCCCGAGCGCACTGCTTGTGCGGCAATTTTATGCCTTTGAATGATATTATCAAGACCTTCATCGTTTATCATTTTAAGAGCTTTATTAAGACCCACGAAGAGTGTAATAGCAGGCGTCCATGCAGTTGTGAATTTTTCGAGGTTTTTCAGTTCTTTCCCCAGGTTGAAATAAAATTTCGGAAGATCGGAGCTGTTCATAAACTCTTCGGCTTTTTTTGATACCGATATGAATGACAGTCCCGGGGGTATCATGAACGATTTTTGAGATCCGGCCAGAGCGACATCTACTCCCCATTCGTCCATTTTAAACTCCATGGCCCCGATTGCAGTGATCCCGTCTACTATCAGGATAGCGTTTGTTTTTCTGACGGCAGCGGCGATTCCCCTTATATCGAAGGCAACACCGGTGGAGGTTTCGCTGTATTCAGTATAAACAGCCCTGATGCCGTGATTTTCATTGAGAAAATGTTCGACCTTTTCCGCCTTGATGTCATCTCCGTAAGGAGCTTCAAGTTTCAATACTTCCACTCCGAAAGAGCTGCATATTTCAGCGAACCTTTCGCCGAATTTTCCGGCTGACAGGATAAGAGCTTTACTGCCCTTCGAAAGAAAATTAGTGATCGAAGCCTCCATTGCACCAGTCCCTGATGATGTCAGTGTTATCACAGGATTTTCAGTCTGGAATACGTATTTTAGGATCCCGAGGTTTTCCTTAATAATTCCTGAAAATTGAGGGGTTCTGTGATGAATGAGAGGCTTTGACATTTCGGCAGTGACCTCGGCAGGCACCTGGGTTGGGCCGGGGCTGCATAAAAATTTTTTATACATTGAATTCTCCAATATTGACTCTCTTCAGTGCAAATCCGTTGCCCTGTCGGGCACATAAAAAATGCTTATGATTGCACCGGTCCTGTCGCTGAACTGGTTCAAATTATTAGGATCGGCTTTCCAGTCGTCATCCACAACGAAGCAGTACGAATGCATTCCCGGTTTCAGACGAACGCTTGCTGAAAATTCACCGGCTCCTGAATTTGTCATAGGCGTGCTGTAAGGGTTCCAATTATTAAAGTCTCCGACCAGTGAAACATTTCCTGCATTTAAATTTTCGTATTTAAATAGATAAACATCCTTTTCAAGCCACAAGGGATATGTAGCTGAGGGTATAAAATCTTCTTTCAGAACGAAATAAGATACAGCCTGGCCGCTGTCGTCTATTATATAGTTAGTATTGTTCGGATCGCTTATCCAGATGTCATCAACTATGAGTTTATACTTGTAAATGCCCTTAGGCAGCCGTTCCTGCCATATATACTGCCAGAAATTGGTCTCGGTCCTTCGCATTAATAATTCAGGCTTCCAGTTATTGAAATCCCCTCCGATAAGTACTTTTGAAGCATTGTTTTTAAAAAAGAAAATTATGGAATCGGCAGTAATGAAAGGGGAATTTACAAAGTAATTATTATTATTTGTAAGTCTTTCATATTCGGCTTCCCTGCTCAGGCGTTCTATATTCTGAGCGGTCGATATAACAGGGGTCAGGATCAATGCAGCCAGTGCAAATGATAAAAATTTCATCATCCCCTCCTTTCTGTTCATCCAAAAAAATGATATTATTTGCCGGCCTATATTATATTTCGGAATAAACTCCCAAATTTATAGGTTAAATTTTTACTTATTCCCTTTATTTATGAATTCATTATATCTGCCTCTCATGGTATATCGGGTATGAAGCAGTTCATGGGATTTATGGCCGAGAGGTTCTCCCAGGAAGTCTTTATACAGGTCCAGGATAAAAGGATTTTCATGCGATTTTCTCTTAACTTTGCCTTCATCTTCCCTGTATATTGCTTCAAGCCTCTTTTCCCTTATCAGGTCATTTGTCGGCCTGGGCTGGCCGCCTCCGCTGATGCACCCTCCGGGGCATCCCATTACTTCGATGAAGTGGTAAGGCGACCTGCCTTCTTTAATCTCTTCCATCAGGTTTTTTGCACCGGCCAGACCGCTTGTAACAGCTACCCTGACTTCAATTCCGTCAAGAAATGAATATTCCTTTTTGGGGTTTTCTATCTTTATACTGGCTTCTTTAACCCTGTCGAATCCGTTTATCGGCTTGACATGAAGATTATCGAACGGGAACAACCTTCCTGTAATTACTTCGAATACTGTCCTTAGCGCAGCTTCCATAACCCCTCCCGTTACGCCGAATATATCTGCCGCACCGGTCGAATAACCCATCGGGTTATCAAATTTGCCGTCGGGAAGAGATTGGAAATTAATACCTGACTCTTTAATCATTCTTGCCAGTTCACGTGTTGTCAGGACTGCATCGACATCGGGATTTCCTCCGGAAACCATTTCCGGCCGTGTTATCTCGAATTTTTTTGCCGTGCATGGCATTATTGAAACAACGAACATATCTTTCGGGTTCAACTTGATTCTGTCGGCATAAAATGTTTTTGTAAGGGCTCCGAGCATCATATGAGGCGATTTGCAGGTGGATAAATGGGAAAGATGTTCGGGATATTCATGCTCGATAAATTTTATCCAGCCGGGACTGCAGCTTGTGATCATGGGAAGAACGCCTTTCTTAGCCTGACCTGCTGGTTTTAAAGAGGCTTTAAGCCTTCCTATCAGCTCGTAACCTTCTTCGATGATGGTAAGATCGGCTGCAAAGTTTGTGTCGAATACATCGGTGAAACCGATTTCCCTGAGTGCGCTGACCATTTTACCTGTAACAAGTGTCCCGGGCTCGAAACCGAACTCCTCGCCCAATGCGGCGCGAATTGCCGGGGCTGTCTGCACTATCATCCTTTTGCTTTTGTCGAAAAGCGCGTTCCATACTTTGCCTGTCGAATCATGTTCCTTCAGAGCATCAACAGGGCAGACAATGGTACACTGGCCGCAATTTGAACAATTTACGGAATTCAGCGGAAGTTCCGCAGCCGGTGCTATTACGGCGTTAAAGCCCCTGTTTTGAAGGTTGAGGATGCCTACTCCCTGGATCTCATTGCAGACTGTTACGCATCTTCTGCAGGAAATGCATTTGGAAGAATTCCTTACAATGGCAGGGCTGGACTCGTCAATATGATCTTTCGATTTCTGACCGTCAAACCGTGAATCTTCTATCTGAATGATTTCGCCAAGTTTCTGGAATTCGCAGTTCTGGTTCCTCACGCAGTTAAGGCAGTTCTTGGGATGGTCCGACAACAGCAGTTCATAGATATTTTTAACAGCTTTTTTCGCTTTTTCGGAATTTGTAAAAACAACCATTCCTTCCCTGACGCTTGTAACACATGATGCGACAAGGTTTTTTGAACCCTCGACTTCAACCATGCAGATCCGGCATGCCCCGGGGCCGTGGCCTCCTTCTATATGGCACAGAGTAGGTATCATAATATTGTTCAGCCTGGCGGCTTCAAGTATTGTTATTCCGTCGCTTACGTTTATCTTTTTCCTGTTTATTGTCAAACTAGTCATTTTGCACTCTCCTGTCGCACCTCAGGCACCTCATCGATTCTGCTATTGCATTTAACTTGTGAAATCCCATTGCCACTTCTTCAAAATTGTCTTTCCTGATCTCCGAAGGAATATATTTCATGGCGAATCTTTCATGCTCCACAAGGGCTTTCTCTTCGGAAGCCCGGGGTATATCGATATCTCCTCCCGTATTGAGGACGCCTTTTCCTCCGAGATAAATATCCATAGATTTTGCAGCATTTTTTCCATCGGCTATTGCACTTATCACTATATCAGAACCCCGTACAACATCGCCTCCGGCAAAAACTCCTTCCATTCCGGTCATGTATGTATCTTTATCTGTAACGAAAGTTCCCCATTTGGTCACTTCCACTTCATCTTTATTAATGAAAGGAAGATCTGAATATTGACTTACTGCAAGTATCGCTTCATCGCATGGCAGGGAAAATTCGGACCCGGGAATAGGGGAAGGCTTCCTTCTTCCGCTGTTGTCGTACCCCTTCAATTCCATCTTGATGCATTCGATTTTCTCCAATTTTTCATTACCGATAAACCTGACCGGAGCCGATGAAGGGATTATCTTTATTCCTTCTTCAATTGCTTCATGGACTTCACGCGGATCGGCAGGCATCGCCTCAGTTTCGCGCCTGTACAGGATAGTAACATTTTTCGATCCAAGGCGGACAGCCACTCTGGCTGCATCTATTGCCGTATTCCCGCCGCCGACTACAACCACTTTTTCCGGTGTGGATTTAAGCCCGTTCAGGTTGACATCCTTTAAAAAATCAAGGCCATGAACGACGCCTTCAATTTCTTCACCAGGAACTCCAATTTTATTGGAAAATTGGGCGCCGGTAGCCACGAAAACAGCATTATGCTTTTTTCTTATCGAATTAAACTGCTTATCGCTCTCAATGCTGGTATTAAGATGAATTTTAACCCCCACATGTTCAATCACTGATATTTCATGATCGAGGACCTTTTTAGGCAGCCTGTATTCGGGAATTCCGAATGCGAGAACGCCGCCAGCCGCTGACGCGGCTTCGTAAACATCGACTGCGTAGCCAAGGCGCGCCAGATAATATCCGCAGGTGAGTCCTGCGGGTCCTGCCCCGATGATCCCGACGCTTTTATCTTTTTTAGGGAAAACAACATCAGTATAAGGTTCGTCAACGGAGAGAATCATATCTGCGGTATATCTCTTAAGATCCATTATAGCAATCGGTTCGTCAAGCTGTGCGCGTCTGCAGCTTGATTCACAGGGATGGGTGCAGACTCTTCCGCAGACAGCCGGGAAGGGATTGTCTTTCCTGATAAGATTGTACGCATCGCGGATCCTGCCAACTGATAAGAGAGCAATATATCCGGGGACATTAACCCCGGCCGGGCATGCGTTCTGGCACGGAGATATGAAAAGGTCGCTGCAGACCCCGGCGCGGCAGTATTTATTCTTTATGTGCTCTTCATATTCATTCCTGAAATACTTGATAGTGGATAGTACGGGATTTGGCCCGGATTGACCGAGGCCGCAAACTGCCGTAATTCTGATTGTATTTCCAAGTTCTTCAAGCAGTTCAATATCTCCATCTTTTCCTTTTCCTTTTGTGATTCTTTCAAGGATTTCAAGCATTCTCTTTGTACCTATCCGGCACGGTGTGCATTTACTGCAGGATTCATCCTGCACAAAATCCATAAAAAATCTTGCAACATCGACCATGCAGGCATCTTCATTCATAATAATTAAACCGCCTGACCCCATTATGGTGCCGAGTCTGGCAAGGTTATCGTAATCGAGCGGCACATTGAGGTTTTCCGGTGTTATGCATCCTCCGGAAGGACCGCCCGTCTGAGCTGCTTTAAATTTTTTATTTTTTGTAATTCCTCCTCCGATATCGAATACGATTTCTCCTAACGTGACTCCGATAGGGACTTCCACAAGACCTGTGTTTTGAATATTACCGGCGAGAGCGAATACTTTTGTACCCTTACTGTTCACTGTTCCGAATGTTGAATACCATCTGCTTCCTTTCAGCAGTATGGGCGCAATATTGGCGAAAGTTTCAACGTTGTTGATAATAGTCGGTTTTTTAAACAACCCTTCTTCAAAGGGAAAAGGCGGTTTTTGCCTCGGCTCCCCCCTTTTTCCTTCGATCGAAGCCATCAATGCGGTTTCTTCACCGCAAACAAAAGATCCGGCGCCGATTCTTATCTCGATATCGAAATTGAAACCGCTTCCGAAAATGTTTGATCCCAGTAATCCCGCTTCGCGGGCATTGATAATGGCCTGTTCAAGCCTTTCTACAGCCAGGGGGTATTCCGCGCGGATATAGATATATCCCTTTTGGGCCCCTATTGCATAACCGCCGATTATCATCCCCTCAATTATCGATTGAGGATCTCCTTCAATTACGCTTCTGTCCATGAAGGCTCCGGGATCGCCTTCATCCGCATTGCAGACTATGTATTTACTGCCGTTTTTTGCATTTCTGCCGGCTTCCCATTTGATGGCGGTGGGAAAACCGCCCCCGCCCCTTCCCCTAAGCCCTGAATCCCGGACCGTTTTAATTACATCCTCCGGTTTCATGGAGTTCAGCGACTTTTCAGCGGCGAAATATCCGTCATTTGCTATATACTGGGTAAGCGATGAATAATCGATTTTACCGCAGTTTCGCAGGACTATCTTAACCTGTTTTTTGAAGAAATCTATATCTTCAAGATACGGGATATATTTATTTGTTTTTTTATCGAAATAAGTTTTATCCTGGACCATTGTTCCCGACAGGAAATGACTTGCTACGATTTTCGGTATGATTGACGGTTCGAGCTTCGTATAAAAGACGCTGTCAGGTTCGACTATCATCACGGGTCCGATTGCGCAAGTGCCGATGCACCCTGTCAGTTTGACAAGTACGCTGTCGGTCAGCCCGTATTCTTCGAGCGATTTAAGAAGAGCTTCTTTGACTTCAAGGCATTCCGAGGAAATGCAGCCTGCACCGCCGCACAATTGAATCGTATATTTGTATTTCTTCATCCTGTCGATAGTTTCATTTTTAATTTTAACGAGATCGTCGCGTTTCTGTATTTTTTTAGTCATTTTATCCGCCTATTGAAAATTGACAAGCAGGGATTTCAGCTTATCCGGGTTAACCTGCTTGTATACCTTGTCGTTGATCGTAATTGCCGGAGCCAAACCGCATGCGCCGATACACCTCATGACTTCAAGAGAAAATTTTCCGTCGGCTGTTGTATCTCCGGGTTCGATATTGAGGATTTCAACAAGTTTATCTATGATTTTTTTCCCTCCCCTGACGTAGCAGGCAGTTCCAAGACATACGCGGATAGTGTATTTACCCCTCTTTTTTGTTGAAAAGAAGGAATAAAAAGTTGTGACGCCGTAAACTTCGGAGAGAGGTTTATTCAGTTTAAGAGCAATGAACTGCTGTAATTCCAGAGGCAGGTAGCCGAATATTCCCTGGGCCAGGTGAAGGATCTGTATAAGACTGCCTTCTTTATTTTTATATTCATCGATAATTGATGAGATCCTGTCGTATTTTTGTTTTTCAGTTTCTTTTGAACATGGACATTCCTGCTTAATTTCGTTCATAAAACCCCCCTTGCGATCGTTCCCGTATCAGACATCCCACTTATCTGTTTCAAGGTACTCTTTTATTGATCTGGCAGCGGTTCTTCCTGCGCCCATAGCGGTAACCACCGTTGCGGAGCCTGTAACTATATCTCCTCCGGCAAAAACGCCCTTAATCGATGTGCGGCCCATACCGTCGGCAACGATATCTCCTTTATTATTGAAGACAAGCTGTTTTGTCGTCCTTGCGATTATTGGATTCGAGGCTGATCCCACTGCAACAATTACTTCATCGATATCTATTGAAAATTCTGAGTTAATGACCGGTACAGGACTTCTCCTGCCCGAAGAATCATTTTCCCCGAGCTCCATTTTTATGCATTTCATACTTTTAACGAAGCCGTTTTCATCGCCTTCGTAGCTTAAAGGATTTGTCAATGTTAAAAAAATTATTCCCTCTTCCTGTGCATGTCTTATCTCGTCTATCCTTGCAGGCATTTCATCAATCCCCCGCCTGTAAACGATATAAACATTTCCGGCTTTAAGTCTTAATGCTGTCCTGGCCGCATCTACAGCTACATTACCTCCTCCTATTACGGCCACATTTTCCCCTCTTTTTACGGGTGTGTCGAATTCACCCTGAATATATGCTTTCATAAGGTTGACGCGCGTCAGGAACTCGTTTGCAGAATAAATTCCGTTCAGATTTTCTCCGGGAATATTCATGAACTTCGGGAGACCTGCTCCGGTACCGATAAAAACGGCATTGAAACCATCGCTGAAAAGATCTTCAAGTGTCAGGGCCCTTCCTACAAGTACATTTGTCATGAATGTTACGCCTAGTTCTTTTAATAATTCGATTTCGCTTGAAACAATCTGTTTCGGAAGCCTGAATTCCGGGATCCCGTATACGAGTACTCCCCCGGGTTTGTGATAACCCTCAAAAACTACAGTTTTATAACCCATTCTGGCAAGATCTGCCGCACAGCTCAAACCGGCCGGACCCGATCCTATTACAGCAACCTTTTTCCCTTTTACATGACGGCCGGATTTTTTAGCATCACGCCGGTTTTCCCCTTTTCTTTTTAAGTCCAGATCCGAAACAAAACGTTCTAAATGTCCGATTGAAACGGGATCTCCGGTTTTTCCTGCAAGGCAGAATACCTGGCATTGTTCTTCCTGGGGGCAGACTCTTCCTGTAACCGCAGGCAGGGCATTATTCTCATGTATTATATTGATGGCAAGTTTAAAATCCCTTTTATTTATTGCATAAATAAACGAAGGAATATCTATTGAAACCGGGCATCCTTTGATGCAGGGTTTGGTCTTGCATTGAAGACAGCGGGCGCTCTCGCATACGGCTTCCTCTTCGTTATAACCGAGAGGCACTTCGCTGAAATTGCCGGTTCTTTTTCCCGGAGGCTGCTGTCTCATTAAAACGGCATGTTTATTTATCATCATTACCGCACTCCGCCCACCTTTCCAGACAAATTTTTTCGTCGTTCTTATATGAATTAAGTCTCAATATCAACTCATCGAAATCAATATCCTGAGCATCAAATTCCGGACCGTCCATGCATGTAAACCTGATTATTTTACCCGCCGTGACCCGGCACGCTCCGCACATTCCCATTCCGCATACCATCATTGAGTTTAAACTTACAACAGTTTTTATCGGGTAACTGCCGGTTAAGGCGGCAACCGACTTCATCATTACTGCCGGTCCTATCGCCAGGATCCTGTTGAATTTTTCTTTTTTTATTAAGATGTCCTGAAGTATATCCGTAACAAAACCTCTTTGACCAGATGAACCGTCATTTGTGGTTATTATCAGGCTGTCGGATACTTCTTTCAGCTTTTCAGTCCAGAAAAGATATTTTTTTGACCTGAAACCGGCGATCAGAGTTACAAAATTTCCGGCTTCTTTTAATTTTCTGGCGATCGGATATACTGCTGCAACTCCTACACCGCCTCCGATAACTGCAATGCGGCCGAAATTTTCGATTAGAGAGGGGTTTCCCTGAGGGCCGAGCAGATCTTTTATGAAACCGCCTTTTTTTTTAGAAGCGAGTTCTGAAGTGGATTTACCCGATTTTTGGAAAACAAGCGTGATTGTTCCTTTTTCCCTGTCGAAATCGGCAATTGTTAAAGGTATTCTTTCGCCTTTTTCAGAAACTCTTACTATGACGAATTGGCCAGCCTCAGCTTTCCTTGCGACAAGAGGAGCTTCCATATTTGCATAGAAGATTTCCGGGGCCAGAGGGTATATTTCATTTATTTTGAACATAGTTTATTTCCGTATTATTACGGCATAGGCAAATACATCATCGATCAAATTTAACCCTTATTATACTCTTCTTTTTATTAAATATAAAGAAAATGAACAGAATATTATAAAAAATAAAGCCGACCCCGCATCATGCGGTGATCGGCTTTGGAGATGATGGGAATTGAACCCACGGCCCCTACAATGCCATTGTAGTGCTCTCCCAACTGAGCTACATCCCCATCATTTGCGCATCAAACTATAACTATTTTATAGGAGAATAAGCAAAAAAACAAATTATTCCAGATAGGAGATCGATAAAAAAATCCCCCATAAACGAGACGCGGCCTTACCGCTTCCCTTTCATGGGGGTGTGTCTGGGGGTCTTTTCCATTTATTATAGATTTTTCCGGGGATAAAAGTAATCCCCCCAAGGTCGGTTTTATATCCGACTATTGGTGGGGAATATACCCGACTCATGGTGGGTATAGAATGTTCTGAAAGAGATTAAATATTATTCTTTCATTATTTTGCTCAATAAAGTGAATACGAAAGACTGATATCCGAACCGGCTTACCTGGTAATCCCTCATACGTTCGAAAAACTCATCCCTGTTTTTTACACCGATTTTAGCATAAATATTCGTTATGTGATCCTTGACGGAACCGGTCTGTATAAACAGCCTTTCGGCGATCTCACGGTTCCTGCAGCCTTCTATGACAAGTTCGAGTATCTCCTTTTCTCTAGGGGTAAAATAATAATCATGGAAGAAAGACTCTTCAAGCTTGAAAACCGATGAGATCATCTGCTTGATATCGATTGCATTCCATCGGATCCCTTCGATTACATTGTTGATATAAACCGGGTCCGCCTTTGTCAGGAAAGATATCCGCGTATTGTCTCTCTTGATAATGCGGAAAACCATAAAATTCATAACTTGTCCTGCAATGACATGAGAAGCGTATTCTTCCGCTTTCGGCCTGTCTTCTTCCATCAGGAAATCAAGGAAGGAAAGACTGCTCTTCAATGATTCTTCAGTCATTTCGAAGATTTCAAGCCCTGCTTTATTAAGAAAAATAATATTCAGGTTCATATCGGTTTCGACAATGACAGTCGGGAGCAAAAGCGCCATTTCACGGAACCTTTCCTCGCTTTTTTTAAGCTTTTCCTCAGCCTTCTGCTTTTCCAGGACTTCTAAGTGAAGCCGGGCATTTGCCCTGTATAATTCCGAGGTCCTTTGAATAACCTGCTGTTCAAGGTCTTTTGCCTGATTCTGAATTCTCTGGAACAGCAGGGTCCCTATGAGACTGTCGTTAATCTTAGTCCTCAGAATTTCATACATCTGTTCGTTTTTCGGACCGTATTCGAAAACGATTATTCCAAGCTGGGACTGCCCATGATAAAGATTTTCCGTAATCAGGGTAAAACGTTTATCCGATGGAAATATATCATCGGGTATAATATCGGGCGTATGGAATGTTTTGCCTTCAGCAGGGAGTGCTATACGTCCTTTTTCATTAAATGCGAATATTAGATTCGATTCTTTTATCGGATCAAGGGGATCCCGGTACAGGGAAATATAACAGCTCCTGATCCCGAGACCCGGCAGGTTTGTTAAAAGAACGTTATACTGGTCTTCGAATGTAAATGTATTTACAAGCTTCGCTCCGAATTCGCTTATTTCCTCCCTTTCGGAATCTCCGATGATCTTGCTTATCAATTCTCCCCTTTGTATGATATCCCCGATCATTATTCGCGCTTCCTGGAATAAATCTTCAGCCTGTATCAATGCTTTCCGGTCTGGTATTAAGGAAATCACATAACGCCTGAAAAGCGACAAAAGGGTATGAAGCGAATAAAACCCTATCCTTTTTTCCGATGTTTCCCTGATCAGGGAACTCCATATGACAAGGAAATCTGCAGCTTTATCGCCCTTTAGAACCTTTGAAAGGCTGTCCAGGAGTAGACCGACCGACTCAGATATCCATTCATTCCCCGAAAGTCCTGTTTCGATTATTTTAGAGACAATGTTTTGACTGATTACCGATAAATCTGAAGTGAATAAATCCCCGTTTACCGTCTTATTTCCGGGAATTGCCGATGAAATGCCTTCTGAAAAACAGCCGCAGGATTCCCGGATTATCAGTTCATTCGAAAACAAAGTATCCTTCGGGACATCTTCACCGTTAAGGCATCTGTCGAGAAGTTCTGCTGAAAATTGCCCCAGTTTATAGATCGGCTGGCGGACAGATGTCAGATTTGCCTTCCGGCTTTCCGGTATATCATCAAACCCTGTTATAGGTATGGAATCGGCGCCGAATCGCCCCCTGATCTGCATTTCATCCATTATCCCCAGGGCCATATAATCGTTAGCTGAAACTATTGCGTCGAATACGGTTTTTCGTTCATCAAGAAGAATTTTTACCGCCTCTTTG
Source organism: uncultured Spirochaetota bacterium (assembly GCA_963796325.1). Classification (GTDB taxonomy): domain Bacteria; phylum Spirochaetota; class Brevinematia; order Brevinematales; family JAOACQ01; genus CAVYGN01. The sequence continues at coordinate 218,835 of CAWCLF010000001.1, forward strand.
CCTGAATTGAAGGCGAAATTACCGTTGACTATTAAGTTTTTATCAAAAGTGATCCCGTGGGATATCAGCATATCCCTGTAGGTGTTGAATCTTATCTCTGAATCGGAGCTGCCGGCAGGACCCGTGATAAATGCAATTTTTTTATAACCGTGATGTTCTAAGAGGTGAGTAAGGACATCTTTCATACCTTTCACGTTATCTGTTAAAACCGCAGGCTTGTCAAAGAATTTTTCACCGATGCAAACCATTGGAAAATCGCGGTATCGTTCGAGCAGTTTTTCCAGTTTCCCGCGCCCGGAAAAATTGGCAAGAGGCGGGGCCAGAACGATCAGGCCGTCCATTCTTTTCCTCGAGATAATATCAAAAAGGATGTTCCTGTTTTTTTCCCATTCGACTGGAGCGTCAAGCCTGCCTGCCACAATGCAGATCAGGTTCAATCCGTTTTTTTCAGCGTAATCGGATACCCCTGAAAGGATTTCAATATGGTATGCGGTGTTCAGCCAGTCGATCAGAAGGCCTATCGTCCATCTTTTTTTAACGTTTTTTGCGCTTTTCGGCATTATCCCTGCTCCAATTCAATGCGCCGGCAGCGGAGGACAGGCTTACTTATAGCGGTAATATTTCTGAAGGTTCCTCCAGGAACGGTCATAAGTCTTTTCCCCTTCCTCATTAAAAAAACAAGCCGGAAATTCTCCGCTGTCCCTGTGATAAGATATGCATGCTTTACAATTGCCGTTTCTTTCACATGGATAAGTGCAGCGGCATGATTCCATAAATTTCTCCGTTCAATATTAATATAACAGGGCTTTTATAACGGTGTTTTGCATTAAATAATATTTTTACTTATAAACAGGCGGTTGTTACTTATTAATAAAACTCACATCAAGGAAGTGCGCAGAGCATGATATGCAGGGATCATAAGCCCTTACCAGCATTTCAAGGGCAAGGGAAATATCTTCTTCGTCCCTGTCAAGGATTTCGGGAACGAGTTTTTGCATATCGTACTCGATATTGGCAACATTCTGGGATGTCGGGATAATACAGTTTGCGTTAATGATTTTACCTTCATCATCCACTTCGTAATTATGGTAAAGTATTCCCCTCGGGACCTCGACAGCTCCAACGCCGTTCCCGGCTTTTACAGGGATTGAATGCTGTTCATTAATTCCCACCACCATTTCTTCATCCGGGTTTATGCCGTTATTTTTCAAATCCTCGATGATTTTGATGGAATCTTCAAGGCAATGAATGCTTTCGATAAGCTGGGCGCAGGTATTAAGGTATGGATTTATGACTTTTGGTTTAAGGCCAAGGAATTTTGCAGCTTCTGCAGCTTTTTTGCAGAGCTTGGAATGGTTCAGATTGAATCTTGCCAGAGCGCCTGTGAAATAAGAATCGCGCGATAATTTTGCATGTTTTGCGCTTGAATGGTGTACTACGAATTCGTTGGTAGCTTTTTTATAATCATGCTTATCCATTTCGATTCCGTCGGTCGATCCTATTTTACCTTCCATCAGGGGGTAATCGGGCCCGTCCGATACCAGGCCTACGAACTCCGTATCCCTTTCGAAATCAGGAAAAGAAAAAGAGGCAAAAAGCTGTAAAGTTGCATCCATATCCGGCTGCATGCCCTTGAGTATGCTCAGCATCAGGTCAAGATCCTTTTCCCCGGGAATTTTAGTAAAGCCGCCCACTATGCATGATATCGGATGAACGTGCCTGCCTACCAGTATGTCGCAGATATCATTGCAGGTCTTTTTCATCCGAAGAGCCCTGCGGACAACCGTGTTATGGGTATCTATCAGAGGGACGAAGCTCTTTACACCGAGCATATCGGGAGCTACAAGAAGGTAAATATGAAGGATGTGGCTGTCGATTATTTCCATATTCAGGAGAAGTCTCCTGAGTTTTTTTGTCTGGATTGAGGGTAAAAAACCTATCGCATCCTCTGCCGCCTGTATTGAACTGAGGGTATGTCCGCATGCGCATATTCCGCATATGCGCGAGGTGATATGCTGTGCTTCGAAAATCGAACGGCCTCTCAGCATGCCTTCAAAGAATCTCGGAGCTTCGACAATATCGAGCTCACATTTTAAAAGACTGCCGCCCTTTACATCGACGACAATATTGCCGTGCCCCTCCACGCGGGTCAGGTATTCAATATTGATTTTTAAATTCTTTTCAGGCATTTCAATCTTTCTCCCGGCATTTATTGTACATGTCCATCTTTTTCATAATGAAATCAAGTGGAATTTCATATTTTTCAAGTATATCGCTGTAACCGTTTTTATTGGGGTTGGAAACCATTCCCCTGCATCCGTAGCAGATATTTCCATTGTTTATACACCATGAATTGCAGCCTGCACGGGTTATAGGTCCCAGACATGACACCCCTCTGTCGTACATGCATACATTTTCGTTCAATTTGCATTCTACGCAGACAGCCTTGTCTGGAACAGCATAGGGAAGTCCGGCAAGAGCGGCCTTTAATACGGCCATGAATTCAGGAGGATATATAGGACATCCATGAACGAAATAATCTACCTGAATTACCTGGTGGACAGGCCTCGTCGCCTCGGTGTCAAAAAAGGCGTAATCTTTGCCGTATACGTACTTGCGGATGTCTTCAAGTTCATAATTGTTTTTCATGCCGTTCACTCCGCCGATGGTTGCGCATGAGCCGTAAGCTATAATAATCTTTGATCTTTTTCTGATTTCCTTTATTTTTTCAACCGCATGCGGGGTTGTAATACTTCCCTCGACTATGGAGATGTCATAGCTCTGGTCCCACTTTTCAGTCATTACTTCCCTGAATTCAACTACCTCGATCACGTCAAGTATATCGAGAAGCTTTTCACCCAGGTTGGCGATCTGGAGCTGGCAGCCTTCACAGCAGGCGAAGTCGAAAAAAGCGACCTTTGGTCTTTTCATATTAAATCGCCCCTTTAATGTTTTTTATCCTGTCGTATGAGAAAACGGGACCGTCCTGGCAGCAGTAAATGCTGTGAATCTGGCAGTGACCGCATTTTCCGAGACCGCATTTCATATGCCTTTCCAGTGAAACAAGGATCTGATTTTCAGGAATTTTTTTTATCAGGAGTTCCTTGATGACAAATCTGTACATTACAGGGGGGCCTACGACAACTGAAAAAGTCCTGTCAGGTATGATATTGACGCCCGGGATGAGCGATGTAATCAGCCCCACATTGCCTGCCCATTCGGGAGAAGCCTGGTCCACCGAACAGTTAAAATTGACATCCATTCTTTTTGACCATTCTGCTACTTCATCTCCGAACAGCATATTCGCAGGCGTTTTGCAGCCCAGCAGAATATTTACCTGTCCGAAGTCCCTTCTGTTATCCATAACAAAATTTATCAGAGACCTGAGCGGAGCTATACCCAGTCCTCCGGCTATCATTAAAAGGTCCTTCCCGAATAATATTCTGATGGGGAAGCCTTTCCCGAAAGGTCCCCTTATGCCTATTTCATCTCCCGAGTCAAGCCTGTGCATAGCGCCTGTGAATTTTCCTACGGCCCTTACACACAGCTCGAACGAATCCCTTTTTGTCGGGGACGAGGCAATGGAAATCGGTGCTTCGCCTGAGCCGAATAAACTCGCTTCGACAAATTGCCCCGGTTCATGATCGAGGCTTTCGCCGTTAAAAAGACTGACTTCGAATAATTTTTCCGTTTCAGTCATTTTTTTTGTTTTTATAATTTTCGCACGTTTTATTTCGTAACCTGAATTATTGATAGTGATTTTATTCATAAATTCTGGCACTCCTGGTAAAGCTGCTTTATCGTCTCCTTAAGATTGATACAGGCCATGCATGTCCTGCTGCATCTGCCGCATCCTGTGCAGAAAAAATGATTGTAATGATCTACAGGATATTTGAACTTGCGGTTGAACCTGTGCCTTTTCCTGTCGCTTCTTTCTTTTCTGAAGCTCTCTCCTCCCGCAACTTTCGCAAAGGGTTCGCTCTGGCAGGAGTCCCATACCCGGATCCGTTTACCGGTTTTAAGATCGAGGTTGGGTACGTCGTCTACATCGAAACAATAACAGGTAGGGCAGACGTTCGTGCAGTTTCCGCATGCGACGCACCTATGCCCGATATCGTTCCAGACTCCGGATTCAAAACCCTTGACAAAAAGGTCCGGAAGCTCGGAACGGTCAATCCCGACTTCATTCTTGAATATATCCTTTTTTTTCTGCCTGAGAGCTTCAAGATCTTTCAAATGGGGAGAGCCTGCTTTTTGGAAAACCCCGGATTTTTTTACAATATCGTCACCCCATTGTGTATGGGCATGAACGATAAAATAGTCGCCGAGATCCGTAAAGAACAGGTCGTAACCCCCGCTGGGCAGGTGGTTGTCCATCATTGCACAGCTTGCAAATTTATCGCAATATTCATTACATTCGATGCCGATGATAAATATTTCATTCCGGCGGATTAGATAATTAAGATCCCTGGGTCTGTCTGAAAATACAATGTCAAGACATTGAATGCCTGCAAGATCGCAGGTATGGACGCCGAATATGGCCATTTTTTCATATTCCACGACGGCCTGCATCTTCTGGCCCGCTTTTGTATCGTATTCAATGAGAGTTTCATGCTGCGGGCTGAAATATTTCTTGGGAGGCAGGATAGTCGGGATATGCTTCAGGGATATATCCCGGGCATCGGTCACTTCCTCGAAACTGTAGCTGTCAAAACCGCGCTTGACCGGCGCCATGACCTTCATCCTGCTTGAAAGGGATGTTACGAAATTATCCAGGTTATCCTTTTGAAGTATTATATATTCCATAAATTTTCCTTTTTGATAATGAAATCGGAAATCAGACCTGCTGACGCCTTTCAATGCTGCATGAATTCAGAAGTATATTTATAACATATTTAAGGAAATTGTCAACAAACGGATAAATAAGGGTTAAAACATATTTTTGATATCTTTCATCGCTCTGACGCTGCAGAATTCGCCGCACATCGTGCAGTATTCCCTGCCGGCGGCTCCGCTCTTTTCCCTTCTATTGCGGGCATTTTCAGGATCGATTGACAGAGAATACATCTTATCCCAATCCAGATTTTTCCTTGCTATTGACATTTCCCTGTCAATGTTTTTGAATTTTGAACCGTACTTTACCATGTCCGCCGCATGGGCTGCGATGCGGCTGGCAATGACTCCCAGTTTGACATCTTCAGCATCCGGAAGGCAAAGATGTTCTGCGGGAGTCACATAGCACAGGAAATCGGCTCCGGCTGAAGCGGCAAGGGCTCCTCCTATTGCGCCGGCTATGTGATCATATCCAGAAGCGATATCCGTTACAAGGGGGCCGAGGATATAAAACGGCGCTTCGCCGCATAGGGATTTCTCGAGCTGCATATTTGAAACAACCTGGTCGAGAGGTACATGCCCCGGTCCTTCGATCATGACCTGGACCCCCGATTCTCTCGCTTTTCGCGCCAGGGCGCCAAGCGTAATGAGTTCTTCCATCTGGGCCCTGTCCGATGCATCGGAAGTCGCTCCGGGCCTCATACCGTCGCCGAGGCTGATAGTCATATCGTAGTTCCTTGCTATATCGAGAATGCTGTCGAATTGAGAATAAAGGGGGTTCTCTTCTTTATTGAATTCCATCCAGAGGCAGAGCATCGATCCTCCTCTGCTTACGACATCGAGCAGGCGGCTGTTCTCTTTTATATAGTTCCATGCTTTAAGTGTGACCCCTGAGTGAATCGTAACAAAATCCACTCCTTCTTTAGCCTGGGTTTCCAGGATATCGATAAAATTCCCGATCGTCATCTCCTGGATTTTCTTTTTTTTTCGTGACAGCTCAAAACCGGTCTGGTATATCGGAACAGTTCCGACCGGCACGCTTGACTTTTCGAGGATTTTTTTCCTTACTTCGTTAAGAATCGCTCCAAGGCTAAGGTCCATGACGGTATCGGCGCCGTATTTAAGAGAAACGGCGAGTTTTTTCAATTCTTCCTCGAGATTCATTCTTTCCGGGGAGCTGCCTATATTTGCATTGACTTTTGTACGGAGACCGGATCCTATTCCCACGGGTTTTACATCATGAACAATATTTTTCAAAATGACGATTTTACCCAGAGCAATTTTTTCAATGAGCTCTTCATGCGGAATATTTTCATCCTCAGCAATAATTTTCATTTCAGGGGTTAAAATGCCCTTTCTTGCCGATTCTATTTGAGTCATAATAATCTTCCTCCTTTTTTCATGATGCCTGATCCATCCATCCCCTCTCAATCAATGTGATGCATATGATGGGGCAGCGGGCCTCTTCCTTTTCCAATTTTATTCAGAGCGGCAAGTTCAATCAGGCTATGGACGTAATCCGAGGCAAGCGAAACAGATCTTTCAATATCGGATCCCCTTGCCAGAAATGCTGCAATAGCTGACGAAAGTGTGCAGCCTGTTCCATGAGTGTTAATCGTATTGATACGCCGGTGGCTATAATCATATCGGTTTATGCGGCGCCCTTTTCGTAGAAGAAGTATATCGGAGATCGTTTGCCCCCTTTCATTTATATGCCCGCCTTTTATAACCAGAGCTTTAAGATTTTCATATTTATCAAGGATCGATCTGCCTGCCTCGACCGGATCCCCGCCGGCAGAATGTGAAAGGATTTTAAGCTCATCATAATTGGGAGTCAGGATAGAAGAATTTGAAATTACATATTTCTCAAGAAATCCCAGGGCATTCTTCTTTAGAAGCGTTCCGCCATACTTTGAAAGCATGACCGGATCGCATACCGTGAAATATCCCCGGACGGATAATCCGGCGGCTTTCGCCGCATCTGCCGAACCAAGCATCCCGATTTTAATAAAAGAAGGTTTGATATCTTCAAGAACAGCCTCAATCTGCTTCCTGATGAAATCATGATTGATAAAGACTATATCTTTAAAATATTCCGTATTCTGGATCGTCAGGCATGTTATTACCGCGCTTCCATAAACGCCAAGCGAAGTAAATGTTTTTAAATCCGCCTGGATGCCTGCCCCTCCGGACGGATCGGAGCCGGCTATGGAAAGGACTCTTTTATATTTCATCGGTTGAACCTATTTAGTGAAGACAATCTCTGAATCCGGGCCTACATTGAATTCCTTGGGAGCCTCGGATAGATAGGAATTATCGCCGATTAGAGAACTGTCGAGGATTGAATTCTCCACTATGGTCTCAATTCCTAAAATAGAATTTGATATCAGAGAATTTTTTACACAGGAACTTTCGGATATTGAAACATAAGGTCCGATGATAGAATTGGATATTTTCGTGTTTGTGCCTATGAACACCGGAGGAACGATAATGCTGCCCTGAATTTTATCGTTAGTGGAGTGCCTTTCCAGCATTACGCGGTTAGTTTGAAGCAGGGTTTCTTTTTCACCGCAGTCATACCATTCAGGGACATTGAATGTCCTGAACAGCTCCTTCTTATTAATCATTATTTTCATAGCGTCGGTTAATTGATATTCGTCCCGTGTCTTTATTTTTTCTCCGATAATATAACCAAGGGAGCTGAACAGATCGTAGGCGCTTTTAAAATAGTATATTCCTGCTATTGCGAGATTGCTCGGGGGGTCTTCAGGTTTTTCGATCATGTCCGTGATATAACCGTTTCTGTCAACAACGACTATTCCATATTTGCGCGGGTCGTCGGGATTCATGGTCCCGATAATATTTTCACTGGATTTTATGATTAAGGGAATATCGGCTGAAAAAATGATATCACCGAGCACTATCAATGCAGACTCATCTTGAGTAAATTCGGATTTTGCCTGTTCGATGGCGTGTCCAAGACCCATATACTCCGTTTGCCTGATAAATTTCATGGGGTAATTGTATGTCGAACGGAGGTAGTTTTTTATCTGATCGCCCAGATGCCCGATGATAAATATAATCTCTGAAAAATCGGTGTTTTCAAGCTGCTCCATGATATAACCGATTATAGGCTTACCGGCGACCCTGATAAGAGATTTGGGGATTACATGCGTATGAGGCCGGAGCCTTATACCTTTGCCGGCTATCGGCATTATTATCTTCATAATATTACTCCTCATTCATTATAGATAAAAAACGGCAAGATGTAAACAGAATGCCGGGGACAGGCTGATACTTTATTGTGAAAAAAATAAATAATGCATTTAATAGCGAAAAAGCCCCTCTTTGAGTTGACGAATCCTTGTCTTCCTTATAAAATAAATATCTTTTTTTTCAGGTATGTCGAAGAGGGGTTATGGAAGATAACAAGGCAATAACAATACAATCCGATAAAACCATATTACTGGATACCCACCATCCTCAATTCGAAGAGGTCAGGAAAAGGATAGTCAATTTTTCAGAACTCATTAAAACCCCTGAGCATGTCCATTTTTATCGTATTACTCCTATTTCCATCTGGAATTCAGCAGCCAACGGAGTTCCTCTAAGTGAAATCAACGATACTCTTGAAAAATATAAAAAATACGATATACCGAAAAATGTATTCGACTATATCAAAAAGCATTATTCTATTTACGGCAAGGTAATATTTGAAAGCGGTGAAGACGGAATGATGTATGTCCGCATCGAGGATAGCAAACTTGTCGAGAAAGTCAAGGGGCTTATAGGGAAGTATATCACCGCTGAAAAATCCGATAAAATCTTCCTGATTGATAAAAAATGGCGCGGCAGCATCAAATCCGAGCTTATCAAGCACCTTATCCCCGTAAAGGATGTGGCCGGTTTTGAAAGCGGCAACAAAATAGGTTTCGATTTGAGGAAATTCAGCCTTGAGGAAAAAGAATTTTCACTGCGGTACTACCAGTCCGAAGCAGTATACAGTTTCTCGAAATGGAAGGAAGGAAGCGGTATAATTGTTCTTCCATGCGGTGCGGGTAAGACGGTCATAGGTCTTGGAATAATGAGAGATATAGGCGAATATACGCTTATTATTACAACAAGCGTGGAAGCGATCAGGCAGTGGAAAAGAGAAATACTGGACAAAACGTTTCTGACTGCAGATGATGTCGGAGAATTTACTGCCCAGGTTAAGGATATTAAACCGATAACGATTACAACCTACAATATGCTGATTCACAGAAGCAGCAAAAGCGATGAAATGCGAAATATCAATATCTTTACCGATAGAAACTGGGGCCTGATCATTTATGATGAGGTCCATATTCTCCCGGCGCCGATCTTTCGAATGACGACGGTGATCCAGTCAAAGAGGAGGCTCGGATTGACAGCCACTCTTGTTCGTGAAGATAATCTTGAAAGCGAGGTTTTCACCCTGATAGGGCCTAAGATATATGAATATCCATGGAAATCGCTTGAAAAGGAAGGATGGATAGCTCAGGCCATATGCTATGAGATAAAAATCGCCCTCGGCGAAAAAGAATACAGTGACTATCTCAACTCAAATCAGAGATATAAATTCCGTATCGCATCAGAGAATTCGCGCAAATACGCCATTGTTAAAAAACTGGTTGAAAAATACGATTCCCATCATATTCTCATAATAGGACATTATATATCCCAGCTTGAAGAGATTGCCCGCTTCCTTGCAATTCCTCTTATTACTGGAGAAACACCCACTCAGGACAGGGAAAAGATGTACAGCGATTTCAGGAAAGGAGTTATCAGCGCCCTTGCGATATCGAGAGTCGGCAACTTTTCCATAGATCTTCCCGTTGCGGATGTAGCCATACAGGTATCCGGCATTTTCGGGTCAAGACAGGAAGAGGCTCAGAGGCTGGGCAGGATACTCAGGCCTCAGGTCGGCAAATCTTATTTTTATACTCTTGTTTCAAAAGATACTATAGAAGAAGAATTTGCGAAAAAAAGGCAGATGTTCCTGCTTGAACAGGGTTACCAGTACAATATTATCACAACGGGTGAAAAAGAAGAGAATGTCAATTATAAGTTAATTCCGTCAGGATAACAGGGGGGATACTTTATGTTCGAAGGGCAATCCAATCTAATATCGAGTAAATCGATATCGGACTGGCTTATTAAAGAAGAGCCTCAGCTTGTAAAGAAAATTTACGATCATTTTTTTAATACAAACAAGGAGTTATCGTTTGACAGCGAGGAGAATACCAGGAGGCTGAACGAAGTATCGAGCTACCTTGCGATTCACGCACCCAGGATATATTCCGGTCTTTCCAAAAGCGAGAAACTCCTTTTGTATATAATGAAAAGCGGTTTCGGCTGGATCGTATATGAAAATATCGAATCCACTTTAAAAATTATTTCAAAAATATTTCATTTCGAATATGAAGAAATTTTAAAAGCGGTCGATTCGCTTTTCAGGAAACATCTTCTGTTTAAATTTGAAAGGCTCAAAAATTACAGCTTCTTTTTCTCGCCTCCGGTTTTTTTGAGAAGTATCAATATTGTAGATAAAGAAGAGATTTTCGGAGAGGAAGATTGCCCGGAGATATCTATGGACCTCCTTGATAAGCAGTATATTCCTCTTATTGCCGGGCTTATTTCCTATGTAGTTACATATTCTCCGAGAAGTTCGGAAACCAATGAAATTCATAAGATCGATCTGGCAAAAATGCTCGATTTCTTTTCCGATTTTGCTGAAAAGGAGTATCTTGAGGAGATCATAAAGAAACTGACGCGTTTCGGTTTTTTTCAAAAATTCAATAACCGTATCATAATAAACAAACAGCTTTTCGATGCAATAATCAATCTTTCAATAAACGAACAGCTGTTTATAATATTTCTATATGAATTCATGGATAAATTCGACTTCAGGAAGAGTGCCTTTATGACCCTGAAGATCCTGGCATTGCAAACCTTCACCAAAAAGACCGGGATGCCTCTAAGGGAATTGTTCTTCCATTATTTAAACAATGAAATTTATATTTCTTTGAAAAATGAACCTAAAAATATGAAATTTCTGCTCAAGCAGGAAGAACTTAAATTCATCTTTTTTGTAAAGAATCTCGAGATGGAAAATATCGTAGTACTTAGACGCCAATATCCCGATGTGATTTCCATAGCGACGGATTACATAATAATGAATGAACCTCAGGCTTCGCTTTTAAATAATATAGATTTTTCAAACCGTTTCATGGACGATAAATTTATTGTTGAAGCTAATTATGAAGTGATAGTCGAGCCCTATGTCCGTCCGGATATCGTTTTCAGACTGGCTTTAATAGCTGAGCCCCTTACAATACAGACAATTTCGATATTCAGGATCACAAAGGAATCGATATATAGGTCATTCGCCTACGGTATCAAGAAAGAGGAGATACTGGAATTCATAAACACATTTTCAAGGCACCCGATTTCGGGCATTGTTAAAGAAGGAGTGCAGAGTTTCATCGACAGCCTGATTCTTGACAGTATGACCAATTACAAAATCATTCAGGTAAGCGCACATTATTCTTCAAAAATAAAGGATAATTTTATGAATCAGCTGATTGAAGTGGAACCTCATACATTCCTTGTTTTCGATAGTGACCTTTTAAAAAGGATTGAAGAATTCTGCAAAGCGCAGCGTATTGCCGTCAAGTATATAAATGATTTTTTAAATGAAAAGTATCATTCGTCTCTCATACAAAGCATGTTCACTCATAATATCAAACATCTCCATACCATGAAGGATTTTTTCGATTATTATGGAAATGAACCTATAGGCGTGATTTTGAAGATTGATAATGGAATGTGAGCCCTAGCAGAATCTGGAAAAAATTTGTTATTTGGATATTGTTTAATTATAATAAGCCATTGATCATGAAAAAGTCAATCTTCCCCGGTAAGGAGGAAAATTTATGAAATTGTCCGAACTGCTTAAGCCGGATTTTGTTAAAATAGGACTTAATGGAAAGACAAAAGATGAACTTCTCCAGGAGATTGCAGATTTTATTGCAACCGCTCACCCTTCGATCGATAAAAAAGATGCATATAAAGCGATTTATGAAAGAGAAAAAAAAGGTTCTACAGGGCTTGGCAACGGCCTGGCAATTCCTCATGGAAGAAGCCCTAAAGTTGATGGCATGCATCTTGTTGTAATATACGATGAAGACGGTAAAGATTTTGAAGCTTATGATAAAAAGCCGTCTCACTTGTTTTTCGCTGCCGTAACTTCAGAGGATTACAGCCCGCATGAGCAGCTCGAGGTCCTCCGTATAATAGCCGAAATTTATGAAAAAACCGATATCGGTATGTCGATATCGGGTGTTAAAAACTCCGACGGAGTTTATAGTCTCCTGATGAAAAAGGAAGAAGAAATATCCTGAAGAAGAATGCAATGCCTCAGAAAAAAAGAAGAAGGAAAACCGGAAGGTTTGCACCCCTGGTCTGGATAATAACAGCAGCTGTAATAGCTTTTTTTATCGGTTATTCCAATAAATTCAGGATTGCGCCCTTTTCCCGGAATATATCGGAAACTAATTCTCAATCGGCGTTTAATCTGACGAATTTTTTTACTTTTCCGCAGACCAATCATAATTCTGTTTCAAGCACAAATAAAGAGAATTCCAGCAGTTCATCAATGTCTTTATCATCGATATCATCTGTAAATAAAGAGACCAATGAAGCGGCATTAGTTAAAGTTAAAATATATCTTGCCAGGAAGGGGGAAAATGATATAACCCTTGTCGGAAAAACAATAGAGATCCCTAAAACTCAATCCCTTTTAAGGGATACATTGCAAAACCTTATAAGCTATAATGACGATAAACTCCTGAACATGGTTCCGATTCATACGAAAATTAATAAAATCAGGATAAAAGAGGGCATTGCTCTCGTCGATCTCTCGGATGATTTTTCTTATAATTCCAGCGGTGAAGCGGGTTACCGCGTCCAGGTCTATCAGATAGTCTATACAGCTACCCAGTTCAGAAATGTGAGGGCAGTGGAATTTTATATAGATGGAAAACCCGCTGAATATCTTGGAGGGGATGGGTATCACATACTCAATCCTGTTTATCCTTTTTCCTACCTGCCGAAGTTCCCCCTGTGATTCAGCCTCTATATTACCATCCAGCCATTCTCCTGAGAGCCGATACAGCCGTATAATAATTATAAACCGCCCGGTGCTTGTACCGGCTTTTGTCCGGTGCTTGTACCGGCTTTTGTCCGGTGCTTGTACCGGCTTTTGTCCGGTGCTTGTACCGGCTTTTGTCCGGTGAAAGGCGTTTATCCTGATCCGAAGGATCAGGGGTTCTTGGAAGTGTCCGGGCAGGTTTATTCTTTTGTCTTTATCAATACGATACTTTCCTTTACGACTTTTTCTCTGTAAACTCCCGGCAGGTGTTCTTTGACTAATTTGACTAATTCTTCATCGGATATGGGTGTTATTCTCCCTTCATCGTACTCCTTGAGTACCCAGCCGTTAATTTCCTTGATCGCAGGATTGTCTTTTTGAATTTCCTTCGATTTATCCAGATTAAAATAAACATTTATCCAGGCGCAGATCCCTGCAGTGCCGGACTTGTCCGTAATAATTACTTCGGGCGGGCGCGCAAGTATTTTTTTGGTATCGAATATATTGTAAATCTCTTCATCCTTTAACAGTCCGTCCGCATGAATCCCGGCTTTTGTCGTATTGAAATCTTTGCCTACAAAAGGCATATTGCCGGGTATGATCGTGTTTGTAAAAGTTTCAAGAAAATTTCTGATTTTTGTTATGACTTCCAGGTCCATGCCGTTTGTCGTTCCGAAAAGCTGGGCATATTCTATAGCCATGCCTTCCAGCGGAGTATTGCCGGTTCTTTCGCCGAAGCCGAGGATCGTAGCATTGACTGCGCAGCAGCCGTAAAGCCATGCAGTAGAGGCATTTACAAGCGCTTTATAGAAATCGTTGTGTCCATGCCATTCAAGCTGTTCTGAAGGAACGCCGGCATATTCCTTGAGGGCGTAAATAATTCCCTGAACTGAACGTGGAAGGGATGTGCCGGGATAATTGATTCCGAGTCCGAGAGTGTCGCAGGCCCTTATTTTTATCGGGACCTTTGATTCTTCAGCCAGTTTAACCAGTTCTGAAGCGAAAGGAACAACGAAACCGTAGAAGTCCGCTCTTGTTATATCCTCAAAATGGCAGCGCGGAATAATGCCGGCAGAGAGGGCATCTTTTACGATGCCGATATACTGATCGAGGACGGATTTCCTGGTCATTTTCATCTTTTTAAAAATGTGATAATCGGATACGGAAGTCAGTATTCCGGTTTCCTTCATTCCCATTTTTTTTACAAGTTCGAAATCCGATTTATTGGCCCGTACCCATGAGGTGATTTCAGGGTATCTATAATCAAGAGCCAGGCATTTTTCGACAGCTTCCCTGTCGCGTTTAGAGTAAATAAAAAATTCTGTCTGGCGGATCATTCCGTTTTCACCGCCCAGCTGATTAAGGTATTTGAATATCTGTACTATATGATCGGCTTCATAAGGAGGCCTCGACTGCTGACCGTCGCGGAAGGAGGTATCGGTGATCCAGACTTCTTTAGGAGTCTGCATAGGTACGAATCTTTCGTTAAATGGTATTTTTGGAATTTCCGTATACGGGAAGATATTCCTGTAATACTGACCTTCAGTTACATCTGCAAGGTTGTAGATATCGGGTACTGCGCGAAGCCTGCCCGTTCTGCCGGATTTATACAGAGGTTTTTCAAGTCCGAGTTCCATTTCAGGTCTCCTTGCATCCGGCAGGCGAATATAATGCCTGGGGATGAGCAGGCAATTTATTATTATGCCGTTAATTATAATTTAAATAATTTATATTCACAATAATCATTAAAATTCGAACATGGCAAATGGTTTCCCCGGTTTATTTCAAAATGAAACCCTGGTCTTTTCTCCGGATTCCGTCTTTTCAGTTCAAGTATTAAATAAATTGATTGCTTTATTTTAGCGAGATAAGACCTTTGCATAAGCGTTTAAATTCATGCCATTTTCCCTTGTCATAAAAATTTTAAACCGGAATTTTTAAATTCTACACAAAACAACCGGAATAATAGGTAATTATTACCTTTTCCAGTACCTTTTTCAGTTTTATTCCGCTGAAAAAGGGATTTTGGGCGCAGTTCACCCTATACAACTAATAAATTAACTGCCTTTTTCAAATTAAAAGCCATGGCCTTTAGATAAAACTCCATCAGGCCTTTTTTCAAGCTGAGGTACCTCATTCTATTAAAGCCATATAACCGCTTCAGTGTTCCAAATGTCCTCTCAACCTTATATCGAACCTGACTTATCTTTTTGTTCCATATTTTTTCTTTTTCATTCAGCGGATGATTTCTTACTCCTTTCTTCATAATCCCGTTTACCAGTTTTCTATGCCTGATTATTTTCCTGTTTTCACGGCTGGCGTATCCTTTGTCTGCATGCACTTTAGTACCAGGCCTTATCTTGCTTTCCTGGATAACAGCCTCCATATTTTTCATGTCTGTTTCATTAGCGGGAGTAACAACACCCCCAAGTACAAAGCCATCCTTGGAATCGACCATTACATGAGCCTTATACCCGTAAACCGCTTTGCCTCCTTTCGAAATCCATTTTGCATCGGAATCATCTGAATATTCTATATTCACATCGGGTTCCGTTTCTTCCTCCTTGCGATCTTCCGGAGCCGTTTCAACAGTCTTCCTCGGCCTTCTTGCCGATTCTATCACAGTGGCATCGATTATGACCCCTTTCTTTACAATAAGTTCCCTTTTATCAAGCTGGCGGTTAATTTCCCTGAAAAGCTTCTCGTATAACCCGGTTTTCATCAACTCATTTCTGAAACGGCATATCGTGCTGTGATCCGGAATATCATCGCTTGATGAAAAACCGGTAAATCTCTGGAAAGATAATCTGTCGAGAAGCGCCTCCTCCGTCATCGGATCGGACAGGTCATACCATGTTTGAAGCAGTAAAACCTTGAACATTTTGAGAGGGGGATAAGATGGGTTTCCTGTCGCATCAGATGTCCTCTTATAGTTCCTGAATATGATATTATTTATGCTGACCCAATCCATCATCTCATTAACTTCGTCGAGAAAATTATCGGTCCTGGTTTTTCTTTTCCTTTGCAGTTCATAATCGGCAAAACTCATTTCAATCTTTTTCGTAGGCATATTCCCCTCCAACTCTAAGATCAGGCTACAATTAGATTAAAGGAGAACCGCTTTATTTTCAATATTTTCATGAATGATTTATACTATCACCGTGCAAAGGTCTTGAGATATAATTCTAAGGTAATTATTTTCAAGTGTTGAGCATTATGAAAAAAATTTCCAGCTATAATTATTTTCTTTTATTTTTGATTGTATTTTCTTTTTTCAGTTTATGTCGCGTGTATTCAGGCAGCGGTTTCGATCCGGTAAAAATGGAAATGGTCGAAATTAATTTCAATCCCGGATTGGAATTTTCAAACCCGTATAATACTGAAGAAGTCGAAGTGATAGCCCGGTTTATTTTGCCCGACAATAAAATAGAATCAGTTTCCGGATTCTGGTACGAGGGATTCTCTAGAAGCCTGAGCAATGGGTGTGAAGTCTTAACCCCCGCCAGGATTAAAACATGGAAGATTAGATATACTCCTCAAATTACAGGGTCATATCAATACTTTATCGAGCTGATTGATCATAAAAACAGTAATTATATAAGGTTTCCCGAAAAAGGCTTTTCCAATTTCAATGTCCGAAATTCAGATAAAAAAGGTTTTTTAAAAGTCAGCGAAACCGATAGATCCTATCTCGAATACAGCGACGGGACATTTTTTCTTGGGCTAGGTCATAACCTTTGCGGCTGGGAATGGCCCGGAAAATATATAGACGAGGCGTGGAATGGAACTGATAATAAATCAGGGACTTATGAGTTTGACAGCTGGCTGGATAAAATGCATGAAAATAAAGCAAATCTTGCTCAGTTCGATTTTTGTGAATCGGGCCAGCTTGAATGGACATATAACCCTGATGAATCTCTGTTTTCAAAGTACTGGAGCGGTTTGATCAAGTATAACCAGGAATTGGCCTGGAAGATGGATTACAGGATCATGAAGGCCGAGGAATATAATATTTTTTTCAGATTGACCCTTCTCCATTGGGAAGATTTTCATAGAAAGGATAGAAAGGCCGGCGGATGGGAAAGGAACCCGTATAATTCAGAAAATGGTGGACCTTTAAAGGATGCCTCCGGCTTTTTTATAGACGAAAAAGCTAAAAAAATATTTAAAAATTTGTTGAGATACATAAACGCCAGATGGGGTTACTGTAAAAATCTTCTCTGCTATGAATTTTGGAATGAAGCTGATGCAGCCGGCATTGCCTGGGGAGCTGGAAGGGACTTTAATACGGAATCGGGCTGCATCTTAAACTGGCATAAGGAGATGGCCTCATATTTAAGAAGCATTGATCCTTATAGTCATTTATTGACGACAAGTTTCGCAGATTCCCGAAATTATCTTCCTGTTTGGATGATTCCCCAAATTGATCTGACAACGATTCACCGTTATACCTATTATAATCCGGACTTCGGCGACGAAAAATTTGCAACAGTAAAAACGATTCAAAAAATAATCGGGCAAAGGTATTCAAGTGTGAATAAGCCTGTAATTGTCGGCGAGTTCGCACTGTCCCCGGGAGGAGACATTCAGCGTTTATACGATAAATCCGGCATTGAGTTCCATAATCAATTATGGTCTTCAATAATGGCAAAGGGAGCAGTTAGCGCAATGCATTGGAACTGGGCTTCATACATCCATAAAAATAATTTGTATTATCATTACGCTCCGATTGCATTCTTCTTTAAAGATATTGATTTGAGAAATACCGGTAATTTCAACAATCTTCAGTCTGCTGCTGATATAATACAATATACAGGATTAAAGAAAAAAGACAGGGCGTATATATGGGTTAAAGATATAAATAATAATTTTTTAAATATCAAAAACGGATATATCCCGGCCGAGATCAGCAATCAGTCGGTTAATTTGGAAATGAATGACGGACGTTATATAATATTTTTTTACGATACCTACAATGAAAAAATTATAGGAACCGGTTATAAAGATTGCCAAGGTGGTAAATTAAAGGTCGATATTCCCGGTTTTAAAAGAGATATAGCGATAAGGATCGAAAAAAGCGAATAACAGAGTCCTAATTCGGGAGTTATATTTTGAATGCCATTTTGTTCGATATTGACGGCACCCTTCTGAAATCGGAAGGCGCAGCCAGGCCTTTTTTTGAAAAAGCCGTTTTGGAAGCGACGGGTTTAATAGTCGACCTCTCTTCTATCGACTGGTTCGGGAGGACAGATTATGATATATGCTCCACAGTCCTTGAAAAATCAGGTTTTACAGGGGATTTAACCTCAGTAATGCCTGTAATATTTGAATTATTTTCCGTTTATTTTGAAGAATTTGTCAGGGACAATGGAAAGAAGTTCCTTGCAATCCCATATGCCGCCGATCTTCTCAAGGCCCTGGTTAGAGACGGCCTTGAGAGGGCAGATATCGGGCTTTTAACAGGAAATGTAATGCGCAATGCCTATATAAAGCTCGAAAGCGCGGGGCTGGCCGGATATTTTCCTTACGGCGTGGGCGGATTCGGAAACGAGGCAAGGAATAGGAATGATCTATGCCGGATCGCCATAAATAAAATGAAAAAGCATTACATCACCGGGGAATATAATAAAATTTTCATTATCGGAGATTCTCCAAGGGACATCGAATGTGCGAAAGTAAATGGCGCTTTATCTCTGGCAGTCGCTACAGGCAAAATGCCGTACGATGAACTCAAAAAATTCCGGCCCGATTATGTTTTAGAGGACTTCCGGAATATTGAAAACATACTCGGAATCCTGGTTTAGAGCCGGGGGTTCTTATCCGTCAATTAAACTGCGTCGACAGGAATACGGGAAGACCCATCTGCCTGATCTCATCCTGCAGATTTTCTATATCGTCGATATGACGGTCTTCATCCTTGAGTATCGATTCGAGGATTTCCTTTGTCGCATTATCCGCAACTTCAACTGCAAGCTTGATAGCCTCATTATACGATTTTATGGCCCCTTCCTCCAGGTAGTGATCGTTGTCGAGCTGTTTAGGAACCTCGCTGCCTATTTTTATCTCCCTGTAATTTGAAACTACCGGCATGCCCTCTAAAAACAGGATCCGTCCGATCAGCTTTTCGGCGTGCTTCATTTCGTCTATAGCCCTCTTCTGATAATGGTCATGAAGCTTTCCGTATCCCCAGTTTTCGGCTATCTCGGCATGAACCATGTATTGGTTGACGGCTGTCAGTTCATCGGCAATTAGAGAGTTGAGCGTGTCAATAAGGTTCTTGTTACCTTTCATAATAAATCCTCCCGGAACTTGATTTATGACTGTATATGATTAAAATCGAAAAAAGAATTGCAATGAATCTTAAATTTATCGCTTCTGGCCGGCATCGTCAAGTATATTTTATATTATTTTATTAGTAAGATTGACAAAATACCGGACTTTATGTATACTTAATATACTTAATTATAGATTAATATTATATGAAGCGGGCGGCTTTTATGAAATATCAATTCGGCGATAAAATCCGTGAAATCAGGGAGAGAAAGGGGCTGACATTAAAAGAGGTTGCTAATAAAGCGGGCCTCTCCGAAAGCCTTATATCACAGATTGAACGCAACAGGATATCCCCCGCTCTTGATACTCTCCTTTCAATAGCCGATATCCTTGAAATCGATATTGAATACCTGTTCAGCGACTATAAAAAGGAGAGGAATGTAAATATAGTCAGGGAAAATGAACGGAGAAAGATAACTATCCAGGGAACCACATATGAACAATTATCCCACATATACGGGGCGGGCCAGGAACATGGGATCGAGGCTTATTATCTTGAGATCGAGCCCGGTTGTGAAAAGGGAAGCGATGAATACGGACATGTCGGCAGGGAATTGGGAGTCATAATCGAAGGGGAAGGAAGTTTCTGGATCGGCAGGAAAACGCTGGAATTGAAAGCCGGCGACAGCATTTCATTTTCTTCGGACTCTCCCCATATGCTTAAAAATACCGGGAAAGATAAACTCAGGGCTTTCTGGGTTGTTACTCCGCCTAAAATGATCTTTGGGAAATAAAAAAAGGAGGAATTAAATGGGATATACGATTGCGGAAAAGATTTTCAACAGTCATGTGATCGACAAGCCTTTTGAAGGAAATTATGTCCTGAAAATGGATGAGATTTTTTGTCATGAAATAACGACGCCCATTGCAATAACGGACTTGATGGCCAGGGGAAAAGACAGGGTATACGACCCTTGCAGGATTAAGGCTGTTATTGATCATGTCACCCCGGCAAAAGATTCCAAGACAGCCGAGCAGGGTAAGATAATGCGTGATTGGGCGAAAAGGCATGGGATTAAGGATTTTTTTGACATCGGTTCCAACGGCGTCTGCCATGCCCTGTTTCCCGAGAAGGGTTTTGTGCGCCCGGGTTTTACAGTCATTATGGGCGACTCGCATACATGCACTCATGGAGCCTTCGGCGCTTTTGCGGCAGGGGTCGGGACGACCGATCTCGAAGTCGGTATCTTAAAGGGAGTCTGCGCTTTCAAGTATCCCGCTACCATTAAATTCGTCCTTAACGGCGCACTTAAGAAAGGGGTTTTTGCCAAAGACGTGATACTCTATATCATTTCAAGGATAAGTGTAAGCGGTGCGACCGACATGGTAATGGAATTCACAGGGCCTGTTATTGACAGGATGTCGATGGAATCCAGGATGACTCTTTGCAATATGGCCGTAGAAGCCGGCGGGACAAGCGGGATCTGTTATCCCGACATGACTACTGTCGAATATTTATGGGAATTTATAAAGGAAGAATTCGGATCCAAGGAAGATGCCTTGAAGGATTATTCGAAATGGATATCGGATTCCGACGCGGTATATGAAAAGAGTATTGAATATGATCTTTCTAATCTGGAACCCATGGTAACCTACGGTTATAAACCGGACCAGGTGAAAACTGTAAAAGAAATGGAAGGTACAAGGGTGGACCAGGTTTATATAGGCAGTTGTACGAACGGCAGGATAGAGGATTTACAGGAGGCTGCTTCCATCCTGAAAGGTAAAAAAGTGGCTCAGGGTGTGCGGGGAATACTTTCTCCCGCGACTCCTCGGGTTTACACGGAAGCCTTGAAGCAGGGGATTATTGAAATTTTTGCCGATGCCGGATTCTGCATAACCAACCCGACCTGCGGAGCATGCCTTGGCATGTCCAATGGAGTCCTGGCTGCGGGCGAAATATGCGCCTCGACGACGAACCGGAATTTTTACGGGCGCATGGGAAAGGGAGGCATGGTGCACCTGATGAGCCCTGCAACTGCGGCGGCAACAGCGATAAAGGGAAGTATAACAAACTCGACCTTATATTTAGGATAAAAGGAGAGCATATGAAAAAATTCGGCGGAAAAGTATTGTTCCTCGACAGGGATAATATAAATACGGATGAAATAATACCTGCAAAATATCTTACGGAGATAACCAAGGAGGCATTAAAGCCGCATTGCCTGGAGGATTTGAGCCTTGAAGGTTTCGATCCCGGGAATATCGAAGGTTCCGGAGTGATAATTTCAAGGTCCAATTTCGGCTGCGGGTCATCAAGGGAGCATGCTCCATGGGCGCTTGAAGTTAACGGTATTACCGCAGTTGTAGCTGTAAGTTACGCACGTATTTTCAGGCAGAATATGTTTAACGGCGGTTTATTGGCAATCGAGCTTCCGAAGGAAATTATAGATGAACTTTTTATAAAATACTCGAAAGGCGCTGAAATAAGGATCGACCTTGAAAAATCTTCGCTGAAAATTGAGGGCGGAGGCAATAGCGATGAAATAAAATTCAAACTTGACCCTTTCGATGCAGAGATTGTAAAAGCCGGCGGGTGGGTTGATTATGCCGATAAAAAATATTAATTGAAGAGGTAAAAAAATGAAATTGTCATCGATTCAGAGAATTTGCGGTATATCGCTTATAGCGGGAGCGGCATTGTTTTTTGTTTATTCAGTATTCTGGCCCCTGCTTTTACCGGTATCTCAAAGGGTTTCGGATTATTCCAGGCTGGTACTGGACCCAAATTGGGAATGGCTTGCTTCGGCGGCTCTTGCGGGGGTTCTGCTGATGATCTTCGGGTTTGCCGGCGTTTATTCGAGATTATATTCCAGCGCCGGCATAATCGGGCTCCTGGGTTTTATTTTGCTCGAATTGGCATATATTTTCCAGGCCTGCCAGATAACCTGGGAAGTTTTTCTTTACCCTGTCTTTGCCGCCAACAGCTCGTTTGCGGCTCTTTTAAGAGACCGGATCATTATCGATTCGCCGCTTGTAGGTATTTTTAGATTATTATCCAGAGGCTCTATAATAATGGGAATAATAGTTTTCTGCTTTTCCCTTTTACGTTCGAAGGAATATCATAAAAGCGCCGGGATACTGATCTTTGCCGGTGCAATTGCTTATTCCCTGGGCGGGTTTATATCATTTTATGTTGCAATTGCCGGAATTTTTGTTTTATCGGCGGGAAGTGTGATCCTCGGTTTCAAGCTGATGAGTAAACCCGCGGCCTGACCGGCAGGATGCCTTCACCGAAGAACAAAATATTTGTTATAAATAACGGGGGATTATCATGAAAAAATCGACAATTATCTGGACAGGAGCCGCAGTTTTGCTTCTGGGTCTATCTCTGACTCTTAAATATGCAAATCCGGATATCCCGGTCAGCCGGCTCATACCCAAATATACCAACGTCGACTCAAAGTTCGTCGCTCTCGAAGGGACGGACTTCCATTACAGGGACGAAGGTTCGGGTTATCCGGTTGTGCTTATTCATGGTTTTTCCTCCTCGCTTCACACATGGGACGGATGGGTGATGAATCTTACAAACCGTTTCCGTGTTGTCCGTCTCGATATGCCGGGTTTCGGGCTTACAGGGCCCTGGAAAGGCCATCCGCCGACAATGGAAAACTCCGTCAAAGCAGTCGATCTGCTTGTCGCTTCTTTGAAGATCACGAATTTTGCCCTATGCGGTAATTCCCTGGGCGGAAGAGTCGCCTGGGAATATACTGTCGTTCATCCGGATAAGGTCTCAAAACTGATTCTGGAAGATGCCGGCGGCTATCCGCAGAATTCCGGTCATATGCCGGTACTTGACCTGGCCAGATACCCGTTATTCGGCCGCATTATCAAACTCCTCACCACTAAAAAGATGGTGGCTGAAAATGTAATAAAAGCTTATGCCGATAAATCGAAGTTTACACCTGCGCTTGAAGAACGATATTATGAATTGATTATGAGAGAAGGAAACCGCGACCAGATCGGAGCAAGGATGAGGATAATCGAACCGGATAATTCGGGCATGATTAAAACGATCAGGAAGCCGGCGCTTATATTGTGGGGGCAGGAAGACAGGCTTATTCCAGTCGAGAATGCCTACCGGTTCCACAGGGATATCGCCGGTTCAAAGCTTGTAATCTATGCTAATGTAGGGCATATGCCGATGGAAGAAGCGCCCGGCATGTCGGTAAATGATGTAATACAGTTCCTGATGGAAAAATAACAGACAACCTCGCCTGATATATATAATCGGCGGTCTGAAGCCACTGCTACCGCTATTCACTATTGACTTTCTACTTATGACTGTCGACTGTCGATTGCTGACTGTTGTACGCCCTTCTATATTGTAAATATTCACATTTTAATTTAAAATAACTCATGTTTTTTTCGGAGTATAATATATGAAGGAAGAATTGCTCAAGATAAGGGACGAATTGCGGCGTGAATTATCGGGAGCTTCCGGTCCAAGGGCTCTTGAGGATTTGAAGGTTAAATACCTGGGCAAAAAGGGTTTATTAAAGGAAATATTAAGCCGTCTTGGTGCAATGAGCATTGAAGAAAAAAAGGAAATAGGCAAACTGGCTAACGAAATCAAAGATGAAATAAGCCGTCTCCTTGATGAAGCATTTTTGGTTTTTGGTAAAAAGGAAAAAGAGGAAAAACTTAAAACCGGTGTTGCAGATATCACTCTGCCCCTTAATGTTCCTCCTTTAGGGTATTATCACCCTCTGACGCTTGTTCAGGAAAAGATGGTAAATATATTCAAAAGCATGGGATACAGCGTGGCTGACGGTCCTGAAATGGAAGATGAATATTATAATTTCGAGGCTCTCAATATTCCTCCCTACCATCCTGCAAGGGATGATCATGACTCATTCTTTTTCGGGGGGTCTAAACTTCTCAGGACCCACACTTCGCCGGTTCAGGTCAGGACGATGAAAATCAAAAAGCCTCCTATCGCTATTATTGTGCCGGGAAGGTGCTACAGGAGGGATGCGGTTGACGCCACCCATTCGCCTGTTTTCTACCAGATGGAAGGGCTTGTCGTCGATAAGGGAATATCCTTCGCCGATCTCAAGGGCACTCTGCTTCTATGGAGTAAGCTTATGTTCGGAGAAAGTACGAATATAAGGCTGCGGCCCGATTACTTTCCTTTTACCGAGCCTTCCGCTGAACTGGCGGTGACATGCCCCGTATGTCATGGAGAAAAATGCGGCGTATGCAAGCATACCGGCTGGGTGGAACTGATGGGCTGCGGCCTTGTCGACCCGATAGTCCTTGAAAACTGCGGGATCGATCCCGATATCTATTCCGGATTTGCATTCGGGCTTGGGATTGAAAGGGTTGCCATGACTGTTTACGGCATCAAGGATATACGGCAGTTTTACGAGAACGACTTGAGGCTCCTGAAGCAGTTCGTTAAGTAAGGAGGAATTATGAAGGTTACATACAACTGGCTCAAAGAGTTTGTCAATATAGATATACCGGCATGGGACCTTGCTCAGAAACTTACTTCTGCGGGACCTGAAGTGACGGGGATTAAAAATATAGGCATAAACCCGGATAACCGTGATAAAATCATTCTGGCGCGCGTTTCCGCTATAGAAGCTCATCCCCTTGCCGATAACCTAAGAATTGTTACAGCTATGTCTTTCAGGAACACTTATAGCCTGGTTACGAACAGCAGGTCCCTTGAAAAGGGTTTTCATGTAGTTATCGCACTTCCGGGTACTATACTGCCGAACGGGATGAAAATAAGTGAAGCTGTAATCAAGGGAGAGAAATCTCAAGGGATGATCCTTGCAAAAGAACATCTCAATCTTGAAGATAAAAGCCAGGATATATGGAACCTCGGTAAAGATGAAAAAAAAGCGAAGTTAGAGTTCGAAACTTATTCCGAAGAGGATTTCCTGCTTGAAGTGGAACTGACAAGCAACCGCTCAGACTGCCTTTCAGTTATAGGAATAGCAAGAGAGGTTGCGGCAATTCTGGATAAGGAATTGACCATTCCGCTTCCTCCGTCTTTTGAAATGAACGAAGAAATCCCGGACATATCTATAGATGACAGGAATCTCTGTCCGAGATATTCGGCGAGGGTATTAAGGGGAATAAAGGTGGCTGAATCCCCGGAATGGATAAAGAGGAAGCTCGAATTATGCGGAATAAGAGCCATAAATAATATTGTAGATGCGACAAATTACGTTCTTCTGGAAATCGGGCATCCGATGCATGCTTTCGATCTGTCGAAGCTCGATGGAGAGAGAATTCTAGTCAGGAAAGCAGAGAATGCCGAAACCGTCAAGACGCTGGACGGGCAGGAGCGCACCCTGGATGACAGTATGCTTTTAATTACAGACGGGAAAAAGGCCGTCGCCCTTGCAGGCATTATGGGCGGAGAAAACAGTTCGGTCAATACGGATACGACCGATATACTCCTTGAAAGCGCTTATTTTGATCCTGTTGCAATCAGGCAAACATCAAAAAAATTAGGACTGCGCACAGAGGCATCATACAGGTTTGAAAGAACCGCAGACTGGGGAATAACGGTTGGAGCTATTGAGAGGGCTACAGAAATCATACTTTTGACCTGTGTACCGGCGATATCCAAAGTCAGAGATGAATATGTCAATATCTTTAAAGATAAAATAATCAATGTCAAGGCAGATTATGTTTCATTAAAGTTAGGCATTAAAATGACCCTCCGCGCGATAGAATCGATCCTTAAAAGATTAAAGTTTACAATACTTGCAAAAAGGGAGGACGCCCTTGAAATCAAGGTGCCGACCTTCCGTTCGGATATATCCAGGGTTATCGATATCGTGGAAGAAGCGGCCAGGATATACGGATATAATAATATTCCTCAAAACATGTTCAGGCCTCCTGTCGATATGGAAAGTCTCATTCATAAAAGCGACGAGGAAAACTTTTTGAGGGAAATTTTACGGGGGCAGGGCTTCACTGAGGCTTATACTGTCAGCTTTACCGGTGAAAATGAACTGGATATATTTAAAACCGGTTCGGATAACCTTCTAAAGCTCCAGAACCCGCTTTCTGCCGATGCGACGATAATGAGGAATTATTTATTCATGGGTCTTCTCAGGGCTGTAGAATATAATGTAAAAAACGCTTATATCGATGAGGCGAGATTTTATGAAATCGGCCGGACGTTTAACAAAAAAAAGAACAGTTTCATAGAAACAAAAAAAGCCGGGTTTGCTCTTTACGGGGAAAAGTATGATTTTTACAGGGCATCAGGACTGTTGGAATATATACTTATGAAAACCGGAGTACGGAAGATTGATTTTAAAAAGAGCTCTTACAAATTTCTTCATCCCATCAATTCGGCCGAAGCGGTCGTGGAAGGTAAAATCATCGGGTTTGCCGGGGAAGTGCATCCTGATATTCTTGAAAAACTGGACCTGCGCGGGAATGTATATGTCTGTGAACTTGAAACCGCTCCTTTAAAGGAATATCTGAACAGGGACAGGCAGCTTGCCGAAGTGAGTAAATTTCCTCCCAACGGACGCGATATCTCGCTTGTTATTAACGATGAGATCCCTTCCCGCGGAATTATGCTTGAAATCGGAACTTTTCATGAATGGATACAGGATATTAAATTCGTCGATCTTTTCAAGGGTCCGCAGATCGGCAAGAATAAAAAGAGCGTTACTTTTTCAATCACTTTCCAGAGCAGAGAACGGACCCTGACTGATGATGAAGTAAATTCCATTATGGAAAAACTTTCGGCAAATCTCAAAGAAAAATACGGTGCGGAGCTAAGGGAATAATCAAACTAAAACAGGAGGGGTTATGAAATTCAGGATCCTGGGTAAAACCGGGTTCAAGGTATCTGTCGTCTCCCTCGGAACCTGGCAGCTTGGAGGGAAGTGGGGAGATCCTTTCAGTTTCAATGTTGCTGAAAAGACAGTAAATGCAGCTATCGATAACGGGGTAAATTTTATCGATACTGCCGATGTTTATTCAGACGGCAAAAGCGAAGCCGCTGTAGCTAAGATAGTGAAAAAACGAAAAGAGAGAATATATATTGCGACGAAATGCGGAAGAAGGATATCTCCGCATACAGCTCTAAATTTCAGTCCGGAAAAACTGGCCGGATTTGTCGAAGACAGCCTGAAAAACATGGAGATGGATACGATAGATCTTATACAGCTTCATTGCCCTCCTACGGAAATATACTACCGGCCTGAATATTTCGTCATGTTCGACAAACTGAAACAGCAGGGAAAAATATTGAACCTGGGCGTCAGTGTTGAAAAAGTGGAAGAAGGTCTTAAAGCGATTGAATACCCGAATGTCGCTTCAGTCCAGATAATCTTTAACATGTTCAGGCACAGGCCGTCAGAACTATTTTTCAAAGAGGCTGCCGGCAAGAACGTGGGGATCCTGGCCAGGGTACCCCTTGCCAGCGGTTTATTGTCCGGTAAAATGAACTCGAACACGGCCTTCGGACCTCTTGATCACAGGACTTTTAACAGGGAAGGCGCCTCATTCGACCGTGGAGAAACATTTTCCGGTGTCGATTTCGGCTCCGGCCTTGAAGCTGTGAAAGAATTAAAAAAGGTTTTCGGCGATAAAAAACCCCTGGCGGACTGGGCAATCAGATGGATTCTTATGTATAAAGAGGTTTCCTGTGTAATACCGGGGGCCTCGAATCCCGGGCAGATTATCGATAACATCAAAGCTGCCCAAATGCCGGCCCTTTCAGGGCCTCAAATGAGTTCTGTGGCAGAGATATATAATAAATACATAAAACAATCCGTTCACCATTTGTGGTAGGGCATCCCCCGAACCGGCACAAGGTATTATTTATTCATGCTATTGACATTTAGCAGTTTTTAATTAAAATTATTTGACGATTAGGTTTAATTTTATCGATTATTATTATCGAGGAGTGTATTTTATGAAGAAGAGACTCTTTATGATTGCTGCTGCTTTTCTTTTTGTCGCCGGTCTGACTTACAGGGCCTGGGGTGCGACATCTGCAGAACTGGGGGTTTTTTTAAGTCCGGATGTTCCTATCGATCAGATACCTAAAGAAATAAAACTGCCCGATGCAGTGCTGCCTTTCCTTAAGGATGAGTTCAACAATACCATAGGCAAGAAGGGCAACTTCGATGCTCAATTTAAGATTGTGTTTCTTGCCACAAGAATTACAAATGTCCCTTCTGCAAAATACGGTTTCCTCCAGGATGTTGTCGAGTGGGATGTCAAAGCCGGCAATCAATCGACTAAGGAGACAATTGTTTCACCGGATGCAAGGGTACTGGCGATCCAGGCAATCGCGGACAGTTCGAATTCCCTTTACGTACCGGTTCTTCTCCTTGTTATCGAAAGAGATGATTCATTAAAGACCAGGGTAGCGGCGGCTAAAACGTTGCCGGCTCTGGGCAACGCAAGTATGATCGTTCCGAAGCTTATCGACCTCCTGCGCAACCAATACGGTTCCTCACGCGGCAAATTCACTGAAGCCGACCAGAAAAGATACGACGATGACAGGGTCGCCCAGGCAATAATAGAGACGCTCGGCGATATAGGTGATCCAAGGGCTTTCGCAGTCCTGCTCCGTACCGTGATGAGCCCCGATACTCACAGGGATGACACAGTTAAAGCTGCATGGGATTCAATGAAAAAGCTTAAATGGTAGCATATATGAAAACGGCCGCAGTACTTTTTGCTCTTTTATTTGTGTATGCCGGATTAGGTGCGGCAGCTGAAATTTCAAATAATTCGGTTCTTCCCGGTTCAGGGGAAGACTCTATTACTCATGCATACAGGATGTTATCAAAAACAGGGAACTATGAGGAAAAGAAACAAGGACTGAAAGTTTTCCTGGAAAATTATAATAATGAAAGGGTCGAGGATATGATTGTCGATTTACTCGATCATTATTATAACAATGAGAATTTTGCTGAAAATGATCAGGTAAAATTCTATGATGATTTGATCGCCGAAGAACTTGTAAAAATTCTGGGGAAAAACGGATCGAACAAAGGGTTTCCCGCCCTTCTGAAAATAGTCATTAATTCCAGGCGGCACAGGGATGATACGGTTAAAGAGGCCTGGAGTTCGATGGAAAAAATAAAGTGGTGATATATTAAAATCAATTATGGAGGTTTTATTATGGATAAGTTTTTATTAAATATCATTATAGGTTTTACTGTAATGATTCTTTTCATATCTTGCGGAGCGCAGCCTCCTGTCAAGCAGGAGGTTAAACTCCAGGTAAAACAGGAGACAAACCAGGTTCAGACGGCTCCTCCGGGAAAGATCGATGATTTATCTTTTGAAAATGTAATGGCTGTTTTAAAGAGTTCGCTGGATGCTGAAAAAGCAAACAACAACTCGACAACTAAATTAGATTCTGCAAAAGCATATATGCTTCTTATAAAGTTCATTCATACGGATAAGGATAAGGTGGTTAAATCGGGTATGACTTCAGAAGATGTCAATTTTCTTGTCAATGATGCAAAGGAAAAGGCGCAATTGAGGTTAAACGATATTATTGGCGACCCGACCGCCCCTGCGGGAGTAAAAAATGAGGCAAGAGCGAGAATGAATGAAATAGGAAGCCTTTGATAATTGAATTTTCGAACAAAGCCGGGACTATACATCCCGGCTTTTTTAATAATCCGGAGTTCCTTGACATTCAAATGGTTATTTTTTATTATCTTGAATGAATTGCTCAAAACAGTAATGAAGGGGTGAATATGATTCCGGCTCAAATGGAAAACGAAATCAGGGGAATCTGCGGATCGGTTTCCAGGGGAGATGTCATAGCTGCATATTCGGAAGGTAAACCGGTAGATTTTGAAATGGATCAGCTGAAATCGATCGAAGATATCAGCCGTTTCAGTATCGGGCTCAGGGTCTTTGAAAAGGGAAAAGTGGGTAACTCTCACATAAATTCTTTAGAAGACAAGGATATATTGATAAAGAACGCTATGGAAAGCTCAAGCCTGGGCGACCCGATCGATGTTGAACTGCCGGCCGCTGCTCCGTATGAGCCTATGAAAACCTGTTTTTCATCAGTTAAAGACTACAGAAAGGAAAAAGCTATAAGTACTGGAGAAGAAATCGTTAAAAGACTCAAAGGAATCGATAAGGAAGCCAAGATCAGCGTCGGCATCACACCTTCATATTCCCGTTATTATCTTGCCAACACCAGCGGCTTCCTTGGCTCCTATGATGAAACATATCTCTCGGTTTCGATAGGCATACTCAGGGTTGAAGACGACGGCTCCCTGCTGAATGTCGATGACGGCGATGCCTCGTACTCTGATGACATCGATATTGATGAAATTTGCTCGAACATCGAGACAAAATATAAAAACGGACTGAAAAAGGTCCCGGTCAGGACGGGTTATTATCCGGTGCTTTTCAGCCCGGAAGCGCTGGGATTATTACTTGAAAGCATTGAAATCGCCGCTAACGGCAAAACCCTTTACAAGGGGATTTCGGTTCTTTCCGACAAACTCGGAAGGGAAATAACCTCGCCGTCATTCAGCCTAACCGATGATCCTAAACTCGAAAACGGGTTGGGCAGCTATCCCTTTGATGACGAAGGAATACTTCCGCAAACACTTCCAATCATTGAAAAAGGTGTTTTCAAAAATTTCATTTATGATCTTACAACCGCTAAAAGGCTGAATACAAAAAGTACAGGACATGGATCAAGAAGCACCGGCTCTTTACCATCCCCTTCCTTTTCAAATCTTATCATCGGGACCGGGAGTTCCAGTTTTGAAGAAATGATATCCTCCATTAAATACGGCCTTTTCGTATGTGATTTCCTGGGTGGCGGTATGTCCAATATGCTTGCCGGCGATTTTTCCGTTAATGTAGCCCTGGGGTATCTTGTAGAAAACGGGCAAATAAAAGGGCGGGTAAAAGATACTATGCTGACAGGCAATGCCTATGACCTTCTGAAGGCGATAGAAGCAGTAGAAAGCAGGACCCATAAAAAAGGTTCGCTTTATGCCCCTCATATATTGTTCAGTTCAGTCTCAATAACGGGATAGGCTATGCGGGGACCTATCTCCTTGATTTTAATGCCGGTTTTACTTATATTTCTGTCCGGCTGCGCTGCCGATACCGGCCTCATCAAAACCGGCTCAAAGGATCTTGTTTATTTCAATTTCTTTATCTTTTTAAAGACCGGCGACCAAAATATGAACGGAAGCGGCGATGCTGTAATTGTCAGGGATAAAATAATGAAACTGAGGGTTAATGATAATGTGCTTGACAGGCTTCTGTTCAAATTTATAACGAGATCTGACGGCATTAATTCGGTTATACTTCCTGACAGGCAAATGGTTTATATCAAAGAAGACGGAGTTTTCTCGATTATGATGACTCATTATCTTTATATGATTTTGACGGCATACGATTTCGATATAAAGACGGACCCGCACATAAAAGATGTAGAGAAAGGAGAAAACGGGATAAAACAAATTATATTTACTTATTTCAAGCAAATCATTAAAATAGAGATAGAGAAAAGATACGGTGATGGCAGGCCGAAAAGGATTGAATGCATAATTAACGGAGATTCACTTTTGTTTGATATTACATCATACGGCAGCTACGACTTCAATGTAGATACCGCGGGGTATAGAGAATTGGTTGATAATTCAGGGAAATCCCTTTTTGAATGGCTTGGAGATTTCTATGCGGAAAGATAAGCTTGATGAGATAAGGGAAAAACTTAAGCTGGATTCGCTTGACGATAAAATAAAAAAAGAAATGTTCAATAAGTTTGTTGATGCCGGCGGCAAGGTTGTCGATTTGAACAAAAAATCGAAAAAACATGCGGAGAAAATGGCTTCGATAAAAAAAAACAGATCGAAAAATCCGGAGGTTTTATCATCCGGACCAGCCCCGGTGGTTTCATACAGGATAATTCAAAAAAAACGGATAAAGTTCAATCCCATTGAACCTGAAGATAATCCGATAAATAAATGGATTGAAAGATTCTCGGCGAAACTCGGCTGTTATTTCAGCGGGATAATATCTTTTGACGGGGAAAGCTTCAAAAATTCGTTCCGCGACCTTTTAATTTATCAATATCAGAACAACCTTCTGAATTCAAGGATGATCCTGGCGTCAGTCCTATACCAGGATAAGCTTGTTGTAAACGAGATTAAAAAGGCTTCATTCCAGGATAGTATTTTTCCCTATAATTATGAACTTATATACCGGTTCGATAACCTGTATAATCCGGAAATATTCGACCAGCTCGTAGTTATGAGGCACTCGCTTCATCTTGTCAAAGATATTCAAAGTTTACTGCTTCAATTGTTCAAATCGATTCTTGTAATTCAACCATATTATGTTTATTTGAAAACCGCTATTGAAAAGGCCCTGATTACTGAAAAGAATATAAGGAATATGGATCCGGCAATTACATATGATAACCTGAAAAAGCTTTACGGATACGTCGATTTTGTATTTCTCCGCCTTTATCCAAGACTTTTCTCGCTGATTGACTGGTATTATAAAAACGATACTAAGGATACGGGTGAAAGCTACAAGGATTATTTAAAATTTTCGGAAGAGGATGTGATCGGCTATTACACGAATAAATGGAAGGCAGAACTTGCTGCGGCTGTAAAAAAAGATAAACATGACGCTGAAAAAAAGTCCGGCGAAGAAATTAAAAGCGGGGAGGACCAAGCTGCCGTAAACGATGAAGTCGTGCTTGCCGACGAAGACCCGATAAAGAAAGGGCTTGAAATGATTGAAAACAATATCAAACTCAGAAACATACTGGCCAATTTCAGCGATCAGCACGATATAAGAAGCCTGTTTCCGGTCCGTGACAGGGTATTTATCACCCTCTGCATCGTTGACTATTTCGACAAGGAATTCTCTTTTATTATCAATTCCAATAAAGTAGGGCTGAATATTGCATTCGTCGATGGAAAAAGGAGCGACCTGAAAAGGGAGCTTATGGATACATATTATAAAATCAATCTCATTATGGAAAGGGTTAACGAATACCTAAAGGTTGTCAGGGAAATAAAAAAGCTTGAAAACGATTCATTCGTTAGTTTCCAGGAGAGGACAACAAGGTCGAACCAGTACTCTCTTCAAAGAAGCCAGATTTCAAGGACTATGCGGAAGGATGCAAGGGAATTGTTTGAAGAATTTTCCAAAAAGCTGCTCATAATTCTTGGAGATTACCAGGGCGGAAGGAAGATTATTGAAAATCCCGATGAAACTCTGCAGTTCGACACAAAAATTGACGGCACAAGGTATGCGGACGGGAAAAAAATAATAGAATTGATCGGGGATGCTTATAATTTCAGCTGCGCCGCTTTATTCCTCCTGACACAGGGGGATTTAAGCAGCTTCGGCCTGATAATGGAAAAGAGCATGTATTTGCATATGGACCTCGATCAGGTAAACGGACTATAATTTAGTTATCATATCGTATTTTAGGAGGCACCTAATGATTAAATGGTTGAGTATATCCGGTCTTTTTTGCATCTTCTTCGTAATTGGAGGATATTCTTACGATATAAATGAATACCCTTATAAAAGCAAGTACGATGCCGGTTTTGCGACGATGAATGATACTAATACTATCCTTCAAAGCTTGAACGATAAGGATAATGATGTCATTTTTTCAGCATTAAAAAGGGCTGGAGAACTTAGATTATCAGCCTCCAAAGCAAGAGTGGAGGAAATCATCGGCGAAGCGAATCCGGAGGTTAACCAGGGGAAAGCCGTACAAAGGGCGGAATTCAAAAAATTATTCGATATGGCAGTGCTCGTCCTTGGAAAGATAGGAGATTCTCAAGATGCTATAATGCTTTCAAAATTGCTCAAGGAAACCAGGGATGATGTCAGCCTTGTATGCCTTCTGCAGGCCCTCGGCGACCTTTCAATGTCGTCGGTAGCGCTGGAATACCTTCATCAGTATACGACTGTGATCAACAATTATTCCGATTACAGGGTTGTCAAGACCCTGGTCGATTCTATAGCGAACCATAAATCGAGAACTTCCGTCGGGGTCCTTCTCCAATTGATGAACCGGGCGCCTCAGAACCTCAGGGAATATATCAACGATACTATAAAGGAATTGGATAAATTGCCGGTCGAGACTCAAAGCTCTTCCGCCGGCAAATCGCCAAAATAAAAAGTGGTGCAGGTAGATTCATATGGATTTGATCGAGATCATTTTTTATAAAATATTTACCAACGATGATGATTATATGCTGATATTCAGGGAAAAAACAGGAAAAACAAGATTTTTGCCGATGGTTATAGGCATCTCTGAAGCCGGTAATATATTATCGGCGTCCGAAAAAAATAACTCGGAAAGGCCCTTTTTAAGCGATATTTTTTACAGATTTTTGAGGGATAATTCATGCAGCATAGAAAGAATGGTAATAAAGAGCCTGAAGCAAGGTATATTTTATTCTGAAATCCATGTTAAAAATCCGTTGGGTATATTATACAAATATCCTGTAAGGCCTTCTGACGGCCTGGCTATGGCGCTAAGGTCCGATTGCCATATATTTGCGGCAGAAGAAGTGTTCGAAGAAATTGAAGTTAATCCTGCAATTCAGTCGACCCTGGAATCAATGGAGATTAACCAGGGGATTATTAAGGGAAAAAACTCTCCGCCTCTGCAATTAATTGGACAGGATTTTTCACTCAGGGACCTTTCGGCTGAACTTGAAATTGCTCTAAGTGAAGAAAATTATGAAAAAGCGGCTCTTATCAGGGATAGAATTATTGAGTACAAGAAGCAGAATGTGAGGGATTGATGATCAGGAAAACCGATGATTTGTATGAATTAAAGAAGGCGATCAGGAAAAAATATCTAAAAAAGAGGAAAGCGCTCCAAAAGAAAGAAATTGAAAAAAAATCTGGAAGGATAATAGAAAGAATAAAAAGTATTATTAATGGAAATATAAAATCTATTATGCTTTATGTCCCCATTAATAATGAAGTTGATCTAATCCCTCTGGCAAGGGACCTCTTCCTGGAAAAGAAAACTGTAATATTTCCTAAATTGATCAATTATTATGATATAGAACCCTATTATATAGACGATCTTTATTTTGATTTTAAACCCGGAGCGTACAATATCCCCGAGCCGGATACAAAACCGTATACTGAAGCTATTGACCTCGCCCTTATACCCGGAGTTACTTTCAGCATTGACGGCAACCGCATCGGTTATGGGAAAAGTTATTTCGATCGTTTTTTGCATAATGCCGGGATAAAAATGATCGTCGGTATCTGTTATGATTTTCAAATAGTAAAGGAATTGCCTCACACTGAAAACGATCATCCGGTTGATATGATAATTTCAGATAAAAAAATAATAAAAATAAAGTAGACAGGGCTTTAAAAAGGAAAGTAATGAAAAAAGTCATATATTATCTCTTCCTGGTCTTGCTTTTTTTAGCAATTCTATTTTTTGCCGGGTATTTATTTATATTTCAATGGATTGTTAACTGGCTCTGGCTTTCCGGCAACGGATTTTCAGTCGTTTTAACATCGATATTAAGGATCAAAATTGCCGCTTTCGCCTGTCCATTCCTTGCAAGTCTTATAATTCTTTACTGCTGGTTTTATATATTCAGGAGAATCAAAAAAAATGCTGTCTTTAACATACTTATCGCCTGCTTTTCAATAATTTGCGGAGTTTACGGGTATCTCAATTGGAAGTCACTCCTTTTTTACCCATTTATAAAAACCGCTTTTTATGCCGATCCGTTATTCCATCTTGATGCATATTTTTATATATCGATCCTTCCAATTTTAAGGTCGGTAATCTTTATTGTCA
This sequence comes from uncultured Spirochaetota bacterium, assembly GCA_963796325.1. GTDB lineage: Bacteria > Spirochaetota > Brevinematia > Brevinematales > JAOACQ01 > CAVYGN01. The sequence continues at coordinate 254,978 of CAWCLF010000001.1, forward strand.
GCGGGATATTATCGTTCGTCCTGTTTTTTGATTTAATAATATATCATGGAGGAGAAAAGGGTATATACAGGGACTCTTCCCTGAGATTCAATTTCACGACTATGCTGTTGTTTATGATTACATCACTCTTCTGGATCTTGTATTTCCTGCTGAATATTCTGGAGATTACGGTAAGCCAGCCGGGTAAGAAACTCGGAATCGGATTTTCGGAATATTACGGCCTTATCCTGGGTGCGGGCATATGGTGTTTATTATTTGTCTGCGTTGTTCTCTTTTTTATATTAAAGACTATCAAAGGCCTCAAACCTTTTGAAATATTTATATGTGCGGTCATCCTTGCAGTGCTGTATTTCGGAATGACAGGACTCTATCCTCTGATAATGGAAAATTATTTTGTCAAACCCAACGAGCTGATGCTGGAAAGACCTTTTATCAAATGCAGGATCGATTCGACAAGAGCTGCATTCGGTTTGAATTTCACTCCATTATATTACCCGGTGTATGAAAATAAGATAAACGGTTTTGAAACTGCAGTAAAATCCCTCCGCATCTGGGATGCCGATCCTTATAAAAAAGTGATAGACCAGGTGCAGACCATTAAAACATATTTTGATTTTGCAGATGTGGATGTAGATGCTTATTATCTTTCAAACAGGAATTCAGGTTTAAATATAATACAGGTCCTTATTGCTGCGCGCGAACTCAATATATCCAACCTGCCCCCTGAGGCGCTTAACTGGGACAACATACATCTGCGCTACACTCATGGCCATGGGGTCGTCGTTTCTCCGTCGCATCTCATTGACAACGGCGGAAGTCCGGTTTTCTGGGCAGGAGGCATTGACAGGCAGCCGTCATATCCTGAACTTGCTTTAAATTTTCCGCAGGTATACTTCGGTGAATTGACATCACACTATATCATCGTCAATACCAAAGCTGATGAATTTGAATACACGACTGAAACTAACAGGATCAATTACCGGTATTTACTGAAAAGAGGCGTTAATATAGGCGATTTCCTGTCCAGGATACTCTTCAGCATCGTATTCAGGGAAAAGAACATCTTTCTTTCAGGTTACCTGACCCCCGGTTCAAGAATTGTTTTTCACAGGAATATTCTTGACAGGGTTAAAACGGCTTTCCCGTTTCTGGCTTATGATGCCGATCCCTACCCTGCAATCATTGACGGCAGGCTGATCTGGATCATAGATGCCTATACCGTCTCGGACAGATTCCCGCTGGCAGAAAAATTCGACAGCCCTTTCGGGAAAATAAATTATATAAGAAATTCCGTTAAAGTGGCTGTTGATGCCTATTCCGGCGATATAACATTTTACATAACCGATAAAGATGACCCGGTTATTCAGTCATACAATACAATTTTCCCGGGTATTTTCAAAATTTCCATACCCCCTTCCATTGAGGCGCATTTCAGGTATCCCCAATCATTATTTAAAGTCCAAACAGATGTTTTGCGTCGTTACCATACTGATAATGAGGACAGTTTTTATAATGGAGATAATGTCTGGGACATTCCCAGGCATATTTATGGAGATAAAGCCGTCGATTTCGAGCCTTATTATATGTTAAGCGAATTTGCGACGAATAGTCCTGCTGCCGGATCCAATTATATTAAGAGATTCACTATTATTGAACCCTTTACACCCAGGGGCAGGGAAAATATTTCGGGATGGGTTCTCGGTTATTTCATGAACGGGCTTAAAATATCTTTGTATTATCCTGATGAATACGCCGCATCTTATGGTCCAATGCAGGTTGAGACTAAAATAAACCAGGACGACAGGATGTCAAGCTTCTTTACTTTATGGGGTCAGAAAGGCTCGAAGGTATTCAGGGGCAATATTAAATTTATTCCTGTAAATAATGGAATATTTTACGTTGAGCCGGTTTTCCTGGAATCGGAACAAATGAGTATGCCTGAACTTGTTAAAATAGTCGGGATTTATGACGGTGCAGTATATATAGGCAGCGATTACAGCGATCTTTTAAAAAACATGGCATCCATTGATCATGTAAAATGATTCTTCCGAAAACATACCCGAACAATTTCAGCATCAGGAATTATTGAAAATTTACAAGCATCCGGGTACAATTGCATGATCGTAATATTAAAAATACGATTTAATATTTTTTTCTTAAATTTAAAGTAGGGTTATATATGGGAAATACCACTCCGGTTTCGGAACAGATCAGGATCGTTTTCTTCGGTCTGAGGAATACGGGAAAATCTTCGCTTATGAATAATCTTTTCGAGAGGGAAGTATCCATTGTGTCGGAATATGCCGGGACGACGACAGATCCTGTTACTAAAAGTATGGAATTAAAGGGACTTGGCCCTGTTGCCGTATCGGATACAGGAGGCCTGGATGATACCGGGGACCTTGGCGCTCTCCGCGTAAAAAAGAGCCTTGAAACTCTTAAGATCGCCGACATTCCTGTCCTTGTTACACGTGCCGACAAGTCACCTTCCCGTGAAGAAGATGAAGTGATAAACGCCCTCAAAAATGCCGGAAATAAATGTATTATTGCTGTCACATTTGCAGATGCTCCTTTTTTAAGGGATAAAAGGGAATGGCTCGGAAAAAGAGGATTTTCATATATTTTGATAGATAATAAAAATAAAAAAGGGATAGACGAGTTCAGGCAGGGGCTGATTAAAGATGCGAGAGTGATCGTCAGGGAAATTACACCTGTAGAAGGGCTGGTCAGAGAAAACGATCTTGTCATTCTTGTAACACCTATCGACCTTGCGGCCCCGAGAGGCCGCCTTATACTGCCCCAGGTCGAAACGATAAGGGATTTGCTTGACCGGGATTGTGCGGCCCTGGTTGTCAAGGAAAGGGAGCTCTTATATTTTTATAAAGGTTTAAAGAAAAGACCCGCTCTTGTCGTTACAGACAGCCAGGTTTTCAACAAGGTTGCAGCTGATATACCTGAAGACCAGCCTCTGACATCATTTTCGATATTATTTGCAAGGAAAAAATGGGACCTTTCATACTTTATAAAGAGTCTGAATGCTCTGAAAGATTTTCCTCGCAACGGGAAGGTCCTAATATTCGAAGCCTGCTCTCATCACAGGCAGGCGGACGATATAGGCACCGTGAAAATCCCGCGTTTGTTCAGGCAGTTGATACAATCTAAAACCGAATTTGAGCTTGTGCATAAGATGCCCGAGGAAGACGTGTTAAAAAATTATTCTCTTGTTATCGCCTGCGGAGGATGCATGGAAACACGAAACAGCCTGATGGCGCAAATGGATATGCTGAAAAATAACGGCATAAAAGCGGTTAATTACGGCCTTTTCCTTGCGTATGTTAACGGTCTCCTGCCCAGGGCCATTGAACCGTTTCCTTATGAACATGACCTTTACATAAATCAGAAAGAACAGGGTTAGCCGGTAATGTCCCAGACTGTAAAATCCTTTTCCCTGCCGTTGTAAAAAATTACCCCGTTTGAGTTGAAGACAAAGCTGTAGGCAAAAAGAAGCTTCAGATATTCCTTTTCATCGAAAACCGGGGCAAAAATGCCGACATATTTTTTTGAATTCTTTTTTACTATAAAATCGGCTTTAAGCGACAGCCTTTTCGAATTGCTGTTAATGCTGACTTCATATTCCCTGATCGAATTGTGTGAAATTACTTTAAAGCCGTCTTTACGGAGTTTGTACCAGAAGAATCTTTTTTCTTTGGGAAGGTTGAGAAGGCCGTATAAAAGCCTTTTCCTTCGGATTATGCTTATATACAGCCAGACCGAAGGACCGCCGACAACGATTAAAAAAGCTATAAGAATGCTGATGAGGCGCAGGCTCATTATTTAATTACATTGCTTACCGCTTCATCGACGGAATTGATGATTTCAAAAAGGCCGTCAAGTTCCACGATTTTAAGGGTTTTTATAACGTTGGAACTTAAGTTGGAGAGGATCATCCTGCCTTTCAGGTCCTTGAGCTGCCTGAGCGTTGCGATGCATACGCGTATACCGCTCGAAGACAGATAGTGGACATCGCCGAGGTCGAAAACAAAATACTTGCTGCCGTTGTTTATCTGTGTATTGACAATTTCTTCTAATTCAAGAGCTTGATTAATTTCAAGTCTACCGGAAACTTTTAAAATGACGACATCGCCCTTCTTTTCGACAACGACCATAACGCACCTCCGTCAGGCAAGGCCGGACAGCTTGTTTTTTTGAATTTAATTGTACTTGTAAAGTTGAATTCTGTCAAATCGGAGACTTTATTTCTGGATCATTTCACATTGGCCTTCGAAAACTACGCCATCGGCTATTTTCAGCTTGGCCGTTTTAATATCCCCGTATAGTTTGGCGCTTTCAAGAAGTTCCAGGCGTTTCCTTGCGACAACGTTCCCGTGGACTTCGCCCCCAATTATTACTTCATCGCAGGCGATATCGCCTTTAAGCCTTGACTGAGGCCCCAGCACAAGAAGTCCTTCTGAATCCACCTTCCCTGTATATTCACCGTCGATTCTCAGGGAATTTTTGAAACGGATAACACCGTTAAACAAGGATGTATTGCTGAGAGTTGTTGTTGTAGGGTAATCCCTGTAGGGATCTATATTCTGGGGCATATATCCTCCTTACTTTGTTGTCATTACAAAAACTCCGTCCCAATCTGCCGGGGGAGGGTTTTTTATGAACGCTTCGCATCTTTCAACATAAATCCTGGATGGCCCGTCATTGGGAATAATTTCAAGGCATTTATTGAACAATTCTTTTGATTCGCTGAATTGCCTCTGCCTGTACAGTTCAAGACCTTTATTATAGTATCGGAGCATTTCCAGCTTTTCCTTGCTGATCATATCTCCCCCTTTTTATCTTTTTGAGATAAAGCTTCCTTTAAATCACCGACTTTGCCGGCCGCTTGCGCTGCGGCAATGTTGGCGCTCTGTATTTCATCATATATTTCTTTTCTGAAAATCTTAACATTTTTAGGTGCCACAATTCCAATTTTAACCTGATCCTGCTTGACGCCGATTACTTTTATTTCAATATCGTCATTGATAATTATCGATTCGTCTTCGCGTCTTGATAAAACCAGCACTTTTTATCCCCTCATCATATTTTTTCAACTTTTTTATGTTTCTCCTCTACTTCCTGCAGATCAGATTCGCTGTTGAATATCCTGACTTTGGTGCCGTAATCGTTGTTTAGAGATATGCCCTGTATCGCAGTTCTTTTATTGACATTAATGACGATAGGTCCCAGAAGATTCATAGTCATTTTGTTTATATCTTCAGGTATATTGACTATGACAAAATCGATAAGATCGTTGCCTTCTTCTATTTCGAGCATTCCTTTATCGATATCATCCAGCTCCAGTTTGTAATCCTGTTTGAAGAGCCTGGGATTTACAACTATAAAAGCAAGATTGGGTTCATCTTTGGATTGGAGCCAGTAAAAATTAGGAAGGTCTCCCATTTCTATGAGATAATAATACTTGAAATTTTCAAATCCGAGGATTTCGCGTTTGAAAAAGATGGCCGAATCTTCCTCGACCTTGATTTCGCCGTAAGCCTTGGTTTTAATAGTTTCCACGCTTTTCCTCCAATAATAACTTATATACTGTAGTATCTTTAGTGGAAATTTTCAAATATTTTCTCTGAATAAATAATCATAAATAGCCGTTAAATCAATAGTATAGGTTTTTATTTTTTAATAATTTCATCATCTCAGAAAGTCGAGAAGTGTTCTCGGTAAAATTCGAGCTCCTATATTGAGCGCGACATCATGGGAGAACTCCAGCATCTTCATTTCCATCATTGTACGTGAAATATCCGTTCCGATAGAATTATCTTTAGCTTCGGTCAGATAAACCTCATCGCTTGAAAACCTGTCTGTAATCGAATCGAGTCTCTGGGATACGGCTCCTACATGCGCCCTGAATTTGAGAATATTGTCCAGCGAGCTGTCAATCCTGGCAATTGCAGTCCCTCCTATATGAAAAATATTGTCATCCTGGAGTGCTTTTCTGAACTCTATCATTGAATCAAAAATACTTCCCGTGAAAACCTTCGCAGAGGAAGAATAGTTGTAAGGGGGATTAATTCCATGGTCTATAAGTCCCAGGTCCTGCAGGACAGACCCGCCTGAGCTGTCCATCAGAGTAATCTGGTGAGGTGAAGTGCTTTCCAGCGTAAAATAACTCTGGCCTCCCTTTGTCTGAATTGAGGCTTTTACGGCTGCACCCGAGTTGTTTATTTTTTCAGCTATGATTTCTATATTATCGCCGGTTTTAATATCGATTTCATTGTTGTCGATGTGTATTTTCGAATCATTAGCCGCTGTGTAACCGTTAGCGGATACCGTTGAATTTATCTGCATATTATCGGACCAGAAAACCTGGTTGCCGGGCTGGTTGATTTCAATATTTTCGCCCCTCTCCGCCTCGATGATCTGGCTTTGATTATTACCTATGTAGCGGACGCCCTGCAGAAATTCCTGTCCTGTTGCCGGATCGGTCCCTATTACTGCTTTAAATGGAGCTTCATCGGTCATTGTACCGCCGAACAAAGCATTGTCTTTGTAATAAGAATTTGATTGCTGGAGGATTTCCCGCAGAAGCTGGTCCACTTCCACCGCCATGTTTTGCCTTTCCTCTTTTGTGTATGTGCCGTTCGCACCCTGCACGGCCAATTCTCTCAGCCTCTGGATAAGGGATGTAACGCTGTCAAGCGAGGAATCTATCAGGTTGATCTTGCTTTTAGCATTATTTACTATTGTCTGGTAAGTTCCCATCTCTTTTAAACGGCTGTCAATATCCATGTAATTGATTGTTGCGACAGGGTCTTCGCTTGGGAGTTTTACTCTGTAGCCTGATGAAAGCTCATTCTGGGATTTCTGGAGTTCATCCTCTTTTGTATGCAGGTTATTGTTGAAATCGTTAACCATGTATCCCTGTGTAACTCTTCCTATCATTTTTTACCTCCTATGCTCCCATCCTGATAATAGTCTCGATCATCCGGTCAACCGTGCTTACAAGCCTGGCGGAAGCATTATAGCCATGCTGGTACATCAGCATTTTTGTCATTTCTTCATCTATATTGACGCCGCTGATTTCCTGGCGGAGATTGACAAGGCTGTCGACTACGGCGCTGTTTTTGTCCATATTTATCTTTGCCGATTCGGAGCGCGTACCGATATCTCCTATCATTGTCTTTATAAAATCGCCCATTGTTGATTGTGTTTCAAACATAAGGGGTTTTTGCCTCAGGTCTGCAATAGCAAGAGCATTCCTGTTGTCGCTGATGCCGTTCATCCTGTCGGGTTTACCGCTGCCGGTTGTGTCAATTCCGGCCGAAGCGGCGATGCTGTCGGGATTGGCAATTATTTTACCGTCAAGATCAAGCCAGGCCGAAGGATGTTTTTCAGGCGTCAGGGATATATTAAAAGCCGGCACATTGAATTTTACTATATCTCCGACAGTCTGGAAATCGAAGGAACCTGCTTTACCCGAACCGGAAAGCATACCTGTTATTCCCACAAGGAAATTACCGCTGTCTTCAATATGACGAATTGTGAATGCGGGATAATCATCGGTTTTTGGATATTTTGCCTTGAAAGACAACTGATTTCTATGGTTAAGATAAGCAACAACGCCGGCATCGGATTGATTGATACGGGCGATGATATCCTTTATCTTGTCCCCTGAATTATAGTTAATTAATATATCGGGAGAATTGGGTGATGCGGGTCCGAAATTCAGGGTTCCCGTGCCCCCGACCAGGGTGTTTTCATCGATTTTCTCAGTTCCGCTTACCTTGAAGAGAGCAGTACCGTTTACCTGGCCGGTGTTATTGAAGTCGTAATTGCCGTTTGCGTATGGTGTTATCGGCAAGAGTCTGAAAAAGTTATTATTAGTAGCCAGGTTAAGTCCGAATCCGTCTCTGTGTATTTCATTTGTTGCGTCGGTTAGATTGACTGTCAGAGAGTCAAGGTTATTAATAGCTGTTTTAAGATCGTCGTCACGGGCCGAAAACAGTCCGGCCAGCTCCCCCCAGCCGAGCTTGACCTTACGGCCGTCCTGCCATAGGGCATCCAGGTATCCTTCATTGTTGGGATTCCCGGTTCCTGTTATTTTATTTGACAACCCGCCCTGGACAAGATTTTCAGCACCTATATAAACTATTAATTCATGACGGTTATTCCTTTCCACCCTTATATCTACGATTTTTGAAAGCTTTTCTATGAGCAGATCCCTTTTATCATAAAGATCGTTAGGCTTATCGCCCATCGTTTCAGATTTGACGATCTGAAGGTTGAGTGATGCTATCTCGGACGCCATGTTATTGATTTCTCCGATCCGCTGGTCTATGAGATTATTGGCGTTTTTCCTCAAATCGGAAAGAGATTCGTAAGTGTGCCTGAAAGTTTCAGCCAGTACTTTCGTTCTCTGGACCAGTTCTTCCCGTGATGCCCGTTCCGTAGGGTCTGCCGCTACCTTCTGCCAGCTTTCCCAGTATTCGTCTAAGACTGTCCTGATATTGGGCTTGTTCGGTTCATTATGGATCATTTCCGTGAGATGAAGGAACTGCTGCTTTGCTTCCCAGAAACCAAGCCCGCCTTTTTCATAATTTATCCTGTCGTCGATCGCCTGGTCTCTGACTCTCTCTATGTCTTCGACTACAACTCCTGTCCCGTATTGCCCCGGCGTTTCAACGCGATTTACACTGGGATCGTAGATAGGTACGAAAGTTTCGAGGTTAACCTTCTGGCGTGAATAACCTTCAGTTTCGACATTAGAAAGGTTATGACCGGTTATTTCAAGGCCGGCATTGTTGGCCATGAGCCCCTTTTTACCAAGTTCGATCCCATGAAATGCTGACAACATATTATGCTCCTATGCTAATTGGTTGATCAGGTAGATGCTTCCTTTATCTTCCCTTTTATTCCTGTAATTGTATGTTTCCTTCTGAGAGTTACGGTTGGCGAAATTGAGGGTAAGGCCGATAATTTCAAGGTTGGCTTGTATTATGTGAGAATTTTCCTGGAGTGAAAGCTGGAGTTTGCCGACCCTGTCCTTGATTGCCGCTCTGAGCTCCATAAGTTCATTTTTCAAGGTCATGTCCTTTTCATCTCTAAAATATGCGAATAAATCCGAGAGTGTAATATTCGGATTGAAGTTGTAAATTTTTGAAAGGGTCTGGATCAGTTCCTTTCTTTTTCTTTCTATTGAAGACAAATTGTGCAGTATGTCTTCTTCGTCATTGTTGATCTTCATAAGGGATACTACATCGACCTGTTTCAAGGCCTCGTACTTGTCATCTTCAAGGTTTACGAGGCTTTCCAGGTGTAGAGATTCAAGTTTCAACAGCTCTTTAAAACTTTTGAGGTAATTCATGTCAGGTTCCATATCAACCCTCCTTGGTTATATTTTCAACATCCTTGTTACCCGGGAGTCCCTCATAAGCTACCGGGGCTTGCTTTAATTAATATCGGTAATTTATGAAAAAATTAAATGAAACTATTGGATTATTTGATAATTACTTTTAATAACTTTCCTTGTATATTATAATATACATACAGGCCATGAATCCTTTGCGCTTCATAACAGTCATAGGCGCAGGATATTATTTTAGAGGCAGTATGAAAATTTCCGGAATGATTTTTTATGCTTTTTTAATTTTATTTTTTTTATTTAAAAGTTCCTCCTATTCCGATGAACCGAAAATTCCCGTAGAGCCTGCAGTTTCATCACCGGATGTCGAGATACCCTCGTTTTCCAATTCGATAATGGAATCTCCGGTGATCAAAAAGAATTATTTATTCCTGATGAAAGCAGAAATAACATTTTCAGATGGAAATGAAAAAAGCGGTATGCTGTATCTCACGGATATCATAAAGCTTGAAATAACAAATTTAACAAGCGGCAAAGCAACTATACGCAAACTTATGCTGTATGACATTTCCAGGATCGACATCGAGAAATGGCAGCCTCTTGATTACGGAGGGGGCAGGTATTATTTTATGCCGGTTCAATACAGGATCTATACAAACGGATACGATGCCGACAGTTTTTATTTCAATGGTAATATTGCGCTTCTCAACAATTTCGATTTCGGTTATTCGGGAGAAACAAATATGCTTGATACATGCTTTTACGATACCTGGGTGGAAGGGAAGAAGAAGATCTTTCACTGGGATAATACAAAAGCGACGATGTTCGGGTACGACTTTGAGCATCCCGTCGACGGCATTGTCGTAAGCCTCAAGCTCGACAAAGATTACTCCTGGCGGGGAAATAAATGAAGAACATACTTGTAACGGGCGGCGCCGGTTTCCTCGGCAGTTTTTTATGTGAAAAGCTGCTTGATTCGGGAAATAAAGTTACCTGTGTGGATAATTTTTATACAGGCAGTCATAAGAATATTAAGCATCTTTTGGACAGCAAATTCTTCAAACTGAAGAAGCATGACATAGTGGAACCCCTCCGCCTGGATGCTGACTGGATATTCAATCTTGCCTGTCCTGCTTCGCCTGTCCATTATCAGGCCGATCCAATAAAGACAATAAAAACGAACTATATGGGATCGATCAATATGCTGGGCCTTGCAAAAAGAACTAAAGCGAGGGTTTTCCAGGCGTCGACCAGCGAGGTATACGGGGACCCGCTCGTCCATCCGCAGAAAGAGGAATACTGGGGCCATGTAAATCCCATAGGTCTCCGGAGCTGTTATGATGAAGGCAAAAGGATAGCGGAAACTCTTTTTATGGATTATCACCGCAAGCATGATATAGATATAAGGATCGTCAGGATTTTCAACACTTACGGCCCCCGGATGTTTTTAAATGACGGCAGGGTCGTATCCAATTTTATCGTCCAGGCCCTGAAAAACGATGATATTACGGTTTATGGAAACGGCGAACAGACAAGAAGTTTCTGTTATGTCGACGATATGATAGACGGGTTCGTTAAAATGATGAATAACGAAAGTTTTATAGGACCTGTAAACCTGGGAAACCCGGAGGAATTCAGGATAATAGAGCTGGCCGAATTAATCATTGATCTCACTAATTCAAGATCGAAAATAATTTATAACAAAAAGCCTTCGGACGATCCTTTAAAAAGAAAACCCGATATTACAATAGCCAGGGAAAAACTGGGCTGGGAACCTAAGATCCGTCTAACAGAAGGACTGAAAAAAACCATCGAATATTTCACGGAAGAACTGAAATCGGTTTGAATTCGATTCCTGCCGTATTATTGCCCGCGCCTGGATACCAGCCAGTCGTATAGTTCAGTGTTTACTTTATCTTGTTTGTCGCCGTAATATATGCCGAAAGTACTATCGGCATAACACCAGATGTTATAATTTATTCCTCTTTTCTCGCAGGATTCTATTACGTCCTCTATCCACCTGTTTCCTCCGTGACCTTCGAAGGCATAATATATGCATCCGAATTCACCCATATGAACTGGTACGTTCGCCTTCCGGCTGAACTCCGAGCACCGGTCCATCTCCCTTTCGAGGTAGCTCCTGTCGAAAGGCCTGGCTTCGCCGTCGGATTTGCATAATACTATGCCCAGATCCGCCGCCGGATTGCCGAATAAACCTGCGCCGCTGATGCCGCATTTGATTTTATAGCTGTAGCCCTGTTTCAGGTTGAAAAGATGAAAAATACCCGCGAAGCACCCGCCTTCGGATGACTTGCTGAAATTCATTTCCTGTCCTGAAATTGCGAAGCTTCTCATGATGACATTCCAATCGACCGGCTTGAAATCCTTTCTGTCATAATAAAGCCATACATCGCCTGTAAAAACTTTAACAGGGTAAATTGAATCCGTTTGGCCGGGGCCTGACTCTTCGATTCTTACATTGCCGAACTTAACGGAACCGAATAATCCTGGATTTTCCACTCTTGCCAGGAGTATTCCGAATTTAATATCCGGGTTGGTTATTGTGATAACAGGGCTTTCGAAATCCGTTCCCGGATTTGCAAGATGACCGGGAGACCCGGAAAATGAGGAGCCTTTTATTATAAAATTGCCGGCCGGTTCGTTTATCCTTTCATCAGGGTAAAAAGGCGAACTTCCGAAAAATGTCAACCAGGCAGCGCTTTGATGCGTGAACATGATCGGTTTATAAAAATGGAAATCGTACATAATATCAGGATCGTCGATCAGTGTAAAATTCAATAGTCCGTTTATATCGTCGTTCAGGACATCGTCGCCTACTGCACTCGGGCGTTCGACAATGATCAGGTGATTCGTGTCAGTTTCCCTGATCGCTTTAACTATCTCCTTCGAGAGGTCGCCCCATTGCCGGATTGAGACTGTCGGCCATGGCTCGTTTAGCAGGTCATAACCGATAATCCCTGTATTTCCGGAAAAACGGCCTGCTATCATTTTCCAGATTCGAATCAGCTCCAGCCTGTTTTCACGGTAATCCCAGAGATCCCTCCCTTTTCCCACGGATTGGTATCCCCCCGGCGGAACATGCATGTCAAGGATAAGCCTTATCCCATGGCGCATGGCAATTCTGGCATTTTCCTCTATCCAGAGACAGGCGTTTTCGTTAAGCTTTCCCGGATTGAATATATCTATCAGCCAGTAATAACTTAGAATGAACCTGACCGAATTGAACCCCAATTTAGCCATGTCGGAATAAGTCGATTCATTGTCATAAGTTTTATCCGGAAAATAGTCTGATTTCCAGAATGAGTGGGTCAAAGACGCGCCTCGAAGGAACAGCGGAGTCCCGTCGGCTTCAACCAGTTCATGACCGCGCGCCTTTATAAAACCTTTGAATGAGGGTCCGATATTTGTTTCACTGAGGCCCGCCGATGCAGGCAAGGCGAAAAAGACCAGTAATATTATCATAAATTTCATTATTTTCTCCTGTTTTAGTATTTTCCGGACCCCGATGCCCTGTCCCGATAAATGCTTAAGTACCATTAATAATAAGGGGATGCCTTCCCGGCTGTCAATGGGAAATATGGTCTAACCGGTTTTATAAGGCTTTTAGTCCTAAAGAACTATTCTTTTATAATGTTTCATCCAGCCTGTTGAGCAGTTCGACCTTGCTTTTAGCGCCTGTTTTCTGGTATATGTTATGAATATGATTTTTTACGGTCAGTACGGATATTTCAAGCTCGTAAGCAATTTCCTTATTAGCCAGGCCGTTTGAAAGATTTACGATGATCTCTCTTTCACGGTCCGTTATTCCGAATTTATTTATAAAAAAAGCGGGTATGTCATGTAGACGCATGGTTTTTTTAAGAAGATACCTGGAACCGTAATAGATCGCCATAAGATTCCAGAAAAGATAAAAAAGATGAATTGAAGTGACGGGACCGTAAATATAATAATAGCGGGGATTATAGACACGGCCGGCTTCCCAGAAAAACATGATATCGAATAGAATAAATGATAAAGCCAATACGATAAAACCGTATTTATCGTAAATTTCATTGATTTTACCGATATTGATAAAAATGAATAATACGGTATACAAAACGGCCAGTAAAGTAATAATGGTATTTAATCTGTCTTTGATAATATCGAAAATTACTACATGAAAGGTTTGATTGAGTGCGGCAGCTATCGGCGTCCAGAAAATCAATAAAAGAACGGCCAGGGATAGAATGGAGAATACAGCCGTTCTGGCAGTACCGAAACGGGCTCCCATCAATCTCACAGTACAGTAGGGGATAAGAAAAACCACAAACGCATTGATTACATAATCAATACCCTGTATTGTTGCGCCGCCCTGGAAATTATAAAAATGAAGCACATTGAAAAAATAGAAATCGATAGTTACGATAAAAACATAAACAGATAATACTATAAGAAGGAACGCAAGAGCAAGAAGAATGATATCCCGGTATTTTTTATACAGAAGGGTCAAAAGGACTAAAACTATAAAACCGCTTGAAATGGATGCAAAGTAATAAAGAAGTATAAGATGTTTCAAATTCAAACCGCCCCGGATAACTTTTCCAATCGGTAAGCCAGGTCTGAGTATTGGCTAAATAATTCTTTCTTCTACTCTTTTCGCCTTTTGTTTTACTTCTTCTTTAAGCTTTTCCCTGTATTCCTTTACAGCTTTGCGGATTTTTTCGTCCCCTGCGCCGAGGATTTCCAGCGCCAGGATACCGGCATTGGCCGAACCGTCGACTGCGACGGTGGCGACAGGTATTCCTTTCGGCATCTGGACTATGGAGAAGAGAGAATCCATGCCTCCAAGGCTTTTTGACAGGATAGGAACACCGATCACGGGCAGGGGCGTCATTGCTGCTATAATCCCGGGAAGGTGAGCTGCCCCTCCGGCTCCGGCAATAATAACCCTTATCCCCCTTTCCTCAGCGGATTTTGCATATTCGACGGCCTTTTCCGGCGTTCTGTGAGCTGATATGACGGTGATTTCGAACGGTATTCCGAAGCTTTTGAGAATGACCGCAGCATCCTGCATCACGTTAAAATCCGAATCGCTTCCCATTAATATGCCGATTATCGGTGAAGACATTGCAAGCTCCTTTTCCTATTACAATTAAATGTATTATAAGGTAAGTTCTTCAGTTTTTCAAAAATTTAACCCGCCTAATATCAGGGCCGCCGCAGCCTGTCTTCATTGAAAATTATCCCCAATTTCACCAATCCTTAACAATAAAGTCTTAAAATATGTATGTTCAAAGAATTATAAAAAAAGGAAAGGAATTTATGGCAAAAATCGATATGCATGTACATTCCAAATACTCGAAGCATCCTTCAGAATGGTTCCTTCAACGTATCGGGGCTGCAGAATCATATACGGAACCCGGGCTTATTTATGCCAGGTCAAAAGAGAACGGTATGAATTTTATAACGATTACCGATCATAATTCCATAGAGGGTGCCCTGCTTTTAAAAGCCCAATTTCCCGAAGAGATTATAGTGGGAATGGAAGCCACTACATATTTTCCTGAAGACGGCTGCAAGATCCATATACTGATCTTTGGATTGAATGAGGAGCAGGGAATTGAAATCAACAGGATAAGAGAAAACATATATGAATTAAGGAATTATATAAGAAACGAGAACCTTGCATATTCGATTGCTCATGCCAATTATTCCGTCAATGGAAAATTGACGGGAGAACACCTGGAAAAATTAATTCTCCTGTTTGACATTTTTGAAGTTCAGAACGGTGCAAGGAATAAACGAATGAATATTGACTGGTCGGGACTTTTGACTTCGCTTACGGAAGCCGATATATTAGAACTCCATCGTAAGCATAATATTGAACCTTTCGGCAAGGAATCATGGATCAAAGGTTTTACCGGCGGTTCGGATGACCATGCAGGTTTGTTTATCGGAAAGACATATACATGCGCCGATGCGGATTCCATAGAGGAATTCCTGGCCCAATTGAAGATGAAAAAAACACTTCCCGGCGGAAGGCATAACAATTTTCAAGGGCTTGTTTTCGCAATATATAAGATAGCCTATGATTTTTCGAAGACAAAAAGCAAGTCTTTGACCAATAATTCCTTTTCCAGGCTGACTGAATTCGTATTTGAAAAAAAGGATTTCGATCTTAAAGGGAAGTTTTTTTTTAAACGCCTTATTAAAAAAAAGAAGCAGATCCTGCCTTATATGATGCTTGATGATCTAATAAAAAGCTTAAGATTCAATAATTTCAGCAATATAGACGACACTTTTACACTTGTTTATGATAAGCTTGCAAAGATTTCAGATTATTTCATTAAATTCTGTATAGAATCCATCAAAAAGGATCTTACCAAAGGGAACATCGTATCTCTTGCCAGGGATTTCAGCATCTCTCTGCCCGGGATTTTCCTCTCCATACCGTTCTTAACGGCATTTAAACATCTTTTCAATAACCGCAATCTTGTGAACGGACTCTCGGAATCCCTTGGAAAAGAAATCAGGATAAACGACAAAAAAATTCTTTGGTTTACAGATACTCTTACGGATTTAAACGGCGTATCGATTGTCCTGAAAAAGATCGCCCAGCAGAGCATGCTGCGCGGTAAGAACATGAAAATCATAACTTCCCTTCACGAGGAAGAAAAACTGGATTCTCTGCCTCCTAATACAGTTAGTTTCGAACCGGTTTATTCATTCAACATGCCTTATTATGAGAACCTTCTTATCAGAATTCCGTCTCTCCTTCATATCATGCAGGAAGTCTATAAATATGATCCGGATGAAATATATATATCGACGCCCGGCCCGATGGGCCTGGCGGGACTTCTGATTTCTAAAATGCTTGGAGTAAAATCGATAAGCGTTTTCCATACCGATTTCACAATGCAGGCAGTCAGACTTACAAAAGATGCGGATACTTCGGCGATGGTCGAAAATTTCCTGCGCTGGTTTTATAATTCGACTGATGAGATCAGGGTGCCTACAGTCGAATATTCTTCCATACTTGAAAAAAGAGGATATATAAAGTCTAAGATGGGGGTATTCAGAAGGGGTTTCGATTCCGGAAGTTTCAAGCCGCGTCCTCACAAAAGCCGGTATTTTAAAGCTGTTTATTCCCTTAAAAAAGGCGTAAATCTTCTTTACTCCGGCCGGATATCTCTGGATAAAAACCTGGATATCCTTGTCGAAGCTTATCAGAAAGCGGTAAAGAAATGCAAAGATTTGAACCTGATCCTTGTCGGCGACGGACCTTATTATGACGAACTTAAAAAGAGGCTTTCCGGGGATGACAGGATCCTTATGACGGGAAGGCTGCCTCATGAAATGCTTCCGGAAGTTTATTCGGATTCAGACATTTTCGTTTTTCCCAGCACGACGGATACGTTCGGCATGGCAGTTCTGGAAGCCCAGGCATGCGGCATACCTGCCGTCGTTTCTGATATCGGAGGACCCAGGGAGATAATAGAGGAAGGCGTCACAGGATATACGGCGCGTTTTAACGACAAAAAAGACTGGGTGCTTAAAATTGAAAAATTGTATGATTTTATTAAAAATAAACCCAAGGTGTATGGAGAAATGTGCCTGGCGGCATGGATCAGAATGATTGAAAATCATAGTTGGGATAACATGTTAAAGGACATTTACGATCGCAGGGCTGAAGGGAAAAAAAGGAATATATCTTCAGGAAAGGCGTATAACAAGGTGAAACCTTTACTGCAGCATAGCTTATAAAAGGTGAGATATGGAAAAAGAAGTTATTCTGACTGAACTCAAAAATAAAAAAATACAGGAAAACAGGGAATACAAGGTTCTCCGGAAGGTTCATAATCTTCCAATACAGAGGGAAAATATAGGGAAAATCATCTCGAGCCTTTATTATGTCGGCGAAGATGCGAAAGTGATAGACCTGGCTTACGATTTTGATAAAAATAAGGAAATACAGGCTGTCGGAGTGATAGATTCCAAAAATAATCTGAAAGGCATCATAATCAGGAAAGACCTTTTTAATTTACTTGGCAAGCCTTACGGGCAGGACATACTGCGTCATAAAACCGTCGACAAGTTCAGAAGTAATGCAAACAAATTCAGCTTCGACAGGAACATATTGTCCGTCGCCGAAGAAATCAGGGATAAGCTCAGCAGCACCGATTCGGAATTTTTTCTGCTTTTCAGGGAAGAGGATAAATTCGCAGGGATCTTTACATCTCTCGATATGATGATGTATCTATCTCTTATGACCCAGAGAGATATGGAGATGGCCAGGGAACTTCAGAACAGGATAGTAAAAAGAGATTTTTTGATTGAAAAAGACAATTTTTCCATAAGCTGCTCCTCGCATATGGCCAAGGGCATCGGCGGAGACTATTACAGCGTTGTTAATTATTATGAAAAGAAGTGGTTTTTTACAATCTGCGATGTATGCGGGAAGGGACTGGCTGCCTCGCTCGTTTCGACAAGCATCGATGGGATGCAGAGGATTTATGATTTTAACAGCGGACCCGAGAAATTCATATCGAAATTGAATAACTATATTTTTAACACTTTTGAATTTGTCACCGCTGCATTTGTCGATTTTGACGACTCTAACGGTTTGCTTAGAATTTTTGATATGGGGCATTCATACATTTACATCTTTAAATCGGAAAGGCTTTACAGGCTGAGGTCTTCAAGCGGAAATATACCTCTCGGCATAAAAGAAGGTGTAATCCCTCAATGCGATACTTTCAATCTCCAGCCGGGGGATTTATTCATGATGATCACTGACGGCGTTGTCGAGCAGATAAACTCGAAAGGGGAAGAGTTCGGCGAAAAAAGGCTTTTCAAAATATTGAAGAACTATAAAAACACCCATATCGCAAGGCTCAAGGATAAGATCCTTGAAGAAATTCAGCAATTTCAGGGCTCCCAGCCCCAGCATGACGACATCACAATAATACTTCTCAGTTACAGGGGTATTTCCCCGATTTCATCGAAATAGGGTTCATGGTTTTTAAACGGGAATTCCTCCCCGTCATCAAGACTATAATTGAAATTTATTTTACCTGAAGGGAATTCATCGAATTCAATTTCAATCAGGGAAGGTTTTTTAAGGTAAGGAGTCCTCCTTTTATCTTTTATTATCTGAGTGATGATATTGATGAAATCGGGACAATGTCCGACAAGGAAGATCGTATTGGCCGAATCCGGCAGTCCTTTTATAAGTTTGCAGAAATTGCTGAAATCGAAACCCGGGTTTAATAGATTATCCACAAGATAGAAACGGGGTTTAAGTTCTTTTTTAATATATTCTGCGGTTTCCACGTTCTTGACAAAACTGCTTGTAATAAGATAATCCACATCATGATGGTAAATTTTAACAAGCTGTCCTGCGAATCTCTTCGCCCTGAAATGACCTACTTTGCTTAAAGGTCGAAGGCTGTTGTCTTTTTCCCAGAACTCTTTTTCCACGGCTTTCGAATGCCTGATGAATGCAATCCTCATAATCTCCTCCGGCCATAATTATTCTGTCGTTCAGGAATAATTATAACAAATAATTATTAAGCAGATGTTAATTTCCGGTATATTTTTGCTATAATGTTGTCCTAACAGCAGCCTGCATTTATAAAGATTAAATCCTGATCGGCAGAAGGACAAAAGGGATGCCCTTGTAGTAAAGCCTTTCATGGAGGCTGAAAATGAGGTTGTTATGGAGGAGATTAGTGGTGAACCTGGTGAAAAGGCCGGCATTGGAAAAAACGAGCTGGCCCCCGAAAAATACCGAATTGGGAAATTTTTCGAGTATAAGCGGCGCAAGAGCTATGATCTCTTCTTCAGCGTCAGTGCCAAGCGATGTGAAAGTTTCGGTATAATATCCGGTTTTACGCATCAGGATTGAATAGGTATTGAGGTTTGTCAGAATGTCCTCTTTTAAACTATCAACTTCTGCAGCGCTTTTGAAATTCCCCGCATCGACAACACCGACCTGGATGAAGACATAATTTTTAAAAGTGTTGAAACCTAAAAGTTTTTGAATTCCGAAGAGAATATGCAGGCCTGTCCCGTTATAGCCGTTGACTAGAAGTACTGCTGTTTTTCCGTTTTTGTCTATATTACCCTTGAAATTCTCATAGTCTTTAAAGGACAGCTTTGAAAGATGCTCCGAGTTCTCAACAGCTTCAACAAGAGTGTTCAGCCTGTTCAACTGTTTTTCAACCTTTAAATATTCGTTTTTAACCCAGATGCAGAATATAATGAGTATTCCGGTAATCACCAGGGTAACCCATCCGCCTTCGTTGAGTTTAGTTGCAAGGAAAGATATCAGGATAAAAATACAAAGGATAAGGCCGATTCCGTTAATGATAAGCCCCCGCAGGGCATTTTTTTCAGTTTTCCGCTTTTTCCACCAATGCCGAACCATGCCCAGCTGGGAAAGGTTGAATGTAATAAAAACATTGATGCTGTACAGTATAATGAGAATATCGATAGACCCTCCGGTGATTATAAGTATTAAAAGGGAAGTGACGCCCATTAACAGGACGCCGTTTTCAGTCACAAGCCTGTTCGACAATTGCGTATACCTCGAGGGCATCCATTTATCCAGGGCCATATTGGATAGAACCCTGGGCCCGGCTAAAAATCCTCCCTGGGCTGCGACAAGGAGCAGTGCGGATTCCGAAAGGAGCGTGATGAATAAAACAGTGTTTTTTACGGCAGGGTTCCATCCGCTCATTATGCCTGCAAAAGAAATGGCGTTAAGGGTCTTGCCTGTTACAGGCCTGACTCCGTACAGAAGATAGATTAACATAATACCGAAAGCCATAAAAGTCAGCGAAGACGCCATATATGCCATTGTTGTTTTCGCTGTTTTTACGCGCGGTTCCCTCAGTATAGTCATGGCATTGGATACAGACTCGATGCCCGTATAAGTCCCTGCGCCCATGCCGTAGGCCTTCAGGAGCAGGGCTGCGGTTCCGATCAACCCCAGGCTTGACTTAACTCTAGCCATATCGCTGTAACCGGTTTGTATTATTGCTGTCGAACCTGAAGTATGCAGTATGAAACCGTATATCAGCAGGAAGGCATGCGAGAGGACAAAAATAGCGAATATCGGCGCAAGAGCTGAAACCGATTCCTTAACACCCCTGAGGTTCAGGATTATCAGTAAAAAAATGCATCCGATCGAGAAATATATTTTATACCCGACCCAGGATGGAGGCACAAAGCTGAAAATCGCATCCGCCCCGCTTGCTACAGATACTGCTATTGTCAGGACATAGTCGACCATAAGAGCGCAGCCCGATATCATACCTGTCGTAGGGGAAAGAAGTTTACTTCCGACTATGTAGCCGCCCCCGCCTCCGGGAAAAAGTTCGATGATCTGTGAATAACTTGCGCTTATAATGAGAATCGTGACTGCCGTGGCTATGCCGACGAATAATCCGAGGAAAGGGTAATTGAGAACTACCTTGAATGCCTCTTCGGGACCGTAGCATGAGGATGAAAGAGCGTCGGCTCCAAGTCCTACCCATGCAAAAACCGCTATCAGCGATATTTTATGAAAAACCGATCTGTCTTCAGGATTTTTTGCTTCTCCGATAATAATAGAGCGCAGTTTCGAGAACAGCGAGGGTCCTCCTTCATTTTCGGAAGTCCCCCTTGATACTCCCATTAATATCTCCTTGTGACAATTAAAAACAGGGTATTTTAACCGATGGTGATGATTTTGTAAAGGAAATAATAACAGCATTTGAACGCCGGAATCTGCAGAAATGATAACGGTTCAAGCTGCATTGCCTTTAAAGTTCGGTTTCTGAAAGAACCCTGACGCTGAAAGTAATAAAATCCGATATCGGCGCCAGAACAAGAAGGCGGTCGTTAGGGAATATGATTGTTTTGCCGTTTACAGGGAAGAATTTTCCCCCGCGGTAAATGAGAATGATCAGGATCTTATCGGATAAAGAGAGGTCTCTTACAGCTTTTCCTGACATGTTTGAATTGGCGGGCACTTCTATTTCATTCAATTCTCCTTCTATATTGCTGCTCTTTTCAAATTCAATCGGATATTTTATGTTGGTTTTCCCCTTGTCGTACAGTTTCAGGAACTTGGCCACGAACGGGATTGATGTTCCCTGCAGCAGCACCGAAGCGATGACTATGAAAAACACGATATAGAACATATCATGAGCGCCGGGTATTCCCGCCAGGAGGGGGAAGGTGGACAAAATAATGGGAGCCGCACCTCTCAGGCCGACCCAGGAGATGAGTACCATTTCCCTGAAATGGAACCTTGACTTGGACTGGAAAATAAGACTCAGAAAAACGCTTATCGGTCTTGCCAGGAATATCAGGAAAAATGTCGCTGAAATCCCTTTTATGGATGCATTCAATATTTCTGAAGGATATATCAGAAGGCCAAGACATAAAAACATAACTATCTGGGAAAGCCATGATATATTGTCATGATATCTCAGGAGGTTCCTTTTATATGATATTTCGCTGTTGCCAAGATAAATTCCGAGAATATATACAGCCAGAAACGGGTTTCCTCCCAGGGTATCGGTGAGTGAATATGTAAACAATATGAGACCCATTGTCAGCACTGAATAAACGCCTTCGTAATCAAGTTTTATGAATCTTTTCATCATATAAACGGATATAAATGAAACCGCCAGGCCGGCAGCCGCGCCGATTATAAATTGCTTTAACATGAATACGATAATACCGGAAAAACCGGTAGAAGGGCTGTTGATAAGCATAATAAATGCGAGCGTGAGGGTTACGGACATCGGATCGTTGGACGCCGATTCGAATTCCAGTATGGGTTTCAAGTTGCCCTTTAAGAGGACGTTTTTGGAATTAAGCACTGAGAAAACGGAAGCGGCATCGGTTGCCGACAGAATCGCTCCGAGGAGCAGTCCATGGAAAAGAGGGAATCCGAGTACCAGGTGAAGAAAAGCGCCCATGCAAAGGCATGATATTATTACTCCGGCGCTTGACAGGAGAATGCCCGGCAGTATTACAGGCCTGATCCTGCGTATTTGGGCTCCGAAACCCCCTGAAAAAATTATAAAGGAGAGAGCTATTACTCCGATCCTCTGGGCGAGCGCCGGATCGTCGAATTTTATCCTTCCGAATCCTTCAGGTCCTGCAAGTATTCCTATGATTAAAAATAAAACAAGGGAAGGAACCCCCATCTTATCCGATGCAAAACTTCCCAGGATGCTGATAAATAGCAGTATGGACAGGACAAGCAGTATCGTATCCATATTTTAATATCGGGGTAATTATACGATTAATTTAGAAGCCCGGAAGACTTTGGACGGAAAGGCAATGTCATTTATGCCAGGCTTCGACTTTGTTGGTCCATATCTTATCATGCTTCGAGTGCATGACAATCTTGCCCTCTTTAATGTAAACCACTTCCTCGCATATATTGCTTGTCACGTCTGCGATCTTCTCCAGGTTTTCCGCTATCCGCATCAGCTGGATCGAAGCTTCGATGAGAGTTGCATTGGATACCATGTATGTTATGAGCTCCCTGAGGATCTGATCCCTGTAATCGTCCACAATGTCGTCGAAAGGGAAGACTTCGAATGCAAGTTTTGAATCCTCGTTTAAAAAAGCGGACATACTGCTGTCGAACATCCTGATAGTTTCCTCGAGCATGTGGGGAAGATCTATAAGCGGCTTGACGGGGGGCCGGTCGATAAGGTAAATCGAGCTTTCAGCAATATTGACTGCATGATCGCCCATTCTTTCAAGGTCCGATACCATTTTGGAGATCATCATAACGCTTCGCAGGTACTTGGCTTCGGGGTGATACCTTGCTATAAGGACTATGCATTCCTCGTCGATATCTATCTCAGCCTGATTGACGAGACCTTCAAGGTCTGATATTACATGCCTGGCCATCGGCGCATCCCTGTTGATCAAGGCGTTTACTGCATCTTCGATCATTTCCCTCACAATAGATGATGTTTTAACAATTCTCTGTTTTAAGTCGTCTAACTGCTGTTCTATCATAAAGTTTCTCCTATCCGAATTTGCCGCTGAGGTATTCCTCAGTCCTTTTATCCCCGGGAACGGTGAAGAGTTTTTCGGTCGTTCCGTATTCTATCAATTCTCCAAGATACATAAAGGCGGTATATTCCGAAACCCGTCCGGCCTGCGCTATATTATGCGTCACCAGTATAATGGCTACCGTGTTTTTCAGCTCTACTATCAGTTCTTCTATGTGAGATGTAGCCTTCGGATCGAGCGCCGAAGTCGGCTCATCAAGAAGAAGGACATCGGGGTTCATCGCAAGGGCCCTGGCGATGCACAGTCTTTGCTGCTGGCCGCCCGAAAGGAAGGTCCCCCTTCTGTTGAGCTTGTCTTTCACCTCGTTCCAGAGGGCCGCCTTTGAAAGCGATTCCTCTACGATCTTATCGGCATCGGCTTTTTTTAAATGAATGCCGTTCAATTTATAGCCGGCTATTACATTATCGTAAATTGTCATAGTCGGGAAAGGGTTTGGCCTTTGAAAGACCATCCCTATCCTCCTTCTGACGAGAATCGGTTCAAGGATCAAGAGGTCTTCGCCGTTCAGGAGTATCTTACCCTCGACCCTCGCTTCAGGCGTCAATTCATGCATCCTGTTGAAACACCTTATCAGCGTCGACTTGCCGCATCCGGACGGTCCCATAACGGCATGCACTGTTTTTTCATAAAAATTCATTGTAACATTCATTAGAGCCTGCTGGTCGCCGTAATAAACATTGAGGTTCTCGACAGCCAGTATCGTATTTAAAATTTTACTTTCCATCTGTTTGCCACCACCTTCGCAATTATATTCAGAGCCAGCACGAAAGCCACCAGGAGAAGCGATGCTCCCCAGGCGATATTCTGCCAGTCAGTGTAAGGGCTTGTCGCATATTTAAAGATAATATGGGGGATCGTTTCCATAGGCCTCAGGGGGTTGAATTCATTAAAAGGGTTTCCGAAAGCCGTAAAAAGAAGCGGAGCCGTTTCTCCCGCTATTCTTGCAACGCCTACAAGGATGCCTGTAAGGATTCCCGACAATCCTGCAGGAAGGACTACTTTCATC
Source organism: uncultured Spirochaetota bacterium (assembly GCA_963796325.1). Taxonomy (GTDB): domain Bacteria; phylum Spirochaetota; class Brevinematia; order Brevinematales; family JAOACQ01; genus CAVYGN01. Next base: position 279,445 of record CAWCLF010000001.1, read on the forward strand.
ACCACCCTGTAATATGGAACGCCGAGAGAGTAAGCGGCCTCTTTTATAGAATAAGGGATCAGTTTAAGCGTTTCTTCGGTGTTTTTTATTATTACCGGAAGCATCATCATTGAAAGGGCGATGCTGCCGGAAATCGCCGAGAATCCGTGCATAGGCAGAACTATCCAGATATAAGCGATTATGCCCAGGATTATCGACGGAACACCCTGGAGAACATCCACGGCGATGCGGGCTAATTGGGAAAGACGTCCCTCCCTGTTTTCAGAAAGGTATATGCCTGAAAGTACACCGATGGGAATTGCTATAAGGGAGGAAAAAAAGACGATAATAAGGGTGCCGGTTATGGCATTTATGATGCCGCCGCCTGTTTCGCCCGTAGCTCGCGGCAGTTTTGTCAGAAGATCTATATTAATAAAGGCTATCCCGTTTTTGGTTATATAGAACAGTATCCAGACAAGGGGAATGACGGTTATGAGCGAGAGGGTGATTATAGTGACGAAGAAGGCCCTGTCTTTAAAAATATTCATAGATGCCGATTTCATTTTTATATCAGGCATTTCTCAATCCTTTATGCTGACTTTGGTTATTATATATCTGCCGGCTATGCCGAAAATAATCGTAATAATAAATAAGACGAGGCCCATTTCTATTAGCGCTGAAACATAAACGGGATCGGTCGCTTCCGTAAACTCGTTGGCGATGATGCTCGCTATGGTATGGCCTGGCCCGAAGATATTGGCCGGCATAAAATAAGAATTACCTATTACCATTGTCACAGCCATAGTTTCGCCGAGGGCCCTTCCGAACGACAGGAGGATGCCGGCTATAATGCCCGAACCCGCATGCGGAAGGACGACTTTTTTAATCACTTCGAAGCGGGTCGCTCCCAGGGAATAAGCGGCTTCCTTGAGATCATTCGGGACCATCCCTATCACTTCCCTGGATATCGATGCCGCAAAAGGTATTATCATTATTGATAAAAGCAAGGCGGCTGCAAGTATTCCCACGCCAAGCGGGACGATCTTGAGGGTTATTTCAAGTCCCCTGATCAAGGGCACCAATGCAAAAAGCCCCCACATACCGTATATTATTGAAGGGATCCCCGCAAGGAGTTCCATTGCAGAATTGAGTATTGTCGCTACCGGACCCGAAGGGAAATATTCGCCGAGGATCAAAGAAACAGCCAGTGAAAAAGGTATACAGATAATTAAAGCTATTATGGAAGTCAGAAGCGTGCCGAGAACGAAGGGCAGGGCGCCGAATAAACCGTTAAGAGGGTCCCAGGTTGCAGAACCGAAGAAACCGAACCCGAATTTTTGAAGAGAAGGCAATGCAGTAATAATCAAGCTGACGAACATTGCCAGAAGCAGCGCGCAGACAAGTATTACACATGCGAGAACGATGTTTTTAAATGATTGATTAAAAATTAAAAACATGGGGGCGTTTGATCCGCCCCCATTATTCAGAATCGCTGTATTATTGAGCGATTTTTTTACCATGATAAACCACCGAGTTCAGTAAATCTTCATCGATTTTTACTACTTTTTCAGGCAAGCGTCCGTATAGTAACGGCTCATTATACTGCTGACCTTCATGGACCATCCACCAGATCAGTTTTACGGCTTCCTGGGACCTGTTTAGGGGCCTTCCGCCGTAAGACTGTTCCTTAAAGAGAAGGATCCAGGTGAATGTGCAGATAGGATATCCTTCGGGTGAAGCTGTGTTTACAATTGAAACCTGGGCGTCTGCCGGTATGTCCACATTAGCGGCATTCATAACCGATTTCAGGTCCGGGGTTATAAAATTACCGCTTTTGTTCTTTATTTTTCCCATCGGCATACTATTCTGAACCGCATAAGCCTGTTCAACGTAACCGAAACCGCCGGGAATCTGCTTTATATAAGCTGTTACTCCGGGATTGCCCTTACCGCCTATGCCTACAGGCCAGTTGAGGGATTTGCCTGTACCGACTGCGGTTTTCCAGTCCGGGCTGACTGAAGAAAGATAATCGCTGAATGTATATGTTGTCCCGCTGCCGTCGGAACGGTGAACTACCGTTATTGCCAAGTCGGGCATAGTTGTGCCCTTGTTGATTTCCACGATTTTCGGGTCGTTCCATTTTGTGATCTTCCCGAGAAATATATCGGATATGACCTCGGGCGTGAAACTTAGAATCGGGTTACCCGGAAGGCTGTAGGTCAATACGACTGCGCCAAGGCAGGTAGGGATATGGAGCACTTCATCCTTCGCCGCCTTTTTTTCATTCGCATTCATTGGAGCGTCTGAACCGCCGAAATCCACCGTCTTGCTGACGAGCTGCTGAATACCGCCGCCGGATCCGATAGCCTGGTAATTAACTTTGATTTTAGCTGTATTGTAATACTCTTCGAACATCTTGGAATAAAGGGGGTAAGGGAAAGTGGCGCCTGCTCCCAGAAGGCTCTCCACCTTGGGTTCTCCGAATATGCCTGCAGCGCAGAACATCAGGAGAGCCGACGCGCACAGAAAAATCTTATTCATTATGTTTCCTCCTGTTTAAACTGAAGGGCAGACCGGCATAACACCGGTCCGCCCGTTATTATATCATATTTTTTCTGATATGTCTTACTGCCATACCGTGAAGTTAAGCTTGTATGCGAATTCGAGCCAGACAAGGTAATTCTTGCTGGGAGCTCCGTTTTCAGTCAGATAGAAGCCCACGAGCGGCTTCATGGTGAGGTTGTTTGCATCGAGTTTTATGCTTGCACCTGCATATAATATGGAACCCGATACATCCTTGTTGTTTGTAGTAATGGTGTTAGGGTTGAAGAAGTCATACCTGATTACCGGTTCGATCGCCCAGTCCATGAATCCGTAACCGAGAGTTACGGAATAAACGACTCCGTTAAAGTCGTTCTTGAATCCGCTGTAACCGGTGACTGATGAAGGCTGGAAGGAATACGCTTTGTTTGTAACTGACTCGTTGACGTATTCAAAACTAAAGTCTACCGGTATTCCCATTACATTCTTGGCGTCGGCGATAAGGGCGAAGGAATTTTCAGTATTAAAACTGGATGTATCATCCAAGCCGACATATCTGTATGTTCCGCCGATAAGGGTTCCTTCGAGAGGAGACAGGAATATTGACCCCTGGTAAGCGAAGTTGTTCCAGTTCGTAGCTCCGTTAACGTAAGGAGCGCCGTTGTTGTTGTCCAGGTTCTTGTAGCCGTCTCCGTTGAGAATCTGAAGGTAATAGGAAATAAGGGAGGATGTCAATCCCTCAATAGGCAGCAACTTTCCTGAAAGAGTAAAGCCGAAGTCGGCTGAACCTGTAGGTTTGATTCCGGAATAGTTTGTCTGTAAAACCATATTGGTCTGCTTGCTGTTGGTTGTGTTTACTCCGTAGTTGTAATTAACGGGACTGTACAATTCGGACGCATCCTTGATGGGCAGAGGATACGACCAGAAAGAGATGTTGCCGAAATATACGGGTACAAGTCCGGCCGAGAAAACAATGCTGTTAAGCTTTGCGGTATTCGTCTGGCCGCCGGTAATGGAAGTGTAGGCAGTCTTAAACAGGTTGAAATCGAAGTACGCATACTTGACGATTCCTGCTGCGCCTGTTGCTGTCGCATTGGCTAAGTCGAAAGTGACCCTTTCTTTGATCGGGTCTCCGTAAAAGTCTGTTCCGAGGTCACCGATCAGTGTGAAATAAGCACGGCCGATAAAGAACTGGCCGCCGGGATTGAGAAGCGGGTTGGAATTTGTGGTTACAACGGTATTTCCGTCGAACCAGGTCTCCGTTTCAACCTTGATCGTCGCCATTGCAAGCGATGAAAGGGAAACAAATAAGAGACTCAAGGTAAGGATCCTCTTCATATTATATACCTCCTGGATAATTTTATAACTTAAATATTATAACGTCTTTGATATCATTATTATAGTTGCAGCCGCGAATATTCTAAAAGACGGGTATGAATCCCGGATGAAGGGAATGTTAATTTTCAGTTAATTAAGCGGAGGTGATCGAAAAAATATAGAATTTTACTCATATTGATAAATGATATCGTACACATCTTTATCAGCGATCATGTTATCTTATGAATTTTCCAGGGATTTCAATTTTTCGATTATAACATATGAAGGTAAGCCCATCTGCATCGATTTTATCGCGGCCGAGATCATATTTAGTTCTCTTAAATATTTATTCGATAAACTCTTGATATAATTTTCCATAATTTCATCCAGTAATCTGTAAATGCTAATCGTTATCATCGAGCTTGTATCCGACGCCCCTGACAGTTTTGATCAGGCTTCCGCAGCTTTTAAGTTTTTCACGCAGATGCTTGATATGAACATCTATTGTCCTTCCGGTGATTATCTTTTCTCCGCTCCAGATCTGGTCCATTAGCTTGTTTCTGTCGAAAACCCAGCCCTTCCGCTTTGCCAGGATGCTCAGGATCTTGAATTCCACGGAGGTCAGATCTATCTTCTTCCCATCGGCAAAAACCTGGAATTTATCTTCATTAATTTCAAGATCTCTGATTTTAAATGATTTAGGACGGGGGATATTTCCCGATTCTGCGCTGCTGCCGATAGAACGCCTTAAAAGGGCTTTTACCCTTGCCGAAAGCTCTCTCGGGCTGAAAGGCTTTGCAAGGTAATCGTCGGCTCCGAATTCAAGGCCGAGCACTTTGTCGACTTCGGAGTCCTTCGCCGACACGATTATTACAGGTATATTTTTATATGCATCCATGGAAGGGTTGTTTTTAATAAGCTTAAGGATCTCGGTTCCGGTTAATTCCGGCAGCATAAGATCAAGTATGATAAGAATGAAGTTATGCCCGCCCCTCTGCAGATCATTTAGAAAATCTGCGCCTTTACTGTAAATTTTTACCGAATAACCCTCTTTTACCAATGAATCGGATTCAAGTTCGGCTATGTCTTTCTCATCTTCTACGATGGCGATCTCAGGTTTCATAAAATCCCCCAAGGAATTAAATACAGTATAAAATATTAAAAACAAATATACAATCTATACTTCAGTCGTCAGTCAGAAGTCGACTGTGGGCTTTCCGACTTTTGACTGTCGACTATTGACCGATGACTAATTAGTTCTTTTATTTTTTCTCCTTATATATTATAATAAACAGTATTTCAGGAGGATAGAAATGGGTAATCGCTTATTTTTTATCATGATGGTTGAAAATGGTATTTCATTTTTACTGGCAGCTCTTTTTGTAATTCTTTTTTTCAGGATTTATCCCGACAGGATGGCGACCCTTTTTCCGGCCGTTTTCATATTGGGCCTCATTGTAGGGATCCTCTTTTATCTTCCGGTTAAATCTCTCCTGGAAAAAAAATAAGGGTGCGTTTATGAATGTTTTGAAGACTCTGTCTTTTGTATTTCTTTCGGTTTTACTTCTGCTGCTTGTCATCGGCAATATATTTTATTCCCCGATAAGACATTATCTGGATAAAAATTACCAATGGATAGGTTTGACCGAAGATGAAGAGAGCAATCTGGGCGAGCAGAACAACTCGGATTACCAGCTGAAAGTGGAAACTGATAAAAAGGTTTACCGAAAATTTGAAAAGATAAAGCTTTTTGCCAGGATAATCAAAAAAAATAACCAGGTCGTGCCTGAAAATGCAGTGATCCAGGTCGAATTCTATTCAGGCATTGCCAGGATCAGGAATATTGACGGCAATGAAAAAATAAATCTTTCTTATTACAGCGATCAGAAAGCATGGATAGGGTATTTTTTCCCTGAAAGTCCTGAAATTGAAGGTAAGATCGACATTGTCGCTTCGGGTTTTATCGACAGTCCGGAAGTTCCGGTAAATTCGAAGTCCAGTTTTGTCATAAGTGAAATAAGTCCGAAATTCATATTGAATAAGGGCCAGGCGTTTATGGGAATCGATTCGCTTGAAAGGGTATCAAAGAGGAGCATCCTTTCGGTGGAAGGCAAAGAAGTCGACTGGAATTATATTCCGGAGTGGGTCAATTTCATATCGGCAGACGGTATTATTATGTTGTCAGGCATAACCAAAACATTCCAGGAAGATGTGACTCTCGATTCTCCATGGGATAAAGACAAGCTCAGCGAATCTTTGACTATGGCGGACAAAATAGGCAAAAATAAGCATTTCGGGGTATATGCCAGAGGGTTGAAAGTAGAAGGCGTGGATGCGAAAAAGATCGGTTATATACCGAGCCTTTATTTTAAAGGGGATGGTTACGGCGAAGACCCGGCATATATATCTCTACTCGATGAGAACAGGAAAAAGAGTCTTATTAAGCTATTGACTGTTTTTATGGATAATGAGAATATATCCTATGTCGGAATATCGGATATTTTTATGCCGTCAAATTACGGCACGGAACTTTTAGAAGATTATTTCAGGGATTGCCGCATAAGCGTGCCCGGAAACTGGGGCAGTTTAGACTTTAACGGCAAATTTTCCATATTCAAGAGCAGGATTAAAGATCCTGCAGATCAGAACAGGTTTTCATTATGGAAACTGTATTTCATATCAGGATATATACGGGATATAGTGAATGAAACGGGTCATAAAAAGCCTTTATTTTACAGGCTTGATTATGCAGAGCTTAAAGAGAACCCCCTGATACTTTCCATGCCGTTATCGGCAGGCGTTGATTTTGTAATTGTAGATTTTAATATGACTTATGATAAAATACCCGAAAATTTATCAGTTCTTTCAGTAAACCCCGATATTGCACGCTACATGAACAGGGTCATTGTTTCATATTATTTTGATTACCAGAATGTAGATATAAACGGTTTCGATAAAAGCGCAATTGAAAATTATGTCGGGGCAAATCTTCAGCTCCTTAAAAACGGATCCGGAACCCTTATCGCCGACGGTATTCTGATAAACGATCTTTACAAGATCATGTTCGGGAGAAGAGGCCCTTATACACCGAATGAATGGATGCTTGGCGTCGGTGAAATCGTTTACGAACTCAAGCAGGTTTATGAATCGGCTCCGCTGTGCGTTACAATAAATGCGGCCAGGCTGGATTATAAAGATAATGAGGCCCTGATATCTTTTAATATAGCCAATACTTCCTCCTTCAAAATTAATAATTTTAAGATCGAGTATCTTCCCGAAGGCGGCAAGTTCATTACTAAAAACAATATTATTAAAGAAATACAGCCCGGGAGGGAAGTCAGCCTTGATGTGAATTTGGAGTTGGATACGAATAATTCACTGTTTTTAAGGAAAAAAAATTTCCTGGGCTACCGCGTAAGCTGGGACGATCCGGGTGAAAAATCGACGGGCCGGTCAGGCTTTTTATTCTATGAACCTGTAAATCCCGGTCAGGCAGCGGAGGATAAGAAAAAGGGGGGTACTAACTCGAATTAATGTGAATTCAAAGCCTTCCGATATTGTATGAGGAGGGTGCGCATATGCAGATCGGCAGTGAAAGCCTTTTCAAGGCCAATGAAAATATGAAAGGTGATATGCTCAAGTCCCTTAAAGAGAAAAACTACAAGGGAATGGATGTAAAAAAGATCAAGGAAACCTCTCAGGAATTCGAATCTCTTTTCATAGAACAGCTTTTTAAATCCATGAGAAATACTGTTCCTAAAGATGAATGGCTGAACGGCGGAATAAAGCAGGATATTTTCGAGGATATGCTTTACAGCGAATATTCAAAGGAGATATCAAGATCGGGCGGCATCGGATTGGGGGATCTTGTCTATAAATTCCTTATTTCCAATAGATAGCAATAAAAAAATCATCCCGTCTCTTACCGGGTCTCAATTTGTTTTTTTTTAATTATAATGGTAACCTTATTGATCAAATAAAATTATCATGATAATGGGGAAAATTTCGGTAAAATATGATCCTTCAAAATCGTTTATTGATGAGTTTCGGAATAATAGTTCTTCTATTGATCGCTGTCGCTGTCAATGACCTTTATTTTATGAACATTACATCCGTCAAGATCGATGAATTATACCGGAACGGCAATTCTCTGCAGCAGGCCCCGGAACATTTCAAAGCGGCTCTCATGGAAATAAGAAAAAGTATCGTTCTTGATAATATTATTACCTTCATTTTTCTCGGGGCGGGAATATTGACGGTTTTACTCCTTTCTTTTTACTATTCCGGAAAGATTAAGAAGACTCTCGAAAATTTGAAGGGTGAGATTTCCGACAGGAAAATCGCCGATGAGGAACTTCTTAAAACCAGGAATTACCTCAAGAACATCATCGATTCTATGTCGTCGGTCCTTATTTCCATAAACAGGGATGGAATAATCACTCAGTGGAACAATGCCGCAGAAAGGGAAACAGGTATACCTGCAATAAGAGCTATCGACAGAAAAATATGGGAATTGATACCCACTCTCAAACAGTATGAAGGAAATTTTGAAGAAGTCATTAAAAAAAGAATGCCGCTTGAATTCAGGCGGGAAACCCTTTCGATAGAGGAGAGGCGGTATTTTAATATTTCGTTTTATCCCCTTGTTTTTAACGGTACAGGGGGAGTAGTAATAAGGCTGGATGACGTAACTGAACTTGAACGTAAAGAATTCCAGCTCAGGCAGGCACAGAAAATGGAGACGGTAGGTAATTTAGCCAGCGGCCTCGCCCATGATTTCAATAATGTCCTTGCCGGGATTATCGGATCGATATCTCTTCTGGAGTTTATGATGAATACTCCGGAAGGTGTCGATAATTCAATGCTGAAAGATCATATCGGTATAATCGGGGAGTCCGCCAAGAGGGCATCGGATATGGTGAATCAGCTTTTATCTCTTTCAAGGAAGCAGGACCTGTCTTTCTCTACAATCGACCTTGCCCTTGTTGTCAGAAATGTCGTCAATCTGTGTTCAAACACTTTTGATAAATCCATTGAGATCCGGGTTTCTCTGCCTTCTGAAAATGCATATGTAAGCGCTGATTTTACTCAAATAGAGCAGGTTCTTTTAAACCTCTGCGTCAACGCCGAACATGCGATGACTGTTATGAAAAAAGAAGGCGAGCGGCAGGGGGGAATCATGATAATCTCCCTGTCAAGGGTAACTTTCGATTCGGATCTTCTTCTTTACCATCCTGAAGCAGACCTGGGCGATTACTGGATGCTGTCTGTCGAGGATACGGGAGTGGGGATCGATAAAAAAATAATGCCGAAGATATTTGATCCCTTTTTTACGACAAAAGAAAAAGAAAAAGGCACAGGCCTGGGTCTAGCCATGGTCTACAACATCATTTACCAGCATAACGGGTTTGTCGAAACATCCTCGAAGGTCGGCGCCGGCACTGAATTCAGGGTTTACCTTCCTGCCGACGGTACAGGTCAGATGCAGGCAAGTAAGGACAATGCTTCTCCAGCCAGGGGGTCTGAAAAGATCCTGATAGCCGATGATGAAGAAAATGTGCGGATAGTGATGAAAAGGATGCTTGAAAAATGCGGATATGATGTTCTGCTGGCGAAGGAAGGAGTGGAATGTATCAAAATGTTCAATAAAAATCCGGGATCTATATCTCTTGTGATCCTGGACATGTCCATGCCCAAATTATCCGGCAAGGATACATTTATAGAATTGAAAAAAATAAAGCCTGATGTCAGGGTGCTTATTTCTTCAGGTTATAAAAATGATAAAAGAGTTCTCGATACTCTGGCGTTAGGGGCTGCAGGCGTTATCAATAAACCGTTTTCAATGATAGAAATTACAAATAAAGTCCGGGAAATTCTTAATAGCTGATTACCGGTCCCCCGATATCAGCTTGGAAGCGGCTGTCCTGGCTTCAAGGTCTGTTTTCAATATTGTTTCGAGCGAGAGTTCCCGTTCATGAAGGTTTCTTTTAACAAAATCGTCGATAACCCTCCTGACAATTACAGGAATATCGATGAATTTTATTCTTCCCTGGAGAAAAGACAGAACGGCCTCATCATTAGCGGCGTTCAGGACTGCAGGTATTATTCCGCCCTCTCTGCCTGCATCATAAGATAATTTAAGAAGAGGGAATTTATGATAGTCGGGATCGGAAAACTCAAATATTTTTCCCGCCAGATCCAATGACGGAAATTTTTGCGGCGGGATGTCGGGATAAAACAATCCAAGGGCAATAGGGTATCTCATATCGCTGGGCGATGCCGCCATGAAACGGGTTCCATCGATAGTTTCAACAATTCCATGAACGATCGACTGGGGATGGATCAGCACTTTTATATTATCGTAATCAGTTTTAAAAAGAAAATGGGCTTCAATAACTTCAAACCCCTTGTTTATCAAAGTGGCGCTGTTGACACTGATAACCGGACCCATATCCCAGACAGGGTGTTTTAAAACTTCTCCGGATTTTATCGATGCGGTTATTTTTGTCCTGAGGAAAGGCCCTCCAGAAGCGGTAAGGCAGATATTCTTTATAAAATTTTTTTCAATCCTGTTGTATATATTGAAAATTGCATTATGCTCGCTGTCCAGGGGGATAATAAAATTACCTGTCTTTGACAGCGCTGTATCAAGGAGTGCGCCGGCTGCTACAATCGATTCCTTGTTCGCGGAAAGAATCCTTTTTTCTTTATCTATAGCCGCGAGGGTAGGAGCAAGTCCCGAAATCCCGGCAATTCCGATTATAACGGCATCTGCATGGCGAAGGGAAGATGCTTCGATAAGCCCCCCTTCTTTAAAGACAAAAGAAACACCCGGGAACATAGCTGTAAAAGCGGGATTTTCTTCGGACAGGCAGACGAGTTCCGGGGAAAATTCCCTTACTATAGCTTCAAGCCTTTTAAGATTTTTATAGCCGCTGACGGCTATAAGTTTAAATTTTGAAGGATAACTGCGCAGGACATCAAGAACTGAAGAACCGATCGATCCGGTCGCACCCAGAAGAACAATCTTTTCCATGTGTTTGATTTTAACAGCAAGAGGTATAAAAGTAAAAATATAGGCGCTAGAGTCCCGCTGTTTTTTTGAATACTTCCAGAATTTCCAGGCGGATGTCTTCTTTTTGCCCGGTTCCGTCTATTATAACGATCTTATCGTCCGAATATGCCAGCCGCCTGTAAGCCTCCCTGACGGAATTGTGGAAATCAATTTCTTCTTTTTCAATCCTGTCGAGGGAAAGATGGGCCGCTTCTTTTCTGCCCATTCCGATTTCAGGCGGGACGTCTATGAGAAATGTAAGATCAGGAAAAGTATTTCCAACTGCCAGGGAATTGAGCTTTTTTATTATGTCTTCATCCACATGCCTTCCGCCGGCCTGATAGGCGAATGTGGAATGATGGAATCTGTCGCATATGACTACGGCTCCCCTGTCAAGTGAAGGTCTTATTATTTCTTCGATATGCTGGCTCCTGTCTGCCATGAATAAAAACAATTCGCAAATGGGCGTTAAATTGACAGCATTTAAAAGGATATCCCTTATCTGTTTTCCCGGGTGGGTAGCACCGGGCTCATGAGTAAGAACAGCGTCGGTTCCTTTTTCCGACAGGTAACGGTAGAGATTATACGCCTGTGTCGATTTGCCGCATCCCTCGATTCCTTCGAATGTTACAAAAAATCCTTTTTTCATATTAAAACCCTGCCGGAAGTATTTGAGCCATCAGGAGAGTAATATCGTCCCTCCTGGGAGATCTGCCTGTAAAATCGCCGATGTCGCTGAATATTTGATTGACCATTTTTTCAAGATCATCGCTGGAATGAATAAGGATCGATGCTATGAACCTGTCCTTGCCGTATAATTTAGACTCATCATTTCTTGCTTCAGGTATTCCGTCGGTATAAAGTATGATCCTGTCTCCTTCGTGAAGGGTCAGAAATGAAGTGTTGAATTTATAATTGATGTCATAGCCCATTACCGGCGAATTAGGTTTCAGTTCTATGATGCGGCCTTTCCTTACAATTATTATTTCGACATGACCGGCATTGCAGTATTGGAGTTCATGTTTTTCTATATCTATTATACAGTAAAATGCAGAAAGCGATTTGCCGATTCCCGGTTCGCCTGATACGAAGACTATGACCGGGCTTGCTCCGGGATGTGATGATTTTTCGAAAACACTTATAAGCTCCCTCACTTCTTTTTTCCTGCCGAAAATCTTTTCCGGGATCCTGAAGATATCCGGTATGTCTTTTTTACCCGGGGTGAAAGATTTGACGCTTTTACCGTTGCGGATCAATTCCATGCATTTATCGAGATCGTATTTCAATCCATCGGAACTCTGGTAGCGGTCTTCGGGATTTTTCGAGATCAATTTGAGGACGATCTCCGATATCGGGGCCGGAATATCGGGATTTAACTCTGCAGGGTTTAAAGGGATTTTTGCAATATGGGCATGAACCATTTCCATGCTGTCGGTATAGTTGAAAGGCAGCTTGCCGGTAAGCATCAGGTAAAAAGTAATTCCCAGAGAATAAAAATCCGACCTGAAATCAACAGTATGATTTACCCTTCCCGTCTGTTCCGGGGATATGAAAGCCAGCGTGCCTTCCAGCCTGTCTGCGCTGACTGCCTGTAAAAATTCTCTTTTTACAACACTGGCGATGCTGAAATTTATGATCTTGATATCCCCGGTTTTCCGGTTTATTAAAATATTTTGCGGGCATATATCTTTATGAATTATATTGTTTTTATGGATATCACGCAGAACAGCCGTTATTTTTACAGCCGTTTCCAGGATGACGGAAATACCGGGTCCGGGTTCTTCAAGGTATTCCGAAAGAGTGATAGAACCGCAATCTTCCATTATCATGGCCTTGGAAATTCCGAAAACTTCAAGCCGGAAGGGCTTTAAAATTCCCGGTATATCAAGATTCCTGAGGAGATTATATTCGAATTCGATTTTCTCTGCCGATTTGGCGGGCGTATCAGACCTGGGGAATTTAATCAATACCGGCCGATCCTCTTTAATGCTTTTTCCCCTGTAAGTCAAGAATAGATTGGATTCAAGGAACGGTTCAAATAAAACATAACCTGGCAATGAATAATTCTGCCGTTCTTTCAAGAGGTCCTCCAGTCTAAAAGTGTTATTCCCGGCCGATTTTCATTGCTTCTTCCACCGAACCGGCCTCAATAAAATATTTCATGAACCCGACAAGTTCGAAAACCCTTTTTATCTCCGGTTTCATATTGACAAACATGATTTTCCCGCCCGAAACCTTGTTTTTGTCATAAAGATCCATAAACACCCTGATCCCGGCGCTTGACACATATTCAAGCCCTGTCGCATCAAAAATATACTTAATGCAGTTATTGTCTGCGGAAATTTGTAAAATCATGTCCTCCAGGTAATCGGAAGTTTCTATATTAATAAATCCGTTCAGGGTAAAACAGGCTATGCCTTTTTCGATCCTGCTGTTAATCCTCAGATCTTCGTTCATAACCGCCCCCATTATAAATTTTTTGTCATTGTAAAACGGTTGTATTTTCCGGGTTTGACTTCATAGCTGATAAAATCCATTAACTTTCGGATAAGATAAATTCCGATGCCGCTGCCTGTTATCGTGAATTTGTCCTTCAATTCTTCCATCGATGAATATTTTCCCGTACTTTCAATTTTTAAATTTTTGCCCATCTTGCCGAAATCGTCGATAATTATTGTTATTTTTGAAGGGCTGAGAATAAAATGAAATTCTATTACAGGTATCTCTTTAAATCCGTATGAATGTTCAAAAATATTAGCGGAAGCTTCTTCAACCGCTATCAGTATGTCTTTCAGGGATGTTTCATTTTTTATAAAAAGGGACAATAATTCGCGGATCCTTCTCTGTATGAAGCCCGGCTTTATAAGGGAAGGCGATGAAAAGTCCTTTGTTGAAAAGTTTACATCGAGGGATGACATTTTTTCGGCCGCTTCGTTATAACTGTCAACAAGGACGGATTTTGTTTCATCATCGAGGAGAGTTTCACCCAGGCCGTAATTCTCAATATCTCCATTCAGGTTGGAAAAAACATGAAATTCATTAATCATAACAGGGATCCTAATACGGCTTAGTGTATAACAAGAGATTATCAAAGTCAAGAGCAATACCGTGCCTACCCCGTTTACCGCTGCGAAGATTTCAGGCAGCGGCGTTACTCCCTGATTTAATCTATGCCGTGACTTATTTATTTTCGGCATACAGTTGCCTGCTGTAAATAGCGGTTTTTAGTCTCATATTTTATAATATTATCCATATTATTTTGAGGGTAAAATTGTGGCTTTGATCGTTCAGAAATTCGGAGGAACTTCGGTAGGCGATGTGGACAGGATCAAAAATGTAGCTCTTAAAGTCGTCAGGACAAAAAAAGGAGGCAACGATGTTGTTGTCGTTGTTTCCGCAATGAGCGGGACGACGGATTATCTCATCAATCTCGGCAGGCAGATATCTATGAATCCTTCAAAAAGAGAAATGGATATGCTGATTTCGACTGGAGAGCAGGTTTCCATAGCCCTTTTATCCATGGCCATACATGAACTGGGAGCCGGGGCGATCTCCTATAATGCCGCCCAGATAGGCATCAAAACGACCGCTGATTTTACGAAGGCAAAGATCCTCGATATTAACACCGGTAAGATTCTTAAGTCTTTGAACGAGGGACTGATCGTAGTGGCGGCCGGTTTCCAGGGTATTGACGAGGAAGGCAATATTACTACCCTTGGAAGGGGAGGCTCGGATACGACGGCCGTTGCGATAGCAGCGGCTTTAAAGGCCGACAGCTGTGATATTTTTACGGATGTCGACGGAGTATATACGGCGGACCCGAGGATAGTAAAGAATGCGAGAAAACTCCAGAAGATCACCCATGATGAAATGCTTGAACTTGCTTCGATGGGAGCGAAAGTTCTTCATGACAGATCTGTCATTTTTGCAATGAAATATGGAGTGCCGCTCCGGGTGCTGTCGACATTCGTCGATAACGAAGGAACCCTTATAGTTAAGGAGAATAAAGATATGGAAGATTTGGTTATTACCGGAATAGCAAAAAAAACAGATGAAACTCAGGTCAATATTTCAGGAATTCCAGACAGACCGGGCGTCGCCTCCGGTATTTTCAGAAGCCTGGGCGAGTCGAATATAAATGTAAACATGATCGTTCAGTGCGTAGGAAGGGATTCGAAGAGCCAGATCTCTTTTACAGTTCCGACTATTGAAATAAAAGAAACTGAAAAGATCATGGACGAGCTTAAAAAGAAGCTTAATGCAGAAGAGGTTACCTACAACAGTGATATTGCCATTGTTTCGGTTGTCGGGATCGGTATGAGAAGCCACTCGGGGGTCGCAGCGGCTGTATTCGATGAGCTCGCAAAATCTCTGATCAATATTGAAATGATTTCGACTTCAGAAATAAAGATATCCGTAGTTATCAGGAAAGAGAGAGCTGATGATACTGTGCGCCTTTTACACAAGCGTTTTTTCGGTGAGTGACGCGAAGAGGTCACTTTTTCAGGCTGATCACTTTCCTGTTTAAACCAAGGATTCTCATGATCTCGTCCCGGGCCTTTTCTTTTCCGATTACCCTGCGCGGACGGATTTTCAGGTTCTGAAGTTCGTTTATCGGGCCGGGAATAGCGGCTCCGCTCAATTTTTTCAATTTTTTCAAAGTTAAAAATTCATCCATGGTTCCGGGGTCTCCTGTCAATGCCGTATAAACTGCCGAATTGAATTTATAGGGTGATGCAGTGCCGCAGACAACGGCAGGAATTGCGGCATCTCCTTTATTCCTGAAGCTTTCGAGGACCTTCATCCCTACAGCGGTATGAGTATCTATAAGGTAACCGTATTTTTCAAAAGTCGTTTTTAAGGCGGCATATGTCTCTTCCTCGGTTGCGAAATCGCCGTAAAGAAGATTTGAGATCCTCTGGCGCGTCATATCGTCGACCTTGAAATCTCCTTGCTGCAGAAGCTCCCCGTACCATCTGACTATCTTTTGCGGATTGTTTCCGGAAATATAAAATAAAAAACGTTCGAGATTGGAAGAGATCAAAATATCCATGGAAGGGCTGGATGTCTTATAAAATTCCCTTTTTTTATCGTAATGGCCTGTCCTGATGAATTCCGTAAGGACATTGTTCATATTCGATGCGCAGATGAGTCTGCCAATGGGCAGCCCCATCTCACGGGCGTAAAAAGCGGCTAGGATGTTGCCGAAATTACCGGTAGGGACACAAAAGTTTATCGGATCGCCTGTCATTATCGTTTTATTTTCCACCATCTGGAAGTATGCTCTGAAATAATATACGATCTGGGGGACGAGCCTTCCCCAGTTTATCGAATTGGCGGATGAAAGTTCGTATTCTTTTGCAAGAAGGGAGGCCCCGAAATCATCATCGGCGAATATTTCCTTGACAATGTTCTGGCAGTCGTCGAAATTTCCCCTGACGCCTGTAATAAAGGTATTTTTGCCCCCCGTTGAAAGCATCTGCATTTCCTGTATATGGCTGACTCCGTCTTCCGGATAAAAAACGATGATCCTTGTCCCGGGTACGTCTTTAAAACCTTCAAGCGCCGCCTTTCCCGTGTCCCCCGATGTTGCAACGAGGATAACGACTTCATTTTTACGCTTTAGTATTTTCAAACCGCCTGTCATAAAATAAGGCATGATCTGCAGAGCCAGGTCCTTGAAAGCGGAAGTCGGGCCATGCCAGAGCTCGAGTACTGCAGTAGTTTCATCGAGATAGTGAAGAGGGGTTATTTTCGCATCGTCAAATCTGGATGGGCTGTATGCAGAATCGATATAACCGGCGATCTGTTCTTCCGGATAATCCGCGGCTGAACACAGATATGTGCAGAGGATCTCGCGTGCGGTTTCACGGTACGATTTTCCTGTAAAAAATCCTATATCGATTTCGGGGATATTCACGGGAATGAACAGCCCTCCTCCCGGTACCATTCCCCTTACTATGGCTTCTGCACTGCCTATCGCCCTGAAATTACCCCTGGTGCTTATATAGTCCATTGCTGTGATGCTCCCTGTCTTTACTTGTTAAAACAGCAAATATTATATTTTACGGCGAGGGATAAATCAAGCGGTATCGGCCGGGATTATTAAATCTTTTGTATAAATGAAAATTCCCGTTTTTATTATTATATGATAAAATAGGATAAATATTTCATTAAATGTTAAAAGGGGTATGGTATGGGCGTCTGCCTTATATGATCGAGCCGGCTGAGCCGAATGATGTCGAAGAGATCATGGCATTGATCGGGTCCGTGATAAACAAAATGCAAAGAGAGGGCATAGATCAATGGGATTGTTTATATCCGTCGTTAAATATTATTGAAAACGATATTATAGCAGGCTCTCTTTATAAATACACCGTCAATTCGATGATTGAAGGAATAATCGTCTTAAACGATCTGGCATCTCCCGAATATGATTCGATCGGCTGGCATGATAAGAGCGGAGAATATTTAGTTGTTCACAGACTGGCCGTTTATCCGGACTTCCAGGGCAGGGGTATTGCAAAGGAACTGATGGATTTTTGCGAGAAACTCGCCGTTATTAAGAACAAAAGATCCATAAGATTGGACGCTTTTACAAAAAATGAGACTGCCTGTAATTTATACAGAAAATTGAATTATATTGAAAGAGGGATTGTAAAATTCAGAAAAGGCGATTTTTACTGCCTTGAAAAGGAATTTTATAACAAATCCGGCCGGCCATTATAAAAAATGTCCCTTTAACGATAATATCCCTGAAAAAAAGAATATGCTGCATTGACTATTTGACTCGATGGTAATAAAATTATGGCCGCTTCTAAAATATACCCTTCGGATAGGAAGCGGCCATGGCTGTCTGGACAAAACCAAAATCGGAGTATTTATGAATTTTTACAAGAAAATCGGGGTTCTCTTCTGCATATTGATTGCCGGATCCGTACTGGATCACGTAACAAAATCGGCAGCGTTTAACAGCCTTCCAAGGAACGAGACATATTCGTACCTGTTCGACACGTTCAGGATACAATATTCAGAGAACTCCGGAGCTTTTCTGTCAATGGGCGAGAGTCTTCCGCCTGCCGCAGGATTTATACTTCTGACTTTACTGCCTGCACTCTTCCTGGTAATACTTTTCATTTATATAATCTTCTCAAAAAAGATCAATGCAAGCCTGACTATAGCGTTTTCCCTCATCCTGGCGGGAGGGTCCAACAATATCTTCGATAGGATTATCAGCGGCCGCAGGGTCATTGATTTTATGAACTGGGGGATCGGGCCTTATTTTAGGACCGGGATCCTGAATTTTGCTGATATGTATATAACGGCAGGGTTTATAATGCTCGTTATACTTGTCTTCATAGATGAAAGGAAAAAGAAGCGCTAAGGCAGGACAGGTGCGCCAGTGCGTAAGTACACTGCCTCACCCACCCGTAAGGGCGGGTTTTTAGAAGTGCCCGCTAATATCTCCACAGTTCAAGACCTTTGTAGCCGGGTCTGAAACCATAATTTTTCAAAGCTTTTCCGTATGGGCTCGAAACGGCATCCATGCTGTTGATCCTTTCAACAATAACCGATTGCATAGGATTGAATTCCCTGTTAAGAAACGCTTTGAAAACGCCTAAATAAGCTTCTATCGAAGGATTATCCGGTCCCACTTTGAAATCGAGGCTTTTACCCGCGCCCGTGACAGTAAGTACAAGTTTCGCGCCATGGAATACGAGATAATTGGTCCTGATCCTTTTTGGATATACAGCGGGTGTTTTAAGCCCTATGCCGCAAAGCGACGCAGGATCTGCAGCACAAAACCAGTAAATCTTATCTTCGGGCAGTCCCTCTCCAAGCTGCCTGAAAGCTTCATGAGAAGCGAACTGCAGTCCGCTGATTCCATCAAAAAAATGGCCTGACAATATTTCCCCCGAAAGCTCCATCAGGCGGAACGTTCTCAAAAGATCGCTCCAGCGCAGCGCCGCAGTCTCGTTGCCGATTAGTTCCCTGAAAACGACCCCGTATCTGTCCAGCAGTATCCTGGCCCTGTCCTTCTGCGTTTCGGTTTCTTCGATAAGGTCCCGGGGTCCGTTATTTCCTTTGGTCACAAACCACCTGCCTGTTACAGGCCTTGATGATTCCCACCTTCTATACTGATGCCGGCCTCCCTGCATTTCTTCGCTTATTTTAAAAGGTGTAAAGTTATTTTGAATACCCTTTCTTACAGACTCGAAAGAATCGTTTGACAAAACCCCTTTCCAGACAAGTTCCCAGATCTGTTCCGAAACCTTTTCGGTTGTAGTTTTAAAGATTGACGCTATTTCGAAAAAAGAATAACGCCTGTCTTCCTCGAGTATGATTGTTTCTTCCCTTCTGCTGCGGATTATTTTGAAAAGAGAAAGGTCCTCGGGAAATGCAAAAGACAGCTTTCTTTTTCCGCTGCCGAACCAGATAAGGCCGGTGTTTTGAAGAAGACTGTCCAGCCATGAAGTATAATAGGGCGAAAGCCTTGAAGGAAATACAGATTCTTCCCAGGCCTGGGCCTCGAGGGGATATCCGAAGAGCCTTTCAAGGCATGCCTTGAGGCCTTCCATCGAATCGAAGTTTCCGAGAAGGCCCTGGCGCGAAGCAAGAAAAAGCTGAAGGTTTTCAAGCGGCATAGCTTTGAACGAAACCTGCCTTTCCCTGTGAAGGAGCCTTAGCAGGGACTCAAGATTGGACCTGTGAGACGCGTAATTGCCCTCGCT
Organism: uncultured Spirochaetota bacterium; assembly: GCA_963796325.1. Lineage (GTDB taxonomy): Bacteria > Spirochaetota > Brevinematia > Brevinematales > JAOACQ01 > CAVYGN01. Next base: position 299,068 of record CAWCLF010000001.1, read on the forward strand.
GCCTTCAACCAGCTTGTCTATGACGATATCACCGGATTCAGACAGGCTGTCCAGCAGCTGCTCCGAGGAGGTTTCGCTAATGCCCAGCATCCTGCTTATTGAAAGGGTTTCCACAACCGCATAATACGATATCCACTGAAGCAGGAAATTAGATTTGTCGTTGAGAAGCGAATCGGGATATGTCTTCAATACCGTATGATATGCCGCTCCCGGCAAGCTCCTGATGTCAAGCTCGCGATCCGGGAGACCGTAAAAAACGGCGATAAAAGGAATATTCGAAGAGGCGCATATAATTCGCTTTTCCACGCCGGGCGGTTTGATGGAGACGATCCTTTCTCCGAGTTTGGCAAGCCATGCATTAACGTCCGATCCTGCCGCCCTGCATGACTCTGCAAGATCATCCCATTCGTTTTCGGAAATAAGGAGTCTTTCCTCCACCCATGCCGAAAGGTCTCCGGCGCTCTGGATGGTATAGCCCGTATAGGTCCTTTTTAATTTCCTGTCTAGTTCTATGACTGTTTCAGCAGGGATCCTTGGCCTTATTCCCGTCTGGTTCAGTATTTCCCTGAATAGATCTCCCCGAATACTCGAGACCGGGGAGCCGGACGGTGTGTCGTCCTCGTATACATATTTATTTTTCTGACGCCAGATGATGCCGCCGCAAAAAGGCGACGGCGATGAAGTATATGCTTCTCCTATCTTTATTTCACTGTTTTTCAATTCGGCAAGGAGTTTTTTCAGGTTCTCAAGATCGAAATCATCCTTGAGGCATTCCCTCCATGTTTCGACTGTGATCGGGAAATCGCCGTATTTTCTGACCGCTTCGAGAAGTTTTTTTGAACGGAGCCTGTTAAGCCAGAGGGGTACTCTTCCATGAAATCCGCTCCTAGGCAGGAGAAGCGCCCTGCCTGCATTTTCACGGAACCGGGCCCCGAAATACAGAGTGTTTTCAAGACTTTTCCTGAGCAGGTCTTCGATATCGGATGAATAAAGTTTTTCAAAAATTTCATTAAGATCGAATTTATGGGGTATCATGATAAGAATATTGTCATCGTTAGCCATAATTTCGATGGGATAACCGTATATTTCCAGCCACAAGGCTGAAATGACATATGAAAGGGGCCTGTTTACCCTTCCTCCCCACAGGGTATGGAGAACGATCCGGCTGTTGTTCCCGGGGATTTTGCTCCTGATATGCTCTGCCAAAAGATGTCTGCGCCCGGGAAGGGCCGTTCTTGTCGCATCGATTTGCGACTGCAGAAAAACGGTTAATTCTCTTGAAGAAGTTTCATCCATGTGATACCCGGACTCGAGAAACGATATGAAATTATCGGGATCTTTCAGCATTTCCCCCGCCATATCCAGGAAAAGTCCCGTTTTTTCGCATAAATAAAAGTTCCTGTCGAACTCTTCGGCCTTCCAGAATGGTATTATATTAGGGGCATTATCGACCGGAACGACTTCAACATCGCTGGCGGTAATGTTCTGTATCCTCCAGACCGCCGGACCCAGCGAGAATGTGTCTCCCAATTTCCTTTCCCAGACGAATTCCTCGTCAAGCTCTCCTATCCTTGAATCTGAACCGGCAAGCCTCAGTGTGTAGTAACCCCTGTCTGGGATCGTGCCTCCGGATAGATAGACCAGCGATGCCGCTCCTTCCCTGGCTTTCAGGGTATTTTCAAGCTTGTCGGCGAATATCCGCGGATTGAGTTCCTTAATTCGGCTGTCGGCATACCGGCCTCCAAGCATGTCCAGAACCAGGCGGTACTGCCTCTCCGTCAGGTTCCGGTAAGGGTATATGCTTCTTAAAAAATCATAGAGTCTGTTTATATCCCAATCTTCTACGGCGCACATGGACATAATAAGCTGGGAAAGTATATCGAGGGGGCATTCGATGGGCATAAGAGGCTCCGGAACAGATTCTTCCACGGCTTTTGCCATAACGGCGGCATCTATAAAATCTCTTCCATGAGTCGGGTATAGAAATCCCCGGCTCGTCAGGCCGACTTTATGGCCGGCTCTTCCTATCCTCTGAAGAGCCGATGTGATGGAACGGGGGGTTTCAATGAGAATAACGCGGTCGAGTTCACCGATATCGATGCCCAATTCGAGAGAGCTTGTGGCTACTATCGCTTTCAATTTCCCTTTTTTAAGCTTATCCTCCACCTCGAGCCTCAACTCTTTCGAAATAGAGCCATGATGGGAATAAGCGATAATTTCATCTTCATTTTCATTGATAAGCCTTGCCGTTTTTTCGGTAAGCCGGCGGCTGTTTGCGAAAAGCAGAGTTGAAGAGCTGTTTTTAATCAGTTTCTTGAATTCTTCAATAAGTAAAGGCCAGCGCGATTCTCCGGCAGGAAGGAGCGGAGCGCCGGGAGGGAAAGCTACATGGATTTCATACCGTTTCGATTCGTTCGCTTCCGCTATATCAAGGGCCTTTCCCCCTCCTGCCCACCTTGCTATCGTTTCGAGGGGCCTTACTGTCGCGGAAAGGGCAATACGCTGGAAACCTCCTGAAAGCCTGGCAAGCCTTTCTACCGAAGATATGAGAAGCGTACCTCTTTTATTTCCTGCAACCGCATGAATCTCGTCAAGTATGACCGTTTTCAAATTTTGAAAAAGGTAAAAGCTGTTCCTTGATGTTAAAAGAATATTAAGGCTTTCGGGAGTCGTGATAAGAATTTCGGGAGGATGGGTTATCATCCTGCGCCTTTCCCTCGGATCGGTGTCTCCGCTTCTCACAAGAACGTTTATTAGAGGCGAACCCGGCATGGAAGATCTGATTCCCTCGAGAGGCAGGAGAAGGTTTTTTTTAACATCATTATTAAGGGCCTTCATAGGAGATACGTATAGGACCGATGTTTTTCCTGTTTCCCAGGAGCCGGAGCAGAGCCGGTCTATCGCCCAGAGAAATGCCGCAAGAGTTTTGCCAGTCCCGGTCGGCGCGGACAAAAGGATATCCCGTCCGCCTGCAATTAACGGCCATCCCTTTTCCTGTATTATTGTAGGCGTCCCAAGATTATCTTTAAACCATTTCTTTATTGAAGGTTCGAATAAAGACAAAGAGTCCATTATTCCCCCTCTGAGTCAGTTCTAATATCTCAAGAATATTATCATTCATTATAACATATTTCTTCTTAACGCTATATGAATGACATATGGGGAGCCTGGGTCCGGCTCAAGGTGAAACAGTTGCATGAATTCAAATTTTATTCCTTCCATTCACCTTCCATTCTCCATGTTGACTTTTCCTCATGCTGTAAGTATCATAAGGGCGGTCCCGTTTACATGGTCATATAGTCAGCAGTCCGGCAGCCGGCCGAACATTAAAGCCTGCCGCCGACTGTCCAGTTATTGCATTATATTCATTTCCGAGGCTTTACAAATAGTAAAGAGACAACCTGATAATATTAAAAAGGAGGGACATATGTCGTCAATAGTTGACGTTCATGCAAGGGAAATTTTTGATTCCAGGGGGAACCCTACTGTTGAAGTGGATGTTACGCTGGAAGACGGTTCAATGGGCAGGGCGGCGGTTCCGAGCGGCGCTTCGACCGGGGAAAGGGAAGCTGTAGAACTCAGGGACGGCGATAAAAAGCGTCTTGACGGGAAAGGCGTTGAAAAGGCTGTGGAGAATGTCAACAGTCTCATTTCCGAGGAAGTAGTCGGCCTTGACGCTTTAAACCAGGTGGAAATCGATCAGGTAATGATAGAGCTTGACGGCACGCCCAACAAGGGCAAATTGGGTGCAAATGCCATCCTGGGTGTATCGCTTGCAACGGCAAAGGCCGCCGCGGATTTTCTGGGCATTCCCCTTTACCGCTATATAGGCGGGACTAACCCTAAACAGATGCCTGTGCCGATGGCCAATGTCCTTAACGGGGGCAAGCATGCGGACAATACAGTCGATCTTCAGGAATTCATGATTATGCCGGTAGGAGCCGGTTCTTTCAGTGAAGCGCTGGTTTACATGGCTGAAACATTCCATGCCCTTAAATCTATTTTAAAAGGCAAGGGATACTCGACCGCGGTCGGCGACGAAGGGGGGTTTGCCCCTGATTTGAAGTCCAATGAAGAGCCCCTTGAACTTCTTGTCGAAGCCATAAAAAAAGCGGGTTATAAACCGGGAGAGGATATTTCCATAGCGCTCGATCCGGCCGCCAGCGAACTCTGGGGTGAAGCAGAAAAGGACGGGAAAAAGGGTTATAAATTCTGGAAATCGTCAAAGGAGATATTCAGTTCTGAGAAGATGGTGGATTATTATGTGGATCTTGTCAAGAAGTACCCCATCATCTCTCTTGAAGACGGCCTGGGCGAGAACGACTGGGACGGATGGAAACTGCTGACTGAGAAACTGGGAAGTAAAATACAGCTTGTAGGAGATGATATATTCGTGACAAATCCTTCCATACTCAGGGAAGGCATTAAAAAAGGCATTGCCAACTCAATACTGATCAAGCTGAACCAGATCGGGACTCTTACAGAAACTATCGATGCCGTTGAAATGGCTAAAAGAGCCAATTACACTGCAGTCGTTTCACACAGAAGCGGCGAAACCGAAGACACGACAATTTCCGACCTTGTAGTGGCGTTGAACACGGGACAGATCAAAACCGGGTCAATGTCAAGGACCGACAGGATAGCCAAGTACAACCAGTTGTTAAGGATTGAGGAAGAGCTCGGCGAATTTGCACAGTATAAAGGCAAAGAGGTATTTTATAATATTTACAGATAAGACTATATTAGTACTTTAGATAATAAAACGGGGCTATGTTTTACACAGCCCCGTTTTTAATACTCATTATACTTTCTATTTTCCATGCTGTTTTGCTTTTTCCACCGCGTTTTCGGTATCATCCTCGCTGGAGGAAGAATCGCCAGCTTTTTCAAGCTCATTGAAGACCCTGTTTATATTTTTCTTCATAATCTTCAGTTTTTTCAAAGTGGCAAGATGAGAATTCTGAAGAGCCGATAAAACATCGTCTTTATTGTTCTTTACCTTGTTAATCATCGATTCGAGCTCTTTATTTTCATCCATGGTCAGTTCGATTGTCTGGTTGGAGGTAGCCTCTACAGTTAAAAGTTTTTGAACTTCTTCGTCGTCCTGGTAGTCTTTAGGGATAGCAACATTACGCTTGATGCTGACGGCTCCCGCTGCAACCGAAACGTCGATTTTTGATTCATCAGAATCGATTTCGAACCTTGTTCCCCTGACTGCAGCATTTGCAACCGAAGTTTCGACAGTAAAGGATTCGTCTTTCTGGAGTTTCTGCGCTATGTTGAAAAGAGCCCTTCCCTCTCTGATCTTGATCTGTTCAACCTGGTCTTTGAGTTCCTTGATCAGTATCGTAGTGTTGTCCATTACCCGGAAAACTCCCCTCTCAGGCATCAATATATCGCAATAGGAGTTAATTCCTGTCTTAAGAAGAGAATTTTCAATCAGTTCCAGTTCAGGAAACACCTTCTTCCAGTTAACCCCGTTGTTTTGAGAGTATTTTACAACGCCTACTGAAAGGCTTACGGAATATGACTTTTTTGATTCCGGTATTATTCTGCCGGGAATAAAAAAAAGTAACAAAATGCATGCAAAGAATACTTTATTCATTGTCGTTCCTCCTTAACCGGGGCTATATTTAAAATCCATAATATCATACACCCATTTTCAGGAAAAATAAACTCGGGCTATATTTCTATCCTGAATGAAGCTCCTTTTTTTCCATGCGGTTTTCCTATATTCCTGGCTGTGAGTTTGCCGCCCATATTCTTTTCAATAATAATTTTAGACATATAAAGACCTATTCCGGTCCCATATTCCTTTGTAGTAAAGTACGGATCGAATATCCTGCCGATAATCTCGTTCCTGATCCCTCCGGCATCATCGCTGATAGTGACCACCGACCTTTTGTTTTCGATTTCCAGCTCGATTTTTACATGGCATTCCTTGAGGTTTCTTTCAAGCACTGCATCTTTTATGTTGCTGAGAATGTTCATAATAACCTGGCAATATTCGTTAGGATAGCCATTCCGTATTATTTTCCTGTCTGTTTTAAAATCTATCATTATATTATGTTCTTTGTAGCTTGAATCCACGAACGATATTGTTTTTTTGATTGCCTCATCGATATTGAAATCTTCCATTTCTTTATCCGGTTTAAAAAAGTTCCTGAAATCGTCGATTGTCTGACTCATATGGAAAATGATAGACATTGCCTTGACTACTGCATCGTCGAGGTATTTTTTGCTGAGCTTGTCGTAATCGTAAGCCTGGCCTATATTCTGGATTATGATACCAAGGGCGTTGATCGGCTGACGCCATTGATGAGCGATGTTGCCGATCATTTCGCCCATTGCGGCAAGCCTGGACTGCTGAATGAGAATCTGGTCCATCTCCCTGTTTTTCCGGAGTTCCATACTTACTTTTTTGTCAAGATTCTTGTTGAGGTCTTCCAGTTCGGTAAGGGTTTTTTGAATTGTGTCCTCGGCTGTTTTCTTATAGGTAATATCCTCTTTGAGACCTATATAATGAATTATTTCACCCTTCTGGTTTTTAATCGGTGAAATAGATGCGGATTCCCAGTAAAGTTCGCCGTTTTTCTTCTTATTATGGAATACACCTCGCCATGTCTCTCCGTTTCTTATTGTAGTCCAGAGCTTCTCGTATTCTTCATGGGGCGTGTCGCCCGATTTCAAAATTCTCGGGTTTTGACCGATAACTTCTTCCCTTGTATAACCGGTAAGCTCGATAAATTTCTGATTGACATATTCGATATTTCCACCCACTCCGGTAATCATGATACTGGACGGGCTCTGTTCAATAGCATAGGAAAGCTTGCGGATTTCTTCCTCTTCCCTTTTCATATCGGTAACATCCATAACGACCAGGATGAAACCGTCATATTGATTATCCTTAGACATGACCGGCGATGCGCTCATGCGTACATAAATAAATGTCCCGTCTTTCCTGATCAGCCTCGCTTCGATACTCCTGTTTTTCCTGATTACAGGTTTCCTGCCGTTGCCGGGATAATTTTTTATTTCATCCTTATAAAAGAAGGAATGGAACGGCTTGCCGATCATTTCGGTAATCGAACGATCGGCCATTCGCGTCATCCTGGGGTTTACAAAAGTTGTTATATGGTTTTCATCGATGGCCCAGATCCCTTCTTCAGCCATTTCAACAATCTGCCTGTATTTTTTTTCGCTTTCCTGGAGAGCCTTTTCCAGCTTCTTTCTCTCGGTTATGTCATGGACAATTGCCAATTCCATGAGTTTATTGTCGATTTCAATAGGACCTACATTGATTTCTACTTCTATTTCCGAACTGTCGTTTTTTCTCAGTGTGAATTCGGCGGTCTCTGAAGCATCTTTTTTTATCAAGCCGTATGCCGGAGCTGTAGAAAATTTTGACGGTACAAGGTTAGCGGCTGAAAAGAGCTCCAGTATCTGCCTGCCGGCAATCCCTTCCTTTTTACAACTGAAAAGATTCTGAGCCTTCGAGTTGCAGTCCCTGAAAACATCTTTTTCTATCAGGAAAATGGCATCATTGGACTGTTCGAAAATATGCCTGAATTTCTTTTCGGATTCAAGGATTTTTTCCTGCAGTTCCCTTTTTTCAGTTACATCCCTGAATATCAGGACCACGCCTAAAATTGCACCGCGTTCGTCCTTAATTGGAGTAGCCTTTTTATCTATATAAATTTTCTTTCCTTCTTTAGACAGGAGAATTTCCGTATTTATAAGCCGGTCGCCGATTTTATCGTCGATGTTATTAAGGAGACTGTTTGTAAGATCTTCCCCGGTTTTTTCATCGACGGTTTTGAAAATTTCCGATACTTTGCTGCCTATAGATTCTTCCCTGGCCCATCCTGTCAGCGTTACGGCGAGATTATTAATCTTCCGGATGACGCCGTTCCTGTCAGTTGCTATGACTGCATCTCCCAGGCTGTCGAACACCGAGGCCAGCCAGTCGCCTTTCTCTATGATCTCTTTTTCAAGCCTGTGCCTTAATAGCGAAATTTCGATGTTTGCCTGGATCTCCCTTTCCCCGTAAGGTTTTATGATATATGCGTACGGGGCTCCGTTTTTTGCTTTTTTCATTGTAAATTCATCTGAAGAAGCTGTAAGGAATATAATCGGGATGTCATGGCTTTTTTTTATGATCTCGGATGCTTCTATGCCGTTCATCTTTCCCTGCAGGATGATGTCCATCAAAATAATGTCCGGATTGGTCTGGCCGGCCTTTGCGACAGCATCTTCGCCTGATGACGCGATGCCGGCTATAATGTATCCGTAGTTCTCAAGTTTCGATTCGAGGTCTTTTGCGACTATAATTTCATCTTCCACAATGAGAACTTTAATCTTTTCCATAAACCTCTCTTTATACGGATAAAAGGAAATTTTAAAGTAAGAATGCGAGTATATCCTCTATTTTATTACAAGGCTGTAAAAAGTCAAGCGTCAGCAGATACGCCAGTCGGCGGCAGCAAGTGTTATTCTTCAGTTGACTGTCGTCTGCCGGCTATTGACCGACGTTTGACTGTATCTATTGATTGCTTTATAATTAGGTTATGGCAAAAGGCTTTATGGGTGTGCTGGAGGAAGGGGCTCCATAAATGAGAATTTTTTTTGGATATGCGTTCATTACTGTATCAGCTTTCTTAATACTGGCGCTATTAAGTTTCAATCCCCTGGACTCAGCCTTGTTAACATCCAGGGTCAATCAGCCTGTGGAAAATATTGCCGGCATGATAGGGGTAATGATTTCATCCCCTCTTGTACTTCTATATGGTAAATATGGGTCGCTTATGCTCGGTTTCGGTCTCTTTGTAGTCGGCATCAATATCCTGACAGGATCGAAAATCGGCAGGATATTTATCAAGGCTACTCTCTTTATCATTGCAACTATCAGTTTTTCCGTAATTTTGGCGGCAGCTGCGGCGGGTGCAAGCTACATCGAAGCGGGATTGCTCGGACTTGCCATATCGAAAAGCCTTTCGGAGATATTCAGTCCCTTTGTTATTATTGGAGTATTTTCTATCCTTCTCCTTTTATGCCTTTCTTCGGCTATGAAACTTTTCAGGAACCTTACCTGGAGCCTTGCAAGGATTGCAGGGTTCGTCATCCTGGCGCCTTTTCAGATGTTCGGACTGTTGTCCCGGGGTAAAGAGGAAATTCAGGATAGGGGGGATATTCCTGTCCTGCAGGAGCCTTTTAACCATATGGCCGTAGAATCCCTGCCCCAGGCAGCGATGGAACCCGAATTTCTGCAAAAATCAGGGGGAGGAAATGCATCGGGGGAGGTAATAAAACGCTTTGATATGTCGCAGTCCGTCGATGCAAAAGCACCTTCATGGCTTGCCGGGAGAAAAGGATCGGAAGATGTTTTAAAGGATATATACAGGTATTTCGACGGTGAACTTGAGATAGAATCGGCCCCTCTGCCGGCCGCCGGTGTAAAAGCAGCCGAACCTGAAGAAGGAGGGGTAATAGAAGATACGGCCGGAATTATAAGCGCAGAAATCCCCATGGATAATATGCTGGCCGAAGAGCCTCCATCAAAGCCGGCTGTTAAAGAGGCAATAGAAGATCTGGAAATCGAGGATGCCGGCGGAATGGATATTGAAGAAATTGTCGGTGAAGCCGATTACAGGGAAGTAGCGGAGGCAAGGATCGGAAAGGATGAAGACGCCGATGCTTCCCGGGAAATCGGGGGTAGGCCGGATTATATTTTTCCTCTTAACAGCATATTGGAAAAAGGGCTGGAGACCTTTTCACGCGCAGAAGAGAATGAGGAAACCGAAAGGGTTTCGAAGATTATCGAGAATACTTTTGCAAGCTTCAAAATAGATATCAGAGTATCCGGGCATTCAAGGGGACCTGCTATTACAAGGTATGAAATAGTCCCTCCGACCGGTCTGAAAATAAAGAATATTGTCAATCTCACGGATGACCTGGCCCTGAACCTGGGGACGAGGAATATCCGTATCGTCGCACCGATCGGCAACAAGAGCATCATAGGAGTCGAAGTTCCCAATAAATTCAGGAGAACTGTAGTATTGAGAGAAATAATAGAAAGCGAAGAATATAAAAAAACAAAAGCGAAACTGCCGCTGATACTGGGTAAGGACATAGCGGGCAATATCGTAATCGAGGATCTTACAGAAATGCCTCATCTTTTAATAGCAGGCACAACAGGAAGCGGTAAAAGCGTTTTTGTAAATTCTCTTATAGGCGGTATTACTTTCAGCAGGACAGCTCTTGAAGTCAAGTTTATCTTCATAGATCCTAAAATGGTTGAGCTTGAACTGTATAACGGAATACCCCATCTTTTAACTCCGGTCATTACGGATCCCGGGGAAGCCATCGCAGTGCTCGAGTGGACGTCGTCTGAAATGGATAAAAGATATAAAGTATTAAGCGATTACGGCGTAAGGAATATGCAGGATTATAACAGGGAAGTAAAAATGTCGGGAGGGGAATATTTCCCATATATCGTCATTGTCATCGATGAATTCGCTAACCTTATGCTCCAGCTTCCCAAGGAAACTGAAAAGGTAATATCCCGTATTGCAGCAATGGCAAGGGCTGTCGGAATTCACCTTGTCGTTGCGACACAGAGACCGAGCGTTGACGTTGTTACAGGGATTATAAAAGCTAATTTTCCTTCAAGGATAGCCTTCAGGGTCAGTTCTCAGACAGATTCGAGAACTATACTTGATAAAAGCGGTGCCGAGAAACTGCTCGGCAAAGGCGACATGCTTTTTATGACGCCCAATTTTACGGATATGCTTCGCATACAGTCTCCCTATGTATCGAACAGGGATGTCGAAAATCTTGTCAGGGAACTTTTAAGAAACGGTTCGGCCGAATATATCATCGATATTGAAGAACTTATGTCTTCCCCTGTCCCTGAAGCTGATGCCGCTTTTTCGGTAAATTATCGCGAAGATCCCCTCTTTGCAGAATCCCTAAAGGCGGCTGTCGAAAACGGAGAAATATCCGCTTCTTATCTCCAGAGACGTTTCCGGGTGGGATACAACAGGGCTTCAAGGCTTATCGACGCCTTCGAAAAACTGAGGATCCTGGGGCCTTCCACCTCATCGAGTAAACCCAGAGAAGTACTGATCGGATTGGAAGAGATGAATTCGATATTGAGCGCTAAATAACCCCCCTCCGAAGGAGCCTTTTTTGAAAAAACCATCTTTGGAATGCTTTAAGCCTGAAATTGTTGAATTTATCAGGAGTGAAATAGAGTCCAATTCCGGACAGGAAGTTTCGTTTGTCGGGAATGTCAACCGGGAAGGAATAGTTTTTGAGGTTGAGCCGATGGCATACGGGAATGAGAATTCGGCGCCGGTAGTTCTTATGGAAACCCTCCAGGGGGATGTACTCATACATAACCACCCTGGAAAGGGCGGAGAGGAAATCCTCAGGGCCTCTGAAAATGATATCCAGTTGGCCGCGGAGCTTGCTAATAAAAAAATAGGTTTTTACATAATCGATAACTCCTGCACTATGGTTAATGTAGTATTTAAACCTGAAGGGAGGGTATATCTCAAAGATAGGGAAGTGGCCGGTATTTTCGACGATGGAGGACTTCTTTCAGGGAATATAGCTTATTTTGAACCCCGGGAGGAACAGATAAAGCTTGTCGATTCTGTCGTAGATGCGATCAACGATTCGAAAATACTGATCTCGGAAGCCGGGACCGGGACAGGGAAATCATTGTCGTATCTTATTCCGGCTTCGATCTGGGCGGTTGAAAATAAAAAGAGGATTATTGTTTCTACACACACCATAAATCTCCAGCAGCAGATCGCCGGTAAGGACATGCTGATCGTCGAGAAGGTCCTGAAGGAATATACGGGAAAGAAAATAAACTTTGCGGTGCTGATCGGCAAAGGTAATTACCTGTGCAGAAAAAAGCTTCATGAACTTGAAAGGGACAAGGAAAGACAGGATACTCTCTTTGCCGAAGAAGGACATGCCGGTATAATTAAAGAAATTGAAGAATGGAGCCGCAGGTGCGAGGAAGGAACGGTAGGCGAATTCGGCGGGTTCATCAGTGAAGAGATCTGGGAAGAAGTTGCATGCGATTCGTCCGGGTGTCCGCGGAGGAAATGCCGGTTCTATTCGGACTGTTTTTATTATAAAGCAAGGCTCCAGGCTGAAAAATCAAATGTTATTATTGCCAATCACTCTCTTGTTTTCAGTACGATAGACGAGGCGAGCCGCAGGGTAAACCTGCCGTTCTTTTCGGGAATAATCTTCGATGAAGCTCATCACCTGGAGGATGTTTCGCTGAAAACCCTGTCGAAGGATTTTTCAGTCCAATCCCTTTTATACCAGCTGAGGAAACTATATTTCGAAAAAAAGGGGAAGTCTTTCGGACTGTTCGAACTCTTGAAAAAAAGGGGCGGAACATCGGAAGCCGAGCTTGCGCTTGCTTACGAAGAACTGCTGAAAATGCACGGCGATGTTGCACAAACCCTTCATGACTTTTTGACCGGCGCTTCCGCCGATCTTAAGAAATCGGCAAGGGAATCGAATTCCATCGGGATCGATGAAGAATTCATGAATAGTCTTGTTTACCAGGACCTGTCGGATGCTCTATCCATGATTTTTAAAAAGATAGGGCAATTCTCTTCGCATTTTGAAAGCCTGGCGGAATGCATGAAGGACAAAGCCGTTAGAAGGGAGGCCCTCGATATAATCCAGTCCATAGGTTACAGGATGTCGAGCCTCATGGAGGCCGGAAATATTTACGATCTTGTTTTCAATACTCAAAATGAGATAAATTTCGTAAAATGGATCGAACTTACAAAGAAAAATATAAGGTTTTATTATAGTCCACTCGAAGTTGGGGATTTTCTTGCAAACTCCATCTTTTCAAAAAAGGATTTTACAATTTTCACTTCAGCGACCTTGATGATCAATAACAGGTTCGATTATTTCAGGGCAGGCATAGGACTGGAGATTGCAACGGACAAGCTTAAAAGCGAGATACAGCTTGCTTCGCCCTTCGACTATGAAAAGCAGGCCGAAATATATATTTTAGAGGACAGCCTCGATCATGCCAGCGTGACCGAAGAAAAGACCAGGCTGGTCAGGGAGCTTTCCCTGATGAGCGAGGGAGGAGTTCTGGCGCTATTTACTTCCTATGCCCGTCTCAAAGAGATGTACGGCATGCTTAAAGAGGAACTTTCAAAAGAAGGCCTGTATCCCCTCAAGCAGGGTGAAGCCCCCAGGGACGAACTTTTATCAAGGATGAGTTCTCAAAAGAATGTCGTTCTTTTCGCCACGTCGAGTTTCTGGGAAGGCATCGATATCCAGGGTGATAACCTCCGCTGTGTGATCATCGAGAAACTGCCGTTTGATTCACCGGCAGATCCGATATTTAAAGCAAAGGTCAACCTGATGGAATACAAAGGCGTAAATTCCTTTATGAACTATAGCGTCCCCCGGGCGGTTCTTCGCCTGAAACAGGGAATGGGAAGGCTTATCAGAAGCAAGACCGATAAAGGCGTCATAGCAATTCTTGACAACAGGATCAAAACGAAGAAATACGGCCAGATATTCCTTAACTCGCTCCCTCCGGCTAAGATCGTCTGCGGAAGTCTGAATACGATTATACGGGAAACCGAAAGCTTTTTTTCATCCCGGTTCTGAAGTCCCCTGTCGGACGGGGTCACTCCTTATCTCGTTTATAATCAATACGATCAAAAAATATTTTCTTAAAAACCCTTGCATTTTTTATTTACATAAGTAATAATATATCGTAGTAGTAGAAAAAATTCTACTATAATTAGAATTGCGCACAATTACGCACTGCCTGTGCTTTTGGGTTTGCAGGATAGGGAGGGGAAGAGTGAATAAAATAGCGGTATTATTTATATTTTCCCTTTTTTTATTCACTTCACCTGTAAACGCTCAGCAGAATGGGACTGCTCCGAATATTCCCATTCCGGCTCTTAATTTCAACGTTCAGGAAGCCAGAACGCCCAGGCAGGTTGCGTTATCGCTGCAGATACTTTTCCTTATTACGATCATAAGCCTTGCCCCGACTCTTCTCATCGTTCTGACAAGCTTTATCAGAATTTACATTGTTCTTTCCTTTGTGAGCAGGGGTCTTGCTACCCAGAATATTCCTCCCAACCAGATAATTATCAGCCTTTCTCTATTCATTAGTCTCTTTGTCATGTTTCCGGTATTCAGCAAATCCTATTCGGAGGGCGTTAAGCCTTATCTGGACGGGAAAATCACCATTAATGAAGGTTATACAAAAGCGATCGAACCTGTCAGGCAGTTTATGTTCAGGCAGACCGCGGAAAGATATATATACAGATTCATTAAAATGGCTAAAGTGGAAAGGCCGAAAGGTCCCGATGACGTTCCGACCTATGTCCTCATCCCCGCTTTTATTCTTAATGAACTCACTTTATCCTTTTACATGGGAATGCTCATATTAATCCCTTTTACAATTATAGATGTTGTAGTGGCAAGTGTTCTAATGTCAGTAGGGATGATGATGCTGCCTCCGATTATGATATCTTTCCCTCTGAAGATACTGCTGTTTTATGTGGTGGACGGCTGGGACCTCCTGGTCGAAAAATTGATTTTAAGTTTTAGAATGTAGGGAGCCTGTATGAGCCAGGGTTTGATTTTATCTATTATGAATCAGACGATTTATGAAATTCTGATACTGAGCCTGCCGCTTTTAGGAGCAGCTATGATTATAGGCCTCGTGATCAGTATCTTCCAGGCTACAACTTCCATACAGGAGCAGACATTGACTTTTGTTCCGAAAATCATTGTCATATTGCTGATAGGTATGGTTGCAGGTTCGTTTTTTTTGAACAGTATGATAGATTTTACTAAAAACCTTTTTGATTTAATGGCAAGAGCGAAGATTTGAATTAGCCGGCGCCTGGAAGTGAGGAATTTTAATGGACGTTCTTTATGACAGCTTTGTAAGGTATTTCCAGATCTTCCTTGTTATCATAGTAAGGATGATCGGTCTGTTCATTACAGCTCCGTTTTATTCCGGTATGGCGATCCCATTCCGGTTCAAGCTTGCCCTCGGGTTTTTCACCAGCCTCGTTGCAGTACCCCTTGTTATAGGGATGGGCTATAAAGAACCTGCCGGTTTCCTCGATCTGGGCATACAGATGATTGTAAGCTTTGTTTTCGGGGTCGGTGTGGGCACTTTCATATATATTATTGTTTCGGCATTTCAGGTTTCAGCCCAGATTTTCAGTATTCAGATGGGGCTCGGGATGAATGAAGTGTTCGATCCGATATCCGAAACACAAGTGCCTGCGATAGGCAACATGTTCGGCATCCTGATTCTTCTTCTGCTAATAAGGGTGGATGCTCATTTTTTACTGCTGCAGCTAATGGTGGACAGCTTTAAAAATATTCAGGGCCTCGCACTGGCTTCGATAGGGGTTATGATGAAGGGCTTAGTATCCGCCGTAATGACAATGTTCGATATAGGGCTTAAGATATCCCTCCCGGTAATCGGAGTTACAATCCTCATGGATATGGCAATGGCTATAATTGCAAGAGTCGCTCCGCAGTTCAATGTGATGATTATGGGTTTCAATCTTAAGCTCTTGATCGGTTTTTTTGTAATATGGCTCGTACTTCCTTCCCTTGTCGACCTCGGGGGGAATGTCATAAATAATATGCTGAAGGATACAGGCGATTTGATACAATTTTTTAAACCGGCTTAAAAGGGAAAATATGGATATTGATAAAAACGATTTCTTCCGGGAATTGGAAGACCTTATCATCAAAAGCGGGTTCTTTTTTGATCTTCAAATGTTTGCTGCAGAAGATGAAGGAAGAACCGAAGAGCCTACAGAGTATAAGAGAAGGAAGGCCAGGGAAGAAGGTAATGTTCCCAGGTCACAGGAATTGACGGCAATCATAGTTTTCCTTATGGGTTTCTGGACGATTGCTCTTTTCGGAGGTATGATCTTTCAATCTCTGATCGGGATTATGAGGTATTACCTTGACAATCTTCTGACTATTAAATTGAGTAAAAACAGCGTGGTTCCTTTCTTCCTGGACATGCTGAAACTTTCAACATCGAGCGTTCTTCCATTGATGATAATAGGAATTATCGCCTCCGTTGCCGCAAGCTTCATTCAGGGCGGGATCGTGTTTTCCACTAAAAAATTAAATTTCAATATAGGCCGGATTTTTTCGAACATGGGACCGAATTTTCTGAAGATGTTCTGGTCCAGGGAAACCCTTTTCAATTTGTTGAAATCCCTGCTTAAGGTGATAGGGGTATTTGCAATCGCATTTATAATAATCAATCAGAGGCTGGCTGAAATGATCACCATTTCAAGGATGGAAATGCTCGACGCATTCAGCCTAATTTGGTCCGTCCTGTTCCAGTTTGTCAGCTTTTCAGGTATTATGCTGCTTATTTTTGCCATAGGAGATTATGCCTTTCAAAGATGGATCTATCATGAATCATTGAAAATGACAAAACAGGAAATAAAGGAAGAGTTCAAGGAAATGGAAGGCAATCCGGAAATCAAAGCCAGGATACGTGAAATGGAAAGAAGGCTCCTGTCCAGAAAGATGATCCAGGAGATCCCCAAGGCTGATGTTGTTATAACGAACCCTACCCATATAGCTGTTGCGCTGAAATATGAACCGAGCTTTATGAACGCTCCTTTAGTTGTTGCAAAGGGCGAAGGCCCTCTGGCCGAGAGGATAAAGATGATAGCCAAAGAAAACAATGTATTTATTATTGAAAATAAGCCGCTTGCCCGGGAAATATTCAGAAGGGTTGAGGTCGGGCAGGAAATACCGCCGGAACTGTTTATGGCGGTTGCAAAAATACTTTCAATCGTATATAAAATGAGGGAAAGCGTCGCCGCCTGAAGGAGGAGTGATTTATGGCTGCCGGACCCAAGCAGAGCCTTTTGAATCTTAAGGAAAATATCGACATTTTCGTTGCCGTATCTCTTATTGTCGTTGTTTTAATGCTTATCATACCTATGCCGACTTTCCTGCTCGACCTTCTCCTGATTGTCAATCTTGCAATATCGATCATGATCATATTAAGCACCATGTATGTGAGAAAACCGGCGGATTTTTCCGTTTTCCCTTCCCTGATACTGCTTACAACGATATTCGGCCTTGGTCTTAACGTATCGGCTACGAGGCTTATCCTTACTATGGGCGAAGCTTTCGACGGAAAAGTCATCAGGGCTTTCGGCGATTTTGTAGTAAAAGGCAATTATGTTGTGGGCATCACAATCTTCATCGTTCTCCTTGCCATCCAGTTCCTTGTGATAACAAAAGGCGCATCCAGGGTTTCAGAAGTTGCGGCCCGTTTTACTCTGGATGCCCTGCCCGGGAAGCAGCTTTCCATAAACGAAGATCTGAATGCAGGGCTGATATCGGAAGATGAAGCCAGGCGGAGAAGGGATGAATTGAGGCTTGAAACCGATTTTTACGGGGCTATGGACGGTTCTTCCAAATTCGTTTCAGGCAACGTCAAGGTGGCTTTTGTTATAACGCTGGTAAATATAGTTGTCGGGCTTATAACAGGGGTTGCAATCCGGGGCGAGGATATCGGAACTGCAGCTCAGACTTACATTCTGCTTACTGTCGGCGAAGGCCTGGTATCCCAGATACCCGCTCTTTTAATATCAACCGCCACAGGCATTATAGTTACAAGGACGGCCTCGAGGGAGAAATTCGGAAAGGATGTAGTCACCCAGATCGGCGCATCGCCCAAGGTGTTATTCGTGGCCGGAGGGTTTATCACGCTTCTGGGCATCGTACCGGGATTTCCATTCCTCCTGAATTTCCTTGTCGGGGGTCTGATCTTGACCATCGGCTTTACGATGTCACGGACGATCAAAGCAAGTCTTGTGAAAAAAGAGGCCGAATCTACTAAATCCAGACAGGCGACTGAGCAGACTACGACAGTGGAGGATATCGTAAGAATAGATCCGATGAACCTGGAAATAGGATATAATCTTATTCCTCTTGTCGATAAGGAGCAGGGAGGAGATCTCCTCGACAGGATCAAGCTTATAAGGAGACGTATCGGGCTGGATCTGGGCATCCTTGTCCCGCCTATCAGGATAATAGACAACGTAGGCATCGACGCATCCGAATATATATTGAAGATAAGGGGTTCTGAAATAAGCCGGGGCAAGATTTTCGTTAACAGGTTCCTCGCGATGAATCCAAAACTCGATCTCAAGCAGATAGAAGGCGTCGAGATCAAGGAGCCTGCATTCGGCCTTGATGCCAAGTGGATTTCAAGCGATGAGAGGCCGAAAGCGGAGTCCCTGGGATTTGATATTTTTGATCCGCCGTCAGTTGTAGCGACTCATATTACAGAGGTCATCAAGAAGAATGCAGGGGAGCTTTTGACCAGGCAGGATGTCAAATCGATGATAGATGCTTTGCAGAAAGAGTATCCGGTCGTTACGGAAGAAGCCATGAAAAATTCCAGCATCGGGGAGATCCAGAAAGTTCTTCAAAACCTGCTCAAGGAAGGCGTAAAGATAAGGAACATGCTGACCATTCTCGAAACCATTTCCGATTACGGGGCAACCATAAAAAATATAGATATGATAACGGAATATGTCAGGCAGTCCCTGGGCAAGCAGATTGCCTCCAATTACGCCGATGAAAACAATAGCCTGAAGGCAATAGTGATCGATCCGGAAGTGGAACAGATATTTACCGATTCGATACATGAAACGGCGCAGGGTCTTGTGTCGACTCTTGAGCCTGATCTTGTAAACAAATTTATTACCGGTGCGAGCCAGGTGATTGAAGGCGTCATCAAGACGGGCCGGCAGCCTGTAATATTGTCCAGTCAGAAGATACGGAGACTTGTAAGAGAGCTTATAGAAAGATCGTTCCCGGGGATAGGTGTGCTGTCCTATTCTGAAATTCCAATAAATTATACGCTGGACCAGATCGGTATTATCAGCATCAACCCTTAATAATCTTGAGGAGATTATGTTATGAGGTATGCCATTTATGAAGGGAAGACCAAGCAGGAAGCGGTTGATAAAATGTTCCTTGCCGCAAGGATGGAGGAGCGTCTTAAGGAAACGATGCTGATAAGGACATATCCGGAAGAACGAAAAAAATTCCTGGGACTCCGGAAAGAAACCGTCTGGATTGCGACAGCATGCATTGATGAAGCAAGGATAATGGAGAGGCAGAAGAAAAGCGTAAGGAAAACTGCTGTTGCACCGACACTGTTCAAAGATGAGGATATTGCACAGAGCCCGAGGGAAGAAAACTATGCGAGGTCTGTAAATTCTCCTTTTCCGGTGATTCCGAAGTCCGTCGTTCCGGCTGACGTCATGAAGAGTAAAAAGCTCGAGGAGGAAGTTCAGAATCTAAAAAGCTCCCTTGTCGAAATCCAGAATTATATTAAAAATGAATTCGATGAGATAAAGGAAGGTCTGATGAAATCCAGCAGGAATACTTCGCTGGAGAATAAAAAGAAGATCATGCAGGATCTTGAAATTTCACAGAAAAACATCCAGTGGGCTGAAGAATTCCTGAGGGAAAGAGAATTTCATCCCAATGTCATACGCGATATAATTGAATATCTTAAAATGCAGAAAAACGACATCCTGATAGACAAAGCGCAGATCCTTTCAAGCATAAAAGATTACCTGAAAACAAATATAAACAGGGAGGATATCCTTCTTGAAAATTACAGCTACGGTAAAAATATTCTCTTTATAGGACCTACAGGCGTAGGTAAAACTGTAAGCATCATAAAAATGGCTGCACATATTGCTGTAATCCGGCAGAAGTCTCTCAGATTCATATCTATCGACAGGTATAAGGTCGGCGCCGATTCCCAGCTTAAAACTTATTCCGACCTTATGAAAGCCCCATTTTATCCCATTAATAAGGAGGATCAGTTTTATAAGATCCTTGAAAACGATGAAACATATTATACTTTTATTGACACTGCCGGGAAAAGCCCCAAGGACACGATCGTGATCAAGGAACTATCCGATTGGATGAAAAAAGCGAACATGAAGTTTGATATTCATCTTGTTGTAAGCGCCACTACGAAACCCAGGGACCTCGATCTTGTCGTGGACAGCTATTCATGTCTGGAATTTTCTCATATAATTGCGACCAAGCTGGATGAAACTGTATGCCTGGGTTCAATAATTTCGTCGCTTTATCAGACGAAAAAGCCGCTTTCTTTCGTAACTAACGGCCAGGGCGTTCCTGAAGACTTTGAAATTGCTAATGTTGATCGCCTTATTGCCGATTCATTAAAATAACGTATGTCTTAGAGGTAGCATTATGTCGACCATTCTTGGACCTGACCAGGCTGAAGGCTTAAGACGGATGATGGGAAGTTTCCCGAAGACAAATACACAGATCATCGCGATTACATCAGGCAAAGGCGGTGTAGGCAAGTCGAGCTTTGCCCTGAACCTGGGCATCTGCCTGGCCAATATGAAAGACAATCCAAAAAAGGTCATCGTGTTCGATGCCGACCTGGGCCTTGCCAATATACATGTGCTTCTCGGGGTTATACCGAAGCATAATCTGTTCCATGTCATAAAAGGTCAGAAGAAAATGTCTGATATTATAGTAAAAACAGAAGTGGGAGTTGATATAATAGGAGGCGCATCGGGTTTTACCCAGCTTGCCAACCTGAATGACGAAGAGAAGCAGAATCTTATTGAGGCGATGAAAGAAATAAGTTATGCCGACTATATTATTATTGACACTTCCGCCGGAATATCTAAAAATGTCCTCTCCTTTGTCATTGCGGCTCATGAAACGATCGTTATTACGACGCCGGAGCCGACTTCCATGACAGACGCTTACGGCATAATCAAGGCGATTGTGACGGAATCCGAAATGCCGAATATTAAACTGGTCCTGAACAGGGTCAGATCCAATGTTGAAGCCAACAAGGTTTCTAAAAAGATAATCGATATATGCGGTCAGTTCCTCAATATCAAGATAGACAATTTCGGGTTCATTTATGAAGATCCTATAATCGGGGAATCCGTCCGAAAACAGACGCCTTTTACAATTCTCAGCCCGCATTCCAGCGTTGCAGTATGTGTAAATCATATAGCATGCAGGGTCATGAATATGGATGTATTGCAGGAGAACACGGGCTGGCACCGTTTCATGAACATTTTTTTAAAAAGCAGGGAATAATGACGCATTTACGTCTCGGGTTATCGCTTGATCCGTATGAAGAATCGCCAAGTCGGGCAACAATTAAACTCATCAATACCTTGACAGTAATTCAAATTGATTATAAATTATTAAGATAGAAAATACTAAATATTTTGCAGGGGAAATTTATGTGGATCATTGTTTTGTCGGCTCTCCCCTCTCTTTTATTCGGTTGTATAGTCGGATATTTCGCCAGGAAGTTTATTGCGAAGTTCCGGTTGGAATCTGCTGAAGAAAAAGTTAAAGAAATTCTTGAAGCTGCGGATAAGGACGCAGAAGCAAAGAAAAGAGAAATTCTTCTTGAAGCTAAAGACAAGGTAATTGAGGAAAGAAAGCAGTTAGAAAGAGAATTTAAAGAAAGGAATTTTGAACTTCAGCAAGCTCAGAGACGTCTTGTCCAGAAAGAAGATTCGATGGACAAAAGGCTTGAATCTCTGGAGAAAAAGGAAAGAGAGCTGGAGAATGAAGAAAAGGAATTTAAAAAAACAGCAGAGGAATTAAAAAAGGCCTACGAAAAGCACCTTCATGAACTGGAAAGGGTTGCTCAGATGACCGCCGCAGAAGCCAAGCAGCAGCTTATTCTCGAAATGACTGAAGAAGCCAAGAGGGACTCGGTAAATATCATTAAAAAAATTGAAGATGAGGCCCGGGACCAGGGGGAAGTGAAGGCTCGGGAAATCATTGTATCGGCTATTCAGAGAAACGCTGCAGAAGTTACTGCGGAAAGGACGATTTCAACCGTAACATTGCCGAATGACGAAATGAAAGGCAGGATAATAGGAAGAGAGGGAAGAAACATAAGGGCGTTCGAGTCTATTGCCGGAGTGGATCTTATTATTGACGATACTCCGGAAGTGGTTATCATATCCTCCTTCGATCCTTACAGAAGGGAAGTTGCAAAGCAGTCCCTTGAGAAACTGATCATTGACGGCAGGATTCATCCGGCCCGTATCGAGGAAATTGCCGTTAAAGTTGAAAAAGATATGGCGCTTGAGATCATCGAAGTAGGCAAGCAGGCCTGCATGGACCTCAAGATAAACATACCCAGGGAGTTATATCCCTTTATCGGAAGGCTGAAATACAGGACCAGCTACGGCCAGAGCGTTTACTACCATTCTATCGAAGTGGCGAATTTAGCGGGTATGATAGCCGGCGAGCTCAGGACCAACATCGATCATGCCAAGATAGCCGGCGTTCTTCACGACATAGGGAAGGGTATTAAAACAACCGGTGAGGGCGTCCATTCCCTCGTGGGAGCGGAAGTGGCCCATAAATACGGCCTTCCGGATAATATTGTAAATGCGATTGCGGCTCATCATGGCGAAGCGGAAATAAAATATGTCGAAGCATCCATCGTTATGGCTGCCGATGCAATCTCTGCCTCAAGGCCCGGTGCGCGCCGTGAATCTTTCGAAGAATACCTCAAGAGGCTGCAGAACCTTGAGAATATAGCGACATCTTTCCAGGGTATTGAAAAGGCTTATGCAATCCAGGCGGGAAGAGAGGTCCGCGTTTTTGTCTCAAGTGAATCGGTTACCGACGAAAATGCCTTCATCCTTGCCAAGGATATTGCCAAGAAGATTGAAAGCGAAATGAAATACCCGGGACAGATCAAGGTTACCCTTATAAGGGAAACAAGGGTGATCGAATACGCAAAATGATCTTCATTAAAATGACCGGATGTAATAATGTCCGATTTTCCTGACGGAATTGATTTATCGCTGAAGCTTTCAGGGGCAAGACTGCATTCCCTGAATGATACCCTGCCGGAAGGAGCAGGGCCGTTTATAGTCAGAAAAGAAAAGGATCAGTATGTTTACGATATAGACGGCAACAAGTATGTCGATTTCAGCATGAACGAGGGATCTGTAATCTGCGGTCATAATAATAAATCTGTCAGTTCATATATTAAAAATGCGATATCTTCAGGAATATCGGCCGATTTCATTAATAAGCTCTATTATCCTCTCCTGAAACTTATTAAAACTTTCGTTCCCCGGGGCCGGATTTATTTTTATGATTCGGCAAAAACAGCTCTAATATCCCTATTCAGTGATTTGAAACCGGCAAGCGCAGGAGTTTCCTCAAGATACCTCGCCGGCCTGGTGAGTGCTGCCGGCGGAACTAAAGTTGAAATTGCCGTTAAAGAACGGCAATACGATATCCTTCTTTTCGAACCCATCGATTTTGACGGCGATCTGTCGGAATTCAAATACCATGAGTATAAAGCGAAATTGAAATGTTCCGTTGAAAGCAGGACAGCCTTCCGCATCAAGAGGGCATTTATGACCGACCTCGGGGAAGCGGATGTTATATTATGCTCCGGGGTTATAGCAAACGGGCTTGATACGGCAATAATCGTTTCTGAAAGGCATTTCGAGAGCGAAATCTTGCCGTTATATAAAACGGCTGCGGTAATGGAAACATTGAAGCTGTACCTTGCGGCGCCGGGATTTCATACTATGAAATGGAATTATAATTCGCCCGCGATAAGGCATAGCCGCGGAAGTATTTTTAAAACTATCCGAAACTACAATAATATCGATCTCTTAAAGCATGGAATAATTTTAAAAAATGGTACGGGATTCTGCTGCAGGCTGCATACCGGACATGACATGAAGAGGCTGCTGGATGCGCTGGCCGCTTTGAATTAACTTATCTTTGATCCGCTTTCGATGTCGGACTCGGGCGTCAGGAATATGACTTTCGTATGATCATCATTGCCTGCCGCAAGCATCATTCCTTCGGATGTTTCGCCCATAAGCCTGGCCGGTTCCAGGTTATTGATGATGACGATCTTTTTCCCGACAAGAGCGGAGGGATCGTAGTAAGGCTTTATACCTGCCATGATCTGCTTTTCAATCTGCCCGACCCTTACTTTAAGCTTCAGTAATTTATTAGACTTCGGAACAGGGACGGCTTCAACGATCTCTGCAACTCTCAGGTCGAATTTTCTGAAATCTTCAATAGTTACATTCTGTTCCTTGTTTTCCCTTCTTGACTTTTTTAAAAGCCTGTCGACCTGGGTCTGGATTACCTTATCGTCATATTTCTGAAAGAGGATGTCAAGGGAGCCTATCTTCTGCCCGGGTTTTATCCTTTTTGAATTGATGACTGACCATTTATCATCCTGGGGATGACCCTCTTCGCCGATCATATTCCATAGTTTCACTGCAGAGTCCGGGATTATCGGATACATGACAATGGAGAGTACTCTCAGTATATTCATGCAGACGTTCATGGATGTGTTCATCTTTTCAGGGTTTTCCTTTTTACAAACCCATGGCTTGATATCGTCGAAGTACTTGTTACCGATCCTGGCAATGTCCATGATTGTCCTCGCGGCCTCCCTGACATGGAATGAATCGTAGTGGCCGCGTATTTCTTCGATTTTTTTTTCAAGGAAAGTAAAGACGGTATTTTCTTCAATTGAATATGTACCGTCCGGAATTATTCCTTTGCAGTTGTTCTTCACGAACGTAAGGGACCTGTTTGCAAAATTTCCCAGTATGTTTGAAAGTTCTTCATTATTTCTTGTCTGGAATGATTTCCAGGAAAAATCGGCATCTTTTGTCTCGGGTGCATTGGCAGCCAGGTAATACCTCAGGGGATCCGGCGGGAAATTATCGAGGTATTCGTCGACCCAGACTGCCCAATTTTGAGAAGTGGAAAACTTTTCACCTTCAAGGGTCAGATATTCGTTAGCCGGTATTTCATAAGGAAGCTGGTAATGGGATTTCTGGCCCATGAGTATTGCAGGCCAGATGATCGCATGAAAGGGGATATTGTCTTTACCGATAAAATGTATAATCCTTGTTTCAGGGTCCTGCCAGTATTCCTTCCATTTGGAAGGATTTCCTGTTTTAATAGCCCATTCAACGGTAGAGGAAATATAACCGATCGGCGCATCGAACCAGACATAGAGAACTTTGCCCTGAGCTTCCTTTGTTTTTAACGGTACGGGTATTCCCCAGTCAATATCGCGTGTGATCGCTCTTTCCCTCAGTCCTTCCTTTTCGATCATGCCGAGGGCAAAATTACGCACATTATCTTTCCAGTTTTCTTTGGATTTCAGCCAATCCACGAGCTTATCCTTGAAGTCCTGAAGCTTCAAATACCAGTGGAAGGTCTTTTTCAAAACAGGTTTTTCGCCTGATAAAATGCTTACAGGGTCGATTAGGTCAATCGGGTCCAGGAGTTTTCCGCATTTATCGCACTGATCGCCCCTCGCTTTTTCGTAGCCGCAATTGGGGCATTTACCCTCGATATAACGGTCAGGCAGGAATCTCTTTTTCTTTTCATCGAAAAACTGGTTCTCGGTCCTGGTCTCGAGATGATTGTTTTCAAAAAGGTCCATGAAAAATCTCTGTGATATCTCGTAGTGTCCGGGCCGTGCCGTCCCTGAAAAGTTATCGAAATCGATCCGCATATTCCTGAAACTCTTTTCCATTTCATCGTGATATTTATCGACGATAACCCTCGGGCTCACTCCTTCTTTTTCAGCACGTATTGTTATGGCAGCGCCATGTTCATCGCTTCCGCAGATATATACGACATCGTCTCCCTGCAATCTTCTGAATCTTACATAAATGTCGGCAGGAAGGTATGCCCCGGCAAGATGACCCAGATGCAGCGGGCCGTTGGCATAGGGAAGCGCCGAAGTGACCAGATATTTACCCATAACTGCTCCTTTAGAATTAAAAAGGGGTTTTATATTTAGAGTTTCTCTTTGACAAAACGCGCGATCTCGGTGAGACTTATTTTACCGACCAGGTTATCACCCTCGTCAAGAATCGGCAAAGCGCTTATACCTTTATCAATCATTAAATTAAGTGCATCACGCACGCTGACTTCTGAATAGACGAAAAGGAGTTTCTGGCCCTCTATAAGTTTTGAAACCGGCATTTCCCTTGCGCTGTCGGCAAGAAATGTTATTTTCAAAATATCCCACGACGATACCATGCCGATCGGTCTTGCCGCTTTATCAACTACAACAACGTTATGCTCTTTTTCCCTGAGCATCTTTTCGGCAGTCTTCGCTACCGATGAATCCTGTGTGGCTGTCAGAGGTTTTTGTTTGCCGACAATACCCACTTTGACGTCGTCTAATTCGTTTGCCATAAAAATTTCCTCCAGAATTTAATTAATGGGCTATTTTTGAAAATAACCACAGTAATGCAAATGCTCCGAACAATGTTGCAATAAAATCAACCGACAACGTATTGTTGGATAGCAATTTTGTAATATTGGTAAGTCCCAAAAAAAACCCTCCAAGAATGCCTCCAATTACTCCAAAAATAACCGCTCCCCAGAAATTTCCGAAAATGGGTTTTTTCATGACCTTAATATAATAAATTCCCGCAAGAGCACCTACGATCATTTGAATCGGGATCGTTAACCATGGTTTTAACCACTCAGGCATTATTACCTCCTTAATTAATTTAATTATTTATAATTTTTTTAATTAAACTCGGCAAGCTCTATTTTAACGATCTCGTATTTTTTCAATTCTCCATTATATTCAAAATCGATTTTATCTCCGATTTTCCTGTCCAGAAGAGCTTTCCCGAGCGGAGAGTGATATGAAATGGTTTTTGTATTGAAATCCACATCCCATTGCCCTAATATCTGGTACTCCTCCGGCTGGCCCTCCGAATTTTTGAGGGTTACTTTTACACCCACGTCAACAAGTGAAGTATTTACTTTATCCTTTTCAAGCACTTTTGCCTGGCTTATCTCGGTTTCAAGCTTGGATGCGGCGGCCTTCAGCTGGTCCTGCTTTTCAAGTGCCGCCTTATATTCTGCGTTTTCCCTGAGGTCTCCTTTTTCCATCGCTTCACCGATAGCACGGCTGTTTTCAGGTATTTCAAATGACATTATCCGGGCCATTTCCCTTTTCTTTGATTCAAGCGAAGCAGCGGTCACCAGGAAGGGATGCCTGATCAATATCTTTTCCTGCTTTGAAATCTTTTTAAGAGACGGATATTGTGAAATGATCTGGTTGACGTAATCGTCCCTTATTTCGGTTTCAAGGGTCAAAGTGGAATAAAGGAGCGACAGGATGCTTTTTGCTGTTGTTTCATCGGAATTTTTGATCAATTCGCCGAGCATATTCTTTTTGAACAGGATATCGTTTATTCCCTGTATGATCTTTTTGTTCCTTGCAATATTGGTCTTCGAATCGATTTCATCGTTCAAAATATCCAGAAGCGACAGAAGCCTGAACATGATCTCG
The DNA here is from genome assembly GCA_963796325.1 of uncultured Spirochaetota bacterium. GTDB lineage: Bacteria > Spirochaetota > Brevinematia > Brevinematales > JAOACQ01 > CAVYGN01. The sequence goes on from CAWCLF010000001.1 coordinate 326,531, forward strand.
CTTTCTCTTACTCCTATCTTTTCCTTGAGGTTCATCGATCCCTCTTCGAACAGGACTTTAGATATCCAGAGGAACAATTCGGGATTTTCGTGAAATGCATTCATCGAAGCGACGAAAATGCTGTTGATCACGTCGAATTTCTCGAACAGCTCCAGCTCGTTGAGCATGAAGCGGTTTAATTTTGAAACAGATGAATGAGTAATAATGTCTGCAAATTTTTGATCCCAATCTTTGAGCTTTTTCATTAAAAGCTGTAGAAATGTCTTTTTAAGTTCCGGATCCAGCGATTCATAGAGGTCGTTCAGGTTCTTTATCTCGAAAAAGATAGAACTGTCGACGATATTGTCGTTGTATCCTTCGTAATTGGAATATTTCAGGGTTACAAGCGAAACGAGCTGTTTTTCATTCGATTCACTCGAAGCCTTGATAATTTCAGTAAAGTAATCGACGAGCGCTGCGGCAGGTGCGGAATTCACGTCTCCGCCCCTTTGAACGAAATCGATAAAAAGCTTGACCTTGTTTTCAAATGTCGTTGTTTTTTTGAATTTGCTGATAATCTCTTCCACAACACTCTTTTCATTATCCCTTAATTCAATCATGTTCCTTTTTGTCGGGTTCTGGATAATCGTTTCGCTGGATTCGATCATTTTTTTAACATTGAGCCACCATTTATTCCATTCGCTTTCCTTCATCATATCCGGTATGAAACAGGCTTTGATTTCAGATGAAGATACTTCCCCCTGTTTGCTCCTGAGCACTATTTCGATGACTTTAAGAGGGTCTTTAATGAAAAGGTCCTTCAATTCCTTTGTTTTGAATTTTTTCCAGATGACAATATTGTCGGGATCAAGAATATCAAGGGCTCTGAGTGCAATTTCAAGGGACATTTCATGATTGGGCTTCGTTTCGAAATCTATAATTACTTTATCGTTCTGAATTTCCTTGACCAGTCCGATACCCCAGCTTTTATGGGATACGTAGACTCCTTTATCGAAGGCTATATGTGTTTCGAAAAGCCTGATCGCTTCTTTATGGGGTTTCCAGCTCTGGCCGATGGCCGATAATTTTAAATACTTTTCCAGTTCACTGTGGTCTTTATATAAATTCCTGTAGCAGTCTTCAATCGCTTTTCTGAACTGCTTTTCAGTCTGCTTGAAATCGATTATCACTTTGAGTACTTTGAGGGCTTCGTCATATTTTTCATTTTTTATGGCCTGCCTTATAAAATCGTTGAAAACCATGTCGGCTGTCCTCTCCTCTCCAAGCACATCGATGATCTTTTTCGACATAATTATGACAAGAGACGAATCCTCCGGGTAAAGTTTTATAACCTTATTCCAGAGGTCCTCAACCATTTTTACACTCTTGGCTTTGATATATCGCTCCATGGCCAGCCTGTAATAAAACATAGACTGGTCCTTGTCGCCTTCTTTCTCATAGTATTCGCCCAGATATTTAGCGTTAGCTCCGTCTTTAGAGTCTATCAGAACCAGCCTCTTCTTAATATTGAAGAGCTCATCCTGGTTGCCGTAATCCTCATAAACCGTTTCAAGTGTCTTAAGGGCAAACTTGTTTTCACGGTAGGAGAGTATCTTTTCTGCCAGGAATTCGGCGATCTTGAGTTTTTTATTATCCATAAAAAGCTTAATGATTTGAGGAATATGGGTATCGTCGACCGAAGATTCCTCCAGGCTGAGAACACCGATTATATATAAACCGACAACGCTGTTCTGGTAATGCTTCAGATTTTCACGGCACAGGTTTTTAAGATCATCCTTAAAGCCCTCATCGATGGACATGCGGATGATGCTGTCGAGCTCGATGAAATTCCTGACGCTGTAGCTTTCTATTGCCGCCCTTGTCCATTTCTCCTCTTTCAGTTTTTCTTCTATATCGAGAAGTATATCTTCTTTTTTTCTAATGATCGTATCAGTCATTTCAATTACTCCCATGTATATTTTATTTAAAGGCCGCCATTTTCATGAAATCTTTCATGCGGACTTTTATATCCTTTTGCGTTATTCCGGAGAGGCCTTGAACGCCGAAATCCTCGACCGCAAAAGAGGCTATGACAGTCGCATACGCGGCTGCACTTTTAATTTTCTCCCGGGTCATATCCCTTATGCCGAAATGGTCTATATAGCTCATAAAGGCTCCGGCAAAACTGTCCCCCGCCCCCGTCGGGTCCTTTATTTCAGGGATTGGATAAGCGGGAAGTGTAATGATGAAATCCGGTCCGAAAACCATTACACCGTTCGCGCCCTTTTTTACTATGATCAATTTGAAGCCGGGACGGAACATCGATCTGGCGGCTTTTACTATATTTTTCTCGCCGGTCATAAGAAGGGCTTCATCTTCATTGATCACAATACCGTCAACAGTGTCAAGGACGCTGTCAAGGTCTTTTCGGCTGTTTTCGATCCAGAAATTCATAGTGTCGAGTATAGAGAGCCGGCTTTCGCCCGCCTCCAGTGCGACCTTCTTCTGAATTACAGGGTCAATATTCGCCAGGAACAGGATGAACGGCCTTTTTTTATATGAATCCGGAACTGCAGGATCGAATTTTGCGAAAGCGTTAAGTTCCGTTTTTAATGTATCCCTTCTTTCGAAATCGTCCGAATATACACCTTCCCAAAAAAAACATTTTTCATCCTTAAGGATCTTGATCCCTTCCGTACTGCCGGATTTTGATTTTATGAAATCCCAGTGGCTGCTTTCAAAATCGTTCCCTACGACCCCGATAAGAAGGGGTTTCGATAAAAAATTTGCGGCATTGGCAAAATGTGTTAAAGATCCGCCGAGGATCCGGTCCTTCGTTCCTTCAAAGGTCGTTATGCTGTCGAACGCCAGGGAACCAACCGCTATTATCGCCATATTTCATCCTTATGATGCACCTGTGTTTCAGCCCGGGGAGGCGCTTTTTTTCAGGTCCTTTTTAGCAAGAAGATTTTTAAACAATTGAGACGCACGTGCAGTGAGCTTTGTTTTAATTTCCTCCCTGCAGTTAGCCAGGTCGAGGAGCTCGATAATCCTCTTTCCCACCTTATCCGCCGTCTCGAAGGTGCCCAGCTGGAATATATAATAGTCCAATAGCCATAAATAAAAATTTATAAGCCGGGGCACAATTATATTCCTTACTTTTTTATCGATTTTAAGAGATTTTTCATAGTCTATGATCTTTTCTTTCATTTCCATGTAATCATTGTATTCCATTTTTTTCCTGGCTGTCAAACCCTCGTACAGGTAACCGTAAACGGCGATCCATTCAAGGATCTCGTTTTCCCTGAATCCGTCTTCCTCGATCGATGTCCGGATCTTTTTCAGAGCCGGGTATTCGATATTGTCTATATTGACGAGCTGGGGAAATTTAAGAAACGCCTCGTTGAACATGACCATCGCGGAATCCGTTTCCCCGATCTCGTAATAAATATCCCCCAATAAGGTATAAATACGAGTATTGTCGTCTCCGGCAGCCATTGAAAGAGCATATTCCAGCGTCTCAACGGCCTTATCCAGAATTCCTATTTCATAGAAGGTCTGCCCAAGAAGAATCAGGGTATCACGCTCTGGTACAGGGGAAAGCCTGTAACTTTCGATAAGAAACTCAACTGCCCTGCCGTAAATATAATTTTTAATCGATATTACAGCCTTTTTATTATCGATCCTCTGGTTTGTGCAGAAATCGATAAATTTATCCCATTCCTGTATAAGGGTTTCACCGCCCCCGGCATCGAATTTAAAAAGTTCCTGCCTGTTTTGCCAGAACTTGATAACCTTGAGTATTTTCTCGAAGTCCTGGTTGTTTATATCCTCTTCCATGCCCTTCAGAGTCAGGTCTTCGGCATTTCCCAAGTTCCCTTCCCTGAGACATTGATATATATTTTTTTTTAATTCGATGTTTTCCATGTCCTCCTGTCCCAGAAAAAGAATTTTCCTTACCTTAACGGCAGGGGAAACCACAACTATTCAGGAAAGATGTAAATATCTGTCAGTCCTATATTTTAACAGATTATTATAAAAATATCAATTCCGGGGTATCGAGCATTTACAGAAAAGGGGGAATTGTTTTTTACATAAAGTAAAGGAGAAAAGGGAGAAAGGCTATTTTATGAGTTCGATCACCGCATCTTTAGCCAGTACTTTTGAAAATCCGCTCAAAGCTGCTAAAAATGAATTCTGCACATTCCCTGCGGATATTTCATCATCATTGTACTTTAAAGATTTCGTCGCACAGCAGTCGCCCGCGACAATGCATTCGTATCCCAGGTCATATACGGCCCGTACGGTCGAGTCGACGCACATATGGGTCATCATGCCCGCTATTACAAGTTTGGATATGCAGTTTTCTTTTAAATAACCATCGAGTTCCGTTTTCCGGAAACTGTTGGGAAAATATTTGACAATGATTTTTTCCCCTTCCATCGGTCTTACATTTTCATGAAGTTCCGCACCATGCGTTCCCGGTATAAAAAATGACGCTCCCGTGCTTATTGAAAGATGCTTTACATGAACGACCGGCAATGACAGGTTTCTGAATTTTTTCAGTAAATCTTTTATCCGTATGCCGGCTTCTAAACTATTTTTTAATTCCATTTTACCATTCGGGAAATAATCATTTTGCACGTCAATGATCAATAAAGCTGTTTTCATATCATCTCTCCCTTCCTTCTTTTGTTCTGTTTTGAAAGTGTAATAGATTAGCACAAATCCGGATAAAAAAACAGGGCTTTCGGAAAGGGAAAATCGGTTTTCCGGCAGGATTTCATTTTATTTGAAATTTTTCCGGTATGAAGCGGGAAGCTGGCGGAAAGTCTTTTGAAAAACACGTCCGAAATGTGTGGGATCTGAAAATCCTGTTTTTGAGGCGATTTCGGAAACGGGCAGGGTTGTTTCCTGTAGAAGATTTCTGGCTATGGAAAGCCTGAGCTCGCGAAGATAGCCGAAAACAGTTTTTCCAGTCAGATCGAAGAATTTTTCTTCCAGGGTGGTTTTATTTGTGCAGAATTCCCTGGTTAATCCGGCAAGCGATATCTTTTCGGAATAATGCGTCGAGAGATACAGGCGAACTTTTTCAGCAGGATGAATGAGCCCGGTGACTTTATCCGGTACCTGAACGGGCTGGTGAAATATCCGGCCTAAATGGATCAGGGCCTCTATCAGAAACGAACGGGTCCGGTAGGGCCAGTATGGATTTGATTTATTCGTGAGTTCATCCCGGATTTTATTGAAAATTTCCTCCAGGAATTGAGTGCTTTGCGGGTATAAAACAATTGGCCCGGGCAATTCGCCTTCTCTATGTATAAAACAATCCGCCCAGAAAAGATCCAAAACGCCTGCCGGATCAGCCGGTTTTATCCCGGCTTCCAATATTTGTTCAGGATGAAAGGCGGAATTGACCAGGCGGGGATCGAATCCAAGCGCGATATACCGGCTGTTTATGAAGATATTATCTCTTTCACGCTGGTTCAGGCAGAAACAGTTCGCGCCGTTCCTGATTTCTGCTTTTCCTGATGTAAATAATAAAATTTCCCAGAACGTCTTCGGAAAATTATCCCTTTCCTTTTCAGAATCTGTTATCCTTAAGGCCAGTCCGTAATTATCGTTCATTTTATTCATCAATGCTCTTTTATTAAATCCAGCCGATGACGGCCGTGACTGTCTTTTCCGGTACAAGGACGAAACTTTCCTCGTGAAAGGAAACACCGAGGCTTCCCGCATCGAGGAGGCGAAGCATTGCAGGGTGGACATCCGTATTGAGATCGCCGTAGCCGGGGCTGAAACGCATTGTATTTTTAAGATTGAAAAGCATGTTTTCCCTTTTTAAAACACCGGTTATATAATCGGCGAACGATTCAACAGCTTCACTGCCGACAGCGTCGAGAATTACGGCCCGGGTCATTTCACCCTCTTTAGTAAGTCTTGCCGTTTCGATGGTCAGATCGGGACCAATCGTGCATAGAATAAGCGAAGCTTTGCCGGCATTTTTCATTATCGATGAAAGTTTGACGGAATGAAAGGCTATCCCGCAATCGAGAGTAACCGAAGTATTATCCCTTCCTTTTACAGGGCAGTCAAGTACATTGCCGGAAGGCTTTATTAAAGGGATTGAATTTTCAATAACTGTTTTGACAAGGCTTAAAGTATTTTCATCCAGAGAGCTTTTCTTCCTGTTATAACCAAGCCGTCCCAGAACATTTTCTACAGGCGGTATTATTGAAGGGAGAGAAAATTTTCTAAGAGGCATCGGCTTTTATGCCGGTCTCATAGAGAGTTTCGGCTGCGGCTTTTTTAAAAGAGGGAAACCAAGTTCTTCCCTTTTTTTAAGATACGCGGCTGCACAGGTTGAAGCCAGCTTTCTTACCCTTAGTATATAGCTCTCCCTCTGCATGACCGATATAGCGCCCCTCGCATCGAGAATATTGAATACATGCGAGCATTTCATGGCCAGGTCGTATGCCGGGAGGACAATACCCTTTTCAATAGTTTTAAAGCATTCCGACTCGTAATCGTCGAAAAGCCTCCTGTAAAGCTCAACGTCGGCAAATTCGAAATTGTATGCTGAAAATTCCTTTTCAAGCTGGAAATGAAGGTCTCCGTATGTGAATTCATCGTTCCACTTTATGTCTTTGTAGTGATTCACATTCTGAAGATACATCGAGATCCTTTCAGTTCCGTAAGTTATTTCGACCGGCACAGGCGAAAGTTCGATTCCTCCGACCTGCTGAAAATAAGTGAACTGCGTTATTTCCATTCCGTCAAGCCAAACTTCCCAACCCAGTCCCCAGGCCCCGAGAGTGGGTGATTCCCAGTCGTCATGAACAAAGCGGATATCGTGTTCCTTGAGAGCAATTCCGAGAAATTCGAGGCTTTTCAGGTAAAGATCCTGGATATTATCGGGTGACGGTTTGATAATTACCTGGAACTGGAAATAATAACCCAGGCGGTTCGGGTTATCGCCGTAACGGCCGTCAGTCGGACGGCGCGAAGGTTCGACATATGCAACTTTCCAGGGTTCGGGCCCAAGAGAACGAAGAAAAGTGTCCGGATTGAACGTTCCCGCACCCTTTTCCAGATCGTACGGCTCCCGTATGAGACAGCCCTGTGCGCCCCAGTATTCCTTGAGCTTGAATATAACATCCTGGAAGGTCATCATACAAAACTCCCGCCGGATAAAACCGGCTAAAAACCTGGTGAAGAACAAGGTACTATTATTATAACTTGATTTGACTGATTTTGAAAAAATTCTTCATGTATTATATAAAACAAACTCGATCTACTGCCTGACTGCCGATTCCAGGCTCCCGACTCACGACTCTCGACTCTCGACTATAGTCTGTTGACTGTTGATTGTCGGCTAATTATAATAGGCCTATAATTAAACTGTTTATAATTTGCAGGAGACTCATATGAACGTTGCCGTGATAGGAAGCGGAGGAAGAGAAAGTGCAATCGCCTGGGCGGTTTCCAGGAGCCCCAGGTGTGAAAAATTGTATATACTGCCCGGGAACGGCGGTACATCCAGGTACGGCAGGAATGTTCCGGCAGGGACAGCCCAGCCTTTCACGGACCTTGAAGAATTCGTAGAACTTGGAAGCATCGACCTCGTAATCGTTGGACCGGAGCAGCCTCTAGTTAACGGGATAACCGATGCTCTGAAAAAAACAAAAGCGGCTGTTTTCGGACCTTCCTGCAGGGCTTCAAGGCTGGAAGGCAGCAAGATTTATCTTAAAGAATTCCTGGCAAGATATCATATCCCCACAGCTAAATTCGAGGTGTTTGATTCCAGCGATAAAGCTTTTGATTTTGTGAAGAAATCAGACAGGCCCTTTGTCGTTAAAACGGACGGGCTGGCTGCCGGTAAAGGAGCGATCGTCTGCAAAACCGTTGAGGAAACTTATGATGGAATAAAGAGATTAATGGTGGACAGGGAATTCGGAAGTGCAGGAGACCGCATAGTTCTTGAGGATGTACTTGAAGGGATTGAAACCAGCGTTTTCATCATTACCGACGGCCATGATTTCAAATGGCTGGCTTCCGCCCAGGACCACAAGAGAATATATGACAATGATGAAGGTCCCAATACGGGAGGAATGGGGGCATACGCCCCGGTCCCGTTCATTGACGATACTATGAAGGATATTATCACTGAAAATATTATAAGGCCGACAATAGCAGGAATGCAGAAAGAGGGGAGCCCTTATTTAGGCTTCCTTTATCTTGGCCTGATGCTCACAGAACATGGGCCGGCTGTAATAGAATACAACATAAGACTTGGGGACCCTGAGGCGCAGGTTATCCTGCCGCTCCTGAAAACCGATTTTCTGGATATAATATCAGCCGCAACCGACGGCAGGCTCGACCGGCTGATAATAGAACAGTATGAAGGATACTGCACGGGAGTTGTCCTGGCTTCGAAGGGGTACCCCGATTCGTATCTCAAGGGCTTCGAGATCAGCGGCAGTCTTGAGGATGAGAAAGGAGTTTATGTTTTTCATGCAGGCACCAGGAACAATGAAGACGGGAAGCTCGTTACAGACGGGGGCCGGGTTATATGCGTATCGGCTCTGGGTCAGAACCTGAGGGATTCAATAAAGAAGGCCTATGCGAAAGCGACGGAAATCGACTTCCAGGGTGTAACCTACAGAAAGGATATCGGAATGAAAGGCTTGAGATTGATTGAACAGGGTAAGTCATATCAGGTATAGTACCGGCGCAGGAGTTTTCTCCTGACAAGGGATATATAGATATAACTTGATACGATGCCTCCGATATGGACAAAATATGCGACGTTGCTGCCCGATCCCATAATGCTCGAGAATCCGCTTAAAAACTGCCCGATTATCCATATCGTGACATAAATGAATGCAGGTATTCTTACCGGCATGATAAAAAATCCCAGAAAAATCAGAGTAAATATCCTGTTCGACGGGAAAATAAGCATATATGCAGTCAGCACTCCCGATATGGCTCCGCTTGCTCCTATGATCGGCGCCATGGAATGCATTGAGAGGGCAGCCTGGAAAAGACCTCCGCAGATGCCCATCGCCAGGTAAAAAAATAAATAGCGCATATGTCCCAGAATATCCTCGATATTATTCCCGAAGATATAAAGGAAAAGCATATTCCCGATTATGTGGAGAAACCCTCCATGCAGGAACAGGTAAGTTACGGGGCGGTACCAGTTGACAAGCGGATCAGAAAAAAAAAGCGAAGGGATCAATGCGTATTTTAATACCAGCTCCGCGTTTCTCATTTCGCTTGTGACCTGGATGATAAATATAACGATGTTAATTATTATAAGACAGGCATTTACAAATGGAAAGTTCCTCGGCGGACTTTCATCTCGTAAAGGTATCATCCGCTGTCCTCACTTTGCCCCGAATATAAGTGCGGAAGGGTTCGAGCTAATCTTCTGGCTGAAAATCTCGAAGTTTTTCAAAGTGACATCGAGCCTTGTTCGCGTCTCTTTGTCCCTGAGCATACCCAGAGGGGTTGTTTTATCGTAGGATAGTTTATTGATGTCCTCAGAAAGGTTCTTTAATTGGAAGCTCAATGCATTTAAATTCGTGACAATATTTCCGACCTCTTCAGGAGTGAGGCTGGACATGCTGCTATTGATCTTTTTGGAAAAAGATTCGATATTATACATCGTATTATTAACCCGGCTCATGACTTCAGAGGAGTTTTTCAGGGCAAGGTCCAGGCTGTGGATGCTCTGCCTTATGTCACCCTCATTTTCCTGTACAACGCGGTTCAAGCCTGCCACAAGGTCTACAATATTTTCAAAAGTCTCCCTGAACTTGTTTACCATATCGGTGTTGTTTGTCGATATCAGGCCGCTGACGGCCATACCGGCCAGTTCGATGGTCCTTGCAAAACCCAGCGGCGATACTCCGACGATATCTTCGTTATTCGTATAAAAATCGGTGGATGTCGGATCGTAACCGGAAACATTGATATATTTCTGACCCACAAGGCTTGATGAATATATATAAAATTTTGCGCCCCTGTTGAGCTTGTATTCACCGTTTATAAGGACCTTCGCTATAAGTTTTCCCTTTTCAAAGATAATATTGTCGACATATCCGATAGCCGGACCGCCGGAAATCCTGAGCTTTGCGCCGCTCTGCAGATTGTCCAGGAAATCGTATTGAATGTTCAGGCCGTAACCTCCGCCCATCAGGAAACTGAATTTGCCTGCAAAGTAAATGAAGAAAAACAGTATCACGACACCTGTGAAGATAAAAATACCGAGGGTTATGTTATTTATCTTTTTCCCTCTTTCCATAAATCGCTACCTCTTTTTTTATCTTTTATTTTTATTATTCTTTATCATACCTTCTATCAGCCTGTTGTAATCATCGGTTATCGGTCCTTCGTAGCTTCCTTCGATAAACTGCCTGACATACGGATTACTTGTCTTTTCAAGGTCTCCGGGGGTGCCGGTAAAGATCAGGTTTCCGTTATAGAGCATCCCTATCCTGTCGGAGACGTATTTAGCGCTTTTTATATCATGAGTAACGATAACGAATGTCGTTTTAAGCTTCTTTTTCAGGTTCAGGATTAGTTCATTTATGTTAGCTGTCATTATCGGATCAAGACCGGTAGTGGGCTCGTCAAAAAGTACGATTGAAGGTTCGCTTACGATCGCTCTGGCGAGGGCTACCCTTTTCATCATTCCTCCGGACAGGGAAGAGATCATCAGGTGACCGATTTCGGGAAGTTCGACAAGTTCGAGAGCCTTATACATCATATCTTTTTTTTCAATTTCCTTCAACTCGGGGCGCAGATGGTCCAGTGCAAATAAAATGTTGTCGCTGACGGAAAGAGAGTCGAATAACGCTCCGCCCTGGAATAGCATGCCGAATTTACGGCGTATAAGGTCGGCTTCCTGCATATCCGAATAATTGATTTTTTCGCCGTCGATCCATATTTCACCGCTGTCGGGTATAATAAGGCCTATTATATGCTTTATCAGCACGCTTTTACCCACGCCGCTCTGGCCGAGTATCGTAAAAGTTTCCCCGTCTATTATTTTAAGATCAATATTATCGAGGACCTTTTTACCGTTCAGGGTCTTGCAAAGGGAAAACAGTTCGACTTTGTATGCCATCAGAGAGCTCCCCCGGTAAAGACGAGTACAAGCGCGCCCAATATATAATCAAGAAGGATAACAATAAAACTGCTTGTTACGACAGACTTGATTGTAGATTCGCCGACCCCCGCGGCGCCGTTTTTTGTTTCAAAACCGCAGAACGTGCTGATCAGAAGTATGGTCCCGCCGATCATCATAAGCTTGAAGAAAGCCTCGAAAACAATTTTAAGCTTGAGCGGACTCTGCGCGATCTCGATGAAAGTCGATGTGGAAATATCATGGAAGGTTGTCAGCATAAGCCAGGCTCCGAACATCGACGCCAGGATTGACATAAAGCCGAGTATGGGCAGCGATATGAGGCCGGCGATAAGCCTCGGGGTCACGAGGTGGCTTACAGGATTCACAGCGAAAGTTTTGAGAGCATCGATCTGTTCGGTGACTTTCATTGTTCCTATCTGCGCGGTAACCGATGAACATATCCTGCTGACAACGATAAGAGAAGTGAATACCGGTCCGAATTCCTTGACAAGGCTTACTGAAAGGGCCCCGCTGATGTACTGGGATGTCCCGGCAATAATGCCTTCCATTGCGTCACCGAGCTGCAAACCAAGTATCAGGCCCATGAACAGCCCTGTCGTTATTACTACGGGTACGGATTCCATACCGATTACTGAAATATTCCTTATAATTTCGTAAGGTCTTTTAAAATTGGCAGGGATAAAACGGATGGCCTCATACGAAAAAATTGTGAATTTTGCAAGGTCCTGGAAAAAGGCCGTAAGCTTATCCATATATTTCCCCTAAAATTCCTCAGCCGGGGTATTCTGGGCTTCAAGATAAACCGAATGAATATCCAGGTTATCGAAACGGACAATTTCTTTCGAGAAAGCAAGCTGTATATCGCCTATAGGGCCGTTTCTCTGCTTTTGCAGGAGGAGTTCGGCAATGTTCTTCCTGTCGCTGTTCTTGTTGTAGTACTCATCCCTGTACAGGAATGCTACTATATCGGAATCCTGTTCAATGGCCCCTGATTCCCTTAGATCCGACAGGATCGGTTTATGGTCGCCGTGTCTTTCATCAACTTTTCTTGAAAGCTGTGACAGAACTATTATCGGTATTCCAAGTTCCTTTGCTAAAGCTTTGAGGCTTCGAGATATGTAAGAAATTTCATTGTTCCTGTTCACAATCATCTTATTTGAATCCACCGTCGAAACAAGCTGAAGATGGTCGATGATGATGGTTTTTATGTCGTATTTCGCTTTTACACGCCTTGCCTTCGCCCTGATTTCGTTGAGGGAGATTGCAGGAGTGTCGTCAACAATTATCTTCAGCCGTGAAAGGTCCCCGGCGGCGTTTATCAGGTGGTCCCACTCAGTCTGGGAGCTGAGCTGCCCCTTCCTGAGTCTCTGCATATCTATACGCGATTCGCTTGAAAGCATTCTGAAAACGATTTCCTGGAAAGACATTTCAAGTGAAAAGATCATTATACTGTTATTTTCATGCATCCTGGCTATATTAGCGGCGATATTGAGCGCGAAAGCCGTCTTGCCCATCGAAGGCCTTGCCGCAATCACGATCAGGTCGCCGTCCTGGAGCCCGCTTGTTTTATCGTCGAGTTCGGTGAATCCTGTCGGCAGGCCTGTGTAGATATGTTTGGATTTAGAAATACGTTCGATCCCCTTGAGTGTCTCGGGAAGCATTTCCTTTATCAGTTTATAGTTTGAACGGAGTTTGCGGTTTGTTACATCGAAAATCAGCCTTTCGGCCTCATCGGATATTTTCTCGACATCGGACTGGTTTTCGTAAACATTATCGATTATAGTCCTTGCTGCGTTTATCAATTCCCTCAGCATCGCTTTTTCAAGGACTATCCTGGCATGAGCTAAAATATTCGAAAACGAAGGAACGTTTTCAATTACGGACGCAAGGTAGGAATTCCCTCCGGCTTTCTGAAGAAGTCCGGCTGATGTAAGCCTGTCCGTTACGCTGACGGTATCCACCGGCTGGTTCTTTTCGCTGAGTTCTTCAATTGTCTTGAAGATCGTCCTGTTTTTTTCATCGAAGAAATCGTCGTCTCTCAATATTTCCTGGACAGCACTTATGGCGCTTTTTGACATCATCATTGCACCGATACAGGACTGTTCAGCCTCCATGCTATGCGGCGGAGTCCTTTTTAAGAGATCGTCGATGGCCATAATTATTCAGCTATAACTTTGACAGTAACGCTTGCGATCACGCCTTCATCGAGTTTGATCCTGGCCGTATGGTCTCCGAGTTCTTTTATATGGTCGACAAGTATCTTTTTCCTGTCGATATCGAAGCCTTTGCCGCTGAAGATTTTCGACAGGTCCATGCTTGTTATAGATCCGAAGAGCTTTCCTTCTTCACCCGCTTTTGCATGGATCAGTATCTCTTCCTTTTCTATCTTTTCCTTAAGCGCAACCGCACTCTCGTAATACTGCTTCGCCTTTTCCGCAAGGGCTGCTGCGATCCTCTGAAGATGCTTTTCCTTTCCTTTTGTGGCAAGTTCCACAAGTTTCTGGGGTAAAAGGTAATTTCTTGCATAACCGTCTCTTACATTTTTTATATCGCCGGCCCTGCCCAGGCCGACAATGTTATCTAAGAGAATCACTTTCATATAACCTCCTAATCAAACGGGGCTCTTTTTTATTTTTTTCCTTGTATAATCCATCCATACATCAGATACTCCTATTCCAAGCAGCAGCGTAAGTAAATAAACGATAAATCCGCCTGAGATAATAAGCAGCCCGTAAACGGAGAGGGATGTGACCGTAACCGGAAACCCTCTTTTTTTTAATAAATGGTTTATGATCAAAAAACCGTAAATTATATAAAAAAAAGAAAAATAAAGACAAACGTTCAAAACTCCCGCTTCAAATATAAAAGAGGAAAATATTCCCCTCGACACAACATCGCCCAATATTTCAAAAATTCCGAATATAGTCCATAAAACCGCAAGCGTCATAATCTGCCTGTGATTGAACCTGAGCAAAAACCTGTGCCAGAAACTCGCATAATGCCTTTCCGCGATGAAAAGGATAAATATGGTTACTCCCGCTGCAAAAAAGGCCGGGTACAGGAACCTTAAAAATCTGGCGACTTCGAAAACCTCGGTCAATCCTGCCGCCGCCGGCATGGCCGGTTTAATAGCTTTAAGGAAAAGGGCATTAAAATTAACCCAGATCCTGTCAGCCGCCGGCAAATAAAAATAGCATAAACCGATAAGGCCGGCAAAGGACAGGGCTTTTATTCCCGGGTAAAAATACTTTCTATTTTTTATCAAATCCCCGAATACAAGTGCAATAATTGCCGGTACGGCAAGAACCGTTCCCGCCGTCCTGTTCAGTAAAAAGACCCCTATTGCAAGGATAAGATACAGGTAAAGAATTCCCCTGCTTTTTAAGGTCGGCTTATATAAAAATATCCCGGCTTTAAAAACTGAATACCAGGACAAGCTGAATATAACCCAAAAAAAGGCGAATTCCACTATATACCCTTTTACCTGTCAAGGAACGGAAGCAGCGCTATTATGCGGGCTTTCTTTATCTCCCTGACAATTTTCCGCTGATGTTTTGCACAGTTGCCGCTTATTCTGCGCGGCAGTATCTTACCGCTGGGCATAACATAGCGTTTTAACATGTCTATGTTTTTATAATTTATCATTTTTTCGTCTATCTGGCGGGTACAATATTTGCAGACTTTTTTTGTGTAAAAGAATTTTTTTCTTTCAGGCACCGACGCCGAAGGGGCCGGACCTTCTTCTTTTACCTTCTTGATTTCTAATTCTTCAGGAATTTGCAACGGCATCTCAACCGGAGAGGCTTCAACCTCTGCAGCGGGTTCCTGACCTGTTTTAATATCTTCGGACATATTCGCTCCTTAAATATGAATGGTTAAAAATCTGGTTCTTCACTGCTTCCGTTATTGGGTCCGAATGAAGGATCGACCGGTGAAGGATTGAAATCTGTATTGTCGTAAAAATTGTCCTCCATTTTTCCGCTCCCGGTCTCGGGGACAGGCGCCTGCGCCTGGCCGCCTGCCGGCGGATGTTTCGCTCCGGAAGGGGATCCGAGGAATTCGACGCGGTCGGCGATTATCTCTACGACGCTTCTCTTGGCCCCGTCCTGTGCGACCCAGCTCCGCTGTTCAAGCCTTCCTTCAAGCGCAATCTGTTTACCTTTGGATAAATAATTGCTGCAGTTTTCTGCCGACTTGCCCCAAACAACGACATTAAAAAACGATACGCTGTCTGAACCGTCGTTTTTCGGCTTTCCTCCCACAGCTATTCCAAAACGCGCAACCGGAGTTCCGCTGGGGGTATACTTCAATTCGACATCTCCGGACAGTCTGCCGACGACAATGACCTTGTTAATGTCCCAGCTCATTTTATTCCCCGGTCAACAGCATATGGCGTATGACATCCTCGTCGAATTTCATCAGGCGTTCGAATTCGGGTATGTTTTTCGTATCCATTTCGATTTTCGCGATGTGATAATATGCCCTTCTGAAATCTTCCCTGTTGCGGTGAATGGGATATGCAAGCTGGCGGGTGCCCATGTCGCTTTCGTTGAGTACTTTAGCTTTGAGCTTTGAAAAATACTCGCGGATCCTTTCGACTGTGGCCTTTGCTATCTCGCCTTCCTTGATCAGAAAAGCGATTTCATACTTTCTTACCATGTACTCCTCCTTATGGACTAAAGCCCGTCTCATTACATTCTACGTTATTATCAAGCGCATCATTTTTGCCTGTAAAATTGTGAGGCGGGAAGGATAGCAAAAAATTTTAAGGAATATGGAGTTATTTGTCAAGTTTACGGACTGAGTCGTGTCCCCGCAAAACTAAAATGTCACTATTAACAGCAAAGTTAAAATGTCACATCATGCTGCTATTCGATTGCCTTTAGAATCTATTTCATAGAAT
Source organism: uncultured Spirochaetota bacterium (assembly GCA_963796325.1). Classification (GTDB taxonomy): domain Bacteria; phylum Spirochaetota; class Brevinematia; order Brevinematales; family JAOACQ01; genus CAVYGN01. The sequence goes on from CAWCLF010000001.1 coordinate 342,568, forward strand.
TTTAATTCACAATCCTTATAGAAAATATGAATACTTCCATCAAGCCATGTTTGTAATTGGACCTTCTTTTTGGGACTCACATACTTAGAGCATTCTCTTGCAAGTTGATAATAATGATTATAACTTCTGACAACAAAACTATTATCTACTATGCGGAAGACTTCAAAACATATCAGCTTTCTCAAATCCTGATTAGGAAGCAGTTTTACATGCATGTCTTCATCTTTTGCAGCTGGCTTTGAGAACTTGGAATTATGTTTGTTCAGATAACTTTCCAATAAAAACTTATTGGCCATATCAATATTCTTGATCCCCTTTAATCTTAATTCCTTAACTAATCTATCTTGCTGTACTCCATGCTTTCTTTCGACCCTTCCTTTAGCCTGGGCCGAATTTGCATAATTCATCTTAATTCCTAGTTTGTTACATACTCTGCCAAATTCTGTCATCGGTTCAATTCCTTCGAGTTGCTCGGCAAGGCTTGGCTCCCTTTCGGTGTAAAATACGCTTTTTTTATCTGAATATATGCATTCCGGAATTCCGTATTTCTCTATCCATAAATACAATACCTTTAAACTGATATATGTCGTTTCTCCTGTGTCAAACAAAGCAAGAGTAGTACTCGTAGCATCATCAACGAATTCCATAAGACAATCCTGACGGTCATCTTCAAACCAGGGATGAAAGCTGCCGTCAATTTGGATCATCTCTCCAAAACACTCTTTCCTGGGTCTTTTACGTCTATGTTTTGCTCTTTCACGCCTCTTTAACCAGCTTCCTTCTTCAATGAGCCACAGGCGAAGAGTTTCATGATTTACATCGACCCCGAATTCTTCATAAAGCTTCTCAGTTGCCAATGTCGGCCCAAAATCGGGATATCTAGTTTTATATTTATCAAGTACAAAAATGCGAAGACTTTCATTTTTCCTGTTATTACTTTTCCTGCCTATCAGTCCATGATTTAAAGCTTCATCGCCTTTCGTTCTGTACTCTTTCATTATACGGATCGCTTGCCTATAGCTAATCCCTATTTTTTCTCCAGCTTCGGCAAGTGTAATTGAACCGGCTATCACCAATTCAAGTATCTTCAATCTCTTCTGGCCTGTTTTTGTCATCCGGATCATATCCTCCATTTGCAACCCCTTTTTTGGATTGCATTATTTAACGGATGACATTTCTACTTTGTTATCATGTGACATTTTAATTTTGTTTCGACAGTTTACGGACTGAGTCGAGAGTCATCAGTCGAAGCCAACCGCAGCCGGCTTTCTGCTCCCGACTTAGACGAGGAATTCCCGGGGTTCGCCGAAGTAATAACCCTGCGAATAATCGACCCCGAGCTCGACGCCCATTTCAAAGACTTCGCGTGAATGAACAAATTCGGATATGGTTTTAAGCTCGAGTTCCCTGGCGAAATTTACTATGGTTTTAATGATGATCTGTGCGTTTTTATCGTATGGAAGGTTCTTGATAAGGGAGGAATCTATCTTGATATAATCGACATCCAGCCTCATTATATGTTCGAAATTGGAGTATCCCGAGCCGAAATCATCTATGGCGATCTTGCAGCCGAGCTCCTTTACCTCCTCTATAAACATCATAACTTCCCTGTAATTTTCAATTCCCTCTGATTCAAGGATTTCGAACACGACCCTGTTTGACAGGAGCCTGTTCTTCTTCAACTCGTTTATTATAAAAATATTGATGTCTTCATCGAGTATGTCGTTGACGGTGAGGTTGATGGAAAATTCATAGTTCAGGTCCTCGAATATTGCGAAAGATTTTAAGATCATAGCCCTGGTAATATTATCGTATAGATGCGATTTTTTTGCCAGGTCGAGGAAATGCTGGGGATGAATTACGGTTCCCTGCTTATCTATGAGCCTTACCAGAGCCTCGTATTTTTCTATCTTGCCGCTGATATTGTTTACGATCGGCTGGAAGAAGGGCTTTATTCTCTGGTTATGGATGGCGTCTTTCAATTTCTGTTTCCAGATGATGTTATTCTCGTATTCCTTGGTTATTTCCATTGATTCATCGTAAATGATGAAATTCTTCTGGAGGCGTTTTGCTCGTTTAAGCGCCATGTCGGCGTTCGTGGCTATCTTTCTCCATTTTCCTTCGGTGATCTTCTCCTCGAGAATGTCTTCGCTTCGGGCCAGGCCGAAAGTAACCCTGACGTTTATTTCGTGACCGTTAAGAATATAAGGATTTTCGTTTATGATATTCGACAGTGTTTTTACAATTTCGATAAGCCTGTCCCTGGATATGTCGCCGTCGAAGAGGAGAGCGAACTCGTCCGCCGGCATTCTGTATAAACAGTACTGCAGATCGTCCCTGACCTTTTTAAGCCGGTACGCCGTTTCCTTCAATATCATATCCCCTATCTTGTTTCCGTAACAGTCGTTTATCTCCTTGAAAAAGTCTATATTGGCAAGAATAAGGGAGGGTCTTTCAGTCCTTTCTATATCTATCAGGATCCTGTCCCTGTTGGGAAGGTCTGTTACCAGGTCCGTCCACATAAGCGAAGTCGATTCATCTACTGTCTGTTTAAGAGTGTCCGCCATGCAGTTGAAATTATTGTATAAAACAGCCATCTCGCCCTGCGGGTTGCAGTGGTTGGCCCGGGCGAAATAATTCTTGTTGCAGAGGCTTACTATGGCCTCATTAAGGTACTTAAGCGGCTGCCATATTTTCGATTTGAGCATTTTTGAGAAAATAAAGACGAAAACGGCGCCTCCGAAAGTCAATTCGGAAAAAATGATAAAAAGGAGGGTATAAGGGATTTCCGGCTGTTTTGATTCAGATACTGCGGGTTTCATGCTCCTGCCGATGCTGTAAGAGGTTTTATAATAGAAAAAATAAGAAAGCAAAATGATTATGGAAATTAAGAGATAAGCGCCTAAAATAAAAAGAATAATCCTTTTATTAAGGCTTTTCCGCGGCGTCAGCCCCATCAGCCTGTTACCGTGAACGAAACGATCCATAAACTTTCCGTAGCTGAAAAAATTCCCCAAAAAGCCCCAATAACGCACAGAATATCGGTTTTTGAACTCTTATTCTTAACCCCTTTTCCGGAAAAACTCCCACATGGCAACAGCGCCTGAAACGGACGCATTCAAACTATTTATCTTTCCTGTAGTGGGAATTCGCAATAGCGCATCGCAATTCCTTTTCACAGATTTGCGGATTCCTTTTCTTTCTGAACCAATAATATAGCAGATTTTATTTTTTATATCAAGTTCCTTAATGGTACCGGCTGCCTCGCCTGCGAGACCTATGACAGTAAAACCGGCTTCCTTCACCTCGCTGGAAAACCTGTTGAGGCTGTCGATATATATGATCTTCTGCCTGTATACAGCCCCGGCCGAAGATTTTATGGTTTGAGGCGTGATCCTGGCGCTGTTGTCCCTGGGCAGGACCACTGCGTTAAAATCGAATAGGAGCGCCGAACGGACAATGGCGCCGAGGTTCCCGGTATCCGTTATCCCGTCCAGTACGATCAGCGAGTCGAAACCGCCCCAGTCGATTTTGACGCTTTCATCGTCAACTATATTTTCGGGAAGGACCAGCTCGGCTATTATGCCCTGGTGCTTTTCCGAATGCGAAAGGCTTGTCAGCATACTGAGCGGTTCGTAGGAAAGCGGTATCCCGGCAGTCTTTATCCTCTTTACCAGGTTTTCGAATTTCAATTCTTTACCGCGCCCGATTATGACACATTTAAGCCGTATATTTTCTTCCAGCGCTTCCTCAATGGAATTTCTGCCGTAAACGTACAAGCCTGCCCTTCCTTAACCGGCCGCTGCGGAACTGCGGGCATATTTATCCTCGAGCGCCAGAAGATGGACTTTCAGTTCCTTTCCCGAAGAGAAATTGCCGGGATGAGCTATTGAGGCGCCCCCGGGCAGTACCCTGTGGCAGGGTACTATCAGCGGGAATGGATTGTGTTTAAGGGCCTGGCCTACTGCCCTCGAAAACCTTCTGCCGCCTATCATTTCCGCCACATCCCGGTATGTCGCTGTTTTCCCGTAGGGAATGGACATGGCGGCTGCATACACACTTTTTCTGAAAGGTGTGAGACTTTCAAATTCAAGATCAAGGTCATGATCCGGGGATTCTCCCTTAAGGAATTTTTCAAAATATTCATAAAGGGGCAAGTCCCGGCGGCCTGTATTTTTTTCGCCTGATAGCATTATCCGGATTCCGGCCACTGTATCTCCTGACAGGGCGATATTTATTTTTATGCCTTCGATTGTAAAATTTTCAGTTCGATGGGATGTATTTCGGGACATATTATACTCCTTAATGGCGGAAATAATATGACATTTTAGCTTATTTTCCGGAAATGGTCTATTAAAAGAGGGTTGGTCATGATTGATGGGTTCTTGTGCATTCCAAACTCAGTGTATTAAATTTTGGTTAAGTGAAATGATGGACATGCTTTCCATATTATAAGCATCAGAATTACTCGGATTTAATTGTATTTCTTTATCAAAATTATCAATTGCATTTGAATAATCTTTTATTTCATAGTACACAAGTCCTTTATCGTAAAATGAATTCGTGTTTTCGAGTCGCACTGACAAGTTTTTTAAATAATAAGCATTATAAATACTTGGGTCTAATTGCATTACTTTCTCAAAATCCGCAATTGCATTTGAATAATCTTTTAATTTAAAATGAGCAAGCCCCATGTTATAAATAGAATTTGTAAAAGAATGATCCAGATTAACAGCGGTTTCATAATCTTTAATAGCTCTGTTATATTCATGTTTATTATAATATGTAACTCCCCTGTTATTATACGCAAAGGCATAATCGGGTTTCAAACGGATCGCTTCGCTGTAATCTGCAATCGACTTATCGTATTCTCTCAGATAAAAATATGTTATTCCTCTTGCCAGATAATTAATTGGATCTTCAGGATTCAATTCGACCGCCAGGGAAAAATATTTTTCGGCTTCGTTATTGGTATTATTTTTAAAAAATTCTTCAACCCAGCCGAAATTAAACATTATTTTTGAAAAGTTTCTCCTCGATAAATTAACCGGGCTGTCGAAAAGCTCTTCCTGGTATTTATCTGAATTAATAAAATCGCCGTTCATGGCGTATGCATAAGACATGCAAAAGAGAGCGCCGGTATTATCCGGATCGAAAGCCTTGACGGCATTACAGGAAATGATGATGTTCGAATAAAGGTCACCTTTTGATGTAAATCTTTTTCTGTTATTGATAAATTCTTCCTGCAGGAAAGCTGAATATGTCATAATATCGATATATTTCAGGATAAATTCCGACGATCTGCTGATAAAATCGGATCTTGTATAATCCAGGCTTGTGACGATTTCGCGGTTTCCCTCGCTCACACTGAGGTTGAAAATGTTTGAATAGGAAACATAACCGTCGATGGAATAGTAATGATATCCGAAAAATCCCTGGAAATAGCAGTTTTTTTTCATAAACTGGAACAGCCTGTTTAAAGACAGATCCATACCGGAATAGTTTACTGAAATATCAGGGAGGCTGTCAGATTCGCCTGTAAAAATGGCGCCGGGGGGTGCGACATTGGAAAAAGATCCGGTTTTATTCATGAAATTCTGACCCTGATTTTTCATTCTGGAAATTTCTTCCCTAAGGTAATAGGATAAGTTTGTCTGCCTGAACCCTTTCGTTTTATAAAAATCATCCGGAACCTTTATATCGTTAAAAACAGTTGTGTTTTTCGGCAGTTCGGAAAGGTAAATATAAAATAATGTAAAAATTACCGCAAGGGGTATCAGAAGCAGGCTTTCTTTTAAAACATCCATGAACGGCTGATTTCTCCAGATTTGATATGCAAGTAATAAAATAATAATTATCAGTATCGTGCCGGCAGGATTGAATTTTAAAAACAATATAATAGTTACGGATAAGATCAGGATCAGACCCATCAGTACCGATTGGATTATGCTTGATTTATTTATCTCTATGCCTTTTTGAGTAACGCTTTTTAAAGAACGGGCTGCCTTTTTTCCCTTATTATCACCTCTTCTCCATTTGAAATAATAGTATAAAATTATTATAAAAACGAGGAAAACGGAGGCGATGTTCAAATAAAAGGAAACAGGCTTCGGCTTCAAAGAATTTATATATTTTAGTTTAATCCAGAATAAAGAGATCTGGTGCGTCCAGAAAATCGAGATGACGATATAACCGACTATTATAATGAAGAATAAAAAAAACAGATTATAGGCGTCGCCATTGAATAATTTCTTTGACTGTCCAGTCTTCCTGCTGGCAGTTTTCTTTGTGACCGGCAATATCATATTGTTAATATCGTCTTATTACAGTTTTAAAGATAACTGATTTATAGGAAATTCTTTTGACTTGAAGTAAAAGATTGAAGAAAGCTGGCGAACTATTTCTTGGCCGGAAACCATCTTTGAGATTATTATTGATATAGAATCGGTTGGAGTGGTAATAATATGAAAGAAAATGAAGATAAACGGGAAAAAAGGCTGGCAAATGTGTCGCTTTCGGAATGGAGATATTCTGAAGACCAGTATTACCTGATGAAGGAAGAGTATAAAACACTGCATGGGGAGCTTTTGAAGCATGGCGAAAACAGTTACCGGGTCCTGTCTTTTATGCTCATAACAGCCGGTATAATAATTACGATCGGTTTACTGCAGGCGGGGGTTTACTATATCCTGTTTTTGTTTCCCGTAATCTGTTTTTTCATGGCAAGGCTGTGGAAATATAATATCGAAGGGACTGGCCGTATTTGTTCATACATCCGTTCAGAGATAGAAAACAACATCTTTTTCGGCAAGCAGGGTGTGCATGCCTGCAGGAATTATGAAAATAACGATAAAAGAAGAAGTCCCCTTTTAACTTTTATACGGAATCTGTTCATGCCCGGAATGTTTCTGGCAGTGGAAATAATCGTTATGGCTCTCGGTATATTGAAAAGCAATTTTACTGCAATCGACAGAGTTATGATAGTATTAGGAGCATTCTTCATTTTCCTTACGCTGGCGGTTCTTTTTCCGAATAAATTCTCAAGATCCGGCGAGCACGGCTGATCTATCGGATTATATTAGACAAACCGGATGAAATAAAATATCATTAAGGCAGTTCTAATATCTTAAGGAATTAAAATATGTTTCTGCAAACTCAAGATGCATGCCTTATGGGCCCTGGTGCACTTGTGCCTGAAGGACAGGTGTGCACTACCTATCGAAGGGTATATTAGAAGTGCCCATTTATTATTAAGGGGTTTTTTATGGAAATTCCTCCCGAAAGGGAAAATCTAATCAAAGCTTACCTTGCGGAGCTCTTAAAATGGAACAGGGGGATGAATTTAATAGGCAGATCGACGGAAAACGATATATGGGAAAACCATATCAGGGACAGTCTTGCCCTGTATCCTTATCTCCTGAGACTCAATATACGCGATGTCATAGATATCGGGAGCGGCGGGGGCATACCGGCCGTACCGCTCTGCATGCTTCTGCCGGACAGGAAATTTTATCTTACTGAAGTCGATTCAAAGAAACTTGCATTCCTCGAATTCGTGGCTAAGAAATTCTCGCTCAATGCGGAAGTAATCGATATAAACAGCGGTTTCTGCTTCGACGCAGAATCTGCCATTACCAGCAGGGCCTTTTCTTCGATAAAAAATATTTTCGAATGGGCAGTCCGGCATGCCCCCGGATGTTCTGTTTTTTACCTTTTGAAGGGGAAAAGCGGAACAGTGGAGGATGAATTAACTCAAGCGGGGATAACTTTATACGATCTTGTAAATCTTGATAAAGGCACGCTATTGATAGTTGACCGGAGACCCGTTATCAAGGAGAGGATATGAATTGCCCCGTATGCGGCAGCGCGAGGAATAGACGCCTTTTTAAAGGCGGATTTTATACTCTCGATCTGTGCCTGGAATGCCGTTCAAATTTCCAGGAGCGTTCCGGAAAACCTTCCGGCGGCTATAACAGCGAATATTTTCATGCAGGGCATCAAAAAGCCTACGGGAAGACATACATGGAAGACGAAAGCAATATACGCGCCTTTTCAAGGCGGAGACTTTCCGCTTTAAAGAGACTAGTTCCGGAAGGCGGCAGGATACTGGATATAGGCTCCGCCATGGGGCTTTTTTGCGATGAAGCGGTGAAAATGGGGTTTGAGGCCCATGGTGTCGAGATATCCGATTATGCCAGGGATTATTCGATAAAACGTTTCGGCATAAAATGCTGGTCCGGCCTTGAGGCGGCGGAAGGGCCGTATGATGCTGCGACATTATGGTTTACCATAGAGCACATTGAAAATCCACTTGAATGGCTGGGCCGGATTAACGGGCTGCTTAGGCAGGGTGGAGTAATCGCCGCATCGGTTCCTAATTCGGAAGGAGCTTTCGCCAGGTTTAACTCTTCGGAGTATTATAAAAAAAGACCCGAGGAGCATTATTTTGAACCTTCTCCCCGCGGAATCAGGATAATGTTTTTTAACTGCGGATTTAAGGTAAAAAAATTAGATTATTTCGGTCTTCATCCCGAACGGCTGGGCCTGCCGGCATGGGCTCCTGTTAAAAACCTGCAAAAAGCCATGCGGGCAGGCGATACTTTTGAAATTTATGCCGTTAAAGTCCTGTAAGAGAGGGACCTAGCCCTTCAGCGCTCCTTCAGTGACCTTCGTTATGATCAATCTGGACATCAATATGAATACCAGCAGGAGAGGCATTATCGCGATAACGGTTGCAACCATGGAATCTCCTTCGAAAGTATTCAATGTCCTCAGCGTGGTCAGGGCAACGGGCACAGTATATGTATTCTGGGAATTGAAAATAATAAGAGGCCCTAAATACGAGTTCCAGCTTCCCAGGAATGTTATGATGCCGAAAGATCCTATAACAGGCAGGATCAGCGGGAATACTATTCTCCAGTATATGGTGAACTCCGATCCGCCGTCGACTCTCGCAGCATCGACAAAGTCTATCGGGATTGAAGCCTCGATAAACTGCCTCATCATGAATATTCCGAATGCGTTCGCGATCCCGGGTATATAAATGGCTTTTGCAGTATTAAGCCACCCGAAGGCCCTCATCATTATGTAATAAGGCACAAGACCTATGATCTGGGGTATCATCATTGTGACAAGCATGAAGGTGAACAGAGCTTTTTTACCCCTGAAATTGTACATGGCGAACCCGTATCCTCCGAGCGAGCAGAAGAATATGGACATGATAGTTACCATTGCGGCTATATAAAGGCTGTTCCAGATATTCCTCCAGTACGGGGTTTTACCCAGGAGTATGCGGTAATTGTTTACAAACTGGGGGAAAAATCCGCTCCCTTTGTCGGGAAAATACCACTGTCCGCTGATCAATCCAGGGGAATCGACCGTAAGCTGCAAAGGCGAATCTACCGAAGTGACTGTCCTTATAGTTCCCGCCGAATCTTTTATTTTCAAACCGGCAGATATGTTTGCAGTACTGTCGGGCTCCTGGAGTTTTATAATGGTATTATTGACAATAATATCGGAATGTCCCGCCGTTATCGGTGCAAACTTTATAGTAAGCGGGGGCGGAAATATGAATATTTTTTCCCTGGAGAGGCCTGAAACGACTATCATGTACCAGAACGGAAATATCGTTATTATAGTCCATATGATAAGCGGTAGATATAAGAGGATGTATTTCATCGTTGTTTTGAAAAAGTTGGGTCTTATCGACTTCCTGAACTGGGTGTCCATTTTAACGACTCTTGCGGCTGTGGCCTGCTTTTCATTTATTGTTGCCATAAATTTAACATTCTCCTATTTTATCATTCTCTAAAGAACCTTCTGTTGAGAAGACTTAGTATCACCATTAAAGCGCACATTGTATAAGAAAGCGCGGCTCCAGTTCCGAAACTTCTGAACATGAATGCCTGCTGGTAAAGATAGAGGGCAAGGGTCACTCCCTGGTTTGAATAAACCGCCGTTGCCTGGGGGTTGGCGCCTCCTAACAGGGCCATCGGTACGTCTATCAGCTGGATCTGGCCTATAATAGTCAGGGTAGTGGCAAAAAAGATGATAGGCCGTAAAAGCGGGAGAGTGATCCTGAAGAATATCTGGCTCCAGCTTGCCCCGTCGATCCTGGCTGCTTCGTACAGATTGTCCGGGATGCCCTGCAGACCGGCAAGGTAGATTATAGTATTCCAGCCTGTCCACTGCCAGATGGATACTGAAGCGATACAGACCCAGGTAAACTTTTTAAGCCAGAATATCGGGTGCTCGATCGGAATGAGATTGTTGGGCCCCACGATTTTAAGATTGTCAAGGTACTGCAGTATGCCGTTGAATAAGCCGGTCCTTTCGCTGTACGCCACGCTGAAAATAACGCTGATGGCGATAGCCGATGTAATGTAAGGCGCAAAAAGGATACCCTTGAAGAAATCCTTGAATTTGACAAAACCCTGGTTCAATATAAATGCGAAGAATAATGCAAAAACATGCTGTGGAATTGCCGTATAGACGGCGATGCCGAAAGTGTTTACAAATGAAGTCCAGAACATGCTGTCCTTTGGAACGGCATAGATCAGATGAAAGACTTTGGCGTCATCGGTATAAAATAACCTGAATTCGTCGAAGCCTAGCAGATTGATATAATTGGCAAGGCCGTTGAAAGTCATCGGGGAACTTGCCGTTCCGCTCCAGTGAACCAGACCAAGGTAGAAGGAATAAAGAATCGGAAACGTAGCGAATATTAGAAACGATATGAAAAACGGGGCAACAAAAACGTAAGGAGTCGCCCTTCTCGAAAAATAACTCCAGCCACCACCTTTCGATATCGCAGTTTTCTTTGATGCCATTTTATCTCCTCCGGCTGATTATTAAAGAAGGTTTGCGGGCGAAAGCCCGCAAACCTTCTGATTGAAATTGCTGTTAAATATTATATTACTGATTCATCTTGGTTACGAGTTCTTTCTGTGCAGCATCCAGAGCGGCGTCAAGTTCTTTTTTGCCGTCGAGATAATCGTAAACCGCCGAAGCGATAATACCTGCAGCGAGGCTGTCCTTAGGATTGACATAAACTTCGGGTATGGCTTTGGCTATATTCATCCAGATGACGCCGGCCTTCTGCCCGCCGAGGTACTCGTTGGGTGTCATTATTGCAGGGTCTTTCCATGCAGGCTCGTAAGCAGGGAAGCCGTAAGATTTCTGATAGGATATAATCTGTCCCTTGACCGTTGTGCAGACGAATTTGATGAATTCCCAGGCGGCTGCCTTATTAAGATCAGGTATCTGCGAAGGAATAACCATGAAAGATCCGCCGTCCGACATCATCAGATTGTTTCCGCCTTTGTCAAGGGCCGGAAGCATCCCAACCCTGTACTTGCCTTTCTGATCGGGCGCCCACTGGTCTTTAAGATAATCCGTTGTCCAGGCTCCTCCAGGCGTAAAAGCTGCGTCGCCTTCTCCGAGCATTGCAAACCATTCGTTCGACCAGTCGTTGATCTTGCCGTCAACTCCGGCGTCCCTGAATTTTTTGGCCCAGGTCATTGCCACTTTCATCCTGGGAGTATTGAGGGCCGGCTGGCCTGATTTGTCGAAGTATCTCTGTTTATCTGAGAAGAATATCATTTTCCAGATCAGGTAAGCATGCGAGATAAGATAATGATCGGGTTTGCCTGTGCCCTTGGAATCAAAGGTAAGCTTCTTGCCTGCTTCTAAAAGGTCTGCCATTGTTTTGATGCTGGAATATTTTATTTTTTTCGCATCCCAGGTAGGCTGATAGAGGAAAGCGCATGCAGGAGCTACATCCGAAGGAAATCCGATAAGCTCCGTCGGGCTGGTCGAGCCCTGTGCCCATTTGAAGGCCGGGAAGTCTTTTTTGAATTCCCCTGCGTTATAAGGCGGTTTTAAAAGGTTTTCAAGACCGCCGCCGGTTGCGAATTCAGCTACATATACATAATCGATAAATGCTGCATCCGGTGCGCCGGACCCTGCTGCAATTGTAGTGATCAGGTTGTTATGATGGTCGCCGTACCCGAGTTTTTTGATATCCACTGTAATATCGGGGTATTTTGCATTGAAATCAGGCAAAAGCCCCATGCAAGCCACATCCCATTGCGGGAAAACAGCGACAGATATGCTGACTTTTTCACCGTTGTATGGCTTGGCTTCCGAGAAAGAAATGCCGGTGATAGCTGCGATGGCGGCTATCGCCAGGATCACCGATAATAGACTGATTCTCCTCATATTACCTCTCCTTTAATAAATTTAACTATTATATTCAACTGTATTTTCTTACAGTCAATAGCATTCTTATAGTGAGTTCAGCCGGAAATGACCCCCATTTCACAGCTTCATCCGAAGAGGTATTTTCCTGGATCAAAGCAGTAAATTTTAAACCAATCGAAATTAATTGTCAATACTTGCCTCTAAACATTTATTAAATAGTCGGCAGTCACACCCGCATTCATGTGATTACCTATTGAGTTTTACTGTTGACTTTAGACTGCAGACACTGAACTAACACTGAAAAGATTCGGGGTATTTCACAACTCAAGATTAATTAAATAAATTGCTGACTTTAAGTTATAATAGTTAAAAAAACCTTTCAAATAGATTGCAGTAATGCTTAATTTATTATAAAATGAAAAAAAGGGGAAACTATGAATAATATATTTGAGAATATGATCGAGAAAAAGACACATTTCCCCATGCTGCTGTCCATATGCAGTGAAAATATAATCCTGAACGATATCGATCCCGGGAGCGCCGAATACAGGGGAATTCTGGACCGTGTAAAGAAAAATAAGGAACTGCAGCTGTCATTTTTTTCATCGCAGCCCCCTTTTATATTCGAAAGGGTGCATGATATCTGCGACACCTTTATTCCGAACCTGTCTCAGAAAATCGATACTCTTTTAAGGGAGATTACCAAGAACGGGGAAAAGGAAAACATAACATTCATCGCAAAAAAGGTCGGACTGATTCCTGAAACTGATGAATGCGCTCCGCTTTCCATGATGCGTCTTGTCCTTAATGAAGTGTACTGCCTTGACGGCGATCATATTCCGCTTCTTTATAAATTTCAGGATGTTTATGTCACTATTAATATTAAAGTCAAGGATAACGATCTTTATATAGAGATAGAAAACTCGGGTTCAATTCAAAAGCAGACCCAGAATATGATACAGAAAAGAATTGAAATTGGACAGTCGATAGCTCAGTTCGACCTGCGCCAGGAATTCGAAATGAAAAAATTCGAGGCTTGTTTTGAAATTGTCCGTTCTTTTTATTTGCAGAATTACACTTCAGATATGCTCGAAAGCAACTGGAAGCCTGCTACGGGTGAAAGTTTTGACGAATATTGGAACAATTCACCTTATTTTATGTGCATAAATTCGGGCATGCACACCTCTTTTTACCCTTATTTCGCCATAGCCTATGAACAGCTCAGGGAAGATATGAAAAAGAAATTGTGCCCGGAGGAAAAGCATTTTTCGGCCGGGATGGGATACATTCAATGCGCTTTTATTATTGAAGCGAACAGGAGCCTTTTCGGGACTTACGGTAAAATATTTACTCCGAGGAACCAGGGGGATAAGACAATGGCCGGCTTTAAAATCGGCCTTCCGAATATCGATATTGAAATTTAAAGTTGATAAGGGGTGCCTATGGAAAGAATGCCGCAATATTTAAGTTATGAGGGTATTGATTTGCTTTCAATCGATTTCAGCGGCTTGAACAGTGATGAAATGAGAGTATTGATTGAAATAAGCAAATCTTTCGTATCGAAGTGTAAACCGGGGAGCATTCTTTTTTTTGTCAAAGTGACGGGGATTAAGTATACTGTTAAAAGTATAAGGGATTTTACCAATTTTTCAAAGTACAACAGGGATTTTGCAAAAGCGACGGCTATTATCGGAATATCAAGGGAAGCGCAGGTGCTCTATAATGTAGCGCTGAGCCTTGCCGGAAGGGATAAAAGCACAATAAAATTTTTTGACGAGGGAAGAGACGATGAGGCCAGGATGTGGCTAAAAAGCGTGATCGATAATGAAAAATTGAAACAGGATATGGAAGTCCCCGATTGAATTGGAGGTTCAGATGCAATTAAGCTGGAGCAGGTTCGAATTGCTGAATGATGCCAACATCAAAAAACTTTACGATATGCCCGGTATATATGTATTATGGACGAAATATGCAGGTGAAAAGTGGAAATGTTTTTATGTAGGGCAGACGGAAAAGATTAAAACAAGCTTGTATAATATTCTATCCGAAAGCGAGCAGAATGAAAATATTAAAAGCCTGGTCCGTAAATCAACCTGCGCTTTTAATTTTGCCCTTATAGGAAGTAAAACCGACAGGGACGGCATTGAAAAATTCCTTTATGATCATTTCAGGCCCGAATTCTCGAAAGATCCGCCCGCTGTTGGAGCAATCGAGGTAAACCTGCCCTGATAAGCGGAGATTATAGTGAAGTGTCTATTTATAATAATTTTTACGGCAGGATCGTTTTTATTGCCGAATTTAAAGCTCTATTCTTTTGACGGTTCGAACAGTATAAAAAATTTTATCAGCCGGAATATATATTCTACCAATACGAATGACGACTGGATTGTTTCGATAGACGGTGTTTATATCGGCAGGAATGAATTTGAAGAGGGCTACAGGTATTTTCAGAGCCAGATACCCCAGGACCAGAGATCGAAACTGCCCGGCGACAGTGAAATGAGGAAGATGTATCTTAATAATATGATTTACCAGGACCTTGTCGTCATGCAGGCGCTTAACGACGGTAAAGTCTGGACTCCCGGCTTTGATCTGGTGCTCAAGCGGATGCTGTACCAGGCAGTGTATCAGCTTTATCTTTCTGAAATAATTCCAAGGGAAGCCGTTACCCCGACGGAGACCGAGATCAATGAATTTTACAAAAATAATTCAAATTCGCTCCTCATGTACAGCGATCAAATGAAGAGGGAATATGCGGTCAAGACTTTATCAGAGCAAAAAATAAAACAGTGGATTTACAACAGGGTGGAGTCTTATAAAACTAAACGAATCATCACAAACAGGCTCGACTGAGCCCTATGCAGTCCTGTCGGTTATTTGCGGGCTGTATATCGTAATCCTGTTCTTCCCGTTCCTTTTTGAATAATAAAGCGCCTCGTCGGCATGATTGAATAGAAAATACGATTCTTCGCCGTCTCTTGGAAATTCGCAGATACCCATGCTGAGCGTAAAGCTGAATTCCCTGTTTTCATCCGTGCGGAACGTGATCGGGCGGATCTGGTTAATAAGTCTTTCACAGACCTTGTATGCGCTTTCAACGCCGGTATTGGGGAGCAGCAGTATAAATTCATCGCCGCCGTACCGGCATGCGACATCGATATCTTTACGTATGGTCTTTTCAATCGAGGAGGCCAGTTCCTGGAGCGCTTTATCGCCGTAGCTGTGTCCGAACGTATCGTTTATTTTTTTAAAATTGTCTACATCGAAAAGCGCCAGTGAAAAAACCCTCCCGTAGCGCTTGCTGCGCTCTATTTCATCGTTGAGTTCCTTGAAAAAATAGTGGTTATTGAAAAGCCCTGTCAGGCTGTCGTGGATTGCCCACAGGAAAAGTTTGGCGTTTTCAAGGATTGTAGAGGTAAAATTAGCGATTATCGTTATGGTTTCCAGATCGTCATTTGTAAATGGCGGTTTCGATTTTGATTTTGTAATCTCAAAAACCGCCGAAACATCGTTGTTGATCTTCAGAGGCATGGCTATGACTGACCCGACGTCTATTTTCATGATCTCGCCTATTACCGGTTTAACGTAGGGGCTGTCGTCGATCGATTGCACCAGGATGGGAACGCCTTTTACATAAGCGCTGCCCGCTACTCCTTCACCGGCGTTAATATAGATATCCAGGAGATTGGAGCATCCTTCTATAATATTGGTATCCAGAACTATCTTGTTATTGGAATCATAAACATATGTGTTCTGATATCTTAAAACCTTTTTTTCCTCATCATAGACTATTAACGAACCCTGGGAAGCCTCGACCGACTCGATGGCGAATCTCACTATCATCGTTTTAAGAATTTCACTTTCCCTCAGGTCCAGTATTCTCAGGAATTCGCTCATTTCTTTGATGATCTTGATCGCCCTGTCTTTTTTCACGAAAAGATATTGTAATTCGGGAATGTCCTGGCTGTCTAATTTCTTGCCTATTATGCCTGCCTGACCTGATAATTTCCTCTTACTCATGGATCCCCCGAAACAAAAGGCTACTTAAGCAGATTTTCAATCCTTTTAACGATTTCTCCGCTATTGAAATGATATTGATTTAATAGTTCTTTCCTTGTTCCCACGGAAGGAAATTCTTCCGGAATAGTCAGTAAATCCGTCTTTTTATTTCGATTTCTCAATAAAATTTCATATGCAAGGTACTCGGAAACCCCGCCGCTTTTAATGCCCTCTTCCAGGATAAGAACCGGTCTTGCTCCTTTTGATAAATAATCTATCATATTATAACTTACAGGCTTTGCAAAACGCAAATTAATTATTTCTATTCCTATATGATTTTTTTTACAGATCTTTTCAGCCTTCAGGGCCTCCTTCAGGAGGGTCCCTGTTGAGACGATCAAAGCATCGGTCCCATTTGTAACTTTAACACCTTCGCCGGGTAATATCGGGAAATTTTGAGGATTATATTCGGGATAATCGACAGCCACATCTTTCGGATAGCGGATGGCGATTGGGGAATTCAAATTGCCGAGCGCGTATTCGAGCATCATTATGAATTCGGACTTTGATGCAGGCATCATAATCATGAAATGTGGTATGATCCTGAGG
The DNA here is from genome assembly GCA_963796325.1 of uncultured Spirochaetota bacterium. GTDB lineage: Bacteria > Spirochaetota > Brevinematia > Brevinematales > JAOACQ01 > CAVYGN01. The sequence goes on from CAWCLF010000001.1 coordinate 359,377, forward strand.
TATGAAATATCGAAAATACCCTGGTGGGTTTCTCCGTCTCCCGGGACAAGCCCCGACCTGTCCAGGCAGAAAAGGACTTTTGCATTGGCAATGCTCACATCATGAACCAGCTGATCGAAACTTCGCTGGAGAAAGGTCGAATAAATAGCTACAACGGGTTTTTTCCCTTTAAGGGACAATCCGACGGCATAGTCTACGGCATGCTGTTCGGCTATGCCGACATCGCTGAAACGGCCCGGATATTTATCGGCAAACTCACTCAAGCCGGTTCCTGTTTTCATTGCTGCTGTTATAGCATAAATACCGGGATCCCCGGCCGCCAGGCTTACAAGTGTTTTCCCGAAAACCTTCGAGAAGCTGTCCTCTTCTTTTTCAATCGGGATGCTCGCATCTCCGTTAACTGCAAGGGCTGAAATACCATGATAATGACCCGGATTGTCTTCCGACGGTTTGTAGCCTTTCCCCTTTGTCGTTACCACATGAATTATTATCGATTTATTGATGTCTTTTATTTCCCTGAATGTTTCTATAAGTTTTTTTATATTGTGGCCGTCAATGGGCCCGCAGTAACTTATGCCCATATCTTCAAAAAAATTTTTCCTGATCACAATCGACTTTAAACCTTCTTTTAATCCGTAAAGCAGTCCGACGAGGGGTTTGCCGATAGCGGGGACTTTATTAAGCATGATAGTTTCAAGATTTCGCTTGAAACGGAGGTATGAACGGGAGGTTTGCAGCTTCTTAAAATATTTGGTGATCCCGCCGACATTGTGCGATATTGACATCCCGTTATTATTAAGAATAATTATCACAGGAAGGTTATCATGAGAAATCGTATTCAGAGCCTCGTAAGCCATGCCTCCTGTAAAAGAGCCGTCTCCGATTACAGCTATAGTTCCCGTTTTTACGCCGTCGATAAGTTTGGCCCTTGCCATTCCCGCAGCAAGGGAAAGGGAAGTGGAACTGTGGCCTGTATGTATGGGGTCATACGTACTTTCTCCCGGACATGGGTAGCCTTTCAGGCCGTTCTTCATCCTGAGCCTGTCAAAGCAGTTTTTTCTTCCTGTAAGTATTTTATGAACGTATGACTGGTGGCCCACATCCCATATAATATCGTCTTTCGGCGCGTCGAAGACATAATGAAGCGCGATTGTCAGTTCGACAACACCTAAATTCGGCGACAGGTGGCCTCCGGTACGTGTGACGTTCTCTATCAGGAATTTACGTATATCTTCAGCCAGAAGAGTCAATTCATCGATCGATAAATTTTTTATATCTTCAGGGTAATTAACGGATTCCAGCATATAAATATTCCTTAAAAAAGAGGACGTTATCTGAAAAGAAGATTGATCATACTGTTCAGATAATTCATCAATAATTCCTTTTTTTTGCTGTCCCGTATACCCGCAAGTTCGAGCTTGAAAGAGGAAAGATTGGTGGTAATCTGCATATTAGTAATGTTATTGGAGCTTAAAACCTGGTTAGATACGATGTCTGTGTAATTGGTGGAGAAGACCAGATCGTCCTGGTTGAACATCACTGCGTTCGTAGGGGATTCATTCAAAACCCTGAAATCGAGGTCATAAATGTCGGTTGAAGAAATCGATGAGCCTGATCCCAGGGAATTTACATCGAATTCACCGCTGATCTCGAGCTTGAAGATCTCTCCGTTGATAAGCGTCGAATGATAACCGTCGAAAACCGCGGTATTGTCATTCACGGCGGTTATCTTGGCATTGATCGAAAAGCTTGTTTCATTATCAACCGACAGGTTATTCTGATTGCGGAGATTGTTGTCGGCATTAACTTCGACATCGGGAAAAAAGTTGAAAAGGTCTCCCTTTCCTTTTACACCCTTCCTGGACTCGAAATCGCTTTGTCTCTGGTCCATTTTATATTTCATTATAGTTTTCTCTAGAAACCGGATCTTGATTATGTCCCCCTTTTTTACGTTCACCTTATAAAAATTCATTCCGTTATCCCATAGCGATTTTGAATACATTATAGATATAAAGGAGAGGCTAAGGACGGAAAATAAAATTAAGGCTTTTCTTTTCATCAGATCGACCTCCGTCTGGATATAGAGGCTGCCTTGTTAATGTATCGGCATCAATGAACTTCAAGGTTATTATCTTCCTTTTTGTCATTTGTATCGGAGGCGGGATTGGTTTCTTTTTTGTTAACCTCTTCGACGAAATTCATTCTGAGAGTGGATAGCAGCATCGACAGAGTCCTTTCTTCCTCGCTTGTCAAATTGCCTTTTGTCTTTTCTGTTATAAGTTCAAGAAGCTCGATTATGCCCCTGACCTCGTCCAATTCAATGCTCGTTTTTTTCGTTATGGGATTTTCAAGCTTACCGAGAGCTATGAGGCCCGACTGGTACAGCATAAAAACATAAGTGATGAAATTCAGCTTGGCTTTATCTTTCATATCGGTCCCGTTTTTGTCCATCAGGATTCCTTCGCTATTATTCCTATGATATCGAGTATGGGGAACCTCTTTTTGTCAGGTTTTCCGAGCACCTGGGTGAGTTCCTCGTTATTCAAGACCTCTTTTTCAAGCAGAAGGTTGGCAAGCTTATCGAGCAGGTCCATGTGCTGGGTCAGAAGTTCCTTCGCCTTGATATAGGCGTTCGATATCATTTGCCTGACTTCCTCGTCGATTATCTCGTGGATTTTTTCACTGAAGTTTTTCCTTGCGACAAGGTCTTTACCCAGGAAAACGGGCCCTTCTTTTTCACCGTATGTAACCGGTCCCAGGGCCTCGCTCATGCCCCATTCGCACACCATCGAATTGACGATCTTGGTCGAAGTTTCTATGTCATGCGAAGCTCCCGTCGAGATCCACTGCTTGCCGAATTTTATCTCTTCGGCCGCTCTTCCGCCCAGGAGAACCATAAGCTGTTCCAGCAGCTGTTCTTTCGTATTGTTCTTCCTTTCATCGATAGGCAGGTAACTCGTTATACCGAGCGCCCTTCCCCTTGGAATAATCGTAACTTTATGTACGGGGTCGACAAGCGGTAATAAATGACCCAGAATTGCATGCCCTGCTTCATGATAAGCTGTTGTCAGCTTATCCTCTTCGGTAAGAACCGCACTTCTTCTTTCAGGGCCCATCATAACCTTGTCTTTGGCAAATTCGAAGTCCTCAAGTATAACCTTCTTACGGTTCTCGCGGGCGGCTTTCAAAGCCGACTCATTGACAAGATTCTCAAGATCGGCGCCGGTAAATCCGGGAGTTCCCCTGGCGATGATGCTTAAATCAACTCCCTCGTCAACGGGTACCTTCCTGGTATGTATCTTCATTATTGCTTCGCGGGCTTTGATATCCGGTTTATCTACGACAATTTCCCGGTCGAACCTTCCGGGTCTCATAAGGGCGACATCGAGAATATCCGGCCTGTTGGTAGCTGCCAGCATTATCAGGCCTTCCGAAGAATCGAAACCGTCCATTTCCACGAGGATCTGGTTAAGCGTCTGCTCCCTTTCATCATGCGAACCTCCTACGCCGGTTCCCCTCGAACGGCCTACTGCGTCAAGCTCGTCGATGAAGATTATACAGGGAGCATTTTTCCTTCCCTGTGTGAAGAGGTCCCTAACCCTGGCTGCACCGACCCCGACAAACATTTCGACAAATTCAGAGCCGCTGACGCTGAAAAAAGGTACTTCCGCTTCTCCGGCAACAGCTTTTGCCAGAAGCGTCTTTCCGGTTCCCGGGGCGCCGACCAGGAGAACCCCCTTGGGTATCCTTGCGCCGAGACTTCCGAATTTCCTCGGATTCTTTAAAAATTCAACCACTTCCTGTAAATCCTGCTTCGCTTCCTCGCATCCGGCGACATCGGTGAATTTAACCTTGTTATTTATTTCCTTATGCAGTCTGGCTTTGCTTCTGCCGAAAGACATGGCCTTGCCCGGATCGCCACCCTGCATGCCCCTGATAAGGAATATCCAGAAAACCAGGAAACCCACGGAAATTATCACTATCCACCAGATGAAACTGGAACCGTAAGGATCCTTTACCTTTTCAATCTCGATTTCAACTTTATGTTTCTTGAGAAGAGGGAGAAGGTCCTGGTCGTCAATCGGGATGATCGTAATAAAATGCTTTGATTCGTCTATAGCTTCCTTGTATAACCCGGTAACGGTCTGCCCTTCCATTTTTATCGAAGCCACGCTGTCGTTCTGAACACGGTTTAAAAAATTAGTATATGTTATGGGCTTTTCCTTGGGTGAATTGGTTAAAAGCAGGAATGCAAAAAGGCCCAGGAGTATAAGCAGGAATATTCCGAAATACCTTCCCTGTTTTTCATCGGGAAAAGGCATCATCGGATTCTTTTTTACACCTTTATTTTTATTCATTTATTTCTCCTCGTAAATATATAGATAAACTATGTCAAAGTCAATCGGAGCGTCAGTCATGCTTCCTTGAAACGTTTATCTTCAATGCCGTCCGTATATCCTCGTCTATATAGTAATCGGATGATACTCTGAATCCGTATCCGGGGACATAAACAGCGATGATTATTCCTTCTTTGCCTTCAAGCAGGAATGATTCTTCACGCTGGCTCCTGCTGAACTTGGCGTCGATAAAGTAATCCTTGATCTTTTTCGTCCCTGTCTTCGGAAGACGGAATCTGTCTCCCTCATGTTTCTGCCGCAAAATAACCGTTTCGAGATCATCGTTACGGAAAAAGCATGATGTGGCCGAACTTTTTAAGCCTTCCTTAAGCTGTTCTCCGGATACTTTCTCAATAGTCAGACTGTAGATACCGTAGCTGACACTTGTTCGGTAGTTCAGTTTAACATATTTCGGGTTTTTTGGGAATTTTTTTACGCCTTTATCGATAATAAGCCTGCCGTATGAAGAGATAATCCTTATTCTTCCGTTATCATAAAGTGTCTTGTTCCCGGGGCGGGGCCCGGCGTGATCCGCTAACAGAGATATCAGCAGGAAATCTGGATGAAACGAGCCCTTTGAAAAATCGATTAAAATCTGCCTGAAAAATCGTTTTAAAAGTGCATTCGAGTAATCCTTTCCCAGCGGCAGTTTATCCTTGAAGATTATTATTGAAGAACCGTCTTTCTTATACGAGTCTTTCAAGTCATCCAGATATGTCTGCCAGAGCTTATCCTCTTCGATTATGATCCTGTAAAGATTGAGCATTTTCGAGTTTAAATCCGGAAAGCGGGTTTCAATTTGAGGGATGATCCTGTTCCTGATATAATTCCTGTCATATTTGTCGTCCTGGTTTGACAGGTCCCTGCAGAACGGGATATTATGAAAGGCGAGATATTCCTGAATATCTCTCCTCCCGAAAAAAAGAAGAGGGCGGATGATTTTGTCCCTTGAAGGCGACATTGCAGCCAGGCCTGATATGCCTGTTCCCTTGAAAAGCCTGAAGAGCATCGTCTCTACGAGGTCGTCCAGATGATGAGCGGTAGCGATTTTATCGCTTTTTGTTTCGAGAAGGACAGATTCGAGTTCCTTGTAACGCAGCTCCCTGGATGCCGTCTCTACGGACATGCTGTTTTTTTCGGCGTAATCGAGGGGATATATGTTGTGTATGCGGCATTTAAGCCCCATTCCCTCGGCAAATTTCCTGCAGAAGGCCTCGTCGTCAAGGCTTTCCCGTCCTCTCAGATTATGATTAATGTGCACAGGCAGAAGCTTGATATCATACTTTTCGCGGTATTTATTGAATAAAAAGGTTAAAAATACGGAATCGGGCCCCCCCGAAAGTGCTATAATGATCCTCTCTCCGGGTTTGACCAGTTTGAATCCGGTCAGTGCATCAAGAAACTGCGATTCAAGGCAACTTTTTAAATCACCCTTTTTCATCTATTCATTATAGAGATTCATTGCATTTTCAATATCGCTGTTAATTATCATTTCGATTGCGTTGCAGGCCTTTTCAATAGCGGGATCCAGAAAAGTCAGTTCCTCGGGAGTAAATCTGTCAAGAACATAGTTTTCCAGACGCTGATCATCGGCCGGAGAACCGACGCCTATCCGCACACGCGGGAAATTGTCCGATCTTAAAAACTGGATAAGCGATTTAATTCCGTTATGTCCGCCGCTTGAACCGTATTTTCTGATCCTGATTTTTCCGAGCGACAGGTTTACATCGTCGCATACTACAATTATATTCTCGGGCATAATTCTCAAAAAGCTTGCCATATACAGGACAGCCTCGCCGCTCAGGTTTACGAAAGTCTGCGGCTTCAAAAGCATTACCCTTTCCTTGCCGAGCCTGAACCTGCCGATCATGGACTTCTTCTTTTTAACGTCAACGCTTGTTCCATACCGGACAGCAAGACGGTCCAGAACGATAAATCCAAGATTGTGGCGGGTTCCCTCGTAAGCCTCGCCGGGGTTGCCCAATCCTACTACCAGTTTCAAAACAAACCTCCGCCGAGAATTTATTTAACTTCGACCAAGGCTGTTCCTTCATGTGTCAGGATTCTGTATTTTCCTTTCGGAATATCTCTTACAATAAGATACTGGTTTGTCTTCAGGGCCGAAATATCAACTTCGATGGAAGAAGGCAGATTTTCAAGATCGGTATTGACCCGCACCTGCCTTGTAAAAACATAAAGCCCGCCGCCTTCCTTTACACCGACCGGAGTGCCGACATATTTGATAGGCACTTCTGTGTTGAATGATTTTCCGGGGCTGATTGCATAGAAATCTGCATGAAGGAAATTTCTTGTTATGGGATGGATCTTGTAATCCTTGATGATCACAGTGTATTTTTTCCCGCCGCAGGCCAGGCTGAAAACGCCGTTTTTACCATGAGTCTTGAAAGTTTTTTCAAACTTTTTATAGTCTACGGTCAAATAGACATTTTCCTTTATATCAGGTCCGTAAAGAACTACGGGAAGTCTTTCAGTCATCCTGATTTTAACGGCTTCTGATTTTCCGACCTTTTCTCTTCCGAGAGCTTCCAGAATAAAACTGCTTTGAGCCATACTATATACTCCTATATTTTTACTCTTTAAATTTCTTTTTTTCAAAAATCATACTTTTCGTTCGGATACAAAAAGCGAACTGACGGACAGATTTAAATGGATCCTTTCAATTGCCTGCCCGAAAAGTTCAGAAACAGATAAAATATGCAGCTTGCTTCCTATCTCTTTTTTCTTTTTTTCATCCAGCGGGATCGTATCCGTCAGGTAGAGATTGTCGATAAGCGAACCCCTGATCCTCCCGGGCGCTTCGCCTGAAAGCACTGCATGCGTGGAATAGACGTTGATCGATTTCGCCCCCTTTTTTTTAAGCATTTCCGCAGCCTTTACTATTGTTCCGGCCGTATCTATCATATCGTCTATAATAATAACGTCTCTTCCGTCTACACGGCCGATAAGATGAAGAACATCCGCCTCGTTTTTCCTGGATCTTCTCTTATCGAGAATGGCTATACTGGCTCCTATCTGCCTGGCAAAGAATCTCGACCTTTCTACGCCTCCTGTGTCAGGAGACACTACAACGAAATCTGAAAGTTTGCTGATTCCTTTCAGAGTTTCCAGAAAAACCGGAGTAGCGTAAAGATGGTCGACGGGTATATCGAAAAATCCCTGGATCTGTGCGGCATGAAGGTCCATAGTCAATACCCTGTCGGTTCCCGCTACTGTAAGAAGATTGGCAACCAGTTTGCTTGTTATCGGCACTCTCGGTTCAGCCTTGCGGTCCTGCCTTGCATATCCGAAATAAGGGATAACGGCGGTGATCCTCTCAGCCGAGGATCTTCTGAGAGCGTCTATAATTATAAGAAGTTCCATTATATTCTTATAAGCAGGATTGCATGTCGATTGAATAATAAAAACGTCCTTTCCGCGGATATTTTCCTGAATACGCACAAAAATCTCGCTGTCGGCGAATTCGGTAATCATTACATCGACAATCTCGACGCCTATATATCCGGATATCCTTTTTGCCAATTCTAAACTGGCCCTTCCCGATATCAATCGAATGTTGGAAAACGGCACCTGGAGGCTCCCAATCTGTAATCCCATACGTGTTTGGAATATTATCTTTTTCCGAAGAAGCTACAGTGAAGTATTTTATTTTAAATACGCTGGGGCGGAAGGATTCGAACCCTCGTAATGGCGGGACCAAAACCCGCTGCCTTACCAGCTTGGCTACGCCCCAAAACTTTAGTTACCTTCAATTGTTATTGTTCCGCCTGATATGCTTCCAGTATAGCATTTTGTATCTTTTCTCTAAATTGTGAATTAATCGGGTGAGCGACATCCTTCATTTCACCGCTTCTTGTCCTTCTGGAAGGCATAGCAATAAACAGCCCGTTGTTGCCCTGGATCACTTTGATGTTGTGGATAACGAAACTGTCATCGAATGTTATCGATGCATACGCCTTTAATTTGTTCTCTCCTTCCACTTTCTTGATTCTGATGTCTGTGATTTCCATAAAGTTTATCCTCCTGATGAAAATTAAAAACCGTACTGCTGCTTTTCTATGAAGCGGGCGGGCGGCCTGGATTTCCTGTAAAAAGGCCTGCATAAAAAGGCCTGATAACCGTACTTTTTGTGCAGTACCGCAAGATCATGCCGTGCCTTCCCTCTGTCAGAATAAACAAACACCAGCGATGACCCGCTGCCGCTCATAAAAGAGAGGTGCGAATCAAGAAAGCTGTCCAGTTTTTGTTTAATATCACTCAATTCTTGACAACTATTAAAAAGGGTAAACTGGAATTTATTATACACTATTTTTTTAAGAAAATCAACATCTCCGCTTCCATCAATAAGATATTTTTCCCGTAAAACCGAAGGAGAATAATCACTCAAAAGAGAGTAAGCCCAGCCGGTCGAAATATGGATGTCAGGATATACTATAATAAATAGTATATTTGTTAAGAATATGTTAATTATTTTTACAATTTCACCCTTTCCTCCAATCCGGCACATACCTCCTGTAAAGAAAAATGGGACGTCGCTGCCGGCCATCCTTCCTATTTCGAAAATCTCCTCCGGTTTTATTTTATATAACGAGGCCAGTTTAGACAGTACGGCGGCCGCATTTGAACTTCCTCCCCCAAGACCGGCCCCAAGGGGTATATTTTTTTTAACCCTGATATCAAACGATTCGGTTATTCCGAATTTTTCCTTGAAAAGTCTTACTGCTGTGCTTATAGTGTTCAACTGCGGTATTTCTGCATTATCAAATGACGTAATGTCTTTCAGGCTTCTTTTAAGGATGATATCGTCATGAAGGGTTATCTCCTGGAAAATACTGTCTATATAGTGGTAGCCGTCAGAGAGATCGACGCCTGTTATATCGAGGAATAGATTTATTTTTGCCCGCGACTTCAGGTGAAATTCCCTTTGATCTAATTCATATTTCATATCCGCCAGCTCAAAAAAGTTACGAGTATCGAGTTGAGAGTATCCGGTAATCGATTACCCGACCCTGGTTACTCCGTGCTCGTTGCTGTCAGGACTGCCGACTCATGACTCACGACTGAAGTATCGGCATGCTCCCCGGCATAATCAAATATTGAAAAAATTCATTTATCCGGGAATCCGTATTATGGGACGCGCATTAATGAAATATATTAACAATATTATATTGACAATAATATATTGGTATAATATCATGACCTTGAGGATGTCATGATAACAATTTCAAAAATGTATTCTTCGCTTCAGAAATATGAAATGGATTATTATTATGAGGATAAAGAGCCGCATATTGAATTTGAAGGCAGGCTTAAAGACAAACTCCGCTTAACCGGGGTCGGCAGTGATATTTTCAGGAAAATCTTTAATGGATATAATGGAGATGGCGCGATGATCGTACGTCCCGGGGGAAACGGGAAACATAATCCGGGCAGGGACCTCGTGTTTTCACCTGACAAAAGCATAGCTGTAGCCTGCTATCTGGGCGGCAGGCCTCCGGACAGGATCAAAATCATGAATGCCCACAGAAATGCCGTTAAAACTGCCGTGGATTATATCGAGCGTGAATTGATAATCGAAAGGATATACCATGGGAAGAACAATGTTGAGCATGCAAACTCAGGCAATATGCTTTACCTCAGGTTTGATCATAATCTAAGCCGCGACCTTGATCCTCTCCTGCATACTCATACCGTGGTTTTCAATATGACCGGCTCCATAGCGGGCGGGGGAAAGATCAAAGCCATGGTGAACAGGAATATTTACGACGGCAGGAAACTTCTCTCCTGTGTTTATGAAAACGAGTTATGCAGAAACCTGAAATCTGCCGGGTTCGATGCCTTTATTTCAAAGAAAGGTTATGCCTGTTTACATGGTTTTGACAACAGCATCCGTGAAGTCTTTTCCAAGCGAAGCAGGATGATGAAAGACAGGATGAAGGGTTATTTCCTTTCGAAAGGACTGAATCCCGATGATGAGATAGGGAAGGGAGGGTTGAGGAAACTCGAACAGGCGATAATGCTGTATTCAAGAAAGCGGAAGAAGGCCGTAGATCTTGATGAAATGATTGAAAAGTGGAAGGGGGAACTTTTCAGTATGGGAAAGTCGATCCATGATATTCCGGTTTCCAAGGACATGAGTCTTTTAAATGATAAAAACACTATAACGCCTTCGGAATGCATAAGCATGGCAGTAAATGCGGTTACTGCTGAAAAGGGATGCTTTACTAAAAAAGATATTTTGATACAGGCGCTCTTAATTTCGGGACCGGAACTGGATATTAAAAGCCTCGAATCTGCATTCGGGATGTCGGACCTCTGCAAAGTTTCTGAGATGACAAGATCGGGAATAGGATATCATTCGGTCTATACGACCCGGGAAGTAATAAAACTGGAAAAAAACAATCTTGATGAAGCCGGGAATATGCAGAACGATTTCAGACCTGAATTCGGCAGCGCCGAGTGTTTCAGGCGTACGTTGAATTATTCTTTTACAGTTCGGCAGGAAAGGGAGTTCACAAGGATACTGGGTTCGAAAAACAGCCTTGATATCATTGCAGGTTATTCAAATTTAAGCAGGTATTATCTCTTCGGGGCAATTATCAGGTCCTTCAGGGATAAGGGGTATGACATCGTGATTACTGTTCCCGACGGGAAAAGAATAAAAAAAATGGAAGAGTCATACGGGCTTGAAGTTTTAACTGTAGATCAGTTTTTAAGCAGGGGAAGACCTCAAAACAGGGAAAAAACCCTTTATATTGCAGACAGGATGGATATGGTAGGCACATTAAAAACGGGAATCCTCATGAAAATGATGAAAGGTCCGGGCAATAAGATAATCTTTACCGGCGATGCAAATAGCCATGGAATGGAGGCCGGCAGGGATTTCGGGAATTTTCACAGTACATTGAACGCAGGAATCGATGTCCATTCTATTGAAAAAAGGACAGGGGACCGCAGGACCGCATTGACCGACGGGGATGCCGCCAAACTCAGGGAGTCCTGCCGGAAAAAGACGGAACTGGCAGTACAGAGGCTTGACGCCGGAGGAGGCATTGTCGAAGGCCTTAATCCGGCAGAATTAAAATCGTCCATGATCGGTGAAATGCTGAAAGATGCGCGCGGCATAATAATTACAGGAACAAATGTCCTTAAAAACGAATTGAACGGTTTAGTCAGGGATGAATTGAAAAAGACCGGGAGAATTACAGGGGAAATAAAGGTATTGACCGTTAACGAAGACATTTTCGGGGCCGATACTCTGCGGAAAAGGAATGCCGGATATTACGAGATCGGATATCTGGTCACTGCAGGCGACGGTATAAAGGGCATGAAGAAGGGGGAAAAGGGAATTGTGGCCGGGATCGATACGGCAGGCAACTCAGTGCATTTATCGGTTGGTGAAAGCGGGATGACTGCGGAAATTAATCTTGATTCATGTTATAAAAATATCAAGGTCGGAGATAACAGGGAGAAATCGTTCGGCAGGGGGGACAGGATAATATTCCTGAAAACCGACGAATCTATCGGAGTAAAAAGAGGCGACAGGGGTACGGTGGAGGAGATCGACTGCAGAGGGATGAAAGTATCCCTTAAGATGAATGATCCTCTGCAAGTCTCATTCGGCAGGTATAATAATTTCGATCATGCATATGCCGTAACACGGCTTGACGATCTGACCCTCCGCACGAACAGGGTTTTGTGCGATTTAAGAGGTTTGCAGGGCACGTGCCTTACCGATTATAATTTTACACTGCGGGAAATTCAGAAAGGAATGAAAATCTATACTGAGGATAAGCGCCTTTTTACTGAAAAAATGAAGGAAATCGAATTTTCTAAATCCCTGTCGGATTTCTTCAATAACAGGGAAAAGACTCTTGGCTCTTTCAGGTCCCTGGAAAAGGAAACGGGTTATGCTGCAAGGGAAAGGGAAAACAGCAGGGGATATGAACGGGGAATTACTGCCGGAATCGGGATGTAGGGAGCGCCTCCATGCGGCGCTCCCTGTTTGTTCAAACGGCAGGATCAATTTTTAGCTCCGGCGTCCTTGAGAATATTTACAATATCGTTATGATGGTTCCATTTTGCAAAAGATATAATTGACCACCCGTCGTTGTTAACAGAGTTAACGTCCGCCCCGGCTTTAATAAGAATTTTAACTTCGTCCGCATAACCCAGAGATGCCGCATGAGCAAGTGCGGTCCATCCCGAAGGGTCTTTAAAATCGATATCCTCACCTGAAGCAGCAATCAGCAATTTCACAACATCCGGATGATTGTTATTGACAGCGCAAAATAAAGCAGTGGAAGAGAATAAGCGTTCCCTCGCATTGACGTCGGCTTTTGCCGCAATCAGGGCCTTTACAACTTCCGCATGTCCGTTCTGAGACGCGAACATCAGAGGGGTCCACCAGTCGCTGTTCTGCACGTTGACATTACCGCCGTTTTTTATATATGACCTTACGAATCTGATGTTTCCCCCGGATGCCGCATCGAAAATAGTGCCGCCTGCGCCTGCTTCTTTAAGTTTCCGGGCAATATCGGGATGGTGATTCTGATCCGCGAACGAAAGGGCCGTCCCGCCGTCATTGTTTTTTAAATTGACATCCGCTTCTGCGTCAAGGAGGACCCTTACAGAGTCTGAACTGCCTGCTGAGGCCGCATGCATCAAAGCCGTCCAGCCTGAGGCATCTTTTGCGTTGACATCCGCACCGGAATCGAGCAGGAGTTTTACAATATCGGTACGATTAATATCTGCCGCTTTCATTAAAGGAGATGACGAAAACTCCGATTCTTTCAGATTGACGTCGGCCCCTGCCTTGATAAGGATTGAAACCATGCCGAAGCGGCCAGCTTTTACTGCAAAAATCAGCGGAGTCCAACCGAAAGATGAACTGTCATAACTTTTGGCGTTGACATTCCCGCCCTTTTTAATATAAGCAGAAACAAATTTAATGTCGCCTTTGAAAGCGGCATCGAAAATTGTCTCTTCTGCTGAAAGGGCAAGCGGAATTATGAAAAGTCCTGCCGCAAGCATTGCTCTTATAATTGATTTACTCATATATATCCTCCTTTCTTTTTATTTTGGCTGATTCATTTTCCTTCCTTTGCACATAATTATAAGGATTTTAAATCCGCTGTTCAATAGGAATTTGGGTACAGGATTAAAAATAGAGATAGGGAACGCCCCTTGCAAGAGGCGTCCCCTTTAGCACTCCAATGCATAGATCAATTAACTGCTCCGGAGTCCCTGAGTATCTTTACAATATCGTTATGATGGTTCCAGGCGGCAAACGATATAACGGTCCATCCGTCGTTGTTTACCGCGTTCACGTCCGCTCCGGCTTTTATAAGAATATTAACTTCGTCCGCATAGCCCAGAGATGCCGCATGCGCCAGGGCGGTCCAGCCCGAAGGATCTTTCGCGTCGATATCCGCTCCCGCAGCAAGGAGTGTTTTCACTATATCCGGATGATCATAATCGACCACGCACATTAAAGCTGTGGAAGAGAATAAGCGTTCCCTCGCATTGACGTCAGCCCCCGCCCCGATCAGGGCCTTTACAACTTCAGCGCGGCCGTTCTGCGCAGCGAGCATCAGGGGGGTCCGCCAGTCGCTGTTCTTCACTTTGACATTGCCGCCGTTTTTTACATATGCCCTGACGAATCCGGCATTCCCGGCTGAGGCGGCGTCGAAAATATTTTGGCCTGTTCCCGCGTCGGCAAGCATTTTTGCCACATCGGCATGATGATTTTGATTGGCCCATGACAAGGCGTTCATCCCGTAGCTGTTCTGTAAATTGACATCCGCCAGAGAGTCAATTAAAATCCCGGCGGCGTCTTTAAAACCTTCTGATGCCGCATACATTAGAGGGGACATACCCGTATGATCTTTCAAATTGACGTCGGCCCCGGCGTCGATCAGTAGTTTCATTATAGGGATATTGTTGTTTTTTACGGCCTCAACCAATGCCGTGGTGTGAGTATGGAATTGCTTCAAATTAACATCCGCCTTGGCATCGATAAGAATCTTAACTATGCCTGTGCGCCCGTTCTGAACAGAGGTGAATAAAAGGGTGCAGTCGTCATCGTTCCTGGCGTCGACTTTACCGCCGCCCTTAATATAGGAGATCACGGATTTTTCATCACCTTTCACCACAGAGTCGAAAATAGTCTCAGCGGCGGAAAGCATAAGCGGTATCGTAAGGAGAACCGCAATCAATAAACCTTTTTTTGTGATCTTCTTCATAGTATTTTCCTCCAAATAATTTATTTTCCTATTTTACTCTTTAATAATTTTATGCCGGAAGTCCTTCTTAAGAGGAATCATAAAAATAAGTGTCCATAAAATCCTCCCCGGGGGCCGGTTTACAAATAAATTTTAGGATTTTACCGTTCCGGGCACAATAGGAATCCGGATACAGAAAGGAAAAAATCAAAAATGGACCATGCAGGCTATGACGGCAGACAGTGAAAATAAAAATGGACCACATGGTCTATTGTAATTTTCAACAGTTAGCCTATAATACTAGTCGAGAGTCGGGAGTTGACTGTCGACTGTTGACTGTTGACTGTCGACTGATATTGATGGGTATTTATGAATTATATTATTTTTACTATTAACCTTATCATTTATACCACAGGCTGCGCGGTTTTTTCACTGATGTTTTTATTTTATATCAGAACAAAATTAAAAATATGCCTGTGCTATTTTTTGTTTATTTTGCCGTTGACCGTAATTACTATCCTGCGCACAGTGGAATACTATTTTTTAACGATCCTTTCGCGCCTATATTTTTTCGAAGCTTTCTATCCCCTCATATTTCTGTTTATGTTCTCGGTCAGCCTGATTATGATCGCCGCGCCTGTTTTTTTCCATAAATTAACCGGGGTCAAATTCAATAAATATATGAAAATAATCTCATCGATTTCAGCAGTCGTTATGATATTGCTTCCGGTTTATTATTTTTCAAATCATCTCTCGCCGCCGATCCCGATAAGCCTGGTCTTTGAAATCGTCATCTGGGGAGTGCTCGGCTTATCGGTTTACATAGCAGCAGTTCTTTTTTTAGGGTTGTTCAAAGCTAAAATACGTGAAAAAAAACTTCTCCTTTTCTTCATACTGGGTCTTTTCATTCTTTTTATACCGTTTTTTTACTTCGAAGACGCATTCAATTATCATTTTTTGATCTTCAAGATAGCATTGTCGGCCATTCATTTCTTTTATTTTTTATTTAATTTTATCCTGCTGGTTTTCATATTGAAATATATTTTCAGGTGGGAAAACAGCCTGGCGGCAGAAGAGATTCCGGAAAACTTTTTAGTGAAGTACGGGATAACTGCAAGGGAGAAGGAGATCATAGCTTTGATCAAAAAGGGTAAAACAAACAAGCAGATCGCCAGGGACCTTTATATAGCCGCAATGACCGTCAAAAATCATATTCATAATATCTACCAGAAAACATCCGCCGAGGGAAAAATAGAGCTGATCTATATGGCCAGCAAGGAAGAGGTCCCCAGGACCATTCTGGAAAAGATCCTTTCGTAGCTGCCGCTTTCTATCTTTCTTGAAATATAACCCCCTTCTTATTAAAATATATCGGCGGTATTAAAATGCAGATATCGATACTAATTGCGGCTTTCCTGCTGCTGGGCGCGGCATACGGCATAACGGCATTGATCCTGGACCCCGGAAGCCGGTTTGTAAAAGGGGCCAGGATAGGTAAAAAAAAGACTTACATGACGCTCGTCCGAAAACTTCAAAAGGGCGGCATGCCTTTAATGCTCAACGATATTCCGGTTCTGCAGGGCGAAGAAAATAAGGGCTTCTTTTTTATAGGCAAGCCTGGCGTAGGCAAAACGCTTTCTTTTTATAATACAATATCAAGCCTTAATACAAGGCAGGGATGCAAGAAGATAATCTATGACTTCAAGGGCGACTATACAGCTAAATTTTATGACGCTGATATAGACTTGATCCTCAATCCTTTCGATGCCAGGAGCATTAAGTGGAACATCTTCAATGAGATCGCGGGCGGTGAAACTCTGCAGGAGATAATGAGTGAACGCATAGCATCTTCGATAATTCCTGATTGTCCGGCAAGGCATGGCTACAGCGATAAATTCTGGAGGGACGGCGCACGTGAAATTCTTGTCGCAATCCTCAATTATCTCCGCCTCGAAAATATCAGGGACAACAGGGCGGTCTATAATATGCTGTCGCTCTCACCGGCGGAATTATCGTCGAAGCTTGGAGCCTTTGAAGCCACAAGCAACGCTCTGAACTTCATCAACCCTCCGGACAGTCCCCAGGCCGGGGGGATTATGGCGACGCTGACACAGTTTACGAAATTTTTCAAATATATAGCCGGCGATTCGGGCGGCTCTTTTTCTATTCCCGGATGGATGAACAACGGAAGAGGAGGCTCTATATTTGTCGCCGGCAATGCAAATCTGCAGGATATATTGAGGCCCCTATTAACTCTTTTCATTGACCTTGTTAGTTCGAATATACTGGCTCTACCGGATAATACTGAAAAGAGGCTGTATTTATTAATAGACGAACTGGGTACTCTTCATCCGCTGGGTTCGCTTGTAAATCTTCTGACATGCGGACGGTCGAAGGGTGCTTCAATATGGCTGGCCGTGCAGGATTTTTCACAGATCGACAATATTTACGGTGAAAATTTAAGGAAAACCATCCTGAATTCCTGCACGACGCATGTTTATTTTTCAGTCGCCGATAATTTCACCGCCGAAACGATATCCCGGCTTATCGGCGAGCAGGAAGTGATCGAAGAAAGTAAGACGGCAGGATGGAGCAGTTCTCCTTCGGTAACGAGCTTCAGGAAAAAGAAGCTGGCCCTCATGCCCAGCGAGATTATACAGCTGAAGCCTTTTAATTTTATCTTCAGGGGCAACATCCACCCTCCGTTTTTCAGCAGCCTTGATCCGGAAGATTTTAAAAAATTTCCGGATAAAAACGAGCCTTTCATCATAAAATGAAAATCACATTAAAAATCGGGAAAGGAGGATAGAATGGAAAAAAGGGGAACCGCCTTTATAACGGGCGCAACAAGCGGCATTGGAGCGGCTTTCGCCCGGAAGTTCGCTTCAATGGGCCATGACCTTGTCCTGACCGGAAGGCGGGAGCAGAAGATTAGGGAGATTTCTTTAAAACTCTCTTCCGATTACAGTATAAATGTCGAAGTTATTATAGCCGAATTATCCGATCCGGCAGGCATTGAAAAGGTCGTAAAAAGGGCCGCTGAGCTTGATAATTTAGAGATACTTGTCAATAATGCCGGATACGGGAATACCCTGAGTTTCGAGGAGGACTCTATAGAAAACCAGCTCCGGATGGTCACGGTTCATGACTCGGTGCCCGCAAGGCTTGCCCATGCGGTTATACCCGGAATGATCCGAAGGGGCGGCGGCGCAATCATCAATGTTTCTTCGTTGGCAGGCTTTATACCCTCCCCCGACGGGGTCCTTTACGGCTCGACCAAGGCATTTTTAAACGTTTTCTCGGAATCGCTGCATATAATATTGAACAAGTACGGGATAAAAGTGCAGGCCCTTTGCCCTGGATTTACCAGGACCGACTTTCATGAGAAACTGGGCTATGAAAAGGGCGAATTGAAAAACAGGGGTCTTATGATCTGGAAGACGGCCGAAAGCGTTGTCAGGGCTTCATACAGGAGCCTCCTTAAGAATAAACCCGTCTGTATCCCGGGATTTCTTTATAAATTTCTCTATCTTGTAATCAAGCTGACCCCTCTCAGGTGGATGATCTATTTTATGACCCTCAGGGAAAAGAAATAGCCTTTTATAGACAGGGTCTCTCTTCCATGTTATCATAGGGGAAGGAGGATTTATGGCTCTTTCCTTTGAGGGCCTTGCAAGGCGCGGCGTAAGGCTGGGTGGGCATTCTTCGTACAGCATAGGGGGAAAAGCCGATTATTTTGCATGTCCTTCCTCCCTCGACGAGCTTTTCTTCCTTATCGATTATTCGCGGAAATATTCGGTTCCGTTCACCATTATCGGACTGGGCGCAAACGTTCTTTTTCCGGACAGGCCTGAAAAGGGGCGCCTTTTCGTTTCAATGAAAAATCTCCTTGAAATGAGGCCCGACGGGGACATGATATTTTTTACGGCGGGCGTGCCGCTTTCATTCCTTGCGATTTGCGGCATGCTGGCGGGCATGGAAGACCTCTGCTTCACGTATCTTCTTCCCGGTACTGTCGGTGCGGGGGTTTATATGAATGCAAGATACGGCGAAAAGGAGATATCGCAGGCGGTTTCATCAGTGGCTTATACCGATCTTGATGAAAGGTCTTTTTCGGTCCGTTCGATTCCTTCATCCGAATGTTCTTTCGGCTATAAAACATCCTTGTTCCAGGGGAAAAACCGTTTAATACTGGGAGCCCGGTTCGAGATCCCTGGTCTGGAACGGTCGGTTTCCGGTATAAGGATGAATTTTGAAATGATAAAAAGAAATGCCCGCCGCCTTTCCGGCCTTAAGAATTTTTACAGTGTTTTTCACAAGCTGGCATCGGGTTTGGACTGGCGGGGAACCTCTTTTTTCAAGGATATAGAGACGGACAGGAACAATAAAAGACATTTCGATTATCCTTCATGCGGATCGGTATTTAAAAACAACCGCGCTTTCGGGGCGCCGACGGGAACAATCATAGACAGGCTGGGCCTTAAAGGCATGTCTCACGGAGGTGCTATGGTCAGCCCCCATCATGGGAACGTTATAATAAATTACAGAAATGCTTCCGCGGCCGATGTGCTTTACCTGATCGATTATGCTTCCGATATGGTCTATAAAGAGCATGGCATCCGGCCTGAAAATGAAGTAGTGATCCTTTAGTCTGCAGTCGACAAGTAAAATATTTCTTAAGCAAACAAGAAATTATTTACCGCTCATAGCTCACGATTCACGACTGGCGACTGATGTCTGAAGTTGTTGCTATTTTGTTTTCAATTGATTAAAATTATAATAAGGGGTAAAAAAAAATCAAGAACAGTACGTCAATTCCGATAATAATAGCAGGTTTAAATAATTAATTATGTAGGAGTAGGTTATGGGAGAGCCTGAAGAAATCCAGGTTGAACCGGAGGAGCAACCGCAGGAGCAGCAGCCCAAAGCGGGATTCTCAATAGGCAAATTGATCGAATGGCTGCTTTCCAACCTGATACCTGTCATAATAGCAGTTGTGATTTCAACGATACTTGCTTATATTCTTATTCAGGCGACACGTTCGAAAGCAAGCGAGGAGATATATAAAACCGTTCAGCTCCAGCCTAAGCCGGCCCCTTATATGATCTTCCAGCTGGATGATTTCCGCTTGAACACCGCTGATGTGGATGAGCCGCATTTTTTAAGAGTGAAATTGAGCCTTGCTTATGACGGCCAGAACAAAAAACTTGCTACGGAACTTTCTGAAAGGACCCAGCAGATAAGGGATATCATACTGACCATACTGAATTCGAAAGAAAAGCAGGACATCGAGACGGAATCTCAAAAAGAGGGCCTGAAGGAAGAAATAAAGAAGCAGATTAACAATGTGCTGACTACAGGAGTTATCAACGATATTTATTACGACGAATTCATAGTATCATAGGGAGCATTTCTTTATGACAGAAATCCTGTCTCAAGATGAAATAGATGCGCTTTTAACGGCGGTATCGAGCGGGGAGAGCATTCCTACCGAACCCGCGCATGGCGGCGGAGGAGGAAGGGGTACCGTTACAGGTCCTAAAAGGGAAAAGAAAAGGCTTAAAGTTTATGATTTCCGGAGGCCGGATAAGTTTTCTAAGGACCAGATCCGAACTCTTCAGATGATGCATGAAACTTTTGCCAGGCTGACGACAACCTCGCTTTCAGCCCAGCTTCGTACTCTCGTTCATGTGCATGTCGTATCCGTCGACCAGCTGACTTATGAGGAATTTACACGTTCCATTCCTTCGCCGACGACTCTTGGACTGATAAATATGGACCCCCTGAAGGGAAGTTCTGTCGTCGAACTTGATCCGAGTATTACTTTTGCAATTATAGACCGGCTTTTCGGAGGAAAGGGAGAATCTCTCAAAACGAACAGGGAATTGACCGATATTGAGCTTTCGGTCATCGAGGGCATTATTGTGAGGCTTCTTGGAAATCTCCGTGAATCCTGGTCGAACGTTATCGATCTCCGGCCCAGGCTGGGCAATATCGAGACGAATCCCCAGTTTGCCGGCATTGTCCCTCCCAGCAACATGGTCGTCTTGACGACCTTCGACACGAAGATAGGGGATGTGGAAGGGATGATGAATTTCTGTATTCCTTATATGACTATCGAACCTATTATATCAAAATTGTCCGCGCAATACTGGTATTCAAGTATTAAAAGAGGAATAACAACTGAAAATCTGTCTCTTATCAAGGACCAGATTTCAGATATACCTATCGAAGTAGTTGTGAAATTAAGCGAAACCGTATTAAATTTTAATGAAATCGCTGCAATCCAGAACGGCGATGTGATAAGGCTGAAAGATTCGACAAAGTCCGAGGTTGAAGTCCTGATAGGAGACGGAGTTAAATTCAGGGGTAAACCGGGCGTCATCGGCAAGAAGAGAGCTGTCCAGGTGCAGGAAGTCCTTTCCACCATTACCGAGGATATGCTTCAGGATATTCTTATGAAAGAGGAAGAATAACCTGCAGGGAACTAAAAAAGATTTCATTAACTTAAAAATATACCGTTTTTGCCGATATAAGATTGTGTATATAAAATTGCACCAAACCAATAGAGGAGGCATCGTATGAGTGACGGAACTCTGTCGCAAGATGAAATAGATGCATTATTGCAGGGAACTGATGAGATGATGACGGAGAACATGGGCACATCGACAGCGGCGGGGTTTACCGGCGGAAAATCATCCCCTGCCGACGCACTCTCCGATATCGATAAGGCGAACCTTGGTGAATTGTTAAGGGAGATAGGCCTGGCCCAGGCCACAGCCCTGTCCACCCTTACCGGCGTAACAACAACTTTTTCATCGCCGTTTATAGATGCGGGTCCGATAGAGAACCTCAAGAAAGATATCAAGGGCAAGATCTTACAGGCCAAAGTAAGCCTCTCAGGCGGCATCACCGGGGAACTTTTATATGTTGTTCCTGAAAGAGGCGTTCTTACAATTACAAATATACTGATCGGCCAGGAAGACAACACTGAAGTTACAGATCTGGTCAAGAACACCTTCGGCGAAGTGATATCGCAGACTACGGGCGCTCTCGTAAATATCCTGAGCGAAAAGCTGTCAAAGTCGATTTCTCCCGGAATACCGTCAATCGACCTTTTGCCGGATGCAGCCCAGATAAGTCCTGCCGGCGGCCTTTATTTTGCCCGCATGAACTATGTTTTCAGTCTCCAGGATAAAGGGACTTCAAAATTTTATGCTTACCTCTCGCTCCCGCTGGCAAGGTCCATATCCGGAGCTTATTCTCAGACGAAAACGAGCATGGCGGCGCAGTTCGGGGGAGGAGTTTCCCAGCCCCAGTCGGGAATACCTATCAAGTCGGTCGGTTTCGAACCGCTCCAGATGGGAATGGCTTCGGAAGCCATGGGTAATATCGCCCTTCTGCTTGATGTGCCTATGCGCGTTACGGTCGAATTGGGCCGTACCAAAATGACAATAAAGGAAATCCTGGGGCTGGGGGAAGGTTCGATTATCGAGCTTGATAAACTTGCCGGCGAACCGGTTGATATTCTTGTCAACGATAAGCTGATAGCCCAGGGAGAAGTCGTTGTAATAGACGAGAACTTTGCGGTGCGTGTAACAAAGATCGTAAGCCCCATGGAAAGGATCTTTGAAAGTTCAGGCGACTCTAAGTTCTGATTTCATTTTTTATCCACCAGTTTTTATGCATGCTGAATCTCTCGATGAGGCGCCGGGGCAGAAGCCTGTGGTGCCATCCGAGCCTGTAGCCCAGCCATTTCATTCCGGTCCGGTATATGAAGCTGAAGATAAGATGAAGATTCCCGCTTTTGAAGAGATACCTGAATTCCGAAATAAAGAATGAAAACCCCTCGCCGCCGGCATGTCCGAAGTCTCTGACAATCCAGTTCTCAATTCTGTGGAATGCTCCTATATCGAAATATCTTTTAAATTCCTGAAGAGCTGTATAATTGTGCAAGTGGTAAACGACGGCATCTGAAGCGTATGCTAATGTGAATCCTTCCAGAAGCAGTTTCGCTCCGGCATAGGTATCTTCAGTGGATATGAGATTTTCCTTGAAGTAACCGATTTTTTCCATGGCGCTTCGCCTGTATGCGGTAAATGCGTTTGAAAGGAAGGCGGTTTTTATTTTATACTTTTTCCTGTCGGTGAAAGTCCGGATAAAAGATTTGTCAGGATATATAAAATACCTTGAATGGGCTGCAAAAGGGCTTGCACGGTCATAAGGGAGCTGGCGGCCGTAAACCGCGCCGATATCGGGATTCTCTTTGAAAGGGCGGATAATATTTTCTATCGTATGCTTGTCCTGCGGAATAGCGTCCTGAGTCAGATATACGATTATATCGCCTGAGGATGCTTTACCCGCCATGGTCCTTGTTCCGCCATGATCGAATTCCTCTTTTTTAACGCTCATAGTTTTAACGCCCGATTTTCCGGCGGTTTCGGCGGTTCCGTCGGGAGATGAGGAATCTATAACGATTATTTCTGTATCCGGGTAAGACTGGGCCCTGAGCTTTTCAATCAATTCCCCGATGTATTTATTCCCGTTATATGTGGGTATGACGATTGAAACCCGCATGTTTACTTCAGGAATCATGCGGGAGTTTCCATCCCGAATAAATCCTCGCCATTATTTCCTTGGCGATTTTAAGCGCCGAGATGTCCGCCTCGGAATTCCTGATGGGTTTTCTTCCGTTATCTATGCACTCGATGAAATGAATCTGCTCAAGCTTGAGGGGATTGTTTTCCTTGTGAACGAACACATGCTCCACGAGACTTTCCTGTTTATATTTAATTTCTTCCTTTAAAACAATATATTCCTCCAGGGGCTGGCGGATAACGGTAATTTCCTGCGTCATATAATCAAGAAGGATATATGAACCTTCCTGGGATATAGCCAGGGTCCTGATCTTATTCGCCGAGACCCGGCTGGCGGTAATATTTGCTATAATGCCGTTGGCAAAATATATAGTAGCATTTGCGACGTCTTCAAATCCGGAGTATATTTTATGGCCGTATGCCGAGATCCCGACAACTTTCGACTGTGCGATCGACAGCACTATATCTATATCATGTATCATTATATCGAGAACGACTCCGACATCCTTTATCCTGCTCCTCGGGCCGAGCCTCTGGACCTGGATCAGATAGGGTTTTTTGACTATATTCTGCAGTTCCTGCACAGCAGGGTTGAACCGTTCCACATGACCCACCTGAAGGACAAGATTTTTCCTGGCGGCAAGGCCGATCAATTTTTCAGCGAAATAAACCGTTTTAGTCATCGGCTTTTCCAGGAGGACATGCTTGCCGGCCTCCAGGGCTTCATTGGCAAACCTGTAATGAAGATATGTCGGAACCGAGATGATTACAGCATCAACTGAAGATAAAAACTTTTTGTAATCGATAAAGCCCCTGACATCATACTTCTTGGTCAGGGTTTTGATCATATCTTCATTGATATCGCATATCGAGCAAAATTCTATGCCGGGTATCGTCGGCAGTAAATTTATATGGTATCTTCCCATCTGCCCTGTTCCGGCCACTCCGATTTTCAGCACTTTTCTCTCCTCATTTTATTATTCATGGCTCTTTTTAATGATATCGTCATATTCATGGTGACGGGAAAAAAAATAATCGGCATATGAACATGTAGAAACGATTTTTTTACCTGAACTTCTTGCATAATCTGCAGCTGCAATCAGGAGCCTGGCAGCAGTTCCCCTGTTACGGAGTTCCGGCGGAACGTATGTATGGTAAATATCGATGTCCGACGGAGGCACTTCATCGTAATTTACGAAGCTTTTTAAACCCTCGATAATACAGTAAAATTCTTTATGACCCATGTCGTGAATTATTTCTTCTTCCATAAGATTTCCTTAAGCTCATCTATCATTTTGCCGTTTTAGGGAATATTAAAGGTTTAATAAAAAAGAAAGCGACGGTCAAAACTCCCAGGGCGATAAAACCGAATGTTATTTCGCTGAAATATTTTTCGAGGAGGGTTTTCTGCGAATAAACGAAATATCCCACGACGGAGAGAGCTGTGCTCCATAATAACGAGCCCAGTGCGGTATAAAGGATAAAATTTTTTAATTTCATCCTGGAAATTCCGGCCGGGATCGATATCAGGTGCCTTATTACGGGAATGAGCCGCCCTATAAACGTCGATATATTCCCGAATTTGAGGAAATATGATTCGGCCCTTTCCACGGCAGGCTTATCGACCAGTAAAAGCCTGGCAAGCCTTGTGCCGGCCAGTTTATAAATGATAGCTCTGCCCAGAGATCTTGCCAGGGTATAATTTACAAGCGCGCCTATGACGGAACCGGCAACGGAAAAAAGAACCACTAAAATGATATTCAATTCGCCGTTTGCCGCCTTGAATGCCGCGGGCGGTATTACAACTTCTGACGGGAGGGGCAGAAAAGAGCTTTCAATAGCCATGAGGCATGTGATGCTGATATAATTTATTCCGCTCATATACCAGCTCAAAAGAGATTTTATCAATTGCACCATTCTTCAATATCCTTCATATTTAAAGAAGATATTTTAAAGCAATTCGACATAAATAACAAGAATCAGACCCTGATGCAGGCTTTTATGGCATTTTTGACCCGGATGCTTTTTTCGATCCTGTAAATTTCCCTGAGGACCTTTTCCATACCTGTTTTATCGATCGTTCTGAAACCGGATAATATCTCCATCTTTACTTCCTCATGTATCCCTGTATAGAGGAGTCTCAAGAGATCCAGGTATACATGCCTTTCTGTTTTCAAAAGAAGGACTCGTACCGCATGTATCTGGACATGCCTGTTTTTTGAATAAAGTATTCTCTGCAGAAGCTCATCCTGTGTAAGATTGAGAACGGCGGGGTCGGTTTCCGATGTATTTTTTGAAACGTTCTTCTCTGAAAACAGCATCCTGTAAATATTGAAGGTAGAGATCCATTTCCCGAGTTCGCGGAAAGGAAAAACATAGAACGATGAACCTTCATGCCGGCCGTCAAGTCTGGAATCATATGCCCGCCTTTTATCAGGATGGATGAGGGTATTGTATGCGGCGGTAATCGTTTCGAAGTATTTCGAAGCTTTTGAGGATTTATCCTTATTAACATCGGGATGATACTTCTTAACGAGTTTTCTGTACGAGGATTTAATGGTTTTCAGGTCCGCATCCCGGCTAATGCCGAGGATTTCGTAATGGGTTTTCATGCAGGCCTTCCCCCCTCCCCGTATGCATATGAGCCTATTGAGCTTTCAGCCATCAGAAAATCCAGCCTCTGTATTGATTTTTCAATTTTACTCCTGTCGAGATCTTTAACCGATTCATCGATGCTTTGCCTGATCCGGGTGATCTCGTCCCTTAAAAGGGATTCTTCATACTCCGGAGACGCAGAATCTGAAAGTTTTGAAATCATATTTTCAGCCTTTGTCTTGAGTATCAGGACGTTGTTAAAGGCTTCCCGGTTTTTTATATCGCCGGCATATTTTTCTGCATATTCCCTGCTGAGCGTGTCGTATTCCTGTTCGGACATCCTGTTTTCATTGATTATCGTTACCTGCTGGACGTTTTTCGTGTCGAGGTCTTCTGCGCTTACCTGAAGGATCCCGTTGACATCCAGTTCGAAATTTACCTCGATGCGGGGTTCACCGCTCTTCGCATTCCTGATGCCTTCAAGCCTGAATTTCCCGAGCGATATATTGTTCCTCGAGTACATGCTTTCTCCCTGCATCACGTGGATTTCAACACATTTCTGGCTGTCCGAGACAGTCGTAAAAGTGCGCTTTGCAGATGTCGGTATGGGGCTGTTCCTCTCAATAACAGGGACAAAATAACCGTTTTCCACTTCTATACCCATTGAAAGGGGCGTTACGTCAACAAGCACGATTCCCCCTATATCGCCTTCCACGATTCCTCCCTGGATTGCCGCTCCGCATGCCACAACTTCTTCAGGGTCGAGCGTGATCTTGATATCCTTGCCCCTGAGTTCCTCCAGCCTCCTCCGGATAGCCGGGATCCTGGACGAGCCGCCTACGGGGATTATTTTGTCGATCTTTTCGACAGGTATGCGGGCGTCATCGAGGGCCTGTGTGCACAGATCGATAGTCCTGCTGATGTAATCCCGGATCAGATTCTCGAACTCGATCCTTTCCAGCTCGAATTCCAGGTTTTTAGGACCGTTCTCGTCGGCTGTAATGAACGGTATGGAAATTTTGGATTTCTTTTTTGTAGAAAGGTCTATCTTGGCCTTTTCAACGGAATCGGCTATCTTTACCATTGCAAGCGGATCGTTTTTAAGATCGATCCGGCA
The DNA here is from genome assembly GCA_963796325.1 of uncultured Spirochaetota bacterium. Lineage (GTDB taxonomy): Bacteria > Spirochaetota > Brevinematia > Brevinematales > JAOACQ01 > CAVYGN01. The sequence goes on from CAWCLF010000001.1 coordinate 386,324, forward strand.
TTCCTTGTTGAAATTGGTTATTAACAGATCGATAATGCGGGCATTGAAGTCTTCTCCTCCCAGGTTATTGTCTCCCGCAGTCGAAACTACTTCATAGATGCCGTCCGATACGCTTAGTATGGATACGTCGAAAGTTCCGCCGCCCAGATCGTAAACCATAATATTCTGGTCTTCACCAGGGTTCAGGCCGTATGAAAGCGATGCGGCGGTCGGTTCGTTGATTATCCTCAGCACATTAAGGCCGGCAAGCTTCCCCGCCGTCTTTGTCGCCTGGCGCTGGTTGTCGTTGAAATAAGCGGGTACGGTGATGATCGTATCCCTGACCTGGATGCCCAGGTACTCTTCAGCCTGATGTCTAAGATGTTTCAGGATAAACGACGAAATTTCCTCGGGGGAATAATCCCGTCCGCCGTAATTGAATTTATAATCCGTACCCATTTTACGCTTGATCCTTTTTATGACAGAACCCGGGTTCGACAATTCCTTCGATCTGGCTTCTTCTCCGATAAACACAGCCTCAGGGCTGAACGCCACGACTGACGGCACGGTTGATCTGCCGTCTCTTCCGGGGATGAGGTGCGGCTTGCCGCTTTCATCAAGGCAGGCGACTGCAGAATATGTAGTGCCCAGGTCGATCCCTAAAACTTTTCCCATTGGAACCCTCCGCGTAATCTATATTTTAAAAAAGGATGTTATATTAACTTTTCGGAATAATTCATGGAATGGTTAGAGAAATCAGCCGCTTTGCATTGCCGATATTTCCTGACTAATATTGGCTTCATAATCCGGCGATAATTATTTAGAGCTGCTTCCGGAGGAAATGATGAAGGCCATGGTTTTGAATAAGGTCGGAGAGCTGCCCGGCAATCCGGAACCCCTCGATCTGTCGGAAATGGAAATACCGGCGCCGGGCGATCATGAAATACTGATCAGGGTCGAAGCCTGCGGAGTATGCCGCACCGAGCTCGACCAGGTCGAAGGCAGGCTTAGGTCCGTGAAATATCCCGTGATTCCCGGCCACCAGGTTGCCGGTATTGTTGAAAAGACCGGGAAAAGCGTCCGCCGTTTCAGTGTGGGCGATCCTGCTGCTGTCGGCTGGATATTTTCAGCCTGCGGAAAATGCGAGTTCTGCAGAAAGGGCCTGGAAAACCTCTGCGCCGAGTTTAAAGGAACAGGGCTTGACGCAGACGGCGGTTACGCGGAATATATGACGGCCGGCGAAGATTTTGCATGCCGGATACCTGCCTCCCTTGCACCAGGGGAGGACAGTAAAGAAATGCTCAGCGTTGCCCCTCTTATCTGCGCCGGGGCGATAGGATACAGGTCGGTCAAACTCTCGGGGATCGGCGGCAATGACAGCCTCGGCCTGTCGGGATTCGGGAGTTCAGGCAGCCTTGTGCTGAAAATGGTAAAAAAGATCCATCCGGGAGTGAAAATATTCGTATTCACCCGCAGCGAATCCGAACAGCGCTTCGCCCTTGAACTCGGTGCGGACTGGGCCGGGCCTATCGGCTGCTGCTGCCCGGAAAAGCTCTCTGCAGTCATCGATACTACCCCTGTCTGGACGCCTGTGCTCAAAGCCATGGAAATGTTGAAACCGTCCGGGCGCCTTGTGATCAATGCAATTCGAAAGGAAAATACCGACAGGGAAATTCTTACGGCCCTCGATTATCCCCGGCATTTATGGATGGAAAAGGAAATAAAAAGCGCGGCCAACGTAACGAGAGCGGATATCGAAGAATGCCTGGCGCTTGCGGCAGCGGCTTCAATAAGGCCGGTTATACAGTCTTACAGGCTTCCTGAAGCGAACAATGCCCTCCTTGAACTGAAAAAAGGGGGGATCAGAGGGTCGAAAGTGCTGGATTTGAGGCCATAAAAAAATCATCATAAAATCTCTTGCAATAATACCGTATTGAATTAACATGTACCTGCGAAAGGGGGAATCCATGAAAAATTTCGCAATTCCCTTCATGATTTTCACTCTTCTGGCTGCAGGAACGGCCTTCGGAGCGGATGAATATTACTTCCAGAAGATCGGCATCGCCGCCGACACGAATTCTAAATATCCGGGAATCAGCGTAATGATCGTAAAGACCCTCCTGAGTCTTTCGGAGGACGATACGAACCTGGTCCTTTATCCCGGGGATAATTCAGACCTGGAAACCCTCGGCATCAAGGAATTGAACGGGAATGTGCTTGTAAAAACGGATAAAAAAGGCATAAATTATAAGATCGGACTTTATTTAAAAGGCACGACAAACGTATTGATAGACGATTCCGTCGAATTCCAGACCCATGACACGGTTTTTTCGGTCAAGCCTGCCGCCATGAGGGTTCTCGGCATCCTGGAGGCCCAATTTCCTAAAAAGAAAATCGAGGAAATAAAACAGGTTGAGGAAGTCAAAGAGTCGGTAAGCGAGTTCGAGACGGCGACGCCGAGGTTTTCCATCGGCTTGACCCCGGGATACTGCGAATTCAATACTTCAATAAGCCTCAAGGATACGAACGGCATGAACAGCGGCAACGGGTTCAATACCAACGCGGCTTTCAACAACAACGGATTTTCACTGGAAGCGGAAGGCCTGATGCGCTACCGCGAATTGAACCTGTGGCTCGGCGCAGGATTATATATGATGGGTAAGGATAATTACACCGCCAGCGGGCATATCGGGGGCGGCTATGGGATTTTCGGAAGCCTGATAATCCTGGGGGTGGACGCAGATCTGTTCCTTAATCATTTTACAGCGCCGGGGACAGGATCGTTCCTCTCGAATACAAGTCCCAACATTTCGAATACCGGCACTTACGCAAACTGGACTGGGGCCGACACGTCTACGATATTATTATGCCCGTCTTTTCAATTCAATATTACAAAATCCTATTATATAAAGTTTGAGGCAGGGATTCCCCTCGGTCTTTCGTCGGCCTCCATTTATTTCAACCAGCCGACGAATACCACGGTCAAGACAAAGCTGAACAACTCCAACGGGCCTCCCTATATCAAGTTTGTATTCAGCTTCGAGGTCGTCCCGAACCTGAGGATGAACCTGGAATATTTCATATACTCGACCTTGCTGAATTTCGATAAAGAATCGGATGCGTATACGTCCGAATATGCGGTGGGCAATGCATTTGTAAACAGCTTTCATTACGACCTGACGCAGATCGGGCTGGGGCTGCAGTATGAATTATAAAAATTTATTTTTTATCTTATGTTTCCTGCTCGTTTTCGCGGCTGTTTTCCCGGCTGAAAAATGGAACGTGCTTGTAAGCTCCTGGAACGACCTTTCGGAAAAACGGGACAGGAGCGTAGGGCTTTTAATTCAAAGATCGATCTCGACGAGGCTCGACAGGGAGCAGAATTTCAGGGTGATTCCGTCCTCCTCTTCGAACGGTCCCGTACTGTCTTTTTCTAACGCTCAAACCCAGGGCCGCGGCGAACAGGCCGACGTTATCGTTTACGGAAGCTACTACATCGAGAACGACAGGATATATGTGATCGCCGAGGTTTACGATATCCTTGAAAACAGGATCAGGATGGAGCGCGTCTATACGGGTCTCGTAACGGTGGATATCTTCGACACCGTCGATACGATGGCTCTCGATATTGTAAGTAAAATAAAAGAGGTCCTGCCTGAAATGACGGCGGAAAGTGAAATCAAGGTAAAAAAAATAAGGGAAACTCTTTACGAGACAAGCAAGGTCAATGTAAAAAGGGAGATGTTCACACGTTTCGGATTTTTAACGTCGACGGGCAACAAAACCTTATACGATTATAACAGCCCCGGCCAGAACCCTACAAACAATGCGAGCGGGTCGTGGCCCTTTTCCACGATATCGTTCGGGTTCGGTTTCCGCTACTGGGATATCAGGCTGGATGTCGATTTATCGGGATTGCCGGGCCTGCCTTATTATGACTGGGCCGGGAAGAAGCCCGGCATGAGCGAGCCGCCGCCTTCGACCCAGAATATAACTCTGGTGTATTACCTGCCATGGTGGGGAGGAGCCCTGGCTGTAGGACCCGGCCTTTATTTTGAAGGCGTCATCATTTCCACGAATAATTCGGGCAATAACGGCAGCCCCCAGTTATACAAAACTCAGAATTATAATGGGCCACCTTTTAGTTTGGTAGTTTTCTGGTCTCCTCTGCATGATCTCGAATTAATGTTCGAGTATACTTTTGCATTCGGAACACCGGGTAATAATTACAACAACAGTTCGGGAAGTTCAGCGTTGGTTTACGATTTTCCCCCGGTGGCCGTCGGAGCCGTTTATTACTTCGGGGAATTCGGCCTTTCGGCGAAGCTGACATATTCAAGCGGCCGCTATTACGAATGGAATATCGGCGACGGGTTCCAAAATATCGATGCCAATATGAACAATCTGCAGAAACAGAGCGCTTTTCAAAACCTGAATATTGAAATTGAATTTGTTTACAGGATTGATTTCTTAAAACAATGATTAAAAAATATGTTGACGATTTCCTGGCCCATCTCCAGTATGAAAAGGGATATTCCGCTCTAACGATAGAATCCTACAGGAATGATCTTTCGGGTTTTCTCGAATTTTTATCGGGGCATGAAATCAGGGATGCGGGGGATATAACCTACAGGACCCTCCACTTATATATTTCAGAACTCGGCTCAATGTCCCTCAAGCCCTCGACTATAGAAAGGAAGACCGCGGCCCTTAAATCATTTTTTAAATATCTTACCCGGAAGGGCGTCATTTTAAAGAACCCGGCAGCCCTTATTTCCTCGCCCAGGCATGACAGGAGACTGCCGGTAGTGCTTGAAAGCTCTGAAATAGCAGGACTGATTTCATACATTCCGGAATCGGACGCACTTTCCATCCGGAACAAGGCTATAGTGACGCTGCTGTATGCCAGCGGGCTTAGAGTCTCCGAATTATGTTCGCTGGATTTGAAAGATATCGATTACAGGGAAGGGATACTAATTGTGACAGGGAAGGGTTCAAAGCAGAGGATCGTTCCCACAGGCGAGACTGCAGTGAAAATGATCCTTAAATATCTTAATTCCAGGAAAGAACTTCAGTCCGGGCCGGTTTCGGGAAATGCGCTTTTTCTTACCAGGAGCGGGAAAAGAATCCAGGACAGGATGGTCAGGTACATTATTACCCGGTATATCGATGAACTGGCGATCCAGAAGCATGTATCGCCCCATACTCTCCGCCATACTTTTGCAACGGCTCTCCTGGAGAACGGCGCCGGCATAAGGGTCATTCAGGAGATGCTCGGACATGAAAGCCTTTCCACAACACAGGTCTATACCCACCTTACAATAGAAAAGCTAAGGGAAAGCTACGACAAATTTCATCCTCATGCCTGATTGAGAGTTTCGGGTCTTATTTTCTTGTCATGGCCGGACTGAACGGATATAATATATATATAACTGGTGGTGAAGTGAAAGAAGAAAAAAGCGATCTGTTAATCTCCGCGGTTCTTTACAATACCGGCCGTTTAATTACTAAAATGAAAGTAAGGGTTTCCGCCGGTGGAAATCTTGCTGAGAGGCTCATATCCCTTAACATGGAAGGGGAATTTTTCGGTTTCGACATAATTGATGATTTCACATCGATTTCAAAGGAGACCCGGGATTTTATTCTTCTTTTTAAAACGTATTCTTTCAATGTCATGGAAAGGCATCCGGGTGAAATTACGATACAAATGCCTGTCGACACTCTTTTCTTCAGGAAACTTCTGGAAAACGAATGTGTTTTTGAACTTGAAAAAGAGAATTTTACTCTTAAAAGCTCTGAAGAGTACCTGCCTCTCAATATCGGGTTCGATGACACTTTTGAAAATATCATCCTCACCGGAATGGAGAATTATTATCTCTTTGAAGGCTCGTTTGAAAATTATCTTATCCATAAAAAAAGGCTTTATCCTGTCCTTTTTACATTAAACAGGGAAATAATGAGAGAGCTCTTTCAATCGGGAAGGGTGCTTGCCGAATACAGCCTGAAAAAAAACATTCTCCACCCTTCCGCAGGCGAAAACAAGCTTATTACAAGGAATTTCAGGCTTCCGGAAGTAAGGGATGCTCTAAATGCAGGAATAGTTTTCCGATACGGCAGGACAAGCCATGGAGATTTTAAAATAAGCGCTTATCTTTGCAGTGAAAACCCTGTTACAGAAATCCCGCTTGATTTCAACGAACTCCGGAAGAGCATTCTCCTGAAGGAAGATATTATTTTCCCGGCGGGGAAAAATGTGATCGTGATCGCACGGGCCGGCACGGAAATTTATGAAAAGCTGAAGATCTTGACAGAATCTCTTAGAAACTCGTTTTATGAGCTTCTGAACGAATTCAACAGCAACGAAATAACGACTTCCGACAGCGATGCCCTTTTCCATAAATTCCTCCCTTCGGTGCTCCCATTTGTCGAATTGCGGGACAATAAGGGCCCTGTCAATCTTATTACGGGAGGCTTCGATTTCAAGAATGCTGAAATTTCACTTCCGGGCCCTAAGGGACCTCTTTCCGGCGGGTGGCTGGAGGTAAATTTCAAATACCTGATGCAGGGGAACGTTTTTTCATTGGATGAACTGGAACTCATAGCAAAGAAAGGTTTTATCGAGAAAGATTCTGCGATATTCGCACCGGATTCCGTAGAGATCGACGGCCTGAGAAGCCTCATGGAGGACCTGCCTGCCGAAGAGGAAAACGGGAATATATATACAAAGCCTTTCGGCATCTCTTTTCTTCTTCGAAGAGATTTAAAGCTTAATATCGATCCGAAACTTCCGGGACTGTCGGAATTTTCACTTTTTTCGAACCAGGATAAAAAGGTTTTGAAGGAGGTGGCTATTCCCGACCCTCCTAAGGGGACCCTCAGGTCTTACCAGAAAACCGGCGTTTTCTGGATGGATTTCCTCAAGCGGACGGGGTTCAGCGGAATTCTGGCCGATGAAATGGGCCTTGGCAAAACCCTGCAGGTGCTGGCTTTTCTCGTATCCGTCAAAGGCGGCGGCCCTTCGCTGATAGTATGCCCGTCGGCGCTTCTTTACAACTGGGTCAATGAAATACAGAAGTTTTTAGAAGGGGGATTGACTTATATCGTTATAGACGGTTCCAAGAAAGAGAGGCTTCTTAAAATTAAAAATTTACGGGATTATGATGTTGCCATAACGAGCTACCCTCTTCTTCATGCAGACAGTACCGAGTACGGTAAAGAATCCTTTTTTTACTGCATCCTTGATGAAGCTCAGCATATAAAGAACAAAAAAGCGAAAAGGACGCTTTCAATAAAAGAGATAAAATCAAGTTACAGGATTGCACTCACGGGAACTCCAATGGAAAATTCCGCGATGGAGCTGTGGTCTATTTTCGATTTTCTCATGCCGGGATTTTTAGGTACTCACCAGCATTTCAAAAAGAGGTTTCTCGATCAAATGACCGCCGGCCCCCAGCAGAACATCAGGGCGTTGACGGAGCTCAATAACATCGTAAGGCCTTTTATGCTGCGCAGGACAAAAAATACCGTACTCAAAGAATTGCCTCAAAAAATAGAACAGGAAGTGCTGCTTGAACTTACAGACAGGCAGAAAGCAATGTATCTTGAAACCCTGGCCGCCGTCAGGAAAAATTATTCCCGGAGCCGCGGTTATATAGGCCGTGAATCGATCGATATTCTGGCTGCATTGACAAGGCTCCGCCAGATCTGCCTGCATCCGGCTTTGATCGTTCCGGAATTCATGGGAATGCAGGAAATATCGATAAAACAGAAGGCGCTGATCGAGCTTTTATACGAATCAATTGACAGCGGCCACAGGGTGGCTGTTTTCAGCCAGTTTGTCGAGATGCTGAAGATCGTCAGGACGGATTTGAAGAATGAGGAAATTGAATATACTTACCTTGACGGCCAGACTAAGAACCGCTTTGCTCTGGTGGAACATTTTAACAATTCGGATATACCGGTTTTCCTTATTTCCCTTAAAGCCGGGGGTACCGGCCTCAATATTGTCGGAGCGGATTCGGTGATCCTCCTGGATCCATGGTGGAATCCTGCGGTTGAAAACCAGGCGATCGACAGGGTACACAGAATCGGGCAGAAAAAGATTGTGAATGTTTACAGGCTCCTTACAAGGGGCACGATCGAGGAAAAAATAAGAAAGCTTCAATCTGTAAAAAAAGAGGTGTTCGACAGTCTTATTTCGCTGAATTATTCCTTCATTTCGCATATGACCTGGGATAATTTAAGGGAACTCCTGGATATCGGTTAGCGATGTTTTAATACTCCGATCCTGGGGCAATAAAGTTCGACCGGGCATTTTGAACATAGCGGGGACAGCGGTCTGCAGTATGTCTGTCCGAAAGCGACAAGGATATCGTTATAAGGTATCCACCATTCGAGAGGCAGCTTTTTCCTTAGAGCGAACTCGGTTTCTTCGGGTTTCTTTGTTTTAACGAATCCCCATCTGTTTGAAATCCTGTGCACATGCGTATCGACGCATATTCCCGGCTTGTTGAAACCCAGCGTGACTACAAGATTTGCCGTTTTCCTGCCGACGCCGGGGAGTTTCAATAGCTCATCCAGGTCATCAGGCACCTGCGATTTATAATCCCGGATCAGGATCCCGGATACCTCCAGTATTCTGGATGCTTTAACCCTGTAAAAACCTACCGGGAATATAAGTTTCCTTATTTTTTCCGGGGGGAGTTTGACCATCTCCTCGGGAGTCTCTGCCTCGCTGAAAAGCCTCCATGCCGCTCCGGCCGTTGTTTCGTCCTTTGTCCTTAGGCTCAGGAGAGTTGAAACGAGGATTTTGTAAGGCGTTCCCCGGGAGTTCTTTATATTAGTAACGATAGGAGCATGCCAGGAAGGATATTCCTTTTTCAGGATTTCAAGTATCCGGATGAGATTATCGGTCGTCATACGGCTGGTTCAGCAGTTTATGAGTCTGTTGAATGTTTCTATCTGCGCCCTGTCCATGATCCTTTTTACGATAAACCTTGTATAATCTCCTTCCAGATCGATCTGGATCGGGTGCTTTGCAAGTTTGTCGATTCCCCTGTCTTTTAATCCCGGAGATATGAAAATATTGACAATGGGCCTTAATGTAAAGGGGCTTACCCTGTGGCCTACGACATATCCGATTTCTCCGGTATTAAGAAGGACGAATGAATTCAGGGGATAGATCGGCTCTTCATTGATTTTTTTGGACATGTCCCTTAAAAAAACCTGGGCGAAGGTAGGATTGAATTTTTTGCCTGAATTTTCCATAAAATATGTGAAGGCATCGTAAAAGGGAGTGGCTTCCTTGTAGGGCCTTTTACTTGTCATGGCGTCGAAAACATCTGCTATGGAAATTATCTGCGAATATACATTCTGCTTTTCGTTGTTGATCCCGAACGGATAACCACCGCCGTTGTAATTCTCGTGATGGCAGAGCACCGTGTTTTCAATGACAGATCCGAAACTCTTCGAACCTCTTAAAATATTATATCCGTAAATCGGGTGGTTTTTTATTATTTTCCATTCTTCGTCGTTTAAGGGAGAAGGTTTTTCAATAATTTTTTCGGAGATCAGCGTCTTGCCAAGGTCATGCAGGATGCCCGCAATCCCGAGCACTCGTATCTTGTCGCCCTCCAGACCCAGCGAGAGGCCGAGGAGAATGGAAATTGCTGCTACATTGATCGAATGGGTATACGTATAGTCGTCCATATCGTAAAGGTCAAGAAGATTCAGGAATGCATCGCTGTTCTGCCTGATATCTTCAATGAAATCGTCGATAACATCTTCGACTATCCCGGGTTCTATCTGCCCTCCGGTCCCTTCGTTTTTGATAAGTCCCTGGAGGTCTTCAATAAGGGAAATCGCTTTTTCAAGGTGCTGATCCGATATCATCGGCTTTGAAACGTTTTTCTTGATCCTCAGCTTTTTCCTGGTATAATGGATCCTCATTATTCCCCTGTTTTTCAATTCGACGATCTGGTTCCTTGTCAGGGGGACATCCTTTTCCAGGACTTTATTTTCATGCTCATCGAAACCGTCACCCTTCAATATCATTCCCGGATAAAGGAAATTCGTATAAATTTCAACAAGCATTTCATCTTTTTTAATGTCCATTTTTCCCCCTTTAACTGTCGGCCGTTTCTTTTTCTCCGGTATCAACGCCGTATTGTTCAAGTTTCCTCAGGAGGGTTTTCCTGCCTATCTTAAGGACTTTGGCTGCCTGTGATTTGTTCCAGCCTGTAAAATCGAGGGTAGCAAGAATCGCATTTTTCTCTATTTCTTCAAGATCTGTTCCTATCTCGATCGTAATATTTTTACGGACTGTGCTGCCGGTAATATAATCTGGCAGCATTTCCTCGGTTAAGAGATCTGTCTTGCATAGAACAACCATATTTTCGATCAGGTTTTGAAGCTCGCGCACATTGCCCGGCCATGAATATGATTCCAGAAATTTCAGAGCCCGCGGGCTCAACCCTGTTACATTACGGTCATGCTTATGCGAATAGTATTTTATGAAATGATCGCAGAAAAGCGGGATGTCTCCGGTTCTCGACCTCAGGGGGGGCAGCATTATATTGACAATATTGAGGCGGTAAAAAAGATCTTCCCTGAACTTTCCTTCCTCGAGCAGTTTTTTCAGGTTTTTATTAGTCGCAGTGATCAGCCTGATATTGACCTTGATGGTTTCCTCGCCTCCGACCCTCTCGAATTCCTGTTCCTGAAGAACCCTCAGGAGTTTAACCTGCATATTGAGGGAGATATCCCCGATTTCGTCGAGGAAGATCGTTCCGCCGTTGGAAAGTTCGAAACGGCCCTTCTTCCTTGCTATCGCTCCTGTAAAAGCTCCCTTTTCATGTCCGAACAATTCGCTTTCGAGAAGGCTTTCGGGCAGAGCGGCGCAATGTACCTTTATGAATGGATTGCCTGAACGCTTGCTGTTGATATGGATGCTGTTGGCTATTATTTCTTTTCCTGTCCCGCTTTCGCCGGTAATAAGTACGGACGCATCGGTAGGGGCCACCTGCCTGACTGTCTGCAGAACTTTCATGAAAGCCCTGGAATTTCCTATTATATTCTCGAAGCTGTACTTTTCGTCAAGCATTTCCTCGAGTTCTTTTTCCCTCAGCTTTATCCGGAATTCGTCGATGGAACGCCTGAGGAGGAGTGATAATTTATCCAGGTTGACGGGTTTTGTAAGGAAGTCGTACGCGCCGCGCTTCATGGTCTCGACAGCTTCGTCCACACCGCCATGCCCGGTCAGTATCAGTATTGGAGCTTCTATGCCTGCATTATGGGCTTCTTTTAAAAAGTCCATGCCCCCGAGTCTGGGCATCTTCAGGTCAAGTACGACTGCATCGGCACCTATGGTTTTAAGTTTTTCAAAGCCGTCCGCGCCGTCTTCAGATGCGTATACATCGAAGCCTTCCATCCTGAGACCGTTTTTCAGCGCTTCACGGATATTTTTCTCATCGTCGATGACCAGGACAAGGGGTTTTTCCATTTTTCATTCTCCCCGATCTCGCTTGATTGTTAAAAGGGATGAGTTTTTCATGTTCATTTAATATTATTATAGATGAACGGTTAAAAAATGTCATAAGTTTATTAAAAATTTTCGCAAATAATAGGTCTAGCAGGCGCTTTACTGGCCGGTATCTGCCGATTCCGCAACAAGCCTGAAATAATCCCTGATGCCCGAAAATACAAGCTTATCGCTGCCTGTAAAGGCGTTATCGCCGGAGAGAAGCCTGGAAAACGATTCAACTTCTTCCATTGCATTGCCGTTGGAATGAACAAGGAGAATATTCCAGTTCCGAAGGCGGTCGCCCATCCATGCATTTGCATTGAGAGAGATAATATTTATCGAATTGAGGCATTCAATGTCTGAATATGAATATAAAAGACCGGGGAAACGGAAAATAAATGAGGGGAGAAGCCCGTTTTCAAGCATGATCCGCTCTGTGTTGGTTATCTCGAAAGTCAAAAAATCGACGCCGGATCCTTTGGAACTTATCCTGTGTCTGTATGTGTGATTGCCCGCAATAAAATTTAAATTATATTTCTTTATGAGTGAGAGGTCGCCGGCATGACTTTCCAGCCACTGTCCTGAAAAAAAGATGACAAGGGGCACTTTTATTTCTCTCTTTGAATCGAATCCGTCGAGACTGTCGTAAAAGAGTTTCGCGAAATGCTTTGAAGTAGGGCACAGGTCGCTTGTTAGAACAATTGCCCGGCTGCCGGCGGACATGAAATTTTCATTGTCTGAACCGAACGGGCGCTTTCCTGACAGCTGGATGGACTTTAAGGATGAAAAGAGGGAAGGGGCGGCGGAGGGGGACGTAAAATCTCCGGTTTTCCATTCGTCCGTTATGCCGTATGTGAGGTTTTTTGTATCGATAAAATAATGTAAAATTTTACCGCTCCGGGTTTCGAACTCCCTCGTTATAAGTATTGAAGGATCTTTCAAAAGGCTGTATTCTTCAATTTTATACGATTCTATCGGGCCGACAGGATCGATTACAGTATTGGTCAGGCATTCAGGGAAGGAATAACATAAGGGCATTAATAATATTAATAATGCTCCCGGAAGTTTCATACTTTGATTCCGGCGTTTGAAAGGGCCTTTTTTATATCTTCGATAGAATTGACAAGGGTGCTCCTGATTCCGAAACTTTCCGCCATATTTACATTGACCGGGTTATCGTCAAAAAAGAGAACTTCGGAAGGCTTTACTCTATAATAATCCATTACGGCGTCGAAAGCGGCTTTTTCCGGTTTCCTTGACCTGATCCTGTGAGAAAGGAAAAGTTTGTCAAAACAGGAAACCGTCCTGTTGAATTTTTCAAGGAAAAATTTTTCGTGCACTTCATTCGTATTCGAGAGAGCCGCCACATTGTGCCCCTGCTTCAGGGAACATATGACGCTCTCGATCCCGGGCATAACGTCGATGAACATGGCGTTAAAGCATTCTTCGAACTCCCTGTCGGAGAAATTATACCCGATCTTTTGAGATATGTACTTATTGAAGCGGCTGCGGGAAATTTCGCCTCTCTCGAATTTGTGAAAATTCTCGTCGGTGAAATCGAACCTCGATAAAATGACATCTTCGGGAATACCGCTTACAAGAGACCATTTTTTCAGCGTCTTTCCCACGGAATATGTTATAACAACATTCCCAAGATCGAATAAGAGAAGTTTCGGCAATTTGTTCCTCCAAAATTTTAAGGCAGTAATTATAACATCCGCCTTATTATTTTGCAAAAATACGGTCTATGCTTTTCATCATATTTTCATAATGAGACCCTTTCCAGTATATCTGCCCGCATGACGAACATCGATAAAAATCCCTGAAGAATTTTTTTGTGTTTTCCCCGATGCCTGACATTACCGATTCTGCCGGGACGCTTATGATATCGCCGTTGCATTTCAGGCATCTCGTCATCAGGGCAAACGAATTGTAAAGGTCGAAGCGGTCAATGACCTGACGCACCTGTTCCTCGGGGTTTACGGATCTTATGAGGCACCCGAAGAGTGTACGGCCGTTCTTTAAAATACCCCTGTCCCTTGTCAGGATGATCCTCTTTTCCCTGTTGGAGATCGATATTATTTCCTCGTCGCTCCAGGCAGGATTAAAGACGGCGTCGAACCCCAGGATCCTGAGGTATTTGCATAACCTTCCAAGGTGGTTGTCTATTACAAAACGTCCTGCGGGATAATCAGGGGTAATGACTTTGTTGAAAGAACCTATATCCAGATTTTTAAAAAAAGGGAAGACGGCAGCATGGTCGCCGTTTTTTAAACGGTATTTCCAGACGGCCGGGGAACCGTTCACCAGGAGGAGTCCGACCTCGGTATGCGGTATCCCCTCAGCCTCTACGATGTCCTTGATGCCCGGCGAACCCTGGAAAATGATTTCGAAACTCTTTTTCCTGTCATGAATAGAAAGATCTTTTAAATCGCCGTAAAACCGGATACGGCATGAATTAACGGGCATGACGAACCTTTATTAATTATAATTTTTTTTATTACATTTGTTTTCGTCATGTTGTTAATAAAAATGAACAATTTTATTGCATTTCTTTTAAAGAAAAAAAGAAGGCGCGGAGGTTCCATAAGAATCTGCAGGTTTTATCTCCAAAATTTTCGACTCATTCCGATATTAATATGAATAGGCGGGAGCTTTATGAAAACGGTTGTATTTTTAACCTTATTCCTGTTTTCAGGAATTTCACTTGTACGGGCATTGAACAATTCCCTGTCCCTCCAGGTCCTTTTCAGCGGAGCTGCGACCAACAGGGTCTGGTTTTCCCCGAATTATGACGGCGCCCAGGATACGGTGTCTTTCAGCCTGAGCATCAGGGACGACAGCCGTATCGAGGGATGGATCGCAGCCGTATATGATTCGTCCGGTCATGAAGTATGGCATCGAAGCGGTGAAAGGAATAGAGACGTGCCCATCGACCCCGGGCTTTTTATTTCAAAACTGATATCGAAAAAGGACAGCGTCCCGATACCGCAGGTATTAACCTGGGACGGGACATCCGACAGCGGGTCGGTCCTTCCCGAAGGAAAATACTTTCTTATTGCTGCCGTCCGTGATGAAATGGGCAATAACCTTGTATCGGATACGAATGAAATAATCCTCGATATAACCCCGCCGGCCGGGTCGCTCTCGCTCGAAGACAATATATTTTATCCCGATTCTCCCGGGAAAAAGGGCCTTATTTTCATATCCCAGGACCTTTCTACTAACGCCTTCTGGAAAGCCGAGATACGGGGCAGGGAGGGAAATGTCGAAAAAACCTGGGACTGGGGGCAGGATCCTCCTATGCATCTTGAATGGGACGGTAAAAATGAAAAGGGGGATATACTTCCGGAAGGTTCTTACGACTACATAGCATTCGGCTGGGACCGGGCGGGCAATAAGGCAATGCTCCCCCTTGCCGGTATAAATCTTTCACGTAAAACATATTCCGTTTTTCTCAATCCTGAAAGGGAAGGCTTCTCGCCTGCCGCTTCTTATCCTTCCAATATCATAAAATTCTTCCCGGCTGTATCGGTAAAAAACGGCTTTGTTGCGTGGGTTTTAAAGATAAGCGACTTTAGTTATAAAACCGTAAGGGAAATAAAGGGAAAAGCACTTCCGCCTTACCTGTCATGGGACGGCAGGGATAATGGAGGAAATCTTGTAAAGGACGGCATTTTCCATTGTTCTCTCGGATGTGAATATAATGACGGTGAAAAAATTTATTCACCGGAAAACACAGTGACTGTCGGCACCCGGCAGCCTGTTGTGGAATTATATTACGAACCTGATGTTTTTTCACCTGACGGGGACGGCGAAAACGACACATTATTCATTCATTTAAAAGTTAAAATTGAAGGGGCTTTGAAAAAATGGAAAATTTCCATATACGATCCCGATGATAAACCTTTTAAAACATTCGAAGGTTATAGAGACCCGCCGGCTGTGATCCCGTGGGACGGCCGGTCGGATAACGGTGAACTGGTTGAAAGCGCAGAGGATTATAAAATAAAAGCGGCGGCAATCGATGCGTACGGTAATTTAACGGAAAAGGAAATCGATAAAAGAATAAAGGTCGATGTTCTTGCGGAAAAGACGGCAAGGGGCCTCCTGATCCGCATCAACAGCATTGAATTCGAATTTGCGGGATCGAAGCTTGCGCCGAAACGGTCTTTCATACTGGACCGCGTCGCGCAGATACTTCAAAAATACCCCCTGTACAGGGTTGAAGTAGACGGCCATACCGATAATATCGGGTCCATGAAAAAGAACCGGGAGCTGTCGGAGGCAAGGGCGAGAACTGTTTATAACTATTTGCTGGGCAAGGGGATTATAAAAACAAGAATGTCCGTCATGGGTTTTGCATACAGGTATCCGGTTGCGGATAACAGGACATCGGAAGGCAGAAGAAAGAACAGAAGGGTTGAATTCATATTAAAAAAGGATTGATACTTTCTTTATGTCCTTTACCCATTCCAGGGTATTGCCGTCCTCGAAGAAATGATGCCCGATAACCAGGCAGTCGGCGCCGCTTTCAATGACCTCTTCATAATTATTCCTTGTAATGCCGCCGTCGACCTGCACTGTCGGGGTTTTTTCAATCGTCATTTTCCTCAATTGCTGAAGACGTTCAAGAGTTACCGGCAAAAAAGACTGGCCGGAATATCCCGGCTCGACGCTCATTACAAGCACAAGGTCGATCATATCGATATAAGGGGCAAGGACATTGATATCGGTTCGAGGTTTAACGGACAATCCGGCTGTTTTCCCGCTTTTACGGATTGCGTCTATAAAGCTCTCCACTTTGCCCTCGATCGACTCTATATGTATCGTAATATGCTGGACAGGAAGGTTTAAATACGGGGATAATTTTCCGGTATCATCGAGGGATATCATAAGGTGTACATCGGCAGGCAGACAGGTCTTCGAAATAATGTCCCCGATCACCTTGGGGCCGAATGAAATATTTGAAGTAAAATGATTGTCCATGACATCATAATGAATCATATCGACATGTGAATACTCGCATATGCCGACGGCCCTCGATAAGTCATAAAAGTCGGCCGCAAAAATGGACGGGGCGACCATCGGTTCCTTCTGGTGCATTTCCGGGTTCGAATCATTCATAAGGTATTTCCTTTATAAAGCTGTTGTCTATGAAAAGGGTCAGTTTTGATTTTCCCAGGGATTTAAAACAAAGTATGATAGTGTTGCCGTATTTCTGAGTTTGATTATATATTTCCTTCTGCTCGTTCGCCTCGTCGGAAAGCACGATCTTTACGTTAACCTGGTTGTTTGTAAGCGATTCGTCCGGGACATCGGCCGCATTTGTGGATACTGAAGAAAGACTTTCAAGCCGGTAGCTGAAGATCCGGTATTTTGTTTTATCCCTTTTGGCGCTGTCTTCCTCGTAAACGCCGACTTCCAGTTTTATTTCGGAATTCTTAGGTACGATAGAGTTCGATATGATGCTCTGGGATACTATCAATCCGTCTTCGTCGGGATTCTGAACGCTCACTTCCTGAATGACGGGCTGTATTGAATTGGCTATGAGGGTCTTTGCAACCAGTTCAAGAGACTGCCTTGAATAATCGGAAACACGGAATTGACCTTCGGCGATATCTGAATTGACAAGGAGCTTTAACTTTACATCCCTGCCGGCTTCCTGTCCGGGGGGGAGGTCCTGGCTTATAACCGTATCCACAGGATAATCTGAGCTCTGTATGATCGTAATATCATAGCTGATATTGAGTTTTGCAAGAAGCTGTTCGGCGTCTTCCCGTTTCAGGCCCGAGAGGACAGGAACGGCATAGACATCCTTCCCCATGCTGACAAGCAGAGTTACTGTCCTTCCCTTTCTTACAAGGGCGCCCTGCGACGGGAATTGATCGATAACAAGGTACTTTTGAGTATTAGTTTCGAACTTGCTGTCGATTTCAACAGTAAGGCCTTTTTCCTGGATCGAGATTGAAGCCTCGATCACGTTAAGCCCCTTGACAGACGGGACTTTTACTACAGGCGCCGCTATGCTTGAAATAAAAAGTACTATGACCGCAACTGCAGCCGCAGTACAGCAGGCAAGGATAAAAACGAAAAACATTCTCCTGACGAAGCGTGTATAGATATCCGCCCCTTTGGCGCTGAAATAATCCCTTGTTTTATTCTCGAATTTAAAGATCGTGACCTTGAGTTTTTGAAACAGGGTCATTGTATTTTTGGTCTCATTCATTGCTGCGCTCCTTAGAAGATCCTTCCGCATACCGGTTTATAACCGTTTATAAAGCTTATATAATCCATTTCTTTTTTGCCCCAGGGTTTGAGCTTCAATAGCGACAGGGAACCTTCCCTGCACCTGATAACAAGGCCTTTTTTATCGGCTTCGAGGATCGTTCCGGCCGGTCCGTCAGGGCCGGATGATTCTCTGATACTGATCTCGACAAGGGATATCGAAAGCGGGGAAAGGGCCGACGGTTTTTCTGTTTCCGAGTTTCTGAACCCGGTATAAATACCCGGCCATTCGTAATATGCCCTCCATTTATTCAATATTTCACCTGCCGAAAGGTTTGAAAAATCGATCAAACCGTCCCTCTTTTTCAGCATTCTTGTAAACGTTGCATCTTTATCGTCCTGTTTATATGATTTTATGTTTCCCGATCCGACGGCATCGACAGCTTCGTTAAGAAGAGCCGCACCCTCGCCGGAAAGCCTTGCAGAAAGGGTCCTGTAATTGTCTTCCGGCCTGATTTCCACCTTTTTCTGCATTATAATGTCCCCTTTGTCAAGCTCCTTTGACATGAACTGAACTGTAACGCCCGTAAAGCTGTCTCCATGCTCCAGGGCCGCCTGTATAGGCGAAGCTCCCCTGTACCTGGGCAAAAGCGAGGCATGAAGGTTGATGGAACGAAGCCTGGGCAGATTGAGGATCCTTTCAGGCAAAATCATGCCGAATGACACTACGACTGACAGATCGGGGTTTATAAGGGCCAGTTCCTCCATAAATCCATCCGTTTTAAGGCTTTCCGGCTGGATCAATTTGATTCCCTTTAACCGGGCCTGCCCTTGAAATTCATTTTCTCCAAGGACGTAATCTTTAACCGGTGTTAGGCATACTTTTTTCATCCCGCGCCCGCATATCGAATCCGGGTTGGTTACTACTGCGCATATGTCATGATTTCTGCTTAATATTTCAAGGGAAGGAATGGAAAAATCCGAACTGCCCCAGAACAAAATCTTCATAAACAGACTTTCCCGAACAGCTTCCTGTTTCTTTCCAGGATCGCATCAATCTTATCTTTGTTCTTTAACCGGTCTTCAGCGGAAAGGTAATCGATGAAAAGGCGTCCCTCGAGGTGGTCCATTTCGTGCTGAAGCACTCGGGCCAGATAATTATCGGCGTCTATAAGGATTGTCCTGCCCCCGGGCAGGGTACCCTTGAGCCTGACGGTCTTCGGCCTTGACACATTACCCCATACATCGGGGACCGACAGGCAGCCTTCTTCGTATTCCTCTTCTTCAAAGGAATGGTCGATTATTTTCGGGTTTATAAGGGCGAACTTTTTCCCTTCCTCGTATTTTGTCAGATTTATTACCATAATCCTTTTAGAAATCCCGATTTGAGGCGCGGCCAGGCCGACGCCCTTCTCGTCCTCCTCAAGAGTGTCCATCATATCATGGACAATCCTCATTATGTCCCTGTCAACCGAGTTTATCACTTCGGCTTTATTCCTGAGGACCGGATTGCCGTAAGTTAATATTTCATTTTTAGTCATTATATCTCTCTACCCCTGTTTATCAAACTATGGGCGCCGCCTTTCTAAGCCGGTAATGCCCATAGGTTTACAATCGCCCATAATATTTTAAAGAAAAGTAATATGTAATGCCAGTATTTGACCTGTTTTTTATCATTTTCTCTCTCTCCTGTTCCCCCCGCCTTAATTCCTGTTTCATTCATGGAATTTATATATATAACATAATGAAATAAAAATAAATCGAAAACTAAGGCATTTTGCAAATCTGCCGATTTTTAATTTAAGATATGAATTATATTGAGTTACCTAATAATCGAGAAGGAGAGTAGTTATGAAAACAAGGATCTTAATGACAGGTATATTATTTTCATTATTTTGCATGACATTTTCACATGCCGTGATTATGAGAACCCTTATCGACTTCAATAAATATGATGAAAATGTCAAGACTGAATTTCCCCAGCCGGCGGAAAGCTATATAACAAATGTCGACGGATTCCCAAAGGTTGTCGTGGGTTATTTGGATTATATGCTTGATAACTGGAAAATCGAGCTCAATGAATCGGCTGATATGATCAACAACAGGATTAACAGCTACTGCAAACCTGTCGTTTCCCTGAGATTTGCTACTACGCTCGGCGTGCGCGTGCACTTTCCCAGCTGGAACAACAACAGCTATGCAGTAATAAAACCCCCCTTCCCGATCAAAATTTACGATACCAACGGCCAGTTCGCCAATGCGGAAAACGGCGTAATGCCGAACGTTTCCGAAGTCAAGAGCCTGTCGATCTGGGTCAACGGTAAAAATTACCGCTTCGGCATCGCCGTAAGACTCAGGGACCGTTTTGAGAATATCCATGAATACTTCCTGGGCTGGCTCTTTTTCGACGGATGGAGGAAACTTGTTTTTACAAACCCTAACTTTACGGAAAAGGTCAGTTCGAAGACACTGTCCAGGGAACCTCTTTATCCCTTCGATATTCCTTTCATGGTCCTCGATTCGATCGTAATCTACAGGCCTGCCGACCAGCTAGGCGGAGATTTCGTCACATACATAAAATCGATTGAAATGGAATATACTCCTTATATAATCGACGACGAAGTCACCCAGGACATCAAGGACGAGCAGGTATGGGGAATCATTACCGCGAGGACCCAGAAGAGGATGGATGTCGAAAACAAGAAATTCACCGAAGACCTCTACCTGTACCAGCAGGAAAAGAAGAGGATGCAGATCAACAGCACGAACGCCACTTCAGCGACAATCGGAGCCTCTTCTTCAAATACAGCCACAGCTCCTTCTACAAATAAATAAACAGCCTTTTCTTAAATCAGGAGCCCGGCTTCCTAAAAGAAGCCGGGTTTTCTTTTTCTTGATTATACGGCGGGATGAACTTATAATTTTTCATGCAGGCTGCCTATATAAGCCTTTGAATATAAGGGAAGGGCGATGAACAGGATCATTCCGTTTACTTTATTTCTCTTTCTCCTGCCGCTCGCCGGCGCCGCAAAAGCCGCCGGCTTCGGGGACCCCGCCGCAGTCAGGGGGGGGACATTCACTACCCATAAAACCGAATTTCCGGAATCTTTCAATTTTTATATAAATCCTGCGGTAGATGCATCGGACGCTTTCAATCTTGTGTACGATACCCTGCTTGATGTGGACCCCGATACGCTCGATTTCGAGCCTCTCGTCGCTTCGTCCTGGACGGTTTCCACCGATAAAAAAACTTTTACTTTCAGGATCGATCCGAGGGCCCGGTGGGCGGACGGGACGAAGATCACTGCCCGGGATGTAAAGTTCACTTTCGATACGATCATGGATAAACGCAACATGACTTCCGTTCAGAGGATATTCTTCTACCGCTTTGAAGAGCCCATGGTAATCGGCGACGGCACGATCGTTTTTAAAGCGAAATCAGTCCATTACCTGAATTTTGCAAACCTCGCTAAATTGAACATACTTCCCATGCATATTTATGAAGGTCAGGATTTCAATAAAAGCTTTAACCTGGTCCTGCCCTGCCCGAGCGGCCCCTACGCCCTTTCGGAAGTCAAGGAGGGGCGCTATTATATATTGTCCAGGCGCGGCGATTACTGGGGGGATATACTGCCCGCACGGGCCCACATGTTCAATTTCGACAGGATCATGTATAAAATCATCAGGGACCCCAATGTCGCATTCGAGGCTTTCAAGAAGGGCGAATTCGACGCATTGACTTCAACTATCGATATAACGCCGAGGCGCTGGTTTACCGAGACTTCGAGCCTTAAATTCCTTAACAACTGGATAATAAAACAGAAGTTATATAATCATTATCCCCGGGGGTTCAGGGGTATCGCCCTTAACATGAGGAAAAAGATCTTTCAGGATATCCGGGTGCGGAAGGCCCTCTTCATGCTCTTCGACCGGAAAACGATAATAGATAAAATGATGTACGGCTTCGTCAAGCCCCTTGATTCATATTACCCCGATAAGAGTGTTAATGCACCCGTTCCTTACGATCCTGCCGGCGCACGCGATCTTCTCCGCCTCGCCGGATACGATAAGCTCGATAATAACGGTTACCTTGTCAACGGACGGGGGGAAAGGCTTGAATTTACGATCCTGTCGAGGCAGGACGAAGATGCCGAGAAATTCATGACTTATTATGCCGAAGCATGCAAACAGTCGGGGGTCAAGGTCGATCTTTACCTGACTTCATGGGCGACCCTGCTAAAAATGGTCGATTCATATGAATTCGACGCAGTAGCCATAGGCTGGGCGAGTACGATATTCGACGATCCGGAGCAGCTTTGGCATTCGAGGCATATCGGGGAGCAGGGCGGTTCCAACCTGCCGGGTTATAAAAATAAAAGGGTCGACGCCCTTGTAGACGCATTTGGGCAGGCGTTCGGCGCTGCGGAAAGGGACGGCATCCTTGCCCGGATGGACCATATAATTTACCCTGAAATCCCCTATATCCTCACCTGGGAAATCGATTTTTTCCCCGTCATATACAGGAACGTTTTCGGAAAGCCGAAAGAAGGGGTTCCCAGGGTCGGGAGGATGTACACCGACGACCTGGATATCGAAATGATTAGCTACTGGTGGTACGATCCTGAAAAGGTAAAAAAACTCGGGCAGGCGGAGGCTTCGGGGCAGGCGCTTCCCGGAGAACCGGAAGAACTCCATTATTACGAGCCTGTTAAAAAAAATAAATCCGGCTTTTGACTGCTGACTGTCGACTGCTGACTGCCGACTGTCGACTGTCGACTGTTGACTGATACGGGAGGTTTACCATGAAAAGGCTTTTGTTTTTATTTATTTCATTATTACTGCTGGTTCCGGCGCTTGCCGATGCATGGATCGGCGATCCCGCAGCGGTAAGGGGCGGTACGCTGACCCTGCATACAAGCGAATTTCCCGCTTCGTTCAATCTTTTTGTCAACAATGACGCCGATGTAGCCGTAGTGTTCGGGCTGGTATACGACACGCTCCTGGATATGGACCCGGACACAAAGGAATTCGAACCTCTCATTGCAAGTTCATGGTCGATTTCGAAGGATTTAAAGACATTTACATTCAGGATCGACCCGCGCGCCAGATGGTCCGACGGTCAGCCCATTACCGCTCTTGATGTAAGTTTTACATACGACCTTATAATGGACCCCAAAAACAGGACTTCCGTTATGAGACTTTATTATTCCCGTTTTGAGAAACCGGTTGTCATCGACGACCATACGATACAATTCAGGGCTAAAACCGTCCATTTCGGAAATTTTGTCCAGCTTGCAACATTCAATGTTCTTCCCAAACATTTATTTGAAGGCAAGGATTTCAATAAGAGCTTCAACATGCAGCTTCCGGGGTCCAGCGGGCCTTATATGCTGTCCGGGGTCAGGGACGGCCGATTCTATACCCTTACAAGGAGAAATGATTACTGGGCTGACATACTTCCAAATCGAATGCATCTGTTTAACTTCGACAGGGTCGTCTTCAAGATCGTCAGGGATGATAATATCGCATTCGAATCCTTTAAGAAAGGCGATTTCGATGTTTTTACATATGTAACTCCGAGGCGGTGGACCACCCAGACGGATTCCGAAAAATTTCAAAAGAACTGGATTATAAAGCAGAAAATTCACAACCATCTGCCCAGGGGCTTCAGCGGACTGGCAATCAATATGAGAAAAAACATTTTCAAGGATGTACGGGTGCGTGAAGCCCTCTCAATGCTCCTTGACAGGAAAACCATAATCGATAAACTGCAGTATGGCATGGCCGTTCCGTTGAATTCCTACTGGCCCGATTTCGGGAATAATCCTCCGATTCCCTACGATCCGGCACAGGCTGAAAAGCTTCTCCGCCATGCCGGTTACGACAGGCTTGACAGCTCGGGATACCTGGTCAACGGGAAAGGCGAGAGGCTTGAATTCTCTATACTGGCAATAATGGATGAAACTATGGAAAAATACCTGACAATTTATGCGCAGTCCTGCAGAAACGCCGGAGTCAAGGTAAACCTCGATCTGACATCGGGAGCTACCATGTTTAAAAGAATGGAGCAATACGACTTCGATATGATCGCCATGGGCTGGACGAGCGTGCTTTTTGAAGACCCGGAACAGCTTTGGCATTCGAAGCATACCAATGAAATCGGCGGAAGCAACCTGCCATGTTACGGCAACCCCGAGGTCGACAGGCTGATTGAAGAAATGCAGAGGGTATTCGACGAAGGGGAACGCGAGAAGATCATCCGGAGGATCGACGCTTTGATATATCCCGATGTTCCATATATACTGTTCTGGTGGCGGAATTATTACATGGTATTTTACAAAAACTGTTTCGGCATGCCGAAGACTGTCGTTTCAAAGTACGGCTCGCCGATAGGATCTTCCAATATCGAAGTCGAGATCATATCTTACTGGTGGTACGATCCCTTAAAGGTAAAGAGGCTTAGCGAAGCCGGAAAGAAAGGAGCGGCTCTGCCGGCGGAACCGGAAGAAATTTATTTCGATAAACTTTACAAGGGGCGGTAAGGCATCTTTTATGAGGGTTTATTTTTTAAAAAGGATCCTTCTCATATTTCCCACGCTTTTAGGCATCACAATCGCCTGTTTTCTCGTCATGCAGGCGGTCCCGGGCGGACCGGTCGAGCAGGCCATCCAGAAAATAAAAAGGGCCCAGCAGCAGTCGGGGCAGGGCGGCGGCCTGCAGACCGGGATGACCGAAGAGGAACTTCAGAATATCAGGCATTATTACGGTTTCGATAAACCTGTACCGGTCCGTTATATTATCTGGCTGGGCAAGCTTCTCAGGGGAGACCTGGGTACGAGCTATACTTATGAAAAACCTGTCAGCGAAGTCATATTCAGCAGGCTTCCCGTATCCCTCACATTCGGGATAACAAGCCTCTTTTTTACTTATCTTATCTGCATACCCCTGGGCGTCAAAAAAGCGCTCACCCACAGGAAGAGTTTCGACCATATTTCAAGCATCCTTATATTCATCGGTTATTCCATACCCTCGTTTGTTCTCGGGGTAGTTCTCATAGTGCTTTTCGGAGGAGGAAGCTTTTTTAACTTTTTCCCGATAAGCGGGTTTGTTTCGGACAATTTCGAAGACCTGACGCTTCCGGGCAAAATCGGGGATTATATTTCGCATATGTTCCTGCCCGTGCTCTGCTATACGATCGGCAGTTTTGCAGCCCTCACCCTTTTGATGAAGAATTCGATGATGGAGCAGCTCGGCCAGGACTATATCAAGACGGCCGTTGCCAAGGGGCTTTCATACAGGGAGGCGGTTTTCCGCCATGCTTTCCGAAATTCCCTCATACCGGTAGCAACGAATTTCGGAGCGATTATCGGGGTTGTATTGTCCGGATCATTCCTGATAGAAACCATATTTACAATCGACGGCATGGGACTCCTGGGATATGAATCGATCATCAACAGGGACTATCCGGTAGCCCTGGGGATTATAGTAATTTCAAGCCTGCTCGTGCTCGTCGGAAGGATCATATCCGATTTCTGCCTTGTCCTGGTCGATCCCAGGATAAGATTCAGGTAGGGGGGTGAATGAAAATATCGCCTATAACGAGTATGAGGTTAGCAAAATTCCGGAGGATGAAAAGGGCTTTTTATTCATTCGCTTTCCTTATTATACTGTATACCATATCCCTTTTCGCGGATTTCATAGTCAACGACAAGCCTATAGCCGTAAGTTATAACGGCCGGCTTTTTTTTCCGGTTTTCCGGTTCTATTCGGGAGATAATTTCGGTTTAAGGCCTACCGATGTCCCCGATTACAAAGAGATAAACAAAAGTGTGAAGTTTAAACGGGGAGGGCGGAATTTCATGGTATTTCCGCTCATACCTTACGGATATAACGAAAGCCTCCTAACATTGCCCGGAAATCCGCCGACCCCGCCTACATTGCAGAACCTCCTGGGCACCGATGACCGCGGCAGGGATATTTTGACGCGCCTTCTTTACGGGTTCCGGATAAGTTTCAGTTTTGCCCTGCTTATTACTATTTCAAGCATGATACTGGGTACCGTCATAGGCGGCATCCAGGGATTTTACGGAGGACTATTCGATCTGTTTATGCAGAGGCTGATTGAAATCGTTTCAGCGCTGCCTTTCCTGTATATAGTTATTATCCTGGGAAGTTCCCTCGGGCAGAGCTTTGCAATCCTGCTTTTCGTGTTCACTATTTTCGAATGGATCGATATCTCATATTTTATCAGGTCCGAGTTTTACAGGCTTCGCGAGATGCCGTTCGTGGAAGCCTCCCGGGCGCTGGGCGCAGGAAACGCAAAGATCATGTTCGGGCACATATTGCCCAACGCTCTTACCCCGATAGTCACTTTTCTGCCTTTTAACCTGATCGGGTCGATATTCGCCCTTTCCGCTCTCGACTTCCTGGGTTTCGGACTTCCGGCGCCGACGCCGAGCATCGGCGAACTTCTCAAGCAGGGTACGGGCAACCTGTTTTCATACTGGATTTCACTGTATCCGGCAGCCTTTCTTTTTTTTATACTTCTTCTGATAGCTTTCGTCGGCGAAGGAATACGCGACGCTTTCGACCCGAAAGAATATTTTAAAATGGAATGAGGCGCGATGAAAGATATAATTCTGGATATTAAAAACCTGACTGTAACGTTTGAAAACGAAAGCGGTTTGATTAAAGCCGTCGATGATGTTTCCCTGCCTGTAAGGTCTTCTGAAATTTTAGGCCTTGTCGGGGAGTCGGGCTGCGGTAAAAGCACGACAGCCCTGTCTATACTGAGGCTTATACCCTCGCCTCCGGGGAAAATATCGGGAGGAGGAATTTTCTGGAAGGGGACCGATCTATCCGGCATTCCGCCTGAAAAGATGCGTAAAGTGAGGGGGGCCGAAATAAGCATGATCTTCCAGGAGCCGCTTACCAGTTTCAATCCCGTGCAGAAAATCGGGAAACAGGTCGAGGAAGCCCTTCTGATACACAGGAAAGCGGAAGATTCCCGTTCTCTTGTCATTGAAATGCTTGAAAAGACGGGTCTTAAGAATCCGGCCAGGGTTTACGGGTCTTATCCTCATGAGCTGTCGGGAGGCATGAGGCAGCGTGCTATGATCGCAATGGCGCTTATCTGCGGGCCGGAGCTTCTCATCGCGGATGAACCGACAACCGCCCTCGATGTGACAATACAGGCAGGCATTCTCGACCTTTTAAAAAAGCTGCAGAAGGATACGGGTATGTCAGTCCTCCTTATCACCCATAATCTTGGAATAATAGCAGGGACAGCGGACAGCGTGGCGGTAATGTACGCGGGGAAAATGATAGAATATTCGCCTGTAGCGGATCTATTCGGGCATCCTCTTCATCCTTATACGGCGGCTCTTTTAAAATCGGTCCCCAATCCGGGCAATAAAGGCGCGCTTTATGCAATTCCCGGAACGATACCCGATCTTTCCGACCTGCCGTCGGGCTGCACTTTTCATCCCCGCTGCGAACATGCCATGAAAATCTGCAGTAAGCAATTTCCCCCCACGAAAGAAGTGGAAAACGGCCTCAGTACCGCCTGCTGGCTTTACCTGGAGCATTCATAATGAGCCTTCTTGAAGTGAGAAATCTCAAAAAATATTTTCAGCTGCGGTCTGGATTTGTTAAAAACGATAAGAGAAGGGTGGCCGCCGTCGACGGCATCAGTTTCTCAGTCGCACCCGGGGAGACCCTGGGTCTTGTCGGCGAATCGGGATGCGGCAAAACTACCGCGGCCCGGTGCATACTGAAGCTCATCGAAGCCTCCTCGGGAGAGGTTTTATTCGGCGGAAAGAATATCCTGGAATTGAAACCATCCGAAATGAGGGCTTTGAGGCAGAAAATACAGATAATTTTCCAGGACCCTTATTCCTCGCTCAATCCCCGCAGGGTCATACTTGACATCGTCGGAGAGGGCCTTTCAATCCACAGACTTGTAAAATCAAGGGCTGAAATGACGGACAGGGTCAGGGACCTTGCTGTCAAAGTCGGTCTCAGCCCCGATATCGTTTACCGTTATCCCCATGAATTTTCCGGGGGGCAGAGGCAGAGGATCGCAATAGCAAGGGCGCTTTCAGTTTCCCCTTCGTTCATTGTCTGCGACGAACCCGTCTCTTCGCTCGATGTTTCGATACAGGCCCAGATCATCAATCTTCTGATGAATTTTCAAAGGGAAATGAATATTGCCTACCTTTTTATCGCCCATGACCTGGCCGTCGTCAAGCATATTTCGCACAGGATAGCGGTGATGTACATGGGCCAGATCGTGGAAACCGCCCCTTCCGACGAGCTGTTCCGGAGCCCCCTGCATCCATATACTCTGATGCTTCTTTCATCGATACCGGTTCCCGATCCTTCATATAAACAGGAAAGGATCATTACGCCTTTCGACGATTCCATGCAGGGCGCTGCGGATAGCGGCTGCATTTTCGGACCAAACTGCCCCGATGCGAAAAAGGAATGCCTCGAAGGGAAAATATCCGAAACCTATGTCAATGATGATCACATGGTAAGATGCATAAAATACAAAAATGGCTAGAACTGAATAATTCAGTAATTTAGTAATTACTAAACATTGATTGAAATTTATTCCTTATAGTGATAAAATTATTTAAAATAAGGAGCATCGTATGAAAAAGTGGTTAATTGCCATCATTCTTGTTATTCCTGCTTTTTTTTATTCCGAAGAGACTCTTTCCGACGCGGTAGGCAATGGCGATATCCCGTTTATTAGAAATTACAGAGGGAATATTAATAAACCGCTGAATAATGACGGTTTGACGGCTTTAATGCTGGCGGCGCAGGCAGATAACACCAACATGATTAAAGTATTATTAGAAGTGAAAGACGATGTCAACATCAGGGATGGAAGCGATAAAACGGCATTGATATATGCGATCGAAAAAGGCAGTACCGACATGGTAAAAGCTTTGATCGGCGCAGGCGCTAAAGTGGCTGCGGGGCATTTTAAGGGCTGGACTCCTTTGATGAGTGCGGCGGTAAACGGCAATCCTGATTCGATTAAAGTGCTGATTGAGTCGGGGGCAAAAGTAAACGATCTGGATAACGATAACAAAACGGCATTGATATACGCGGTCGAAAACGGGAACACGGATGCGGCTAATGCAATGATCAAAGAGGGGGCGGATATAAACGTTTGGGGCAAGGACGGGGTTACAGCTTTGATTAATGCGGCGGAAAACGGCAATGCCGATATAGTTAAAGCTCTTATCGGGGCGAAGGCTGATGCCGATATCGGGGATAAGCACGGCAAGACGGCTTTGATTTACGCGGCAGAGAAGGGAAATACCGGCATAGTTAAATCATTAATCCAGGCAAAGGCCGGTATCAATACAGGAGATGATGAAAAAAAAACGGTTTTAATGTACGCGGCCGATAACGGCAGCCCTGAAATAGTAAAAATATTAATCGGGTTGAAGGCGGATGTCAACGCTGCGGATGTCGATAAAATGACGCCTCTAATGAACGCGGCGAGGGCTGGCAAAACTGACGCGGTTAAAGAATTGATAGATGCCGGGGCTCATATCGATTCGGTAAATAAGTTCGGAATGACGGCTTTAATGTTCGCGGTTCAGGAAGAGCAAACGGATGCTGTCAGGACCTTGATCGAGGCGAAAGCCGATGCCAACCTGGCGGCCGGGAATGGCGATACGGCGATGAAAATCGCTGAATATAAAGAAAATACCGATATTATGAATCTTTTGAAAAATAACGGAGCTACAAATTCCTTGTATGGCGCCAAGAGAGAAACATTGCTCGATGCCGCCAACAACAACGATGCCGAGTTTATTAAAAATTATAAGGGAAATATTAAGGGCACTTCTAATAACTGCCCCTTCGGGGCAGCAAGGTAGTGCCCATTGGGCGGAATTATTAGATTCGTCATATATTTTTCATATTTCTAAACAAAACTGTTTGGTGGCATAAATATTCCCATTTTCAAGGGGGTTTATACAAAATATTGAGCCTTTTGCCTCATTATAAATGTATATCTTGCCATATTATATACAAGATTCATTAAACCAATGTTAGCTTCTGCCCTCTTTTTCCCGATTGTTCTGATGAAGCTTCTGTTCATGCTGTTTTCAATGAAGCCAAAAATATGCTCAACTCGACATCGAATGGCGCTTTTAAGTCTGTTAAGCTTCTTCTGACCTTTCCTTAAAGTCTTGTTCCTGTATCCCTTTTCATGAATGAAGTTTTTCATTTTATATTTGCTCACTATACTTTCTACTTTCTGTCCAACATAGGCGCTATCAGCATATAATGATTTTCCTGTATCTTTCTCATTCAATAAATCATTTACTTCTAACGAGTCATGAACACTTGCATCGGTTACAGAATATTCTCTTACTATTTTTGTTAATATCTCGGCTTTAACATGATTTTTATATCCGTAATGCGCTTTATTATGCTTAATTGTCCAGCGAGCATCCATGTCTTTGTGTGAAAGCTTATGCTGATTATCTTTCCATCCTTCAGGCGTTTTACCATCTTTTATCTTTTTATTTTCTTCACGATTATTCCGTTGCCTGGGGACTTCGACAAAACTGGCGTCTATTATTGATCCAGACTTTCCGACAATACCCTGACTTTCAAGAACCGTATCGAACGCTTTAAAAAGGCCCTTTATAGCCCCTGATTTCATCAGCTTTTCCCTGAAGTCCCATATTTTGTTATGATCTGGAACCTTGTCCGCCAAAGTTATTCCCAGGAATCTCTGCAATGACAGACTGTCATTTATCCTGAATTCGGTCTGCTCGTCGGAAAGGTTATAATACTTCTGTATAATGAGGATTTTGAACATAAAAACGTAATCATAATGTGAAGCCCCGCCTGGAGCCTTTTGTTCTTTTGGAGCAAGTAGTTCAGTGAGTATAGGACGAAAATCTTCCCATTCCATATATTCGTTAAGTTTGTCCAATGGAGTTTTGCCAAGTATTTCCATTCGCTCCTGATATTCAAATAACCTCTGATTCACCTGCTTCTTGATTTTTGTCATTTTAATATTCCCCTCTAAAATGTTAATCTTGACTATTATTTTATCTTAAATTAGCCTATTTGTACATGTAAGGGCAGTTTTTGGAACCGCCCTTAACGCAATATTGGAAGACGCCGGCAGGCAAAAATTGAAAGCCAATTCTTTTATGATTCATGGCAGGACAGCTTTGATTATTGCCGCTAAAAAGGGCAGCACGGAAGCGGTAAAAGCGCTGATCAACGCGAAAGCCAAGGTCAACATAGAGGATAAAGACGGCTGGACGGCTTTGATGGCGGCAGCTCAATACAGCAATTTGAGCGTAGTTCAGGCGTTGATCGAGGCCTCCGGGACCGACATTGACGCCTGGGATATTTACGGCAATACGGCTTTGATGTTCGCGGCCATGAGTGAAAATACAGAAATTCTTAAAGCACTGATCGGGGCAAAGGCCAACGTCGATATCTCCGACGAATACGGCAAAACGGCTTTGATTAAAGCGGCCGAAAGCGGAAATACGGACATCGTTAAAGTTTTGATTGCGGCCAAGGCCAATGTCAACATGTATGACAAGTTCGACAGGACGGCCCTGTCATATGGGGCCGAGCTTGGCAGCACGGATGCGGTTAAATTATTGATCAAAGCAAAGGCCGATGTCAACACAAAGGATAATGACGGAATGACAGCGCTGATGTACGCGGTCCGCGGGAGCAGTACGGATATCGTTAAGGCATTGATAGACGCCAAAGCGGACATTAACAGGACTGCTAAAAACGGGGATACAGCGCTGAAAATCGCGAATGATAAAGGAAATGCCGATATTATAGATCTTTTAAAAAAGTCCGGTGATTCAACCAAATAAATTCGAAGTTTTCAGCTAGTTTGAATCTGGCACAGAAAAAGCTGAGTAGGAAGGAAGGTTTTCAGAACTAATGGTGCTAAAAAATAATTATATTTTAGATATTTAATTTTCCATTAAGAAATAAGTAAAATCCATTCCCCGAAGTTGCATACCATAAAGTTGAAAATTTCTCTAAAACTTCAAGTATCAAGACCTTTGCATAAGCGTTTAAATTCATGCCATTTTCCCTTGTCATAAAAATTTTAAACCGGAATTTTTAAATTCTACACAAAACAACCGGAATAATAGGTAATTATTACCTTTTCCAGTACCTTTTTCAGTTTTATTCCGCTGAAAAAGGGATTTTGGGCGCAGTTCACCCTATACAACTAATAAATTAACTGCCTTTTTCAAATTAAAAGCCATGGCCTTTAGATAAAACTCCATCAGGCCTTTTTTCAAGCTGAGGTACCTCATTCTATTAAAGCCATATAACCGCTTCAGTGTTCCAAATGTCCTCTCGACCTTATATCGAACCTGACTTATCTTTTTGTTCCATATTTTTTCTTTTTCATTCAGCGGATGATTTCTTACTCCTTTCTTCATAATCCCGTTTACCAGTTTTCTATGCCTGATTATTTTCCTGTTTTCACGGCTGGCGTATCCTTTGTCTGCATGCACTTTAGTACCAGGCCTTATCTTGCTTTCCTGGATAACAGCCTCCATATTTTTCATGTCTGTTTCATTAGCGGGAGTAACAACACCCCCAAGTACAAAGCCATCCTTGGAATCGACCATTACATGAGCCTTATACCCGTAAACCGCTTTGCCTCCTTTCGAAATCCATTTTGCATCGGAATCATCTGAATATTCTATATTCACATCGGGTTCCGTTTCTTCCTCCTTGCGATCTTCCGGAGCCGTTTCAACAGTCTTCCTCGGCCTTCTTGCCGATTCTATCACAGTGGCATCGATTATGACCCCTTTCTTTACAATAAGTTCCCTTTTATCAAGCTGGCGGTTAATTTCCCTGAAAAGCTTCTCGTATAACCCGGTTTTCATCAACTCATTTCTGAAACGGCATATCGTGCTGTGATCCGGAATATCATCGCTTGATGAAAAACCGGTAAATCTCTGGAAAGATAATCTGTCGAGAAGCGCCTCCTCCGTCATCGGATCGGACAGGTCATACCATGTTTGAAGCAGTAAAACCTTGAACATTTTGAGAGGGGGATAAGATGGGTTTCCTGTCGCATCAGATGTCCTCTTATAGTTCCTGAATATGATATTATTTATGCTGACCCAATCCATCATCTCATTAACTTCGTCGAGAAAATTATCGGTCCTGGTTTTTCTTTTCCTTTGCAGTTCATAATCGGCAAAACTCATTTCAATCTTTTTCGTAGGCATATTCCCCTCCAACTCTAAGATCAGGCTACAATTAGATTAAAGGAGAACCGCTTTATTTTCAATATTTTCATGAATGATTTATACTATCACCGTGCAAAGGTCTTGTATCATTATTTTCAAAAGCTTCTATCAATTCTGCAAAATATGAAAATAATGAATTCCAAAGTTCTTCGGGTATACTATTAGATAAAGCTCCTGTTTTTGGTAAAGCAAGACGTCTGTTTTATACTTTTCAGTAGCAAAAATTATTTTATATTTAACATAGAATTATTGCAACAATAAACTCTTTTTAAGTTAAATGAAGAAGTGTTAATTATTATCCCTCATTATGAGGGAAGCGTAGAGACGTAGGCGAAAAACGTCGGTAAGCAAGCGGATGTCCGAACCCCGCCCCTGTGGTTCGACCTTTATTGTTAAAAAACTTATAAAAATTTAAACATAGTTTTACAGGGGCGGGGTGAGTTCCGCTTGCAGACGTTTTGAGCCGATACGGCTCAAGCTTCCCGAATAAGAGGGACGGTTTTCTTTCGGTTACCTTTCTTTTGCCGCCAAAAGAAAGGTAACGATATCGACGCTACACAATTATCATCTTGAGGGCTTTGTTGACTTCGCTTTCAAGCATGGGCTTGGGCAAAGCGCCCTGAAGAGAGCCGGCAACGATTCCGTTCTGGAATATGAGCACGGTTGGTATCGCGGTTATCTGGAATTCCGAAGATATTCCGGGGTTTTCATCGACATTGAGTTTCCCGTATACGACCCTTCCGCTGTACTGCCTGGCAAGCTCTTCGATAAACGGGGACATTACCTTGCATGGCGCGCACCATTCGGCCCAGCAGTCCACTACGAGACGCGGATATTTTGAAACAGCTTCTTTAAAATTCATATCCCCGAGTGTTACAACGCCTTCGGGATTGTCATGCAGGATCATTGCCTCTATCTTTTTCTTTTCCTGTTCCTTCAGGAAATCTGTAAATACGCTTGAACCATGCTTCATAACCTCGCTCAATACCCTGTTCTCGGGCTGGACCCCGAGCATGCCGGCCGTCCTGTCCTCATTAACCACCTGTATCGGAACGGAAGATATATTGAGGTTTTCCGAAAGGGCCAGATTTTCCTCGGCTTCTATGATTTCCGAAGAAATATATTCGGTATTGGCAACTGCAAAGCGGTTTGCCAGGGTCGCCGCTTGAGGGCAGTAAGGGCATGACGTAGTTACAAAAGTCTGGAGTTTAACAGGCTTGTCAATTTTTTTTATCGCTTCAAGAGATTCTTTTGCGAGTTCAGGTTCTCCCGTCGATATCATTTTAATCGTATCGATGATAGTATTCGCTTCATGGCCTGCCGGAGTTCCGTTGAAATATATGCGGTAGCCGAGTTCTTCTCCGAAAGAGAGGTAGGGGTCTGTCCGGAATCCTCTGTCGGCGCCCTCTTTTTCGCTGTGAATATCGATTTTTATCTTGTCCGACAATAAACCCAGCTCCCTGAAAAATTCAGCGGTAAACTCGGCGAATTGCCCCTTCTGGGACGAATACATTTTTATATCTACATCTCTTTTGAGAGTCTTATCGAACACATCCTTCAGAAAAGTGGATGTCGCTTCGTCAATCAGTCTTTCCATTTCATGCTCCTAGAACTATTATAAATATAGCCAAATATCCTTTTTTCGTAAAATTTTTGTGCCGGGCAGGAACAAAGAAAAAGGGCCGTCCCTTAAGGAACGGCCCTTTTGTTCAAATATTTTATGAAAGCTAAAATGCGAAGCATATGCCGGCAGTCCAGGCAAGGTCGTTGTTCAGGAGTCCGTATTCAAGGGCCCCATTGAGGAAAAAGAGATGCACTCCCGCTATGAGCCGCAAATCCAGCAGGTTGTATCCGACGGGAGAAGCTGCACTGAGCGCTGGAAGCGACGATTGTCCGAGGCCGCCGTTTGCCGTGAACGTATCGTTCATGGTGAGAGATGTTTTCACGCCTCCCAGGTTGAGGTTGAGACCGAGGCCTACAAAAGGACCGCCTATGAACGGGACGTTGAGACCTGCCATTACCTTCGTGCCGATGGAGACGCCGCCCCAGTTAAATGCGAAAGCGGCATTATACGAGTTGGTTCCTATCAAATTTCCGCTGTTATCGTATGCGGCTCCCGAACCGCTGTAGCTGTAGGAAACATTGCCTGTATCGTAATCCACCGAAAGGCGGGCATCGATCTTTATCATATCGAAAAATGACCACAGCAGGTAGCGTCCTTCAACGCCGGCGCGGAATTCATAAAAGGATATCGTTGAACCTGTCCCGGTAGAAAAGCTGAACGAGGGTATGAAACCCAGCCTTATTCCCACGTCCATAGGCAGCGTCGGGATTCCCAGCTTGAAGTATGCATCGTCGTAGGGGAACGGCACAATCGATATATCCTGTCCTACGGCGTTAACGTAATTCGTCATGGGACTGGAATTGGTGTTTGAGAAAATATTATCTCCCTTGCCTATCCTGTATAAGATATCGGATGTGTTCACCCCTGCGTCAAGCCCGAATTTTATGCCGAAATCGCCCGAGGTATTGACAGGCGTGACATTTCCCGAACCGGTATAATAGCCCATATGCCTGGCCATTTCAACAGATACGGGCGATACCGCCGAGGCGAGGATGTTGTTCAGGCTCTGGACAAGCTGGTTCGTATAGTCGTCAAATTGCCCTGCATAAAGACCCGCAGAAAAGAATAATGAAACTAATACGCCTGGGATGATCCGTTTCATAATGCCCTCCTATAACAAACTTAGAGTTAAAGAAATATACACGAATTTCATGAAAAAAGCAATGGTAAATTTCTTATTTTATTTAAAACCGAACCGGAGGGCATCCGGTTTTAACAGGGTCGGTTCAATCGATCGGCGTTCCGTTGGACATAACGTAGGCTCTGAATTTCTTCATAAGGTCCCTGGTAACCGGCCCGGGTTTGCCGCCGCCTATAACTCTTCCGTCGATCTTTACTACAGGGACGACTTCCGCTCCCGTACCTGTTATGAATACCTCGTCGGCGATGAACATTTCCACCCTTGAAAAGAATTTTTCGGAAACCGTATAGCCTGAAATGCCGGCAATCTCGGAAACCGTGTCCCTGGTGATTCCGGGCAAAGCCCCGGCTACCGCGGGCGGCATGAAAATTTTACTGCCCTTAACCATAAAGATATTATCTCCTGAACATTCTGCGACATATCCCTCATTGTTGAGCATTATCACTTCCTCGACGCCCGAGTTCCTGCCTTCCAGTTTAGCCATTATGTTATTGAGATAATTCAGCGATTTAATTACAGGGCTTATCGATTCTATTGAATTCCTTCGGGTCGGGACGGTAATTACCGGCAGTCCCTTTTCATACAGGACGTCGGGATAAAGCTGAATTTTATCCGCAATGATTATCATCGAAGGGTTTTTACATTTCCATGGGTCGAGTCCCAGGTCCCCGATTCCCCTTGTCACTATGGGGCGGATGTACCCATCCTTTATTTTATTTGCCCTGCATACATCAATAACCGCTTTTTTAAAGCTGTCCGCCGGGATCGGCATATCCAGCATTATTACTTTGGCGGAATTGTACAGACGTTCTGCGTGTTCGTCAAGCTTGAATATCCTGCCGTTATATGCCCGGATACCCTCGAATACTCCGTCGCCGTAAAGAAGTCCATGGTCGAAAACGGAAATGCATGCCTTTTCGCTTTCAACGATTTTACCGTTAAGATAAACATATAAAGCCATATAATTCTCCTTTATCCTGCCGGATGGGTACCTGACCTACCCCAGGTTGATTATTATATCGCATTTATTGGCAATATCCGTATTGTGCGTTGCGATTATAAAAGTTTTATTGAATTTTTCTTTCAAAGTCCATAGAAGATCCTCGACATTTGCAGCGTTTTTCCTGTCAAGGCTTCCGGTAGGTTCGTCAGCGAATACAACCGGAGGATCGTTTATCAGGGCCCTTATTATTGCCACCCTCTGCCTCTCCCCTCCGCTCAGCTGATCGGGATAATGCGAGTGCCTTTCCTGCAGACCGACGCTGTCCAGAAGACTCATTGCTCTTTCGCGTACGGCCCTGTCGATGATATCGCCTTTTATCCTCAGCGGAATAAGGACATTGTCAAGCGCCGTAAAATCTTCAAGGAGGTAGTGATGCTGGAAAATAAATCCGACATTGGTATTTCTGAATTCAGACAATCTTTCCTCGTCGATGGAGTCTATCCTCTGGCCGTTGAATATTACTTCGCCGGAGGTGGGCCTGTCCAGCCCGCTTAGAATATTGAGCATAGTCGTCTTGCCCCGGCCGCTCTGGCCGATAATTGCAACTGCGGAACCCCTTGCTATTCCGGCATTGAAGTTCTCGAAAACAGTTATGCTGTCTACGGCCGTCCGGTATATCTTGGAGATGAATTTCGCATCGATTATATTGTCAGTCATTTCTTAAAACCTCTACAGGCCTGAATTTGGAAGCATTCATGGCGGGCAGGATCACCGCCACTGTGCTCAGGACAACGGAAAGCAGCATTACGAAAATTATATCGGAGAACATTATTTTGATCGGAAATTTATCGATATAATATACGTTCGAATTGAAAAACTGGAAAACGGCGGGCGCCGTGACGGGTTTAACGATGCTTGCCAGCCTGTATCCAGACGATAATGTAAAATTGACGATTATTTCTATAAACTTCAATATATCGTTGAGCGTGACGGTTACGAGAAGTCCGGCGAGGATCCCGACGGCGCTTCCGGAAATGCCCAGGAGGAACCCGTCCAGCAGGAACACCTGCAGCGTCCCGCTCGGCTTGAGGCCCATTGCCTTGAGAATGCCGATTTCCTCCTTTTTATCGAGGACCATAGCTATCATGGTGCTTAAAATATTAAAAGCCACCACGAAAAAAAAGAAAAAGAGTATGATATCTATGAGCATTTTTTCGTCCTGGAGAGCCGCCAGGTCGTTGTGGTGCAGGTCTTTCCAGCTGTACACATAATAAGGCGCGGCCCTTTTGAACTCCGGAATATATTTTTCAATTTCATAAGGATCTTCGACTTTGACCCTCAGCCCGTCGGCATAGCTTCCCGCGTCGAAGATTTCATTGGCATCCTTGAAGGACATGAAGGCGAGCCCCGAGTCATATTCTTTCTGCCCTGCCGTAAAGATACACCTTACCCTGAACCGGTATTCGATAGGGATGAAATCTTCGCCGTAAACCATTATCCCGATGGTATCGCCCACGCCGGTTCCCAGATTGAGCGCCAGATTGTAGCCGAGCGCGATCGATCTTCCGGTCTTGAAGTCGAAACTCCCGTCGTTGATCTGAAATTGTTTGCGGAATTCCTTGTCATTATAAACATCGCCGGGCATTCCCATGATCATGGAGCCCCAGGTATTGAAGCTTCCCTTGAGGAGGGCCTGCTTTTCATAATAAGGAAATACCGTTGTGACTCCCTTTATTTTTGAAATTTCCTTCTCTACTTTTTCATAATTCTCGATGCCCCTTCCCGGGCCCATAATAACTGCATGAAAATCCTTGGCCATCAGTTTCTGCATAAAGTTGTCATGGATTCCGTTCGCGGCCGAAAGTATGACGATTGCAGCGGCACAGCTTATTACGATGGTCAGGAGGGCTATGACTGCGATAACGGACAGCCCCCTGTCGCTGGCCTTGAAATTAAGGTATTTTGTAGACAGATAGAGTATGATGTCCATTCAAGATAATACCTTCCTTTTCCGATTATCAATACAAAAGATTATAATGAAAAGGGAAATATAAGTAAATAAAATAGTTATGGCCGCATCTATTTTAAACCCTTCGGATGGGAAGCGGCCATGGACCTTTAAAGACCATTGGTTTTGAGACTGAATAATGGTATAATATTTTGGCGATAAATTGATGTTTAAAGATGGAAGACTTATAATTATATGTTCATTAATGCGGGAATTTGCCGCTGTTTGATTTAAAAATCGCCGGATAGAGGTTGTTATGAACCCTGAAATAAAGACTGAAAATACTTATATAGTTATAAAAGGAAGATTCAGAGCGCCGGCAACAAGTTCCTTCGGCATATTTATAGTTTTTGTCGACAACTTATCAAAAAATGTGGATAAGTACGATATAGTTTCATCTCATTTCAGCACTCTCTATGAAAACAATATCAATATGCCCTGGCACGAATTCGAGGAGATAATATCGAAGCTTAAATGGAAAGGGGAATATGCCACAAGCCTCACCCATGACATACAGGCAAGCATGGACGATATTTTCCAGGCCGGAACGGGAAG
Source organism: uncultured Spirochaetota bacterium (assembly GCA_963796325.1). Taxonomy (GTDB): domain Bacteria; phylum Spirochaetota; class Brevinematia; order Brevinematales; family JAOACQ01; genus CAVYGN01. Next base: position 425,619 of record CAWCLF010000001.1, read on the forward strand.
GACCCAGGATATCTGGTCGAATATAAAAAAATCCCAGCTGAACAAGGTTACAGATATTTTTGATGAAGTGATGGCAAGACCGACTACCGATAAGGCTGTCAAGTGTGAAATTGCCATTGAAAATATAATGAAAAGCGAGATCGAGGAAGCTAAAAAGCTGCGTACTGAAAGAGAAGCAAAGGAAATGCTTTCAACACCCGATGCGCAGGGTCAGCAGCTTCCCGGTTCGATGCCGGTCCTTGAGGAGTCGGCGGTCGTTCTCGAAGTTTCACTGATACTTTCTCCCATAGCAGGCATTCCTATTTACGACCTGAAAGAGGGAGATAAAATATTTGTCAAGATCAGCGAGCAGACTTCCAGGGGACAGTATTTCATCGATCTTTTGAATGCGTCCGAGAATAATGAAATCGTCCCTATTCCCGCAAGCGTCGTTAAAATGGCTAAAGAAGGGAAAATTTATACGGTCCTGGTCAACATAGGCCCGGGTATTTACGGCAAATCCCTCGATGAAGATACGGTTAAAGTGAAAAAATACGATCCTGTAGACGATAAAAGAAAGATCAAGGGCATGCCCGAGGAAGCTGCTTCAGCACAGCCCGCACAAACCGCCTCTCCCGATCCCGCGCAGAAACCCAAGGGATCGATGAATATCATCTTTATTCTGATCGGCATTACCGCTTTTATTGTAATAATAATCCTTATATGGCTTCTTTTCTAGGTTCAAACGCTTTGCGAATCGGCTATTAAAACACCGGCCTTCTTCATTTCCTCCACCGCTTTATCGGCGTCGCCCGGCGATAAATTCACCCCCCTGCATGCATCGAGAACCACATGAGTCTCGAATCCCAGCATCTTCGAATCGAGGGCTGAAAATTTAACGCAGTAATCCGTGGTCAGCCCTGCGATATAAACATCGTTAACGCCGTTCTCTTTCAGGTAATCCCCGAGACCTGTCGATTTTTTATGCCCGTTATCAAAGAACCCGCTGTAGCTGTCTATATTCCTGTCGGTCCCCTTTTTAAAAATCCTTTTGATCCTGTCCGTCCTGAGTTCGGGGTGCAGTTCGGCCCCTCTTGTTTCCTGGACGCAATGGTCGGGCCATAAGGTCTGGTCGAGGCCCGACAGTTTTATTTTTTCGTAAACCTTTTTCCCGTAAATACTGGCAAAACTGCCATGGTCCTTAGGGTGCCAGTCCTGAGTAGCTACGATAAAATCGAATTTGTCCTGCAGTCTATTTATAACAGGGACGACTTCCGATCCGTTATTTACAGCAAGAGCGCCGCCGGGACAAAAGTCGTTCTGGACATCGACTATAATAAGAGCTTTCATAGGGGTCCTCCCTTTTTTATTTTTCTTTTTGAAAGTATCATATCAGTCTGGAGGCCGTACAGCGACAGTTCAAGGCCTACGGGATACCTGTGGGGATTTATAAATCTTTTTATACCGGAGTGGAATTTCAGAAGGTTCCTGGCGGTATTTTCACGCAGGCTGTGAATGCCGGTTTCCGGGCTGACCCTTTTCCCTTTCCTCATGACAGGGACAAGGATATCGATGAAAACGGTTCCTGCCTCTATATTTTTTCTCCTGGTGCCGTCCTCAGGATCTACAATCATGCAGCCGTCGGGAACGGCGCTGTTAATATCAAAAATGCAGTCGGCGATATTTTCGCCGCTTTTTTCAAACCGCCTTATCTGAAGAATTCCCGGTATGGTGATCTTTTCCTTCTGCTCGGAAAGTTTGAGCTTGTAATTCCATTCCTTCCCGGGGGTCCTTACGGCGGAAAGCTTGTAAACTCCGTCAAGCGCCGGTTCGTCGTATGCGGTTATCAGTTTGGTGCCGACGCCCCAGACATCTATTTTTGCGCCCTGGTCCTTGAGACTGGATATGATATTTTCGTCCAGCTGGTTCGATGCAAGTATTTTTGTGTCCTTAAAACCGTTTTCATCGAGGATCTTCCTGGCCTCCTTGCTTAAATACGCCAGGTCGCCCGAATCAAGGCGTATTCCCGAAAGATCGAACCCTTTTTCTCGCAGCCGGATCCCGGTTTTGACCGCCTTTCTTACGCCTTCAAGGCTGTCATATGTGTCGACTAAAAGAATGCAGTTGTTAGGAAGGGCTTTGGCATACTCCAGGAACGCTTCATCCTCATCGTCGAAAGACATTACCCAGCTATGGGCATGAGTCCCTTTTACGGGTATCCCAAGGATTTTACCCGCCAGCATGTTCGAAGTCGCCGCGCACCCCCCTATGTACGCCGCTCTCGATGCCGCCATGGCTCCGTCGAATCCCTGGGCCCTCCTGAGGCCGAACTCGAGTATGGGGTCGCCTCCCGAAGCCTGGACCATCCTGGCGGCTTTTGTGGCGATCAGCGTCTGGAAGTTAACGATGTTTAAAAGGACCGTTTCAAGGATCTGGCACTGGATAATCGGGCCTTTTACCCTGACAATAGGTTCATAAGGAAATATTATCGTTCCTTCGGGAACGGCATCGATATCGCATTCGAAACTGAAATTCCCAAGATACCGGATGAATCCCTCCTCGAACAGAGGCTTGCCGTCATTGCCCGATAAACCTCTCATATATGACAGATCGGTATCGTCGAAATGGAAATTTTCAAGAAATTTCAGGATATTTTCGAGGCCGCATGCGACAGCGTAGCCTCCCCTGAAAGGGTTTGAGCGGAAAAACATGTGAAAAACGGATTCTTTCTCCGCGGTGCCGCTCTTCCAGTAGGCATAGGACATGGTTACCTGGTATAAATCGGTCAATAACGACAGGGACTGATTGTACATGAGAGTACCGCTTTTCATAAAGGTTCCCCGCTTTTTTATAAAAATTAATAAACATTACAATATTAATCAAATGACTCCCTGCCCCTCCGGACTGCCGGGCGGCAATAACATTTTATTTATTGATTTAACCTCAGATATAATATAAAATATCATTGAGGGTATTGCCCTCCTATACTCAGGGCAATGAGGTAATATGAAATCTGTCGGCATGGTGAAAATCACCCCGGAAATTCCTTCGAATATAAAGAGAATAAAAGAACTGGCCTATAATTTATGGTGGACCTGGAATTCGGATGCGTTGAATATTTTTAAAAGTATCGATGAAGATCTCTGGGAGAAGATGTACCACAATCCCGTGAAATTCCTCCTGTATGTTACTCAGGCGAAACTCGAAAAAGCGGGAAAATCAAAGCCGTTCCTTGACAGCTATAATAAAGTCATGGATGAATTCGACAGGTACATGGCAGGCGAGAATACATGGTTCAGGCAAACATACCCCGATTTAAAAAATGAGCTGATAGCTTATTTTTCAGCGGAATACGGTCTGCATGAATCCCTGCCGATCTATTCCGGAGGCCTTGGGATCCTGGCTGGCGATCATATCAAGAGTGCAAGCCAGACCGGCCTTCCCTGCGTCGGCGTGGGGCTCCTTTACAAGCAGGGGTATTTCTCGCAGAAGATCTCGAGCGAAGGATGGCAGGAAGCGGTGTATTATAACATGGACTTTTCACAGCTTCCTCTTAATAAGGCGCTGGACCCGAAGGGTGAACAGCTCATGATAGATGTCGACCTGCCCGGCAGGAAGGTATATGCAGATATATGGTATATACAGGCCGGAAGGGTAAGGATATATCTCCTTGATACCAATGTCGATAAAAACAAGGCCGACGACAGGTGGTTTACCTCCCAGTTATACGGCGGAGATCAGGAAATGAGGATCTCGCAGGAAATAATCCTGGGTATAGGAGGGGTCAAGGCATTAAGGGCGCTGGGGCTTGAGCCGACCGTCTGGCACATGAACGAAGGCCATTCCGTATTCCTGGTGCTTGAAAGGATCAGGGAACTGCAGGCCCAGGGGCTCGGTTTCAATGAAGCCCTTGAAGCCATAAGGTCAAGCACGGTTTTTACCACTCATACGCCTGTCCCGGCAGGAAACGATGTCTTTCCGCTTCCTCTCATTTCCAAATATTTCCGCTCCTACTTTGAAAAAGACAAGATAAACGAAGGGCAGTTCATGGAACTGGGGAAGGAACAGGATTCCGGCGGCCAGATTTTCAGCAATACAATGTTCGCTTTGAAATCGTCGGGAAGGATGAACGGCGTCAGCGAACTGCATGGCCATGTTTCGAGAAAACTCTGGGAAAAGGCATGGAGCGGCGTGCCGTATGAAGAAAATCCCATTACGCACATTACCAACGGTGTCAATACAAACACGTGGGTAGCCGAAGAAATCAGGGATTTATTCGACGACCATCTCGGAGGGGATTGGGAAAACCGCCTGAGCGACGAGAAGTTCTGGGAAAATATCAGGAACATACCGGACAGGGAATTATGGCGGGCCCATCAGGCTCTCAAGCAGAAGATGATCGGATTTATCAGGAATAAGGCGGTCCAGGAATGGACCAGGTACGGGGAAATGATCTCAGATATATCGGATGACGTGGAAACGCTGCTCGATCCCGGATTCTTTACGATAGGATTTGCCAGGAGGTTTGCAACTTATAAAAGGGCGACCCTTCTTTTCAATGATATTGAAAGGCTTAAAAAGATCATGAATAATCCCGGTATGCCGATGCAGTTAATATTTGCAGGGAAAGCGCATCCCAAGGACAAACCCGGCCAGGAATTGATCAAGATGATATTCGATACGGCCAAAAATGAAGGATTCAAGGGCAGGATATTCTTTCTTGAAGATTACGATATGAATGTGGCAAGATATCTTATACAGGGCGTGGACGTATGGCTGAACACTCCGAGAAGGCCTTACGAGGCTAGCGGAACAAGCGGCCAGAAAGGGCCTATCAACGGAGTCATCAATTTCAGCGTGCTTGACGGATGGTGGAGGGAAGCATTCAATATCAACCCTGAATGCGGCTGGTCCATCGGGCTCGACAGGGAATACCCGAGTACGGATATACAGGATAAAGAAGACGCCCTCGATATATATTCAAAACTTGAAAAGGAAATACTTCCGGTTTTTTATGAAAGGGATAAGGACGGCGTTCCATTGAAGTGGGTGAAAAAAATGAAGCAGTCGATGCAGACGGTGATACCTCACTTCAGCACCGACAGGATGGTCAAGGAATACGCTGAAAAGTTCTATATACCTGCCGCAGCGCAGTGGAAGGTTTATTCGGGCAACGGCTATGAAAAGTCGAAAAGCACGGCGGCATGGAAGAACAGGGTGATCTCCCAGTGGAACCAGGTCCGTATCGAGCAGGATTCGATTACAAAAACGGACGGGTTCAAGGAAATATCGATTAGCGAAGGATTTAACGTGAGCGCGACCGTTATGCTCGGCCAGCTTAAAACCCGGGATGTTTATGTTGAGATATATTATAAAAAAGTCGATGATAAAGGTGCTGTAATTGAAGATAATCTTAATGCAAGGATGGAAGAAACGGAAGACCTAGGCGGCGGAAGGTATCGATTCCAGGGCGTAATGAAGCCCGAGAATGGGGGAAATTACGAATATACGGTCCGTATTTTCCCGTTTATGGAAAATTTTGCTCATAAGTTCGAAATGGGTCTGATCAGGTGGCTTGAATAGTACTGCCCCCGGGAACAGGAGGTTAGAATGATAAATATTAAAGAAGAAATGGAAAAAGCCAGGAATTTATATAAAAAGCAGGAATACGAAGAAACCGAAAAGATATATTCCCAGGTGCTGAACGAATTAAAATCGTCGGGTAATCCGGATACTCCGCTTATGATCGAGGTCCTTCAGGGGATCGGGGATTGCCTTAGGGAGCAGCTTTACTTTGAAGAAGCTATACCGTATTTCAGGGACATCCTGAATATCGAGGCGGAGAACAAGAAGGCGATGCTCGGAATGGCCGACAGCTACAGGGGCCTCAAGGACTGGGACAAGGCTCTTGAATTCTGGTTTACGCTTCTGAAAATCGATCCGGGCGATTTCCTTGTTACGACGAGGATCGCCGATGCGTTCAGAAAGAAGAATGATTTTGCAAACGCTGAAAAATATTATCTTATGTCTCTTGAATTGAATTCGAAGAATAAATTCGCCCTTATGGGGCTCGGCGACCTGTATTATAAAAACAAAAAATACAACAAAGCCCTGGATTACTGGAAAACGCTCCTGGAAATAAACCCCAAATTCATAAATATCCTTACAATGGTCGGCAATATTTACAGGACCTGGAAGCAGTTCGATAAAGCCATAGATTACTATCAGAAAGCCCTGGAAATCGACAGGAATAACTTTTACGCTCTTTACGGCATAGCGGATTCCCTGAGGGGAAAGAAAAGATTCAGGGACGCTATAAAATACTGGAAGAAGATCCTGTCTAAAGAACCCGGCAACGACAGGATACTGACAAGGCTTGCCGATTGCTACCTCAAGGTTGGAAAAATCGACGATGCTGAAAAGATTTACAATGAAGTTATGGCGACAAGTTCGAATAAATATACTATGATCGGGCTGATCCGCATACATATCGAAAGAAAAGAATGGGACAGCGCAATTGAAATGTGCAACGATTACCTTAAAAAATACCCCAACGACTCGAGAGTAATACTTATACTCGCAAAGATTTACGAGGATACCGGCCAGAAAGAAAAGACCATGGAAGTTTATGAAAAGTACAGCGCGATATTCAACGATATAAAAGAATTTACTTCGAAACTCGCTTCCTCTACAATCCAGAATTTCCAGAATGAGATAGAAGAGTATACAGAGCATGACAGGGATAAATAAATACTTCGTTCCGCCTCTTGCCATACTTTTTTTATGTATTACATTCAAAGTCATGTATTCCATTCGAATGCCGGAAGTGCCTTATTTCCCGGTTTATCCCAATTACAGTTTCAACCTTACCGGAGATAAGGGAAGCACCATCAGTATGACCCTGCGGATAGATATTCCCAACGAGAATGAGACCATCGACAAGTTTTTCCTCAACTGGTCCATGATAATGAAATCGGGACCCGATAAACTCGCATATTCTCTGAGGCTGATACTATTAACAAACGGCAATATATACCTCGATCAAATGAAGGACGGAGTGTATGAACGCTCCTTTCCTCCTGAAATTATCATTTTCCCTTCCGCACCGGTTTTCAACAGGGAACTCGAAATAGGCGAAAATATTTCGTTCAAGTTCACAAGGTTTATCGGCAGGCTCAGCGATGCCGCCCTGTCCCAGGTATATTACAATGTTATCGAAGGGGAACTAAAGCTCCTCGACAGGGACTGCAGGATTTATTTTTCGAAGGATAACGGCGTCGTCATGATCAGGACCCCGGACGAGACTTACATTCAGAAATAAAACCGCTCCGGTAAACAGGTCTGAACCCGGACTTTTTTTCTTTGAAAATTGCTGTTATATTACTATATTAATAACATTGTCGATTTTAAAAACCGCCTTTATAATTATTCGTATCCGCCCGATGAATGGAGGACATATGAGTTCATACCTGAAATTTACCCCGGTTTTGTTCATTTCTCTTTTTTTACTGGCGTCATGCACAGCCGCCGGCAGGGCGGACAATCAGCCGGGCGGCGTATCAGGCGGCGCTCCTTCGTGGGTTGCCGTTCCGAAAAAGGATAAAATATATTTCTATGCGGCGGGCTATATCGAGGATACGGGTAATTTCGAGGACATAAAGGCGAAGGCTTTTCAAAACGCCAAGGGCCGCATAGCCGATGCTATTTTCGAGGAGACGTCGGTCGAAAAGGTCCTGACGACATCGGGCGGACTAGGCGACAACGAGGAATTAAGAAAATCCTACAGGGAAACCGTAAAATCGAGCAGCACGGTCAACCTTTCCGGGGTTGAAATCGACGACGTCTATTATGAAAAATCCACGGATTCAGGCCTTGACGTATACAAAGTCTGGGTTCTTGCCAGGATTTCTTACCGGAACCTTGAAAGGGAAAGGAACAGGATCATACAGGAACTGCAGAGGAAACTCGAACTCGTCGACAATACCATACGCGAGGCGCTTAAACTCGCCGGCGAGGGCAGGATAATCGACGCCGTCGGAGCATATATTACAGCCGCGGTGAGCTCGGCGCATGTCAGGGATAGAATGGACGAATTTCCCATATATATAAACCAGGCCGGAAATCTTCTGGATAAAATCTCTATAGAACCCCTGGACAATCCCGGATCGATAGATACCGCCGGAGGGGGTAAATGCCGGTTCGCAGTATTTTATGCGGACAGGACGGGTAAAATTCCTTTAAGCGGCATCAAGACGGTCTTTGTCGTCAAAAACAACAGCGGAGATTATACCAGGGCCGATGTTTCACAGACAAACGGCACTGTCGAATGCGATATTAAAAAGCTTGCAGAAGTCAAAGGCGGAAACCGTCTTTACGCGTCAATTTCGCTGGATTTTTCTTCGATTGAAGGATTGGGGGCGGATTATTCAAAGTATTACTCAATACTAATAGACCGGAGGGACAAAATAAGCGCTTATACGGAATTCAGGACAGTCTCCTCCATTAACAGGAATATCCCCGCCGGTGTAATGGCTTTTTCAGGTGAAAGCGGTTCATACGAAGCCGAGCCTGATCTGGCTGCCGAGGCGCGGTCGTACCTGATCGGCAAAGGTTACAAGGTCGTTAATTACCCGAAAGAGGTTTCCCCCGATGATATTTCGCAGGGAAAACCCGGGGTAATGAGTAATTTAATTTCATCGGGAATCAAGAGGATCATGCTGATCATGGTCAGGGAACCGGCTGAAATTGAATACAACACGGATCTCGGAAGGTTCCTGGGAGTTTATTCCGTTACGGTGGAATTCCTGGATACTTCGACAGGAGAGATCGTATCGAGCGGCAATTTCAAGGTCAGCGCCACGGCTATGACTAAAAATTCCGTAAAAGATTCTTTTATCAAAGCCGCCGGCAAACAGATCAAAAATCTTATTGAATAAATGCAATGGGTTTTGTAAATTTTCATGTCCATAGCGAATATTCTTTCCGTTCGTCGCTGTTAACCGTTGAAAAAATGGCGCGGTTTGCGGCCGGGAACGGGTTTGACGGCTGCGCAGTAACGGATTTGAATTCAACTTCCGGCTTCATCGAACTTTCCTGCCGCTGCCCCCTTTCAGGGTTAAAGCCTGTATTCGGCTGCGAGATTTTCGTGCGGGGCACCGCCGGGAAGGGCAGGTATCCCTTGATAATTATCGCCCTTAATGCGGCGGGGCTCTTAAACCTTTACGCACTCAATACCGAAGCAAACAGGACGAATTCCGGCGGCAGGCTCCAGGCGCTGCCCCAGTCCTTTCTTTTCGAACATTCCGAAGGCCTGGCCGTTCTGGCGGAATCTGAAATTTATTCATATAGAAACGACCCGGAGCTTCTTAAAAAAACCGCCGGGAGATATTCCGAAGCTTTCGGCGTTAATTTTTTCCTGGAGATCAATTATAAGGGCGAAAAAAGCATACAGGCATTAAGAGAACTCGCGGAATTGTCCGAAAAGCATTCATTGAAGCCTGTCGCAACCTGCGAAGCCAGGTATCTCTATCCCGACAGGGAGGCATATCAATTAATAAGAGCCCGCAGAAGCGCGCCCGGTTCCGCCGGGGAATTCGATTATTCCCTCAGGGGAAAGGACGAATTTATAAAAATTTTCAAGAATCATCCGCCATTCATTGAAAACGCCGAAATGCTGTTCGACTCCATCGGCGGCGGGCTTATTGCAAAGGCTTTCCCGGCTCCCGGGTATGTCAACTCCCATTCAAGGCTTAAAAAAATATGCTCCAACAGGCTTGACGAGTTTGAAGGAGATGTAAAATACAGGGAGAGGCTTGAATTCGAATTAAAGGCTATAAAAGAAGGGGGGATATCGGATTTTTTCCTGTTTTCCCATGAACTGGCCTGCTTTATGAAAGCGAAAGGCATCTTGAGCGGGTACGGGAAAGGTTCGAATGCCGCGTCCCTGGTACTTTTCCTTATACAGCTCACAAAGATAGATCCATTAAAGCATGAGCTGGACTTTGAATTTTATAAAACGCCGGGAACCGCTTTTTTTACGGGCATTGAAATCGATATCGACGGCAGGAAAAGGAACGATATTTTTAAATTCATCACGGCGAAATTCGGTCCTCGGAATACGGCTTTATTATCCCATATCGACCGCTGGACCGCCCGTTCGGCATTAAGCATGCTGGCCCGGAAACCCGGACCGGGGGAATATTCCGAAACGGCCGGGAAACTGGCCGGCCTTGCAAAAAAATCAGAGGCGGATCCATCGAGCATTGCCGTTACAGCCGGAAACATCGCAAATTATGCGCCGGTTTACGAAAGTACCGGGGGAGTCATATTTTCAGGGCTGACCCGGGAGGATTCATCGTTTGTCAATTTCCTCAGGGTGACTCTGAACCCTAACCGGTACGTGTCGATTTTAAGAGACGCCCAGAGGCTTGCAAAAAAGAGGAACATTGATTTTAGAGATAAGGAAACATTTTCGCTTATCGTCGAGGGCGGCACGGAAGGCGTGTATATTCTCGAAAATTACGGGATACGCGAATATTTGAAGGAGTGCGCTGCCGACACGGTGCAGGGCCTGTGCGATATAATAGCTGTCTACAGATCGGGGCCCATCGGCGACGGGACAGCCGGGAATTACATAACAAGGCGGAAAAACAATCTGAGCTACGGCAGGACTTCCCCGGGCGCGCATAAAACGAACCCGATTACCTGGCAGACTTACGGCCTCATTCTTTATGAAGAACAGATCATTAAAATTGCATTTGAAGCCGCGGGCATGGAATGGAAAAGAGCTTTTGAATTTATGAAGGCTGTCCTCGGCAATGACAATCCGGCGATGCTTTCCTTCAAGGATGAATTTATCGGCGGCTGCATGGAAAAGGGCGGCGACGAGGAATCGAGCTACAGGCTTTACGGCATTCTTGTAGATACGGGAAGATGGGCGGTAAAAAAAACTCAAACCCTTTCATATGCTTATCTGGCTTATTCCCTGGCTTATATGAAAAAACACAATCCCGCGGAATATCTGACAGCCGGAATCAACAACAACATGTCAAGTCCCGACATTGTCAACCGCATAATACTGGATATGAAAATCCGTACCGGAATAAAAATACTTCCGGTCGATATAAACAGGAGCCCGGTGAAATTTTCAATGGAGGACGGCAGTCCAAGGGCCGGCCTCCTGGCTGTAAGGCACCTGGGGAAGGACACTGCGAAGAAAATCGTTACAGAGAGGGGAAAAAACGGACCGTTTAAGGACATGCTCGACTTCGCGCTAAGGACGGCTTCATCCGGCCTGCATGAAAAAGCGCTTGAAAACCTGGTTAAGGCCGGGGCTTTCAAAGACTGCGGGTACGGCATTAAAGAACTTTTGAAAGCGGTCCCCCAGGTCCGCAGGTATGCCTGCAGGGAAAACGGCGGAGAGAGCGCAAGCCTTTTCGGAAGCGACGATATAAAACCGGAGCTCGGGCATTTCATAAAAACGGGCGCCGATTGCGATATAGATTTATCGGAGGCGGAAAAGGAAGCTACGGATATATTCATCTCGGGGCATCCTCTCGACAGGGTGGAAAACGAACTGGGGCGGTTCAATGTCTGCACGCTTGACAGGGCCGCAGGGCAGGGTTATTGCGCATTTATTGTATACCTTTTCCAGGTAAAGATATCCTTAAGACCGGCAGGGGCGCCTTCTGCGGCGGCCGTGATCTGCGATAAAAAGGGGATGATGAAAGCCGTCTTCATACCCGCGGTCTATAAAAATTATTCTTCGATAATCAGGAACCATACTATTTACCTTGTCAAGGGAACGGTAAAGAACGGCCAGCTCATTGTCGAACAGATTTTTCTTTTCGATGAGATCGTCCGGGAATAATTTAAAATATTGACATATTTAATAGTACTTATTACAATTATGACGGTGATTGGATGAAAATGATAATAGGGAGTCGGATAAACCGGCTCCTTTTTTTTATCAGTAATTTCGGAATTGTTATGAAAGATAAAATCACTGTTATTGCTGAGGATACCGTTTCGGCGCTCGGCTATATTTTAGTGGAAGCAAAGCGTATCCCGGGAAGGGCCGGAATGGTTTTAAGGGTTGTCATACATAAGAAGAACGCCGATGTTTCGATGAAGGACTGCGCGTCCGTTTCTAATGTTCTCTTAAGGAGGCTGGAAGTCGAAATCAGGGGATTTTCCGAGAAATATGCCCTTGTCGTCGAATCGCCGGGAGCCGACAGGAAGATCGGCTCGATGCGGGAACTTTCCTTGTTCCAGGACAGGGAAATGCTTTTTTCTTTGAAAGATCCTGCGAAGCTGGGCTTATTAGACGGCAGGATTTCAGGCAAACCCTCTGAAATCAGCGGCTCAAGCTTCAAAGTCCTGTATGAAGGCAGGGTATTGGAATTGGACTGGAACGATATTACAGGAGTTAAATTGTATTTCAACATTAAGGATTACCTGTAAACGGAGGAATCATAATGGCTATTACCGATTATATTTTCGAGTTTGCAAAAGAAAATAAAATTTCCAAAGAACTGGCTATGCAGATATTGACCGAAGCCATGGTAAGCGTTTATAAAAAGAAATTCGGCAAAGAATATGATAATGTGGAAATAGAGCTCGATAAAAAACTTTCCATCAACCAGATAAAAGAGATAGCCGAGACGGTCGAAAACAACGTCACCCAGATAACCCTGGAAGAAGCCAAGGGGTATTCCAAGAAAAAAAGCCTCGACATAGGCGACAAGGTTAAAATACCCCTGACCGTCGAATCGTTCGGCCGCCAGATCGCGCAGATAGTAAAGCAGATATTGAAGCAGAAAGTCAATGAAATTCAGAAAGACATCATATACAACGAATTCAAGGGGAAAGTCGGCGAGATCGTAGTCGGCAAGATCAAATCCAGGATGGAAGGCCGCAACAGCGGATATTTTGTTTCCATCGAGCCCAAAGACGTCGAAGCGTTCCTCCCCGCGTCCGAAACGATCCCCGATGAAATTTTCGAAAGAGGCGATTTCCTGAAAGCCCTGCTTCTTGAAGTGAACGAAGTTTCGAGCCGCGAAGAATCGCAGCTTATACTTTCAAGGGCAAGCGAAGATTTTGCAAGGGAGCTTTTAAGGACAAACGTGCCTGAAATCACGGACGGCACCTTCATCATCAGGGCTATTGCAAGGAAAGCGGGAGAAGTAACAAAGGTCGTGCTTTATTCCAATGTCGATTCCATCGATCCGGTAAGCGTTACGATAGGAAAGCAGGGATCGAGAATAAAACCGATCAGGGCCGAGCTCGGCTCGGAAAGGATCGAAATTATCCGGTACAACGACGACCCTAAATTTCTTATAAAAAATGTAATAACTGCAAGCCGCGTACTGAAAAACAGGATAGCCGAAGTTTATCACATCGATCTGAACGGAGAAACCAAGGAAGCGTCCATTGTAGTTCCGAATGAATTTGTCGCCCCGCTGATAGGCAAAAAAGGCGTGCATCAGAGGATGCTTGAAAGGATCACGGGATGGCATATAAGGTTCACACCTTATTCCGATTATGAAACGAAAATTGCCGAAAAACAGAAAGAGGTCGACCAGATCCTCGGCATTACCGGCAATGAAGAAGTCGAATTCATTGAGGAAGAGCAGATCCCGATCTCGATGCTTCCTTTTAACGAGAAACAGGTGGAAATTCTTAAGAATGCCGGATTTGAGGATGTGGCTGAAATTATCGAATATTCGATTGAAGACCTGGCCCGTAAATGTGAAATAAGCCTCGACGAAGCGATGGTGATCTGGAAGGTCATAGAAGATAATGTCGATATTGAAGAGGAAGCAGAAGGGAACGAATAAGGGGCAGTCTTAAGTAAAGGAGGCCTTGATATGTCCGATGAACAGAAAAAGAAAATTATCAAGAAAATCATAAAATTAAAAACCCCGCAAGCGGCCGAAAAAAAGATCGACGAGGATAAAGCCGTCGAAAAGGCCGCGGCCTCCGGAAAAGCGCCCGTCGAGACAGTTAAAAAAGCAAAGCCTGCCGCCGAAGCAGCACCCGTCCGTGCAGCCGAAAAGGACTTTAAACCCAGGGAAGCAGCGAAACCCCAGGGAGCGATGCCGCCCAGGAAATTCGAATACCAGAGGCATAACAGGGACCCCAGGGAAGCCGGGATCGGACAGCGGACCGGGCAGCCTTTCCAGCAGAGGGATAGAATGCGGCCCCCGGGCAGCGGCGGATTCAGAAGCGGAGGATTCGGATTCAAACAGGGCGGCGCCGAAGCGCCGGTGGTCGAAAAGGACCTGGCCGGAAAGGGAAAGCACAGGAATGTGTTTTACGAAAGGGGAAAAAGCGCTGCCGACATCAAGGAAAAGACCAAAAACAGGGAAGAGGCGATTATCCTTTCAAAAATGGAAGATTCCATCAGGAAAAGATCCAGGAAGGGCGAAGCCGCAATACCTGAAGCGATCGAGATAGGAGAACTGATCAAAATTTCAGACCTGGCAAAAAAAATGAATCTCAAAGCCGGTGAAATCATACAAAGGCTTGTGGATCTCGGACTTCAGGCAACGATAAACGACACCATAGACTCCGACACCGCATCGATCGTCGCATCCGAATTCAACTGCAAGGTGACTATCAAGAGCCTGAAAGAAGAAGTGGAGATCAAGGAAGAAGAGGATAAGGAAAAGAACCTCAAGCCGAGGTCGCCAATAGTGACGATAATGGGGCATGTAGACCATGGCAAAACGAAGCTCCTTGACGCAATCAGGAATTCTTCGATAGCCGAGCATGAAACCGGCGGAATAACACAGCATATAGGCGCCTACAGGGTTAAAACCCCGAAGGGCGAGATCACATTTATAGATACCCCCGGCCACGAAGCTTTTACAGCCATGCGGGCGAGAGGGGCCAATGTCACCGATATAGTCATTCTTGTAGTATCGGCGGTTGACGGAGTCATGCCCCAGACAATCGAGGCGCTCAATCACGCGAAAGCGGCGCATGTCCCCGTCATAGTCGCCGTCAATAAAATTGACCTCCCCGACGCAAGCGTCGACAGGGTGAAACAGCAGTTGTCCGAACATGGAGTATTGTGGGAAGAATGGGGCGGCGAAGCGATTTATGTAAACGTTTCGGCGCTGAAAAAGATCGGCATACAGGACCTGCTCGATGCGATCCTCCTCCAGGCTGAAATGCTGGAATTGAAGGCGGACCCCGATAAAAAGGGGATCGGATTTATAATTGAATCGAAAATGGATATCGGTAGGGGGGCTGTCGCCACGGTCATTGTCAAGAACGGCTGCGTCAGGATCGGCGACAACTTTGTCGTTGGAACTACAAAGGGCAAAGTCAGGGGAATGTTCGACGAAAACGGAAGCAAGGTCGAAATCGCTCTTCCGTCATATCCGGTCGAGATCATGGGCTTCGACGAAGTCCCCAAGGCCGGCGACAAGTTCTATATCGTGGAAAACGAAGAAATAGCCAAGTCGATTTCGAGCAAGCGCCAGGACCTCAAACGCATCGACGATTCCGCCAATATCAAGAGGGTCCAGATGCAGAATGCCATGGAGGCTATTACAACTGTTACTGCGATAAAAGAGCTCAAAGTAATAGTGAAGGGAGACGTCCAGGGCTCCGTCGAAGCTATCAATAATATGCTGTCCAGGATAGAGAACCCGGATATCAAGGTAACCATAATACATTCCGGAGTGGGAACGGTCCTTGAAAGCGATGTAATGCTGGCGACCGCTACGGCGAATACCGCTGAAACGGGGGTAATAATACTGGCCTTCAGGGTAAGAGTGGATTCCATCGCCAAGGAGAAGGCCGAATCCGAGGGCATCGAAATTAAGAGATTTACGATCATTTACGAGCTTCTGGATTACATCGAAGGCATTATGAAAGGCATGCATAAGGATGAGATCGTAGAAAAAATAATCGGCAGCGCCGAAATAAAGGAAATATTCAAGATAAAGGACGTCGGCAAGATCGCAGGCGGCATAGTAAAAGAAGGGTTTATCCGCAAAGCCGAAAAAGTAAGGCTTTACAGGGAAGGCGCCCAGGTATGGGGCGGCAAGATCAAGGACCTCAGGCGATTCAAGGACGATGTCGCGGAAGTCCAGGAGGGCTTCGAATTCGGGGTCTCCTTTGTAAACTACGAGAATTTCAAAAAGGGCGATATACTTGAATGCTTCACCGAAGAGGTGAAAAAATCGGCCAGGGCATCCGAATAGATCCCTGAACGGCCGGATGGAGAAAATAAACTATGGCTACAGGCAGAAGGATACAGAGAATAAATAAAACCCTCATGAAAGAGGTAAGCGAAGTAATCCTGCGCGAGGTGAAAGATCCCAGGATTTTATCCCTGGTGTCGATAGTAGAAGCGAATATGTCGAGCGATCTGAAAACCGCGAAAATACTTGTCAGCATATTCGGTAAGAACGAGCTCGACAATCTCAAAACTCTCGAGGCATTGAACAGCGCGGCCGGTTTTATTTCTTCCGTTGTCAGCAGGGCCCTTCGCCTGCCCTATGCGCCTCATTTCACCTTTGAAAGGACTAATTCGATAGAACTCGGCGTATCGATGAACGTCAAATTGAAGGAACTGGCTGAAAATGAAGATAAAATACAGCGAGATTGACAGGCCGCCTCTAAAGGTTAAATTAAAAAAACTTCATAAACTTATCCTGGAATCGAAAGCCGTAATTATAGCAGGCCATGTTACCCCGGACGGGGACGATATAGCAAGCCAGCTCGCCCTGGGGGAGTTCCTGAGGGGCCTGGGCAAAAAATATGTCATAGCCTGGAGCGAGGACGTCCCGAGGGCCTTTAAGTTTCTGCCGAATTCGGGCTCCATCGAGAATGTCGGCAGGGCCGGCATAGACCCTTCAGGGTACGACTTATTCATTATCGTGGATTCGGGAGACCTTGGCAGGATCGGCAGGATAAAAGATTATATCAGGCCCCATCATACGGTCGTGAACATCGACCACCACCGGATGAATACGATGTTCGGCAGCCTCAACATAGTCGAAGAAAAGGCATGCAGCATAGGGGAGATATTATACTACTATTTCCTGGCGAACGAGGTGCCGATAACGCATGAAATGGCGGTGGACCTTTACGTTTCGATCGTTACCGATACGGGTTCGTTCAATTACGACTGCATGCACAGGGACGTGCACTACATGGCCGCGGATCTCATGGACGCCGGCATCGTACCCTCTGATTTCAATATACTGCTTTACCAGAATAAATCCGGAGATTACATTAAACTCCTCGGAATAGTCCTGAACCGCCTCGAACTCCTCGAGGACGCGAGGATCGCCGTATCGCACCTGGATCTCGAAGATTTTACGGATACGGACGACGATACCGACGGCATCATCGAGTACCTGGGGATGATCGAAAGCGTTTCCGTTTATATCCTGATCAAGGAAAAATCACGGGGGGTCTATACTGCAAGCATGCGGAGCAAATACGACGTCGATGTCGCGAAGATAGCTTCAGGCCTGAACGGCGGAGGCCATATGAGGGCAGCGGGCTGCAGGACGTCCGACCTCGGCTACGAAGAATTCAAGTCGGAAATCGTCGATAAAATCAGGCTCCAGCTCGGCAGCCGGGCAGGGGTTTGAAGCAGGAGATACTTAAAGAAAATCAGGAGGATACATATATGCGTTACGTTTCAAAGCTTGCAATGTCTTGGGGTCTACTGACATTCCTGGCTTTGCCTCTATTCGGAAGCGATATTTCGGCCGATTTTTCGAAAGTCACCGTTAAAATCAAACCGGAAGCCATACGCGGCCAGAATGTGAACAATTCGATGCAGATCGCGATGATCAAGAAAAAGGTAAATCTTATGAAAATACCCGATATCGAGTACCCGGCCGGCAATATCGGGGACCAGATCGACCAGCATCCGACCGACTTGAACAGCCTTAACTTTTTCCACCTGCAGCAGAGCATGCTCTTAACTCCTTTTACCTTTATGCAGATCAGGCTTTACAAGGGTTCCATAGACGAGGCCCTCCAGGCCATAGACAATGCGAAAACAAACAAAGTGAGGGTCGATGTATGGAACATCGGGAACGAACCGGACCGCTACAGCGTATTCGGCGCGGCGGAATGGACGGCCGATAAGTACAACAGCGCTTTCCGCGAATACTTAACGGCAATGAAGAAAGCCGATCCTGCCGCAAAATTCGCCGGCCCGCTCGTAAGCCAGCCCAAAGACGACTGGGTTTTGAGCTTTATAAAGGAAGACGGCGATATAGTCGACGTTCTCGACTGGCACTGGTATCCTACAGACGGGAACTGGCAGCCTGCGGATGCGATAGCGACGGCGGGCGATATTACAAACCAGATCGTACGCTACAGGGGATGGCTTAAAGACCCGGCGGCGAACCCCAAGGGCTATAAAAGGGACATCAAGCTTGCGCTGGGCGAATACGCCGTCAGCTGGAACACCCCGAATCCCAATCTTTTGACCGATATGACGGGAGCGATATGGACCGCGGAGGTCATGGGCTACATGGCCATGTACGAGATTGATTATTCGACATTTTTCTGCCTGGGCGCCCTCGGCGCCAACGCCGTTTTCGAGGATAAGACCCTGGCTGCACGCCCCGTTTACTGGGTATTTTTATTCTATGCCAACCATTTCGGCGACGAGATGGTAAATTCCGCATCGTCCGACGGCAGCGTCAAGGTGTTTGCAAGCAAGGACAGCACCGACAACACCGGGCATATATTAATTATCAACGAGGACCTTGCTAATGATAAGGATATCAGCATATCCGTCGACGGCATGGAAGCAAAATCCGTCAAGGGCTATGTTCTCGCCGACGATTCGAAGGGCCTGGAACTCGATGCGAAAAAAATCTCGATAAAAGGGAAAAAGATCACCGTCAATATCCCGGCCAAAAGCGTTACGGCCCTTGACATCGACTGACAAAGCCGGAAGCCCGGACAAATATTCGTTTACCGTGCAGGGCGAAACGTCGGGCCTGCGCCTCGACGTGGCGATAACGCTTTACTGCAGTGAAAACGATATCGAATTCTCCAGGAGCTCGCTAAAAGCGAGGAACATGCCCGTGTTTGTCAACGGCAGGACCGAGAAAATGAGCTTCAGGGTAAGCGAAGGCGACAAGGTCGAATTCACTCTTATAAAAGCGCCTGAAATGAGGGCGTTCCCCCAGGATGTGGACTTCGGCGTCGTATATTCCGACGAAGACATAGCGGTCGTCAACAAGCCTTTCGGCCTGACGGTCCATCCGGCAAAGGGGCATGAAGAAGGCACGCTCGTGCACGGGCTCCTTTATAAAATGGGCGGAGGACTCCCGGTCCTCTCGGGCAGGGACCGCCCCGGCATCGTGCACAGGCTCGACAAGGACACGGCGGGCCTGATGATAATCGCCCTCAACGAAAAGGCGCACCGCCGACTGTCGGAAGATTTCAGCGACAGGAAGATCTCGAAGATCTACCATGCGGTGGTCAAAGGCAGGATTACGGAAAACGGCAGGATCGACGAACCGATAGGCCGCTCCCGCAGGGACCGTAAAAAGATGGCGGTAGTATCCGGGGGCAAAAACGCCGTAACCGAATACAAAGTCCTTGAAAATTTCACATATCACACTTATGTCGAAATAAATCTCCTTACCGGAAGGACCCACCAGATCAGGGTCCATTTTAACCATATAGGCCACCCCGTCGAAGGGGACAGATTATATTCCTCGTCGCCTTCCAGGTACGGTCTAACGGGGCTTGCGCTGTGCGCCAAGAAGATATCGTTTATGCATCCCGTGAAGGGGCTGCCGATGAGTTTCGAGATAGATCTGCCCGGCGAGATGGAGGAACTATTGGAGAAGCTGCGGGGGGAGGAAGGGACGATCCGCAGATGACGCAGATAAGTCCCTGAGCAAAGCTCAGGGAGGACGCAGATGGGGAGGAGTTTCAAGAACCGGAGTGGTTGACAAGAAGCTTTTTAGTACTGATCGGACGGGAGGAACAGGGGGGCTCCGCTAATTCACGCGAATAGACGCGAAGGGGCACCTGCCGATACCGGAGATTAAACGCCGGTTCGAGTAGCGGTGCGAGGCAAACGGGATTCAAATCAAGTTTTTAATTCATATCAAAGAAATTCACAACTATTGACAAATAATTATTAATTAACGATAATAAATGAAAGATGAAGAGTTTTAATAACTAAAAGGGTAATATATGCCATATATTATTGAGAGAATTAATAGCTTTAAAGAATTATTAAAGTCAGTAACAGTTCACCTATACAAATTGTTCGCCGCAGAATTGTATATGGAGATCCATTTGTTTTTGAACAAAATTTAGATTTATATATGTCATTGAAAGAGGATATTTCTGACGAATTTAATGTAAATCCTCACAATGTAATAATGGTCGGTTCAGCTAAACTTGGTTTTAGCATTTCTCCTCAAAAACTATGGCAACATTTTAATGAAAATTCAGATATTGATATAGTAATTATTTCAGAAGATTTATTTAAATCATTCTGGAAAACATTATTTTTATTTAATAATAATATATCTAGATCAGAAGATGATGATAAACAATTTAATTCTTTTAAAGATTATTTTTTTAAAGGCTGGATCAGACCTGATAAATTTAATTTTAACTTCAATGGAAAGCAAAAATGGTTTGAATATTTCCAAAAGATGGCTATTAAGTATAAACTTGAAAGGAAGTTAAGAGTAGCTTTATATATTAATTTTGAATTCTTTGAGAAGTATCATATCAATAATATTGAAAACTTAAAAACGGGAGTTTCATTATGAGTCAAACATTAGGAATAGCTACGAATAAAAAAATAATTGAAATATTTGATGACTATAGGAGTAAAAAACTTGTTTTAAAACCAAGATTTCAAAGAAATCTTGTGTGGAATAGTACCCATAAAGAAGCATTTATTGAGACTATATTAAAAAATCTTCCTTTCCCTGAAGTATATTTTGCAGATGGTCCAATTGATCTTGAGAGCCAAACATCAACGATAATTGTTGTTGATGGACAACAAAGATTGAATACAATCTTTGAATATATAAACAATTCTTCAGATTTAAAATTCTCAAAAATAATAAATTTTTCAAAATTATCAAAAGAGGAACAAACTTCATTTTTTGACTATATCGTTGTAGTAAGGTCGCTTGGTCGCCTTTCCGAAGAAGCGATTATTGATATATTTAGACGGATTAATTCAGTACAATATGCTTTAAATGCTATAGAGGTAAATAATGCTTTATATGAAGGAGCTTTTATTTCAACGGCAAAAGATATTGCATCAAGTGATTTATTTAAAGAAATGGAAATTCTTAGTGAAGAAGAAAACGCCAGAATGAAAGATGTTGAATATGTTTTACTAGTGATGGCAACGTTGGAAACAGGTCAATATTTTACTGAAACAAATGAATTAGAGAATTTAATTACTACCTATGATGATTATTATGATAACAGCGATAAAATTAAAAACTCTATTTTACATACTTGTGAAATTATTAACCGTTTAAATCTTGAAACTGATTCTATGTGGTACAGAAAATCAGCGATGTTCTCATTAATATGTGAATTATCAAAAATATTTATCCAAAAAAAAGAGATAAAATTAGATCATATTAAACTGGTTTTGAATGAGTTAGAAGAAACAATTATGAATAGTAAAAAGAAAGATCCCAACATTGATGAATATGCTAAGTTTTACAAATTTATGTTCCAGCAAACAACAAGTAGAATCGGCCGTTATGCAAGAGGTAATGTAATTAATAATCATTTGTCTAAATATATAATTTGAAATAAAAGTTAACAGTGATGATTTTCACCTGACAATTAGATTTATTTGTGGAAAGATATCTAACTTACATAGAATTGCAGTTACTATAAGATATATTAAATACAAAAATCCAGGAGAATATATGCGATTAAAAAAACTTTCAGTATTTGGTTATCGTTCCATTAAAAAAGAAGAGATTTTGCTATTGGATGGGAGGGTAACAATACTTATTGGTGCAAATGATCATGGTAAAAGCAATATATTGGATGCTATAAGGTGTCTTAATGATAATAATAAGATAGAAACAGAAGATAAAAATTGGGATTTATCTAAGGAAGAAAGTGTAAGAATAGAATGGCATTTTTCCGCATCACAAGACATTTTAGCAAAACTCGATGAATTAACTATCAAAAGAAAAGAAATTGCTGATAAAACTGCTGAAAAAGAACTTAATGAAAAAGGATCAGCACTTCTAGAAAATAACTTTCGACAGAATTTAGATAATGAAATAGTTTTTATTCGAGATGATCAAACAAACGAAGTTAAGGTCGATTCATTGCCAATTGAAGCTCCTAAAACAATAGAGAAAGATGTCTTGCAGTTAAGGCCAAGAATTGAATTATTTGAATCACCAAAATCAAATTTAACTGATCAGATCAATCTTGAGCAACTAAATTCTCCTGATTTTGAATTTATGCAAGGAATATTTAGGTTAGCCGGGTTGTGGGATTTCCGTAATGAAATATTCACACAAAACGATAGAACTTCTAGATTATTATCAGAAGCATCAGAAACCTTAACTCAAATATTGAATGATAAATGGAAACAGGGTGGCGATTTAATATGGAAATTCGAACATACAGGGATGAATGGTGATCAAATCGTTATTAAAATAAAAGACCCTGCTATTCAAAGCAGATATACAAGACCATCTCTTCGATCTTCCGGGTTTAGAACTTATTTTCTTCTTTCAATGCTAACATTTGCTCGAACACAAAATGATGCTAGTAACACTTATTTTTTTTTATTTGATGAACCCGGTATATACCTTCATCCTTTTGCGCAACTAGATCTTCAAAGAAGTTTTGAAAGCATTGCTGATAAAACTCAATTAGTTTATACGACTCACTCTCTTTTCTTAGTAAACAAAAACTATCCTGAGAGGAATCGTGTCATCAGTAAAACAAAAGAAGGCACGAAAATTGACCAAAAACCATTTTCAAAAAACTGGAAATCAGTTAGAGAATCTCTAGGAATTTTGTTAAGTAATAATTTTTTAATTGCAGAAAAAACCTTACTTGTAGAAGGACCATCAGATGTAATTTATATTATTGATGCCATCAAGAGATTAAAAAATTTAGGGAGTCTTGATATAGATGTAAATGCTTTTAGTGTTGTTGATGCTGGCACGTTAAAAAATTATATTGCCATGGCAAAATTGATGCTTTCCGAGGGTAGAGGTGTAGTTGCACTTATTGATGGAGACAATGGTGGAAAAGCAATTGACAAGGAATTAAAAGAGATTTGTAAATTAGAATTATCCTCTAAAAAATTAACGATATTAGCATTACCTAATAATAAGTCATCTGAAGAAATTTTTTTAGATAAAGAATTAATCAAAAAAGCTATTGGTATTGTTTGTAAGAATCTTATTGATATTAATGTACGAAAATTAAAGGATGGACTTAAAATAGAAGATGCAATAAAAGGAGTAGAAATTGAAACTGATAGAACTTTTGGGAAAACAATAGAACAAGTGACTTCTGGGTGGTTTGAGAAAGAAGAAAAAATATCGAAGTTATCAATTGCACTTGAATATGAAAATTTGAGACAAATAGATACAACTACAGTGCCTGATCTTGCACTGGCCGAACTTGAAAAAATAAAAAAGGCTCTTGAACTCCGAGGAGAAAAATCAGTAGAAACTGGTGTTTTTGAAGAGGTTTAAGAATAATAATAATAAAATTTATAGTTATATTACTGCTGTTTACAGATAATCCTATAAAACAAATCTTTTATAATCTTATTTGGGGGGGTATAACCTAAGCTGATCGATTCTTTTTTGGATGATAAGACAAAAACCATGTTAAAATAAAGAGGGGCAAGGAAATGTTTAGCGACCTTCCCTGCCCCTAATAAACACCTAACAGGTGTAAAAAGTGGTTGTCTAATTATGAAACAATTACATGAAAATCTCAAAAAGAACGCAAATGAAATAGTGGATATCGGAATAACAAACGACAGCTTATCCGGGAGAGGCGGTTTAGCTTTCATACTCCGTTATCTAAAGAAAATCAATATAATACCCGGGATTTGCGAAGTATTTAAAGGTGTAAGAAAAAGCAGGAAAGGCAAGGATATCGGGAAAATCATAAGCCAATTGATGTTCTACTTTATGGACGGAAGCAAACAGACAATGACAAGATTCGACGAATTATCGGATAACGAAGGATACAGGAAGACAATCGAGACATCGAATAAGGATATGTGTTCCTCGCATACTATGAAAAGGTTTTTTAACATCGCAAGTAGTGCTATGTTTAAAAAGCTCCAGACTATTCTTTTACAACTTTTCATCTGGAGACTGAGAGTTGAAAAGCCAAAGATTGTGATCCTGGGAATAGACACCATGGTGCTTGATAATAATGACGCGAAGAAAAGAGAAGGCGTGAGCCCGACCTATAAAAAGGTAAACGGTTATCACCCTTTGCATATTTACTGGAAAAACTATGTTGTAAACATGGCTTTTCATGAAGGCAGCGAAGCCCCAAATCATGATAACGACCTGTTCGATTCGATAGAGGCGACGGTAAAGATAATCAGGAAAAAATACAACCATAAAATCCAGATTATTGTAGTATCCGATTGCGGATTTTCAGATCAGAAATATTTCAAGTTCATGGATTCCTTGAAAGTGTATTTCATCTGCGGAGCAAAAATACTCGATTCGATCAAGCTGAAATTGATGCTGACACTTCCGAGAGAATGGGATAAATTCGAATACAGGCTTGAAAGCTGTTAGCACCGATTTAAATTTTCCGCTTTTCACCGATCTAACTTTCCGCTTTTGTCAAACCGAAACCCAATTTGTTAATGAGCTATGACATTTCGAAACCTCCCATTTTCAATCTATCTTTCATTCTAAAGGAATCGCCTTTAAGGGAGAAATCATGCGCATGTGCAATCCGGCACCCGTAGTGACCCACCATCGGCAAAAATAATGACCCACCCATCGTCATTTTAAGTGTCCCACCCCCCGGCAATTTTAGTGACCCACCCTGATGTGGTAAAATAAAAGAAACCGCATTGGGAGGGTAATAAATGCCGAGGATAAAATCCATGACGCAATTAATCGAAATTCTAATTCGTTTAAAGAAAGGCGAATCTATTAGAAATATCTGTAAAGAGACCGGGAATCATCGTAAAGTTATTCGAAAAGTTAAAGAAATAAGCGCCGAAAAGGGATGGCTCAAACCATCGGTGACGCTGCCATCAGAAAGCGAAATGGACAAAGCTTACAACGAACCGGGAAAGTCCGAATTAAAGCCTCATATTCTGGATAATCATCAAAGCGATCTAAAAAGGTACAG
Source organism: uncultured Spirochaetota bacterium (assembly GCA_963796325.1). Classification (GTDB taxonomy): domain Bacteria; phylum Spirochaetota; class Brevinematia; order Brevinematales; family JAOACQ01; genus CAVYGN01. Next base: position 450,969 of record CAWCLF010000001.1, read on the forward strand.
AGAAGAGGAAAAAAGCTTTGTGATTATTCATAAACTTGTAACAGAACATGAAGACTGCAAAGGTATTTCCGAGGCAACCGTCAGGCGGTACATTCACAGGAATTTTCCAAGAGAACCGGTTTCTGTAATGATCCGTCCGCATGAAGATGGAGTGATGGAAGTAGATTTCGGATACCTCGGACTTGTTTATGATCCCTTCCAATGCCGTAACAGGAAAGCCTGGGTATTTTCAGGCAGGCTTCGCAAATCCCGAAAGGCATATCGTGAGACAGTATACGACCAGAAAAGCGGGACGTTTTTCAAGTGCCATATAAGGGCTTTTCATCATTTTGGAGGTGTTCCAAAGAAAATTGTCCCGGATAACCTTAAATCCGCAGTTGTAAAAGCCGCATTTTATGATCCGATCATCAACAGATCGTATCAGGAACTGGCCAGGCACTATGATTTTCTCATCAGTCCCTGCCTTCCCGCAACACCACAGCACAAAGGGGGAGTGGAAAACGATATTAAATATATCATTAACAATTTCTGGCCGTATTTCGTTGAAAAACAGAAGCAGAAAGGCCGAACTATTCCTTTGTTAACCGATCTGGAAGAAGCCCTGAACAATTGGGACAAGGATACTGCGGATATCAGGATAATCAAAGGCGTCGGAATGTCGCCTTGTGAGTTGTTTATCGAAGAATCGAAGACCCTATCAAAGCTTCCTCTTGAAGATTGGGATATGACCGACTGGAAAGAATGCACTGTCCGGGCTGAATGGATGGTTCAGTACGATTGCGCTTACTATAGCGTCCCTTACAGGTATATTGGTGAGAAAGTAATGGTGTGCGCCAATTCAAGCTCTGTGAAAGTGTTTTACGGGCACGATTTGATATCAAGCCATACAAGAGCGCAGAAAAAATGGGAATACAAACGAAACAAGCTGCATGCTCCGCCATACAAGGAGGAATACCTGTCCATGACAAAGGAGTCCCTCCTCGCCTGGGCCGGGAGCATCGGCAAATCGACGCTTGAAGTGGCGGAACTGATATTCTCACGAAAGAATATCGACGGATTACGCCCTGTCAGGGGGCTTCTCTTTCTTTCTAATAAATATTCCAGGGAAAGGCTCGAAGCCGCCTGCAGGAGGGCCATATATTACGATACTCCGGTCTATATGAGCGTAAAAAGCATTCTTGAAAAGAAACTGGACAGGGAGCCCTGCAATACTGATGAAACAACCATGGTAAATCATCTCCCTTTCAAGTTTGCCAGGGATGACAGCTACTTCAATTATTGAATTGCAGTAAATGGAGGAATATATTATGAATGATTTGGCACAGTTAAAGCCTCAGTTAAAGAGATTAAAGCTCTCAGGTATACTTGAAACCCTCGATTATCATGTCCAGAAGGCACTGAACGAGAAGATATCTTATACCGATTTTCTTCTCAATTTACTGCTTGAGGAACTGGAGCGCAGGGATCACAAGGTTCTGAGCATCCGTTTAAAAAGGAGCGGGCTCGATTATGGTTGCACCCTGGAAAACTTCGACTTCGGGTTTAATTCTCAGATAAGGGAACCTCTTATCAAAGAACTTGCGACCTGTAATTTTCTGAAAAAGCATGAAAACATCTTCTTTTTAGGCCCCTCAGGCGTAGGTAAAACATGCCTGGCCCAGGCAATCGGACATGAAGCCATTAGGAGAGGCTTTGAGGTCCTTTTTATTAACACACTTTTACTTCTCAGGTCTCTTAACTCAGCCAGGGGTGATGGAAGATATCCATTGAGGCTGAAAAATTTATGCCGGATCGACCTTCTCATTCTTGATGATTTCGGGCTTCAGAGTTTAAATCAACAGCAACAGGAAGATCTCTATGAGGTTATTTGCGGGAGATATTCAAAAACTTCAATGATTATCACAAGCAATCGTGATATCTCCGAATGGCCCGCTGTCTTTTCTAACCCATTAATGGGGAGCGCTGCCATAGACAGGCTCATTGATGGTGCAGTTAAGATCAGCATAGAAGATGGAAATAGTTATAGGTTGAATAATTTTATCAAGAAAAATGAGTTAAAATCTTTGACCTGAAAACCTGGAATTGGTATACTGAAGGTACACTGGGGGGTGGGTCACTAAAAATGCCGACCCTGGGTCACTAAACCTGCCGGACGGCAGCATGATGCAGTAAGCTTCCAGGGTAGCGGTAGCATTGGCATTGTCATTCATCATTTCTCCCCATTGTGAAAATGTTGTATTTGTTGTTATTACAAATGAAACATTAATTTTCTTGAAACAATGACTACAATTTTTTTTGGACTTAACCGGACAACCATCTTAAAATATAAAAAAGATTATTTATCAGGTATTTCATGCATCAATTTATAGTCTCCGAAAACACTCTTCCTGTCCATCTTGAATATTCATTTGCCGGTGTTTCAATCGATAATGACTGTTATTTTGATAATATTTCCATTGATGGTCATGAAGAAAGAGGATTTTCTTCACTTTATGCTGACATTTGCGGTGTTCATAAAGGAGATGAAATTCTTTTTTATATGAATAAACCCGATAATGATTCAAAAAGAGAAGGCGGAAGATTCTTCGGTTTTTTTGAGTGTGTTTCCGATTTTCCATTTTATGAGCCTCAAGGAAATTATCTTAAAGATGATCTTGGTGTACCGCTTGTATTTCGTCATAAAATTATCCCAAAAAAAATCTATTCCATAGGACTAACTGAATGGCAAGCAATGGATGAAATGAGTGATTTCAAAACTGTATTAGATATTCCCTGGACTTTAATATATCGTAAGATATCCGGAAAGCGGGGATGTACACCAATACTTCCGCATGAAGAAATAATAATTAAAAAAATGCTTGATAGGATTAATGCCGGGCAACCTGTTTTTTCAAGTAAAATAGGTTATAATGATAAAGAAATAGGGCTTTATGGTAATGGCGCCTCAACCGCTTACTCGGGACGAACGGATATATTTAATAAAATTGATAATCGGCTTAAAGAATTAATGGAAATACGAGGCCGTAAATGGGAACTCCAGCTCCAGGCATATCTCATGCAGGAAATAAAAAGAAATAAATTATTAACCGAACTTTTATTTCCTAATGTTGAGATTTTTTGGATCGGCAATGAAATCTACGCCGGCGCCGGTATGCAAAGCATTGATCTGCTTGTTTATACAAAAAATGATTTCAATACATTCATCCATCTGATCGAATTGAAATCTGTTACTGCCGACCGGGAAGCTGCCGCACAGCTAAACCGATATATTATGTGGCTTATGTCTCATATACCTGACCTTAAAATTCACCAGATTGTTCCTACTCTAATCGCCCCGGATGCCTCCCCGGAATTTCACCAGGAATTAAAAATATATTTGAGAGGAAGGGGTATAAACCAATATCGCATAGTAAATATTGATAATAACTTAAATTTTGACCAGGCAGTATATAATGTTTGACAGGAATTTTTATGATTGAAACAAATAATATATATAATATTGGGGCTCTTGAATTATTAAAACAGATAGATGACAATTCTATCGATTTAATATTCACTGATCCCCCCTATATTATTTCAAGAAATACAGGTTTTAAAGCCTGTGGCCCTAAAGGAGTAGAACGCTTTAGGATCAGTATGGACTTCGGCCATTGGGACAATCTCTCCATGAAAGAACATACAAAATTAATGAAAGCAGCAATAAAAGAATATTACAGAGTATTAAAAAAAAGCGGAACTTGCATTATCTGGTACGATTTATATAAAATTGGGGTTTTAAAAGACTGGATAGAAGCTGCTGGGTTCAAGCAGGTTCGATTTATCGAATGGATAAAGACAAATCCTGTACCGATAAATAGTAAAACCAATTACCTTACTAATAGCAGAGAAGTTGCTTTATCCGCTGTAAAAAATGGCAAACCTGTTTTCAATAGCGAATATGATAACGGTGTATATTCAGCTCCCATTCATCGTGATGGTGGGAAACGACTTCATCCAACTCAAAAACCTCTTGGAATCAGTAAGGATTTAATAAAAAAACATTCCAAAGAGGGTGATATTGTTTTGGATACTTTTTTTGGAAGTGCGACAACATTTATCGCTGCCATCCAGACTGGACGAAACTATATAGGATGTGAAATAGATAAAAATTATTTTGAAATTGGATCAAAACGAATAGAAAAAGAAAAAATTAAATTATATGCATAAGCATTATTGTATCAACCAATTAATATTTATTTGCTAAAATATAAAAAAATAAAATTATTTTTATTGTAATATAAGGAATTATAAAACTTTTATTTGATGTTATAGTGAAAAGATTTAGTATTTACCTGGCACTAATAATAATTCAGAGCGCCCATTTGCGTGTATTCGCATTAATTAGCGGATCGTCCAGATTAATAATGATAATATGACTGCTATATTGACAACAAATTTTGATTTGAGATAAAATTAATAGATGGTCAAAATACAAAGGCGAAATAATATTATCATAAGGAATGAATTTATGGAGATTAAAACGGGTAACGATTTTATTCGAAACAGGAATATCAGGACCATGGCGCTGTTGGGAATAGCTGCATCGGTTATATTTCTATTATATTCAATTGAGACGCTTATACAAACGATGATATTAGGGACACCTCCTGACAGTATCGCCGATGTATTTGAATTATTGAATAAAAATCATTTCCTGGGGCTGATCAGGCTGGATATCCTTACGGTTATAGTCATGCCGGTATATTTCATTGTGTTTTATTCGATATCCCGGATTTTAAAAATAGAATATGAAAATGACGACATAAATAATCTCATCATAATATTTCTGATTATCGGTTTCACCTTATTTCTTTCAACATCAAATATTTTTCAAATGATGGAATTAAGCCATAGATATAATAATGAGCAAAATGAAATCATAAAGAATAATTTAGTGGTCATAGGAGAATCGTTAAGGGTATCGGATATGTGGCATAGCACAGGAACGGTATTAAGCGGAATAATAATTCAAATATGCGCGATATTATATTCAATATTAATCCTGAATCCGTTAAGTTATCGACAAACAACCTTCTCTTGTTCTTTCCGCTTCAATTTTTGGCCAGTTCCTGCTGTATTATAACCAATAGTTGTGAATCATAACAAATTTTCGAAAATTAAATCTCCCAATAATCCTAAAAGTACATCTTTTAAAAATTTTAGGCGCAAACCCACTCTTTTCTTAAAACGCTAAAAACGGATCCTTTAACTCTTTTTTAAACAGTTAGCGTCCCGTATAACTTACGAAATAGAGGCAGACACGGATTATTCCTATATATCTTCAGAGCAAACTTTCTTGCATGGCAGACCAATTTTGCAGCCATATACATTATATCCTGTATGACGGTTTTGAGCCTTATCCTTTCTTTAGCTTTACTTCCAGGAATACCTTTATACCTTAGCGCATTTTGCCCGACCCACCTCAAAAGATTATAGGTAAAACATCCCAGTGACAATACCAAAGAATTTGTTTTAAATTTTCCGCTGGGAAATCTCTCCAATCCAATATCTGACTTAATTTCCGAATGGAACTGTTCGCTTGTGCCGTGTTCCTCATACAAGCTGATAATTGTATCGGCATCATCCGATAATGATGTCCAGTAAGCTTTTACTTCAATGTCGGCTAATAGATTTGGATTGCCTTGCTTATCTATCGTCCTTTCAATAACCTCATAAACCAGTTTTATTTCTTCTTTCAGCCCAACGTCCGCTCTTAACTTATCCCGATATACCGTTTTCCCTTCCCGTGGATTTTCAACTGACGCTGTTTCCGATTTTTCTATTCTTTCCAGATAATCAAGCGGGCTCTCTCTTCTTAAATTTCTTTTGATTATGAAATCAACTTTTTCATCTTCCGCACAGATTTTTATCGTATCATTGCTGTCATTCCCGCTGTCTACTCTCACAAGTATTTTACGTTCAAATATTTTCGCATTTTGTATTGCCTTGCGGATAAATTCTCCTTTATCACATTGGGAGTGACTTTTACCTTCACGCAGCTCAACGCCAACAATCCATCCTTCTGCTTTCCCAAAATACGCAAATATTGGTGCATAGCCGTAATACCCTGCGTAAGTCCTTGAGACTCCTTCCTTTTTTGTCTGTTCATTATTGAATGGTGATACATCTATATCCAGAGGAACTAAATCCCTGATTGTCGGAGTTAAGCGGCCTTTCATCCTTTTTACCAGCCTTATGCTTTCATCGCTTATTTTATCGGGCCAGCTTTCAGGGGCCATATCCATTCGCTGTCTCAAATTTTCCTCCGATGGCACGGTCGGTATATCCATCATCGCTTTGAAAAATCTATCATTTCGATATTGCTCTATTTTTGCGAATTCTGTTTTGCCCATAGCAAGCAGACTTGTATAGCTCTTTACGATATCTATATCTTTAATCTGCGGCCTTTTTCCCGAACTTTCCAATCTTTTATCAAGATTTGATTTGCGTATTAAAGAACCTATCAGTGTCAGTCCGCTTTCAGCCGCAATTAGCTCGTCTGTTTCCTCCAGGTCAAAACGGATAATTGTTTTCATTCCTTCACCCTCTGGGTGAACCTTATTAGGTCCATAACCCTATATATTGTAAAGGGTTAATCTATATTTTTCTAATTAGTTAACGGATTCAGGTTAATGATTAAAGGCAAACTGTTTAAAAAAATCACGGGGATCGTCGGTATTGTCGCATTTTCCCTGGACTTAATTCATATTTTCGCCAGTTTTTCTTCCGTAAAAATTGCCTCCTATATAATGGTAATTGCCGGTACGTTATATTTAGCATGGTTTCCCTTACTGATAATTGATTTCAGCAGAATAAGAAAACCTTTAACGGAAAAGTAAAGCGGGATGCTGATGCTGAGGCATACTGCCCAGCGCCTGCAAATGTCGTAAAAAATATTGTTCATTCATATACTTATAACCCATTAATCACCTCTCCGAATGTATTCGTAGAGTATGACCCATTTTCAGGTATTTTTAAACAGATAGGAATTTTAGATTGTAAAATACGTTTTACCATGGGGGTAAACCTCCTTTCAGTTTTTGCTTGTCTGATTGGTCGGTTACCCTTAATTATTACTGAAGTTGTTAATGCACCTTTAGGCTAAAAGCGGAAAATTATTTCCGGTGGAAAGAGGAATTATAACACCGGAGCAGTAATAGACTGAAAATAAAAAAGATATACAAAAATATGTTTTCAAAGGGGGTTTCTTTATGATTGAAGACCATATTGCTGATGATAAAGTTAAAAGATTAATCTATAAAACTGTTAATAATGTTTCATTAAAAATGCTTATGAGTTTCCCCAATGGTAATAATCATAAAAGATCAATTATTCTGTTTGTTCATGGTGGAGGATGGGTCAGAGGTAAACCAGAATGGTTCTTAGAAGAATGTAAGCATTTTAACGATATTGGATTTATAACTTTTTCTGAAGAATATCGATTAGTAAATGTAAATTCCAAATCACCTGCTGATGGAATATCTGATGTAAAAGACGCTATTAAGTGGATTAGAAATAATTCAGTAGAATTTGGTACCGACCCAAATCAAATTGTTGTTGTTGGTGCATCTGCAGGTGGGCATCTCGCAGCTTGTTCGGCAATGATTATAAATGATGAAGAAAAAAATGAATTTGTTAACTCAGTTCCAAATGCATTGATACTTTGGTCATCTTGTGTTAATCCTGCTGTTGATAACTGGTTTTTGAGTCTTCTTCCAAATAATTCAAGCCCGCTTTCTAAAGAGATAAAAGCTAAAGATTACTCACCATATCATCATATTAAATCAGGGTTACCTCCAATGATATTATTCCATGGAACAAATGATCAAATTGTTCCATATAATACGGCAAAGGATTTCACTGAAGAAATGCAGCAAATGGGAAATCAGTGCAAATTGTATACTTATGAAAAAAGAGGCCATAATTTTTATTCGAACCCTGCAGATTATAATGATGTTTTAAAGAAAATGGATGAATTTATTACAAATGTTTTCAATAAAACCAATATTTAGCTAATCCGCTCATCAAAGAAATAATCCGTAGTTAAGCTTCACCATCCACTTTCTTCACCTTCGGCTTGGGTCCTCTCTTTGCTCCAGGCTTCTTGGGAGCAATTGCCTTCTTTGCCGCAGCTTTCCTGCCTGCAGCTTTCACGGTCTTTTTAGCGGTTCTCTTGCCCCTGGCCTTCACAACCTCATTGTAAGGTTTCTCTGAAAGAGTAAACATCTCTTCTATTCGTGATTTCTTAATTAAGATGCTTCTGCCTTTTTTTACAACAGGGGTGTTGTATTCTCTAAGCATATTCTTAAACGTGAAAATGCTGACGCCAATGCTCTTGGCGGCCGCCTTTAAATCAAGCAGATCAGATTCTAATATTTTACCCTCATCCATTTAAAAAACTCCCATTATTATTTTTAATTAATTATCGAAAGATATGAGGGAAAAATGAAAGAAAGGGATTTTCTAAGCTTCGGTGGCTTCGCCTGTGCCGCACCGTTAAACGCCATTTTTATTATTTGACATTTAAGCATAATGGAATATATATTATTAGCATAGAATAATATTTATTCATATGAGGTGAATATGCCTAAAACAATTACATTAAGAATTGATGAACCCTTACTGGAACGATTCAAAAAACATGCAGAAATTGAAAATCGTTCCTTATCTAATTTCATAGAAACTGCAACATTGAAATACTTAGAGGAAATCGAATCGGCTGATGATTTTGAAATGGAGGACATGACAAATAATAATAATCTTATGTCTCGATTAAAAAAAGGAAGCGATGATGCCGCAAAAAAAAGAGGAAGATTCGTTGCGGTTTAAAATATTTGAGACTGATCAATTCAATGAGGATATTAATCAAATAAAAGGGAAGAAGCAGGAAAAGTTTTATTTAAAGGTTAAAAATTATGTATATCCGCAAATCATGGAAAATCCATACTATGGCCTGAACATCAAAAAATTAAAGAATTACAAACCTGAAACCTGGAGATATAGAATTGGTGATTATAGATTATTTTATGAAATCAATGATGATGAAAAAATAATATCAATGATAGCTTTTGATATAAGACAGGATGCATATTAAATCTGGCAGGCACTTAATTCCTCGGGTTCGCCCTGAGGGAGGTGTCGCCGCTGATACAGGGATGCCGGGCATACGGTAAAAATTAATGGAGTAAAAAATGACAAATTGTTTTGTAAATACAATTGTGTTTGTAAAAGATATCGACAAATCGAAACAGTTCTATTCCGAAGTTTTAGGTTTAAAAATAATCCGGGATTATGATACTATCGTATTTTTCGAAAACCATTTTGTTCTGCATTCTGCAGTCAGCATAATAAAAACAGTATTTAAAAGGAATTATCCTTTTTCTAAAATTAAGCAGGGTAAAAAGAATATCCTTATATATTTTGAAACGGATCAATTGGACGAATGCTTTAGTAAAATAAAAATGCAGGATGTCAGGTTTATTCATGAAATTGAAAAACAGGCCTGGGGTCAAAAAGTTTTCAGGTTTTACGACCCTGACGGACATATTGTTGAAATCGGCGAACAGTTCAGGGTAAAAGAGTTTACTGCATAGCGATAAAATATATATGATTTTTCAGGCTGTGGTCGACTTTTCACAATTTTCACGTACAAATTCAAGCGCTAAATTCAGACCATTTTCCCAAACTATGGTATCTTTTCTTGATTTTATGGATTTTATGCCAAGATAATTTTCTCCACTTTCTAGAGGTATTATGCGGCATGATTCTTCGATTTTTTGTTTTTATACATATTTTTATCAGCTTCATCGAGAGTTTTTTTAATGTTTTCACTGCCGTAATTGGAAAGTCTGGATACTCCGAAAGACAGCGAAAAATCAGTATATTTGTTAAATGAATACCTGGATACCGCTTCATTGATCCTCGGGATTACAGTTGAATTTATTTCATTCAAACCTCCGGATAATACCATTAGAACAAATTCATCTCCGCCCATCCTTGCGATAACGTCCCATTCTCTGAGCTCTCTTTTGAGCAAATCCGCAATTCCGACAAGAATTTTGTCGCCTTCAGCATGTCCGAATTTATCATTGAACTCTTTGAAATTATTAATATCAATATATATTAAAAAAGAATCGAGGCCATGCCTGTAAGCGAATTTATAATGCTTTTTGATTAATTTAAATAGTCCCCTTCTGTTATAAAGCTGTGTAAGCGGATCGGTATCAGCTTTTTCCTTCAATCTAAACATGGCTGTGTGGTGGCGCAGGGCTTGCAATAAATCCTTTTTTTTCAATTCTGCCAGAATGAAAGATTCCAGCATTTTACGTCTGCTGATATCCCGGATATTGCATTGAATCACCTTTTTATAATTTTCCTGATAAGTATTACTGACAAATTCTACCTGAAGAACATCTCCATTCTTGTTCATAAGGGGGAGGTTTTCGTAATGAACATAAGCATGCTTTTTAAGCTCTTCAAATTTCGCTTTATTTTCAGCAATATCTTTGAATGGGCTGATTTCCCAGAGATATTTGCCGATAAGCTCGGTATAAGTGTATCCTGTCAGCTCCATCAGATATGGATTAACATCAATTATCGCCCCGGTGTCGCTGTCGAGGATAAGAATACCGTCACGGGCTGCTTCAAAAAGCCGCCTGTAACGGATTTCGGAATCGACCAGGGATTGAGATCTTTTCTTTATTACCTCGTTAACCTTGTAGAGCTTGAAGGCGTTTTTGACAGCGTTGTAAACTATATTTTCAATCCCGGACTTCTCAATAATACCGTATGAGGCGATCTTATCGATTTTTTTAATCAAATCCGCATCATCCGGCCCTGCTAAAAATATGAGGGGTATTTTATGCCTGGAAAGGATTTTTTTTGCAGCCAGTGGGCCGTCAATCCCGCTTCCGAGATCTAAATCCATTAAAATCAAATCAATATTTTTATCTCTTCCGGTAATTTCAATGGAATTTTCTCCGCTTATTGCGGTAATCACCCTGTACCCCTTATTTTCCAGTTCTTTGGTCAGCGACAGCCTGATCAAAGGATCATCGTCGACAACTAAAATCCTTTTTAACTTATTCATAAAATCTTCTTTTTCATTTTACATATAAAATATAATAAAATATTATTAAAATAAATTTAATTTTACATTAATATGTTTCAAAGGTTTTAAAGTCAATGTAGTTAAAACAAAATTCGCGGATCGTATCCCTCCTGCCGATCGGAATTAAAATGCCTCTTTTCAACTACGAATACATCGGGAAAAACAGCATCACGACATTAGAGAAATTCGTATTTTTGCGCCGATTTTTTTTAATGTCAAGTCATACATAGGACTGTTAACTTTAACTAAAATTGCTCTTGGCAAGTCCTCAACCCAATAAAATATGCTTCTGGTATATGGGCTGACAAGCGCTCCTATAAATGGATCTGCCATTTTGAGTTAATTTTAAACCGTCCCAGGTAATATTATTGTATATTGCGATTTTATTATCAAAATCAACCTTCAATGATGAGGTATAGCCTTTTGTGTTGGTTTTTCGAATAACTTCGAGACTTTTTAACTGGCTTTCCAGAACCGACCCGTTTTTCAAAGAGACCAGCATATGAGAATCAAAATTGGAGTAATTTGACGGCATTTTATCTTTGCCGTTTGGATCGATTATCTGGTAATAAACCATTACTGAATCGGGATCGGCCGGATCGGGAATAATCCGGGAAACGGTTCTTAAATCATAGTCTGTACCGGATATAGTAAAGATATAATCCAGGGATTCTTTATCGGCAATGTTGCATTTTGACGGTTTTAAAGGAGGATATATTACTTTACCTCCCATGGATAACATTTTGTCAAAAGAGATTGATAGCAATAATCCGACGAGCAGAACAGCGGCTGTTTGTTTTACAATCATTTTTATTCTCTTTATCTTCATACAGTTAAATATAACACCGTTTTTTGAATTATCAATTATTTGCTGCGTAAATTTAAATATTTTGTTGACAGCTATTGCTGATTTTTAATAAAATTTAATACCTGATAAAAATAGAAAATGGTGGTCGGCGGGTGGATGACATTGTCCAGCACGATGAAGACGCCTTTTTCTCGATAGCTTTGTCGCCCGGTATCACCAGCGGTGATATAATTCCTCTGGAATATTGAAAAATCTTCGAGATAAGTTACAATAATGGAAATCTTGAATAATATTGGTTGTAAAATGAAATTTAATCCTGTAAATCTCTTAATAGGCTTGATAGTCGGCTGGTTCGTTGCTTCACTTTTGCAGGCTGCCGGTTATGCCGTTATATTCGGCGGATATTCGATCGGGGCATTTATCCGGATTATGAATAATAAATCAAAATGATTTATTGTTCCCGTTGCAAAAAGATGATGCAGCATCTAAAATACTCGATTGGACAAAAGGAGGAACGACAGCGAGATAAAGTCCATATTCACTGAAAACGGCTGGAAATAGGATGCGCTCAACTCATCCGAAATTGTTTCAGGGCCATACTTATTAAATATCATTTAATATTTTATTTAATTAATTGACATGGAACAAAAATGATGATATTATCATCGAAATTAATACTATAATTTAGACATAAATCCAATTTATTTCAGGAAAAAATTTTTATGGAGGGATAGTTTATGAAGAAGTTGTTCACACTAGCGGTTGTTCTTGTTGTTGCAGCCGGACTTTTCTCCTGTGCTAAAACAGGCGGGAAGTTTATAGGCGTTGCGATGCCTGAAACCCATGTCCTGCGCTGGTATAAGGATGGCGCCTCGCTTGTTGCGGATGCAATTGCCAAGGGTTACAGGGCTGAAGTTTCCTACGGTGACGCCGACCAGAGCAAGCAGAACGGGCAGATCCAGGATTTCCTGACAAAAGGCGCAAAGCTTCTCGTTATCGGCGACGTTAACGAAGGTGTTGATCCCGTTGTAGCAGATGCCGCAAAGGATGGAGTGATTGTTATCGCTTACGACCGTTTGATAACCGGTTCCAAAGATTATGACTACTATATCACATTTGATAACTTCAAGGTCGGAACATTACAGGGTAAAGCCCTTGAAACGGCGCTCGACCTTCCCAATGCTACGAAGGCCAAACCGAAGATCATCACGCTGTTCTCAGGGTCTCCCACGGACAACAATTCAAGGATGTTCTTCGACGGCGCTATGAGCATTCTCGCCCCTTACGTACAGAAGGGAGTTCTTAAGATCGCCGGCCCTGCTCCGCTCAAAGACAGCGATCCGGCCTGGATGAAGATCACGACGGAAAACTGGATGCCGGATATTGCAAAGACCCGCATGGAAAACCTTCTCAGCGGAGATTGCAAAAATGTAGTTCTTGACGGCATTCTCGCTCCTAACGACACGCTTGCCAGAGCGATAATCGAAGCATGTTCTTCGGATGCGAAATATGCAGCGAAGCTTCCTGTGGTGACAGGCCAGGACGGTGAAGCCGCATCTATCGCGTTCATCCGCGACGGAAAGCAGTATATGACCGTTTTCAAGGATACGCGCAGCCTCGCGGCCGCGACCATCGAGCTTGCCGATGCTTTGCTTAAAGGCACCGAACCCGATATTAAGGGCGCACGCCTCGACACTAGTACCTATAATACCGGACTGAAAGCTGTAAAAGCTTACCTCCTCGAACCAGTTGCCGTTACTAAAGACAACTGGAAGGCTGTCATGGTAGACAGCGGATACTACAAGGATACCGATATAAAATAACCTGTTAGAGTAAGCCGGCCGGGCCTTTACAGGCCCGGCATGTTTTATTATTTTTTACTATGGGATATTAAGGCGATGAACGATTATATACTGGAGATTGAGAATCTCACCAAGGATTTCCCGGGGGTTCGTGCTCTGGATTCGGTGAACGTGAAGGTAAAAAAGGGAGAGATCCATTCGATAGTAGGTGAGAACGGAGCAGGGAAATCCACCCTCATGAGCGTAATAAGCGGCGTGTTCCCGAAAGGCAGCTACCAGGGAAAGGTTTTTTATAAAGGCAAAGAAACTCACTATTTAAGCGTTAAGGACAGCGAAAGGGAAAATCTTGCCATTATTCACCAGGAACTTGCCCTGAGCCCGTATCTTTCAATTTACGAGAATATCTTTCTCGGGCATATGAAAACGACGCTGGGTATAATAAACTGGGATAAATACATAGTCGAATCGAAGAAATACCTTGACCGGGTCGGCCTGAAGGAAAATCCGGGCATAATCGTGAGCAAGCTCGGGGTTGGAAAGCAGCAGCTCGTTGAAATTGCGCGCGCTCTCTCAAAAAAGGTAGAGCTGCTTATTCTTGACGAACCGACTTCATCTCTCAATGACGATGAAAGCGACAAGCTGCTCGATCTCATCCTGGACCTTAAAAAGCATGGTATTACCTGCATAATGATATCACATAAATTGAAGGAAGTGCTTAAGATCGCTGATTCCGTCACGGTTTTGCGCGACGGGAAATCGATATCTTCCTATAATGTAAAAAAGGATTCCCTGAACGAAATGACGCTTATAAGGGATATGGTCGGACGGGATCTGGATACGCGCCTGGAAAAACACCCCATAGAGACGGAGGAGAAAGTCCTCGAAGTCAGGAACTGGACCGTCTATCATCCCGATTATCATTCGCTCAAGGTCGTCGACAACGTTTCATTCTATCTTCGAAAAGGAGAGATCCTTGCGTTCTGCGGACCTATGGGTGCCGGCAGGACGGAACTGATGATGAGCATTTACGGACAATCCTACGGCTCCAGCTGCAGGGGGGAAATATATATCCATGGAAAGCGGGCTCATACCGCAAAGCCTATGATGGCTCTTAAAGCGGGTATCGGGTATGTTACCGAGGACCGCAAGAGCCTCGGCCTGATCCTGATACAGAGCGTCAAGACGAATATATCCATCTCCAGTTTAAGCAAATTGTCGAAAATAGGCATAGTCAACAGCCATGAAGAAATCCGCGCTGCTGAAAAATACCGCGATACGCTGCGTATTAAGACGCCTACCATAAACCAGCTTGCCCGAAACCTTTCCGGCGGCAACCAGCAGAAAGTCATATTGAGCCGGACGCTTCTTGCCAATCCGGACATCTTTATTGTAGACGAACCGACCCGCGGCATCGATGTCGGCGCGAAGTTCGAGATCCATTCCATCCTGAATAATCTTGTGCAGCAGGGGAAAAGTATAATTATAATCACGTCGGAATTACCGGAAGCCCTCTCGATGGCGGACCGGATATACGTAATGAATGAGGGCAGGATTAAAGGTATGCTTATGCGCGAGGAAGCAACGCAGGAAAAAGTAATGCATATGGCGTTAATAAAGCAGGAGGAAGTGCTTGTATGAGTGAGGTCCGAAAGCAACATACTACATTAAGTTCATTGCTGGTAAGCAATATCCGCAATTATTCAATGATCATGATGCTTGCTGTGATCTTGATAGCCTTTTCATTTTTGACCGGCGGCGTCAATCTGGATTCGCGCAATATCACGAATATCTTTATGCAGAACAGCTATATACTTCTCCTTGCCGTCGGAATGATGATGGTTATTATCATCGGTAATATCGATCTTTCGGTCGGTTCCTTATGCGCGCTGACCGGGGCTTTCAGCGCGATGATATACAATACCGGAATCGGTATGATCGCGACGGTGCTCCTGACTATCGGCATCGGCGTTTTAATAGGCGCTTTTCAGGGTTACTGGATAGCATATCTCAGGATACCGGCATTTATCGTTACCCTTGCCGGAATGCTTCTTTTCCGCGGCCTTACATATATTGTAACCAATGTTACCCCGATCTCGCTCAAGGACGACCAGTTCAAGCAGATTGCCACCGGCACAATAAATATTCCCGGACTGACTGCAGGCAACGTGCATTATACATCGCTTCTTATCGGCGCCCTGATTTTTATTATTTATTTAGTTTTTGAAATAATTTCACGGAATAACAAAAAACGCTACAATTTTGAAGTGCTTTCGCCGGTATTTTTCATGGCGAAGGTCCTTTTGATCGGCATTTTTATAGGGGCATTGTCCTGGGAGTTCGCGACCTACCGCGGTATCCCGATAGTTGTGATAGTTCTGGGAGCGACCATAGTGCTCTTTACGTTTATCACAAATAATACCATGCTTGGACGCTATATCTATGCCGTAGGGGGTAACGCCCGTTCGGCCAAACTGTCCGGCATCAACACCGAGAGGGTGACGTTTACCGTTCATGTTATTATGGGCGCGTTATGCGGGCTTGCCGGCGTCATATTCGCAGCTTATATGGATTCGGCTCTTCCCCAGGCGGGAAACCTTTTCGAACTCGATGCCATCGGTGCATGTTTTATCGGAGGGGCTTCGACTTCCGGAGGCATCGGCACGATCGTCGGCGCAATGACCGGCGGCCTTGTAATTGCATCGATCGACAACGGTATGTCTCTTATGAATATAGCGGCCCAATGGCAGTACGTGGTAAAAGCCTTTGTCCTGCTTTTTGCCGTCCTGTACGATATTTATACCCGACGCAAATCCGGGCTGGGTTGATTATTCAAGATATTCCTGGATTGGAAGGATTGCGGCTCCGAGCATAGGCGCCCGGAAACCGAGCCGTGAAGCTGTGATCGAGACATCGCCTGCGCCTTCGAATCCGACCGGCGTGAATACCTTTTCCTTGAGAGGTTCGATGAGGATATCGCCGAGAAGCCCTATTTTCCCGCCGATAACGATCGTCTGAGGATCGAGCCCGAGCATTATGTTTTGAATGCCCACGGCAAAAAAGTCCAGGTATTCGTTGAATAAATTTATTGAATCTTTATCGCCGGATTTCATGGACGCCAGGAGATCCGAAATAGAATAATCCGCCGGAATTTTACCGCCCTTTGATTCGAAATAACGTCCTAATAGAGCTTTTTCAGAGGCGTAAAGTTCCCAGCAGCCCTTTCGTCCGCAATTGCAAAGTTTGCCGTCCGGGACTATTGTCATATGGCCGAACTCGCCGGCGCGCTGATTTTTACCCTTGTACAATTTTCCATGGATAATGATGCCTGTTCCGATTCCTCCTGTAATAGAGACGTAGACCAGGTTTCCCGATTTTGATAGTTTCCCGAGTTTCATTTCGGCGAGAGCGCCTGCATTCGCCTCGTTCTCTATAAATATCGGGTAGCGGAAAAGATTTTCAAACGGTTTAAAGAGGATATCCTTCATCCCGAGATTGGGCGCGAGCTCCAGGGCCATCTTTTTCTGGTTGACTGTGCCCGGCAGTGAAAACCCTATCCCGAGGACCTTTTCATCGGGAATATTCTGCGATAAAAGAATGCGTTCTATTTCTTCAGAAATTCGGAGCATAACATTATCTATGCGGCCGAAGGGTTCAGTTACAAGACCGGTCTCGAAGAGGATCTCCGAATCCAGATTCGAGAGGATAATTCCGACTTTTGCCTGTGTTATATCGATTCCGAAAGATACCTTGGCATCCGGCAGATAGCGGACGATAAGCGCTTTCCGGCCGCCGGTCGATGCGGCCGTACCGGCTTCCTCAACCAGGCCTTCCTCGATCAGTGACTGGATATTTGAAGCTACGGTCGGTATGCTGATATTTGTCTTTAATGAAATATCCTGCCTCGTTAATTCCCTTTTAACCGAGAGCAGATTTAAGATCTTATGCCTGTTGTAATCTTTGATAGCCCTATGGTTGATTACAGGGTGGATCATAATTTACCTTCATCGGAGTTTTAATACTTGAAAGCCGCCGGATTGCCGGGATCCGGGCCTTCAATATTAATCCATATTATCATCTTCTTTTATTGCAGTATAAAGAATTATATCATTCAATATAAATCATGTCAAAAAATAAATAACATTTAAAATAATATTTAGAAAGTATGCAAAATGTGCGCAGTTTTAAAAAATTCGTGGTATTTCACCGTCCTTGACTGGCTGGACTGCGGCGTATCAAGGGTAATGATATCTTTCATTCTCCAGAGATGAAATTTTGATAAATCTTCCGGACTTGATTAAAATGAGAAAATAAGGGAATATTTCATGGAAATGAGGGATGATTTTATTTTACGGATAATCGAATTGGCGGGCGACTTTATTTCATCTTTAATACATGGGAAGAAATGGGACCCCAAAGATATTGAAAGTATTTCCAGTGAAGTAATCGGGCTGCCCTATAATACATTATTAAGTATGGACGGTCCAACTCTTGCAGGAATTTTGGGAATAAATCCGGATACTTATGAGATAAAGGTTTACCTGGCGGCGGCTCTTTTTATTAATGAAGCGCAAAAACAGGAATCGCTCGGCAATAGAAATGAAACGGAATTGAATTACAAAAAAGCGGATTTTTTACTGAAAAAATTAGACCGGATTGACGGGCTGACTTATGCTGAAGATGTCAGAAATTTGATGGAAATAGTACAAAAAAAGCTTTCATTCATGCGAAAAGCATCGTTTAGTTAAGGGCAGTTTCCTTAGGGTCCTGAAGGTCCCTAAGGAATTATGGCAGGGAAGGTGACCCGCTTACGCGCCCCTTTGCCTTTCTTCGCGGGCGTCCCCTTGACACAACCTGCTTGTCAAAATAGAATATTACACCCCTGCCGAAGTGCGCCAGGGCATTCACTTTATGCGAGATTATTAAAGGAGATGAAGATGTTCAGAAAAATTTCATTTGTTTCTTTGTCGGGATTATATTTATTCATTTTTCTAATAACCGGCTTTACCGAAGAAAAAAAAATTAAAATTGCTGTTTTTGACCTGGGAGTTACATCAACGGATGTGTCGCAAAGCGAGGGAATAACCCTGAGTGAATATATACGAAGTATATTGATAAAAACAGGTTCTGAAAATGATTATTTTGATGTTATAAGCAGGGATAAACTGATAAAAATCAGTGAACAGTATAAATTTAAAATGACAGGCTTAACCGAGGGATCGCATGCAATCCGTCTTGCTAAAATTCTGGATGTTAAAAACGCTATTACCGGCAATATAGGTAAAGTCGGATCTACTTATGTTATTAATATTCAATTGCTTGATTTGGAAACAGATAAATATATAACGGCGGAATCGATAGAGGCTGATAACATGGATGACGCTCTTACCAAAATAAATGAAAAGATAAATATTATTTCACGGCAAATTGAGCTCGGAGACGATTATATAACCGGTTTAATCGGCATGTATCCCCCGAAATCAGGGCCGGATTGGCTGGCAAAAATAGACGATTATCTCATTACCGGGATGGATTTTGATGAAGGGTACAAGTACCTTCTCTCCCAGGTGCCGGAAGAAAAACGGACTAATTTGCCGCCCGATACCAAAAAAAAGTATTTTAACAGCTTGATCAGCCAATATTTGATAAATATTAAGGCCCTGAATGACGGTTTGCTAAAAATTCCGGGAAATTATACCCGGATTAAAAAATATATTATGAGTGTAAAAGCTAAATCAGGTTTAAAGAATACACCGGCAAACCAGCCCGTATTAAGAAATTATATCAGACAGGCCATTGCGCAAATTTACATTCAAAGCCGCTTGCCGGCAGATAAAAATTTTTTTAAGCCTTCAAAGGGGGAAATTGACGATTTTTATCTTAAGAATAAAACGGAATTGGATAATTCCGGTTTGAAAAGCGGCCAGATGAAACAGGTTATCACCCAGGAAATCGAAAGGCAGAAACAGCAGGAATGGCTGCAAAAATATTTAGATCAAATAAAAGAGAACTTTAAAATTCAAATAAATGAAGCGGCGCTGTTACAGGAAGGAATTTCTGAGTAGCTTTATGACAAAAATTGATATTCATTCGCGTTTCCTTCATACGGGCAGCCATCCCATACCGAATATCATTTAATAAAATATCCGGCAAGTTTCCAGGTATTGTCTTCATTAAGAACTACTGCTGTTTCAATAGAATTTTTTTTATTTTTAAAAATCGTTTTATATTGTACTATCACATAATTGCCGTCAGGAGCGCCAGGCAATTGGTTGGTATAAACCGAAGAAATATTTGTCCTTGATATGCAGTCTCCTAACGGTTTCCTAACAGCGGTTAATGCGGCAGCCCATTTAGCGCTTGACCCCACTGCATTTTTAAAGTAAGTTGCCGATTTATTAAAACTTTCATTATAACCGCCTCTGTCAATCGTCATGAGAATCGAATTGCAGGATTTTACTGCGAATTTATTTGCAGGGCCTGTCATTTCATTTGCATTGATATTAGTTCTTTCTGCAAAAAGCTGTTGCGCTGATAATATCAATACAAAGGCAAAAATTCCGATAAACAATTTTTTCATTAATTGTCCCCCAAAAAAATAATTTCTTATTGAAATATTAATTTGTTAAATATATTTTGTCAAAAGCAATTAAAATTTTGGTTTACAATCACTGAAATTCACGTACATAAGCGGATGAAAAAAATTGAATATAAGATACCCCCCGGATATAATGAATAATGAGGATTTTAATTATAATCATTGCGCTCCTGGCAGTGCAGGCGCAGGCTTTCTGCGCGAATTTCAAAATCGGGGAAAAGCTCTATACTATCGAAACGAAGCATTTCGATATCATATTTTCCGAGGGTTCCAGGCGCTCGGCGGAATGCCTTGCAGGATTTGCCGACGGTGTTTTCGACGATATTACGGCCAGGTTGTCATATACGAACCAAAAAAGGATCCCGGTCGTTATAACTCCCAGCATCGGGTTATTCAACGGCTATACTTACCCGGTCCCATATATTCATATAGTCCTCTGGGACTACCCGCTTGACCCGGAATGGACGACCTTCAGGGATAATTTAAAATCTCTCTTTACCCATGAATTGACGCATGCAGTGACAATGGATATTAAAAGCCCGTTTTTTGAGTTCCTTTATTCGATTTTCGGGTCCCCGTTCGATTTCGGGCTCGGGCTTGAGCCGGAATACATGATCGAAGGGGCCGCCGTGAGCTTCGAGAGCGGCGGAGGCTACGGCCGGGCGAACGATCCCCTGATCCAGGAGAGGCTCAGGGAGGATATATATGAGAATGTATTTATGTCGCCCCTCCAGGCGTCGGGAGCATGGGATATTTATCCCTACGGCAATGTTTATTATAACTATGGAGGATTATTCAATAAGTATCTCCAGGACAGGTTCGGCATGGAAAAGTATTCCGAGTACTGGCACGATATAGCGGGTTTAAGGATTTACGGGCCGGACACGCAGGTGACGGAAAGCGATTACTGGTATTACAGCTACTATTTCGAGGCTGTTTTCGGGGTTCCGTTTACGAAGCTCTGGGCGGATTTTAAAAACTCTCTCTCGGTAAAGGACGTGTCGGACAATACGAACATCCTTTCGGCCGGTTATTATTCGATCGTATCGCCGGTAATGTCGCATGGGAGGATCTATTTTATAGATTCCTTCAAGAGCAGGGTCATGTCTTATTCCGTAAAGGATAAAAAATACGGCGTCGTTATCGACAACGCGGCAGGATTCAATTCGATAGACGTTTCCCCCGACGGCCGTAAAATGTTAATATGCATGAACGGCGAAGAAAAGGGGCTGTACAGGAATATTGCCGTATACTACGACCTTGAAAAGAACGTATTTACAGGCGGTTCGATGGAAGGCCTTTACAGCGCCTGTTTTTTTAACGAAGGGCTTGCCGCCCTGGAAGCGGATGGACACAGGAACATCCTTGTATATATCGAGGGCGGGAAACAGGAAAAACTCGTCGAAGGAACGGAAAGCGTCATAATATCGGGCCCCGTCAGGTTCGGCGATAACAGGATCGCATTCCTGGCCGCCGATCATGGGGATAAAAAGCTAATGGCATTCGACATTAAAACTCATGAACTCTTCGTAATGAGACCGGCCGGGAAGACTAGGGTGGATTACATGCGCAGTCTCTCATCATCGGACGGGAAGCTCCTTTTCGGCTACAACACCGATCATGAGTTCTACAGGCTCGGTTTGCTGGACGGAAATGTGCTTAAGCTCCAGACCAACAATTTCTCCGGGGGAGTTTTTTACCCTCTTCTCGATAACGGCTCGATCTATTATGTAGGAAGGTTTTCCAGAGGCGACAGATTGATGAAATACCCCGGCGGGGAAGACGGTTTTAAGGGGCTGGCCGCAGCCGCTGCCTTTGAAAAGGCTGAAAGCTTCAATACCGATATTATTATTCCAGCCTCTTCAAATAAAATTGAAGGTTACTGCCCTTTAAAGTACATGTCGCCGCTGCAGTGCTGGCTCATAATACCGACTTCGTACAGCTTTCCCCATACAAATGATTTTACGATAGACAGCGTCGGGATAGAGACCTATATGTCCGATCCTGTAGATGAGAATACTTTCCTGATCATACTGGGCTATAACTATTTAAAGAATTTTGTCAACGGCTCGGGGCGGTGGAATTATTCGGGAGACTTTCCGCTGGATTTCGGCATAGAGGCTTTCGATAAAATGTCTTTCGATTTCAGGAATTATTCTTATTACAGGGAAACGCTGGGATCCATTGGCCTGAATTATACGTACAACCTCCTGCCTTATAACAATTACATCTTTATAGGCGCCGGAGCGGGCTATTATACCGTAGCTCCCGATACTTTGCAGGCGGGATCCGGCTACCTGTGGCCCTTTATTTACACTTCTGCGATCGCTTCAGGTTCCGCCGGGTTTTCAACGCTCCTGTATACGGATAAACTGTATGAAGAAAGGGGGATCAGTTTTACGGGTTATGCCGATTATGCCTTCAATTATGATCTTTATAAAATCGAGGGGTCTTTTTTACTTGGCCTGCCTTTTATTTTTTCGCATATTAATTTATACGGCGCTTATTGCCCCGCACCGGTCCTCAATACCGTTTCATGGAACCCTTATTTCGGAGGCGGCCATTATCCCGGAAACATGGAATTTGCTTCGGAGCCTCTCCAGTCGGATTATTACCTGTCCCTTGATTATTCGCTTCTATTATTCGATGCCGAATTGCAGAACGGCTGGTTTCCATTCTATTTCAACCGCCTGCTGATGACTGCAGGCTGGAGGGGTATTTACCTGGCGGACAATTTCAGGGAATCCGTGTATGCCCGCATCGACCTGCAGCTTTCGGCCGCGACAGGAGTGATTGTAACCATTTTAAATGATTTATACTTCGATGCCGCTTATAACATATCCTCCAACAGTTTTTATTTTATGGCCGGGTTCAATATTCCTTTTCCGTCTCTTTGAACCTGTCCGCCTAACCTTCCGAACGCTTCCGATAAAATTTCGTCCCAGTCATAGCGGCGCCCTAAAGTCATGGCATTTTTTTCAAAAGACCCGTAATTTTCCCGGATCTCGATTATCTTTTTTCCGAAACTTGCGGCGTCGTATTCGCTGATCAGGCCGGCCCCGTTCTCTTCGATGGTCCTGTAAATTGGGGGAACGGCCGTAAGGACGATTGGAAGCCCCGCGCCGAGGTAAGTTTTGATTTTGCCAGGGTCCGCATAGTATGTGAAGCTGTTCTTATCGAAAGGATAGTACGGGGCGATCGCGATTCCGCACTTTATAAGGATATCCAGGACGTCGTCGAACTTTTCAATGTAGCCTTTGTAATCGATTACGTTTTCCAGGCCATGGGCGGTTAACTTTTCCCTGAATTCCTTAACGCCCGTTCCTCCCCCGATCACGGTAAGGCGGATGCCGGAGTTTTTATCCCTGAGGAATTTCCCGATTTCTATGATAAGCTCTGCGCCTTTATTCTTCTCTATCCCGCCCATGTAAACGATCGAATTCATATCATGCCGGAGCTTTCCTGCCGTTCCTGCCGAATGGTTACCGTAAGGAACGGCATACCACTTCACCCTGTCTTCTGCGAGCCTGCCGTCGTCGAACCTTCCTCCGATGGTCCTCTCGCAAAGAGGCCAGACGGCGTCCGAGCCGTAAGAAGCGGTTCTGTCGAGGAAGTAATAAAGACCGTTGATAAAACGGTTTTTATATCTCGCCGGAGTATAATCGATCATATAATAAACCGTTTTTTTGACAAGTCCGAAAGTTTTAAGCATATTCCCGGAAACTGACAGGAGGTTGTCGCCGCAGAAGAGAATGTCGGACCCGGAACAGAAAAAGAGGCCGTAAAAAAGGGAGTAAAAAAAATCCTTGATATAGGATATGATTTCAGGCCTGCTGAAGCCGAATAATGATTTCCTTGCACCGGCCGGTTCGCCGTTCCTATAAATAAAGACCTTTATTTTCTTTCCGTCTTTTCCCGGCCCGGCGCCGAAAGGAAAGGCTATATATACCAGTTCCCTTATCCTGAGGCCGATCAGCCAGTCCCTCAGTTCCTCGGTGGCACCTGTGGCGCTGAAATGAGCGAAAATCGATATCTTCGAGGCCCTGATATCTTCTTTATTCATAATACATGGGAGCTTCAATTCCCTTCAAGGTATCCTTCCTCTTTAAGAAGTTCGGCGATCAGGACGCCTCCGCCGGCCGCACCCCTGATTGTATTGTGGGAAAGGCAAACGAATTTATAATCGAATATCCTGTCTTCCCGGAGTCTCCCGATAGATATCCCCATCCCATGCCCGATATCCCTGTCCAGCGCGGTCTGAGGCCTGTTTTCCTCTTCGAAGTAGGTTAAAAAAGGCGACGGGGCGCTCGGAAGGCCGAGTTTCTGCGGTCTTCCTGCAAAGGATCTCCATTTTTCTATCACTTCCTCCTTTGAAGGCTTGATATCGAATGAAATGAAAACCGAAGCAAGGTGCCCGTCGGTCACCGGCACGCGTATGCATTGCGAGGTAATTACAGGCCCGTGTGCATTCTCGATCAGGCCGTTTTTAACCTCTCCCCAGATCTTCAGAGGTTCGTTCTCGCTTTTCTCTTCTTCGCCCTGTATATAAGGGATAACATTGTCGGTCATTTCGGGCCAGCTTTTAAATGTCTTGCCGGCTCCCGATATTGCCTGGTACATGCCGGCAAGTACTTTCGAAGGTTTATACCGGAGGAGCGGGTGGATAGCCGGGACGTAGCTCTGTATGGAACAATTCGGCTTTACGGCAATGAACCCTTTCCTGGTATTGAGCCTCTTCCTTTGAGTTTCTATAACGGCAAAATGACTGTCGTTTATTTCGGGTATTATCATAGGAACATCGGGCAAATTACGCGCTGCCGAGTTATTGGATACTACAGGTATTTCATGCCGGGCAAGATCCTCTTCGAGCCTCAGGACTTCGGCCTTCGGCATATGTACGGCGCAGAAAACGAAATCGACTTCATTGCCGATCCTGTCGAAATCCGAAGAATTATAAATAGTCATGCCTGCGATATTTTGAGGTATAGGACCGTTCATGGCCCATCGCCCTTCCACTGCTTCCGCATAAGACTTGCCGGCAGAATTAGGGCTTGCGGCTACAAGAGAGGTTTCGAACCAGGGATGTCCTTCCAGGAGTTTCACAAAACGCTGTCCGACCATTCCGGTAGCGCCTATGATTCCTACCTTGAGTTTTTTCATTTACCGTTCCTCCGGCAGCAAAATTAACCTTTTATTATAACAATAGATAAGACATTTTACAAAAGTTCACAATCTTTTTTTTATAAAGACGGAAGCCAGGGGTATCGAAACTGCGAATAGCAGTGCCATGGATATGAATATTGAAACCGTTCCGAGAATATCTCCCAGCATGCCCAGGAGGGTGCTGAGGAGGACGTTTCCAAGCGTATATACGGCGACAAATGCGCTTGACAGGGAAAATTTCTCGTGAGCTTCCCCGCTGTCCACAACCGCAGCGTTAAGAACCGGATAAAGTATCGAATGCCCCAGTCCGTAGAAAGCGCCGATGCAGTAAAGCTGCCATGTCCTTGAAAGGAATGCTGTCATAGTCATAGCCATGATGACGAGGACCGAAGCGGTCATTATCAGGTATTTTTTAGGGGTATTGTCTATTATCCTGGCGAAAACCGTCCTTGACATTATCGCGATTGCGGAATTTACCGTAAAATAGGCCGAGAGGTTGATTATTCCGAGCCTTTCAAGGGTAAAATTCGGTATGAATGTCGCAAGAACGCTCCAGGCGCCTCCGATGGACAGGCCTAAAAAAAACAGCACGGCAAGCTCTTTTTTTTTAATGATCTGCCAAAATGATACTGACCGGGTTTCCCCGGGATCCTTCCATATTTCAAGGAAGAATACAGAGATCATCGCAGAGAGGCAGAATAAGATCGATAGAAGAAAGAGATACTTTTGATTCAATATTCCCGAAACTGCTTCCCCTAAGTATGAACCGGCCGGAGCGGCAAGGACCCCGGAAAGCCCGTAAATCGCTATGCCGCCGGTCCTTTTTTCGGGGGGAATGATATCGAAAGCAAGAGCCGAATTAATGATATAGCCGAAAGCATATGAAAACGATCCGATAAATTGAAGTAAAATAAGGAGCAGGAGGTTTTTCGGATACAGGAAGCTGAAAACCAGGGATAATAACTGAAGGGTAAAGCCGGCCAGTAAAAGAGCCCTTTTATTGAAACGCTGGGCCTGTACGGTAAAGAACACGACAAAAACAACGAGCATCAGGGAGCTGATATTCATGTAAAAACCTATATAACCCTCGGATGCCCTCAGGCTGGACAGGTATGGAGGCAGGAGATTCAGGGAGTTCCGGCTTGAAAAAAAGAAAAAATTTTCCATGAATAGGAGTATAAAGACAGGATTGAAGATAATCTTTTTCATAAATTGCTGATTAAAGGCAGGAGGCTATTCCTTTGTTAAAATTTTGATCTCCACGCGCCTGTTCCTGGACCGTCCTTCTTCGGTATTATTGTCTGAAACGGGATTTTTGCTTCCGTATCCTGCATACGACAGCCTGGAGGGATCGATGCCGTTTTTTATCAGGAAGTCGGCTACCGATTTTGCACGGTGTTCCGACAGGCCTAAATTGTAATTTTCATCCCCGATATTGTCGGAAAACCCTGATACCGACAGGTCGATATCCGGATATTTTTTAAGAACATCTGTGACTGTGGCGAGTTTTTTAAGGAATTCGTTCTTCAGCGTGTATTTATTAAAATCGAATAGAATGCTGCCAAGGCTGAGGATTATTCCGTCGGCGGTTTCCCTGAGGGTCATGCCGCTGTTGCTTGAGATCGTATTCGTCATCTCGTTTACTATCGATTGCTTCTGCTCCGCCGAGGTATCTTTTATGAGTTCGCTCTCTCCTTCGGACTTGCTTTTATATAAAACCGTATCTCCTGACCGGAGGGTATAAAGGAAGTCGTAAACATCGTTATAGAAAGCCGGACATTTATTAGTGATGTCCCAGTAATAGGTAAGATGGGAATAGCCTGTCAGGCTAAGAATATCGGGGTCGTTTTTGGGATAATCCAGGATATGATAGTCTATGGAAAACTTCGAGTACCGCACTCCTCCGACTGTTTCATCGCCCAGGTATATGTAATTGACGTCGAAATGGGATATTATTATATCATTGGTCGATACTATGCCTTCATGGATCTCCTCGCCCCGGGATTTCCATGAATCCCCGGGTTTTAAATCATTCGTCGGGAAGGTCGGCACATTCCGGAGATCCGGCATTAAAATATTCGAGGCGATGATCATATTTCCGCGGCTGTCCTGGTAAAAACCGCTTTCATACTCGTCGATAAGCTTGTACGATTCATCCGAATTGAGATCCTTTTCATAGTACTCGTATTTTCCCTTATAGTACCCGTAATTATTGGAAATGCTCATGATCTGCAGAAGGGCTTTATCCATGGATTCGATGCTTTTATTTATTACACCGTTTATGTAAACATCCTGCGTGATGGTGCTCTTTATCCTGTATTTACGGTCGATAGTGTTATCGTATTGAAAAACGGTTCCTGAAAGGCAGGGAGGTAAAAAAAAGGCGATCATCAGTATAATAATGAAGCTTTTCATACATATCCCCCATAAAAGAAAAACGGGGAACAAGTCCCCGTTTATTTTCGTTACTGATGATTTTTAATATAATTTACGGCATCTCCCACATTTTTAATATTTTGGGCCTCCTCGTCGGGTATATCGATTCCGAATTCTTCTTCCAATGCCATTATTAAATCAACGATATCCAATGAATCTGCACCTAAATCCTCAATGAATGAAGCTTCAAGTTTAACGGCACCTTCATCAACTCCAAGTTTGTCCACGATAATTTCCTTAACTTTGTCGAAAACATCGGCCATAGAAAACCTCCTCTATTATAACATCATACACTATGGTATCACTATATATTATGGTATAAACCTGCTAAAAAATCGCGATTCATAATTTTATGGGTCCAAAATAAATCTGTCAAGATAAAAGGATGTTTGTTTTTATTGCCTGCAGGCATTGATATAATACGTATATAATTTATAGGCGCATGTCTTGAGCAGGTGCTCAATGGCATGTCTTGAGCCATAGGCTCAATGGCCGCCTATCCGAAGGTCTTGTTCCCGAAGGGTATATTGGAAGCGCCCATAAAAAATAATGAAATTTTAAACCCGCTTATCCGATAAAATAAGAGCCTATGAAAGGGCCTGGAAGGAATATGAAAAAAATACTGCTGATAATGATATCGATATTCTACTGCAGCGCCGGCTTCCCGGAAGATGAAAAAGTCAGGATATTTTATGAGCGTGTCACCTCAATAGCCAGGGAATCCGTCGGGCTCAAAACGGTGCCTCCGGTAAACGGAAGGCATTTCACATGCGACTGCATAGGTTTTGTCAATTATGTCTTTTACAGGGCCGGCTTCGATTTATTCAAAGCCTACGGGAAAGGTCATGGCGGAGTGGATACCCTGTACGACGGCCTTGAAAAATACGGGTTTGTATATAAGGAAAGAACAGCCGCGCCGGGCGACCTTGTATTTTTTGACAATACCTACGATGTGGCAGGCAGAAGGAAATGGGACAATCCCCTGAGCCATATAGGCATCATAGTCGGAAGCGGGAAATATAACACTATGAATTTCATTCACTTTGCAAACAGGGGAGTCGAGGAATCGGAGATCAACCTCTATTACCCCAATACATACGCGGTTAAACAGCCTGACGGACAGCTTTATACGATCAATTCGTATCTGCGAAAGGAAAGGGGGGAAGGATATATCAGGAAAGACTATGTGGCCGCATATTTTTACAGGGCTTTCGCCCATGTCAAACTGAAAGCTGTTGATTAATCGGAACAGCGCCGCCTTATCCCAGTTGACTGTCGACTGCCGACTGTCTACTTTAGTCTGTCGACTGACGACTGTCGACTGATTACTGGAGCATCTTTCGCTGTATGCGGGCTGACTGCTCGGGGTCCATCAGCGACAGAAGATGCGAAACAGGCGATGCCTGTCCTGCCGCCTGGGCATGAGCGTCCATTCTTTTCAGTAAATCTATTATCATCAAATCATCCTGTTTTTCCAGTATTTTGACCGAAGCGTCGGGCGGCATTTGTTCAAGCTGGATCGAAACCTGGTCTACACGCTTGTCATAGGAATCTTTTTCCTCTTTTTCCTTCTCGAAATTGTCTATCATGTTTTTTACGTTTTCCTTGTCTTTTGCTACGTTTTCTTTATCTATAGCGATAAGTCTCGATTCTTCTTCCAGTTTCTTCCTGTCTTCCTCGAAATTCCTGATCCTCTCGTCAAGGGTCTGCCACTTTTTTTCAAGTTCGACCTTTTCAAGGAGGTAAGGGTCTTCGATCTTTGCGGAAGGGGCTTCGCGCATGAACGGGACCTGGTTTATTATCTCCCTGTAATCGATTATCTGAAGCATATCAAGTATGTAAATAGACAAAAAAGCGAGCCCCAGATTGATAAATAATAGAAATATGATCCGCCTGTTCCTGTTCATTTACCGGCCCTTTTTTATATATTCAGGGGAAGCCCTATTTATAACTTTTATAATTGTTATAATACGACAGGACATTTTTAACATAATCCTGAGTTTCCTCGTACGGCGGTATTCCCTGGAACCTGTCCACGGCTTCAGGTCCCGCATTGTAAGCGGCCAGGGAAAGGTCAAGATCGCCTCCGTACTTCTTGAGAAGCGCTGATAGATACCTTGTCCCTCCCATTATATTCTCCCTTTCGTCGAAAGGGTTTTCAACTCCGAGAAATTCGGCGGTCTGGGGCATAAGCTGCATAAGCCCCATGGCGCCTTTGTTCGAAACAGCCGACGGATTGAACTGGGATTCCTGCTGTATGACGGCTTTTATCAGCGATTTATCGACCTTGTAGCGGCCCGAAGCTTCTTCGATAAGACCGTCGACGTCGGAATTCCCGCCGCTTTTGTTCTTATACAGCATCTCGAGCAGTTTAAGCGAGTCTTTGTTGGTGCCGACGACTTCGTTGACTTTATTGTAGTCGAGGAGATTGTCCTGCCCGGGAAGAGTATTGTTATCCGACAGCACCTGCTGGAGTATCTCGCTGAACTTGGGTTCAGTGCCGGTCCCCGTCTTTTGTTCAGGGTTTTCCACGGTATTTTCGAGAGGCTTTACGGGACTGTGCGAGCCTAATGAACGTATTTCATCGATGCGTGAATTGATTTCCCTGATTCTTCCGAAAACGCTGCTTATGCCTTCTATCATATTCCCCTCCATGCGATTCTCTTTATTTGTCGGAAGATATGGTATTTTCTTTATTTCTCAGGAACAAATCCCGGCCGGTTTCGTCGATCTGTTTTTGTTCCTCCCTGGATAATTCTTCTTCGTATCTTTTACGGGCCTTTTCCTTGAGTATCTCAACCGCACGCCTGTCTCTCTTCAGGGCTGCAAATTTATCTATATGTTCCTGCATTATTATACGTTTTTCCTCGATTTCCGTATCGAGGAGCCTCACTGCCGAATCGGATTCTTTAACAAGCTTATCGTAATTCTGCAAATCTTTCAAATTCATCCGGTTTTTATTTTTTCCGAGGTTTTGAAGGGTCAGCCTTACGTTTTCAAGCACTTTTTCCTTCTTGTTCAAAACAAACTGGTAAGCTCCGCTTGCCTTCGAAAGCTCGATTTTTTCCTGATCCTCTTTTTTTTGCCTGATCTCAAGAAGTTTTTGAAGTTTGAATTCGAATCTTTTCAATGTCCCTCCCTTTTTAATTTTACAATATTTTATTTAAATCTTCCAGTAATTTGAATATTAAAGCTTTATGCAGGGCCCGCCGCGAATCCGGGATTAAAGAGATAAACGCAGAAATGAGGCTGAATTGAAGAAACCTATCTGAGGAAATCTGCGTTAATCTGCGGATAAATATTGCCAACCGGCCTGAAAAAATATAAAATGACCCGGCTTGATTTTAATTAAATCAGTTTAAATTTGAAGGATAGAGCTTATGATGACGACGGCAATTGATGAATTCATGCATGCGCTCAGGCAGATAACCAATGAATTCCGCATTCTTAACGAATATTTCGATGCAAGATTTAAATCGACTACTAAAGATTACGACATAGTCTTTTTAAACTGGGAGAGAGACATGATCAAGAAGTTCAATACTTTCCCCCTTTCCATGCACTGGGCGATAAGTTCGCCGGATATCGCTAAAAACCAGATACTGTTCGATATCAGGCATACCGAGGATTTTTTCTGCGAGTTGAAATATAAATTCGATGTAAAATTTATAAGGGCGTTCGAAGGCAATATAAAAAACTATCTTGACAGCTTTTATGAAATCGTTAACCGCTTTGTTGAAAATAACGACGCCTTCGATATAGATTCTTTTCCGAAAACCGCCGATTATGAAAAGTACTTTCAGGACTGGAAAAAAGAATTAAACCGGATAATCCCCGATATAGCCGTAGATATGCGGTGGTCGAATAAACTGGAGCCGCTTGTCCTGAACCCGGCTTTCCTTGAAGTCATGTTCGGCGACGACTGCCTTTTCGAAGTGAAATACGCTTTTAAAAACAGGAATATAAAAGCCGGCGGCCTGTAATATTTAAAATATATTTGATAATATAAACACATATGCTATAATGTTAACGGGACAGGGACTTTTGGATCGCAATTGACGAATGCAAATTCTTCCAGAATAAATATTTTAAAAGGAGGATCTTATGCAGTTTGTTCCATTCGAACCGGGGATCGAAGTAAACGGCCAGACTGTTTATTCGGTGGTCGACGGGCTGGGCAGTTTCAAGAGCATAGCAAACAACCTGCTTTTATCGGCAGGCATCGGCTCCAAAGAAGGCGGAGAATTCAAGATCGATATGAACGGCTGGTACTCCCATGACAACTGGCTGAAGGCTTTTGAAACCATAGCCAAGGAGATCGGAGATTACACGCTCAAGCAGATCGGAATAAAGATACCTGAAAACGCCCAATTTCCTCCATGGGTGAAGGACATCGACAGCGCCGTACAGTCGATCGATATCGCATATCATATGAACCACAGGAAAAACGGGTCTCCTTTATTCGATGTGAACACCGGTGCGATGACGGAGGGGATAGGCCATTACGGTTATAAAAGGATACCCGATCAGAATATGATAATCAGCGAATGCAAAAACCCTTATCCATGCGCCTTCGATCATGGCATCATAACGGCAATGGCCAAAAAGTTCGAACTTTCGGCCAGCGTTGCGCATGACGATTCCAAGCCATGCAGAAAAAACGGCGCCGACAGCTGCACTTATATCATAACATGGCATACCCAGACTCAATTTGCCTAGGAGAACAAAGTTCCCGGGCATGAGCATTCAAGGCAATCTTTTTATTGAGATTTAATGTTGTCAGGCATGGGCGCTTCAAAAAAGCGCCCATGTATTATGTATAATTTAATAAACATAGGAGGCGTTATGAAACCGAGAGGCCTTTTAATGATCGAACACCGGCTTATTGAAAAGATGCTCCTTGTGATTGACAAGGAGATCATTGAGATCCGGAAGAAAGGCGCCGTCGATCCTGTTTTTGTAGATACTGCGGTCGATTTCATAAGAACTTATGCCGACAGGACTCATCACGGCAAGGAAGAGGACATCCTTTTCAAGGTGCTGGAAAGTAAAAATCTGGATGAAAACGACAGGAAAATGATGGCGGACCTGGTTGACGAACATAACAGGGTCCGTAAAAGGGTCAGGGAGGTCGTTGCGGCAAAGGAAAGATACGTCGGCGGAGACAAAACGGCAGTTGAGGATATAATGATGGGCCTTACATGGCTTAGCGAGTTTTATCCTCACCATATCAGGAAGGAGGACGATGCCTTCTTCCCGAATACCGAAAAGTATTTCAAGGAAAACGAGCTTGACGGTCTTCTTCAGGCTTTCAGGGAATTCGACATGTCGATGATACATGAGAAATATAATAAACTCGTCAAAGAGCTCCAGGGAAGATATTCAATGTAGCAGGACGTCGACGGCGACGGGGAAATCTGCGATTGTCTGCGGTTTTGCCGTGGTCGGAGTCTGCTCCCCCTTTGTCAGTTCCTTAACCCTTTCGGATATGTACAGGTCGATCATATTCACCGTGATCCTCCCCTTACCCGATTTATCGTAATCGGCCTTTCCCTTCAAAGCTTCCACCAGAGCCTTTGTAAAAGCCCCGTTATTCCATTCATCCGATTCAAGGGAGTACTGGTTGCCGGTCGATGACGTAAAAACTACGGCCCCGTTCTCAGCGGAAGCGAGTTCGTTGACTATTCCGTTGATATCGACCAGGCCCTTCCTCGCTCCCATTATATTGCCGGAGTGGCATGTGTCGACAAAGAAGAGGGCCTTCCCCGCGATGCTGGAAATGGTGGTCTTGATATCGGTGAAAGGTACCGCGGTCCTTTTCAGCTTCTCGAGGTCGGCATTGACCGGAAGATAATAAAAGAATCCGTTCCGGTCGTTGACCCCATGCCCGGAAAGAAAAATCATTGCTATATCCTTCGAGGTAGTTTCTCTCTGGATCCAGTCAAGGGCGTCAAGGATATTGTCTTTTGTAGCATCATCGTTGGTCAGTATCTTTTCAACAACGCCCCGGTACAATGAGTTAGTCTGATCGAGCATCGCCTGTGCAAAATCATTGGCGTCCTTGGCGGGATATTTAAGCTGAATCTCCTTATTGTCATACCTGCTAACGCCTATGGCCAGGAGGTAAAGTTTGGGCTTTATCGTAAATTCCACGCCCGGTTCTCCCCCCCTGTAAGCGACTTTTACCGTGGCCGGTTCGCTCCAGCTGTTTTTGTTTCTGGCCAGTACCGTGATCTCGCTTTCGCCTTCAGGCAGGGAAAGGTTAATGTTCCTGGTCTCGCCTTCCCTCGATGAAGGGGTTACCGAGAGGCCTTTATAATTGTTTGCGACAGGCCTGCCGTTGATAAGAGTCCTGATTTCCGTAACGGGAGAGTCTGAAGGGCTTCTTATATTTACCGAGAGATCTATTTTACGGCTGTCTACATAAGAGCCGCTTTCAGGCGAGAGTATGGTCACTACGGGCGGAAGCAGCATGCCGACCCTGTTCGTCGATACGGCGCTATTCCCCGAATCGGCGTTAAGAGCGGTCTCTTCAAAGGACGGGTCCCCGTAATATTGAAGCACCAGGGGTATTACGCCCGGCCTGTAGTACTTGCCTGTAAAGCGGCTTGCGGTGAAAAAATCGGCCGCCCTCGATATTCCGTTGTTAATATGCCAGCCGATAAGATTGTCGCCCCCGGCCGAACAGTCGTAAAAACCCGAAGGCGTCCATATTACCCATTTCCGGGTAGCGGCATCGATAAACAGGGTGAGAAGCTCCTGCCCGTCTCTAAGCCGGTACCACCGTATTGTTCCGTCCCCCATGGCGGCGGCGCAGATCTCTTTCGAGACGGCTATACTTACAGAATAAACTGTCGCATTGACAGGGGTTTTCCAGACCAGGCTGCCGTCCGAATTTAAATAATAAAGATACCAGTCCGCCCCTAAAAGGATATATTCGCCTGAAGGATGAATGGCGTAACAGCGGGAATGCTCGTTGTCGGCAAGAATATTGAGGCTCCTGCCGTTAAGCCGGGGGTCTGTCGTGTAGTAATAATTACTTACGGTAATCCCCTCCATTTCCTGGATGCTCCCGGGGTAATCGTTTTCCCCCGGCATAAGTTTCCTGTCCGTGACTGAAAAAGTATATGAAACTCCGCCGACGGGCTTGAAGCTGACGCCTGCGGCGTCGCCGCTGATCCTTAAATACGCCGTATCGCTGGAATTCATCGGGAATACTTCGCCTTTTTTATAAATCAGAACATTGCCGTTTTTATCCATTTTACCCCAGTCGGGGCCGTACCCGCTGTAAACGATCGTATCGTCGGGCATCGTCCTGATATCCCGCACGGTTCCGTAAACGGCCCGGTAATCGGAATAATCGCCCCGGCCCCCGTCGGACCATTTCCGTATGGGGCACCACCATCCGTCCTTCATTTTTATCGTGTAGCTTCCGCCTGCATATAGAAAACGTCCGTCTTTCGACCAGGAGACCCTGCTTAAATTATAAACATCGCTGCCGCCGGTGCAGTCGGGTTCGTAAAGGACTGAAAGATCGGAAAACTTCAGGACCTGAATCCTGTTGCGGTCGCTGTACCCGACTGCAATTTTCGTTCCGTCCGGGCTGAACGCCACTCCGCACGGCTGCAGTCCGCCTGTAAGAGTTACCGACCTTATCGGGCGCGGAAGCGATTTAAGATCATAAAGCCGGATATTGCCGTCATAGGAAACCGCGGCAAAATAGAGATTTTTATAAAAAGCTGCCTTGTAAACTTCTTCCCTGTATCCTCCAAGGTGTACGAATGTCCAGTTATCCGTGCTGTAAAGGGCTACTCCGGCGTCCCTGTCCAGGCATACTGCAAGGCGTTTCCCGTCGGGAGAGTAGGCAAGGCACCTGACGGTATCTCCATGGTTTGTTATTACCCTTGTCATCTCTCCTGTTTTGACGCTGAAGATATAAACCAGGGAATAACCGAACCAGTCGTAGCCCGTATATCCTCCTACGGCAATTGTCGCCGCGTCGGGAGATATGGCTCCCGTGTAAAGCATGCCCTCGTTTCCCTGGCCGATCGGAGGCCTGAAAATTCTTAAAAGTTCGCCGGTCTGCGCATCCCATAACCTGGCTGTTTTGTCCTGAGATGCGGTCAGGATGAACCTGCCCTTTGCATCCGTATCGATTCCCCATATATCGGAGTTATGCATGGCCGTGTTTATATGAAGCATGGGAGACGTATCGATTTCCTGCGGATAAATAAAATTAAGAGATAAGATGAAAGGAAGGATTAATAATAGCCTTTTCATTGCGTTCCCCCCGGCTCTTTTATTACCGGGTCATTGCCCGGGCTTTACTATATCGAAAACATACTGGAAATTGATCCTGAACAATTGGTCGTTCCTTAGATTCAGGAATGTATAGGTCTCGTCGACCGTCCCCAGGTATGTTCCGTTGACAAAGCCGATCTGTATCAGGGTCGTTTTATCCTTATCGAAATAAAAATTATAATAAATATTCAGGCCGAGGTAAAGGGGGACGTAAAAATAAGGGTCTCCTTCAGCCGATATAAAATGATCCTTATGGTTCAGCCATTCGTCGGTAACGAAAAATTCGGGTTCTACATCGATTCCGAAAATCCTGATATGATAATCGAGGTAAACGGCCTGTCCGTAAACATTTAAAGAATCTACGCCCCTGACCGGGAAAAGAATCGAAAACATGTATAGTATATCGAAATTCGTGTCCCTTAAACCGAAAGCCCCGGTATAATTCTCCGTTACTCCGATAGGGTGATAGGTTTCGTGGCCTCCGTTATGCCAGTAATGGAGGCAGCCGTACATGGGAATAAAACCGGCCATTTCATATGCGTCGATCAAACCCACATCGAACCTTTCACGGTGGCTTTCCAGAGAGTTCGACAGGTCCATCTCCTGCCAGTTTACATAAAGCTCCCCGGAGCCGATGTTTTCGTTCCATGCCAAGGAACCGCCGTATTCATAGACTCCATGAGTGTCTTCATCGAGGGTCGGGTTATATTCGGCAAGTTCGTTCGGGGCTGCGTTGGAAACCATGCCGTATGTAATATGGTTATGATTCGTCACCCTTATTGCCGGGGTTATACCGGACGCCGGATCCATAATGGGGGCGGGGAAATTATGATTTCCGTCAAGGCTTCCTATGACAAGAAGTTCTTTACCGAAGGTCATCCTTGTCTGGACATAAGGGTAATAATCCAGTATCTTCGACTCCTGGTTAAAAGGTATCAAAAAACCGGAGCCTATCCTGAAAGCCAGGGAATCGTTAACATTAATTGTGAAATAAGGCTGAAAAATGTCTTCAATATAAGTCAAAGTATACTGCGTTAAGTCCCAGTCGCTGCCGTTTTCGTCGTTATAAACATATGAGGAATTGTATATATTGAAAGTTACAGAACCTTCGGCGTAACAGGCGCATCCTGCAAATAACAGGAAGGCAAGGACCGGCGTCAATTTATTCATAGGAATCTCCATCGACTGAAATAACGGCCTTTAAAATGAAAATCCGATTTCGGCGCCGGCCGCGAGCTGGGCGCTTTCGAGCCTGTAATTGATACTCACGATCTTCTGGTCCTGGTTTCCGGGGGACCCGTTATAAATGAACTGGTTCTGCAGGCCGGATGTAAATATGTAAATGAAGCTTCCATTGAATTTCAAATAAATATTATCCGTAAAATAGATGGAAAAGTCCAGTCCGGTCATTGGAGCGTACCCGGTACAATCGGCAAAGCTTTCCTTGGACCTCAGGATATGGTTGTCGTCGTCGATGCTGCAGACCAGGGGGGAAAACCCTGCGAGAGCCTGGATCCTTAAAAATCTGTTGGAATACCCGAACTTCACAGCCGTATAAAAAACAGAATCCCATAGCGTATATGCTGCAACTTCGCCCGGTATAATGTCGTCGCTTATACCCCGGGATGAAGGATAAGACTGGTCCAGGTTGGAAAGTGTAAAATAATAATACTGAAATATGAGGCCGCATCCTGCGGAAATACTGAAGCCGGAATTATGGAGGAATCTGCAGTAAAAAGCGGTTTCGGCCGAATAAAAATCGAGCGCCGTATCCGAAGTTGAAAAAATATCCAGCGAATAAGGGCTTGCGGTCGGCGACCCTTCCTCATATAAGACTCCCCAATCGGAGTCTTCGGTCTTGCCCGTTTCTTTTGTCAGGTTTTTTTTTAGTTCTATGGAAATTTCGAATTTATCCGAAAAACGGAAGCTGGCATCGACCGTCGCCACCCAGGTACCCAGCGGAAATTTGATCTGGCTCATAGGATCGGGGAAATCGTAGCCGGATCCGTCGGGGAAGATAGCCTGGCCTCCGATCTGGTAGAGGGTATAACCTGTAAGCCATTCCGTTCCCGCCTCTATTTCTATCCTGTTTTCCGCATTGTCGAAATAAATTTCTTTGCCGCGTCCGTTTTCATCGGGACTGCAGTAAACCGGATTCGCGGATCCCGCAAATAACTGCAGCATAAAAAATGCCTGTAATGACAGTAGAAGGCATGATATTTTGTTATTACTCATAGGTATCTCCGTTAACTGAAAACAGGCTGTTAAAACGCAAATCCGACTTCGACGCCGGCTGTAAGCTGTTCGCTTTGGAGCCTGTAATCTATAGTGACCATAGGAGTGTACTGGCCTTGAATTTCGTAGGAGTATTGATTTTGTGTGCCGGAAGCCGTTATATACATAAAACTGCCGTTTAATTTCATAAAAATATTATCAGTAAAATAAAATGATAAATCAAGGCGGGCAAGGTAAGTTGTCCCGGAGCTGTTAGCAAAGCTATACTT
The DNA here is from genome assembly GCA_963796325.1 of uncultured Spirochaetota bacterium. Classification (GTDB taxonomy): domain Bacteria; phylum Spirochaetota; class Brevinematia; order Brevinematales; family JAOACQ01; genus CAVYGN01. Next base: position 489,727 of record CAWCLF010000001.1, read on the forward strand.
GTTTACCAGCAGATGGACATCATAGTCAGCGCCGTATGCAAAAGGTGAAAATCCGGCTAACGCCTGGATCTTAAAGAAGCCGGCCGAATAACCGAATTTCATACCCCCGTAAAAAATACTATTCCATAGCGTATACGTCGAAACATCCCCCGGCACCTTGTCGTGGGCTGTTCCCGGTGAGGAAGGATAATACTGGTCAAGGTTGCTTATATCAAAATAAAAATACTGAAGCATGAAGCCGATGCCGGCGGATATGCTGAAACCCGAATCATGTAAAAATCTGTAAAAAAAGCTTGTTTCGAATGAATAAAAATTGAGGGACGTATCTGAAGTTGAAAAAATATCAAGGGTGGTCGGACTTGCTCCGGGTACCCCGTTTACATAAGCAACCCCCCAATCGGAATCTTCGGTCTTTCCCGAATCGGGGGTTACGCTTGTTTTCAGGTTAAGTGAGGCTTCGAAATTGTATGCAAAGCGGAAATCGACTTCAAGTGTTGCCAGGAATGTATTCAGGGGATATTTGATCTGGCTCATAGGATCGGGGAAATCATAAGTAGATCCATCGGGAAATGTTGCATAGCCTCCAATCTGATAAAGCGTATATCCATAAAACCATTCGCCGCCCGTAGTTATTTCAACCCAGTATTTTGCATCATCGAAGGAAATTGTTCCGGGCCCTTCCGTCTCCTGGTCGGAATAAAGCGGATTTACAGCTGTCAGAATAAATGATGCGATTAAAAATAAAATAAAAAAAGCCGCTGAAATAAAATGAAGGTTAGATTTATTGCTTGGCATAAACTCTCCTTTATTTAAAAAAAGATTTTGAGCCGTTAAGCGGAATAATTTTCAGGAAAAAGGATCCTTTCGGTCCCTTCGATTAAAATATGGAGTATAGTCATATGAACTTCCTGTATCCTGTCTGAAGTATGCCCGGGAACGATGAACTCGAAATCGCAAAGGCCTTTTAACTTTCCGCCGTCGCGTCCTAAAAGGCCGATTGTCGATATTCCGCAAGTCCTGCATTTATCGACGGCCGACACGATATTTTGCGAATTTCCCGAGGTCGATATGCCGATGAATATGTCGCCTTTCCTGCCGTAAGCTTCGATGCCGCGTGAAAACACCTCGCTGAAGCCGAAATCGTTGCCGACAGCCGTAATGTGGGCGGGGTCCGTCAGTGCTATGACGGGCAGAGGTTTCCTGTCCGCCCTGAATTTTCCGGTGAACTCTTCGGCAAAATGCATGGCGTCGCAGGCGCTCCCGCCGTTGCCGGCCGCAATCACCTTGCAGCCGTTTTGAAAGGCCCGGGCGATCGCTTTCGATGCGGCATCGGTTTTTTCGATATTGACGCCGTCATCGATGAACCCGGAAAGAGTCTTAAGGGATTCGATATAAGAGGCCCTTAAATTTTCTTCCATATTTAAATTTTCCTCTTTACGGCTTAATTTCACGGTGGATTATTTTATACTTCATGCCGGAAATTTACAAGAGAGCCCGGGGCATTTATTTTGATTTTTTTCCTTCAATCAATTATATTTTAAAAAAAATAAACGCCGGGGAGAGATTCTGATGAAGAAATTTATATTATTAACGTTCCTTCTGCTGGCTTTTAAAGCTGCGTCGTATTCCCAGGACGGGCCCATGGAGGCCGTAGGCTTCCTCGGCGGCCAGAACCTCTATTACCTTTATACATCGATCGGGCTTTTAGCCGATTCATACTACAACGGTGTTTACGGAAGCGATTTTGCCACGCGGATGGCTAAAAACATATCCGATTCCGCGGTGAAGTCAAAAGCAATTTTCAACAAACTTCTCGACTCGAATACGATGAGCAAGGCGGATATCGACCGTATAAAGGATATACAGGACGCATACGACAGGCTCGTCAACGAGTCAGACGCATTTATAAGTTCGGTCGAGGTTTATAACAGCGAAACCTCTTCGCGGTTTAAGAGTTATAAAGATAAAGCCTGGGAAAGGATCAAAGATATCTGGATACCTTCCGATTGAGAGCGGATGCATCTGCCAGTTCCTTGAAAACCGCAGGTATGAGCTTCAGGATATCCCTCGACAGGGCCGATTCGCTGCCCCATTTCTCTTCGTATAATTCGCCCGCCCTTCCGAGAAGATATGTCCCCAGCCTGCAGGCGTCAAGAGCCGCATATCCTGAAGTAAAGAGGCCTGCTATTATTCCCGCAAGTATATCTCCGCTTCCTCCCTTTGCGAGGCTGGCGCTGCCCCGGCTGCTTATGAAAACCTGCCCTCCGGGCTCCGAAATAAAGGAAACAGCGTCCTTCAATACCAGGTAAATATTATTCAGGGCTGAAAAATCCCTGGCGCAGGCCGCTTTGTTGTTTTTTACCCATATGTTATCCTTACGGACAAGCCTTGCCATTTCCCCAACATGGGGGGTCAGGATCGTTTCCGCCTTTGTATTCCTCAGGCTCTTTGCAAGGCCTTCGTCGAGGGCTAAATTGTTCAGGCCGTCGGCATCTATTACAAGGCATTTCAGGGCTCTGCAGTTCAAAAGGAAATCCAGGATCATTTTCTGGAAATTTCCCGTGCCGAAACCGTTGCCGGCAAGTACCGATTTGATTTTTCTCCGGGTAATAACCTCTTCAATATTCTTTATCGAATTCAGAGGATCCTTCTCCGATATCTGTATGGAAATTGCTTCGGGGAATGACCTCCTGATAACCGAAGAGACAGCAGGGGGCGCCGCAACTGTTAATAGCCCTGCCCCCGCCCGTAAAGATGCGTTTCCTGCCATCAGTACCGCCCCGCTGTAAGCCGGATCGCCTTCCGATCCCCCTACTATAAGGAGGTGCCCGAAATTTCCCTTGCTGGTATTCCTCGCCCTGGGCCTGTAAATATTATTTATATCGCTGCCGGTTAAGAGGTTCAGGCTGATCGAAGGATCGTCGAGGAGCGCAGGGGGAATTGAAATTTTTTCGGTAAATATCTTTCCGCAGAATTCCCTGCCGGGCTGGTCCGCCATCGGGAGCTTGGGCAGGCCGAAAGTGATTGTAAAATCGGCTTTTACGGCATTTGCCGGGACGCTTCCGTCTCCTGAAAGACCCGAGGGTATATCGAGAGATACGACAGTCTTTCCGGAATTGTTTATAAGGTCGAAGACCCTCGCTGTAAGACCGGCGGCTTCTCCCCTGAAGCCTATGCCGAATATGGCGTCGATCAGGACGTCGGAACCTTTGACGGCTTTTTCGATTTTCGGAAATCCGGATTCAAAATCCAGGATCGGAATACCCAGCTTTTCAATTATAGAAAAGTTCAATGCGGCGTCCGCTCCTGTTTTTTTATGATCTTCGGTATAAATAACGGTCAAAACGGCGCCTTCCGAAAAGAGCTTGCGGGCAAGGACCGCTCCGTCGCCTCCGTTATTGCCTTTGCCGCAGAAAACAATGAACCTCTTGTTTTTAAAATCAGGAATAACCTCTTTTATAATACTGAAAGATGCGCATCCTGCATTTTCCATCAGGAGGAGTTCCGGTATGCCGAATTTTTTAGAACATTCGGAGTCGATCCTGTAAATATCTTCCTTTGAGGCGATTTTCATAAATACTTCCCTTAAAATCCGGGCTTGACCGTTCAGATTTCGTTATTCTGAGTAAGGAGGATCCCTATGCCCCCCGACAGGGTCCCGAACCATACCCTGTCTTTTTCGAAACTTATGTTGACAACGTCGTTACCCGGGAGTCCGCTTAAGACATTAATGAACGACCAGTTCTGCTTTGTAAAATTATATATCATAACGCCCCCTCCGAGAGTTCCAAGGAAGAGATCGTCTTTCATTACCTTTACCGATTCGACGTAATCGGAAGCGAGACCGTCGGTCGAAGTCAGATGTCCGGCGATTTTTCCGCCTGAAATTATATAAATTCCGTTTCCATGGGTCCCGACCCACAGGAGGCCGTCATGAAAGCATATTGATTTCAGGGATAAACCGGTGAGGATATTTAAAGCGGAACCGTCCTTAATAATAAAAAGCCCCCTGTCGAGGGTCGCAGCATAAAGCGTACCTTTATCGAAGAGGAAATCGCTTATCATAAAAGAATTAGCGAGGATCCTTCTCCAGGTTCCCTTTTCCCTGCCGGGAGTATAAAGGCCTGAAAGCGTGGCGGCGTATAAAACGCCATCCTGGATCTTTAATTTTTTCACCGTGACGGCGCCGGGAGCGATCCTGATCCCGGCCCAGGTTTCTGTTTTTTTGTCGAAACAGCAGAGCCCGTCATATGTGCCGACCCATACTTTCCGGTCATCCACTGCAATGCACCTTACATGATCCGAAGAAAGGCCTCCCCTGCAAGCCCTGTAAACCGCCAATTTATGCGAGCTCCGGGTAAACCTGCAGACTCCGCCGGTCCATGTCCCTATCCACAGGTCGTCGCCGTCGAATTCCAGGGCGCTGATGCTGTTGTCGGGAAGGCCTTCCGAACTATCGATATATTCCCAGCTGATCCTCCTTTTAAGCTTCCGGGCTTCATTCAGGAGGGATGCATCGGACTTTTCGGTTTCCAGGATCCTGTCGACATAATAAAGCGCGCTCTCCCTGTTGTTCTTCCGATAGAAAATTCTGGCTGCATAAAGCATGCAGGGGCGTTTATAGGGACTGTCCTGGAATGATTCCGTTCCCTTTAAAAAACTCTTGAGAGCGAGCATTTTTTTGGAGCTGTTATAAAACCACAGGCCGGCGTCATAATACCCTTCGCAGAGGTCGAGTCCCTGGAAGCTCTCGGGGTAGATTTTCCGCCATTTATCGACTTCGTCAAGGTCTTTCATTATAACCATGTCGATAATCCAGTTCGAAAGACCGGGCTGGCTGAGCTTGCGGCCCTTAATACAATCGAATAAGGGGCCCCCCTGGCGTGATGCCGCAGCCTGCAGTGGCAGCATGCATAAAATAAACAGGACAAAAAAAGATTTTTCGATTAAAGATTTCATAATCAACCCTTTTGCTTAATTTTTATTATGAAAGTACCCAATAATGATCGGCATTGACGGACCGATAAGTTCAAAGGACCGCTCTCATCCATGAACCGGTAATTAATGCAATAGACAGACATGCGAAAAAAATTCTGAACGGCAGGCCGGGATATTTTTCGGAGGTCAAAACTGCCGATACGAGTCCTATTAAAAGTCCCGATAATAACGACATCAGATGTCCGATTATATCGCTTCCCCCCGATGTGCCGAAAAGCCCTAAAAAAGCCAGTGCGGCTATTACGGGTTTCCAATCGGGTCTTTTCAGCCTGCCCCGCGGCCTTATCATCCTGTCTATAGCAAGTATTCCGAAAGCCCCGAAAACTGCTCCCGAAGCTCCGATGCTGTGATATTCTACGGGTATGAACATGGCGGCAGCCGAATTTCCCGCCGCACCCGATATTACTGCAAGGAATAACCCGATTCCCGAACCGTATATTGAAAAAAGGCTGTAAAATACGACTCCGCCCATGAAGGCGTTCGAGAGAAAATGGGCAAGGTCTGCATGCAGCGTCATAGCGGTGAAGACCCTCCAGAATTCTCCGTTTTTTATTTCCAGGTTTGATGAGTTGCCGAGTTTGAGCCACAGGTCGTAATTTTGTGTCTGGTATAAAATAGTCTGGAAAATGAAGAGGGCCGTGAAGACTGCCAGTACAGGCAGTATCGGCGAGGGGTATTTTGCCGCCGGGCTTTCATCTTTTTTCTTTTCCTCCGCGTTTTCTTCTTCGTAAAGCCTTATCTGGCTGGCGGCTTCCTCCATGAATTCTTCATCGACATCGATCAGAGACCTTCCGTCTTCCGTTCTCAGCCTGTGCGGGATTTTCATAGACAGGAGCACGAGGCTCCATTCGAGAGCCTTTTTCCTGGGAAGATCGTTTAAACTGTTCGTCATCGGAAAACTCCGGATATAATATAGCAAGAACTGAGGGTAATAACAAATAAGGTTCCCGAACCGGCAATAATTTTCTTCGGCTTCTATTACTATTTTTTTTGAATTACCGATAGATTGAATAGGTTGAAATTTACCGGAGGCTTTTTTTTATGGTACGCAGCATTTTTACAGGGGCCAGCGGCATGATGGTTACGATGGAGGAGATGAATACTGTCGCCAATAACCTTGCCAATGTCAACACGGACGGTTATAAGAGGGAAACCACAGTTACGAAAGCTTTTCCGGAAATGCTCGTGAGGCGGCTTAACGACGACGGTGTTGTAAAATTCCCGCTCGGAAGCTATGACCTTGCCCCGGTAGTCGGCAAACTGGGGACGGGAGTGGAATTCAACGAATCTTACATCCGTTTTGAACAGGGAAGTCTCATGGAAACATCGAATGATTTCGATATGGCTCTCGACGGGAACGGATTTTTTTCTTTACAGACCGATGAGGGTGAAAAGTACACAAGGAATGGAAATTTCAAAATCGACAATGAGGGCTACCTTACCGACATGCATGGGAACAAGATCCTTGGAGAGAACGGTTTTATCCTGCTTGAAAGGAATAATTTTCAAATTGATAAAGACGGGAACGTATATGAAAACCTGGATTATAAACCGGGCGATTTCGTTGATAAAACCGGCAACGAATGGAAAAACATGACAAAAATCGACAGGCTGAAAATCGTGGATTTCCCGGAGAGGCGCTATCTTTTAAAAGACGGCAATACCTGGTATAAGGAAAGCGACTTTTCCGGCAAGGCGTTCGTGATCAACGGAAACGAAAGACCCCAGGTGCACCAGGGTTTTATAGAAAAATCGAACGTCGATCCGGTCGTAGAAATGACCAGGATGATCGAAATAAACCGTCTTTACGAAGCAAATCAAAAAGTGATCCAGACCGCCGACGATACCCTTTCAAGAGCGGTTAACCAGGTCGGCAGGGGCCTTGCATAAGTCATAAACTCTGACTTCGGCCGATTTATTGTTTTACCTTGAGAAAATTACCCATCGGTGTTAAAATAATTTACTCCCGATCTTTTAAAGATCTTTCAAATCTGGTATTAAACCGGCAATATTTGTAAGGAAATAAATAATGCAGGATCTGTTAAGAACGCCGCTCTATGAAGAACATAAAAAGCTTAATGCGAATATGGCCCCTTTCGGCGGATGGGATATGCCGATTCAATATACCGGCATTTTAGAAGAGCATAAGGCATGCAGGCAGTCCGCAGCCCTTTTTGATATATGTCATATGGGGGAGTTTTCTTTCAGGGGAAAAATTGAAAAAAGCGGATTGGATAATGTATTTACTCTGAATGTGTCAGGCTTGACGCCGGGGCGCTGCGGATACGGACTTATGCTCAACGATACGGGCGGCATCATAGACGATCTTATCATATACAGGTTCTCAACTGAAGAGCTAATGATCGTAGTCAATGCGGCTACAAGGGAAAAGGATTTCCTCAATATAAGGAAATTTTTAAACGGTTCGGCCCTGTTCGAAGATATTTCCGACAGGACGGCAAAACTGGATCTCCAGGGGCCCCTTTCAAGGGAAGTCTTTAGGGACATCTTCGGTGAAGAAGCTTCCGGCCTTAAATATTTCGGTTTTGCCCGGAAGGATTTTCATGGTAAAAATCTGCTTTACAGCAGGACGGGGTACACCGGCGAACCGGGTTTCGAACTTTATATCGACTCGGATTCGGTTAAAGATCTGTGGAATACGATACTGGCCGACGGCAGGGTAAAACCGGCGGGGCTCGGGGCCCGGGATATTCTGCGCCTTGAAGCGGGCCTGCCCCTATACGGCAGCGATCTTGATGAAAATACGACGCCTGTTGAAGCCGGGCTTGAAACGTTTGTCGATTATACAAAAGATTTCAACGGCAGGAGCGCATTGCTTGAACAAAAGGAAACCGGCGTGCGGAAAATGAAAATCGCCTTTGCGGCAGCGGCGAGAAGGTCTCCGCGTTCCCATTATGACATTTATCACGAAGGATCCCCGATCGGTCTTGTCACAAGCGGAGCATTTTCTCCTGTTCTTGCAAGAGGAATCGGGCTTGGATATGTCGAACCGGCTTTTACGGAAAAGGGGACAAAGATCGTTGTGAGGCATAACGACATTGAAATCGAAGCCGAGGTGGCCGGATTGCCTTTTTACAGGAACCCGGATATGAGAAAATAAGGAGGATCTTATGGATTTGTATTACACTAAAGACCATGAATGGGTTTCGGTCGACGGCAATACCGGAACCGTCGGGATAACGGCCTATGCGGCCGATCATCTGGGCGACATTACCTATGTGGAACTGCCGAAGACGGGACGCGAGGTCAAAAAGGGCGAGGTCCTCTGTTCTATCGAATCGGTCAAGGCGGCAAGCGATATCTTTGCGCCGATGTCGGGAAAAATAATAACCGTGAACCCGGAACTTGATAATAATCCGGCGCTGGTCAATCAAAGTCCCGAAAGCGGCGGATGGATAGCTAAAATGGAACTTAAGGATACAGCCGAAAAAGACGGTTTAATGAACAGCTCATCCTATAAGGACTTCATCAAAGGGTTATAGCCGGGATATGGAGGGGATATGGATTATTGCCTGAATTCCGAGAGGGAAACTCTTAAAATGCTCGGCGAAATCGGCGCCGGATCAATGGAAGACCTGTTTTCTTATATACCTTCGGATTTGAGGACGAAAAATTTCAATATTCCGGAAGGAATTTCAGAGTTTGAAGCTCTAAGGCTTATAAAGGAACTGGCGCAGGCCAACAATAACGGTCTCTTGTGCTTTTTAGGCGGAGGAGCTTACGATCATTTCATACCGGCAGCCGTTGACTTTTTATCTGAAAGATCCGAATTTTATACCGCCTACACGCCTTATCAGCCCGAATGCTCTCAGGGCACGCTTCAGGCCCTTTTCGAATACCAGACTTCAATCTGCAGGATAACAGGAATGGATGCCGCTAATGCCTCCGTTTATGACGGTGCGACGGCCCTGGCTGAAGCCGCTCTGATGGCTGTAAGAGCGACGCAAAGATCCGGTATAACGGTTTGCGGTTCGGTCAGTCCTTTTTATAAAAGGGTATTGAAGACTTACCTTTCGAACCATCCGGTGGAACTCTGCGAACTTGCCCCGTCAAAGAGAGGGCCGGATATTCAGGAAATTAAATCTCATTTAAACGGCGATACGGCGGCTCTCATAGTCCAGAATCCCGGTTTTTTAGGCTCGGCCGCAGATTATAGCGAAATCGCTTTAATTGCGCATGAATCGGGTGCAAAACTGATAATGTCGGTTTATCCCGCATCCCTGGGGATCCTTAAAAAGCCTTCGGAAATGGGTGCGGATATTGCCGTTGGCGAGGGCCAGAGCCTGGGGCTGCCGCTGAGCTTCGGAGGGCCGTATTTCGGCTTCATCACGGCAAGGATGAACCTCATGAGGAACCTGCCGGGGAGGATAGCCGGTGAAACTTTGGACAGGAACGGCAAACGCTGCTATGTCCTGACCCTGCAGGCGCGTGAACAGCATATCAGGCGGCAGAAAGCCACCTCGAATATTTGCTCCAATCAAAGCCTGTGCGTCCTCAGGGCCGTTATCTATCTTTCCCTTTTAGGCGAAACCGGTTTTAAAAAGCTGGCGGACTTGAATTATAATAAATCGGAATATTTAAAAAAACTCGTTAAAGGAATAAAAAATGCGTCGGTCTGGAACGAATCTCCAACTTTTAACGAGTTCACCCTGGAACTCGGTATGAATTCGGAGGAAGCTGCGCGGCGGATGAGGGACAGGGGAATTCTTGCCGGCATTCCGCTCGGCGGCCTTTATCCGGGAATGGATAATATGCTGCTTGTAGCCGTTACGGAAAAAAGGTCGAGAAAGGAAATTGAAAATTACGCGTCGGTCCTGGAGGATATTCTATGAGAGGAATGGAAAAGCTGATTTTTGAGAAATCAGCGGCCGGCAGAACCGGCGTTGAATTGCCTGCAATCGATGTTCCTGCCGCTCCCGGCCTTCCTCAAAATTTAATATCCATGAAAAAAACAGGCCTGCCGGAAGTCGGTGAAATGGATGTAGTACGTCATTATACCAGGCTTTCGCAGCTGAATTTCTCGATAGACACCGAGTTTTATCCCCTTGGCTCATGCACCATGAAATATAATCCGAAGATCCTGGAAACGGCTGCAAATCTTCCCGGTTTCAGGGATATTCATCCGCTTTTATGCTTTCAGGAGGGCGGGGAAAAACTTGTCCAGGGCTGCCTTTCGCTCCTGTTCGAACTTGAAAAACTCCTTGCCGGGATCACGGGAATGGATGCCGTTACAACAGCGCCGATGGCGGGGGCGCATGGAGAACTTACCGGCATATTGATGATTGCGGCTTATCATAAATCAAGGGGGAAAAAGAAAAGGTATGTGATTGTTCCGGATTCTTCGCATGGTACAAACCCGGCGAGCGCCGCTATGGCCGGCTACGAGATCATAACCGTTAAAAGCCTTCAAAACGGCGAACTTGATATCGAAGCTTTTAAAAATGCTCTTAACGATGAAGTCGCCGCAGTAATGATGACCTGCCCCAATACCCTGGGAATTTTTGAAACGAAAATATCCGAGATTTCGGAATTGGCGCATTCGGCTGACGCTCTGATGTATTATGACGGGGCGAATCTGAATGCAATAATGGGCAAAGTCAAGCCTGGCGAAGCGGGGTTTGACGTAGTGCATGTAAATGTTCACAAGACATTCGGCACCCCGCATGGAGGCGGCGGACCAGGGGCGGGACCTGTCGGTGTTAAGAGGGCTTTAATGGATTTTCTTCCGGGACCCAGGATCGGCCGCGGCGCCGACGGAATATTCAGGATTATGCCTGATTCCGGGGAAAGCATCGGGTACGTGACTGGATTTTTCGGGAATTTCGGCGTCCTTGTAAGGGCTTATGTTTATATATTGCTCCTGGGAAGGTCGGGATTGATCAAAGCATCGGAGCAGGCTGTCCTGAATGCAAATTATGTAAAGGAAAAATTAAAGAAATACTACATGCTTCCATATGACAGGATATGCATGCATGAATGTGTTTTCTCGGCTGAAAAGCAGCTGGAGACTGGAATTCATGCCGTCGATATTGCCAAGGGACTTATCGACAGGGGTATGCACCCGCCGACAATCTATTTCCCGCTGAATGTTAAAGAAGCCGTGATGATCGAACCGACGGAAACTGAAAGTCTGGAAACTCTGGATGAATTTATAGGGGCAATGATTGAAATTGCAGAAACTGCAGCCTCATCGCCTGAAAAATTAAGGGAAGCTCCTGTAAATACTCCCGTATCGAGGCCGGATGAAACTAAAGCCGCAAGGGATGTCAAGGTTTGTTTAGGATAAGCTGTGGAAATATTTTGATTGATTTCGGTTTTTATATTAGAATTTTAAGAATTTTTCGGCGGCAGCCATGATAATTTTTAGGGAGGGATCATGATACCCCAGACGGCAAAATTTCTGAGCGCTAAAGTCAGCCTTACGAGCAGGGAAGAATTAAAGGAATGCCTGATCCAGACCGTTTACGACAGGGAGAGGTTCAGGATATTGGTGCTGGATGAAAAAATAATGTTTTTTTCTCTTTTTAACAGGGATCTACAGCAAATCATTGCACGAACTGAAATAGTCATCTGCGCATCGCAGACCGTCGCCTGGATGGTCAGGATGATCACAGGCAGGCCTGTACCGGTGATCATGCCTGTAACCCTGTATCTTGATATAATGAGAGCTGCCGATGAGATGAATTATACGGTTTTTCTTTTCGGCGGAACAAAAAATGTTGCGATGGAAACTTTAAAAAGAATAAGGAAATCTTTTCCGCAGGCCAGGATCGTAGGCAGCTACAGGTCTAATATAAAAAGTCAGGAGCTCCAGGATGTCCTGGTTACGATCAGGAAAAGTTCCCCCCAGATCTTTATGGCCAGCTACGGGACCGGTCCGAAGCAGGAAAAATGGATTTCCAGGAATTCGGGTTATTACCAGGGCTCCATAGTGGTCGGAGTAGGGAATTCATTTAACGTTATTGCAGGCAGGAAAAAGATGCCCCCCATCTGGTTCCAGAAAAAAGGATGGAACGGATTTTATACTTTGCTTATACACCCGTATAATATCGCCCGTATTTTCCGTATATTTGTCTTATTCATTGTGACCCTGTTCATAAAGGTCAAAAACAAGTTTAAGAGAAGCCCGGCATGAAGCAGGTTATTAAAACCGTATATCTTGATGAAGAAAAGCTGTTTATAATAGACCAGAGGCTGCTTCCCCTTGAAGAGAAAACAATCGAGCTTTCCAGCGAAACCGATGTATACGAAGCGATAAAAACCCTTGCAGTCAGGGGCGCCCCCGCTATCGGTATTGCCGCGGGCTACGGGGCATATATTTCCCTGCGCAGGTATAAAGACAGGATGGAATATTCCGGTTTTAAAAAGAAAGGCGTTGAGATCCTGGAGTATATAGGGAAAAGCAGGCCTACGGCTTATAACCTGTTTTACGTTCTTGGAAGGCTGAGGGCAATCCTTGATAAATGCTCGCAGAACGGAGAGCTGCTGGACCGGTGGAAAAAAGAGGCCCTCCTTATTCATGAAGAAGATCTCGATAAATCCCTGGGTATGGCCCGTGCCGGGAATCCTGTTGTGCCGCACAACGCAAAAATATTGACGCACTGCAATACCGGCGGGCTGGCGACAGGCGGCAACGGCACCGCTTTATCGGTGATCTTCGAGGCTGAAAAAACCGGGAAAAACATTCTTGTGTATGTCGATGAAACAAGGCCGCTTCTCCAGGGGTCGAGACTTACAGCCTGGGAATTAAAAAAAACAGGCATTCCATATAAAATAATCTGCGATAATATGGCGGCAGCCGTTATGGCAAAAAAAGGGATCGACCTTGTCCTGGTCGGCGCGGACAGGATTGCGGCAAACGGCGATTTTGCCAATAAGATCGGAACATATTCCCTGGCAGTGCTCGCCCGCCATCATGGGGTGCCTTTCTACTGCGCGGCGCCGGCGACAACTTTCGATACAAGCCTTGGGAACGGGGATTCCATCCCGATTGAAGAAAGAGACGGCCTCGAAGTGCTTAATTTCCGCGGGAGCGTATCGGCGCCTCCCGGGTCGGATGTTTTTAACCCGGCTTTTGATGTGACGCCGCACAGCCTTGTTACGGGCATCATTACAGAGTTCGGCGTTATTTATCCTCCTTTTGGCGAAAATATTCATTCGATTGTAAAAGGGTAAATTAAAATGGCCATTATTATGAAAAATATTCTGGACCTGGGGATCATCATCGGCAAGAACAGCTATAATTTTCTTTCTCTTGACGAATATGCGGAGCATTTTCTCCTGCCGTTTTCACCGAGATTCAGGAATATAGATTTTGCCATCAGCTCCCTTTCAAGCGCGGGAGTAAAAAATATCGTTGTATTTGTCAAGAGGGACAAGGATATAGTCCTGAACTACCTTGTCAAAGGCTGGCCCCTGGTTAAGTTCTATGTCTTCGATTACCTGGATATAACCGAGAAATTCTCGACTTTTCTCACTGATTTTTCACATGAACATTCTCTTGAACGCATAGTAATCATGAAAGGCAATTACCCGATATGGTTCGATATGAGGATACTGGACCGGGAACTTGAAAAGACGCCAAATATCGCCTTTAAAACAAAGTACAATCTCTCCAATTATTTTTGCGGGCTTATTGTCGAAAAGAACATTTTCATCAAGAAATACGAGAGTTTTTTTCTTGACGAATCCAATCTCGATCTGGATATAATGGAAAAGATCATCAAGGAATTCGACATAAAGCCGGTCGAGATCAGGGGATACATAATGCCTTTCAGGACCCTCAAGGAATTCTACAATGTCCACCTTGAAATGATCGACGACTACCTGATGCTTGACCTTTATAACGCTTATGTTCCCGTAAGGGCTGACAGCGGTTTGAACGGTCTGTCGGCGTTCGGCAGGGGTTCGTATGTCGTCAATTCCATAGCCGGAGAGGGTGTGGATCTCTTCGGGAGGGTAGAGAATTCCATAATTTTTTCAAATGTAAGGATCGACCGTCATGCGGTTATAAAAAATTCGATTATATTTCCAGGCAATCATATCGGTCATAATTCCATAATTGTCAATTCTATAATCGACGAATATTCCGGCGATAATTCTCTTCCCACCATAGAACCTCACTCTTCCATCGGTAGTGAAAACCCTTCCTCAGTAAACAAGGAATTTCCCGAGATACTCAATTTCGGTGTTACCCTGATAGGCAAGGACGTAAGGGTTCCTTCGGGGATGAAAATAGGGGGGAACTGTTTTATCGACAGTTTCATACCGGCGGCCTTTTTGCGGCAAGGGAAAACCATGAAAGACGGAGAAACGCACCTGGTCAAAAAGGCTTAATTAAAAAAGGATATGCTATTTTCCCGCCGGATATGGTGTACTCCACGGTTCCGTTAAATGCCATGCCCAGGAAAGCGCTGTTTTTAGACATAGATTCGATATTATCCCTATTGACATGAAACTTTTTTGCCGGATTGAAAAGGGTCAGGTCGGCCCTCGCCCCTATCTTGATCAGCCCGCCCGGAAGCCCCAGGATACGGGAAGGATTGAGGCTGACAAGGCGCAGCCACGATGTTATTTTCATTCCCTTTTTTCTTACAAGGTGGGTATATGTGGAAGCAAGGAATGTTTCCAGGCCGATGGTTCCGGAAGGAGCTTTCGCAAAGGCTTTATTTTTTTCATTTTCCATATGAGGGGCATGGTCCGTTGCAATAGCGTCGATCGTTCCGTCCAAAAGAGCCTGTTCGATTGCTATTCTATCTGCTTCGGGCCGGAGTGGCGGATTCATTTTTTTATTCGCGTCAAGTTCTTTTAACAGGCTGTTCTCGGAAAGGAGAAGATGGTGCGGCGTGGCGTCGCAGGTTATGAGGCCTTTATAATACTCTTTCAGATTTTTAACCGCTTCTACGGACTTGGAGGTAGAAATATGCGTAAAATGCACGCGCGCTCCGGATAGGCCGGCAATGGTGCCGAGGTTCCAGACCGCCAGGCTTTCAGCCTCGGCCGGCTGGCCGGGCAATCCTGTTTTTGAAGGGACTTTTCCGTAACTTACAGGATTGTTTTTTGAAAGGGCCTTTATCTCGGGATGTTCAAGGAGGAGGACGCCTTCGGCATAGGCTTTACGGCATAATTCGGCCAGGAGTGCGATGTCCTGTATGCTCGATCCGTCATCGCTGAACGCGGCGCAGCCCGCATCCCTGTTCAGCCTGAGGTTTACAATCTCCAGCCCCTTCCTTTCCTTTGTCATGCAGGAAGCGAAGAGGATTCTGACAGGGGCCGCCGCGGCCCTTTTTATTAGAGCCGATATGAGGCCCGGATTGTCGATGGGCGGTTCCGTATTGGGCATTGCGAGCAGAGTCGTGACTCCTCCTTTCGCCGCAGCCCTGGCGCCGCTTTCCAGCGTTTCCTTCCGGGTTTCTCCGGGATCGCGCAGATGGCAGTGAAGATCTACAAGACCTGGTATTACAAATAACGAACCTGCATCGATAACTGTTCCGCCGCCTGTTTCAAGATTTGCGGATATTTTTTTTATCCTGCCGTCCTTTACAAGTATATCCAGTTTTTGACCTCTTCCGGCGTCATGGCTTCCCGGATTGAAAACGGTCCCGTTTTTAATAATTATGCTGTCGCTGTATCCGGCTTTCACCATAAGTTATATACCCTGTCCTCGGATATTTCTTCAAAAAATTTTGCTTTATTGATCGGCATATATATTTTAATAATTTGATTTTTCTCCATGGGATAATCGAGAGGGACCTCGACACCGAATAGTTTGCCTTCCCTTTCGATAAAGGCTAATTTTTTTCCTTCCTGGATAAGATTTTCAATAAAAGTTATCTCCCCCTCGATTTCGATCGATTCACCGTTTTTTTCAAGCAGGCATTCTCCGGGCCTTATGGTCATCGCATAATGAATTTTACCTTCTGTAAGTTTCTCTACTTCCTCTTTTAAGAGAATATTATTGGATTTATCCCCGATCATTGTGGAGACAAAAAGAGTCCCCGGATTATTGTAAAGTTCATCGTAAGTCCCTGCCTGTTCTATTGTACCGCTGTTCATTACCGCGATGCTGTCGGATATTTCTGCAATCTCGAGCTGATTATGCGAAACATACACGGCGGTCATTCCATATTCCTTGACAAGACTCCTGAGATTATGCCTTATCTCTTCACGAAGGCTGTCTTCGACGTTCGAAAGCGGTTCGTCGAGAAGAAGGATATCAGGGATGGATATAAGGGCCTTGCCTATCGAGATCCTCTGCCTTTCTCCGAGCGAAGTATACCTGGGATATTTCCGGAGGAGTTTCTGTTCATCTATGTGAAGGAGGGCGGAGAGGTCTTCAGTACGCATTTCTTTCTGCGGTTTTTCCTTCGATTTGTGAATTATTACAGGGTAGCGCAGGTTCATAAGATTTGTCATATTAGGGTACAGGATAAAATCCTGGAAAACCATGGATATTTTCCTTTTTGAGGGTTTGATACCCGTTATTGGGTTTTCATTTACGAAAATATCACCTTCTTCAGGGGTTATTACGCCGGCTATTGTCTTGAGCAGGACGGTTTTGCCGCATCCGCTGGGTCCGATTATGCCGAAGATTTCCCCTTTCTGTATATTGAGATTGATGTCGAACAGGATCTGATCCCGGGAGAAGCTTTTCGGCAGATTGTATCCGTAAACCTGGATATTACGGATCTTGATGTAATACATTTTATTTACCTCTAAACAGGGGCCGTTTTGATTATACCAATCATTATATAATCAAAAGAGATTCATTTCAATAGCATATCCCCTTCAGTCGGCAGTCGGCAGTCGATTGACAATCTACAGGTCGCCGGCATCCGGCAGCCGGCCGAGATGATAATAAATTAAATTTGATTTTTATAAAGCCTGACAATATAATAAACGCCTCTTTTTGAATATCGATTTAAGTAATAAAAAAGGAGGCTCACTATGGCCAGGATAAATTTCGGCGGCGTGATTGAAGAAGTGATCACCCGTGATGAATTCCCTCTTTCTAAAGCAAGAGAAGTTTTAAAAAATGAAGTCATAGCCATTTTAGGCTACGGCGTACAGGGGCCAGCTCAGGGTCTGAACATGAAAGACAACGGTTTCAAGGTGATCGTAGGGCAGTCGAAAGATTTCCCGAGGGATTGGGACAGGGCGGTCAGCGACGGATGGGTTCCGGGAGTCGACCTGTTCGATCTTGAAGAAGCCGCAGACAAGGGTACGATCGTAATGATGCTTGTCAGCGACGCGGCCCAGAGGCAGATATGGCCTATGGTAAAAAAACACCTCAAGCCGGGGAAGGCCATTTACTTTTCGCATGGGTTTTCCATTGTCTATAAAGACCAGACCCAGGTAATACCTCCGGCCGATGTGGATGTCATAATGGTCGCTCCCAAGGGTTCGGGCACCTCGGTCCGCAGGAATTTCCTTTCAGGGGCGGGTATAAACTCCAGTTTTGCCGTCGGTCAGGATTATACGAAAAAGGCGATGGATCGCTGCCTGGCTATAGGCATCGCCATAGGATCGGGATACCTTTTCCCGACGACCTTCCAGCAGGAAGTTTACAGCGACCTTACGGGAGAAAGGGGTGTCTTGATGGGAGCGCTGGCCGGAATAATGGAAGCCCAGTACGAAGTGCTCAGGACAAACGGCCATTCGCCCAGCGAAGCTTTCAATGAAACTGTCGAGGAGCTGACACAGAGCCTTATCCGGCTTGTCGATGAAAAAGGCATGGATTGGATGTATTCCAATTGTTCGGCTACGGCCCAGAGAGGAGCTCTCGACTGGAAGCCGAGGTTTAAAGAAGCGGTACTGCCTTCATTCAAAGAACTGTACAAGAGGGTAAAAGACGGCGTGGAAACCGAAAGGGTTATCACCGAATGCAGCAAACCCGATTACCAGAAGAAACTTAACGACGAACTCCTGACGATTAAAAATTCAGAAATGTGGCAGGCCGGCGCGGCTGTAAGGAGTTTGAGGCCGAAAGAACCCGTTAAGAAAATAGACGATACTACAAAAGGAATATCCGGCAGGGGCCAGGATTAAGCATGGTTGACGGGACAGCCGTTACTCTGACAAATATAAGGGAACTTAAGAAACTTTTTAGCGGGAAGGTAAGGGATATTTACGAAGTGTCGGACGGCAGGTGGCTTATAGTCACCACCGACAGGATATCGGCGTTCGATGTAGTGTTCAGGGAAGGCATCCCGGGAAAAGGCAAGATACTCAATTCGATATCCAATAAATGGTTTAAAAAGATAAACTGGCTTCCCAATCATATATTGTCCCTTAAACCGGGAGAAGAACTGCCCTTTCTCAATAAATACGACGGGATTTTAGACAGGTCCGTCCTGGTAAAAAGGGTAAACAGGCTTCCCGTGGAATGCGTTGTCAGGGGATACCTCTTCGGCAGCGTATACGATGAGTATAAAGAGAAAGGCACGGCAGGGGGGGCGGCTCTTCCCAGGGGAATCAGGCTTGCCGGAAAGCTCCCCGAACCTATTTTCACTCCTTCCACAAAGGCTGAAACGGGGCATGATCAGAATATAACATACAGGGAGCTCTGTTCGCTGATCGGTTCGAAATCGGCGGACGGGATAATCGGATACTCGATTGAAATATATAAAGAAGCAAGTTCTGTTATGGAAAAGGCCGGGATTATCCTGGCTGACACGAAGTTTGAGTTCGGACTGGATGAAAACGGGGCCCTCATACTTGTCGACGAGGTCCTGACGCCCGATTCCTCGAGGTACTGGGATGCCGGAAGCTACAAGGAAGGGATAAGCCCGAAGAGCTATGACAAGCAGTTTGTCAGGGATTATCTTAATACCCTTGATTGGGACAAGAAGCCTCCTCCTCCGGTATTACCGCCGGAAATTATTTCTAAAACCAGCGATAAATATAATGAACTTCTCGGGATAATCGACAGGTTCGTATGAGTGATTGAAAATGGATAGTAAAGAAGGAACAACGGAAGCGGCTGAAAATACGCCGACGATCGCATTGAAATTCGCCCCGGCATGGAAAAGGATTTTATCCTTTATCATTGACAAGCTGATCTTATCGGTTATTGTGTTCATACTTATTGCCGTCATATACCGTAAAGAACTTTTTCTTATCTTCAACATGCAGGGGAACGACCTTCTGAAGGAAATAAACGATTCGCTGGACCCCCACAGCCTGATCGGAAACTTTTTTGCGACTCACCAGCTCCAGATTTTTATAGCGCAGATCGTTATCGAGGCTTCCTATTTTACCTTGAGCTGGAGGGCCGGCGGGCAGACTATCGGCGCGAGGATCATGAAAATCCTGGTTATGACGATAGGCAAAAAGAGGCTTTCGATCCTGCAGGGCCTTATCAGGTATACCATTATATATATTTCGTCTCTGGCTTTTTATCTGTTGCAGATCATTGTTTTCAATCCCATCTACCATCAGAGGATCCATGACTTTTTCAGCGCTTCGGTAGTAGTGGAAGTTCCTTTTTTGAAGCGCGATGAAGAAAATAAGGAAGAGAATAGTACTGAAAACTGATCATTCTTAAAACCTTTCAAGGAGCCGGATAACCTCTTCGCGGTAAGGCATTGCCGGGATGGCCCCTTTACGGGTTACGGAAAGGGCTGCCGCGGCGCAGGCAAAACGAAGGCACAGTTCCATACCGGCTTTAAATGTATAACGGACGTCCATGCATGCTTCATGTAAGAAAGAATAAAGGAAAGCCCCCAGGAAAGCGTCGCCCGCTCCGGTAGCATCGACCTGTTCGAGCCCGGTATAGGCCCCCTGGAAAGCTTTTTTCCCGGAATAATAGGCAAAAACTCCTTCCTTTCCCATCGTAACCAGGAGGATAGGAGTTTTATATTTCCTTATGAATAAATCGGATCCCCTGTCCGGAGATTTTTCTCCTGTCAGGAAGGTCAGTTCCTCCCCGGAAAGTTTTACTATGGAAGCCAGTTTCATTACCGACAGGATCCTTCTTTTTGCGGCCGGGAGGCTTTTCCAGAGTCCCGGGCGCAGGTTGGGATCGTAGGATATATTGACATGACTTGAGGCCGCAGTATTGACGGCCCTGATCGCGGCATTGCGGGAATGTTTATGTGTAAGCGACAGCGAGCCGAAATGGAAAAACCGGGAATTACGGATAATATCGAGCGGGAGCTCAACGGACGAAAGCTCTGTATCGGCTGTCCCGTCCCTGTAAAAACTGAAATTGCGTTCGCCGTTCTCGTCAAGATCTACAAAAGCAAGGGTCGTCCCCGATTTTCCGGTCAGTACAAGCCCCGAGTCGTCCACCTTTTCGTTTTTAAGAGTCGCTTTGAGGTATTTACCGAACATATCGTCGCCGGCTTTGCCTATGAAAGCGGAAGATCCTCCGAGCCTCGATACGCAGACCGCCAGGTTTGCCGGTGCCCCGCCGGGGTTCCTCTCGAATAGCGTATTTCCCCTATCTGAAAAGCCTGCCGGCGTGAAATCGATCAGGATTTCGCCCAGGGCGGTAACGTCGAACATATCTTCCTCTCTATACGGTTCTCGATTCCGCAGCGTTTATACCCGGATCGGTATATATGTCGGCATAATCCCTGCTTGTAGTCGAGAATTCGGAAATGACGGCCCCCTTCGGCCCCGCCTGGAACCAGTGCAGGGTATCCGGCGGAAGCGTGTACTGGCCGCCGGGCCTGAGAACTATTTCATGCCTCGATTTAAAATATGCCTCCCTTCCCTCGGGAATTTCAGCCTTTATTTTATCCTGCGGCTCTCCGGCGGTATAAAGATAGACTTCTCCCCAGCGGCAGCGGAAGGTTTCTTCCTTGCCGGGTTCATTCCCGACAGGAGGATGGCGGTGTTCCGGACAGGTCTGGCCCGGAAGGAGTATCAATTCCTTGGCGCAGCACCTTTCGGTGTTGACATATATAATGAGCTGCAGCCCGATTTTTTCGGGAATTCCGAGATTATACTCGGCGACTTCCAGAGCTTCGGCTTCCTGTTCCGTAACGGTTATCGATGCACGCTTCAGGTATTTCAAAGCGCGGGTTTTCAACTTAAGGTAGATTTCCTTAGTGAGCATAAAAACCTCCTCCCAGATCGGAAGGTCCTGTGCGCCTATTCTCCGTTTTTCAACTTTGAAGATAATATATTTAAGACATTTTGGAAATGTTTTAGTGCGGCAATATCGAGGGCGGTCAGCCCGTTTGAATTCCTGGCATTGGGGTCCGCACCCCTTATAAGGAGGAGCCTGACAGTTTCAGCCTGGTTGTTCGATGCGGCGAAGATGAGAGGCGTTGCGCCTTCGCTGTCATGCGCCTTTATATCCGCACCCCTGTCGATAAGCAAACCCGCGACATTGTTCCAGCCGTTATATGCAGCGAACATCAGTGAGGTGCTTCCATGCCTGTCAGCCATGTTTATAGCTGCGCCATTGTCCAGCAGGAAGACTGTCATATTGGAAGAGCCTGTCATGGACGCAAGCATTAGAGCGGTCCTTCCTCCGTTTTCAGCGGCGTCGATTTCCGCCCCCCTGCCTACCAGGAGTTTAGCCGATTCTCTCATGCCGTTGGTAACGGCGAGCATTAGCGCCGTATAGCCGCTTTTTTCATGGTCGTTGATTTCGGCTCCTTTATCCAGGAGCAGCCCGGCAATCTCAGTCCGGCCCCACAGCGAGGCCGTCATCAGGGCGTTTCTGCCGGACCTGTTTTTCGCGTTGATGTCCAGGCCCCTTGCGAGCAGGGTTTTTATTATTTCAGGGTCCCCTCCCTTTGCCGCATATATAAGGACAGTATCGCTGTTCTTGTTTTTTGAATTTACGTTTGCCCCGCGGTCCAGGAGGATTTTGAAAATAACGGCCTGTCCTTTTACAGCGGCAATCATCAGGGGCGTCTGGCCTTTCGAGTCGCTCGCATTGGCGCTCCTCCAGCCGTTTAAAAGCCTCTTTACCCCTTCGGAGTCTCCGTTTGTTATAGCTGTAACGAACTCGCTGTCGAACTCCGATGCATGACAAGCAATGTAAAATGAAAAGATGAGGAGAATGGCCGTGAAAACCGCTTTCAAACCGGCGGGCATTGCGGTACCCCTTTTTGATTATAGAAATATGATAAAATGATATGGTTTACATTGCAATAATATTTTCAATTTTCAAGAATTCTGAAATAGATTGATAATAATATTAATTTTCAGTAGAATATCAGTTAAGGTGTTTTGAAAATAATATTAAATGAAAAAGGTATTTTTATGGATATCGATCCTCATCGGGAAAAGTTAAAAAAAGGTGATTGAGTCCGTTATTATAATCTCAATTGAGATAATAAGAAATGGAATAATAATTGACAAAACAGATGTTAATAAGTTTAAATTGATCAATGCAGAAAAAGATATGGACAGGTTCGTCTATAATGGTAATTTAATAGCTGTTCTAAATATAGATGATGTAAGACGAATCCGTTTTGATGTATGCAGTAAAAATGAATTTTGTTGAAATAGTCAAAGCTTTGATTGAAGCAAAGTCCGATATCTCTATTGTTGATAATTCCGGAAATAAAGCTTTATTTTATGCCGAGAAGTCCAATAACCATACTATCATAAAACTTTTAAAAAATGCAGAATTAAAATTAAAATGATATTTTTTTAGTCCCATTACTAACTGTCCCATGCGGATGATGAAAAATCATTCTCAATTCCGAACTGGTCCGGGAAAGCGGAAACCTGGCCCCTGTGGTGGGTCTGATGGTTGAAAAGAGGCAGCAGTGTCAGGACAGTGAAAGATTATCTATTGCCCCTGCTGCAATTCGGCTGCCATGCGCGTGAAATTCGCCCGCCTGCTTTCAGGGGTATCGTACTGGCCTAAAACGCCTTCAGCAACGATCTTCGATCCTTTTTTTTCGAGTTCGGCAGCGACCTGCTCGCAATATTTCGGGTCGCTTCCCCCTGCGGTCAGGAGGATAAAACTCCTTACACCCTTGAGATCGCTTCTTTCGATATAATCTTCGACAGGGGGCCTGATCTTGCCTCCGTAGACCGGGGAGGTAAAACCGACGATGTACGCGCCGCGCAAATCTGGATTGTTCTTTTTATTAGCGGAGTAAAGGGTGGTCTTGAATCCTGATTTAGCGAGGATTTCGGCGAAATTAACGAGCGTATTCATTGTAAAGG
The DNA here is from genome assembly GCA_963796325.1 of uncultured Spirochaetota bacterium. Taxonomy (GTDB): domain Bacteria; phylum Spirochaetota; class Brevinematia; order Brevinematales; family JAOACQ01; genus CAVYGN01. The sequence continues at coordinate 512,887 of CAWCLF010000001.1, forward strand.
ACGAACCGCCGGGATGGTAAATTATATAAATATTCTTCTTCGCCGATTCCGGGCCGACGGTTATCGCCGGAATATCCTTTTCGCTGTCGAAAACCATCGATATTGCGGTAAAAATTCCGGAGGGAAGGGATATTATTAACAACAGGTAAAACACGATAAGAAGCAGAACTCCTATAAACGAAGTCCTGCCCGTCAGGCTGTGAAGGTATACCGCTCCCCAAAGTGCAATTGCGGCAATGAGGGGAATCAGCTTAAAGCCCGCCGGTATCATTCTCCCCATTCCGGATACGAACATCAAAAGGGATATTATGCAGAGTAAAACCGTGACTGCTATTTGTACGATCATTTTTTATCCTCCTGTTTTTTATAATAATACGAACTAACAATTTATCATCCTTCGGCCGGTAAATCAAGTTAATAACCGTTTTTACCTCCGGATTGAATACGGATTTTAATTACACTGAATATTAAAGAAGAGCGCCTTAAAAATGGAACCCGGCTGCCGCTGCAAAATCGAAATGCGGGCTGCCTCCCTGATCCATGTAAAAATAGACCTCGGGCTGTATGATGAAGAAATAATATTCGATGTTTATGAACGCTCCCGCGGAGTAAGGGGCTGACGGTGAAATTGAAAGGGCGGATACGCCCGATGATAACAGGGTATTGACCCTGAACATGAGTCCCGTTCCGATGCGGAAATCGTAACCCATATCCCCTATCCAGTAATATCCCAGCTCAGCCTCGGGGAATATATAGTAATGAGTATTTTTTGCCTGGTCGGTTTCGAAATAAATGCCACTGCCCAGGCCTGCCCAGAAATAACGGTCAAAGGGAAAGTACTGGACAATTAAGGTGGCATAATCGTAATCGATGGAAACGAGCTTGGCATGCAGGGGAAAGTAAGGCCTGGCTAAAGGCGTAATCGCAACCGTCTGGCTGTCGAAAAGGCTGAAATTCGTAGTATAGTCGTCGATAGCAGGATTTTCCATGAGTTTGAACCTGTGGGTAAAGTCAGTCGGGACGTTCGTCAGGAGGACGCCCTCGGGCACCGGGCTGCTGTCGAGAAAGAGGCTGTAGTTTTTGACCCTGTCCTTAAGCGCTATCCCTCCGATCATTACGGATCCGAATCCCGAATAGCTGATATTGGTTGAACCGTTGAGGGGGAGACTGACGCTGGTATTGAGGACCGTCCTTCCTCCGTCTGCCTTTTTCATAACGATTGAGTAATTTGTTTCAGGGAAGACTTTTAATATCATTGCAAAATTAGTGTCCGAAGGGGATGCGATCAGACGTCCGTTTATGAAAAGATCGTACTTTTCAGATGCGATCCTGAAATTCGAGAAACGGATAGCAGCGATGTTTTTTACGTTGATATTGAGGGACTTTATCATGACATCGGCTATCATATTATCGATATCGTCGAACACTTCAGGTCCAGTGGTCGTCTCATAATTTTCGTCGAAAATATTCGTCCTGCCTTCGCCGTCGTAGGCGACCAGTTCGGCTTCGATTATGGGATTGTTTTTAGGCCCCTTCATCCGATAGCGGCCGAAGATCACAATCCTGGCCTTTTGTATATCCGAGAAAGCCTGTATATTGGAAAATGAAAATGTGAAAATATTGGTTTTCCCGAGATCGGGAACGTCGAGCACCGGAAGGATACTTATATAGTTATAAAAGGATCTTGAAAAGATCTCCCTGAAAATCCTGGAGTTAACGAAGCGTTTTACGTCGGTGTCGTTCTGGAAAGGCAGGACGACGACCTTTTCCATTTTCGAACTCTCGGCCGTGTAAACGAACGCGGAGAAAATAATAAGATAAAGGGTTGTAAAAATAAATATTATATATTTCATTACGAACTCCTGATTACAGATGACGATTTCGATCCTTTATTTATAAGCCATAACGGTAATTCTTCCCCCGAGGCTTCCGTCGGAAAATGCGACGTAGGGGATGCCGCTGCCGTCGAATGCAAGCGACACGTAACCGGCCGGCCCCGATGAAAATCCGGGCTGGCCTACCGTGTAAAACTGGTTATTGCTGAAGTACATGACTGTAACACTGCCCAGTTTACTCCCGTCGGAAAATGCCACATATGGCGTCAGACCGCCCCTGAGTGCGATCGACGTATTGCTGCACTGGCTTGAAGCCGACAGAGTATAATTCAGCAGCTGATTGTTGCTGTAATATGCCATACATGGATCACCGGCTGAATCGCAATAGGCCGCGTAAACGTTCATGGTATTTGAAACCGCCAGGGAAATATTGCTGACGGGAACAGCAAAATATGTTCCATCCATCAAAAACCACGAACTTGACCATGACACGAATCCTTCATTCCCCATCGAATAAGCCACGTAAGGAGCATTGTCGGCAGTGTCGTACGCCAGTGATACATAGGCTACCGCAATATTTGTAAAGGGTCTATTCCCTAACTGAAGCCAGCCGGGGGAAATGTAGTAACTGACCACTCCACCGGGAACATCGTTGTAACCTACGTAAGGGTTGCCGCTGCCGTCGAATGCAAGCGAAAGGTATGTTGCAACGCCTGAAGATATATATAATCCGGAATACTGGTTCCACGATCCGTTGAAGTACATCAGCGATGCCTTGCCATTGCCGGCGGCGCTGCCGTCCGAATACGCCACAAACGGGGTAATGCCGTTGGAGAGCGCCAGGGATATGTAAGACGCGGCGCTTGTCGAAGCTCCCGTCGAGCCCACCTGGTTCCATTTAGTGCCGTCGAAAGACATCACAACCGCCATCTGGCCCTGGCCGCCGTCGGAATATGCCGTGTACGGGACCCCCGAAGGGCTGGCGGCTAATGACACGTAGCTGGCCTGGCCCATCGAAAATCCCGCCTGGCCCAATATATGCCATGAAGGGCTGCCCGATGAGGATGAACTGTTGCTCGAAGAACCGCCCGATACGGAGGAACTGCTTGATGCTGAAGAACTGCTTCCCCAGGAACCCCCAAGAGGTTGAAACATTGTGCAGGACGAGGAGCAAATCGCGAATAATGATGTAAATAATATTACGATATGATTTTTCATATTCTTACTCCTGAAACGGGAATTTTAGCCTGGGGCGTCCTAGGCAGATAATTATATTATCCATTGCCCAGTAAGTCAATGTCCCCGTAGATATGTGCTTCCCCGCATTACGAGGAAGCGCGCGCCCCTGTACACTAATTTTTATTAGAATTTAAGATTTGTATGACTGACAACTTTATTGGAATTTATTTGGTTGGTGATCGGTTACTTTTGCTGGCAAAAGAATGGTAACTATATTTGACAAAAAAATATTTATCCTCTATTATCATGAAAAATATTTAAGGGTTTTACCTATGAAGCTCTTTTCCGTTATTTCCCTTTTCTGGTGGTGGCGCAGTTTTTGTCAATTCAAGGTGAAGAGGCTTGTTGGGTAGTATAATGGCCGTAATAAAATAATAACCCGCAGGATAACACCTGCGGGTTTTTTTTGTCTTCAGCATACAGGAGGTTGAAATGAAAATGAAATTGAAGATCCGCCCGGTTTATAAAGAGATAACGGCGGATATCGAGACGCCGGTATCGGCATATCTGGCCCTTAAAAAACCGGGTGCAAAAGGTTTTCTGCTTGAAAGCGTCGAGAAGGGAGAAAAGATAGGGCGCTATTCTTTTCTCGGTTTTGAACCCGAACTCGAATTTGTCGCCAAGAATAAAACCGTGAAGATTAACTTCAGGGGAGAGACCGAGGAGTACGAATGCGAAAACCCCGTGGAGGAATTGATGAAAGTCTCGGGTTACTTCGAGGAGGAAAAGCATGAAGGGCTGCCGCCTTTTACCGCCGGCCTTGTCGGTTATTTCGGATACGATTCGGTCCGCTACTTTGAAAAACTGCCCGAAGTCAAGCCCGACAGGGAGGGCCTTCCCGATATCTATATGATCTTCCCTAAAATCCTGGTCGCATTCGACCATATCAGGCAGAAAATGGTGCTTATGGCATATTCCTATGCCGGTGAAGATGATAAAAGGGCGCATGAAACGATAAGGGAATACGAAGAGCTTCTTGTCGGTGCGAAACCTCCGAACCGGATCATGGAGCCGGGCGGCGGCAGGATAAACCTGGCCAGTAATTTTAAAAAGGAAAATTTTTTAAAGGCTGTTGAAAAGGCAAAGGATTACATCGTTGCCGGCGATATTTTCCAGGTTTTGATTTCACAGAAATTCAGCATGAAAACGGATATGGCTCCGTTCGACATATACAGGAAGCTCAGGATGATAAATCCTTCGCCTTACATGTTTTACATCGATTTTGATTCCTTCCGGATAATCGGGTCTTCCCCGGAAGTAATGGTGAGGAGAATGAAAACCGGCGACAGGGATGAGATACTGGAGAGGCCGATTGCGGGGACCAGACCCAGGGGCAAAAACCCGGCGGATGACGCTTTGATTGAAAAAGAGCTTCTTTCGGATAAAAAGGAGCTTGCAGAACACCTGATGCTTCTTGACCTGGCCCGCAACGATGTCGGAAAAGTGTCGGAATTCGGCACTGTCGCTGTGGATGACATGTACCATATCGAAAGATTTTCCCATGTGATGCATATCGTATCCGACGTGACCGGAAGGCCGGGAAACGGGATCAATGTCCGGGATATAATCGGCGCGACATTTCCGGCCGGCACTGTTTCCGGGGCGCCGAAGGTTCGCGCCATGGAGATCATTGAAGAACTCGAACCGGAAAGGAGGGGGATCTATTCCGGGTCTGTAGGCTATATCGATTTCAGGGGAAACCTCGATACCTGTATTGCTATAAGAACGATGATACATAAGGACAAGACGGTTTATCTCCAGGCCGGGGCCGGGATCGTATACGACTCCGTGCCGGAAAGGGAATACGAGGAAACCATCAACAAGGCGAAGGCTCTCATGACGGCCCTTGTCTGACGATGAAAAAAGATCAGGAGGAAGAATATGGGCGATAAGAACAATACCTGGCTCACCGATCAAGGTGAGGTGCAGATAGATTTTTACGTGGATTCGAAGGACATCTTCCTTGTCGAAAGGGAAAGAACGCTGAAACTTTTGACCGACATTTTCGGCTATCATTTTTCCGGAAGGAGTAACCTTAAAATCCTGGATTTAGGATGCGGAGAAGGCGAAATGACCCTGAGGCTTGCCGGGCTGTTTCCGGGGAATAATCACATTTTAATGGACGGTTCGGCTGTAATGCTTGAAAAGGCTGAAAATACATTAAAAGGCCGCAATTATGAATTCAAACTTGGAACATTTGAAGAATTCAGCGTTTCGGACGAAGGAGAGAGTTCCTACGATTTCATATTTTCATCCATGGCGATACACCACCTCTGTTTCGATGATAAAGCCGGGCTGTACGCCAGGATTTTCAGGGCTCTTAAATCCGGTGGCATTTTCCTCAATATAGACCAGGTGCTTCCTTCCTCGGATAAAAGCGATGACTGGCAGATGAAGATGTGGAGGGACTGGATGAAGGAAAAATTGGATAGAATGGGTAGAAGCTCGGAATATGAAAAATTTGAAAAATTGCCCGAATCCGCAAAAGCGAAGCCTGAAAATAAACCCAGCGGACTTTTCGACCAGCTGGAGGTCTTACGGAAGGCAGGCTTCAGGAACACAGACTGTTTCTACAAATACGGAATGTTCGCGCTTTTCGGAGGAACAAAATAGGAGGACGTTATGGCAATTTATTATAAGAACGTCATGCCCTGGGGCAGGTCGTATTATGAATACATGCGGATGTTCAACCTTAAGGAAACCGACCTTAAGGGGAGGATACTTGGTTGCGCCGACGGGCCCGCATCCTTCAACAGCGTCGGTTCCCGGATGGGTATTAAAACCGTGTCGGCGGATCCCATATACGGCTGTTCAGGGGCGGAAATAGAGGCCAGAATAAATGAAACATTCGACGTTGTTATAACTCAGACGTACAGGAACAGGGGAAATTTCATCTGGAGAGAGATATCGTCCATACGGGAACTCGGCGAATTACGGCTGTTTGCGATGAAGATCTTCCTCGAGGATTTTGAAAGGGGGAAAAAGGAGAAAAGGTATATCGATGCAGAACTTCCGTCGCTTCCTTTCGGGGGCAGGGAATTCGATCTGGCCCTCTGCTCCCATTTCCTTTTCCTGTATACGCAGAATCTCAGTCTTGAATTCCATCTGGAAGCGGTCCGAGAATTGTGCAGGGTCTCTCATGAAGTAAGGATATTCCCGCTTTTAGATTCGAACGGGATTTTATCGCCTTACCTGGGGAAAGTGCTGGATTTAATTATAAAAGAAGGCAAGTCGGCTGCGGTAGTCAGGGTAAACTACGAGTTCCTGAAACGCGGCAACCGGATGCTTGTCATAAAAAATGCATAGGAGGATTATATGATCATTGTAATCGACAATTATGATTCGTTTATCTACAACATAGTGCAGTATGTAGGGGAATTTTACAGCGATATCAAGGTTTTCAGGAACGACAAGATCACACTGGACCGGGCGCTCTCACTTGCCCCGGACGGAATAATTATTTCGCCCGGCCCCGGCAGGCCGGAGGATTCGAATGTTTCGATGGACCTGATCAAAAGCGCGGGGGACATACCCCTTCTCGGCGTCTGCCTGGGGCACCAGGGTATTGCCTACGCGTACGGCGGGATTGTGACTGGCGCAAAGAATATCCTTCATGGCAAGCGCTCGACGATCCATCATAACGGCAAGGACATATTCGAAGGCGTAAAAAACCCCGTTTCAGGGGTAAGGTATCACTCGCTTGTCGCTTCCAGGGAATCCTTCCCGGATAAGCTTGAGATCACTGCGGAGAGCGATGACGGTGAAATAATGGGGATCAAGGTGAAGGGAAAGGATGTTTACGGCATCCAGTTTCATCCCGAATCGATCCTGACGGAGGATGGCAAGGCGATCATTAAAAATTTCGTCAATATAGTCCTGAAAAAACAGGAGATTTCCCAGACAGACAGGATAACAGGCAGAGTAAAAACGCTGATCAGGAAAGTGAGCGATAAAATCGGGCTCAAAAAGGAAGAGGCCAGGGAAATGATGGATTATATAATGAAGGGGCATGCCACCCACTCGCAGATCGGCGCTTACCTTATGGGTCTTATGATGAAAGGAGAAACGCCGGATGAAATCACCGGCAGCGCCGAGTCGATGTTCAATGTATGCGTTAGGGTCAACTGCACAAAAACGCCTCTTGTCGATACATGCGGAAGCGGCGGCGACCAGTCGGGCACATTCAATATATCCACAGCCAGCTCTTTTGTGACGGCGGGATGCGGCATTTATGTGGCCAAGCATGGAAACCGCTCGGTGACAAGCAAAAGCGGCGCGGCCGATGTCCTTGAAAAACTTGGAGTGAATATTGCTCTGACTGCTGAAGAAGCCGTAAGATGCATAGAAGAAACAAAAATCGCGTTTCTTTTCGCGCCTCTGTACCACCCCGCAATGAAACATGTAATGCCGGCGAGGAGGGAGCTCGGTGTAAGGACCCTGTTCAATATACTCGGCCCGATCGTAAATCCGGCAGGTGTCAGGCATCATGTCATGGGAGTTTTTTCCAGGGAACTCCTTCTACTCATCCCGCCTGTTTTTGCAGGTATGGGGCATAAGCATTCAATTGTTCTTCATGGCGAAGGCGGTCTGGATGAAGCCAGCATTGAAGGCAGGACATATATAAAGGAAATTATTGACGGCAGAATTACCGATAATGACATTATCGCAAGCGACTACAGCCTCGGCGGGAAAACTGCCAATATAAAAGTCGGCAGCCCTGAGGAAAGCGCCCTCCTGATCGAGAGGATCCTCAAGGGGGAAGAAAAAGGAGACCCCAGGAAAGCCGTGGTCCTGAATTCCGGGCTGGCTGTCTACATTACTAAAGAAATTCCGCTTGAAAAGGCATTCCGTATGGCGGAGGAATCGATCGACAGCGGCATGGCCTATAAAGCGCTCCAGGACTTGAAATATTTTTCGAATAATAAGGTATAATTATGCCTGTTTTAAAAGAAATACTTGGAAATAAAATAATTGAAATCGAGGAATTGAAAACGTCCCGTAAAAACAGGCTCGTAACGGGGAGATACGGCGGACCTTCGTTCTATGACGCGCTGTCCGGCTCGGAAAACCTTGCCGTTATCGGCGAGATTAAAATGAAATCTCCGTCGCAGGGCGTTATGGCTGAAGGTGAAGATCCTGTAAGGATTGCCGAGACCTACGGCAGATCGGGCGTCTCTGCGATATCCGTTTTGACCGACGGAAAATTTTTCGGCGGAAGCTTCGGCATTCTTAAAATGATTTCAGGGAAAGTGAAACTGCCCCTTCTCTGCAAGGATTTCATTATCGACAGGGTCCAGGTCGATATGGCCCTGGAATCCGGAGCCTCCGCTGTCCTGCTGATAACGGAAATCCTGGATGATATCAAGCTTCAGGACCTTTACGGATATGCGGGAAGTCTCGGCCTTGATTGCCTGGTTGAAGCCCATTTCAGGGAAAACGTCGAAAGAGCTGTTAAACTTCCGTCGAAAATAATCGGGATAAACAACAGGGATATAGACACGCTGGAGGAAAATCCGGGGCTTGCCTTGCAAATGGCGGGTCTCATACCCCCCGGCATTATAAAACTCGGCCTTTCAAGCTGCCGCAGCCGTTCGGATGCCGTTCTGATGGCGGAAGAGGGTCTCGACGGGATCCTTGTCGGCGGGGCGTTGATGAAATCACCCGACAGGAGCCACGCAGCTGCCGAGTTTTTAAACATAAAGAGGAGAAGCCGGGAAGTATGAAAAAAATTAAAGGATTTATCATCATCATGGCTTTTTTCATTACCGGATGCCTGTCGATGCAGGAAAGTGAAAAAAAAGCGCTGGCTCTGCACCTGTCAAGAGTCGCAGAATTTGAAAATAATTACCTTTCGGCGCTTATGAAAACGGGAAATGCGGAAGAATTCAAATTTTCATACCGCAAGGCCAGAATAGACGTGCAGGATTTCATTAAAGAAAAAGAGGATCTCCAAAAAAAGTATCCGGGGCTCAGGAATTTCAGGGTCAGCATCGGCAGCCTGCCGGAAGAATTCAGGAACTCATATTACATGATACTGGAAAAGCGGCGCGATATTTCGAAAACTGAATATTTGCTTATGATGAAGTTCAAAGCCGGGGAATTGGATACGCCCGAGGTATTTATTCTAGGGAATTCAATAAAAAAGGCAGTTTTTATCGATTGATCTTCCCTTTTCCGCATTCTTGACTATTAAATCAATTTTTATTATTTATTATTGAATAAAAGTTTTTAATTAACCGGGTTCTTCATTTATTCCCCGTTTTACTTTATAATATCCTTAAGAGCAGTTCCCTTAGGGCCCTGAAGGTCCCTAAGGAATTACTGCCCTTTATGGGCATTCCTAATCCTCAAAAGGAGTTATTTTTTATAAAAATTACTTGATATTGAGTTTTTGGAACTGCCCTTATATGATTACCAGAGGCGGAGAAATGGCTGGGGATTTTGAAATTAAAACATATGAAAAGGGCGAGCTGAGAGTACAGGAGAAGCCCGGACTGCTGGAACCGAAACTTTATAAGGTAATACTCCATAACGATAATTATACCACTATGGATTTCGTTGTGTCCGTCATTATGATAGTTTTTCACAAAACGGCGGCCGAGGCCACAAGGATCATGCTGCAGGTTCATAATGAAGGTTTCGGGGTTGCCGGGGTATACACCCGTGATATAGCAGTTACTAAAATAACCCAGGTGCATGCTATGGCAAAAGCTAAAGAGTTTCCCCTTCACTGCAGTTACGAAGAAGCTTGATAATTTATTGGAATAACCCCCGGAGAGAAAATGCTTTTAAAAGAAGTTTTGAACGGAATCGATCTTAAACTTCCTTCCCTGCTCGATTTAAATTTCGAAGTCCATAGTCTTGAGAACGATTCGAGGGTCTCGGGTCCGGGGACCCTTTTTATAGCGTCTTCCGGGTTTGTGGAAGATGCTCATCCTTATGTGAAACCTGCTTTTGAAAACGGCTGCAGGTATTTTATCGTTTCAAACGACAGGCTCGAAGAATTAAAAAATGAATATCCTTCGGCTTTCTTCATCGGGACTGACTGCATTACAGATGCTATTGCATATGCTGCAAGGAATTATTTTTTCGATCCGTCCGCAAAGCTTTGCCTTATAGGTATAACGGGTACAAGCGGCAAGACAACGACGGCCTTCGTCGTCTATTCCGTTCTTACACAGATGGGCTGCAGATGCGGGCTCATCGGCACAATTGATTACAGGATCGGCGAAAAGAAAATTCAGGCTTTAAATACCACGCCGGATGTTCTTTATCTTAACAAGCTGCTCGATAATATGGTCAGAGAAGGGCTCGAATACTGCGTAATGGAAGTGTCGAGCCATGCGCTCGCGCTGGGCAGGGTGTCGGGGCTTAGATTCGATGCAGTTGCATTTACCAATTTATCACAGGATCATCTGGATTTTCATAAGTCGATGGAAAATTATCTCTCTGCAAAACTCTTAATTTTCGACCTTTTAAGTAAGAACGGGAAAAATAAACGAACGGCGGTCATCAATGCCGACATCGATGTTTACGACAAGGTCAAAGCCTGTTTAAATAACTTCGATAATATATCTGTCAGGACCTTTTCGCTTAAAGGTCTCCAATGCGATTACCCGGTCCGGATCGGTTCCATGGAGCCTTCCGGCTCGGAATTCATGCTAAATGGATCGCTTCTCAGGACTAAAATGATAGGCATTACCAATCTCTATGATTTCAGCCAGGCATCCATCCTATTGATGGAGACGGGGTTTCCCCTGGGAAAATTCGGGCCGTTATTGAATAATATTAATGTCAGCGGAAGGATGGAAAGCATCGAATCTCCCAGAGGTTTTTCAGTTGTTATTGATTATGCCCATAAACCCGACGCCCTGGAGAAACTCCTGTCGACGGTGAGGAGTATATTGAAAAGGGGCGGCAGGGTCATTACAGTATTCGGCGCCGGAGGAGACAGGGACAGGACAAAAAGGCCGGTTATGGGCAGGATTGCAGGGACTCTTTCCGACAGGGTCCTCATCACTTCGGATAATCCAAGGTCGGAAGACCCTTACTCGATCATACGGGGAATCGAGGAAGGTTTGAGGGAAACAGGCAATACCGATTACATGGTGGAAGCGGACCGTTCCCGGGCGATAAAACTGGCATTGGAGAATGCAATGCCGGGGGATATTGTGGTAATTGCCGGAAAAGGGCATGAAGATTACCAGATCACAGGAAAGGAGAAAATACATTTCAGCGACAGGGAAGAAGTCGAAAAATTTTTATCCGTAAACAGCGGGGATATCTCATGAGCGGGAAAATTCCGGGAAGCGCCAAAAAAAATCTGGCCGGATCGATCAAATATACCATTGATTTTTCACGGATGCTTTTGAAAAAGGACAAGCATGACTATGTCTGCGAGAACGTCATCCAGCTGATTCGCGACATCTACCTTTTCAAGAAGGGCTTACAGCTTGAAAATAATGTTTCTGCTGCGATCGGCGAACTGGAGATCAAACTCAGCGACGTTGAGTTGAATACTGTCAATATCATCGAAAAAGCGATGCGAAAGGAAGAATTGTACCAGGAAACATGCCGTTACATCAATACGGATATCCTGAATTCAATTCTGCTCAAGCTTGAAAATTTCATGTCAGGATGCTGCTGATCATATCATATTTAAAAATGAATTTCAAAATATATTTGACTTTTTTAGATTTATGCCGTATTATATATCGAGACCCATATCTAGTAGGAAAGTCTATCCGATTCAACCCTTGGATTTGCCGATGTACTTAGAACGGAGTAAGGCTACCCCAGTTATGGGCAAATTCAAGGGAGGTAACCCAATGTTTCAGGACAAAACCCTGACATGCCGCGACTGCGGCAATTCATTCACTTTCTCCGCTGCCGAACAGGACTTCTATGCGCAGAAAGGCTTCAAAAACGAGCCCGCCAGATGCCCGGACTGCCGTAAGGCGAAGAAGGAATCCATGAGAGCATCAGGCCGGAGAGATCGGCAGATGTACGAAACCACATGCTCATCATGCGGAGAACCCACTCAGGTTCCGTTTAAGCCGAGTGGTGAAAGGCCCGTTTATTGCTGGGCCTGCTATAGCGCAAAGAAATAGCAAATTAAGCGGTTATCAAGGCTGGACGGTTAAACCGTCCAGCCTATTTTTTGTATTCTATTCTTTTGTGGTGAAAACCGGCGAGGGATTTAAAAAACTCGTCCGAAATAACCTTTAAATCGTGAAGGGTTATGCCGCATTCGTCGAATTGACCCTGGGCTATTCTTTTCTGGATAACATCATCAATTATTCCTTCGATTATTTTAGTTGTAAAACTTTCGCTGTTCTGAACATAAGCCCTGACGGTTGTTTCAATGCCGTCGGCCAGCATCAGGATTGCAGTTTCCTTTGACTGAGGTTTCGGCCCCGGGTATTCGTAATCGCTGATATTAACATTTTCGTCGCCTAAAAGGCCGAGAGCCTGGTGGTAAAAATATGAAATGGCGGTCGTTCCGTGATGTTCGCGGATACCGTTTATTATCTCTTCAGGCAGGTGGTATTTACGCGCCAGTTCCACGCCGAGTTTAGTGTGGCTTTTTATCACTGAAACTGAAATACTCGTTTTGATGTCGTCATGCTTGTTTTTACCTTCCTGGTTCTCAATAAAATACTGAGGGATTTCCATCTTCCCGATATCATGATAGTATCCGCAGGCTTTTGCAAGAAGAGAATCGATGCCGAGTTTTTCGGCGGCCGTTTCACACATATCGCCGAGCAGAAGAGAATGGTTATAAGTTCCCGGGGCTTCGGTCCTGAGTTTATTCAATAGCGGCGACAGGGTGGGGTTGGTCAATTCCAGCAGCCTGAACCTCGTGGGAATATTGAATATGCTGTCGAAGAGCGGCATCAGGCCCAGGGAAACTATTGAAGATACGAACCCGTTTCCGAATGAGAAAAGAGCTATGATGCCCCATCCCCTGAGGTCGGGAAGCGACTGGTAATAAAGGGAATTAATGAATGAGAAAATAAATTCGATCAAGCCGATCAGGAAGCCGACGATGAAGAAATCGTTCCTGTTTTTTAAAAGCTGGGATGTATAAATAGTTGAAAGAGAGATGATTATAAGATTAAAAAAGGTTATTATTTCGAATACCGGATAAAAAAATAAAAAGAAACTGAACGACAGGAGAAGTATTATCGACACCCTTGCATTTCTGAGCAGAACAGGCAGCGATATGGAAATTATAGCGAACGGCATTAAGAGAAAGATCGGTATCCCCGGGAAATCATAGTAGAAGTATGACGAATAGTAAATCAGATTCATAGCGATAAAACTGATAAGAGCTATGTAGATATTGTAGCTCTTTTTGAAAGTGTCTTTTTCGTAACGGGCGAACCTGTATGTGAGGAACGTTATAAGCAGGAGAAAGATAAGATCAAGGGCCCAGACTTTCTTATTGAAATCGCTTTTTTTATAATCAGAGTATGCTATCAGCCCGGCAAGCTGGTCCTGGGTGATTATATCGCCCCTTTTAATTATAAATTCTCCCCTGTTGATGATCTTCTGTTTTTTAGCTGCCGCCAGTTCTTTTTTGATCGCCTGTTCCCTGACTTCAGGATTTTGAACGGAAGTGGGAGCGATCAAATTTATGATTATTTCGGCCATTATGGATTTAAAATCCGCGCTTGTACCTGTGTATATTCCTCCGATAAACCCTGTAAGAAAATCCTTCTCGACAGGGCAGAGCAACAGTTTTTCTTTCGGGATTTTTTTGTTGCCGAGCTTTGTTATCAATTCGATCCCTCCGGGATTGCCTTCGCTGTCGATTTTATCGAGAAGGTAATACTGGGAGGTAAGAGCCTCGTAAATATATGCCAGCCTGTTAGTGTAAAGGGTTATAAGGCTTCGGCCGGTCAATAGATACCCTATTGCCTGGGAATCGAATTTATACCTGGCATTCCTGATGCTTTTTAAAAAATCTTTATCGCTGGAGATATTGAGGATATTGATAAAATCGGCCATTCTCGAATAAAACTGCGCTTTATGATTTTCCTGGTAGGAATAAAACATTAGTTTATTGCTTTCAAGCGTTTTGGCAAGGCTTTCGGTTTCGAACTTATCGTCGTAGCTGAATGTGAATTCCGATCTTATCGAGACTCCTGCGCTTTCGCCGACGCTGTACCGTGAACTGTCCGGGGCTACGTGTGACAGGGAAATGAGTATTACACCGATTATATATGTTCCAAGGAAAAGAGATGCAAGTTTATAATTTCTTGCAATGATTACTGAAAGTTTTTTTAGCATTAACGAGAAGAAAGTTCTTTCCATGAATAATTTTCCCGCTTTTCATAAATTTCCAGAATTTTCCTGACCAGGCCATGCCTCTTTATATCGGATTGATCGAAATATATGAATTTTACTCCCTCGAGTTTCTGGAATAACTCCTGCGCCTGCTTAAGGCCGGATTCTTTGCCGTAAGAAAGATCGATCTGGGTTATATCCCCTGTAACGATCATTTTCGAATTTTCACCCATTCTTGTCAGGCACATCTTCATCTGCATTGTTGTTGTGTTCTGGGCTTCGTCAAGGATAATAAAAGCGTTTGACAGAGTTCGCCCCCGCATATATGCAAGGGGTGCAAGCTCAATGGTCTGGTTTTCAAGGTAAAATTTCAATTCGTCCGGCCCGGTCATTTCCTTTATTGCATCGAACAACGGCCGAATGTATGGATCTATCTTTTCTTCAAGCGTTCCGGGCAGGAATCCCAGGCTTTCGCCTGCTTCGACGACGGGGCGGGTCAGTATGATCTTCTTGACCCTTCCAGTAATGAAAAGATGCAGAGCCATGCCGATCGCGATATATGTTTTACCGGTGCCGGCAGGTCCTATTGCGAAAATCAGGTCATGCGTCATGATCTGCTGAATGTAATCCTTTTGATGGGCCGATTTCGGTTTGATCTTTATTCCCTTCCTTGAAACAGTAAGGCCTTCCGCGGAGATCTTTTCAACCTTGTAGCTGTCTCTTTCCGCGCCTTCTTCAATCATGATCTTGATATCGTCCCTGGAGACCGGGAGTTCTCCCCTTGCCAGGATAAAGATCTGATTCAGCACATTGGATGTTTTAGTAACATTGTCATCGTCGCCGTCAATGATAAGTTCTTCATCGAAGGGATTGATTTTAACCTGGAGCATCCTTTCCAGGAGCCTGAGGTTGGAATCGTGTACCCCGAATGCCAGTACCGGGTTTATGCTGGGGGGTATATCCAGTTTTATTTTCATTCTTTTATAACCAAAAGCATAATATCCCCTTGCATTAATATATATTAACCGGGGCGGTATGTCAATATCAATATCCGGGGGTTGTGAAACTTGAATTGCATATTTTAACGCTTATTGTTTGATAAATTCCGGGAAAAATAATTATATTAAATTCCCTAAACTCTTTTTCAAGAGAGTCGATATTTATTGTGTAGTTCGTTATAATTTAGCAGGGACCCCAAACAGTCTTTTTACTTACAATTTTTTCAATGAGTTAGAGGATATTTGCCTATCCCTAACCAAGAAGCCTCAGCACTAGCTGAGGCTTTAAATTTGCCTGGGCTAACATTGCCACGTTGGCCTGGGTGAGGATCTGGTTCTTGACGAAATCGCTCATCTCCTGGGCCATATCCGTATCCCTTATTCTGGATTCGGATGCGTTCGTATTTTCAAAAGCTACGTATAGTCCTTTGTAAAGTTTTTCAAACCTGTTCTCGTAAGATCCCAGGTCCGCTCTTTGCTTCAGGACTCTTTCCAGTGCCTTATCGATAACGCCGATAGAACGGTTGGCGGAATCCATGGTGCTTGCGCTTACCGCTTTATTTCCATCCGCCGACATCAATCCCAGCGATTGTGCGTTCATATTGCCGACGAACACCTGGACCCTCTGGTCCATGTTCGGTCCGATGTGGAACCATAGTCCGGCCGTCGAATTCGCACCGGCGGAACCTGTCGTTGTACCGGTAGGTTCAGAGAACCTTCCGGTCAGCATGTTCATACCGTTATACTGGGCGTGATTGGCAATCCTGTCGACTTCGGCCACAAGCTGGGACATTTCAACATTGATAAGGGATCTGTCCATATCGCTGTAAATGCCGTTTCCAGCCTGAACTGACAACTCTCTCATTCTCTGTAATATCACGGTGGTCTCATCCAGATATCCTTCCGTTGTCTGCAGGAAGGAAGTGGCATCTTCGGTATTTCTCATAGCCTGGTGAAGACCGGAGATCTGGCTTCTCATTTTTTCAGATACAGCCAGACCGGACGCATCGTCGCCCGCCTTGTTGATACGAAGGCCGCTGGAGAGCTTCTCGATATTCTGGTTGAGATTGTCGTCATTGAATCTCAGTAGCCTGTTTGCAAAAATCGAACTAATATTGTGGTTAACTATCATAATAACCCTCCTTGATTTACTTGAACATCCTTGTGACTGAGGGGGTCCCTGCTTTCTGCGCCTGCCGCCTTCTTCGGACACGCGCAGTCAGAGGAGGGTATTATCAACCACCTATGCCTATAACCGTACCTAAAATTATAACGGACTGCCGGGCCTGAGCCCGGCAGCCTTTTATATTAACAATTCAACTGCCTATCCCAACTTTTCTCATCTTAAAAGAGTCAACATAAGTTGGGGTTTTTGGTTGGCCTGTGCGACCATCGCCGCAGCAGCCTGGGTTAAAATCTGAGTCTTAACGAATTCAGACATCTGCTCAGCCATATCGGTGTCCCTTATCCTCGATTCGGCCGACTGCAGGTTTTCATAACCGATCAAAAGCCCCGACGATAATTTCTCCAGCCTGTTCTGGTATGCGCCAAGGTCCGCCCTCTGCTTGGAAACCTTCGAAAGCGCACTGTCGATCGTGCCTATAGCCATATTGGATTTTTCCGGTGTGCTGATGCTGATATTTTCACGCGATGTCGGATCCTTCAATCCAAGGGCTGTGGCTGTCATAGTATTGATGTAGCTTCTTATCCTCTGGTCCATGTTGGGGCCTACGTGAAACCATATGCTGGATGTAGGATTGTTTCCGCCGGTAGCATAAGCAAAACGTCCGGTCATCATATTGAGGCCGTTAAACTGGGCATGCGATGCTATCCTGTCCACTTCAGCAACGAGCTGGGATACTTCTACCTGGATCTGCATCCTGTCTTCGGTAGAATAAATGCCGTTCGAAGCCTGGATTGCGAGTTCCCTGATCCTCTGAAGGATAGTATGAGTTTCACCGAGATAACCTTCAGTAGTCTGAATGAAGGACATAGCGTCTTCGGCATTCCTCTCGGCCCTGCGGAGGCCGCCTATCTGTGACCTCATTTTTTCAGATACTGCCAGACCGGAAGCGTCATCACCCGCCCTGTTGATCCTCTGGCCGGATGAGAGCTTTTCGATGTTCTTGTCGGATTCGCGGTTGTTGAGATACAACTGACGATTTGCAAAGATTGCACTTACATTGTGATTAATGATCATATAAATCCTCCTTGATTTATGCAATTCCCGCATCCTTGCGGAAATTTTTCCGTTTAAAAGCCTAAAGGCTTTTGAGTAGAGGCCGATAATCCTATCAGGCCGGGATTTTTTTAACCTCCTTTTTTTAGAGTACGTTAATTTTCTGATGTATGTATCGGCGGTCTCCAAATTAAACTTTATGAAAAAAAAGAGATATTTTTTTATTCTTTTATATTTTAACCGTTTTTAAAGGTTCCAATGGGAGTTATCCTTAGGTGTTACCCCGAATAAAGGTAATCTTTGGGCAGGAAATCTATAATGCCTTCGCGCAATTGTTTATTTACATTAAGGCAGAGCGGCGGGTCGGATTTAAGTATGTTCCAGGCGTCCTCTTTTGTCACAAGGAGAAGTTTTTCGTTTCTTATGTAATCAGCTATTTTAAGCTCGGGAATTCCTGACTGCCGGATGCCCAGGATCTCTCCCGGTCCCCTCTGCTTCAGGTCCTCTTCGGCAATCATGAAACCGTCGCTGTGGCTGACCATTGCAGTCATCCTGGCTTTCGTCTCGTCTGTCTCGCTGCCCGATGTTATAAGTATGCAGTAAGACTCGTATATGCCCCTTCCGACACGGCCCCTGAGCTGGTGGAGCTGCGAAAGACCGAATCTCTCAGGCCCTTCTATAGCCATCACCGTAGCATTTTTTACATCTATACCGACCTCGATTACTGTAGTGGATACGAGGATCTGGACCCTGTTGTTCCTGAAATCTTCCATTACCCTGTATTTTTCCGCGGGATTCATCCTGCCATGGAGGAGTCCGACATTGAAACCGGAAAATTCCTTTGACAGGACCCTGTGCATTTTCAAGGCGTTTTCGGTGTCGACCTGCCGGGATTCTTCTATGAGAGGGTAAACGAAATATGCCTGGCGGCCCTTTTTAAGTTCCGATTCGACCAGATTTAAAAGTTCGGGATATTCTTTTTTAGAGATCCACTTCGTCATTATTTTTTTCCGGCCGGCCGGCATTTCGTCGATTACCGATATATCCAGGTCGCCGTAAAGGGTAAGCGTCAGCGTCCTGGGTATAGGCGTCGCCGTCATGACAAGGATATCGGGGTTTTTGCCCTTTTTTGAGAGGCTGATCCTCTGTTCCACCCCGAACCTGTGCTGTTCATCGAAAACGCAGAGTGAAAGTTTCCTGAATTCCAGGCCTTCCTGGATAAGGGCTTGAGTACCTACAGTCACCTGAGTGATCCCCTCCCTTATATTATTGTAAATCATATCTTTTTGTGCCGTGTCGATGCCGCCTGTCAATAATGAGGAAGTGATATCCAGGGAGTCCAGGTACGGTTTAATCGTGTTGTAATGCTGCAGGGCCAGGACTTCCGTGGGGACCATAAGAGCCGCCTGAAGTCCGTTTTCTGCGGCATAGATCATACCGGCGAGAGCTGCGGTGGTCTTTCCCGATCCGACATCCCCCTGGAGCAGGCGGTGCATGGGTATGGGTCTGTTCATGCTTTCAGTAATCTCTCCTATTACCCTCGTCTGGGCTCCGGTAAGCCGGTAGGGCAGGTTATTAATAAAGGAGTCCAGCTTAAGCCGTTTTGCATACGAATATGATTTGCGCACTCCTTCGACATTCATCTTTTTCATCATTACGGCAAGTTCAATGGCAAGAAACTCTTCAAAAGCCAGCCTGAGCTTGGCTTTTTTCAGAGCCTTTGCGTCAGGGGGGAAGTTGATATCGTACAATGCGGTTTTTTTTGAAACGAGATTATGGGCTTTAAGAATATAATCCGGGATCTCGTCGCCGAGGGAGTCGATGTACCTGGAAAGGGTCTTTTTTATGATGCCCCGGAGTTCCTTTATATAGAGGTTTTCCGTGAGCTTGTAAACCGGGAGGATGAATCCGAAATTTTTCGGACTTTTGCCCTCGCTGTATTTTTCAAAATCGAAATTTGTGCTTTGGACTTCATTGTATTTATAAAAAAACTGGGCATATATCCAGTATTTTTCGCCGATTTTCATTGACTTCGTCAAATATTCGCGGTTGAAACCGACAAGAGAGGCCCTCATTTTTTCATCCTGGATTATTATTTTGGGATGCCTTCTCCTGTTGAAAAATATGTAAGAATGTTCGACCACGGTCGCAAGTATCGCCGCCGGCTTGTTATTTAAAAGACTGGACTGTATAGATTCGATCGACGACCTGTCGTCGTATCTTACAGGAAAGTAGTTAAGTATGTCATAGGCGGTAAGAAGACCCAGTTTCTGTAAAAAAAATTTCTGCCTTTGAGTCAGGAAATTCAAGGTCTCGACAGGCGCATCTCTGAGGGAGTTTAGATACATTCCTATTTGCCCTTGGTCATTCTGTAGCTGAGTTCTTTTTTATAAAGATCGCTGTAGTAAAATCCGCGGTTGGACAGGTCTTCCTTAATCTTGTCGGGAAACGGGACAAAACGCCAGAATATATAACGGACGTCCTGGTTGTCCAGTTTCTGTATGCCCTCCGCTTCCTTGATTATCCAGAGCATGTAATCGTTAATGAAATGAGTTTTAATGTCGCCCTTGATCTTGTTGGTATCCAGATATGTATAGTATCTGGCAGTCAGGCCTTCATCCATCCAGTGGTAACCCGCCATTTCCTTGGCGACCTGCCACCTGAAATCACCCAGCGCTATGACGACAGACAATTTCGGGTTTCGGGAAAATATCGGAACTGCCAGCCTTCCTTTACTTGTAGCCTTATTGTATTTATCGTATGGTTCCCAGCAGATGCCGTAATTTCCGTATCCCGGGGTAAGAATTATATAAGGAGGGATCCTGTGCGTCTGCTGGCGGAACGTCCTTTCGAATATGGAATAATCCATCGTTTCGATCTCTTTCATTCTTTTATATGTGAGTTGTTTGAAATTGTATTCGAGCGTTTCCTTGGGTATAAATGAACTGAGTAGAATCGGGAAATGGTTCCCCTGCCTGCCTATGCACATTTTTGTCATCTGGCGGAGTGCGCCCAGCTCGGATTCCGCAGTATGCGAATCGACCGTATAACCTTCATGCCCCTTGGACTCCATCAATACGGCTTCCAGCTCTTTCTGGTTTTCATAGTTCTCATAATAAGATTTTTTCGAAATGGACAATTCCCTGTCGATTTTTTTAAGCTCCCTCAGGATATCGGAGAGGTCGTCCATTTTTTTGAGCTGTTCGTCGTTATATGTATCAGAGGCGTTGAACAGGGGGTCGGTCTGGTGGGAGGATATCATATTTGCAAGCGAAAGAAGGGCCTCTTCCTGCAATTTTCTTTTTTCAACAGTATTGAAATAATTCTGCTTGGTGGCGTCGAGAAGCCCCGCAGTCCTTTCATATTTTGCCTGCTGGGCCTCATCCATGGATTTTCCCGGCTTTCGGGTTGCTTCGTCTATTACGCTGGGCTTTATCTGCCCTTTAAGGATCGAAATGAGCCATTCGTCTACATAAAAAACCGTGTCCTCGGGGTCTTTATCATCGAAGGGCTGGGATAGTATGAGTTTCTGTTCATCCTGTGTTAGGTATTTAAGGTCGAGGATGCCGAATCGCAGGAACAGCCTCTTTTCCCTGGGACTCCTGTCAGTCAGCCTCTGGCCGATTGCCATGTAGAGATTCCAGAAGGCTGTTGTCAGCCTCTCTTTAAAAGCCACCTTCGTGTCTTTATCGGTTTCTTTTTCAAATTGTTCTTTAACCGCTAAAAGATGTTCTACGATCTCTTCATTTTCGTCTTTGAGGACCTTTTTCATGAAGCTCTCGGGTAATGAATTGAAGAGTTTGCCCATATGCCTCTCCTCACCGCCTGAAAGGTAATCTATGGTTTAATATAACAATAAGACTGAAATTAATCAATAAAACGGAGAAATGGCCTTTATGTTTTCATTTGCCGATTTCGGCCAGCATTGTACGCGCCTTTTCCGCCCATGGCGAATCAGGATATTTCTCAATGATCTTCTGAAGATACTGTTTTGCCGTATCGTCTTTATCCGTTTTATGATAACAAACTGAAATTCCGTAAAGACTCTGCGGATAAATATCGGTTGACTTGTAAACATAAAAGATGCTTCCGTAAAGCTTTATTGCAGCCTCATAGTCTCCCCTCGAACTTGCCTCTTCTGCAAGTTCGAATGAAGATAGCGCCGCTTCTTCACCTGTCGAAATTTTTATTATTTCGTTAAACTCTTTATCGGCCTGATCGGTCTTCCCCTTTTTTTTAAATACCATTGCAAGTTTGTACATTGCCTGGGATTTGGCTTCGGGGGTCTTGCTTTTTTCAATGAGCAGGGCGTATAGTTTTTCTTCATCGCCTCCGCTTTCCAGTTTGAGTGTCACATCCGCATCCTGGACTTTAGCCTTTTCGGCTTCGGGTGAAGACGGGAAAAGAGCGATCAGCTTCCTGTAATAAAAATCGGCTTTTTCAAAATTTGAGAGGTCGTAATAGATATCTCCTATCCGGAGAAGAGTATCCGTTGCATAGTCGCCCCGGGGGTATTTATCAAAATAATCTTCAAAATTCTTAAGCGCATTTATTTTATCCTTGAGGTTATAATAGGACCATGCCATCCAATAGACTGACCCGGAGGAAAAATCTCCCTCTCCGGATAATTTTATGATTTTTTCATAATTTTCAATGGCTTTTTTATAATCCGACTTGTTGTAATAAAATTCGGCAAGTTTGAACAATGCTTCGGATGTATAGGAGCTTTGAGGATATTTATCGACAAGTTCCTGGAAAATCGAGGCCGCCTTAGTTTCGTCGCCGCTTTTTAAAAGGCACCATGCCATGTCCGAAAGGGCTGCAGGTATATCGTCCTTCATTTCGAAAGATTCCGCTTTTCCTATATAATTTTTGTAGCTTTCAATGGATTCCGAATATTGTTCGAGGTTGAAATATGACTTGGCTATATAAAGCATATCCTCAAGGATCTTGGATTTATCCCGGCTGGTTTCCATTGAATTCATGAAATATCCTATCGCGTCCTGGTAAGCTTTGAGGCGGAATTCGGCCCAGCCCAGAAGGTTGAAGGCTTCCGATTTTTGATCGGGAGTCCAGCCGGTTTTATTAGTATTCAGCAGAAACTTTGCCAGCTCGTCAAATTTTTCCTGTTTATAATAAATCCATGCAATTTTTAAGGACGAATCACCCGAATAGGATGAGCTTCCGTAATCGGAAACTACCTTCCTGAATGTTTCGAGGGCCTCGGGATAATTCTTGAGGTTATATTGTATTATTCCAATGCTGTAGTAGCACAAGGGCAATAGAGGGCTGCCGGGATAGGATGCTATGATTTTTTTATATAATTCCTCGGCCCTGGCGTATTCATTCTTTTTTACGTAAACCCAGGCTTCAGCGCTAAGGGCTTCGTCTGTATGAGCCGATCCTTTTTTTACGGCCTTTTCATAGGATACCAGCGCCGTATCGTAATCCCCCAGGAGGGCGTAAGCGTTCCCTGTAAAAATATTGATCTCATCCGCTTTGTCGGACATCGGCTCTATTTTAATATAGTTTTCAAAAGAAGTGATCGCATCAGAGTATTTGCCTTCCTCCAGGTAGCTTCTGCCCAGCCAGTACATTGCCGTTTTACCGTATTCCGTATCCGGATACAAGCTTTTTACCTTTAAAAATCCGCTGACGGCGGCATCGTAATCATGAACGAGAAATTTCAATTCGGCAGACTTGGACATTGCAAGCGCAGTGTTTTCGCCGCCGAGGCTTCCAAGTTTATCATAAATTTCGCCGGCATTCTTGTAATCTTCAAGTGCAATATAACAGGAAGCCAGTTCAAGATAAGCTTTCCGGACGTATTCTCCGCCCTTATTGCCGGATATGAGCAGTGAAAAATAATTTACCGCCGGCTGTATGTCGCCTTTTAATTTATAGAGAAGTCCCAATTTGTAAATCGCTTCATCATGGTATTCGCTGCCTTTGATAAGAGAAAGCATTGTAAGATACCTGACCGATTCGTCGAAATTGTCTTCTTTAATATAAATCATTGAGGCGTAATACTGGGCATCCGGCATGTAGCTGAAATTTGTAAGGCTGGAAAGCCTCGTGAATATATGAACGGCGCTGTCAGCGTCATTATTGATATACAGGCACCGTGCCAGGAAAAAATCCGCTTCATCCCTGTATAGAGATGCAGGATAACGTTTAATAAAATCATTTAATTCCTTTTGAGCCCCGGCGGTATCCTTATCGTAAAAATATGACTCTCCTAGCCTGAGCATGCTTTCTTCCATATATTCGCCCGAGGGGTAATTGGCAATAATAAAGCTGTATTCATCGGACGCTTCGTCATATTTTGCGGTAAGGAGGAGGCTGTAAGCGATTATGTAGTGAGCGTTTGAGCTGTATTTGCTTTTCGGGTATGATTTTAAAAATATTTCCAGGCGCTGGATCGCTTTTTCGTAACTTTTCATTTTGAAGTATGCATTCCCTATGATAAAAACCGATCTTTCTTTAAATATTGAATCGGGATAATCGTTGGAAAATTTCACGAAGGCCTGGATCGACTTGTCGAACTGTCCGTCCTGGTAATAGCATAATCCGATATAAAACGAAGCTTCGTCGGCATGCTCGCTTTCCGGATCGGCCAGTATGGCTTTCTGGAACATGGTAATAGCAATCTCGTAAGCCCCGTCGTTGAAAGAAGACTTGCCCGAATTAAAATATCTGTCCGAATCCGAAGTGACAGAGTAGAGATGCGGAATTATAAGTAAAAGCAGGAGCAAAACTAATGGAATTCTCATTATTCAATCTCCATAATACCGTACTGAATTGCCTGTAATGAATTATAATGTTCGTGAATTAAAAAAGCAATACGGGGTCTTATTGCCCGAAAGATACGGGCTGCCCGGTTGCTTCGATGACCGAGTACCATAACTGCGAATGCAGCTCGATATTTTTCCTTTTAAGGACCGACAGTCCCATGGGCAGGTGAATAAACTGCCCGTTGCAGTAGCCCGCCACGAGTCCCGTCCTGCCGGTCATTCCTGCATGTACAGCCATCTGCGCCAGCTGGGAGCAGAAGATGGAATCGTTGGAGGTAGGAGCGCAGCTCCTGATGCTGTAGCTCGGGTCAAGGTATTTTATAGAAGTCGGAATATTTCTGCCTTTTAGATATGAATTTAATCTTTCTTTCAGGAATACGCCTATATCTCCCAGTTTAACATTGCCGGATGCATCGAACTTCTCTTTTCCGGGACTGATCACATATTTTTGCCCTGTCCCTTCCGCGATGACTATCACAGCATGGTGCCTCCGAAGGAGCCTCCTCTCAAGAGCCCTTAAAAAGCCGTTTTCACCTTCCAGTTCGAAATCGAGTTCGGGTATGAGGCAGAAATTCACTTCGTTTGTCGCCAGCGTCGCATGGGCTGCAATAAAACCGGATTCCCTGCCCATGACCTTGACAATTCCTATCCCGTTATCGGCGGCCCGGGCCTCCGTATGGGCCGCATAGATCGATTTGCAGGCCTCGGAATATGCAGTCTCCATCCCGAAGGACCTGTCTATGAAGTCGATATCGTTGTCTATGGTTTTAGGGATCCCTATGACCGATATCGGGATTTTGCGTTTTTCTATCTCGTTATAAATGCTGATCGCCCCCCGCAGCGTGCCGTCGCCTCCGATCGTGTAAAGGATATTCACCCCGAGTTCCTCCAGGCGGTCGACAATCTTTGAAATATCCTGCGGCCCCCTCGATGTTCCTAAAATTGTCCCTCCCTGGGTATGAATGTCCTCTACCATCGGTGGCGTCAGGGAGACTGTTTGATAATTATTCTCCTTGATGAAGCCCGCATAGCCGTATTTTATTCCATATGTAGTCTGATTTCCGTAGCGGTAAAAATTCATCATTACGATGCCGCGGATCACCGAATTGAGCCCCGGGCAAAGGCCGCCGCAGGTGACTACGGCTGAAACCGTATTGCCGGGTTCAAAGAAGAGTTTCTTGCGGGCGCCGGCTTTTTCGTACGAAGGGACGGGGATATCGTTTTTTAAGAGATTTTTCAGTTTTGAATAATCCGTAAAGGCTATGACCCTTTCATCCTCGGGAGTAAAACTCGACTCGGCTTCCAGGGGATTGCTTGAATACTTGAAATCGGATTCGTAATGACAGCTTCCGAGCCTCTTTATGGAAAGATCGTAGCCTAAGAGATCCTTAATGTTGCCGTAGAGTTCAGTTTTCACTGTTTCAGAATTCATCTCAAGTCCTCCGAATTATTTGCCGAAAAGCCGCAACTGGAAGTCCCTCTGTCTCTCGTTATACGCTATCTGGGATGAACGCTGGAATATCTTGATTTCCGATGTGTGCCTGTCGACATCGAAACCCTGGGCCCAGAGAAGAACAGTCGATATGATTTTTTTATTTTCAGCAGGTATGTTCATCTTATTCAGCCTGTCGCATTCGATAATGATTCTCTGGACCCTGTCCTTGACCAGGGATTTTTCTCCGGATTTTGATATATCGATCATATATTTAACCACTTTTTCCCCGAGTTTTTCCCTGAAATCCCCGGTAATATTGCTGCCTCTATGCCTCATTCCCGGCTGCGGCTTTTTTGTGGCGCTGCTTCTTTTGCTGTAGTCCGGCAGGGATTCTTCAGGATTATTCCGCCTGAAAAAGAAACTGAAGGAAAAAAGTGCGACTATCCCCAGAAAAGCAATCAGTCCGAGCAGGAGGTATATTATGAATAATTCCGGAGGCGTAAGCAAAGGCATCTCCTTTTTTATTGATTAAGGGACTTTCAGCCGGGAATCAGAGTCCTGCCTTATTAGGCGTTCACAGGCAGCATTAAAATTATTAATAGCAAGTTTAGTATTAATCGGCCGGACTGCTTTACTGGGGAAGCTCTACTTTTATAATAATTATTATAATTGATTCTTTATAATAATAAAAGATTTCATAAGGGTGGTTCCCTTAGGCCCTGAAGGTCCCTAAGGACCTAAGGGCTAATAACTGGTTTTTATCAGCCCTGAAGACAAAAAGGGCCCCGACGATGATATTATTCCCCGATGACTGTAACTACAATCTCCCTTTCGGCCCTCGGCCCGTCGAATTCGCATAAAAAGATATTCTGCCATGTCGAAAGGCCGAGAATCCCGCTAATGACCGGAACTGTCTTTTCCGGCCCGATCAGCCCCGATTTAAGGTGGGAGTCCCCGTTGTCATCCTGCCTGTCATGCAGCCATGCACCGGCGGGAATAAGCTTCCTCAAGAGATCGATGACATCCTTCTGCACGCTGTCGTCCCAGTTTTCCTGTATCATAATTGCGGCCGTGGCCCCGCGGACATAGATGCTGGCGATGCCCGTTTTGACACCGCTCTTCGACACGGTATTTTTAACTGTCCCTGTGATATCATAAAGGCCTTCCCGGGCATCGGTCCTTATGCGGATAATTTCCTGGAGCATTGAAAACTCCTCAGTTATTGATAAAATAGAATCCGTTGCTCAAATTCAAAAGATGAGGAATGTAAAAACGGAAATGAAGTTTTTTTCCGCTCTCCCGGGCGAATCTTACGGCTGCTTTTCTTATCCCGGAATACTGCCAGTCGTCTCCGAAAAGAACGCCGCCCTTTTTCAATTTCGGCCAGTAGTTTAAGAGATCCTCGTAACATCCGCCGAAGGAGTGGTCCCCGTCTATATAGATGAAATCGAAATCCCCGTCTTTGAACTTAACGGATGCATCTGCCGACCGCATCCGGTAAACGGTGCATTTATCCCTGAAACCCTTGAATTCGATATTATATATAAACTGGTCGTAGACGGCGCCCGTCTCGCCGGCTTTGAATTTCTTTTGAAGTTTAACAAGGTCGTTCTCTTCCCAGGGATCTACACAGTGTATTTCCGAACCTTCGGCCGAAAGAAAGTTTTCAATAAACCATATCGTGCTCCTGCCCTTGTAAGAACCGATTTCGAGAAATTTCAACTTATTTTTAGGATCCATATTTCCGAGGATTGCCCTTTTAAGATCCTTTCCGTTCTTAAACCAGCTTTCGCCCAGATCGAATTTCATGATCTTCTCCTTATTATTTTGCTCGATTTTCACTTAATTGACCAGTATACAACAATTTTGTCCTCCGCACAAATTTTTACTTGCAGAATGGCGCTCTGTATTATAAACTATTTAATTAACGGGGGTAAATATTATGATCCGCGATCTTGCAGCCGCAGCGCTGGAATACCACAGGAAAAACGGGATCGGCAACGGCAAAATAGAAGTCCTGCCTAAAGTTTCGGTAAAAACGAGGGAAGAGCTGTCGCTTGCTTATACGCCGGGCGTCGCCTGCCCATGCCTCGAAATCCACAGGGATGAAGAAAAGATCTATGATTACACGATAAAAGGCAATACAGTCTTTATAGTCAGCGACGGAAGCGCCGTTCTCGGCCTGGGCAACATCGGCCATAAAGCATCTCTGCCCGTAATGGAAGGAAAAGCTCTGCTGTTCAGGATATTCGGAGGCGTGGACGCTTATCCTGTTATAATCTCATCACAGGAGACGGAAGATATAATAAAAACTGTAAAAATGATCGCTTCGGGGGCAGGAGGCATCAACCTGGAGGACATATCGGCGCCCCGGTGCTTCGAGGTTGAAAAAAGGCTGTCCCTGGAACTGGATATTCCTGTTTTTCATGACGACCAGCATGGTACGGCGGTTGTAACTCTCGCAGGGCTCTTAAATGCGCTTAAACTTGCCGGCAAGAGTATGAATGATGTAAAAATCGTGATAAACGGAAGCGGAGCGGCGGGAATAGCTATCGCCAAACTCCTTCTCTATCATTCGGCGCGCAATGTCGTGATGTGCGACAGCACGGGCGTGATATACAGGGGGAGGGAAAGTCGTATGAACCCGGCCAAGGAAGAGATCGCCCTTGTCACAAATCCCGGAGGTGAAAAGGGGCGGCTTGAAGACGCCTTAAAAGGAGCCGATGTTTTTATAGGGGTCTCGGTAAAAGGGGCTTTGACCGGCGGGATGGTCGGAAGTATGGCAAAAAAGCCTGTTATCTTTGCCATGGCGAACCCTGATCCTGAGATACTGCCGCCGGAAGCGCATTCAGCCGGGGCTTTTATAGTTGCTACAGGAAGAAGCGATTTCCCGAACCAGGTCAACAACTGCCTGGGATTCCCGGCGATTTTCAGAGGCGTCCTCGATGTCAGGGCCGGGCGGGTAACGGAAGGGATGAAATCCGCCGCCGCATTGGCAATATCGGATTTTATAAAAGATGACAAACTGGGGGCCGGCATGATAATTCCCTCGGTTTATGATTTTGAAGTCTTCGCAAGGGAAGCGGAAGCTGTCGGCATGCAGGCGGTCAGGGAAGGAATAGCGGGAATCCCTGTACATGAAGGAGAAATATTCAATAAAACGATGTCCATCCTCGAGGAAAACATGAAAAGATTTTTTCAGAGCTGAATTATCGCCCGGAGATATTTGACGGAGTTAAGTTACTTAATTAACTTTGATATTTGCATAGACAAGAGCGCCGTCCGTAAGCGGCATTATAATCTTGACATATTCGTTAGGGTATATCAAAATATGCATCTGGAGGGTTATCGTCAATGGTGGATCTTGAAGCCATTTACAAGGTTAGTTACGGTCTTTACCTCATGACGAGTTTTCAGGAGGACAGGTACAACGGTTTTTTGGGAAACACGTTCTGCCAGGTTAACTCGGATCCCCCCACTTTCCAGATAATTGTCAATAAAGAAGCATATACGCACAGTATGATAGAAAATTCGAAGCTTTTCGGAGTTTCAGCCCTTGAAGAAAGCGCTCCATTCGAATTTTTCGGGAAATTCGGGTTCAAATCGGGAAGGGATATTAATAAATTCGAAAATATTAATTATAAGATTGCCGGGAGGGGTGTGCCGGTCATCCTGGATCATACGATAGCGTATTTTGTATGTGATGTTTTTAAAACAGTGGATATGGGTACTCATACGATATTCATCGGAAATCTTCTGGAATCGGTCATACTGTCGGAATCCCGGCCGCTGACCTACGCTTATTACAGGGATGTAAAAAAGGGCAAAACGAGTAAAAATGCGCCGACCTATGTAAATATTAAAGATAATAAAAAAGGAAAGGAGGATACAGGAATGGATAAATACGTTTGTGAAGTTTGCGGATATGTATACGATCCCTCCGTAGGCGACCCGGATTCGGGGATAAAGCCGGGCACCGGTTTCGAAGACCTGCCGGACAGCTGGCTTTGCCCTGTCTGCGGCGCTCCTAAAGATCAGTTTAAAAAGGAGTGACAAGGTGGCTGTAAGAAAACTGGCGGAAGGTATTTTTGAAGTTGGCGGGAAAGACTGGGGAAGGAGGCTTTTTGACGAACTGATACCTCTTCCCGACGGGACCAGTTATAATTCCTACCTTATAAAAGGCGGCAGTAAAACAGCTCTGATCGATACAGTCGATCCCAGGACGTTTAATGAACTGGCGTCCAATTTGAAAAAGCTGAAGATAACCGGGATAGATTACATCATTTCAAATCATGCCGAACAGGATCATTCCGGATGTCTGCCGGATATTATTTCGATGTTTCCTGAAGCAAAAGTGGTGACCAATGCCAAGTGCAAGGCTTTTCTTATGGACCTGCTTCATATCGATGATGGTAAGTTTCTTGTCGTGGAAGACAGGGAAACTCTGCCGCTGGGCGGCAGGACTCTTGAATTCATAATATTCCCATGGGTCCATTGGCCTGAAACCATGCTTACATACCTTGTTGAAGACAAAATCCTGTTCAGCTGCGATCTTTTCGGATCCCATACGGCCGACAGCCGTCTTTTTATCGATTCCGGAAGGGAATGCGATATAAAAGAGCCTGCAAAAAGGTATTTTGCCGAAATCATGTATCCGTTCAGATCCAATATATCGGGGAATTTCGGGAAAATTCAATCCCTTGATATTAAAATGATAGCGCCAAGCCATGGGGCCGTTTATTCGAACCCCGATTTCATAATAAACTGTTATAAGGAATGGATATCTGAAAACGTGGTAAACAACGTTGTTATTCCTTACGTTTCTATGCATGGAAGCACAAGGGCCATGGTTATGTTTCTTACCGACGCCCTTATTGAAAAGGGGGTCCATGCAGAACCCTTCGACCTGACCGTGACCGATGTCGGTAAACTTGCTATGGCGCTGACAGATGCGGCGACAGTAATTGTAGGAGTTCCCACGGTCCTGGGCGGTATGCACCCGTCGGCGGCTTATGCTGTATATTTATACAATCTCTTGAGGCCCAAGACAAAATTCGTATCGGTCATCGGTTCTTTCGGATGGGGAGGCAAGGCCCTTGAACAGATTCAATCGATGCTCTACAATGTTAAGGCCGAGGTTTTGACGCCGGTCATCGTAAAGGGATATCCTCGGGAAAAAGATTTTGCACTCGTCGGCGAACTTGCCGCAAAGGTTGCGGAAAAGCACAAGGGATTGGGAATTATTTAAAAATTGAAGGAGGATATTATGCAGCAGCATAAAAATTCAAAAACAGCCCTTAACCTGATGAAAGCCTTTGCGGGTGAATCCCAGGCCAGGAACAGGTATACATTTTATGCTTCCAGGGCAAAAAAAGAAGGATTAATGCAGATAGCGGATATATTCCTTGAAACCGCCGATAATGAAAAAGAACATGCAAAGCTGTTCTATAACAGCATATGCATGAACGCGGGCGCCGACTGCATGCTTGATCTTTCCGCCGCATACCCGGTGGCTTTTTCGGAAGATACCATGAAAAATCTCGATTCGGCGGCCGACGGCGAGCATGAGGAATGGGCGAATCTTTACCCTGATTTTGCCGTCACTGCTGAAGAAGAAGGCTTTAAGGACGCGGAAAGGATATTCAAGGGAATTGCCCAGATTGAAAAAAAGCATGAAGAAAGGTACCGCAACCTCAGTTTGAATTTGAAAAACGGCCAGGTTTTCAAGAAGACCGGCAAGGTTTTATGGAAATGCAAAAATTGCGGTTATATAATGGAAGCCTCCGAAGCGCCTAAAAAATGCCCTGTATGCGAACATCCGCAGGCGTATTTCGAGGTATTTAACAGGAATTATTAAAATGGGCGGAGACAAAAAGCCCGTTCAGGACAAGTCGGCCATATTGAACGAAATATATGCGGTTATACTTGACAGGAAAAAAACGAGTCCCGAAAATTCGTATGTAGCTAAAAAAATGAAAGAGGGTCTTGACAGGATTTTGAAAAAAGTCGGTGAGGAAGCCTCGGAAGTCATCATAGCCGCAAAAAATGGAAATAAGGATGAAATAGGGTGGGAAATGGCCGACCTTATATTTCACCTCTGGCTGGTACTGGGATATATGGACCTCTCTCCGGATATCGTGTACGATAATTTAATATCCAGGAGGAAATAAGGGTTTTTATGAGAAAATTTTTCATTCCGGCGGAAAATATTACTGGAAATACTGCCGTAATATCCGGAAGCGATGTTCATCATCTGGCAGATGTGCTGAGAAAGGGCGTGGGGGACGTGATCGGGGCTACTGACGGAAGAGGGGACAGCATAAGTGCGGTTATTAAGGAAATAAACCCTGATAATATTAAACTCGAGATCAAGGACATTCATCCTGCCCAGGGCAGGCGTACTTTTGTACGTCTCTACCAGGCTATTCCCAGAGGCGGAAAGTTTGACTGGATTGTCGAAAAGTCGTGTGAAATAGGTGTGAATGAAATAATCCCGGTAATAACTGAAAGAACAGTCCCGAAGCTTTCCGAGGAAAGAGGGCTTAAAAAGATAGCCCGCTGGGAAAGGATCGCCCTGGAAACGATGAAACAGATGGGGCGCTCTACGCCTATGTCCATTCATCAAACAGTCACTCTCGATAAAATAGGCGGACTTCTTTTAAAGGATTCCCTGAAGATTCTCTTATGGGAAGTTGAAGAGGATAAAAGCCTCAAGAATATACTCTCATCAGGCAAGGGCAAAAAAATCGAGATTTTTATAGGACCTGAAGGCGGGATTTCCTGCATTGAGGCGGAGGGTTTGAAAAAGATAGGATTCCAGTACGCGAGCCTCGGTAAAATGATCCTGAAAGCAGAGACAGCCGCGTTATATTCTATTTCCAATATTTATTTCGCTCTTGAATAGCCCTTTATAAACTTTCCATAGATTTTTTCGCTGCGGCGATCACATCGATTATATTCACGTTAATCCATCCCTGATCCATCCAGTTGTCAGGGTTGACGCCGACCCCATTTATGATTACGCCGAAATGGAGGTGATCTCCGAAGGCATATCCGGTATGCCCGGATTTTGCGATGCTTACACCTTTAGGAACGAAGTCTCCTGTCTTCATAAAAACAGTCGAGAGGTGGCAGTAAACGGAGTAAAGTCCGAGGCCGTGATCGATTACAATCATATTGCCGTTGAGCCCGTTATATCCTGAAAAAAAGATCTTACCCGAGTTCGATGCAAAAATGCTGTCGGTTCCAGTCCCGGCCAAATCGTTTCCATAGTGGTATGAACTTCCTATAACTTTGTTGTTAAGATATATAAAGCGGTGTTCTCCGAAGGGAGATGTAACCCTTGCATTTTTAATGGGAAGGAACGCACCTATATAGTTGTCGAACAGCATATTGGTCGCTATTGATGAGGTTTCATGCCTGATATCGAAAACTGTCCTCTTTTGAAGTTCTTCCATTACGGTATTGTACTGTCTAAGCCGGCCGGCATGATTATTTTTACCGTATTGACCCGGTTCTCCGGTTTTATCAAGGAAACTGTCAATGACATCGATCCTGCAGGTCCTGTAAGCCGTTTCTTTGATATTGAACGGTATAAATGCGGTCTGGCAAACTCCGGACATGTTCGTGGAGATTATCGCGGCATCAAAGCTTTTAGCGCCCAGGGGCCAGGGCAGGAGAGCTATGTAAAAGTCTTTTTTCAGAAACGGCGCCGGATAGATTATTTTAGTTTTATTTATGAGTATATAAGGAGAACCTTTCGATTCCGGGGCACTGTATATAACTATAGCGCTTTCTCCTCTTGAAATAGACCGGGAAAACGCAATAATGCCGATGCCGAATGCCCGGCAAACCGCGATATTGAGAAATAAAAATAAAACCGGGAAACAGTTAATATATTTCATAACGATCCTGCGGAGAAACCGATTACATTAAATTCGACATTTATGCCGTAATGCTTGACCATAAATTTACAGAACAATTAAAATATTGTAAAATAAAGGGAAGGATTTTCATGAGAGGGAATTATGGACTATACCTCGTATATCCGCGATGTCAAGGATTTTCCGAAGGAAGGGATCCTTTTTAAGGATATTACAACCCTATGGAAAAACGGAGAAGCCTTTAAAAGCAGCATCGACGATTTATACCGCCATTGCGGCGGCAAAGGTATTCAAAAGGTGGTCGGCGCCGAATCACGCGGTTTTATTGTAGGAGCGCCCCTGGCATATCTCCTCGGGGCGGGTTTTGTCCCGGCAAGGAAACCCTCTAAACTCCCCGCGAAAACGGTCAGCGAGAGTTACTCTCTTGAATACGGCAGCGCTTCGATAGAGATACATGAGGATGCTGTCAGGGCCGGTGAAAGAGTCCTTATCGTGGACGATCTTTTGGCTACCGGGGGAACTTGCGCTGCGATCATTAAGCTTATCGAGCGCATGGGCGGAAAAGTGGAAGAATGCCTGTTTATTATAGAGCTTGAGGAACTGAAGGGCAGAGACAAAATAAAATACCCGGTATTTTCGCTCTTGAAATATTGAATGAAATGAAAATATTACCGTATGGCTGCGGGTCTTTGTAGGGAGGAAACATGTTTACATTCTTAATGGTAATTTTTATTTTAGATATTATATTGCTTGTACCTGTAATTCTGCTTCAATCCGGAAGCGGAGCGCAGTCGGGAATGTTCGGCAGCGATCTGACCATGGGAGCATTCGGAGCCAAGACCAGCGAAGTTCTCGTAAATTTTACAAAATGGCTTGTCGGCATCTTCTTCGTTTGCGCTTTTGTAATGGGTTATATTAAAGTCAAGGAATACAACAATTATGTAAGGCAGCGCGAGCAGACCCAGGAAACGCAGGAGCAGCAGGGCAGTGAAGCCATTACAAATTCAGGAACTAACAGCATGTCCAATATTCTGACAAATCAGGGGCCGGGTTCCAACAGGTAAGGCCCGGTGTAAGCGGATTATGATAGTCGGCGGCGTTATTGTAGCCGGCGGAATAGGCTCCAGGTTCGGGTCGGAAATTCCAAAACAATTTTTAAAACTGCATGGCAGGGTTATTCTCGAATACAGTATTGATAATTTCAGCCGTATTATCAGAGACCTGGTTGTTGTAGTTCACAGCGATTGGATTGGAGAGGTTCTTAAGCTCAGAGGCCGGCGCAGTTTTGACATAGTAGAGGGAGGGCCGACAAGACAGCTTTCAGTGCTGAAAGGACTGGAGAGTCTTTCTCATAAAGGAATAGATATAGTTGCAATTCATGACGGAGTGAGGCCGCTCTTTTCAATGGAACTTCTTGAAAAGGGCATTAACCATGCCATGGAAAAAGGCTCTGCCGTTCCTGCCGTCAGGATAAATAACACCCTTGTCATTTCAGGCGGCGGGAAGTCGATAGATTCGTACCTCGACAGGGATAAGGTTCTGGAGCTGCAGACTCCCCAGGTATTCAGGTTCGATATGATTTACAGGGCGCATATGTCGGCTTTTGACAGGGGAATGACAGATTTCACCGATGATTCAAGGCTTCTTGAGATGCAGGGGCTTTCAGCCGACATAATAAACGGCGAAAAATGCAATATAAAAATCACTACTCGGGACGATCTTGAATTAGCCGGATACTATATGGAAAAGGACCGGATATGGAAAAATCGCTGAAGGAAAGGGTGGTCAAAGAGTTTTTAAAGATAGTGAGGATCGACAGTCTTTCACTGAGGGAAGATGAAATGTTCAGCTATCTCGAAGAACATTTTTCGAACCTTCCGGTTGAAATTGAATTTATCCCCTATACCATCGATAGCCTGGGAGAGGGTTCGGGCAATCTTATCATCAAACTGCCGGCGAACTCTCCCGGCCGAAAAAGCATTTTCTTCGATTCTCACGTGGATACCGTCGAGCCGGGCATCGGGATAAATCCTGTTGTCGACAACGGCAGGATCAGGTCGGACGGCAGCACAATTCTGGGCGGGGACGATAAGGCAGGCGCAGCCGCTATGATAACCGCTCTCTTTGAAATAATAGAAAAAGGCATGCCGCATGGCGAGATATATTTCCTGTTCACATCCGCTGAAGAGATCGGCTTGACAGGCGTTCATCATCTCGATTTTAAAAAAATCAAAGCCGATTACGGATTTGTTCTGGATTCAAACGGCAAAACAGGCGGAGTCGTGGTCGCTGCGCCGCATCATTACAGCTATGAGATAATTGTCAAGGGCAAGTCGAGCCATGCCGGGATAGCACCCGAACTCGGAATAAACGCTATTAAAACGGCAGCTAAAATAATTGACGGTCTTCCCCAGGGAAAACTGAACAAGGATACCGTATCCAACGTAGGGGTCGTAGAGGGCGGGCTTGCGGTCAATATAATACCGGAGCAATGTATTATCAGGGGGGAATTCAGGTCTCATGATAAAAATGAGATAAAAAGGCTTACGGACCTTATCTCCTCGATAGTCGATGAGAACAAAAAAAATGCAGTAGAGATTACGCTAAAATTCCAGGAATTATATAAAGGCTTCAGTTTTTCAAAAAATGACGGTATCATTGAGTTTGCAAGAAAAGCGGTCGAATCGATAGGCCTTGTTCCAAGATTCGAAAGAAGCGGCGGCGGAAGCAATACCAATCTGTACAATCAGAACAGGATCGACGCCGTAAACCTTGCCGTGGGCATGATGAACGTTCATTCTACGGAAGAATATGTTGAAATTGAAGATCTTGAAAATACGGTCAAATTGATCCTGGCTCTTGTAAAGAGCGCTTGAATAATTTCAAATATGCGGTATTACAGTCTTAATTCATTCCTTAAGAATAAATTCGGCGAAAAAGTTTACAGGATATCTGTCGACGCCGGTTTTACCTGTCCTAACAGGGACGGATCGAAAGGTACGGGCGGATGCATTTACTGCAGCGGGTCCGGAGCGGGAGCAGCTTATGCAAGTCCCGGATTATCCGTTCCGGAGCAGATCCGCAAAGGGATCGAAATTGTAGGGAAGAGATACGGAACAAAAAAATTCATCGCATATTTCCAGCCCTTCTCCAATACTTACGGCAGGGCCGCGGATCTTTTGAAACTTTATAAAAGCGCGCTTGGTTTCCCGGAAATCTGCGGCATAGCTATCGGGACAAGACCTGACTGTATTGATGAAGAAAAGATCGAAATGCTTAACGGACTCTCGCAGGAAACTTTCCTGATAGTCGAGTACGGCGCACAGTCAATGCATGATAAAACCCTTGAAAAGATCAACAGATGCCACAGCGCTGAAGAAAACGTATCGGCAGTGAAGATGACCGTAAAAAGCGGCAGAATCCATACGGTCGCCCACCTTATATTAGGCCTGCCGGGGGAAAGCGAGCCCGATATGATCGAAAGCGTTTCGGAGCTTATCGGTACAGGAATAAACGGATTTAAGTTCCATCATCTTTATGTTGAAAATGGGACGGCCCTTGAAAAGGAATTCATGGCCGGGAATATCCCGCTCCTTGGAAGGGATGAATATATTGAAATACTTGCGAAGATTATCAGGATCCTTCCTGATGATATTGTTATTCACAGGCTTTTTTCCGACAGCAGCCCGGACAGGCTTATAGCCCCTCTATGGACTCTCAATAAACAGGAGAATATGGCGGTTTTTCAGAATGCGCTTGCCGTGAAAGGGATTACGCAGGGGATGGACCGTATGGGAAACCCCTGTGGAGGGAATCGGCATTAGCCCTGTCGAGTATCGACAGCATTTCCTTTACCGCCGGATCCAGCCCTGTAAGCACAGCTCTTGAAATTATAGAATGTCCTATATTCAGGGTATCGATCTCCCCGATCATTGCTATAGGATAAGTGTTCAGGTAATTCAAGCCATGCCCGGCATTAACCCCGAGCCCGACGGACGAGGCGAAACTTGAACATTCAATGATTTTTGAAAGCTCGAGATTTATTTCCTCAGTTCGTTTCGCACCGGCGTAAGAACCGGTGTGGATTTCTATATAATCCGCACCTGTTGATTTCGAAGCCTCGATTTGAGACTTATCGGGATCGATGAAAAGACTGACTACTATTCCCTTTTCATGCAGGAGGGGAATAGTATCCATGAGTTCCCTGTTATATCTTTTAACATCGAGTCCTCCCTCGGTCGTTATCTCTTCCCTTTTTTCAGGAACTATGCAGACATCGTCGGGCGCGATCCTGACCGCAGCCTTGATTATATCAGGGTTGAGCGCCATTTCGAGATTCAGCCTTACTTTTACGATTCTCCGCAATAGTTCCACATCCCTGTCCTGGATATGCCGCCTGTCTTCACGGAGGTGGACGGTAATTCCATCAACGCCGGCGAGTTCCGATATAATTGCAGCCGCAACGGGATCGGGATATTCCGCATTTCTTGCCTGGCGGAGCGTTGCAATGTGATCGATATTGAGACCCAGACGTTTTCTCATTTTTACTGCTCCTGTATTTCACTTAATTTATCGACGGCTTTCTCTTTTGTAGAAGCCCTGCCGATATAATCGGATGCCGTATTATTGCCCGGATCGATAAGCAGTACGATGCTGAAATCCTCGATGGCCTTGTCGTATTCGGCATTATTGTAAAGAGAGATCCCTTCGTTAAGATATTCCTTTTCATTATCCCTGAAAATCTTAAGTATCCTTGATTTAAGAGCGGCAGAGTCCTGGCTTTCGGAATCCCTGGCGAGGACCCTGTTTGCCATATACAGTGCTCCTATGTAATTTTTATTCCCGAACAGCTCATAAGCCTTCCGGCTCGACTGTTTTTCGTAGAGATCCGTTTGGGCGAGATTATAAAGGTCCTGGGCTTTCACAAGGTCCGGTTCGTAAACGAGAGCATTCCTCGCCTGCGACATGCAATCTTCGAGAAGGTACCTGTCATAAAACGACTGAGCCTTTCTGTAATAAACCTCTGCAATGTTTTTAAGCTGTGTTGAGACTCCTTCCCGGAGTGCAAGTACATCCCTGTCCTTGGGCAATACCAGCAGGAGTCTGGATATTTCTTTTTTAGCCGCGATGAATTTTCTGGCGTTTGTTGCCGAATTAATATCAATCTTGCTGTTTATTATGAAATTGATGACAGTCTGGTTCGTTATAAGGTTGCTTATTTTTGTTTCGACGGCCGGATTATCCGCCAGTAAAGCCGCCCTGTTGTAATATATAAGCGCTCCGACGGGGTCTTTTTTATTTTCCGCAATCTGGGCGTTGGAAAGGTTTTGAGCCTTGTAATCGGAAAGCCTGCCTTCGATCTGTTCTTTAAGAAGGGAAGCCTTGACATTGCTCCTATCCCTGGAAAGGGCGGACTTTACACTTACATCCGCCGCCAGAAATTTTTCCATGGCGGGATTGCCCGACTTTTCCTCATCAAGGGCTTCGTTATACAGGACAACACCCTCATTATAATTTTCAACAGACATTTCACGGCGGCTTTTTTCGAAGTATACGTTAAATGAAAGGAAGTACCGTTTATCCAGGGCGGAATAGGAAAAATCCGCCATAGCATCCTCGCCGTGCACGCCGAAACCTAATCTGACGTCCCGGCTGTCTATTTCATAGGAACCCCTGAGGAAAAACATTTTTAAGATATCGGGCGAGGGATTGAATTCAAGACCGAAAACGAATGGCTCATTCCGGCTCAAAAACATCTTTTCAACGAAGAATTTAGTCCAGATGATATCAAGATTATACAGAAGTCCAAGACGGAGGTTTTGTTCTTCGGCTGTTGTTGTGGAAGGTTCATGGCCAAGGTCCTGGACGGCAAAACTGATAAATAATTTATTATTGATAAAACTGTTCCTGAAAAAATCGAGGTTGAGGGATTCGTTAGGGGAAAAAATGATCCCGGCATCGAAGAAAAGTCCGTCGCGGGTATCGAATGCATAGTCCGATACGGTTTTGATGCCGGCCCCGAGAGCAAGACACCCGAAGAATTCCCTCCCGTAGCCGAATGCAAAACCTCTTTTTGATCCGGCGTTTTCGGTTGAAGTATTATAGATATCAAGAGCGAAAACTCCGCCGATTACAGGGGGCAGGGCTGAAAAACCGAAGAATCCGATATCCTGGAAATTTGTCGTTGAAAGTCCTGCCGACATCCTGTCGACCGATGACAGGCCTGCCGGATTTATAAACAGGGCTCCGCTGTCCCCGCCTATGCATGATGAATTCAAGACCGAATACCTGGGGAGAAAATCGAGACTTCTGAGTTCATCTATCGAATAAGACAGCCCCGAAATGAAAAGACATTCCAAAATAAAAGCAAAAATCAGTCTTTTCATACGATATAACACCTTCTTTTATCATTGATCCGGTGAAAGCCGGCATATCGATTTTTATATGGGCGAGTGATTTTTCATTATTTCAACTTAAACGGCCTTTAAAAGGCCCGGTCATTAAAAGGAATTAACAGACGCCCTATTATAACATATGCCGTTAAAAATAAAAATTAATCGATGTCTTTAGACAATTCTTTTAGAGTTGAGCGTAAGATTCAACTATTGTTAATATTAGATACAGGCCGATAATTTATTACAGGCGGTTTCAGCCGGAAAAATAAAAAATAGATGTTTAAAAAGTTTTTTAATGTTATAATTTGAACTAATTTTTTAAGAATAATATTAGATTACAAAAATATGAGAATAATATGAATATATTTTTACTTTTTCTTCTGGCCATGGGGCTTTTTCTGGTAATTATTGGAACTGCCGTACTTGTCAGGCTTTTCCAGGCCAGGCGGAGACTGAATAATATCGAGATCGCCCTGTCGGCAGGCCAATACCGCAAAGTACTGGATCTTGCCTCGGAACTTCTCAAAGAAAAAAAGTCTTTCATGGTTTATTATTACCTGGCGCGCGCTTATGAAGGCCTGCAGGATACCTCCATGGCCCTCCGTTATTACGAGGATTCCATGACATATTTTTCCCATGATATCAGGAAGAGCTTGAAAATCGAAGTCCTGGACAGGATCGGAGACCTGTACAGTCAAAAAAAGGATTATATTAAAGCCTCGGGTAACTATATGATGGCTCTGCAGGAGAATCCGACCGATACCAGGGCCCTTTACCAGCTTGCCGAGATACACTACAAATCGAAAAATTACCAGAAAGCCGTATCCAATCTGGAAAAACTTGTCATTATTAAACCCGATTCGTGGCAGGCCTTCAGCCTGATGGGAAAATCGTATTTCAGGGTATCGAACTACAGGAAGGCGGTATATTCGTTTGAAAGCGCGCTCAAATTACGTGTCACGGATTCTCATGAGAAAAGTGAAATATATTTTATCCTTGCAGACGCATATACAAGCCTGAAGAATTACAAGGAATCAATCAATGTGCTGAAAACCCTTATGGATGATAAGACCTATTTCGATGAATCAATTATAAAAATTCTCCGCAATATGATAATCGATAACCAGATGCAGGAAGCTGTAAGAACGGGGAAGGCATATGTGGACAAGCTTTCGCCCAATTACAAGCACCAGGCGTTATATATCCTGGGAAGGGCTCAATTCGACCAGGGCAATTACCTTGAAGCCATAGATTCATGGGTCAGGGCCTACCAGATCAACCCCGATTATGCCGATTTGAAAGAGCTCATTGCAAGGTATAAGATCCTTGTGGACAACCCTCTTCTTGAAGATTATTATACCGAAAACGAGTCGATTTTCAATGACTTTGTTTATAATTATCTCAAACTTCATTCAACCCAGATAATAAGTTCCGACAAGAGCTTCAAGATTTTCAGGGAATCCAACTCGAAGTGCCACATATTCTACAGGCTGCCTATTATTATGAACCTTGCGGAATTTAAAAAAATTGAAGAAGCTCTGATGATGGAGTATGCAGCAAACCTCTCATGTTTTGTTTACACGCTATTCGGCATGACACCCGAATGCAAGGAATATGGCTTTTACAAGCAGGTGCAGGAGATCAGTTCGGAACAGTTCGTACTCGTTTTTTTCAAAAAAATTAATCAGAAGGGTTGAGGGTTCCCGGGATGATAAGGTTTATAGTTGCTTCGTTTTTTTTATTTTTTTACGTCTGCAGTTATCCTTTTACATCGAAGTTTTTATCAATAGACACTAATTCGCTCGAATACAGGGCAATAATGGATCCCGATGCCTTCCCCCTTGAAAAAAGCGCCCTGCTTGCATCGGGAGTCGATGAAGAAACGCTCTCGAATTATCTTTCGGTAATTTCTAACTTTGAAGCTTCCATAAAAGTGGATAAACCTGTTGCCGAGTCTCTTCTTTCAAGGGAAATATTTCTTCAAATGCATAAAAAGATCCTCAAAACATACGATGAATCCGAAACGACCCTCGAAGCTGTCATCGGAAGCGGAAGGTATAATTGCCTTTCGAGCACACTTATGTATAACAGCCTTCTGG
Source organism: uncultured Spirochaetota bacterium (assembly GCA_963796325.1). Taxonomy (GTDB): domain Bacteria; phylum Spirochaetota; class Brevinematia; order Brevinematales; family JAOACQ01; genus CAVYGN01. The sequence continues at coordinate 555,036 of CAWCLF010000001.1, forward strand.
AGGATTTCGGTATTAAAGGTTCGGGAGTTATTCTGCCCTCGCATGCATACACGATGCTGGAAATCGGCGGCAGGGAAATCGATGTCGAAAATACGAGCCCTTACGGTTATGACATCGGCACTAATATGGAAGCCCAGGAAAATTTTAAAAAATTGACCGGGTTTTCATATTCGCATGATCCGGAAATAACAGAGGTTGTCGGGAAAAGAGGACTATTAGCCTATACTTATGCAAATATGTCGTATTTCGATTTCAAAAAGGGTAATATTTACGAGTCGTTCCAGAACGCTCTTAAATCCTGGGCCGTATATCCCGAAGGTAAATATATATATTCTAACGTTTCCGCTGCATACTCGGCATACAGCATGTATCTGACCGACACGAAAAAAGATTACATCCTCGCTCTTTCGGTCCTGGAGGAAGCGGTCAGCAACATACCTCAAAAAGGGGCCTTTCTGACTAATTATTTTTATGTGCTTGATAAATACCTTAACAGTCTTGTCGATCTTAATAGTTATGATGAAGCCTTTAACGTGATGGAGAAGGCCTTCGATTTTGCCGGAAGAAACGAATCCGTTTTCGATAACCTCTATACGAGGATCCTGTACAGGCTTATCAATCATGACGCCGATTTTAACAAAGCCTATGATTTCGGGAAAAAGGCCCTTGAAGAAAATCCTAAAAATGAAAATATACAGAGCCTTATGATAAACGGCTTGAACCTTTACAGTCAGAAGCTTGTCAAAGACTGGCAGGAGTACCCCAAGGGGGAGGATTTTTTACTTAAATGGTATGCATTGATGAAAAACGAGTATTTTGACAGCATTCTTGAGAATTATTACAACCTGACCGGCTTGAAATTCAATGAATATAAAGATCCCGACCGGGGGATCGAAGTTTTAATAAAGGGCCTGGTTTTTTTCCCGGGATCTAAACTTCTCAAGAACAATATCGTTTACATAGCGGGCAATGCCGCCAACGGCTTTTTCGGCACACAAGATTACAGCAGGGCTATTTTTTATCTTAAAACAGGGTTAAAAGCCGACCCCGGGAATGTATCCCTCAAATCGAATCTCAATACCGCTTACCGTATTTATACATCGGATGAGATTGAAGCCAAAAATTATTCAAAGGCCCTGGCGATAGCGGAAGAAGGCCTTTTATCATTCCCGGGTGATCAGAAGCTTATTTATTACAGGGATTATCTGAAGAAGAGAATTAAATAAAGGGGAACGGTTTGAAAAAAATACTTCTTGTTTTTGTACTCATATTTTCTGCAGGCGAAGTCTTTCCTTATATTTCTAAATATATCGTGTTCGATACGAATTCACGGGAATATCAGATGGTCCTGAATCCCGATATTTTTACGATAAAGGAGGATATCCTTATTGCTGAGGGAATAAAAGGCAAAGAACTGGAAGCGGATCTGGCTAAAATTTCAAATTTCGAATCCGGCCTTACGGCTGATGAACCCCTTCCCGACAATCCGATAGAGGCATCAAGAATAATCTTCGAAAATATGCATAAAAAACTGATGATTAAATACAGTGAAACGGATCCCTCTCTGGATAATCTTATCCGGAAAGGCTTCTATAACCATTATTCCGCCATACTTCTTTTCAACAGTCTCATTGAGGACCAGGGATTTCCCACGAAGATCGACGAAAATTCTTCTAACATGCTTTCGCTGATCGATATCGACGGGATCGATATTTATTCCGATGCTGCAGATCCTGCCGGATACGATTTAAGCATGCTTCCGGAGAGAAGACCGGTTCAGTCATTACGCCCGGGGAAAAGAGGGACTATCGGTTTCATATATTCTTCCTTATGCCAGGCTTCATATGCAAAGGGTCAGTATTATACGGCTTATCAGTATGCTTTAAAGGCGCTGGCGGCGGATCCGGATCAAAATATCGAAAATTCCAATTTACAGCCTGTCATCAGCGGCTTTGCCCTGTACCTGGCTGATACTAAAAAGGATTATGCAGAGGCTCTTTCGGTACTCGAGGAGGCGGTTCTTCACTTTCAGGAGAAAGGCCGGTATCTGGGTACGTATTTTAATATTGCCGACAAATACATCGATTACCTCTGCGAGGCTTCGCAGTATGAAAAAGCCATAGCCGAGATGTCGAGGTATCTCCGCCTGGCAGGTGAGAATGAAGAATATAAAAACAATTTTTACACCAGGATTATGAACAGGGTCATTAACCATGACGGAAATTTTCAGGAAGGTTATGAAATCGGGAAAATCGCCCTGGCCCAGATGCCTAAAAACGATAACATCAGGATACTGGTAATAAGCGGGTTCAAACAGCTGAGCCGCAGGCTGGCTGATGAATGGAGAAAGTACCCCGCAGGGGAAGAATTGATGCATAACTGGTACCAATTGATGAAAAACGATTATTTCGATACCATTCTCGAAGATTATTACAGTTCCGTAGGCATGAAGTTTTTCGAAAACGGGAATACCGAAAAAGGACTTGAAATATTGAAGTCCGGACTGGCCAGTTTCCCCCAGTCGAAAGTCCTGGCGGATAATGTCGCTTTCATAAACGGGTCGATAGCCCTTAGTTATTACAGGAGAGGGGATATCGACAGCGGGATCAGGTACGCCAGGATAGGACTCTCCGAAGATCCCGATAACGAATATATAATGAATATACTGGTAAATATTACCGGCTCTGCTGCGAAAATCTTTTTCAGGAAGGGGGATTTCGATAACGGGATCAGATATGCCAGGGAGGGTTTAAGCGAAGATCCGGCCAACGAGTCGCTCCAGACAATCCTGGTCAATATAAGCTATTATGCGGCAAATTATTTTTTCAGGAGGGGGGATTTCGAAAGCGGGATCAGGTATGCGAAAGAAGGCCTATCCGTAGAACCGGCCAATTCTGCTTTAAATAACGTCATTCAGTCGGGATACCAGAAATATGCTAAAATAAACTGGTTTAAAAGAGATTATGCAAAGGCCCTTTCAATTTCGGAGGAGGGCCTGAAGCTTTTCCCTTCCGATGAAATTCTTAAATATTACAGGGATAATTCCCTGAAGGCGCTTAAATAAATCTCTTCAGCCTCTATTTCACCGGCACCTTGAAATTTTTATTTATTTTTTCAAACTGCTCCATTTCAAGAGACTTTAAATCCCTTAAACCGGCATCGATGAACGATGCTTTCGCATTCTTCATCATCTCGTCTTTCCATGTAACATAAAACTTCTGGAGATAATCCCTTTTAAGAGCTTCTTTTATTGCTCCCGAGGCCTCTTTGAAACTCATCTGCAAGGTTCCGTTCCGGACATTTTTCATGAATTCTTCTTTATGTTTATCGTAATATGCCTTTTCAGCTTCAGGAGTATCCGTCTCTTTTATTTTTCCGTTCAATTCCATGGTTTTATCGCTGAAATAGCTTTTAACTGCAAGATATTTTGAAACATTTTCCCTGAATTTAGACATATCGTTCTTCGTCTCTGCATTCTTTTCCAGGCCGAGCCTGACCGCATTTCCATAATCGAAAAATGTGCTTTTGATGATACGCATGACATTGGCAAATTCATCGAAGCTCATCTTTTGATTTATAGAAGGCTGGAGAATCGAATAGTCGTCAATGCATTCCTTCCAGGTAAGCGGCTTTCCCCACATATCAAGCATAACTGCATCGCCAGGTATGTCGGAAACTTTGTAATTCTTGCCTTCGACAGCGACTGTTTTATTAGTCGCATCGGCGGTATATTTATCCTTTAAATTTTCGTTTTTCAGCCGGTCATAATACATATTGATAAGGACAGGTTCGATTCTCTGAAAATTATCCTTGCCGGCTTCTTTTTCGATATCCGGGATCGATTTTTGCGAAGGAGGTTCTTTAATGAATATTATATAATAGCCGTAAGGTGAAGAAACCGGTTTGTCGATAAGTCCCTTATTTTTTGCCGCGAAAACCGCGTCTTCAAAATCCTTCACCATGTAATTCTTCGTAATCAAACCGTCGTCGCCGATATTCCTGGCTGCAGCAGGGTCTGCAGAAAGGTTGGAAGCGGCTTTGTTGAACTCTTTTTCAACGTCCCCCGATTTTTTCAGATTATCGATTATTCCTGAAGCTTCGGCTTCCCTTGCCTTGAGAAGATTGGTGAATTCGGAAGCCGACAGGTTAGTCTGCACGAATATCCTGTTTGAAACGGTTTTCTTTATGCCGTTTGTAGTAATATAATCAAGAGTAATGCGTTCGATATTTGTTGTCCTGTCTGTTGAAATGAGTATATGAGACGGATGGACGACATCGAACAATTCCTTTGAATCGGTTTTGGAACTGTTCTTGAAGGCCTCGTGGCCTTTTGCCGACATCAGGTTCAGTTCGTATTTATTGTATTCGTTCGAATAGCTGTTTTTAAATGATTCCGAATTCGTGAAACCGTTTTTTATCTGTTCCTGGTATACCATATCCGGTACCATGAATCTTGAAAAGATCAGGTTTTTCTGAATATCGACGTTGGTAATGAACATAAGCCTGTCCGAATACCTGAGGACAAAGGGCTTGACATCGCCCACAGTCACCCTGTGAATATTCTGTCCTTCACCAAAAACGGCGATAACGCTTGGGTCTTTTGAACATCCTGCCGCCGCGAGAGCGATAAAAAAGACTGCAGCCGCAGCAAAGACCTGTCCTGCCAAGGAAAATCTTCCCGAATTCATTACAGTATCCTCCAACTTATTATACAGGCAAATAATATAATTTAATGGCGGAAATTAATCAAGAAATCTCGGGTTGAAACTGCAGCCGAACAGCGTTTTACCATTTATCAAGGATTTCAGTCAATTCGGTCAGGGTGGTAATTTTCGAAATCAGATAACGGATTTCCCGGGAATTTTCATAATTTTTCACGTACTGGATTAATGCGGACCTGACCGGCACCAGATTATCGGTTTTATTGATTTCAATATGCAGCCGAGCAAAATCGATCATAATATTTTTAATGTCCGTCTTGGCATATCCCGAATAAGAGCCTTTTTTAAAATATTCCAGGATCTGGGAGAATATATAAGTCGAACCGACTGCCTGCCTGCCGATCATTACTCCGTCCGCTGCCGTAAGTTTCATGACATGTGCTGCGTCTTCGGGTGTTTTGATATCGCCGCTTGCTATCAATAAACTATCGGTCATACTACGCGCCTTGAGTATTTCATTCCAATCGGCATTTCCATTATATAATTGGACAGCCAGGCGGGGATGAACAACGATAATATCCGCCCCGGCTTTCCGCAGGGCAGGAACCGTTTCTTCGAGATTGACGCTGTCGAAACCCGATCGTATCTTTGCAGATACCATAATTCCGCTGTCTTTCAGGGCTTTTACAATATCCGCCATGGCGGCCGGCGTTTTCAGTAAAAACGATCCTGCACCCGACCTGATAACTTTCCGCATGGGGCATCCGAAATTAACATCGATAATTTTTATGCCGCAGCGTTCCTGGAGAAGTTTCGATACGGAATAAAATTTATCCGGTTCGTTTTTTCCGAAAAGCTGCACTATCGTAAAAGGCTCGTCTTCAATATCCAGATACTGCCATGTCCTTTTATTCAGCCGGTAAAGCCCCTCTGTACTAATCATTTCAGTGACTGCGCCGCCAGCCCCGAACCTGTATGCGAAAAGCCTTAAAGCTTTATTCGAATATCCTGCGAGGGGCGCAAGCCAGATGTTATTGGGGAATTCGAGGCTGCCGCATTTTAACCTGCGGATATATTCATGCATTATTTCCTTCATCGTACCCTGCAATTAAAACATATCTTTCAATTTGTTCATTATGCCTTCGGCCCGTTCATGGATTTCCTTTTTGCCGCCGGGTTCCTCAGTTTTACCGCTGAAAGATTCGAGCATTGTTGCAGTCACATCCTTATTTAAAAACCTTGACAGCCTGCCGTAAATATGGTTGTCGGATTTCGATCCGGGCCTTGTATAATGCCTTTTCGGCCATAGGACAGTGAGATAATCCTTCGCCCTTGTCATCGCAACATAGAGAAGACGCAGTTCCTCTTCGATATCTTCCCGGGTTCCCGCCGACATGTCTGACGGTATCCATCCGTCGGAGGCATGAATAATATATACGGCGTCCCATTCGAGCCCTTTTGCCGAATGGATCGTCGACAATACGAGATAATCTTCGTCGGCAATCGGCTTGCCGGCAAAGTCGCCCGAGAATAGCGGAGGGTCGAGTACGAGGTCGGTGAGGAACTTCGCCATAGTGCTGTAGCCTGAAGCCAGCCCTGCAAGTTCATACAGATCTGCAGAGCGCTGGTCGGGATTATCATATTTTTCTTTTAAAAAAGGGATGTAACATATAATGGCCCTGTCAATAACCGTCCGGGGAGGCAGTTTTTTCCCGTAAACATCGCTGTAATATTCCAGCAATGACATCATTCCCTTTTTAGATTCAGGCAAAGCGCGGTAACTGGAAAGAGGCGCTTTCTTTAGATGATTGATTATTTCGGAAGCCGACCTCGGTCCGATGCCTTTTATGAGCTGCAGGACGCGGAACCATGCCCTCTCGTCGCCCGCGTTCTCCGTGATCCTTAAGAGGGTAATCAGATCCTTTATATGGGCGCTTTCGAGGAACTTCAATCCCCCGTATTTGACAAAGGGTATATTATGCCCGGCCAGTGCGATTTCAAGGGACGCCGAATGTGAAGCGGCCCGGAACAGCACGGCCTGCCTTGAAAGGTTTATACCCTCTTCCCTCCTTTTAAGAATCCTCTCGATTACAGCAGAGTCCTGGTATGTTTCGTCAAAAGAGGTTACAAGCTCGGGTTTCGAACCCGGGTCCCTTTTCGAGAAGAGTTTTTTGCCGAATTTATCGTTTGCCTGCGCTAACAGGACGTTTGCCGTATCGAGTATCGGCTGTACGGACCTGTAATTTTCCTCGAGAGTAATAATGGAGGAACCTGCGAAGTGAACGGGAAAGTCAAGCATGTTCCTGATAGTGGCGGAACGGAAGCTGTATATCGACTGGGCATCGTCGCCGACCACGGTAATGTTTTTATTTGTACTCCTCATCCTTCTTAAAATTCCGGACTGGATGACGTTGGTGTCCTGGTATTCGTCTACCAGGATATGGTCGAATCGGGATTCGATCGATGAGGCGATATCGGGATATTCGAGTATGTGATACCAGTAGAGAAGGAGGTCGTCGTAATCGAGGACATTCTGTGAATATTTGCGGTCGATATAAGATTTGAATAAAACGGACAGGCTGTCCTTCCATTCCGAGCACCAGGGGAAATGATCCGCTATGATCTTTTCAAGATTCTCATCCGAGTTGACCTTTCTTGAATAAATAGCAAGGCATGTGCTCTTCCGCGGGAAACGGCGGTCGCTTTTGTCCAGTTCCAGTTCGGTCCTGATGATATCGATAAGGTCTTCGGAATCGCCCTGGTCCAGAATGGTAAATTCGCTGGAAAGTCCCGCCTCTTCGGAGTAAATCCTGAGGAGCCTGCCGGCGATGGAATGGAATGTCCCGCTCCATGAGAGGCCGGAAGCGCCGTCCGGAACGCCGATAAGCCCCAGGGCGCGCCTCTGCATTTGTTCTGCGGCGCGGCGCGTAAACGTCAGGAGAAGTATACTTTCCGGATCGACTCCTGTTGACAAAAGGTAAGCGACCCTTGAAGCGAGCGTCTTTGTTTTTCCCGTGCCTGCTCCGGCGACGATTAAAAGCGGCCCTCCGCCGAAAGTGACGGCGCGGCGCTGCTCCGGATTGAGACCGGGAAGCCATTTATCGATCGGCTGCATAAATCATCCTTCTTCTAGCGGCATGGGCTTGCCCCATGTAAGCAATAATATTACAGCCTGATCGGGAAAAGATCAAGTAACAAAATCCGGCCGCTTTAATATGCCCGGAAATGCCTTTTGACTTTTATTGTAAAGGGACTTATTATTAAAAAATTATTAATAAGGCGGGATATTATGAAAACAATTGTAATAACCGGCTCAAGCCGCGGGATCGGGAAAGGTCTTGCCGAAAGATTTCTTGAAGAGGGGCATAATGTCGTGATTTCGGGCCGCACCAGGGATAACCTTGAACGGACTTTCCGGGAATTAAAAGGAAAATTTCAGGGGGACAGGGTGCATGCGGTCCTTTGCGATGTCTCGATTTCACAGGACCATGAAAATCTCTGGAACGAGGCTTTCAAACGCTTCGGCAGGGTTGATATATGGATAAACAATGCAGGAGTGGGCCAGCCCCACCTCTGCTTTGAAAAGCTCGATCCTGAAAATATGCGCCGCATTGTTGAAACAAACATTGCCGGGGTTATGTACGGCACTTATACCGCTTTCAGGCGAATGGAGGCGCAGGGGGGAGGGCAGATCTATAATATGGAGGGATTCGGCAGTTCCGGGGCTAAAATGGCGGGAATGACGGTTTACGGCACTTCCAAGCGGGCCGTCAATTATTTCAATTCGTCATTCATGATGGAAACAAAAAATTCTTCCGTTCTGACAGGCGCCATAGCGCCGGGAATGGTACTGACGGATTTCATACTGGAACCGGTAAGGGCCAACCCTGAAATTAAAAAAAGGATGGCTTTTGTATTAAATGCGATCGCAGGAGAAGTCGGACCGGTAACGGCGTTTATTGCTAAAAAGATCCTTGCAAACAAAAAGCATGGCATAAGGATAAATTATACCGGCCCGGTCAAGGCGTTTTTCGGATTTGCCGCCGCCGGCTTCGGGAAACGCGGCCTCGCTGAAAAATACCTGAATTGAGTTTTTACCGGAATTGCAGCCATATCTCTAAAGTTTGTTTAAAATGTAACTTTTCTTTAAAATCTGTGGTATATTATATATTAAGAAAACAGGCTGACCGGCCGGTCATGAATAAAGCCTGTTTTTTTATGTTTTGAAGGATGGGAAATGGACGAAAGACAGATCATCAGCCTTGCAAAAGAGGGGAACAGGGAGGCTTTCGGCAGCCTCATCGACCGTTACAAGAGGCTTGTTTATTCTTTCGCCTTTTATCACACCAAGAATAAGGCGGATGCCGAAGATGTCGCGCAGGAAGTGTTCTGGAGAGTTTTCTCGTATCTGAATAAATTCGATGAAAAGAGAAAATTCTTCAGCTGGGTATATGCTATTGAGATGAATGTCATAATGTCTTTTAAAAGAAAAAATATGAAGCATAAAAAAGTCTGCATCGATGAGGAATTTTTGCAGAATGTAAAATTCGACGAGAAAGACCATTTGAGCACCGAGGACAGGATCATGCTATTCCAGGCTATCGACGGCCTGAACAGCATTGATAAATCATTGATTTATATGAAATACAACGAGAATTGCAGCATCAGGGAAATTGCAGAGTCGTTACGGTTAAGCGAGGACAATGTCAAGGTGAGGCTTTTCAGGGCCAAGGAAAAGCTTGGCAGGACCCTCGGTAAGGAGGCGCTTTTATGAATAGTGCAAATATTCTGAGTCTGCTTGAAAAGGACGGGGAATGGTTTTCCGCGGAAGTGCCGGATAACCTTAAAGAGAAAATTGTATTGAATATTGAAAAGAGGATCAGGAAAAGCTTTTTTATGCTGGCATGCCTCAAGATCATCAGCGTTTCGAGTCTATGCATAATAGCCGGGATGATGATTTTTTTAATTGCAATCCAGGTAAGGCCTACGAAGGTCGTATTCGTCTACCCGAATTCGGGGGTGGAGAAATCGGTAAACCTTGTCGGAACGATTAATAAAGAGAAGAAGAGGATACCTCTGACTCTCGACAGCGACAAGAAACTGTGGAAAGCGACAATCCGGGCAACCGTCAACGATCTCCAGGATTATAATTTTGTCGTGGAGGATATCCAGGAAGAAGACGTCAATAATAATTGAAGGCGGCCGAAACATAAGGCAGCACATGCAATATATTTTTTGGAGGATTTAGATGAGAAAAAGTTTAACACTGGTTCTGGCTCTTTTACTTGTAACTGCTGCTGCCGGTATCGGCTTCAGTGCAAAGAAGAGCAGCCCTTCTATTGTGAAGGGAAAGGTAACGGCTGTTGATACGACTGCAAGCACGGTCACTGTTTCAATCAAGAAGGCCGACACTGTTTTTACAACCGATGCAGCTACGAAGTTCAAAGGTGTAAAGGATCTTACCGAAGTAAAAGTAGGCGATTTTATTAAAATTACCTATAAGGAATCTGATAACAGCAATAAAATCGTATTGAAGATCGACGACATGCCGGCAAAGCCGAAGAAATAAACTCCTTACGATAAGATACCCTCCCATCCAGAAAAGCCCCTGCCGGTAGCCGGCAGGGGCTTCATATTTTAACGACCTTTATCAGATTGGTGCTTCCGGAAACCATTACAGGAACACCCGCAGTGATAACGATAAAGTCGCCTTCCTTTACAAGTCCTTTGAATTTCAAGACTTCAGCCGCACCGTCGAGCATTTCGTCAACCGAAGAAACGTTTCCCAATTCAAAGGGCGTTACACCCCAGGAAAGAGAGAGCCTCCTGACCGTCGAAGGGACCGGGCTGATGGCGACTATGGGTATAATGGGCCTGTATTTTGCTATTTTTCTGGCCGTTGCGCCGCTTCGGGTAAAAGTGGCGATGAATCTGGCGCCGATTTTATCTGAAAGTTCGATTGTGGCGAAACTTACAGCCTCTTCCGGATCCTCGTATGTGATCTTTTTCAAATAATCGTAATTGATATGTTTTTGAAATACCGTGTTTTTAAATACAAGGCTTTTCTCCACTTCGAGGGCTATGCTTTTCATCATTTTTACGGATTCGACGGGATACCTGCCGGCTGCAGTTTCAGCGGAAAGCATAACTGCATCGCTCCCGTCAAGTATGGCATTGGCGACATCGTTGGCTTCGGCCCTGGTAGGTCTGGGATTGTTAACCATGGATTCAAGCATCTGCGTAGCCGTTATTACCGGTTTTCCGGCGGCATTAGCCTTGCGGATGATTTCCTTCTGCATCATCGGCACTTCCTGGGGAGAGGTTTCTACGCCCAGATCGCCCCTCGCCACCATGATCGCATCGGAAATATCAATGATATTATCGAGATCGCCGATGGCCTCGGGTTTTTCTATTTTGGCTATGACCGGTATCCTTCCTTTGTATTCGCGGAGCATCAAATCGGCGAGTTCCCTGATATCCCCCGACTTCCTGACAAATGACAATGCGACGAAGTCCAGGTCGTTTTTGAATGCAAACTTAAGGTCGTTTCTGTCCTTTTCCGTTAATGCCGTTATGCTGAGTTTGATATTCGGAAGGTTTACTCCCTTATGCGGTTTTAAAATTCCTCCATGGACCACGGTTGTAAGGATCGAACCGTTTTCAATCTTCTCGACCCTGAGTTCCAGGAGGCCGTCATCCAGAAGAATCCTGTCGCCGGCAGAAGTTTCATGGGAAAGGTTCGGATAATCGATAGATACCTTTTTTATGCCGCTGTAAACTCCTCCATTTATGACCGACGGTTCGAGTGCAAGAATTTCACCGTCCGCGAGAACCAGGGCGTCGCCGGAGATAGGACCTACTCTTATCTTGGGCCCCTGGAGGTCCTGGAAAACCGCCGTCGTTTTATCCGAGTCTTTTATTCCCCTGATATTTGAAAGCGTCTGCAGGTGGTCTTCGTATGTGCCATGTGAAAAATTAAGCCTGAAAACATCCGTACCGGCATCCATCAAACCGCGGATTATTTCAGGAGACTGCGAACTGGGCCCTATCGTAGCAACGATTTTTGTAAATTTAACAGCCATTTGTGTTTTTCCTCATTTGTTTATAAGCATTTATAAGGCCGTTGGTCGAGGGGTCATGTCCGGATACCTTTTCATCGCCCGGTAATTCGGGAAGTATGGCGCCGGCCAGCTGCTTGCCAAGTTCGACCCCCCACTGGTCGAAGCTGTAAATATCCCAGATAATACCCTGTGAAAAGATCTTATGTTCATACATTGCGATCAGGCTGCCCAGGGTTTTTGGAGTTATTTTCCTGACAAGGATTGAGTTCGTCGGCCTGTTTCCCTCAAAAATTTTGAAAGGTGCGAGTTTTTTTATTTCATCTTCGCTTTTTCCTGTTTTTTTCAATTCCAGGGCTGCTTCTTCAGCCGTTTTACCGTTCATCAGGGCCTCGGTCTGGGCAAGGAAATTGGACATGAGCTTGATATGATGATCGCCGATTGGGTTATGGCTGACCGCAGGGACGATAAAGTCGCAGGGAACGAGTTTTGAACCCTGGTGGATCAATTGATAGAACGCATGCTGGCCGTTAGTCCCGGGTTCTCCCCAGATAACGGGGCCCGTTTGATAGGTAACGCGGTTGCCGTTCCTGTCCATGCTTTTGCCGTTGGATTCCATATCGCCCTGCTGGAAATATGCGGCGAACCTGTGCATATACTGGTCGTAAGGTAGTATTGCATGAGTCTCCGAGCCGAAGAAATTGTTATACCAGATCCCAAGGAGGGCAAGTATGACCGGTATGTTTTTTTCAAACGGAGCCGTACGGAAGTGTTCGTCCATCAGGCGGGCGCCGTCAAGAAGTTCCGAATAATTATCGTACCCTATTGCACAGGCGATCGGCAAACCGATTGCGGACCACAATGAATAGCGGCCTCCGACCCAGTCCCAGAAAACGAACATATTTCCCGGATCGATCCCGAATTTGACGACTTCCTTTTCATTTGTCGATATGGCTACAAAATGCCGTTTTATATGTTCTTCGTTCTTCACCTTTTCCATGAACCATTTCCTTGCGGTATGAGCATTTGTCATAGTTTCCTGGGTTGTAAAGGTTTTTGAAGCTATCATGAAAAGAGTTGTTTCGCTGTCGAGTTCCTTAAGGGTTTCTGCAATATGGGTGCCGTCGACATTGGATATGAAATGCGCTTTTATACCCGGCAGTGAATAGGGCTTAAGGGCTTCCGTTACCATGACGGGGCCAAGGTCCGAACCTCCGATGCCGATATTGACGATATCGGTAATGGCCTTACCGGTATATCCCTTCCAGGCGCCTGAAGCGATGCTGCCGGAAAATTTCCTGATCTTTTCACGGACATCATATATATCCTTCATTATGTCATGTCCGTCTACGAAAACGCTCCTGTCCCGCGTGTTCCTTAGAGCAGTATGAAGAACAGCCCTGTTTTCAGTCGCGTTTATCCTGTCCCCTTCAAAATATTTCGGGATTGCGTCTTTTAACCCTGATTCTTCCGCCAGTTCCATAAATAGCGCCATAGTTTTTTGCGTTATAATATTTTTAGAATAATCGACCAGCATGTCAGGGAATTCCAATGAAAATTCATGGAAACGTCCCGGATCTTCCCTGAACATATCTTTGATTTTTTCTGATTTTATCTCTTCATAATGCGATTGAAGTTTCTTCCATGCCTTTGTGCTCATGGGATCGATATTTAAAAGCATTGGTTCCTCCCGCTATATTTCAGTACAGGCAGTAATAAAGCCCTTCATTATTTCCAGTATTTTCCATAGAACAGGTCAAGATCACGCATTATCCGGACCGGGATCGCTTTCCTGTCCGTCAATATGGCGAACTTCGCGGCTGACCTGCAGGAACATCCGTCGTCGTTCTCAATATTCTCCAGTATAAGAGGCAGGAGTTCGTTGATAGTTTTATTGTTTTCTTTCATATATTCGAGGACCATTGAAATTCCCACGCCTTCTTCGCCCTCCCTCCAGCAGTCGTAGTCTGTTGAAAGCGCAATTGTAACATAACACATTTCCGCCTCCCTGGCGAGTTTGGCTTCCGGAATCGCGGTCATCCCGATGACCCCGGCGCCCCAGCTTCTATGAAGACGGGACTCCGCTCGCGTCGAAAATTGCGGCCCTTCCATGCAGACGTATGTTTCTTCTGTAAAAAGCCTTTTATCGATTTTTTTATCTTTTATATATGCTTCTATGACTTCCTTCACTTCATTTTTCAGCCTGGAGCAGAAAGGGTCTGCAAAGGATATATGACCGACGACCCCTCCGCCGAAAAAAGACTTTGCCCTTGACACGGTTTTATCGATAATCTGTGAAGGAAGAACTATATCGGTAGGCCTGATCTCTTCTTTCAGGCTCCCCACTGCGCTTACTGAAATCACGTTCAGGACTCCGAGCGATTTCAGAGCGTATATGTTCGCTTTTACCGGTATTTCGGCAGGGCTCAGCCTGTGCCCTTTTCCATGCCGTGGTATGAAAGCGACAAGTCTCCCGCCCGCCCGGCCTATGGCAATTTTGTCGCTGGGCATGCCGAAGGGCGTGCTTACGGACCTTTCTTCAATAATTTCTATATTTTTAAGCTCATAAACTCCGCTGCCGCCGATCACCCCTGCCAGGATTTTTTCCATGACGAGCCTCCTTTTAATTTAATGTATTCCTTTTAAAATTTAAGAAAGATCCGCATCAGGCGTTATGCTTATCAGCCTTTCGTTTTCAAGAACTCCCCGTAATAGATGCACCTCTATTACTTTGAAGCTGAAAAGAGGCATCCCTATATCAGGCCATTCTATAAATGTATAATCGCATGCCGGGAGGTAATCTTCGAAGCCGAGTTCCCTGACTTCATCTGCGCTGTTCAGGCGGTAAAAATCGAAGTGGCATATATGCAGCGTACCGCTTGAGTACTCGTTCAGGAGAGTGAACGTAGGGCTTGTAACAAGACTGTCAAGTTCCCAGGCAGAAACAAAACCCCTTACAAAAGTTGTTTTCCCTGAGCCGACTTCACCCTCAAGGAGGAACACTTTTCCTTTTCCGTATTCCCTGGTCGCCAGATCCCTGGCAAAAGCCATGGTTTCGTCCGCGTTTCCGGATTTAAATTCAATATTCGATGCCATATTCCCCGATCAATGCTTCGCCCCCTGTAAGGTGGGTTTTAGATCCGGCCGATATTTTAATGAAAGACAGCAGAAATGTAAAGCCGTGCGGGTCCGGAGCAGCTTCACGGATGTAAATATTTATCGGAGGTATTCGGGTTTAATAATTCTTATATAAAATAGGCGATTTCCTCGAGGCTTTTCCTGCTTTTATTGCCCGGACTGACATAGCCGGGTTCGGGATATCCCAGGGGAGTAAGGCAAAATGCTATTTCATCATTTTTTAATTCGAGAGCTTTTTTCAAAATAACCGGATCGAAAGCGGCGATCCAGCAGCTCGATACGCCTAACGATTTGGCAGCCAGTATGATATGGGTCATGGCAATTGAAAGATCGGTTTCCAGGGAATTGTATCCGTCGGAGAGCCTGACCCAGGCCTTCGAGGGCGATCCTTTCACAATAAGTATATGAGGCGCTTTCCGGAACCAGGTTTTTTGATAACATGGCCTGATTTTTTCAAGCATTTTTGAGGAAGAAACCACAATGAAATTCCAGGGCTGGCGGTTGGCTGCCGACGGAGCCATCCTTCCGGCATCCGCAATTTGAAGGAGCGTTTCCCTGGGAACAGGCCTGGTCCCGTCATAGGACCTGACGGATTCGCGGCTTCCGATCAATTCCTGAAATGTCATAGAACTCATTTAAATCCTCGAACCTGTCCTGCCGTCGTCGCAAGGTTCGTCTTCGTCGCTCATTCTCTCATGCTCGGCCGAAGGGGCCTTTGTGCAGACATCGAGCATTTCCATCGGTTCCCCGCAGCATTCGGGCGGTTCGCCGGCCGGCGCCTCGGCAGTGCTGCCGCATGTTTTACATTTGTATTGAACGTTCATAAAAACCTCCCGTCCGTCTAATTAAAAGAAAATGCTATCATTAATAATATACAGGATTTTCAATTTTGTAAAGGACGGGATATTTGAAAAGACCTTACCCTTGCAATTTGGGAAACGTTCTATTAAAATGATTATTCCTGTAATGATAATGCGAGGTAATGAATATGCCTGAAAGTAAAAAATCGCCTTTCGCGTATGAGAGGAAAAGCGTTTGGCTGAATTCGAGCGATACCGCGAAAAATCTTATATCCGAATTCGGCAACGATTATAAAAAATTTATGGGCGAATGCAAGACCGAAAGGGAATGTGTCAGTTCCGTAGAAAGAGAAGCGCTTAAACTCGGATTCATGAATATCGATGATGCGGGGAACGACCCGGCCCCCGGCAGCAAGTTCATAATAAAGAACTCCTGCCGGAATATCTTTCTTGTCGTTACCGGCAGGAAGGACGTCAGGGAAGGCATTAATATGATAGCTTCGCATATCGATGCGCCCAGGCTCGACCTGAAGCCCCTTCCGATAACGGAAGACGCCGATATGGCCCTTCTCAAGACACATTATTACGGCGGGATCAAAAAGTACCAGTGGGTCAATATGCCTCTGGCGATACATGGAGTCATATTCAAAGCGGGAGGTGAAAAGCTGGAAATATCCATCGGCGAGAACGACAGCGATCCCGTGTTTACGATCAACGATATTCTGCCCCACCTGGCGGCAAAGGTGCAGGGCGAAAAGAAGCTTCTGGACGGCATCGAAGGCGAGAACCTTAAACTTGTAATCGGGAACATACCTTCTCCGGAAAACGACATCCAGGATAAAGTCAAGGTCATGACCCTGAAACTTCTCAATGATCTTTACGGCATAACCGAGGAAGACTTTATTTCGGCCGAGATCGAAATAGTTCCGGCTTTCAAGGCGAAGGATATAGGCTTCGACCGGAGCATGGTCGGCGCATACGGTCATGACGACAGGGCCTGCAGTTATGCCGCCTTCCGTTCAATTGTGGACTTCCCCGGCATACCCGAAAGAACGATAATAATACTCCTTGTAGATAAGGAGGAAATCGGGTCTTACGGAGTGACCGGTATCAGGTCGATGTTTTTATACAATTCCATAGGCCGGGTTCTGGGGCTTAAATATCCCGATTACAGGGAATCGGACCTTCGTTCGCTCCTTGAAAAGTCTTTCTGCATATCCGGCGATGTCGGGGCCGTGATCAATCCCATGTTCAAAGATGTTTTTGACCCTGTCAACGGGCCCAGGATGGGCTACGGAGTTCTGCTCGAGAAATATACCGGGTCAAGGGGAAAGTACGGTGCAAGCGATGCGGCAGCCGAAATGATGTCGAAGACGAGGAAGATTTTCAACGACAACGGCGTAATATGGCAGCCGAGCGTTCTTGGAAAAGTGGATGAGGGGGGCGGCGGCACCGTAGCGCTGTACCTTGCCGACAGGGGCATCCAGGTCGTCGATTGCGGCGTCGGGGTTGACGGCATGCATTCACCGTTCGAAGTCGTCAGCAAGGCCGATCTTTATGAAACATACAAGGCATACAGGGCTTTCCTGAAGGACGCCTGAACATTCTGTAAATCCGCAGTCGGTTCACTTGAAGAGCGAAATATAATAATAAAACCCGTTTAACTGGAGGTAGCTCAATGATAATAGGCGTACTTTCGATAGAACTGTTAATACCGTACCGGGAATCGATAAAAGAAAGGAGAAATGTTCTCAGGAGCATTAAGGATATGGTGAGGAAAAAATTCAATGTAAGTATTTCGGAAATAACTGAATCGGAGGAAGTGTCTCCGAGAGCCAGGGTTGCCGTTGCCGCCGTATCGGGGGATTCGGGTCATGTGCAGAGCGTGCTTTCGAATGTCTTTAATCTCATAGAGAATTTTCATCCGGAAAAGGTCGTATCTTATAAAACCGATCTGCTTATTCATGATTAACCCCCCGCCTTTTTGCCGGCTCAAGGCGAGGGGCAGTCTATATTATGTGCCGGTACCCGTACCGGCGTCATGTGCGTCTTCCTGTCCGGGTTCGGGGCCTTTTTCATGTTTTTCTATATATTTCTCAAAGGCTTCCCTACCTTCATCGTTCCAGTATTCGTTATAGTATTTCCATTTCGACCAGCCGCCTTTCATGTTCCAGAAGTTGTCTCCTCTGCGCACCATATGCCGCAGGATCCTCCTCCTGTACCTGTCATCCCAATCTCTTCCCGTCATCGAGACCTGAGGCATAAAAGAACCGAAAAGTATGCGGCAGAATATCACAATGCCGACGCCTTCCCAGTAGCCGATCTGTTTGAGCGAGAAAAGTACGGGTCCCAGCCAGTTCCAGAGAAGTTCAACGGCGTAACCGAAAATCAGTGCAAAAATCAGAACGCCGATGATTCTCATCATGAACATCCCGCCCCCGCCGAATCCTCTATAATGATGGTTATTACCATTGTATTCGGGCATATAAACCTCCTTATTCCCGTTTTTGTATTTCATATGACAAGATCGCTTAATTTCTTCTTCAGGGCGGCCGTGGCCCTGTGCTTCCTGGCAAGGAGCGTGCCTATGGGCTCATCCCATACGGCGGACAATTCCTCGTAATGCCTGTCTTCAAGTTCCACCGCCGCCCAGACGGCCTTTTGTTCGGCCGGAAGTTTGTCCAGCGCATTATATAATCTTTCCATTATCTCCCTTTTTTCTACTTCAGTGTGAGTGTCGTAGCGGGTGTCCGATAGAATAAGAGAAAGGGCGGGGGAATCCCCGCTGTCCCCTTTTTCATCCAGAGAAACGGTCTTCCCGGGTTTCCTGTACATGTCGATGATCCTGTTCCTTATGGATCTGTAAATATATGCCGCCACATTTTCAATCGGGACGGCAGGATTGGCTGATTCAAGCACATAAAGCATAACGTCCTGCAGTATATCCTCGGCATCCCTGTCGGCGGCGTCCCGCAGGTTATTCCTGATATAATGAAGGATCCTGCCTTTCTGGGATTTGAAGAAATCCACTATCCTTCCGGTTAAATTATTCCCTGGTTTCATAAATAAGGACTCCCGGTTATGATGACGGCGGAAAGGCCGTATTATTTCATTTCGACCGATAAAAATTTAATTTAATCAATGATATTAAGACTGGAAGTGCTACTCGAGGAAGCTGGTTGCGACATCCTCGCACTGGAACACCTGGATCGAGGGATTGCCCTCCATCGCGCGTGACGCTTCGAGGGATAGCGTCGACGTTGTTACCAGGATGAGCCTTGTGGCCTGCAGGGTTTTCATGGATTGAAGAACGGGCTGAATGCTGAGGTAGCCGATAGGTTCTTTCAGCCTTCTTATGCAGAAAAGCACCCTGGAATCGCGCTGGTATTTTTCCTCGCAGAGCATATCCACAGCTTTGCCTTCTGAATATGCCAGCGGATCGATCTTGACAGCCTGGTTGATGACCTTGAATCCCATGTTTTCAACGAGTTTCATCGACATTTCAAGGAACCTAGGGAAGTCGGCGGACAGGAACTGCTCGCAGGGCTCAACATCCTTTGCCTGTGTTCCCATTTTTTCAGGAGTTTCGATTTTCCCGGCAGGGACTCTCCGCCTTAGAGATTGAGCGCTTTCTTCGGCATATTTGTCCAGTATTATAGACGGGTCGAACTCGGATTTAGTCCTCGGCTTGAAAAATTCCCAGAGGTAGTCGCTCGATATGAACTTCAGCTTCCAGTCTTCATACATTTTGTCGAGCTCTTTTTCAGCTTCGCGGGACTTTTCTTCAAGGACTGTAAAATCGATTTCCTGCTTGGCAGGTCTATTCCCCGAATACATGGACTTTTCGCTTTCTTTTTTGAACTTGTTGAGGGTCGATACAAGCTCGTATATATGGCTCTGGCTTTCTTTAAGACGCTGTTTTTCATCCTCCGACAGGTCATCGAGGCTTTCTTTTATTTGTATATTTTTACCGATGCTTTCCAGGGCAATATCGAAATACCCCTGCTTTATGCGGAAAAAGATGTACGCCATATCGGTCTCTTCCTCGAAGGATTCGCTCCTCATACTGCCGTCATTTATTTTTTTAAGCTGGCCTGACAGTTCCCGCGCAATCTCGTAATTCTTGTCCTCCAGGTAAATGAGAAAAAGGGTCTTTATGGCGAAATAAAGCTGTTCGCTGTTGAGCGAGGACCTTTCCCCGTTGATTATATCCTCTATATGTTCCCTGGATTTCTGGTGTGCTCCGATCCTGAAATAAACGTAAGAGAGCAGGTACCTCGACTGGTAATCTCGAGGGTCCTCCCTTGCCGAATCCTCCAGGAGGCCCGCCGATTCGTTATAGCGGTCTGTCATGATATGACAAAGTCCGAAATATTTAAGAAAATCCGGTTTTTTTTTCAGCACCTGGTAGGCCTTTTCAAAATAAGGGATGGCCCTGTGGAAATATCTCTGTGAAAATATAATCATGGCGATAGTTTCCAGGACGTCTTTTGAAGACTGCATGAGGTTATAGGCCTGCATAAGGAAGTCGAGCGAGTCCTGGTCCCTGTCGATGGCATGATATAGAAGGCCGACTCTCTTGTAGAGTTCATAGAGGGTAAAAAACTTGCTTTCCCTGCCTATTTCCAGGAGTTTAGTATAGTAGCCGATAGCTTCAGGCAATTGTTTTTTTTCTTCGTTGATATTTCCCAGATGCCAGAGTGCGTCGATATCATTCGGATTTCTTTTCAGCGAGTCCATAAAGATATTAAGGGCAGTATCGAGATCTCCCGACTGGACCGCCTTCTCGGCTCTTCTTATTTTCATGTCCTGCATTGAATTGAATAAATAATAACCGACCAGTATAAGGAGAGCTGCCACTACAAGCAAAAATTCCACGGTTACCCCCGCTCTTTATATAGTCTTATTTGATAAGGTCTTTAAGACCGGGGTCAACCGAATCCCTGGGATAACCGGCTTTTATCGCATCGTTAAGGTAATCGGAGGCTTTATCCCTGTTGTCAAGCCTGTTGTAGAGCACGGCTACCGCGTAAAGGACATCGCTGTCCTGCTTGATTTCAAGAGCCATCAAGAGATTGTTAAGCTTGTAAAGGGGATCATCAAGGTTCTCGGCTTTAATGATATATTCCCTGAAGGTTTTATCGGGATCGTATGTCACGGTAATATTGAAATATTTTTTTAACAGATCCCTTGCCTCTCCAGCATCGGCGCCCATAGGATAAAGACCGTTGGAATACTTGAAGCATTCCCTTGCTTTGACGGTTTTATGGTCGGTATAGTAGGTTTTTCCTGCATCCAGCCATGATGATGACAGGGCTTTTCTCTGGGAGGGTGAAAGATTATCCTGGGCAAGGGCATAAGAGGCGATAAAGAAACAGGCGAATATTATAGCAATAATACGGATTTTCATACGGACCTCCTGATTTTCATTAATTGTTTACAATATTAAATAAAAAAACAAATAAAATCAAAAATATTGTTAAATTTTTACAATAAAAACAGGCTATTTTAACACTATATTGAAAATTAATCAAGGGCCCGGCTGGTATTAGAGACCCTTGTATTAAACGACCTCGCTTGTTTCGAAAAAGTATGCGCCGGCTATTACAAGAAGGAAAGCGGTAATGCCGGAAACTGCAAGGCTGATTGAAACGGGCAGAGTCGATGCGCCCAGGAGGGCGTACCTGAGACCGTCGACTCCGTAAGTCATAGGGTTTATATAAGATACTATTTTTATCCATAAAGGGAAATTATTGAAGGGGACAAAAGCTCCTGAAAGGAATAACATTGGAAAAACGAGAAAGTTCATAATAAGACCGAATCCCTGTTCGTCCTTCATCCTCGAGGCGAATATAAGGCCTATGCTTGTAAATATGAAAGCCATCAGTATCATAAATATCAGAGCCTCTAAAACAGATGCTATGGATGATATTTTAAAGCCGATCAGGAGCGATATCAATATGAGCAGGAACGACTGCACTACCCCGGTCGTAGCGCCGCTTACTATTCTTCCTATGACTATGGACACTCTCGAAACGGGGGCCACCATTATTTCCTTCAGGAAACCGTATTGCCTGTCCCAGAGGACCGACAGCCCCGAGAACATGCCGGTAAACATGATCGTCATGCTGGCCATGCCGGGGACAAGGAATCCCATGTAAGTCGTACTGGCAGAAAAGCCTGGTATCGCCATCTTGCCGAATCCAAAGCCCAGGGAGACCAGGAGAAGAAGAGGTATGACAAGGTTGCCGATGATCCTCGAGGGCGACCTCACAAAACGCTTCATATCGCGCAGCCACATGATGTATATTACGGTAAGATCTTTCATATCCGCCTCTTTTATTTCGATTCCTTCTCGCGTATTGTTTTCCCGGTAAAATATATGAAGACGTCGTCAAGGCTCGGCTTGTGCAGGTTGATGGAAGTTATGGATATATTGAGACGCTGGGCCAGGGCGGCAAGATGGGGAATCCGTTTATCGCCTGAATTCATTGTCAGGCTAAGATTACAGTTATGTTCTTTTATGGTTTTTATCCATTCGATTTTTTTCAATTCTTCAAGCATTGCCCCGCAGTTATCGGGCATTTCCAGTTCGACGATATCCCCCCCGAGGATATTTTTAAGGTTCGACGGAGTGTCGAGAGCGACGATCCTGCCGTAATCTATTATAAGTATCCTGTCGCAGAGATAATCTGCTTCCTCCATGTAATGAGTGGTGAGCATCATCGTGATCCCGGTTTCCCTGTTGAGCTTTTTTATATAATCCCAAATATGCCTTCTTGTCTGGGAATCGAGGCCGATCGTCGGTTCGTCAAGGAAAAGAATATCGGGCCTGTGCATCAAACCCCTTGCGATTTCGAGCCTGCGCTTCATTCCGCCCGAATATGTCTCTACCTTTTTGCCGGCCTTGTCGGAGAGCTCGACCAGTTCGAGGACTTCCTTGATCCTGGCTTTGCGCTCCTCCCTGGACATTGCATACATCATTGCATGGAACTCGAGGTTTTCCCTTCCCGTAAGACGGCTGTCGAGCGCGGGCTCCTGGAAAACCACCCCTATGCTTTCCCTGACCTTATTGCGTTCTTTATGTATATCGTGATTCATGACAAGGGCGTCTCCCGAGCTCGACTTGATCAGTGTGGATAGGATATTGATGGTAGTGGTTTTACCGGCCCCGTTAGGGCCGAGAAAGCCGAAAAGCTCACCGTTTTTTACATCGAACGAGATATGGTCCACGGCGAGCACGTCCTTGAATTTTTTTGTAAGATTGCTGACCGTTATGGCATTCATATTTTTTCCTTTTAGTTTAATTATACTAAAGCTTTTATGAATAGACAAACAATGAATTACGGTTATGAATAATGACGTTTATAAGCAGTTATTATTTCACAACGGGTTAAATAAAAGCCGCAGACCCTGCATCCCTCTGCGGATCCCGACCCTCCGGATGCATCTTGCCATTAAAAAACACCCTCTTGTCATGTTTTTGTTTCGTGCACAGCTTTTCAGGCTTTATAATATTGCCGGTTTAACGATCGGATTTCATTTTTAAGGAGAAGAACCATGATTACAAAGATCATATCAAAAAAAGTGCTCCTGGGCACGACTGCTATTCTGATATACCTTTCGCTTGTAAAATTAATAATCCATCTTCTGACTTTAAAAAATTACGGTTATTTCGGCGACGAGTTATATTATATAATGGCGTCGAACCGCCTGAGTTTCGGGTATGTCGACATACCTCCCGTCGCCCCCTTCCTCATGGCTGTTTCAAGGCTTATATTCGGGGATTCCCAAATCGCCCTGCATGTATTCCCCGCGATAGCCGGGGCGCTTACCGTCTTTTTTGCAGGACTTACCGCCCGCGAACTGGGAGGAAGCCGTTTCGCCGTTTTCCTGACAGCCCTGACGGTAATAACGATTCCGGCATGGCTTGCCATGGATTCGTATTTTACTTACGATCCTTTCGATATCATGTTTTCAGCGGTCTTTTTCTACCGGGCTTCGAAACTGTTTAAAAGGGAAACGCCCGGGGGCTGGCTCATTCTCGGCGCTGTCGCAGGCGTCGGATTGATGGTCAAGCTGACGATGATCTTCCTGTGTTTCGGGCTCTTTGCGGCCATGATCTTAACCGGCCGGCTCAAGAGACTCCTGACTGCGTGGCCATGGCTGGCCGCGGCGGCGGCATTCATTATATGCGTTCCTTTTATAATATGGCAATACCTGCATGGGTTTCCTTTGCTTAGTTACTTGCATAACTATGCTGTCGGAAGGCCCCATCCGATGTTTCACCAGTTCATGCTGGAACAGGTAATGTATTTGAATATCGTGTCATGCCCGCTGTGGATAGCGGGCCTGTACTATCTCCTTTTTAAACGCGAAGGGGAAAATCACCTTGTGCTCGGCCTGGTATATCCCGTATTGCTGCTGGTAATGGGGTTCTTATTAAGACTGGAAGTGAGGGAGATAGTACCGGCATGTTTGCCTATGCTGGCCGGAGGCGCGGTATTTGTTGAAAAGAAAGCCATTAGTAATGCCTGGGGCTGGCTTAAACCTGCATTATGTATCGGGCTGGTAGTTTCCTGCTTCATAAGCCTGCCCAGGGTCCTGCCCGTACTGCCGTTTAATGCAATGACAAGATACTTCGGATCGACCCCGGCTCTCAACAATTCCCTACGACAGGGGAGCGTGGACGGCATGTCGGACCTGCCCTTAATATTCAGTTTCAGGCTGGGCTGGCCGGAAATGGTGAAAAGCGTTGCCGGTTTCTATAACAGCCTGCCCGAAAGCGACAGGGAAAAATGCGTTATATACGCCAGCTATTACGAAGAGGCCGGAGCCGTCGAACATTTCGGGAAAAACTTGGGACTGCCGGAGGTTATCTGCAATCATCTTACCTGCCAATTCTGGGGCCCGGGAGATAACAAGGGGGAGGTCGCCATTGCGATAGGACACCGTTTCGACGGAGAGGTGTTGTCAAAGATTTATAACGAGGTTACAATTGTCGGTGTGATAAACAGGACTAACAATGTTGTAAATTTTGAACGCAACATGCCGGTTTACATCTGCAGGAACCCGAAAAGAAGCCTGAAGAGCGTCTGGATGAAACTTCAATATTATTATTGAGGCTATTTTAAATCCGCCGGGCGGCAGCCGATATTCATATAAAAACCGAAAGGATCGATATGAAAATCAGCCTCATATGTCCGGAAAACAGCAGGCGGGTAGTATCGGAATTGTTAAGATCCAGGGGATTCGAGATAGGCGGCGGAGCCGAAATCTCTTTTGTCATCAGGGCCCCTGGGGATCCGGGAAGCGGCGTAGAGGTCCTTTTCAGCATGAATGATCTTGACGTTCTCCTCGGGTTTCTGGACAATGGGGGGACGGCGCCTGCCGGGTCCGGAGGGTCTGTCCTGGCCGGCAGGAAAGACGGAAGATTTCAACCCCTGGAGCCGGGAGAAATTTATTATTTTCAGGCCGACGGCAACACGGTATACGGCGTTACCGAAACATCGAGATACGAAATCAGGAAAAAACTGTTTGAAATTGAAGCCGATACGGCATTCAAGAGCTTTGTCAGGATAAACAAATCGTTTATAGTCAACATAAGGCAGGTCGGCGAGATCATACCATGGTTCGGAGGCCGTCTTCTGATAAAATTGAAAAAAAGGAAAGAGGAACTTGAAGTTTCGCGGGTATTTGTCGGAAGTTTCAAGGCTTTCATAGGCTTATAGGGGATTTTTATGAAAAATTGGCGTGACTATATCTTCATTGCCGCCATCGGCGGAGTAATAGGGGCAATAATTTCCGGCACGGTTTTAATTATCGTAATCCGTAATATTTCCAGGATTTATTTACTATACAGAAGCATAATTTACATAAGTGTTATTTTCGGGATTATAATTGCTCCCGTTTATTCATTTCTTTTTGAATATTTTTATAAGAAGGTTAAGGAGAACGCGCTCCTTACATTTTCAGTTTATTTTTTAATCAACGGGGCCTCTACCTTTATTTTAAGCTACATTTTGGGAACGAGGGATCTCTTCACATTTATAATCGCGATAGGCATGGCCGAAATATGCGGAAACGCCTTCGCTCTCCTGATGATAAATTATTATAAGAAGCTCAACCGCAAGCTGAAGGAAACACAGGAAACATTCAAGGACTGACCGGGCCTGTCCTATTCAGCGGGCCAGGTTCCTGACCAGCATGTAGAAAAGGTAGGAAATGACGGCCGAGCAGGGGATCGTTAAAATCCAGGCCATACCCATCGACCTTGCGACCTGCCAGCGTACTGCCGTAAAACGGCGGAGAGTGCCTATTCCCATTATCGAACCGGTTATCGTCTGTGTCGTGCTTACCGGGACTCCCATGAAAGTGGATGTGAAGAGGGATACGGCAGCTCCGACCTCGGCGCAGAACCCGTCGACCGGACGCAGCTTTACGACCTTCTGGCCCATCGTCTTGACTATCCTCCATCCCCCGAATAGAGTACCCAGGCCCATGGAAAGATTGCATGCGATGACGATCCAGAAGGGAATATGGAACTGTTTTCCCAGGAAGCCCGCGCTGAACAGCAACCCGGCAATTATCCCCATTGTTTTCTGAGCGTCGTTGCCTCCATGCCCTATGCTGTATAAAGCCGCCGAGATCAGCTGCCCCCGGCGGAAAAAATTATCCACTTTAAGCGGGTTGGTTCTGCTGAAGATCCGGTAGACTATAAAACCGATCACCACGCCCATTATCATACCGATAATCGGGGACAGGAATATGAAAAGCACCGTCTTTAAAATCCCGCTCCAGACAAGAGAATTCGCAGTGCCTGTCTTCATAAGGGCGGAGCCGATCAATCCCCCTATCAGTGCATGGGAGGAGCTCGAAGGAATTGCAAAATACCAGGTGATAAGATTCCAGATAATTGCGCCTGAAAGGGTGGCGAAGATAAGGTTGGAATCTATAATAGAGATATCGATTATGCCTTTACCGATAGTGCCGGCGACGTTCAGCCCGAAAAAAAGGAAAGCCACGAAATTAAAAACGGAAGCCCAGATAACGGCGTATTTTGGCGTGAGGACCCTTGTCGAAACGATTGTGGCGACAGAATTTGCCGAGTCATGGAACCCGTTAATAAAATCGAAGGCGAGAGCCAGGAAAACCAGGAATATAACATAAAATTCCATGGCTATCCCTGTTTGACAAGTATCGTTTCTATGACGTTGGCGACGTCCTCGCATATATCGAGAACCGTTTCCGTTCCTTCGAATATTTCTTTCCATTTAATGAAGTGAATCGGCTCGGGATTGGAGTCCAGGAGCTTCCCTACCAGGGCGTCCTTTAACTGGTCGCCGAGATTTTCCAGTTTATTGACTTCGATGCAGCTGTCGAGAATGGGCCTCAGATTTTTCGGAGTCCTCAGGCAGTTCAGCGCTATTTTAAGCGCTGCTATCGACTGCTCGATATAATCAGCGAAGAGAAGGAGATCCGAATTGACTTCGTTCATCTTGTACAGGCTTATCCTCTTTGTGATCGAATAGATCATATCTACGATATTGTCAAGTTCCTGTGCGAGGCCCAATATATCCTCGCGGTCGAAAGGAGTGATGAATGTGCGGTTCAGAAGATCTATTATATCATGAGTGTTGACATCGCATTCATGTTCGTAATCGTGCATGCGCAGGACATTGACCTCATCGAAATTGCCTTTAAGAACCAGCTCCTTGAAAAACCGGGAAGCGCAAAGGATGGCATATGTCTGCTTATCGAACAGGTCAAAAAATTTTTCTTCCTTGGGAAAAAAGCGGAAAGCCATAAATCCTCCGTTGAAAAGAACGATTTTTTTTATAAGCAGGAACAGGAAGAAGCATTTCTAAATAAAATCAAAATATGATAAAATGGGGCATGGAAATGTTCAAGTTATGCCTGCAAAGATCCTTAATTAATTTTGAATCTTTTTAATATCAGGGAAGACTTAATTAATATAAAGGGAAACCTTTTAAAATGTATTTGAAAAAAATATATTTTAAGTTATATTTATATATAGGAGCCGTTATGAATTTTAGAATGAGGGTTTTAAATATAATTATAGCAGCGTCAACATTGACCGTATTGGCTTTATCCGTATTATTTGCAGAGGATGTCAATGTCATAATGAAAGACGGATCGTTAATAAAGGGAAGCCTTATAGGAAAGACGGCAGACCAGGTAGTAATCCAGGAAGCCGGCGGGAAGGCTGAAACGGTTAATATATCCGATATCAGGGGAGTTTTCGATCAGGCTACAGGGAATCCGGTCGATCTAAGAGTTAAAGGGACACCCGTGCCGGGAGAGAATAAAGTGATAATTTACCGGCCAAGGGAAGTGGTTATAGAAGGACCCCGCAATGCTTTCGGAGTCGATCTTTTAGGATTGACTCTGGGTACGGTAAGGCTGTTATATGAAAGGGCGCTGGCCGACTGGTTCTCTATCAGGATAGACGGGACTTACGGCTACAACTATTACTGGTACAGCGGAATAAATTACTGGTCTGCGGCAGCTTACGGCAGGTTTTATTTCGGCCACAGCATGCCATGTACAATACTCTGTATAAAGGTCTCGGCGGGCCGTTTTTAGAGATCGGCGGCGGATATGAAGGCGGCAGTATCAATTATTCGTATTCCGACAGTTACGGCTCTTATAGCATCGGCGGTACTTTCGTTCCTGCGCCTATGGCCAGGCTGGTCCTCGGGAATAAGATAATTTTCGGAATCCGGGAGGGCTTCTATCTGGAACCTTTTATCGGTTACGAGTTGTCTTTCGGATCATGGAATTACAACTACAGCGGCAGCGGGTACTATTCATCCCAGCCGTCGTACTTCTTTCCTTATACTGAAGGACTGGGCGGATCGTTCCTCGGCGGAGTCGATTTCGGATACGCATTTTAAATTATAATATCGGAGGCATAGCATGAAAATAATTCCAGCGCTTGCGGCACTCTTATTTACATTTGCCGTCCTGCATGCTCTTAACGTAAATATAGTCATGAAAGACGGGAGCGTTGTCAAGGGGAACATGCTCGGCAAAACAGCGGATGTGATTTACCTTGATGCCGGCGGCGGGAAAGTCAAAGAAATGAAAGTTGCTGATATTAAAGCCCTTTTCGATGCTGCGGAAGGCAGCGAGATTGATTTGACGAAAACAGGCAATGCTGAACAGAACCAGTCAGGCCAGACAAACGGCAGCGGTTCTCCGGTCATTACTGTCGTGCCGGGGACCGATGTTTACTATGCAAATTATAACGGCGATATCCTCTATTATTATGGAGGTTTCTGGTGGCGCTACATCGGCGGAGTATGGTACAGGGCGGATATTTATACCGGTCCATGGGCGATTATTGAGCCTGATATAGTGCCGTACCCGGTTATATATATCGGGCCGCGCTGGTATTTCTGGCCGCACCGCTTTTTCTGGGGCTGGCATGGATGGCACGGCTGGCATGGCGGGCACAGATGGAGATAAAAGAGCATACTTTCCTTCTATAAATTTTTGACCGGCGGGCCGCTTTAGTATAAGCGGCCCATTTTTATTTCTTCATCGGTTTATAAACTTCGTCAAGCAGGGCTCTAAGCCTGTCGGGATAATCGGTTATAAGCCCGTCAGCCCCGAGCTTTAAAAAAGTTATCATTAAAGATACGCTGTTTACTCTCCATGAAAAGACAGCGTCGGAATGTTCCCTGTATTTTGAAATTCTCCAAGGGAAAAATCGCAGGTTCCTTGAATCCACGCTTGCAGCTCTATATTTTACACCGCTGTCGGGAAGGTCGAACCTGTAATTTCTTACAAGCGGCAATGCCGGTTCGCTTATGCGGATCCTTTCAAGGGAAAGGGGGTCGAAGGATGCGATCATCGTTGAAGCGGCAGTGCCTGTAAGGGCAAGAAGAGAAAGGACCTGTTCCTCGATGCCCGGGTAATCCCCGGGGTTTTTCAATTCAATCACCATTTTAATCTTTGTCTTCGCGCTGAATTGCAATACTTCCAGAAGACTCGGAATTTCTCCCGCGGTCCTGTGAAGTTCTTTAAAAGTCATGTCTTTAACGATTTCCTTTCCGCCGGTTATTCTTTTAAGGTCCCTGTCATGAAATACGACAGGCACATTGTCGCAAGTCCTCCGTACGTCGAATTCAATTGCGTCGGCTCTTAAAGCATGCGCTTTCAGGAAAGCGGCCATGGTGTTTTCCGGTGCGAGTCCCGCTCCGCCGCGGTGTGCGATATTCAAAGGCGGCTCCGGGGATACTCTGCGGATCCTGCATATGTCTGTTTTACTAATCACAGGCCGAACTCCGCGGGATTATTTCAGCGATATCTTGAACACCTTGATAATTACGTCATTCCTGTCTTCATCGATCGGTTCGACCCGCACTTTCCTGAGCTCTGTAGCGAATATGCTGTCGATCTCCGAGTCGCCGGAGGATGACACTATTTCAGCTCCCGATGCAAGCCCGTTCTTATCGAAGGTCAGCTTTACCGTGATGGAATAGCTCAGCCCCTTTTTTTTGTAATTTTCGGGAATTTTCGACTGGATGTCGGGGAAAAAGGTGGTTTTTCTTGGTTTCGAACTCCAGGAGGCGTCGCCCAGGGGATCTCCCGAAGGAGAAATTCCCTTAAGACCTTCAGATGAAGGATTGCCCTGTTCAAGAGCTCCGAAAATATCCTTCATTTCCCGGTCTATCTTGCGCTTTGTTTCTTCCCGGTTCAGTTTTTCAGAATCGTTGGTCGACAGGCTGCCCGCTTCTTTATTGAGCTCGCCCTTTGTATCGGCGGCGATGTCTTTTTTTATGTTATCCTGGGGACTTTCGTTGCGGGCGGACGCATTATCCGGGACGGCTGTTTTTTCGATCTCTTTCGTGATCCTTTTCTGTTCTTTTTCTTTCTCTTTAGGCACCGGTTCGAAAATTGTGTTCCCGAGTTCCCCGGGCAGGCTTTCGCCCAGCGGTTCAATGTTAATGGTTACCGGCTCGTTAAGCTCTTTCTGCGGTTTGACGGCGAATGTAAGCGTAAGAAATGTCAAAAGCAGGATGTGGATGCAGAGGGAAATGATAAAGCTTTTATTAAGTCCCAGAGGTTTTCTCATAAAATCATTCTTCTCCTGCTGCGGATGCAAGCCTTATGTTTTTTGCCCCGGAAAGCCTTGCCGTATTGATTACTTCCATAATCAGGCCGTAAGGAACCCTTGAATCCGGGTTTATTATCACAGTTATATTATTGTTTTTAATAATAAGCTCCCTTAATTTCAATCCGATATCGTCCCTCGTTACCATGCCCCGGTTGAGCAGCATCCGGCCGGTTCCTGAAAGGTATATCAGGGCTTCGGAATTGACCGGTTCATTTATTGGGCTTGTCCTGTAAGAATTTATATTATAAATGTAATTTTTAAGGGTCACAGGATATAATAAGCAGAAAATGAAAACCAGGAAAAAAATATTAATAACCGGCACCGGATCGATTCCGGAATTGAGGGTAAATTTCCTGTCCAGTTTCATGCTCGCCTCCCGGCTTATCTTACTTGATATCGATCGCTATGGTCGGAGGAGCAACCGCGATGTTTGTAGGGTCTCCTGAGGAATTGGTATAAAGACTGATGATACCCAAAGTATCGAAATACAGGTAAATTTCCTTGTAATCCCCTCCTGCCAGCATGAATCCCTTTATACCTAAAATCGATGCCGCCGCATTTGAGTATGGATATTCCGGCCCCTTTATTTCACTTACCGCTTCAGGTGTTCCAAAGAGAATATATTCCGAACGGAGATTTACTTTGTTAGTCAGGATGAAATTTGTAATAAGACCTTCGGTGTTCGTGTAGCTTCCGCTGAGGAACCAGCCGGATCCGTAACCGACCAGAATAGCGGTATATTCCCCGCTCGGCACAAGCGACCTGGGAGCGACGCTCGATATGCCGGTAATTTCCCTGCCGGCTGAAGGAGGTTTGTCGAGAAGCGTTATCCATTCCTTATTCATGCTTTTTATCTTCAAAGTCCTGATATCGATGTTAAATCCGGAAGGACTCATAATAACTGCGTCCCCCTGAATGGGGGGTTTTAAAGCGCCTGAATTGGCTGCAACGGGTATTCCGTTGAAATTTACCCAGTTGGCTATCGCTTCAGCCGATAACACAGTCCCTTTTTCGGTGCATCCTTCGAAAACAGAAACAAAAAGTAAGAGGGCAGTTAAAATACAGGGTAATTTCATTGGAGCGATCCTCCCGGGCACATTTAATTTAGATTATAATGCATGTCAAAAAAATGCTCAAGGTTTAAAAAACGTCGGAGGGGGACTTCATTGAAGGGATTACTTGTCGTATGCCTTTTTCCTTACCTGGTCGATCATATGAGACTTATCTATGTCGGGTTCGGCCGAATTGGATTTTTCATATGCCGAGATAGCCTGTTTGTAGCTTTTTGTCGATTCGTAAGTTTTACCCTGCTTAAAATACCATTCGGCAAAATCCTGAACGAGCTCTTTACTTGTATTTTTTGACATTGCGACCGGAGTCAATCCGTCCCTGGATTTTATCAAAGTTGAAAAATCTTTTGCCGGGACAGATGATCCGGCAGATTTGACATTATTAGTATGCGGAATAAAGCTGAGACCCTCAATCTTCATTTGCACACTCCTGTTTTCAAGGGGCAGTAAATTGGAGGCGGTGGGAATCGAACCCACGTCCTGAAACCGGAACTTATAAGCCTTATTCACAAGCTTAGCTTCATTTTAATCTTGAAATAAACGCGGATGAAGCAAAACGCGTTTATTTCCAGCCGTTAATTGTCGATTCCCCGGTCCGGCACCGGGAAACTTATCCTTCTATTTAACCCGTAACGATCCCGAAGGAAAAGAAACGCTACAGGAGGCTACCTAAGCAGCCATCGCATAAGAGTAGTTATCTTCTGCGTTTATGTTTTTTGAGCAGTTTAAAGGGTTACTCGGCCCTGCCTGAAGCCTATAAACACCGCTGTCTCAGTCGAAAGCCGTACGCCCCCTTTTCTCATTTAATATAGCTTATTTCAATGAAAAAATCAAGCGAAACAGGGTTCGCGGTTATTTCCCCCTTCTATTATCGGACTTAAGCATTAAAACTTTAATTAAATTAATTTATTGTCTGCCTTCTTTTGGCGGGAAAAGTCGGCGTCCGGGGGCGCGACAGCCTGCGTGATCATCTGCGGATTTTATTGACCTGTAAATATTTAAAGGATGAGGAGGCTTAAATCCAGGGGCCGGATGGTGTGCGTCAGGGACCCCATCGATATGAAATCGACGCCTGTTTTTGCAAGCTCTAATAGCCTGGGTTTGCCGATATTTCCGGAAACCTCTATATACTTTTCATCCTTCAATATTGATACGGCTTTCCCGATAGAAGGGTTGTCCATATTGTCCAGCATAATTATATCTGCGTCTGTATTCTTTGCTTCGATCGCTTCGCCGATATTTCTGACTTCCGTTTCTATGACTGCTCCCGGATAATTGCTGCGGGCCTTCCTGACGGCAGAGCTTATGCCGCCGGCTGCCATTATATGATTTTCTTTTATAAGGATCATATCGAACAGGCCTATCCTGTGATTATAGCCGCCTCCTTTTGCAACCGCATATTTCTGGAAAAGCCTTAAATTGGGAAGGGTCTTTCTCGTATCCAGGATTTTTACCGGGAATTCGGCAATCATATCCGTCAGGGACCGCACATTTGTCGAAATTCCGGATAAAAGGCCGAGAAAATTAAGGGCTGTCCTTTCCCCTGAAATTATCGAAGAGGCGCTGCCCCCGATCTCAATTATTGTCTGACCGGCGGTTACGAAGTCGCCGTCATTTTTAAAAATCGATATTTCAAGAGCCGGATCGAGGGCCCTGTAAACTGAAACGAATATCTCGATCCCGCAGATCACTCCTTCCTCTTTGGATAAAACTCTTGACCAGACAGGCGGTCCTAAACCGCCGAAAGCGGCCTTGCAGGTAAGGTCGCCCTCCTTGCCCATATCTTCCTCAAGCGCTGCAAAAACCGTGTTGTTTATTAATTCCTGCGGGAGGCTTTCCAGCCTTTTCGGGAAATCAATTAATTTCCTGGGCAAAGGGTTCTCCTTTTTTTTAATTATTGAGAAGGGAGGCTTGATATCCTCTGGAAAACGAAATGACTGATGATTTCGCTGACCGTATCCGACATATTGATGAAACGGAAGGCGCAGAACATCTTTTGATAAGCTACAACCACGCCGTCCACATAAATATCCTTGCCGTCAAGGATAAACTGCATATTGCTGACCGAAACCCCGGGTTCGAGCGATTCTTTCGGAAAGGTTCCCACAAGTTCCACCGCCGCGCCTCCGTAACTGATGTCTTTTATCACTCCCATAATGAGCTGGGAGTTTAAGGGAGAGCGGAATTTGATCCCGATCCTTTCATTGGTATTAGTTGTATCGAATGAAACCCTTACGTATTTTCTATCCGGGAAACTGCCTGTTTCCTTCTGGTATATATCTATGATATAATTTCCTATAAAATCTTCGGGCGCATTGCTCTTAATGAAACCCTTGACTCCCAGCTGTATCGCACTTGTTACATGGGCCTTGTCGATAGCCCCGATTATAAGGATCAGGGATGCGTTTCTTACTTCAGCCGATTCATGCGATTTAATCTGGCTGATTATCGGGAAAATGGTGTCGTAATCCTCCTGTATAACATCAAGAATTGCAATCTCTGACTTTGTAAAGATCATCCTGCTGATAAGCTCGTCGCCATGCTCGACATGGTAAAGGGATATTCCGCGCGGGATAAGGGCGTTGACGAATGTATTCCGCATATAATACGACTGGGTAAAAATACAGGCGTTCATTAATTCTCCCCGTTGTTCTGCATGCTTTTGATTTTATCGAGGACTTCCGGAGCGATCTTTGAAGGTATGCCTTTTTTTATTAAACTTGTTAAATCGACTTCTTTCATTATATCATAGCTTAAAAAATTTTTCAGTATAATTTCCCTTCTTTTTTTCCCGATCCCTTTTATGCTGTTGAATACCGATTCCAGGTCCTTCTTGTTTTTTATCCTGTTGTAATAAGTGTTTGCAAACCTGTGTGTTTCATCTCTGACCTGCTGGAGTATATGAAGAGACGGGGAGTTGCGGGAGAGGACAATGGGCTTTTCCCTGTAAGGGGTATAGATTTCCTCGTTTTTCTTTGCCAGGGAAACGATATTGAGGTTCAAATTGAGGCTTGCTGCGGCTTCAAGCGCCGCGTTGAGCTGACCTCTGCCTCCGTCTATCAGCACAAGGTCCGGCAGGTCCCTGTCCTCTTCTTTAAGCCTCCTGTATCTTCTTCCCACAGCTTCGTTTATCATTGCCGGATCATCCGGGGTCGCCTTTGATCTTATCTTGAATATCCTGTAATTCTGTTTGTCGGGTTTCCCGCCGTAAAAAGAAACAAGCGAAGCCACTGCGTTGAGTCCGAGTATATTGGCTATATCGAATCCTTCTATCCTCATAGGAAGCGAATCAAGCTCGAGGATTTCCTGGAGAAGCTTCAGCCCCTCGGATGCGTCGACTTTGCTCAATATCTGTTTCATATGCAGCGATGCGTTTTCCAGGGCCATATGAATAAGAGCCTTTTCCTGTCCGTTCCTGGCTACGGAGACGGCTGCCGACCTGCCGATGCTCAGTAAATAGGAGTTTAAAGATTCCAGAAGCCGGCCGAATTTTTCTTCTATTATGAAATAATCCTGTTTTTTATCCGAGTCCTTTTCATATTCGATTAAAAAATTGAACATGATATCCGGAAGCTCCTCATCAATCTCCAGAATTGCGCTGTAGCTCCTCTTTCCGGTCATTTTGCCGTTCCTGATCATTGTCACTACGAATACGGCGCGGCCCATATGAGCTGACATTGCCGTAAAATCGGCGTTAATCCTGCTGTCAAGGAATACGTTCTGGCTGTCTTCGAATATCCTGATCGAATCGATCCTGTCTTTTACAGACTGGGCTTTTTCAAATTCGAGGAGGCGGGCATATTCCCTCATTTCCTTTTCGAGTTTTTTTATCAGTATATGGGAGTCGCCCCTTAAAAGCTCGATCGCATTCCTTACCCTTGCCGCATAATCTGATTCGGAGATTTTATTTATACAGGGGGCGGTGCAGCGGTTTATGTGATATAATATGCATTCCTTTTTAGGCATGACCGTGCAGGTCCTTATCTTGAACAGGCGCTGGATAAGATCTATATATTCCCTGACCGACCTTGCGCTCGTATAAGGTCCGAAATAATTTGTCGGGCCTTTGCGGCGTTCACGCGTAAACATGATCCTGGGGAAATCGTCGCCCATTGTGACGGCAATGAAAGGATAGAACTTGTTGTCCTTGAAAGTTACATTATACCGGGGCCTGTATTCCTTGATAAGATTCGCTTCGAGAACGAGGGCTTCGGATTCGCTGTCGACGGCTATGGTGTCGATAATAGCGATATTATCGACCAGGAACCTGGTTTTGATATTGTATTCGGATTCCGTCTTTTTTTGAAAATATTGCGAAACCCTCTTTTTCAGGTTTTTCGCCTTCCCGACATATATCACGGTCCCTTTCCCGTCCTTCATGAGGTAAACTCCCGGATTTTCCGGGATCCGGCCTACCTCGGAGGGAAGGTAATAACCTTTGTTTTCCGCGATCCTGCCGCGGTCTTTATCAAGGCTGTTCATACAGGGATTTTATCATTCTGACGCCGTCCCCGTCATCAGGGTAATATCCCGGGAGATTTTTAAGGATGGTAAAACCGAGACCCTCATATAGACGGACGGCTTTTTCATTTTTAATCCTGACTTCAAGCGTCATCGCCCGTTTATCCCTGAAGCTGGCGAACCGGAGTTTCAGGTATTCCCTGGCATAACCCCTGCCGCCGAAATCGGGATGAATGCAGATCGAGTAGAGACGTACCAGGAGGGAGTTTTTCCTTGTAAAATAGGCCGCCCACCCCGCAGGTTCTCCGTTTAAAGTTATAATATCTGTGATTATTGTGCCCGCAGGGTTTTTTAAGAAGCGCCGTACCTGGTGAGGTTTAAACAGATCGTATTTGTTGAAGCATAATTTTTCCATGCCGGTGATGAGGGGGTAGTCCCGGACTTCTGCAGCCCTGTATGAAAGGGCTTCATAGCCCTTCAAACTGTTCTCCTACAAGGTATTTTATTATCCATTCGTAAATGTGGGGGGATTTCTGGTCTTCCAGCCCCTGATCGATGTTAGGATTGTCGTTGACTTCAATCACGAAAAACTCGTTGTCGACTTCCTTGAGGTCCACTCCGTAAAGGCCTTTGCCTATGGAATTACCGGCTTTAAGGGCCGTATCTATAAGCCTGGGGTTGACCTGGCCAATATCCATACCCTCGACAGTGCACTGGAGAAGCTTGCCTTCGTGGTCATGATCGACTATTTTCCAGGCGTTCGCGTTCATTATGTATTTTACGATCGAGATCACCTTACTGTCGAGGAGCACGACCCTCCAGTCGAAGCGGCTGGGCAGGTACTGCTGAACTATTATTATATCCGAACGGCGGAGGAATTTTTTGCCGATTTTGACGAATTCATCCGGGGATGAAACCTTTTCCACGTATGCCGAAAAGCTTGAATTGGGAGCTTTAAGGACAAGCGGAATTCCCATGGATTCGAAAAAGTCCCTGGCATTTTCAATTGTTACTTCGTCGTTCTTAAGGAAAGCCGTTATCGGATGAGGTACGTTTTCCTTTTGTAGATGAAGATACATATTGACTTTATCGGAACATATCCTGATATCGGATGATTTGTCGAGGACCCTGATTTTGTTCAATTCGGCATATCTCGACACGACGTAGCTGTTATTGAGAGGGTCGGTGAGGGCCCTGATAAAAATGGCATCGAAATTCTTGATATACTTAAAATCGTCCTTGAAAATAAAATCCAGGTCATGTCCCAGTTCAAGCGCCACTTCCCTGAAATTGAAAAGAGAGTTGAGCTCTGCGGCCATCCTGAGGGTGCTTCTTTCGGTAAATATCGCTATTTTTGCCATTGACCCATTCCCTCCAGCATTTTCTTTTCATTGATCGTGAGCGTGTCGTAATCCATGGGTTCGATGGCGCTCAAAAGGTAATTGTCAAGCGTGACTATCACTTTGATCTTCATTGAAGGCACCTTGAAGACCTTGAACGTCGCCATGGCAAAATCGGCGTATTCCTTTACCGAAGTCTTGCCGAGAATGCAGCGGATCGTATCCAGGCGGTAATCTTCAGGGGGAATTTTCTGGAGCAGCGCGAAATACTTGCCGGACAGGGTGAGAGACTTTATTTTATGGTCATAGAATTTAACATTGTCGATAATGTATGAATTCGTCGAAAACGGATTCATGGCATAGCCGAGCACCGGGAATGTATCGACTTTTGTCTTATCGGTAACTACTTTGTACTCCGGGACCTGGAGTTTGTTCAGCTGGGCTTTTTCCATCGCCAGGGCGAT
Organism: uncultured Spirochaetota bacterium; assembly: GCA_963796325.1. GTDB lineage: Bacteria > Spirochaetota > Brevinematia > Brevinematales > JAOACQ01 > CAVYGN01. The sequence continues at coordinate 593,173 of CAWCLF010000001.1, forward strand.
GATATAGGCGTCAAGGCATTCTTCCGCAGTTGGATGAATATTGACGTCGCTTAACTGGCTTTGAAGAGTTTCATAATATCCTTCCAAAAGGTATGTATAATCTCCATAGAGATTATAAAAGGATTCGCCCTCTCCTAGCAAATCCTCGTTAGTCTTGAATAGCCAAACCTCGTTCATATTATATTTCTTCCATACCCGTTTTTGGCGGATATAGCAGTCTTTATACCTCCTCAATCTCATAATCGCGGATATAAGAGAAATTATAAATATAATTGTGGAATTAATCAAGATGCTGCCTGATAATTTTCATGCATAGTTCTAAAAAAAATATACAGTTGAATATTTCACTTTGTAGTGTTACAATAGTGACAGGAGATTGCAATGACAAAAATAAAAATATCGGCGGCCGTTTTTTTCCTCTCCGTATTCTTTATATCAGCTGCGAATGCGGATCCCCCGGCCAATAAAATCACCATAGCAGTGCCGGATTTCAAAAACATATCGAAGAACAGGGGTTATGATTTCCTTGAAAAAACAGTAGCGGAATCATTGACGACAAGTCTCCAGAAAAGCGGCAAGTTCAATATCGTCGAACGACAGTATCTCATGACCATTATGGACGAAAAAAAGCTTGCCCTGTCCGGCCTTGCCGATGTGGACATAAACGGGGGCAAGAAGATCGGCCAGCTTGTAAGAGCCGAAGAGCTTATCCTCGGCAGCATTTCGTCGGCAGGTGATAAGGTTGAAATCAATGCCAGGCTTGTCAATGTAGATACCGGCGAAGTGATACTCGCCGAAAAGATAACCGAGAACATGGGCGATAAGCTTTTTGACAGGATTAATGACCTTGCCGATGAGATCGTTCTCAGGCTGACCGGTGAAAAAACAGGATTCCTCGATTTCGATTCGACCCCCCAGGGATCTGAAGTGAAGATAGGCGATTCAGTTCTCGGCAATACCCCGATTACCGGGAAGAAAATGAAGATCGGAAAATATACGGCGACGCTTTCGATGGAAAAATTCGGCATCAAGACCGTTAATTTTGAAATTAAAGAAAATGAAAAGACATCGCTGAATATTGCTCTTGAACAGAAACAGGAAAAGGTTTTTGAAAACTTTATAACGGCGCAGTCGCACATGGTTGACATCCTGGGTCCGGATTACCAGCTCGATTGGGGCGTATCGTACGAACGCATGATCGGCAGTTTCTCTATTGGGTTTGAATTCGGGGGCGTCATGATATGGCACAATTACTCCGATACGAATGCCCCCGGCCCGGTTTTCCAGGAAACGATGCTCCTTTATTACCACAGGGCCGATATAATTGTCAAGTACTACCTTTTTCCCGATACTTCATTCATAACCCCGTATGCCGGCGCCGGGATCGGGTTTACTCTTATAGACAATACGGTTTACGAGATTAACCAGACCCAGTTTTACTGGAAGGGCATCCTGGGAGCATGCTTTTTCCCGTCAGGCAGATTCTCATTTTATATCGAGGCTATATACCATAACATGGGAACCATGACGCTAAACGAGAAGAGGTTCAATCCCTTCGGGGATTACAGCCTGGTGCAGAAAACTATACCGCTGCAGAACATACTGCTCGGGCTCGGGTTCCGGATAGGTTTTTAGATAAGTTTCGAGAGGTGAAATCCTATGAAGACATATATTATTACATGTATTTTTGCCGCTGCGGTTCTGACGCTCTGCGCCTGCAAGACTTCCCCCGAGTCGCAGGCAAACCCTATATTTATTAGTACCCAGCTGATTAATGTAAGCTCGCCGACGAACGGCCAGACAGTCACGACAAACTATCCCGATTTTTCATGGCAGGTATCGGGACAAAGATATGAAGTTGCAGCTGTTTTTACAAAGCATATCCAGGTTTCGGGCAAGCAGATCCAGAATACGAACGACTGTATAGGCATGTGGGATACCGGCATGACGGGAACTGACGGCAGTGTGAATTATTCCGAGTTCAGGGAGGTGTCGGGGGGATTGATAACCGGGAGCCAGGCTGCGCCTCTCGCAGGCGGAACATATTACTGGGCTGTCTGGGCCTATGATTCGGGAATGGTAATTACCAATTCGAGCGCTGAAATAACCTTTAAATATTAATCAGCCGTTCATGACGTCAAGTATCTGTTTGGATCCGTCCGACAGGGTGTCCATATTTTTTGATATTGTTTCAAGCGACTTGATGATGCTTTCAACGCCGTCCTTCTGTCCCTCGAAACTCTGAAGGCTTTCCTGGCCGGTAGTCGCCGAATCCTTTACGTTGGTTACGACTTCCGTAAGTGTTCTGCCGATCTCTTCAGCGTTCTTTTTCGTTGAATCGGATAATTTTTTTATTTCCCTGGCTATGATTGAAAATCCGGCGCCGTATTCGCCGGCGTGGGTAGCCTCTATCGAGGCGTTAAGGGCGACCAGGTTTACCGTTGAAGAAATTTCATTTATCATGGATATGATTTTGAGGATCCTGTTGATGTTGAGCGAGGCTTTCTCGATAATGTTATTTGTTTCCTTTATCTTCTGGTAGGTGTCCTGTGTTTTTTCAGCCATTTCCCTGATGAATTTCATCCTCTCCGCGCTTAAAAGGGCGACCTGCCTGATGGAATCTATCATTGGTTTGACCACAGCTTCAATATTCGTGTTGCGTTTTTCAAGTTTATTTTCAGCTTCCCTGCTTCTTTTGATAAGCTGGCCTCCTTCCAGCGACCCTGAGATCTGGGTGTAAGCGGTTTCATAAACGATGCCGTCCATAGGACCGGCTTCCATTAAAATGAAGCCCAGCTGTTCGGTTTTAAAGTAAAGGCTTTCAAGAATCATCGTGTACCTCCGCCCGGATGGCAGGAGGTTCTGGGGAATAAGCATTTTACTCTGGTAACGGGCTTCATCGGTTCCGGGAATTATCTTATGTCCGTCCGTGTAGGCAGTTAAAATCCTGCTGTATTCCGGGACCGGGGACGGGTCGTCGAAAAGGCATATATAAAAACTCGGTATATTGAAGCGCGGGAGTTCGTTTAGAACGACTTCCTCGAGTTCGGCAATATCGAAAGCCGTTGAAAGGGCCTGCCCCAGCATTGAGAGCTGAAAGCTCATTTTTTCCGAGTTGAGCTTCCTCACGGAAACGACGCGGAGAGTCAGGTCGCTGATGAAAAGATGGGCCTTCTGGAAAAGGCTGTCTGCTTTTAAAAAGTCGTTTTCCGTTCCGATCAGCGGCAGGGCGGAATCCCTGAGGGCTGTAATTATTCCATGCCATGAAGGTATATCGCCGCCCCGGGAAGCAATCTCATTCATAATATTTTCGAGAGTGGAGATGAATATTCCGTCTTTGCACTCGGTAATATCTGAATAAAAGGAATCCAGAAGCTTCTGTATCAATTCGGTATTTAAAATATTTACGCCCGTATTCGTGGAATTCGTCATATTTGCCAGGATCATCATTTTTTCTCCGGACAGCGCCGGCCTGTAATCGGTTTTCGATCTTGAAAATGCGATAGGGTTGAAATGCTGTATCGAAGAGGGTTTGCAGCCGCAGGACTGGCGGATTGAAACTTCGGTAGGCAGATAATCGTTGCCGATAAATGACGATTTTCCTTCCAGCATATCGATGAGTATTTCACCCGCCCTTTTTGCCTGCTCGTAAATGGGCTGGCGGACCGTTGACAGGGGAGGTGAAAATGCCGCCGCATCTTCGATATCGTCAAACCCTGCAACTGCGACAGAACCGGGAACTTCGATATTCCTCTTTATGAGTTCCTTCATGGCGCCCAGGGCCATATTGTCGTTGGATGCTATAATGGCGCGGAAATCGGCATGTTTTTCATCGAGCCACACCCTCACCGCTTCCATGCCTGAAGCTTCCATATAATTTCCGGTGTATACCAGATCCGGATCGAACGGCAGACCCGCTTTTTCAACCGTTTCCCTGAAAACCGAAAATCTTTCGGCGGCGTCCTCGTTTCCCTCGGGCCCGCGGATGAAAGCGATTTTTTTATAATGATGCTCTTCAGCCATATGTATTATTAAGTTCCTTAAACCGGCATGGTTATCTACCATAACGCTCGTAATGCCTTCGATGGGGCCTCCGATGCTTACCATCGGCAGGGGCTTGAAACTGCCGCAAAAATCCTGGAATTCTTCTTTCGGAATATAATTGCCGATAGTGCCCCCGGTAAACACTATTCCGTCTATCGAATTCTGGTTAAGGAACCGGTAGATCATATTCCTTGATTTTTCATACCTGTTGTTCGGCGAGGAACCGATTGAACCGCCCGCCGCGCATATGAAGTTGGCGTCTCTTTCCTCGGCAGCCCTGGCCAATCCATGCCAGACGGACGACTGGTAGCTGCCCGCTCCGGACAGGCCGTCGATAATGAGGCCGATGGTAAATCTGGATCCATGCATTTTATGATCCTCTATATTTAGATTATAACCCCATCCATAAAAAAATGAAAAAATAATGCATATTATCTTCTGGAATATCGGATTTCAAATGTCTTAAAGTGTAATTTTCTCAAGGCGCATTTTTAAACCTTTTGCAATGCTTTCAGGACTGTCAACCTTGATGCAGTTGATCCCAAGCGACGATGCCGCAGAGATGTTGACATCGAGATCGTCAAGGAATAAAGCCTGCCGGGGGGTTACGCCGCAGGTTTGAAGGATGTACCTGAAAAGCCGTTTTTCAGGTTTCCTCATTTTAAGCTCATATGATGTATAGATTTTCTCAAATTTTTTAAAAACATCCCGGTATAATTCTTTCCAGACCGGATGATGAATTTCATTGGTGTTTGTAAGAGCGACGACCATATAATTTTTTACGAGCCTTTCGATCAGTTCCGGGATTCCGGGAATTACGCCTTTATAAATGGAGTTCCACCCTTTAATAAAGTCGTCATAAGAAAGCCCGCCGCCTAAAATTGCATTGACATGTTCGTAATATGCTGTTTTACCGATCATACCCCTTTCAAAATTATCGTAAAAGGAATCGAATTTAAACATTTTTTTAACTTTTGACGGGTCCAGGTCCAGGGAAGCCGCCCAGTTTTCGAACATATTATCGAATGATATTGAAATGACGACGTTGCCCAGGTCGAAAATTATGAGTTTGATCAATCGTATTCCTTGAGATGCCAGTTTTTATCCTTGCCGAAAAACAGGACAGCATCGGCGTCCAGAACCGCGTAAGCGCCTTTCCTCCAGAAAACTACATTCGGAATGAAATCGCGCCTGTTTTTTTTAATATAACCGTAAAAATTCCTCAAAGCCGTAATTCCTATCCTGACTTTCGCCTTGGATATGCCGTCCTTTTTCTCGAAAAGGACTTTCTCAACCTTGATAAAGTCAATCCTGACGCCCTCGTAAGAGGATTCTTCCTTTATTATCCTTGCGACATCCATCTCAGCCGGAGTTTTATAGGCGCTGCAGGCTGAAAATGACAGGATAAGGATTGCGGATGCTATTAACAGCTTTGTCATGGTTGTCTCCTGAAATTAGTTAGGCATGGAAATTTTAAGCCATGGTCTTTTTTTATTCAACTATCCGCCGTAGTCGAGAGTCAAAAGTCGGCAATAAGGGGGCTTTGCGGTTCGACTCTCGACTTTTGACTGCCGACTGCCGACTATTTTTTTTATAATCTTGACATTGAATAATATTTTATTGTATAATATACAAGCTTGTATATAAAAGAGGTTACGTGATGTCGACAAGGCTTGCCATCCTGGGTCTCTTAAAGGATAAACCGCTTTACGGGTATGAATTAAAGAAAATAATCGAGATGAACATGGGCGACTGGACATCGATAGCTTTCGGTTCCATATATTTTGCGCTGAAAAAGCTCAGGGAAGAAGGCCTCGTCGAAATCGAGAGCGAAGAAGCTGTCGGGAACAGGCCGTCGAGGAGCATATATAAAATAACGGACATGGGCCGGGCGAGTTTCACCGCTCTCTTAAGGGAGGTCTGGCAGAACTATGAAAGGGAATATTTTTCCCTGGATATTGCCCTGGCGTTCTCAGGCGAGCTGCCTGTCCTCGAAATCGAAAAGTATGTCAATAAAAGGATAAACATCCTTGAAAATATCGCGAAGCATCTGGCCCATCATAAAGAGGAACAGCTGGCCAAGCCGGGAATTCCAGGGATGGCGAAGGCCGTATTTTCACATTCGGAATACCATGTAAGGGCTGAACTGGAATGGCTTAAAAGCCTCATCCCGGCCTTCGGCAGGGGAGAATTGCCGTAATTTATCGGTGTTTTTTTATGGGGTAAATATACAAGATTGTATATATTATGTAATATATATAAGGAGGAATATATGATCAGAGCAAGAATTCCTGAAACAGGAACGGGGATAACCGGTGAAGCAGTAGTTGAGGATTATGACGAATTCCAGAGGGGAATGAGGAAAAGGGGCCTTGTCTGGACTAAAGAGCTCACAAAATCAGGGATAACGGCGGGCAGAGCCCTGGAAATAGGCCCCGGGCCGGGTTATGCGGGCCTCGAATGGCTGAAAAATACCGCCGGCACGTCTCTTACGGGCCTCGAGATAAGCCCTGATATGAAGAGACTTGCCGAAAAGAACGCAGGAGAATACGGCTTCATGGACAGGGTTCGTTATGTACTGTCTGACGCTTCGAAGAGGTTCCCGTTCGAAGACGGATCTTTCGACGCCGTCTTTTCGACGGGATCGCTTCATGAATGGCCGAAGCCTGTTGAAGCCTTTAATGAGATCGGGAGGGTTTTAAAAAAAGGAGGGTTATTTTTAATAGGAGATTTGAAGAGGAACATCAATCCCTTTATGGTTGTGATTATGAAATCCATGGCTGTGAAAAAATCCATGAAACTCGGGCTCATATCGAGCATCAGGTCGGCCTATATCCTGAGTGAGGCGACCGAATTATTGAGGAACAGCAGCCTTGCCGATTATTCTGTGGCAGAGAGTCCCTTCGGAATCGTGATCACAGGCGTTAAATGATTGCCCCTGTTTGATAAATAACCGCCCATCGTATATAATAATCTTGAGCGAATTTCACCGGAGCGGTTATGTCATACAGGAACAGGATAAGGAATTTTTCCATTATAGCCCATATAGATCACGGCAAATCGACCCTGGCCGACAGGATCCTTGAAAAGACGGGAGTGATAGACAGGTCTAAAACCGTCGAGCAGGTGCTCGATTCCATGCAGGTTGAAAAGGATCATGGGATAACCGTAAAGGCTCATACGGTATCGGTGCCCTACATTGCCCGCGACGGCATGGAATATACGCTGAATTTCATCGATACGCCGGGTCATGTCGATTTTTCGAACGAAGTTTCGAGAAGCCTCGGGGCATGCGAGGGGGTGATCCTCCTCATTGACGCTTCACAGGGGATCCAGGCTCAGACCCTTTCGAATTTTTACCTTGCATTCGAGCAGAATCTTGAAATCGTGCCTGTGATCAACAAGATAGACCTGCCCAGCGCGCATATTGAAATGGTCAGGGAACAGATAGAAAAGGACCTCGGCCTGTCTTCCGCCGACGCCCTGGCCATCAGCGCAAAGGCGGGGACCGGCATAGAGGATGTCCTTGAAGCCATCGTCTGTAAAATCCCGGAACCTTCCGGAGATGAAAACGGGCCTCTCAAAGCCCTGGTTTTCGATTCTTATTACGACATCTACAGGGGGGTGATAGTCAAAGTCAGGATATTCGAGGGCACTGTAAAGCCTCATGACCAGATAGTGTTCATGCTAAGCAACAGGCAGTACCAGGTCGAAGAAGTCGGGCTTATGAGGATGAACCTCCTGAAAAGGGACGAACTCAGGGCCGGGGAAGTTGGCTACATTATAGCCGGAATAAAATCGATATCCGAGTTCGGAGTAGGCGATACCCTGACTTTGAAAACGAATCCATGCGAATCTCCTCTTGCAGGCTACAAGCCGCCCAAGCAGTATGTTTTTGCCGGTCTTTTTCCAATCGACGGCGAAGATTTCGATGAACTGCATGAAGCCCTGTTCAAGCTCAAGCTGAACGACGCCTCCCTTTCATTCGTAAAGTGGAATTCCGGGGCCCTGGGCATGGGCTTTAAATGCGGATTTCTCGGCCTCCTCCACCTCCAGATCATACAGGAGAGGCTTGAAAAAGAATTCGGCCTCAACATAATATCGACGGTGCCTTCCGTAGAATACCGGATAAAAGTCACGGGAGGGTCGACAATTCTCATAGAAAGCGCCACAGAGCTTCCTGACCCGTCGAGCGTGTCACTTATCGAAGAGCCCTTCGTCAATGCCAGGATCATAATGCCCAACGATTACCTGGGCGTTATCCTCGATCTCATCCAGAAGAGGAGGGGAATCCAGAAGGATATGCTCTACATAGATTCGACAAGGGTAGAGCTGAAATGCGAACTGCCGCTGGCGGAGATCATATATGATTTTTACGATAAACTGAAGTCGTTTTCAAAGGGCTACGCATCCTTCGATTACGATTTCCTGGAATTCAGGAAGGGCTCGATAGTCAGGATGGATATTCTTGTAAACGGAAAACCGGTCGACGCTCTGGCCCAGATGGTTCATGAAGATAACGCCTACAGCCGCGCCCGGGCCGTATGCGAAAAGCTCAGGGACCTGATTCCCCAGCATCTCTTCCAGATCCCGGTCCAGGCCGCTATCGGCAGCAAGATAATAGCCAGGGAAACGATCAAGGCGCTCAGGAAGGACGTTACTGCGAAATGCTACGGCGGCGATATAACGAGGAAGAGGAAACTTCTTGAAAAGCAGAAGGAAGGCAAAAAGAGAATGAAGACGATCGGCAATGTCGACATACCCCAGGAAGCGTTCATAGAAGTCCTCAAGCGCGGCGACGATGAATAAGGGGAATTATGATGGATAATCTCATACTTGCAAGCGCATCGCAGGGCCGCAGGAAATTATTCGAGAAATATTTTACCTCGTTTAAAATTTCCGTTTCCGGGTTCGACGAAAAGAGCGTTTACCTGAGCGATCCGGCGGAATTAACGCGCATCCTCGCCTGCTGTAAAGCTTCCGATATTTCCGCAAAATTCCCTGACGACTACGTGGCGGGTTTCGATACTATCGTGCTTTGCCAGGGCAGGGTCATAGGAAAACCCGCCGATAATGAAGAGGCGAAGGCAATGCTCCGCTTTTTAAGCGGGAAAAGACAATCGGTATTAAGCGGATACTCCCTGATCAACCTGTCCAGGGGGATTGACATCGCCGGCATCGGAACGACCGATCTTTTCTTTAAAGAGATCGACGGCGAATTTATCGACGGATATGTCGATGCTCAACCTGTTACAAAATATGCCGGGGGATACGCCGTCCAGGACAGCGACGGTTTGATTACCATCGAAAAGGGGAGCTTCGACAATGTCATCGGGGCCCCGATGAAGGAAGTGGTGGAGAACCTTAAAAAGGCGGGATTGCCACTTGAAGTATTCAGGCCGGATGTTATTTGAGATTTTCATTAAAAAAAAGTATTATATACGGACGAATAAGCCGCGGAGGGTCGGATGCTCAAACTGGACATAGACATGGGTCAGCCGGTCGTAAAGAAAGAGAATTCGGTTTACGATGTTTTGATAGTCGGGGCGGGGCCGGCAGGCATCACGGCCGCTATATACTCCTCCAGGGCGCTCCTCTCGACCATGATAATCGAAAAGCTCGGATCGGGCGGCCAGGCGATGGTCTCGGACCTTATCGAAAATTATCCGGGATTCCAGGACGGTATAAACGGTTTCGAGCTTTCCAGGAGAATGGAAGACCAGGCGAAGAAATTCGGGACTGTTTTCACGATGGACGAGATAATTTCATTCGAGGAGCCCCGGGAAAAGGGCGTCTTCCTTTTAAAGGGCCAGTCCGGCGAGTACAGGGCTAAAACGGTCCTGATATCCACCGGTTCTACGGCGCGCCTGCTCGGAATAAAAGGCGAGTCGGCATTTATGGGCAGGGGGATATCGACCTGTGCGACCTGCGACGCCGCGCTTTACAGGAACAAGACGGTGGCTGTCGTAGGCGGCGGGGATTCGGCCATAACCGAAGGCCTCTTCCTGACCCGGTTCGCGAAAAAGGTGATCGTGATCCACAGGAGAAACGAACTGAGGGCCGAAAAAATACTGCAGAAAAAAGCGTTCGAGAACCCTGTGATGGAATTCATATGGGACTGCGTTGCCGAGGAAGTCATAGGAGATGACAGGATACGCTCCCTTTCCATTAAAAACGTTAAAACGGGCGCAACGAGTTCCCTGGATGTGGACGGCATTTTCATATACATCGGGCATACCCCGAACACTGCCTGGATAGACGTGAAGAAAGACCCCGAAGGGTATATTATAACAGACGATCTTATGCGCACGAACATTCCCGGCATTTTTGCGGCGGGGGACTGCAGGAAAACGGTGCTGCGCCAGATTTCTACGGCTGTTGGAGACGGGGCCGTAGCCGCGTGCTGCGCGGAGAAATTCATCGAGGGTTCTATTTAAATATTCCTGAAAGTCCGGAAAACGCCAGGGCTGCAAGCGACGCCGACAAGAAAAGCGCGGGCAGACCCCTGAATGCCGCCGGGACTTTGGACCTTTCGAGCCTTTCGCCTATGCCCGCCATTATTACCATTGAAACGATGAAGCCTATCCCGGAAACGATCCCAAAAATTATTCCCGTTAAATAATCGTATTTTTCATGAACGATCAAAAGCGCGGTTCCCAGGACCGCCGAGTTGGCGGTGATTAACGGCATATATCCGCCGAGCTTTTTATAAAAGGCGGGGACAAGGGATCTTGCCGTTAAATCCGCCGCTTCGGTTAAAATATAGCATATCAATACAAAAAATGGCGTTGCCAGGAACTTATCGAGATTATAGGGAATAAGGAGATATGTGTAAACCGGGTAGCATGCGGCGCTTGCGGCCGTCATCAAAACGGTTACCGCCGCTCCAAGGAGCGCTGCGGGTCCCGGTCTTTTAAAGCCTGCGAAAGCGGGATATACCCCGAGGAAGCGGCTGAATACGAAATTGTTCAAAAATGCTGCGCCGAAAGATAATGCGATTATCCTTGAAAAGTCCATGATTTCACCCCCTGTCCTGTCCGGATTTATCGCCGGCGCCGAAATGCTGTAAAAGCGCGAGGAAAAGGCCCGTAATAATGAACCCCCCCGCGGGCGCCAGGAAAACGGCCGAAGGCGGAATTATGTTTGCAGCCCCTGCATTCAAAAAGGCGATGCCGCCGCTTCCCAGGAACTCCCTCGCAAATCCCGTTAAAGCGGAAACGATGACCGCTGCAATTCCGGCGATCGCGGCGTTTTTAACAGTGTCCGGTTCGGTTCCCCCGGGGGAGTACAGGCCGGACATTCCCAGTACGAGGAAGTTGGCGGCCGCAAGGGGGAGGTAAATTCCGAGCGCCGAACCGATAGAGGGGTATAACGATCCGAGGCCCCATTCCAGGGCGGCAATGACTGCCGCCAGGGCTATGATCGACAGCGGCTTCTGCAGGACTGCCGGGCAGTACTTTTTTATTATTACGGCCGGGATTACTGAAAGGACGAGCACAGCCGCCGTTAAAAGTCCGGCTTCAAGGGCGTTCACAGCCGAGCCTGAAACCGCGAGGACGGAACTGATCCCGATGGAGAACATCAGGAAAAGGTTTTTGTTCGCATTCATATCTTTTTTACCCCGAAGCCTTTATAACCGTATATCCTGTCCCTGGAAACCCGGTCTATAAGGGGCACGACGATGTTCATGAGGGCGACGGCATAGAAGGCTCCTTCCGTAAGCGATCCCCATATGCGTATGATCATTGTCAGTACCCCCAGGGAAAACGCGTATATGATCTTTCCTTTTATCGTTAACGGACTTGTAACATAATCGGTCGCGATGAATCCGGCTGACAGGATCATTCCTCCCGAGAGAATGTGATACAGGGGGTTGCCGGTAAAAAATCCCGCGCCGAAACCGAGCCCTCCGAATATCCATGCGAAAAGGGCGGCGCTGCCCAGGAATACGAGCGGTATCGCGGGCAGGACAACTCGTCTTGCCATGAGATATGCAAGGCCGATCAAAAGGGCCAGTTTTGAAGTTTCGCCGATCGTTCCGGGTATATCGCCCAAGAAGAGGTTCAGGTAATTGTCGAAATTATTAGAAGCGACTGAGACCCATCCGCCTGCTTTAAAAGCCTGGAGCGGGTTGACGCCGCTTACGATTCCCGGGTCTATTATGTTCTGCGAAGCCAGGGTAAAATCGAAACCCTGGCCCAGGAGCGACCTTATTGTCGGCGACCAGCTGCCGGTAACCGCGGTGTTCCAGGCAGCCGCGGCGAAGATGTATCCTCCGACGGCGGGATTCATGAAGTTATGGCCCAGCCCCCCGAAGGACCATTTGACTATTGCGATCGAAAATGCGCATCCCGCGGCGGCGATATACAGGGGGCATGACGGGGGCATCATATACGCGAATAAAAGCGATGTTATTACCGCGCTTCCGTCAAGAACCGTAACGGGCTTCCGCGAGATTAAATTCATGAGGAGTTCCGTGACGATTCCGGCCGCAAGGCTGGCGGCGGCGATCCTGACCGTATTCATGCCGAAAAACCAGACCCCTGCAAGTCCGGCAGGGACAAGCGCTATAACGACGTCCCACATGATCCGCTCAACGCTCGACTTGTCATGCAGGTGCGGGAAAAATACCGCGGGTTTGCCCTGATAATCAGCCACTAAGAGCCTCCGCTAGATTTTTTCCGTACCTCAATAGAGCCGCGGCCGGTATAGCGGAAGGGCACATGTACGAGCAGCATCCGCATTCGATGCATTCGTTAAGCCCGTTTTTAACGGCCTCTTCTATCAGGTCTTCCCTGCAGAGCATGGACAGGAGCGAGGGGTTGAGCCTCGCAGGGCAGGACGAAAGGCACCTCGAACACCGGATGCAGGAAAGGTCCCTCACCCTGTAATCCGTTTTACGGGGCAGGATAACGATCCCGGAAATCCCCTTCGTTACCGGCATATCGCGGCCCTTCGTATCGTAGCCAGTCATAACGCCGCCTGCTATTATCCTGGCCTGCCCCTCCGGCATTCCGAATTCGCTTGTGATGTGGCTTACGGGCGTTCCGATCCTGATCTTGTAGTTGCCGCGTTTTTCGACATTGTTCCCGGTATAGGTGATGCACCGCTCTATAAGGGGCTTTTTATAGGCGACGGCTTCATAAACCGCAAGGACCGTTGAAACGTCTTCCACTATTACGCCGATGCCTGAAGGCGGAAGGCCTGCCGGGACTTCCCTGCCCAGGAGCGACTTCACGAGCTGGCGTTCTCCTCCGGAAGGGTATACGGCGCTTACGGCGGCGATTTTTATACCGGATGCTTCGGCCAGCTTTCCGCTTAAAACGCCGGCGGCTTCTTCGTTGTCCGCCTCGACTGCGACGAGCGCTTCATGCGCTCCGGTTATCTTCATGATAATGCGGATGCCCCGGACCAGGTCGTCCGTCTTTTCGATCATGATCCTGTGGCCCGCGGTAATGTAAGGGGAGCTTTCGACCCCGTTTATTATAAGAGTATTTACCGGTCTTCCTTTGACCGGGGCAAGCTTAACATGCGCCGGAATGCAGTCGTCGAATCCTACGACCCCGGCCTGCCTGACAAGCGCAAGCATCTCTTCAGCCGCCAGATTATCCGATTCGTATTTTTTTCCGTACCAGTTTTTTACTGTTCCCCCGGTCATGATCGAAACGGCGTCCGTTTCAAGGCCGTCGTAGCCCTTCATCTTATCGATCGACACGACCTTTCCCGACACGCTGGCATGGATAAACGCCGAATCGGGTCCGGCCGCTTCGCCGATCACCTGGCCCTCTTCCACGTTCTGCCCGGCTTCGACGGCCAGTTTCGCCGGCCGGCCCCTGTGCTGCAGCATAGGCAGTACGACCTTGTGGGGTATGTGGGATTTCTCGATAGGTTCGGCCAGGGTGAGCTTCATCCTGTTTATCTTTACGCCGCCCGGGCCGAAGGAATTAATTTTTAATTTCATCGATAGCTCCGGAAATCTACTTGTAGTAAATGCCTTCTCCGCCGCCGCCCAGGTTGTCAAGGGTGATCTCGGTTGTATTAGACCAGATGCATGCATTACCGCTGCCGTCGATGCCCGAGGTATAAACTATGCCGTTATATACAAATATCGAATGTGCTAATTCGGGTCCTCCTGTTTTGTCAAGATAAGTCTTTGTCGTATTGGACCAGAAGCATGCAAAACCATCGCCGTCGTAACCTGCCGTATAAACCGTTCCGTTATATACGAATATTGAAAACGCTATGGCATTCATAGTTATAGGGCTTGCAAGAGTGTTCGGAGTCGTATTGGACCAGAAACATGCATTACCGCTGCCGTCTTCACCGGAAGTATAAACAATATTATTAGTTACAAATATTGAAAATGCAGTTTCAACACCCGGCCCGGTGCTATCTAGAGTAGTCGGAGTCGTATTGGACCAGAAGCATACGTTACTGCTGGAGTCAACGCCCGCAGAAAATACGTCACCGTTATATATAAATATCGAATTTGCTGATGCAGGGTAGCTGGCAAGTGGGGTCTCTGTCGTGTTTGACCAGAAACAGGCACTGCCGTCGTCGAAAATACCCGCAGTAAAAACAGTGCCATTATATACAAATATCGAATTTGCGATTCCCCCCACTGGGATGTCGACAGGAGTTTCTATTGTGTTGGACCAGAAGCATGCTGAAGCATTGCTGTCGATACCTGCCGCATATACTATGTTGTTATATACAAATATTGAAGATGCATATTCGTTTAGTGTTGTAGATGTGTCAAGGTAAGTTTTAGTGGTTCCGTTCCAGAAACAGGCATAATAATTGGCATCGTATCCTGCTACGTACAAATGCGTTCCGATATCGAATGAGAAAACTGACGAAAAACTTGACGAGGAACTACTGTTCCCCCCGCCTCCCCCCTTGCTGCTGGATGAGGAACTGGACCGGGAATTGTTATTGCCCACATCGGAGGGGTTGAGCCAGTCGCTGAAAAAACTGCAGGCTGAAATCAGCAATGCCTGCACGATGACGGCTGAAATCAGTAATTTATATTTCATAATCGATATCCTCCTTTACATCAAAACCTAATGCCGATGCATAGCATAGGGAATAACTGGCTCGCCTGTATGGAATACCTGGCGCCGCCTTCGAGGAAAAACATGCCGTAATCGATTTCCAGCGCCGCCATGGGGGAGATATTGAACGGATCGCTGAAATAGCAGAAGCCGCCGGCTGAAACGAACGAGCTGAAAGCGCCCGCTTTAATAATATTCAAGGACACCAGGGCCCCGGCGTCGGCTACGAGGGAACCCCGCAGATACACCCCTCCTGCCATGACCGACAGGCGAAGAGGTTCAAGCGGCAGATATTCAAGGCCGATCGTGCCTCCCAGCCCCCCTTCTAGGATCCTGACCGGGAAGTAAATCCTCCTGAATTCCGGCTTGTTTACGCCGCCCGTTTCACCCGCGCCGGTTTTAGGCGTAACGGTCGTCCCGGTGCTGGAATTTACGCCTGTTTCGACAACCGGCACGGTGCCGAATGAGACCGACGCGTCGCCGGATTTCTCGATAATAACGGTCTTGCTCCCTAACACCTTGCCGTATTTTTCAAGGGCTATGGTATGAGTCATACCCGGTTTCATTTTTATATTGAGAGTGCCGTTCGTATCGAGCCTGCCGGCTGAATTGTCGTCTACCATAACGTCCGCGTTAGGGTAGCCTGGCGCGTCGATCCTTAAAGTTCCCGACGGGGTGTACTTTAAATCGAGATTTTCGTTTTCCCTGGGGCTCACGTTCGTCTCGAAAACTATAGCCCCGAGTTTAACGGATTCGAGCGTGATATGCGTATTTTCATCCGCGATGATTTCGTCCGAAAATCCTACGTTCATGGATATGACCTTCTGA
Organism: uncultured Spirochaetota bacterium; assembly: GCA_963796325.1. GTDB lineage: Bacteria > Spirochaetota > Brevinematia > Brevinematales > JAOACQ01 > CAVYGN01. The sequence goes on from CAWCLF010000001.1 coordinate 609,099, forward strand.
TTGACGCCGTTTATATAGAGGTTGTATTTATCCGGCGTATCCGATATATTGAAATTCAGTTTTGCCACGGTGACCGCATGACCCAGGATAAGGCTCGACAGGTTGCGGATGGCCTTATCGACGGTAACGAACAGGTCGGCGTCGGAACCGCCCGTATAGCTGCGCTTTAACAGCATCTCCCCGGTGGTGACGTCGAACACCTTTACATTGATGGTGATCGTACTGTTCTTTTTATTTTCTGTGTAATCTCCGGTGATAAGTTCGCCCGCATGAAACGAAAGGCCGATATTCAGGGCGGTTTCGTCGTCCTCTGTCCTGGCGGAGAGGAAATTCTGCACATCGCCGGATTTCTGAATGAAGCTGTAGGGCACGACATTGACGCCCTGGAGCTTGCCTAAAAAGGTTATAAACGATTTTGTAATGACCAGGTTGATTGAATTATTCGCTTTTGCGTTTTTATCCATGAAGCCTATAACGGCGATCATCTTGGGACTGTCGCAGTAGAGCGTCCCGGCAATCATAGCGATCAGGAACGCCGCTGCAGGGATTATCTTTTTTGTCAGAGGCATGATCACCCCCCTTTAATAAAAAAATCGATATGATGCGCATCCCGGTCAGGCCCGGCAAGCTATGCTTTATCGATTATGTTAAGGACACTTCTAAAAACCGCCCCCCTGGGGCAGCAAGGTAATGTCCCTTGGTCGGAATTATTAGATTCATTATTACGATTGTTTTCCGGAAATCTGGTTTTTGCCACCGCCCTTACTATGAAAAGAAATTAATAAATTGTCAAATATTATTGAATTATTATCCATATTGTTGTAGAATTAGTCGCTGTTCCGGGCGGTGCGGATTAAGGAGGCCGGCGTACCCTGGGCCGCGGTGAAAAAATGAAAATTATATTTTAAAATTTAATATTTAATAATAGGAAGGGCTTATGGATTACAGGGGGGAGCTGGTCCAGATCGAAATTTATACGAATTCTTTATATCCGGGTATGATCCTGACGGGCGACGGGTTCGATGAACGCAACGTCAAGGTCATCGAAAAGGATGTGCCTTTGACCGGGGAACTCATCGAAAGCCTGAAGAATAATAATGTATTTAAAATACATTATCTGAAAAAAAAGATCGTATTCAAAAAATATGTTTCCAGGAACATGATCAGGGAACAGCATTTCGAAAAGGCGATTTCCATACTCGACGATCTGCAGGCCAGGGTGAAGCAGGATAAATCGATCCCGGGGTTTTCGTCGGCAGGCATAACCGAAGTGGTCGACGATTTTATTGCCGATATCAGGCAGAACAGCGACGCTTACCTTAACCTCCTCGATCTCTGCAGTCTCGACGACTATACTTTTACTCATTCTATAAACGTGGCTGCCATCAGCATTCTTCTCGGCTTTTCGCTTGGAATGGCCGGGGACAATATCAGGATCGTCGGAATAGCAGGGCTTCTGCATGACATAGGCAAGTCGCTTGTTACGGCGAAAATAATCAAAAAGGCTTCAAAACTGGACGACCAGGAATGGAAGATCATCAAGAACCATCCCGTATACGGTTATCATATACTCAAAGCCTCGAAAACATTCGGGGAGGCGGTGGAAAAGGCGGTCCTCTGCCATCATGAATGCTATACGGGCGGCGGATATCCGTTCGGGATAGACAGGAACAAGCAGGGGCTTTTTGCGCAGATAATAACCATAGCGGATGTGTTCGACGCCATGACGACTAAAAGGGAATATAAAAACCCCGTTCCTTTTCATGACAGCTTCGCTTTTTTCATGGAAAATTCGGGGGGAAAGTTCAATCCGAATTATACGCAGGTTTTCCTGCGCGACATTAGCAAAAAACTAAACGAGGAGCCTATCTACCCGAAAAACAGTTATGTATACCTTAATACCGGGGAAATCGCGCGCGTCGTGGACCACAGGGGCGGCCCGTTTTCGTTAAGGCCGATCGTAGATGTGTTCCTGTCCCCGAACCTCAAGGGTAAAGGCCTCCTGCGGATGATGCGGCATCCCATACAGATCGACCTTGAAAGGGACGGCAACCGGTCGATAGTAAAAAGAATAATGGATGTAAAGACGATCGACAGGCTTAACAGCATTACCAGGTCATGGGGTGTAAAACAGGAAGATTGAACTGCCGATATATAAAGCGGGAGTATGCCGATGTTTAAAAATCGTTTCAGCGTCCCGGCCATGCTGCTGGCATTGTTCATTGCCGGCCCCGGGATAACCGCTTCATACGGGCGGGCGCTATTCCACGTCGAACCAGACGACGGTAAAGCCTGGCTGTTGACCGAAATAGACGGTTCCGCCAAGTATATTGACCTCACGATTTACGAAATGAGCGACAGGGACATACTGGCGGCGCTCTGCAGGGCGCATGCGCGGGGCGTGTATGTGCGGGTGCTGATAAATCATTTCAGGGACCGCCGTCATGATAAAGTGACCGCTGTCGAAACGAACGTATTGGCCGGGGCAGGAATAGCCTGTAAATTTGCAAGTCCGGGATTTCCATTTACTCATGAAAAGTGCATCCTTATAGATGGAAACGAAGCTGTCATAATGTCGCTTAATCTTAACCCGGATTATTTTAAAACGACAAGGGATTTCGCCGTCGTAACGACCAACAGCGACGATCTCAAAGAGATCGGCAGGGTGTTCGATTCGGACTGGAATTTTAAAAAAGCATATATTCTTGAAGATAAAAGCCTGATCTGGTCGCCCGAAACGGCAAGGGACATGCTTACTGCCCTTCTGAGGTCGGCAAAGCGGAACGTCGATATTTACAACGAGGAGCTGAGGGACAGGGATATCATCCGGGTTTTGACTTTGATTGCGGGAAAAGGGATTAAAGTGAGAGTTATATGTCCTGTCTTGAAAGAGGGCGGCAGAGACGGCAATCTCGATGGCGCGCAGTCGCTGTCCGGGGCCGGGGCAATGGTCAGGGAGATCAAAGAAAGTAAAAATAAACTGTACATCCATGCAAAAGCGATCGTTGTCGACAACAGCGAGGCATATGTCGGATCTATCAATTTTTCAAAGTTTTCGATGGACAGGAACCGCGAGCTCGGGATAATCATAAGCGACGCCGGTTATATCAAAAGGATCGAGGACGCTTTCGGAAAAGACTGGAACGAATAAGCGGGGATCTCCTGCCGGATCCGCTGCGGATTTTTGACAAAAACACCTCCATTCATTAGAATTATGGTCTGTCGTTTTAATATATCGATGCCAATTTAGCTCAATTGGTAGAGCAGCTGATTTGTAATCAGCAGGTTGTGGGTTCAAGTCCCACAGTTGGCTAATTTTGACATACGAATTAAAATAATATAGAATACTCACACTTGTAAATTGCCGAGATAGCTCAGTTGGTAGAGCAGAGGACTGAAAATCCTTGTGTCCATGGTTCAATTCCATGTCTCGGCATTTTATTTAAATAACCGGGAGAGGCTGTAATGAAAAGAACATACCAGCCCAGCAAGGTCAAAAGGGCCAGGACGCATGGGTTCAGGAGAAGAATGAAGTCAAAGCATGGACGGGACGTTTTGAACCGCCGCAGGGCCAAAGGTCGCAGCAAGCTTACAGTATCGGATGAATAGGCCTTTTTCATACGGCAAGGAGCACAGGCTTAAAAAGAAAAGCGACATCGACGCCGTATACAGGAAAGGCATGGTGTTGAGGTCGTCGTTTTTCAAGGCCTACATCCTGAAGTCCGGCATCCCGCGCCTTGGCATATCGGTACCCGCAAAACTCGGGAACGCTGTTTTCAGGAACAGCCAGAAAAGGGCCGCGCGCGAAGTTTTCAGGACCCTGAAAAACGGTTTTGAAACTCCCGGCGACATTATGCTCGTCCTGGTAAAAAGGCCCCCTGACTCCTCTTCGAAAATCAGGGATCTCAATAGGATTTTTAAATGTCTTGGAAGGTTTCAGCCTTCGTCAGAAAAGTAGCCGCATTTCCTTTCGTATTATATAAAATATTCATCTCGCCTTTACTGCCCGCCGCCTGCCTTTACAGGCCGACATGCTCGGAATATTTCAGGGAAGCCATATTAAAGTTCGGGATTATAAAAGGCATGGCGCTGGGTTTCGCAAGGCTCATGCGCTGCAACGGGTGGTTCTTTGAAGGCGGGGACGATCCCCTGCCGGAAATTTTCAGCTGGAATGCCGTGACGGTTCCGTACAGGGTCTTCAGGACCCGCAGGTTACGGAGATAATCCGCAGATTACGCGGATGGACGCAGATGGGGATCGGTCATAAGGAACGGGAAGACGATCCGAGAATAAACACCAAGCCCATTTGATCCGGGCCGGAGACAATTTCTCCGGCCTGGTTATGAATCATATAAGGAAAACTCCGGCTAGACCTCCTTGTTCTTGGTATTTGTTATTTTGTATAGAGTAGGAGGCAGGCTTACGCCTGCCGACCTCTCACACCACCGTACGTACGGTTCCGTATACGGCGGTTCCAAAATATAATTTCTGATAAATACAAATCTTATCAAGCATCGATACGAGTCCCAGCTTATCAAAGTATTTCTTGGGAAAAGTAAGGTTCATATGTTTTGCCCCGGAATTCCACCACGGACCTCTCTGGTTGAATGAGCTTGCGACAGCTTTTTCTTCCTGGAGTCCAGCTTCAATCAGCCGATTTCTCCTAGTCGGGTCTTTTCCATTGCTTCCATAGCATACTTCGTAAATTCCTTCGAATCCATCCGTCCATTTCTTCCGCGAAGTCTTTTACATTCGCAATGATGAAGTAGTTAATCCATCCCCGGATTTTTGGATTCAGTTCTTTCCGGATGAATTCGTTTAGATTGCGACCTCTTCCTTTCCTAAGCACTGTTTTCAGGTTATCCTTTATTTTCTCCTTCGATTCCCTTGCCACAAGGATTCTTGTGTCTTTTCCCGATGTAAACGTGTATCCTAGAAATTTCCTTTTCCACGGCCTGGCTACGGCGCTTTTCTCACGGTTCACTTTCAGCTTGAGTTTCTTCTCGACGAATCTGCTCACAGAGGCCATTACCCTTTCACCGGCTTTCCTGCTTCTTACATAGATATTACAATCATCAGCATACCGGCAGAAGCTGTGTCCTCTCTTTCCCAGTTCTTTGTCGAGGTCGTCGAGTATGATGTTTGCTAATAGCGGAGAGAGGTTTCCGCCTTGCGGCGTACCCTTTTCCCTCACCGTAAGTTCGCCATCCGTCATCATTCCGGCTTTGAGGAATGAACCGATAAGTTTAAGGATTTTCTTATCCTTCACCTTTCGCTAAACCCTTGCCATCAGGATGTCGTGATCGACTTCATCGAAGAATTTCGCCAAATCCATATCTACAACCCATCTTTTTCCAGATTGCTGGTATTCTCTTGACTTCATTATGGCTTGTTGTGCCCTTTTTCCGGGGCGAAAGCCGTAACTCGATTCCGAGAATACCGGTTCAAAGATTGGGCTTAACACCTGATAGAGTGCCTGCTGTATTAGCCGGTCCATAACCGTCGGGATTCCCAATTGTCGAACCCCGCCCTTCGGCTTCGGAATTTGTACTCCTTTGACCGCTTTCGGCTTGTACCTTCCTTCCAGCAGTTTGACTTTGATTTCGGCCCACCGTCCCTTAATGTCGTCTTTCAGCCTTTCGACCGTTACTCCATCAATCCCCGAGGAGCCTTTGTTGCTTACAACCCTATGGTTAAGCTTCCAGCATGTTCTCGCGTTTGACCAGACGCTCGATTAAACTTGTTCCATCCGGTGTACTCCTTCTTTGATTCTCTGCACGGATACACGCGCTTCGGCTATATTTCGGGATTCCGTCCCTATCTTTAGCCTTGGCCGGAAGGTTTTCTTCCGCTTCTGCGTAATTTACCGTGTCAGGATTCATAGTGGTACTCCTATATTCCTGGTTCTGCCCTTCGCCTCTGATCAGGAGGTTACTATGGCTTCTGCTGACTTCTGACAGGCCCTCTCACCGTCTGCCGGCGGCAATAGCCAATATGTGGCAGTCTATCAGATCTCCCCGGGTAATGCGCCCGCTCCTTCCCGCTTATACCTGCCGCATATACACCTACGTTTTCCGTGTAAGTATCGGACTTAAGCGATATATGCCGCCTTGTCCAGCGTAAGCGCCTATTTTGCGGTTTCTGTTCGTCAGGCCAGCGTTTTGCCTCCGGCTTCCTTCAGATTCCACCTCACGATGGACACCCTTGCCGTTATGGCTAACTGTTCCCCTTACCGGGCCAGTAGCGGACTTGCACCGCTAAGAGCGTGCGCCCTGCCGGGTGCACATAAAAAAAAGGCCGCATGGATTTCTCCAAACGGCCTTTCAATTCCCCCGTGTGTTAGGAGTTGTCGCCTAAAATATTAGGGGATAAAAAATGAATAGTCAAATTCATTCAGAAGAATTCAGGAAAGCTATAGTTCAAAAGATGTGTATTCCTGGCGGAAAGACCGTGATTGAATTGAGCAAGGAAATAGGAGTGAGTGATCAGACCCTTTACAATTGGAGGAAAATGATCCAGAATAATGTATCTAGAGGATACCAGGAGAGAAGCCCGAGAGGCTGGAAACTATCTGATAAATATCAGGCGGTATTAGACACTGCAAGCCAATCGGGAGAAGAGTTGGGCCAGTGGCTAAGGAAAAACGGACTTCAGACAACGCATATCGAACTCTGGAAACAGGAGTGTAAATCAGTGTTATCTAATAACTCATATAGAGAAGAAAACAAGGGTTTGAAAGCAAAAATCATAGAATTAGAAAAGGAAATTAACCGTAAGGATAAAACTATAGCCGAGGTTACTTCTCTGCTGGTGCTTAAAAAAAAACTGAACAAGCTATTCGGCAAAGAGGAAGATTAACTCCCATGGATATACGGATAGATATCTGCGCCTTGATTAATGAGGCTGTAACAGCAGGTGCAAGCAGGGATAAGGCTTGTGAAGAATCAGGTTATGACATCAGGACCATACAGCGCTGGGATAAAAATCTTGAGGGAGACAGAAGAAAATTGAGAAATGTAATGCCTTCTAATGCCCTGTCGGCCGAAGAAAGGGAGGAGATCATCTCCTGCTGCTGCAGCGAGAGATTTAGAGATATGACACCGAATGAAATAGTGCCGTTATTGGCCGAGGAAGGGGTCTATAAAGGATCAGAATCTACTTTTTATCGTGTATTGAAAGATAATGATATGCTTCACCATAGATATGAAACAAAGCCCAAAATGGCAAGGAAAACGCCAAGAGAACTGGAAGCGACAGGGCCTAATCAGGTATGGAGCTGGGATATTACTTATATATCCAGTCTTATCAAGGGCCAGTATTTCTATCTCTATCTGTTTGAGGATGTCTGGAGCCGTAAGATAGTCGGCTGGAAAATGCAGGAGGAGGAAAGGTCTGAACATGCCGCAAGGATGATGGCAGAAATCGGAGAAACCATTGATTTGAAAGGCTTGTATTTACATTCAGACAACGGTTCCCCAATGAAAGGAGCGACGATGTTATCGACCTTGCAGAGGCTTCAGGTTATGCCGTCGTTTTCGAGGCCGAGCGTATCTAATGATAACCCTTACTCAGAATCATTGTTTAAGACATTAAAGTATAATGTAAAATATCCTGGCCGTTTTGAGACAATGGAAGCCGCGGAAATATGGATGCAAAATTTCGTAGACTGGTATAATAACAAGCATCTTCATTCAGGGATAGGATATGTGACGCCTGCACAGCGACATGACGGTAAAGATAAGGCAATATTCCTGAAGAGAGCGGAAACTTATGAATCGGCAAAAAGCAGGCATCCTGAAAGATGGTCGGGAGATTGTAAAAAAATGGGAATGGATAGGATCTGTATTTTTAAACCCGGGTAAGACTAACAAGGAATCGTTGATTGCTGCGTAAAATAAAAGCGACAACTCCCTTGACAAAAACCGATTCAAATAAAACTATTCTTCCAACTTCTACCTAACTTTATCTTGTTGAAATTTTTGTAACGCTGTTGGTGGTAAAATTTGCCGTCCACATACTGGTTCCGTCAAAAGCAATGTCAGTAGGCTGGCCCCCTAGTCCGGTATAGGTTGTCATAACACCGGCTGGTGTTATCCTTGTAACATCATTAAGATTTGCAGTCCATATATTGATTCCATCAAAGGCGATGGCCCTGGGTTCAAACCCTGTTCCTGTATAAGTAGTCACAACCCCCGCTGGTGTGATTTTGGTAATAAAGTTGTTTCCTCCTGCCGTCCACATATTTATACCGTCGAAGGCGATAGCATCAGCTATGTACCCTATTCCATAGGTTGTCACAACCCCCGTCGGAGTAATCTTTATGACGTTGCTTCGACTACTCGTAACCCACATATTGGTACCGTCGAAGGCGATATCACCAGCCATGCACCCTATTCCATAGGTTGTCATTACCCCCGCCGGTGTAATCTTTGTGACATTGCTGCTTCGACCATTTGCAGTCCACATATTGGTTCCGTCAAAGGCTATACGACCAGCATGGTACCCTATTCCATAGGTTGTCATTACCCCCGCCGGTGTAATCTTTGTGATATTATTACCAGCCGCAATCCACATGTTGTTTCCGTCAAAGGCGATATCGCTAGGAGAACCACTTATTCCTGTATAAGTTGTCATCACCCCTGAAGGTTTAATCTTTGTAATGCTGCCATCTTGAATATTCGCAGTCCACATATTGGCCCCGTCAAAAGCTATAGCATCAGGTTGGCTGCCAGTTCCGGTATAGGTTGTCATTTTTCCTATTGTAGAGATCCATACTGCATAGAGAATAACATTACTTGTTCCTATGCTAAAAGTGGAACCGCCGGTATAGTTAACTCCTGATCCGTTTGCTGCTGTGTTCCAACCGGAAAAGTTATAATCCGGTTTAGATAGGTTCCCTTTGTTGCCCATCACAACTACTGTAGTTCCCTGCACATACATATTCCCATCGACTGGGATACTCCCGCCGGTTGCACCATTAGCATTATATGTTACTGTAAAGGTTGCTACCGCCCAATCCGCATAGAGGGTAATATTGGCGGAACCGATCGTGAAAGTCGCTCCTGCGGGATATGTCGTCCCCGTCCCGTCGGGCTTGGTATTCCAGCCAGTAAAGACATATCCGGATCTTGCAAGGTTCCCGGTGTTCCCTGGAACTGTGACGGTCGCACCCGTCAGATAATTGTTGTTATCCGGCGGCGCGTTTCCGCTACCTGCCCCGTTGGCGTCGTATGTAACATTATATGTGATATTCTGCGTCCACACCGCGTACAGGGTGGCGTTAGACGTCCCGATGGTGAAAGTAGCCCCCGCCGCGTAGCCCGTTCCCGTCCCGTCGGCCTTCATGTTCCAGCCCGCGAAAGTATATCCGCTCAAAACGAGGCCGCCGGTGTTTCCGAGCACTGTAACGGACGCTCCCTGGATGTAGCTTTTACCGTCGGCCGGTGCGCTCCCGTTTGCCGCGCCGTTGGCGCTGTAGGTTACCGAGTAAACGGGAATGATATATGTATTTGTAACCGTATCCGAATCGGAGTATCCTGTCCCTACCGCCTTTGCAAGGACGGTGACGGTGGAAGCTATATATACGTTATTGCTCTGGTTCCAGTTCCATGTATTGCCGCCGTCCAGCGACCATAAAATGGAAGATCCGATTGTAGAGCATGAAAGCGACAGGGTGAACGGGGCGCTGTATGTGCCGCCAGGAACGCTGAAAACGGGGTTCGCCGTTTTGCCCGTCGTAGAATACGAGTAATTGACGGTATGCGAAGCGGTCCAGTTGGTGATGAACGCCCTGGCATTGACAGCGCCGGCGGGAAGGGCGAAGGAGCCCGAGTAAAGAGTCGAAAGCGCCGTCGGGACCGATCCGTCGAGGGTGTAATAAATGTCCGCTCCCGCCGTGGCGCTTGCGATGGTAATATATTTTCCCGAGGGGCCGTCCATCAGGGTAAATACAGGATCGCCGACAATGCCCGTGACCATGTAGGTTTGAGTAATGACTGCCGAATTCGCCAGCCCGCTTTTAACAGCCAGGGCCTTTATGACCGTCGTTCCGGAAGCCGGGAGCGGTATGGCTGACGAATATACGGGGGAAGCCGTCGTCGGGTCCGGGCCGTTTACCGTGTAATGGATCGTCGCGCCTGCCGTCTGGCTTTTTATCTGGACGCTCATGTTCGAAATATACGTTCCCTGCACCGGGCTGAAAGCCGGGTCGCCCGTAGTCCCCGTCGGGACGGCAGGCTGGAAATAATATATAGCCTGCACAACGCGGGAATCGTTCATGCCGCTGGCCGTCGCTATGGTCTTGACGGTAACGGTGCCGTTCGAAAGCGTCAGGGATGTAAGAACGGGCGACGATGATGTGGGATCGCTGCCGTTCGTAGTGTAATGTATCACGGCGCCGGAAGTAGTGCTTTTTATCTGGATTTTCTTGGGCACCGTGTATGTCCCCTGGACCGGGTTGAAGATCGGGTCAACCGCGTAAGGCAGCGGGGGTGTAACATTTGCTTTTACAAAATTGTAGCTGCCCTTTATCGCAGTGCTTTTTTTTAAAGCCGATATCGAACTTGAAGGTATATCCGGCGTTTCGGGATATCCCCAGAAAAAAGTTTCTCCTGCCCAGTTGGCCGAATCGTCGTCCCAGAAAGTGTTGGCGGATGAGCTGTATCCCGAAGGATACGAAACCGATGAAGACGAAGATGAGGAAGAAGACGATGAATTGCTTCCGGAAGATTTCGGCCCGGAGCCGGAACCGGAAGAAGAGCCCGGCGCAACCGAACAATTGGAAATGACCGTCAGTATAACGCCGAAAGTTAAAATTAAAGCCGCCGGCAGGAAGAACATTTTTAATTTCATACTCGACCCTCGCTATAATTATTTATTTAATAACATATTATTATTGGGTAATTTTTTCATGTCAAGAAATTAAATCGTATTTAATCGATTTATGTATTATCATAGGCGTCCGATTGCGGTTTGCGGTTACCCTTCGTTCGGGGAAAGTCCGCAGAATACTGAAATAACCGCAGATTTCGCGGATAAGTCCCTGAGCAGAGCAGAGGGAGAGCGCAGATGGGCATCGGTCATTAATTCCGGGGAACGGGGAAAACGAGCCGCTAAGAAACGCTAAGCCACGCTAAGGAAAAGATTTGCGAATACCAATAAAAAAAGATAGTTATTTATATCCATCTAATTCCCGATCTAAAAATTAGTTCAAATTAAATGGCTTGAGTAAAAAACTAAAAAAGATTATTTTATATAACTGCATTAGCGTTCCTTCGCGCGGCTTGGCGGTTCCCAACGCTCCCCGGTGATGTTAAACGGTTCCGGCGGAGGCGGTACCAGGCCGCTAATGAGCCTTTGCTTTAATATTCTTTTCATTAGAAAACTCATGCTTTATTCGTTCCGAAAGAAATATTTTTAAAAGTGATTGGTAGGGAACATCATTCTTATTAGCCAGTATTTTCAGATCATTTATCATTGCTTCGGAAAGGCGGATAGAAATTGTCTTCAGCGAGGGTTTTAGGTTTGGGAACAACCCTGGCTTACTCTTTGAAAAATCAACAAAGCCTGTAACATCATGTTCTGCCCAGAACTTTCTTTCATCATCTTCATTTGTAAAAACCGGGATTTTATTTTTCTTTTGCATTATAAACCTCTCTTTCCTTTCTGGACATATCTCTTGCAGATATTACTCTTATTTTATTGTTTCTTATGGTATATACGGCAATAAGTTTTCTGCCGGTATCTGTTATTCCAAAAGCAATATAACGAGGTTCATTAGCCGGATATTGTGTAATATTAATTATCAATGGAGCATTAAAAAAAATCTCTTCAGCTTCGGAGTTAGAAACATTATGCAGAATCCAATTCTTATCAATATTTCTCTTATCCCATTCAAAACCGGTTATATCTTCAGGGATCATCTGGCCGCCTTATGTATACTACTATGATATACAAAAATAATATTTATGTCAATATTGAAAGAATATTTTGTTGGAATTGCGAGTTTTACCAGGCAGATTACTTTGAACAGTGCATTTTAAAAATAGTGAAAATCCATAATAACAACAATAGGAAACGCTCTTGCAGGTTATATCCCGTAAGCGAAAGAGATATAAAACCTTACGCCCATTGTAAAGTTGGGGTAAGTATCGACCAGCCCGTAAATGAACCTGACGCCCACCTTCGTGTAAAGGTCTGAAGAGATCTGGGCGGTCAGTTCGGGGCCCGCAAAAAACGAGAAGAAGTTTACTTCCTGGTCTGTTATTGGAACATAAATGTGCTGCGAATTTTCTATAATATATCCCGATGAAAAGCTGTTGTAGGTGATCCCGGCGGCCAGCGAGAGGCTTTTAATATAGACTTTAAGCGCGCTGCTCATCTCGATATAGTTTCTCTGGCCTATTCCGCCGATGCTGAAAGGATTTGCGATTGCATTGGGCGTGTAATTCGTTATGGGTATTGACGAACTGGTAAGTTCTATCTCGACCCCGAAAAGCGGGCTTATTACGTCCTCGAAAAAAACACCGGTGGACCAGTCTGAGAGCGAATTGCCGATGAAATATTCTCCCCCTGCCTTGAAGCCCAGGAGCTGAGTGTACGGGTTGGCCAGGTTTTGAGGGGCTGTATCCTGGGAATGCATGATACCGGCGGCTGAAAAAAAGATAATGGCGCTTGCCAGGCCTGTCAGAAACCTTTTCATAATGCCTCCCGGGTGTCGCATATATTCTCGGATTTCGATTTCTATAACTTAATAACTATCAAAGTCATATCGTCGATATACATGCCCGGGTCGGCGAACTTTTCAACGGTATCGATGATCAGGTTGATAATGTCGCGGCTCGGCTTCCCCTCGTTATCGATAATAAGGGACAGGAGCCTGTCCAGTCCGAACTCTTCCTCTTCGGAATTGATCGCTTCGGTAATGCCGTCCGAGTATAAGACGAATATCTTGCCGGCGCCGTAGCGGTACGAAAGCGAAAGGTATGTTTCTTCCTGGAATATGCCTACCGGTTTCCCGTTGGCCTTTATATAGTCGAACTTCTTGGTTTCCCTGTCGAAGACAATTATCGGGTGGTGTCCGGCGTTGGTGTAAAAAAGGGTCCTCAGGGAATTGTCGAAGAAACCGCAGAAGACGGTTGCGAAGCTCATTGTCTTTGTCAGGCGGTTGTAATTCTGGCTCGAGGTCATAACGTCGTTTATCTTCGAAACTATGGCATTTGTGCCTGTGGATGAAAATTCCTGGCTCTTCGTTATGGTATGGATTATCATCGATACGAGGGCGGCCGAGAACCCTTTTCCCGATACGTCCGCTATCAGCACGCCCAGGGAGTCGTTCGACGCCTTTTCGATGAGGAAATAATCGCCGCTGACCCCCTTTGCCGGTTTCTGGAAAGCGTCTATGTCTATCTCTTTAAATGACGGTATGAAGCTTTGAAAAATCGATTCCTGTATATTCGAGGCCAGGATAAGGTCCCTCTTTGTCAGTTTCGCTTCTTCGTCCCTGTCGAATAGTATTAAATTATGCAGGACGATCTGCGCTATCTTCTTGACCTTTTCAATGAGAGCCAGCTCCTGGGTCGTATAGGATGTATTGTCAAGTTTCCCCGTAAGCAGAAGCAGGGCGATGAGGACATTCTCGTAGAAGAAAGGAACAAGGAGGACCGTATCGTACCTGTTAAAGAACTTTTCGGCGCTGTCCTTGATCGAAGAATAACGGGGATCGAAGTTTATCTGCTCCCTGTCGTAAACATCGTTCTTTTCATCGACATGCCTGAAAAAGGGGTCGATGGCTGAAATGCTGTAATTCCTGCCGTTCGATGAATAAAGTATGTTGAAAATTTCCTTCTCCCTGTCGAAAACCAGGAAATCGGAGTCCCTGCAGTTGATATTATCCTGTACGGCGTTGATCAGATTTTCTGAAAGTTCCGAAACTGAATGCGATTTGCCGATCCTGTCCAGGATTATCTCGGTCATATCTTTAGAGAGGTAATTTATGAGGAAAATTTTTCTGATCAGGTTCCCGGTAAGCTGGTAAAGCCAGAAAAAAAATACAAACCCGGGGGTCATAATGATGAAAAAATAGAATAGCGAGATCCGTTCAAGCAGCAGCCTGTATATGTAAAGGAGAATGACGATCGGGATCGAAACGAAGAGGCCTATGAGAAGGTTGCGTGCAAGGTTCAGGACCCTGTTCCTCAGGTTTTCAAAACGGTAAACGATAACGGAATAAAAAATAGCCCCGCCCGCAGCAATAAAGGAAAGAGCTGAAACGAAATTATCCAGGTTAAGCGGTATTTTACTGCCCGTCAGCTGAATCCCGGCCTGTATAACGATCAGGAAAGTGAAACCCGAGAGAAAATAACGGGCCTGTTTTTTCTGGTATATAAGGGGCGAACGGCCGAATTTGACCAGGGCCGAGACTATCGAAAAAACGATGGACATGATAAATAAGGAAATATTGATGTAATGAATGAAATTGTACGCGATATTGACTTCGAAAGAATAGCGTATGAATTCCTGTGGATACACGGGAAATTTGTAATTATTGATGTCGAGCCCGGCAACGGATACGGCGCAAAGCGCGATCGTAACCGGCAGGCTAAGCCATACGGCCGGGACAAGCCTGCCCGATTTAAGGCCCCTGGGAAAATTAACGGAAAAAACAAAAAGGGAATATCCCGCCAGGGGCAATGAGGCGTTCCGGATTTTCAGGAGAAGCACGGTCAGATTGGGGTAATCCTGCATTGCGAAATAGTCGGCGAGCCCGTTCGAAAATGTGATCACGGCTGCAGTAAAGAGAAGAAGCGAAACGGCGAGGTTCAGCGAGTTTAAGCTTCGAAGCAGGCACTCTATAGCCATTGCAATAAGAAGGCAGGCGGCAGAGATCATGAAAATATAAGCTATGGTCATTGAATTCCCCGGTTCAGAGTCTTACCGATCCTTTGCCCTTTTCAATCCTTCCGATGACATGAGATTTGTAGCTGTTGGAGTTGAGAAATTCCAGGATGTCCTTCTCCCTTCTCTTATCGGCGACAAGGGCCATCCCTATTCCCATATTGAACGTCCTGTAAGCTTCCTTTTCGTCGATCTCTCCCTGTTTGACGATGAACTGTACGACTTCAGGAACTTTCCAGCTCGATTTATCGATGACGGCGTCAAGACTCTTCGGCAATACCCGGCACAGGTTCCCTGATATCCCGCCTCCGGTGATGTGGGCTATGCCCCTGATCGATTTCCTGAATAACGACAGCGCTTTTATCAATACCGGCGTGTAAATCTCGGTAGGCGTAAGCAGGATGCTCCCGAGGACCCCGAAACCGTAATTCCTGTCAAGCTCGAGTTTTTTCTCTAGAATGATCTTCCTGATAAGGGAATAACCGTTGGAGTGAAAACCGCTGGAAGCCAGGCCTATCACGGCGTCGCCTTCGGATATCCTTTCGGGTTTGATAATATCGCCCTTTTCCAGCACTCCGACGCAGAAACCGGCAAGGTCGAACTCTTCCTCGGGGTACATGCCGGGCAGTTCTGCGGTTTCCCCTCCGATAAGTGAACAGCCTGAAAAAGCGCAAGCCTTGGAAATGCTTTCCAGGAGAGATAAATAAACGTCTTTCTGCAGTTTTCCGACGGCTATATAATCCAGGAAAAACAGGGGTTTCGCACCGCAGCAGATCACGTCGTCAACGCTCATTGCGACCAGGTCGTACCCCAGGCCGGAATATTTTTTGAGAGAATGAGCGATAAGTATCTTTGTGCCGACTCCGTCGGTTGAAGATACGAGGACGGGCCGTGAATATTTTTTCAATTCGTACAGGGCGCCGAAACCGCCTACGCCGCCGAGCACGTTATTTTGGTAGGTAAGAGAAGCAAAATGCCTTACGTCCCTGATCAGTTCATCGGCTTTATCGATATTTACTCCCGCCGATTTATAATCCATAAAGACCCTCCTTAAACGCGGGCGGCTAAAGACTGCCTTTCTTTCCTCTGGTCTTCTTCCATATGGCATACTTTATATTTCCTGCCGCTTCCGCACCAGCATGGATCGTTGCGTCCAAGCTTGACATTCCTTTTATAAGGCTGCAGTTTGTCCGAAACCTGGGCTTTTTCTGATTTTACGGATCCGAACTGGTCGTATTCGTTGTGTATGGTCTGAGCGGCTGAAGGCAATTCCTTTTCCTCCTCCATTTCGATATTCGTATGGATTTCAAGTCTGGATAGAAGGGAAAAGGCTTCGGTCATAAATCCCGACCTCATTAATTTGAACAGGTCGTAAGCTTCAAGTTTATATTCCACTATCGGATTTTTCTGCGCATAACCGCGGAGGCCGATGCCTTCCTGGAGCGAATCGATATTCCTCAAATGCTGCTTCCACTGGGTGTCGAGCGAATTCAGGGCAACGTATTTGAAACCTTCGGCGCGGATCTCCTCGGGAACGTTCGACAGCCTGTCCCACACCTGTTCCTTGATCCTGCCGCATATGAGGGATATTGCGCCCGCCTGGTCCTTGTTCGAGAAATCAGCCGAAAGCTCGGAAAAGAAGTGATGGCCGAACCATTTGTTAAGCGCTTCCTTGTTCCAGGTTTCAGGCCTCTGGGGCCTCTCGAAATTCTCTATGAAATCCTCGACAAGCGTGCGGATCAATTCGTCTACGACCGAATAATTTTTACCTGCGTCGAGTATCTTGTCCCTTATTGAATATATATACGTTCTCTGTTCGTTCATGACATTATCGTATTCGAGAAGGTTTTTCCTGATCTCGAAATTCCTGGCTTCAACCCTCTTCTGCGCCCCTTCGATGGCCCTGGAAATCATCCTGTTCTGAATTTCATCCTCTTCGCTGAACCCGAAGGTTTTCATAAGACCCATCTGGTTATCCATCCCGAAAAGACGCATAAGATCGTCCTGCAGGGACACATAGAACTGGCTGGATCCCGGGTCGCCCTGGCGGCCTGTTCTTCCCCTGAGCTGGTTGTCGATTCTTCTGGCTTCATGCCTTTCGCTTCCGATCACGTGAAGGCCGCCCACTTCGACAACTCCTTCGCCCAGCTTTATATCGGTGCCGCGGCCCGCCATATTCGTTGCGATCGTGACGCTGCCCGACAGTCCGGCATTTTTGATTATTTCGGCTTCCCTTTCATGATATTTGGCGTTAAGAACGTTATGCCTTATCCTTTTCTGGTCGAGAAGTTTTGAAAGCCTTTCGGATTTTTCGACGGAAACAGTGCCAAGCAGTATCGGCTGGCCCTTTTTATGCTTTTCCTCGACGTCGCGGATGATAGCCTTGAACTTCGCGTTTTCATTTAGATAAACCTTGTCCGCATGGTCGGTCCTCATTACCGGCATGTTCGTCGGTATAACGGCAACGTCCAGCTTGTATATGGCATAGAATTCCTGCGCCTCTGTCTCGGCTGTTCCGGTCATTCCGGCCAGCTTTTCGTACATCCTGAAATAATTCTGGAAAGTGACCGTCGCCAGCGTCTGGAATTCCTGTTTGATCTGAACTCTTTCCTTGGCTTCGATGGCCTGGTGAAGGCCGTCGGACCACCGGCGTCCCGGCATTTTTCTTCCCGTAAATTCATCTACTATTACGACTTCGTTGTTTTCAATGACATAAGCCACATCTCTCTGGTATAATTTATGCGCCCTGATGCCCTGCGTTACATGATGCACGATCATGCTGTTCTTGGGGGAATAAAGCTCCTTTATTCCGAGCAGTTTTTCAATCTTCTCTATGCCCATTTCGGTCAGGACCGCCGTCTTGTCCTTTTCGTCAACCGCATAATCGCCGGTCCCTTCGATCGGCTCTTTTTTATCGTTGACCTGCGCCTCGGTAAGCCTCGGTATAAGTTTATCGATCTTGTAATAAAGATCGGTCGCTTCCTCGGAAGGGCCTGAAATTATGAGAGGGGTCCTTGCTTCGTCTATCAATATCGAATCGACCTCGTCGACTATCGCAAAGAAATGCTTCCTCTGCACCTTGTGAGGAAGCGCGAATACCATGTTGTCCCTCAGGTAATCGAAACCGAATTCGTTGTTCGTCCCGTAGGTTATATCGCATTTGTAAGCTTCCTGCCTGTCGCATTCGATGGTGTCGACCTCGAATTTCGATATATCTGACCATTCTATCCGGTAGGATTTTTCATGGTTTATGACCCCTACGGAAAGTCCGAGGAATTTATAGATAGGGCCCATCCATACCGCGTCCCTTTTCGCAAGATAATCGTTCACCGTTATCAGATGGCAGCCTTTTCCGGTAAGCCCGTTAAGGTACATCGGCAGGGTCGCGACGAGCGTTTTCCCTTCGCCGGTTTTCATTTCCGCGATCATATTGCTGTTGAGGGCGATGCCTCCCATCAATTGCACGTCGAAATGACGCATATTGACGGTCCTTTTGGCTGCTTCCCGCACAACGGCGAAAGCCTCCGTCAGGATATCCGAAAGCGGTACTTTATTTTCAAGTCTTGATTTAAATTCTGCGGTTTTTGCAGCGAGTTCGGTATTCGACAGCGAAGAAATCATTTCTTCGAGGGAATTTATCTCTTCCACGACGGGGTACATTTTTTTTATATCCCTCTGCTGCTTTGTACCGAAAATCAGGTTGATCAGTTTTCTTAACAGATCCATATATGGCTGCTCCTTTATTTTACGTGCCTATTATCAGTAATAATAATCCATTAAGAATACCATACATTCGGCTTTTTTGAAAGTTTTACCTCAGTCGACAGTCATCAGTCGGCAGTCGATAGTCGCACTATCGAGTGTTGATTATACTGTCGACTGTTGACAATCGACGGATGACTGAATTTTTTATCCTGATTTTATTGTACATAACCTTACAATAAAATATAATATAAGATGTTTTACAGTCCGGCCTTAACCGTCGCATTTCAGGACAGGGCCCGATCAGTACAAAGATAATAAAAAAGAGGTAATTTACATGAATCAGACGAAAAAGATCTATATCCTGCTTATCTTTTTATCGGGCTTTATCTTCGGGATCGCCCTTTTAACGCTTAACAAGATTTTCCTTAATTCCAACATAGTTTATGCCGGGACGTACGGGACCAATTCGCTCGAAGAAGCGATGAATCCCGATGAAAACAGCTATTTTAAGTTCTACAGGATGTTTTACGAAACCTACAGCCTCATCAGGAAGGAATTTTACGATCCCAAGGTAGTCAGCCCTAAGAATCTTATGTACGGGGCAATGAAAGGGATGCTCGACAATCTCAACGATCCGTACACGATGTTCATGGACCCGGCTGCCGCAAAGGAATTCAGCATCGATGTGACCGGAAGTTTCGGCGGGCTCGGGCTCCAGATAGATATGAAGGACGGAGACCTTACGGTGATTTCCCCGATGGAGGATACTCCTGCCTGGAAAGCCGGCATAAAGCCCGGCGACAGGATAATAGAGATCGAAGGCGCATCGACCAAGGGGATCAGCGTAAAGGACGCTGTCGAAAAATTAAGGGGCAATATCGGTACGAAGGTTACGATAACCCTCGAAAGGGAAGGCGTATCGGAACCCTTCAGGGTTACGATGACAAGGGAGGAGATAAAGCTCAAGACGGTCAAATCGGATACGATCGATTTAAACAAAAAGAAATACGGATATATTAAAATACTGGAATTCAGCGTACCGACCGCCGACGAATTCAAAAAACAGCTTAAGGATGTGATCGGCAAAAAGCCTGCGGGACTCATAATAGATTTGAGGAATAATCCCGGCGGACTTCTGAACGTCGTGGCCGACTGCGCCAATTACTTTATGAGCGAAGGGATTATAGTTTACACGAGGGGAAGACTGCAGGACAACAACCAGGAATTCACGGCCAGGAAAGATCAATCCTTCGTCCCTGCGGACCTTCCTATGGTAGTATTGATCAACCAGGGAAGTGCAAGCGCCAGCGAGATATTTGCGGGCGCAATGCAGGACACGGGAAGAGGGGTCCTTGTCGGCATGAAAAGCTTCGGCAAGGGTTCCGTCCAGAAAACATACACCTTCCCCGATGACGGTTCCACGATAAAATATACCGTGGCAAGGTACTACACTCCCTCCGGCGTCTGCATCGATAAAATCGGGCTGACTCCCAACATTGAAGAAAAGCTCTGGTATGAAAATCTGCCTGATGATGAAAAAACCGCCCTGGTTAAAATACAGGCGACCAATTTCATAAGGGATTTTATCGCAAAATATCCCTCGTATACCCCCTCGCATTTTAAAGATTTCCAGAAGGAACTGCGTGAAAAGGGTTACATGATAAACGATAAATCGCTCGATTACCTCTTAGTCATGAAAAAGATGGAAAACTCGATCCCTCCGGTTTTCGATCTGGACTTCGACAATCAGCTTACGAAGGCGCTCGGCGTCCTTGCCGATTACGTAAAGTATAAAAAGCCCTTCAAGATTTACAGGGAAGCCAAATAGCTTTCATCTTAAAGGAGTGAATATGGCCTGGTTCGAAAAACCGAAATATGTAGTTAAAAAAAACCTGCATTCCAAGATAAACGAAGGTCTGTGGAGGAAATGCCCCAGCTGCAATGCCATACTTTACAACAAGGAATGGGAAGAAAATCTCCATGTCTGCACTCATTGCGGCTATCACGACAAGCTCAGCGCCGTCGAAAGGATCCAGATACTTATCGACGCCGGCACTTTCGTCGAAACCCATAATAATTTGATCTCGGCGGACCCCCTGAAATTTCATGACGGCGAAATCTCATATGCCGACAAGGTCAGAAAGCAGATGGACAAAACAAAGTTAAAAGAGGCTGTAATTACAGGCTACGGCAAGCTGAACTCGCACATGGTGGATATAGCGGTCATGGATTTCTCCTTTTTAGGAGGAAGCATGGGATCGGTGGTCGGGGAAAAGGTGACGCTCACTATTGAATCCGCAATGCAGAACAGGAGACCTCTTTTAATAGTTTCCGCATCCGGCGGGGCAAGGATGCATGAAGGCATCCTGTCGCTGATGCAGATGGCGAAGACTTCGGCGGCATTAAAGAAATTTTCGCAGGCCGGGGGGCTCTACATTTCAGTCCTTACGGATCCTACATCCGGAGGAGTGACCGCTTCATATGCCATGCTCGGCGATATCAATATTGCTGAAAAAAACGCCCTTATCGGTTTTGCCGGGGCCAGGGTCATAGAGCAGACCCTCAGGCAGAAACTCCCTGCGGGATTCCAGCGTGCGGAATTTCTCCTCGACCGCGGGTTCGTCGATATAGTCGCCGAAAGGAAGGATCTTAAAAATATCATTGCCTCGATCATCGGTTATACGGCGGAGTAGGGGATGAAGATATTCGAGTCCGAACAGGCTGAAAGATACGAATCAACCGGTATAACCGCGGAAAACCTCGTTAAGATCTATAAAAAACGAAGAGTTGTGGACAACATTTCGTTTCATATAAAACAGGGCGAGATAGTGGGCCTTCTCGGGCCGAACGGCGCAGGGAAAACGACCACATTTTACATGATCGTAGGATTAATCAAGCCGGATGACGGCAAGGTGTTCCTGAACGGGGAAAACGTAGCGGGATATCCGATGTATAAAAGGGCCCTTATGGGAATCGGATACCTGCCCCAGGAAAATTCGATTTTCAGGAAACTGTCCGTGGAAGACAACATAAGGGCCGTGCTCGACCTGCAGGGACAGGAAAAAGATGAAATCGAGGAGACCGTAGACTCGCTTATCAAGGAACTGGGCCTTGAAAAGATAAGGTTCCAGAAGGCTTACACTCTTTCGGGAGGTGAAAAAAGGAGAACGGAAGTCGCCAGGATACTTTCCATCGAACCGAACTTCCTTTTATTGGACGAACCGTTTACGGGGATCGACCCTATAGCCATCGCGGATATCCAGAATATCATTTTAAGCTTGAGGAAGCAGCGGAAGCTGGGCATTCTCATTACCGACCATAACGTGCGCGAGACGCTCAAGATCACCGACCGCGCTTACATCATTCATGAGGGCAAGATACTTGTGAGCGGAACTTCGAGCGAGCTTATTAAAGACAAGGAAGCGCGCCGCATATATCTGGGAAGGGATTTCACGATGTAGCGGTCTATTTTTTCTTTTCCCTGATCTTATCTTTCATTTCACGGGCCAGGATCTGAGGGGCCGTATTCAGAAGTTTCAGGCTGAGCACTTCGTCGAAATACTTGTCGGCCTCGTCGTATTTTTCCTGCATGTATTTTATATACCCGATCTCGTATTTCGCCCATGCGCGGGCGTCCTGGCTGTCATCGTTATCGTTGGTGAAGATCTTTCCCACTTCGGTATAATAATACAGGGCCGCGTCATAATTATAAGTGCTGTAATTCTGAGATCCCAGTTCCATTACATTTTTAACCTGGTAGGCCGCCAGTTCTTTTTCAGGGACCAGCTGGCCGGTGCACCCGGCGACGAAAAGACATGCCGCTAAAAGAGGCAGAGATATTTTTACTTTCATGAACACTCCCTTCAGTTTTATCTGGGTTATTTAATCTATAGTATATATCAGGAAAGACATTTCTTCAAGATTCCGCAAAGGCGCGCATGCATGCCGGCTTGCTTTTTTATATCTTCTTTATTAGTATTGAATAAAGGAGGAACTAATATGATGTGGGGACATTACTGGAACGGAGCCTGGCCCATGATGGGATGGTGGGGTTTAGGCGGACATATTATAGGAATTTTAATTCTGGTGCTGCTCATAGTGTTTATTATAAGGTTCGCAGGTATGGCGGGGCATGGATACTACCGCGGGTCAGGCGAAAGCGCGCTCGACATATTGAAGAAAAGGTATGCGAAGGGCGAGATTTCCAAGGACGATTTTGAAAAGATGAAGAAGGATATTAAAGATTGATTTTTAATGCCGGATTCGTTTCCGGATATTTTATCAAACCGGTGTTGACTAATACGGGGTTTATAGTAAACTTAAGGGCGCTTTTAAAAACCCATCGGGCGGGTGCGAAGTAGCGCCCTGGGGGCGGTTTATAATCTGAACCGCCCTTAAGCTTTTGGGAAAATTAAAATCGGAGGGTTAATATGGAATTAGCTGAAGTCCAGGTGATGTCCGAAAAGCTTATAGCTAATATAGAGAAGGTAATAGTAGGAAAGCGCCCTGTCATTGAAAAGGCCCTCGTAGCTTTATACTGCCGGGGGCATATCCTGCTTGAAGACGTGCCGGGGCTTGGCAAAACCATGCTTGCGCGGTCTGTCGCGAAATCGATCGACGCCACTTTTAAAAGAATTCAGGGCACTCCCGACCTTCTGCCGATGGATATAATAGGCGTATCCATATACAACCCCGAATCGAAAAAATTCGAATACAGGAAAGGGCCGATCTTCTCGCAGATCGTCCTGGTCGACGAAGTCAACAGGGCTACCCCCAAGACGCAGTCGGCGATGCTGGAAGCCATGGGTGAAGCGCAGGTTTCGATAGAGGGGATAACTCTCCAGCTTCCCGAGCCCTTCTTTGTGATAGCGACGGAAAACCCGATCGAATTTGAAGGAACGTTTCCCCTGCCCGAAGCCCAGATGGACAGATTCTTTGTGAGCCTTAGAATAGGATATCCGGAGGGCAAAGAGGAAGAGGAGATCATACTGATGCAGGCAAGGTCGCATCCCATTCATTCGCTTACGCCTGTAGCGAGCACCGCCGATATTCTCGCAATCCAGAATCTCATCCCCAACGTGCACGTGGATAATTCCCTGAGGGAATATATAATTGCATTAGTAAATTCGACGAGAAACGACTCGAACCTCGATCTGGGCTCCTCTCCCCGCGGCAGCATAGCCCTATACAAGGCGGCCCAGGCTTTTGCCGCCCTTAACGGCAGGGACTTCGTAATACCGGAAGATATCAAGAACCTGGCCGTCGAGATACTTAAACACAGGATTATCCTGAAATCCGAAGCCAAGCTCAAAAATCTCAAGGGGGAAAACGTAATAGAAAAAATACTCCAGACAGTTCCCGTGCCTCTCCAGGCCGATAACAGGCCGGTTAACGCATAACTCATCCGGGGGTTTTCAATGTCCGTTATGAGATTGACAGTCCTTTTTTTCCTGGTATTGATCAGCTATCTTTTTATCGATTTCCCGGGAATAAAAATAATTCTTTACGCCGGTTTCGTTTTGATAGCGGTTAACCTGGTTTACACGAAGATCACGCAGGCGAATTTCGATATTGCCAGGAAATCGGACACCCTGGTAATTTTTACCGGCATTAACGATATATGCGAGCTGACGGTTTCAAACAGCTCGATCCTCCCGATTCATGCCCTCCTTATCAACGATTATTCCGATCTTAATGTCAGTTCCCGGCAGAGCCAGACCTTCCTCATGCATGTTCCGGCGGGAGGGAAAAGAAATTTCGATTACACCCTGTACGGCAGGAAGAGGGGTTTATATAAGATCGGGCCGACGAGGGTAATGTTCGGCGATCTTATCGGCCTGTATTCGTTCAGTTTTGAAATGAATACGGAAAGGGATGTCATAGTTCTGCCACGGATCTATAAAATACCTGAGATGAGCTACAGGAGCCTGCAGCCGCAGGGCGTTATCAGGAACACCGTTCCGATCTTCGAGGATCCCTCGATAATAACCGGTGCAAGGGAATATGAACATGGCGACGATGTCAAAAAAATAAACTGGAAGATCTCGGCGAGGCATAACAAGATATTTATCAATACATACCAGCATTCCATCTCAAGCAATAGCGTCATAATCCTGAACCTTTTCGATAACGATTACGACTTCAGGGAAAAGGATTTCTATATAGACAGGGCCGTGGAAGTATGCGCCTCGATTGCAAACGAACTCTATCAGATCAAGCAGTCTTTCGGGCTGATTTCGAACTGCAGGCATAAAAGCTCCGAATCGGTTCTCGTACATCAGCCGGGAAAATCTGAAAATCACCTGATCGATGTCCTGACGGACCTGGCGCTGATAGCACCGTCCAGGACTCTGCCGTTAAAAAACGTTTTCGAGCATCTTAAAGGGTTGAGATGGGGCCTCTCCGTTTACATCATTACGACAAGGCTGGACAATGAATCTCTCCTGGGGCTGATCGATCTTAAGACCAGGGGACATTCAATTACCCTGATAAATGTCGGACCTGAAATCAGGAAGGAACTCTCCCTATGGAACATCGGATTCCAGAGTTTTTATGCCGAAGGGGAATCCGAAATGATAAATATTTTCCGTATCTAGGAGGTCGCGGAATGTATATCCGCAGCCGGAGACTTTTTGAATTGTTCATGTTTATCGTACTGACAGGCATTACAGGCATTCTCGTATATTCCTTTCTCAGCATTTTCATAATTAATTTTACGGGGGCCGCCCTGTGGATCGACGTCATGATATTCATTACAAGCGGGCTTTTTGTCCTCATATATTTCAACGATGCGCTGAGTTCCGTAGTCAGGATGCTCCTGTCCGTCATTCTGCTTCCCGGGACATTCTTCGGGGTCCAGTATTTCATTAAAATATTCATTCCTGAATTCGGAAATGCCGTTTTGAGCGATATCGTCCTGCTCATGATCGTCATCGGATTTTACCTTGTCCTCCGCATATGCCTTAACATAATAAAAAGAGGCTTCGACAGGCTCTTTTCCATACTGGAAGGCGAAAGCGGCTTTACATCGCCGGAAAGGTTCAGGGAATGGGCTGAAGGATGCATAGACGTCAAGGAGGGCAGGATCGAACCGGTCTGGTATATTAAATTCATAACGAACACCGGCATGATCCTGATTGCGGTTTCATTTGTGTCCGTGGCCAAGAACCCCGAAACGAAATGGCTCGAGTCGCTTTACATCCTGTTCCTCGGTTTCGGCGGGACGGGAATATATCTCGTTCTTCACCAGCTTTCGAGCATACTCCGCTGGAAGCTTATGGGATACGCGGTGAAGGAGGAAATAATAAAAAAATGGAATGGATCCATTTTAATGCTGTTCGTACCTCTTGTCGCAATTCCCCTCCTCATTCCCTGGAATTTTAAAATTTTTCCTTCCGGATGGCTTACCGTAGAAATGAACAGGCTTTTTAGCGTGCTTAATGTCGGCGGAAAGACCTCTGCGGGAAATAACCCTCTCAATGCTTCTCCGGTAGAACAGGCTGCATCGTCGGGAGGGAACGGCCTGGTATCCGGGATTGCCGGTTCCGCCGGTCAAATTTTTAAATATGCCTTATACGCCCTGGCAGTTTTTATCGCCCTTTATCTTTTTGCCGCTTTTATCGGGCTGTTTCTTTACATAATTTTCGGACATGGCCGGAGGCCTGCATGGGCGGGATTTTTTATTAAACGGTTCCTTGCCGTGGCCGGGATCGCATCGGGTTTTGGGCAGGGCGTCTATGTTTTCTTCCGTATAATACTGTCCCTGTTCGGGATTTTCGGCGGGTCGGGGAGGGAGAGAACGGGGAAAACAAAAAGACTGGAAAAACAGCTCCTGTCGTATTTTGAGACTTACTCGAAGATACCGGATAAAAAACTTGAAGAGATAAAATCAATAATAAAAGAGTTCATAAGGCTTATTGAAACGGCAAGCCGTGAATTGACGCCGTATTATTTTTATTACGGGCCCCGGGAATATGTGGACAGGCTCAGGGAATTCCTGCCCGCGCAGAAAAACGACCTTACGAAGATAACGGATATTTTTAATGAAAGCCGCTACAGCCTTCACCTTCTCGGCGAAGATGCAAGGAAGGATTTCAAGGTATCGATAGACAGGGTGCTTGCCGGGATCGGAGAAAGGCGCCGGTGATTTCTTACCTGTCTTCGATCTTTTCCACGACGATCCTGTAATTGACTGCCAGGGCGGCAATAGCTCCGATGGCCGCCCAGACCGGCAGAAGAACGGCGCCGATCACGCCAAGGGTGAGAGG
This sequence comes from uncultured Spirochaetota bacterium, assembly GCA_963796325.1. GTDB lineage: Bacteria > Spirochaetota > Brevinematia > Brevinematales > JAOACQ01 > CAVYGN01. The sequence goes on from CAWCLF010000001.1 coordinate 635,966, forward strand.
TATTTCGATGAGGGAGAGTCCTTCTTCGTTCTTGATGGTGATCCGCCGGATGTTGCCTTCATGAATTATTTCCCTGATCTTCGACAGGAGGCTGTCTCCGCTAACTTTGAACTCTTCGGTTCGGGGCATCGATTCCCTCCTATGTAAAATTTATCCTTGAGGATAATCCAGATATATAAAAAATTCAAGGAATTGTTAATAAAAAGGTAATGAGTGACCGGTAACTGGTATCATCGTCCCCGGGTACTCGTTGCTAGTTACTCGTTTCTTGATTTTATTCCTCCCCTTTTTTATTATTTACGAATGGATAACTTCAAGCTTACCGTCATTATACCCTGTTTCAACGAACAGGAAGTCATAAGGGAAACATATACCCGGCTCAGCGCAGTTTTGTCGTCTGCGGGCTTTGCGGATTGCGAAATTATTTTTATAAACGACGGCAGCAGGGATAAAACGCTTGAATTGCTTGCAGAGATTGCCGGAAAGGATAAAAATGTAAGGATAATAAGTTTCTCGAGAAATTTCGGGCACCAGGCCGCAGTTTCGGCAGGAATTCATCATGCACAGGGCGATGCAGCCGTCATCATCGATGCTGATCTTCAGGATCCGCCTGAACTTATACCGGAAATGGTAAAGATTCACCTGGAGGAAGGCTATAACGTCGTTTACGGCATGCGCCGTAAAAGGATAGGCGAAAGCATTTTTAAAAAAGCGACGGCCCATCTCTTTTACAGGGCCCTTAATTATCTTTCCGAGACCCCTCTTCCATTGGATACGGGGGATTTCCGGCTTATCGACAGAAAGGTGATCGACGCCTTCAGGGAACTAAAGGAAAAAAATAAATATGTGAGGGGCCTTGTCAGCTGGCTCGGTTTCAGGCAGTATCCCCTTTACTATACGCGCAGCGCCAGGTATGCCGGATCGACAAAGTATCCCATTGCAAGGATGATAAAGTTTGCGACGACCGGGCTGCTTTATTTTACAAAGAAACCTCTTAAGATCTCGATGAGTCTTGGCTTTTTCTGCATACTGATAGGGCTGGGACTCTCCGTCTATACGATCGTTGCGAAGTATTCGAATATAATAAGCACCGTACCCGGATGGGCTTCAACAATTATTACGCTTGTATTCTTCGGGGGAGTTCAGCTTTTGACCATCGGCGTTCTCGGCGAATATATAGGCAGCATTTTTGACGAAGTGAAGGGAAGACCTGAATATATAATAGACAAAAAAGTCAATTTTGAGGAGACATCCTCATTAAAGAGACTAAGGAGTTAGTTAAATGATCCGGTATCTGAAGAAATTTTTATTAGTGATATTTCTATTTTTTATAGTGCTTGTTCCCCTGGGCGGCGCAGAGAGCAATCAGAAGGAAAAGGTTATCATGAAGCTGATGACCGAGGTTTTAAAAGAGCATTACAGCGGCGAGGACTTCTCATCCTCTTTTTCGGAAAAGGTGTATTCCCTGTATTTAAAGAACCTGGATTACAATAAAAGGTTTTTGCTCAAGGAGGATATCGAGAAATTGAATCCTTACGGGGTCCGGATGGCGGAGGATTTCCTTATGAAAAATACTGAAATCATCGATGTCTCGACCGAACTGATGAATAAAAGGATCGGCGAGTCAAGGAAATACGCCGATGAACTTTTAAAAAAGCCTTTCGACCTTAATGAAAATGAGACTGTAGAACTTAACCCCAAGAAAAGGGATTTCTGTGCGACTGTCGAAGAGGAAAGGGATCTTTTAAGGAAGTATCTCAAATATGAGATCCTTCTGCAGTACCAGGAGCTGATCACTGAAAAATCGAACGGCGAAGGGCCGGTGATCCCGGAGATCGAAAAGGAAGCCAGGGAGAAGGTCGCTAAAAATTTCGACCAGCTGATGGACAGGCTTGCCGGTGAAAAATATGAAGACCGTTTTTACCGCTACCTGAATGTGATCGCTGAAACTTTCGATCCTCACACATCCTTTATGTCTCCGGTCGACAAAAAAGATTTCGACATGACGATCAGCGGAACTTTCGAGGGTATCGGCGCACAGCTCAAGGAAGAGGGAGAGAATATTAAAGTCCAGGACATTATCCCGGGAAGCGCCGCATGGCGGCAGAATATACTGAAATCTGGGGATATAATCCTTAAAGTGGGCCAGGGTACAGGCACCGGCGATGCTGTAGACGTTGTCAATATGCCCGTCAAGGATGTCGTCAAGCTTATAAGGGGGCCGAAGGGGACTATGGTCCGCCTGACCGTTAAAAAGCCCGACGGACGGGTAATGATTGTACCTATAATAAGAGATAAGGTCGTCCTGGAAGACACATATGCAAGGAGCGATGTGATCAACGATATTAAATCAGGGAAAAAATACGGATATATTTATCTTCCCCTGTTTTACAGGGATTTCAATAATGAAAACGGAAGAAATGCCTCCGACGATATGAGAAAAGAACTCGAAGACCTCAAAGCAGATAATGTTTCAGGTATAATTCTCGATCTCAGGAACAACGGGGGCGGTTCGCTGATGGACGCTATCCAGATAGCCGGCCTGTTCATAAAAGAAGGACCGGTCGTCCAGGTTAAATTCGGACAGGGCAGGACAAAAGCCTATGACGATCCGGACCCCGGCGTGGTCTATTCCGGACCGCTTGTCGTTATGATAAATGAATTCAGCGCTTCCGCGTCGGAGATAGTCGCAGCCGCCCTGCAGGATTACGGGCGGGCTGTAATCGTAGGGGACCATTCCTTCGGCAAGGGCACGGTCCAGCAGGTAGTTGACCTTGACAGCCTGCTTTTACTCAACGATTTGAAACCCCTCGGTTCGGTTAAGATCACCGTGCAGAAATTTTACAGGATAAACGGAGATACTACGCAGCTGAAGGGAGTAACGGGAGACATTTCCCTGCCCGATGTCTACAACGGCATGGATATAGGTGAAAACTCGATGGACTATCCTCTTGAGTGGGATACAACGAAGATCCTGAAATATCAGAAATGGGACCCGGAATACGATCTCGAGGGTTTGAAAATAAAGAGCAGGGATAGGCTCCAGAAAAGCGAAATATTCAATATCATAGCCTCGAATTCCCAGCTTTTGAATAACGAGATGAATAGCCCCAGACCGCTTCGCCTTTCGGCCTTCCAGGAAGAACAAAAGAACATCCGGGAACTGGGCGACAGGCTTAACAGGATACTTGATTCTACAAACCTTCTCGATGCGAGCATACCGGAAAGCGAAAAGTCCGAAAGCGACTACGGCGAAAGGAAAGATAAACTGGAATCGTATGTAAAGCTTCTGGAAAAGGATATATATGCCGACGAGGCCGTTAACATTTTAGACGATATAAATAAAACCGGGGTTGCCGATAACACGCTTCCCTAGCTATAAGGTCTTTTCCTCCAGTTCTTTAAGCAGGAAGAGGGCTTCATCGCAGGTTTTCCCGCAGAATTCCGGATCCGCCCTGAATTCCCTGCAGACGCGCGGCCTGTCGTTGTAAATAGAGCATGTATTGTCGGTTAAAAGATGCGCGCATCTTAATCCCGCCTTCTTTCCGCCCGGATGCAGCGGCAGAGGCCCCGAAATCGAAATTGCTATGCAGCAGGCCCCGCAGCCTTTCCTGCAGTTCATATCGGCCTCCTCAATCGGCATGCAGAGCTATAATAACGACTCCCGCGGCATAAGCGGCGATCCAGTAAAAATATGCCGCCGATGAATAAACATGTCCCTTTGCCGTGAAAGCGGAGCCGGCCCCTTTTTTTACAAAGTTCCTCCACAGGAAAAACGCATCGAGAGCCATGGCGGTTAAAGCCGCATAACCCATAAATCCATGGGGCGTTATCGGTATTCTGCGGGAACCTATTATCATAAATACGGTTGAAGTAATGTCCATAATTACACCCGCTGTAAAAAAGATCAAGAGGTTGAAAGTGACCTTCCTTGTCCTGAACTCGATAATAACAGCGGCGGTGTAAAAAATAAGCGCGAAATTTACGATGATTATGCCTGTAACGAGCGAAGGGTTCAGCATTTCACTGCCATCGGCTGTTCATCATCATGAACCTTTCGTCGAGTTCCTCCCTCGAAGCTTTTTTGAAATTCTCCGTATAGCTGTATCCTATTTCGAAATTGTCTTCCCCCAGGCCCTTCATGACTGCCGCCGCAAATTCCGCCGGCTGCACACCTGTGGAAGTGAATTTCCTTCCGGCCCTTCCTTCAGGATTCAGTTCCGTATCGACCGCGGGCGGGATGACCTCGTAGACCTTTACAGGAGTCCTGGAAAGCTGGTAGCGGAGAGACATGGTAAACGCATGAACGGCTGCTTTCGTCGCGCAGTAAACCGGCATCCTTGCCGCAGGAACGAACCCCAGGCCCGATGATACGTTTATGATTGCAGGGTCCTTCATTTTGAGAAGGCGGGGGATGAACATGGCCGACAGATATACCGGGGCTTCAAGATTTACGGCGATCTCATCCTCACCCCTTAAAAGGTCTTCCGTTCCCTTTAAAAGGTCAATGTCCCTCTGGATCCCCGCGTTATTGATAATAACGTTGAGATCCTTAAAATTTGAAAGCGTCCATTCGACCAGGTACTCCCTGTCGCTCGGATTTGCAACGTCGCTTTGAATTATTTCGAGGCAGGGATATTTTTTCCTGCTTTCTTCGAGCTTTTCCTTTCTGCGGCCGCATATTATCACTTTGTTGTCAGACTTGATGAAAGCCTCCGCCAGGGCGAAACCGATGCCTGTTGCACCGCCTGTAATGAGTATCGTGTTTCCGGATAAATTCATATTACTCTCCTGTTTTTATTCAAGATTATTGATCGAGGGATTTACAATTGCCCTTCGTACGGGACTTTTCAGCATAAGAAGAGGGATAAGGCAGATAAAAGTCGCAAGCGCCGCCAGGAGGAAATCATCGCAGACAGCCTGCACGAACGCCTGGTTTGCCATATTCTGGAAAATCGCGACCTGTGAAAGTGCGAGGGATTCTCCCATATTCCTGCCGGCCGACTGGAATATGAAATTCCTTATTCCTGAAACCGCCTGTTTAAACACGGGCGAATACCTGTTGAAGGACTGAGCATAATTGGCGGAGTGTATGACGACCTGGTGCGAGAGAAGAGTGCCCATTACGGCAACCCCGAAACTTCCTCCGAGCTGGCGTATCACATTGAAAAGGCCAGAAGCCTGGGCAAGCTTTTCCTTTGTCATTTTCAGCATTGCCAGGGTTCCGAGGGGCGCTATGATCATTCCCATGCCGATCCCCCTGATTATCAGAGGCAGGGATATTTGCGAGTTCGATGAATCGAGCGAAAGAAAATTCTGCATGTAAAGTCCCAATCCGAGCAGGCTGATGCCTATAAATGACGGGATCTTCGGGCTTATCCTGTCCGACATTAAACCGGATAAGGGAGACATGAGGGCCTGAAGTATTCCTACCGGCAGGAAAAATAATCCCGCCTGCAGGGCCGTATAGCCCAGAGTGTTCTGAAGGTAAAGCGGAAGCAGGAATGTACTGCCGAACATCCCGAATCCGAAGATGAAAAAGACTATATTCGCAAGCGAAAAATTAAAATCCTTGAGAAGCCTCAAATCGAGGATGGGATGCTTTATACGCAGGTCGACGTACAGGAAAACGGCTAAACCGATTGCCGACAGCGTGAAGCAGGTTATTATAAAGTCTGATGTCCAGCCCCCCGTGTTCCATGAAGAATTCCCGCATGACAGGGCGAGAAGCAGAGCGGTCAGGAAAACGGTCATCGAAATAGCGCCCAGGAAATCGAAAGACCTCACATTCTGGGTCCTGTATTCCCTTTGAATGACGACAGTCGCGGCGAGTCCCAGTATACCGACCGGTATATTTACAAGGAATATAGAATGCCAGCTGAAATTGTCGATAAGATATCCTCCGATAACAGGGCCGAACGATACCGAAGCCGCTGCGGCGATGCCCCAGAATCCCAGGGCCATTCCCCTCTTTTCAGTAGAGAAGGTCCTCGTTATAATCGCCATTCCGACGGGCATTAAAAGCCCGGCTCCCATACCCTGGATCACGCGGCATGCGATAAGGATCGTTTCGTTCCAGGCAATCCCGCATAGGAGAGACCCTAAAGTGAAAAGGAAGAGGGCCGTAAAATACGACCTTTTATAACCGAAATGATCGGCAATCCAGCCTGAAGCCGGAAGCATCACGGCCATTACCAGCATGTAAGCGGTCATTATCCATTCTATCTTGTCGACGCTTGTCCCGAATGTATTCATTATTTTTGTCAGCCCGACGTTGACGATCGTCGAATCGAGGACCGCCATGAAAGTGCCGAGCATCACATTCATGAGCACAAGCCATTGGTAGAACCCATGCTCATGGTCCGCGCGCGGAAGGAAACCCGTACTTTGTCCCCTTATATTTTTTTTAAACATTCTTTATAGTTAACCTCTTTTCTTTATGACGACTTCTACGGACATGCCGGGGAGCAGGGTCGCCGGAGCGGTATTGCCCCTTCCGACCTGATCGATCGATATTTTAACAGGTATCCTCTGAGTAACTTTCGTGAAATTCCCCGATGCATTGTTGGCGGGCATAAGCGAGAACTGGGAGCCTGTATCGGCCCCGATTTCCCTTACCTTTCCCCTGAACTGAATGCCGGGGTAAGAGTCGACATGTATGCTCACATCTTTGCCTACATGAAAGACTGCAAGGTTGATCTCTTCGATATTCGCAGTTACCCAGATGTCTTCCAGGCTGTTAACGGTCAGTATGGCTTCTCCGGGCTGGGCGACATCGCCCTCAAGCAGCCATTTTTTGGCCACCACTCCCATGAACGGAGACCTAATCACCGTATCGGACATGTTTGCCTTAACCACGTCCAGCTGGGCCTTTACCATATCGGCCTGTTTCAGGGCTACGCTGTACGCGGCTTTAGCCGCTTCCAGGGTCTTCTTTGCATGGGAATATTGTTCGACTGTTATTACCGAACTCTTGAACTGCGTATCGGCCCGTTCGAAGTCTTCCTGCGCCCTTTCCAGATTGACCTTCGAAAGAGTGATATTGTCGGCGGCTACCGCAAAGGAAGCATAAGCCTGGCTTTCCTGGGCCGAAAGGGTCGTCCTGTCAAGTTCGACAAGCACCTGCCCGTTCGTCACCCTGTCTTCCTCTTTTACGTATATCTTCGATATTTTACCCAGCATTTTGGGGCTTATTGACACTTTGTCCCTGTCTATATAGGCATCGTCGATAGTGAGCGAGCCGTTGACAAAAACATACCAGAACCATCCTCCCGCAAGCAGCGCGATGAAGACGATCAGCCCGATAAGCACATAATTTGTTTTTCCTTTTTCTTTTATACCGGTCAATCTGTCAGCCATTGTTTTTCTCCTTCCTGTTCCTGTATTTTTCAACGAAGTAATCCGCGCCGGCGAGCGAGCTTTTAAGAAGCTGCAGATCTTTTTCGTCGTATTGACGGAGCATCATGCTGAAATACTCCTTCATTTCGCCTATATGGGTCTTTATGCATTCGCGCCCTGTGTCCGTGAGCCTCACCGAAACGATCCGGCGGTCTTCTTCGCTGTAAACCCGTTCGACAAGGCCCAGTTCGATCAGTTTTTCGACAAAGACCGTAACATTAGGCCTTGGGGCCATGATCTTTTTGCCCAGTGCGGACATATTGAGCTGCCCTTCATGGTTCAGAATGAACAGAATGGTCATATGAACCCCGGAAATCTCGCTGTTCTGTAATATTTCGCCGTTTACCTGCTTTATCATTTTCTGAAAAGACGGGATTAAACCGATCAGGGTATCAATAATGCCGTCAATTTCGGATTTGGTCATCTGGTTCCTCCATGATTGTAATAAAATATAATTATTATATAAAGTAACGTCAACAACTACGCCTCTTTCCCGGTAAGCCTTATAAGCCTTATGTTCGAACTGAAAAACTCGAATATGGACTTAAGCCAGCTTGCCTCGGCTTCGACAACTGCGACCTCGGCATCGATTACTTCCATTTCAGTCGAATTGCCGGCCTTGTATCTGGCATCGGCAAGTCTGTAGCCGAGCTTGGCCTGGTTGACATTATCAAGGAGGACCTGCATATCTTCACGGCTCTCTTCAAGCCGCAAGAGCAGAGTCTGGACCTGAAGGGTGACCGCATTTGTCAAAATATCCTTCTGTACTTCGAGCGACTCGATGTTTTTCTGCGCTTCCTCCGCATTGTTCCAGGTTTTGGAAATGAACGGAATGAGGCTGTCGAACGACATCGAAAGCTGAATGCCGGCGTTCCAGGTGCTGTTCCAGGTCCGGTCGACCGGTGCGAAACTGTTTGTTTTGGAAAGATCGTAGCCGTAATTGAAAAATGCTCCCACCGTAGGATACATTCCCCCCTGTGAAACGTCTTTTGCAAGTTTTGCGATCTTGATTCCCGCATCCATGGCCTTCAGATTTATATCGTTCGAAAGGGATAGCGCCAGGATCTCGGTTTTGTCGCTGACAGAAAACTCGGTATTCGTTGTGTCGAGGAGGTTGCCGATAAATTCGACTTCCGACGGATCGTTTTCGCCGATCTCCTGGCATACCAGGAGTTTCTGATCGATATAGCTATTGGAAAGATCGGTCATCCTGGGAATGTTGAGCTTGTACTCCACGTTTGCCCTTATGAAATCGTATTCTGTTGCGTTGCCCGAAACATAGCTGTTGCTTGTAAATGACACATGGTCTCGAAGGCTCCTGTTAAGATCTTCCTGCATTTTGATGTTTTCCCTGATAAGGAAAAGGTTGTAAAAAGATGTAGTTACGTCGGCAATTACTTCCCTTTTCCTGTCGAGAAGCCTGGCCTTCGCCAGATCGAGATTCTCCTTTTTAATGGATAATGCGTTCCAGAACCTGAAACCTGCAAAAAGAGTTTTTGAAACCGCCAGGCCGGTGTGGTAGTTGTCGGGATAAACATTGGTTATAGCAGGTATTCCGGAAAACAATTTAGCTTCAGAACTGGGTAAAAGATTGCCGAAATTTATTATTCCCTCGCTGACCGTCAGAGGATCGAGTTCGGTATATGAAGCATTTCCCGTTATAGTGGGCATGGCGAAATCCGCAAGCGCTTCTCCGTACTGGGCCTGGGCTATGGCGAGGTCCTTTTCTGTTTTCCTGATGTCAAGATTGTTCTGTAATGCCAGTTCAACGGCATTTGAAAGCGTTACTGTCTTCAATTCGGGGAATACAGCTCCGGCAAGAAACGCCATTGTTATTATTATTAATATTCTTTTCATTCTGTCCTCCTGAACCTTGTTCGTTGCATAATATAATAATTATAAAATATAACATATTTGACAGGTAAAGGCAAAAATAGGTTTAAAATTTCTTTTAAAATACTGAAATAAAGGAGATCGTAAGCTGTCACTTATACTCGGCCCGGATGACCCTGCCCTGGTAATCGGAAACGGCCTTTTCCCCCAGGTCGTAATTTGATAGGTATTGGATATATTTAGAACCCGGGTAAAACTCCCGGATCAGCGAGTAATAATAAAAAGACATCTTCTCGTCCCCGATCCTGGAGAATGCACCGGCGATGTTCCAGGCTAATTCGTCGGATCCAAGATCCGGAACCGAAACCGAATATGCCGATAGAAGCATTTTAAGCCCTTCGGTCACATCGCTGACGCTTATTTCATGCACAAGCATGAGTCCCCTTTCCCGGAGCTTTGCATAATCGCCCTTCCCGGCCGGGATTGAAAAGCAGGCGGTGTAATAGATTGAACTTCGCCCCCCCTTATTCCTGAAAAGGAAGCTCAGCCTGTGTTCCCCGGGATAAAGGGCCGGTCCGTAATCTGCAATGAAGCTGTTTTTCTTTAAAAGCATTGTTTTTATTTTCAGGCCGTCCAGAGAAGCGGTCATGGAGGAAGGATCGATTTCTGCACCGGGTGCGCCCGGGTCCGTTTCTATCACGATCAAGACGCGGGACCGGTATAAACGGTACTTTCCAGGCAGGGACCTCGAACCATGCTTCTTTATAAGGACCTTTGCGGCAGGTATCCCGGTCATGAAATATTTTGAAACGGCCATGAAATACCCTTCGGCTTCAAACAGGTTGAATTCATGTCTTTTCAGCATATCCGCGTAGTGAAGATCGGAATAAAACCCTCCCTCTCCTATAACACCCGGGTATTCCCTGGTCTCCCGGAGGATCTTCGAACCTTCTTCAGGAAATACCGTAAAGTCGGACGCGATAAGGCCTTTTTTACCGGTGATTCTTTCAAGCTCCGCCAGGAGAAGTGAAGCGAAGTCGCTGCTTTCAGGTCTTGACGCAGTATTGCCCCATACGAACACAAGAGGATAATTTACACCGTCCATGCGCCTCGGAGACCCGTTGTGATGTATGCTGATAAATAGATCCGGCTTGAATTCCAGGACCATATCGACCCTTCTGCCTAGGGATACTATCTCGTCTATCTCACGGCTCATCTTTACCAGGGCGCCGGCATTCGTGAGACGGTCGCGGAGGTAAAGGGACACCCTGAGGTTGACCTCTTCTTCGGTTAGTCCGTTCGGGGCGACCCGGAAAGGATCGCTTCCGCTCTCGCCACCATGACCCGGGTCGATGAAGATCCTCCTGCCCGAGAGCCATGGATAATCATTCCTGCCTGTATTGTATTGCTGAGGGGCTGAGCAGGAAACAAGGATAAAAAAAACAAATAACCGGTAAAAATATTTTTTCATCAAAAAAGCCTTGCCGGAGTAAATATAATTATTTACAGAATCCCTTTGTTAGTGTAAAATCTTTTGTGAGATAAATCAATTTAAGACTGTTTCAGGCGGATGCCTGCAGATTTTAATAAACGAAGGGTGTTAATATGAATAAAACAACAGCCGGAATTCCTGCGATTGCAGCGGTCTTTTTGATTTCAGCCTTATTAAGCTTTTGCAGTTCGAATGTAAAAGGGCAGGCAAAGACAAGCGCAAATATTTTTGACGCGGCTGCCGGCGGCAATACGGACTTTATAGTTTCATATGTAAAAAATGGAAACGATGTCGACGTCAAAAACAGGGACGGAGTCACTGCTTTAATGCTTGCTGCATATTTCGGGCGTACGGAAGCCTTGAAACTCCTTATAGATGCCAAGGCGGATATCAACGGCAGCGACAATGTATGCGGAGAAACCGCATTGATGATGGCGGCTTCAAAGGGAAGGACGGAAGCAGTAAAACTGCTTTTAAGCTCTAAAGCCGATATCAATGCAAGGGACGGCAGGGGCTGGACTGCTTTAATGCATGCAAAGCATGGCGGACATGACGATATCGTCGATCTTCTCGATAACGCCGGAGCCAGGTAAACCTGAGGGGTAATATGGAATCTTTTATAGATATAATCGGAGCAAGGCATTCGACAAGGGCTTATGACGGGAGCGATATCGGACAGGAAAAAAAGGAAGCCCTTCTCGGGTACCTTGAAGGTTTTAGAAAGGGGCCCTTCGGGAACACGGTGAGGTTCCTGCTTGTCACCGCTCCGAAAGACGGACGCCATGATCTCGGAACTCAAAGCATGATCAGGGGCGCCGTCTTATACCTGGCGGGAGCTGTCAGGAAAGACAAAATGGCCATGGAGGATTTCGGTTATTGCATGGAAGCGGCGGTTCTCAAAGCGACCGGGCTGGGGATCGGGACCTGCTGGCTTGGCGGGACCCTTTCGCGGCCTGTGTTCGCGGACAGGATCGGCCTTGAAAAGGACGAACTTCTGCCCGCCGTTATCTCTCTCGGGTATGCGGGCGATAAAGGGACGCTCATTGTAAGGACCATGGGCTCTGTTTTCGGCAACAGGAACAGGAAAGCATTCGGCGATATATTTTTTGACGGGACTCCCGGGAAATCACTGGTTAAAGAAGAAACCGGCGTTTTCGGGACTGTCCTCGAAGCAGTCCGCGCGGCGCCATCCTCTTCGAACAGGCAGCCCTGGAGGATCATCAGGGATGGCGCCGACCATGGTAAATTCCATCTGTATTTAAGTGAAAATAAAATATACAACAGCGTCTTCGGCGAGGTAAAGCTGCAGAATATCGATATGGGCATAGCGCTGTGCCACTTCGGATTTACCGCCGGGGAATTAGGCCTGAAAGGACGGATCGTCCGCGCCGACCCGGGCATCGATGCCGGGGATTTGATTTATATAGCTTCTCTGAAATATGCGGATCAATATCTTTTTTAATATGTAAAATAAATTCGGCAAAAGTTAGAAAATTGTTATCATTTCATGATATAATTAAATCAGGTATGAAATAATTCCTTGTTATATTCTTGAAAATAATAGCCGGGAGGATCGATAAATGAAAAATCCGATTATCAAATTGTTTGCAGGAGCTGTCTTAACTGCTGCCGCAGGGTTGAACTTTTCTTTTGCTATGACCGGTACCGTACCGGATTACCAGAAACTGCTGACGGCGGCAGATGTCGCCAAAGTGAGCGGGATCCAGGGCGTGAAGCTGATCGACAAGGATCCGAAAAAAGGAGCAGGCGGAGACCTGAATTTTGCCAAACCCGACGGGAAAATAGTTCTGATAGTTTTTTTTGAAAAGGTAAGCCCTGACGAATTCAGAAAGGAAGAGAAGTCGAAGAGTTTTCAAAGCATGTTTTACGGGCCGGTAGCTGGAATAGGGGACGCGGCTTATGAAGGGCCAAAAAAAGGGGACAGGTACATGTTTGCATTCCTCAAGGGGACGGCATGGATTACCGTTTCGAGTTTTTTCAATCTTCCGAAAAGCATGAAACCGATCCTGAGCCAGAAACAGTTGAGGGATATAGCAGGGATAATAATATCAAGATTATAAAGAGTATTGAACACAGACCCTGAAGATACGGCTTCATTTTCTCGATATGACTGCGATTCCTATGAGGAGGATGAAAGTCCCTGCAAGCCAGTTCAACGTTATCTTCTCTTTGAAAAACATGCTCGATGCCAATGAAATTAGTATAATGCTGAAAGCTGAAAACAGGGGATAAGCTATATTGAGCTGCATACCCTGCTTAAGGGTGAGCATGTAGAACCAGGCGTTGAAGCCTCCCACGATAAGACCCAGTAATAAAAAAACATAGGACATTTCGCTTTTTGTCGTCGCTGAAACTTTGAAGAAAAGGCTCGCCGAAGTATTGCATATCACTGCAAAAATAAGGAAAGTCCAGCTTAAAATATTGAACATGAAAGCACCTTCAGAATATTAAAGCTCTCCGGAACCGTTCCCGATGAGCCTGCCGCAATGCGGGCAGGGCCAGGCGGCATCCGTCTCTTTTCCGCAGAAAGGGCAGAAAATTTTTTCGTCCCTCATCACCCTGACCGATTTTTTCCTGATATATAATGGTATTACGATGATGACTATTAAAATAAGTACAATGGCGGCAACAGGATATAACATTTGATTCCTCCGTATGGCCCGGTACGAGTTTGAAACTTGTAATATATTATAATCCTGTTACAATTATTTCAAGGGAACCGGAGGAAGAAAACTATGAAAAAAAGCAAAAGAATACTTTCGATAGACCAGTTCCGTGGTTTTGCAGTTGTGACAATGGTTATTGCTAATTTTTTGGGCGGAGTTCACACGGTCCCGGCATGGCTCAAGCATGCCCCCGATATCGGGCTTACTGTCATAGACCTGATCGCGCCGTTTTTCATTTTTGCTGTCGGTTTGAATTACAGCCGATCGCTGTCGAGGCGCATCGAACAGACCGATGCGGTAAATGCATACACCCATTTTTTTATGCGCGGAATGGCCCTTATCGGCATAGGCTTCTTCTTTTCGGCAGGCGAACAATGGACAGGCTACAGCGCCGCACCGGTTACATGGGGCGTGCTCCAGGCAATAGGCCTTGCCTGCGTTCTATGCCTTCCGTTTATGCGCCTTCACTGGATTTACAGGGCTGCTATAGCCATTATAGCCCTTTGCGCTTACCAGTATGCCCTGGATGCATGGTGGCTTAAAAGCGTGCTGGGTTCTTCACATGGCGGCATCCTGGGAGCCTTTTCCTGGAGCGCCATGATGCTTTTATCCACGGCTTTAGTCGATATCTTTAAAAACGGGAAAAGGAAAAATCTGTATTTAATCGCCTCCTCGGTTATTATCATCGCGTCTCTGGCTGCGGCGTTCTGGTTCCCGATCTCGAAGAACAGGGTGTCCCCTTCATACGTGCTTCTAACAACCGGCATTTCCTCTTTAATTTATTATGCATTTTACCTGTATAACGATGTCAGGGGAGGAAAACTGCCTCTTTTATCCGAATGGGGAATAAATCCCCTCGCCCTGTATGTCCTCCACCAGGTCCTCCTCGCCTTATTCGTATTCCCATCGATGATATGGAACGGTGCATCCTGGTGGTTCGAAGAGGCGCCGGGCTGGCTTACGATACTCCAGGTATCTGCGCTTTTGGGAGTTATATCCGTTATCGCCGCATGGCTTGCCCGTAAGAAAATCCTGATAAAGATTTGAGCCGCACAGGCCGAAATCTTGCCTTCCGGGAGTTTTAAAATTATAATAAGGCCGGTGTAATCTATACTTCCGGAGGCCGATTTTGAAGCGTATTTTGACTGTTTTCATATTTATTTTCATACTGACCGCCGTTTCCGGTTATCTTCATGGCGCGGCTTCCGACGCCGCTGAGGCCGGGCTGTACCTATCAGGGAAAGACCTGCCGCCGGAAAGCCCTCTGCTGGCTCTTACAAACAAGGGAACTTATCCTGAATTCAGGGAAAAAATGAAAGAAGACTGGAATTTTTATAGGGATCATTCGGTCAGGCCCATCATGGCCTGGAGGGAAAAATGGATGCCGGATGAAAAGCATAAAGTATGCTTTTATCCTTTTGCGGGGGCTGATTTTATCAACGCATACGATTTTTATCCGGAAGCCCGGAAATATGTGCTTATCGGGCTGGAAACGGCCGGCGGGGTACCCGATCTTTTAAAATTATCGGCAAAAGAACTCACCGGCGGGTTCAACAGCATGATCGAAGGTTATGACTACCTGATACACTGGAATTTTTACCTTACGCTGGATATGGCGACAAACCTGGAACGTTCTCCATTGAGGGGCACTTTCCCTCATATCCTTTCGCAGATGGCGTGGCTCGGGCTTGTACCTGAGCATGTTTACAGCGTCTCTCTCTCCAGGAAGGGCGAACTTGCATATTCGGAACTGAAAACCGGGCAGTACTGCGACAGCGGAGCTATCGATTTCACCGGTCCCGACGGAGTAAAAAAAGAGGTTATATTCCTCCACCTTAACCTCGGCAACCGGACTCTCGGCAAAAATCCGCTGTGGAGGAAGTATCTATTAAGCCTTGCCCCGGCAGCGGGGATCATGAAGGCTGCATCCTATCTTCCTCCTCTCGATGATTTTTCGATAATAAGGGGAATTTGCCTGAGCAGCATGGATGTTCTTGTCGAGGACGATTCCGGAATACCCTATAAATATTTCAATTCTAACTGGGATATTATATTGTTCGGGGCCTATCATGGCCCTCATTGGCGTTTTCCGTCATTCGGTCAGCCCGAACTGAAAGAAGCTTACAAGAAAGCTCCTTACATACCTCTGGAATTCAGGTACGGCTACAGAAGGGCGGATGACGCAAGGACCTTTATGCTCATTAAGAAAAAATCCTGATTTTGAAGGGACTTTATGAAATGGACTGTCCGGCAATTGAAGCAGGGCGTCTTTTTTACAGGCTGGAAAAATGCCGCTCTTTCGATTATCCTTGCGGTTTCGGTATATTTTTTATCCGGTGTCTATGATATATTGAACCATGGGCCTGCGCGCCTCTTTCTCGAGACGCCTCTGGACAGGATGATTCCGGTTGTCGGGATTTTTGTAATACCTTATATTTCCCTCGACTTCTATGTATATGCAACGCTTATATTATTTATTCTTTTCAGAAATAAATATTTTCAGTCGGCCGCATTTTCAATGGTAACCATATTCCTGGTAAGCTACTTTTTCTATTACTTTCTGCAGTCGTATGTCGAGAGGCCTGTTCTGACGGGAAACGATATGCTTACCCGGCTGATCAGGGACGTATATGCTCACGATAAACCTTACAATGATTTTCCAAGCCTGCATACTTCCATATCGGCGGTGCTGGCGCTCCACTGGCTCCGGCTCGACAGGAGGATAGGAATTCCCGTGAGCGTATGGACGGCGCTTATCGTGCTTTCCACCCTTTTTGTCAGGCAGCATTATATAGCGGACGCCCTTTTCGGACTTGCACTATCGTTCGGCGCGGCATGGGTATTTGTGCGTGCTTTCGGGATAGCCAAGCATGAAGTACGGTAAGACAATGTAATTCGAACCCGGGGCCTCAGCTTGCGATCAGTTTATCTGCTTTCCAGATCATCACGATGGATTCGAAGCAGGAAACCGATTCGCTGGAATCGTAAATTTCAACCTGGTAAGTATTATTTCCCACATGCGTATCTTTGATATAACCCCTGCAGTTTTTCCTTAATGCGGCCAGGAAAATGCCCAATAATCCGAGGTCTTTTTCCGTTTCCGCTTTCAGGGTGTACACCTTTTTACCCAGGCTGACTGATTCCTTCGCATCGGCAGGCTTTTCGGAACCCTCGAACCGACGGCAGAGCCATTTTAAATAATTCAACTGGTCAACAGCCAGCTGATGAAACCATAACCCGACTTTGTTGCCTTCGGACCTTACGACCTTTGCCGGAAGCGTGTAGTCGCCCGAATTGATATTGACTGTGTCCCCGGGCACAAGGAGGCTTGAGACACGCAGTCCTGCGCCCTGCGGTGAAAGGTCGATAATCTCGCATGGATAAACATGTCCGTTTATCATGTATGAAGCGGACTGGTTGACCGTTACTCTCGAAGATGCCCTTTTATCCCCGTCCTGGTTTAAACCGGGCATTCGATTTGTTTCCTTTTCATGATTTTCCCCAACTCCCCGATATAAGGATAAGATTATATATTATTGTTCGGAAAAATCAAAAAATCCAAAAATATTTAATGGAACCTGTAAATCCCTGAGCCGTAAGGCTCAAGGCGATTATCTGCCCTTATCATTAATGTTTTGAATAAAAAAGTATTTTAGTTGACAGATCAACATTTAATAAATATAATAATTTCATATTATTCCTATAGGTGATTTTTATGAAATTGACTACAAAGACACGCTACGGCGTCAGGCTGCTTTTCCAGCTTGCGTTGAACTACAGCATGGGAACAATGCAGCTGAATGAAATAGCTAAAAGGGAAAATATTTCCGAGAAATACCTGGAGCAGATCGCCGGCTTTCTGAAGTCCGCCGGTTTCATAACGGCCCAGCGGGGGGCCTCGGGGGGATATCAGCTGGTCCGTGACCCTTCTTTGATAAACATGGCCGATGTCGTCGGAAGTCTCGAGGGCGGTCTTGCGGTAATGGACTGCCTCGAGGACGGGGAATGCGATAAAAGCGGAAGATGCGCTGCACAAATAGTCTGGAGAAAGCTTGATAACGCCATAAGGGACGCGTTGAAGGATATATCCCTGGAGGTCATGGTTGAAGATTACCGCAGGATGTGTTTCGAACCCACTTTTGAAATTTAACGCATGACCGTCACCAAGCTTGCCGCGCTCTGGTTATGCGTTAACGTCTATATTCCTGCCGGTATTGGGCAGTGCCGTTCTTTTGGTTGCAGGATTCAACTCTGCGCTCTTTTGAATTCTGGCCTGTTCTTCTTTTTCCCTTGACCTTTTTTCTTCCTCGGCTTTCATTTCGTCCCTTTGTCTTGTCGCTGTAACGAGGTCATTGGACTGGACGGGCTGCTGGATGCTTGATATTGCCATATAGAACCTCCCTTTAGTCAGTTCAATTATCACGATCCATGTGTATATAAGTATAAAGAATTTGTTCTATCAAGTCAATAGATATTGATCATAAATGGTCTTCCCTTTCAATAACGTTTTTTTTTACTTAATCGATCGAATGTAATAAAATATAAATTATGGCCGCTAAGGCAGCGGCCGGAAAAGCTGGAAAGCTGTTTAAGGATCCTGAAGAAGGACCTGTCTTATGTTCGAAGATGGTGGAAGGTACTAAAGATGCTTGAAGCTGAATGTTTAAGCATTCTGGGGCTTGACCCGGGGGCATCCCCTGAAGATGTAAAAAAAGCTTACCGGCAGCTTGCCAAAAAGAATCATCCTGACCGTTTTACGGATCCGGAAGAAAAATCGGAGCATGAAAAAAAGATGGCCCGTATCAATGAGGCTTACAGGATTTTGATTGGAAACGGGGGTGCGGAAGATGATATCCTGCCGCAGACATTTGATGACAGGGCTATCTACGGCAAGGGCCTGGAATTTTACAACAGGTGTTTTAAAGACACTTACGAAAGATTTGAAAGGCTCGAAAAGCAGCCTGTAAAGGAAAGGGAAGAGAATCTCCGTAAAGCCGGGGATTTTTTCAATCTCTTATTAAAGCAGTATCCGGACAGCGACTGGGCCTATGACGCTGAAAAAAAGCTTGCCGAACTGAATAAAATTGAAAAAACAATAGATAATATGAACAAAACGATGCGGTATTATAAAGATAAGATAAAAAAGGGATAAGGGTCATTCTTCATTTCAAGTTCGGCGCCGAAACGTTTTCCTTCCCGATTCAATCTTCCGGCAAGCCACATCGAGTCGTCCCCGGATGCATGGTGAAGGCTGAACCGGCTGATTTTCATGGGCACCATTTTCAATTCTTTCAGCCGTCCGTCAGCTTTGTCTATCAGGACAAAATACATCAGCACCAGGTCGGGCCTGAAGGCTTCATGTCCGGAAATTCCCTCGTAATCGTTGATAAAATCTCCGCATCCGTACAGGATGAGTTTTCCCCGGTATGTTTCGAACGGCACCGGATGATGCGGCGAATGGCCATGAATGATGTCGGCATGGGCTGTGTCGACGAGATCCCGGGCAAACCGGATATGTTCCCCGGGTATGGCGTATCCCCAATTCGAACCCCAGTGGAGAGAGACAATGACTATATCGCCATGCTTTCTCGATTTATCAATATCTTTTTTGATTGAATTCACCGTGTCATGTGAAAGGTCCCGGAGGAGGTTTACCCCTGGCCTGTTTTTCAACGCGCGCCATTTTCCGTCGATCCCGCTCGATGAAGCTCCTGCAGAGTAAAATAGGATCCTTCCGCCGCCGGGCGCATCGAGGACGGCGGGAGTTCCAGCCTCGTTCGAGGAGGTTCCTGCCCCTGCATGCAGTATAAAGGAATCGCCCAGGGTTTTCAGGGTTTCATGAAGCCCGGCATAGCCCCAATCAAGGACATGATTATTGGCAAGCGCGCAGCAGTCGAAGTCGGCGGCGGTCAAAGCCCCGATATTCAGGGGGTTCATCCTGTAGTGTATGCTTTTGGATTCCCAGTGATCCGGGCTTGCAGTTATGCTTGTTTCCAGGTTTATAAATCTGAAGCCGGGATTTTCCAGTTCGAGAGTTTCGAGCGCGTCTCCCCAGATATATGAGAAATCCGCAGGGACGGGTATCCTGCCGCCTGCTTTTTCGGCGATATCCACGTATTGCCGTGTTAATTCAACATAAGGTTCGTAAAGTCTTTCATCCGAAGGATGGGGCAGGATGCGGTCGATTCCCCTGCCGGTCATCACATCGCCGCAAAAGAACAGCTTAAGTAAGCCGTTTTGTAAATCAGACCGCATGCTATATTTTTAATTGTAAAAAATTCGTCAGGATGCCTTCAAGCCGGTCCATCGATTCTTTAGCCCCTTTCTCCATGTCGGCCTTCAGCCTGCCGTCCCTGTCCTCGACCGACTGGAAGAGCCATTTTTCAACCAGGGTTGTTTTGCCGTTCATTTCGTCGAACGTCATGGTTACAAGGCAAACATGCCCCGGGGTGCCTTCGAATTCGGAAGTCTGGACCAGGCGTTCGGGAGGAACTATGGAGTGGTAAACGCCGTTAAATGCATATTCCTTTCCTTTAGCATCCTTCTGGACATAGCGCCAGATGCCACCGGGTTTCACATCCATCGTTTCTACAACAGTTGTAAAATATTCCGGGCCCCACCAGCTCGGCAGGAGTTCGGGGTCTGTGCAAGTCTTGAATACGAGCTTCCGAGGCGCTTCGAATACGCTTTTTACAATGACTTCCTGCTTTCCCGGCTCTGCGATAAAATCTGTTTTTGCCATATCGAACCTCCTGGATTTATTGAATATATTACGCTGATAGAAGGATAATAAAAGAAAAGGCGACCATCAATTGAATATTCAAAAATATTTGACAATCCCGTCTTTTAGTGTTACCATATGACTGAAAATACATAAATAGTCATAGAGTTTAGGAGTTTTATATGCCGAAGGCCTGGGATGAAAGGGAAAAAGAACTCGTGAAGAATTCGCTCCGGCAGGAAGGCAAAAAACTTTTTGAGAAATTCGGCGTGCAGAAAACGACTGTGGACGATATTGTCCGCGCGGTAAACATATCCAAGGGCGCTTTTTATATCTTTTACCGGTCCAAGGAGGAGCTGTTTTTCGATATCCTGGAAGGCCTGGAGGATGAATTCAGGGGGAAAATCTTCAAAAACATTTCAGGGGCCGGGATCATCAACAGGAAAATTTTCAAAAAATTTCTTTTTGATATCATCGAAATGATGACGGCTCTTCCTATGATAAGCCAGCTTAACGCATCCAATTACGACTATTTTTTGAGGAAAATCCCCGAAGAAACATTGAATAAACACATGAAAAGAGACCGGGACGACTTTACGGGATTATTCGGCATCTGGATGGACCGGGGCCTGATGAAGAAAGTCGACATGGAAGCGCTTAACGGCATATTGCTGAACCTGTTCTATTTTATTATGCACCGTGATGATTTTGGAGCGGGCGATATTGACGCATCCCTGGAATTATGGGTCGATATGCTGGCATGTTACCTGGTTCCGGAAAATAATGAATAATCGGAGGTCCTCATAATGGAAGAAATAATATCGACTGAAAATTTGACGAAGCATTATGGGAATGTAAAAGCCGTGGAAGGAGTATCGATAAGCGTCAGGAAGGGTGAAATATACGGGTTCCTCGGATTGAACGGGGCCGGAAAAACCACAACAATAAGGATGCTCTTGGGAATGGTCCGGCCGACATCCGGAGTTTCATACCTGTCGGGCAGGCGCATCCATGCCGGCGACCATTCCCTATGGCGGGACCTGGGATACCTGGTTGAAATCCCTTATTCCTATCCCGACCTTACGGTAAGGGAAAACCTGGAAATTGTGCGAAGGCTTCGGCTTGTGGATGATCCGGCTGCAGTCGATACAGTTATCGAAAAACTCCGGCTCGGAGAATATTCCGACAGGAAGGCCGGGAAGCTTTCTCTGGGAAATGCCCAGCGCCTGGGCCTGGCCAAGGCTCTTATACACAACCCCGGAATATTGATACTCGACGAACCGGCAAACGGTCTGGACCCTGCCGGCATAGTGGAGATAAGGGAGCTTTTAAAAGACCTTTCGGCGAACCATGGAGTGACTATTTTTTTGTCAAGCCATATACTCGGAGAGATATCCAGGTTCGCCACCAGGATAGGGATAATCCATGAAGGCAGGCTTGTCAGGGAAGTGAATTCTGAAAGTCTTTACGGCCTGCTGGAGAGGAGGCTTCTCCTGAAATCCCGGAACAGGGAAGCGGTTATAAAAGAACTGGCAGCCGCGGGTTTCAAGGCAAGAAATACTGATGAAGGACTGCTGGAAATAAAAGATGACAGAGCCGTCGGCAGGCCTGAGGATATAGCCGTACTCCTGGTTAACAAAGGCCTTCCGCCGTCGATGCTCCTGGTTGACGAGGAGGACCTGGAAACATACTTCCTGAGGACTATCGGGATGAATGGAGGAGTAAAATGAAAACCCTGCCGGTTTCAATATGGGCGGAATGGCTGAAAGTCCGCCGTTCGAAAATATTTATGATAACTCTCATTACAGCAGCTGTTATTCCGCTTATGATCGGTTTTTTAATGCTTGTGATCAAGCACCCCGAACTTGCAAGCCGGGCGAGGATGCTCGCTATAAAGGCCACGATGCTCGGAAAGGACAGCTGGGATACGTATTTCGCCGATCTTTCCATGATCGTTACGGCAGGCGGCCTTATTCTTTTCGGTTTCACCGCTTCCTGGATATTCGGAAGGGAATATTCCGACCGGACTGTAAAAGACCTCCTCGCGCTTCCGGTATCAAGGATTGAAATCGTCCTTTCTAAATTCATAGTTACGGCAGTATGGAGTTTCCTGCTTTCGCTGATCATATTTATCATCGGCATGGCTGCCGGAGGACTAATTGTGCTGAGCGGCTGGTCATGGGACTTATTCCTGAAGAGCTTGGGCACATATGCCGGATGCGGGGCGCTTACCATCCTGCTCTGCACTCCCGTTGCATTTTTTGCAAGCTGGGGAAGGGGTTTCCTGCCGCCGATGGCCTTCGTGATCTTAACCCTCATGATTATAAATCTTGCCAGTTTCACCGGCTACACTCCCTATATTCCATGGGCAATACCTATGATCCTGGGCGGCTCCGCAGGGAACGGCAGTGAAAAACTGGGGCTCTTGAATTACCTGATCCTTTCGATAACAGTCATTGCCGGATATGCGGGAACATCCTTGTGGTGGAGGTATAGAGACCAGAATTGATCCGTTCTAAGCCTTTTACGGTTTATAAAAATTATATTAAATTATATATAATGAGACTTACTTATGATCTATAGTTGAAACCAAGAGGTTTAAATAAAAGAGTATGTTTGAAAAGAGCGGATCTACAGGGCTTACGGCTTTCCTGCCGCGGGCCAACGGAAGCCATGGGTTTTACCAGTGGCTTGTTTTGATAAATGTCCTGATCGGCGCATTCATGGCCGTCCTCGACTCCACGATAGTTAATGTCGGCCTTACAAAGATAATGAATACGTTCGGTACAAGCGTGGATAAGATTGAATGGATAATGACGGCCTACATGCTTATCATGGCGGTGATGCTTCCCGCATCTGGCTGGATAGCCGATCATTTAGGGTACAAAAGGAGCTATTTTACCGGTCTCCTGCTTTTTACGGCCGGTTCTCTTCTCTGCGGAATCGCATGGAACGAAACCGTCCTTATAGCATGCCGCGTCATACAGGGCCTGGGAGGGGGGCTTGTAATGCCCGTTGGGATGGCTATTATCATGAGGACGTTTCCCCCTGAAAAAAGGGGAATGGCGATGGGCTTCTGGGGTGTCGCAGCCGCCGCATCGGTCTCGTTCGGACCTTCGATAGGCGGATATCTTATCGATAATTTCAGCTGGCATATGATATTCCTGGTCAATGTGCCTGTAGGTATTTTAGGCCTTGCTTCAACTGTAATTATACTCAAGGAGTACAGGACTGAACATGTCCGGTCGTTCGACCTGGGCGGGGCGGTCTCCATGACTTTTTTCCTGGTGTTTTTACTGCTTGCGCTGGCCTGCGGCAATTCATCATGGAATACGGGCGGATGGGGATCGGATTTCATCATAACCTGCTTCGCACTGTCGGCGATAGGATTCGCGCTTTTTATGTATATCGAGCTTACGGTAAAACATCCGCTTGTCGACCTTAAGCTTCTAAAAGACTTCAATTTTTCGCTGGCGAACCTGGTCTTCTTTATCTTCGGTTTCGGAATGTTCGGGAGTACTTTCCTGCTTCCCCTGTACCTTCAAAATTCGCTCGGATACACCGCTCTTCAGGCAGGCATGGTATTTTTGCCGGTCGGAATTGCGCAGGCCGTGATCTCGCCGGTTTCAGGTAT
This sequence comes from uncultured Spirochaetota bacterium, assembly GCA_963796325.1. Taxonomy (GTDB): domain Bacteria; phylum Spirochaetota; class Brevinematia; order Brevinematales; family JAOACQ01; genus CAVYGN01. The sequence continues at coordinate 659,731 of CAWCLF010000001.1, forward strand.
CGTCTCCGATAAGATAAGTCCCAAGATAGTCGCCTTTGCGGGTATCGTTTTGCTGGGTACGGGGCTGTACCTGCAGAATTTTCTCTCACTTGATTCAAGCCATTCGCAGATCATATTTCCGCTGATAGTGCGCGGCTTAGGAATGGGTATGATAATAGCGCCGCTGACAAACCTTTCGATGTCCAATATAAAGCCTAAAGATATAGCACAGTCGTCGGGCCTTTTGAACGTCATACGCCAGATAGGGGGAAGTTTCGGAATAGCGGTAATGGGCACGGAACTTTCCCGCCAGGTCATCGTTCACACGGCAAACATAGGCCAGTCAATCAACAGCTATTCGCCTGCATTCCAGCAGTCCGTTTTAAGGCTCCAGAACCTGCTGCAGCAATCGGCGGGCATGAACATGAGCGATTCGTTAATGCTGTCCAGGATATCGATATTTCAGAACGCAGCGAACCAGGCATTCGTCCAGGCAGTCTGCGACGATTTCCTGATAGCAGGGCTCGTCACGTTTGCATGCCTCGTGCCGCTCCTCATGCTGAGAAACAGGAAGAAGGCCCTGGCGAAAGGTTACAATCCGTCCGCTGCCGAATAAGGGCGCGGTTGAGCCTTGACCGGTATTCCCTGCCGGATTCTTCACTATACTTCATGCGATCCGTTCCGATTGTATATAATAGCCGGCAATGCTGTTTTATACGGGATATTTTATACAATAAATGCTAAAATATAAAGATATTCATTTTAAAAAATTTCGGAGAGTTTCGATGAGCCATAATCAAAATGAAACGAACGATACAGGAAAGCTGAAGATAGGGGATGACTGGAACGCAATTACGATTATCGCGCTTTCCCAGACAAATCCCCTCAAGGCTATTGCCGAGTTCGTGGAGAACAGTATCGACGCCGGGGCAAACAATATAACGATTGTAAAGGGGCGCCGCCAGGGAGCTCAATTCCTGAAAATCGTCGACGACGGGGAAGGCATAGACGATTTCAAATACGTTGCAACGCATATAGGAGACTCTTTAAAGAGAAAGCTTAAAAAGAGCGGCATAATGGGCATCCAGGGTGAGTTCGGCATTGGGCTTTTAAGCTTCTGGACAGTTGGCGAGGAGCTAACACTGACTTCGACAGGCAGGGAAAAGATATGCAGGCAGATGAGGCTTGTCAAAGATAATCCGGGATACTCCATAACGGAGGCCGGGAACCTGTTCGATCATACCGGAACGGAACTGCATATAAAACCGCTGCTTTCAGGCATCAGGCAGCTTTCAGGCGAAAAGATACAGAATTACCTCGCCTCGGAACTCCGAGACAGGATAAACAAGTCAGGAGTCAGGATAAAAATAATCGATAGCGCGGCCCGAAGGGAATACACAGTCGTCCCCAGGCAGTTCAAGGGATTGCTTCTTCATAACCTGCCCATGATAATAAACCCGTTAGGCGATATTTATTACGAACTTTACCTTAACGAACCTTCGTCCGTTAACATGATAGGGCTATACAAATCAGGGACGCGCGTCCTGCCCGACATAACACAGATCGAACAGTTCCAATGTTTTCCATGGACGTCAGGCTATCTCGAGGGGATGATCGACGCCTCTTTTTTAAGGCTCACTCCCGGAACGAGGAGCGGTATAATCTTTGACGACGCCTTCGAAAGCTTCATAAATTCGATGGAAAAGCTTAACCTGGCTTTAACGGAACGCATCGAGGAGCAGAAAACGGCAGAGGATGAGAAAGCGAGCCGCACGATCCTGCAGAAGATAACGAAGGCCCTCAAGGAAGCTCTTTCATTTCTTCCCGACAGCGACTACGAATGGCTTAATGTAAACAGCTACAGGAAAGCGGAGATCGTAATAAAAGAGGGAGAAGCTTTGATCCCGGGTCAGGAGATGGAGCCTGTATATGTTGCACAGGAGGCCGGCATCGCCGGGCGATATGGACAAGATGATTTTTTTGAAATTCCCGGTAAAATTGCCTCTGCATCGATATCGCCGGGATCAGCGGTCATAGGGGTGGGTGAAAAAAAACGCCTCAAAGCCATTGCAAGAGATAAAGACGGTAAAAGCGCAGATGCTGGAGTTGAAATCTCCTGGCTCTTATCTGATGGACCGGGGAAACTAAGCGAACCGAACGGGCAGTTCACTGAATTCGAAGCTCCCATGGAACCAGGCATAGCACATATCCGGGCCATAATAAGAGAGGAAGAAATTGTACTTACTGCAGAGTGCGTAATAACGGTAACACAGGAACTTATATCAGGAGAAGAAAAAAGGAAGACCCCTGGTGAGAAAAAGGGACTGCCGGGGTATACATTCCAGAACGCTCCGGGAGCACTGTGGCGAAGCCGCTATGACGCCGAACGTTATGTTATCATAATCAATAACAGCCATGCCGATTTCATATACGCCTCGAAAAACAATTACAGAAAACTGCGCTACATTACCAAGCTCTATTCCAAGGAGCTTGTATTAAGCAACTTCCCCGGCGCAGGCAGGGAACAGCTGATGGAAAGGATGATCGAACTGCAGCTCTATTCTGAAGAAAACCTTAGATGAAGGAATTTTTTATGGCATTCCTCAAATAACTTATGCATATTAACAGCGAACGGAGCGAGTAAAGTATATGACACAGACACTGGGAAAATTGCTTATCATTGCAGGAATACTCATCGCCGTCCCGGGAGTTTTTTTTCTATTCAAAGACAATCTTCCTTTTCTTAAATATCTGGGGAAACTCCCCGGGGATATCTACATAAAAAAGGAAAAATTTACCTTCTATTTTCCGTTAATGACAGGAATTCTCGCAAGCGTTGTAATAAGCCTGATACTTTATATCCTAGGCCGTATTAAATAAAAAGCTTGCCGGTATATAAAAAATCTTGACTTTTTTACAGCAAAGTATAAAATTTTATAACACCTGCAGGTATATTAAAAGGGGATTATTATTATGATCGTCTCATTATTATCGGGAACCGAAATAGACACGAAGCAGGAAAACTGGTGCGAATCACTGACCGAGCAATTGATCGGCTGGCGTTTGAAATATTCGGAAAAGGTCGATTACGATTCATCGCTCAAGAACGAGATAGCCAATATCGCAGACCAGGTAAAAGATTCGGGTCCGGAAGAATTGCGGATCGTCATAACCGGAATGATACTGAGCCTCATAAAAAACAAATTGGATTCGATCAATAAATAATCCGATTTTATATATTTACCGCTTTTACCGAATCGTTCAGCAGTTTCCACCAGTTGTCCGCATATGCAGGGATCTTGTCCTTGCCGCTTAAAAACCTGTACACGATATCCTGCGTATTCCCGTCCGCGTAAAATTTTGCATGATCGACATTATTTACCCTGAACGATCGAATAGCCGTTTTGTATATCAAAGAACTGTCCGTATGAACTGTCCCGTCGCCGTTATTGTCTTTTACCGCGCCGTCGAAATTCATATAATTGTTTATTCCATTTCTGCTGTTAATGACTTCCACCTTTTTTACGGTTTCTTTTCCGGTCCCGGCCAGGATTATAATGTTCTCTTTTACATCAGCAGGAAGCTTATCGAGGTCGAATAAATCATTTCTATAACCGGCCATGGCCAGGATCCTTTTTTTTATTAAATCGGCATTATCGGTCAAACCGTTAGTATCAGTATTGGTGAAGAGATTGGACTGCCAGTTGCCGCTCTCCAGGAGATCGACATTGCTGTCAGTGCCGCTCCAGACTACGGCCCCGTTATTATAAGGGACAAGCTCGTAGAGCGCCGGTAGGGTGCGGGCGATATGGCGGAACTTGTTGTTAAAATTGAAGATGTTCAGGGGAATGCCCGCGCCGATGATCAGCGCCTGGATGGCGATAAAAGCTCCCCTGAACGGGCAGGCCCCGATAACAGACCTGTCGAGCACCGATAAGCCGCCTTCGTCAAAAAGTTTCTTAAGATAAAACAAAAAAACATTTCCGCCCATGCTGTGCGTGATGAAATTAAATTTAATATTCCCGCCAAGCGACGGGGCGAGCTTGATCTTCAGGTTATTTACATAGCCGGACAATAGACCTGCATTGTAATCGCATGGCTTTCTCCAGTCATAGCTGAAAAGGTAGATCTGATCCCCGAAATCTTTTTTAAGGACGGAATAGAAATGCCTGTAAACGTCGCCTATTACCATGAAATCTGCGACGAACTTATTTTTCTCTACCATCACCGAATCGAGCCGGTCGAAACGGTAATCTTCCTGGAGGGTCCACTGGTCCGGATTGAACGAGGCAAGCTTTGAAAGATCGTAAATGTCGTCATAGTCGAGCGAGTTGCTGTTGACTATATGGCCTCCAAGGAAGCCATGGATAAATATAATAGGACTGGCCATCATGAACCTCCCATGATTATTAATAAAATTTTTCTAATAACAAAACAGTATTGTAGAATAAATGCGGGGATAGCGCAAGAGTTTTAAGATTAAGGGTGACAGGGGCTTATTATTCCGGGGGGCGCCGCCCCTTTATGCCTTCTTCGAGAAAAGATTGAATTTCCTTGAGTTTTATCTGTTTGGCAAGGGATTTTATTTTCAAGGCAAAAGGATTCAGCTGCGGTTCGCTTGCTTCGATTTTTTCGATGTACGACCGTATCTTCATAATATCTCCCTGTTTTGCCATGCCGCATAGAGATATCAATTCATCAACCGGAGGCATTGCCGGGATAGTTTCAGCAGCCGCCGCAGGGGATGCCGCATTTGCATCATTACGGCTTTCAAAATTTAACTGCGCAAATTCTTCTTTTACAACGTCGAAATCGATTTCGAACCGGAAAGCGCTTCCCCTGCCGATCCTGCTTTTAACATCGATATCGCCGCCCATGAGCCTGACAAGGTCGCGGCTGATCGTAAGTCCCAGTCCCGTTCCCTTTTTTTCCGAATTTAAACCGGATAATTGCTGGAATGAATCGAATATTATATCGAGTTTGTCCGGCGGTATGCCGGATCCCGTATCTGTGACCTCGAACCTCAAACAGTATTTATGATCCTTACCGGTGCCGTTTTTTTTAGCTGAAGACCCGCCGACCTTTAAAACGACTTTTCCTTTTTCAGTAAACTTGACCGCGTTGCTCAACAGGTTAAGCAGGACCTGCTGGAGCCTCGTTTCATCCCCGGCTATGTACACGGGCAGGTTGGAAGTCGTTTCAAGTTCGAATTTTAAATTTTTTTCCTCCGACTGGACGCGCACGATTTCCTCGACTCTTTCCAGCAGGTTCGGGAGATCGAACTCCTTTTTTTCAATGACCATCCTGCCGGCTTCGATCTTTGACAGGTCGAGAAGATCATTGATCACTGCCAGGAGGTGCGCGCCGCTTTTATAAATGCTTTCGACCTTATCTTTCTGTTTCTCGTCGAGGTTTTGAGATTTGCTTAAAAGCTGCGCATATCCCAGTACGGCGTTCAGCGGCGTCCGCAGGTCATGGCTTATATTCGCTATGAACTGGCTTTTCGCGCGGTTTGCCTTTTCTGCGGCTTCCAGGGCCTTTTTAACTGCCGTAATATCCGCACCTGTGGTGATGAAATATCTGCCCATAGGCACGCTTGTGAACCTGAAGAATTTATCGAGGTTGGGAAAATAGTCTTCATATGAATAAGGATTTCCCTCGGAAAATATTTTCCTGACAACACTCATATAATGTTCCGTGGATCCTTCGCCGAATATTTCATCGGTTGTTTTGCCTTTGATGTCATCGATCGATTTACTCCATGTTTTAAGGGCCGGAGGATTTACATCCGCCAGCTTCCATGTCATGATCCGGCCGTCCTCTCCGCGTACGAGCTCCCAGAAATGAACTTCCTCGGACATATTCATGAATAGATTCCGGTATTTTTCCTCGCTTTCCCTGAGAGCCTGCTCTACCAGCCATCGTTCTGAAATCTCCTCAAGGAGCTGTTTATTGGCAGTTTCAAGACGGGCCGTCCTTTCCTTTACTTCTTTTTCGAGATTTTCCCTGTGCCCGGCCAGTTCCGCTTCAGCCTTCATGTGGTCCGTGATGTCGAAATCCATCTCGAGGATCAGGTGCTCGCCGCCGGTATCTGTGAACGGGAAGCCGTACGCTTCGATGACGCTTCCGTCGGGTGCGGCAACCTGCCATTTGTGGGGCCGGCCGGTCTTAAAAACGTCGTATGTTTCGCAGAATCCGCAGGGTTCCGTTTGCCCGAAACAATACTCATAACAGTGCTGCCCCCCAAACTTGCTGAATTTTTCACGGAAACTTCGATTGGCGAAGGCAATATGGTAATCGGAAGTTAACAGGCATATCATTGCCGGCAGCGTTTCAAGCACTTCAAGGAGCCGCTTCCGTTCGGTTTCGACAGCTTCAGCCACCTTGCGTTTAGACTCGCTCAGCCGCAGGGCGTCTTCCATCCTCTTCCATTCGGTCAGGTCGCGGGACACCGCAAGTACGTTTGCCACGCTGCCGTCCGGTCCGTATTCGGGCACGCAAAGAGATTGATAAAACAGGTTATCCTTCCCGGCCCTGAAGTAATCCTCGGCCTGGAGCCTCTGGCCCGTATTGAAGACTTTACGGATCCTCTCGTCCCAGAGCCTGCACTCCTCCCCGTCAAACCCCGCTTCCCTCATGGTTTTTCCGAGAATGGCGCCAGCGGGTTTTCCGTACAGCCGCAGGCCCGCGTTGTTTACATATATCAGCCGCTGCTCCCTGTCGAACCGCCGGATAACGTCAGGAGTGTTTTCAGCAAGTGCGAGAAACTTTTCTTCGATGCCGGACAGCGAAGATCTAAGAACGTTGTCCATCGATGTCCGGCGGCTGTACGCAGTCCGTCCGGCCATGAAGATCGAACCCAGGAAGTAGGCGCCTCCGACATACTGGGAAAACCTTCCGACCCATCCTATGACGCTTCCCACCGAACTCTGTATGAAAAAAGCGGTCAGGCTGATCGATGTGAGCGCCAGGGCGCATGCATAAAGATACAGGAAAATTTCCCTGTTCCTGATATACGATCCGATGAAAATTATAAATGAGGATACAAACATGAAGTCAGCCGTCCCCAGGACGAGCTGGCGTACAAGGGTAGGACCCTTGCCCTGCACAAAAAAGTGAGGCAGGAGCCCCGCGAGGCTGGCAAAGGTAATAATAGATATTATAAGAACGCATCCCAAGTAGCCTGAAAAAAGCCAGGCCTTTTTTTTACCGATCCCGGCCTCGGGAGAGATCCCTGCAAGCAGTATATATGATGCGATAAAATGAAAAAGCCCGCCAAATAGCGCTCCGGAATTGTATATAGTTACGTTAAGATTCGCTCCCCCGGGAAGGCCCCTTACGGCGGCCGCGATCAAACCGCCTAACCCGAAGATAAGAACGCCGCATCCCAGCAGCAGGACCTGGATGCGGCCTGTGGCCATGTAATTCCTCATTGCTATGTATGAAACCGCAAGCGATACAACGGTTACAAACAATGTGTTGCCTATGAGGATAAGCCAGGGAGGATCGTAAAACAAGGCCGGATCGACAGTAAAATAGACAACCGCCAATGCCGCGATAAGAAGCGGGATAGGCAAGAAGCTGAATCGGAACAGTCTGTCAGGGCTCTGTTCCTTTGCCATGCTGCGCTCTCCCATGGTTAGAGATTATCGGGTTTCGCTGAATAAAATGCAGCAAATTAAGATAAGATTAAAATTATAAATATTGCATGACAATAATGCAAGTTAAATATTTTTAATTAACAAGATTCAATAAATTAAACCTGCCTGAAAAAGTTCTATAAAATTTCTTATACGGCTTTTTTGAATTCATCGAAACGTTCGGATAAAAACTCCTTGCTTGGGAAGTCTTTTTCCCTGCCGGGCAAAATTAATATACCGCCATTTAGCGACTGAAGACCATATTTAAGCATAGGTCCGTCTTTTTCTTCAAGTATGTCATTTCTGATCTTAACCTCGTAATCCGTTGTGATGCCGAGTATATTCTGATCGAAAGCCGCATGATGAATCTTGCAAAGCGATAAACCATTATTTACAACAGGCTCGCCTTCAGGATCTTTGTCCGGGATGATATGTGCGGCATCGAGAAGCTCCTTATGCTTGAGATTGCAAAGACAACAGGAATAATTATAAGCTTCTAAAACCAATTCCCGGAATTTACCCTGATGGACCCTGTGCTGAACTGTCGTATTAATATATTGACGAATCAATGGATCATTCATTTTATTATTTGTATTCACAAATTGCCCTTCTGAATAAATATCGCCTTCCAGTATAAATACAGGATCAATTTCAACTTTAAATGTGAGATTTGACGGATTATCTTCAACAATGTATACAGGATAAACAGCAAGGTACACACCTTTTTGAATAGCCTGGAAATAAATCAAAGGCGTATGGGACTCCATCGCTTTTCGCAGGCTGGTATTAGCTCTTTGGTCAGGGTCTTTACCTTGGTATTTGTATTCCAGATAACCGTCTTTTGAAATTTTATCTTTATATGGGCCGTCGATTATGCTGGTGATTGAAATAGGCATTTCAAATCCTGCAGGTTTCCATATTCCCTGCGGTCCAATTAGAGTTATCCTCTGATCCTGATTTATGAAGCCTTTTTCCAGTTCTTTTCGATTGAAAAACCCTCCATTTATTTCTTTTTGCTGATTGAGCCACTGGAAGCATCTGATTCTAATATCAAATTCTGGCATTATTGAACCTCGGTTTATAAATAAATAAAATCAATAATCAAATTATAGCCTCAAAGATAACAGGGGTCAATATTGCCCCCTCCTCCTCATCGCTTCCGCCATGACTACCGCGAACGAGCCTGCAACGTTAAGCGAGTTCTTCACACCCGCCATGGGGATCTCGATAAACCCGTCGCATAAGGCGAGGCTCTCCTCCATCATGCCGAATTCCTCGTTCCCGAATATGAAGACGCTTTTTTCGGGCCACATGGCATTATATAAGTCCTCCGCTCCTTCGACTGTCTCGACTCCGATTATCCTGTATCCCAGGGAGCGGTAATGCTCCGCCGCTTCGGCGGTGGTTTTATAATAACGCCAGTCTGTTGCTTCAATAGCTCCCATCGCGGTGCGTTCGAGTTTCGGCATCGGCGGGCAGGGGGTGATGCCGCAGAGGGCCAGGGTGCCTACCCCGAAGCAGTCGCATGAGCGGAATATGCTGCCGACGTTGAAAGGAGAGCGCAGGTTGTCGAGGATCGCGGCATGAGGAAAACGCGCGGGTTTGCCGGTCCTGTCGAAACGCTTCTGGAAAGGCTTATACCGGGACTCGTCAGGTTCTTCGTTTATAAGACCCATGAGGGCATGGAAAGTCATGTTCGCTTTTTCGAGGAAGCCCCTGGGCAGGGGGCTGTTTTCATACCCTTCAGGCAGGGTCCGGAGGAGTTCTTCTACAAGGCGGCGGGCCTCGATAATTTTCGGGTGGTCCGAATCCTTCATATATTCGGAATAACCTGCCAGGTCCCTGGCAGCCTTTAAATTTGCGGCGCCTTCGGCAGGAACGAGCATTCTCAATTGTTCGGTTATCTTGTAGATCTGTTTTTTCAGGTGCAGTTTAAGAAAATGGTCTTTCCGTATCATTTTTTTTCCCGCATTAATCAGTGTAATTTAAGCTAAGTATAATAGGAATAAAAAGAAAAGTCATTTTTCCTTCCCGCCCGCCTGATTTTGACATGACAGCGCCGGGCATTATATAATCTAATGCGAGGTTTTATTATTCATGGACATTAAGAAGATTACGATACGCCGTTCGATCGGCCGGAACATGGAATATATATTGTCGCATGATGAATTGTCGCCCGATAAAAGGATCAAGACCGTTACGGATTACGACATAAACGGCGAGGTGCTTCACAGGCTGGTCATAAAATACGATGAAAAACACCGGGCGGTAGAGCGTGAGGACTCCTACCCGAAACAGGATATCGTGACGAAGGTCTCAACGGAATATGCGGAATTTAAAAGGATAGACCGTGAATATTTTTCCGACGGCGGCAATAACAGGACTGTTATCACTGCCGATAAAGACGGGCATGTTCTTTCAGTCGAAAAATATGACGATGAGGATTCGGACTTGCCCTTCGAGTCGGCCTTCTATGAATACAGTGAAACCGGAAGTTTAAAATCCACCCGGACTATGGATCGGGAAAAAAATATAGTCGCGTCCGGGGAAACCGTTTTTCATGATGACGGAAGGGCCGCAAAAGCGGAGTATTTCAGGGATGGGATGAAGTCGCATACTTTATATAAATACGATGAAAAAGGGCGCATTGCCGGCATGACATCCGACGATGAAAAAACCGTAAATTCCGAAATAAAATACAACGATAAGGACGGCTCGAGGGAGGAGATATACACTCAGGGCGACAGCGTTACAATTCAAAAATACAATTCGAAAAACCTTTTGGTCAGCCAGGAATCGAGGACGGAGCTCAGCCTGTATAAGACTTCGGTGTCGAAGATCGCCTACGATTACGGCGATAACGGCCTTCTCTTAAGCGTTACCATGCTGGACGACACCAACCCCCTGAATTCCTATACGAATACCTACGAGTATGAATTTTTTTAATCCTAGCGTTACCTGGCGTCGATAAACGGCACGAATTTCGAAAAAACAGGCATCCGGGCGTTGATTCTTCGGCCCGATTCCAGTATTTCATTAAAAGAGGCTTTCGACTGCGTAAGAAATTCCCCCTTCTTTGCGATCTCGGCATCGAATGCGGATAGCAGCTTTTTACCTGTTTTGCTTTTCAATATGATGCGCAATGAGGGGACGGTCAGCCGCACCGGGAAATTGAATATCCGGATTATAGGGTTATTTTTTAAATTCTTTCCTCCGTTTATATAGATATTCAAGACCTCTCTTACCGCAAGAATAAAATTTTTAACGGAGGGGGTTTTACAGAATTCTTCATAAGAACCCGCCGACAGGTATGCGCCCAGCATCGCCGCCATAGTATATTTCATGGCCCTGCGGCTGTTTATTTTATATAGAATTCCCTTTGTTATTCCGGCGTCGATTTTTGAGGATTTGAATAGATTTTTTATTCTTTTTAATTTTGCGGATATTCCGCCGCCGGTTTCGCCTAAAATTATAGGGCCTTTAGACAGAACGGGATCGATTCTTATATTGTCTTTTCTTTCTCCTCCGGCTTTCGGGAATCCTATGATATATTCATCCTCTTTTAGAATATTTTGAATTGCTTTTAAATCGTCCGGATCGATTGTCTGGAGGAATAAAATAACGGCGTTTCCCATGTTTTCTTTTAACAGCCTGGCGGCCGTATCGATCTGTCCCGGCCGGACCGATGCTATGATCATTCCGTATTCATGCAGGGGTGTAAGAGAATCGACGATCTTCGGTTTATACGATGTTTTGATATTCCGTGCGGACCATCCGCGCTTGTCTAAAATGTCGAGCGGAATGCCGTTTTTTTCATAGTATTCCGATTTCTCTTTCCTGACGTAGTGAGTCATTTCATGTCCCGCTTTATCGAGAAGATAGGAATAAGTCGTTCCCACCGTTCCCGCTCCGATAACAAGTATTTTCATAATCTCCTCCTGAAAGCTGCCTTATTCCGGCTGCGGGATAGATTATACACCCTGTAGTAGGATACAATGTCAAGCGTTTTTTTAAATTGCGGTTTTTATTTTTTTAGATCGGTCAATCTGCCGGGGAGGATGCTTTTCAGCTCTTCGAGGGACGAGATCTGTTCCCTGATTTTCGAGATCCGGTTTTCCGAATCTTTTATTTTTTTATCGAGGAAATTTAAGAGATCGTCTTTTGTCAAACTGTTATTTTCGAACATCTGCATGATCTTTTTTATTTCCCTGAGGGTGAAGCCGTATTTTTTCCCTTCTAAAAGATGATCTATCATAGCGGCGTCTTCTTCGGTATAAACCCTGTAGCCGTTCTTTTGCCTTTCCGGCGCCGGAATGAAACCGATATTTTCATAATACCTTAGTGTCTCGGCCCCGATGCCTAACCGCGCCACAAGGCTTTTCCTCGTATATTTCATAACGCCGTCTTTTTCATATATATTATAACCTATATTAATCCCTCATTACGAGGGACGGTTTTCTTTCCGTCTGCTTTCTTTTGACGGACAAAAGAAAGCAGACAACTTAGCGGATGCGTTCCTTCCAGATTCCCGATTTTAAGAGTTCGATTGTATAGGAATCGGTATATTTGTTCTTGACCGTCACTCCCGTCGCCGCGTCCACCCACATTATAAAATGATCCGTGTAGCCTTTCATGAGGTTTCCCAGGAAATTGTCCGCTATCATGAAATTCACTTTTACGGTTTTAAATTTACCGGCGGGTGTTGTTACTTCTTCCTTTCCTGCAACTCTGAAATATCCGGGAAGGGATGTGTTCAGGAATCCGGGGACCGTTAAATAGATTATGCCGGGCTTTTCAGGATCGAGCAGCCTAAGGATGGCCGGGTAAATTTCAAGCCCGCAAAAATAGCTGTAGCCGGCTTTAAGGGGGAGCCTCGATTTTTGGGTTTTTATCCCGATCCCGTCCCATGAAAGGAACATGGAATCGGCTTCCAGCTTCTTGTAGTCAAAAATGGTTTCAATGTAAAAAATGCCGTGATTTTTCCCGTTAAACATTGAATTCGACCAGTTCTCGGTAAAATTGAGCATAGTGCCTCTTTCGAGGTCGAAGGTGAAACTGTCCGTGAAAACGACGGATTTTTCGGGAATATCTTTGAGCCCCGTATTGGAACAGGTCCCCACAAATAAAACCATCGTTTTGCCGCCCGGGTTCATCTTGTAGACAAAGTAATCGTATCCGGTGATCTCCCCTCCGCTGATAACGGCGTATTTCTGGTATTCCATGTCTTTTATTTCGGGCTTTTTAACGGCCGCGGGCTGGAGTTTTACATAACTTCCCATTGCTCTTATTGACGCGGCCGGGATCATTAAAACAAGAAATGCGGCAATATAAATGCAGATTCTTGAAAACATTGGAGTTTTTTTAATCATATATTATTGTAACCCGGAGTTTTAATGAATTCAAGCCGGCAGATCTTTATATTCCTGATAATAGGTACGGTTAAAATCGCAGATCTGCGGAAATCTGCATTCATCTGCGATTTGACTTCGTGTCCCTTGGCGTCCAAAAACTCATTATTTTACCGATTATTACGATCATATATAGGGACGAACCTAAGATTTTAAAAGCGTCCATAATTAAACTGTTCAAAACGGCTGATTTATTATATAATTAATGAAGACGTTATGCTTTCGGGAGGGTTGTACACATGCAGGGTCTGGGGAAAGCTCACAGGTTTTTTTTGATAGGCATCGGCGGAATAGGGATGTCGGCTATAGCCGTGATCCTCAGGGCCAGGGGCCATGAAGTAGGGGGTTCCGACAGGTGCGAATCACATGCCACCATGAACCTGCAGAAGCAGGGCATAAATGTAATTATAGGCCATAATGCCGGCAATATAACTCCCGGCATAGACGCAGTCGTTTACACAAACGCTGTATTGGACGACAACCCGGAACTCGTAAGGGCGAAGGAGCTCGGCATACCGGTCTATGAAAGGGCGGCGATGCTCGATATGATCGCGTGGTCCAAGTTCGCGATCGGCGTTTCGGGAACGCATGGCAAGACGACAACCACTTCGATGGTTTCGAAGATCTTCCTTGCCGCCGGACTCGATCCGACTCTCGCGGTCGGCGGGCATATCAAGGAGATCGGGGGCTCGGGCTACGAGGGTGCGGGCAAGTATTTCGTTTACGAGGCCTGCGAGGCTTACGGGTCCTTCCTGAAGCTCCACCCGGGCATAGCTGTTATAACCAATATCGATGCCGACCACCTGGATTATTACGGCAATATAGAAAATATCCGCAGGGCCTTTTCGAAATATATAAACGAGAACATTCCTCCCTTCGGGACCATTGTATACAACAGGGACGACTCGAACCTCCGGAGGGTCGTGGAAAGGGAAAAGAAGCTTTCACATGTTTCGGTCGGGATCAGGCGCAATGCAGATTTTACGGCTTCTAAAATAAGGCTGGACGAGTTTTCGTCATCGTTTACCGTCAGAAAGAACGGGGCGGTCCTCGGCGAATTTTATGTCAATATCCCGGGCATGCACAACGTCACCAACGCCCTCCTGGCTATCGCATGTTCGGCCGTGAACGGGATCCCCCTCGAAGTCGTAGCCGGTACTCTTCGCCAGTTCAGGAACGCAGACAGGAGGTTCCAGCTTAAGTACAGCGCCGACAACCTCATGGTGATCGACGATTACGCGCACCATCCCTCCGAGATCGATGCTACCATGAAAGCTGCAAAGAATCTTTCCGGGAAAAAGCATGCGCACCTGATCGCCGTTTTCCAGCCGCACCTTTTTTCAAGGACGCAGTACCTCTACAAGGAATTTGCGAGATCGCTGTCGAGGGCCGACAGCATTGTCCTGACGGAGATCTATGCGGCGAGGGAAACAGATACGGGGAAGGTGAGCACAAAATTGATCTACGACGAAATCGTCAGGATCAAGGGCGCGGAGAATGTGGCTTTGACATCGGATCTCAATGATATCCCCGAAACAGTCAGGTCGTTTTTTCAAGGCAACAATATAGTTATAACCCTGGGAGCTGGAGATGTCTGGAAAGTATCGGATATGTTTTGCCCTTAGCCTTGCGGCCTTCTTTTTTACAGGTGCAGTTGTATTTGCCCAGGAACAGCAGGGCTCTAAATCGAAGCTCTATGTGAACGGGTACGATTTTAACGGCAGCATAGATTCCAAGGAAATCCTCGGCCTGAGGCTGAAAGCGCGGGCGGACCTTTATTTCAGGGAGAAGAATTTCGCAAGCTCCATAAAGTATTATGAAGAGGCGTCGCGTTATATTCCCGGCGAGGCCGATATTTATTTCAATCTTGGGAATATATACTTATCCAGGAATATCTACAACATGTCTGCGTCTTATTTCAAAATGGCCGGCGACAGGTATCTTTCCCCGGATAACCGGCTTAAATCGAGGAAATTTTATTACCTCTCGATTATCCGTTACGGAATATCTCTTGCCGGGTTGTCGAAGACAAGGGGAAACGAGGAAAGCTCGAAGGCTGCAAAAGATGTCTACTGGAAGATCATGGGTATGGAATCTGTAATGACAAACGATTTTCCTGAAATATCGGGCGAATTCTCGAATTTCAACAGGGCCCTGTACGGCGACGTGACTGTAAATAAGAAGTGATGTCCTGTCTTCCAAAATCGATTACAGAAATTTTCCGATAGTCCGATAGTTAAGAATGTCGGAGGTTCTTCGATGGAACCTGTAAAAAAGCCCCGATTTTTTTCAATGGCGATATTTATTGGAATTTGTGTTGTCATATTGGCAGGCATTAATATATTCCTTTTTTTGGACGCCGGGTGGAAGCCCCTGCCTCAGGAAGGTTTCGACGAAGAAGGGGATTATTATAACCAGTACCCGGATTACAGCATCGAGGATGTTTACGACAACGTTCATGGAAGGATCCCAATCCTGATGTACCATATGATAGTGACCCCGTCGGTTGAAAAAAATGTCTTTGAAAAGGGTCTGATCAGGAAAACAAAATGGATGGAACGGTTCCTTGTATCGAGTGCGGAATTGAAAAGCCAGATAGAAAGTCTTTATGCCGCGGGTTTCCGGAATATATCGCTTAACGAATACCTTTCCCTCCGCAAGGGTTCAACCAGCGCCATCGACAGGGTGCCTCCGGGATCAAAGCTGTTTGTCCTTACTTTCGACGATTCCACGTACGGCCAGTTCGATTTTACCGGGGCAGACAGGTCCGGCAATCCCCTCGTTGACCCGGACTGCGCGGTCGGCATCATGATGGATTTTGCAAAGCTCCATCCCGATTTTCACCTTAACGCCGCATTTGCAGTCACATTCGAGCATGTACCGTTCATACAGCAGGAATTTGTCAAAAAAAAATTGAATATGCTCCTCGACCTGGGCTTTGAGATAGTCAATCACACGGTAAACCATAAGATGCTTTCATGGTACGCCATTCATGACAAGGAAGTGATTTCATACGAGATCGGGAGGGCGATGGAAATGTTCGAGTCCTACCTTGGTTATAGGGCTGCTTCGATCGACAAGGTATGCTATCCCGGGGGAAGCGTTAACGAAGATCTCTGGAAGTATATACGGAACATAACATTTAACGGCAGGGTATACCATTTTACGGCGGCCCTCGATGCGAAGGGAATGTCGGCGAAAAACCCCAATGAAGAAGCCTTCAATATTTACAGGATCGGACGCATCGAAACTTCGTCTGAAACTTTCGGCGAATTCGTCCTGAATGCGCCCAATCTTTATACGACCCCGCCACTCAGGAACAGGGCCGATACATATAAAACCGCTTTTTACCAGGATGTCGAGCCGAAAAAAAAGGATCATGAAAGGGTAAAGAAGGTCCGTTACAGGCGGTAAGTCTGGTAACAGCCCTCGCAGGGCTCCCCGACCGCCACGTCCATTTTTCTTTCCTTTAAATCCATGACTACGGAAGCCAGAGTCGATATTACGGGGTTATGCCTGCAGATAGTATTGTCGTTGCCGTCCTTTTCTCCGTTGTGGTCCATGAGGATCTTTTTGAGGTATCTATCCGTAAAACGGAACGACATTTTTTTATCGAGGAGTTCGGATACGCGTTTGTATCTCATATGGTTCGTGGTATTGATAAGCATTCCATGGTATTCTCCGGGAGACAGGTTGTTGTCGTACCTGTCCGTATCCTTGTAGTTGTATTTCATCATTTCGGGGTGGAGGAACATATTGGATGCCGCAATGATCCCGTCTTTCATGCGCCTTATCCTGTCAATTTTACCTATGCTCTCCATTACCACTCCTTCGCCCGTATCGTCGAGGATGAAAAATATAGCCCCGTTAGAAGAACCCTGGTCCCGTATGAATTCGACAGCCTGCCTGGTCCGGGCGAAATTCTCGAGTACGTACTGGCAGATGATTGTGGGCGGAAGGTTTTTCTTGTAATGCGTCCTTTCCATTCCGTAATTGTACGATATGGCCAGACCGGCTTCGTTGAAGCCGAGATGGCATCCGGCCATCGGGGAAATGATAAGTTCGAGGCTGTGGAGCCTTTTTTCAGGACTGGATTTACGTACGCAGGTGCTCATCGGCAGGAAGGAGAAGAGATCGTAATTTTTTATAAGGAGGCTCCTGCGCACCCTTGTCCTGGAAGAGTCGATTATCGCTCCGGTGCAGCCCGGCATCATCATGTAAGGAGTTGAGATCAGGCTTTCGAAAAACTGTACGAAGAGGAAGAGATTGATGTGCTGGCCCGAGCCGTCGCTTATGCCCTTCAGGCGCTGGTATGTATCTGAGTCGAATTCATCGAGCTTCTTCATCAGGAAATTATATGCGATAGCTCCTGCGGCTTCCACTGCGAGGTTGCTTGATAGGTAAAAAGGCCTGATCTTTTTTATCGGATCGAACTCGAAAAAATTCTCGAAAGATTCCCTTATAGAATTTTTAAGGGTTAAACCCTGCTTATACCCCATGTCATAATGTGAACCGGAGCATTCAACGTACATATAGGCCGTCCTTTTTACCTGCAGACATTAATATAACAAAAGCTGCCGAAAAAAGTCAAATAGATGAGCTATTTCAAGGTAAACAGACTTATTAATTGTTTTTTTGTTCCGATAATTTAAAATAGGGCAGTCCTAATAGTCAGGGATAGAAGTACATAACAGCTAGTATTTTTATGTTTGCCCAATGGTCGCTACCTATCCGAAGGTTTTTAGAAGCGACCATATTACATCCGTTTCTGCGGAGGAAATTATAGTGAACAGGATTTTCTGCCTTGCTCTTTTTTTATTCATTATTTATTCTGCCGGCTATTCGCAGTTCCAGAAATTCGAATACGGCATAATTTCATATTACGGGGATGAATTCGAAGGAAAGAAAACTGCAAGCGGAGAAATTTACGACGGAAGCAAGCTCACCGCCGCACACAGGCTTTTCCCCTTCGGCTCCATCATACAGGTCGAGAACATGGAAAACGGCAGGAAGGTTACCCTGAAAGTCAACGACAGGGGGCCTTATGCCGCAAACCGGGTCCTCGATGTCTCGAAAAAAGCCGCCGACGATCTGGGTTTTCTTCAGAAAGGTACGGTTTATGCGCGTATTACACTGATAAAACTGGGCGATAACAAGGTCGTAGATATAATCCAGACGAGCTCTTCTTCATCCATGTCCAATACGAATATGAACGAATTGTCTTCGTCGGCGCTGTCTTCGAACCTGTCTTCAATGCCGGGCCTTAACGCTACAAACGTTTCGCCGACTAACGCCGGACACCAGTATCTCTTTGTCGTGACGACAAACATTGTGGAGCTGTTTTCGACAAACCAGCTCATACTGACGAATTTTGTTGCTATTCCTGTAACAAATATCGTCAATATCGAGCCTTACGAGGAAAAAGTCGTAGAAAACGATCTCTCGCAGTCCAATGCGGAAGCTTTCAGCCTGGATACAAACGGCAAAAAGCCGGGTGATGAATTTGTACTTGACGAAAACGCGCTTAAAACGCCTGTCCCTCTCGAAGAAGCAGGGGAAAAGGGCCTTACAAACCAGGGGGAAAAAACTTATTATACAGAAAAGGAGGTCCCGCCCGAAACACTGCTTTCGAACGAAACGGCCGTAAGGCTGGACGGGAAAGATGAAGAGGGACCCGATACCAATAAAGAGCCTGTCATGGTCGAAAAATTCAGCCAGGGCGAAAAGGGCGCTTCATACATGGTCCAGGCCGGCGCATACCGCACGGAATCGAGCGCCCTCAAGCTATACGATCTCCTGAAGAGGAAGAACTACGATGTCTTTACCACTGAAAGCGATGGCAAGGGTAAAAAATGGATCAGGGTAAGAATAGGTTACTTCAACACAATCGAAGAGGCGAGGATAGTCTATGACGAGCTTAAAAAACAGAGGATCAATCCGCTCATCATCAAGGTAAAAAAATAACCGCATTAATCGATCCGGGGTTTTTAGCAAAAATCCGCATAAAAAATCATATTTCTGTTGACGATAAGGCTTTCTTTTTAATAATATTATTTATGTTCAAAATCTGACACATACTAACCTGGTATATCTCAAGATACTCCGGCCGTTTCCGTCCGGCGCATGATCAAGTGCCGCCGGGCGGGAGCGGACTATTAAATCCTGCCTGTCAAGGAGGGCGATGTGGAAAAAATCGAAGGGGGCATGAACATTGTCCTTGCGGGCGAAGCGGGGCAGGGAATTCAGTCTATCGAGGCTATCCTGGCCAGGGCCCTGAAAAAGGGCGGCTACAATCTCTTCGCCACGAAGGAGTATATGTCCCGTGTAAGGGGCGGAATTAATTCTACACTGATAAGGGTTTCATCGGAGAGGATAAGGGCGTATTCGGACAGGATCGATCTTTTGATAGGCCTGGGTAAGAACAGCGTTCCGCATCTTAAAGGAAGGATCGCTCAAAAAACATCCGTAATAGATGCAGCCCCATTTGAAAAAATAGCCGGGGAAGCGGGTAATATAATCTATTCGAGTTCCGCCGCTGCGGGGTTTGTCTGCGGACTCCTCGGAATTGAAGAGGAATTGCTGACCGGGATCGTTCTTGAAAGGTTTTCCGGTAAAAGCTCCGAAATAAAGGAATCAAACAGGGTCTGCTCGGCAAGGGGCATGGCCCTGGGCAGGGATTACCTGTCCGGGGAATTAAAAGTCTCGATCGGCAGAAATCCGGGAATAGCCGGCGAAATGATCCTGAGCGGGGCGGAAGCTGCCGCACTGGGAGCGGTGGCCGGAGGATGCAATTATGTCTGTGCTTACCCGATGTCGCCGTCGACAGGGGTGCTGCAGGAACTTGCGAATTACTCTATGGAAACCGATATTATCGTCGAACAGATAGAGGACGAAGTGGGTGCGCTGAACATGGCCCTCGGCGCCTGGTATGCCGGGGCAAGGGCGCTTGTCACAACATCGGGCGGCGGTTTCGCTCTGATGACCGAAGCGCTGAGCCTCTGCGGCATGATCGAATCCCCGGCCGTCATATTGCTGGCGCAGAGGCCGGGACCGGCCACCGGACTTCCTACCCGGACCGAACAGGGCGACCTTAACCTGGCCCTCTATGCGGGGCATGGGGCCTTTCAAAGGGTGATACTGGCTCCCGGGAGCCTGGAAGAGTCGTATGAATTGACCGCCCGGGCTTTCGATATCGCGGGTAAGTACCAGGTTCCCGTCATCGTACTCACGGACCAGTTCCTGGTCGATTCGTATTACAATATTCCTGTTTTGAAAATTCCATCGAAGGAACCCATGAATTATATAGAAAAAACAGGTCCGTCTTATGAAAGATACAGGCTTACCGATGACGGGATAACGCCCAGGGGGATACCGGGTTACGGGAGCGGCTTGGTAAGGATCGACAGCGACGAGCATGATGCGGGAGGTCATATCACGGAAGACCTGGACCTGAGGGTGAAAATGGTGGATAAAAGGCTTTCCAGGGGGAAACTCCTTGCAAAAGAAGCCCATTTACCATCCATTAGCGGCGCCGTCGATTATGAAACGCTTGTAATAGGATGGGGCTCCACCGACCCTATGATAAGGGAAGCTTTTTCGATTTTAAAACCGGATAAAACAGCGTATCTGCATTTTCCGCAGGTATATCCCCTTCCTGCCCGCACGGCCGAATACCTGAAGAAAGCGTCGAGCTGCATCTCTATTGAAAATAACGAGACCGGCCAGTTTGCGGACCTTATAAAACTGGAAACAGGATACGATATAAAGAAGAGAATACTCAAATACGACGGTCTTCCGTTCTCGGTCGAAGAGATCGTTTCAAGGTTGAGTGAAACACTGGCATAAGGAGGCGGCGATGCCTGTCAATACTTTCGAGCTGAATGTGCCTGATATTGCATGGTGCCCGGGCTGCGGGAATTTCGGGATAAGAAAAGCCGTCATAGGAGCTCTCGACGAACTCGGACTGGATAAAAAGGAAACTGTTTTCGTTTCGGGAATAGGGCAGGCGGCGAAGATGCCCCACTACCTTGACGTCCACTTTTTTAACGGACTGCATGGAAGGGCTCTTCCCCCGGCTACAGCAATAAAGGCCTCGAACCCTTCGCTTACGGTAATTGTCGAAAGCGGGGATGGAGATATTTACGGGGAAGGCGGCAATCACTTCATGCATGCCGTCCGGAGGAATCCGGATATAACAGTTATCGTGCATGACAATATGGTTTACGGTCTCACGAAAGGCCAGGCGTCTCCCACGTCCCGCATGGGAATGCATACCCCCGTACAGGTGTTCGGTGTTTTCGAAGCCCCGGTCAATCCTGTCGCTCTGGCGTTATCGCTGGACGCACCTTTCATAGCCAGGGCTTACGCGGCAGACATCGACAAAACGAAGGAGATAATAAAAGAGGCGGTTAAGCATAAAGGCATAAGCATCGTAGATATCTTCCAGCCCTGCGTCTCTTTCAACAAGCTCAATACATTCCAGTGGTTCAAGGCGCATACGTACTACCTCGAAGACGATTACGACCCCGCCGATAAAGCCGGCGCTTTCAGGCGGGCGCTGGAGGAAGACCCCCTTCCGCTCGGGATCTTCTACAGGAGTTCTTCGAGGACAGTTTTCGAGGATAACCTGGAGGTCTATAAAAGGAAGAAAGATCCTCTATATAAAAGAACTCATGACAGGAAAGCGCTGGAGAAGCTTATCGAAAGATATATTTAAGAATTATAAACTGAAAATCCGTTTTCTTTCACCGGAGAGCCATCCGGCGATCCGGTCGAATCCAGTCTGATTTCTGCTCGATGAGAAAAAGATTTCAGTTTTCCTGTTCAGCTTTCTGACCCCTTCGGTGAAGAATTCAACATTGAAATCGACATAGGCAAGTAGGTCGTCCTTATTGACGACGACAGCATCGGCCCTTTCGAAGGCCAGGGGGTATTTGTAAGGCTTGTCGCTGCCGTCTGCAACCGAGCATATAATAAGCCTGAGGTGCTCTCCGATGTCGAATTCGGCGGGGCATATCAGATTGCCGATGTTCTCGATGAAAAGGTAGGAAGATTCTTTGACCCTGAAACTTTCAAGCGATTTTTTAATCATCGGGGCATCGAGGTGGCATCCCCCCATTGTATTGATCTGGAAAGCTTCTATGCCGGATTTTTTAAGATCGACCGTATCAATATCGGATTCGACATC
This sequence comes from uncultured Spirochaetota bacterium, assembly GCA_963796325.1. Taxonomy (GTDB): domain Bacteria; phylum Spirochaetota; class Brevinematia; order Brevinematales; family JAOACQ01; genus CAVYGN01. The sequence continues at coordinate 681,945 of CAWCLF010000001.1, forward strand.
CCCTTCGATTACTGCGGACGGGGCGTCGAGCCTGCCGACGAGCCCTTTAATGACCGATGTCTTGCCGGCGCCGGGAGCGCCCATCAGGTTGATTGTGAGGACCCGGGATTTCGACAGTTTTTCCCTTACCCCCCCTGCGATTTTCCCGTTTTCTCCCAGTATATCTTCCATTACGCTAATGTTTTCTTCCGCCATGAATTTTTCTCCTTTCCAGGCAGCTCCGATTATGTTTCGATATCGATGCTTTCGATGTAAAACTCCCTGCCGGCTTCGGTTAAAACGGCACCGCCGCCGCATGAAGGGCACATAAAAGACCTGCCGCTCATTTCGAAAGAGAGTCCGCAGGAAGTGCATTTGAGCCGGGGCCTGACGCTTTTGACGCTTATAATGGCGCCTTCGGCCGATGTGCCCCTTGCAAGTATGTCGAAATACATCTGTATGGATTCTCCGATAAAACCCGACAATTCGCCGACGACGATATTTATTCTTTTAATTTTAACGGCGCTGTTTTTTTTCGCTGTTTCTTCGGCTATCTCTATGATCTTCTGCGCGACCGGATATTCATGCATAAACTACCTTAATCGCTGATTATAGATTTGTAAGGGTGATTTGTCAAAAATTATGTTTGTTATGTTTGTCAGGTTTATTGAAAATACAAAACAAAACCGGCAGCAGGGAGACCCGGCCGCCGGTTTCAAAAACTATAGTCCGTTTCGTGATCAGAATCTTCCGAATTCGCATTTAAGACCCACGTCATAACTCATAAGATCGCTGTCGGAAATACCGGTTATGTAAACAGGTCCGTATATATAATGGTATCCGCCGTATAAGGCGACTCTCATCCACCTTGTGACGTTCACTTCGACTCCGACTTCTCCTTCAAGAGAGAAGAAAGGGGACTGCTGTGTTCTCCAGTTGGGCCTGGATTTATCGTTATTATTTGTGCTGTAGCTGACAGGCACCTCGACGACTTCGCCTCCCCCGATTGTGGCCGTAATGTACGGATGAACGACCGATTCGGGCATAATAACAAATCCGATCATAATGCCTCCCCAGCCGACGCTCAAATTCGTCCAGTTCGTCGAGTATGACTGAGGATTCATATAGTATGACTGAGAATTCATGCTGTAGCCCTTGCCGCTTGCTCCGATTATCAGCCAGTGGTTCAATATAACGCCGCCCTCGGCCCCGCCCGTGCAATAAAAATTCCCGTTATTATACGAGCCCTGCAGGATCGGGCCGCCGTATCCCCCGATGTCGAAATCCCTGTTCCCGAATAATGTCGACTGGCTGAATCCGGTATTTGTACCGTCGCCGTTTTCCGTCTGGTCGTTGTCAGCCCATGCTGCCGCGGCAATTACTAAAAGCCCAAGTAAAATATATGTCTTCCTCATACAAGCCTCCTTTTATGAGTTTCATATATATAATCGCAATTTATGTGCCAGGTTTTGGCACAGGGATTAAAAAAGGCCGGGGTAAATAAATTAAATATAAAAGATTGAAATATAAAGAGATAAAATGAATATTCGTAAAATCCGGCGGCATGGGGGAAGAATTTGACGCTTCCGTTTAAAACCGCCGGATCAATGTTGATATATCAAAATCGGATTTTTAAGCTTTGCGGCTTTCCGGAGGTTCCGGGCGAATTTTTGTATTTTCATCGCTGTTTCATTATAATAAAGGCCGCATGAAGAACCTCGAACTTGTCTCCCCTGCGGGAAGCCTTGAAAAACTCAAATTCGCTGCGGAATACGGCGCGGATGCGCTTTACCTTGGCGCGAAATCGTTTTCCCTGAGAGAGGGCGCAGCCAATTTCATGCCGGAAGAGCTTGCAGCCGGGGTCGAATACGCCCATTCGAAAGGGAAAAAGGTCTATCTTGCCGCCAATATGTTTTTTCATGACAGTCATTTTAAAGCCTTCAGGGAATTCCTGGATGAAATTTCAGGCATCAGGCTTGACGCAATTATCGTTTCCGATATCGGAGCCGCGGATTATGTAATTGAAAACCGCCATGATATTCCGGTGCATATCAGCACCCAGGCCAATACCACGAACAGTCAAAGCGCCCGTTTTTATGAAAAAATGGGCGTGAAAAGGATCATCCTTGCAAGGGAGCTTTCCATCGATGAGATCAGGGCCGTAAGGGATTCCGTGAGCATCGAACTCGAGGCGTTCGTCCATGGGGCTATGTGCATTTCTTATTCGGGAAGGTGCCTTCTTTCAAACTATTTTACCAACAGGTCGTTATACCGCAGGGGAGAGAAAATGGGGGCCATGAAGCGCGAAAGAACGCGGGATGCGAACCTGGGGGATTGCGCGCAGGCCTGCCGGTGGCAGTATTATTTAATGGAAGAGACAAGGGAAAACGATTTTATTCCCGTGGAAGAGGCTGCCGGCGGGACAGCGCTCATGAGTTCAAGGGACCTGAACCTCTCTATGCATATCCCTGAGCTTTACGATGCCGGCGTCGGGGCTTTCAAGATCGAAGGCCGGATGAAGAGCATTTACTATGTTTCCAATGTTACAAGGGTCTACCGGCATTGCCTGGACGCACTCTTGGACGGCAGGGAACCCGACCCCGGTTTGATCAGGGAGCTTGAGAACGTAAGCCACAGGGAATATACGACCGGATTTTATTTTAACGAAAACAGGGCGCTCCTGCCCTCTCCTGATGCCGGTTATATAAGCGACTGCACTTTTCTGGGATATATTGCAGATAATATCGGACATGGCCGGGCGCTTGTAAGGGCCGTAAACAGGATCCTTCCCGGCGGGAGGATAGGGGTGATAAAAAGAAAACCGCCCGATTTTGAACTCTTGCATTACAGGCTGTGCGGAAAGAACGGTGCCGTTACTGCATTCCCCGGCGACGAATTAATGATAGAATATGAGGAAGCGTTCGAGCTTGAAAAGTTCGATATCCTGAGATGCAGGAATTCCTGAATTTATCCGGTTATTGGCCCCGTTCCCCGAAAAGAACGCGTCCCAGCCTCACCATATTAGAGCCTTCCTCTATTGCAATTTCATAATCATGGCTCATCCCCATCGACAGCACGGGAAGTCTAAGAGGGCCGATCTTTTCACGGATCAGGTAAAGCGACCTGAAGGATTTCCTGATTTCCTGAAGGTTCGTCGTGTCGGGCCCTACGGTCATAAGACCCTTTACTTTAAGGCAAGCCAGGTTTTCAAGCCATTCAGTAAAGCGGTCTGTATCCGGCGGCTCGATGCCGAATTTCGAAGCTTCGCCGGATGTGTTGACCTCGATGAGAACAGTCATGACCTTCCCCAGGGCGGCGCACCTGCGGTCAAGTTCCAATGCCGTTTCCTTATTGTCGACGGACTGGACCATGTCGAACAGCTTTGCGGCCTTTCCTGCTTTATTTGACTGAAGATGCCCAATCAGGTGCCTCTCGAACCCGAGATCTTCCAGTTCCCTGAATTTAGATTCGGCTTCCTGGACGCGGTTTTCGCCGATGATCGTAATTCCTGATTTAACGGCTTCCTTAACAGATTCGGCCGGCTGGGTTTTTGTTACGGCAACGATGTTTATATCATACGAAATGCCGAGGGATTTTTTTTTATTTTCGATTATTTCACGGACGCTGTTTACATTGTCCCCGATATTCATTTAAGGACCTCATTTTTTGCATGCGGCCTGGTTATTCAAAACCCACTGAGTTTCAAGGGCTATCATCAGCTCCTCGTTGGTAGGAACTACCAGGACGCGGATCCTGGAATCCGGGGCGCTGATTTCTGCGAGTTTCGCTTTTGTCGAATCGTTCCTGGCCTTATCCATCTTTATACCGAAGTTTTCCAGGCCTTCCATGCATTTCTCGCGCAGGCTCGTCTCGTTTTCACCGATGCCTGCGGTGAAAATGACGGCGTCGACCTTTCCCAGCTCGGCCATGTATCCGCCGATATATTTGCGTATGGATTTAACGAGGATCTCTATTGCAAAAACAGCCCTCCTGTTGCCCTTCTTCGCGGCTTCGTTTATATCCCGGAGATCGTTCGAGACCCCGGAGATCCCCGCTAATCCGCTCTTCTTTTGAAGTATGTCGTTGACCTGCTGACCGGACAGGTTTTCTCTCTGCATTAAAGTGAAAATTATCGCCGGGTCGATCGAACCGGAACGTGTGCCCATAGGCAGACCTTCGAGAGGCGTGTATCCCATGGTCGTATCGATCGATTTTCCGTTCTTTATAGCTGTAATGCTCGATCCGTTTCCGAGGTGGCAGGTTATGCAGTTGAATTCGTCCAGATCGATGCCAAGGAATTCGGCGGCTTTTATCGAAACATACCTGTGCGACGTTCCATGGAAGCCGTACCTTCGGATCTTGTATTTTTCATAATATTCGAAGGGAAGCGGATAAATGAAGGAACTTTCAGGCATAGTCTGGTGGAAAGCCGTATCGAATACGGCGACCTGCTTTATTCCCGGAAGCACTTCCTTGCAGGATAGAATTCCCTGGAGGTTAGGCGGATTGTGAAGAGGGGCGAGCTCGGAGAATTTATTGATCGATGATATCACTTCTTCGTCGATATGAGCCGAGGCGCAGAATTCCTCTCCCCCATGCACCACCCTGTGCCCGATAGCGTCTATTTCGTCAAGGCTTTTGATAAAACCGTTTTCGGGATCGATAAGGTGATCGATAACCGACCGGAAGGCTTCCGTGTGATTTTTAACCGGAAGGTTTATCCTGACCTTGTCGCTTTCGTTTTTATAGTAGCAATGTTCCGCGGCGCCTCCGATCTTCTCGATTATTCCTTTTGCGATAACGCCCTCGTTTTCGGTCGTTATCAGCTGATATTTCAGCGATGAACTCCCGCAATTTATTACAAGAACTTTCATTTAATTTCCCCCATGAAAACATGACTTTAATTATAATTTGAAAAGGCAAACAAGTCATTTTTTAAAGGGATTGCCCTTGCTATAACCCCGACTGTTCCCTTGACATTTTTAATGATTGGTTTTAATAATAAGGGAATTAAATTCCGGCATCGGATGAATAATTAAAGGAGATCCCAGAATTTTATGAGGATGGAGATCAATCAGGAACAGAGGCAGATCATTTCTCCTGTTATGATACAGACCCTGGAACTTGTTATGCTTCCCGGCATGGAACTCAAGGAAAAACTGGAGGAGGAAGCAAAGCTTAATCCTGTAATAAAACTGGATAAGAAAAAGAAGGATTTCGGGAAAACCAGGCGGCAGATGAAAAACTCCAATTACGACAGCCAGTCGTTCCTGGAAAACATGTCCGTCTATGATTTCAGCATATATAAATACATGATGGAACAGGTGAACCGGCTGGATCTGACCGACGAGGAGAAAGAAACTGCCGGAATAATCGTTTCAAGCATAAACGATAACGGGTTCCTGCAGAAACCGGACCAGAACGGCGTTATGAGGCCGATCCCTCTCGAGGAGCTCCTCGGCAACGGGAAGATAAATCCTGCTTTATTCGAGAGGATCAGGAAACTTGTCATGCACCTGGATCCCATAGGAGTCGGTTCTTTCGACACTAGGGAATTTCTTGAAGTTCAGGCCCTGGATAAATACGGTCCGGAAAGCCCTGAATACAGGTCCCTGCATGAGTTCCCGTCTCTTCTCGAAAAGAAGCTTTTCACCAAATTGTCCAAGGACCTGGGAATTTCATACGGCAGGGTTCTTGAAGTGATAAACAACATTTCAAAACTCTTTATGGCGCCGACTGCAGGATTGATAAACGGGTATTCGCAGTACATCGTCCCGGACGCCTATGTCAATGTCGATGAAAAAGGGGTCCACATTGTGCTTAACGACGATTATATACCTGAAATCAGGCTGAATAAGCAGTATATCGATCTTTATACCAGCGAAGAGTTCAAAGGCAGGCATGTATCGCTGAAAAAGGAGGAAAAGAGTTTTTTAAAGGACAATATCGAAGGAGCAAAAATGCTCATAGAGAACCTCCGTTCGCGGAAAGAAATAATTTTCAAGGTAATTTTAAAAATAATTGAAAAACAGAAAGACTATTTTTTAAAAGGATACCAATACCAGATTCCTTTAAAATTGAAGGATATTGCCGATGAATTAAGTATACATGAATCGACAGTCAGCAGGGTCGTCCGTGATAAATACATACAGACGAACAAGGGCATGATATCCCTTAAGAGTTTCTTTTCGACGAATATCGGCAACCTGGAGACTTCTTCGAAAAGCGTTAAGGAGACCCTTAAGACATTCATTGATGCTGAAGACAAGGACGATCCTCTGTCGGATGACAGGATAGTACAGATCTTCAGGAAAAAGGGAATTCAATTGTCCCGGAGGACTGTTGCCAAGTACAGGGCTGAGCTTAATATACCTCCGGCTTTTGTAAGGAGAAATCCGAAATAGGGCAGGACACTGAAATGCCAATAAGGCAGGTATGTTATGGACAGGTTAAAAGATCTCCTGGGAGAAGACCAGGATAACGAAGAAAAAACTTCAGATGGCGGCGGCGGGGATGTTGAAAAGGAAATAGAGGTTTATGCTTATACGGTTGAGGAAGCGCTTAAAAGTGCAGCTCAGGCGCTGGGTACGAACATTGTAAATCTTCAATACGAGCTTCTTGAAAGGGGCAGCGGCGGGGTCATGGGAATGGGCAGGAAACCGGACAGATACCTCGTGTTCATCCCGGAGAGTGAAAAATTCAAAGAGACGATAGCATATGAAGGACTGAGGGAAGAGATCCGCGAGGAAGAGCAGCAAAAAAACAGGGACGGGTCTTTCAGGGTAAGGATTACAAAAGAAGGAACATTCCTTTTAGTCGAGCCCCCGCAGGGCAAAGGCAAAAAGGTCGAACTGCAGGATGTACAGAGATACATCCAGGGTCATGAAATACAAAAGGCCGACGAAGATGCTGTAAAAAAGGAAGTCGACCATCCCAGGAAAAAACCTGTAAGGATCGGCGATTACATTCCTTCGCAATTTGACAGCCATTTCCAGTTACAGATATCCCCTGATGAAATGAAGGCATATCTGACGATGACAAAACCCGAGAAATTCGGGAGGATCGTCGACATAGAGGAAGTGATTTCAGCTCTCCGGTCCAAAAATGTACAGTTCGGAATTAAAAAGGAACAGATTGAAAACGCCGTTGAAAACGAATTATACAATATGCCGGTTATTGTCGCCGAGGGCGATATGCCTGTCGAGGGCAGGGATTCCCAGATAAAGTATCATTTCAAGATAGAAACGGATAGTGTGAAATTCGAGGTTTCTGAAGACGGCAATGTCGATTTTCATAAAGTCGACAATGTTCAGAGCGTTGTAGTCGGGCAGGTCCTGGCATCGAAACTGTCTCCCGAAAAAGGGAAGGCAGGCAAAACAATAACGGGCAGGATAATACCGGCAAGGGACGGCAAGGATGTCAAGCTCGCCTCCGGCCCTAACACACATATTTCCCCCGACGGTCTTCAGATCATTTCCGATATAAACGGGCAGGCGATCTTCAAGAATAACAAGGTCCAGGTTGAACCTATCCTTGAGATAAACGGGGACGTAGACCTGACATCCGGCGATATTAATTTTCCCGGTAATGTCATTATTTACGGCAATGTCAACGATACGTTCAAAGTTTATTCCGGCGCCAATGTGGAAATCAAGGGAAACATAGGCAAGTCGGACGTGGTGGCCGAGGGCAATATTGTCGTGCGCCAGGGAATCCAGGGCAAGGATATGGCTAAGATCGTATGCGCGGGAGATCTTTATGCCAAGTTTATAGAAAGGGCCAATATAAGGGCTGAAGGCTATGTCGTGGTTTCGGAAGTCATACTTCATTCCAATATTTACTGCAAAAAAAAGGTGATCTGCGCCGGCGGAAAGAAATCTCAGATAGCCGGGGGCAAAGTCAGCGCGTTTTATGAAATAAACGCCAAGTACCTGGGCGTTGAAGCGTATACGGAAACGGTCCTCGAAGCCGGAGTGGACCAGGATGCCGAGACTAAGATCGACCAGATGCATAAGAGGAAAGAGGAACTGCAGAAAGAATGGCCTGAAACGAATATACAGCTCAATAATCTTACGACTATAATGTCGGCCGGGCCTTTGCCTCCCGATAAACAGGAGCTCTTCAACCAGCTTACTTTAAAGATCAGCCAGATGAAGCAGGAAATGAACACGATCGACGAAAGGATAAAACAGCTCTGCGATTACCTCGATACGCTGGCCAAGGAAGCGAAGATTTCGGCTTCGAAAACGGTTTATCCCGGGGTGAGGGTCAAGATAAGAAACGAAACCCTGGCAATTAAAACCGAATATAAGTTCGTAACATTTTTCAGGGAAGGCGGCCTTATCAAAATCACCCCATATGAAAAATCGAAGGAAATGGAAGAAAAGGTCAAAGGCGCGGGCCGGGGAAGAAACCTGTAACAGATCGATTTTAATGGCTATTTTCTTTTATTCGGATTAAAATAACGGTTATAAAATATCTGACGGGGGGCCGATGCCGGATAGAACCCTGATCGATAGAGCTAAAGATTATATTGCTGAAAGACTGATCAATATTCAAAGGAAGTTCGAAATAATTTACTCCTCGGCTAAGGACCAGAATAAAAAGGAAAGTATTTTAAAATCCGTCAATGAAATCGAAAAAGACATAAAAAAGCTTCACAACGGAAAATTCGCCGAGGATGATATGGCAAAATACCAGATTTCGTTCGAAGAGCTCAGGGAATATGCTGAAAACAAAGGAGTGCCGGATATTTCGAAATACAAGATATTGAGAAATATTCCCCTTATGAGGATAAACGACCTTTCGAAAAGCCGCGATATAAATCTTATCTGGGCGTTTCTGCAATATTTCGGATCAGAGTACATGGGACTCTTGAGTGAACAGAACCTGAAACTTGATTACGGGCATGCCTACCAGAGGGACAGTTTCTTTACCCAGTATAACCAGATAATAAGGCTGATTGAAGATTACGGAAATGTGCTTGAGCAGGTCGTTGCGGCGGAAGCCAATAAAAATATGGAATACAGGGAAAGGCTGGTTAAGGTCCAGAATAAGGATTACAGGGACATAATAATCAAAACCGGTAATTTTATGTTCGCAATACAGGATTTTATCCTCGATATTGAAAAATGCGAATTGAACGGCGAAAAAGTTTTCCTGGAACCTGAAAAAATAGTCGAGATAAAAGGAGTCAATTCCATGCTCGAAGGTTTGAACGCAAGGGATGCGCTTGCCGATCTGCTTGAATTTACCAGGGAAGTGATAAGTTATATAAAATTTCCTGATTTGAGGAAAATAGAGGAATAAGGGGCTTAAGGGCGGTTCCCCTAAGGACCTGAGGGCCAAAAAATATAAGTGCCCATAATATAAATTTTTCAGGAGACTTAAAGTGGCTTTGAAAAGCGAGTTTACAAACAGCGTAATCGGCGAGAAGTCTTATTTTGAGGGAAAATTTCTCATTAACGGAACTATCCAGATCAACGGCAAATTCGAAGGAGCCGTTCTTAAGGTCGATCAGATCTTTGTGGGTCCGGCCGGAAAGATTAAAGCGGACCTTGAAGCTTCCTCGATAGTTATCGAAGGAGTAGTAATCGGGAATATCAAGGCGAATACACGCGTCATGCTGATGCCGACGGCGCGCATTCTCGGGGACATCAAGACTCCCGAGCTTATCATACAGAACGGAGTTGTGCTTGAAGGAAGATGCCTGATATCGAACAACCTCAATTCCCCGGCAAAGGAAACAATTGTCAAAATCTATAATGAAAAATAAAAGGATTGCCATAACATTCGGAAACCCGAACGGCATAGGTCCTGAAATCTGCATGAAAGCCCTGTCGGGCATTGCTCCCGAATCAAGGGGAAATTTTATCCTGGTCGGCGATACGCAGTCGTACAGTCATTATTTCAAGGGTATAAGCGGGCTGGACTTTATTCCCGTGGATCCGCCGGCGGGTATGGTTTACGAATTCAAGCCCGGGAAAAGGGATCCGGCTTCAGGCCTCTTATCCTTACTTTTCCTGCAGAAAGCCGTTAAAATGGCGAAAAAGGGTGAAATCGCCGGGCTTGTCACCGCTCCGATTTCAAAGGAACTCATAGTAAAGTCCGGCCAAAAGGAATTCACGGGTCACACTACTTACTTTGCCCGGGAATTTAAATCCGGCTGCGTCAGCATGATGTTTTATTCGGAGGATCTTAAAGTTATTTTAGCGACCATACACATAAGCATCAGGGATGTACCGCGCATTCTGACCAGGGAAGCCGTAAGGATAGCCGTGAATAATGCGATACTATTCGGAAGAAAATTCGAGGGAAGGGATTACAGGATCGCTGTATGCGGGCTGAACCCCCATGCCGGTGAAAACGGTCTTATGGGACATGAAGATAATAGGATCATTGCTCCTGTAGTGGAAGAATTTAAGGGGAAGGGTCTTGCCGTCGACGGGCCGATTCCTGCGGATACCGCTTTTTACAGGGCCCTGCGCCGGGAATTCGATATTGTGGTCGCTATGTATCATGACCAGGGGCTTGCTCCATTCAAGCTCATACATTTCGACGACGGAGTTAATGTCACGCTCGGCCTTCCCATAATCAGAACTTCCCCGGATCATGGCACCGCTTTCGATCTGGCAGGCCTTGACAGGGCCAGCCCGAAAAGTATGGATGCTGCGATGGGCCTGGCATTGAAACTGGCAGGCGAATGAACCCGTCAGTAGCCCTTCTGCTGTTTTATCTGCATTATTTTAACGAAATGCCTTCTCTCTTCCTCGATAACCTCGTCGATGACGCCTTTATGCCTGTCGGAAAGATAATTCCTGATTTCATTGTAGAAAAGTATCTGGTCGAGCTCTATGCTCATGGAAAATTCGAACGAGGTCTCGATATCCCTGACCCTCTGCAGTTTGACTGAGAGCATATCCTTGGAAAATATCGTGGTATTCAGGAAGTTGTGAAGATAATCAATATGCTCCGGGATGGATTTAATTCCGTAAGCTTTAATAGAGCTGTCGCCAAGCATTTTAGTGAATGTTTCGATATGTTTAACCTCTTCTTTGGCAAGGATTCTGAAGAGGTCCTGTGTTTCGGGGTCTTTCATAAGCTTTGAAAGATTTTCGTAGAAGATCCTGCTCCTTTCCTCGAATTGGATGGAGAATTCAAGAACATCGTTCGGGGATAATTCGAATTCCGGGAAATCAATAGGTGTCGTAAAAAACCCCTTTTTCAATTTAATATTTATGGTCACTTCTATTAACCTGCCCTTACGGGTACAAGGCCCTTCACCGGACAAGCCGGTACATGCAAGGCGGTGCGGCAGTTGTTTTATAACTGCCCTTAATTGATTATGACTGAAAAAAATAATTATTTCAATATTTTTTTTTTTATAATTTTAGAACATATGGACATACAATACTGCATTTACATTTATCTGCCTTGCAGTCGTCGGCTGCCAGGTCGAAATCGCCCAGACTTCTATGAGCTCAAGGCCGACTGAATATACATAGGACAGGTACTTGTTGCTGAACATCATGTAATTGAAAGCGTTTGCCGAAATAAAAGCCAGATCCCATAGATTGTTGCTGAAAAACAAATTGGCTACCGGATTGAGTTCGCCGGATATGTAATTGTATCCTCCGTTCGAATATCCCCTGTATAGTGCCGGCTTAGTGTATATGTATATGTCCTGGTAAACAAGGTTGAAAGATTGAGCGAAGGCGAGGACCCTTGCAATGTCGTCGTCTTCCATTACTGCTGCTTTTCTTCCCGGTTCAATCACCGGCGCTGGAGAAAACTGCATGTTGAAATCAGGTTTCTCTACGTTCGGCCCTTCCAATGCCATAAGCGAACTTATTATGAAATTTGTAAATGCCATAAATACCCTCTCTTCTGTTATTAGCAAACTCTGCGAGTTCAAAAATTTTTCATTACGGCCTGATTTTTTATAGCATTCAATTATCTCAATATACGAATATCATAATATATAGATAAAACGTCAATAGTCTGTGAAAATTTATTTTTCCCGGATTGTTTTTACGGATAATTTATTTGCAGAGCGGGAATCATGTTGCAATTAGAACGGGTTTTGTTTATAATAAGGGTGGTACAGGGTCTATACAAAGGGGAAATTAAGAATAATGGATAACGGTAAACTTACTATCGGCTATTTAGCCGAGGCCAGCTTCGAAAATTTCCAGGTCCAGATGCTTGAAGGCGTTATTAAGGCTGCTAAAGAAAAGGATGTGAATCTCTTATTCTTTGCAATGGAGCATGAGCAGAGAGACAAGACGTACAAATACCAGCTTGAATATATTTTCAATATCCTTAAAAGAGTGCATCTTGACGGATTGATGTTTCTCGGATGGTCGCTCAATGTAGTCAAAAATGAAGGTTCCTTTCTTCAGGAAATTCAGTCGATAAACAGGATGCCTGTCGTCAGCCTCGGCAGAAAAATAGCGGACGTGCCTTCGGTTTTCATTGACGGCAGGAGGCACATTACTGAAATCCTGGCTCATCTTCATGATTATCACGGTTACAATAATATTGCTTTCGTGCAGCCGATCACGCCTGACGAACGCTACTCCTGCTATGAAGAATATATGCGGGAAAGGGGGCTGTTCAAACCGGAGCTTGTCGTTAAAAGCGATGAGATATTTCTGGAAAAAGACTATTATACTTTCAACAGGGCCAAAAAAGTTGTAGAACTTCTTATTGACGAAAGGAAGGCTCCTGTTGAGGCCGTTATATCGATGTATACTCATGAAGCGGCTTTTATAATGGACGGCATTACCCAGAGAGGATTCCGTGTACCCGAGGATATCGCTATAGTAAGCTGGGAAGATGGCGACAGGGCTAAATATGCGGATTCGCCTATAACGGCGGTATATTTTCCTTTCTTTGAGATAGGCTACGAAGGCTGTAAAAAAATAATAAACCTGATTGAAGGGGTTAACACGCCTATTGAAACGATAGTCCCTGCCAAGCTCTATATCCGGAATTCCTGCGGGTGCGTAGCCATGGAAGTTTTAAAGGCCCTTCCGGGCAGGATGGAAGAAAAAAAGAACTATTCAGTGGACGAAATGATAAAAAAATTCTGGAAATTGAAGAATGACGGATTGCAGGTTTTAAGCGGGGTCAAACTCCTTGAACTGCTCAAAGAGGATGAGGACGAATGCCTCAGGTTCCTGGAAGATTATATAAGCAAGATCCTCGACCAGAATGACCTCTACATTCATGTTATCGCTATGAACCTGATCCATGATATCGAAAGGGAAATTCTCCAGTTCTATCAGTTCGTCCTTACCAATACTGCGGACGAAGCGCTTCGGATAAAATCCGAAAGGATGGTATTCAAAGTTCTCATACTGATCCAGCAGAAGACCGAGCATATCCTGGGGTATAACGAAGCTCTCAAACGGGGTACTTCGGATATTATCCAGGATTCGAGCCAGAATATCGTAACTGCTTATAACCTGCGCAATCTGAACAGGATTTTAAGCGAAAACCTCCTTAAGATCAATGTCAGCAATTACCTCCTTTTCTTCAACAGGTTTTCGACAGACGACATAAAACTAAAGGCTGAAGGAGTTACTTACAACTCCACGAACGACAGGACCAGAATGCTTGAGAAGCTTCCCCGGAACTTCAACAGGATTCTTTTTTTCGATAAAAAAAGCCATATATATTTTTTCCATATTCTGCACATAAAGAACAAGCTGGTAGGTTTCATATTTCTTGAGCCTAACCAGACGGATGAAAGGATATATTATACCCTGTCGATCCAGCTTTCAAGCTCGATTTACGGGTCCATGACCCTTGAAAAACTCAAATCTGCAAGGGACGTAATTTCAGAAAATCTGGATATAATAAGGAAAAAAACAAAAGAACTTGAAGAATCCAATATAAAGCTTGCACAGCTCGATAACCTTAAAAACGATTTCATAGCCAATGTGACCCATGATTTCAGGAACCCTCTGACCGTCATAATGAATCTGACCGACCTGTCGCTCAAGTATCCGGATGAACTGGACAAAAATACGATGATGGAAAGACTGAATACGATTTATAACGCTTCCGTTTCTCTAAAGCATTCCATCGACCAGCTTCTCGATATAGCAAGGATAGATGCAAAGGGAATGAAGGTCCATGTAAGGAAAATTCCTCTATGCTCCTATATCGAAGGCATAATCGATTTTTACAGGTCTGCAGCTTCATCTTACGGCATACGGATAGTAAAAGAGCTGCCCGGGAAGGAGATCGATGATTTTTTCTCGGATATCGACAAACTCGATGAGATATTTCATAATATTATTTCAAATGCCATTAAATTCGTTGAACCTGAAACAGGCCTGATTAATATTACTGTAAAGGAACTTGAAAAGTCGATAAAGGTCATTATAGAGGATAACGGAATAGGTATTCCTCCGGAAAAACTCGAACTGATTTTCGGCAGGTTCGAGCAGGTCGACACCGGCAGGAAAGGGAGGAACAAGGGGACCGGCATCGGGCTTTTCTTTGCAAGACAGCTTGCCATTCTTTTAAAAGCCGATTTATGGGCCGAATCCGAAGGGATCGGCAAAGGCTCGCGTTTTATCCTGGAATTGAAGAGGGGGCAGGATGTCTTCGATGCGAAAGACAGCCTTGTTATTTTCGAGAACGAGATGGAGCTCCTCCCCTCGGATAATAAAGCATATTATAAGCAGATGGTGCAGGACAATATTGAGGCGATGACGGGGCAGAAAAGCTTCCATGCCAGTATTACAAATCCGAACCTTGAAAACGAGTTCGATCCCCTGAAAGCCTGCATACTCCTGGTAGACGACAATATCCAGTTTCATGATATTCTCCAGGCATATCTTGCCAACTGGGGATACAATAATTTCGTCCATGCATATGACGGGGATGACGGCCTGGAAGCAATATACGAATATAAACCCGATCTGATAATCTGCGATTACAATATGCCCAGGATGAGAGGCGACGAACTTCAGGACAGGCTCATCCATAACCCGGAATACAATCATATTCCCATCATCTTCCTTTCCGCAATAGCAGATAAAAACCTTATCATGAAGGGCAAGGAAAAGGGAGCGATCGTTTACCTTCATAAGCCTATCGATGAAAAGGACCTCATGGTCAATGTCGAATATTTTCTGATCAAACAGATGGAATTTAAAAAGCTGATTCAAAAATCTTCCATCGACGAACTGACCGGGCTTTACAATAAAAACAATATAATGCAGTTCCTGAAGGATTATCTTATGATGAGGTCCCTGAGGAAAGTTTCCGCTATTATGATGGATATAGATAATTTCAAAACATTCAACGACCGGTTCGGCCACCTGACAGGCGACAGCGTAGTGGTCAATGTGGGGAAGACGATAAGGAATACAATAAGAAATTACGATAAAGCGGGACGTTTCGGCGGCGATGAATTCTTGATAATTCTGCCCGATACTTCACTGGAGGACGCTCTCGTTGTTTCCGAAAAGATCAGAAAATCCATAAACGATTTGAAACTGAAATACGGGGATACCGGCATCGCCATATCTGCGAGTTTCGGTGCGGCATCGCTCATCGATAACGGGAGTTTCCTCTGCTCGGCGCTCAAAATATCGGGGTTGAGGGAGATCTTCGAGGTTGACGATAAAAAGAACACCGATTGGGACAGGATAAACGGCATAAAAAATACTATGGCTGAACTCCTTATCGAGATGGCCGACAAGGCCCTTTACAGGGCGAAAAGCACGGTCTGCAGGGATTGCGGGTTCGAATCTGTAAACCAGGATAAATTCGGAAAAGGCATATGCCCTGTTTGCCGGGGTGAAAACCTGGAAATAGGCAGGAACAAGATAAGTCCGTTCAGCGACAGGGAAGGCTGGGCCTTGCCGGCTTAAATTTTCATCTGGGCATCTTCTGGGAAGCGGCAAAATTAATGGAATAGCAGAAGATTTTAGCCGGGCTCGATACAGGCAGGAAAATTGATTTCGCACCGTAATCTATGGCTGTTTTCATAAAAGGCCTGTCGATGGTTCCGACAAACTTCGAACCTACATACCTTCCCGTACTGCTGTCTATCACTTCAAGGAAACCCTTCGAGTCTATAAATGCCGCTACGCCGATTGTTCCGGACATTATTAACGGCGTATAAGAATTTTCATCGGCGGTCTTGAAGGACAGATCTGAAAATATATAATATTTTAAAGCCTTGCGGCGGTTTTTAAGTCCGAGCGAACCGCCGAAAATTACCGGCGGCGTTCCGTTCTTAAAATCCTGATCGGCGTTTTCAGGCGACCAGGAGTCCGTATTTACTATCTTCAAGCCGTCGGATGCCGATAAAAATATCCTGTCATCGTAATATGCCGCATTGCCGTCGAATTTGCCGCCCAGCCTCAAACCGGGTCCTGCCGGGTTCATATGCCCGTCGAACCTGAAAATATCGGATCTGTTATCTATGATGTAAAAATAGCCGCCCCATTTTGCAAAGGTTACGATGTTATCTGAATAGCGGGAAAAGTCGGCGAGCCTGATTTCCCCGTATTTATCGCCGATAATAACGGCGGCATTACCTGAATGGACCAGGATATTGGTGCCGTCCGTGGAATAATAATCCCTGGGCTTTATGGACAGATTGGTTTCATAGCCGATTATGCCCCGGTCATAGGAATAAATGCGGAATAAAGATCCCTGCCGCTCCCGCCCTGTCGAAATGACCCCGAGGCCCGATTTCATTGCAAACAGCATAATCGCCCTTTCGCGGCTGAGCGTTCTTTTCCAGTTGATGCGGCCTGTATCGATCCAGCAGGAATAAAGTGTTCCGCCCGAGTCGGCGAAAAAGAGGTTGTTGGAATATATCTCGATCCCTGCAGCCGGAGGCAGAGGCAAGTCCTTCTGCCAGATCATCCCCTCTGTCGTATCCATATTCTGGATGGAGCAGGACAGGATGACAGGGAAACTTAAAATTAATAAAAAATGCCGTTTTTTTTTCATAAAGAGGAGAAAGCCCCGCTTGTTTTTTAGAAAACTATAACCATAATACTATATATTATAGGCGGTTCTTGTCAAGTAAGTTTGATAACTCCAGGAGTATTATATTTTGATTTTTTCATTTATCAGGCTTATAATGTCTGGCTTTCCGGCAGTTTAATTAAAAACAGGTGATAAAGGCTATGAGGGAATTATTATCCGGCAATGAGGCGCTGGCAAGGGGGGCTTTCGAAGCGAATGTCCGTGTAGCCGCGGGCTACCCCGGCACGCCCAGTTCAGAGATCATAGAGACAATATCTCTAAAATATCCCGGTATCGATTCGGAATGGAGCATAAATGAAAAAGTGGCGATGGAAATCGCCCTCGGATCTTCCATCGCCGGGCTCAGGTCCATGGCTGTAATGAAACATGTAGGGCTGAATGTTGCGTCGGACACTATGATGACAGCCGCTTATACGGGAGTGAATGCCGGGATGGTCGCAGTCGTTGCTGACGACCCGGGCATGCATTCCTCGCAGAACGAACAGGATACAAGAAATTATGCCTCATTCGCCAGGCTTCCGGTATTCGAACCCGCAGACAGCCAGGAAGCTCTCGATATGATAAAAACAGCATTCGAAGTATCGGGTGAATTCGATACGATGGTCATTTTAAGATCTGTTACAAGGGTGTCTCATACCAAGAGCCCTGTAATCATCGGGAAAGCTTCAAGAAGGTCTGCCCCATTAAATTACAAAAAAAACGCAGCCAAATATGTAATGGTGCCTGCCAATGCAATCCCCAGGCATGTAATTCTGCTTGAAAAATACGGAAGGCTCAGGGAATTTTCGAACAATTATGCAGGCAACAGGGCGGAGTATAAAGATAAGAAAATCGGGATTATCACTCATGGTCTGACTTACCAGCATGTCCGGGAGGCCATGCCTGATGCAAGCGTTTTTAAAATTGCCATGTATCCTCTGCCGATAGACAGGATACGCGAATTCGCAGCAGAGGTCCGCAGCCTCTATATCGTTGAGGAGCTTGACCCTGTGATCGAGGAAGAAATAAAGGCGGCCGGGATTAAAGCGGCCGGAAAAGAGATAATACCATCCGCAGGCGAAGTCTTTCCGGCTGTCATTAAAAAGGCTTTTAATATTCATATGCCTGAAAGCGGCAGGCCTTCCCTACCTCTTATCCCTGCCAGGCCGCCCCTACTCTGCAAGGGATGCGGGCATATCCCGGTATTTGAAGTACTGAGGGATTTAAAAGCCGTAGTCCTGGGTGATATCGGCTGTTATACGCTGGGCGCGCTTCCGCCCTATCAGGCTATGGATACCACAGTCTGCATGGGAGCCAGTATAGGCAATGAAATAGGGTTCAGAAAAGCCGCCGAATTATCGGGGAAGAATATTATTTCAGCGGCGGTCATAGGGGATTCCACGTTTTATCATTCGGGAATACCCGGTTTACTTGACGCCGTTTATAACGGCACTCCCATCACTTTGATTATACTTGACAACCGTGTTACCGCAATGACCGGCCATCAACCCAATATCGGTTCGGAACTCGACGGCAAGTTCAGGGACACTCTCAAAATCGACCTCATCGAACTTGTCCGGGGTCTGGGTGTTAAAAGAGCCAGGCGTGTCAATGCTTATAAAAAGGAAGAACTCTTAAATGCAGTAAAAGAGGAATCCGCTTCAGGTGAAGTGTCTGTAATCGTAGTCGATGAAATTTGCGTTATCGGAGAAGCCCGGTTGAAAAAATTGAAGAGTGATAAACCGGGGGCCGTTCAATGAACTCCATGCTGATATCCTATCTTGTCAGCATGAGTTTCTGCGCTTTTCTTATCATTCAATCCGCCATTTATTACTTATTTATTTCAAGGAACAAGGAACTCAGGAGGTCGAAAGTCGACTTCCTGATAATCATCGTAATAGCGTTGAGCATCATCGTAACAGATTTGACGGTGCCGGCAGGTCAGACTTACCCCGGCAGTAAAGAACTTTTTGATAAATTGTTCATCGTTTTCGGCATTACGAGCCTGTTTTTTTATATTTTCTTCCTTCGATTCATTTCAGTATCGATCAAGGATTCCGCTTTTGTGGAAACCGACGGATATAAAAAGAAAAACAGGCGTTTCCTGGCAGGGTTATTAATTATATGCGCTTTAAGCATACTGGCGGTCGCTTCTTTCTATATGTTCAAAAGCCTGGATAATTTCTATTTTATTTTTCAGGTCATTCTGATAATCATGCTTATCGGTATAGGGGCTGTAGAGGGGGTGGAATTCAGCAGGATCCTCAAAAATGAATCCGGCAAGATTTCATCGCTGAACCTGCTGCGGTATAAGACGCTTCTCTACGTGGGAATATTTGCGCTTCTCATGGGCATACTGGAAATCATTATTGACCTTATGAATTTGCAATGGATCTATAGAACCATAGGATCACCCTTTTCGGTGGGAACTGGAATTATGATGATAGGCTTGTCTCTTAATTTCGTTTTCGAGTATCTCAACGTATTGACTCGAGCCAACGATACGAACAAGAAAATATCGGAACTCAACAGGCAGATGATGGATGACGTAAGGACGGCGCAGTCGCTGCAGATATCGCTTCTTCCGCTTGACAAGCAGAAATATATACAGAACTTCATCGATATGGAGATCTCATATATGCCTATGCAGAGCGTAGGCGGCGATTATTACGACTTTTACAAGCTGGACGAAAACAACCTTCTGATATTTTTAGGCGATGCTTCCGGACATGGGGTTTATGCGGCGATGATCTGGGCGATCCTCAAAGTCGAAGTCGAGGAGCTTATCGAAAATAAATATTTCAACAACCTTTCCCAGGCCTTTACCCTGCTTAACCAGAGAATTACCCGTATCCTTGAAAACACCTATTCATATGCGACGCTGTTTGCATGTTCAGTCAACCTCGACAGCAGGGTCATTAATTTCATCTCGGCGGGTCATACGGACCAGCTTTATTATTCAAGGCAGGAAAATACTGTAAAAAGGGTCAGGAATAAGAACCCTATTATAGGGACGTTCAAGAATGCCAAATTTACGGCCGATTCGATAAACTGCAGAAGCGGCGACGTCCTGCTGCTATTCAGCGACGGCATTGTAGAGGGGATCGATCCTGAAGGCAGGCAGCTGGGAAAGGAAAGGCTTGAAAAAATATTTTACGAAGTCGCAAAAAAAAGCGTAACGGCGTCGGAAATGATCGGTGATATTCTGATAAGGCTCGAGGATTTCTTCGAAGGCACGCTTCAGAAGGACGACAGGACCGTTATGGTCATTAAATTATAAAGAGGAATTTGTTGTGGAAACGAAAAACATCGTTATTTGCGGGGTGGGAGGGCAGGGAATAATTCTGGCATCCGACATCCTGTCTTACGCTCTTTTTAAAACAGGTTTCGATGTCAAGAAGAATGAAATACATGGAATGAGCCAGAGGGAAGGGGCTGTAACGAGTTTTATCAGGTACGGCGATAAAGTCTATAGCCCTGTCATTTCCCCCGGAGAGGCCGATTTTCTTATCGGTTTTGAGAAGCTGGAAGCAATGCGAAACAGCTATTATCTTAAAAAAAACGGATTTGCCGTTATTAATTCCCTGGAAATTCCTCCGGTTTCGGTAATAATGGGGATTTCAAAGTATCCGGGGAACATAGAGGAATATTTTTCATCGCTTTCAGTCACTTTCAGGATCGTGGACGCCCTGGAAGCCGTAAAGCCTCTTTCTAACGTGAAACTTGTCAATACAATGCTGCTCGGGGTGCTGTCCAATGCAATGCCCGATATTTCTTTTAATACATGGAAGCTTTCAATAAAATCTTTTGTAAAATCGGGATTTGAACTTAAGAATTACAAGGCTTTCGAAATCGGACGGGCCGGAGGCTGATCTATACCGTTCTTGAGCGGAGCGCTTATGCATACCGTTTACATATCTATCGGTTCCAATACGAAAGACAAAAAGAAATACATCCGCGCCTCGATCGAAAAACTGCAAAACATTACCCATGTCAAAAAATGTTCCTCGCCTTACCGCACAAAACCTTACGGCCTTTTAAACCAGCCGGATTTTATAAATATGGCGGTTGAGGCCCAAACCGGCCTTCGCCCCGGAAAGCTTCTTCAAAAACTTCAGGAAATCGAAACATCGCTCGGACGTGTAAGAACCGTCAGGTGGGGGGAAAGGACAATCGACCTGGACATAATATTCTACGACAGCGATATCATAAGGATGAAAGATCTTGTCATACCTCATTATGATATGCATAACAGGATTTTTGTGTTAAGACCCCTCCTGGAGATCTGTCCTGAATACGTTCACCCGGTATTGAAAAAAAGCATATCTGTCCTTTACAACGAACTCATGGGAAAAGGGGCGCCGGAATTAAATTCTTAATTGATAAAAAGCTTAACAAATTCATAAATAATGATATAATTTAACTGTTCCTTATCGAGCGAAACTTCCGGAGGAAAGAGAAGGATGGCGGAAAATAATGAAACACCTGAAAAATATATAACGGAAGAGGCGGATGCATACCTGGAACTTGGGCATCTTCTTAAAAAAGACAGGCCGCAGGAAGCCAGAGCCAGGGTTCTCGAGATATTGAACCGGGACATCAGCCCCGAAGACAAAATAAGGCTCATCAATGAAACGGATGCCTCTGAGAACGCTCAGGCGGAAGGCGGAAACGCCGGGATTGAGCCTTCAAAAAAAAGGCCGGTTGTTCTGCATACAACCGCCGGCATGAACCTGGTCAATATAAAAAAAAATTTGAAAAGAACGGGGCTGTTTACATATATTTTCATCGAATGGACGAATATCAGGATGTTTGCTTTTAAAACATCTATTTTAAGATCGGGCTTTTTCAGATTTCAAATCGCAATCAAGAGGAACGGCTGGGAATCGATAAGGAAAGACGCATCATTCGCGGAAGGATATATTAAATATGTCCTGGAAAACGGGTGGATGATCCTCGACAAATTCGATTATAACCTTATCGCCCTGGCGGACAGGCTTTTTAAAGAGGTCCTTCTCGTCAATATCACCTATTTTCCCAATGCCGAGTATATACTTGATAAACTTAAAAAGGTGGAAATGTATTTCCTTGCATGCCACTACAGGCAGGACTACCCGGAAAGGATTTTAGAGAGCATAACGGCTGTTTTAAAATATTTTAACAAACCGGAAAGTAAAATACAGGGCATTTCGTATTTCATAAAGCGTTTCCTGTTCCAGACAGGCGATCCGGTTTCCCTTTTTAACCTTTTACTTGCGGCGAACATGGTCCGCTGCAGGAAATACCTGACGCTTTACGATCTTATCCAGGAGTCCCAGGGAGGAGTGGTTTCGAACAATATATTCGAATGTCCTGATGGAGTTGAGATAAAAATAGCTTCATTTATCAATGAGAATGAAATGAGGCTTGAACAGCTCCAGGAGGAAAAAAAGGGGCTGGGCAAAGTAGGTTTGTTTTTAAAACAATTCTCCGCCCTGAAAACCGACGGCAGGGGCCTTGCAGAATATGAAGCTCTCATTATGTTTTATGATTCCGGGACCGCGCCTGAAAAAACGCATTTCCTGGTGGACAGGGACAATCTCTTCGTTTTCGGAGGCAATTTCATCAAGCGTTTTATTAAGGAATTCGAGATTTTCCTGAACGGCAAAATTAAAATTGAGGAAGCCGGAGAGATCCAGCTCTTCAGTTATGACTTTTTTGTCAATAACCTCGGCAGGATGCAGAGTCTCCTGAAAGCCTTCGGCTCCCTGAATATGGCGTCTCTAAGGATAAACCATTCGCGCTTGTCGGAGATCAAAAAGGATAAAAGCCAGGCGGGAATCAGCAGGGAAGAAGCTGAAGTTGTGAGGTTTATAGACGAACTTTCGGCCGTTGTCCTGGACATAGGCAAGAAAACAGGGCATCTGGCGCTGATATATTTAATGAATTCACAGGAAGAGCAAAACGAACAGATATACCAGCCGATAGACCTTTCATTCCTGTCAAAGAACGTGTTTTCCGTCCCGTTCGGCGATAAGAAAATCGTCTCGCCGGGCTATCTCAATGATAAGACATTTGCAGAAGCCCTCTCGATCATCGCCGGGATCTGCTACGATATGTGCAGGTACATGCAGAACGAGGAAGTAGTGACATACAGGGAAAACGAACTTTCAATCAACAGCAAGATCCGGAAAATAAGGAAGATTCTTGAAAGGGTCGCAGACCCCGATACCTTTGAAAGGATAAAAAAGGTATACGGCCTTTGATCAGTCGGCAGTCAACAGTCGAGAGTCGTGAGTTAAAAGTCAAAACACACTGTTGACTGTCGACTGCCGACTAACGTTCGGACATCCATTGCCTGACGAATTTTCCCGACGGGCTCAGGCTGTCGGAATCCCATCCGCCGGAAGTCTTGCTGTTCGGCTTCAACGCCGCGCTGTCTTCCCTGGCGTCGCTAAAGGACCAGTTGCACCAGCTGATCTTTTTGTCGTTCAGGAACTTCATCCAGGCTTCGGATTCTTCCACAAAAGGGCCGTTCATGCCTGTACAGTCCGAAGTGCCCCACTCGGTGCAGAAAATGGCTATCTTTTTTAAGGCCTTGTCTACGCGGTCGCGCAGGGACTGTTTATGAGTCCCGGCATAAAAATGCATCGTATACATTATATTGTCGAATTTCAGCGGGTCATCAGCAGGGCCTTCGACGTCCTGGCTCCAGGTTCCTGTGCCGACAATAATAATCGCATTCGAATCCCCCGACCTTATGGCGGGAATGACATATTCGGCATAGGGTTTTATTTTATCTTCCCAGTTTACATCGCTGCCGTTCGGTTCGTTGCAGATCTCGTAAATCACATGTTTTTTAGATCCGTAAAGAAACGACATTTGTTTGAAAAATTTATAAGCCTCTTTTTTATATGTATTCGGATCCCCGTCGCGTTCCTGGTGCCAGTCTATGATGCAGTATATGCCGCTTGCTTCGGTGTAATCCACCGCCTCTTTAACGGTAAAAGCAAGGGATGAATTCTTTGTATATCCGCCTTCAGTCGTATACATTGCGGCGCGGAAAACATCCATTTTCCAGTTTTTGGCAAGCCATGCTATGCCGTCTTTATTGACGAACTGGCCGTACCACTGAAGACCATGGGTTGAGAATCCCCTGAGCTGCACGGGTTTTCCCTGTTCGTCGCAGAGCTGCGTCCCTATAACTTTCAGTTTGCCATGTATTGAGACCGGGGATGATTCGGGGTAATTTCCGGCAACTCCTGAATTTGTAAATACGGACACCCGAGTCTGATCCGCTGTGACACCCGGCTTTACCTCGTTGGATCCGGTGCAGGACCAGAAAAAAAGAAAAGATAATCCGGTTAAAATCGCAATCCTGTGGATTGTCCGTTGATTCATTTTATGTCCTCCGTAATTAGTCGGCAGTTGACAGTCGGCAGTCGAGCGTTCGTTTCCGTTTCGACTCACGACTTAGTTACCATTTCACGGCGACGGAGCCCCAGCTGAGCCCGGCGCCGAAACCTATCAGGAAAAGGATATCGCCCTTGACAAACCTGTCCTGCTTCCATGCCTCTTCGAGCGCAATCCCGATCGAAGCGGACGAAGTGTTGCCGTATTTGTCAAGGTTCATAATAAAGTTTTCCATGGGAATTTTTGTCCTGTCCGAAACCGACTCGAAAATGCGCAGGTTTGCCTGGTGAGGGATTATGTATAAGTTTTTCCCGCCGGCTCCCGTCTTTTTTTTCATGGTATCGATAAGCTCGCATACTTTTGAAACGGCAAAGCGGAATACTTTTTGGCCGTCCTGCCAGAAATAAGGGTTTCCTTCCCTGGACCCCATCGTTATATATTTATAACCGCTGCCGTCAAGACCAAGTTCGAAATCCAGGATCTCATGCTCGTAGTCCTTCTTGGAAAGCAGCACTGACGATCCGCCGTCCCCGAGAAGAATACAGCTTGCCCTGTCGGTATAATCGGTGAAGCTCGACATCTTTTCACTGGCGGTGATAAGTGCATATTTATAGTCGAGGCTCTGCATCATGCTGCTTCCGATGGCCATGGCGTATATGAGACCGGAACAGGCGGCATTCACATCGAAGGCGGCCAGGTTCGAGAGGCCCAGAGAGCCTGCAATTTTGCTGGCCTGGTAAGGTATGCTTGTTTCGCTTGTGGCCGAACTCGATATGATAAGGTCGGGCTTTACATTGACCGAGGAAAGGCAGGCCTGCGCCGCTTTCACCGCTATATCCGATGAATGCATATCCTGGGGGGCGATCCGTCTTTCCCTTATGCCCGTCCTGGATACGATCCATTCATTATTGGTATCCACCATTTTTTCAAGATCGGCATTTGTAAGTTTATTATCCGGCAGATATTTTCCGATCGATTTGATTCCAACCTTATTCATTACTATCCTCCATTATTTCTTCTTCCCTGAAGAGATTCAGATGCGATGCCTGATCGGCGTTCAGACAGTATATTGTAAAGATCCCTTCAAAGACTATATCTTTTTTTGTTTTCATGATCACTTCGACTTCCCTTTTATGCTTGTAGCTTTTCAGTACCCGCGCTTTTGCAAGCACCCTTTCTCCGCTGTGTACAGGTGAAAAAAATGCGATTTTTGCATCCGATGTCAGGGCAAATTCGGTGTCGAGGATTGCATTGGCGAGAGTGTTGGCCTGGGCGAAAAGAATATGCCCCCGTATGATATCGGATTTTTTAAGGGCCATGGAATCGTCGGTATCGAGAAGGGACAACCCTTCCTTTTCCAGGTCGATTTCGAGGATGTCTCCGATAATTTCGGTCCCCTTCAGGGCCTTGGCCTCTGCAAACATTGTTGCCGAAATATCCTTGCCTCTTTTTCTTACTTCGGGTATGCCTATTCTGCGCCGGTCCGACCTGACAGTATGGATGCTGAC
Organism: uncultured Spirochaetota bacterium; assembly: GCA_963796325.1. Taxonomy (GTDB): domain Bacteria; phylum Spirochaetota; class Brevinematia; order Brevinematales; family JAOACQ01; genus CAVYGN01. The sequence goes on from CAWCLF010000001.1 coordinate 707,828, forward strand.
ATTAAGGATCCTTGCAAGATCCTCATCGAGGATCAGCGGATTTTTAGCGATTTCATCATGAATACGGTTGTACCTTTCCTGAATCGGTTCGGGAACCTTGTTCATAACTTTCGCCTCTCAATATCACCATCTGATATCACTATGTAATATTATAATACTACAGGCGTCGTATTGCAACTTTTTTTAAAAAAATTTCGGAAAATATTTTCGGCTTGCTAGACCTGTGTTTTTACGAGATCTTCGAATGTTTCCCTCTTTCTTATAAGCCTTGCTTCGCCGTTTGTGACAAGCACTTCCGCGGGCCTGGGCCTTGAGTTATAATTCGAGGACATGGAATAACCGTAAGCGCCTGTAAATAGGATCGCCAGAACGTCGCCGATTTGCGGGTCGGTGATTTGCTGAGGTTTGATGCCTTCTTCCGAACGTGTAAAAATATCGCCGTTTTCACAGAGATATCCGCCGACGGCGATTTCCTTTTTTACCCCATCGATCCTCGATGCATTGATTATAGGATGATAGCTTCCGTATGCCATTGGCCTGATGAGATGATTGAATCCTGAATCGACGCCTGCAAATTTGTAATGCGGCGTTGTCTTGATATCCATAACAGTGCATAGAAGGGTCCCTGCTTCCGCGACCAGGTACCGGCCGGGTTCAATGGCGAGATGGGGGCTCGAGCCGTAGCTCCGGGTAAATTCCCTCATCGATTCTTCAATATGTTTCCCGAAGGATTTAAAGTTGAAATTATGTTCTTCGGGCCGGTAAGGTACTCCGATCCCTCCGCCGATATCGATAAATTCGAGATTCGGGAACTTCATGGCTATATTCAGTATTATCTCTATAAGCTGGAGGTATTTTTTTTCATCAAGTATACCCGAGCCTATATGGGCATGTATGCCGGAAAGTCTCAGTTTGCAGTCTTTAATTATAGTAGCGACCCTTTCCATGTCGTTATGCCCTTTCAGGCTGTAAAATATGCCGAATTTGCTTTCCCTGCCGCCGGTCACTACATGGTCATGATGCCCGGCGCCCATATCGGGATTTATACGGATCGATACCGACGATCCGGGATACCTGCTTCCGTATTTTTCCAGGGAGTATATGGAACCGAGATTAATCATTACTCCGTTCCTGACTGCAAAATCGATGTCATCATCCTTCATGTTGATCGCCGTATAGAGGATCTTTCCGGGAGAGTAGTTGGCCTGCAGCGCAATCATGACTTCTTCTTTCGAAACAGCGTCTATGTAGGCGCCTTCCTTTTCAAGTATCTGGAGCACCCTGACGTTGCTGTTAGCCTTCATTGCATAATGGATGCGTTTTTTCCCGTAATTGATCGAACCGTCAAGGAGCCTGTAGCGTTCCCTGATCACCTGTTCGTTATAAACATAAAGCGGGCTGCCGAATTCCCTGACGAGTTCTTTTGCGCTTATCCCTCCGATTGTCAATTCGTTCTGCCTTGTATCGACGGCGTACATTAATCTCCCCCTTGGCTGCAAAATATAATTTTATTCCGGGAGATATAATCTGTCAAGAAACCTCGGTCGTCGGCAGTCGACTCTCGACTCACGACTCCCGACTCTCGACTGTAGTCTGTTGACTGTTGACTGTTGATTGATTATAATGAAGTGCTGTTTGAAAAGGAGGAACCTTCGATGATCCGGAAGCCGATAATGACGGCTGCAGTTTTAGTTCTTGCACTTGTTTCCATCCTGCAGGCGCAAAAAGTGACGATGGATTATAAAGAAAAATTTTTTACGATCAAGCTCGGCGCAGGTTACAATTCCTGGCTCTGGGCTTCTTCAGAACTATCATCGGAGAATGCCGTCGGGGTAAATACAAAAGGGGAGAGCGCCGGAGGAATTTCCGCATCCGCCGCTTTCCTTCTGGGCGACAACCAGGGATTGCAGTACGGGATCGAAGCATCGTATCTGCCCATTTATTTCCTTTCAGTGAATCCCGTCAGTTCGGTTTCTCTGAACGAATGGGTTTTTATGGCTCCCGTTACAGCCGATCTTGTCTGGAACGCCGGGTTTACATACCTGGACGCCGGCCTGGGAATAGCTTACATGGATGAAGGATATTCTATTACCGGACAGGGATTATCGGAAGGGACCAATTTTATTGATTCGGCTCCATCGCTGATCGCGAAACTGGGTGTAGGCCTGATCTTCAAATTCGGGGAATCTTTCGGCCTTGATATCAGCCTGACCTTTTATTATCCCTTTTCAAATTTCGGGTTTGATACGGGTCCTTCGGTTACTTCTTCATTAAATCGGCCGCAAATAGACTTCATGCAGATAAATGCATCCGCCGGATTCGATATTTTTTTGTAACTTTCGTTCCCTTCTATTTATTTGACTATTCCGGCGCCTTTTAATATCATCTTTAGATTAAAAAATCGGAGGAAAGCAATGGACACGATAAGGGGTTCGATTGCAGCAGTTATTACCCCTTTCAGGAACGGGGCCGTAAGTTACTCTGATCTTGAAAAAATGATTGAATATCTCCTGGCCGGAGGCATCGACGGTATTGTTGCATGCGGCTCGACCGGAGAATCTTCCACCCTGAACCACAAAGAGCATCTTGAAGTAATAGATTTCACTGTCAAAAAGGTTAAAGGTAAGGTTCCCGTTATAGCCGGGACCGGCTCTAATTCGACGGACGAAGCGATCGAGCTTGCCAGGGGCGCTAAGAAATCCGGAGCCGACGCTCACCTGTCGGTGGCCCCTTATTACAATAAACCGACCCAGGAAGGCATCTATCAGCATTTTAAAGCTGTTGCCGGGGCGGTCGACCTGCCGATGATAATGTACAACATACCGGGAAGGACCGGCGTCAATATGCTGCCCGAAACTATAGGAAGGCTTTCAAAGATAAAAAATATCGACGGGGTAAAAGAAGCTTCCGGCAATCTCCAGCAGGCAGCTGAAATAATAGAGTACTCCAGGCCCGGTTTTTTGCTCTTTTCGGGCGAAGACGGGCTTAATCTCCCGATTTTATCGGTAGGCGGCGCCGGAGCGATTTCCGTGACTGCGAATATCGTTCCCAAACTTTGCGGAGAACTTTTTAAAAGTTATTTTAAAGGCGATGTCGAAAATGCGAAAAACGTGCACATATCGCTTATGCCGCTGCACAGGGCGATGTTCCTTGAAACGAACCCTATTCCCGTTAAAACAGCGGCGTTTATGATGGGCCTGATCGACAACCTGGAGTTCAGGCTTCCCCTCTGCCGTATGAATACCGAGAATTCGGAAAAGCTCAAGACGGTTCTGCGAGAGAAAGGTTTGATATAAACCCGCCATGGCTAAAAGGCTTGTTTCATACCGGCATACGCTGGTCAATTCGGCAGGGACTTTTTTTTCCCGGGTCACCGGTATTTTAAAGCAGAATGTCTCGAATTTTCTTTTCGGGGCAGGGCTCGACCCTTTCTGGATGGCATTCCGCCTTGTCAATTCGTTCCGCAGGTATATCGGAGAGGGGGCCCTTACATATGCTTTCATACCTGTTTTTCAAAAAGCGCTTAAAGAGGACAATGACGAGGCATTAAAAAAAGGCGCATTCCTTTTTGCATCCAACCTCATCAACATATTCATTCTGGTCAATCTGGCCCTCGTGGCACTGGGGGCCGGGCTTGCGCCTCTGTATGCCCCTTTTCTCGTTCCCGGCTATAAGGGCCTGATACTGCATCAGAATATCATTCTCACGATGATAATGATGCCTTATCTCATATTCATTTCCCTTTACGCTCTTATCATGGGAGTTCTCAATTCATATAAAAAATTTACATCATCCGCGTTCGCCCCTTTCTTCTTCAACATGGCGTTTATGCTTATTCCTGTTTTCTTTTACAGGAAACTGGGCATCTATTCGCTGGGTATATCCGTTGTGGCAGGTTCGGCGGTCATGGTGATTACTCAGCTCTACGAACTTTCAAAAATAGGTTTCAGGTACAGTTTCATAATCAATTTCAGGGACCCTTATCTCGTGAGTTTCATGAAAATTGTTCACGCCTACGGCATTCAATATGATATTTTCCACTGTTAAAAACTATGCGACATCTATATTTCTTTCGTTTTTCCTGGGAAGCATGACAATATTCATGAACATTTTCATGATTATAGAGGCGCCGCTTGGAATTATCGGACTTGCAATCGGCACGGTCATGATGCCGCTATTGTCGAAATTCAGCATCGAATCCGATCATGAAAGTTTTAACAGGTCGCTTGCGGAAGGATTCAACATGATGATGTATCTTATGATTCCCGTGGCCTTATTCTTCATTTTATACCCTGATACCGTCGTAAATTCGGTATTCAGAGACATTACAATGTTTTTGAAAGGTTCTACCGGAAAATTTACAGTTGAACTTTTGAGGGGCCATTACCTCGCCCTTACAATATATTCGGCAGCGCTGCTGCCTATGGCAATGGCGATGATCTTCGAACGTATCTTTTATTCGCTTCATGATGCCAGGACCCCCTTATGGGCCAATATTATTGTATTTTTTCTTTCGATCGGATTGTATTTCAGCTCCTTTCTCCCTCGAATCGCATTTTACGGCGTTTTCGCTGCGGATATGACGGCGAGCTGGATGACGGTAATCTATTATATTATAAAGCTTAAAAAAACAGGCAGGGTGAACCTTAAAAATACAGGGCTGATATCCAGGGCATTTTATTTCATAGCTTTTTCGGCCGTTAGTTCCTTAACGGTTTATCCTCTTCACAAACTGGTTTATCAGCACGAGCAGCAGGCATTATTGTCGTTATGTCTGGCCGGGCTTGAATTTGTAATATACGGTTTTTCTTACTATATTTTAACAAGGATTTTTAAGATGGATTTAAAGCGATGAGCGCGGCATTATACTCGGATCCTTCGGAACTCCCCCTGTTCGACGAGGCTTTTGTTACGATCGGTAATTTTGACGGGCTTCATAAAGGACACCAGAGGATCGTAGGAATGATGCAGAAGGATGCAAGGGAGAGCCCGACCGTTGCCGTGACTTTTGAGAAAGCCACTTCATTATATCTTAATCCGGACAGGTTCAAAGGATATTTATTTCCTGAAGATTACAAAAAGAAGGCCCTTTCCGGAATCGGCATACAGAATATTCTGTCGCTGGATTTCAACAGGATCGCCGGCATGGAGGCGGAAGTTTTCATCGATCTCTTAAAGGAAAGAATAAAGAACCTGCATTTATATGTAGGTCAGGATTTCAGGTTCGGAAGGCAGAATCTCGGAAATATTCATATGTTGAGGAATATGGCTTCCGGTAAATCTTTTACTGTTAATGTTGTTAAAAAAATAAAACGGGGTTTTATTGCGGTCAGTTCGAGCGCGATAAGGGTAAAAATCAGGGGCGGAAGGATGGAAGAAGCTGCGGATATGCTGGGCAGGCCTTATTTTATAACTTCAAAAAAGATAAAAGGGGACGGCATCGGCAGAAAGAACGGTTATCCCACCGTCAATTTTGAAATAAACTCCCAGGTTCTTCCCGGTGACGGCGTTTATTTTACTCTTTTTTACCATGGAGGGAAATATATGCCTTCGATGACCTATATAGGAACCCGGCCGTCGATGCAGAATCATGACTTGAGGAACGAAACGAATATTGTCGAAGAAGATGCGGATTTAAGCGGGATCCATGACGGCGGTAATTATACCATTTTATATATCAAAAAGATAAGAAATGAAAAAAAATTCAATAATCTTGATGAATTGTTGGAAAACCTTTATAATGATAAGAGGCAGGTTATAGAATTATACTCCCGTTACAGGACTTCGGGAAAACTGCCTTTTCTATTTCCGCCGGGTGAAGATAATTAAGGCGAAAAGCTTTTGGAGGAGATGATATGTCTATTACAAGCGCCGATAAAAAAACGGTGATCGACAAATTCGCAAGGCATGAAAAGGATACCGGTTCAGCTGAAGTGCAGATTGCTGTGATGACACAGAAGATCGCCAATCTTACGGAGCATTTCAAAAAGTTTAAAAAAGACAATAATTCAAAAAGGGGACTTTTACGTCTTATCGGCAGGAGAAGAAGGCTGTTGCGTTATCTGCAGTCCGTAAACCCTGCAAATTATCACACCGTTACTACAAAATTAAAAATAAAATAATCGGAATAGCCGGATTCTCAGGATAAGGAGATTGTATGAGTTTTATCCAGGTCAGGAAAAAGATAGGTGAAAAAGAAATTGTCATAGAAACCGGCAAAATGGCCAAGCTCGCGGACGGAGCAGTTCTTGTCAAGTACGGCGCAAATGCGGTCCTGGTTACAGCATGCATGTCTAAGGAAACTCCCGAAGGCATCGATTTCTTTCCGCTTACGGTCAACTATATAGAGAAGTTTTATGCAGCCGGGAAAATACCGGGCGGATATATAAAAAGAGAGGGAAAGCCCAGTGAAAAAGAAATTCTCACATCAAGGCTGATAGACCGGCCCATCAGGCCGCTTTTTCCCGCGGATTTTTTTAATGAAGTACAGATCATAGCGACAACATTATCTGCCGACCAGGTATACTCCACCGATATTCTCGGTATAATCGGAGCCTCTGCGGCATTGTCCGTTTCAAAAATACCCCTTCTTCACCCGGTAGGGGGAGTCAGGGTCATATACTCTAACGGGGCTTTCATTGTTAATCCTTCTATAATCGAAGTGGACAATTCCCAGCTTGAAATTGTAGCGGCGGGGACAAAGGAAGGGATTACCATGGTCGAAGGCGGCGCCTGCGAGGCTGACAGATCTATCCTGCTCGAGGCTATGAAAATAGCCCATAAAGCAATTATTGAAGAAATCGAAATGATAGAGGAACTTACATCCAGGATCAATCCTGGGAAAATCGTACCGGAGCCGGTTAAATGCCTCCTTACCGACGATCTCAAGGCGAAGATGAAGGAATTCGGAACAGGTCTCATAAGGGACGCCAGCGTTAATCCGGTCAAGCAGGAAAGATCAAAAAATATGGATGCCGCCTATGAGACTATTCTCAAGAAATTTGAAATAACTAAAGAAAGCGAATGCTATAAAGAAGCCAAAAAATGGCTTGAAGAAATTGAAGTGGATATTATCAGAGGGCAGATCCTCGATAAAGGGCTCCGCCCCGACGGGAGAGCGCCGGATGAAATCCGTCAAATAACAATAGAACTGGACATACTTGAAAATGTCCATGGCTCCGCGCTTTTTACAAGGGGACAGACGCAGAGCCTCGGCGTAGTGACGCTGGGTTCCTCAAGCGACGTGCAGTATGTCGACAGCCTTGAAGAAGATGAAGCCAAGCGGTTTATGCTTCATTATAATTTCCCCCCGTTCAGCACCGGCGAGGTCAAGAAATCTCTGATGACATCCAGAAGGGAGATAGGGCATGGAAACCTGGCCAAGAGGGCGATCGAGGCAGTCCTGCCGACTGAAGAAAATTTTCCCTATACGATAAGGATGGTCTCGGAAATACTTGAATCGAACGGTTCTTCTTCTATGGCTACGGTCTGCAGTTCGAGCCTTGCACTTATGGCGACCGGTGTGCCGATAAAAAAGGCGGTCGCGGGCATAGCCATGGGGCTCGTATGGGATAAGGAAAATTCGAAGTTCAAGGTCCTTTCCGATATACAGGGCGTAGAAGACCATTACGGAGATATGGACTTTAAAATAGCAGGGACCGACAAGGGGATAAATGCTTTCCAGATGGATGTAAAGACTGCCGGGATATCTTTCGATATCCTGGAAAAAGCGCTCGAACAGGCCTGGGAAGGCAAGGACTACATACTTTCGAAAATGAACGCGGTTATTCCCGTTCCGCGCGACGCACTCAGTCCGAATGCTCCCAAGATAAAGACTATTACGATTCCAGAAAATGAAATCGGTTCCGTTATCGGCGGAGGCGGCCGCACGATCAAGAAGATCATGGCTCTTACCGAAGTCAACATTTCCATCGAAGATAACGGAAGGGTGATGATATCGTCCAAGGACGAATCCAGGATTGAAAAGGCTGTTTATATTGTAAATCACATAGTTTACGGTTTCAAGAAGGAAGAAGTAGCCGAGGGGCATGTTACCCGTATCGAAGATTACGGCGTATTCGTCGAACTTGTTCCCGGCCAGACGGGGCTTATTCACAAGTCGAACTTCCTTGTCAGGAAAAACCCGAGGGAAGCATTCAAACTGGGCGATAAAATAAAAGTAAAAGTAATAGATATAGATGAAAAAAAGAGGATCTCCATCTCTGAAACGAATTAAAAGAGAGCTGACAATGAAAAACTTAAGGTTAACCATTGTCTTATGCTCGGTTTTGGCATTCCTTGCTTATACGGGATGCGATATAGAGCAGGCGCAGCCCGTAATTCATCTGGCGCCTCCCCTGGGGCTTTTATTATACAATACAAACAACACAATCCTTCTGACGTTCCAGGGATTGAACAAGGAAAGCTACTTTTCAGGTTATACCGTCAACATATCCACGGATACGAATACATGGTACAAAGTTTGGTACGCTCCTGACGATTCGAATACGATTACGATGCCGGAGGCTAACAGCACGGCAGGCTCATCCCCGACGGTATTTTCGATCAATATTTCGAACGAGATAATACCGCCGCTGACCCTTAATGTCGGAACAGAATATTTCTTTTACGTGCAGGCTTACAGCTCGCAGTTCAGCGTTTACAGCCTGCCCAGCGAAATTGACGGCATTGTTTATTATACAAATACTAATACAGGTCCGTTTTAATGAAATTTAAAACGAACGGCAGTAAAAAAATCTGCATAATCTATGCGATTTTCGCGGCATTACTCGTCCTTGCAGGGTGCGGGATCGAAACATACCAGCCTGTTGTGAACCTTTCGTCGCCGCTGGGGCTTATCGCCTATGAAACGAACAGCAATGCGATCGTGCTTCAATTCTGGGGAGAGAACGACGAGACCTGGTTCAGCGGCTATGACATATATGTGGCTGAGACCCAGGCCGACCTGCAGGCCAATAACGGTATGAGGCTCTTGAACACGGACGGAAAGACCGATAAGCCCACCATTTACAACGTACCTCCTATGACAAGCGCCCGGCAGTTCACATACACGGTATCTTATTACACCAATTTTACGCCGCTCCAGACCGGGACGACATATTTTTTCTTTGTCAAGGCATACAGCCAGCAGTACAACATTTTCAGCGATCCCAGCAATATCACTAACGTAACCTTTTAAAAAAACATCTCCTGCCTGAAGCCCGAAGGACAAATTTATTCATGGTATTTACTTTAAAATTATGAAAAATTGCTTTAAAATCTATGAAGACTGTTTTAAACTGCAGGTTAAGAGCGAGGGGCATCCGGTGATCAAGGTAAAAAATCTCAGCAGGTTCTACGGAAATTTCCAGGCCCTTTCCGGTCTCGATTTTACGGTGAACAAAGGCGATATCGTCGCTTTCCTGGGTCCTAACGGCGCCGGGAAGACGACAACTATGCGCATCATTACCGGGTTTCTTGCTCCTTCGACAGGAGAAGTGCTGATAGGCGGCATGGATATTTTTGAAGAACCGTCGAAAGTAAAGGCTATGATCGGATACCTGCCGGAAATCCCGCCTCTGTATCCTGAATTGACCGTCCGCGAATATCTGTCTTTTGTCGCCCGGATTAAAGGCCTCCCGGGCAGGGGAATCCCCGGAAGAATCGAAGAAGTTATGAAAATGACCGATCTAATAGACAGGAAGAACACGATGATCGGCTTTCTTTCGAAGGGCTTCAAACAGAGGGTGGGTATTGCCCAGAGCATCGTGAATTTCCCCGGCGTGATAATAATGGATGAACCCACAGTGGGGCTGGACCCCGTTCAGGTTGTGGAAATAAGGCTTCTCATCAAGAGGCTTGCCAAGGAAGAGAACAGGACCGTAATATTATCAACACATATCCTTGCGGAAGCAGAGGAGATCTGTGAAAAGGCTATAATAATACATAACGGCAGGATCGTTGCCGTCGATACGATAGAGAACCTTAAGCAAAAGGAAATCATGGAACTTGTCCTTACAGTAAAAGTAAGGAAGGACCCTCTTCTCCTGAAGGAGCGCTTGGGCAAAATCAAAGGGGTCATTTCAGCGGAAGCCGATAATTCGACGCTCAGCATCAGAACGTCGGCAGACTTGCGCGAAGAAATATCGGGTCTGATTGTGAACGGCGGGTTCGGCCTCCTGGAAATGACATCCGGAGAATCTTCCCTTGAGGATGTTTTTATAAAACTCGTAAAGTAATAACCGGCTGAACGGGCGAGGATCTTTATGACTGCTGTCATGAAAAAAGAAATGAAGGTATATTTTACTTCCTGGATGGGATACATGGTAATGGGCGTATACCTTATCATGTCGGTAGTGCTGTTCCAGGGGTATTTTTTGGGTGTGAGAAACACGAGCGACTTTTCATCTTTTTTTTCGGATATGAATACGGTTTCCCTGTTTATTATCCCCATCCTTGCAATTCGTCTTCTTGCCGAGGATAAAAAGCTGGGGACATTCGAACTATTGATGACAAGCCCGGTGCCTCCCTGGGGCATAGTACTGGGAAAATTCATCAGCGTTATTTTATTTACGATCATTGCCGACACAATACTGCTCTTTTATCCCCTGATTATCTCTTTTTATACGCCGATCGAATGGGGCGCAGTGTTTTCAGGCTACCTGGGGATAATCTTTTCAGCCCTGCTTTTTGCAGCTCTCGGGATGGTAGCTTCTTCGCTGACCGATAACTATGTCGTCGCCGCCCTGGTGGCTTTCCTGTTCATTCTTTTTTTTATGGTGATATCTTTTTTTGCCAATTCCGCCGACAATACTCTCTCGAATTTACTGAAGGAATTGTCATATTCCAATCATTATTTCCAGTTCGCTTCCGGGCTGATAAAATTAAAAGATATCCTGTATTTTCTTATCGGGTCATTCATGTGCCTGTATATTGCTGATACAATCATAGAATCAAGAACCTGGAGATAAGGGACCTTTATGACAAAAAAATTAAATTATGCTTCCCTGGCGGCGGTTTGCGGTTTGATCGCAGCATCGATTGTCCTCTATATTATAATGGGTCTATATGCCCTTGTAACTCGTATATTATTTTCGGCAGCTCTCCTGTCGGTTATTCTTTACCTGTCGATAAACTACAGGGCGATTGCATTATTTTTCAGGAGGACCGGAACAGTAACCGGCGTAGCAAGAATCTTCCAGTTATTGATAGTATTCGGGATTCTTGTCTTCGTTTATATTTTTTCCGGCGCAGTCTCATGGAAAATAGACCTGACGGCATCGCGTATTTACACCCTGTCCGATGAAACGGCTGCTGTTCTGAGGAGCCTGACTAACGATATAAACATATATTTTTTTAAATTCGGAGATAAAAGCGATCCTGTACTGGATTACGAGGGAAACCTTCTCAAGGTATACTCTGAAAGATGCGGCCGCTTAAAATTGAAAATTATAGATCCGAACAGCGACAGGTCGAAAGCGGCAGAATACAATGTAAGTGAAAACGGGACTGTTGTTTTCGAATACCAGGGAAACAGGGCCTATGCAGGCGTTAAAAAAATCTTTTCAAGCGATCCGGAAACCGGCAGGATCAGTTACAAAGGTGAAGCTGTCTTTACAAGCGCCCTTAAAAGCGTCGTTTCCGGCAGGCCTCCGGATGTTTATTTTCTTCAGGGCCATGGGGAAGTGAATGCAGAATCGGGCGACGGCAGGGGCTATTCAGGGATTATTGAAAAAATGACTGAGGAGAACATCAGGGTGAAGGTCCTGAATCTCCTTAAATTTCCGGAAATACCCGGGGATTGCGGGGCGATCATTATCGGGAACCCAACGCATTCTTTTTCTGCGGACGAACTTGATAAAATCGATAATTTTATCAACGGGGGCGGAAGCGTCCTGGTGCTTCTCGAACTTGAAACTCATGAAACAGTAAACGATATATTGAAGCAGATGGGATTGTATTACTATAAGAACCTTGCGGTCGAGGACCAGGATTACGCAGTGCAGTACGGTAAAACCACGATTCTCCCTGAAATTGTTCCTCATGAAATTACTATGCCGCTCATCCGCAACAGCCTCAGCGTGGTCATGCCGACGGCATCGGGAATTCTTGAAACGCCCCGGATCTACAGGGCATCGAACGATCAGTATATAATCTCCGGTTTCCTCAAAACGTCGAAGAATTCCTACGGCGAAGTATCGCTTGCAAGGATAAAATCCGGCGAATCGTATAACGACCCGAAAACCGATCTGGAGGGGCCTCTGACCCTGGGCTGCAGCGCGCGCAAGATTCATGCGGATATTATAAAAACCTATAAAGGAGCGCTTACAAATACGATCGAATCAAGGATGATAGTTTTCGGGGACAGCGATTTTATTAAAAACACTTATTACAATAACAGCGGAAATTCGGATTTATTCCTGAACTCGGTAAACTATCTCCTGAGAAGGGACGCGGAAATTACAATAAGGCCGAAAAACACTGAAATTACAGGTTTCCAGCTTTCAAGTTCGGAACAGAGGTTCCTGGCCGTATTATCCGCCGCTGTTTTCTTCCTCTACATTATTCCGGGTATTATTATAGTCATCGGCAGGAGAAGCCGCATCAAATCCTGATGGATCGGGATTTCTCCCCGGGGAGCAAAATGATTTTAAAAAATAAAAAAACTCTGGGAATTCTGGCCGATAACATGCTGTGGCTTTTATGGGCTGTTTTTTACGGTCTGGCATTCCCTATTTATAACCTGTCCTTTACAGTCTGGTTCATTTTCATTCCTGTTATCGTATATTCTTATATGAAACCCCTTTATCTGACAGCAATGTATTCTTTTTTTTACAGTCTTGTATATTTCGGCATTACATTTTTCTGGATTTACGGATTCTGGCTTCCTTCGGTTTTCCTGATAATCCCGATCTATGCCGTTTATTATTCCTTCTTTTTCATATGCACTTCTATAATAGGGAAAAAAATGAAAAAGTTCCGCTATATTGCAGTTCCGATTCTCTGGGTTTCCTGCGAACTTTTAAGGTCTGCCGGCTTCCATGGCCTTATATGGAACTTCCTTGGAAACTCCCAATGGAAAATCCCTGAATTTATACAGAGCGCGGATATTTTCGGCGTCTGGGGGATAACATTCCTTATAATGCTTGGAAATACAGCAGTCTCCGATATTATCTGCACTCTCTTTGAGAAGGGAAGCGTAAGCAGGGCCGTTAAAAGGAATGCGGTTAAAATTGCCGTGTTTTCAACTCTATTCGTATCGAACCTGCTATACGGGTTCCTGGCCCTTCAATATTATGAACATATTTCAAGGGATTCTCCTTCGGAAAAACTTGCCCTATTGCAGCAGAATATCGATTCCCATGACTCATGGTGGGAGCACAGGTGGCTGAACTACGGGATAATATGGAAGTTAAATGCTGAAGCGGCCGTGCAGAATCCCGATATGATAGTCTGGTCGGAATCGACTGTCAGGAACCTGGTCTGGTTTTATCTTTTCAATTACAGCCCTGATGAAGAAGTTAACCGTTTTAATATTAGATTTGTAGACCTGCCCTTGGAATTGAATATCCCGATCGTCGAGACAAGTCCTACCTTTGTCGGCGGTAAATATTACAACAGCGCCGATTATATCGATCCCGAAACGAACCTTGTGCAGGAAAACTCAAAAATTCACCTGGTGCCGTTCGGCGAGTGGATGCCGGTTTACGATTCGCTGCCTTTTGTTAAAGCGATAATGAATATAGAAGGAGCGGGTTCCTTTTCTCCCTCGACGAATTTCAATGTTATACAGGGCAGGAAATCCCGTTTCAGAGTGCTGATATGCTATGAAGACCAGTATGCGGAACTTGCCCTTAAATTTATTAAAAAGGGCGTAAATTATTTTATCAATTCAACGGATGCGGGCTGGGCATACAGGCAGGGGTTCCGCCATCCAATGTGGCAAATGCTTTCCGGGGCTGTTTTTACCGCAGTTTCAGTGAGGAGGCCTATTGCCCGTGCGACAAATACCGGAGTTACGGGAATTATCGATCTAACGGGCATTTTCAATGGAAATATAGGAGATTACCAGAGGGGCTTTTATATCGGGGATGTCCACATTATCGATGAAAAAATCGAAACATTATATGTTAAATTTGGATTTTTATTTCCTTATCTATTATCCTTAGCTGCACTAGCCGTTTTGATCTATGCGGTTTTTAAATCTCCTGAAAAAAAGAAGGCGAAAAAGAGGCGGCAAGTATGAAGGGGATGGAAAGGTTTTTTTCAGAACCGGAATCTGAAAGCTTCGGTCTTCCCCCGGGAGTATTGTTCCTTCATGACGATGAATTAAAGAATCTGGAAAGATTGTGTTCGAAAATTACAAGGATGTTTGAAAAGGCTTCGTACAGGAAGGTTTCTCCGCCCCTTTTCGAATACTATGAAACTTTTGAAAAGGGATCGGGGGCCGATATAGCGAGGAAAACTTTTTCATTCAAGGACAAGGACGGGAAGCTCCTGTCGCTCAGGTACGATATGACCACTCCGATAGCAAGAATGGCTGCGATGCTCTACAGCCATGAATCCATGCCGTGGAGATTTTATTACTGCGGGGATGTATTCCGCGAACAGCCTCTTCACAAAGGCAAACCCAGGCAGATGAAACAGGCCGGAATTGAAATGATAGGCTCGGCCGGTATAAATTCCGATGCTGAAATAGTCGGCCTGTTGGGGAAATGCCTCGAAATATTCGATAAAGATTATAAAATCGTTATGGGCGATGTCGGCCTCTACAGGCATATAATTTCGAAGCTCTTGCTTGACGGTGAAATGCTGGAAGCCGTTCACAAGCTGTATAACAAGAAGGATGCCGTCACTCTGGGCGAAATTAAAGGGGAGATCGGAGGGGAGGATAAATATAAAGAGCTTCTCCTCGGACTTCCTTATATGATAGGGGAAGCGCCGTTTATCTTTGATAAATTGAGAGCCCTTGACGGCGAATGCCGGCAAATTATAGAAAGGCTCGAGTCGCTGTATTCGATACTGCCGGTTGATGTGAAACGGCATATTATAATCGATCTGGGTCTGATCAGGGATTTCTCATATTATACGGGGCTGACCCTGGAAGGTTATATAAAAAATTACGGATTTCCAGTGGTCGGAGGCGGAAGGTACGATAAACTTTTCTTATCCTGGGGCAGGGATTATCCTGCCGTGGGATTTGCCGTTGATATCGGGCCGGGCCGTTTTCGGCGTTAAAATAGCGGAAAATCGAGGTGATTATGATTTATGTCGTTTTGGGGACACAATGGGGTGACGAAGGCAAGGCAAAGGTCATAGATTACTTTGCAAAAGATTTCGATTACGTTGTCAGGTTCCAGGGCGGAGCTAATGCCGGGCATACTGTGCATATCGGGGATAAAAAATTTGTTTTTCACCTTGTCCCGTCCGGGATTCTCAACGAAAATGTCATTGTAATAATAGGCAACGGGGTCGTTCTCGATATACGGGAATTCTTAAAAGAAGTCAATCTGATCAGCGGAGAGACCGCTGTTAAGGGCAGGATATTCGTCAGTAATAAAGCCCATATTGTTATGCCTTATCACAAGATCATGGATAAAGCGAAGGAAAGCGGAAAGGGCAGGTCTATCGGCACGACCCAGCGGGGAATCGGACCGGCTTATTCCGATAAGGCCGATAGATTGGGGATCAGGATATCGGATCTTTTCGGCAGCCCTGAAATTTTAAAAGGAAAAATAAAAGAAGCATATGAGGTAAAAGAATTCCTTTTAAATAATTATTATCATGTAAACGGCTGCCCGAATGTCGACTCGATGCTGGACGAACTCCTGAAAATCCGGGACGAGATCCGGCCGTTCGTCGCCGATACCGAAAGCCTCCTCCAGAACGCCCATAAGGAGCGGAAAAATATTCTTTTCGAGGGGGCGCAGGGAGCTCTCCTGGATGTCGATTTCGGTACTTATCCGTTTGTAACCTCTTCCAGCACCGTATCGGCCGGAGCCCTTACCGGCAGCGGAATAGGCGCACCCGCTTTCGCAAATGTCATAGGAATAACTAAGGCTTATGTGACAAGAGTCGGCGAGGGTCCTTTTCCCACTGAGCTTAAGGATGAATCAGGAGAGCGTCTAAGGACGGCCGGCAGCGAGTTCGGCGCTACAACCGGAAGGCCGAGGCGCTGCGGTTACTTCGATGCAGTAGCTGCAAGGTATTCGATCGGAGTGAGCGGCGTAATGGAAATATTCCTGACAAAGCTCGATGTCCTTGACGGATTTGATAAAATCTATGTCTGCACGTCTTACAAAAGGGCTGACGGGAGTCTTATGGATTATTTCCCGGCTACCATTGAAGAATTGAATTCTGTAAAACCTGTTTACACAGAGATGGATGGATGGAAGGGAAAGACCTTTGGAACAGGCGATTATAACAAGCTGCCCGACGCGGCAAGAAAATATGTCGAATTTCTGGAATTTCAGCTCGAAAGGAAGATATCTTATATATCAACCGGTTTTGACAGGAAAGATGTAATTGTAAGATGATAAGTTAAAAAACGATATTGACCTTGCCGGCATGAAGACAACTCATGCATATCTTCATTTTCTTTACTTCGCCGTTTACAGCGGCTTTAACTTTTTTCAGATTAGGCTCCCATCTCGTCCTTGTTTTTCTATGTGAATGGGATATATTATTGCCGTACAGCGGCCCTTTTCCGCATACATCGCAAACTCTCGACATATAATCCTCCGTTAGAACCGGGACACGGGAAATATTATAATAGAAGTTGTTAAATATATCAAATCATTTAAGCCGGGATTTCCCAGATGAAATCTTGAAGAATGCCTAAAACCATGCTATAACTAACGTGTAGAGAAAGAGATAGAGCGCAATGGGCAGCAAAAAAAGGGAGAATACGATGGGTGAAAGAAGAAAATCGGCATTTTGCCTGAATTTTGATAATAATATACGTCTCGAATTTCATGGAACATCTATTACTTCCGATGCAGGCTTACTTGCATACCGTGAACTTGACCATGCTTTAGGACTCACAGAAAGTGCGAATCACTATCTTTCTGATAGCCGCCCCGGTAAAAACAAGAGACATTCCCTTGCCGCTCAACTGCGGCAATCTGTTTTCTCAAGGATTGCGGGATATGAAGATACAAACGATGCCGACAGGTTGAGTATTGATCCGGTAATGCGAAGAATTGTCGGCGGTCGTGCCCTGGGATATACAGCCGCTTCAACGAGTCAGATGAGCAGGTTCGAGACTGAGGTTCTTTCATCAGACAATAATTTAAAAGTGTTGATGCAATTACCGGGAAAGTGGATTGACCGGATCAGAAGCGCAGAATATCTTAAGCGGATAGTGCTTGACATGGACAGTTCGGTCAGTGAAACCTATGGGAATCAGGAAGGCTCCGCTTACAACGGTCATTTCGGATGTACCTGTTATCACCCGCTGTTTTGTTTTAACCAGTCAGGAGACCTTGAATCTGCGATGCTTCGTGAGGGTAATGTCCATAGCGCCAATGGATGGAAAACAATGCTTAAACCTATTGTTGAAAAATATAGAGATCAGAATCTGGACTGCTATTTCAGGGGAGATGCCGCTTTCGCAAATCCGGACATTTACGAATACCTTGAATCAGAAAACTTCCTTTACACGATCAGGCTTCCTGCTAATGATATTCTTCAAAAGAATATCGCACATCTTCTGAAACGCCCGATCGGAAGGCCGTCCTTCGCCCCCGTTGTCCTGTACCACGATTTCTTCTATCGGGCAGTAAGCTGGGACAAGGGACGCCGTGTAATAGCGAAGGTTGAGTGGCATCGTGGGGAACTGTTTCCTCGTGTCGGATTCATCATAACAAACCTCCGATGGCAGCCGAAGAAGGTCGTCAGGTTCTATAACATGAGAGGAACGGCGGAGCAGTGGATCAAGGAAGGAAAATACGCTATCAAGTGGACAAGACTGTCATGCCACGACTTTACAGATAACCAGGTGAGATTGCAGTTATTCGCTCTTGCTTACAATCTGGGAAACTTCCTTCGACGGGTTGCACTGCCTCGGTCTATCCGGCATTGGTCGATGACGACCCTCCGGGATAAGCTTATCAAGATCGGGGCGAAGGTTATAAGCCATGCCCGGTACACGATATTTCAGATGGCTGAAGTTGCTGTCCCAAAGGAAATATTTGAAGCGGTACTCGAAAGGATAGAACGGTTCCGGTCTTTGGCCTTGGAATCATTATAAGGATTGATGCAATGAAAATAATAAAGGGGTTCCTGTTGTCGAATTTTAAGAAAGGGTTGAATTCTACCGCTTTCATGCCGTCTTGGACTGGAAAGAGAGGAATTTTATGTTGACATGCCCTGATAAGGTTGATAAAATATTGACAGAATGCATTGGGATCCGGATTTTTGGAGTTTCAATATGCTAAATGGGAAATCCCGAATTAGTCAGGAGTCAGGAGTGAGAAATCGTAATTGAGTCAACAGTCTATTCCCTGAAACCTCCGACTCTCGACTCATGACTTATTGACTGCCTTAAGAATATTCTAACTTTTGACAATTAATGCAGGGATTATTATCTTATTAGTAACAATTTTAGACGAAGTTCCCTTTTTGAAGTCCTGATTATAAACAGGAAGGTAAAGCTTTATGGCGGGCAACATTCTTGTGGGAAGGCAGCCTATTCTGGACGGCGATCAGAATATAATGGCTTTTGAATTATTGTTCCGGGACGATGATGAAAATTTTGCAAAGATCAAGGACAACCTTTCCGCCACTGCCACGGTATTGATAAATACCCTTTAAATGTCAAAAAGCCTCAAATGATAGGAACGTGCGACAGGGACCATAAACTATTTCAAAACAGATTTTTATTTGAAGCGGCGATTCGTTTTCGAAAAGATCATTAATAAGGCAATTCGTTATATTGTTTTTCCTCTTATTGTATAATATAATATTATAAATCCTTTGCCCGGGCGGATAAAAGGTTTAAAAATAATGCTCAAATTTGATTTACTTTCCATAATAAATCTGGATGGAATATTTAACAGCTTACTTCTGGCAGTAGTGCTTATCATGAAGAACAGCGGCAACCGGAAAGCCAATTTTATTCTATCCTTATTCATTATTGACTGTATTCTCAGCTCCCTTTTTGTCGTTTTGTATAATACGAAATTATATTATTACCTGCCGCATCTGATCTATATCGACAGGGTTTTTATTTTTCTTTTAGCGCCTCTTGTCTATTTTTATGTAAAAGCATTAACACAGCCTTCCAGTGTTAAATTCAAGGCAAAAGAATTGATCCACCTGGCGCCTTTTATGTTAATGACCTTCCACGAGCTTCCTCAATTTCTTGAAAGCGGGGAGCAAAAAATTCAGGAAGTCAATATGTTTCTCAATCATGGAGCAAAGCTGGATTTTATTACTTATTTTTTACCGGTTGTAATGGTGCAGATAATTTGCTATTTGATTTATCTCCTTATTTTAATAAAACGTCATGAAACAAGGATTAAAGAGACATTTTCTTCAATTGACAGGATCAATTTAGTATGGATCAAGCATTTTATAATTGTTTTCTGCCTGATATGTTTTATTATGCTTCCGATTCTTATCCTGGTCCCATTAGGCCTTAATTTTTATGATATTGCCAACCTGCTTCCCCTATCCGTTTATTTTTCCATATTTCTTATTGCATTCAATGCATGGGCCCAGCCTGAAATATTTTTCGTGAATAACAGGAAAAAGCCGAAAACAACTGAAAAAACCAATGATAAGAATCAGAACGATGAGGAATCGCTTGTCAGACTGCTGGCTTATATGGCTAAAAAAAAACCCTACCTTGATCCGAATCTGTCGCTCCTTGATCTTTCAAAAAAGCTGAATATTTCGCTTATGGAATTAATGGATGTCCTGAATAAGCATATAAATAAGAATTATTACGATTTCATAAACGGTTTCAGGATTGATGAAGCCAAAAAATTGCTTATTGAACCGATCGGCGACGATGCCGGCGGCAGCCTTTCGGTTTACTCGAAAGCTGGTTTCGATTCCAAGGCCTCATTCATTAAAACATTCAAGAATTATACAAATATGACTCCCCAGCAGTACAGATTAAAATATTTTCCCCAGAGAAGTAAAGATTCCTGCTTTACCATAGGGCTGTTTATTGATAGTTTTTATTCCAACTATGAATCGATCATATTCTCTGGTATACAGAAATTAGCCATTGAAAACGGGATCAGGCTGATCACTTTCAGCGGCGGTGCTATCGATGCGCCGCATTATTCTCAAACAAGGAAAAATGCCGTTTTCGATCTGGCTGTCCCGGAATCCATCGATGGATTGATTATTATTACTTCATCACTGGGCCATTATATTACCGCCGAAGAATTCAAGCGATTCTGCGACTCGTTTCATGACATCCCGGTCGTAAGCACCGGTATCGAGATGAAAGGATATCCCAGCGTTGTCGTCGATAATTACTGCGGAATGCAGGATCTTGTAACACACCTTATCGAAATACACAAATATAAAAAAATAGCTCTGGTACGCGGACCGGAGTATGATATGGAGGCCGGGATCAGATTTAAAGCCTACAGGGATACCCTTGAAAAATTTCAGATAGCGGTCGATGACAAGCTCATTATCTACGGGGATTATTTCGGGGAGGTGGGAAAAAAGGCCGTCATTACGCTTATCGAGGAAAGAAACGTGAAGTTTGATGTTATTATAGCGTCTAACGATCTGATTGCGCTGTCGATCATACAGGAACTGGGTTATAAGGGGATCAAGGTACCCGAGGATATAGCTGTTGTCGGGTTCGACAATATCCAGGAAAGCCAGTATCTTGTCAGGCTTCTGACGACAGTCAGCCAGCCGTTATTTGACCTGGGATACCAGTCTTTAAAAACCCTCCTGGCTGTATTATACGGGCGTAAATTCGATGAGAAAATCGAGCTGCCATCGAGAATGATCGTAAGGCGTACCTGCGGGTGCTCCGATCCAGTTTTCAGCGAGGGCGGTTTTGTTAATGTTATCGGAAATTCCGCAGGCTTGAACGATGATCTGGACAAATTTAAAGGGTTTTTTATACCTGAGTTGGAAAACCTTCTGTATAAGCAGTTTTCAGACATTATCGATGAAAAATTACGGTCGGAATGGGCTTCAAAACTGATCGATTCTTTGGTCGGGGATATTTTAATATTAAAAGAGGATAAATTTATTACGAGTCTTGAGAGCATCGTTTTAGAGGTAATTACAAACAGCAGGGATTCTGATATATGGAATGACGTCTTATTATTTATTTTTAACAATGTCCTTTCTGTTTTAAAAACGGAGAAAAGAATCCGTTTTGTAAACGATTTGAAAATAAAAGCAAAAAGCGTTATAGACAATGTCGGCAATATGCTTTCCGGATACCCTATGATGAGAAGTAAAGAAAAGGAATTTGAATTCTACATCATCACGCAGTCCCTTCAGACGAGTTTCGAGATCGAGAAATTATCGGATATCATCATGTGGAATTTTCCTAAACTTGGCATCAAGAGCTGCTATATATGCCTGTTCCAGGAAAATGAGAAGAATGTGTCAACCCGGTATTCAAAAGTTGTCATCGCTTATAAGAATTATGCTACCATCAGTTATAAGGAAGACGAGTCTGTTTTTTTAACCTCTCAAATCGTTCCGGGAGGAGTTAAAAATCTTGCCTATGATAATCCTTTCATAATAATGAGCCTTAATTTTCAAATGGAGCTCCTTGGATTTGTACTTTATGAGATCAGTAATGCCGACAGGGAAATATTCGAAATATTAACAATCCAGACCAGCAACGCGGTAAAGAGCGTATTAAAATACGAGCATATGAAAAATCAGGTAGAGGAGCTTAAAATTAATTCCGGAGGTAAGTTAGATAATTCCGGTTAAGGGCTTTTCTAAAAACCTCGCCTTCGTCCTGAGCCTCTGGCTCAGGATTTGGCTCGGATAGGTAAAGCCCATAGGGCGAAATTATTAGTTTCTGTAAACTTAAGTTTTATAAAAATCTATTTATTGGAACCGCCCTTAACCTATATCATCGACATTCGTTACGAAATTCACATTGGATAAAATGAATCTCTTCCTGTCGCCCGTGTTGGAATCATCGCCCATAAGGATCTTGATCATATTTTCAGCCTCATCGAAGTCGGTAATCGATACCCTTATCATCTTCCTCGAAAGGGGGTTCATAGTTGTATCCCAGAGCTGGTCGGGGTTCATTTCCCCGAGGCCTTTATACCTCTGGACATCGGTTTTGGAGCCTTTGAATCTATTCTTGATCAGTTCATCTCTTTCACTGTCCGTGTAAGCGTATTCTACCGCCCTTCCCGCCGAAACCCTGTACAGCGGCGGGCAGGCTATGTAAATATTGCCGTTCTCGATGAGCTGTCGCATAAACCTGTAAAAAAAGGTAAGAAGAAGCGTTTTGATATGTTCCCCGTCGACGTCCGCATCGGTCATGATGATGATCTTGTAATAATTGAGCTTGTCGAGCTCGAAATTCGTATAATATCCGGTCCCGAGCACCGCTATCATTGTTTTGATTTCCTCGTTGTTGAGGATAACGTTCATTGCGCTCTTTTCAAGCTTCTTTTCGACATTGAGGATCTTTCCGCGCAGCGGAAGTATCGCCTGGATCTCCCTGTCCCTTCCCTGCTTGGCAGAACCGCCTGCCGAATCTCCTTCTACTATGAAAAGTTCCCTGAGTTCCCGCTTTTTTGTCGAGCAGTCCGCAAGTTTTCCGGCTATTATCGCCGCCGTTCCCCTTTTGCCCTTGAACAGCCCGGTCCTTACGCCTTCCCTTGCTTTTTCGGCTTCCTGAAGGGCCTTCAGTTCGAGAATGGCCTTTTTGATGATCTCCTCGGCGAGCTCTATATTTTTCTCGAAAAAGATGGAAAAAGATTTTTCAAGAGCTTCCCTGATTTGAGTGCGCGCTTCGACAGGTTCGGTAAGTTTGTCTTTTGTCTGTCCCTTGAACTCTGCATTCGGGATCTTTGTATTTATTACGCAGGTAAGCCCGAAAGCAAGGGTTTTCTTGTCGACTTTCTCGGCCCTTTTATCGAGGTTCAGCCTTACGGCGAACTTCTGCATTACCTTTTCATATGCCATCCAGAAAGCATCGACATGTATGCCATGGTTCTTTGTATGAATGCTGTTCACATAGCTGTAAATTTCAGGATCATCGCCTGTGTTGCGGTACTGGAAAACAACTTCGACGTCGATACCCTCGTTCGAACTTTCCAGCCTGATCGGATCGGGAAATATCACTTCAAAGTCGCGGTTGAGTTCGTTTTTAATGAATTCAACAATCCCGTTATTATACTGATATACCTGCGAAAGGTACATATCCGGTTTATCCGGATCTTCGGTTTTCCTGTCTTCGAAAAGTATTGAAAGCCCGGGATTCAAAAAGGCTATTTCTCTTAACCTTGAAGACAATGCGCTCGATGAAAACTTCTGGTCCTGGAAAATGGAGGGGTCGGGCTGAAACCTTACAAGCGTTCCCCTTTTGCCGGAAGGGCCGATGATTTTCAGATCGTAAACCTTGAGGCCTTTTTCATACCTGATCATATAATGCTTTCCGTCGCGGAAAACCTCTATCTCCAGGTACTCAGAAAGGGCGTTTACAACAGAAAGGCCTACACCATGAAGGCCTCCGGAAACCCTGTAGGAATTCCTGTCGAACTTCCCGCCCGAATGGAGTTTTGTCAGCACAACCTCTATTGCGGATACCTTTTCAGTGGGATGGATATCCACCGGGATACCGCGTCCGGAATCTTCGATTTCAACAAGACTGGGTTCGAGAAGAGAAACACGGATGTTTTTTGCAAAACCCGCAAGATGCTCGTCCACAGCGTTGTCGATAATTTCATATGCAAGGTGGTGGAAACCTTCAGCTCCCCTTTCGCCGATGTACATGTCCGGCCTTTTCCTGATCCCGTCCGGATAATTCAGAGCGGCTATGGATTGGGCTGTATAATCTCCCGCTTTATTCATGACGACTCCCCTCAAAATTCTTAAAAATATTAATGCCGGTCAATTCCTAAGGATATGAAATACCTGAATATTATAACATATTCCGGAAGGTTTTGCCATCAAAGAAGGCATGTATGGGGAAGAGGATTTATTGATTTACGACGGGATATCCCTTCCTTATCCATTCTGAAAGCCCGCCGAAGATGTGATATGCTTCCCTGAAACCCTTGTATTTGAATAACTGAACGGCTTCTTCGCTTGTCCGGCTCGATTTGCAGTATAAAAGGTATATCTTGTTCCTGTCCAGCGCTTCGATCGATTTCCCGAAAGAGGGCGAATCATAATCGAAGTTTATCGCTCCCGGTATATGTTCAAGTTCGTATTCCTTTCGAGTCCTTACGTCAATGATTATGAAAGAAGGATTGCCCCTGTTTTCAATAAAAAGGTCGTATGCCTTTTCAGCCTCGACCGGCTCTATCTTCTGTTCCCGCGGCGGGGTCTGCTTGGCTTCCGAAGCGCAGGCGGTTATTGCACATATCACTGATAATAAAATCAAAGCCTTGTTTTTCAAAAACGCCTCCGTTATCAATACAGGGCCCCATCCTCTGACCCGGCACCTGCGCAGGAAAGCTCTCTGACACGGTCCATGAAACCCCTGATCAGTCCCATATCCTTTACGCCCTTTTCCCTTTCAACACCGCTTGAAATATCAACGGCGTAAGGCAGAAAACGGTCGAGGAGAGCGCCGATATTTGAAGAATTTATACCCCCGGCTATTATGATCCTCCTGCGTACAAAATCCCTTGTTTTCTTATTTTCTACCGCGCGCCAGGCGGCGGTTTTCCCTGTTCCCCCGTATTCCGCACCATCCAGGCTGTCGGCAAGGATACCGCTTAAAAATCCCTCTCTCCAGCCTTCCAGGATCGAATTGAAAAAGCCTTCATCTATGACCTGCGTCCTTCTTGCGAGTATGATGGGAAGACGGCTTTTGAGCGACAGCTCTTCAATGAAGGAGGAACTGTAAACCCGGGATTCGCCATGAAGCTGGATCGTATCTATTCCGCTGATTTCAATGGTTTCGAGGATCCTGTCAAGCGTCATATCGACGAAGACTCCCGCCTTGTTAATAAAGGGAGGAAGAATCCTTATTATATTGCGGGCGCTCTCCGGACTGATATTCCTCGGGCTTTTTTCGAAAAAAATGAAACCCAGGGCGTCGGCGCCATTAAGAACGGCGCATTCGGCGATATCGGCGCTCTTTATGCCGCATATCTTCACGCGCAGATGAAACATCGTTTTTCTCCTTATCAGCGACAAACTTAATCCTGGAATATTATCAGAGCGCTTGCCGATATTGGCAATAAATTGTATTATTTAAATAATAAGCTGAATGACAGCTATGCCGGATTTATGGAGGTTATTTATGAGATTGACTTTATTTATAATGATTTCTTTGATAGGAGGGTTCCTTTTTATGATGATACCGGAGATTGCGGGTGCAGCGGAAAAAACCGAAACCGCTACTTTTGCCGGCGGGTGTTTCTGGTGCATGCAGCCGCCGTTTGAGAAACTCAACGGGGTAATTTCAGTATATGCAGGTTATGCAAACGGCAACGGCAAGCCTGCCGATTATGAGAATTATGCGGAAAACGGGTATATAGAGGCTGTGCAGGTAACATACGATCCTGCAAAGATCAGTTATTCCGATCTTTTGTACGTCTTCTGGCGTCAGTTCAACCCGACCGACGGCGGAGGGCAGTTCCACGACAGGGGGCCCCAGTACAGGCCGGCTGTTTTTTACCATAACGCCGAACAGAAAACGCTTGCTCTTAAGTCCAGGGACGAGCTCGCAAAATCGGGAAAATTCGACCAGCCTATAGCGACCGAGATACTCGAATTTAAAAATTTCTTCAAGGCCGAGGATTATCACCAGGATTACTATAAAAAACAGCCTTTAAAATACGAGTTTTACCGCTACAATTCAGGCCGGGACCAGCTTCTCGACAAGATCTGGGGAAAAGACCGCAAGAAAAATCTGCTGCCTGAAAAAACAGGCCAAGATCCCGCCGGAGGTGTAAAATATAAAACGTATACAAAAGCCGAGCTGAAAAAAATCCTGACCCCGCTGCAGTTCAATGTAACGCAGGAAAACGGGACCGAGCCTCCTTTTAAAAACGAGTACGACGAGAATTGGAAGGACGGCATTTACGTGGACATAGTTTCGGGGGAAGTTCTTTTCAGCTCGAAGGATAAATTCGATTCCGGCACGGGCTGGCCGAGCTTTACGAGGCCTCTCGAATCTAAAAATATAGTCGAAAAAAAGGATACAACCTTCTTTATGACAAGGACGGAGGTCAGGAGCGTTCATGCGAATTCACACCTGGGGCATGTCTTTAACGACGGTCCCGCTCCTACAGGACTGCGTTACTGCATGAATTCCGCCGCAATGAGGTTCATACCCAGGGAAGATCTGGTCAAGGACGGATACGGGGAGTATCTGAAATTATTCACCTCGACCAAATAATTCTTTTGACAAAATTGTAAATTTTATTGGTAAGACGAGTTTAAAAGCCTCGCAGACTTTGCATATCCGCGCGCCGTTGTACGAAAATGGCGGCGGCCGTTTCTTTAATCCTTAAACAAACTTTCATCATTTTCCTTCTTCAGTTCCGGTCAAAACTTGCGTATTTTATTTTACCGGGAAGCGTCCTTTAGTCACTTAAGCTGCGGACGCGATGGAAAAGGTCCCGGCAGCATCCCCGGAAATATTTTATTAAATAAAAACAAATTTAGATTTTCAGAATTAATTATTATGATATAATCATAGACTGGATATTTCATTTTTTTAATAAACGGGGGATGCTATGACGGAGACCGTAGAACTCTTCATGAAAAAGCCGCCGATCAGCGTGGACGAGGATACAAGGCTTATTGAGGCGATCAGGACAATGCGAAAGAATTCAATCGGATCGGTGCTGGTCATGAACAAGGGACGGCTGACGGGGATCTTTACCGACAAGGACGTGGTCCAAAAAATCTCTATAACCAATATCGATTCCATGCTCAGGCCGATCCGTGATTTCATGTCCGGAAACCCGGTAACGATACAGAAGAACGAGAGCCATAATACCGCCGACGCCCTGATGAAGAAGAATAACTTCAGGCACCTCCCCGTCTTCGATAAAGATAAACTCGTTGGTATTATCTCAATCCGGGACCTTGCGCACTTTCTGGAAGGTCCGAGGATAACCCCGGAGGAAACCAGGTCGGAGGGAGACGGGATAAAACCCAAGGAACTGAGCGGATTCCAGATGCGAAATATTGAAATCCTGGCTTATCTCTTCGAACATGACGCGATTTCAGACGAGGTGGTGGAATACCTCAGGGAATCGGAACTGGAGCATTTCTCATTGATAGAGAAATACCGTTTCCTCGAGAAGAGGGTCAATATAGACGAAAAGACCAATTTGCTTAAGCACAGCAATAATTATATCGTGAATATCATCAAGGCGGCTTCCCGCATCCTTGCCGGCGTGAGCAACTCCTATACGGTCAGTTTTATCCGCTTCGATATAGACGATTTTTCTGTATTCAACAGCCGCTACGGCCATAATACCGGGGACGAAGCCCTTCTGGCGGTCGCCCAGTTCCTTAAGGAAAATACCCGCTCGACAGACTATGCAATACGCTTCGGCGGCGAAGAGTTCGATTTAATACTGCCGAACACCAAACCGGAGGGACTTGTAAACCTTCTGGAGAAGATATACAAGCGGATTGATAAACTATCTTTGCCGATCGGAGGAAATAAAGTAAAAATAGGGGTCAGCGCCGGCGCCTCAACTTATGAGTATATCCTGGAGGGACGGGAGATAGACGAATCGGCGGTGATCTCATCATACGAGAAAATGCAGCGCGAAGCGGACGACGCCCTTTACGAGGCAAAATCCGTCGGAAAAGAGAGGTATTCGGTATTCACTCCCGGTAAAGAGGAATATTACAGGCATTGCCGGTCAAAGTATAACAAGAGGACGGTGTCCCGGTCATAGAAAAACCCCAGGCGGGCCGCCTGCAACGCAGATCCGTCGACGGAGCCGGGGGAATTCTTTTGACAGTTCGCACGTTTCACCTTAATATATTGTCTTATGAATTTACGGGTGCATTGATGAAATACAGGGAAATATGCTATATTAATGATAAAAAGACGCATGGAAGTTATATTTTTTTAACAATGAAAACGCGCAATATTGCGCGTGAATCGAAGCCGGGTCAGTTTATCAATATCAGGGTTGCAGACACATTCGATCCCCTGCTCCGAAGGCCGATGAGCATCTGCGACGCCGACGGAGATTATCTTTCAGTACTTGTTCAGGTTAAGGGCAGGGCTACGAAGCTCCTTGCGGAAAAGGACTGCGGAGATCCGGTCAATATTATAGGCCCGCTGGGCACTTCATTTCCGGTTTCCGGTAAAAAAGCTCTGTTCATTGCAGGCGGGACGGGAATCGCCCCTTTTCTATTCCTCTCCAGGTTTGTAAAACCCGCAGCCCTTCTAATGGGGGTAAGGACGTCTTCGCTTTTGCCGGATCTCGAGCTTTTTACGCGGGACATGAACGTTAAAATTTCTTCAGATGACGGAAGCGCAGGCACCAGAGGCCGGGTGCTTGAGCTTTTAAAGGATTATCCGCTTAAAGATTATACGATATACGCTTGCGGGCCGAATCCCATGCTCAAGGCGATCAGCGGAGAGCTTAAAAAATGCCCGGATGCAGCCGCATATTATTCGGTCGAGACTATGATGGGTTGCGGTTTCGGCGCCTGCAGGGGCTGCGCCGTCGAGAGTAGAGGCGGCGGCTACAAACTTGCATGTACGGACGGGCCTGTTTTCAAGTGGGACGAGGTGAAGCTATGACATGGAGGAATTTGTTTTTTACCGGCCTTGTATTGGGCCTTTCGCCTTTCTTCCTTCCCATCGGAGGTTATTTTTTCATCTATTCGCTCCTGGGCTTCGGACTTTGCGCGGTATCCTACATTTTCAAGCGTCCCCTGGGGGGATGGGATTATGCCATACTTGCCGAACTTGCAGCTACAATGGCTGCCGGCCTCATTAATTTTTATCCGGTATTTGTCTTTTTCGAATATCTATTCTTCGCGTTCCTTTTTGCAAGCTTTGCCATTTCAGGGAAGAGTCAGGCGGCAAGATTTATCAGCCTTCCGATGCTTGCCGTAAGCGGAGCTTCAATAGCATTATACCTTGGCAGCCTGTCCGGCTTTAACGGCTTATATGATGCCGTTATTTTCCTCTATTATTTCATATATTTCATGGCTGGAGCGGCATTCCTTTTCGCTTCAGGGGAACCTGAAAAAAACGGATCCGGATCGGAATAAATCTATAATAAAAAACCCGCTGAAAGCAGACGCTTCCAGTGGGTCAGGGTGTTTAAATCCTTATTTATATGTCATCACACAGGCTTTGTAAACGTAAGCCGTATCAGAATAAGCCACATACAATTGACCGTTGGCGGGATCTATCGCGAAACTCAGGGAGCCCAGGGTGGGCGGTGAAAAATCAGCGCTTCCGACATTCTGCCATGTTCCTCCCGTATAAGTTATTACGGTTATTCCGCTGTTGACGCCTCCTGAGGATGCGTTATCCAGGTAAGCGACATAAACCTGGTCGTTATATACCGCTATGCATGGTTTTACGATCGCGGAAGCCGTGATTCCGGGACCGGCGCCAACGTATTGCCATGTACCGCCGGAATAAGTCATCACAGTCAGTTTCCCGCCGTTCTGCTCGTCGTCGAAAGCGACGTAAAGCTGGCCCGTAGAGCTGACGGCCATACATGGCTCCATCGCCCAGCCTGGTGAAAATCCGGCCGTGCCTACATATTGCCACATTCCGCCGGTATAGGTCATTACGGAAGCCCTTGCTCCCGTAGGAGATGTGGAAAGGTCGCTGAAACATATATATGGCTGGTCGTTGTATACGATCATCGTGACGAACGAGGCCGAGGAGGGCGTAAAATTGGCGTTACCGACATTCTGCCATGTTCCGCCGGTATAAGTCATAACCGAACCGTACCAGTTCAGATCGGGAGCGTAATCCTCGAAAGCGGAATAAAGCTGGCCGGTGCTGCCGAAGGCCAGACTCTGGAAATATCCGGGAGCCTTGGAAAATCCGGCCGGACCGACATACTGCCAGCTTCCGCCTGTATAAGTCATCACCGAAGATCCACCGGTGTTGATGAGTCCGTCAAGGTTATATGCGGTATTGTCCATGAAAGAAAGGTATAACTGGCCGTTATATTGGCCCAGGTTTATATAGGCCGTTACTCCGGGCGTGGCGTCGCCGCTTCCAACTGTCTGCCATGCTCCGCCCGTGTATGTCATTACCATAACCGGGTTGAAAGAGCCAAGGTTCCCGTCAGAAAACGCCACGTATGGCTGGCCGTTATAGATGATAAGGCTCATACCGCTCGCCTGGTTCGGTGAGAAGTCCGCCGAACCCACAACCTGCCAGGTTTTTGATGGAGTAACTGCCGAAGTCGTTGCCGTAAGCCCCGCTATGGAGCCTACAAGGCCGGAGTTGTAATCGATAGCGACCTCGTTATGCTGTGAGTCGTTTGCCGTATCGGCATATGTACCGTTATTATCCATTCCTCCGACCATGCCTCCCAGAAGGAGGTTCTTGGCTATAAGATCGCTATTCAGGTATGACCAATCGGTTCCGCCGGCTCCTCCATGGTGAGGATGCTGGGGATAGCTCGATACATAACCTGTAAAACCTACCACGTATGAAAAGTTCTGAGGATTCTGGCCCAGGACGTAATTAACCTGGTTCGAGGCAAAAATCATCAGTGAAGGCCAGTTTGTCTGTTTTGTGTAGACTTCGGCCAGAAACGCCTCCGTTGTGGCGTAGCGGTTATCTCCCCATCCCGAAGCCGCGGTCTGGAATTCAAGACCGTAAGTTGCTCCCGAATACGGGGTCAGCATTTTGAGGTAGCTTCCGGCGGGCTGCCCGCCGTTCAGTACGACCCAGTTGCTCAAATTGTAAGTTGCAGCGGATGTAAAATAGGAATTAGGATTGATCCTGGACATAAGGACGAACACTGCCGGGTAGACATCGCCCCAGCAGAGGCCCCAGTTGTCCTGGAGCGATCCCGAACCTGACGGGATGTATCCCTGGATATCGCTGAGCTTTGTCGAGTCGCCCGTATTCATGTATAGTACAACGGCTGCCAGAGCCAGATCATCAAGATATGACGAATGGGCATAGAAACTTCCTTCGTACGGGGCTACGCCCTGTTTTGCCTTCGCCCAGCCGTACAAAGCCGTCGCCACGGAAATTATCGTATTGGAATAAGCCGGGCTGCCGCAAACGAGAGCTTCCATTGCAAGTGCGGCCGCCGACTGTGCCAGTATATCGGAAGCGGCCATAGTTCCGCCGTTTGTGTATGTATAATAAGGCGGGTTCCTGCCGGCGAGGCTGGCGGTTACGCCGCTTTCGTAAGTGTTCCCGGGGAACTGCTGCTCGGGCGGCCCCCAATAATTATTGTGGTCTGCGTTGCCGGACCCTGTCTGGAAGTAAAAATAGGGCGGCCTGTAGCAGTTGGTCAGGTAGTCGCAGAAATACTTGAGCGTATCAAGAAGCTTTGCCTGCAGGCCCGTACTGTAAGAACCGCTGAACTCGTAATACTGCCAGGCGAGCATGAATGCCGAATATGATTCGGGAAGCCCGAACTTCACATTGTCCCCGGCGTCCAGAAAGCCGCCTGTAATGAAATCCGCGGTATGGCTGCTGCCCCGCCAGGAAAAGACGTTGTTTGCCGTGACATTGTTGCCGTCTTTATTGGCATCGTAAAAGACTATCGCATCGGAGAGAGCTGACTGGAATGTGGGGGACAAAGCCCCTCCGCTTCCGCCTCCGCCCATGGGGATCTTCGGAGTACCCATCGCCGATGCCGTCGAACCTGATCCTGAACCTCCTTTAGGTCCAATTGTACAGTTATTAAGGACAAGGATAGATAATATAACTGGAACACAAGCAATCGCAATGAATTTTATCCGGGATTTCATATAACCTCCTTTTTGGTCTATTCTAAAACCTTTCCATTCCATTATCCGATTGATTATACCGGAAAAGGCATGAGGGCGCATCATACCGGATGAATTTTTTAAAGCTGTAAAAGTATTATTTTATCAATTGATATATGGATATAGAGATAGGTTTAAAATTCGGCCTCTGGCCGGATTTAAAGTATTAGTGGATTCGGGAATTCGCTGAAGGCCGCATACATAGCGGTCAGTGTCGCTTGAGCGGCAGCCTGTCCTATTAACACCGTAACCATGCTGGGTAAACCGGCTCCGCCTGCGCCCCCTCCGGGAGGGAATCTTAGGCGACGGGGTGCCTGCCGCCGATCAAATAGACGGGAAATAAATTATTAATTCAACTGCCGGCAGTATGTGAAAGTATTACGGCCTATTTGCCGGTGATTTCGCCGAGGATCGTGAAAAGAAGTGTTTCATATCCGCACCTGTCGACTATTTCCTGCTTGATAAGGTCGAAAAGTTCCCTTGTGCTCGATATGCCTATCTTGTTATAAATATTCTGCCTGTGAGCCTTGACGGTCGCTTCGGAGATGAAGAGCCTTTCGGAAGTTTCTTTGATCGACCAGTCCTGGAGTATTCCCAGGAGGATCTCCCTTTCCCTTGAAGACAGTTTGTAACGCTCAAAGAAGGCGTCGCCGGGCTGAAGGGTCTTGCCCAGGACCGGGTTGACATCCATGAAGGCTATCCTGAATTTCGCTTCCTCTTTTGCGCCGCTGATGCCGACGATTTTCAATAAAGCGACGAAACTGTCCCCGCCCTTTCTTTTCATTTTGAACAGGGGAAAGCCGCCGGGATTATCCCTGAGGGTTTCGAAGTAAGTCGTGAGCCTCTTATGCTCGGATTGGTCCAGAAAAGAGGATACAGGCGGTTTTTGACCGATATCGCCGGGTTTGAGTTCGAGGAGGTCCTGGCCTGTCTGGTTGAGGTATACTGCCCTGAACGAAGAATCGGCTTCCATAATTCCCGAGGCTGAAAATTCGGCAATCTCCCTGTACCTCATTTCGCTTAAGCGGAGATCCGCTACTTTTTCCTGCAGTTCATCCCTGAGCCGCTTCATTTCGATCTGGCCGTTGATGCGTGCGGCGAGCTCCCTTACATGAAAGGGCTTGAGCACGTAATCGATAGCTCCGAGTTCAAGCCCCTCGATGAGATTGTCCTGGTCCGCCCTGGAAGTCAGGAGGATTATCGGGGTCCCCTCGAGCTCTTCGATTTTCCTGATCTCAGAGACCATTTCAAGACCGTCCATCTCGGGCATCATAACATCTGCAAGAATAATATCCGGACGGCTGGATCTGGACCTGTTGAGGCCTTCGAGCCCGTTCCTGGCCTCCGTGATGCTGAAAACTCCGCCCAGATTTTCCCTGAGGAAAAGCCGCATATCCGCATTATCGTCGACTATCAGGAGTTCCGGGAGTTTCTTTTTATCGGGAAGAGGCGCTGTTCGGGTTTCAGACCCGACTGGATCTTCTCCGCTTCCGGCTATATCGGCGACAAGATATTTATGCATCTCCCAGGATTCTTCTTTTGAAGGGGCAATGCCGTTTTCCCTGTCAATGCCGCCTATGGGAAGGGTTATCGAAAAGGTGGATCCCCTCCCGGGTTTGCTCTTCACCCCGATTGAACCGTCGAGAAGCTCAACTATGTCCTTTGTCAGGGAAAGACCTATGCCCGATCCTTCGTATTTGCGGTTCGACCTTGATTCAGCCTGGTAAAATCTTTCAAATATCCTGTCCAGCTTATCTGCCTCTATTCCGATGCCTGTATCTTTAACCTTGATGGAAAAGGTTCCCGACGGGGTGGCTTCCATTTCGCTGTCGAGCCCGACCATTATGCTGCCGCCGGGATTGGTGAATTTGAGCGAGTTTGAAAGAAGGTTCATCACCGCCTTTTCCATAAGGTCGGGATCCATGTACGCATTGAGACCCCCCGTCTC
The DNA here is from genome assembly GCA_963796325.1 of uncultured Spirochaetota bacterium. Taxonomy (GTDB): domain Bacteria; phylum Spirochaetota; class Brevinematia; order Brevinematales; family JAOACQ01; genus CAVYGN01. The sequence continues at coordinate 741,885 of CAWCLF010000001.1, forward strand.
GTCGAAAAATGAAAGCGATAAATTCCTTATCTTTGCAAGGGATTCTACGGAGGATATCATCTGCCTTACAAAGCCGCTGATATCGATCAGCTTCTTAGAAACTTCAATCCTTCCTGCTTCGACCCGGGCTATGTCGAGGATCTGGTTGATCAGCCTGAGCAGTCTCGTTCCGTTCCTGTACATTGATTCGAAAACCGGACTTCCCGCCGGAACGTCGGACCCGTACGATCCATGTATTATCGAATCGAGCGGGGCCAGCATCAGTGTAAGCGGCGTCCTGAATTCATGAGATATGTTCGAGAAGAACTGGGTTTTCATCCTGTCCAGCGATTGAAGCTTGTCATAAGCCTCTGCACGCTCCGTAAGAACTTCACGGAGCCTTTTTTCTGCAGACTGCCTTTCCTCGAGCAGGAGAATGCTCCTGTAAGTGCTGCTGATCGAAAGAGATATGAAATCGTAAACATTCCCGTCCCTGATCCCCATGTCGTATACGATATATCCGTACTGGTCGAACAGGAAGTAGTTGGGGGCTACAAGGAAAGTATGCCTCCTGCCGTTATCGAGAAGATTGTCCGGAATGAATTTATCGGTGTCCACCTTGTAATTGCCGGGGCTTGTGATCTTGATCCCGCTCTTTTCATCGAAAGCCAGTAAAAGGTTCACCTTCGAAGGCATGATCCAGGTGTCGGTTCTCCTGTGCCTGATTATTTTATCGTAAACGAAAAGGTAGCATCCGTTAATGCCGAACTGCGTTATATTTTCTATCAGTTTCGAGTTCAGTTCTCCGAGCGTCAGCGACGAATCGATCCCGAGCATTGCCGCCCTCGTGTTTATGACGGCCCTCTCGACCTTGATCCTGTTGGATATTTCGCGCCCGTAAAGAAGATCCTTTATCCTGTCCATCGAAACTCTTATTATATTCTTGATATGGCCTGAGCTTTCCCCGGGCCGGTTCTCGATGTAGCTGCTCAGTTCGCCGAATATATTTTCCCATATGGAAATGTCCTTTTCGTTTTTTATCTGGTCGGACAGCATTTTCGATATGAACCTGAGGGCGTCGTCGTAATCCCTGTTCGGAGGGTCCTTCCTGTCTGTCAATTCGATAATCCGGTCGATAGCATTGAAGATATCCGTTTTATCGGGAAGCATGCTGTCGGATGCGAGGAGAATATTGTCGATCTGTTTTTTCAGTCCGTCTATGCTGGTTATCGGGCTTTTCTCGATAGAGCTTTTAAAGCATCCGCAGGAAGACCTTAAATGGAGGGCCGTCGGCAGGGTTACTGTTTCCTTGTTCTTTTTGCCAATGACGGAATTATAAGCAGTTACAAAGGCGGTTTTCCCAAGCTGGTAAAGAGGCTGCTTGACGCTCGAAAGGGGCGGTATTGAAAACTCGCAGTCCTGGATATCGTCGAAACCGAAAACAGATACCTGTCGGGAATATCTATTCCCCTGTATATCAGTTCGTTCATGGCTCCTATCGCCATATTGTCGTTACAGGCTATCAGCGAGTCGAATTCGGCCTTTCCTCCGGCTAAAAGCTCGATGACCGCCTCCCTGCCGGAATTTTCAGTCCAGTTTCCGGAAACGATCAGTTTTTTATAAACATTGACGTCGAGTTTTTTCATTTCGTTCCTGAAAATCTCGAACCTGTGGTTGGCTTCCTGGTTTGTGCCGGGGCCTTTGATAAAAGCTATCTTTTTCCTTTCATGATTTAAAACGAGGTGCCTTACCGCCTCCCTTATCCCGGTGGTGTTGTCTATGAGTATGCTTGGAACGTCTTTAAGAGGGATCGATATGCTGACAAGCGGTAAATTCTGGAATCTTTTAACGTATTTGTCGAATTCGTCGACGTCTATGTAATTGCAAAGAGTGCCCGAAGCCAGGATGAGAGCGTCCAGGTAGTTATGATGGATCAGATCGTAGATGACATTGCACTGGTAGCCGTAGCCGTACGGCGTATTGGGAGACTCGCCCCTGAATACGATAAGATTGGCGTCGAGTTCCTCTGCCGCATCGGCGGCCCCCTTGAATATGGGCTTAGGGTATTCTTCTATAAGATTGGTGATCTGAAGGCCGATATTGGGCCTTTTCCTCTGCATAAAAACTCCTGCGTTTGATTCCCCCCTTTAATTAATTCTTAAATCCTCTATCATCATTGTAATTTATTTTGATTCATATTACATTTTTTTACAAGTAACTACACTTTAATAACCGGCGGCCGGCGGTCAAAATTCATTGATATGCAGCTGCAGCATATGTACGCACCCCGGAGGAGGCTGCTATTTTTGACAAAAATATGCCTGTATTATAAAATTATGCCTTGTCTAGAACGGAGGAGTGTCCGAGAGGTCGAAGGAGGCGGTCTTGAAAACCGTTATACCGCAAGGTATCGGGGGTTCGAATCCCTCCTCCTCCGAATTTAACTTCTTTCTTTGGCAATCGCGCCAAAGAAAGAATCAAAGAAAACGCTACCTTCCTTTACTCCGCAGGCTTGAGTTGCTTCCCTGAGCCGACATCAGGGACAAGTCGTCTCAAAACAGCTGCGGACGGAACTCCCCCCGATTAGCCTTCTTCCCACATCTGAATCAGGGTATTCAGCCCACATCCTGAACTGCCTCTCGACTTCTGCTTCCCCATTCGTCCGTCTCATCATCATCCATACCTAAAAATTCACGATCAATGCGGGACTGGAGCCTTAAACCACTCCCGATGACATTAGTGAGGGTCGTTTTTATGGCTCCGCCCGCAATCGGGTTGTTTTTATATAAGTCCCTGGTCCTGACCCGCAGGGTCTCGATGTCCGGCAGTACCTCGTCGTCCGGATTAGTCGAGGATTTCATCGACCAGCCTCGCATAGACTGCCGCATCTTCATCGCGCCGGTATGAGTGTTACCGTAAACCGACATGATCGCACGCGCCTGCTGTCTCTTTAAACCGCTTACCGGACTGAAAAAGCCGATCAGCTTGTCGATTATGTTTGAGTGTCCATTCTCTTCCAGGGCTCGGAATTGATATCGGCGGTATCTCCCGGAAAAACCTTGTAATCCACACTCCAGTTTTCCTTATTCCGCCCGTATGCTATGATCTGGACTTCGATCCTGTCTTTCTGAACGTCGGCTCCGGCGACAAGGATCAGCCCTTTTTCCGGAATCATACCCTGTTTATAAAGTTCCCGCCGCATGAATAGCTTCTCCCATTCTGGAGCGTCACCCCTGTCGACCCATGTCTAGTTGGGATTCAGGGGGTGGGACACTTAAAATAACGATAGGTGGGTCATTATTTTTGCCGATGGCGGGTCACTACGGGTGACGGATTGCTCCTGTCGCGTTATCCAATGCTACCTGATATGTCCCATCATAAAATGAGCATTTGTAGATTCTTTAATTTGCTTTATGTACTAAAAGTAAAATAAGCAAAAATTATATTTTATTTTCTTTAAATTCTTGATATTTGACCAGTATGTCGATAATATATCGACATACTGGAGCGTTTTATGGTAAATCTAAGAGGTCTTCCTATCGAACTTGATTATCTTGCCGTGATGAATGCCCTGTCAGGTTATAAGCAGCCCAGGGATAAACTGACAAAGCTTCTTGCTAATGGAGATTTGATTCGGATAAAAAAGGGAATTTATGTTCTTGGCGAAATATGGAGAAACGGCCCTTTTTCTAAAGAGATACTGGCAAATTTAATTTACGGGCCGTCGTATGTATCGCTGGAATACGCTTTGTCATGGCATAGGCTGATACCAGAAAGGGTCGATATGGTAACCTCAGTAACGACTGGCCGGAACAAACGGTTTGATACCACGGTTGGATTATTCACTTATAGGTATTTAAATAAGGTATATTTTGCCGAAGGAATTACGAGGCAGGAGTTAAGTTATGGCCGGGGTTTTTTGATTGCATCCCCTGGAAAAGCCCTGATTGATAAAATTTATTTTGACTGCGATGCTGAAAATATCGATGACTTAAAGGAATATATTGAAAATAACCTCAGGATAGGGGATGAAGAATTAAGATTGGTAGACAGGAATGAAATAAGGAAGATAACATCAGTTTATGGTAAGAGTTGTGTCCGGCTTTTAAATTCGATAATGGACAGGCTGTTATGAATAAAATGATCGTCGACATGATATTGAAAACCTCTCCGAAAACCTGGGATGACTATGACCTCTCGGTTCGGGAAACCATACAGAAGATCTGCCTTTCAGGGCTTTGGCGGGCTAAATTTTTTGAAAAAGCTGCTTTTTACGGTGGCACTGCTCTTAGATTATTTTACGGTCTTCCCAGGTTTTCCGAGGACCTTGATTTTTCACTGCTTCGCACCGATATGGATTTCAGTCTTTTTGATTATCACATGGCAGTGAAAAAAGAACTCGAATCTTACGGTTTTGAGATAGAAATTACGGGAAAGCAGAGCGGTGCCGTTGAATCTGCATTTATTAAGACAGATACCTCTATCGTTCTTCTTGATATTCTGGCTCCGGAAAATATCCGGGATTCCATCGGTCTTGGAACAAAATGGAAGGTCAAATTCGAGGTAGATAAAGATCCTCCGGGAGGTTTCCAAACGGAAATCCGTTATTTGCTCGAACCGGCTCCGATAAGTATTCGTTTATATTCTCCTTCCAGCATTTTCAGCGGGAAAATGCATGCAGTCCTCTTAAGAGGCTGGAAGAACAGGGTTAAGGGCAGGGACTGGTATGATATGGTGTTTCTTATAGGGCAAGGTATTGCTGTCAGTCTCTCACATTTAAAAGAAAGGCTTGTGCAGACAGGTCATTGGAAAATTAAAGAGCCTTTTGGAAGAAATAATTTGATGCAGATGCTTGAAAAAAGGATTGACCAGGTGGATTTTGACTCTGCAAAAACCGATGTGCTTCCTTTCATCAAAGATCCGGATACAGTGAATGTATGGTCGAAGGAGTTTTTCAAGGATATTTCAATGAAGCTTAAAACCGAATAAAATTTTGATTAGGATATAAATATGAATATTGTCTCAGTTTTAAGTTATCTTAATGGATGGAAGATCTTATCCGCTGATCATAAAATAATTTTGGAGGATTTAAAAAGTACATGGCAGAGCTTATTGATGTGATTAATTTTAATTTAATATAATTTTGTGGGAATTATAATGTCTGAATTAGAAGATTTAAAGAACCAGATTCAAACCTTGATACATGAAAATAAAAGATTAAATGAAGAAAACAATCGGCTCAAAAAATTTTTACCAGCCAAAGGAAAACAAACACGGGATGATCTGCCTGTCACGATTGATTCTTATAAAAAAATCAAAAAGGGAGGAATATTTCAAAGCTGTAAGCATGGGAATCGATAGAAACTACCTGTTGATGGAATCGATTTTTAAAGAAGTGTTTAAGACTACAATTAATAGTCTACCAGACAAATAACTTTAGAGACATTTTTTTCTTTTAACTTTTTGATTATATTAGAACTGACTGAATTGATTTCAATGGCAGAATTTGAAATTACATTATTCAAAATAAGCTTTTCGTATTGTTTTGAATTTTGCAGATATGGATTCGTTTTTGATAAAGGTATCTCTTTCATATAAATATTATAATGCTTTGGAGTATTGAAGTCGATTTAAGATAATTTTTGAAAAAAATGATGTTTTTTTGCCGGTCAGGCGCTTGTCTTGAACCGCAGGCTCAATGGCCGGTAAAATATTTTTCAGGTTTTGTTATTCTATATGGGGCAGTGGATTACGTTGTATTTGTATCCCTCTTCCTCCGGAAGTGCCTTTCGATAAGGACTTCCGAAGATGCGGTTGGGCACGGATAGAAAAATTTTAAGGATTTTCGCCAATGGCCTTGCCTAAGGCCTTGTCTATAGACTCGATAAGTTTTTCCTTCCGGACAGGTTTTAAAAGGATATCGGTGCACCCGATTTTACGGGATAAATCGATATTTTCAGAGTCTATATAGCCTGTCAGCATGATAACCGGCAGATCCGGATTGCTTTTCCTGATTTCCCTTAAAATCTCGATCCCGTTGTCATCCTCTAATTTTATATCGCAGATGACGATGTCTATATTCTCGGAGGCTATTATTTTAAAAGCTTCATGACGGTTCGAAGCTTCGAACGCGCATTTACCGCCTGATTTAATCTGGGAAACAATAACCTTTCTTATTTTAGGTTCGTCATCGATTATCAGGATTTTTTTTAAAAGTTCGGCATCCATTATAATCCTTCTTTAACCATAAACTTTATTTCAAAAACCGTGCCCTCTTTTTCACCGCTGCGCACAGATATCATACCTTTGTTTTTTGTCACAAGGGAATATACTATGGATAGCCCGAGCCCGGTTCCCTTGCCCGCTTCTTTTGTTGTAAAAAAGGGATCGAATATTTTGGTGATATTTTCCTGCGATATTCCTATCCCGGTGTCCGACACGGAAGTTATTATCATATTGTTGCTGTAAGAAGAGCTGACGGTTAAAACCCCTTTTCCGTTCATAGCGTCTATGGCGTTGCTGTAGAGATTGACAAATACCTGGTGTAAATCTCCGCCGTAGACAAAAACCGGGGGGATATCGGAATAGTTCTTTTTTACGGTAATATCTATAAAATTCCTGCTATACCTCACTATCCTCAGGGCTTCGTCCATAATGTCGTTGAGGTTTAAATTCGCGGGCTTCTCTTCCTTAATGCTTCTCGAATAACTCGACAAGTCTTTGACTATATCCGAGGCATGAATGGTGAATTCTATGATCGTTTCCGCGCATTCCTTTATATTTTTAGATTCCGCCTCGTCCCTTATTATTTCCGCATTGCCGACTATTCCATACAGCGGGTTGTTGATCTCATGCGCGACGCCTGAAACCAGGGTGCCCAGGGCGGCCATTTTCTCCGCCCGGTATAGCTGCTCTTTCATTTCTTTCTGCGCCGTGATATTTTTCATGATTATCCCGGCCTCGCGCATATCTCCGGTTCCCGAAAGCTCGAACAGCGTATAACCCAGCGTTTCTTTGCCTATGGATATCTCCTGATCGTCAAAAATGTTCCTGCTTCTGAGCATTTTTATCTGGTTGATGATATAATCCCTGGTCGCGCTGTTTTCTATCCCGATAACATCGAGGATATTGCGGCCTGTGATCTTTGACGGCTCAAGATTCATCTCCTTTATAAAAGATTCGTTAAAAAAAGATATCCTTAAAGTCTCCGTATCGAAAACCGCTATCGAGGAAGGGATGTTCGATATGATGTTCCTCGCGGCGTCGACGGCATATATCTTATTCAGGGCTACTTCGATCTGGTTGGAAATTGTTATGAAAAACTGCTTGTAAGATTCCCTCATGTTCGTCCTTGCGGACGGTATGTCGAAAATGATGTAGTATAAATATTTGTCATGTATTATTATTGGAAGGATAATGCTTTCATGGTTATTATTATCTTCCAGGCCTGAATCGAACGGATCGAGATTGACCGCCGAATAATAATTGACGCTGGAATAGCCTTGAAGTTTATTCTTCCAGATTTGAGCCGGGTATTTGTTTAAATTTTTTTTTGGCGGTTTATTCCTGTAAAAAACCGACGGTTCGTTCTGAATTTCAAACTGTTTATTAAAAACCAGGTAATATCCCCTCAAAAACCCCATTTTTTCTATAATTATTTCAATTACCTTTTCCAGGGTATCCCTTTCCCCTTTGTAATAATTTATTCTTTCAGCTACTTCTTTTAAAACCGACAGTTTTTCAGCTTCCTCCCTTATAAACTTATTAGCTATCTGGAGTTCGTGAAGATCTTCTCTGCTGTCCACTATCGCTTTTTCGAGGGCCTTCGTCCTTTCATTTTCCGTTTCAATCGACTCGTTTTCTTTTCCGGCCGGGGGTCTGTTCATTAAGAGGATTATTAATGCAGCCAGAAGGATCGTAATTAATATGTCCTCCCCGGCCGCGAATTTAAAATGAAATAAATAAAAGCCTGCCGCTTCCAGTACGACCATTATCAAAGCAAATGATAAAGTTATTATATTTTTCAATATCGGGTTTTTCGTGTAAGATATTTCATATATGCAGGAATCCGCCCCTTCAGCCTGGCACTGGATTTCCTTTATTTTAGCCGGAGGCAGCCCCCACATCGAGGGGAAGGCGGCATAAAGGCCTTTTATGGCATCGCAATTGAGCTTACTCTGCGTGTGCCCCTTAAAAACGACGTATTTTAAAACTCCCTTTGAATTCCCGGTTGACGTATATTCGAACTTTCCGATCTTTGTATAAAGAGAACTGTACTCGGCGGCCTTTTTAAAGGCGATCGAAGGCGTCGAAACCAATTTCAATATATTCAGGAGATAATTGAAAAAACTGTAGGAAAAATATCTTCCGGTTTCATACGCGACATCGGGATTTCCGGTAAATATCACAAGTTTTTCAAGGAATGCTTTATAGTAATCGAATGAAATCCAGTTGTCCTTGTCCTCCAGGTAATCGAGATCCATGCCGGTTTCGGCGACAAATTTCTTTAATTCTTCCTTGCCGAATCTCTTTTCTATGTAAACAAGCACGGGTTTTATCACCATGCAGCTCAGATCGAAGAAAGACTTGTCTATTTTTGAGAAATCCGGCATTTTCAGCATATTCATTCCTGCCTGTTTGACTTGAGACGCCTGTCGAACCCGCTGCGCCTGTCTTCATCCCGGCGTCTGTCGATGCCGGTATAGTATTCTCCCTGGGTTTTCGCGGAAAACACGGTTTCGTCCAGTTTTTCAATCGAATCATAAAGGTCCCTGACGGTTTTTATATGGGCTACTTTATTGATTGGAATGATAATGTCAAGCTTGTCTTCGATATTTCCCATAATTTCCATAAGTTTTAACGAATCAAGGCCTAAATCTGTAACCAGTTCATCGTCGGGCCGGTAAACCGAACCCGGCTTCAGGACGGCCTTCAATACTTCGTCGACTATTTCTTTTTTATTTTCCATCCGATGATACCCCTAATATGTGTTTATATTTTTCGAATATTTTCAAAGCCGCTTTCAGATCGTCCCAATCATGCGTGGCGATATAGCTTGTCCTGAAGCCTGTGGCGATCTCGGGCACAGCAGGCTGGAGAACCGGATTCACATAAACGCCTTCGTCCATGAATACTTTGGCCGCGGCCAGGGTTAAAATTTCATTCCCCAGTATAACCGGGACGATCTGGGTCCCGAGGAATCTGGCATTGTAACCCATAGCCTCCAGGCTGTCGCCCATAAACTTCGCTTTATCCATGATGTCTTTTCTCATTTCGGGTTTTTCCTTTATCAGTTTCAGGACCGCCCTGACTGTCGCCGCGACCGATGCCGGAAGGCTGGCGCTGAAAATATGCGGGCTTCCTTTATGTTTGATATGATCGATAACCCTGGAGTCTCCGGCGATAAATCCGCCCAGGGAAGCGAAACTTTTGCTGAAGGTGCCCATTATCAAATCCACGTCTTTTTCAATACCGGCAGCTTCGCAGGCTCCCCTTCCGTTTGCCCCGAAAACCCCGATCCCATGCGCTTCGTCGACGAATAAACGCGATCCGTATTTCTTATTCAATTCGCTTATCGCCTTTAAATCGGGAATGGTGCCTTCCATGCTGAAAACAGAATCCGTTACAAGCAATACGTTCCTGCCGGGCAGTTTCGACAAAACCTTTTCAAGGTTTTTCATATCATTATGACGGTAAACAAAATATGTCGCTCCTGAAAGCTTGGCCGCGTCGAACAGGCTTCTATGGCTCCTCTCGTCAAGGACTATTACATCCTCCGGTCCGCATAAAGCGGAAATTCCGGCCAGGTTGGTCTGGTACCCGGTGCTGCATATAACTACGGCCTCCCTGCCGAGAAATTCCGCAAGCTCGTTTTCCAATTTTTTATGTATATCTAAAGTCCCGTTCAACAGCGGCGAACCGGAGCATCCCGTGCCGTATTGATCGATCGCTTCTTTAGCCGCGTTCATCACTTCAGGATGACTGGCGGCCCCCAGATACGAGTTTGTACCTAGCAGAACAATTTTTTTATCCTGTAGGTAAACGCAGGAATTCTGCGCCGTATTGAATTCCGGGTAATAATTGTAAACCCCCGACAATCGCGCTATGTTCGCCTTATAATACTTCGATACTTTATTAAAAATATCACCTTCGGGGTAATCCTGCTGAAGTTTTTTTATTTCTTTTGAAATAAATACCAGGTTGGATCTGTTCAAAACATCCTCTTTAAAAGGATGGTGAAAAAAATTATCGGGCTGCTTGATCGAATCCGTAATCAGATGAGCCATAGTCCTTGAATACTCCCTGCTGTCACGGTGTCTGACAAAATAAACAAGAGGCTGGGCGACCGCGCCCAGGACTAATTTGGGATCATAAGCCGTAATGCCCATTTCCAGTTTCTTCTTTCCAAGTTCGATTGCCCTTGAGAGGCTGAATATGTTATTCGCCTTGTATAAATGCGCGCTTTTATAATTGGTAAAATTATAATCGACCCCCCAGTACATCGTATAATAAGTATTCTTATCAAAAATATTGAAACTGAAAGCGACGATTTCTTCGCCGTATTTCATCAGCAAAACTTCACTGCTGTCTCTAAGCATGTCCGCCGCCGATTCGAAAAATTCCGGCGTAAAATATTCCCGTTCATATTCGGACGCTTTATCATAAACCTGTTTCCAGAGCGATGAGAGTTCGTTTTTATACTTTTTATAATCTCTGACAAATTCATATTCAACGCCGAATTTCTCCTTGATCCGGAAAGACTGTTTATAGTAATCGGCGGCCCTGTTCTTTTTTTTCAGATCGGAAAAATACTCTTCGATGCTGTTCCATCTGACATCCATAACGGCTTTTGGAAAACCGAGGGCCGGATAGAACCCTATAGGTTTAAGGGTTTGATAATAGCGATCGAATTTTTCATAAGGGACATCGCGGAAAACCTGGATTTTTACGCCTTCCTCGTTGGAAATATCGTCCATTTCCCGGGCGGTTCTTTCCAGGATTGATTCGAAATCATCATCGTCTTTAACCGTTAAACCTTCGCCCAGCAAGCAGATATTCGCGCATTCAAGGGTTTTAAGATTTAAAAAATCCGGGTAAATCTGTTTGATCCTTTTTCTATAATCGCCGGGGATAGAGGTATCCATCGAGGAAAAATCCGTGCATGCGATAAACAGGTTGGCCCTGGCCAATTCATACGTTTTGTCATGAAATAGAAGATAATAATAAACCAGATCATTAATGCCCGACTGTTCTATCATTTTCAGGGAGTTGTACTTCAGCTGGAGCGGAAGGGAAAGATCTTTTTCCCATGTTTCTTTTAGAATGCCGTTCAGGGAGCGCAGTTTTTCTATTTCGATATTTATCCTACTCAACGTACTTTCCTTTTATTCTGCCATGCATATATTCCTCTCGCATTAAATTCCGCTGAATTTTACCGCTTGGCGTTACCAGGATCGTTTTAGGTTTAACCGCGATTATTTTTAACACCTTTAAACCTGTTTTTCTCAGGATGATCCTGTCTATTTCAGATTCGATAGACCTGAGATCGTCCTCGCCGGAATATGTCGTTTCGTATATTACAATCAGCTCCACAAGTCCGGAAGAAGACTTCGATGCAGGTATATCGAAACAAACAACGCGGTTCCTTGCGACCTGTTTCAATTCTTTTATATATGATTCAATTTCATAAGGGAAAAAATTTTCGCCGTTAATTATGAACATATCGTCGGAACGCCCCAATATAACAAGATCTTTCCCCCGGAAAAAGCCTATATCCCTTGTATTTAAAAAACCGTCCCGATCGGACAGCCCGACTTCTTTTCCGTTTATGTATGCGCTCGAAGCGACATTGTTTCCGCATATTTTAATCAATCCGTAGGGATCCCCGGGGTTTTCCTTTTCTATCTTTATTTCTATATTTTTTAAACTCCTTCCTACCGTCGGATATAAATATTCGTTCACTTTAAAGATCCTGTATGGCCGGAAAGGTTTCGCGATAGTGACAGCCAGGGTCGCCTCCGCAAGCCCGTAACATGGCGAAACTACGCCTTTTTTTAAGCCGTACGGGCGGAAAGTTTTTTCAAATTCCCTGATTTTATTAACGTTAATCGGTTCCGTTCCGATGCCGATCCATTTTAATTTGCTTAAATCGTAGTTGTATTTTTCTTCCCCGTTGACTCTGCGTAAAATCCACTCGATCGCAAAATTCGGCATGCAGCATCCCTGTATATCGTATTCGGAGAGAATCGTCATAAAATTTAACGGATGTTTGGCGAATTGCGCAGGTGTTAAAAGCACCAGTTCGCTTAATGTTAAAAGACTCCCCAGGAACAATCCGACAAGCCCCATATCATGGTACAGCGGGAGCCAGTTTGCAGACCTGAACGAGACGGGATTTACTTCAAGCGCTGTATAGATATCATCGATGTTCGTCCTCAGGTTTTTATAACGTATTATGATGCCTTTGGGCTGGCTGGTGCTTCCTGAAGTAAACTGTATGAAAATGGTGTCGTCATCTCCGGGTATCTGCCTTTCCGCATGGAGAACACGCGGATTATCAAAACCGGCGAATATTTCATTGTACGTGAATATCTTGAAATCCAGGCCTCTTTCATGGCAAACTGATTTGATATCGTCTTTTTCATTTTCATCGCATATATAAAAATGGAATTGGTCCATGATAAACGATATGCGGTTTTTAAAAGCTTCAGCCGATGTGAACGATTCTCTGGGGGGCATCGGAACTACTGCCGCCCCGATCCATATATGCGCCAGCCATAGATAAACCAGCTCCATTGAGGTTTTGGATGACAGCAGTACGCGGTCGCTTTTTTTTATATTGTGACTTATGAGAATGCCCGCCAATATCCCCGCTTTTTTATATATTTCCGAATAACTGCTGAACTGCATCTTTCTTTCATTTTCATTATAAAAATATATTCCCCTGCTTGTGCAATGTTCAAGATCGTCCCATATGCGCCGAAAGCAGTTTAAATGATAGTCGAATTGCCGGTTTTTATGTTTAAACATAAAAGCTGCCTCTCAGCATATTATAATATATATATTATATTAATCAAGTACATGCCCGTCCTTATTTAGTTGAAATATGCTATTTTTAAATCTCATTGATCAATTTGTTTATCGTCTCGAGAAGCTGCTCTTTCGTGATCGGTTTCTGAAGATAGGCCATTCTCTTCTTTTTAAGATCGTAATGTTCTAATTCCTCATCGATATCTATAGCCGTTATAAATATGACCGGGACCATCTCGTCAAGTTTCCGGATAAGCATGGCCAGTTCAAACCCGTTAAAATCCGGAAGGTGGATGTCCGTTATCACCAGATCGGGGATCATGCTCTGGAATAACAGGAGACCTTCCGCCGCGTTCTTTGCCGACAAAACCTTGAAATTTTCCTTTTCTAATATATACGAAACGGTTTTAGTTATATACGGTAGATCGTCAACCAGCAGAATATTGGTACGGGTTAGATCCTTTTTTATTTCACCAACCCTGACGGATATTTCTTTTTCAATAGAGTTTATATGCATTCTGATTTTCTGGTCGATGTTCCCTGAGAGCCAGCTTGAAAAACGGTCCTTTATCATTTGTTCCCGGGATGCATTGTCTAATTTCTCTATCAGTTTCTTTTTTTCAGTTATGGGGATTTTCATATTAAGAATTTCTACTACCTTATTCTTGTTCTCCTCTGTACGGCTGCGTTTTAATAAAAAACCCAGCTCAATCAGCGTATCGGCATTAATAGGATTGCTAGTATCCATCTTTAACCTTCAGTTATTAATCCCCCCCATATAAATATCGCACTCGAGTCCAAATCAAATTGAATAAAGCCTGATTTTGCCTTTTGATAATTTATATCGGCAAACCTAACTCATTACATAATAAGGAGATTAGGCTTTATGAACAATTCTACCATAATCGGTCAGTTATTGCAAATGTTTACGGGATTTTGAATTTCGTAAAACCGTTAAGGAAACTGGAGCCGAATACCATGCCGGAGGTTTCAGACCCTGAAATCCGAGCTCAGGTGTGTATCGAATTCAAGTTAAGAGGTGATATTACCGTAATGTCCGATAACGAGCGTTACTTCAAATGTTCTATTGATTAAGCATCGATTGTTGTGAAAATGAGAGAAGAATAACACTGCAGGGAGATGGTATGATACTTCCCAAAATCCGTGATAAAAGATTTATCACAGTTCGCCGCGGCGGTGTGTTATTGGACGAAGACCATCATTTATTGGCGATTTGGGCAGCGCAATGCGCTCGGCATGTATTGCACTATTTCGAAGAAGAGCGCCCGAATGATGACCGTCCGCATCGCGCAATTGAATTAACTCATGCATGGGTAAATGGAGAAATTACTGTGAGACAGGCCCTGGATGCCGCAGGCGCATCAAATGCGGCAGCAAGAGAACTGTCCGGTGCGGCAAAATATGCGGCTTTATCCGCCGGTCAGGCTGCTGCAGTAGCTCATGTTGCCGCACATGAATTGGGTGCGGCTGCCTACGCAATCAGAGCCGTTATGGCTGCCTCTTCAGAGGATAAAAAGGATTTTGATAGATATCAGGAATGTCAATGGCAGCGAGACAGGCTACCGGGAAAAATTTGTGATCTTGTAATTGACGATGAACGATTGCGAAATGATATATGCTGGTTTGTTTTTAATTGTTAAAATAGCGCCTAACTTTTCCATCCGTGGGATTTATTTGTTAGTATTAGGAGACGACGATTCTTTGACTTTTTGGGTGGAGGGAATACCCCGTGTGTTAGGATAGTTGTCGCCTAAAATATTAGGAGACAAAAAATGAAAAGTCAATTTCATTCAGAAGAATTCAGGAGAACTATCGTTCAAAAGATGTGTATTCCCGGCGGGAAAACAGTAACAGAATTAAGTCAGGAAATAGGAGTGAGTGATCAGACCCTTTACAATTGGAGGAAAATGATCCAGAATAATGTATCCAGAGGATACCAGGAGAGAAGTCCGAGAGGTTGGAAACTATCTGAAAAGTATCAGGCGGTGATAGATTCAGCCAATCAATCGGGAGAAGAGTTGGGACAGTGGCTAAGGAAAAACGGACTTCAGACAACGCATATCGAGCTCTGGAAACAGGAGTGTAAATCAGTGTTATCTAATAATGAAGCCAGGGATGAAATCAAGCAATTGAAAATAAAAATAGCCGAGTTAGAAAAGGAAATTAATCGTAAGGATAAAACTATAGCCGAGGTTACTTCTCTGCTGGTGCTTAAAAAAAAACTGAACAAGCTATTCGGCAAAGAGGAAGATTAACTCCCATGGATATAAGGATAAATATCTGTGATTTGATAAATGAGGCAGTTATGACAGGGGCAAGCAGGGATAAGGCTTGTGAAGAATCAGGTTATGACATCAGGACCATTCAGCGCTGGGATAAAAATCTTGAAGGAGATAGGAGAAAAATACGGGAATATAAACCCAGGAATGCCCTGTCAGCAGAAGAAAGAGAGGAAATCATCTCCTGTTGCTGCTCTGAGAGGTTCATAGATATGACCCCGAATGAAATAGTACCATTACTGGCCGAGGAAGGGGTCTATAAAGGATCAGAATCGACTTTTTATCGTGTCTTGAAGGAAAAAAATATGCTTCACCATAGATATGAAACGAAGCCGAAAACGGCGAGAAAAACCCCAAGAGAGTTGGAAGCGACAGGGCCCAACCAGGTATGGAGCTGGGATATTACCTATATATCCAGTCATATCAAGGGTAAGTACTTCTATCTCTATCTGTTTGAGGATGTCTGGAGCCGTAAGATAGTCGGCTGGAAAATGCACGAGGAGGAAAGCTCCGATCATGCCGCCAGGATTATGGCCGAGATCGGAGAAACAATTGATTTAAAGGGCTTGTATCTACATTCAGATAACGGTTCTCCTATGAAAGGAGCAACGATGTTATCGACCTTGCAGAGGCTACAGGTTATGCCATCGTTTTCAAGGCCGAGCGTAAGTAACGATAACCCTTACTCAGAATCATTGTTTAAGACTTTAAAGTATAATGTAAAATACCCTGGCCGTTTCGAGACAATAGAAGCGGCGGAAATATGGATGCAGAATTTCGTAGACTGGTATAACAATAAGCATCTTCATTCAGGGATTGGATATGTGACCCCTGCACAGAGACATGACGGTAAAGATAAGGCAATACTCCTGATGAGAGCGAAAACTTATGATGCGGCAAAAAGCAGGCATCCTGAAAGATGGTCAGGAGAATCTAAAAAATGGGAAAGGATAGAATCGGTATTTTTAAACCCGAGTAAGACTAACAAGGAATCGTTGATTGCGGCGTAAAATAAAAGCGACAACTCCCTTGACAAAAACCGGAATATAATTTATTAATAATAACCGGATATTAGAGGAGATAATTAAAATGAAATTAATTTCTTTCATAGTTTTCCTTGTCGTACAGATTATTTTTATTCCCCTGTTTATTATTGGTGCAGTTTTAGCTTCCATAAACCAATTACTTGTCAGTAAAAAGTTAGGGGTCTCAGGTACGGCCATCTCCGCAATCGCTGCAAGGTGGCAAATGAATGCATATGGCATGAGAAAAGATCCGGCAGCGGCAAAACTATATCGTTCACTTCCGAATGGTTCTGAAATAGGGTTATGGCTGGTTTTATTTCCCGGATTTCTGCGGTATAAAATATATCCTGAATTAGAAGAGGAGGGAAAAGAGAGTATAATTAATGTTCCTATTGCCAGAACATTTTACTTTGACAAACTTATCAATAAAATAAAGGATAAAGCCGAACAGTTTATTATTATGGGCGCAGGTTATGATACAAGAAGCTACGGCGATCTCAAAAATAATAAATTAAGGTTTTTCGAAACGGATCAGGAAAGGACACAGAAACTAAAAATAGGATGCTTACAAAAGGCCGGTATTGATGCATCCCATGTTACTTTTGTTGTTGTGGATTTTTCTACTGATAAATGGTATGAGAAACTTGAAAAAGCAGGTTATGATCCGAGAAAAAAATCTATTTTTTTGTGGGAAGGAGTAACCCTGTATATATCTGAAAATGATATTCGAAAGACAATAAAAGAAATACAAGGACATGCTGCATCCGGCAGTTTTCTACTTGTTGATTTTTATTCAAAAAGATTGACTGCACTGCAAGGTGTAAAAGCTACCAATGAAAATTTTCATTTTGGTTTGGATTTTTCTGCAAACGAAGAAAATGTTTTAAAAACTTTCTTAGAGAGTGCAAATGTAAATATGGGTGATTTCTATTTTATCGGCAACAAAACAAAAAAAGGCGCTTATGGGGTTGTGGCTGAAATAATTTTATAGAACCTCTTAAAGGTTTTGTGGCAAATAATTTGCAATAAAAGGATCATCATTTATCTGCTTTTCAAAAAAAGCATGTATATTGGGGGATTTATTCAAAATGCTTTAAATATTTCCATGCTTCCTTTAAAGGCATGTGCAACCCCCTGCAAAGAAAATGTTGTTTTCAAAGGGCATTGCGTATTTCGCCCCGATTTTCCCCGCGATTTCCACGCTGGTAAAACTGCCGTACAAAGGGCCATTACGGGACCGTTTATGTCGGTTTTATAAACGGCTTTCCCCAGGGAGGCCTTAATACGGAAGGCCTTGCCTATGACTGGGTAGCTTACGGAAGAACAGGCTGGGAAACCGATACCAATCTTATCAGGATAAAAGGAATTCCACAGCAGAGGATGTTGGAAAGCTGCTCCTCGGTCGATGAGGCGATAGCTTTCTATGGCAGGTACCGGGAGGATAGCTTCGGATATGGCAAGATCCTTATCGAGGATAAAAGCGGTTCTTCGGTGATAATAGAACTCAGGGACGGCAAGCTCCCAGAATTATCACGTTTTTTCCTGTTGTTTTGCTTATAGCCATAGAAATACTTCCTTATTTCAATTTATTGTAATCCTGGTCTGATACAGGTTCCAGCCATGTCGCCGGACCGGCCATCACTCTTTTTACCTTGTTAAATATCCAGTTTTCTGCCGCTTAAACGCTTCACGACTTCAGGATCGCGGTGATCGAAAAACATGCTTTTCTTTGTATCCAGCGTTGCTATCTTATCCAACTCTTCAGTGCTGAGATCAAAGTCGAAAATATTGAAATTCTCGGTAATTCTTTCCTTATGAACCGACTTCGGAATAGCGACTACCTTTCTCTGTGTCAGCCACCGCAGAATGACCTGAGCCACGGATTTTTTGTATTTCCCGGCGATAGCAAGAAGAAGTTCATTCCGGAATAGATTGTTTTTACCTTCCGCAAAAGGCCCCCAGGATTCTATCTGAATTTTGTTTTCCTGCAGGAATTTCTGGGTTTCAACCTGCTGGCAGAATGGATGGGTTTCGATCTGGTTCACAGCAGGAACAACCTCATTATGCATTATCAGGTCCATTACCCTGTCCGGATGGAAATTGCTGACACCGATGGCCCTCATTCTGCCTTCATGATAAAGTTCTTCCATAGCCCGCCAGGAGCCGTAAATATCCCCATAGGGCTGGTGAATCAGATAAAGGTCCAGATAATCCAATTGTAGTCTCCGAAGCGATTTTTCAAAAGCCTTCCTGGTGTTTTCGTACCCGGTATCCTGAATCCAGAGTTTTGTGGTTATAAACAGCTCTTCCCTTGCCGCGCCGCTCCTTTTAATTGCCTTACCGACCGCTGCTTCGTTTCCGTATGAAGCGGCTGTATCGATGAGACGATAGCCGGCATTTATAGCTTCATAAACGCCATTTTCACATTCATTTAAATCAGTTACCTGAAAAACGCCATACCCTAACAGGGGCATTTCCAGACCATTGTTTAATAAAACCTTTTGCATATAACTCTCCTTACCTCAGCGGCCGTAGCAATGGCTCATACCCATACAGCCCAGGCCGATAGCCGATACCTCAAGGCCGCTTTTTCCCAATTTACGTTTTTGCATTGTCTCCCCCTTTTTTCAATAAATAGAATCTTCCAGTTTTATTAATTCTTTTTCCTTTGCCATTACAGTCTTTTCATATCTTTCTATTTTGTAATCCAATCGTTCTATTGTTTTCTTCATTTCTTCCACTTTATCCATTAATATCCTTATTTGCTCGATTAAAAGATTTTTCCGGGCCTGGATGGTTTGATCCCCCTGTTCGAAAAGTGTTACATATTCGACCAATACTTCAATAGGGAGACCGGCATTCATTATATAACCTGGAGTGGACACCAAGTCAAGGGTTTTTTAAAATTTATTTTTAGTCTGATAATCAGGATGGAGCTGAAAGGGTGGGACCAGGGACATCCAGGCAAATTATGCAGACGTCGTCATTGAAATCGTCGGACCCATGAAAACTGATAAGCTGTTCGGAGAGATTCTTTATAAATTGTCCTGACGGCTGCTCGGAATTTTCAAGAATTACTTCGGTAATCCTTGCCTTTTCAAAATCCTCGTCCGGCTTTTCGTCCGAAAGGGTATCCGTCAAACCATCGGTATAAAGCAATATTTTTGAATTTTCCTTTACGCGAATGATATTGTTCGTATAATACTTCTTATTTTTTATCATTTCCAGATTGTCGATAACGCCCAGCGGCAAGCTTTTATTGGTTCCGGGAATAAAATCGATAAGACCGTCATGGATATAATACGGCAGATTATGCCCTGCGTTTGCGTAAATGAATTCGCTGGTGCCAAGCATCAGGATCCCGTAAAACGCCGTCACAAAATTTCCTCCTGTTTGATTGAGAAGGGCTTCATTGAGAGACTGCAGGAGATATGCTGGATTATCCTGCATGAGCCTTGTCTGCCGAATAGTGCTTTTAATCATTGATGTAACAAATGCTGCGGCGACTCCATGGCCGGAAACGTCGCTGACAAAAATGCCGATCCAGTTTTTCTCCTGGAATTCAAGGAAGTCGAAAAAATCGCCTCCGACAAGATCCATTGTTTTATAATAAAATGATATAAAAGGGTAGGAGGATTTTGTCGGAATAAGCTGGGACTGGATTCTTCTTGCGATGGATATGTCATTTTGCATTTCTATATTGCGCTTGTGTAGAATTGATTTTTCATTCTCCAGAGTATTTAAAAGTTCGCTTAACTGCCGCCGGTGAATTTCCTTCTGTTCAAGCAAGTATATATTCATATATATATTGCTCAGGATCATTAACAGATATTCATAGTCATTAACCAGTTTTTGGCGCAACTCGAACAACACATATCCAAGCCGGAGTTCATTATAGAAAAAACCGTATATTATATAATTTCTGCTTGATCCGGATCCCCTGATCAAACTGACCCAGTCATTAAAATATAAAGGCCAGCCGTCCGGATAAATTGAATAGATATTTTTAGATTTATCAAATGACAGCAGCAGGTTTAAATCGTGAGGAATAACCCATTGATCATCTGGTTTTAGCTCTTTAGCTTCCGGGAATAAATAAATATAGACGAGATTTAAGCCTATTACAGGGAACCATTTACATATGTTTTCAAGCATAGCGCTCCTGTCCCCGGACCTCATCAGTTCGCTCACAACATTTCTCATAACTTCGTCTTTGTGGACTTTATCCTCGAATTCCTTATTTTTATATTTAGTTTCCAGCCTGTCTTTAATTGAATAAAACTTCCGCATCGTATTTTTAAAAAAAGGATTCTCAAGGAAATTAACATCATGAATGTATAAATAATTAAACATCTCTTCCCAGAAATCGAAACTGATATCGATCTCATAAAAATAACAAACCAGGTTTTCGAATTCAGACATAAGATCGTTCAGGTAATTTTCGTTGTCTTCCTTCTTTTCAAGAAAATCGAACAGTTTGCCTATAAAATCGAGAAATTTGTCATACCTTGGGCCTACCAGGACGACATTGCTTACATTTTTTATTAAATTCGCAACAAAAGTCCGGCGGCTGTCCAATAAATAGTTTGACTGATTATCAAGAAATACTGTCCCCCTGCTTTTTTTACAGCCGCATGAGTTCCTTATAACAAGGCTTGTACTTAAAGTTACATCGGCAACCTGATTCCCGTTGATCAGGTCCATGGCCATATCGAAGGCTTTGACACCCTGCAGATATAATTGCTGGGTTATTGTAGTAAGCGGTGTTGACTGGTAAACACATTCCGTTATATTATCAAAGCCCGTTAAAATAACCTGGCCCGGCACGTCAATGTTTCTGGATTTCAACTCCTCAAGGGCTCCGATCGCCATAGTATCATCGGAACATATGATTGCATCAAATTCGATCTTATTATCCAGCAGTTTTTTTACAGCGGCAGCCCCGCTTTGCGAAGTATAGTCCCCTTGAATGACAAGGGCAGGATCAAATTGTATATTGTTATCTTTTAAACCTTCAATATAAGCTTCCATTCTGCTCTCTGCGTCAAAACTGCCAAGAGAGCCCTTAACAAAGGCTATCCTTTTTTTATTGTGCTCGCCCGCAATATGCTGAACCATATCAAGGATCCCGCTTTTGTTATCAACTTTTACACATGGAATATTATCAATTTTACCGCCGTAGCATACCTTGGGGATGTCCTTATAACGTTCCATAAATTTTAAAATCTCTTCCCCGGTGGCTAAATTAAAAAAGCCTGCCGGGAAAATTAGTACATCAATTAATTCTCTGGATATAAAATCCATTGAAAGATTACGCTGATAGCTGAATTGATAAGAATAAAAATTTAAAGCGTTAGAACGGAAAAGTACAGTGTTAATGCCGATCTGCGCAGCCCTCTCGCTGACACCCTGCAAAATTTGCTTCTGGTATCCTTCTGCGGGATTTTCGATGAGAAAACCGACAGTCGTAATTCTTTTATTATCCGTTTTTAAATCATCCATCCATTCATCCCTATAAACCGATATTTCCCATTTGACACCTTGTTCTCCCGGAAAAATGCTTCCCAAATCCGCATTATTACCATTATAACCCCGCTGTTATTACCCGTCAATGATAATCTGCGCCCCCCTGATTTTTTCATGAACGGCGTCGATATCGTATTCGAACCTGTAAAAAGTGAATATTGATGAAAGAACCACTCTCATCAATTTTAACTGAGACAATGAAAAATTTCATATAATCTGAAATTTTTTGAAATATCAATCCCTGTTAGTAGAATAATTTAAGCTTTTAATAAAATTTGAAATTTGAAATAAAAGGCGCCAATTACGGTTTTTTTAGGTGTTTTAACGCCACGCAAGAAAAATATTTTTCATCTCCTGGATTAGCTTTTCTTCAGGGATCTGTTTTTTTTTCATCAGCCACCTTTTAACAGTATTAATAATAGCTCCGGTAAAAAAGGATGCGATTGTTTCGGGAGATGCCTGGATATTTATGCCCTTTTTTATCCCGATCCCGATTTTTTTTATAATATCTGAGGTAATCTCTTCGGAAAGTATGTCGAGAAGAATTGGCAATAAGTTACTGTTCAATGCGTTATCGACAAATCGTTCGTGTTTTTTTAAAAAGTCTATCAGGTGCTGGACTATGCTGATATAAAAAGACTGTGAATCCTTGTAATCCGTCGAGGCCGGATTCATTGAATCATACCCGGTTTGAAGCTGCCATATAAAAAAACGCAAGAATTCATATTTATCACTGAAATGTTTATAAAATGTCGTCCTTCGTATCATGGCTTTTTCACATAATTCATTAATCGTTATATCTTCAAAGTTCTTCTCGCTCATAAGCTGTAAAAAAGCTTCTGATAATGATTTATAGGTACGGATAACCCGTAAGTCATATTTATTCTGCATATCTTCCATCCTTTTTCAGGGACAAATCCGGATATATTGTCTCTTATCTGCCAAAAGAATCCGTTTTGACTGTTGAATTTCTTTCAGATCTATATTAATATAATAAGTGACAAATGTCAATTATCTAACATATGACATTTAGGAGGATATTATGAGGAATTACGACAGAATCAATGCCGTCAAACCGGAAAATATTGAAAAAAAACATGCTTACATCATCGGCGGCGGCATCGCCGGCCTCTCTGCAGCTGTATCCCTTGTAACGGATGCTTATATGCCCGCTGACAACGTGACGGTCTACGAGTCATTGTCCCTCGTCGGGGGTTCGATGGATGGGGCCGGAGATGAGGAGCATGGCTATACATGCCGCGGAGAGCGCGAACTTGAGGCGCGCATGGAGTGCCTGTGGTACATCTGCAGCAAAGTTCCTTCCATCCAGACGCCCGGCCGGACAATTCTCGACGAGACATTTGAGGCAAATGTCCGGGAGCCGATCTACTCCAACTTCCGTCTTATGCACCGGCAGGGCCGGCGCTACCCTGCGACCGGTCAGTACATGTCAGACAAAGACGCGAAACGGACGGCAAAGCTTCTCCTGACTCCGGAGGAGGAGCTCGAAGGATTAACAGTAGCCGACTGGTTCACCCCGGAGTTCACGAAGTCGGTGTTCTGGTACTGCTGGAGCTCGATGCTTGCCTTTCGCGACTTTCACTCGGTCATCGAGGTGAAACGTTACCTCTCGCGCTTCATGATGTATGCCCCCGGCCTCACCCGCCTCGTCGGTATCCTGCATACCGAATACAATGAATACGACTCGGTCATCAAGCCGATGCAGGTCTGGCTGCAGTCACTGGGAGTACATTTCATAACGGGGACGACCGTTGTCGATATGGACCTGATCGACAAGGATGGCGAAACCGTTGCCACCGGGCTGCGGCTCAGGGATGCTGCCGGAGAACGCCGTGTTGCACTTACCCGCAATGACCTTGTATTCTTCACGAACGGATCGCTCACGCAGAACGCATCGATGGGTGACACGGGCACGGCCGCTGCATTGAACCGCGATACCCTCGAACGCGGCTGCTTTACCCTCTGGGAGAAACTTGCCGCAAACGACCCCAAGTTTGGAAACCCTGCGGCCTTTATCTCGGATATCGAGAAGTCGAACTGGATTTCATTCTTCCCTACGATCAGGGGCGACAGGAGTTTTTTCGACTTCATTGAAGCCAAAACGGGCGACAAAGCGGGGACCGGAGGCGGGATGACGATCATTGACTCGTCCTGGAAGCTCTCATTTGTCCTTTACGGCAAGTACTTCCCGAACCAGCCGGAAAACGTCAACGTCTTCTGGGCATATGGGCAGGTGAGCGAAGTCCCCGGCAACTACATCAAAAAACCGATGCGCGAATGCTCGGGCGCCGAGATGTTCGCCGAACTGATGTACCATTGCGGGATGTCAAAAGAGCAAATAGACCTTACCCTGGTTCACTCGAAAGTCTCGACCTCGATGATGCCTTACATTACTTCGCAGTTCATGCCGCGAAAGATCATCGACCGGCCTAAGGTTATCCCGGAAGGCTGTGTCAACCTTGCCTTTATAGGCCAGTTTGCCGAGCTGCCGCTGGATGTCGTATTCACTGTCGAGACATCTGTTTGCACAGCTTTGATGGCCGTTTGGGGACTGACGGGCCTGAAGAAGCCGATGATTCCCGTATACGAACCCGGCTATGACCTGCGGGTGATCATCGGGAATCTCAAGGCCAGCCTCGGTATCGAGCAGATCTCGCTCAGACACCTCCCGCGTTTGCTGAGGACGGGGATGTCTCTGAAACTGTTGCTACGCCAGCTCAAAAATATTCCGAAAGCACATTGCTGATAGTAGTCTAGGTGAGCATCGGTCTATCGACCAGCGGCAGGACCGGTTTGACATGATGTATTTTACCATAGTATAATTGTTATTGTAGTGAAAGCGCATTCAAAAGTGGCAAGAGGGTTGGCTATATGGAAAATATTGAATAAAACAGGAATTGCTTATGAATATTATAATAAAATTTTTCCAGGCAATTGCCGGAATTAAAAGAACTTAAGGCCAAGCATGGGATTTGATTTTGCAAACCCCGACGTGATAAATCCTATTTCTGCTTAGCTGCTAAAATTATAACAGTTCTTCCCGGATTCTTTCGATTTGTATAACGCAATATCCGCTTTTTTAAATAATTCTTCAATAGTTTTTCCGTTTTCGGGATAAACGGCGATGCCGATGCTGAATAACGGGCAAATGACCGAATTTTTAATAGTTATTGGCATTCTCGCGGAATTTAAAAAGCGGGCCGCCAGTTCTTCGATTTCCCCCTTTTTTTCAATTTCAACCGACAGTACGGCAAATTCATCGCCGCCTACCCTGGAAACCGTATCGTATTTTCTTACCGCGGAATTCAATCTTTTTGCGGTTTCAACTAGAACATCGTCCCCGGTTAAATGACCGAATGTATCGTTGATTGATTTAAAATTATCCATGTCGATTAAGAATATGGCCGTCATCGTTCCTTTCCTTTGGGCCATCGAAATGCCTTTTAGAATCCTTTCGTGAAGAAAAGCCCTGTTCGGCAGCCCGGTCAGAAAATCATGCATGGCCATTTCTTCAGCCTTGGCCTTTTCTTCCTGAAGCTGTTTTTCTATTTTTTTAAGATAGGTAACATCCGATACATAGGCGATGATACCTTTTACTTTGCCGTCTACGATATCCGGCATATATGTTGTAACGGAATATATTGTATCACCATATGAAGTCGGGATAGTGCGTTCAAATACCTGTATTTTCCCTTTGTATGCCTTTTTTAAATAAGGCAGGCTTTTCCTGTACAGCGGTCCCAAAAATTCTTTTATTGTTATTTTGTCAATCATATCTTCGCTTTTCTTCCCGAACCATTCAGAGCAGGCTTGGTTTGCGAATCTGCATACCTGGTCGCTATCCCAATATGCCAGCATTGCGTGGATCGAATTGGCAACCTTAATGGAATAATAATTCATAATTTCATTAATTTCCATAATGCCCGCCCATGTTTAATAATCTAATTTTATTCCATATTAGGAATTATATGCATTGAAAAATAATAATCCGAAAGATGAAATAACTCAAATTATTCAAATGCAAAATTCTAAAATTAATATTTTCTTGCCTTAAAAAGTAGGATTTATTAGCATAATAACATACCCTGCCGGATATTTTAAAACAACACCGTTGGGTTTTTCAGATGATAAATTAAAAAAGGAGGGTAAAGTATGAATCATCAAATCGGCGATTATGAATCAAAAGACTTGACAGTAGAAAAAATAGAAAATAAGTACCATGATTTATACAATTCTGTCAAGGAAGGCCTGGTCCTGCTTGACGAAGACGGTAACTTTAAAGAGTGCAATAAGGCATTTACAATAATCACGGGTTATACCGTGCAGGAATTAAAAACGACGATATTTTTGGACAAAATATTTAAAAATTGGGAAACAGCTTACCAGAATATTGCGAAACAGGTTTATAAAAAAGGAAATAGCGAAGAATTTGAAAGGGAATTAAACTGTAAAGATGGTAAAACTATAATCGTTACTATCGAGGGCAGTATTTCAAATAAAAATTTTATGAATCTTGATATCTGGGTTCTTGTGCACGATATTTCGTACAAAAAAAAATTGGAAAGGGAAATAATTGAAAACGAGCAGAAATATCATTTGCTTTTCGAGTCGTTAGATGTTTCCATTTTTATTAGTGATGGAAAAACAAGGAAAATTCTTGATGTTAACAGCCATCTGATCGAAACTTTCGGATATACGAAAACCGAATTGCTGAACATGAAAATTGAGTCGCTTTCTATGGAACCATTGTCAACGATAAATATGACCAATGAAATTTTGAATGGAAAAATAAAACAAATTCCAGTACAATGGTATCTTAGAAAGAATAATAGTCCTGTTCCCTTGGCAATCACCCTGGGAACTTATTTATGGGAAGGGAGGAAAATTATCTGCGGCATCGCAAGGGATATCACTGAATATATAAATGAGAACATAAAAAAAACCAATCTTATAAATAAAATAAACGAGCTGCATATTGATATTACCGATTTCATTGAAATTTTAAAAACAAATTACATGAACCAGCCAACGATGAGCCTTCTGAATTACGGGATTACGGAAAAAGAGCTTCATGTTATTTTTCTTATTACACAGGGTCTCAGCAACAAGGAAATAGCAGACAAGTTACACACTGCTGAAGTAACGGTAAAAAAGCATATTTCTTCGATATTTCAAAAATTGAAGTTAAAAAAAAGGACTGAATTAATGAGTTTTATAATTAATAAAAACATCAAACTGTAATTTCTCAGGACTTTCCTTTAACCCCTCTTATACTTTTTATATCCCTTATCTATCCGCAGGTATAATAGTTTTAATTTTATTCCGGTTTATACTCTTTTTAAAGCTTTTTAAAGCAGAGAGGCGGATTTATGTTGAATACCAGCAAAATTGTATCCGGAATTTCTAATGAAAACGATAAAAAAAGACCGGATGAAAAGATAATAGTCAGTGAACAGAAATATCGTTTGTTTTTCAAGAAAATTAATGCGGCGATCATTCTTTTTGATAAAGAAACCAGGAAAATACTGGATGTAAATGGCAAAACTATCGAAACTTTCGGATACACGAGAAAAGAATTGTTGAAAATGAATATAGAAACCCTGGCTCTGGAAACATTTAAAACACTTGAATCTTTAGAAGAAATAATGAAAAAAAAACAAAAAAATATACCCGTATGCTGGTGTCAAAAAAAAGACGGCAATCCGATACCGGTATCAATTTGTTCCGGTTCTTTTGAATGTCAGGGCAGAAATATCATATACTGCATTATTAACGATATCCATTATTATTTAAGTGAAAACATAAGAAGGGTTAATCTTATTAATAAAATCAGCCAGCTCAACACCGATTTATCGGATTTTATAAAAATATTTAATGCTAATTTTCTTGAAACCTCTACTTCGGGTTTTATGAAATACGGGATCACTGAAAAAGAGATGCAAGTCATTAATCTGATAATCAAGGGCCTGAGCAACAAAGAAATAGCAAAAAAAGATTGCATTGCGGAGATAACCATAAAAAAGCGGATATCATCTATCTTCAAAAAACTGAAGATAAAAAAGAGAACTGAATTAATAAGTTTTATATTGAATAATAAAGTTAGATTATGAAATCAGGAAAACTTTTCCCGCTCCTTATACCTTTTATATACCTTATCTATCCGTTTGTATAATTGTTTCCTGTTTTTTTCCGGCTATAATTCTATTTGTAAATAAAAAAAACGGTTTTGACTTGAAAACTCCGTTTTCCATCAGGGAGGCGAATAAATGAAAATACTTGTCATTGATGATGAATCTATTTTCCTAGAATATTTGAGGCTCAGTTTGAAAAATTACGGCTATGATGCAGACTGTACCACAAATCCGATCAATGCTCTGAGTATTTATAAAAATGAAAAATATGATGTCGTAATTACTGATCTTAATATGCCTTACATGACCGGGCTGGAGCTAACGGGAATAATCCATTCGATTGATCAAAAGGCTGTAATCATAGTTATATCCGCAGATGATGAAAATGAAGTTATATGTGAATTGTTAAATAAGGGAGCTTATGCCTTTCTAAGCAAACCGGTCAGGTTTTCCATATTAATCGAGATGTTGAAAAAGATCGAGAAAAAAATTGGGTTAAGAATATGAATGAACAGATTGAAAAGGATACAAAGGAAATTATAGATTCGTTTATCTCGGAAGGATATGAAAGAATCGAGGATGCGGAAAATCAAATCAGCCATATAGGACTGGAAAACTGCCTGGAAGTAGTAAATACGGTATTCAGGCTGTTTCATTCGTTAAAAGGATCCGCCGGGTATCTTAACTTTGATAATATAAAACGCCTGACGCATGAAGCCGAGACTCTCCTGGAAATTTTCCGCAAAGAGAGTATCAACCCGGACCAGGCCCAGACAGACCTGCTTTTCCAGACTATCGATGTGCTGAGGCAGATGATCGCTCACGTCCAGAATAATATGAACGATAAAGGAACGGAAGAGATATCGCAGAATATCGTTGTAAAAATCAAAGAGTGCATTAATGATATTGAATGCGGCTCGCATGAAACCGGTCAATCCCCGGAACCCTCTGATAACGGACGGCTTGTAACGAAGGAAATGATCGAAAAATACATATCGGAAACCTGCGAATTATTGGATAGATCGGAAAATGAAGCCCTGATATTGGAGAAGGAATCCGAAAATCAGCCCGCGATTCAGGAAATCTTCCGCTGCATTCATACGATAAAAGGCAATTCCGGATTTCTGGGTTTTACAGTTGTAGAAAAAGTCTGCATCGAACTGGAAACACTTCTCGACGATGTGCGCACCGGAAAAATTACTGTTAATAACGCTATTGTTACCAATATACTCAAAATCGTTGATATAATAAGGAAAGAGATTAAACATTCACAAAACGGCAATGATGGGAAAGCGGAAAATACCGAGAGCATTGAATATAAACCTCTGGGTGAGATTCTGGTCGATATAGGCGCGGTAAAAGTCGAAGTAGTTGAAAAGGCACTGGAAACCCAGGATAAACCGATTGGAGAAATGCTGATAGAATCAGGCCATGTAAAACCGGAAGATGTTGAAAAAGCGCTGGAAATTCAAAAAAATACATACGGCAACGGGCAGCAGGAGATTCAAAGAAAGGAAATCAGGGTCAATACGGCTAAACTGGATAGGCTTTTCGACCTTGTCGGCGAGTTGATTACCGCCGAAGCCATGGTTTTTAACAGTCCCGATATCCAGGGTATAAGACTGGATAATTTCAATAAAACCGCATCCGCTCTGTCTAAAATATCTCGCGAACTCCAGGAAACAACAATGATGATCAGGATGATCCCGCTGGATGGGTTGTTTAATAAACTCACAAGGCTGGTCAGGGATCTTTCAGGAAAATTCGGTAAAAAAATCGATTTGAAAATGTCCGGCCAGGAAACGGAAATGGATAAAAATGTGATCGAGCAGATATCGGATCCCCTGGTACATATTCTGAGAAATGCCATAGACCATGGCATCGAACTTCCTCTTGAGAGGGCAAATAACGGTAAGGATCAAACAGGAACAATAAAATTAAGTGCAAAATACGAGGGCAGCGATATCTGGTTATCGGTCAAAGACGACGGCAGGGGCCTCAACAAAGAAAAAATCATACGGAAAGCTGTTGAAAAAGGACTCCTCAGGGAACCTCTTCCCGATCTTGCCGACGATGAGGTATGGCAGTTTATTTTTGAGCCGGGCCTTTCAACGGCGGAGCAGGTTTCTGAGGTTTCAGGGCGCGGTGTGGGGATGGACGTGGTCAGGAAAAACATGGAAAAAATCAGGGGAAAAATAGAAATTAAAAGCGAAGCCGGTAAAGGGAGCGAGTTCATCCTGAAAATTCCGCTGACAATGGCCATCATTGACGGGATTACATTAAAAACAGGCGATAATTATTATTCCATACCGGTTATCGATATTCTGGAATTTTTTAAAGCAAAGGATGAAATGCTTATTAAAATGGAAAACGGGCGGGAGGTAGTTAATTTGAGGGGCGATATAATTCCTTTGATCCGTCTTTATGAAGTTTTTAAGCTGAAAAGCAAGTACGATAAAGTGACGGACGGTATAATGGTAGTCGTTAAAAACGAAGCCAGGAAGGCCTGCATATTTATCGATGAAATCATAGGCACCCAGCAGCTTGTAATAAAATCTATTTCGGATTTTCTGGGAACGATCGACGGAATCTCGGGATGCTCGATCCTCGGCGACGGCAACGTAAGCTTTATACTTGACACTTCGTCATTTATTAATAGATGGGTGGAATAGGAAAAAGTATTAAATAAAGATGAAACACAGGAGGAATATTATGTTTAAGAACTGGAAAATAGGTGTGAAATTGATAGGCGGATTTATACTACTGGACCTGTTCGGATTGGCTATGGGAGTTATCGGCATGATGAATATTAAAAAAGTTAATGATGCCGCCATTGTCCTGTATGAAAACGATACGGTTTCCATTTCCGAACTTTTGAATATTGCTCAAAGTTTTCAAATGGTCAGGCTGAACGACAGGGATCTTTTTAACGCCAAAACCGATGAGGAAAAGGCGAAGATACTGAATAAAATCAGTCAATTATTGGATACTATCGATTCGAATTCAGCTTCTCTGGAAAAGAAAATATTGACTGTTGACGGTAGAAAAGCCTTTGAAGCGTTTATTCAAACACACAAGTCGTTCAGGAGTGTCTTGAATAATGTCATCAATCTAATAAAACAGAAAAAAGATTCGGAAGCAAGAGCTCTTATCGAAAATGTCGGTAATGCCGTGTCGGCAAAGGAGCAGGCCGAACTTGGCGACCTTGTCGACCGTAAAATAGCACTTGCAAAACAAACATCGGATCAAAATACGTATTTAACTAACCAGTCGATAATGATAATGTTAATTATCACCGGCGCCGGGCTCATTCTTTCCTTTACCATCGGAATATCCATTACATTATCCATAACCGGACCGATGGCCAGGTTGACTGAAATGGCTAAGAAAATGGCCGATGGGGATTTATCTATTGAAAAGCTGGCAGTCAAATCAAAAGATGAAATCGGGCTGCTAGGTAATTCGTTCAATCAGATGCTTGAAAACACAAACGAAGTTTTAAGCCAGATCAATAATTCGGTGGAAATGGTGTCTTCGGGATCGATGCAGGTATCCCAGTCCAGCCAGTCGCTTTCCCAGGGCGCTTCCGAACAGGCCAGTTCGCTCGAGGAAATAACTTCCTCAATTACGGAAATCAACAGCCAGACAAAGCAGAATACCGAGAATGCCGTTACAGTCAACGGCCTTTCGAAGAATTCGAAGGAAAACGCCGAACAGGGCAACAGGCAGATGGTTCAGCTTGTCGGCGCGATGGAAGGGATCAATAAATCTGCCGGAGAGATTAAAAAAGTCGTAAAAACAATCGACGATATTGCCTTTCAAATCAATCTGCTGGCGTTGAACGCCAATGCCGAAGCTGCGCGGGCCGGCAAATACGGCAAGGGTTTCGCGGTGGTGGCCGAGGAAGTCCGCAATCTTGCGATCCGCAGCGCAAATTCTGTAAAAGAAACGACATCCATGGTTGAAGATGTGATCAAGAACATAGAAAATGGAAACAGCCTGGTTACATTAACCTCCAAGCAGCTGGCGGAAATCGTCGAAGGAGCTGCAAAGGTTGCCGGCCTGGTGGAAGAGGTCGCCGCTGCGAGCAAAGAACAGTCCCAGGGGCTGGATCAGATCAGTACCGCCCTGGGGCAGATCGATACGGTAACTCAATCGAATACCGCGAACGCCGAAGAAAGCGCGTCGGCGGCCGAAGAGCTGGCGTCGCAGGCGCAGCAGTTAAAGGCCGTGGTAGAGAGATTCATATTAAGGACAGTTGAAATCGAAGCGAAGAAAACACCAGGCCTTACCCCGGATATTTTAAAATTGATCAGGAATGAGATCGAAAAAGAGATGGAAAACGGCCATATAAGTCCTGATAAAGAAAAACAACACTTTGTGCGCAATGCGGTTAAACAAATAGTCAACCCTAAAGAGGTAATAGCGCTGGACGACGGTAATTTCGGAAAATTTTAGTTTTATCCGGCCTGCTTAAAGGAGGCGGGGAATGAATGAATATATCGATAATAAAAGAAATATGAATTCTGAAGATATGATTGATTTCGATGAAAATGAGGATACCCAGGCGAATAAATATTTGAACTTCAGGATCGGGGAAGAATCATACGGCATCTCGATCAAGCATGTCAGGGAGATCATAGAGATGCAGAATATATCCGAGGTGCCCGATATGCCCGGATACGTGAAAGGAGTTATCAATCTCAGAGGCAAGGTGATCCCGATTGTCGATATCAGGCTACGGTTCAGATTCGAAGAAAGAAAATATGACGACAGGACATGCGTCATCGTGATTGAAATCAATAATTCAACAATCGGATTTATAGTTGATACGGTCGAAGATGTGCTTGAAATTCCCGAGAAAGACGTAGAACCTGCACCAAAGTTTAAAACGGCATCCGGCAAGGAAAGATATATCAGCGGAGTCGGCAAAGTGGGGGATTCTGTAAAAATCCTTCTGGATATCGAGAAGCTTATTTATGAAGATGATCTGCATGATATAAATCTGGCAGTGAAATGATCGTATGAACGGGGTTATTAACGGATTATTATCAATCACGGACCGGGAATTTACTCTAATTGCCGGATTGATCTACGATAAATTCGGGATTCATCTTACTGAACAGAAAAAAAGCCTTGTTGTCGGAAGGCTCGGCAAAATACTGCGCAGGCTCGGATTTTCAAACTTTAATGAATATTACAGGTATGTATGCGGCGATGAATCGGGCGGATCATTAAGCGAACTGGTAGACAGGATATCCACCAATCATTCGTATTTTTTCAGGGAAACGGAACATTTCAGCTTCATGAAATCCGTAGTATTGCCGGATATAGTGAATTCTCAGGAAAACCGGCAGGACAAATCGGTCAGAATCTGGAGCGCCGGTTCCGCGGCGGGAGAGGAAGTATATTCAATAGCCATTGTTCTCGATGATTTTTTCGGACAGGATTTAAAGAATTACGATATAGGATTGCTGGCTACCGATATCTCGTATTCTGTCCTGGAACAGGCGAAAAGGGGGATATACTCTGTAGTAAAAGCAAAGGAAATCCGGCCTGAATATAAAATAAAATATTTTGATTGTCCTGACAAAGAAAATGTTTCAATAAAACCTTTTATCAAGAGTATGGTCCTATTTAAAAGACTTAACCTGATGGCGGATAAATTTCCCTTCAAGGGCAAGTTCGATATTATCTTTTGCAGAAATGTAATGATATATTTCGACGCCGCGGCAAGGGAAAACCTGGTCGGGAAGCTTTACAAATATTTAAAAAACGGCGGATACCTTTTTACCGGGCATTCCGAATCCATAGCCAGAGAGAGCTCTCCGCTTAAATATATAAAACCGGCTATTTATAAGAAAATTGATGAGTGAGATAAATTATGGGAAAGAAAATTCGCGTGCTGGTCGTCGATGATTCCGCTCTGGTCAGGGATATTCTGGATAAAGGTCTGTCTGCGGATCCTGAAATAGAAGTTGTCGGGAGAGCGATGGATGTTTACATGGCAAGGGATAAGATCGTATTCCTGAAACCGGACGTGATTACCCTGGATGTGGAAATGCCGAAGATGGACGGAGTTGAATTTTTAAAACGCCTGATGCCTCAGTACCCTCTTCCTGTCGTAATGGTCTCTTCAATGACAAGAGAAGGTTCCCGGGTGACATTGGATGCCCTGGCTGCAGGAGCGGTCGATTTTGTCCTGAAACCAGGAGTCAATATTGGAACCGGGCTGAAAGAGATGATACATGAATTGACTGAAAAAGTGAAAATCGCTGCCTTTGCCGATGTTTCAAAATGGAAGGGCGAGCCCATCGTAGAATCTCCCGGCCGTCAGTATCAGAAAGTATTGGAAGGCGGCACGGATAAAGTGATAGGCATTGGAGCTTCAACAGGCGGAACAATAGCATTGACTAAAATTATTAATGCATTTCCCACAAATATTCCGGGTACCGTAGTGGTACAGCACATGCCGCCCGTATTCACGAAGCTGTTCGCCGAAAGCTTGAATAAAAGTTCCAGGGTCGAGGTTGCGGAAGCCGTGGACGGAGACCGTATAATTACGGGAAGGGTTCTGATAGCTCCCGGCGGGTTTCAATGCGAAATCAAGCGTTCCGGGGGCCAATATAAAGTTCATTGTTATGAGGCGGAAAAGGTGAACGGTCATATCCCTTCCGTCGATGTTTTATTTTATTCCATAGCGGATCATGTCGGAGCAAACGCCATCGGAGTGATCCTTACCGGCATGGGAAGAGACGGAGCCGACGGGATGCTTGCCATGCGGAAAGCGGGAGCGAGAACTATCGCCCAGGATGAAGCGTCATCGATCGTATTCGGCATGCCTAAGGAAGCGTTTAAAAACGGCGCAGCGGAAAAACAGGTTAATTTAAGCGATATTCCTGCGGCTGTTTATGAATTGCTTTCAGGGATAAGAGGTTGATATGGCATTGATAAATGTAGGTATTGGAGAATATAATGTTTCCAACAACCCGGAAGACGTGCTCAAGACATACGCCCTCGGTTCATGCGTTGCTGTTATTATATATGACAATGTAAGGCATGTAGCCGGACTTATTCACATCGCCCTGCCGGATTCTTCGACAGATGAGGTTAAAGCCCGAAGTTCGCCCGGGCATTTCGCCGACACGGGACTTCCTCTGCTGATAGAAGAAATGAAGAAATGCGGCGTCAACAAGTCCGATATCTCAATAAAACTTGCAGGGGGCGCAAATGTGCTTGATGCGACCTCCTTATACGATATAGGTAAACGTAATGTTATTGCAATTAAAAAAGTCCTCTGGAAAAGCTGCCTGGGTCCCGTCGCGGAAGATACCGGCAGGGAAATCGCAAGGACTGTTTCTTTTTATGTTTCCACCGGAGATGTGATAATTTCCAGCGGAAAAAACGAATGGAAACTTTAGTTTACTATATAGAAATCGTATTAAAGGGGAGAATCCAATGAAATATATTGAAATTCTTATAGTCGATGATTCATCGACTTCCAGGATGATCATACAACGCTGTTTTGAAATAGCGGGCTGCAGCGGGGCTAATTTTATATTTGCGGAAAACGGCATGGAAGCGTTATCCCTATTGCAGAATAATAATTCGATCGATCTCATAATAACTGATTTGAATATGCCGGAAATGGATGGAGAAAATTTTATAAATAAACTCCACTCGGCATATTCCGGTTCAATAATACCTATAATAGTCGTATCGAGCAATGGGGATAACGCTTTGAAATTAAAGCTCTTAAAAGCAGGCGTAAAGGCGATCATCAGGAAGCCGATCAATCCGGCTGAAATTGTAAAAATTATGGAGGAATTGAATGAATAACATGATCAATTTTGACAGAGCAAAAATGTCGATTCTCCTGGCTGTTACGAAGGCGTGCAATAACATGGCGTTCCTCGACGTCACCGAATCGAATAATGAAAATTTAAATTTCAAAAACAGGATACAATTTTATTTTTTTAAACCGTTTCAGGGAAACATAGTCCTCTTTTTCATGGATGATTTGAAAAACAGGATTGTGGAAAACATTTACGGGGAAAAAGCTTTAAAATTAAGTCCTGAAATGAAAGAAGACTGCATATCGGAAATGATGAATATTATAGCCGGGAATTTTTTATCCCTTTATTTTGGAGACAATGAGTATGAAAAAAATGAAGTTTCTCATGATAATGGATCCAATTCAAGTTACTTAATCAGCAGTTTTTTCAATGCCGAAGAATTAAAATTCAAAATAGTCTTATTTATAGATTGTAATTAACTAAAGAAGGAAATTATGGTTAAAATTTATATCGTTACGATTATTCTTTTCCTTGCCCTTATATTAGGTTCCCGTTTTATTTTCAATCAGGAAAATCAGCTTTTAATATCATCGGCGTCATCTTTATTTATTGTTTTTTTACTCTTCCTGTTGAAAAGAAATTACAATAAATCGGAATCGGCAAAAAGAAACGAAAACATAGAGAATTCTCTGCTTAAAACCCGGGCTGGCGAATATGAGGAAATGATCGAAAATCTTTTGGAGCAAATATATCTGGCCCGAAGAATCATACTTAGGATTGAAGAAAAAAAGCCCGATGATGGAACCGGTGATAAATACAATGATATCCGGCTTAAATACAGGAATTGCCTGGAAAAACTTGACTGGGGAAAAGCATCTTTTGTTCTCGATAATTTGACAAAATATCTTAAGCCGTTTGCCGAGATCTATAATAAAATTCCTTACCTTAATAATTTCCTCCGTAAAATCTCGGAGAAGACGGAGGATGCGGCAAATACACTGATTGAAAAATTCGCTCTAATTTCTCATGAAAACATGAGGGCGACCGAGGAAGTAAAACAAAATCTTGAAATCTATAAAAGGGAAAACGATTCGGGCGTCAGCGATTTCCAGAAAATGATCGATGAAACCAGGCATGCCATATCCGGTTATGAGCTTATGGCAAACGATTTGACAGCCTTTAATATGAACAATCTTCAAAAAATTCACTCGATTGAAAGCAATATCAAACAAATAGATAACACGCTGGGGAGCCTCTCGGAGATATCGAGCCAAAGCAGGTTCATTTATATAAACCTCTCCATAGAAGCCGTTAAGCTGGGAGAAAAAAGCAAAGGATTCCAGGTTATTATTAAAGAAATTCAAAATCTGAACAATAAAACAAATGAATTTATTAGGAAAATCAATGGTATAATGGACAGCTTCCAGGATTTTATAGGAAAGCTTTGGAAAGACCTGGAACTTGAAAGCCAAAACATCATGAAAAATATGGAATCAAGCAGCCGAAATTCAAATAATATCATGAATTCCCTGATTGAATCCTATGAAATAACATCAAAAATGTTCATCAAGCTCAGTGAAACCAATTCCAGTGTCCAGAAAAGCCTTGACAGGATCGCGGAAACCCTGCAGTTCCAGGATATCTCCCGTCAGCAGATAGAGAATATAATTGATTTCTTTTCCGTTATTTCAAAGAATATTGAAGAAAATAAGTTCATTTTTGATTTTTTGAATGTCCAGCTGACTGCAGATGAAAACCATCTTGATATGAAAATCAGGAATGATTTTGGTCATAAAGTAAAAGTTATCGACGAAAAGCTTGTTTTGGATTCAGAATACAAAGTTAAAGAAGGAGGAGTATATGACTTTCATGCTGGTTGACGATTCATCCACCATGAGAAAAATCAGCGGAGCCGTTTTAAAAAATGCAGGTTACGATTTCATTGAAGCGGAGAACGGCCAGGATGCATTGACAAAACTCCCTTCATGGAAGATCGATTTTTTCCTCGTAGATGTAAATATGCCTGTAATGAACGGCCTTGATTTTGTATCAAATATACGGACAAAACCGGAATACAAAGATACGCCGGTCATTATGCTGACAACTGAAAATGACCAATCCATCGTATGGAAGGGTAAAGAGGCCGGAGCCGACGGCTGGATCGTCAAACCTTTCAAGAATGACGATCTTCTTGGAATGATAAGGAAATATACAGGAAATGTCAATTCTGTATTTTGTTAATTTCAGTCCTGTATAAGGAGGGAGTTATT
Source organism: uncultured Spirochaetota bacterium (assembly GCA_963796325.1). Taxonomy (GTDB): domain Bacteria; phylum Spirochaetota; class Brevinematia; order Brevinematales; family JAOACQ01; genus CAVYGN01. Next base: position 779,962 of record CAWCLF010000001.1, read on the forward strand.
TATGACCCTGAATGATAATTATTATGTTGAAGAACACCTTGCGCTCGGTCTGAACAAGGTTAGCGGTTTATCCATCAAGTCAATGCTGGTTGATGACACAAAAGTGATCAGGATGGTGCTGAAGAAGATCCTTCTTTCGGAAAAGTTTGATGTAAACATGGAAGCCGAAAACGGCATGGAGGCTTTACAGATGATCAGCCAGGTACCTGTAAAGCCGGAAATAATTTTTATCGATAAAGAAATGCCTGTAATGGACGGTATTACGATGATACGCGAATTACGCCCGCTTTATCCGGGAATGAAAATAATAATGGTGACAGGCATAAATGATGAAAATATTGTTAAAGAAGCAATACAGCTCGGTATTACTGGTTATATTGTTAAACCCGGACCGGATAAGCCTTTCGACAGGATTGCATTTCTTGAAAGACTGGCCGGTTTTTTGGGGAGGCATGATTACGGGAGCAAGTATATTACTTTGGAAACATTGGTGTAGATTCGAATCGAATGCCAGTCAACTGGCAAAATGTATCCATTTTATGAATTATTCAAATTTAATAGCTGTTGTTTCAATCCTTGTCCAGATTTAGTATCGGAAGAGCTGTAACTTGACAATATCCGCTTGTTTCATATTTATTCCCGGTCCCGCTATTCTTTGATTTCTGTTTATAACCAGTATGTCGATAATATATCGACATACTGGAGCATTTTATGGTAAATTTAGGGAAGCTTCCTTCGGAACTTGATTACCTGGCTATAATGGATGCCCTTTCAGATTACAAGCAGCTTTCATTAAAGATCCGTACACTGTTAATGTGAGGTCGAAAGAGTTTTTCAGAGATATGGCATTGATGATTAAAACAGAAGACTAAGGCTGAATCCAACCAGGCATGATTCATTTTATTACTTCCAATGATAAATCTGCCGGGGAGATAAAAAATATCCTTGAATCGATATTGACGTTTGAAAATAATTTATTTTTTATTAAGGGCACTTCTAATAACTGCCCCTTTGGGGCAGCAAGGTAGTGCCCATTGGGCGGAATTATTAGATTCAGTATTAAATTATTTTCCAATAATCTAGTTTTTAGAACCGCCCTTAAGTAAATGATTACTTAATAAAGGAGGAATTTAATTGAATAATAAAAGGCAAAGGCTGAGTGCCGTTGAGAGGAGAAAACAAATCCTGGGATCGACTTTTAAATTAATGTCAAAAAAGAGATTTAAATCGGTAACGACAAGAATGATAGCTGAAGAAGCAGGGATAAATGAGGCTTTGATCTATAAATACTTCAGCAAAAAAAGCGATCTGCTTTCCGCTGTTGTTGAGGAAATAAAATTGATAAGGCCGGTTTTAAATATGAATTTGCCGGACGATGAAAAAGAATTTTTCGAAGGCTTAAAAAGATTCGAGTTATTTTTTTTAAACATTAACTGTGAGGATCCTTCGATATTGAAAATCATCCTGTTTGCCATTCTTGAAAATTATCCGGTTCCGGATGAATTCAATGTTAATGCAAAAGGGACTTTCTTAAACTGGATCAAGAGCTGTATTGAGAAAGGCAAATCGGAATGGGGGTTCGATAAGAATATAAATGCGATCGATGCGGTTTACATATATATGGGCGGACTGATCTATTATGTCCTCGAGACATCGTTTATCAAGATGATTGGAAGAGCAAATGACAGGGAAAATTTCACGGAGTATTTTATTAAAATACTTAAGTGACAGCAGGAGGAATAAGATGACACCGAAAATATTACGTTTATTGATAACGCTCTCGGTATTCGTGACAGGAATAATGGCGGGGGTGAATTTTGACAGATATACAATCCAGGTTCCGGCATGGCATCATCTCCCGGTTGAATCCTGGGCGGCTTACAGCCGTTTTGCCGACCTTGGAAACGGCCTTATCCTGTACCCCTTAGAAGGTTTTGGTTCAATGCTGATAACAATTGCCGTTGCCTTAGGATGTCTGATTGGCGGAAAGGCAGCTAAAAAATCGTTAGTACCTGCATCAGCCGCAGCCATTTTCGCCATTATCGGGATGTTATTTACTATCTTTGCGGCTCCTCAGATGCTGAGCTTGAGAACTATCGGTGATAATCATGCCCTTCTTCAGAATGCTTTCGGTCAGTTTCATTTCTGGGGATTATTGAGGGGTATATCACAGTTCATTGCTTTTATAGCAAGCCTGTGGACAATGTCGATCCGCACTGGAAGCGATCAGGAGGCTCTTTAATGAGTAGTGGAACGATTATTATAGCCGGTATCATCATTCCTTTCCACTCTCCGATCCTGCTGATTATTGTCGGCATCCATATTTTAGCTGGTTTAGCCTGTATCTTCCGGAATAATAGCCATGCTGAGTAAAAAAGGACCGGGGCGGCACCCATTGTCCGGCTTAATATATTTCCGGTCATTTTCAGTCATTTTTGTCACATCCGTAATATTATCTGCTGCGCATTGGGCAGAAGATTATTATCTCCTGATAATCGTACGGCCGCCTTTCTATCGGCGGTTCTCGGGAGAATATCTTTCAGGCAGAAATGGAAATACTGACAAGCCTGTCTTTGGCGGGCGGAAAAGGAGCAAATCTTGGAGAGCTGAGCATGGCCGGTTACAATGTCCCGCCGGGATTTATTGTCACTACAGCACAGACGGCCAGCGGGTAAGAGTAGACGGCTCGCGCGGCCTTGTTCTGAAAACCGATCCATGACTGAGGAAAGGCACTCAACCATTTCGGCATAAAATATCTTATCACAATTGATTTTATCTATCATACTGTTTAAAATAATAAAATTAGTTGCTTATTATATGATCCGGAGAATTGAATAATGAGTCCTACAGTATTCAAACAAGGGCCCTATCGTTATTATTTTTTTTCAAGGGAAGAAACCCGTATGCATATTCATGTGCTATCAGCAGATGGTGAAGCGAAAATATGGATGGAGCCCGAAATTGAAATTGCTGATCATAACGGTTTGTCCGAAAAGGAGTTGAAAATAATATTAGATATAGCAAAAGACCGTAAGGAGGAAATCCATGCAAAGTGGAACACTCACTTCAAAGGCTGAGGTTGTTCAGATAACACCTTTCGGCCTCTGGGTTTCTATAGACGATAAAGAATATTATCTTGATTATAAAAAATATCCATGGTTTCAGAATAAAACTGTGGCTGCTATATGTAATATTGAAACAGATAAGAATGGAAATATTCACTGGCCGGATCTGGATGTCGATATAGAGCTGGCTTCACTTGAAAATCCTCAAGCATACCCGCTGGTTTACAGATAAAAATGTGCACAATTTTTTTAATTACCAATAAAGACCCGGCTTTATTTTGTTATAATTAAAATTAGTTGGATACTATGACATAAAATTGGTTTATCCCTGCAGGGAATGGAATTATGGTGCTGCATATGCAGGTTTTAGTGTTGGCTGCCCTCGGGTTGGGAAAGCGGCGATAAAGGCGGCTATAATGGGAAATAATGTAATTTTCCCTCCGGATTCGATTTGCCGGCTTCAAAAAAAGGACTTTCAAATTGCAGTCGAGGTGCTGACCGAAGCCTTTTTAAACGATCCCTTCTTTAAATACATAATGAACGGCGATAACGGCAGCGGGAAGCTTCATTATTTTCATCAATTTATTGTCAGTTATGGAATGAAATACGGAAATGTCTTCGTATCGGGCGATCATATCGAGGGAACCGCTGTATGGCTCCCCCCCGGAAAGACCGGCATAGGGGCTTTTAAATCCCTTATGGCGGGCGTATTGATCCTGAGGCGGCTTTTTCCGCGAAAGATCTCCGAACGTTTTAAGTTTTTCAGAAGGCTTCTCTTATACGGCAATTACTCAAATGAGGTTCACAAGAGGAATGCGCCCTTTCCGCATTGGTATCTTATGGCGGTCGGCGTCAGGGACGGTTACCGTAAAAAGGGATACGCCAGCAGGCTTATAAAGCCCGTGCTTGATTATTTCGACAGGATCGGCATTGCATGCTACCTGGAAACGCATAACGAAAATAATGTGGCGATTTATGAGCATTTCGGTTTCAGATTAGCGGAAACAGGGAGGCTGCCGGGGACGGATAAGCCTCATTTTGCAATGCTTCGGGATCGAACCGCCGGCAGCATCGTTAAAAAAGGCGCTAAAATAATCTCGAGCTGATGATGGGTTTTCCCGTTTCAAAAAAAGCGATCGAATTGACTAACAAAAGCAGCCCTGAAACGGAAAGTATTATAAATGTCAGTACACTGTTCCATTTAATTACATGAATATGCAGCATTTTTCCCATGCCCTCGAACCTGTCCCGGAAAATTAAGAAAATGGCGAACGGCAGCGCCATCGGCAGGGCGTAAAGTATATTGTAATAAGCTATAAAAACTACGGCCGCAGGCAGGGGCGTATTTGCTGAAAATAATTTTACGATAGTTCCGATGTAAAGAACAGCAGTTGGGAAGCCCGACACTGAAATGAAAGCCCCCAGGAGGAACGATATAGAAGGATTGAACCTTTTGATCTTATCGAACAGCGGATGAGACCGGGGCTTGGCCTTCCTGGATTTCCCGATGATTATCCAAACGGGCAGGGCCGCTATTATTATAATACCCGCAACGGCCCCGGCAAAATAATAAACCCTATCGGGGATCCCGTAATACTTGAAGAACCTGCCGATAAAATCGTTAAGTGTGTTAATGAAAATATAGCCCGCCAGGCCGCAGATGAAATAAAGCGATGATATCCCGATGATAAACCAACCCGAATTCCCGGCCGGTTTTTCTGTCGAAAGCAGGAGGCCGAACAGGACGACCTGCTGCGTGGTCGTTATACCATCGATAAGAGCGGTCAGGGTCACGAATATAATAAGCTGTATCATAGCTGTTATTATAAGATCAACAGGCAATTATTGACAGTTCCGAAGTTTTGCGGTTTTCTATTCCGGATCTTATAACTCTATACATAGTAAGGGGTTGATATCCAGATTTCGCAGATAAGTCCCGGATACCTGTTTGACACTGTGTTTCCGCCAGGATATAATCATTATTGTAATTAATGGGCTTTCGAAAGCGGCTAAAATGATGAGCCGTTTGGGGAGGATAACATCTTATGAAGATTTTACGTATCCTCACGTTCATTATTATTCTCATTTCATTCATTCGCTTCACATTCGCTTTGACTAAAAACGAATACTCGGAGAATCTTTATGTTTCGGTATTGGATGGGGATATTGAAAAAACGAGGGAATTATTTATGCAGGGAGCCGATCCGAATGAGCCGTTCGAAATGGAGACCATCGAAACATCTTATACACAGGGCCGACTGGCAAGGGTAACAACAAATAACGAAACATATTATCCTATGGACGCAATTTTTGCAAATGACCGGTTATCATCCGGGGAAATCATAGAATTTATCAGGCTTTTTCACAAGTACAAAGCCGATTTCAATAAACCCGGGTATTCGGATACTCCACTTCACTGGCTAGCGGAGGCAAAGGCAGGAGACAAAAGCGAAATACTTCTCGAATTATTGAACGCCGGGATCGACCCGGATCTACCGGACAAAAATACCGGCACGCTCTGTCTGGGCAATACGTTTCTCAGCGAAATACTGTATAACAGCAAAGAGAAACCTTTCGCGGAAATATCGAATATGATCGAAATCCTGGCCGACCGCAAGGCCAATATAAATTCATATAATAATGGAGGCTATTCGCCGCTCGAAGAGGCGTTGCAGACCGGGGATTATGCGCTGGCCGATCTTCTGATCGGAAAAGGTGCGAACGTAAAATCTTACAGCACGAACGGCTTAAATGAATTCCCGCTTATGGATGCAGCCGAATGTATCGGTGATAAGGAGAAAAAGCAAAATATCATAAGTATGCTGGTCGAAAAGGGGGCCGATGTCAATCAGAAAGACAGCCGCGGCAATACGATACTGCATATTCTTGCGGATGACGATGCTAACCTGGATACGGTTAAATTCCTGGTGGAAAATAAGGCCGACATTAACGCGGGCAATGAATCGGGTTTCGCGCCGCTTTTCTTCACTATCAAAGACCATGACTATAAAAAAATAGTTGCCGTTAAAATGAATGAATATCTTATAAGCAGGGGGGGGAAATATTTTGCTTTCGTGTTTCCGGCGGCAAACGATTCCCCTGTCTGCAAGGCGATTGCCGAAAAGGATACAATTATGCTGCGGTCGTTCCCGTCGGATGAATTCAGGAAGCTCCAGGCAAGGCAATCTTCCTTTATCCCCGCAACGCCGCTTCATCTCGCGGTCGATGAAGGGGATATCGATGTCGTTAACGCCCTGTGTTCAATGAATGTCGACTGGAATGTCCCTGACAGGAACGGCGCCACCCCGCTGCATCTGGCCGCCATGAAAGGGCGGGAGGATATTATAAGAATCCTTATCATGCATGGAGCTGACCCCAATATCGCGGATATTATGGGGGTTTCTGCTTACACCGCAGCCGCCTCCCGCGATATAAAATGCCTTAAAGCGGTAATAATGAGCGGAGCCAGGCCGAAAGGCATTCGACCGCTTCAAGTCGCGGCATTGAACAGCGACCCCGAAATTCTGAAAACGGTTTTTACTCTTTACACGAATACTTTAGATCCGGATATAATGGACGAGGCGGTTGAATTCGGGAATGTTGAATCCGTAAAATTTCTCCTTACGAAAATAACGAATGCAAACACAAATTACTGCGATCCCCTTAAAACGTCCGAAATGAACAGGGAAAGGTTTATACAATATATGTCGCGTGCTGTAAATCAGGTCCAGATGAAAAAATATTCGAACATAGGCAGGAAGAAAGGGCAGTTCAGCTACTTTCTCGAGGAAATATCGCCTTTTCAGGAATATAAAGAATACCTTAACCTTGGAGCGGGCAAGGATTTCAATATAAAAAAAATCCCGGCAATCGTTTATGTGCCGAAGGATTATGACGGAAAGACCGCTTACGGACTTATCGCGGAACAGAGATTACCGGCTCCGAACTGGGAATACGGCAGGGTGCTCGAAAAGCATCACCTGATCTGGATCGGCTACAACTGCTATAATATCCCCGGAGGGGTCAACGACTGGTGGCATGAATTGTTCGCCCTGTCCATGGTCTACAATATGCAGAGAAATTTCAACATAGATCCTTCCAGGGTATATATTACCGGGATATCCTACGGGGGACGACTTGCAGGCCAGATCCTGAGCAGGTACCCGAATATCTTCAAGGGCATGATAGCATCGGGCGGATGCCAGCTCGACCACTGGGACGATATTAACCGAAGATACCATCCGGGTTTATATTCATTTAAAAACTCGAGGTTAGTCGTTACTGCAGGCGATTACGATATTATATATAATAGGGAGGAATCGTACTACGTGTACGATTATTTCAGGCTCAGGGGTTTCAGGCATGTCGCTTACATCGAGGAGCCGGGGAAATTTCATGAGGCGCTTTCGGGCCCTTATTTTGAAAAGGCAGTTGAGTTCCTTGAAAACAGGGATGAATGATCTTTCATCAGGAGAGTTGACATTTTACAACAAGCAGTCTGATCCATTTCGGTTAAAAAACATACATATTTCTAACCCAGGGTAGCCCGGTTATACGGCCAGCAAGCGGCGGGCGGCGGCCAGTGCGCCATCCCTGCTCATAGCGAAAGAAACAGATTTTGCGCTGGCGGCCACGCCGGGCCGAAGGGCGTACTCGAGAGCGCTCGTCAGAGAATCGGCGGTAGGCGCGCCCGGTTCATGAGCGGATCCGATGCCCAGAAGGCTGATCCGCTGCGCCCAATAATACTGGTCGAACATCTGGGGAACGACGACCTGCGGGACGCCGGCAAGCGCGGCGGCGGTAGTGGTCCCTGCGCCGCCGTGGTGGACGACAGCGGCAACTCTTTTGAATAGAGCCTGATGGCTGACTTCGCCGATGGCAAGACAATCGTCTTCGTTATCAATAACCGACAGATCCGCCCAACCCCGGGAGATGATCGCACGGCGTCCAATCGCTCGGGCCGAATTGACTATCGCCTGGCTGAAGCCTTGCGGTGCGCGGATGCTGCCCAAGCCGAAGTAGACGGGCGGTTCGCCGTTAGCTAGGAACGTCTCCAACTCAGGGGGCAACGGACGTTCGTCGTGCAGGATCCAGGCGCCCATCTGGAACACCGGCTGATCGGTCGGGTCAGGCCAGGGCGACAGGATCGGGTCTGCCGCCAGCCAGGGCATGCCGGTAAAAATATGACTGCGAACGTCGCTTACCGGCGCCAGGCCGGCTGATGCCCGAATGGAATTGAGCGCGGTATTGAATGAGTCATTGAACACCGCCGCATCCTGAGCCCAGAGCTTCCGGTTGTCGGCCGTCGCGGGCGCCGGAGACTGTCCTTTCAATCCATAAACAGGCGGCATATGATGAGGCGACGGCAGAACAGCCGGGCAGAAGGCTGCAAAAATGTAAGGGATGCCCATCTTTTCCGCCACCGAGCGAGTAGCGATCTGCAGGCCTGTTGCGGCTACAATTGCGTCGCAGTCCCGGGCTGCCGCAGTGACCGTCTCGTACTGATCAGCGACCATGCTTTCCATCATCTGGCGCTGCTCTGCGGGCGTCGGCCGGGCTGCCGGCGACTCTACGGTTTTCCCTGTCGAACGCAGCTCGGGTCCGATTGGCGTAGCGGGGATGCCAAAGCCCTCGATCCAATCGCGGAAGTCGGGCGGTACGCAAAGGCGGACCTCCCGGCCCAGGGTTTTCAGCTGCAGCGCCAGCGCCAACAGCGGCTGGACATCGCCCCGTGTTCCGATTGTCGATAATAACACACGCATTATATTCTCCTGAAAGAATTTGGACAATATTGTAGCAAAAATAAAGGGTTTGTACAAATCAGCGCAATACCCATAATTTTATATCTTATTGCGGCACATACAGTTATATAATCATATAATATAAGTTATTATTGTGTTTATATTTTATAGCCTCTATAATAAGGATGGTTCCCTTAAGGCTAAAAACTAGCATTTTATTCTGCTATATATGCAGCAAAGCTAATGATTCCGCCCTATGGGCCCTGTTTGCCGGGCAGAAAAGAAGATGGGTTTTCTATGAAAAAGTTTGCATTTGTTTACTGTATTTCAATCGTTTTCCTGGTTTTAACGGAGAGTCTTGTTTACGCAAATGGCGTTGATTACTATCCGGGCGATAGCTGGCGGAAATTTTTACGGGGAAAATGGAATTATAACTCCCCATTCTTGATTCTAAAACGAGTTTTTACCGGATAAATAATCGCAGTGCTTTAGTTGAATATTCCGATGAAAGAGAAGAGGTATTTATCATGAACGGCAGCAAATATTTATCAGTAATGATCTTAATTATTCTTGCAGTTTCCTTTAATAACGTTTTGGCGGAAGATGCTGATAACAAAATATGCACTAAATTCTTTTCTCCATTTAATGAACCGGAAAGATGCAAATATCAAAATATTGAAAAGCGTTGTTTTAGCGGATATGGCGAATACCGCAGCTCTGAAATTAAGGGTCATAAACATTCCGGCATTGATCTGCGCGGTAAATTAAGTGAAAACGTTTACCCGATCGGAGTCGGAAAGGTTTATGCCGTATTATGGAGTTTTCCATATTTGGCAGTTGTAATAATTCACCCTTTGCCGAAAGATGAGTTTGTGTATTCTTTGTATCTTCATATTGAGGATATAAGGGTTAAAGTCGGAGATTGGGTGGACGAAAATACTATTATCGCCAGATTGTTTAATTCGGAGGAATTTAATGAATCAAGATATAAGCAATCTCATTTTATCCCTGAAAAATTCGCCATATATCATTCAGGATTTTCTGGCGCAAATTCCGGATGACAAACTTGATATTATAAGGGATAAGGATGCCTGGTCTATCAGGCAGCATCTTTATCATATGGCCGGCGGGCAGGAGATGCTTTGCGAACGGATATTATTAATAAAAAACGATGCAAATCCAAAAATAACTCCATATATACCTACTAAAGAAGCTGAAGAAAAACGGAAATTCAATTCCATAAAAGACGCCATGTCAAGATACATCGAGATGAGGGAAAAGCAAATTTCTATTATTGAGTCTTTGTCTTCCGGGGAACTCTTAAAAAAAGCCGAACATCCCGAGTATAAAGAATACAGTATTACAATTTTGCTGAATCACATATTATTTCATGATTATTGGCATATGTACAGGATAGAAGAAATATTGCTCCTGAAAGACGAGTATTTTATTTAAAGATCTTCACTTCGTTAATAGGAATATTTGTTATATGAAAATAGAATTAGAAGGTGTTCAACAAAACCGGAGTATTAGCCGGTATGAAATGCGCTCCCGGTACCGGAGGCCGTAACGTCCCGCGATCCATGTCGCAATATAAGGCGCGAGCGACGCGCCCAGAATGCCGGCCAGTGTGAATGACAGGGAGTTTAACATGGGAGCACGAATAAAAATATTACATTCGATAGGTTTAAAAAACAAGTTTTTAAATGAAGAAATTTCTACCAGCCGGTTTTCGTAATTTGACATACTACCCGCTATCGCTGACATGCCTTTCCGTTTCGGCAGACCCTTTCGCGAAGGACTGCTTATTGCTGCAATTCAGCCGATGCCGAAGCCTTCAATGCGGGCATTGGAAATCCTGGCCGGGTCGTGTTCGGGAAATTAGATTTCCCCGCCGAACGATCCTGTTTTGATGTTTCCGCCCCGCGCATACGCAGCGATTATGACTCCCGCGGGCGAGACTTTGCTGTCTATAAGCTTGAACGATGCCGGTATGGTCCCCTCGCCGAAGAGCCTCTTGCCGGTACCGATCGTGACAGGATATATCTTTAAATAGAATTCGTCGATGAGATCGTTTTTCAATAATGTCTGGATCAGGTTGGAACTTCCATGAACCTGTATAATAGGCCCTTTCCGATTCTTGATCTTTTTTATTTCTTCGGGAATGTTCCCGGTAATCAGAGTGGAATTATTCCAGTCAAGTTTTCTATCGCTCCCGGATACGACATACTTTCTGGCTGAATTGAGTGAGTCAGCTCCCGGTGCGTCTTTTGCATTGGGCCAATAAGCTGCAAAAATATCGTATGTCTTCCGTCCTAAAAGAAGATCGAACGGTTTTCCCATTTGCTCGTCCATGACCTTGCCCATAAAATCATCCCAGTAACCGAACGACCATCCCTCGTATTTAAAACCTCCGGCGGTATCCTCCTCGGGCCCGCCGGGCGCCTGCATAATTCCATCCAGTGTTACGAAAGTCAGTACTGCAAGTTTTCTCATATTTTCCCTCTGGTTTATATTGACTATAATCGATCTTACTAATATTTTTCTGTTACGGCAATATTTTTTAAAAACCGGAGGCGGCGCCCTTTCTTCGGTAAGGGCTTGATCTCAATAGAAGGAAACATTAAAATATAAAAGGAAGGTATCGAATCGGCGCAGTCCCGCGGTAATAATTATTACGAATAGCAAAGAAGATTAAACGTAATAAAGAAATAACCGGGAACCGATATTTTTTTACAAATTTATTTCACACGCTGTAGCACGGCCCGATATTCGGATATTTAACCGGATTAATCTGAAATTTCTTCAAAGCGGACATCGGAAATCCAGAATTCGCATTTTGAACCCCCGAAATATATGGCAAGCATCCCATTTTCATCAGTCTGCTTCCCTGTAAATGTAAGCGAACATTTCCTTTTTTTAGGTGAAATAATAAATTTTTGCGAACCGTTCTTTATATTGGAAATTATAAATTTTTCCCCGCCATACCTTATACTGATATTCAGATCGTAATAAATTGACGATACTGCATCGAGTGAAACCCGGTAATGCTTGCCTTCTTCAATCTTAATCGGCCTCATATCCAATTGACCGCTGCCATGGTTTATTTTAATGCGGATGCCGTTGTCTTCAACAGTTCCGGAAAGATCGGAGTGTTCATTTTTCCAGGCGTCATAAATCAAATGCCATTTTCCATCGATTGGCTCTGCAACTTCATACATGTCGAAAGTTTCCAATTCTTTTCTCTTAAAATCGCCATCGGGACAAAGATTGCTGCTCCGCGTTGTAATTGAAGTACGGATCGCAGGTTTCTGGTTTTCACCTGTTTCAATTGTTGAAGCGGCGTCGGCATTCGGTATAGTCTTTGAGATGAGGCCTACTTTTTCCTCAATGCTTGTAAGGCATTCATTTTTGTCTTTAGCTTTTATCGATTCGGCTGAAAGGTACTTCCCGGTTTCTAAATTCAACATCTTGATGTTTATTATATAGATATCGCCGAATTTGCCTATCGTACCCATGACGGCGTTATTGACATTGAGAATCTTTCCCAGCCGGACGATATTCGATTCTTCAGTCATCCCGGCGGTTTGAAACTTATATTCCTGCATTATCTTGTTCAGCTGCTCCCTCGAAACCACATCAAAAACACCGGTATTGATAAAAGTCGCTCTAATATAATCACTCAGAGTTATTACTTCATCTCCGGATAATTCTTTTGATTTCGATTCCATATCGAAAACGATAATTCGCGTTTTACCTTCTTCACAAAAACCAAGCCCGGATAAAACTAATATAAAAAGAGTCATTATAGCGGATACTATAAGCCGCATTTTTAATCCTCCTGCTTCTTAAAGGAAATATTTTAAAAGTGAAAAATGTCTGAAAATTTTACTGACGATCCCCTCATTTCCCGGCTTTATACAAAAATGACTCCGCATTGCGGGGTCGCTTACTTTAAAAACTTTGACGTTAAGAATAACTTATTTTTGCCGGGAAAGAAATAGAACTTTTGTACCATTTTTTCTATTACTTAAAAAACCATGTCAATAAAGTCATTTTTCAATGGATATTTTTATCGGCCTGTACGATATGAGCGGAAATGTATGGGAATGGTGGGGCATTTTTTAAACGCTGAACGGATATTATGCCTTGCGGAAAATATTATGCTGCACCCTCATGGTGCAAATTCCCCCGAATATGGAAATCAGCCCCCAGAACAGGGGCCTTGATAGTATTCCCGCCGGATCGGGAGTGCTTACCGGCAATAAAGTCATACCCCAGGTGAAAAGGTAGCATCCCGCGATAATGAGTAAATGGCCTAAAACTGCGAGTAACTTTTCCATTGTTCTTGTTCCTCCTGTAATATCCATGGTATGCAATCATATAAAATCCTTAAAGATTTGTCAATAGTATTTAAATCATTTTCCGACTGACCCATACGTCGATTACACAATCTCCGCTGTGACAAAATTTTCTTTTGGCTGGTTTGGTTTATCCCGGGCTCTAACCCTTTATTGTACTACCCGGGGTTCATTTTGGTGAAAAACAGCTAATGCCGGTCTGACCGGATTTGCAATTATTACCTGGATTTCAGCCATCTTCTTTCTTACGCTTATTTACTATTATCCGGTTTTTATCGCAAAAATATTGACCGTGAAAGGGAAAAGGGAATATAATAATCGAACTTATGCCTAACCCGATAAAGGGAATTATTTTAAGAAATTTTGGAGGAATAAACGAATGAAAGAGCATATTTTAATATTTATATTAACAATATCTTTTTTTATCTTTAATCCATTATCTCACTTTTTCGGCGATTCCGATATGGGCGATAATGCCTTTATCCAAAACTTTAAAAATGACATAAACAAGCCTGTAGATAATGATGGAAATACGTCTTTAATAGTAGCCGCCAGGAACGGACTATCTGACACTATAAAAGAACTGATAGCGCTGAAGGCCGATGTCGATGAGACGAATAAATCCGGAGAAACGGCTTTGATGTACGCTACACTGGAAGGGCGGGCCGATATTGTTAAAATATTGATCGGAGCGAAGGCGAATGTCAATGCTGTGAAAAATAACGGGACTACAGCGTTGATATGGGCTACAGACCATGGCAATATCGATGCGGTTAATGCGTTGATCGATGGCGGGGCCGATATCGATAAGGCTTCAAATAACGGCGATACTCCATTAATGATAGCCGCCTGGGAAGACCGGACCGGGATAGTAGAAACTCTGATCAAAAGGGGGGCCAATCCCTACCTGGCGAACCGGTTCAATTGGACAGCCCTTATGGCGGCCGCTTTAAAAGGAAAACCCGGCACTGTAAAAGCGTTTATCGATGCAAAGATAAATATGGACTTTCAGAATAAATTCGGCTGGACAGCCCTGATGATAGCAGCCGGCAGCGGCAATACCGATAATGTTAAATTATTGGTCGACGCTAAGGCGAATATCGATGCAAGGGATAAGGACAACAGTTCCGCCCTGATGTGGGCTGAACAGAGTTATCAATCCGGGACTGAGGATATTTTGATTAAAGCCGGCGCAAAACATATTTCATTCCCAGAATATACCAATACGGTAAATGCTTCAATAAAAACGGATGTGACAAAACGAAAAAATAAAGATAGCTACTATCCCGGCGATACATGGAGGACATCGGCGCCGGAGGCCCAGGGGATGGATTCGGAATACCTGATCAGGATGCTTAATTATATAGATTTGAATAAGTTAGATATTCACAGTATTGTAATAATCAGGAACGGATATGTCGTCCTGGAAGCTTACAAGGCGCCTTTCGGCAAGGATAATATCCATATACTTAAATCCTGCAGTAAAAGCGTGTCATCAGCCCTGATCGGCATCGCCATAAAAAAGGGCTGTATTAAAAGCACGGACCAGAGAGTCGTACCGATCTTTGCCGGGCAGACCATAAAAAATCTGGATGATAATAAGAGGCTTATTACGATCAGGCACCTTCTTACAATGAGTTCGGGGATAAGCCAGCAGGAGGTCAATGCTAACATGCCCGAAGGCTATATGAAGTCCGCCGATTGGAACCGGTATTATCTCGATCAGCCGATGGCCGCAAGGCCGGGCGCGCTGTTCGCCTACGATTCGGCGGGGGTTAACCTCCTGATGTCGATTCTGCATAAAACGAGCCGCATGAAAAATTCCGATTTTGCCGATAAGTTTCTATTCAAACCTGTCGGTATAACCAATTACTACTGGCAGACAGACCGGCAGGGTGATTATCTGGGGGGATGGGGTCTGGCTATGACGCCTATGGAGATGGCAAGGTTCGGATATCTCTACCTCTTGAAGGGCGATTGGAATGGAAAACAGGTAATACCGTCCGATTGGGTAAAAGCTTCGATGTCCAGCCAGATCAAACCTTATAACTGGATATCCAAGGACAAAGGTTACGGGTACCTCTGGTGGGAGCTGGAGTTCGGAGGCTTTACGGCGGCAGGCTACGGAGGGCAGCGTATAATGGTCATGCCTGAAAAGGACATGGTAGTTGTCATAACCGCCGGACTAATCAATGAGAGGCCTGAAGAATATTTAACCGGTGAATTTATCAACCGGTCTATTGTTTCGGATACATTCATACCGGGAAACTCTGAAAAACAGGCCCGGCTGGCGGCAGCCGTCAGCAATTTGGGATACCCGGCAAACAATGAAGAATCCGTTATGCCGGAAACGGCGCATAAAATTTCCGGTAAAAAATTTATTATGGAAGAGAACAGATGGAATTTTCATTCCATAGAGTTTGAATTCACCGGAACTAACGAATGTTTTCTGGAAGGGGATTACGGTGAAAGCTTTTTTATATCCGACCCAGCTAAGGCGAAGGAACCTTTCAAATTAAGGGTCGGCCTTGACGGAAAGTACCGGGAAAATGTATTCGCATCGGACTTGCATAAGATAGATTTTTCGCGCGGCAAGTGGATCGGTGAAAACGCCTTTGTTATTGAATATTATGAGGCCTGGGACAACAGCAGCAAATACCAGTTTACTTTCCGGTTTGACAATAAAAAGCTTAATGTTACAGCGGAATCGAAGGTCGGGGAATGGTCGGCGAATATAACGGGAAATATGGAACAATAGCTATTTCTCTTTATTATTATGGAGAATATAAGTATGCGGCATTAATCCTGTTGGTGTCCAAAAGATCGATCGCTTTCTCAAAATTAGGACCGCTCAAACCTCCATGATATCTATTGGCGTCCTGGATGTAAAAAATATTATGAAAATTACGCATTAGAAAATAATCATACATATAGAAGGCTTCGGGACGGTTGAAGTCGTAATCGCCGGCAGTAATGACCAGAGATGTATTTTTCTGAGCGTAATTCAAATTCGGCAGGAAGCCTTTTATTTCGTCATCCCAGTTGTCTGATTGACAGCCGCATGAAGCTATCCCGCCTTTAAAGATGTCCGGCCGGCGGTGAATGATCTTACCGGTAAGGCGTCCGCCCCAGGACGACCCGGCGATATATATCCTGGCAGAGTCGATATTGTAATACTTAAGCATGTTATAAACCATGGCGAGGGAAAAAACCTCATGTTTATGTTCTTTTGTAAAAGGGACATAATTAATATTGTAACAGTTGTATCCGACCCAGATGAGGCTGTTTTTATCAAGGATTTTCCTGTATTCCGCGTCGGGATAATCCCAGGAAATAAAAACGAGCAAACCGAATGGCTTAACACCGTTATATCCTTTCGGAACATAAACGCCGACCGGTAATTTTTTCAAATCCAGGCCGGTTTTTTCATCGGAATACGGCGACCATTCTTCCAGTATATACTTGAACATGCCTCTTTTATCCGCAATCCCCCCCGTTTTTTTGGGAGGAAGCATGCGGTTTTTGTCAAGGGAGTTGTCGCTTTTATTTTACGCAGCAATCAACGATTCCTTGTTAGTCTTACTCGGATTTAAAAATACAGATTCTACACGTTCCCATTTTTTACATTCTCCTGACCATCTTTCAGGGTGCTTACTTTTTGCAGCCTCATAAGTGTTTTCTCTTGTCTGTAGGATAGCTTTATCTTTACCGTCATGCCTCTGTGCAGGCGTTACATATCCAATACCTGAATGAAGATGCTTATTGTTATACCAATCTACAAAATTTTGCATCCATATTTCTGCCTCTTCCATTGTCTCAAAATGGCCAGGGTATTTCACATTATATTTCAATGTCTTAAACAATGATTCTGAGTAAGGATTATCGTTACTTACGCTCGGCCTTGAAAATGAAGGCATAACCTGTAGCCTCTGCAAGGTCGATAACATCGTTGCTCCTTTCATAGGAGAACCATTGTCAGAATGTAAATACAAGCCTTTCAAATCAATGGTTTCTCCGATTTCTGCCATCATCCTTGCGGCATGTTCAGAGCTTTCCTCCTCCTGCATTTTCCAGCCGACTATCTTACGGCTCCAGACATCCTCAAACAGATAGAGATAGAAATACTGGCCCTTGATAAGACTGGATATATAAGTAATATCCCAGCTCCATACCTGATTAGGCCCTGTCGCTTCCAGTTCTCTTGGCGTTTTCCTTGCCATTTTGGGCTTTGTTTCATATCTATGATGAAGCATATTATTATCTTTCAATACACGATAAAAAGTAGATTCTGATCCTTTATAGACCCCTTCCTCGGCCAATAACGGCACTATTTCATTCGGCGTCATATCTCTAAATCTCTCGCTGCAGCAGCAGGAGATGATCTCCTCCCTTTCTTCGGCCGACAGGGCATTAGAAGGCATTACATTTCTCAATTTTCTTCTGTCTCCCTCAAGATTTTTATCCCAGCGCTGTATGGTCCTGATGTCATAACCTGATTCTTCACAAGCCTTATCCCTGCTTGCACCTGCTGTTACAGCCTCATTAATCAAGGCGCAGATATCTATCCGTATATCCATGGGAGTTAATCTTCCTCTTTGCCGAATAGCTTGTTCAGTTTTTTTTTAAGCACCAGCAGAGAAGTAACCTCGGCTATAGTTTTATCCTTACGGTTAATTTCCTTTTCTAATTCTATGATTTTTGCTTTCAAACCCTTGTTTTCTTCTCTATATGAGTTATTAGATAACACTGATTTACACTCCTGTTTCCAGAGTTCGATATGCGTTGTCTGAAGTCCGTTTTTCCTTAGCCACTGGCCCAACTCTTCTCCCGATTGGCTTGCAGTGTCTAATACCGCCTGATATTTATCAGATAGTTTCCAGCCTCTCGGGCTTCTCTCCTGGTATCCTCTAGATACATTATTCTGGATCATTTTCCTCCAATTGTAAAGGGTCTGATCACTCACTCCTATTTCCTTGCTCAATTCAATCACGGTCTTTCCGCCAGGAATACACATCTTTTGAACCGCAGCTTTCCTGAATTCTTCTGAATGAATTTGACTATTCATTTTTTATCCCCTAATATTTTAGGCGACAACTATCCTAACACACGGGGCATATTCAAGAATCTTGGTCTTGTTAATAATTATAGGGGTACCTACTAACTCATAAAGGAATGCTTCCATTTGTTTGACAGAGACACCATTTTCTACGATGAGTGATGAAAACACCCACTCCGAATACTGTTTGTAAGCATCAACAATATCGACTTCAAGAAATCCCTTATGTCCTCTTCGGACAGCAATCTCCTTTAATTTGTTGAAGAAAAAGATCATATCTCTAGGTCTAGGAATAATACGTTTATAAATGTAATCTTTCGATGATTCACCATTAACTTCAGTAACAAGATATTTTTTCCATAAATCATCTGGGGTTACATTACCATTGAGTATGCAGAAACGTTCTTCAATGATACGATATAGAGTCTCTTTATCCTCAACAATAAGTTTTGTATATTCAATCTTATCTGGCTCTCTTGCGGTCTGCATGACATACTTAAATATATCACTTCTGAGAAATATAGTCAGATGAAATTCAACAGAACTTTGATTCTTAGAATCGCCGGCGAAGTCTCTTATTATTCTTCCAGTAACTCCCAGTAGACTCAATAACCACCTACACTGAAAATCAATATCGCTATTGTCTTTCCATGACTTATCTAAATTGTCCATTAATATAAAAATTTTTTTCCCTCTAGGAAATAGTCTCAAAATATTTCTCTTTATGTCTGGTAATATTTTTTGATGTAATAACTCAGACACTCTAACTTTGAACTCTGATTCCCCATTCCCATCGCTTAATGCGGTTAATGATAAATTAGTAGAGTTCTCCCAAATGCCCGGTAATCTTAACCATTTCCTTAATCCCTAATGTTTTATAATTACTTTCATAAAAAAGAACCCTAATTAAAATGATAAACTACTAAAAAGATTTTATTTTATTAAATCTTTATTGTCAATTGCTTGTGAAAATATTTGGAATTTTCTGAAAATTTTCCCAGCCTGTTAAAACTTCGCAATCTCCACAAAAGAATCCAACTTTTATCTTTAATAGTCAATAATTTGTCGTAACAACCAGGGAACTCCTGAAACTTTTATAATACAAACCCAGCTCATTCAGGTTTGAGTTTGTATTCTCAAGGGCGGTTTGCTGCCAGTTTGTAACAGGAAAAGATATAAACCAGAAATAATGTTCAATAAACGTCATCTTCTCAAGGACAGGTAGGCTCAGCTTCATGAACTCAAGTTCTTTTGCGGCTAACTCTTTTGAGTTCGTGTCGGCATAGGAGAGGGCAAATTCAGTCAGCCAAATTGGTTTATGGTAGAGATTCCAGACATTTGAAATCATTATTGACATAGAACGCATAGCGCCTGAAGGATTGTCCGAATCTCCTGTATAATTTCCATAGTAATGAAGACAAATAAAATCAACTCTGTAATTGTGGAAATCAGCCAGCCTCATGAAATCATGGAGCCATCCATTTGGATAGCCGGTATATTTGCCCGATGCCGGGCTTCCCATCCTCAAACCCATTTTTTCAAGCCTGGGCCAAACATTTATCGCACTTTCAACAGACATATTTGCTTGGCCGGAAAACTCGGGTTCATTGAATCCGAGAAGTGTCGTATTGCTTATTTTAATTGTATTCATGACGGCAGGAGTGGCAGAGTTTAAAGACCAGATCATCGGAACGAATACTGAACCAGAGGAAGGAAAGAGAGGGTTATGAGGAATATAGCTCCAGTTATAAACAAGGTATGTAACATTAGATTCCGCGAAAGCATTGTCGCAGCCCATAGTAAGACCTTTCTTCAATGTCACGCTAATTTTTTCACAGTAACCTGACACGACGGTACTGATCATGCAGCTTAATAATATTATCAGGCATTTTGCATTTAGCATATCGGAACTCCAGAATTGGGTTTTTTCAGGAACAAATAATAAAGAGTCTTTTTTAAAATAACAATACCGAGAATTGGGTATTTTGATGTTTTGATATTAATTCGGGATTTCCCATTTAGCATATTGAAACTCCAAAAATCCGGATCCCAATGCATTCTGTCAATATTTTATCAACCTTATCAGGGCATGTCAACATAAAATTCCTCTCTTTCCAGTCCAAGACGGCATGAAAGCGGTAGAATTCAACCCTTTCTTAAAATTCGACAACAGGAACCCCTTTATTATTTTCATTGCATCAATCCTTATAATGATTCCAAGGCCAAAGACCGGAACCGTTCTATCCTTTCGAGTACCGCTTCAAATATTTCCTTTGGGACAGCAACTTCAGCCATCTGAAATATCGTGTACCGGGCATGGCTTATAACCTTCGCCCCGATCTTGATAAGCTTATCCCGGAGGGTCGTCATCGACCAATGCCGGATAGACCGAGGCAGTGCAACCCGTCGAAGGAAGTTTCCCAGATTGTAAGCAAGAGCGAATAACTGCAATCTCACCTGGTTATCTGTAAAGTCGTGGCATGACAGTCTTGTCCACTTGATAGCGTATTTTCCTTCCTTGATCCACTGCTCCGCCGTTCCTCTCATGTTATAGAACCTGACGACCTTCTTCGGCTGCCATCGGAGGTTTGTTATGATGAATCCGACACGAGGAAACAGTTCCCCACGATGCCACTCAACCTTCGCTATTACACGGCGTCCCTTGTCCCAGCTTACTGCCCGATAGAAGAAATCGTGGTACAGGACAACGGGGGCGAAGGACGGCCTTCCGATCGGGCGTTTCAGAAGATGTGCGATATTCTTTTGAAGAATATCATTAGCAGGAAGCCTGATCGTGTAAAGGAAGTTTTCTGATTCAAGGTATTCGTAAATGTCCGGATTTGCGAAAGCGGCATCTCCCCTGAAATAGCAGTCCAGATTCTGATCTCTATATTTTTCAACAATAGGTTTAAGCATTGTTTTCCATCCATTGGCGCTATGGACATTACCCTCACGAAGCATCGCAGATTCAAGGTCTCCTGACTGGTTAAAACAAAACAGCGGGTGATAACAGGTACATCCGAAATGACCGTTGTAAGCGGAGCCTTCCTGATTCCCATAGGTTTCACTGACCGAACTGTCCATGTCAAGCACTATCCGCTTAAGATATTCTGCGCTTCTGATCCGGTCAATCCACTTTCCCGGTAATTGCATCAACACTTTTAAATTATTGTCTGATGAAAGAACCTCAGTCTCGAACCTGCTCATCTGACTCGTTGAAGCGGCTGTATATCCCAGGGCACGACCGCCGACAATTCTTCGCATTACCGGATCAATACTCAACCTGTCGGCATCGTTTGTATCTTCATATCCCGCAATCCTTGAGAAAACAGATTGCCGCAGTTGAGCGGCAAGGGAATGTCTCTTGTTTTTACCGGGGCGGCTATCAGAAAGATAGTGATTCGCACTTTCTGTGAGTCCTAAAGCATGGTCAAGTTCACGGTATGCAAGTAAGCCTGCATCGGAAGTAATAGATGTTCCATGAAATTCGAGACGTATATTATTATCAAAATTCAGGCAAAATGCCGATTTTCTTCTTTCACCCATCGTATTCTCCCTTTTTTTGCTGCCCATTGCGCTCTATCTCTTTCTCTACACGTTAGTTATAGCATGGTTTTAGGCATTCTTCAAGATTTCATCTGGGAAATCCCGGTTAAAAGCCCTGGCCGCTTTTCCGGTTGAAGAATATCAAAAACTGCAGGCAAGGACTTCGCTTGGAGTGCCGGCTACCGTGCTTCACCTCGCAGTTGAAAACGGGGACATGGATGTTTTAAAGGCATTGTGTGCATGCAAGGTAAACTGGAACGTCCCGGACCGCTATAAAAGGACCCCGCTCTTACTGGCGGTTATGATGAACCGGAAGGATATCGTCAGCCTTCTTCTTGAAAACGGAGCGGATCCCAATTTCTATGATTCCCAGTTAATGTCTCCGTACGCTTTCGCGGCCGGGAAGAACCCTGAAATGATGAATCTTTTATTAAAATCGACAAATAAACCGGATAGTATTGTACCTTTCTTAAACGCTGTAATGGCCGGAAATATCGATCTTGCCAAACAGCTTTACATTTATTCTGAAAAGATGGCCGGTACGAATATAATTGATTACGCCGTCGATTTCGGCCAGCCTGAAATAACTGAATTTTTAACGGGAAAGATCCCGCAATTGTTTGATGAATCCAATAAATTTGTTTCCGCCGCCCGGTCCAACAGAATTCGTTTCTCGGGTTATGAAACAGGTTATAAAACTCCCATGCCCCGTGTGTTAGGATAGTTGTCGCCTAAAATATTAGGAGACAAAAAATGAAAAGTCAATTTCATTCAGAAGAATTCAGGAGAACTATCGTTCAAAAGATGTGTATTCCCGGCGGGAAAACAGTAACAGAATTAAGTCAGGAAATAGGAGTGAGTGATCAGACCCTTTACAATTGGAGGAAAATGATCCAGAATAATGTATCCAGAGGATACCAGGAGAGAAGTCCGAGAGGTTGGAAACTATCTGAAAAGTATCAGGCGGTGATAGATTCAGCCAATCAATCGGGAGAAGAGTTGGGACAGTGGCTAAGGAAAAACGGACTTCAGACAACGCATATCGAGCTCTGGAAACAGGAGTGTAAATCAGTGTTATCTAATAATGAAGCCAGGGATGAAATCAAGCAATTGAAAATAAAAATAGCCGAGTTAGAAAAGGAAATTAATCGTAAGGATAAAACTATAGCCGAGGTTACTTCTCTGCTGGTGCTTAAAAAAAAACTGAACAAGCTATTCGGCAAAGAGGAAGATTAACTCCCATGGATATAAGGATAAATATCTGTGATTTGATAAATGAGGCAGTTATGACAGGGGCAAGCAGGGATAAGGCTTGTGAAGAATCAGGTTATGACATCAGGACCATTCAGCGCTGGGATAAAAATCTTGAAGGAGATAGGAGAAAAATACGGGAATATAAACCCAGGAATGCCCTGTCAGCAGAAGAAAGAGAGGAAATCATCTCCTGTTGCTGCTCTGAGAGGTTCATAGATATGACCCCGAATGAAATAGTACCATTACTGGCCGAGGAAGGGGTCTATAAAGGATCAGAATCGACTTTTTATCGTGTCTTGAAGGAAAAAAATATGCTTCACCATAGATATGAAACGAAGCCGAAAACGGCGAGAAAAACCCCAAGAGAGTTGGAAGCGACAGGGCCCAACCAGGTATGGAGCTGGGATATTACCTATATATCCAGTCATATCAAGGGTAAGTACTTCTATCTCTATCTGTTTGAGGATGTCTGGAGCCGTAAGATAGTCGGCTGGAAAATGCACGAGGAGGAAAGCTCCGATCATGCCGCCAGGATTATGGCCGAGATCGGAGAAACAATTGATTTAAAGGGCTTGTATCTACATTCAGATAACGGTTCTCCTATGAAAGGAGCAACGATGTTATCGACCTTGCAGAGGCTACAGGTTATGCCATCGTTTTCAAGGCCGAGCGTAAGTAACGATAACCCTTACTCAGAATCATTGTTTAAGACTTTAAAGTATAATGTAAAATACCCTGGCCGTTTCGAGACAATAGAAGCGGCGGAAATATGGATGCAGAATTTCGTAGACTGGTATAACAATAAGCATCTTCATTCAGGGATTGGATATGTGACCCCTGCACAGAGACATGACGGTAAAGATAAGGCAATACTCCTGATGAGAGCGAAAACTTATGATGCGGCAAAAAGCAGGCATCCTGAAAGATGGTCAGGAGAATCTAAAAAATGGGAAAGGATAGAATCGGTATTTTTAAACCCGAGTAAGACTAACAAGGAATCGTTGATTGCGGCGTAAAATAAAAGCGACAACTCCCTTGACAAAAACCGGACCTGCAGGGCCGGAAAACTGACGCTTTCAGTGACGGACGCTCTCGGCAATACGACAAGCTACCGCTACGACGCTTTCGGGGAACTGATTTCAACCATCGACCCGAAAGGCAATACGACGGCGCTTGCATACGACCCCAGGGGAAACAAGACGAGCGAGACGACGGCTTTGGGATTTACCACGATATACCAGTACGACAATAACGGAAACGTCGTCATGGAAAAGAACGGGACCGGGAACATAACGACGGTTTACGACAGGGACAACCGGCCTGTCGGTAAAACATATTCGGACGGCAACGTCAAGAAATTTTCATACGACAGCCTGGGTCGTCTGACTGGTGCCGGCGACAATTTTTCAAGCTATTATTACGCCTACGACAACGACGGGAACCTTACCGCGAGGTACGACCTTGTAAATAATATGACGATAACCTATTCATACGACAACGACGGGAACCGGACCGGAATGTCGGAATATTTCTCCGCAGGAGGGGGCACCGCCGGGATCCCGTCGAACGCAAAAAACGTTATATACCGGTACGACGCATTGAACCGCGTCATCCTTGAAACGGCCATGACAGGCGCAACGACCAATCTACAGGTATCGTATTCATACAGCGCCATGGGAAGACTGACAAACAAGGCATATTCGACCGGCATGAACGCTGCTTACCGGTATGACGCGGTGTACAGGCTTACGGACATAATCAACACGACCAACGGCCTCTTCCTTTCTTCGTTCGGATACGCTTATGACAGCGCCGGCAACAGGGTAAAGGAGACGGCGGCAGGGACCGATACGAACGGAAACCCTGCGGCGAATGTTTCAACCTTCGCTTACGACAGAGCGTACCGGCTGACGGCCGTGAATTACGGCGCAGGCGGATACGAAGAATACTCGTACGACAACGCCGGGAACAGGACCGGGAAGTCGTCGCATATAAGCGACACTAATGCCGCTTCAACGGCATACGTGTACGACAATGACAACAGGCTCCTCTGCGAGCAAAATTCTTCGGGCGACGTAGCATACACATACGACAGCGCAGGCAGGATCGTAATGAAGACCTGCGGGGGCAGAAGGGAAACTTACAAATACGACCAGCGGGACCTCCTGTTGCAGTACACCCTTGGGCAGGACGGCAATATAATATCGGTGTCGGAATATAAATACGACGTGAACAACCTTAGGGTGCAGAAGACCGAGACCCCCAGGACGCCGGGCAGCATGGGGGAGATCACAGTGTCCTTCTCTTACGACGGAGACAACATCCTTACCGAAGGCCCGTCTTTTTATTTAAATAACATAACTGTCAACGGCTACGAGGCGAAGATAGACACTTTGCGGACGGCGGTATATATAAAGGACGCGCTGGGAAGCGTGCGCGGCGAATTGTACGACCACCCCATTATCATTAACACTGGCAATGCGGATTCCGGGACCTCTACAGCACAGCAGGCCATCAGCATGAAGCAGTTCAACTATACCGCCTTCGGGGAATGGCTCTGCATAGGCAGCGACGCGGCGATCAAGAGCGATATCAAGAGAGGCATCGGGTTTACGGGGCAGTATTTCGATAAAGACACAAACCTGTATTATTCAAGGGCCCGCTTCTACGACCCCTCTGCCGGAAGATTCATGACCACCGACCCTATAAGCGATCCGTCGAGGCGGTACGCGCCAGCAGGGCTCAACAGGTATGTTTACTGCTACAACAGGCCGCTGTATTACACGGACCCGGAAGGCCAATGGTACATCGATTTCGGCATCTTCGGTATCGGCAACGACGACGACACTGGGAACTTCATATTCGGATTCGGGATCCCGGGCATAGGCAGCTATACATTCCAGCAGGACAGCAGCGGAAAAATTTCGAGCTACGAGTCTTTCATAGGTTACAATATAGCCAACGAGACGATAGGGGTGGGCTACGACTATACCCGTCAGTCCTGGTACGACGAGGAGCAGATGTCGATCTCCGCGCAGTATTACTGTTTCAATGCAGGCGTCACTTTTTACCATAAGAAAATGTGGAAAAACCAGGAATCTTGGACTGACCTGACCGCTTCTGCCGGTGTCGGCTATCAAGGCCTGGGTGTCGGAGGTGAATATGAGATCGATGATTATACTAACGGACAGGGACAGATTACCCGGACAAGCGATGTCGGGGTATACGCGGGATATTACGGGAATGACACACAGGTAGGGTTTACTTCGAAGTGGTATTTTAACATGTCCGGGCAGTACACGGGAATGAGTATCGGAATGAGCGCTGACGCTTATGGAGCATCTTTGGGAACCAATGGGTACTGGGACGCGCAGGGTAATTACTTAGGAAACACCTACACGGCCTCGTATGATTATTATTTCGGTTTATCCCAAAAAGAACTCTATATCGGCCTCAGCCTGACGTGGGGAACGGTGAACGGCAACCAAATCCTGGAGGGCAGCGGCGGATTATATTTCAATCCATCATTTAATCTTACCAATATGGCGAATGCCGAAGCGACAAGGCTAGCGGGAGGGACCGGGAATACGACGGCGCAGAATACGGGTTCTTCGATATCAAATGAACAGTTCAATGCGGAGTATAACAATCAGCAGGTTATAAACAGTATAAACAGTTATTATCAAATACAAAATACTCTATTATCTGCCGGAGTGAATGCTCAAGGGTACGTGGATTTGTATGGTGGTCTTGATCAACAGAAGGCAGCATATCAAGCAGCAAAAATAGAAGCAATTCAGAATGGGACGTTACCGGAATTTTTAAAAGATCAGTTAAAAGAATATCATCTTGAAACAATAAATGGTAATAAATATTATGTAGCGGTTGTAGATGGTATAACATTTAGAATGTCAACTAATGATGTTTCTGCTCCGCTGGGTGATTCTCAACCTTGGGTCAGTGAAATAAACTATAAAGATATCAGTTGGACCGGTAATTCTCCAATTGATATTGCTATAGAGGGTTTAAACGGGAAAACCCTTGAAGTTTTGATCGATGCCGCTCATAAAAACAATGTAGACGAAATTGAAGTTTCAAGTATGTATAGAAATAATCCTTTGACATATGGAACTCGTGATCCTCATTTATTTGGTAAAGCAATCGATGTTTCAAAAGTTTGGCAGTATGGTGAAGAATATGATTTCAGCCATAATGTAATTGAAACATCTTTGCAACAAAATTTTTATTCTTCACTTCAAGAAGATATAAGAGTTAATCAGTTGTTTGATCCATGGCAAATGATGTATAATCATGGAGATGAACCAAAACCAAATTTGGGGCGTCCAGGTATTGAACATGATCACTATACACATATGCATATAGGAATCTATTAAAATAAGGGGTAGAGTATTATGAAATTATCTTTAATCATTATTGCTTTAATTTTGTTTAATATAAGCTTTGCTCAGAAAGAGAGTTTTGTTGTAATTGTAGACACAAATGCTACATTATATTATTTACCTGATTTTGATTCCTCAAATATTATTAAAATTCCATTAGGACAAATGGTTAAAGTAATATCTAATTTGAATAAACAAGCTTATTTTAGTAATAACATTGGTAATTGGGTTTATTTGGATGCAGGTTTCTATAAGTCATATAAAGGATGGATTCCTAGTTTTTGGATTGCGGGAAGAAAGGATTTCAAAAAATTAACGAAATTTGGATCATACATATTAAAAGGAATGATTGGTGATGGTATATTGGATTATAAATTTAATAAAGATGGGACATTTGTGCAAAAAGTTTATGATGATAAAGGTAAATTTGAAACTACCATAAAAGGTAATATTTATAAAAAAAATATGGTCATTTGCATAGAAGGAAAATATTTGGGGAAAGATTATTATGATTTTTTTTATTTGGATAACAATGATGATTTATTTACCATTTACCCTGATGCTTCAGGAAAACCAATTATGGCAGAAAAGGGCGTGCTACGGGAAAATTAATATTGAAGAAGTAAGGCGGTATAAAGTTGAAAAAGCTGTATATTTTCCAGATAGTACCAGAAGATACAGAACAAGTTATTCTTGAGTTTAAAATGAATCCAGAATATTCTGATTATTTGAATGAAACAGCCCAGCAACATCGGCATTTGAATCTGGAGTAAAAGTCCAGGATCTTGGACTAAAGCAAAGGGACTGTAAAAAGTCTAAAAAAAGTGAATATATTGAGAATTAAAATCCGGTTGTAGAAATAAGGTAAAATTTAAGATAAACATGTTGAAAGTATCCGGTTAATACAAGGATTTTATACAGGCATCGTTAATATTTACATATAGGGCAGGAAGCGAGGCGGTTTTCCTGAATTCTTATCAAACGTGCCAGCTCGAATTGAGACCGGATAAAGTCAAGGTCGGGCAGTTTGCCTTAATAAGCCTCGGCGGGAGTCTGGTATTGATGGGCATGATGAGGACGGACATGGTTGTATTCATAGATAGCCTTCTCAAGATATTACTCAAGGTCGTTTAAATTGCTGTATTGCCGCAAGAATAGCCAGGAGTATTTAAGGCTTTTATTCACGGCCTCGATTATGCTGTTTGAAAAATGTATTTGTTTTTGAGCGATCAGATGCTTTATGGTAATTTTATCCTTAAGGTATTGCTTTATTGTATCGTTATCGTTTTCAGGATCTCCGTCGGTAAGGAAAATGATATAAGGGTCTATGGGATCGCTCTTATTTTTAACGATATTGGAATAAGCATCTTTAAGGTTAGAGAGAGCGATTTCCGCGGAGACACGAAGAGAGACTTTGTAAGATATGATAAACCGGGAAAAATTGTCTGCGATAAGATAAATATAGGCGGTAAGGCCGTCCAATAGTTTCAGGCAGGTAATATCGGCATGAATTATCTTATTGGGCCGGAACGCCCTGACACCTTTAGATTGGTGCGGTTTTTTAAAACGCTTTCCGGTAAATCCGAACAACCTGGAATACTTGTACCATGAATCTCTGCCGATGAATAATGCTTTTAACCTGACAGCTTCGGAATGGACGGCATGGACAGGCCGGGCTGTATTTTGCATCAAGCAGGAATTTCTTCATAATGTTTAGCTCTGACCCTGAAACCTGGTTGGCCCAGACCTTGGGGCATTTATGGATCGGTAAAATAAGGCATCTTGCTTTGACTTGAACGGCCCAGTTGTAAAATGTGGAGAGTTTAAGATTAAAAAATTTGCAGGCTCTTTCAATGGGAATCATAAAACGGTTGGAGAGGAAATAAACGGCTTTGACAGTCATGTTTTGAATGTTATCAAGATAGCCGTAAGGCTTATGGATGAGGGAATCCTGTATTTTTTTATAAAAGCGATAGACATGGCTGTTAGCACCGATTTAAATTTTCCGCTTTTCACCGATCTAACTTTCCGCTTTTGTTAAATCATAGAACCAGTTGTTAAAAAAATCAAATCATAAATCCACCCCCGTTTTCAGTTTATCTTTCATTCGATATGAGTCGCCTTTTAATGAAATAATATGAGCATGATGAAGAAGCCTATCCAGAGTCGCGGTTGCTTTCGCGTTATCGTCCATCATTTCACCCCATTGACCGAAGGATTTATTCGATGTAAGAACGATCGGTCCTTTTTCATACCGGACATTTACAAGTTGAAACAATAAGGTAGCCTCTTCCGGTCCCAGGTTTTCATAACCAACTTCGTCCAATAACAGGACATGGGGTTTGGTAAGCCAGGACAGCTTCTTTTTCAGACGGTTCAGTTTTTTAGACCTCTGCAAGGTTTCCATCATTTCAGAGCAGCTCATAAAATACGCCGTATATCCGGACATACAGGCTTTATACCCCAGGGCAAGCAAGATATGGGTCTTTCCCAGACCACTGGAACCGAGCAGTATGACATTTTCCTTTCTTTCGATGAATGCCAGAGTTGAAAGCTCTGCAAATTTAGCCTGGGTTAATCCCCCTTTAAGCCAGGATATATCAAAATCTTCAAGAAGTTTTTTTTCAGGAAGGCCGGACACTTTCAATCGGGTCTTTGCCATCCTGTCCATCCTGGGTATATACTCCAGTTCCATCAGGTCCAGGATGGATGTTAAAAGAGGCTTATCGCCCCGGCCCTGCTCCATCAGAAAGCTCTCAAGGCCGGCAGACATGAAGGACAGTCCTAGTTTTTCCATCTTTTCCAGTACAATTTGCATTTCCATTACGCAACTCCCGGAAAAATGCTTTCATAGGCCGAAGGATGCCTTGTTTCCACTTCCTGTAGGGCATTTGTTTTAGCCTCTTTCGGCCTTTCATTCTTCTGCTGCTTTTTCCATAGGCTATAGAGAGCGTTTTTATCGCTAATGAACCATATTTTCTTCCGTTCCCCTTTGTTTTCCAGATGAAACTTCCTGATCGACACTTTACCTGAGAATATCTCCGCTTCATTCCTTAAACGGTCTATTCTGGCAGTAAGTTTTTTCCTGATATATTCAGGCGGGACACTGTAACGGTTCGAATCGATATATATGAACGACTCGCTGTTAACATCCAACTCCAGGATCTCCCGGCAGTCATATGCCGCAGCGGGGAGTTTTCCAAGGCTGTTTTTCTCCCTTTCGAAACGATTATTACGGCTTTCTTTAAACTCCCGGATTTCTTTTTCATCTACATATTTCAACCAATCCATGACCTTTTCGTTCAGGAAATCAAGGGACAATTCGGATTCCCTGACCCTCGGCCAGAAATTCATTTTCAAATACCGGATCATCCTTTCGACTTTTCCTTTTGTCTTCGCTCTTTTGATCCGGCACCGCCTGGGTATGAATCCGTAATGATTCGCAAATACTAACAGCTTCTCATTTGTAACAAAGCCTTTTTCCGAATCGTATATCCAGGCGGTTTTCATATTGTCATAAAGTATTTCCTCGGGGACACCTCCGAAATACTCGAATGCCATCCTGTGACATTCATGAAGAACACTTTGTTTCATTGACAGGGTAAAGCAGATGAACGACCTTCTGCTGTAACCCAGCGTCATTACAAAAGCATAGAGTTTCTGTTCACTTCCGTCCACGATCTGTTTGCCGAACTCCTTCCAATCGACCTGTGCCTGTTTCCCCGGAAGTGTCTCAAACCTGATTACTGCTTCCCTGTTCAATTGTTTTTGGACCTGGGCCACATAATCCCTTAGAATCGATATTTTACCGGAATACCCCAAAGATGTGATCTTTTCAAAGATTAATATCGCGGAATAATCCTGCCGATTATTTAGCAAAGAATCGACTACAGGTTTATAATGATCGAGCTTGCTTTTCCTGATTATTCGATCTTTGTAATTATCCGGCAGCTTGAGGTAGTTCCTCACACTCCGGTCCGTAACACCCAGAGATTTGGCTATATCTTTTTGAGTATAGCCTTCTCTTTTTAATATTTTCGCTTCATGCATTTGTCTCTCCCTTTGCTTCATTCAAGGCAGCCTCCTTTCTGTTATTGCAACACAACAGTTTGGATCGGCTGCCTTTTCTTAACATCTAAAGCGGAAAATATTTTCGGTGTTTTTAGGAAAATCTATTTCGGTGTTTACACATGGCATAGGATGGTAATAGTTATTATCAATTTTCTGGAATGAGTAAATGTCTTAACCAGAGGTAATAATTGAGATTGAAAATCCCTGTACTCATAGCCGAATAGAGAAGAAAGGTTGTAATTCAAAAGATGGTAGTATGTAGATTTTGAAATCGTTGAGCGGACGGAATCGTAAGAATAGAGCCGACTTGGAGGGCGAGAGTAAAGTTATGATCGTATTTTTTAAGAGAGCGCATAAAAAAACTCCGGTTATTTTATAGAAATTTGGCATAAAAAGGGTTAAGAATATAAAATAGAAGGAACAGATATGCAATTATTTTTATCGGACATGGTTATAGGAATAAGGATAGTTTGATTATCCCCGCATTACGAGGAAGCGTAATGAGGCTGCGAAACGAAGTGAGCATAGCCGAATTATCCCTGAACGATAGCGAAGGGATAGAGCCGCTGGCGAAAAACGGCGGTAAGCGGGCGGATTGTCTGAAGGACTTTTTGCCTTTCACATTACGCATCTTTTTATTAATAAAGATTCATTTATAAAATTTTAGCAAAAAGCCCTGAGTTCCGCCCGCAGCCGTTTTGAGCCTGTGCGGCTCAAGCTTCTGAGTACAGCGGGGCGGTTTTCTTTCGGTTTGCTTTCTTTTGTCGTTCAAAAGAAAGCAAACAAGAACGACGACACCACCGGGAACTTCATATTCGGCGTAGGGTTCGGTTTAAGAAATATTGTCTGGCAACAGGACGGCAGCGGGAATATTTCGAACTACCAGACTTTTGTGGGGCTTAACATAGCCAACCAGAAGCTCGGAATAGGATACAGCTATGACGAAAAGTCCTTGTATGACGAGGAAGAATTATCATTCGGAATACAATATTACTGTTTCAATGCCGATATCAGTTTTTATCATAAGAAGACGTGGAACAGCAAAGAAGAATGGTGGAGCGTGAACGGCAGCGTCGGAATCAGTTATTACGGGTTAGGCGTCGGAGCTGAATCGGGGATCAGCTCATATACCAACAGCCAGGGACAGACGACAAAGAGCAGCGATATCGGGATATATGCGGGTTATAACGAAAACGGAGTATCGCTAAGCGTTACCTCGCAGTGGGATTATGAGAACGGGCAGTATACCTGCTCGAACTTAGGAATAAACTCGGGTGTTTACGGAGCATCGTTCGGGACAAATGCATACTTAGACGCACAGGGGCATTATGTAGGATGGACCGCCAATGTTTCATTAGGGTTTAGCCCCGGCAGCGGTGCAAGCTCAACCATCGGACTTACTTTCGGTGAAATGAACGGAAGCCAGGTCTTTGAAGGCTTCGGAGGGTTATATCTCAATCCGACAATAAATCTTACCGCAATGGCCCAGGCCGAATCACAAAAGCTGGCGGGCGGGACGGGGAATGCGACGTCGCAGATGCCAAACGAGGAATTCAATGCTCAATATAACAACAAGCAGGTTAATGAAGCATGGAATCAGTATGGGGAGTATGAAAGGGAAATCGAGGCGGAGTTCGATAATCCGGAGATTAATGCGGCATGGAATGAATATGGGGCAAGTCAATCTAATAAGCAAAATATATTAAACACATATGTGTCCGAATTATGGATAGGAGATTCAGCAGAAATAATCAGGGGTATTACTAATCAAAACATCGATATTCTTGAGGCCAAAGGCCTGCCGGAATATGAAGCATATGCTCTTCGAGTTAAGCTTGATTACATGTCGGATGAAGATGTTGTAAATAATTATAATAATAATCTATTTTCTAACCAGAATCAGATGAGTAACGAAGGCAATAATGGGGTTAAACCCATAGAGATGTGTTTTCCGACAAGTATGGCTAATGCATTATCAAATCTTGGAGTTGCGAATCCATTGGCCGCTCTTGGAACGTATGCCGATATGCTTAATGAACTAGTGTATAATGACCCGGACCTTGAAATTATGGCTGCACAAGACGGATTACCCCCTCAGGAATCCGGACGTGCTGAAGTAGGTTTAATAAACAAATATTTTGGTGACGAAGTACAGGCTGATGCTAAACGTGGTACGAGTTTATACAGTATTAATAAAACTTTTAATAGAATTTACAATTATATTAAAAGTGGTGATCAGGTCTTGATAGGTACTTCTCTAACAACATTAGGTCATGTTGTTAATGTTAATAGTGTGTATTTTGCAGACAATGGTAATCCGACAGTGATCGTTACCGATCCTTATGGAACGTTCATCAGTACTGACAATTATAATGTAAATTCACCAGCATCATTTTCCACAAGCGGTATAAATGAATCCTTGCAGTACAATGTTATACAGAACAATAATGTAGGAAGCTGGTATATGACTATAAGTCCAGTAATCAAATAAAAGAGGACCTTTTTTATGATAGTAAGAATTGTAATATTAATGATATTAGCAATAAGTGTTTCTAATGGGTTTTTCGGAGAGAATATAATACAGATAGGATAATATATATATTTAACAAAACTATATTAAATGAATACGCGACATCAGAGTTGACTGAAAACGGAATTACATTTTCCGTATCAAATCTGATGGAAGAATATGGAGATTCTAAATATCCCTGGGCTACCCGAGTCAATGGTGGAGTAGGCGAATCGATATTAATTTTTTTCCCTAAGCCTGATACGAAGTTTGAAAGTTGGCAGAAGGGGTTTGGAATAGTAAATGGCTTTTCTAAAAGTAAATTTTTATATGAAGCCAATAGCCGGGCGAAAGATATCGAAGTAATATTATATAGGATGGAACTTGGATTTGGTGTTGTAAATCGGAATGTTTATCCAAAAATGATGTGGGTAATACCAGAATTCTTTCAATCTCTTGAACAAACCAATATCAAGTTAACTGATGAATATCTATTTACGAACAATTTTTATTTTAATGTTGATCTAGAGAAAGATTACGATGAAAACAAAGATGAATTAGGTGGTATATTTGAATATGCATTGGTCCTTAGGATAACTTCAGTATATAAAGGAAATAAGTATAACGACCTGTGCATAAGCAGGATAATATTCCTTACTAATAGTAAGGATATGAATAGCGGCAGTGAGACGTCGGAAACGAATTAAAACAGAAATATTGTGTACCACGGAAAAATTAAATTAAGCAATTAAAGGAAGTGGCAAGGCTTATACCGTCATAAAGTCATCGGTAAAACCGTCCAATGTTGTAATACACATAACGCACATAATGTGAATGAGAGTAGTCCCTTATTTGGTACCATAAAGTTGTTCTAACTTAAAATCCTGTATAGGAAATCATCATATCACCGTATTCAGCAGAATGACTTTAGAACCGGTAAAAAGCCAACAATTTTATCGAAAAAACCCCATAAAAAACATTGTTTTTCTTGTTTATTTTGGTCCCAAATAGTACAACAATCGGTACCGAGCTTATCGGGATCCTCACGCCGGAGTATGTCGTACAGTAAGAATTTCAAACCGATCGTTTAATAAAATTTCTTAATAAAAAAGAACATTATATAATACTGTATGAATAAATACTTTATCCTGACTATCCTTGCAGGTATTTTGATCATACAAAATTACAGCCTGTTCGCCCAGAATATGATTTCGAACCTCAACGAAGGCAGTACCAATTATAATTTAGCAAATACCGGTACTATTCTTACTAACTCTCTATTAAAGCAGATCGGGCAAGGAATAAAATTCGGCGGGAAATTCTTCAACCTTACGTCGGTAATTGCACCTTCAGGCTTCAGTAATTACCAGGCTTACAATTCTTTTCCGGGTAGCCTGTATCTTGGATATTACGCCGTTCCTTACGGCGGTTTCCTCGCGTCGGTCGATTATAATTATCTTACCGCCTATTTTCAGAACGACGGCGTTCGGGTTTCGACCAATACGAATTATTTATCGATAGGCGAGCTTTACCTTGACATACCTCTTGGGAATGCGGTTTTTATAAGGGTCGGAGACCAGCTTTCCCATTGGGGCGCTGGGCAATTCTGGACGCCTGAAGATTTTATCAATTATCAGGGTTATCGCTATATTTACATTAAAAAACCAATTTACAGTCTCGATCACAATTTTTGAAGAACATAAGATGATTGATTCGGGTATATATCATTACGTTAGACACCCTGCCTACCTGGGACAATTATTAATATCAATTGGGTTCGGCATAGTTATGAATAATTGGATCTGTATATGTTTTATGGTTATTCCACCCTTATTAGCTATTCTTTACCGAATTCATATAGAAGAAAAAGCGCTTATAGAAAAATTCGGTTCATCATATATGGACTATATGAAGAAGACGAAAGGTCTTTTGCCATTTATCTATTAGAATCGATTTGTGCTCTTCCCTCCTCTGCTTTGCCTATGAGGTATGGGGAGGGATCATAGATAAAAAGTTGTTTGAAAATGGGGGGAATATCATGTCTGAATTTCCAGATATCATTAAAGAACTGCCCAATGCCGATATCCCGATAGACGGCTTAGGCTCCTATTTATTCCAAGGCGAAAACAAGCAAATTGTCTTTATGGAATTTGAAAAAGATGCTTTTGTTCCTGAGCATAAACATGAAGCTCAATGGGGTATTGTCTTAGAAGGAGAAACGATACTAGAATTTGAAGACAAAAAATTAGTTTTAAAAAAAGGTGATACATATTATATTCCAAAAGGTAAATTTCATAGTGCAAAGATAAAAGCAGGCTATAAAGATATTACATTATTTGATCAGAAGGACAGATATAAAAAGAAAAATTAAGCTATTTCTTTGCCTGCCTTCCTTATTCTAGCTTTGCCATTCTCAATTGAATTTTTGATAAAAGTGGGGGATGGGGGTAGAATAATGGAAATAAAATGGAGTCGAATATGGTTCATATGAAAGGAAGAAATTTCAATTTTTACTTATTTTCCGTAATTATGCTAATGCTGATGCTGCCAATAATTTCTATTGTTTTAGAAATATTGTTAACTAAAAGCAATCAAGGAATTATGTCTTTAATTGGCAAATGGTTTGTTTTTTGGGTTGGTATAAGACTTTTTACGGCAGGTTTGAGGCAGTCAATTTCTCCTTCATTTACAGCTATTAATATTTTTAATATGAAGACGACAGAAAGCTACGTCATTATTAAGGAATTAGGCTTTGCAAATATTACTATGGGGCTGGCAGGAATAATTTCAATATTCGTACCTTCCTGGAGAATAGTAGGGGCTTTTTTGGGAGGTCTTTTTTTAGGGGTTGCTGGAATCCAGCATATTATAAATAAACCGAAAGAGTTTAATGAAAAAATTGCTCTGGTTTCAGATATTTTTATCTTTATTCTTATGTCTATCTATTTTATTAGTTCAATATAAACAGGTATATAAATCGGAATTTCCCATTATAATAGATATTTGTTCTTCCCCCCTGCTTTGCCTACCCTCCTTGTCTGGCCTACAGTTCCCCATTGGAATTTTGATAAAAGCGCCAAGAGGGGATAGAATAAGGGATAGTCAAGGTATAGTGAATTTATTGAGTAAAATCCCATTCAATCATTAAAAAAATGAAGGTATATGAATGGAAAAATATTTATCTGAAATATATCTTAAAAATTTAATTCCGTCATGTTGCAAGATTGGATTTGCAAGTATTAATGATTATAATGAAATTGAGAGGAGTTCATTAACAAGTTTTTTGCCTGGAACTAAAACTATTATTGTCCTTTTCCATCATATACAAAACTCATTGGAATGGTTATGGTATCCCTTTGAAAATGAAAGGGGTGAAAGAACATGTGGTGCGGACCAGCATAGTCAGATTGTTCTCAATAAACTGAAGAATTATTTACAAAAAGAAGGGTATAATATTTCAGTATTACCTTATCCAGATATATGCGGTGTAATGTTCAAGACTATTGCTGCCAAAACCTGCTTGGGAGAATTGGGGGAGAACTATTTATTTATGAATAATGAATGGGGACCTTGGATTCATCTTCGGGTATTATTAACAAACTCTGAATTTTCATTTAAGCGCATTGAATTAATAAAGGCTTGCAATCATTGCGGTAATTGCCGTAAAGTATGCCCGGCTGATGCAATAAAGTCAAACTCATTCGATGGCATAAAATGCAGAGAAAGAATGCAAAACAGATCCGAAGAACTTGGTAAAAAACCATTTGTTTTTGAATGTGAAATTTGCTTGCGTTCTTGTCCTATTGGAAATGCTCCAGAAGAAGTAATTATTGATTATAAGAGATAATATTGTTATTTATGATAGTTTTTTCGCTCCTTCTACTTTGCCTGCCTTATTTGTCTGGCCTGCAGGACTTCTTTAATGAAAATTGATGAAGCATTAAACCCATATTTCCCAGATGAAATTTTGTTTTCGTTAAGAAAACAAAATTTCATCTGGGAAATATGGGTTAATTAAGAGTTTTCTTCTCAAACACATCGGAGAAGTGCTGACATCCGAACAGATTCATGAGGCATCAGGTGGTGCTTCGGAATGGGCGCGTCGGGTACGTGAATTACGTGATGAAGATGGCTGGCCAATTATCACTCATAATGACAGTACGAAATTATCTCCTGGCCAATACATCCTCGAGAAAAAACCGAAGAAGAAACCTAATGTTGTTTTTAGACGGACCATTTCAGCAAAATTACGTGCTCAAGTACTAGATCGTAATGGGTTCACATGCCAAATGTGCGGTTTAACTCCCGGCGATATTGATCCTGATACTGGTAGAAAAGTAAGACTTACCATAGGCCATATAAAGGATAAGAGCTTGGGTGGTAAGGATGAACTTTCTAACCTTCGAGCTTTATGCTCAACATGTAATCAAGGAGCCAAAAACATTACGATGGAGAAACCGACCGAGATTTGGTTACTATCACAAATTAGAAGGGCGGGAAAAGATGAACAGCGTGCGGTATATGATTGGCTTAAAAAAAAGTTCGATGAACAATGAAACTGGTGAGCAACTCTTTCATTTTGATGATTTGACTACTTTGCAACGAAGTCGTTGCATGGCCAGAGTCAAAAGTAAAAATACCGGCACTGAATTGATTATACGTTCGCTGTTATTTAAAATGGGGTATCGTTATAGACTTCATGATAAACGCCTTCCAGGTTCGCCTGATATTGTATTTAGAAGTAGGGGTAAAGTTATATTTGTTAATGGTTGTTTTTGGCATTTACATAGTTGCCTTAAAGGTAAGAGCAAACCCAAAAGCAATTTGGAATTCTGGAGAAATAAAAGGCAACGTAATAAGGAAAGGGACAAGGAAAATCAAAATTCTTTATTGCGAATGGGGTGGAAATATCTATTGGTATGGGAATGTGAACTGAAAAATTTAAATACCTTGGGAAAGAAACTGAAAGCTTTTCTAGGATGAATTATAGAGAGTTAAATTTATATGACTTGTGTTGATTTAGGGGTCTGGTCTGGGTCTTTTGCAACTTTTTTAGCAGTAATTGTTGCATTGTTCCCCATTTTTAAAGAATGGAGACATAATCTTAAATATAAAAGAATACTTAGAGAACAAATATTAATAGAAATTAGAGATATTAAACAAAGTTATTCGGGTAAGATTGATTGTTATAAGCAAACAGCCTATAATACTGAAAACAAAGAAATGGCTTATATAATTCCTGACCATGATAAGGATTTTTTTCATAGACTTGGAGATTCATTTGAAAAATCAACATATATCAGCGAAAAAGAAAGAAAATATATTGGAATATTATTAAAATTATTTAGAGAAGGCAGTTATCACAAAGTAAATAATCAAAATGCCTTTCTTGGAGTTAATGGATATAATATTATAGAAAGAATTTATAAAACTTCAGATGAACTATATAAAATTATTGATAAAAAACTCAAATAATTTATAATTTTATAAAATTGTAACTTGGGTAACTGGATAGATTGCTTTCGGAGCGAACTGGATAGGCATATTCCGTAATGAATATCATGAAGGATAGAAGATGAAATCTAAAGAATCGGAAAATAAAAATCAAACCTCGAATGTCTCCCCGTGTGTTAGGATAGTTGTCGCCTAAAATATTAGGAGACAAAAAATGAAAAGTCAATTTCATTCAGAAGAATTCAGGAGAACTATCGTTCAAAAGATGTGTATTCCCGGCGGGAAAACAGTAACAGAATTAAGTCAGGAAATAGGAGTGAGTGATCAGACCCTTTACAATTGGAGGAAAATGATCCAGAATAATGTATCCAGAGGATACCAGGAGAGAAGTCCGAGAGGTTGGAAACTATCTGAAAAGTATCAGGCGGTGATAGATTCAGCCAATCAATCGGGAGAAGAGTTGGGACAGTGGCTAAGGAAAAACGGACTTCAGACAACGCATATCGAGCTCTGGAAACAGGAGTGTAAATCAGTGTTATCTAATAATGAAGCCAGGGATGAAATCAAGCAATTGAAAATAAAAATAGCCGAGTTAGAAAAGGAAATTAATCGTAAGGATAAAACTATAGCCGAGGTTACTTCTCTGCTGGTGCTTAAAAAAAAACTGAACAAGCTATTCGGCAAAGAGGAAGATTAACTCCCATGGATATAAGGATAAATATCTGTGATTTGATAAATGAGGCAGTTATGACAGGGGCAAGCAGGGATAAGGCTTGTGAAGAATCAGGTTATGACATCAGGACCATTCAGCGCTGGGATAAAAATCTTGAAGGAGATAGGAGAAAAATACGGGAATATAAACCCAGGAATGCCCTGTCAGCAGAAGAAAGAGAGGAAATCATCTCCTGTTGCTGCTCTGAGAGGTTCATAGATATGACCCCGAATGAAATAGTACCATTACTGGCCGAGGAAGGGGTCTATAAAGGATCAGAATCGACTTTTTATCGTGTCTTGAAGGAAAAAAATATGCTTCACCATAGATATGAAACGAAGCCGAAAACGGCGAGAAAAACCCCAAGAGAGTTGGAAGCGACAGGGCCCAACCAGGTATGGAGCTGGGATATTACCTATATATCCAGTCATATCAAGGGTAAGTACTTCTATCTCTATCTGTTTGAGGATGTCTGGAGCCGTAAGATAGTCGGCTGGAAAATGCACGAGGAGGAAAGCTCCGATCATGCCGCCAGGATTATGGCCGAGATCGGAGAAACAATTGATTTAAAGGGCTTGTATCTACATTCAGATAACGGTTCTCCTATGAAAGGAGCAACGATGTTATCGACCTTGCAGAGGCTACAGGTTATGCCATCGTTTTCAAGGCCGAGCGTAAGTAACGATAACCCTTACTCAGAATCATTGTTTAAGACTTTAAAGTATACCTGAATCCGTTAAGTTATCGACAAACAACCTTCTCTTGTTCTTTCCGCTTCAATTTTTGGCCAGTTCCTGCTGTATTATAACCAATAGTTGTGAATCATAACAAATTTTCGAAAATTAAATCTCCCAATAATCCTAAAAGTACATCTTTTAAAAATTTTAGGCGCAAACCCACTCTTTTCTTAAAACGCTAAAAACGGATCCTTTAACTCTTTTTTAAACAGTTAGCGTCCCGTATAACTTACGAAATAGAGGCAGACACGGATTATTCCTATATATCTTCAGAGCAAACTTTCTTGCATGGCAGACCAATTTTGCAGCCATATACATTATATCCTGTATGACGGTTTTGAGCCTTATCCTTTCTTTAGCTTTACTTCCAGGAATACCTTTATACCTTAGCGCATTTTGCCCGACCCACCTCAAAAGATTATAGGTAAAACATCCCAGTGACAATACCAAAGAATTTGTTTTAAATTTTCCGCTGGGAAATCTCTCCAATCCAATATCTGACTTAATTTCCGAATGGAACTGTTCGCTTGTGCCGTGTTCCTCATACAAGCTGATAATTGTATCGGCATCATCCGATAATGATGTCCAGTAAGCTTTTACTTCAATGTCGGCTAATAGATTTGGATTGCCTTGCTTATCTATCGTCCTTTCAATAACCTCATAAACCAGTTTTATTTCTTCTTTCAGCCCAACGTCCGCTCTTAACTTATCCCGATATACCGTTTTCCCTTCCCGTGGATTTTCAACTGACGCTGTTTCCGATTTTTCTATTCTTTCCAGATAATCAAGCGGGCTCTCTCTTCTTAAATTTCTTTTGATTATGAAATCA
Source organism: uncultured Spirochaetota bacterium (assembly GCA_963796325.1). Taxonomy (GTDB): domain Bacteria; phylum Spirochaetota; class Brevinematia; order Brevinematales; family JAOACQ01; genus CAVYGN01. The sequence goes on from CAWCLF010000001.1 coordinate 821,697, forward strand.
ACTTTTTCATCTTCCGCACAGATTTTTATCGTATCATTGCTGTCATTCCCGCTGTCTACTCTCACAAGTATTTTACGTTCAAATATTTTCGCATTTTGTATTGCCTTGCGGATAAATTCTCCTTTATCACATTGGGAGTGACTTTTACCTTCACGCAGCTCAACGCCAACAATCCATCCTTCTGCTTTCCCAAAATACGCAAATATTGGTGCATAGCCGTAATACCCTGCGTAAGTCCTTGAGACTCCTTCCTTTTTTGTCTGTTCATTATTGAATGGTGATACATCTATATCCAGAGGAACTAAATCCCTGATTGTCGGAGTTAAGCGGCCTTTCATCCTTTTTACCAGCCTTATGCTTTCATCGCTTATTTTATCGGGCCAGCTTTCAGGGGCCATATCCATTCGCTGTCTCAAATTTTCCTCCGATGGCACGGTCGGTATATCCATCATCGCTTTGAAAAATCTATCATTTCGATATTGCTCTATTTTTGCGAATTCTGTTTTGCCCATAGCAAGCAGACTTGTATAGCTCTTTACGATATCTATATCTTTAATCTGCGGCCTTTTTCCCGAACTTTCCAATCTTTTATCAAGATTTGATTTGCGTATTAAAGAACCTATCAGTGTCAGTCCGCTTTCAGCCGCAATTAGCTCGTCTGTTTCCTCCAGGTCAAAACGGATAATTGTTTTCATTCCTTCACCCTCTGGGTGAACCTTATTAGGTCCATAACCCTATATATTGTAAAGGGTTAATCTATATTTTTCTAATTAGTTAACGGATTCAGGGTATAATGTAAAATACCCTGGCCGTTTCGAGACAATAGAAGCGGCGGAAATATGGATGCAGAATTTCGTAGACTGGTATAACAATAAGCATCTTCATTCAGGGATTGGATATGTGACCCCTGCACAGAGACATGACGGTAAAGATAAGGCAATACTCCTGATGAGAGCGAAAACTTATGATGCGGCAAAAAGCAGGCATCCTGAAAGATGGTCAGGAGAATCTAAAAAATGGGAAAGGATAGAATCGGTATTTTTAAACCCGAGTAAGACTAACAAGGAATCGTTGATTGCGGCGTAAAATAAAAGCGACAACTCCCTTGACAAAAACCGGTCTTAATCATTATAATCATGATATTTGCTCTGATAGGAAGTTATAATACTTTTAAATATAAGCCTGGCGACAATGGAGGTTTATTCATTATTTTATCAAGTTCTATTATTGTTTTGATCGGGGTTGTTTTTCTTTTTATCAGATGGATAAATTTTCGGCGTTCAAAATTAGTAAAATAAGCAGGAGAATTATTTTTATAGTGAGGGCTGTTTCTATAAAGTATGATAGACGAAGGTTGATGCTAGTATCAATTTTGCCATTCCCTGGGATCCTAGTCAATATAAACCTCACCAGGGTTAAAAGAGGCCTCTACAGAGACCGTGGTGAGATGTAAATTAATAAAATCCGTGATCTTGAGGTTTCAGAACATTTCGACCAGATCCTGGGTTTTCCTTATGTGAGTTTTATAAAAACGGGTGAAGTGTTTGAATAATAATTGGTCAGGGAGATTGAAAAATCTCCCTGACCAGGTAATCATGCTGCTTTTGCGAGAGGATCCCTGGGCAATTGATCAATGCCAGGGTGTCTCTTGGTGAAAAATTCACCGTCCTTAAGGAAAGTCCAATCATTGCATTCAATAGTATCGATGACAGTCTCATCAGTTATTTCCGAATCATACAAATTTTCGAGAGCACGATAGATTGTACGGCAAGATTCTTTAACAAAATTCGTGATTTCACGCTCAGTTCTTGAAAGAACGTCTTTTGTGATGATGTCAGCTAAGAGTTGCCTTATTTCAGAACTGTACTCCAGCTCTTCCAGGTCAATGTTGACATTGATGGTGTTCTCATGGTAATAATGATGGTTGCACCTGGTTATATTTCCGGAAAAATGATCGATCAAAGGTTTCGGAATTTTAAGTTTTAAAAGTCTGTTCAATTTTTTAAAATTGATCGATTCGCATGTGAAGCTGGCGCCGTCGCCTTGAGAACTGAAACCGGAATATTGAATTTTGGGATTGATGAAGCCGCATTTTAAAAGCCGTGCTTCCCAGTAGTCGATTTCGCCGTCATCCCAACAGCTATCTTCAACATTGACGTAGCGGAATTCTTTAAGAACCCTTTTCTTGGCTTCGCCGGAAAGTTCTTCAAAATGATAAAGATTGATTCGAAACTGCTCAGGCATAAAAATCCTCCTTTTGGGGTGAGGTTTATTCCTCTCAGGCCCCTTTTTAAATTTCCATTAAGAAAGATAAAAATGGGGCCTGATTCCCTTATAACCTCGCCGGCACACTTCAAAACCGGCGGGGAAAGGAGAATTGCTGATCACAGACAGTCTATTTTATTCTTGAAGAGCTTTTTTGTCAATGGGCAGGTTTAAATTAAACTGACTTAAGAATAAAAATTTATTCAAACAGGTACCCGGGAATCCAGAAGTTCACCCCGAGAAAATCTCAATAACAAAGAAATATCCGCTGATTAAATAGGAATGTATATAAGAAAATTATTAACCTTTCTTTCTATTATAATTGTATAATATATGGTCTGGAAGATCATAACAGGTCTTTTGAAGGTAATATGTGAGGAGAAAATTTTGAAGAAATTATCAATTACTGAAATGCAAAATTTAGCAGAATCAAGAAATGGAAAGTGCCTTTCAGATAAATATGTGAGCTTTGTTAGGAAATTAACCTGGGAATGTGAAAAAGGTCATGTTTGGGATGCATTGCCAAATAGTATAAAACAGGGCCATTGGTGTCCTGAATGTGCAAGAATAAAAAGAATTACTATAACAATCCAAGAAATGCAAAAATTAGCTGAATTAAATAATGGTAAATGTTTATCTACCGAATATAAAGGACGTTCACAAAAATTACGCTGGCAATGCTCTGAGGGGCATGAATGGGAGGCAGTACCTAACAATATCAAACATCTAGGGAATTGGTGCCCATATTGTTCGAAAAGGGTCAAGTTAACTATCCAGGAGATGAAAATATTGGCTGGGTCAAGAAGATGAAAATGCCTTTCTGAAGAATATATTAACGCAAGAACGAAATTGACCTGGGAATGCGAAAGAGGGCACATTTGGGATGCGACGCCGAATGCTGTAAAATATACGGGGACGTGGTGCCCAGAATGTTCAAAGGAAAATTTTAAAAAGTAACAGATTATCATAACAGGCAGCTGGTCGAGGAATTGAGAACAGTATTTTCTGTATATAGATAAAAAGTAGCGTAATGGAATACAATTTAAGTTTTATCCGAGGGTGTCAGAATTCTTTGTAAATGGGTTTTAATCATAAAGGCACCATTAAAGATTACCCCTATACGATATAAAAGAGATGATAAAAACTTGAACTGGAGAATCCTCTTTCATTACGCAACTTTTTCCCCAAATACATTTTCCTATGAAGAAAATAATACTGGCCATATTTTCATATCAAGATTCAAAGAAACGTCCTTTACACATGTGAGATAATACTTATTATCTCACATGACAGGGGAAACCATTGAAAATAAAGGCTTTGAGCTTATAAATTATTCAATTCATCCGAAATATAGTAGAGGTCAATTAAAGGGGTTTCTTAATGGAAAGTTCGGCGATGCCGGAGATCTATAAAGATGTTATCCGGCCAAAACATTACTTTAAATTCTGCAGGTTTCTTGGGAACAGCAGCCAGACCATAAGATCGTACATGAGCTCGTTAAAAGCCTTTAAATTATTTCTGGAAAAAGATATTTACCAGGCGACCGACAAAGATGTCTTCGATTATCACATCTTCCTGGAAGAACAGAGTTCGCAATTTAAAATGGAGGCCTCGACAACAAGGTTGCGATGGTATGCCCTTAATAAGTTTTTCAAATTGGCAGCGGCTGAAAATTGGGTCAGATATAATCCAATGATCGAGGTCGAGAAAATATCGCCGAATTTAAAATTACCATCAGCTGGTACCGAGAAAGATCTTCCGAAAATTAATGGCGAGAGTTTTAATAAGGAAATAATAAATAAGGTGATTAAAGCTTCCGGCGATCAGCGCCTTAATATAATGATCCGGCTGCTGTCGCGGACCGGCGCCAGGGTATCGGAGTTATTGGGTATGAAATGGGCCCAGGTGTCGACATCTGGGAATGATGTGGTTTATACCTTCTTTGGGAAAGGTAAAAAAATCCGGGAAGTGATAGATTACGGCGGGAAAGAATTATTTGAAGAAATGAGGTTAGAGTTCGGTTCCGGAGTGATAAATCCGAATGATTTTATTTTCACTAATGAAAAGGGGAAAGTTTTCAAATATAGCGCCCTGTATATGAGGATCCGCCGGTATTTTGAAAATTTTAATCCGGATCGCCCGGTATCGCCGCATAAATTCCGGCACTTCCTTATCACCTACCTATTGAATGAAGCGAAACTTCCCCTGAAGACGGTTCAAAAGATCGCAGGTCACCAATCCCCGATGACAACCATCCGGTACGACCATCCGCCGGAGATAAAGTACGATGTCGGTGTTTGAGAAAGGGATTATTTCTTGCCCGTTTTCTTCATCATTGGACTGATATTTTTCAGGTGGTGTGAATTCCCAGATTATTATTTTCAGTTTACATTTCTGTCTCCATAATCTACAATTAAAGAAAAATTGTTGTTATTTTTTGGAATAATTTCTATATATAGATACAGCTGGAGGGCCGGCGGGTAGATAAAAAATGGAAGATGATATGAAGAAATTTTTTGTAACTGCTGGAATCATAATTGCTATTATTGGTATTATTGGTATTGTTAGGGGTGAACGCAGAATTTGGAAAAAATAGCACGTTAAGGTTCCTGAAAAAGTTAGATCCTCATTTCACCAGATCAGGCATGATCAATACTTCGCTCTCCGAAATGCTTTCAGGTATTGGCAAGCCTTCTTCTATCATACCTTCAATATGAATTTTCATGCCTTCATAAATATTTTTTTCACATTCCTCTTTTGTGCTTCCTGTAGCGACGCACCCGGGTAAATCGGGAATATACGCTCCATACCCTGTGTCCGATTTTTCAAATATAACGGTAAACCTTTTCATAAAATCCCCTATTTTAAACCAGATTGCTTCAAAACGCTGTTATAAGTTCCAGGCGGCATAGTATCTGATAATTTTCCAGAAACAGTTACTAATCCTTTTTTAAAAGGATGTTTGTAATGCCGATGGTCTCCAGTTATCCTTTTTATAAACCAGCCGTCACTTTCTATTAAACTAATAACTTCTTTAACCTTTGGCACATCGTCCCCCGTTAATGAAACGGAAAAATGAAAAACCGCATTGATAAAATAATATATTTTATCAACATCGCATCTTTGAAAGCCAGTAAATACGTGTTGTAATAACTGGACTTTCGCCCTGAAACTCTATAAAATATTGATATAATATTATAATCTCAATGAGGATGAAATGTCAAAAATTGCTGTCCAGATCGCTAATGCTCCATCACTAAAATCAGAACATGAAGAGGGAACATGGTATGATGGAGAAACCATCAAATATTTTTCAATGGATGAGGCGGACCAGCTGCTTTCTTCAGTTTCCAGGTGGTACCAGCTGGTATATCTCTTTCTTTTCGAAACGGCGTGCCGTATACAGGAAGCAAGAGAAGTAAGGATAAAAGACGTGGATTTTGATACCAACAAAATCAGGGTTACAACACTTAAACAGCGCCGTCCAGCATTTCGGGTCCTCATTATCTCGGACAGGCTTAAGTCCATGATACTCATGCACCAAGTCAAGGACAAGCTGTCCCCATCCGATTTTATCCTGGCCCATGGACCGGACCAGAAACCGATATCCAACCAGGTCGTCTGGTCGTCCATGCTTCGCCACTGCAAAGAACTTGGGATTGATCCGGATAAAGCCCATCCCCATACCTGGAGACACACCAGGGCAATACAGCTATTGGAATCCGGAGAGTTGGACGTAGTGAGGCTGAAAGACTTTTTAGGCCACCGTAGCCTCGCTTCCACCCTCGTCTACGTGAAATTCTCCAACAAACACATAACAGAGGCTGTACAGAGGGCAAATTTGAAGATGGGTCTCCAATAGGAGCAGGTTCTAATGGCATACCAACCGATTTTATCCGATACGGAACGGACCGGGCTTCTCTCTTTGCCGGATAATCAGGACGACTTGATACGTTATTACACTTTTAATGAAACCGACCTGTCGCTGATCCGGCAGCGCCGGGGAGATTCAAACCGGATAGGATTTGCCGTACAATTAGCCCTATTCCGTTATCCGGGAACTGCCTTATCCGACGAGCTGGATATTACGGATCCGGTCCTTCATTGGATCGGACAGCAAATTGGCGTCGATCCTCGTGAGTGGCCGAATTACGCACTCAGAGATCAGACTCGCCGTGAACACTACCAGGAACTTCGAACATATCTCCGGTTGGAAACTTTCGGGATAACTCATTTCCGGTATATGGTGAGTTTAATAACGGATCTGGCCATGCAAACAGACAAGGGGTTGCTGCTTGCTTCCCGTATGATAGATATCCTACGCGAAAAACGTATTATTCTACCGTCATTGGACGTGATTGAACGAATTTGCGTAAAAGCCATTATAAACGCGAACCGGCGGATCCAACGGACCCTGGTGGAATCATTATCTTTATCTCAAAAACAAAATCTTGACGGATTGTTAAAGTTAAAACCGGAAAGCAGCATAACCTGGCTGGTCTGGCTGAGGCAGTCCCCGTTCAAACCGAATTCAACCCACATTCTGGAGCATATTGAGAGGCTAAAAACATTCCAGTCTTTTTCACTTCCGGAAGGGATAGGCCGTCTTATCCATCAAAACCGGCTCCTGAAATTCGCCCGGGAAGGCGCTCAAATGACTCCGCAGGACCTGGCTAAATTCTCGGACGACAGGCGATATGCCACCCTGGTTGCTCTTGTCCTGGAAGGAACTGCAACTGTCACAGACGAGCTTATCGATCTACATGACAGGGTGATGATGAAGCTGTTCAGCACCGCCAGGAATAAGCACAGTCAGCATTTTCAAAGCCAGGGCAAGGCAATAAACGACAAAATCCGTTTATATTCAAAAATCGGCCATGCTATCCTGGAAGCCAAATATAAGGGTGAGGATCCTTTTACTGCCATCGAGTCGGTTATTCCATGGGACGATTTTACCCGGAGTGTCGCCGAGGCCGATACTCTCGCGGAACCAGAATCTTTCGATCATCTGTATCTGATCGGCGAACAATTCAGCACCTTGCGCCGCTACACGCCGGAATTACTGGAAGTCCTTCAGCTCCGCGCTGTCCCGGCTGCTCAATGTGTCCTGGATGCCGTCGAGGTAATAAAAGGGATGAACCGAAGCAATTCCCGGAGGATTCCGCAGGGTGCGACGATAGAATTTATAAAGTCACGCTGGGAATCCCTGGTATTTACGGACGATGGGATTGACCGCCGTTTCTATGAAATATGCGCGTTATCGGAATTGAAGAACTCGCTCCGATCGGGCGACATATGGGTTAAAGGATCACGCCAGTTCAGGGACTTCGACGAATATCTTATGCCGATTGAGAAATTCCGGATTCTTCAGAAGGAAAGATCCTTACCGATTGAAATTGAACCTGTTTTCGAGCCTTATATTAAAGAGCGATTTAAATTACTGGAAAATCAACTATCCACAGCCAGCCGGCTGGCGGCAGCCAATACACTGCCTGACGCGATTATTACAGAATCAGGACTTAAAATAACGCCGCAGGAAACCATTGTACCGGAAGAGGCGCAGATTCTGATTGAACGGACCAGCGCTCTTTTACCTCGCATCAAGATTACAGAATTATTGATGGATGTGGATGAATGGACAGGATTCTCCCGGCACTTCGTACATTTAAAAGACGGGGATACTGCAAAAGACCGGACATTGCTCCTGACCGCCATTCTTGCTGACGCTATCAACCTTGGATTAAATAAAATGGCTGAGTCTTGTCCTGGCGTTACATATTCGAAACTATCATGGCTTCAAGCCTGGCATATTCGTGATGATACCTATTCGGCTGCTTTGGCCGAACTGGTCAACGCGCAGTTTAGGCGCTCTTTCGCCGGGCATTGGGGGGTTGGCACAACTTCTTCCTCCGATGGCCAGCGCTTCCGTGCCGGAGGCAGAGCTGAAACCAGCGGCCATATCAATCCGAAGTATGGGAGCGAACCGGGCAGGTTATTTTATACTCATATATCAGACCAATATGCGCCGTTCAGCACCAGGGTGGTCAATGTCGGGGTCCGGGATTCTACTTTCGTTCTTGATGGGCTACTGTACCATGAATCTGATTTGAGAATTAAAGAGCATTATACCGATACGGCAGGTTTTACCGATCATGTTTTTGCGCTTATGCATTTACTCGGATTTAGATTCGCCCCGAGGATCCGCGACTTGAAGGAAACCAAATTGTATGTTCCGGATTATAATATAAAATATGAGGCCCTGAACACTATGATAGGCGGCAAAATTAATATAAAGAGTATCCGCAGTCATTGGGATGAAGTTCTTCGCCTTGCTTCGTCGATCAAGCAGGGAACAGTGACCGCCTCGTTGATGATACGTAAATTGGGTAGTTATCCCCGCCAGAATGGGCTTGCGTTCGCCCTTCGAGAGCTCGGCCGCATCGAGCGAACCTTATTCATACTCGATTGGCTTCAAAGCGTTGAATTAAGAAGGCGAGTCCATGCCGGCCTGAATAAAGGAGAAGCCCGGAATGCCCTGGCAAGAGCTGTGTTTTTTAACCGGTTGGGAGAAATCCGCGACCGCAGTTTCGAACAGCAGCGGTATAGGGCAAGCGGTCTGAACCTTGTAACTGCTGCTATTGTGTTATGGAATACTGTTTACCTTGAACGAGCGACAAATTCTATCATGGATAACGGGGATATCGATATTGATTTACTTCAATACCTTTCCCCTCTGGGGTGGGAGCATATAAACCTTACCGGAGATTATATTTGGCCTCATGGAAGGAATCCGGAGAAAGGGGCATTTCGACCGCTAAGGACAACTGAAAAACCTTAACGTGCTATTTTTCCCAAATTCTGCGTTCACCCCAATATGAGGGGAACAGCGGAACAATGTATTAAAGAGGGTAAGAATGCCGTAAAGTGGACAAGGCTCTCCTGTCATGATTTTATCGATAATCATGTCCGGCTCCAGTTATTTGTTCTTGCCTACAATCTTGGAAACTTCTTCCGGCATTCAGCTTTACCCAGAGTAATGAAACACTGGACCATGACGACTCTCAGGGAAAAGCTAATAAAAATTGGAGCAAAGGTTGTCAACCATGCTCGATATGTTGTTTTCCAGATGGCGGAAGTCGCCGTACCGAAAGGATTGTTTGCCGCTATCCTCGATAGATTACATAGATTAAGGCTGCTGTTTGGCGTTGGTTAAAACTATTATTCAATATTAGATTTTACAAGGGGTTACTGTCGCCTTTTTGTTTAAAGTTATCGGAAAATCGCCTGAAATCTGATTTTATGTTATTATCGAATGGATTTTATATAAAGAAACCTGGATTTTGACGTTGACAAAGTTATTTTATGGAATCATAATAAATCGATCCATTAAATGGGAGAGTTTGGGTTGTCATTTGGGAAATATCAGTTTAACCTGAATAAAATCGACCAAAAGTTTTTGTCTATGCCGAGTTATGTGAAATGCCTTAGCCAGCTTTATTCTTAAAAGGAGAAATAAAATGGTCTTATATTCTCATCCATTTAATAATAATAAAGAAAAAACATGCATTACAAAAAATACTCAATTATTAATTTTAGGATCATTTCCTCCACATGAAGTTTTATGTGGTGATTCTCCTTTAAATTATTTCTACGGAAGTAATGAGAATAAATTTTGGAAAATTTTAATGAATATATCATTGATTAATAAAATAGATGAAAATACTATAACAAAAACATTCAGTAATAAACATATTGGAATAATTGATATTATAAACAAATGCTATAGAAAAAATGACACCAGTTCTTTAGACGAGCATTTATCAATTGTTGAATTTTACAATATTCAAAATTTGCTGTATGATTTTAAAAATATTTCAGTAATACTGACAACATCAAGTAAAGTAAGAGATTTACTTTTCAAAAACCAAGTAAATGCTTTACGAATTGGCAATATTGAACAAGAAATTTTAAATAATATTGAATTTGAAAAATTACTACTATTTGAAAGAAATATTTTAGTTAAAAAATTACCTTCTCCTTCAAGAAGAAACACACAAAGAGAAGAAGAAAAATTAGAAGAATATAAAAATATATTCAGAGAAGCTTTAACCTATATAAATTTCAAACTTCCTCAATAGATATTATGGTGGTATATGAGCATTGAAGAATCGGAATTAGTGTTAAATTATAATTTATCTGAGACTTTGAGTATAATTTGCCGTAATGTTTGATAATTCTTTAAGAGGCTTTGTCGTTATTTTTTTAATTCAAACAATTTATTTTTATATCCTATTACAAGCCCTGTCAGGCCCAGCATAATTTCAATAAAGATATACATTAATCGAGTAATAATCGGCAGCAAAAGGGAGATATTGATTTAATGGAAAAGTTACCCGTTCAATCAATTGAACATTCCGGCCAGCTCCCTGACCAGGTCGCTGATCCAGAGGACCGGATCGTGAAGGCCATGAAAACATTTTTGCCTGTAAACCCGAACACGGCATCCGCCTACAAACGCGCCCTGGGCGAGTACCTGGAATTTTCCGCCGGTAAAAATATTCCGCCGGCATCAGCCGATACCCTTAAGGATTTCCTGGACCGGCTCGCCGATTCCGGGAACTCCGCCAGGACGGTGAACGTCAAGATGCACGGGATCAAGGGATCCATCCTTCACGCGGCCAGGGAGCTCGGGATAAGCGAAAAGGATTTCGCCGCCCTCAAAATATCCCTGGACGAAATAAAGAGTACAAAAATAGCGCCGACATTGAAAGCGGCCAGGTCAAGCCGGATCCTCTCGAAAGATGAAAAGGACCGGGTCGTTTCCGGATGTTCCCGCCGGACGGGGCTGTTTATAGAGTTCCTGTTCACGACGGGGTGCAGGGTGAGTGAGATGATTAACGCCCGGTGGGACCGGGTTGCCGTCCGGGACGACGCCGCCGAGATCCAGGTGACCGGCAAGGGGAAAAAAGCCAGAAAGGTGATCATACCCCTGCCGCTTCTGCTCGATATACGGGCCGTTTTTAACGGGGCTGTGTATTTGTTCGAATCGTCCAGTAACAAGAGGCTCTACAGGCATTATGTCTCAAATGAAATTTCGAAGGCGGTCAAAAGGACCCTGAAAAAAACGGCCAGCGCCCATGACCTCCGCCATTCCTTCGTCACGGCCATGATCGTCCGGGGCCGCCCAGATTCCCCATTAAAAAGGCAAAATAGGGCCATGAGATTCCCCAGGGTCAGGGCCACCACATTCCCCACTTTTTAGCATCCAGGGCCATGAGATTCCCCACCCACCTTTTCCTGTTCAGAAACTAAAAAATCAAACATACTCTTCGGAAAAAACCGGAGGGGAATGGATGGGTTACAGATTTATGAACGAACAGGATTACTATGACATTTACAGGCGATGGAAATCCAACCAAAGCATCAGCGAAATTTCCGAACAGGAAAGCAGGGATAGAAAGACAGTCCGCCAGGTTATTCAGAAAATAATGGAGAATGGCTTTGAAAAGACTGGAGAAACAATAAGCAGAGAAGAATTCCATCTAATACACCCCTTTGTAGGGCCTTCAAAAAATGAAAATAAGGCAAGTATACTTGAACGTTATAAAGAGGAGCTGTACGGGCTCATAAATGACCCTAAAAATGGGATGAAACCCAAGACAGCCTTTGAAGTTGTCTGTATAAGGCATAATTTAAACATCAGTTATACAAGTTTCAAGAGATTCTCGATAAAGAGCGGACTTACAGCCAAAGAATTAAAGGAAACCATCCGGATTGAAACTGACCCTGGCCAGGAGATCCAGCTTGATTACGGCAAAGCCGGAACACATGATTACCTGGGGCACAACAAGACAGTACAAGCTTTTATCGGAATATTGTCGAGTTCAAGGCTGCCGTTTGTTCAATATGTCTTTTCACAAAACCAGGAATCATTTGTCGAGAGCAATGTGGATATGCTGGAGTTTTACGGCGGAGTACCGGTAAGGATATCACTGGACAATCTGAAAACCGGAATCATATCGCCGGACCTTTACAATCCTAAGTTTAATCAGGCTTATGCTGATTACGCGGAGTATTACAATACTTTTCTCGATCCTTGCAGAGTAAGGAAACCAAAGGATAAAGCCAAAATTGAAAGGTTTGTTCCTGTGGCCAGGGAGCTGTTCAGAAAGCTTAAAGCACTTAATCCCGGAGCTTCATTAAAGGAATTGAACATAAAAGCCCTTGAATGGTGCAGGCATGAATACGGGATGAGAGACCACGGAACAACCGGCCTGAAACCAATGGAGGTATTTGAAACGATAGAGAAGCCTCTGCTTAAGCAGCTTCCGGAAGAAAGGTTTAAGACTCCCGTATGGAAAAAGGCCAAGGTACACCCTGATCAGTTTGTCCAGTTCGAGAAAAAGAGGTATTCCCTGCCTCCCAGATATCGTGGAGAAGATGTCTTTGTCAGGAGAACCGGCAATTTAGTAAAGATTTTCTATCAGTACAAACTTATCCGGGAGTTTGTTGTACCAAGAGGACATGCGACATATGAAAAAACAGATTTTCCGGAGAATACAAGGGAGATGCTATCCGGAGGGTATCCAAAGTATATACTGGACCAATCAAGGAAATACGGAGAATCCGCGTACCAGTTGATCTTTCAAATTCTTTCGATTCATGCCAATCTCAACTGCCGCAGGGCGCTGGGTTTCTTAAGTGTAATGGAAACATTCTCGAAAAAAGAATATTTCAATAAAATCTGTGATAGGGCAAAATCAGCCGGGATAAACAATCCTAAACTATTCAAATGCTGGATGGAAAATGAAGGCAATCATGCTAAGCAGGACAGCCTGTTTGAAATTTCAGAAGAAGGTTCTGAAATGACCAGGGACGGCGGCTATTACTTTCTTTAGAGATAATGAGGAGGAAATATGGAACATCAGAATCAGCTTGAGGCAAACTTAAGGAGGTTAAAATTACCAGGCATGCTTTTCAACCTTCCTATGCGGATCAGGGAAGCGCAGGAATCAAACTTGGACTATGGAGAATTTTTCTCCTTGTTAGTTCAGGATGAATTATGCCAGAGGGATAATAACATGCTCAAAAAGAGGCTGAGAGAAGCAAAGTTCGGCCAGGAAAACACTTTCGAGGGGTTTGATTTTAATTTCAATGAGAGCGCTATCCCTTCAAGGCTTATTCGTGAAATCGCGTCCTGCCGTTTCATGGATATGAGACAGTTTGTTGTCATCGCCGGGCCTCCCGGCATAGGAAAAACTCATATTTCTAAGGCTGTCGGCCACGAAGCCTGTAGGAGAGGCTATACTGTCATCTTTAAGAAAGCCGCCGCGCTTTTTGAAAACTTGAAAAGTGAAAAGATTATGTTCAAAAATACTCTTTTCAGAAAGTGTATTAAAACAGACCTCCTGATCATAGACGATTTCGGATTTAAAAAACTCGACAATGAAGAAACGGAATGTCTATACCGGATCGTAGATGAAAGGCTTGGGAACAGGTCCATTATTCTGACAAGCAACCGGCCTCCGGAAGACTGGCTGGCAATCTTCCCTGATCCTGTGGTTGGAGGGGCTATGCTTGACCGCCTTGTTTCAGGCTCAATTAAAATCCTGGTAAAATCCAAAGATGGAAAATCTTTCCGGAAGGAAGGGAAAACTATTTGAAAGTTTTATGATTTCTCTCTAAAATCAAGAACGGTGTTTTTCAGGAAAAGGTGGGGAATCTCATGGCCCTGCCACTGGGGAATCTACCCGGTCCTCGACATGATCGACAGGACCGGCAAACTCAAGGCCGTTTCCGAATACCTGGGACATTATTCCACGTCTATCACGATGGACGTCTACATGCATGAGGAGCTGACATCTAACGATCTTTTTGGATAGATTTATTTATTAAATAAGGTTCCCCGATTATTTAAAAAGAGTATACTCTATTTATACTAATACTATACTTGTGCCGTTTTAAGTGATTGACAAAACCATAGATATGTTTGATAATAATTTAATATCCATTGCTTATCTACTCTTTGGGAGAATTTACAAGTCCCATCTCCTGAGAGCCTTATCAATTACTCAAAAAATCCTTCACCTGGGGCAGAAAACGGATAATTTTAGCGATATGACTTACCTTAACTTACAAAATTTTACGTTTGAAGCTTTCCTTAGAAAAGAAACTTTATGGGGAGGATAAAATGTTTAAGAAAGTTGGCTGTCTAATTCTCTTATTTATTGTTGGTACAATAATTTTTAGTTTTACGCAGCCAGGTTATAGTTTTGATTTTACTAATGATCCCAATGCAGATTACAATGAAGCTCTAAAAGAGTACAATGATGCTCTTGGCAGGTTTAAATTAGCAAAATGGGATTTAGAGATGTATTACAATGGCGTTAGAAATGGTAGAGAAAAAGCTAATAGTTTAACAGAAATGGCATTAAGTGGCTTGGTTGAATCAAGTAGGCAGGATCTTGAAACAGCTGAAATCAATCTAGAGACTGCGCAAAGCCGGTTAAATAATAATACTCAAAATCAACAATCTGTGCAATATCAGCAACCGCAACAAGAACAGCAATCGCAACAAACGACTACTAAAAGTTCGGCTTTCCCAGTTCCTTTTGGGCTTACTGGCTTATGTGTAGGTTTTCTTTATGGAACTATTAATCCCTCCGATCCCTCAAATCCAATAAGATCAGGCTTAGCTTATGGTTTTGGTTTTGGATTATTAGGATTAGGTATTGATGCTATTATGCATATAAGCGGCGCCTATGGTTATTATTCAGATGATGATAACAAAAATAATTTAAGTATCAATTTTAATCAAAATAATAATTCTGTATATTTAGCATACAATAAGCCTGAATATGAACTATTTTATATGAATTTTGTAGCATATAGTTTTTAAAATAATTATTGCCTGATCCCCGAGAACCGCAAGGACCCTAGTTAAAGCATTGAAAAATATCCGGCGTAAAATAGATAGCTCCGGCCTTTACTTTTCATCACAAAAAGTTCCGACCGGTAAATGCATTAAAATAGGCCCTTTTCAGGGCTTTTTAAGGCTGCCATGAAGAAAATTACATGGAAAGGCAAAAGAGAGGCTGTGGTACAATAAAACGACGTTTATTCCGGGTTTCAGGGCAGATTTAATTCAGATCTTCTTTTCTCCAGGGCGTCCCTAAGGGCGGGAATTATTTTCCGCATAAGTAGCTTGTCCAAAGTTGAAGGGTCAATATTTTTTAGAACTAATTTCCTTAAAGCCTTGTACTCCGCTTCAAGTTTTCTTTCCTCACCGCTGTCGGCGTAATCCGGAAGATTGATCGGCATAAAACTACTCCAATTATATTTTTAAAGCAGCTGCGTCATACCCTAAATTAGGCGTTTTATTAAAAATACGTCTCGCCCTGGTCAATGTGGGGCCTTACTCAATGTGTCATTTATATAAATCATAACCCGGCCTGCATTAAAGTCCTCTAAATCGACCATTATTATAGGTTTATATCTGATTTTTCTCATTGTTAAGGCTTTCTTTTAATCCTTGCCCGAGGACGTCCTGACCGGTCAATTTCAAGAGCTGGCCATGGAGCTGATCGGGGGATCTCCTTTTAAATCTTTTTTGATGACAGCCAGGCAAAGCGGCGAATCGTTTTCTTCAGGGTATTTAAAAGAATACAACTTGCCTCCTTTGCTTTTAAGGAATTCATAAGTTTTTTTACAGCCCTGGGCATTATGCAACGCTGTCAGGCCGTCTTCGTTTCCGATATTGATGTCGGCGTTCTTTGAGACAAGGAATTTTACGACATCTATATTTTTATCATCTGAAGCGGCATCCATGAGAACGGTAATTCCCTGGCGATCGGCCAGATTGACATCAGCGCCGTTATCGATCAGGAGTTCCATCATTTCGATCCTTTTTTTACGGTTATCGGAAAGCGCGAACATTAAAGCCGTCGAACCGTCGTCATTTTGCCTATTAATTTCGGCGCCCTTTTTTATCAGCATCGATACCAGATTTGTATCAAGATTCCGAACGGCCAGCATCAAGGGGGTGTAGCCGTATTTATCGAAGATATTGATATTTGCCCCATGTTCCAGTATCATTTTAATCATGCTTGAAACTTCGGATTCAGGCCTTTTATCGTAATTATTAATCAGCTTGAAGATCAATTTATCGCCATCCTCCCCGGGTATATTGGGGTCGGCTCCCGCATTCAGCAGTAAACTCATTATCCGTGTTTTATCGGCTATATTGATATCATTTTTAATCAGCAGATTAAGAGGTGTAAGGCCCGAATTATTTTTAACGTTAAAATCGGCCTTAAATTCCTGTAACAGATTTATGAATGCATTTTTATCATCCCCGGGCATTTTTTCATTTTGCAGGACTTCGAACACCGGATACCTGGAATCATAAGGAGCGTTGGGACTTATCCCGGATTCAAGAAAAGTCCGCGCTTCTTCGATATCATTTTCAACGATTGCTCGATAAAGGCCGGCAGGGGTTTTGCTTTTAATATTTTCTTTTGCGATAATCAGATTTTCTTTTATATAATCCGCAGTAACTATAGATAAACTGTCGGCGATTTCAAAATCATCAGTTATTCCTGTGCATGAGCGCGTATAATCGATTCTTATTTTCCCTTTTTTTGAATATATTATAATTTTTAACGAGGCCTCATCACTTTTTTCAAAGGATATCTCGCTGTACAAAACATAATCAACAGGAATATCTTTGAACATTTCATTCCAGTTGCTCAAATTGAACACTGATATATTTACTTTATCAATAGTGTTATTTGGTAAAGGGTTTTCACTGATATTAAATGAACCGTCTTTTTTCAATTCCGAGATTAATTTGTTCGCTACTAATTGAACAAGCTTTTCATTAATGCCGGCTTTATGCACAATCGGGAGCACTAAAATATTTTTTGATAAAGGGAAAACACCTGATGCAAATAAAAGAATAACAAGTGTAATAATTATCTTTTTCATGCCCCCCCTTTAAATCGCCGGCAATCCCGCCGCCACATAAGCCCCCCGCTTGTTTTTAATATCTGACATATATTTTACAAATTTGTAATAAAAAAAATCAAATAATATGACTATATGCATAGCAAAGCATTTCGAGCTGCCTATCAAATATGTCGGCTGTTAACATTTTACTGCGGGTTTGATACGGCAAGCTTACAGAATAGTAATAACTTCAACGGTCAAATCAATTAAATAATAAATATACGAAATCGCTTGCTATTTTTTCAGGAAATACACATACTGCTTAACATTTTATATCCGCCTCTGCTTTTTTTTACTTTTTTTATAAATGCGCAAAGTACTTGTTTATGGAAGTACTCGTATGAAGTTAGGGCTGGATTTCGGATCAAAGAATATTCATTATGCTTTACTTGACGATGATCGCGTAATTGAATGCGGCAGTGCTGCACATGAAGGCGACATTCCCCTCTATTTAAGCAGAATACTAAAAAATTTCAATTCAAAGACAATAGAAAGTTTCGGGCTCAGCGGCAATTTTGAAACCCGGGAAATGGAAGTGATCCATCCGGTTGTGGCCGACGTACAGGCAAATTTATTTCTTAAACTGGGCGCAGGTACGATTTTGTCTATAGGATGTGAAAATTATTATCTTATACGCCTGGATTGTAACGGCGGATATCTGGAACATTCGATGAATTAGGACTGCGCATCGGGTACGGGAGGGTTTGTCGACCAGCAAGCGGAAAGGATAGGATATACATCCGTGGAACTTGCCGATACTGCTTTTACATATAATGGTAAAACTCCTTCGATCGCAACACGCTGCGCCGTATTTGCTAAAACAGACATTATCCATGCCCAGGCTCTGGGGTATTCGAGGGAAGCTATAGCCGCCGGTATTTGTGAAGGCGTGGCCAGGAGCATCCTGGAAAATGTCGTTAAAGGGAAAAAATTAGAACCTCCAATCATTCTGACAGGCGGAGTAAGCGCTAACAGAAAGATCGCTTCTGAAATAAGTAACTTGATAGGGTCGCAAGTAATAGTTCCGCGGGAAAATCTGTGTATGAGTGCAATCGGCGCCGCTATTATGGGGAAAATGAAAAGTCTTGATACCGATGCTGTTATGAAAGAGATCAGAAAAGGGCATAATATCAGGCAAAAATTGTCCATAAAAATAGATGATTACCCCGATTTTTCAACAGATAAAACAATTGAAGAGGACGGGGTTGAGATAACAGTATACACACCGTTGACAGAAAAGGAATACGGGGTTTATATCGGGATAGATGTCGGTTCTACCAGTACGAAACTCATCCTGGTCACGGAAAAAAGAGAGGTGCTGGCCGGTCTGTATACCAGGACTAAAGGGGATCCCGTACGTGCGGCGGCTCTGATTATCGGTAAACTTGAAAAATTGTTCGAACCTGCGCATTTGATAATAAAAGGCTGCCAGACAACCGGTTCGGGAAGGGAACTGATCAGGAAAGTCCTGGGTTCCGACGGCTCTCTGAATGAGATTTCTGCCCATGCATACGGAGCTGTTTTCCTGGACCCCGGCGTGGATACCATCATTGAAATAGGAGGGCAGGATTCCAAGTTCACCGCAATTAAAAACGGAGAAGTGATTCATTCAGCAATGAACTATGTCTGTGCCGCGGGTACCGGCTCGTTTATAGAAGAACAGGCTTCGCGTCTGGGAATAGGCCTGGATGAAATAACGGGCATTGCCGAAGGCATGGACTCACCGTACACATCGGACCGCTGTACGGTTTATATGGAAAGTGATTTGAATAACCTTCTTGCTGAAGGGTGGACAAAGGAAGAGATTATCACGGCGGTCCTCTATAGCGTCAGGGATAACTATCTGTCCAAGGTTGTCGGAAAATCTGTAATCGGTAATAATGTCTATTTTCAAGGCGCGACTGCCAGGAATAAAGCCCTGGTTGCGGTATTACAGGATAGAATAGGAAAACAAATATCGGTCAGCAAGTTCTGCCACCTGACGGGAGCGCTGGGAGCAGCTTTGGATATTATGAGAAAGGACCTGAAAGTATCAAAGATGGCCGGCTTGGATTTCGGGTATTCAACGTCCTTTGAAACCTGTAATCTTTGTTCCAATAAATGCCAGATGACCGTTTATGATACCAGCGCCGGAAAAACCGCATGGGGGCTTAAATGCGGCAGGGAATATGAAGACAAAAAGGCAAAATCTGTCCTGAATAATTCCAGGCTGGCAAAACAACGGGACAAAATATTCCATGTCCCGGATTTAAAAGCCTGCGGCGGACTCCTGATTGGGATACCATCCGCCGTTTATATGGAGGAATATCACCCCCTTTTCCAGCTTTTTTTCAATAATCTCGGTATTAAATCAATAGTGGAATATAGCGGCGGCAATACGATAAAAGAAGGGAAACCCATTATCAATGCCGATTTTTGCGCCCCGATAAATATCGCCCATGGGCAGGTAAAAAAACTTCTGGATAAAAAAGCCGATTACATTTTCTTTCCCACTATCCTTAATGAGCAAAGCCTTACAGATTTTTCACGGAAAAATGAAAGATTATCGTACAGGCTGACTGAAAGTTATTTTTGCTATAATTCGGTTTATACCCCGACAATCCTTGGAAACCTGACATCAGTAAATTTGAGGGACAAGGTTCTGTCTCCTTTAATAAAATTTAACGGTAGAAGTGTTAAACCTGTTGCCGAAGAGATAGCCAAAACGCTGATTCCGGTAACGCATATGGATCGAAAAATAATTATCGGCGCATTCAATAAAGCATACAGGGATTTCAGGGGGATGCGCTCAAAATTCGCAGATTACGGGCGGGAAGGTTTTTTTAAAGATCCCGGCAGTATAAAAATTCTCCTGCTTGGAAGGCCTTATTCCATTTTTGACAAAGCTCTTAATAATGGAATACCCGAAAAAATCGAATCAATGGGTTATGAAATCCTTTACCAATCCATGTCCAGGCAGCAGCTGTTTAATAAAAATAAGCTTCCCGAGTTTATCAGGAATATGCACTGGCATTACGGCCAGGAGATCCTTATGGTACGAGACGAGCTTATCAGGCACAGGAATTTATATCCAGTCCTGGTCACCTGCTTTCGGTGCAGTCCGGATTCCTATGTTTTGTCATATTTCAGGGAAATAATGGATTCTATCGGAAAACCTTATCTTGTCCTCCAGCTTGACGAGCATGGCAGCGATATCGGTTATCAGACCAGGATTGAGGCGGGAATAGAAGCGTTTAAAAACGATTTTAAGAAATTATCCGGGAAATTCATGCCGATGCAGGATTACAGCGTATCGAAACTCAAGCTGAAAAAGAAAGACATCATGCTCATATCGGAAATCAGCCCGGTAATGAGCGAGCTTGACAGGATGGCATATGAAGCTCATGGGTATCAATGTTTTATTCTTAAAGCCGATCAGAAAAATATTAATGAAGGCTACAAATACGCGACTGGCGGCGAATGTATGCCGAATATTGCTATACTCGGCTCGATTATTAATACTGTAAAGGAAAATAAGCTTGACCCGGAACGCTGCGTTTTCCAGTTCTCAACAGTCTGCATCCCGTGCAATTTCCCTCAATTTGCAAGGCTTGTGAAACTGTCCTGTGCAAAAGCCGGGATCGGAGAGATCAGGATTTCAGAGGAAAAAATGCTGGGTTCGGAGATCAATCTGCCTTTGATGCTTTATATAGAACTGGCGGCTAATAAAATCATGGCATGCTTACTCCATAAGCTCTTTTTCCATTACAGCGCTTATGAGACGCACAGGGGGGAATCCCTGGAAGCGCTTGAAAAGTCGTTTTCAATAATGAAGGCCGCTCTCAATAGGAACGTGACCCTTTTTGACCGGGGGCAGGTTCTTGTGAATTCAGTATTATTCCTGACTCTCACAAATTTCAACCTTGAAAACGACAAAACTTTGGGAAATATCAGGAAAGCCCTGAAACAAATTGTCATGATTTCTCACCCCGCCATGCATATAATTAAAGCTGCCGAAGATATCAGGAAAGTTTTTGAGGCTATAAGCGTGAATACTGTTCCCAAGCCCAGGATTGCTATCATCGGAGACCTTTTCGTGAAGTGGAATACCCTGCTTAATGAAGACATATACAGCCTTGTAGGCCAGCTTGGCGGGGAGATTATCGTCCCTTCAATTACTGAATATGCGACCGGTCTCTTGAATTACGATATACATGACGGGAAGATAAGGAAAACCCTGCTCCAGCATATAACCCTTTTCGAGAAGCGTTTTGAAGAAATATTTCATGGTATGATCGACGAATATTTTGAACCCTCAATCGAAGAATGCAATATCATGGCCAGGGAATACGGGATAGAGCATTTTATCCCGGGTGAAGCCGAACTCAGTATCGGCAGGGTACTTCATATGAAAAAGCATGGAATCGCAGATGCTTTTTTAAACTTAAACCCGGTATTCTGCTGCCCAGGCTCGGTTTCTTCCTCGGTTTTCAGAAGGATTCAGAAAGACTTTAATGTTCCGATTATAGACATATTTTACGATGGATCCTATCATCCTAATAAGATTATCGTTCCGTATATGTATTACCTTGTTAAAAACAATTTGTCAAAGTCCCAAACCCTTAACCCATGATAGATGCTAAGGCGGCCGCATCTTTCACCGGAGGCAGTATGTCAAATCTTTGGAAGCCTGAAGTTTTTCAGGGCAAAGGAAACAAAAAGAATTATTTTGAAGGCTGGTACTTTAAATCGGTCAGCAAAGATGAGAATACGGCTTATGCGGTTATAACAGGAATATCCGTAGACATATACCGGAGCCTGCATACAAAAAATGATTGTTTCGTCTGACAAATTGGATTTGACAGTGAAAGATAAAAACCACTCTCTGGAAATATCTGCCGGCAGAACCGAGGGCATCGACCTGCCGGCCCCGAAACTGGGCGAGATGACGGCAAAAGTGAACGAATCTTTAAATTCAAGGATCAAGGTCGGTTTTTATCAAGAAATAAACGGCGGCAATAAAATGCTATTCTCCGGCACCGGCAGAAATGCGGGGCTGGAATTTGTCGGCGATATTCAGGAATTAATCAAAGGATGGCGGGCTTTCCCTTAATGTCCCGATATTCCATGCAAGGATACTGCTCATATTTTCAGACAATAAAATTCTTCAAAAATCGCATTACAATGAAACATTATATTGTATGGTTATTTCCAGACTGAAATTTTCCGCCCGCATGGAAAAACCGGAGTAATGCATGTCTATTCGGCATGAGATTCAAAATTTACTATTTCCCAATTTCCATTGCTGTCCGATATGAGCTTTATTCCAAAAGGCATACCGCCGGCATGATAATTGACATATAACCAATCCGGTTCAACTTTTTTCCTGTTCAAATAACGGCTCAGCCTGTTTCCATACGATTGTTTTGGAAATATGCGATCTATTTCAACATCACAGTTTTCCCTGCCGCCATGCCTGGTCCATTCCTTATACACTTTGTTTTGAAATTGGCTGAATGAGGTCCCTATAATTGCATTCCTTTCTGTCAAAGAATACGCCTGCTCGAGCTGGCCCGCTTTCATTAAATTCAGAAAATTCCGGGAAATGGACACCGCTTTTACAGGCACATACTGGATATTTTTAAGAGTATAAAAAGATATTAAAAATATGCAGGCCGCTATAAAAATCATGACAAAGATATATTTATTTTTCATTTTTCCCCCTGAAATATTATAAGGTCAAATAAAGACCTTCGGCCTGGATTTTCCAGACGGTTCGCCGTTTATGAAAATTATAACGGTCCCAGAACATTGTGTCAAAACTGATTTTTGACTGCCGGCTCATTTTGGTGAAAATTCATACGAGCTTGCATGCTCAAGACAAGTAAATTATAATGAGGACCTCCCGCTTCATCTTCTTTGCCTGCCAAGGGGAAGATATGGATGATTTTAAAACAGCCGGAGGAAATAAATGTTTGCTGAAATGACCGAAAATATTAAAGAGAGGATGCGTGTTCTTGAAGAAATCGATAAGATGGACAGAATTAACGGTACGGGAAGATTGAAAAGATTGCGTCAAATACCTCCGGAGACAGGGGAATTCCTGGCTTTACTTGCTTCCGGCTGCCCGAACGGAAGCTTTATAGAAATTGGAACGAGCGCAGGTTATTCTACAATGTGGATTTCATTAGCCGCAAAAGAAAAACATATTAAGTCGGGATTTCCCATTTAGCATATTGAAACTCCAAAAATCCGGATCCCAATGCATTCTGTCAATATTTTATCAACCTTATCAGGGCATGTCAACATAAAATTCCTCTCTTTCCAGTCCAAGACGGCATGAAAGCGGTAGAATTCAACCCTTTCTTAAAATTCGACAACAGGAACCCCTTTATTATTTTCATTGCATCAATCCTTATAATGATTCCAAGGCCAAAGACCGGAACCGTTCTATCCTTTCGAGTACCGCTTCAAATATTTCCTTTGGGACAGCAACTTCAGCCATCTGAAATATCGTGTACCGGGCATGGCTTATAACCTTCGCCCCGATCTTGATAAGCTTATCCCGGAGGGTCGTCATCGACCAATGCCGGATAGACCGAGGCAGTGCAACCCGTCGAAGGAAGTTTCCCAGATTGTAAGCAAGAGCGAATAACTGCAATCTCACCTGGTTATCTGTAAAGTCGTGGCATGACAGTCTTGTCCACTTGATAGCGTATTTTCCTTCCTTGATCCACTGCTCCGCCGTTCCTCTCATGTTATAGAACCTGACGACCTTCTTCGGCTGCCATCGGAGGTTTGTTATGATGAATCCGACACGAGGAAACAGTTCCCCACGATGCCACTCAACCTTCGCTATTACACGGCGTCCCTTGTCCCAGCTTACTGCCCGATAGAAGAAATCGTGGTACAGGACAACGGGGGCGAAGGACGGCCTTCCGATCGGGCGTTTCAGAAGATGTGCGATATTCTTTTGAAGAATATCATTAGCAGGAAGCCTGATCGTGTAAAGGAAGTTTTCTGATTCAAGGTATTCGTAAATGTCCGGATTTGCGAAAGCGGCATCTCCCCTGAAATAGCAGTCCAGATTCTGATCTCTATATTTTTCAACAATAGGTTTAAGCATTGTTTTCCATCCATTGGCGCTATGGACATTACCCTCACGAAGCATCGCAGATTCAAGGTCTCCTGACTGGTTAAAACAAAACAGCGGGTGATAACAGGTACATCCGAAATGACCGTTGTAAGCGGAGCCTTCCTGATTCCCATAGGTTTCACTGACCGAACTGTCCATGTCAAGCACTATCCGCTTAAGATATTCTGCGCTTCTGATCCGGTCAATCCACTTTCCCGGTAATTGCATCAACACTTTTAAATTATTGTCTGATGAAAGAACCTCAGTCTCGAACCTGCTCATCTGACTCGTTGAAGCGGCTGTATATCCCAGGGCACGACCGCCGACAATTCTTCGCATTACCGGATCAATACTCAACCTGTCGGCATCGTTTGTATCTTCATATCCCGCAATCCTTGAGAAAACAGATTGCCGCAGTTGAGCGGCAAGGGAATGTCTCTTGTTTTTACCGGGGCGGCTATCAGAAAGATAGTGATTCGCACTTTCTGTGAGTCCTAAAGCATGGTCAAGTTCACGGTATGCAAGTAAGCCTGCATCGGAAGTAATAGATGTTCCATGAAATTCGAGACGTATATTATTATCAAAATTCAGGCAAAATGCCGATTTTCTTCTTTCACCCATCGTATTCTCCCTTTTTTTGCTGCCCATTGCGCTCTATCTCTTTCTCTACACGTTAGTTATAGCATGGTTTTAGGCATTCTTCAAGATTTCATCTGGGAAATCCCGGTTAAGATTAAAACATTTGAACTGCTTGAAGAAAAGATAAAGATGGCTAAAGAAACATTTATTAAATCCGGAATATCCGATATCGTAGAACTGATTGAAGGAGATGCCTTGGTCAATTTAAGGGATATTGTAAATATTTCATTCTGCTTTATTGATTGTGAAAAAGAGATGTATGAAAAATGCTGGGATATTGTTTCTGATAAGATGGTAAAAAACGGTTTGATAGTCGCCGACAATGCAATCAATCACTATGAAACTATAAAGCCGATGATTGATAAAGCTTTGACGGATGAAAGATTCGACAGCCTTGTTGTTCCTATCGGAAAAGGAGAATTAGTATGCAGAAGGAAGTGATATGATTTTCTTCAGCTTCTGCCGTTTCACTGGGGGATCCCGGTCCGGGACCGGGCCGGCAATTACATATTGACGTCTATTCTAAAATTGTATAATATATATTGCTGATATTAATAACAGGGCTATATTGAATTTATATTAAACGGAGTTTTTATGAAATCTTTTCTTGAAAAGGTCGAGCCTTATGCCTATTCGATATTACGGATCGCCGCGGGATTCCTCTTTTTGTGGCATGGCACAGAGAAACTATTCGGCTTTCCCCCATCGTCCGGCGGCGGAATGCCCTCATTTTTACAGTATGCAGGCGGATCGATCGAGTTCATAGGCGGGCTTCTGATATTGGCAGGGCTTTTTACTTCCATAGCCGCATTTATTTCCTGCGGGGAAATGGCTTTCGCATACTGGATGTTTCATGTGCTGGGTCATTCGCCCTATGTTCTTCTTCCTATTTTAAATAAGGGCGACCTGGCCGTCCTGTTTTGCTTCGTTTTTCTTTTTATCACTGCAAGAGGTCCGGGACTGCTGAGTCTGGATGCATTAATTTTTAAAACTAAAAAGTGACGATTTATGTCCGGCACGGATAAAAAATGGTAATTCAGGAATTTTACGAACTCTACTGGAAGAGGATTGAATATTATTGGATTGCTGTATTAAATAAAGGGGATGCGCATCCTTCGGTGAATGAAATAGGTTTTTATCACTTGAAAAATCCGGGAAAGCGCCTGAGGTCATATCTTGCCACAGGCTTATTCCTCTGCCTTAACCCGCAAATCAGCGAACAGGGGCTGGAATTCGCGGCTTCCATTGAACTTCTGCACAATGCGTCATTGATACATGACGATCTCGAAGACAATGATTTCTACAGGCGGGGTAAATTGAATATCTGGAAAAAGTATTCGCCCGTACAGGCGATCAACCTTGGAGACCTGTTATTTGCCAAGTCGATCGAGATTATGCTTGCCTCGGAAATTTCCGGGGATATTAAATTGGAAATGATCCGTAGAACTATGTCGGCCTTAAATGAAATCATTTACGGGCAGATGCTTGAAATTTCTTTTCAGAACACTTTAAATATGAACTGGAAAGATTGGGAGAATATCGCCGCACAGAAAACCGGCTCGTTGTTCCGCTTGATCTTCGAGGGCGTGTTTATATTATCAGGGGCTGATATCCGGGATTACCGGGATGAATTAAAAAGCATCGGCAGGATGATCGGAAACCTGTATCAGATGCGAGACGATCTTCTGGATGCAATGGGTTTGAAGGAAGGAAGGCGGCAGGGGAGCGATATCCTCGAAGGGAAAATGACCTGCCTGTCCATAAAAGCGGTAGAGAAGGGTGTCGAAATACGGACTATACGGGAAATCCTGTTAAACCCGGGACAGGCGGGTCAGGAATACCGGATAAAGCGGCTGATAGATCTGTATGAAAGGCAGGGGATTACCCTTGAATTGCAAAGGATTTTTTCAGGCCTTTTAGAAGAGTGCCGCGGACATCCGGTAACTGTTATTTTTCCTCAAATAAAACCTGCTTTGAATAATTTTCTGGATTTACTGGTCATAAAAGATGAAAAAAAGAGGGCTGGATGAACCTTAAGCGACTTGTATTGGCGACGAGGCTTCCTTTTGTGACGGCAAGCCTCTTCCCGGTTATACTTTACATAGCGTGGTGCGCTGTGTACGCAAGAAAATTTAACATGGTATATGCCTTATTATGCTTAATCGGAATAATTCTCATCCATATCGGGGCAAATACGATCAACGATTATTTCGACTGGAATTTTTCGGACGCATCGAACCCGAATGTCAGCAGGTTTAACGGAGGGACCCGGGGTATGCTTGGAGATTCGTTCCCGAGGAGCCTCTTTCTTTCAATTTCATTAATTTGCATAATTTTACTTGCGTTCATTGCTTTGACTTTTATACTGAGAGGCCGGATTTTTGTAATTTACTTCTCTCTGGCAGGGCTGGTTTTAGTATATCTTTACTCTTCTCCCCCGTTCAGATTCCATTCCAGGGGGTTGGGGGAAATCCTGATTTTCCTGGCGCATGGGCCTGTTTTAAGCGCTGCTGTTTGTTATGTAATGACCGGTGGCGTAAGGCCTCTCTATTTTATTATCGGCCTGCCGGCAGGATTGTCAACCCTGGCAATATTATGGATCAACCAGTTCCCTGATTATGACTCGGATAAAACCGCCGGCAAGAAAAACCTCACCGTAACTTTCGGGTTAAAGGCTTCAAGGTATTTTTATGTACTTTTAATATTGTCGGTTTATATATCCGTCGCATTGCTGATAGTTTATCATATATTTTCAATCTGGTCGGCGATGATAATGATCCTCGTTCCCGGAATCATTAAAGCTGTCGGAATTCTATTCAGGGACTACCGGCACCCTAAAGAACTGCTGCCGGTGCAGGGCTTCACGATCCGGTTTCATTTGCTGTCGATACTGCTTATAGCCGCCGGTTTGATCTTGGGGAATTTGATATATTATTAAATACAGGATAGAGGTAGATTTTATGAAAATTATTATTGCGGGTGCAGGGTTTGCCGGGATCCATTGTGCAAAAAAGCTGGCTCCTTTAAAAGGGCATGAAATAATGCTGTTCAATAAAGAGGACTATACGGCCATGCTTCCCGCCCTGCCGGATGTTGCCGGGGGACGGGTTGATAAAAAACATATCATTGAAAAAATCGTTAAACTTGTTCCGGAAAATATCAGGCTTAAAACCGAGACGATAATTTCAGTTAACCTGGATTCGAAAGAAGTCCATTCACAAAAAAATACATATCCATACGATATACTGATCCTTTCAGAAGGGGTGGAAGTTAACTATTACGGTTTTAATCAGAATCTGGATAAAATATATACTCTCGAGAATGTTGAAGACGCCATGAAAATCAACAGGGAAATCCTGAAAAGGGCGAAGAACGGCAGTCTCTTAAATGTGGTTATTTCCGGTTCGGGTTTTACAGGCCTCGAAATGGGCGCCGCCCTTCACAAAGCTTTAAAAGTTTATCCGGAAATTGCCATCCATTTTATTGAAATAAGAGATTCAATTCTGGCACCCCAGGAGCCTCTTTTTGCAGCCTATTTGAAGAAGGAATTTGAAAGTTTAGGGCTTCACTTTCATATGAAAAACAGCATTAAAAATTTCGACGGAAATAAAGTTGTCCTTGACAGCGGCGTTGAACTAGATCAGGCGGTCCTGATCTGGACCAGCGGTGTCAAGAGAGCTGTTCCTATAACCGGCAAGACCAGGGAACTGCCTAACGGCAGGCTTATTGTCAATCCGGATTTGAGGCTTCCGGATTACGGCAATGTTTTTGCGATCGGCGATTGCAGCGCGTTTCAGGAGGGCGGGAATTACCTCAGGATGTCGGTAAATTACGCGGAAATGATGGGCTCTTTTACCGGGAAGAATATAATAAGGCTTATTAACGGGGAACCCTTAAAAAGCTTTACGCCTCTCGATATGGGATGGATCCTGCCTGTCGGCTATACGAGCGTCGGCGTTGTATTTAATTTCAAAATTAAGGGTAAAATCGGGGTCCTGCTGCATTATATGATAATCGGTCTGAAAAATTATAATTTGACCAATTTAATCGCTTATATCGGTTATGCATTTAAATTCTTTTTTTCCAAAAAATTTCACCGGAGTAAATGATCCGGCCGCCAAAAGCGAGGTTATTGGAAGTGCCCATAAATTATAAACTATCCGGGAAAGCACGATTAATAACAATTATATTGATATTTTCTTCAATATTATTATGGAGCTGTGAAAAGGCAGCTCCGCCCGTCGGATGGAAGAAGCCGGATATTAAAAACCTCGAATATGAGAAATATGCCACGTACGAGAATAAAGAGCTGGCAAGGTATGATTATATCGTTTATAAGATCAACAAGTCAAATGGAACCCTTGAAGTCTATAATGACGGCTATGATTTACATGGAAATCTGACAAACAGACAGGTTAAATTAAAAGATTTTGTCAACCGGTATATCTTCGATCTGGAAAGCTTCAAACTGCTGAAAGTAGTTGAAGACTGGTCGAACATTGATTTTTCTAATAATTTACATGGTAAATTTTATACTGAATTAAATTTTGATTATACAAATCTGCGGCTTGACAGTAAATTTCAATCCTGGGACGGCTATAACATAACAACTGAAAAATCAAGACAAACGATCAGCAAAGATTATAACTATATTTTTGAAGATTCCATATTCCCCGAAATGCGTATGGTTGATTTTACAAAACCGGGCAGAATATACGGCGCGCTGCCGAGTTTTTTTAAAGACCCTTTGATTGGATATATCTGGGCGGAAAGAGGTGAAAAAAAAATTGAGACGGCCGCAGGCAAATTTTCAGTATCGAAATTGAACTACAGGATTGGAGATAAATTCCTGACAAGACTTCTTCAAAACATTACTGAAGGAGTCGCTATTTACGTGGATGCATCAAAAAGCAATATCGGCGTTATAAGGATGGTATATCCGGGATCGATACAGGAACTGGCAGAAACAGGGATATGGACGGACAGGTAGATAAGGCTGCAGGACGGCGGCCGTTATTGTAGGATAATTTCTCAAGAGGGATAAAATGCAGATATTAAACCAGGCTATCACCTATATTCTCAGTTTCAAGGTCTACGTCATGCTCCCTATTTTCATATTCATTTTTGCGCTTATCTTCCGCCTCAAACTTTCTCTGTCTTTGAAATCGGCCTTCCTGATCGGCATAGGGTTTTTGGGCATATTCATCACTTTCGACTTTTTTGTGTCGAATATCGGTCCTGCGGTCAAGGCGCTCATAGCCAGGACGGGACTTTCGATGAATGCGCTCGATGTGGGCTGGCCGCCGCTTGCTTCAATTGCATGGTCTTTCAGCCTTGCCCCTCTGATGCTTCTTTTGATTATTTCAGTGAATATTATTATGCTTTTTTTAAAATTTACAAAGGTCGTGAATATCGATATATGGAATTACTGGCACTTTCTGATGGTCGGCTCTCTTGTCAACGCCGCCACCGGTAATATTTTCCTGACAATTACCTCGATCGTTGCAGCGGAAATTATAGTTTTGAAGATTGCAGAATGGGGAGCTCCGCATGTCAAGCGCTATTCGAAACTGCCCGGTGTGGCAATCACAACCCTGTCTGCGGGAGGATATTATTCTGCAGGAGCGATCGGCAACGCTATCCTTGAAAAAATACCTTTTATCAGGAGTTTAAAAGCCGATCCGGTATCGCTTAAAAATAAGCTCGGCCTTGCGGGAGAGCCCATGGTGATAGGATTCATCCTGGGCATACTGCTGGGAATAGGCGCAGGCTTCGAAGTAAAAACCGTCCTCGAGCTCGCTTTTTCGATCGCGGCTGTTATCGTCATACTGCCGGCTATGTGCTCTATCCTTACTTCAGGCCTTATCAATATTTCCGAAGGGATGAAAGAATTCGTAAAAAAGAACATCCCGGGCCTGGGAGAGACTTATATAGGGCTGGATAACGCCGTTATTATGGGCGATCCGGCCATCATCGTAAGCGGACTTCTGCTGATGCCCGTTACGCTTATACTCGCCTTCGTCCTGCCCGGTGTAAAATTCATCCCGATCGGCGATCTTCCGAACACTGTAGCGATGGTTACGATGATCGTTGTGGCGACAAACGGCAACATCGTACGGGCGGTCATCATAGGCATTCCGCTCGTCATCGTTCAGCTTTATGTGGCGTCCTATATGGCGGGAACTTTTACAAGCCTGGCCGCGAAAGCCCATTTTGTTTTTCATGGATACGACGGAATGGTGACAAGCTTCCTGGACGGGGGATTGCCTCTCCGTTTCTGGCTGTACAAAACTTTTTCCGGCAATGTCATAGCCCTCTGCCTGATCCCGGTTATGGCGTCGGTCCTATTTCTTACCCGGTATTTTTCAAAAAAGGAATCCGCGAAATATCTATGAACGAGCAGCCGCCTGCTTTGCGGTTGGTTTTTGGCCCTAAGGGAACTGCCCTAAATGCGGGTTGATTTTGCCGATTGTTCCCAGAGATCGTTTGCAAGCTTCGAATCCCGGCCTTGTTTGCTTGATTTAACGATTTCCCTTTTTTCATAATATTCCCCGGACTGCCAGTCTTTGCCGGGTTCGGAAGAAGCCAGCCAGACAAGGGTGTCGGCTCCCTGCGCCGGAGAAAGCATTAAACTGTTTAGAAATGAGGTATATACAAAATTCCAGCCCCCTCCGAATTCGGCGGAAAAACCGGTTCTCACGACTCCCGGATGGAAAGAGGCCGCCGATATTCCACGGGAATGGTAGCGTTCGTGCAGTTCACGCGCAAAAAGTATATTCATCAGCTTACCCTTGCCGTAGGCGCTTTGCTGAGAATAGTCATGCTCGAGTTTGAAATCTTCAGGATCAAGCTTACCGGCTGAAAGATGACCGATGCTTGATGTCGCAATGACGGTCGCTTTTGAAGAGATTAAAGTATCGAGCAATAGATTGGTCAAAAGAAACGGCGCAAGATGATTAACCTGGATAGTCAATTCAAATCCATCTGCCGTCAGCATGCGTTTACTGCTCATGATGCCGCCCGCGTTATTCGCCAGAACATCGATCCGGGGAAAATCCTTTTTTAACTGCGAAGCCAGTTTTCGCACATCAATTAATTTTGCAAAGTCTGCCAGATAATATGGAGCATTAAGTTCACCGGCGACTTTTTTTGTTTTTTCAGGAGATCTTCCGACTACAATGACATTTGCATCCCGGGCTTTCAGCAGCCTTGCGGCAGCTTCTCCGATACCGTCGCTGGCACCGGTTATTATAATGGTTTTCCCCTTCAGGGGAGTATAATTTGTCTGTTCCATAATCTTTCGCTCCTCAAAGTCATTTATTATTATATCAGGGTTTGTTTTTTATTGAAACCGGATTTCCGGCCCTGCCGGAGATAATGACCTTCGGCAGGGAGTTTATCGGTTCAAACTGCGACATCGTTTTTGAAAGATGCTGTAATGCGCTTCATTTCATCCGAACTTATTTTAACTTCATCTGCGGCCCTTGAAAGCACATCAATTGTTTTCAGAATCTCTTCGCTCTGATCATAAAGCTTTGTCATATCGTTAATAATAGTATTAAATGTTCCTGCGACCCCCTTGACTTCGGTGTTAATCCTGCTGAAAGCTTCGTGGGTTTCGTTGCCCGATTGAATTGAACTTTCCATCTTCCGGATTGTTTCCATAAGCGATTGCGACACGCCCTTGGTGCTGTTAATGGCCGATTCTCCCAGTTTGCGGACTTCAGACGCTACTATGGAAAATCCCCTGCCGAACTGACCTGCATGCGTGGCCTCGATGCTCGCGTTAAGGGCCAGGATGTTTATACGGGCTGTAATATTATTCATGAGCTTTATCATTTCCAGCACGCTCCCGGTATTATCAGATATCTCCTTGAGAACCTGCCTAGTCCTTGTTACCTTATCGTCGCTTTCTTCAGTAATTTTCACCAGGAAGTCGACAATAACCTTGTTGCCGTCAGTCATTTTTTTTGTATCCGTAATGGATTCTATCATACTCTTGAAGGAGTTCATGAGCTGACTTAAAGCGGTGTACTGGCTGGATATCTGCATTGTCAGATTTTCAATATTGCCCAGCAGGCTTCGCGAGTTTTCCCTGATTACCGCTTCCTTTTGCGAGAGGGCGGAATTAAGGTAAAAATGGCAGTTTTCTACATTGTTATAGCCGTTGAAAACTGCAATCACCATATTCTCGCATTTATTGTAGCCGCAGCTTGGGCAATCCTTGATATCCCTTTTTTCCCTTTTATTCATTTTTTCTAAAATCACAATAATTTCTTTTTGTTCCGGGATTTTTACCAGTTCTTTGAAATTGGAAGACAGATCCCTGTAGCTCCTGTCATACAGACCTTTTTTCCAATACCTGTCAACCGTTTTCCTGATCCTGCCGAGCGATGGATTTTTTTTCCGCCGGTTTCCTTTCTCTTCATAATGTTCCCGCATATCCCTGTTTCTTTTTTCAATATGGGACTCGATTTTATCGATATTATCCCCGAATGTCGTCGTTCCGGTCCCGCCGTTGCATCCCATTTCACAATTCAGGCAATCCACAAGCAAAGGGTTGACGCCGTTTTTCATGCTCTCCTGCAGTTCCTTAAGGTACCGGTATATGACTGCAGGGCCCTCTATCTTCCTTGTATGATTGATAATATCAGGGAACTCTCTCTGTGCGGTGCGGAGAAGGCCTCCCGGTGTTGAAAAAAGCACTGCCCTTTCGGCGGGTTCGTTATCAAACCCGACAGCCGGATAATCTGCAAGGTAAATATTATTTATTTTAAAATGTTCCTGCAGGGAACTCATGGTTACATTAAAATCCCCGATCCCTGTCTCGTCAAATTCCCTTCTCTTTGCCATGCAGGGCGAGATGACCATGAATTTATAATCCCGGTAACCGGTATAATAGTGCCTTATCATCTTCATTGTATGAGTCATCGGGCTGTCGGCCGGAGCAAGATAAGGCAGCAATTCAGGCTTGTAAATTTCAATGTAGGTGACCAGCACCGGGCAGGGCTGGGAAATTACCAGCTTCGGATTTTTTTCTTTTATAAATTCAAGATAGGATTTGATCGTTAATTCGGCTCCGAAACTGACGTCGAATACGGCTGCGACGCCGGAAGCCTTGAGCCACCCGTTGAGATTGAGATACATTCCCGGGAAATTGGCCGCTACCGCCGGAGCGACTATTGCCACGACCTTCTCGCCGTTTTGTAATGCATCCAGGGCCAAGGCAAAGTCATCGACCTTTACCCTTGCCTGGTGTGCGCATGCCTTGATGCATTCGCCGCAGCCTATGCAGAGGTCGTCACGGATCACGACCGTATTGCCGCT
This sequence comes from uncultured Spirochaetota bacterium, assembly GCA_963796325.1. Taxonomy (GTDB): domain Bacteria; phylum Spirochaetota; class Brevinematia; order Brevinematales; family JAOACQ01; genus CAVYGN01. Next base: position 856,048 of record CAWCLF010000001.1, read on the forward strand.
TCCGTCATTGCAGTATTTGACCGGACATGCTGAAATGCAGTGGTGGCAATTGACGCACTTTTCCTCTTCTACCCTGACAACTTTTGACAATTTAAATATGTTACTACCGTTCATCCCCCTACCCCCGATATAAAACGATATTAAGACAAATGCGAAGCGATGCACACAAAGTTAATGTTTTTTTACTAATTAAAGATGCATGGATGGAATTATTTATGAATTAAAATGATATTAAATGAATAGTCATTCTATTATAATGAATTTTAAATGTCAACTTTATGATTTTTTGTCTGTGTCAAGGATTTTTTGTCCGGAGGGATTCATCTTCCAATCTCGCAAATTAATGATAAATTGATTGTTGATTCTTTTTAATTCATATTTTACTATAGAATAGCTTAACTGAACTCTTGATTTATGATGCCGAAGGGACGAATCAAAATCTTCATTTACGGCTTCCGATATTAGGAGGAAAAAATTTAATAGAGGATCGGACCTCTTTTATAACTGTCATACCGGCCTGCAGATCCACGTCCCTGCAGGCTGTGTGTCGATTTACCAGCTATCGGGAGGGTGGATGGATTATTCCACAATGATCGTTACGCCGTAATCAATTTCAGTGGCTGTCCGAAAGGCAGCCCCTGTTTATATTTTCAGGAATCAAAAAAAGTTGAAGATGCAATTGACAAATCAAATATACCAGGTTAAACTTTTTATATGACCATGCGGTCATTCCGTCTACCGGTATGCTCTTATTCATATTAAAGGTGAAAAACAATGAAAAGGGAAACACTTAAAAAAATTAGAATCTGTTTATTATTAGGTGCATCGTTTTTATCCTGCATGGCATGTTCAAAAGCCGGATTGCAGAATCATCCTATGAAAGTTTTCAAAAATCTTAAAATAGCTGACGGGGAATATCTGCATTACGGCGAATACAGCGGCGGCGATAAAATTTCCGACTGGTATTTCGTAACAAAAATTATTACAAATACTAATGGCGGATTTTATTATAAAGAATTCATAGAGTTGATCAGCACATCATCTAAAATGAAATACATTGAAAATTATTCTAATTGGCCGATTTCCTGTGCCGTAGACTCAGGGACCGGATCGACGATAGAATCAATATGTATCGTAGACCCGAAATATATGAATAATTTTGAAAAGTTCGGATTGGGCGGGATTGTTTATGCATCTTATCATTTAAATTCAAAGGCAAATATCGCAAAAGGTGTTGTTAAAACTCAAAAGAATGGAGAGATATTAACGACGTATTATACTATAAAAATTAATCCGGATTATTCTTATATGGAAGGCTGGAATGCCGTTTCATTGTCTTTCAGAGTTATGGATCCGAATAGTACCGGAATCATAAATTATGTGCTTCCAACGTTTATGAAAGAACCTCTGGCAACGACCCTGAAGCTTGATCGAAAAGATACGGTCACAACCAAAGCGGGTACGTTTAATGTGAGAAAGGTTGAGTTTGTACTTGGCGATCCTTTTATTTCAAAATTAATGGAGTCATTTATTAAAAACTCGACTTTTTTAATTGAAGACTCGGACAGGCGTCTTATGATTAAAAAGCAGGATATATCGAGTTCAATGTTCCTTGAAGAAATTTCGAATGTAAGATAATTTAATTACCATGTTTAATTCATCATCTCTTTTTATGCCGGCGGGCAGAGTTGAATATTCACTTATTCTCGAATATTTTGAATATTATCTGTCTATGCATTAAAATTTACCCGGCGCTGCTGGAAGCGCATGATTTTCGTCCCTATGCGGATGATATTCATGCGCTTTTTTTGTAAAAATAAAAGGAGATGCCTATGGCCGATGATAATATCCGTATTCCTGCGGGCTACGATCCGGATTTGTATAAACTGAGGCATACCGCGGCGCATGTTATGGCGGAAGCTGTTCTCCGCCTGCATCCTGAAGCCGGCATTGCAATCGGGCCTCCGATAGAAAACGGTTTTTATTACGATTTCGATCTTGGCAGGGATAAAGAGGGCAGGGCTGTCTCTTTCACAAAAGAAGACCTGGATTTGATTAAAAAAGAAATGCGGAAAATTATTTCCGAAAAGCAGGATGTTGTCCGGGAGGAAATGGATGCTTCCAAAGCAAGAGAGATATTTAAAAACCAGCCTTTTAAACTGGAATTAATTAACGGCCTTGAACAAGGCAATAAAAATGAACCGATTACAACATATACAATCGGCGGTTTTACCGACCTCTGCCGCGGGCCGCATATCGAAAACACCGCGAAAATCCCTACCGATGCCTTTGATCTTTTGACAGTTGCAGGCGCTTACTGGCGCGGGGATGAAAATAAGCCGATGCTTCAGAGGATTTACGGCACTGCATGGAAAAACAAAAATGACCTGGCAGAGTACCTGAAAAATCTGGAAGAAGCCAGGAACCGCGACCATAGAAAGCTCGGAAAGGAATTAAAATTATTCCATATCGATGAAGACGTAGGACCGGGGCTGGTTCTATGGACACCTGCAGGATCGATTATCCGCCAGGAATTGCAGAATTTTATATCGGAAGAACTGCGCAAGCAGGGCTACCAGCAGGTGTTCACACCGCATATCGGAAAATTGGCATTGTATAAAACAAGCGGGCATTACCCTTATTATAAAGATTCACAGTTTGTACCGATTGCAGACAGGGAAGCATTAACAAAAGCTATGGACAGCGGGTGTTCCTGCGGGGAATTGATGCACAGGCTGGAAGGTGTTTCTTCAATGCTGGCCCGGCAGATCAATGAACGTACGGGCAGGGAAGCTATTACAAGCGACCGCGTTATCGCCGACGATCTTTTGATTGACGGATTTTTACTTAAACCGATGAACTGCCCGCATCACATAAAAATTTTTGCATCAGAGCTGCACAGCTACCGCGATCTGCCGGTTCGGCTGGCTGAATTCGGCACGGTGTACCGCTGGGAGCAGTCTGGAGAATTGAACGGTATGACTCGTGTACGGGGTTTTACCCAGGACGATGCCCATCTTTTCTGCACCGAAGAACAGGTCGGTCAGGAATTGCAGGGATGCCTGGCGCTGGTTAAAACCGTACTGACTACACTGGGTATGAAAGACTACAGGGTACGGGTAGGTTTACGCGATCCCGATTCCGCAAAATATACAGGTTCGGCTGAAAACTGGACCAAAGCTGAAGATGCCTGCCTGGCAGCAGCAAAAACCCTGGGAGTTTCCTTTTCGGAAGAACCGGGCGAAGCCGCCTTTTACGGTCCGAAAATCGATTTCGTCGTCCGGGACGTAATCGGCCGGGAATGGCAGCTCGGGACAGTCCAGGTGGACTACAACCTGCCTATAAGGTTCGATTTATCTTACATAGGACCTGATAACCTGAAGCACTGCCCGGTTATGATCCACAGGGCTCCTTTCGGTTCGATGGAACGTTTCTGCGGAGTATTGATCGAGCATTTTGCAGGTAAATTTCCCGTATGGCTTTCTCCCGAGCAGGTCCGAATTATTCCGATTACGGATAGCCATAATGAAGCTGTACTTAAAATCGAAGCCGAATTGAAAGCGGCGGGAATCCGCGCCAAGGCTGATATCGACTCGGACCGTATGAATTTGAAAATCCGCAAGGCTCAGGGAATGCAGGTGCCTTATATGGTAATTTTAGGCGATCAGGAAATAAACGGGAATACTGTTTCACTTAGAAAGCGGGACGGAACCCGGATCGACGGCATGCCTTATAATCAGTTTAAAGAGATGGTGCTTGGCAAAATCAGAGACAGGGACATAAGTCTCTAAGTTAATAAATGATGCGATGAGTATCTTCTTGTATTTTGCCGGACTTCGCAGCTTAAACTTATTGTTAAGGAGAATTTTAAATGATATATAAAATTATTCCCTTATTAACATTTCTGCTTTATAGTTCATCTTTATACTGCCTGGAAAATTCAAACATCATTGCGGCTCTCGGCGATAGGCAGACCCTGCTTTCAAACGGCTCGCTGGGCCTGGAATATTTCCCCGATGAAGCCTTGGCAGTCATGCAGACAAAGCCGGTTTTCCGCGCTCTTGTATCAGCCGTTAAGTACACTTACCTTATAGAAGGTAAAGACATCCGGCACCTTGAGACAGTTCGCAAGGTTATTGAACCCGGTTCACCCGGTTCTCCCGACAACGGCTATGCCGGAGTCAGCGGGGCCTTTTATAACAGAGGAACCTGGTATGCGGTTTACCATGGCGAAGACCAGGAAGGCATGCCGCAGATCGGCGGCGGAATACCCGGCTTTTACTGCAGGGTTTTCCTCGCTTCATCTGCTAACGAAGGGCTGGACTGGCAGAAGCTCGGACCTGTAATCCAGAGCAGCAAGCCTAAAGAATGGACTTTCTTTAAGGGGCAGGCTGACCGCGGGACCGGCGATCCCGGACTTGTTGTCGATAAGAATAAAAAATTTGTTTATCTCTATTATACTGAACATTCCCGAATGGATAACCGCGGTGTCCAGGTCTGCATGGCCCGTGCTGCAATAAATGAAAATATTGAAAAGGGCCTCGTATTTTATAAATATTATAACGGAGATTTTAAAGAGCCCGGGATAGGCGGTAAAGAAACTCCTCTCTTTAATCTTCCGGGAGGAAGCGCTGCGGAAACAGAGGAAGGCCATGTCGTATATTCCCCATTTCTAAATAAATATATCATGACGCTCAATATTGATTACTGGCAGGAATTCGTGCTTAATACCGGCCTCAAAAAAAGCGGCATCTATATATCTTATTCGGATGACGGTGTGGCATGGTCAGACCCGGAAATGCTTATAAAGGATTACAGCCAGCCGCTTATAGGAAAATCGGTTTCCTGTGAATCTATAATTGTTTTCGATGATAAAAGCGGCCGGGAAGGCTGGCTGGTTTACGGCTATTCTCCCCGCTGGGGCCATGACGATAATAAAAGCGGCATCCCTCATTATATGGCAGGGAACAGGATAAGTTTTAAAATAAAAAGTTAATGGACATATAAGCAGAGTTTGATAAACGTCATATCATTATTGGTGATGAACATCGTGCTTCCAGTCGGGCGGATTACCCCTCAGGTATGAAATAAAAGCGGCAAAAATGCTTATGATAAAAGATATTAGAAACAGTATCCTGATGCCTTCAATAAATTCCTTCACTGCGATACCCTTTGATCCGACCTGCGTCCCGGTAAAGAGCCCTGAAAATGCCTCGGGTGTAAGGCAGGAAATTATCACCGTCATGCAAACGGCCATGCTGATGATCATACCCAGGCTGTTCATCATTGTCCGGACCCCGCCCGCGATCCCTCTCCTTTCAACAGGTACGGCTTCCATGATCGACTTGCTGTTGGGTGAAATGAACATCCCGGAGCCGATGCCTATAATTATCATCGATATCGTCAATTCCATGTAGGAAGATTCGGGTTTGATCCACAAGAGGCCTAAAAAACCCAGGGCCGATATAAGTAGCCCTGAAGAACTTAAAATTCTCGAACCTATCCTGTCCGATAACCATCCGCAAATAGGGCTGACAACCATTTGGGGAAGCACGAACGGTACCAGCAGGAAGGCCGCCTGGATAGGATCGATGCCTTTTATGCCCTGGAAGTAAAAGATCATGATAAAAGTAACAGCGCCGCGGGCGATACCGTTCAATAGATTGGAACCGTACGCAAAAGCCAGGATCCTTGATTCGAAAAGCCTCATGTCAAGCAGGGGGTCCGCCGCCCTGAATTCCATATAAACAAATAACGGCAGAAGGATTACACCCGCAGCCAATAATAGATACAATTCCGGCTTCCGCCACCCGTAAAGACCTCCGAATGTTAAAAAAAGAAGGAGTGCAAGCATGCCCAAAGTGAATATGATCGTTCCCGGCCAGTCGAATTTCTGCTTTGCCGGCAGCACATCGAGTTCCTTGAGCTGGATTGCAGCCCAGATTGTTCCGATTATGCCGATAGGCACGTTGATATAAAAAATCGCCCGCCAGCCCATATCGATCAATAATCCGCCCAGGACAGGCCCGATGACGCCTCCGATGCTTATGATCATACCGTTGATGCCCAAAGCCTTGCCGAGTTCCTTCCTGTGGAAAGCGTCGGTAACAATAGGTACGCTATTGGCTGCAAGCAGCGCACCGCCGACAGCCTGGATCATCCTGTACAAAAGCAAATCCAGGCCGCTTTTTGAAAAGCCGCATAAAAGCGATGCAAGTGTAAAAATAATGAACCCGGCTACAAAAAGTCTTTTTCTGCCTATCATGTCGGCAATCCTTCCAACGGCGGGGACCAATATGCAAAGGATGAACATAAACCCCATCATGGACCAGATTATCTCCTGGAAAGAAGCATGCAGGTCCTTCATGATCACCGGCAGGGCTACAATCAGGGTATTGCTGCTCATTACTGAAAAGAAAGCTCCCAGGGAAGTGCATGAAAGCGCGATCCACTTGTAAGATTTATTTTCCAAACTTTTCAAATCCGATTCTCCTTTAATTAAATGAAAAGCGGCATTGATCAAAAGGACATGTTATGAATTATCCGTGTTAAGGATGCGGCGTATGCTCTTCTTCAGCTTTGCTATATTATTGCTTAGTTCAGAATGAAATTGCTGTAATATTTCTATTTTTTTATCGGTTTCCTGCAAATGAACCGTGAGAATTCTTAAAAGCGCCTGTTTTCCTTCCAATCCGGTCGGCGTTGTAAAATAAAGATCGATCACTTCCCTGATCTCCTCAAGGCTCAGGCCTGTTTTTTTTAGCTTGTCGATTTTTATCAGCCTTGTGAAATCATTGTCGGAATATTCGTAAGCGCCTTTTTTTTCAGGCTTATTTTCCCGGCTTCCAAGCAAATTCAATTCTTCATAGTAACGGATAGTTCGTGGCGTAACTTCCGCCTTTTTAGCGAGTTCGCCTATGTGCATAAAAATCCTTCCGGCAGAATAACGCTTACGTATTACGTAAACGTCATTATAATATTACCACTATTCTTATTTATTGTCAATAGTATTTGTTTACCATCCCGATCCTAAATTACCGGACCCTGTTAAACCTTAACCCGTAATTAAAGATCTCGTCATTTGTGAAAAAGACCGTCGATCCCTCTCCGGCTTCAACGGCCTCGTTTTCGTTAACCGGTACCAGAGCCGTGAAATTGTTTCCGTTCCTGATTTCAAGGAAACCGTCATCATTGGTAATGTCGAAGATAACATTTGTTTGCATGATTTCTTCCAGCCATTTCTCGCTCATGGGTTCTTTTACCAGCTGCCATTTTCCCGTGTAAGCCAGCAGCTTTTCCGGGATTCTATACGGATTAACCTTTTCCATGGGAAGATCCCAGCTGCCGTATTTATTAATTCCATGAACGATAATCTGATCCTTCCCGACCGCCGTCCTTTTATAATAGAGGTAAGTTTTATCCGAACCGAACAATCCTCCCTGCATATCGTATTGAAAAACGTCTCCGGTTGAAGGTTTCAATGTAAAATCCAGCAGCCCCGATTTGCAGTAAAGTTTATCGTTTTCAAGATAAAGTGCAAATTTTACCCCGTTTCCCGTGTATGTGCCTTCCACCCTGTTAAAATCTTTCGAGACTTTTACAGGGCTGTTGGTTATTTCCTGTTCTTTAAAATCGAAAGTTTCGCCGGTTTTAGATTCGATAAGGTATTTAAAAGCTTCCTGCCTCGCTTTGTTGAACAGGTCTCCCGGCCATGGCGCCGCAGCCATCATTACCATTCCCGCATTTAATACCGGAATAAAAAAAATCTCGCTCGAAAATCCGTTGACAAGACCGCTGTGGTAAATCACCTTGTAGCGGGCGGTCCCGGGACCGGCCAGGCTGTATATCATCCATCCGAAACCGTAGGGAAACTTCCCTTCAATAAAAAAATCGGTATTGGTGAATTGAGGCGTCGTCATCTCTTCGAATGACGAGCTGGTTATTATGCGGTCTTTTGCGCTTTCCTTATCGGAAAGGAGGTATTTAATGTAATTGGCCATGCCCCTGGTTGTGGCGTAAAGATTGCCGCCGGGTTTGTTCCTTATATCGAACTGGGCGCTCTGGAAATTGCCTGCATATGTGGTAACGAGCTTTTTACCGACTTCATATGTTTCGTTAAAGGAACATTCGCTCATACCCAGGGGGGTTAATATAAACTTTTTCATGTAATCTTCATATTTCATCCCTGTGACCCTTTCGATAACCATGCCGAGCAATTCAAAACCTAAATTTGAATATCTCAGGGTCACTCCTGGGGGCGAAATAAGGTATTCATGATTAAAGCCTGGCCAGTATTTTGCTGCTTGAAGAGTAGGAATCAGCGTCCCAGCCCGCATAATAGTCTCTTGGGAGTCCCGCCCTGTGCGAGAGTAGATGCCGGATGGTTATATCTTTCGCTCCGGGGAACCTGCTTTTCATGGCAAATTCAGGCAAGTATTTTGTAACAGGCGCATCTATGTCTATCCTGCCTTCTTCCGCGAGTTTCATAACGGCGAGGGCTGTAAACGATTTCGATATCGACCCGGGCTGGAAATAAGCATCCTCCGGGACCGGTGTTTTCGATAGCTTATTCATAACGCCGTAATTTTTTATAAAAACGGTATTCCCGTCAACGACGATAGCGACTCCCAGGGCTGAAATGCCGTTTTTTTTCATATTCTCCCGGATTGATTTATCAAGGTATTGTATTGCCCGGCTGTAATCATTATTGCCGGCCGATTCAGGCTTTGCACTGTTGCCGGCGCATGCAGAGACTGAAAAAAAAACGCCTGCGGCAAGGATAAATTCCATTATATGCATCTTTTTAAAACACAGGATCATTTGCGTTACCCCTGATGATTTTTTCCAGTGATAGAATAAAGCGGGTTTCACAAAATAACAATTTCCGGGATTTCCCGGCATGAGTCAATGTTTCAAGTGTTCCCATGACAGTATTTTGTCTTTTGCAATGCGGACCTGAAAATATTTTCCCGGGAAATTTCCTTCCAGGTAACTTTATAGCGTATTATTAATAGGTAAAATTATTTTTGCTGTGATAAGCTGCAGATTAGTGTAAAAAAAGGGTCTTTTCAAAAAATACCAATAATTCCGGATTTCCGATTAACTGGCAAATTATGCATTAATATGGATGTCAAAGGACAAATTATAGAAAATATTCGTAAAGATAATATATTCCGGAAAGAGGAGTAATTCCAATTAGGAGGTTCTATGAAGAAATTTATATTATTCCTGGCTGTTATACTTTTCTGCCAATGCTCTTCATCGCCGCAGGGGCAGCCGGTAAATCAATCGAGTTCAAGTTCAAGTTTCCTCGAGCTCAAGTTCGAGCACGAGCACTTACAGCAATCCCGTGATCAGCAATCTGGCCGATCCAAGCGTACTTTACTATAACGGGAAATACTACCTGTCGGGCACCGGCGACACTGTAAGCTACGATATTTACACCTCCGGCGATCTGGTCAACTGGGTTAAAGGCAATAAGATATTCACCCCCGCCGGGGCGATAAATCTCTGGGCCCCGGATCTATTTTATAACCCGACCGACGGGAAGTTCTACATTTATTATGCCATGAATTATTGCATAGGCGTCGCATGTTCGGATACCCCGGACGGCATCTACACCGATCTTGGATGTATCATTAGCAATGCCATAGATCCCCAGATGTTTCGCGACGGCAACGGTTCGTATTACCTGTATTATTCCGGAATCACGACCAACTTTCCTACAGACCCTGTTTACAGCAGGATTTATGTCCAGCCCATGTCAAGCCCTTCAAACTTGCAAGGGTCCCCGACTATAGTTCTAAGCCCCGATCAGCCCTGGGAGACTTCTGTCCAGGAAGCCCCATGGTTACTCAAATACAATAATACCTATTACCTTCTTTTTTCAGCAAATAACACGGAATATGTTACTTACGCCGTGGGATACGCGGCCTCTTCCAGTCCCGTCGGTCCGTTCGTAAAGTACGGGGGAGACCCGTTTCTTAAAGCGACCAATAATGTCTACGGCCCGGGTTCATGCTGCGTAACGACCGATAAAAAAGGGGCTTTCTGGATAATTTATCATGAAAAAGACGATTCCGGTAACGACTGGGCGCGGTCTATCTGCATTGACAGTTTATGGTTTGATACGAACGGGGTCATTAATGTAAACCCTACCCGAGGCACGGCCGTAGAAGCACCCTCGGAATAGTTACCTGCATCCGTTGAAATCGGGAGTAAACTAATCTCATTTCATTCTCCTTATAATGTGTTTATGGATGAAAAAGAAAAGCCGTATTTACTTTTATTTGACTTTTTATATTAATATTATTATTTTAAAATTTAGTTATTAATTTCCTTTTTTGATAAAAGATAACCTATTTAATTATTAAAAATACAATATTTTTAATAAAGGCGGTTATTTTTCAAAAGATCTATTCAAGTGCTTCTTTTCTATATGGATCCTATTCTTTATTAGTAGCGCCCGGCAAAGCCTGATAAAAATCGATAAACTGAAGGTCTCAAAATTTAGAGCCTGACGGCAGAGATTCAGAGCGTCTCTGTCAGCGATATTTTCTTGGATTGGGTTCAAATTAGATTTAAAAATAGTTTGTATTTAAAAAGGAGGCCCATATGAAAATAGTAAAAAAACCCCCGGACAGTCTTGCTCTTCGTGCCGGAAGAGCTGGAATTTCTTTGTCGGAATTACTCAGGCATTTCTACGATGACGATTTCATTTCTTCGAACCTGACGGATTATGACTGGAACCCGAAGGTTGATATTTTCGAGAAGGACAACAACATTATAGTAAAAGCCGATTTACCCGGTGTCGACGAAAAAAATCTCGACATTGAACTTGAGGGTAAGATCCTGACCATTAAAGGTTCAAAGGAAGAAGAGCATGAAGCCACGGAGAAAGGTTTCCGCAGGATTGAAAGGTCCAGCGGATCATTCAGCCGGACAATCACTCTGCCGGATAATATCAATCAGGAAAAAATCGAGGCCGAGTACAAAAAAGGCGTGCTCAGTCTGACTATTCCAAAAACATCAGAAGCGGTATCTAAAAAAATCAGCGTTAAAGTTAACTAGTTTAAAAAAGGGGTGATATATGAATGAAACAAGATACCATATTCCGGCTGCTGATATTTTTGAGACAAAGGACAAATTCATTCTGGCTATCGATATGCCCGGAACTACAAAGGAGGGAATTGAAATCAGCTGTGATGGTGACGAGCTTTCAATATACGGAAAGGTCGGAGAGGTTAACAAGGAATGGGAACCGGTGTCAACGGAATTCAGGATCCTTGACTACAGGAGAGAATTTACGATCGGCGGAAAGGTCAACAGGGACAGTATTGAAGCAAAATATGATAACGGTATTCTCCTAATCGAACTTGAAAAATCCGATTCAATTAAACCTAAAAAAATAGAAATTAAAGCAGGCTGATTCCTGCGGGGGCAATCTGTATGCAGTTCGACCTCGGCGATTAGAATAAGCGGGAGTATTATTATGTTTATCAAAGCCAAGACATTAAAGGGTTACAAATTAAGCAGTATTGACGGTGAAATAGGAAAGATTCGGGAATTCTACTTCGATGACAAGCACTGGGCGGTTCGCTATCTGGTCGTCGATACGGGAAACTGGATTACCGAGAGGCAGGTGCTGATATCCCCATATGCATTGGGCGCAATAAATAAAGAAGAAAAAACCGTCAGAGTAGATTTGACCAAAAAGCAGATTATCGATAGCCCGTCCCTGGACACTGACAAACCCGTATCGCGGCAATTCGAGGAGGCCTACTATCAGTATTACGGACTGCCGTTATATTGGGAAGGGTCAAACATGTGGGGATCTTTTCCATACATTATACGCGATCATAAAAAATGGGAAGATTTCAACAAGGAAAGTAAAAAGTGGGATCCGAATTTACGCAGCACTCAGGAGGTGGACGGATACTATGTACAGGCTTCAGACGGCAAGATCGGGCATGTCGAGGATTTTATCATTGATGACCGGACATGGGCTATTCGCTATCTGGTCATCGATACTCATAACTGGTGGCCGGGGAAAAAGGTTCTTATTTCACCGCAATGGATTGAACGAGTCAGCTGGAATGAATCGAAAGTATTCGTCAATCTTTCAAGCACTATTATCAAGCAGTCGCCGGAATACTCGGAGGAAATTTTACCGACCCGGGATTATGAGACAAGGCTTCATGGACATTATAATCGCCGGGGATACTGGATTGATGAAGAGGCTCTTAAAAGGGCTCGGAAGTGAATATATTGGTTTTTAACTGCGGGAGTTCGTCGAGCATGACATGGCGTCACTCATTTCCTATTACTACTTCAACCAGATGTTCTGCATGGTCGTCAAAAAGAGGCAGGAATTTATCCTCCCTCGCTATCCCGTCAACAGCTACCGAGATTACATTATCAGAAGGTCCGGATCGCACTATCGTTATATGATAAAATGTCTCTCTGTAACGGTAATGGATCTTGAACGATTGCCATTCTTCCGGCAGGCAGGGTTTAAAAGAAAGCCTGTCAACTTTTAACCGTATACCCAGAAGATAGTTAACTATGAGCTGGTACATCCAGGATGCGGACCCGGTATACCATGTCCACCCCCCGCGCCCGGCATGGGACAGGGCGGCATAAATGTCTCCGGACATGACATAAGGTTCAACTTTGTAAATGCCGCACTTATCTCTCGTATCGCTGTGCCTTACAGGATTGAGCAGGTTCAATAATTCCCAGGTGAGGATCCTGTCTTTCTGCATAGCAAAAGCTATAACCGCCCATACTGCTGCATGCGTATACTGACCTCCATTTTCCCTCACGCCAGGGACATATCCTTTTATGTATCCGGGGTTATTCCCTGATTTATCAAATGCAGGATCAAGGAGTTTTATCAGACCGGCTTTTCTGTCCACAAGCCGCCGATCGACCTCTGCCATAGCGGTCTTAGCCCGCTGGGCCCGCAGGGTCCCCGGTGCGCCGGCTTCGCCGGATATGACCGCCCAGGATTGAGGAATCGAATCGATCTGGCATTCCATGCCGGACGAAGAGCCCAGGACTTCCCCGTTATCAAAATACGCCCTGGCGTACCATTGGCCGTCCCATGAGTTGTCCTCAATGTTTTGTGAAAGTACGGCCGCTTCTTTCAGGCATAATTCCGAAAAGCCTCCGTCTCCGCATTTCCCGGCCAGTTCCGACATGGACTTCAGGACATAGCACAGGAAGAATGCCAGCCAGACGCTTTCTCCTTTCCCTTTATTTCCCACCAGGTTCATTCCGTCATTCCAATCGCCGCTGCCTATGAGCGGGAGGCCATGAACGCCGAAATTCAAGCTCTTTTTTACTGCTAAAACGCAATGTTCATATAATGTTCCGGATTTACCGGAACTTTTAGGCGTTTCATAATATGATTCCTCTCCCGGTTTTATCGGAGAACCATCAAGAAAACCGATCTGCTCGTCCAGGACTCCCGTATCCCCGATCTCTTCGACATACAGGCAGGTGACTAACGGGAGCCACAAATAATCGTCTGAACAATGGGTGCGTATGCCGGCGCCGGATGCGGGATGCCACCAATGCTGAACATCCCCTTCGACAAATTGCCGTGAAGCGGATAAAAGCAAATGCTCCCTGACCATACCGGGATTGGTATGCATTAGAGCCATGCAGTCCTGGAGCTGGTCGCGGAATCCATATGCTCCGCCAGACTGATAGTAACCGCTGCGTCCCCACATGCGGCAGCTGATTACCTGATATTGCAGCCATCCGTTCGTGAGAAAATTAAACGAGTTGTCCTGTGTTTCAACATATACCACTCCAAGGGCATGCTTCCAATATTCCCAGACGGCTTCAAGTTCCCGGTGCACCGACTCGGCGCCATTATAACGCTGTATAAAACCCCGGGCTTCGTCGACATTTTTACCGGCGCCGAAGATAAAAATAATCTCCATTTCATAATTGTCATCCAGCCTGAATTTAACCTGCATGGAAGCGCATGGGTCAAGGCCGGCGCCGGTATTGCCCGATAACATTTCGCCCAGCATCGCGGCGGGGGCTTCCATAGTGCCGTTTCTGCCTATAAACTCGTTTCTGTCTCCGCACACAAAACGCGCCGTCTCGCTTGCGTCGAGGAAAACGACCCTGCCGGCGAAATCTTTATTATAGGGATTATAAGCCAGAAGCGCGCCGCTTTTTGGGTCTGATTCTGTTAAAATATGCATGTGGAATTTATCCCTGTAGGTTCCCATAACCAGCTCGTAGTACGCTGTAGCGGAAAGCATTCTTTTATATCCGGAGCTGTTTTTAACTTTCAAGACGGCGAATTTCACAGGGTTTTCCAGTGAAACAAATACAGTCAATTCTGTTGAAATACCGTGCTCTTCATGTTCGAAAATGCTGTATCCGAAACCGTGGCGTGAGACATAAATAGTTTCCCCCCCGGCGGGCAGAGGGGTCGGGGACCAGAATAACCCCGTTTCCTCGTCTCTCAGATACATCGCTTCCCCGCAGGCGTCTGTTACCGGGTCATTCTTCCAGGGCGTTAAACGGTGCTCATGCGCGTTTTCGCTCCAGGTATATGCGGACCCGCTTTCGGAAATTATTGTGCCGAAATTCCGGTTGGCTAACACGTTTACCCAGGGAGCGGGCGTCCTGGCCGAACGGTTGGTTGTGATCACGTATTCCCGGCCGTCATGTGTGAAACCGCCGAAGCCGTTGAAATATTCCAGGTCTGAACGTTCCCCGAATTTATCTTCAGTACCGCCGGAGGGCCGTCCGGCTTTTTTACTCGGGGCGAAAGGAAGTCTCGTAATCATGGGTTGCGCCTTATATTCTATTTGTTCTGCCAGGGTTCCGCCCTTGTCTGTAATTACTATCCGTGAGACGGTTTGGAGCAGTATTTTATCGTCGTCGGACATCTGGTCCGCACGACTTAAAAATATCCCGCCGGGAAGTTTTGAACGTTCCCCGGCATATGCCGATATCAGGCCGTTTATCCTTTCACTCATGGTGTCGCGGTAAACCGAATGGTCTTCATTCAGAATTACAAGGTCTGTCAGGAGGCCTTTCAGGCTCCATAACGTATGCGCCTTCACCATTTGCGTTATAAGGTCAATATTCTCCTGATGCTCAACGCTGACAAGCACAATCGGGATGTCCCCCGAAACGCCATGTCCCCACAGGTCGGACTGCCCCCTGAAATTTTTTCTCAGGATGGACGGGTTAGCTCTCCATGCGGGATTGGAATACACTACGGCGCTCGCAAGACGGCCGTACAATTGCGCTTCGGCTTCCGTTGTGTTGATCTGCTGTAATTCAATCTGTCCATTCGTCCAGGCTAGATCGAAAACTCTGTCGGCAAGATTGCGGTCCCTGTACTTTTCCATTAATGCGCGTGCAGGTTCCCTCCCCTCGCATATTCCCGTAATATAATCGATTGTTGCCGATTCATCGTTTTCAAGTTCTATCCTGCAGCGGATGGAAACGATCGGGTCCAGCACCGGACCTTCGCTGCCGCTAAGATCGTTCCAGTTCTGGAGGATAAGAGGGCGGTCCAGCGTATTGCACCTGCCGACAAATTTATTGCGGTCGGTTTCATAAGTAGCCCCTTCGGTCGTATTGCCATGAACTGCCATCATATGCAGCATATACGGAAAGGCGTCCTTTTCCGACCTGGGCCTCCGGGTGCAGATAATCGCCTGGTGGGACCGGATTATTTCAGTCTGTACGAACAGGTTGCTGAAAGTTTTATGAGCATTGTCATCCGAAGGATAGTTCAATACCACTTCCGCGTAACTGGTAATTTCAATATAGCGCCTGGTGCGCGACCTGTTTGTCACCGTAACCCTGCGTAATTCAATATCGTCTTCGGGTGAAACCGCTATTTTAGTATGAGTTTCTATGTGATGGTCTCTGCGTTTAAATTCCGCCCACGACCTTGAAAATATCGCTTCGTAATTGCCTGATTTCAGCAGACTGGGCTCGTATGCCGACGACCAGTATTCGCCTGTTTTCATATCCCGCAGATAAAGGAACGTACCTTCGTTCTCCAGCGCCGAATCTTCGTGCCATCGTGTAACAGCTATATTATTCCATCTGCTGTAGCCGCCCCCGGAATTGGTCACCATAACACTGTATTTGCCGTTTGATAAAAGGTGTATTTCGGGCACAGGCGTATTGGGATTGGGAAAGACGCGCAGCAGGGCCTCTCTTTCCTCTATTTTTCTGAGCAATCCGGTTACTGTTATATCGTACAGGAACGGGACATCCTTGGGCACCCGTTCCTGTAAAAGCAGCTCTGTCGCCTTGAACATCGGGTCCGCCAGAAAACGTCTCTGCATGGGCTTATCCAGCAGGCAATACGCAAGGGACAATAAGCTCATACCCTGGTGATGCGCCATGTATGACTTGACGACTGCATGCGTTTCATCATGGGCAAGCCTGGAAGGGGTATAATCTATTGCCTCATAAAAACCGAATTCTCCAATAAACCCTTCCGTTTTCAAATTTTCGAGATTTCTGCAGGCTTTTTCCGGCTCGATCATCAGGGCCATGACGGATGCATAAGGCGCTACGACCAGGTCTTCGGAAAGTCCTCTCTTAAAGCCGATATCCGGTACGCCGAACGCACGGTATTGATAGGTCATAGTCGCATCCAGCTTATTATATCCTGATTCGGAAATACCCCAGGGTATGTTGTTCAGGGAGGCATAGTCGATCTGGCGGCCTATCATGGTTTTATTCGTTTTATTAAGCAGGGTGCCTTCGTAATCCGGCATAACAAGAAGAGGCATCAGGTATTCAAACATCGACCCGCCCCACGATATAAGAACCGGTTTTCCGCCCGGTTTTGAAAGCTGCCTGCCCAGCATAAACCAGTGTTCCTGAGGCAGCCTACCCTGGGAGATCGCCACAAAGCTGCAAAGGCGGGATTCGGATGCAAGAAGATCGTAAAAGGATGGGTCCTGCTTGTGCTCCGCTATATTGTAACCGATAGAAAGCAGATGCGACGATTTATTGTATAAAAACTCGTAATCCATGCTTGACATCTCGCCGCAGCATTGTGCCAGATCATTGATCAGAACGATCCGTGAGCTTGCCCTTCCGCCGGCGTCCTTAACTGCGGTCCTGAGACTTGCGAACCATTCTTTTTCATTTAACGATCCGTCAATAGGCAGAGCAAAATTTTCGAGGATTAAATCTATCAGCGGTAAAAATTTAAGTTCCAATCTCGCGGCTTCTCTCAGGACGGGAATTTCATCCAGGAGCGTCAGTTCTTTTCTCAGCAGGTCAAGGCGCTGTTTCTGTTCTGCATCTCCGTTTTCCCACATGCCCGGAATTTCAGGCGGCAGAAGTATCCATGGAGAATAAAAAGACAGTTCGTCAAGGTAATCGCAGCATTGTTTTTCAAGAGCCTTCATCCATTTATTAATCTTATCAGAGTAAGGCAGATTCAGGATGGAAAGTATTTTTGAGATATCGGCTGCAAGTTCGCCTAAAAGCCGGTGAATTTCGGTAAGGCGGGACGGCGGGGACTCTAATTTGTTACCGATATCCGTTATCTGTTCAAATAATATTTTAAACGTATCGCCGCCGCCTCCGGCGCTTTCCCCGATTATATTCAAAGTATCGCAAAACCCGTCAAAAATTTTCAGGGATATTATTTTATTCCCGGGCAGTTCCATGAGCCCGGAACGCAAAACCATAAGATGGCCGGCCAGGTTTCCGCTGTCAACGGAGGAAATATACTGCGGTTTCAGGGGTTTCATAGTGACTGTATCGTACCAGTTAAAAAAATGTCCCCTGTATTTTTCCATGCCTCTCATTGTATGAAGGGTTTTGCCCGTTCTGTCCAGCAGTTTGCCCATGGATATATAACCGAAATCATATGCGGCAAGATTTGATAAAAGGGATAACCCGATATTGGTCGGCGATGTCCTGTGGGCGGCTGCGCCAAGGAACTCTTCCTGAAAATTGTCCGGGGGAAGCCAGTTATCCTGTCCGGTAATAAAGGTTTCGAAAAATCCCCATGTCCTGCGGGCCAGGTTCCTGAGAAAAACAAGCTGCGATCCCGATAACCTGGATTTACGGGAAGAAGGCGCCCGGCTGAGAAAATATACTGTCGCCGGGGATAAAATCCATAAGACTGAAACGATAAAAATAAAAATGCCCGGATATTCAGGCGTTAAAGCTGAGACTATCAGTATGGAAACTGCGGCAATTGGAGAGACAAGCATCATTTTATAAATATCTTTCAAGGATTTCGGCGAATGGTTTTCCGACTCCCCGGATGTGATCCATTCCAGAAGGCGCCTGTGCGATACTGTCAGCCGCCATAGCGTAGAGATTATAGCGTTTAAATTGAAATAAGCCTCATATGCGATAAAAACAAACAAAAAACAAAATTGGGCAAAACGGATTCCGGCTGAATGGATCGATGCCTTGAGCGGTTTATTCAGGATTTCAAAAAATGATATCAACAGGCCGGGCAAGCCGGTTAAAATAATTACCGCCGCCGGCCAGCCGGAAAAAAGAAGCAGCAAAGTTGATGCAGGGACCAGGCTTCGCCTCAGATTGTCAAGGATCTTCCATTTTGACAAAAAAGAAAGCGGATTTTTTACCCTTTTACGGCTGAAATCCGGAACAAGAGGGAAGAGCCACCTGGCGATCTGCCAGTCGCCGCGGATCCAGCGGTGCCTGCGATGTACGTCTTTAAGGTAACCTTCGGGATACTCTTCATAAAGCTGAATTTCTGAAACGAGGGCGCAGCGGGCATAACATCCTTCCAGCAGGTCATGGCTCAATATCAGGTTTTCAGGAAAACGACCGACAACTGATTTTTCGAAGGCGTCAACGTCATAAAGTCCTTTTCCTATAAACGAACCCTCATGAAACAGGTCCTGGTATACGTCCGATACTTCTTTCGTATAAGGATCGATGCCTGATTCCCCCCCGTAAATTTTGACAAACGGGGTAGGATTGTTCCCGGGGTAACTGACTTCTACCCTGGGCTGCAAAATGCCGTACCCGGAGGTGACACGCCCTGTTTTTTTATCGAATACCGGCCTGTTAAGCGGATGTGAAATTATTCCCACCAGGTCTCTGGCGGTATTCCTGGGCATCCGAGTGTCTGCATCTATCGTAATGACGTACTTAACATCCTGCAGAAGCGAGGGATCGCCGACTATCGTACTGAACCTGCAAGTACCCCCGCCTCGGAGGAGGGAATTCAAATCAGAGAGTTTGCCTCTTTTCCGCTCATAACCCATCCATAATTTTTCCTGTACGTTCCATTTTCTCGGCCGGTGAAAGAGATAAAAAGTGTTTTCTTTATTCCGCCTGTATTTCTGATTCAGTATTTCTATGCCTTGAGAGGCCTGCATAAGTAATTTCTCATCCCCGGGCATTGTTTCATAAGCGGCATCGGTAAAATCGGTTAATAGTGCGAAATCGAGATTGGGGTCGGTATTTGCAAGATAACGGACTTCCAGGTTTTCAATGAGAGATTCGACAGCCCGAGGGCTGCTGAGTAAAGACGGCACTACGACCAGCGTATGAGCTGATGCGGGAATGCCTTCCGAAAAATCCATTTTAGGAAGTTTTTCCGGTTTAATTAACAGGGTTGAAATCCAGTTTACTAAAGAAACAGCCGCCTGGCTGGCGACAAAAAGCAGAGGCAGGCCGAATAAAACAAGCCATTCTCCCGGTTTGGGCAGCAGGAATAAACAGAGTGATGCGGCGGCGATTGTTATGAGAAATATCGAGCCTGTGTATAAGAATAGAAGCATCCGTGTATTTCTTGTACGCAGATTCCTGTTGAACTTTCCAAGGCCCTTGTCGATCAGATAATATCCTATATGCGAAGTACGGTCAAGAGGGCCGTTCAGGGATTTGGCTTCCTGTGCGGCACGAACGACCTGTTCTGCCGTTTCTTCTTCCGTCTGTCCGCTGCGGGCGGAAAGTATTTCGATCACATGCCGGTAATGATCCCGCGTGACGAAAGACATTTTCCCGTAATCACCCGAAGGATCCTGCTTTAAAATATTTTCGACGATGCTTAAATTTTCGACAAAATCATGCCAATCCACAGTGTCCAGGAATCGCAGGCTCATTATTGTATTCGCGATTGAAACCTGGTCCGCGGCCTGGTTCCTGCTTGTTAATTGAATCAGCCGGTCAATTGTTTCACCTTTTTCGGAAAGCTTTTTTTCGAGCCAGATGAGGGGAAAGTTAAGAGCGGAAGTCTGTCCCTGGAGCCTGCGCACGAACTCCGCCACGAAAGAATCCGAAAGCGGAAGATCGAACTTTGCCATCGAGGCAATCTCAAGAACTATGCCGTCCGTATCTTTAGCGGATATTTCTAGGATGCGGTTTGCCCAGTAATCGGCCCTGTCGTTGTCAATCTGTGAAAGCACCATGCGGGAAGAAACACGCCTCAGGTTTTCAATCAAAGCCAGCCTTATCATTATAGGAATGGCCCAGAGTTCGCCCAGCTTCATATGCTCTACAGACTGATATGCGGAAACGAAACCTGTAAGCCATTTTAAATCGACGCGGCCGTCCCCATGGGACACTATTTCCATTGCAATATCGTAAACCCTGGGATAACCGGCCAGGGGACCTTTAATCAAAGTGGGCAATTCACGGCTGTAGCCCTTCGGCAGGAACTTCTGCGCCAGCTTTATCTGTTCTATAATCAGATAGTAATTATCCAGCAGCCAGTCCCCGGCCGGTGAAACCTTCCTTTTGGCGTTTTCAGCCTCGGTAAGCAATTCATTGGCCTTGACGATGATCCCTTCGTTTACTTTAAGCCGGGAAAGAAGCTTTTCCCGCGCTCTTTTAAATCTGACGGCATGTTTTCCGGCCAGACTTACTGCGTATTTTTCAAACTGGTCCTGGCTGAAAAGTTCTGCCCTGAGCGGCTGTTCGTCCTCCGGCTCCCTCACTGCCGAAAAATCATCTTTAAGAGATTTTATTAACAACAAAAACCCCTTGAATAAAACACATAATTTCAAGGTAATTATAGCATATATCGGTAAGAAAAGGAAAAGGAGGTCAAAGAATCTATATTAGATCATGGTGCGCAAGTACGTCTCCGGCATCGATGGGCGACTTTATTAAAACAGAGCGCTTCCAGCAGGGGAATATTCAGATCCTTCCCGAAGAAAGGATTCAATATCGGTTGCCGTTCAAGGATCTATTGTTTAAATTTATGAAAATTGAAAAAGGAGTTTTTTATGACCGGATTAATCAAAGCCGTACGTTTTCATGAGTACGGAGGTCCTGAAAAACTGGTTCTGGAAAATATCCCATGCCCCGAACCCAAAGCTGACGAAGTATTGATCAGAGTAAATTTTGCCGGGGTAAACCCGATGGATTGGAAGTTCAGGGCGGGTTTTCTCAAGGATTACATGCCGCTGAAGCTTCCTTCCATACCGGGGGCCGACTTTTCAGGAACTATCGAAGAGGTTGGTTCTGATGTAAAAACACTGATTAAAGGACAGGCTGTGTTCGGTATTGCTTCGGGCGCCTACGCGGAATATGCCGTTGCAGCGGTCTCCGACGTCGCAATTAAACCGGAGGCCTTGAGTTTTGAGTCGGCGGCGGCAATACCTATCGGAGCTCTGACCGCATGGCAGGCCGTCGAGGATGCCTCAATTAAAACCGGGCATACCGTAGTCGTACTTGGCGCTGCCGGAGGAGTCGGACTTTTCGCTGTCCAATTCGCCTCGATGAAGGGAGCGCGCGTTATCGGTACGGCTTCCGCCGCAAATCTGGAATTCGTTAAATCCCTGGGTGCAGTTAAAGCATTGGACTATAACAAGGGGCCGCTTCAAACGGAAATCAAAAATGCGGACGCAGTCATAGATACGGTCGGCGGGGAAACTCTGGAAAAATCATACGGCCTGTTAAAGGAGGGGGGCGTGCTTGTGACTATAGCCGGCCGGATTTCAGAAGAAAAAGCTGCTAAGTACGGCATAAAAGCCCGGCACTCGGGCAGGGGACCCGCCGGGCAATTAAAAATAATCGGAGAAATGGCCGTTAATTCATTGCATGCTGAAGCAGGGAAAATTTTCCCGCTTGAAAAAGCCGCCGAAGCCCAGGAATTAAGCCAGACAGGACACGGTAGAGGGCGCATATTATTGAGAGTATCTCATTTCCTGATTTGACAAAACCAATCGATTGAAATAAAGATGCGGCCCCGGCGGTGCCGGGAGGTCGTTGTAAATTTGCCGGCAGGCAGGGTTCTTTTTGACGGGAATAGAAATTTCTATTGACAAAATAAATTCCTGTTTTATAATCAAAAATAAGTTTAATGTCCTCAAAGAAAGTCATTTAGGATCTTGTTATCTAAGCTTTCACGCATTAATTTTGTAACATATCTGTTGATGAGAAAAATAATTAAAAATTAAAAATTTAACGGTTTTGTAATTATTGAAATACTGAGAAGGGGCATAATTACAATGGTTGAAATAGACATTGAATATGTGAAAAGCGGCGATATTCTGGCAAAAACACAGGAATTTGTTCATTATCATAGAAGCGGTGTTTCAACCTTTACGGATCTCAGGAAAGGGACCAGATTGACAGATAAGACAATCGACAGATTAAAATTTTTAGGTGTCGACACTTTATGCATTGAAGACAGTTTTATAGAGCAAACTTCCGAAGACAGGATTTTTGAATATTCGTCCGAAGATAAAAGAAAATCGATTCAAAAAATTATGCCGATGTTCGATTCGTTAAAAAGCAGGCAAAATTTCGACATCAGTGAAATTGAAAACGCTGTTTTCGATTTAATTAATGATTTGATGGCGGTTATGAAAAATAATTATATTTTTTCTGTCTTGCCGCCGGTTATAACCGAAGTGGATTCTTACGGTTCATATACTCTTGAACACAGCATCAATTGTGTTTTTTATTCAATTGTTTTATCTTTGCAGATATCGGATGTAATAAATCAATTCAGATTATCGGAAAGGGGGATGAAATATTTAAGAGAAGGAAACGCATATTTTTATATAGCTATGAATGCATTGTTTCATGACGTGGGTAAAATAAAAGTTTCATCCGAAGTACTGGATAAAAAAGGAAGATTGAATGATGCCGAATATAAAGAGATTCAAAATCATCCTAAATACGGTCTGGATCTCTTAAGAGAAATAAATGATATTAACCTCGGCAGGGGTTTAAAACAGGTGCCTTTGACTTATCTGGTCGGCTGTTTATATCATCATAATAACTGGAATGGAACAGGGTATCCTTCAGTGCTTGATAAGGGAGTTGTTGTCAGGTATTCCGAAAGAAGCATTCCGCTGATCGGCAGAATCTGCGCCGTGGTCGATAAATTCGCCGCCATTACAAGTCCGAGGCCTTACAGGGAAAAAATTCATACTGCCCTGGCGATAAAATATTTAAAGCAGGATCTAGGGATCACGTTAGATCCTGTTCTGGGCCAGAAATTTATAAATGTTATATGCCCCTTCAAAGTGGGTTCGACCGTTAAACTTTCTAACGGCGACCTGGGATTGATAAAGGCTGTGGATACGAAAGAAAAATTTAATCCGGTTATTATGCCTTATATGAGAAAGCTTGACAACAATGAATTTATTAAACTTATTAACCGGCCATGCCAGAAAATTCTCGATGCCGAGTATGATATCGTTTTAAATGATAAATTTTATAAAAGTGAAATTTATAATTCAATAAATACCTGTTTCGCATGACCGGTTAACCGAAGTTTGCGGCCGATTTTTTATCTTCTCCATAAATAATCTTCGCCTAATTGTGTAAGGACGATGCAATCGGGATCCTCAATTTCAATGAAGCCTTTCGATACAAGAGAATTCATAACATTTTCCAGGTCGGTATAATTGGCCGGGCTCATATATTTGCGGCTGCGCAGGGCGTCAAGAATATTCTTCTTTGAAATACTGCCGCCGGTTATTGTTTGATAATGCCTGAATATTTCTAAAAATTCTTTCTCCGCATTATTTAAATTTTCTGACATTTCCCGGCCCCTTATGAAAAATAATCTATTTTCCTCGCTCCCGATAAAGGATTCGGTTAGGAGCAATAAGGCGTGATGAATCAACAATTCTTTGTATAATAATTAAAATAATATGATTAAGCAAGAAAAGCGCCTGTTTTTGGCTGTCCCGGCAAATAAAAAAAAGGGTTAAAAAACAGGGGCTGCCTTTTTAGGACAGCCCCTTTTAAAGGTTTCAGTTTGTCAGGATTATGGAGACGATCGCTGCCGCCCCGACATATAAGCTCGAATGAGGGAGAGCGTTGGTAAACAGCACGCCGTCGACAGACAAGGTCGTTAAGCCCTGCATACCGATTCCTACCAGGACGAACATCGGCATGTTGGTATATACGGAGGCGGGGTTTGTGTAAGTGCTGTTATCCGGTACGAGTGCCGTTGTAGCGCCTGTCGGGAAATCGAACGGCTGTTCACCTAATACGGTATTTGTATAGTAGTACCAGTTGCCGAAATTTTGATCCATCACCCCGACAAAGTAATTTGCCCCTGCCGTTGGAGCGCCCCCGGACCAGGTGACGGTATTGGTAACCGAATTAGTCCATATCGTGCCGTTCAATGGGACTGTGACCGAAGGGTAGCTTGTGAAATTCGTTCCGACAGCGATGTAATGTCTGCCGGCATCGGACACATCCACAGTAATAAGAGCGCCTGCCGAATAAGGATCGCCGTTATTTTGATAGCCGGTTCCGCTGAAGGGCAATGAGACGCCGTTCACAGTGACGGCATCAGTCGATATCGCGGCGCCGTTATTACTTTCCGTAACGCTTACAAATTCATGAAGGCCGTTACCTGTGCCGGCGTTTACTATGACCTGCGAGAAAATATAGGGGACAGGCCTGGCGCTTGCCTGCGGAGAGGCCGCTGATTCTCCGTTGCCGTTGGAAGCCGTACCAATGTAGTAATAAACCGTTCCGTCCGAAAGGCCGGTATTCGTATAAGGGCTTGTGACTGCTGCGATTTCAGTCCCGGTGCCCTTAGTTACGCCGGGAGTCGTCGACCAGTAAATGTTATATGAAGTCGCGTACGGCACTGCGGACCAGGTCAAAACGACAGCTGTGGTCGAAATGGCGGCGGCACTGATGACAGGAGAACTCGGCGGAAGAGTCGCCTGCGGTGTGGCGCTCACCTGCGCCGATACCGGTCCTTCGCCTCCGCTGTTCACTGCGGTCACAATGTAATAATAGGTGTGTCCATTGGCAACGGTGTTATCCGAATAAGGATTCGAGACCCCCGCTGTCTTTGCCCCGTTTGATGTTGTCACTCCGGTTGTTGCGGACCTGTAAATGTTGTACGAAGAAGCCCCTGTAACGGCATTCCAGGCAACGATCACCGATCCGTCTCCGGCTGTCGCATTCACACCCGTAGGCTGAGCCGGAGGGCTGACCGAGGAGATGGAGCTGGAACTGGAACTGCTGCTGGAACTGCCGCCGGTGCTGCTGTTTCCTCCTCCGCCTCCAGAGGGACTTGTCTGGCACCCGCTGAAAGCGGCAAGCGCCGATAATACAAAAAACCAGATACAGAAATTCCTTCCGAACCGATTCATAGAACCTCCTTTTTTACTAAGGATTTTTTTAGAATGGCAGGATGCCAGCGATATGATTTTTATATTAAATCTATTTTTATATTTGTCAATACGTTAAATGCTAAATTGATGTTATTTAATTGTTACGTCTTTTTGCATGAAATTAACAAGGGACGGCGTAAT
Source organism: uncultured Spirochaetota bacterium (assembly GCA_963796325.1). Taxonomy (GTDB): domain Bacteria; phylum Spirochaetota; class Brevinematia; order Brevinematales; family JAOACQ01; genus CAVYGN01. The sequence continues at coordinate 881,799 of CAWCLF010000001.1, forward strand.
CGTCAAGAGGATGTTAAATGCAATTAAATGATTGAAAACGACCTTGCGCCCGGATGGAACTTGACCCCGTAAACCGGTTTGCTTTTATGTTTAATTGCCTGTATTTTTCAGAAAGCCTCCTTTAATGAACAGACAAAAGTTTCCGCCTCAGTTCCACGCGGTTGCGGGGTGCTCTTTCCGCTTCCGGAAGGCCCCATCACGCAGACCATTTCGCCCCGTCCGATAGTGCATGAAACGCCTTTCAGGGCATGCACATCCGTTCTGCCCAGATGGTAGGTTTTCGATATATTCTCGATTGCAATCATAATAACTCCTTTGACCTTTAACGGCCGTTTTTTTCGGTTAAGTATACTCTGCCGGGGGGCAGGGCTTCCATTCCCTGTTTGTATGAAAATTCAGGCCGCTGCATGTATAACCTGAAAGTATGAAAGGAAAGGATTCTAAGGATTTAGGGGCAGATGGATATCGCTGACATTTTGAAGCAGGCAGGCGCAAAATAGGTTGCTTTTTTTATCGGGCTAATTATAATGAAAGATATGGCCTTCCGGAATAATATTAAAAGGGGTTTTTTATGGATGTAAAGGGAATAGCGTTTGTTTCAAGGAAAAAAGCCATAATTTCCCAATTCGGGGAAGACAAGTTTAATGAATTGATGCATGAACTGGGTGAAAAAGATGAATTTTTTAAGCTGCATGGGGATATTTCCCTGACGGACATATTTCCCGTAGAAAAGTACCTTATGTTCAATGACCTTATGCTGCAGAAGTTTTACAACAATAATATAGAAGCTTATTGGACAATGGGGGAAAAGTCGGCTGAATTTGCCCTGGTTGACGGCCCTTATAAGGTCCTGTTAAAGAATAGAAATATAGAACGCGCGCTGACAGAGTCGCTGCCGGTTATCTGGAAGCTGTATTATACGGAGGGGGATGTGAGGATCAAGTGTGAAGCAGGGACCGCCGAGGTCGAGTTCTATAATCTTCCTATGAATCACTCTTACTTTGAAAACACCTTTATGGGATATGTTTATAAATTGATCGAACTTTGCGGGGGTAAATCCATCACATTTGAAAAGCTTAAAACAATCCAGAGAGGCGATAAAGAAATAAATTATAAATTCCATTACATAGAAGATTAACATCTTTTATACACTCTATTCTTGAATTCAAGCGGTGCATATTATGAACTCCCGTTTCATTGTTTTTTCGATTTTATTATTTTTTCTTGCCGGGGGATGCCTGGATCGCGAAGTTAAAAAATATGAATTCGATGAATATCTCATGCATACCGATTTTAAAATCATATTATATTCGGAAATCAGCGGGCAGGCCGCCCGGAAGCTTGCGCTGCAGGCTTTCGGCATCTGCCGGGACCTTGAAAACAGGTACAGCACGACAATCACAAACTCTCTCATTTACAGATTAAACCGGAAAGGTTATATGCGCATTGATCCGGAAACATACTCAATCCTGAAAAAAGCCCTCCAGCTTTCAGCAATGTCCGGGGGTAAATTCGATATAACGATATACCCCCTCATGAAAATCTGGGGGTTTGAGAATGCGGATCGCCGGATTCCCGGCAGGAAGGAAATTACAGAGGCTTTAAAGCGTATTGGTTATAAAAATATTATTCTGTTCCCGGGTTCCGTCAGGTTGTTAAACGGGGCGGAAATCAACCTCGGAGGGATCCTGAAGGGCTATGCTGTCAATAAAATGATAGGTTTTCTGAAATCGGGGAAGATCGCCGGGGGAATTGTCGACGCGGGAGGCAACCTGGGGGTTTTCGGAAGGAAACCTGACGGAACGGAATGGAATATAGGAATCCGAAATCCCCGCGGAGGGGGGATTTTTAGATCGATCCATATGGACCCGGACAATTCGGTCGCCACATCCGGCGATTACGAACAATTCCTTATGACAAACAATATCCGTTATTCCCACATATTCGACCCGGCAACAGGCTATCCTGCAAGGAGTTCGGTTGCGAGCGTCAGCGTGATCAGGCCGTATCCTGAAAATTCGGACGGCTATTCGTGCTCCTTCTTCCTTATGGGGCCGGAATCCGGCATCGCCTATGCCGATAAGCATGGAATCCCGGTATTTTATATTATGGAAACAAACAGCGTACTTTACACGGCTCAGTCCGCCCTGTGGAAATGACTCCGGCAGACCCGATGTAATTTATAAGTAAGCCGCGATCCCCAGCTGGATATTCAAAGGATCGATAATAAAACTATTAATGGTGAAAGGCCCCGAATCTACTTCCGGATCTATCACTTCATACTGTTGTTTGAAGGATGCTATCAGGCCGTATTCGGCGAAAAGGCTCAAATTCTTTGTCATAAACCATTCCGCTCCCAGGCAAATTCTTAACCCGATGCTCCAGCTGGAAGTGGACATAAGAGGCCAATTATTATTATTGCTGATATAACTTACAGAAACCGCCGGACCTATGCCTATATAAGCTTTTACAGGATCTGACGGGTTGATGTAATACTGGTAATCCGCGATAATGCCGAATGTCATTGAAATTTCCGAATCATCATAGTTTTGGTAGGCTGAACTCCAGTGCATATCCTGCCGGAGGATACGGGCTGTTCGTCGATATTTCATCGGCAAAAACGATTGAAGCGATGAATAGAAAATTTGCCAGGAAAACTCCGATTATGAAATTTTTCATTTGTTTCTCCTTTTATTTCAGATCCATAATTTTATTGTAAAGAAGGGTTTAATGTCGATCTAAAAGTAGTATATCCCTCTTTGCTCGTACCCCTTGTAGATAAAATGGTCGCTGTTTTCATTTTCCGTCCCGGGGAGTACGCCGAAAATTACCGGCCGTATCGCTTTTGTCGGACATTTTGATAAACAGACAGGATTGTAGCAGTTAAGGGCGCAGATACTTTTATCGACTATAGCCAGGTTGCTGTCCATTTTTATTGCGCCATGAAGACACTGCCCGGCGCAAATTCCGCAGCCGATGCAGCTGACTTTGCAAACCTGCCTCTTAACCGCTCCCTTATCATGGGAATTGCAATCGACGCGAACCATCGCCTCCCGGTCGATCAATTCGATCAAATTCTTGGGACATGCGGATACGCACTTGCCGCAGCCGTTGCATTTCTCGCGGTTTACAAGCGGCAGACCTTCCTGGCTCATCCGCATAGCATGGAAAGGGCATGCCCTGACGCATGTACCGTAACCCAGGCAGCCGTATTTGCATGCTTTATTTCCGCCCTGCAGGAGGTTAGCCGATACGCATCCGCTGATCCCCTCATACTCGAAGTTGTAAACCGCTTTCTCGAACGTTCCCGCACATTTTAAGCTTGCAGTCCTTAATTCAACGGAAGCGGCTTTTTTGCCTGTAATTTCAGCAATCTTAAAGGCGACATCCTCTTTCCCGGGTATGCACAGGTTTACAGGCACTCCCGGGTTTTTTACTACCGCATCGGCATAACCGAGGCATCCTGCAAAACCGCATGCTCCGCATTGGCCCTTTGGCAGTATATCGGCCACTTCGTTGATTAACGGATCGGTTTCAACGGCGAGCCTGCTGTTAGCGAAAGCGAGGACAAGTCCGAACACCAGTCCCAGGCTTATCATCAGAATAAAAATAAATAATGTGATCATGCGATCTCCTTTTTTAAAATGATCTTATAAAGGGATCATTCCGTTAAATCCCTGAAATGCGAGCGCCAGAAGACCTGCAAGCACAAATGTTATCCCGAGGTTCTTTAAAGGTTCCGGAATATCCGATAACTGTATCCTTTCCCTCAGGCTGGCCATCAGGACGAGGGCTAGAACGAAACCTGTACCTGAACCCACCGCATTGATAACACTTTTTAAGAGGCTGAAGTTCGACTCGGAATTGATCAGCGGTACTCCGAGGACAATGCAATTCGTTGCGACAAGGAGAAGGTATATTCCCCATGCTCTGTACAATGCGGGAGTGTATTTTTTTATGACCATTTCGAGCACCTGGACAAAACAGGCGATTATTATAACAAAAACAATAGTGTGCAGGAAAGCCAGATTCAGCGGTATAAGAATAAAATGGTCCGCGAGCCATGCTATAACCGAACTGGCAGTCATTACCGATATAATTGCCATTCCCATGCTTACAGATGAATTAAGGCTGCCGGAGACACCGAAAAATATGCAGAGGCCCAGGAACCTTGTCAAAACGAAGTTGTTCACGATAGCGGCGCTCATGAAAATAATAAAATATTCACTCATACATTTCCTCCGCAAGGATCCGGTCTTCCATCACAATTTTCTTTTCTTTTTTCTCATCCAGTTTTCTGCCGATCATATTGAAGATTCCGATTAAAAGACCGATGACAAGAAATCCTCCCGGAGGAAGGATGATGATAAGGGGTTTAATGTACCAGGCGCCCAGGATTTGAAGTCCGAAAACTGTTCCGTAACCGAATAATTCCCGGATTATGCTGATTAGAAGCATGGCTCCCGTGAAACCCATGCCCATTCCCAGGCCGTCCAGGAATGAATGCATCACAGTGTTCCTGGATGCGAACTGTTCCGCTCTTGCAAGTATGATCGCAAAAACTACGATCAGAGCCAGATATATTCCAAGGGCTTTAAACAGGGAATAAAAGAAAGCCTCAAGCACCAGTTCGACAACTGTGACGATCGTAGCGATAGACATGATAAAAACCGGGACTCTGATTTTGGGATTTATATGGTTTCTAAAAAGCGACACGACGACATTATTGGCAGTGATGACAAACATAACCGAGAGTCCCATTACAAGAGCGTTTAAGGCGGTTGATGTTACCGCCAGGGCAGGGCAAAGACTCAGGGCAAGCCTGAAGATCGGGTTTTCATCGAACAATCCTTTGTAAAATATTTTCCAGAGAACCACGAAACCCTCCTTTTATCTGTTTTTTAAATATTCGTCAAATTTTTCCAATCCCTCTTTAACCGCCCTGGTAACCGCCCGCGACGTTATGGTAGCCCCGGTAATAGCGTCTATTTTTGTTTCATCATGATCCTTTACCACCTCGAGGTTTCCCATCCCTTTTCCTTCAAACTGGCGCCGGAACTCAGGGAGGGCGGCCCGTTCGCCTAAGCCCGGAGTTTCATTATGCGAAAGTATCTTATAATCGATTATTCTTTCATTGGTATCCAGGGCGATCAGGATTTTTATAGTCCCCCCATAGCCCCTGGCTTCGGAAGGTATTATATATCCGATCCTGCCTCTTTCATTTTCAGCGGCGAACCACCCCGGTTTATCCGCCACAGGTTTAAAATTTTTAGCCGAAACGATCAGCTCTTTCATAGTCTCTTCCTTTACGGCTGCGCGGCGCTTTTCCGCGAATGGCGCAGTGAAGAAATAAGTGACGGCCAGCAAAGCTCCGGCTATAAATCCCGCCACTGTCAGGTTCAATGCGATCTGTAAAATTTCATTCTTATTATTTTTCATCGTGCATTATTACTCCTTTTCTGCGGTATGAAACCTTGCCGAATTTTTTCGGGACAAAAGCCTTGTCTATAAGGGGTGTAACAGCGTTCATCAGCAGTATCGAATAACATACCCCTTCCGGATAACCGCCCGCGATTCTTATCAGCGAAGTTATCGCCCCGCAGCCTGCGGCAAAGATTATCTTTCCCGATATGCTCATCGGGGTTGTGACCGGATCCGTGGCCATAAAGAATGCTCCCAGAAGCAGCCCGCCCGCCATCATGTGGAATACGGGATCGCCGGTAAACAGAGTCCTTCCGCCGAAGATCCATGTCAATAATCCGACAGTAGCTACCATAATCAGGGGCACCTGCCATTTTATATAACCCTTCAAAATAAGGTATGCTCCTCCTACTATCGTGAGGAACGCAGAGGTTTCGCCAAGGCCGCATGCCGTCTTGTTTCCGAAGAACATGACTTTATACAGTTCCATCCTGCTTCCGTATGAATTTATCAGCCCGTCGTATCCCTGGCGCTTAAGAATTTCCAGCGATGTGGCGGAAGTTACAGCATCAATATGCTGAAAGTTTTGCAGCAGAGGCAGTTTCAAAAGTCCTAATGATATCGATTCATGACCGGGGGAAAGGATTGAGATGACCCAGGTCGTCATTGCTGCCGGGAAGCTTGCCATCAGGATCGCCCTGCCGACAAGGGCCGGGTTGAACACATTATTCCCAAGGCCCCCGAACAGGTGCTTGGCGACGGCAATAGCCGAAACGGCCCCGATAAGGGACATAAACCAGGGAATATCGGGAGGAAGGCATAAACTAAGCAGCAAACCCGTTAAAAATGCGCTTCCATCGGAAATGGACGTTTTCTTCTTCCGCCAGGCCTGTATTGCAAATTCCGTCAATACCGCCCCTGTTATACAGACAAGGAATGTTACGACCGCGGGATAGCCGAAATTTAAAACAGCCTGGATGGATAACGGTGTCAGGGCCAGGCTGACCCCCACATGATGGAAGCGATATCCTCGCGGGTTTTGATATGCGGGGAGGCCGATACGATGAGTTTTTCAATACGGTTTGAATCTATCCCGGAGTCCGTCGATGACATTTCAATCTCCGTTGCTTATATTTTCGGCGCTGCATTTTTTGCTTTGGAAAGCTTGATATAATGGACGATATTCCGTTTTGCAGGGCAGACATAAGTACAGCAACCGCATTCCACGCAGTCAAGGAGGTCATATTCAACCATTGCGGTCTGGTGCTTGTGTTTCTCGCTGAGTATGCTCAGCATATTGGGCCTGAGATTCATTGTACAGGCATCGAGGCACCTGCCGCAGCGTATGCATGGCCTCTCATCACCGTAAATTATCTCATCCCTGGTCAGCGCAAGAATTCCCGATGTCGCTTTTACAATAGCCGTATCGATACCGGACTGTGCGATGCCCATCATCGGGCCGCCCATTATCACTTTCCCGGGCATTGATTTAAACCCGCCGCAAAATTCAATGATATCCCTGAATGTAGAACCGATTCTCGCCTGAAGGTTCTTCGGTTTCATTATTGCTTTTCCGGATACCGTAATGATCCTTTCTATCAATGGTATATTATTTTCCACAGCCCTGGCTATTGCCGCACAGGTCGACACATTCTGAACAATACAGCCGCCATCCATCGGAAGTTTACCGGAAGGTATTATATGCCCGGTAATTGCGCGGATCATCATTTTTTCTCCGCCCTGGGGATATATGGATTTGAGGACAGCGATCTTAATACCATGCCCCATGCATATTTTTCCCATAATAGACACGGCTTCCGGTTTGTTGTCTTCAATTCCGATATAGCAATTTACGACATTCAGGATCTTCATGATGATCCTGCATCCTTTTATAACAAGCTCCGGGCTTTCAAGCATTGTCCTGTAGTCGGATGTCAGGTAAGGTTCGCATTCGGCGCCGTTAATTATCAGAGTGTCGATAATCCTGTCCCTTGGAGGAGAAAGTTTCGCGTGAGAGGGAAAAGCGGCCCCTCCCATTCCGACAATGCCGTTCTGATAGATGATTTCGATAAGCTCTTCAGGGGTATAATTTTCAAAATTCCCCGGTTCGTTGAGGCCTTCATACCATTCATCCCTGCCGTCAGGTTCAATAACAATACATTGCGACATTCCGAGAACAGGGTGAGGATGATTTCCGATGTCTTTTACCCTGCCTGATGTAGAAGAGTGTATCGGGGGGGCTTTTTTATCTTCAGATCCGGCTATCTCCTGTCCTTTTTTTACCGTTTCCCCGGCCTTCACCGAAGGAAGACAGGCATTTCCAATATGCTGTTTCAACGAAATATAAAGCAGTTTCGGGATAGGCATTGTTTCGATATTTCTCTCCGCCAAAGGGGATTTATTGTCCGGCGGATGAATTCCGCCTTTCCATATTTTTAACATCAAAACCCCTTCGGTATTTTATGAAATAATTTCAACGATCTCGGGAAGATTGTCCGGGAGCTTGTATTTTCTGTCATAAACGGCAATGCAGAAAATGGATATGAAAAAAAGAAACAGGCTGCATGACAGCATCGTAACCATGCTATTCATGTGAAAATAATGAGCAGCCAGAAATCCCAGGTAAACCCCCGTGAAAATTGAGATAAGAGGGAACATAAAAAGGATAAAAGAAATTTTAAACATATTACCCCGGCTGATGAATTTGACTTTCTGCCCGGGAATAGCTTTGACGGGATTATGGGCAAGGAGCTCAATTTCCGGCGATCCGCATGCTCCGCATCCGGCGCAGCTTGAATGAACCTGGACATTGATTCTAGCATAATCGCCTTCGATCCGGATGATAATGCCTTCCTGTACGATGTCCATAAACCTTTCCTTTGTTTATTCGGACGGGATATCAGGGACGCACTTCCAGCCTTACAGATGTCAATTAGTATATTAAAGCCCATTTTTTTTGTCAATACAAAGTGAAGGCCTGTGCGAGTAAGTTCATTGGACAGAAGGTTGCTTTAAAGTGTTTTGCCGTCAGTTTACAGGACGGATGAAAATTACGGCCGCAGAATAATCGCTTACGCGGATTCCAGGGGAATGTCATGGAAAGCCTTTGTTTTCTATAACGGGAAGGACTGGCCTATGCCCCTCTTTAAAGACTGGGATAATTATACTCCGACTGTATCGGGAGCTTTTTTTAAAGAAATGCTGGGAAAAGATATTACTGTGAGCAGGTAATCCTGTGTTTTAAAAAAGCCGCCATGCCGATAACGGCGATCAGGACTCCATGAACACCGACAAAAATGCCCGCGAAATAATGATGGCAGATGCCTGAAAGAGGAGTCAGGGGCGCCAGGATGCCGTTGATAATCCCGAAAATAGCCGCAGCAAAGAAAGCCAATTTCATATCCTGGATCATAAGTGGGATGAGAATGACCCAAGCCGCCGCCAGGGCATAAGAAGTTTCCAGTATAGGGTAAACGCTTCTGACCTCGCCTGCCTTGTGGAACTCGACATAGATTTTAACGAGTAATTGCAGGACGACCAGGACGAGCGTCAGCCATTTTAATAAACTGTAGGTTTTACTTAGGTTTGTTTTTTCCTGCATTGAATGCCTCCTGTCTTTTATGACGGTTTATCATAAAACGCAGGAGACTGCATGTCGTCCTGAAACATCCTCTCGGACTTGTTTATTGCCGGCGGCGGAACTGCCCTGGAGTCGATCCCGTGAATTGTTTGAAGACTGCGTTAAAGGCGGCTTTTGAATTGAAACCCGCGTCAAAAGCAAGGTCGAGGATAGATTCCTTTCCGAGATCGGCATCTGAAAGGTATTTTTTTACTTCGTCGATGCGGTAGGAATTTATATAATTGTAAAAGTTAAAGCCTGTTTTTTCATTTATTACCTGCGAGAGATGGCGGTACGGGATATCCAGCGCTTCCGACAGCTGCCTGAGCGTGAGCCCGGGTTCAAGATAGGGTTTTTCCTTATCCATATAGGCATTGAGCTTTGCCAGATAATTCAGAGCGTCTCTTTCGGATAATTTTGACGCCTCGTACTTTTTATCGGACCGGTCTTCAATACCGCTTAGAGTTATATCGGCGATGATCTGCGGCTGGCGCATGGCTTTAAAGACAAGAAATAATAGAAATATTGAAACAACAAAAGGCACGGGCCTCGACAGCACACCGAAATCAATGCCGATAAAACGGGATATTACCGCGACAGGAAGAAAGCCGCAGAAAAGGAGCGCCGAGTTCGCAAAATAATTCAGCCAGAGCAGGTTTATCCTGTCTATAGTGGAATAATTATTTTCAATTATAGTTTCAAAACGCCCGACCTCTTTTTTTACAAGACAAGTATAAAACCCGAACTGCAGGAAAAGCATTATGAGAAAAAAAAGATTGCCGGGCAAATATGAGAATTTCGGAGTAATAAAATATTCGGTTACAAACCGGATTTTCTCATAATCCGGTCTAAAATAAAAAGGCAGAAGATAAGCGGTATTCATGATAAAGAGTAAAAGATGAAGCAATACAATGCTCTTCCATTTTATTTTACCGTTTATAAGCGAAATTGCATAAAAATAAAATAGTGGGGCGGGCAGGAACCGGAAAGGCTCGTTCAGCCTGATCAGGTAAGGGAGTTTTAAGTGAGTGTTTGTCGAATAAATGACGGCGCCCGAAAGTGTAAGGGAAACGGCCAGCAGGAAAAAGCCTAAAATAATATTGGGAAGTTTATTTTCCTTTTTAACTGTCATTATGAGTATGGCTATAAACAAACCCAGTATCAGAGCCAGGCCGATGATTATGGAAACGAGATCGATATTAAACTGCACCATAAACTTTCCATATTATACAGGCAACTCCAGGCCGAAGTCAATGCGATGCATGACGGGATACGGATATTTAGACAATCAATAAGCGGGAGTAGGAACATTTTCCCAGGCAGTCGATTTTTTTACAATTTTCAGGTTTACAATTTCACCTGTTCTTGTATCGATATCGGCATAAAATGAAGGCGTTTTAATGGTATCAAAAGCCAGTAATTGCTTCCCCTGGATATGATTTGTACCGCCGGTCTGTACTTCGGTAAAAATCACCCTTCTGTAAGGGCAGGAATCGCAATTAAAAGACTGGTCATTGACCCCCAGGGGGCAATGGTGCCTCCTTACGAACTTAGGATCGACATGGTTCATCCGGGCCATGTTTAAAACCGGGGAGGCCCTTAAATGCTGAAAAGGATGTAAAATCCAGTCGTTAATCAAAGAAACGGTATGGTGCTGCTTAAACAAATGAAAATTTTCTTCAGTATCGGCAATCATACCCTGCATTATATAATCAACGGGCATTAAATAAACAAGATAATCTTTATTGCCTTCCAATTGATCGATCTTACCGTCTGCATGATCCTTTTCCAGTTCATCGGAAACTATTGCCAATAATTTGGAATCTTCCGGCAGCATAGATACAAGGCTGAAATTTTTTTTAATGTCGATCGTCAGGGAATTCAAAGTAATATTATAAAGGACGAAACCTGAAATCATAACAACTGTTACAAGAGACAGGGAAACAACTGCATTTTTCAGTATTATATTTGGAATTAATGTATCGATAGGTTTAAACCATCTGTCGATCATTATCGGGAAAAACATGACGGTATTTTCCATGTATTTTTTGTAGCTGTCGCCATATTGTTTTAACATCCGCCGTTCTTCGTCTTTGGCAAGGAAATAATAAATAATAAACATGATCGACAAAGTCGCCAGGACAATAAATCTCGGCCACAATATGCTCATGCCTATACCCCAGACGGCGAGTGAAAGGTATTGCGGATGACGGATAATTTTATATATACCCTTGTCGGCGATCCCCCATTTGAATATCTTTCCAAGGTAAACCTGCAGCGCGCAAATAATAAACGATATAAGGCCGAGGACAAATAAAATGGAACCGGCGACACGGATAGATTTAAGGAAAATTGTCGGCGGCAATATCATATGCGGCAAAAAGAAAGAGGTCAGCCATCTTGTTGACTGGTATTGGCCCAGGAAGTTAAAAAACGGATTGAAAACCGAGTAAAAGAAAAAAGCAAAAGGGCTTATCATGATCATAAATTCGAAAGCCATGATAAAAAATACTATTATACCGCCGTCGGCGAAAATCCTGGCAATTATTCCTCTATTCATCCTGAAACCTCCCGAAAATTTGATGATCCTTCGATGTTTACCTTGATAATTTAATAAAAGATGTCCAGGTAATATAAACCCCCATTACTATTACAAATAAACCGAAAGCAAATCGTAAATAAGTTGTATTGATTTTTAAAGCAATTTTTGAGCATATCCATGCAGAAATAAGAAGTGTAATCGCTATAATAATACCGGCTTTGACGTCAACATGACCGTTACGATAATATTCCATAACTGATGCAATGCTGACCGGTAATAAAAGGACAAAGAGGTTGGTCCCTACAGCCGTTTGCTGTGAAAAACCTGCAAGGTATACCAGTGCCGGAATGATAATTAAACCGCCGGCAAGACCGAAGAAACCGGTTATAGCACCGGAAATTATTCCAATCAAAATTAAAGAAATATATTGGTTATAATTCATAAAATATTCCCTATTAAAAAATCAATATTATTGTTCATCTATGATTTTTTTTGACAAGAATTATTTTTGCCTAAATTCATATCAGAACAATTATCTTCGCACTGGCGGATTTGGGATGCAGTTTCTATGATTTGATTAGCAGTATTCTTTAACGCATCCCTGTCTGCATAATAATGCGTGAAATATCCTCTTTTCTCCCCCTTTATAACGCCGGCTTTCCTCAGTATTTTAAGATGCTGAGAAACAGCAGCTTCTGAAATGCCGAGATTTCTTGCCAGGGCTCCTACGCAGAGGTCATGTGTCAATAAAAGATTTAAGATTTCCATTCGCGTTTCATCTGCCAGAGATTTTAAAACATCAAGTAATTGAGACATGTTATTCAGGCTCCATTTGTTTAAGTAAAAACTTAAATAAATTATACCATACTTAAATGAATTTGACAATACTTTGGAAAACAAATTTCAAGAAAGATTCTTTAAATTTAATCCATAATCATTGCGAAATATTCTGTAAATTGCTTTTTTATTCCTCGACGAAGGATGTGGTTCGCCCCTTTACAGGCTAGCGGTTCACCGGTTTATGCTCATCAATTCCTCTACTGTATCGGCGCCTTCCCTATTTCCTTCGAACCTTATATATTGACCGTCCGGAATACGGAACCAGTAATCAGCTTTCCAGAAAATAGATAATAAGCCGGTTAATGTAACCGTCACTTTTTGGGCTTCCACTGAATTGCCATTGACCTTTATATTTTCGATTTTTCCCTTGTAAGCGGCCATCTTATAGGACTCGAAATTACTGAATCTGATGAACCAGAACTCGATAGAGCTTGTTTTACTTATGGAAAAAGGCGACAACGAATCGCCAATAGATTCAAACCATGGACTTCCATCGATTTTATTAGTTATGCAAACCGGAATATTCTTTTGCTGCCCCGAGGTAATAATTAAATTTCCATCGCGCTTTGTCGCAACATCGGTGTTGTTTTCATTATCCTTGTAATTCCAGCTCAGAGTATTATAATCCTGTCCGCAGGTTACAATATGAATCTCATTCATTGTGTTCGTTGAATAGATTATTAACCGGCCGTTTGTAACGATAGTCCATGAGGCTGAATATTCGACCTTCTGCCCCGATGTTTCTTTGAATAAGAGATCGTCGGAATATGTTGGCGACTGAAAAGTTAATAAACACATTAAGACTGCAAAACCGGCAGAACCTTTTAGTATCTTACCCATATTCGTTCTCCTTAATTATTTTATTTGACAAGATCGGATACGAGCTTCCCGCTTGCCGCCGCTCCCGATGCGCCTGTCGGGATCATCGTCCAGTGTCCTATGGTGAAGAGGTTCTTTACAGGGGTCTTTATCGAGGGATTTTTAATTTTCGGCGTTAATTCCGGGTCCCAGGTCCAGCCGATGCTCCCGCCCCAGCTGTTCATCGTGTAGCGTTCCATTGTTAGCGGTGTGGCAGCCTCTTTCACTTCGATTTCTTCTCCGATGCCCGGCATGAATTTTTCCAGTACGGAGAGCATCCCTTCCGCCGCAATATCTTTGAGTATTTTATATTCCTTCATGCCGTCCGGGCTTCCGGCGGTACCCCATCTGTTCATCCAATTGTACGGGGCGAATGTCTGGACGACCAGCGAAGCCTTTCCGTTTTCATTGAGTCCGGGATTATGAAAGGTTGGCGAGGATATCTCGAAACCGGCTTTCTTAAAATAATCCGGATCATCCGCGGAAGCAAAGTCGTAATCCGGAGTGAAGTATACATGGCCGGCTTTTAGCATTTTATTGACATTCTCCGAACCTGTTTTCAAACCCAAAAATATGGTAAAAAGGCTCTGGCTTGCTTTGGTTTCCGTAAATTCTTTTTGAAGGCTTTTTCCCGAATAACGCCCTCCGAGAATTTCCTGGAAAAGTTTCCGGTAATCGCCTGCCGAGATCACATAATCGGAAGTGTATATTTTACCTCCCGAAGTCTCGACGCCTCCGGCATGGCCCTTGTTGACCAGGATCTTCCCCACTGGGGACCGATACTGGATCGAACCCCCGTTATTGACAAAATTTTCCGCCAGCAGGTCCGAAAATTCCTGCAGGCCTGTTTCAGGGTACCAGTAGTCGTTAAAGTATAAGTCCCACATCGAAGCGTAAGTTGTTAACGGGGCGTTTTTATAGCAATTATTGGAAAAAAGGGAGAGTAGATTGGGATTTTTGAAGTGTTTTGCCGCAAATACCGGGAATGTTATTTTACTGTATTTACCCAGGGCAGTCAGCCTGCCGCGGCTTATCTTATCCTTTAAGAGCGACATAATGTATCCGGTCTTTTGTCTGCCGCTCATGAACATGAACGACGATTCTCCCATGAAAAGTTTTACCGACTGTGAAACCTCTTCCAATTCGGAGGCAAAAGTTCTCAAGCCCTGAATAGAATCCTGAAATTCCTTCCCGAAGATTTCCGCTATGTCATCGAACGACTTTAAGACAGCATCCGAACCCGGGGTCACAAACCTGAACCGGCTCCTGCCGAACTTCACCCTGTCTTCTAAACCCAGCTCCTTAAGAAGAGGGAAGAGGATGCCGCTGCCGCAGACGCTCTGCAGCCCGGCATCGAAATAGAAGCCTTTCCTTTTGAAGCCGCAGACATAGCCGCCCGGGCTTGTATGCTGTTCGCATATCAATGTTTTAACCCCTTTTTTTGCAAGGAAATTGCCTGCAAAAAGGCCCGATATGCCGGCGCCGATGATAACCGCATCAAAATCTTTTTCCATTTATGTCTCCTTATCGCTGCTTGCGGCATTTTTTGCCGTTAGCGGCTCTTATGCTGTTTTAAACAGTGTTTATTTGGATTCAATCTTTTCAAGCATTGTAGCTATACCGTTATTATCTTCATACCTGACCAGCCTGTGTGAAGGATCCGAATCGTACCAGAAATAAAACCTGTAACCGGCCGTGAAAGTTCCCGCGATGCCGGCGATGCCCATCTCGAGTTTCCGGCATTCGAAAATCCCGGCCGGGACTTCGACCTTTTCCCTGCCGGTTTCCTTTACATACATGCCGAAAGATCCCGACGGGCTGCCGTCCAGACCGTCCGTCACTATGTTGAAATTTATCCTGGCCCCGGTGCCGAAGGGATAACCCCTGAATAGATAAGATATTGTATGCATATCATAATAACTGTTTTTTACTTTAATTGTCCTGGCGGCTTTGCGCCCCGGAAGATCGATAACGGCTTCGCCGGCAGAATATGTTATATTGATAATTCTATCACCGTTACCTTTATAAATCTGTACGGATCTTGGGCGCAAATCTGTATACCGGGCCGAAATCAGTGTTTTTTCACCTGCGGCTTCATTGTTTTCCTCAATTTTCAGGATATTTTCACTGTTTTCCATGGTTCTTTTAATAATCACTAAGGTTCTTTTACCATCCGATGCCCGATAGGACAGGGTTTCTTCCGAAAAGACAGGTTTAAAGACGGCCGGGACAAAGGTGTCATAGTTGTCAGTCAATACAGGTCCGCTGCGAAGCAGTCTGAGTACGACATCGGGTGACGGATCGGGCGTAGATTCTCCCCCCTGGATTTTCAAAATCGCAAGTCCCTGAATAAGGGCGAAGTAGGCGACCGACAACTGCAGCGGGTCGCCGGGAGCGATGTCGCCCGACTCTATGCCTTCCTTTATCAGGGGGAGCATGTATTCGTTATAGAGAAGGGATTGCCTCGCGGAAAGTTCCTTAACCTCCGGAGGAACGGCGTCCGACGTAAACGCCTGGATTATGATCAGGAAATAATACGGCGCTATACCCTGGTAGGCGCCGTTAACAATTGTCTCAGTTATGCTCTGTATCCGTTCCCAAGCTGTACCCTCCATCCTGACGGCAGAAGCTATAATATCCAGGGAATAATCCAGGGCCTCTTTAACCAGCTCTGTGAAAATTTCATCCTTGGATACGAAATAATTATAAACCAGTCCATGGCTGAATCCGGCTTCTGACGCTATGTCGCTGATTTTAGCCGCCGCCAGGCCCATTCTGCCGAAGACTTTCATAGCCGCCTGCTTTATCTGTTCACGCCTGCCGCTGCGGATTTGTTCGTTAAGTTCTTTACTTCTTGGCGCCATTATTATCTTCCTCCAAAGTATTTTACTAATTATTCTTTCGTCGCTCGGCACTTCTATTAAAATTTCAATGGTATTAATTGGTTGTTTTTTTCATTCTAAAAACCAAGCTCAATGGTTCAATAAAACTTTTATCAATACTCCATCCACATTTATTCACTAAGAAATCAAACTCTTCAATATTTCTATCAATGGTGGCATTGCTGACAGTATTAAAACGCTTGCCAATGTCATCCTGCCTTGATAAAGTTCCTGCTAATAATACATTATCAGGAGTTGACGAATATATTTCCTTTAAATTTGAAAATAGTAAATCATCAGAACAATAATCAAAGAGCCCTCCTTCTGAAGAAATAGCAATAATTGCTTCAGTTTTAATATTTTCTTTTAAGTATTGTCCAAGTTGTTCCGTATTTGACCGGTTATGCTTTTTAATTAAAATTTCAGCTTTTAAACCAGAAAGTGCTGAGCCAGGCTCCTGTAGTGATTTAAGTGCCTTTGAAGCAAAGTCTGGGCCCTCGTTATTCATATCAAGAATATGGATTTTTATTTCACGGTTTTAGGCAGGGCATCCGATTTAAAAGCTGTCATATAATGACTGACCAGTCAGTCAATAATAGTATATCATCTTTTTATATTGCTGTCAATGTCAAATAAAATTTTATTTTAATGTAATGCAGATGCCGGACATGTGACACCTTTATCGAGCCGGAACAAGTGATAGAGTAAGGGAAGAATGATCCTGAATTAATTGCAGGTCCCGGTATTGATCATGCAAAGGCTTTACTTTTTCAACCCCGCACTGATCTTCTTATGAAATGCCCTGTTGATCGGATAAAACAGCAGAAATACGGACCCGATAATTATGAAGGCTACCGGTATGACAGAGAGCAGGAGATTTATGCCGTTTAAGGCTTCCGGAGTCTGTTTTACCATTCCATTCGCATTTGACGACTGGAAGTGCGTTAAAGTAAGGATGACGCCGTTGATCATAAAGGAAACGGCCATGCCCAGCTTTTGTATAAAAAACCAGATGCCGTAATATATTCCTTCGTTGCGCCGCCCATGCAGATACTCGCCGTATTCCACAACGTCCGGGACCATGGACCAGAGAATGACGAAAAACGTGGATAAACCGATGCCGGCAATGACGACAAAAAGATAAAACAATGGGAACCCGAAGGTCAATCCGATCGATGATATGACCGCTACGGAGGCTGCTAAAACGGCCATTCCTGAAAAAAGAGCGGCTTTTTTGCCGAATTTGCCGGAAATAAAAGTCCAGAGCGGCAAGGCGAATATTGAAGAAACGATCAATACGCCCATGATCAGGCTGGATGAAAAACCCGTCAAACCGAGATTGTAATTGATATAGTACACGAATATAGATGAAAGCCCCGTGGTGGCGATGGAACAAAAGAAATAGGAAGCAAGAAGAACGACAAACGGGTAGTTCTTGAAAGTATCCAGGTAATACGAAAGCCTGAAACCGGGCTTTTCATGAATAACGGTATCATGGCCTTTAGTTGACAGGTAAGTTGATAATCCAGATACTATCATAATGGCGCCGAAAACCATGCTCATGGCAAAATATCCCTGGGGTGTTTTTACCTGACTTTTAGGTGAAAAAAATGCGACAAGGATTTCAACCGCTCCCGCCCCTATAATCGTTGCAAGAAGAGAAAAGACATTCCGGACTGCTGTCAGCGATGTCCTCTCGTTATAATCCTTGGTCAGATCGGCGGTCATCGATCCGTACGGGACATTGTATGTGGTAAAAAATGTGCTGAATATGACAAACAAAATTGAGTAGAAAATAAATCTGCCGATTACGGGTCCGCCGATCGGCAGCCATATAAAGATGAAAGCAGCGGTAAAGGGGATTATCGAGAAGATCAGCCAGAAACGGTGCTTGCCCTTTTTGGAATCGGTATTATCGACAAGCATCCCCATGAAAGGATCGGCAATTCCGTCCCATCCTCTTCCCAAAAGAAGCACCAGGCCCGCAAGGTAGCCGGGGAGGCCTATCATCGCATTTAAAAAAAACAGGTAATGAAAATTAACGGTCTGAAACGCGAGGCCCGCGACCATATCTCCGACGCCGTAACCTATCTTGACTCCGGTTGAAACCTCAGCCTTTTTCATTTTTTCTTCTCCATTTTTATTCCTATCCTTTTATATTCATCGATGCATTTCAGGAAATTAAAAGAAAGCTCCGAGGTTAAAAGGTCCGCGGCTTTCCGGGGATCGGTTCTATTAAGTTCCGCATAATTTGAAGCTGTTATCGGTTCCCCTGCTACTATATTAGCTGTCATGCGCGGTATAAATATCCTGTTCGTAAAGTTACCCCCGAAGCATCTTGCCGCAAGATCGTAATAATTCTGCGCCGTTTCTATTAATTGATCGAGGGATGCATCCTTTTTTAACTTCTCGAAATCAATATAAAATCCGATATCGACGAATTCCATATGACGCGAGGCAAGCCAGCCTTCCGCAGACAGGCGGTCGGCAAGGGCCTTTTCCAGGGGCGGCAGTTCCTTTATTTTTTTAATATCGGCGCGGAATATCCTGTCCCAGGCTGTTTGCCTTATATTGTAAACGCGGTTGATTGTATCCCCGCAGGCATCGATATTCAGGATTTTCTCCGCATGCCCCAACGCGGTTTCGAGGAGAATTTTAAGCCGTTCATTAGGGCCTCTATTTGCATCGATATCTTTTAAACCGGAAAACTTCGAGTAGGCGTTTTCAAGAATGGAAAGGAAGGGTCCCGGAATGTTTTTCAATCTTTGATAATAGGGCAACGAAGGATCTGTCCTTATCGAACATAATTTCTCAGTTTCCGTTATTAATTTACCGAGGTCTTTTTCCGCATCGGCCGGCCATGTAAAATGGATGGATATAGGAAGTATCTCGACCTTTTCCGTGCGTCTTTCCTTTAAAAGATCTTCCGTGCACCACAGTGCAATTCTTGACGATCCGTTTTCAATCCGCGGAAGGGTGTCGCTGGAATAGGATACCTGGCCTTCGGGAGCCAGTGCAAGAGGATAGGAACCGTTTTTCATCAATTGACGGATACGGCGTATGCTTTTCATATCGGCTTTCACATGGTATACCGGAACAGAGCCTACACGGGGGAGCAGCCAGCGTTCAAAAAAACTGCCCCAAAGGGGGACTTCATACCCATGGATAAAATGCGCATGAGGTTTTACAGGATAAACGATTCCCTGTTTAGCAGCCTCTTTCGATAAAAGCTTGCCGATAACATATGCCATCAATTGGGGTTCATTTCCGTAAGGGTGCCGGAATGCTATCATGAGCCGCGATTTTTTCTCGAAAAAACGCTGGAAAGCCCCTGTAAAAAGTTCGGGATTTATAAAGTTAACCGCCTTGAAACCCAGCAGAACATGAAAATAAAAAGGGCCTATAAACCTGAAAAGACCTATAACTCCGGGATCAACCCTTGGTTCGGGAAGTTGAAAAGCCGGCTTGCAATTGTTTACAGGCTTAATAGTCATAAAATTCAAACCCCTGCGTTATTCCGGGCTGGTTTGGGAAAAAAATACTACAGGGATTATATTATTTTATTAAATGCTTATTGTCAATGTGAATTGTTAAATCGTCAGGATCATTAAGGGCCTGTCAGGCCGTATGAAACATAAATCGATTTCACTTTCCCCTTTTCTTGTACGATTGCTACTTGCCATCTTTCCGAGATCCAGATAAGAGGCCACTCCGATTTTTCCTGATCGCAGTAGAGGTAATCAATATTTTTTAATATAATTCCTCTTGAATTACCAGGACTTTCCTCTATAAAATCGGCGTTTGTCATATACCTGCATGTGAAGCCGTAACTTTTCATAGTCTTTTCGGCATCGGCAATTCCGGTACCTGACGGAATTAATTCCGTCAGGTATTCCTTAAGCTTCCGGGCATTCTCCGGAAGCTTCTTCCGGCAGGAATAAACGATAAGCAATAAGACAGGCAGTATAATTAAAATTATTAATATTTCTTTCATGGATATATCCTGTATGATAAAATAAACTTTAGCGTGATAATAAATTTTTTAATCTTTATTGTCAAGGGATGAAATATTAAGATTTTATTAGAGGATTAATCAGGATGTTTTATATTGAAAGAGCCTTTAATCCGGATATAATGATTTTCAAGTTAAAGAGAAGTTTTAAAATTATTGTATATTTACTGGCGATTACTGGCATTCTGATGATCATAGCCGGCCTATTATTATTATCGGGGGAAACTGCGAAGACCGGATTTATCATCTGCGGGATTGGAGTCTTCATATTTTCCGGGGGGATGCTGGCCGCCGGCTATTATAATAAGCTTCCGCAAAGGTTAGAGTTTAATTTAAGTGAAAAAATAATTCATATTTATTTTCCCGGAAATAAAGAAGAACGTATGAGCTTCGGCGAAATCGATAAATTTACTTTAAGATACTACAGGGAATCAGGATATATCGTATCGATGCGCAGGAAGAACGGCGCTTACTGGGACCTGATAAATACAGGGTTCAAGGGAAAGGCAACCAGGGTTCTCGGCATGCTTAACGACAGGGTAAGACCCGGCAGTCAGGCGGTTGAGGAAACGCAGGAAGCCGTTTTGCCGAAAATGGTCGTACAAAGGGACGTACCGGGGGGCCATGCTTTTTTATGGAAAGAAAATATATCTTTCAGGAACATATGCTGGACAGTCTGTTTAATTTCCGGCGCGGCATTATTCGCTTACGGTTTTACTTTGCCCTGGATCTCATTATTAATCGCCGTGTTTATTATCCCGGTTGTTGCCGTATTTGCAATATCGCATTTGAGATATTCCGTACTTTTAATCGGTCCGGCCGAATGCAGTTACGGCTTTACCGGCAGCCCCGCCGGGTTTTCCGGAAATTTAATAAAAAAGAAGGTAATACGAACCTTGGAAGTTACGAATGTTTCTTTTTCAATCGATAATGTCCTGGGTTCGTACAGTATTGTTTTTTTTGACCGTTCCTCCGATGAACTGTACGGGAAACTGCATACCGGGGATATTAATTTAACCGATATCCCGGGTGTTATCAGCGGTATGAAAAAAGTCTTTTCCTTAAGGCTGGCAGAATGGAATACATATGATATATTGAGTTTTGAGTGCATAATAGCCGGGCAGATGGCCGGTTATAAACGAAAGCTTTGATTTTAACCGTCATATAAGCTATAATAATATAAAGTAGGATTTTGATTCTTCCTTCCGCATTTTCCAATCCCTTCGATTTCCCGATCGCTTATCCCCGATTATTCAGACGGAAACCTGCGGCGCAATTCATAATTCTATTAATAGAATATAATGGAGATCATATAAATGTTAAAAGAAAATTTTCGAAATATAGCTATTATCGCCCATGTCGATCATGGCAAAACAACCCTTGTCGACGCGATGCTCAGGCAGAGCGGTATTTTTAACGGTCACCAGGAGATCCAGGACCGCGTCATGGATTCCATGGACCTTGAAAAGGAGCGCGGCATTACGATAGCTGCGAAAAATACCGCGGTTTATTATAACGGCATCAAGATTAATATAATCGATACTCCCGGACATGCCGATTTCGGCGGGGAAGTGGAACGCGGCCTGAATATGGTGGAAGGCGTGCTCCTGCTGGTAGATGCCAGCGAGGGCCCCCTGCCCCAGACAAGGTTCGTGCTCAGGAAAGCGCTGGCCAAAAAACTCCTTGTCATCCTGGTTATCAATAAGATAGACCGGAAGGATGCACGCATAGAAGAAGTCGTCAGCGAAGTATACGACCTCTTTATCGATCTCGGGGCCGACCATAATCAAATCGAATTTCCGATCATTTATACTATAGCAACGGAGGGGCGGGCTTATAAAAATATCGGCGATGAATCCGGCAATCTCTTGCCGCTTTTTGAAACGATCATTAATTCCATTCCCGCTCCCGAAGGCGACGATAGCTTAGAGCCGCAGTTCCTTGTCACCAACCTCGATTATGATTTCTATGTCGGCCAGATAGCCCTGGGGAGAATGTTCAACGGGAAGCTTGAACTGTCCAAACAGTACGCCCTGTGCAGCGGCGATAAAATCACCAGGAATATTAGATTTTCCAACCTCTTTACATATTACGGACTGGGTAAAAAACAGGTAAACGAAGTGGAAGCGGGGGATATCGTAGCCGTGTCAGGCGTTGAAAATGTCGGCATCGGCGATACTATTACATCGCAGGACAGGCCTATGCCTCTTCCCGGGATCCGTGTCGACGAGCCTACCGTCTCGATGATATTTTATGTGAATTCGAGCCCAACTGCCGGAAGGGACGGCAAGTACCTGACGACACGCTACATTAAGTCGAGGCTGGAACTGGAGTCATTGCGGAATGTTTCCATACGCGTTGAAACCACAGACAGGGCGGATGCATTCAAGGTATCGGGCAGGGGTGAGCTGCAGTTAGGAATCCTTATCGAGACGATGCGCCGCGAGGGTTATGAACTTATGGTTTCCAAGCCTAATATTATTACTAAGACGGTTAATGGAAAAACACAGGAACCTTTTGAAAGGGTCTTTTTCGATATTCCGGAAGAATATGTTGGAGTTGTCACTGAAAAAATGTCGCGGAAAAAAGGGAAAATGGAAAATCTGAAACACAATGGCGCCGGAAGGGTAACCCTGGAATATGTCTGCCCGACGCGGGGTCTTATCGGTTTAAGGAGCCAGTTCCTTACTGATACCAGGGGACTGGGCGTCATCAATTCACTTTTTGAAGGCTACATGGATTGGGCCGGGACTATACGCCACAGGGAAAATGGTGTCCTGGTCGCGGACAGGGCCGGGAAATCGAATTCCTACGCCCACCTGGCTATGGAGGACCGCGGCGAACTTTTCCTTAATGTCGGGACAGAAGTTTACGAGGGTATGATCGTCGGAGAAAATAACCGGGACCAGGACCTCGATGTTAATATAACTAAAGAAAAAAAGCTCACAAATATGCGGAGTTCCACATCGGATCAGACTGTGGTCTTGAAAACTCCGCGTATACTCTCCCTGGACGAAGCGATCGAGTTCATAGCCGAGGATGAGCTTGTCGAAGTCACTCCGGCGAATTTCAGAATGAGAAAGATGGAAATGGAGCAGAACAAAAGGTCTGCTATGAATAAAACGCATAACAGGAAATAAAGTTGAAATAATTCAAATTATTTCAAATCGCCTGTATGGCTGGAGCGAACTTGTGGAAAGCGGAAGGAGATACTGAATGGAATTAACCCGTGAACAATATAACAGCATATCTTATTACTATGAAATATTCTATTCGGGATCCGATTTAACAAAGCTCGAAAATGATTTTATTAATCAGCATAAGGAATACCTTGATCAACTGCCGAAGGGCGCAAAAATCTGCGACTGCGCATGCGGCAACGGGATACAGGCTATAGCCCTGAAAAAAAGGGGATTCGACGTATTGGCGGCCGATATCAGCGATGAAATGGTCAGCCTGGCAATTAAAAATGCAAAAGAAAGAAATGTAGAGTTACCGATAAAACGGATGTCATGGAAAGAATTATCGGCTGCATATCCGGATAAATTCGATGCGGTTTTCTGCTGGGGCAACTCCATGTCTAACAGCCTTTCCAGGCAGGAAATGAAAGAAAATCTCGAGGCGATCTTTAAGACGCTCAGGACAAACGGCAGATTGTTCATAGATACCAGAAATTGGGATAAATTGGTCTTAACAAGACAGCATTATTATACCTATGACATCAAAGAATACAAGAGTAAGAAATATCTGCCCCTTTACATCATGCATATCGGGAATTTTGACGAACGAGCAGATCTTGAAATGTTATTCCTGGAGATCAGGGATGATCTCTCGACAGGATGCACGGGATTTAAACTGGATTTCATGCCTTTCAGGCATGATGATTTTAAAATGAGACTTGAAGAAGCCGGTTTCAAAATTTTAAAAGATTCTTATAAACCCGATGAAGATTTTTACTATTTGGTTCTCGAAAAATAAAGACGATTATGATTAATTATACAAGAAAGGGCCTTGCAAAAGAATTGGGTATCGGGATCGAAGCGTTAAGCCCGAATAATATTAAGGCCCTTCTCAAAAATTACATCAAACCGGATAAAGACCTTTAAAAATATTTTTAATAAAATAGTTGACAAGTCAACTGTTATATTCTTATAATATTGGTTGATTAATCAACGATAATAAGAGTGAGGCCGAAAATGGAATTTATATCAAGGTATATCTGGCAGATCGATAAAAATTCCCAGGTATTTTTGGCCGGCCGTTTAAGAAAATTCAGGATAGGAAACGGACAGCTGCCGATGCTTATGCTTCTTTACAATTACAAGGGAAAGTTAAACCAGGAAGAAATATCGTGGCATTTGAATATCGATAAGGCTGCTACGGCAAGAGCGGTAAGTAAATTATTGAAAGAAGGTCTTATAGACAGGGAGGTGGATTCCATCGATAAAAGAATGTTCAGGATCGGCCTGACGGCCAAGGCGCAAGAATTAAAAGATGTTTTTTTTAATATTGTGGACGAATGGCATAAGATTTTATTGAAAGGTTTTTCAGTAGAAGATAAAAAAAATATCTTATCGATTTTGAAAAAAATGAAAAATAATTCTCTTAATTATAAAAGGAACGAATTTTAAGAGTACTTATCGCCCTCGCCCATAGGCTTTATGAATCCTGAACAAGGAAGTATTTTTGAGGAGTTATTAATTGAAATTAGAATTGGAAGGCATTCAAAAAACTTTATTGATTCCTTTATGGAGCCGCGCCCGGTTAAGCAGTGAAGACAACCCGATAATCAATGATTTAAAGGCAATGGATATCATCGAAAATATAGGCTACGATTTCGATAAAACCGAAAAGAGCATACCATATTTTGTCAAACTGATGCTCGCGGTCAGGGCAAGGGAGATCGATGAAAAAATAAAGGAATTTATTAAAAGATTTCCCGGGGCCGTAATCGTCAATCTAGGTTCCGGCCTGGATACTGCATTTTACCGCGTTGATAACGGGTCTATACGATGGCTCGATGTAGATTTGCCGGAAGTTATCAGGATAAGGGAAGAACTTCTGCCTGAAACCGGCCGCTCCAGATACATATCCGGATCGATTTTTGAAAAGAAGTGGCTGGATGAAATACCCCGTTGTGAAAGCGGAATTTTATTCGTATCCGCGGGTGTTTTGCCGTACTTTAATGAAAATCTAGTAAAGATGTTATTTAAAAATATTATGGATAATTTTCCGGAATGCGATATCGTGTTTGATACGCAATCCGGGATTGGAAATATGGTTTCCAATATCGGAACCTTCTTCCGGGGCATGAAATCGGCGACCCTTCGGTGGGGAATAAAAGATGCCGCTCTAATGGAAAAGTGGCACGGGGGGATGGAGCTATTGGAGCAATATCCCCTTTTTTCAAGAATAAAAAGAGAACCTTCCTGGGGCAAAAATATTATTAGAATAATCGATGCGAGCGATAAATTCCGCATGTCGAATATAGTCCATTTAAAATTGAAAAACAAAAAAGATAATTGATGATTTAATTCACGACTCTTTTCTTCATTTATCCATATTTGTTGAATATCGCCGAAGGAAATGATAAACTATGGTCTTTGGGGAGGCAATAATGAGCGAATCTTATGAAAATAACAGCACGAGGATTTTTGCCGTCATCATGGGAATACTGACAGGTTTCGGAGGCGCGGCCCATGGGATATTTGAAATATTACAGACCGGCAAACCGTCCGGAGAGTTGTTTTCTGAAACGCTGGGAGGTTTTACCATTATCCCCGATTTTAAAATATCAGGAATAATAGCGCTCTTAATCGGTTTGTCGATCATCTGCTGGACCATCGGTTTTATCTACAAAAAAAACGGCCCCTTAATTTACCTAGCTCTTTCAGTACTTCTATTTTTGGCGGGCGGAGGCGTGGCCCAAGTTTTAGGCTTTTTAACGACCTGGGCAGTAGCTACGAGGATCAATAAACCATTGACATGGTGGAAAAAAATATTAAGGGATGATTTCAGAATAAAATTGGCGAAATTATGGTTCCCTTTACTGATAACCGGGTTTTTATTTTTTTTCACGGGTGTGGCAATCTGGCTCTTCCTGACTCCTCCTGTTGTTGAATACAGGATCGGTGCAGTCCAATATACATGCTGGTCTTTTCTTGTCATCGGTTTTTTGTGCCTGATTTTAACCATTGTTTCAGGTTTTGCGCATGATATTGAGAACCGTATGAAACAGGTCTCTTAAACCGATTTTACCTGCCGTACCGAGGGTGAGGTTTTATGGATTCAAATATATTCAATGAAAAAGATAATGAACAAAAATGGAATAAGCGTTCCAATACATACGATGAAAAGAGGTTCGATTATTTCAGGTATATCGCAGGGTGTTGAAGCAGGATAAAAAGTTATTCAATTGCATATCCTTTAAAAGTGCACATTGCCGGAAAATGAAAAGTCTTCTTGAAAAAATCCGCTATGGAAAAAATTAAATGCAATACATCTGGAGGATTTGCGTCATTATAGGATGTCAAACCCGCGCCCGGGGGAAAATCGCGGCTGTTTAGTTATATTAAGATTACATTGGATCGAGGTTATACATGAGTAAAATATTTTCGGCAATATTAATTGTCTCAATCTTATCTGTTTTGCATGGATGCGGCGCCATGAAATCATGGAGTAATAACCCTGTTACGATGAGACTTCCGGATATTAATGACCGGGAATATCTAATCTATAACGGGTATGATAACGGGGAACTTTCAAGGATCATTCATATGGTTTCAAGGATCGACAGCAATAGCGGCATAACGATGTATATCGACTGGACAAATCTGAATGAAAAAGTGAAAAAACTCCCGGCGGAATATTCGGAATTTCAACGAAAGTTTGTTTTTTCATCGAAGTATCATACTCTTACTTCAAGCAGGGATTACTGGTTCCGGACGGCAAAATCGGAAGGGAAAAAAGGCCTTGTCGGTATCGATCTGGATATAGATATCGCCGGACTGCATGCAATTTTCGTAAAATACAATTGGGATGGAGAAACGCTTAAAAAGAAAACAAGCAGGATTGATCTGAAAAAAGGGTATTCATACTGGGATATGACTTCATTCGCTTTGATTGGCATGAGATTTTTTGAACCTGAAAAGGGCGGAATAGCTTACCTGGTTGACGCCGATTTTGCTAATGAGATCCCTGTAAGCTTCAGGTATTATGGGGATGAAACCGTTAATGTCCCGGCGGGCAGTTTTAACACAAAAAAATACGGGTTTGTTATAACGGACCCTTTCCTGAACGGTCTTCTTGGGAAACAGGCTGAAGAATATTATATATGGGTCGATAAAAAACAGCAGGGACTAATGATCCAATCGATCAGGCCGGGAGGCCAGGTAAATAAACTGGCAAAAATAGGAATTTGGCAGCGGGAGGCAGAGGATGGAGATCTTCTCAACAGAAGGGACATTCTTGCGGCAAACGGTATCTGCCCGCAGGGCAGGGCAGGCAGTAACCGCAGCCCCTTCACAAACCGGCAAGTTCAGCCTCTATAATTTTTCATGATTTGCCATGATATTTTTCAACTAATATTACAATAAAAGTCTGGATAAATTTCCCGAATAAGGTTAAAACAGAACGTTTATATTATTGACAATCAATAAACAGTGCCTTACCATTTTTATATGAGCGATGAAAATAGCAAAACTATTCTTCTCGTGGAAGCTGCTAAGAGCATTGCTAAAAATGAAAAAACAGCCTTAGAAAAATACGGTTACAAGGTAATAATTTCAAATTCCGGTAAAGAAGCGCTAAATATCATTGAAAATAAAACTTCCATTGATCTGATGCTTATGGATATTAACCTTTCCGAAGGAATTTATAGTTGGGAAACTTCCGGCATAACCTCAAAAATCAATGACGTTCCCGTCGTTTTAATGTTAAATCCGGACGTCTCGCCGGAAACGATCGAAAAAATAAAAGAAATTAAATTTTATGGATTTATCGATAAAAATTCAAGTCCGGCATTTTTTGACGCTTCGATAAAAATGGCTTTGAACCTTTTCGAATCGCGCATTATCGAACAGGAATATATTGAATTCAGGAAGAGGGCATTTGAAAGCTCGATTGTTCCAATGGTTGTAATGGACAGCCGGACATACGGGTTTATAGATTGCAATCCGGCTGCGGCAGCAATTTACAGATTTCATACCTGTGAAGAAACGATAGGCAAAACTCCGCTCGACGTATCGGCGCCTGTGCAATATGATGGTTCTCTTTCCGCGGATAAGGCTAAATATTATATCGATAAAGCCTTAGCCGAGGGACAGACCGTTTTTGAATGGCGGCACAAGCGGCCTGACGGCGAAATATGGGACGCCGAAGTTCACCTGATGAGTTTTGTTTCAAGGGGCAGGAAATTTCTTCAATTTACCCTCAGGGATATCACTGAACGCAAACTGGCCGAGGATGAATTGAATAAAAGTTTATTAAGGTATAAAACACTTGTCGATAACAGTCCCGATATTATTGCACGTTTTGATAATAATATTCATTATCTTTTTGTCAACTCAAGCATAAGCCGGGTTAGTCCTTTTAAGTCGGATTACTTCATTGGAAAGACAATGCATGAAGTAGGCTTCACGGATTACGAAGCCGATCAGAGAGAATCATTAGTCCGTCAGGTTTTCAATAACGGAACTTCCGTTGAAACCGAGTTTGAATTTACAGGTTTAAACGGACGGCGTTTTTATGATTATCGGGCTTATCCGGAATTTGATTT
This sequence comes from uncultured Spirochaetota bacterium, assembly GCA_963796325.1. GTDB lineage: Bacteria > Spirochaetota > Brevinematia > Brevinematales > JAOACQ01 > CAVYGN01. Next base: position 910,749 of record CAWCLF010000001.1, read on the forward strand.
GACAGGGAAGGTACAATCTGTCCTGACTATCAACAGGGATATAACCGAACGTAAAAAAGCCGAGAATGAATTAAAAGCAAGCGAGGAGAATTACCGTTATCTGTTCAACAACTCACCGGTAGGGATATTCCAAAGAAAATTAGACGGCGAATTTATTTTCTTTAACGACGCCGAAATTAAAAACTTCGAATGCCGGACCAGGGAAGAGTATCTCGAAAATTACGGTGATTCGTCAAAACACTTTGAAAATCCGGAAGAACTCGTAAATTATCAGGAATCGCTCATAAAAAACAAATCCGTCCGCAATTTCGAAGCCACGGCACTTTTAAAAAACGGGAAAAGGAAATGGTTCCTCTTATCCGCAAATTATGACGATTTAAAATCGGTCGTGAACGGGTTTTCAATGGATATAACGAAACGCGTACAGGCCGAGACGGCTTTAAAAACGCAGACCCGCCTGCAGGAATTGCTGATGAAAATGTCGGCGGGATTTATAAATATGCCCCTTGAGAAAATCGAATACTCGATCGATAATTCGCTCGAGGAAATCGGGGTTTTTGTCGAGGCGGACCGTGTCCATATTGCCGACTATAACCTTGAGGCCGATTCTTTCACCGTTACCCACGAATGGTGCCATGAAGGGATAAAACCGGTAATAAACATTGCGAAAAATGTTAAACTGGCCTCATTTCCGGATTTCGACCTGGAATCGTTCAGGCTGGGTAACCCGGTTTTCATTCCCGACACCGGTTTAATGCCACAGGGCCCTTTCCGGAATTTTCTTGAAACAGGAGATTCCAGATCTTTAATAATAGTTCCTATGATGAATTGCGGACTAATAAGCGGATTTGCAAACTTCGCATGGGTAAGGAGAGTTTATAAATTTTCAGGATTTGAAGAAGATCTGCTTTTATTCTTTTCAAACATGCTTGTAAATATTCAACAGAGGATGCTGGCGAATATTTCTCTTCATGAAAGCGAACAGAATTACAGGTACCTTTTCGATTTCGCCGGGGACGGCATTTTGATCCTTCAGGAGAGTGAAATTTTCGACTGCAACCTAAGGGCGGTTGAAATGATCGGCCTGGACAGGGATAAAATAATCGGGCATAGCATCTTAGATTTTTCTCCCGAATTCCAGAAAGGGAGCGTTCCTTCAAAAACCCTGGCAATAGAAAAAATTACAGAGGCTCTGGAGGGCAAACCCCAGCGATTTGAGTGGGAATATATCAGGTCCGGCGGGCATCACGGCATAGTAGAGGCCACTCTCTATCCGATCCGGTTGAAAGAAAAATTATTTCTGCAGGCGTTTCTCAGGGATGTCACCGAGCGTGTACACAGCGAGGAAGCCCTGATGCAGAGCGAAAATAAATACCGTTCCCTTTATGAAAACGCTTTCCATGCGATTTACAGATCGACGCCGCAGGGAACTATAATAAGCGCCAATCCCGCGGCAGTAAGATTATTCGGCTATACTTCAGAAGAAGAGGCAATAAGCAGTATCACCGATTTTGGAAAACAGCACTTCGCCAACCCGGAAGAACTCAAAAAAATGCTGGAAATTCTGGCTCAAAACGGTTCTATTGAAAACTACGAAATAGAATGCCGGAGCAAAGACGGAAAAACTATCTGGATCCTGCTTAACGCCCGCACCGTAACGGCTCCGGACGGTACCGTCGAGTACATCGACGGGGTGGTACAGGACATTACCGAACGCAAAGCCGTCGAGGAGAATCTGATCGCCGCTTATGAATCTTTGAAGAAAGCGAATAATGATATACGGTTTAAGGACCAGATGCTCCTCCGGTCCGAGAGGCTGTCGAGCCTCGGCCAGCTTTCATCGGCGATAGCGCATGAAATAAGGCAGCCGCTGAATAATATAAGGCTTATCGCCGAAGGATTCCTTTTCTGGAAGGATGAAAAGATCGATATTTCATTCGACGATATTTTCAAGGGGCTTTCGGATATATCGAGGAATGTCGATCGCATGGATAAGACTCTGAAAACCATGATGAATATGGTCAGGGCTCCGGAAAGGATAGAAAGCAAGCCTGTCCTGATTAACCAGGTTATCCGGGACACTTTGTCATTGCTTGACCAGCAGATCAAGGATCACGGGATAGACCTGAGGCTTGAACTGGATGAAGAAATGGAGAAAATCGATCTTTCCGAGGTTCAAATACAGCAGGTTTTTATCAACATAATTTCCAATGCCGTGGAAATTCTTAAAGATTACGGCAGGAAGGAAAAAATCATCCGGATCGAAACGAGTGATCTCAAAGAAAAGATCGTTATAAGCATAGGCGACAACGGTCCGGGCGTTCCGGCCGAAAACAGGGGAAAGATTTTCAACCCCTTCTTTTCAACCTACCATTCCGGTGAAAATGCCGGCCTCGGGCTCTATATTGTCCATACGATAATCAAATCATATAACTCTGAAATTTTTATAAAAGACAACGAAATGGGCGGAGCGACCTTTGTCATAGAACTTAACAGGCGGCAAAAGACATGAAAATACTGATAGCGGATGATGAAAAGGAATGCTGCGATACTCTGAAGCATTTTCTTTCAAGGATCAGCCTTGACGAGGAAAAAGAAAAAGTACCGGATATTACCTGTTCCTATGACGGAAGAGAGGCCCTTGAACTTCTAAATAAAAAGTCTTTTGACATGCTGATATGCGACGTGAATCTTCCCGGCGCAAGCGGTTTTGAGATTTACAATGAGGCGATGAAGTCGGGGAAAACTCAAGTGATACTTATTTCCGGAAGGGAAGATATGATAGAAGCCAGCAGGGCTTTATTCGAAGGGAGAGCTGAATTTTTCCCGAAACCCGTCGACCTGAAAAGGCTTATAGAAACTGTCAAAAAATATTATAGGAAAAGAACTGGAGGCGCTTAAATTAAGATATTGATCGTGGACGACGACCGGGACAGCTGCGAATATCTTGCCAGGATTGTCGAAGAGTTAAAAAATCCGGAATTTGAAGTTCATAAGGCATTCAGCGGGATCGAGGCCGAATCCGCACTTCTGCGGGAGAACTTCGATATTGTCCTTTCGGATATCGGTCTTCCCGATAAAAGCGGGCTGGACATAGCCGGAAACATTGTCCTTTCGAACCCCGGGACCAGGATCATATTGATCTCTGGCAATGAAGAAATTATCCAGTCGATTAATTCAATGGATGCCGGAATTTACGATTTCCTGATAAAACCCATTGAAGTAAAAAAACTGGTGGAAACTATAAGGAAAGCCCTTAAGGAAATAAAAGCCGGAATGAAACCCGGCCCGGATTGGAAGGATATCATTAAATCTCCCGGCGGGCGGATCAGGATGGCGGATATAGAAAACTGGGCGGAGCATAGCACCGCCCTCAATAAAACAGGGATTTTGCAATATTCTCCGTAAAAATGGACGCAGTTTATAAAAAAATCGGCAAGCTCAGGGATTTTCCCCAGATACCGATTCTGATCCGGGGCGAGACGGGAACAGGCAAAGAAGTGCTGGCAAGGCATACTCATTTCGACAATCCCGCTCTGGAAGGGGATTTTGTGGCCCTGAACTGCTCTAACCTCGGCCGGGAGCTTTTCGAATCGGAACTCTTCGGTTATGAGAAAGGATCATTTACGGGTGCCGATAAAGCCGGAAAAGACGGTAAAATAAAAGCGGCTGAAAACGGCACGCTTTTCCTGGACGAAATCGGCGAGATACCCCTTGAAATGCAGACAAAACTCCTTCGGGTTATAGAGCAGAAAGAGTTTTACAAAGTCGGGGGCGGCCCGGTCCAGCCGGTCAGGGCAAGATTCGTCTTCGCTACGAACCGCGATCTGCGTGATATGGTCGGAAAGGGGCTTTTCAGGGAGGACCTCTATTTCAGGCTAAATCTTTGCGAAGTATGGATCCCGCCTCTCAGGGAAAGAAAAGAGGAGATCGTTCCCCTTGCATTATATTTATTTTATAAAATAGGGAAAGAACTCGGCAAAGAGCCGGCCGAGATAGAAACAAATGCCTTCAGCCTTCTGGAAGGTCATGCCTTCCCGGGAAATATCCGCGAGCTTAAGAATATCATTACCAAGGCTGTTATATTCAGCGATAACGATATAGTCCTCGAAAAAAACATCAGGGAACTTATTACCAGGCCTCAGAAAAGCATTATCGATTTAAATACGCTTGAATTGCCGGATCAGCCTTTCGACTTTGAAGAATTGAATATAGCTATCATAAAAAAAACCTTGAAAAAATTCAATGGAAACAAATCGAAGACAGCCGAATATCTCGGCCTGAACCGCATCCAGCTATACGGACGCTATAAGGATGTGTTCGAAGACCGCGGATAAAAGGGAAAAAATCAACTTGACTCGAATTTTGGCATATCTATTGCGAGAATACAAACAGGATTATCTCAAGATTATCCGGTCGCGGAGGCGGATCATGAAAGACCTGTTTTGCTTTCTTGAAAAAGACGAAAAAACATACGGTTATGTCATTTGCTACTTTAATGTAATAAAAGAAGGGAAATCCCTGATGAGCCTGGACGCCCTGATACAAAAGGAAGAAATTGAAAAGCACCTCAGGAATAACGATATAAGCAAAGAAGATCGGGAAGCGGTTGCCAGCTGGATCAAAAAAAACAGTTCGAATTTCAGGTCGTATCTGAACTCCATAAAAATGGTCGCGCTTTTTATCTTTTTCCTGCATCGAAACTCCGGCTATGACTGCGGCGAAAGCGTCTCTTTCGAAACGTTCTGCCGCATCGCCGGCATGTGGAATGAAAGAAAAATATGCACCGCCGATTCTATTTTCAAGTAAAAATAAAAACAATCCCTTCTGCAGGTAAATTGTATAAAATTCTACAATTGTAGGAATCCATACAATTTCATGGGAAACCGATCATTAAAAAATCCATACTTAAACCGGGAATCTTCCGTATATTCAAGCTTTTACAGGATCCGCCATGATAAATTAATAATTGGCACATCTATTGCTTGAATATATTGTCTGAAAAAAAATAAGGAGGTACTATTATGTACAGGATCGAACAGACATATTACGGAGTAAAGCTGACCTTCGGAGGGTTTATCCAGAAGGAGGAAATGGCCGAATGGGTCAAAGAATCCAAGAAATACGGCGGAAGCCTTCCGGTAAAGTTCGGTGTATTTGTAGACATGCGCAATCTTAAGCCATTGCCTGCCGAAAGTCAGGAGGAGATGCAGAACGGGCAAAAATGGTATAAGGGCAGAGGCATGACAAGGTCCGTCGTTATACTTAACGACGCCATTACGACGATGCAATTTAAAAGAATTGCAAAGGAAACCGGCATCTATGAATGGGAAAGATACATTAATTCTGCCCAGATAACGAACTGGGAAGATGTCGGCACAAAATGGCTTGAAGAAGGCATCGACCCGGACAGGTAAATTCCAGAGCCTGTGACCCTGGGCCTCCGGCTCAGGGCCAGGCTCTTTTTCATTATTTCCCCTTACCCGGAAGCAATCGCTTTCCGGACAAAAAACATTCCGAATTTCCGATCATATCCGAACTCCTCAGAAAAAGTTTCTTTTTATCTTTTCTCTATCAAAACTATGGTTATGTCCGCGGTGAAAGTCTGACAAACAAATTGTATAAAATTCAACATTTGTAGGAATCCATACAAATTCACCGAAAGCGGAGCATTGAAAAAATCCTTTCTTTAGCCGGGAATCTTCCTTTTATTCAAGCTTTTACAGGCGCCGTCATATTAAATCAATAATTGGCACGTCTATTGCATTAATATGCCTGGAGGCCGCTGATGAAAACAGTACTTATAGTTGAAGATGAACTGCTGATCGCTCTTGCGGAGGGCGAGAAAATCAAAGAATCGGGCTATAAAGTCATTATTAAAGGATCGGGGGAAGAAGCCATTGATCTCATAAGGCAGGATGAACGGATCGATCTGATCCTTATGGATATAAATCTCGGGGACGGTATTGACGGTTTTGACGCAGCAAATAAAATCCGCAAAATAAGAAATATACCCATTGTGTTCATGACATCCCTCGACGAGAAAGAGGTCATTGAAAAAGCATCCGTGATCGGAGAATACGGCTATATAAAAAAAGGAGACCCGGATTGCGTCCTTAAATCGTATATTGATTCGAGGATAAGCGAAATTGAAAGCGGGATAAAAGCTGAAAACCCTGTAAAGATAAATTCTTTGGATGAAGGAGAATCTATGGATATTTTAATTGTCGATGACGAGGTTGAATTACTCGAAACTCTGAAAAAGATGCTTGCCCCTTCTAAATACCATATTGAAACTGCATCGAGCCCTTTCATTGTGCTGGATCTGCTCTGCAGGCGGTCTTTCGATGTAATTATCACAGATTACAGGATGCCGGGAATCAACGGGATCGATCTTCTTATCAAGATAAAAAAAATCAATCCTGATATCGAGGTTATTTTAATAACGGCATACGGGGACATGGATACCGCAATCAAAGCCATAAATAACCATGCTTATTGTTTTTTTGGAAAACCGATAGATTTTCCCGAATTGATGAAAGAGCTCAGGATCATTGAAAGCAAAATATCGAAAAAAAAAGAACTTAATTACCTGCAGTTAAAAAATGGAAAATGAAATTGAAAAAAGGCTATGATGAATTGTACGCCAGTGTTCTTAGAAAAACGAGGTGAGTTTATGGAAAATATTGACAAAGAGATCGTCGATTCGTTTGTTTCGGAAGGGTTTGAAAGGCTTGAGGAGGCTGAATCCAAGATGCATCTTCTGGAATCGGATGATAGCCGGGATATAGTTAATATCATATTCCGTCTTTTCCATTCTATAAAAGGTTCCGCTAGTTACCTGGATTTTAACAATATCAAAAAAGTTACCCATGAGGCTGAAACACTCCTGGATATATTCAGAAAGACAGGGAAAAGACCATCTCCGAAAGATGCCGATCTGCTCTATCAAACCCTTGATTTATTAAAGCAGCTGATTACCAGTGTCGAGAAAGTATTGACAGATCAAGGCTATGAAGAGGAAACAGAGCTGGTCGTCCACAGCATTTCTGAAAGCATCCGGAATATTCAGTTAGAATCGGATAAACCGGTGGAAAAAACAGATGATAGTAAAACGGATGTGAACGTTCAAAAAATTAATTCCATTGAAAACCTGATCACTTCGGAAATGGTAGAAAAATTTGTTGATGAATCTTTACAACTTCTGGATGATTCAGAAAAGACAACCCTGGGACTGGATAAAAACCCGGAAGACCAGGAAAAAGTTCAGCAGCTCTTCCGTAATATTCATACATTAAAAGGCAATGCCGGGTTTTTCTCTTTTTCCAAGATAGAAAAAAACAGTATGGATCTGGAAAATGTACTCGATTCCATCCGCAAGGGAAATTCTAAAATTGACAACGATATTATAACAACTATTCTCAGGGCTATCGACCGGCTCCGTGGAGAAACTGCCATGGCCTATATTCCGGGCAAAGTTATGGATGAATTAAAAGAGCCGGAAACCGCGGTCATGGAGTACAAACCTCTTGGGGAAATATTGGTGGAAACCGGCCAGATCAGCCCGGAGGTAATTGATAATGCTCTGAAGATCCAGCAGAAGATGGCCGGCGGTGAAAATCAAACCAGGCAGGATTTTCAGCGCAAGGAAATCCGGGTGGACATGAAAAAGCTCGACCGGCTGTTTGATATGGTGGGAGAACTGATAACGGCTGAAACAATAGTAGTCAATAACAGAGATTTTGAGGGACAGAACCTGCAAAATTTCGAGAAATCTGCCAATACCCTGGGTAAGATTTGCCGTGAAATACAGGAAATCACCATGATGATCCGGATGATCCCTTTAGAAGGGCTTTTTACTAAAATGAACCGGCTGGTACGGGACCTGTCCAGAAAATCCGGTAAAAACACTTTACTCCATATATCCGGTGAAGATACGGAAATGGACCGAAATGTTATCGAACAGATATCCGACCCTCTCGTCCATATCATTCGGAATTCCATTGATCATGGTATTGAAACTATAGAAGGTAGAAAATCCGCGGGGAAAGCTCCTGATGGCAATATCTACCTGAATGCCCGGTATGAAGGAAACGAGATATGGCTGATAGTGCAGGATGATGGAACAGGACTGGACCGGGAAAAAATACTTAAAAAGGCGGCTGAAACGGGCCTCTTTACCGGAGACTCGGGCAATCTCAGCGATAAAGAAGTCTGGCAGTTTATCTTTGAACCGGGTTTTTCAACTTCCGAAAAAGTAACAGAGATCTCGGGACGCGGTGTCGGTATGGATGTTGTAAAGAAAAATATGGAAAAACTCAGGGGTAAAGCGGAAATCGATTCTGAACCGGGCAAGGGGACACAGATCACGCTGAAAATCCCCCTGACGATGGCCATTCTGGATGGAATCACCGTCCAGGTGGAAAATAATTTCTACTCTATTCCATCCACTGACATAGTGGAGTTCGTGAATATCGAAGACAAAATGCTGATTAGTACAGGCAAAAATGTAATGCTGAATTTAAGGGGTGAAATCCTTCCGGTCATCCGGTTCCGGGATACCTTCCGGTTTGCCGGAAGCGAAAGTGCTGACATGAAAAGACTGGCAATAGTAGTTCAGGGCGGAGGAAATAAGGCCTGCTTGCTGATAGATAGCATTATCGGGAGCCAGCAGATTGTAATCAAAAGCATATCGGACTACCTGGGCTCCATTGACGGGATTTCCGGCTGTTCCATACTGGGAAACGGGAATGTCAGTTTTCTGATAGACACCGCCCGGTTGATCGGCCGGTGCATAGGCGAATAACCCTGAGAGGCTTAAAGTATGTTTTTAGACAAGGTAATTAATTGTTCCGTCGTCACAGGCGAAAATGACCTGGACAGTTCTTAGAAGTTCAGGGAACAAAATAATAGTGACTGGATTATTCAAAAGATAATCCGGGAGATTTTCAGGAAATTTTTCAAAACATAGGAGGTAATTATGTTGAAGAATATGAAATTGGGGCCTAAGATGATCAGCGGTTTTCTCATTGTAGCCTTGATCGCCGGCATTATCGGAATTGTGGGGATATTTAACATCAAGACAATCGCGGCCAGGGATGTCTACCTATATGAGAATACAACCATCTCTATGGGCTATCTTATAAACATAGCACTGCCGCTGCAAAGGGCCCGAGTAAACTTGGTCTCTATGATCTTGACGACAAACGCCGCCGACATTGAGGTTTATAAAAACCACAATGAAAACTACATGCAGGTCGTGGTGCCAGAGAACATCAAGCTCTATTCCGCATCCTTCATCGACAAGATCGATGAGACAAACTTCGCAGTGTTTAATGAAAAGTACAACGTATTCAAGTCAGATGAACTGAAGATTCGAGAGCTTGTGCTTTCCGGCAATCGGAAGCAGGCCACCGACTTGATACCGAAGCTTAAGAAGGCATCTGATGAACTTAACAGCCAGCTTGATGTTGTTATAAATTACAACCTCAAGACTGGAAAGGACATTTCCAATGGTAATTCCATCGCGGCGAACAATGTGACAATAATCATGATATTGTGTTCGATTGTCGGTTTTGGACTGGCAATAATCCTCGGTCTATCGCTAACATTATCAATAACAAAGCCTTTAAAAAAAGTAATGAAAGCAGGTGATCAGATTGCGGAAGGCAATCTGGCTGAAAATGAAATCGATGCAAACTCAAAAGACGAACTGGGTGCCTTATCCAAAATATTCAATAAAATGAGCGTATCGTTAAACGATATACTCAGCCAGGTCAGCGCATCCATAGAACAGGTCAACGCCGGGGCAGGCCAGGTCAGCGCCGCCAGCCAGCAATTATCGCAGGGCGCATCCGAGCAAGCCAGCTCCCTCGAGGAAATTACTTCATCGGTCACCGAAATCAACAGCCAGACCAGGCAGAATACTGAAAATGCCGTTAGCGTGAACGGGCTCGCAAAGACAGCAAAAGATAATGCTGAACAGGGCAATAAGCAGATGAGAGAACTGGTAAGCGCAATGGGCAAAATCAATGTTTCCGCGGAGGAAATCAAAAAGGTCGTCAAAACTATCGACGATATCGCCTTCCAGATCAACCTGCTCGCCTTGAACGCTAACGTCGAGGCCGCCAGGGCCGGGAAATACGGCAAGGGTTTTGCGGTTGTCGCGGAAGAGGTCAGGAACCTCGCGGTCAGAAGCGCCAATTCAGTGAAAGAAACCACTCATATGGTCGATGATGCCATCAAGAATATTGAGACCGGGAACCATCTGGTGGATAGCACTTCCAAACAGCTGGCCGAAATAGTCAGCGGCGCGTCCAAGGTAGCCGACCTGGCGGAAGAAGTGGCAATGGCTTCTAAAGAGCAGACACAGGGTCTTGAACAGATATCGAGCGGTCTGGGCCAGATAGACGAGGTCACCCAGTCGAATACCGCCAGTGCCGAAGAAAGCGCGTCCGCTTCCGAAGAGCTGGCTTCCCAGGCACAGCAGCTTCGCGCAATGATAAGCAGGTTCAAGCTCAAAGAAAACGTTAAAATGATCAAGCAGGAACTGTCCAGTGAAATGCTGGAAAAGATCCGTCAGGAACTTACCCGCGAGCAAACATTGCACCATGGGGAGCATATCAACCTGAAAAATGACGAACAAAGGACGGTAAAAGCTATCGAGAATAAGACGTCTGTTAACCCGAAAGAGATTATTGAACTGGATGACGACAACTTCGGCAGGTCTAACAGAAAAGCCTATAAAGAAATATAAAAAAGGAGGCTGGTATGCAGAACCTGAGTAGAAATGATAATAACGATTATTTCCTGGGTATTGACGAGGAAGAAGAAGATACGCAGGCCAACAGGTTTATGACATTCCGGATCGGCAGCGAATCTTTCGGAATAGGGATCAGAAATATCCGAGAGATAATCGAACTCCAGAAGATCAGTGAAGTGCCGGATATGCCGGACTTTGTAAAAGGGGTCATCAACCTCCGCGGCAAAGTCATCCCTGTAATCGATCTGCGGCTCCGGTTTAAGCTTGAAGCCCGGGCTTATGACGACAGAACATGCATCATCATAAGTGAAATTAGGGACTCGACTATCGGGTTTATTGTGGATTCGGTGGAAGAGGTCTGCGAGATTGTCGGTAGTAATATCGATCCGTCCCCGAATTTTAAAAACGCTTCGGCCGGGGAAAAATATATCAGCGGGATCGGTAAGATCAACGAAACGGTTAAGATACTGCTGGATGTGGAGAAACTTCTCAATAAGGAAAACCTTGACACTATTAAGGTAAATCCGGGAGCCGCCCCTGCGGCGCAGGGAATATAGGACACATTGTAGTTCTGCTTTTTTCAAGGGCTTCGGCCCTTGAAAAAGCTTATCTGGAATTATAATTTTAAAAGATTTTTGATATTGGAATGGCAAAGTATTTCATTGGAGGAAAATTATGCAGGACGCTTTAATATCGGGATTAGTCCGAATAACTGACCGGGAATTCGGCTTGATATCAGATCTGGTATATGATATGGCTGGAATTAAACTGACCGATCAGAAAAAGGCGCTGGTTGAGGGAAGGCTGAATAAGCTCATCAGGCAGACGGGATGCGGCTGTTTTAAGGACTATTATGATTTTATTATTCAAGACAAAACAGGCCGGTCTTTGGAATTAATGCTGGATAAAATTTCCACCAATCACTCGTTTTTTTTCCGTGAGAAAAACCATTTTGATTTCATGAAACAGAAATTGCTTCCCATCCTGGTACAGGAAAAAAAAGCATTAAACAGCCGGACATTGCGGATATGGAGTGCCGGCTGTGCGGCAGGCGAGGAAAGCTACACCATCGCCATGGTACTCCTTGAATATTTCGGGCCGGAATCCGGGGAATGGGACATAGGCATAGTGGGGACGGACATATCAGTTTCAGTGCTCGATATTGCCGCTAAAGGCTGCTACCCGAAAGAAAAAATCAAGGAAGTGCCGCCTGAAATGAAATTGAAATACTTCATCCATGCGGATAAAGATACGGTTAGCGTGAAAGAGAACATCAAAAACATGGTCATTTTAAGACAGCTCAATCTGATGAACCGGGAATTCCCGTTCAGGGGTAAGTTCGATATTATTTTCTGCCGCAATGTGATGATTTACTTTGATCGCCTTTCCAGAAAAAATGTTGTGGACCATTTTGCGGATTATATCCATGACGGAGGCTATCTTTTTATCGGACATTCCGAATCACTGGGTAGGGAAAACCCGGCTTTCAAATATATTACGCCTGCGGTTTATTTAAAAATCTAAAGTGGCCGGAAGGGGGAAAATTATGCAGGATATGCAAGTAAAACACGGTTCCGATTTATTGATGTCTCAAATGCAGCCGGTTGTTTTTTATATTGATGAAAACCAGACGGATATTATCACAATGCGCAATACAATCGCGGATTGCGGGTATGAAGGCTACTTGTTCAGCAATGCGGAAGAAGCCCTGGAAAAGATCGGAGAATATCAACCGGATTTGATCATGCTGGACCTTAATATGCCTGAAATGGACGGTTTCCGGGTAATGGAAACCATCCAAAAAAATGATAAAATGAAAGCCATACCCGTTGTTTTTTTATCATATTGCTCTGATATTGATGTCATCACCAGGGCGTTCAAACTGGGGGCAGTCGACTTTATCCGCAAGCCGTTTTACATGGAGGAGCTTGCGACAAGGGTCAGGCTTAATCTGGGAAATACCAGAAGTCATATAAACAATGTAAAAATAAATATAATGCGGGACAGGATGAAAGAACAGATAGAGGAGATCAGGAATATTAAAACCACTACCATATTCTCACTGGCAAAACTGGCGGAATCCAGAGATCCTGAGACCGGGCTCCACCTGGAAAGAATCCGTGAGTATGTAAAGATATTGGCCCAGGGACTGGACCTGGCCGGAAATTACAAGAAAATTATCAATGAAGAATATATCTACAATATCTATCACATGAGCGTTCTTCATGATATTGGCAAAGTCGGTGTTCCGGATTCCATTCTTTTAAAAAAAGGAAAATTGACCGGGGAAGAATTTGATATTATGAAGACCCATACCCTGATCGGCGGGAAAGCTCTGGATTCGGCCTCAAAAATCACAAAAAATTCCGCCTTTCTTGAAATGGGGAGGGATATAGCGTTATACCATCATGAAAATTGGGACGGTAACGGTTACCCATATAAAATAAAAGGCAGGAAGATACCCCTTTCGGCAAGGATAACAGCCATTGCCGATGTATTTGATGCGATCAGTTTCAAGAGGGTCTACCGTGAAAATATTTTAAGCGATGAAGAGATTGATAAAATTATGTCTGATGGATGCGGAAGTATTTTCGATCCGGACCTTTTCCTGGTTTATTATTCATTAAAACCGGCATTCAATCAGGTCAAAAAAAATTACTACAATTAAGCCGTGGAGGCTTTTATGAGTATTGCAAAGAAAAATATCCGCGTACTGGTGGTCGACGACTCCGCTCTGGTGAGGGATATACTGGAAAAAGGGCTGTCAACCGATCCTGAAATCGAGGTCGTCGGAAAGGCGGCGGATGTGTATATAGCCCGGGACAAGATCGTGTTCTTAAAGCCGGACGTTCTTACACTTGACATTGAAATGCCGCGGATGGATGGCGTTGAGTTTTTGAAAAGATTAATGCCGCAGTACCCCCTGCCGGTTGTCATTGTGTCCTCGATGACAAATGAAAGCCCGCAGGTAACCCTGGATGCCCTGCAGGCAGGCGCAGTAGACTATGTTTTGAAACCCTCGGTAAATATCGGGTCCGGCCTTAAAACCATGATGACCGAGCTTATCGAGAAAATAAAAGTCGCTTCCGGAGTGGATTTATCAAAATGGAAGAAGATCGATTATAAAACCTCTGCTGCCGGAAAAAGCAAAACAATTCTGAAGGGCTCGACGGATAAAGTGATTGCCATCGGAGCATCTACGGGAGGAACAGTCGCCATTACCAGGATCATACGGGATTTCCCGGCGGACATGCCGGGGACGGTCATTGTCCAGCATATGCCGCCGGTTTTTACAAGAATGTTTTCCGAATCACTCAACCGGGTATCGAAAATGGAAGTTAAAGAAGCCGCGGACGGCGAGCGCATTATTTCCGGAAGGGTGTTGATAGCTCCGGGAGATTACCATATGGAGGTCATGCACTCCGGCGGTCAATACTATGTGAAATTCAACCAGAGGGAGAAAGTCAACGGACACCGTCCGTCGGTTGATGTGCTGTTCGGGTCAGTGGCTGAAAGCGCCGGATTGAATTCTGTCGGCATAATACTGACAGGAATGGGCAGGGACGGTGCAGACGGCATGCTTTCTATGCGGAACACCGGCGCAAGGACTATCGCCCAGGATGAGGCGACATCTGTTGTCTTCGGGATGCCTAAAGAGGCATACATTAACGGCGGGGCGGAAAAGCTGGTCCCTCTCGAAGAAATATCCAGTGCCGCTATCGATATCATAAATGGGATGAAATAGTCCGTAGAAACATTGTGAAGGAGCTCAAATGGATCAGTTAGTTGTGGGCATAGGCGGCTATAAGATTTCTGCCGATTCCGAACAAATTATCAAAACATTTTCACTAGGCTCATGCGTGGCTGTGATCATCTATGATAAATTTAAAAACATCGGCGGTATCATTCATATTGCACTGCCTGACTCCAGTGTGGATATAAAAAAATCGGTTTCAATTCCGGGTTACTTCGCCGATACAGGAGTTCCAGTATTTCTGGAAAAACTCAAATCTATTGGGGCAATGAAAGGAAATATCTGGATCAAGCTCGCAGGCGGCGCAAAAGTGATGGACCCTAACTCAATATTTGATATCGGTAAGAGAAACGTCCTGGCGATAAAAAAGGAACTCTGGAAACAGGGCCTCTGGCCGCTGGCAGAGGATATCGGCGGCGAGTTTGGCCGGACAGTGTCGCTCGATATCGGCAGCGGAGAGGTTACAATTTCATCCGGCCCCGATAAATGGAATATTTAGTGAGGAGCATTTAAATGAAATATAAAAATGTCTTGATAGTAGACGATTCGTCCACTTCAAGGATGATCATTCAGAGGTGCTTTCAGATAGCTGGTTATCCGGAAGCCAGGTATTATTATGCTGAAAACGGGATCGAGGCTTTAACATTAATTGAAAACAATAAAACGATCGACCTGATCGTTACCGACCTTAATATGCCCAAAATGGACGGCGAAAATTTTATCAGGAAGCTCAAAATAAATCTCCGGTCCGGTTTAATACAGGTGCTTGTGATCTCAAGCGTCGGAGACAGCACGGTTGAAAATGCCCTTAAAGGATTAGGAATTATCGGGATAATAAAAAAACCCGTTTCACCTTTAAAAATCATTGAAGTCTTAGGAGGTTGATATGTCAAACGATTTCGGCCTGGATGCGGAGCTGGCTGTAATTTCTTTAAAAAGTGCTGTAATAAATACTTTTGAAGATATGGCATTTATTGAGATAGTGGAAGATAAACAGATAGAGGGCGTCATTTATCCTCATATACTCAGCATCGATATCGTGAAACCTGTTTCTGTTTCTATTTATCTTTTTCTGACCGAAGAATTGAAAAGCAGGATAATAAATAATATTTGTCAGGATAACGTCGGATCGAACCAGGCGAACGATTGCCTTCTGGAGATATTAAATGTAATATCGGGAGCATTTCTGACCGCGTATTTCGGGAAAAATGTCGATTACAAAATGGAGTTTCCCCAGATGTTCGTTAACATTCCGGATGAGGAAAAAAATTATTCCCTGATACTGAATTTTAACGGAGAGGGGGAACCGGTCATGTTAATTCTTAACTCGGTAAGATACCATTATTGAGAGGAGGATCTATGTTAACGGTGATAATGTTTATAACATCTGTTTTAATCCTGTCCCTGTCCGTTGTTATCGGATTGTTTCCATTCAGGAAAACCGGAACAAGGCCCGGAGATCTTCTTGAAAAGGATGAAAAAATCCGGCTGATGCTTGAAAACCTTCTTTCAAGGATTATCATTCCAATCTGATCGCTCAGCTCTATTCTGAAAGCAAAAGTATGATCGATAAACTGGAAAATACGAGCAGCGCATCCGAAAAAACTATCGATGCTCTTATCCGATCATATCAATCCACATCTCAGCTTTTTTTAACATTGAATCAATCAAGCCGCAATGTCCATCAGAGCCTGAATAAAATAGCTGAGTCTCTTCAATTCCAGGACATTACAAGGCAGCAAATTGAAAATGTCATTCAATTTCTGAATTCGATCCGGGAATCGATCGAAAACAATAAAAATAATCTTGATTATTTCAATCTGCATATCGATGAGGAAAACGTTTATATAAAAGAAAAAATCATGGAAGAATTTTCACGAAAAGCGACAGTATTGAAAAGATGATCATGAGCCGGTAATTAAATATGAGGTGATTTATGATGATTATGACCGTCGACGATTCAATGACAATGAGAAAAATTGTAGGCGTTGTTTTAAAAGGTGCGGGGCATGAAATTGTAGAAGCCGAAAATGGCGAAGAGGCTCTTAAAAAACCTGTCCCATTAGATATGGAAGCGGAATTCATTCCGTTTAAGTTGGATAAATAATTAGTAATTGGATTAGCATAAGGAGGTTAATATGCAACGATACTATCTGAACTCCATAAAAATTGTTGCGCTTTTCATCAAAACTCTGGTTATGACTGTAGTGAAAGCATAGCTTTCGAAACGTTCCACCGCATCGCCTGCATGTGGAATGAAAGGAAAATAAATATCGTTGATTCTATCTTTAAGTAAAAATAAAAACAATTAAATTGTATAAAATTCAACATTTGTAGGATTTCATACAATTTCACGGGAAACATATTATTGAAAAAATCCATTCCTTAACCGGGAATCTCTTGTTTATTCAAGCTTTGACAGGCGCCGTTATATCAAATCAATAATTGGCACGTCAATTGCATTTATATGTCAGGAGGTCGTTAATGAAAACGGTACTTTTACTTTAAGATGAACTGCTGATCGCTCTTGCAATTAAAAATGGAAAATGAAAAATTGAAAAAAGCCTATGATGAATTGAACGACGTTGTTCATGAAAAATGAGAGGAGTTTATGGAAAATATTGACAAAGAGATCATCGATTCGTTTGTTTCGGAAGGGAATCTAAGATTCATTTGATGGGAGGTATTTTATGCATTTAAAAAACATACTAATTGTAGACGATTCATCCACTTCAAGGATGATTATCCAGAGATGTTTTCAAATGGCCGGTTTCAGCGAAGCTTCTTTCTTGCATGCGGGAAACGGTTTAGAAGCATTTCAGGAATTAGAAAAAACACCCGGGGTAGATTTGGTAGTTACCGATTTAAATATGCCCAAAATGAACGGTGAGAATTTTATCCGTGCATTGAGAATGGAAGCCGGTTTAAAAACCCTTGCTGTTGTCGTTATTTCAAGCCTATCCAACTCGGAGCTTGAAGAGGAACTGGCTGGCCTCGGAGCAATCGGGTTCATAAATAAACCGGTATCTCCGGAGAATGTCTACAAGGTTATGGGGAGGTTTTTATGACAAATGTTATCGATGTGGAAAAAGCCCTTCAGAGCCTGAAGGAAGCCGTTATTAAAACATTCGGGGAAATGCTGTTCATAGATGTCATACCTTCGGATGTTCAGGCGGACAACGCATGGTTCGATATGATCGTAAGCATCGATATTCTCAAGCCGATTACAGGTAAGATAATATTCTTGTTGCCGAACATCCTTAAGAAAAAAATCATCAGGAACATATATACCGATGATTTCGACTTTATAGGTGAGAAAGAAGGAGATGATTGCATTATGGAAATTGTTAACGTTCTCGCAGGGAAGTTCCTGACAGAATGTTTCGGGAATGATGTTTCATATAAGTTCGATTTTCCGACAATCAATTTCAATTATGCCGAAAATGATGAAAGCAAAGTCATATCCATGGATATGGACGCTGAATGTATTCCGCTTAAGGTCGTACTTAAATCGATTGAAATCTGATTTTAATTAATCGAGGAATTAGATGTTAGCATAGGGAGGTTAATATGCAGTATTGTGAAAATTTTTCCGAGGGTCACACCGCGCTCGGCCTGGACATTGTCAGCGGTTTGCATATCAGGGTCATGCTTGTGGATGATTCAAAAGTTATAAGGTTGTTGCTTAAGAAAATTCTCCTTTCTGAAAACTTTGATGTGACTATGGAGGCTGAAAATGGCCTGGAAGCGGTCAGCATGATCCGGGAAGCGCCGGCGAAGCCTGAAATAATTTTCATCGACAAGGAAATGCCCGAAATGGATGGTATTTCTTTGATACACGAGATACGTCCTCTATACCCGGATATTAAAATAATAATGGTGACAGGTATCAACGATGAGAATATTGTTAAGGAAGCTATCCAGCTCGGAATATCCGGATATATCGTAAAACCGGGAATGGAAAAATCCTTTGATAGGATTGAATTTCTTGAAAGGCTTGCAAATTTTCTCGGCAGAAAAGATTACGGAAGCAAGTATGTGACCGTGGAAATCTGATAGAACCTTTGTGCGGCACCACCCTTATAAAGCGTGTATAAAAAAGTGTCGATCAAGGTACACTAAATTTGTATCTAAACTTGCCTGAATTCACTCTTTTATCTTATCCTGTAAATCTGTTACATCCATCCTTTATTGAAAGTTTGAAATTATTAGAAAATTATCTAGTCCCTATTAAATCAGGAAAAATATCTTGGCCGGATACACTTATTACTTTTTTAATAAAATCTATATATGCGCCGGGTTTCCTTCCCAGAAGCCAGGACAATACGTTCGGGTTTCCTCTGAACCCGAATTTTTCATAATACTCGAACATCCTGGCCAGCGCGGCTGCCGAATATTCGCTTAAACCCGACGACATCGCCCTTTTCATCCATGCATCCGGAGGAACCGCTTCGGCCTTGACAGCGATGCCCAGTTGTTCCGAGAGGATCCCTGCAATCTCAGCCACCGACAGCGAATCCGGGCTGCATAACTCGTATGTCGCTCCGTCATGTCCGTTTTCCGTCAGCACTTTTGCAGCCGCTTCGCCGACATCGTCAAGGTCTACGAGCGTAGTCCTGGTCTGCACGGAGTAAGGCATGGAATGGACGCCTGTTTTCTTTATCATTTCCAGGCTTTGCAGTATATTCTGCATATAGGAAGCGGGCTGGAGGATCGTAAAGGAAAGGCCGGACTGGATCAGTTCTTCCTCCACCCGGAGCTTCTGCCTGTGGTGAGTCAGCGCTGGTATTTGGGGATGAAGCACCGAATGAAAAACAAAACGCTTTACTCCCTCCTTAACTGCCGCTTTTATTGCAATGAGGCCCATCATGGCTTCATCAGGATTTACCGACGGCCCGATATGATATACGGCATCGACGCCTCTGGACGCCATGTTCATAAAGTCCTGGTCTGTCATATCTCCTGCAACGGCTTCAGCGGCGCCGAACTCTTTCATTATAGATTCCTCTCCAGGCTTGTGAAGGAGAGCCCTGACTTTTTGGTTTTTCATCGCCAGCTGCCGGATCACTGCTTTACCGGATTTTCCTCCCGCTGCGGTAACTAAAATCATAATTACACCTCCTATAAATCTTCCGGATGCAGCATATTAAGCAATAATTTAATTTAAGAGTATTTCCGTGAATTGACAATCAGATTTTCAGAAGCAGAATAATTTGACATTGGTATTATTATTATATAAAATATTTTAAAGAATGAATGTTCATTCTCATTTTAAAATCTGATTGGAAAATCCCGATGGATAAAAGAGCTTCTATTTTAAACTCGGCACTTAAATTATTTTCAAAGATCGGAGTGCATGACACCCCGATGTCGCAAATCGCGGATAAAGCTAAAATCGGGGTCGGCACGATTTACAGGTATTTCCCGTCCAAGGAAATTCTTATCAATTCGCTGTATGAGGAAATACATTCAAGAATGATTCCTTTTTTACGGAAGGATTTTTCGGAAAAAGCGGCCGTGAAGGATAATTATACCGGATACTTCACGAATCTTATATATTACCTGGTTCAGCATACTGTGGAATTGTCTTTTATCAGTCAATACGAAAGCCATCCGCGTAAGCTTCCGGGAAGGCAAAATAAAATCGATAATTCTTCTCAATCGGATTATTCCGTGATTTTTAAAAGAGCGTCTGATGAAAAGCTGCTTAAAGATCTTCCATTCGGAATGTTCGGGGCGATCATTATGAGCATGGCGGTTTCTATAGCTGATTTCTATATAAAATCGGGGATAGATCCGGATGCCGATGCATTGGATATGGGAGCCCGGGCTTTATGGGATGCTATAAAAAAATAATTTTTGATTTAATAGGAATGAATGTTCATTCATCATGGAGGTTTTGAAATATGAAAACAAGAATTTATTATTTTTCATCGACCGGCAATTCTTTGCATGTTTCCCGTGTAATAGCTTCCGGATTGAAGGATACTGAAATAATACCGATCCCGTCGGTGATTGAAGGTAAAATTGAGACGGATTCTACGGATATAGGCCTGGTATTCCCTGTTTATGCCTGGGGACCCGCCGGCTATAGTCGCCGAATTTGCAGGAAAGCTCAAGGCTGTTAATGAACAGTATGTATTTGCAATAGCCACATGGGGCCATAATCCGGGCGGGACATTGGGATTGTTAAAAAAGATGCTGCGGGAAAACGGATCCGGATTAAATGCCGGTTTTGCAGTGAAAGGGGATTTTGAACCTGAAAGTGAATGCATGGGCCTCACAAAACTGATGAAAATATTTTGCGGACTCAAGACGTTAACAATAAAAGAAAGGCTTCCCGGAATAATCGAAGTTTTAAAGAATAAAAAAAATCATAAGCCTGAGATGAGTTCGTTTATCACATGTGTATTGGGAAATTTATTCCATGGCATTGCAGTAAAGAATTATAAAACCGGCGACAATAATTTCCGTCTTGATAAAAATTGTAATTTTTGCGGGATCTGCGCAAAAGTCTGCCCGAGAGAAAATTTAATGGTAAAAAACGGGAGGATTTATATTAAACATAACTGTGAAGGCTGCTATGCATGTTATCATTGGTGCCCCAGGCGCTCGATTCACCTGGAAAGCAACATATATAAATTAAAGGCCGGATATCATCATCCTGAAATTAATCTGGACGATGTCATTCTAAGATAAGCCTGTACTGCTCAAGATGATTTATCCTTCGTATCGGGACTTCTGATCTGCCTGCCTTCTGCGAAAACATATTCAGGGAAAGCAGAGAAATTCAGAGGGTCTTTATCCCAGATTACTATGCTTGCCAGTTTGCCGGGCTCGATGGAGCCGAGCCTGTCGCCGATACCGAGTATAGCAGCGTTTTTATAAGTGATGATACCGATTGCATCTTCTTCGTTCATGCCGAATATCATGAAGTATTTGAGGGAATCCCGCAGGTTCGGGGTCATAATTACTGGATGGTCGGTCATCAGGCCGTAAAACGCCTTCGATTCCATAAGCAATTTTGTATTCTCGTATCGGTCATGCTTAAGTTCCACTTTATACGGAAAAGAACCGAGAGGGCCGTAAACAACCGGTATCCCGGCCTGTTCGAGGCTGTTAAAAATTTCCGTGTGGAATACATCCCCGCAATGGTCTGCCGTAACGGAAAGGCCGTATTTTTTAACAATTTCGATCAGATACTGTACGTCGTCTTCTTTATGTACATGTACCTTCGCCTTTTTCTTTCCTGAAAGGAGTTCGAGAATGGCCAGATCGTCGGCATCGAATTCCAGGCTGTATTCATTTTCTATAATTTTCGATTCTCTCGCTTTTTCTTTTTCAGTGATCTTTTTTTCCCTTGAGAGAAGGGCCTTTTCCTTTTTTTGAATGACTGCATCGAATTTCTTTTCCAGCATTCCATAAATGCCCATCCTTGTATTCGGCCTGTCTCCCTTCCATCTTTCCGTCGAGCGCGGATTGTAACCCAGGGCCATTTTATATCCGAAATCATAAACAAGGGCTTCGTCCCTTCCGCGTGCGAAATTTCTGATCACAGCCGCCCGGCCGCCTAGAAGGTTGCCGCTTCCAGGAACGATGCAGCTGTAAAGAATGCCGAAATCAACCGCTTCCCTGAATGCAGGATCGTCGAAATAAACGCTGTTAAGCGGATTATGCGAAGGTGTTATCTGGGCTATCTGGTCATTGCCCTCCCCCTCGCTGTCCGGTTCCCCGCTCCTGTGCATGCCTATATGCGAATGTGCATCGATAAAGGCGGGAGTTACAATGCCTGCATAATCGGCTTTCATTTTATTGCCTGTTATTTCAATTATCGAATCGTCCTCGATCACGATATAACGGTTTGATGTCTTTTTCCTGCCGTCGAAAAGGGTCTCGGCAAAAATGATTTTTTGATCGGGCATAAAATTTCCTCCTTGACGATTTTACAGGGCATTCAATTTACCGGTATTTTAATCCTGAAGGCCGCTCCCCTTCCTTCCTCGCTTTCAACTTCGATAACGCCTTTATGCTGCCGGATTATCTCAAAACAGAGGCTTAAACCCAGGCCGGTCCCTTTCCCTACATCTTTTGTTGTATAAAACGGTTCAAAGATATGCTTTTTTACTTCTTCATTCATACCTTTACCTGTGTCGGATATTTCCATGATAATATGCTGACGTTCATAGCCGGTTGTAATAACAATTTTTCCGCCTTCCGGCATGGCATCGATTGAATTGTTACAGATATTTACAACCACCTGCTGTATTTGATTTTTATTCGCTTTGATGGATGGAAGGCCGCTTCCGTATGCTTTGTCAATTTTTATATCCAGCAGTTTTGCCTGCGATTCGATCAGTGACAAAGTCTCATCGATGGTCTGGTTTAAATCTATGGATTCAGCCTGTGTCTTTCCTGTTCTTGAAAAGGTCAATAAATCCATAATCAGCTTTCGGCATCTTATCGCTTCCCTCTCTATGGACTTTAAAGGCATATAAAGAGGGTCGCCGTCTTTGATCCTTGCAGATATGCTCTGGGAAAACCCTAATATAACTCCCATGGGATTATTGATCTCATGAGCGATGCCTCCGGCAAGCTGCCCTACAGCCGCCATTTTTTCAGATTGAAAAAGCATGGCCTGCGCTTTTTTCAGCTTGTCGTATGCTTCCTGCAATTCGAATGCCTTTTCCTGCAATGCCTGGGTCCTCGCTTTTTCAACAGCGAAGACTCTTTCTTTTTTCTGGATCTTGAGGACATCCCTCATATCCCTGGCTATTCCGACGATTCCGACCAGGGTATTGTTCTTATCATGCATTATCGCGCTTGAAATGCTTACGGGAATTATTTTACCTGTTTTGGCTTTAAAAAAATCCTGCCGGTTCCTGAATGAATTCAGCTTTCCGGCAAACGGGTCTATGCCGTTCTTAAACAGTCTTCCTGCAGGGCTTCCCATAATTTCTCCGCTTGAATAACCTAGCAGCTTCAGGGCAGTCCTGTTCATTTCAATGATTTTACCTTCCGGGTCGATCAAGACAAGAGAATCGCTCATTGTTTTTAAAATATCGGAGGCTGCATAAGCCGGGGTAAGGGTAAGGAAGCTGTATTTATTTATGGCATATACAATGCCGCCCGCCCATATCAGCGTCGAAACATCGGCTAACTGCGGGATGGAGCTGATATTCATGTCGGGAAGTATGATATCGGTAATTGAACCTAAAACAATAGGGATAATGCCTGAGGTGAGGAACAGGATCACCTGTCTTTTTTCAAAACTGTTTTTAGTTTTTGAAATGAAAATAATACTCATGGAATAACTGATCAATATGCAGGAAATATAATAAAGATAATAAATATAGCTCCAGATTGAATTTGACCAGATGCTGATCCACCCGTAAATCTCCCTCTGGTTTTTATCGAAAATGAATCCTGTACATTGTTTATAGATAAAAATTGCAGGGACGATTAAAATATATGGAAATAAATACCGGATAAATTTTTCTTTCCTTGTAAAAACAAGCGCGAAGAGTATAACAAAAACC
The DNA here is from genome assembly GCA_963796325.1 of uncultured Spirochaetota bacterium. Taxonomy (GTDB): domain Bacteria; phylum Spirochaetota; class Brevinematia; order Brevinematales; family JAOACQ01; genus CAVYGN01. Next base: position 934,801 of record CAWCLF010000001.1, read on the forward strand.
GGGAAGCAGCACCAGCCCGCCGACGATATGTTCAGCCACAGGGTTGCGGCTTTTCCATTTTCTGCGGCTGTGTAAAAAGCGGTCGTGAAATTCCATATAAAAAAGCAGCCTAAAAGTAAAGCGCAGGATCTGTTCGGCAAGGCCTTAGGATTCTTAAAAAGGATAAAAATTATAAGCCCTAAAAAGAGAAGGGAAGCTGTATATTGAATCAAGAAAATGGTATTCATGATCTCACCGGATCGGGGAATGGTGTTTTCACATATTCTTCCCTTTCGATTTAAATAAATTGGCATTTTTAACTGCGAGGGACAGCTGTGAAGAGAATAAAACAGCTTTTTTAAGGTCTTTTTCGATGAAATGTCCTGCCCCTTCCTTCCGGCTGAGAAAGAGCACGCCGAGCGCTTCATTTTTCTCGATCAATGGTACTGCCATTATTGAATTTCCGCCGGCAAGCTGGGGCTCTTTTTCCTTTACAGACCTGACTGCAATTTCCATGTCTATCTTAATGCCGTTTGATGAAGCGGCCGGATATAGCTTCTGCCCGTTATCATTGATCATCAGCAGAGCCCCGTCGCATTTCAGCGCTTTCATAGCCAAATTAATCGATAACCGTGAAAGAGCATCGGTTTCCAGGGTAGAAAGGATAACCCTGGTCATTTCGTATAACTTTATCGTTTCTTTCAGCCTTTGTTTTTCTAAGGCTTTTTCAATTACGATGGTTATTTCTTCGACACTGTTAGGCTTGGTGATAAAATCGCAAGCGCCTTTGTTTATGCTTTCTATAGCCAATTCTATTGTGCCATATCCTGTACTTATTATCACTTCAATATACGGATCGATTTTTTTTATTTCTTCCAGTACCGCAATTCCATCCATTACGGGCATTTTTATATCGACGATGGCAATATCGAATTTATCTTTTTTTACTTTATCGATTCCCTCTTTTCCGCTTTGCGCCGTGGAGACCGTATAGCCCTGACCTTCCAGCTCGAAAAGCAGCCAGTCTCTTATGCCTTCCTCGTCGTCAATAACAAGTATTTTTGTATCCTGTTTCATAAAATAGAACCTTCTATGAATTTTCCAGGTTAATATTCACCATACATTTTATCGCAATAAAAAATCTTGTCAAGAATAGAAAAACTGTTCGGGACTACCCTAATCCGGGGATTATCGGAGAAAGGGCATCTGTCTGAAATGCTGACATCTGATCGTATGATGCCGGCATATCCCCCCTTTATTAAAAAATAATTTGTTAAAAATAATTTTTTTTACTATATTTATTATTAATTATCCTTGTTAAGGAATATAGGATGAACCTTGACAATTTTATGAATTTTGAAAGCGGTTTGATCCGCAGCGATCAGAGTTTGACTGAATTTATAGAAGAAATTCCTTTTCCTGTACTGAGGATCTCGGCGGACGGTATAATATTGAAGGCGAACAAAGGAAGCTGGATTATACTGACCTACTGGAAGAGGGACGAAGGACAGGCCGCTCCTCCGGAATTTATGGAAGCGCTGAATAACGCCATTCGAATCGGGTCCGGCAATGATATAGAATTGCAGATAGGTTTCAAGGTATTCCTGCTGGCGATAGTATCGGTTCCCGATAACGGGTATATAGATCTTTTCGGTTTCGATATCACTCAAAGGAAGCAGGTAGAAAGGAAGCTTCAGCTCAACGCCCAGGTCTTCGAATCGGCTTTTGAAGGGATCATGATCACGGATGCGGATCAGCGGATTCTTGATGTCAATAATGCATTCTGCAATATAACCGGATATGAACGTGAAGAAATTCTCGGTGAAAATGTGAGAATTCTGCAGTCGGGGAGACATAGCTCCGAATTTTACAAGGAGTTGTGGAAAACGGTAAATGAAAAGGGAAGCTGGCAGGGGGAGATCTGGGATCGTAAAAAAAGCGGAGAAATTTATCCGAAACTCTTAACAATAAGCTCCGTGATCAACGAAGAAGGAAAAGTCATAAGATATATAGGGTTATTTTCGGATATAACCGTCATGAAACAGGCGGAAGAAAAACTCTATAACATGGCCAATTTCGACGCTCTAACCGGACTTGTCAACCGCAGGTACTTTCAGGATCAGCTTGAAATAAATCTCCAGCATGCCAAGAGGCTGAAGGACATGCTGGCCCTGATGTTTATAGATCTGGACGGATTCAAACTGTTGAATGATAATTTCGGCCACCAATCCGGCGATCAGACCCTGAAGACCGTGGCGGAGAGGCTTGCCGGATCGGTAAGGGATACTGATATAGTCGCCAGGATGGGAGGGGACGAATTCACTATAATACTGCCTTTTATCAAAAACTCGCAGGATGTCGCCGCAATAGCTGAAAAAATCATGAAGCACATCGTTCTGCCGATAAAGGTGAAAAGCGCAAATCTGTTTATAAGCGCAAGCATCGGGATCGCAATTTTTCCAGGCGACGCAAAATGCGCCGAGGAACTGGTCCAGAATGCCGATGCGGCCCTATACAGGGCCAAAGAGATCGGGAAAAACCTGTACCAGTTTTTCTCTCCTGAAATGAATAAATATGTGAAGGACAGGATGGCGATCCATTCAAAACTGCGCCAGGCGCTCGATAAAAACAGGTTCATGGTATATTATCAGCCTCAATTCGATATCATGAATAATTGCATTATCGGAATGGAATCGCTTGTCAGGTGGAAATCGGGAAAAAACAGTTTTATAGATCCCGATTATTTCATACCGATTGCCGAAGAAACCGGACTTATAAATGAAATCGGCGATTATATACTCCGCACGGCATGCTCCCAGGGGAAAAAATGGATCGATGAAAAAATTCTGAATGTGCCGATTTCCGTAAATGTCTCGGCAATCCAGCTGCGTCATCCGGATTTTATTAAAAAAATAAAATCGATCATTAAAGAATCCGGTTTCCCCCCGGGCAAACTGGAAATTGAACTTACAGAAACGATTCTCATTGAAAATGCCGGCGATATCCGTAATAAGCTAAGCGAACTGAAATCGCTGGGATGTTCCATTGTAATTGACGATTTCGGAACTAAATATTCATCGTTTTCCTATTTGAAAATCCTGCCCGCCGACAAATTGAAAATCGATAAATCCTTTATCCAGGACATAACTGTTGATAAAAAAAGCGCGGATATACTAAAGGCGATTATCGCAATGGGGAAAAGTTTGAACATAACGGTTATCGCTGAAGGAGTTGAAACTGAGGAACAGGTTGATTTTTTAAAAAAGAACGGATGTTCATTCATTCAGGGTTTCTATTTCAGCATGCCTGTCAAGGCGTCGGATATCCACAGCTTGCTGGCTGTTAAAAATCAAAACAACAATGGGAGGGTTCGGGAATGAAATCTGAATTTAACTTTTTATTAAATCCGGACTGGAATGAAGTTAAAGATGTTTATTATGCAACCAATGAATTTTTCAGTTCATTGAATTTTAATTCAGAATATATCCAGGCGTTTACAATGATCACCTGCGAACTTGTTGAAAACAGCATTAAATATGGAGATTTCGGCGGCAGTACGGGAAAAATTGAAATAAATATCAAAGTTACGGGTAAAAATATACTGATCCTGGTAAAGAATCCAGTGGGAACAACAACGGAACCTTATCTGGTCGAACTTGACAAAACAATACAATGGGTCAGGGGTTTCCAGGACCCTTATCAGGCATATATCGAAAGATTGAAGGAAATTTCAACAGAACCCATTGATAATAATAAAAGCGGACTCGGGATAGTCAGAATTTCTTATGAAGGGCACGCTATTATCGATTTCTTCATTAATGAAAAAAAAATATTGAACGTTTCCGCGGTATCTTTAATCAAGTAATTTATTTTAGGAGAATGATATGAGTTCAATAAACGAAACTTTTACAAACGCACAGCTCAAGCTTGAAAGATCTGAAAATGGCAAATCCGTCACAATCCGCCTGCTCGGCAAGAGCATTCTGCGCAATCCCAATGAATTTATCATGCCGATCCTCATGGATACGGTCGCAAAAGCGGCGGATATGAAAAAAAGGACAGTTGTGGATTTTACCGAACTGGTTTATATGAACTCATCGACTCTTACGCCGTTCATAAAAATCCTGGAAAAAATGAGGGTCGGCGATGGAGAGATCACATTGTTATATAAGAAAGATATGAAATGGCAGGATATATCGTTCTCAGCACTTGTGATTTTCGAGACTAAAGATAAAAGGATAGAGATTAAAGGGGTGTAATATGGAAAATATCCCGAAAATATTTTCCGGGCTGCTCACTACGGAATCCGAGAAAATGGAAATTGAAGTCAGGTACGCCACTAAATATTCGGTTTTAATAGTGCTTAATGAAAATAAAAATATTAATAAAATTATCAATCTGGAACTGAAGGTGGAAAATAATTTAATATCGATAGGACCATGCAGGATAATAATGGAAACTGAAAACAAAGGGAAAATATTTCATATCCTGCCTTTATCGAATTTACATAATTTTGAAAAACTTTTTTTCCGTTCTAAAATAGAAAATCTGGAAGCCGATTCTCTCAGCCTGCCCCTGATGATCGAATATAAAAAAAGTATAAAAACCGAATTCAGGGACTATGTCACGAATCTGACTTATGACCTGAGCGTTTACAGTTATCTGCTGGGACGGATGGACTTCGCTTCCAGGGAAGAGCCTTCGGAGGTGAAAGATTACATCCAGCAGGTCCTCATTACCGGAATGGGGGCCGGTCTTAAGGATTATCTTGAAAAATCGCTCAGGTTACTCGAACAGATCATTGAAAATTTCAGCAGCGAAGAGCATGAGCACCATGGTTTTTATTTCAGGAGGCAGCTATGGTATACCCTGCTGCAGGCGCCGATAATGGCAAGGTCGAACCTTAAGCCCAGAGGCTACAGCGGGGATTCCGAAATGATGAGAATGATCTATCAGAACGATTACCAGGGCGATTCGACATTCGGCAAAATACTTCATAAATATGCCCTGGAACAGCCTGCCGCTCAATCGGTCCGCAATAGAAGGTCTGAAATAGTGAATAAGTACAATTCGATTAAACGGAGCATTAACCTGAATCAAGGCGAAAAAATGCGGATATTGTCCGTGGCCTGCGGTCCGGGAATGGAAATAAGGGATATTTTAAAATCGAAGGAAGAATGTGAAAGTCTGCATTTTTCCCTGATTGACCAGGACGAAAAGGCTTTATCCGAAGCTGTTTCCCTGATCAATGTCATTGAAAGATCTTTCGATACAAAAGTCTCCCTGGATGTAATAAAGGAATCGGTTCGCATCATGCTTGTCAATCCTGATTTTATAAACAGGTGGGGAAGTTTTCACCTTATCTACTCGATGGGTTTATTCGATTACCTGACGGCGCCTGTTGCTTCGGCAGTATTAAAAAAATTATTTGAATTGTTATTCCCGGGAGGCGAGATGGTGATCGGGAACCTTCATCCTTCGAATCCGAGCCGGTATTTCATGGAATACTGGCATGACTGGAAAATTATATACCGCACGGAAGAGGAATTATTAGGTTTGGCTGACGAGATTGAAGGAGGGGAATGCAGGATAGAATTTGACGAAACCAAGATACAAATGCTTTTATGCATAAAAAAAAGGAAAACTGAATGAATATAGGAAAGTTAAAAGTAGATTTAAAGCGGTTTTATACAGACAGCCGCATTGCACAGTGGTCTCTCGATGCGATCGAATCGGGTGATTTCCATTATTACCAGATGGTCATAATGCATGACTGGCTCAGGACTTTATTGTCGCTGGCTGTTATTCTCGTACCGGCTTTCTATTTGCTTGACATTTTCATGCTCCCTAACGACCTCCTGCCTTTATTCGCTCTCTACAGGGGCTCTTCGGCAATTCTGGTTATCATCCAGTTCCTGATCTTCCGCAATACAAAGCCGGGACGGATGTCATATGTCCATGGTTATTTTATTACAATGCAGATCGGATTTATCATAAGCCTGATGACCAATGCTCTGGGAGGGTTCGATTCCAGTTATTACGCAGGTTTGAATCTTGTAATAATCGGAGTGAATTTATTGATGCCCTGGGAAGCCTTCCATACCGGCATAAATACATTGATAATAGTATTGATATATATTTCAATAAATATATTTTCGCCCCATGTTTTCAATACAGCTGTTCTTGTCAATAATCTCTTTTTCCTTGTATCGACATCAATTTTATCTTTCAGCATCAATTATGTCCGATATAAACTTATTAAAAAAGAATTCAACCTCCTTGTCGAACTGAAAAACGCCAAGGACGCTCTCTGGAGCGAGATCGAACTTGCAAAAAGAATTCAAACGGCGCTGCTTCCTCAATCCAGGCAGCTGACGGGATTTAATATCGCAGATATAATGATCCCTGCAAAAGACGTCGGCGGAGATTATTACGATATAATCGAAACCGATACCGGGGAAAGGTGGGTTGCGATCGGAGATGTCGCAGGGCATGGAGTGGATTCCGGACTCATAATGATGATGGCCCAGACGACGATCATGACTTTAATCAAAGGCGATCATCCTTTAAAAATAACGGAAATCCTTACTGAAGCCAACAAGGTTTTAAGGGAGGATATATCCAGGCTCGGTTCGAATCATTATATGACCCTCATGCTGTTGAACATTGAAAGCGATAAAATAAGGATAGCGGGGCATCACCAGGACCTTTTGCTGTATCACTCGAATAAAAGGGAAGTCGAAGTGATTGAAACAAGGGGAACCTGGCTTGGCATTACCGATAATATAAAAGGCAATCTGGAAATAAAGACAATAAAAATAAAAGAAGGCGATGCGATTCTGCTGTTTACCGACGGCGCTACGGAATGCGAGAATGATAAAGGCGAAATGTACGGCCAGGAAAGACTTGTAGAGGCATTCCGGAAATATGCGCCTGAGCCTGTAGAAAAAACGCTGGAACTTCTACTTTCGGATATACGTTCGTTCCAGAGGGAACAGGAAGATGATATCACTTTTATCATAATAAAAAAGGTCGCTGTCATAAAACCGGCATTGCCTGTCCGTGCCGTCGGACATAAAAAACTCCCGCCGGCTTCATGATTTATATTTTTACGTTCGCGCAGCCAGGCTATTATGCAAAGGATTCCCACAGCGGCCGTTGGGAGAGCCAGGCTTTCCAGGCCGTACCTTTTCGTCAGGTATGCGCCGAGAGCCGCGCCTGCCATGAAACCCAGGAGCGGCAATCCGGATTTCCTTAACTGCCGTGAGGCCAGAGAGCGGATATTATTGCTTTCGCGGGGATTATGCCGGCCGGGAGGAAAAACAAAATCGACAAAATCGATCGTGAACTGTGTAAGGTTGCCGGTCATGATCGTAGTCTGAGAAAAGCTCCTCAGGGCGCCTCGCATAAGAGTGTTCTGGATGCCCATTGCGATAACTCCCAGGCCCCCTATAAGCGCTACAGCCCATGATCCGGGACTATTCGCATAACGGTATAAATACATTCCCGCAAGGGTGAACAGGCCCAGGGCCAGCGTCATAAGAGTGAGCATGGGGGCGACTGTTTTTGCTCCCCGCCTCTTTATGGCGCGTGCAAAGAGCGAAACGGCTGCGACAGTTGCCATAAAAACGGGGATCATTGCAAGCCTCACTATTGCGCTGGCGTTAAGCTTTTTCGCAAATCCGACGGCGGCTATGATAAGGTCGCCGGTTACATGCGCAGTAAACAGCTCATAAAGAGCTAAAAAACCCGAAGTGTCTACAAATCCGGCCACCGTGCTCAGCACGACGGAGCCGAATGATCTCCGGCGAGCACCCTCGGGGCTTGTCTTGCGGTTATAATAACGGAATCCTGGCTCCTGTCGACTACCGATCCCGGCCTGTCATTCCGGGACGCCTCTTTTCTCGATTTCGGCATAAAACCTCCAAAAACTCGAAGAAAGCCCCTTCAATCAAGGGGCGAGAAGCCGCCCTTAAGCCCGCTTGCAATAGCCTGGTCCGGCATAGAGTAACCCCTTTTCAGGATACCGTTGTTCCGGGAACAACCTGAGGCCTGTAAATTGCGGATGCGCCGGCATCGATAAGAGCCCTTTCAAGCGGCGCCGGATCTTCGTACGGCCAGAGAGCGATTATAGTACCCCCTCCGCCGGCTCCCGCGAGCTTCGCTCCGGCGGCCCCGGCCTTAAGCGAAGCTCTGATCAGCCGTTCGTTCGATTCGCCGGAACCTCCGAGCTTCCGCTGTATTGCATGGTTTTCATTCATAAGTTCGCCCAAAAGAGGCCAGTCTTTTAATATAAGAGCTTTTTTACCAAGTCCGGCAAGTTCCGTGATCCGCCTGTATCCCTCTGCCGCATCGGCGTCCCCTTTCCGCCATCGTTCGCTTATAGGCATATGAACGCTGCCTGAAATCCGCCTGACCCCGGTATGCGCCAGTACAAACGGCAGATCTTTAACAAAGCCTGCAAGGGGCTCGACCGAAGCGTAGGTTTCCGAAACTTTGTTTTCGCTGAAATATTTTCCCCTGAAATCCATGTAATTCAGGCCTCCGAAAACGCTCATATAAGCATCCTGGAAACCGCAGACGACTTTGAGATGATCCGATTCTGTATGACGTACAAGCTCTGCAAGCTCATACGGGCCGGGGTGTTTTCCCTGCCAGGCAAGAAGGGCCGCAATTAGCGCCGCCATGAGAGCCGTCGACCCGGCCATGCCGCTTTTTAGCGGTATTTCGCTTTTGAAGCTGATCCTGCAGGATAATTCCGTGAAATTCATGGAATTGATAACCGCGCGCGCGATATCGAAAGAGTCGTTTCTGTAAACTAATTTATCGGGACCGTCGACAGCGATTATTCTGTCATCGGTTTCCATCACAAGGCGGGATCCGGGCGTCACCGTTGCATAGGCGCGCATGCCTACAGAGCATGAAAGGACGGCTCCTCCGTACATATCTGAAGGATTGCCGATAATGGAAGCCCTTCCGGGTGCAGCGGCGGTTACCGTCATACGCGGCAGGCCGAATTTTTTATATATTCGCGGACAATATTCCCGTACCTGCCGTCTAAAAGGGAAAAATCGATAAAGGCGCGGAAATATCCCTCGAAACTGCCGATGTCATACCTTTTCTGGTTTACGGATAACGGCCAGGCATATACCTGCCTGCCGCTTTTTATAAGGATCCTGATAGCATCGGTAAGCTGAAGTTCGCCGTTTTTTCCGGGCTGCGTTTTGTCAAGGGCTTCGAAAATACAAGGGCTGAAAATATACCTCGCCGCCACCGCGAGCCTGGTCGGGGCTTTACCGGGAGCGGGTTTTTCAACAATATCAGCGACGGCGGCAGCTTTGCCGGGGGAATGACGGATATCGACTATACCGTATAGAGAAGTTTCCGAGGGAGCGACTTCCTCAACGGCGATTACGGCCGACGCTCCGGATTCCCGGTGGAACTTTATCATACGCGGCAGAAGTTCTTCATCTTCTTTTATTCCGATGATGGTGTCGCCCAGAGCTACCGCAAAATCATCGCCCCCTGCAAATCCGGCGCATAATGAAACGGCATGGCCCAGCCCGAGGGCCGCACTCTGTCGCGTGAATGAAAAACGGACCTTCTCTTCAAGAAATTTCAGTTCCCTTAAATCCGTTTCATCTCCTTCTTTTTCCATAAGGGATAAAAACGAGGGGCACAGATCCAGCTGGTCTTCAATAGACCTCTTATGCATTCCCGTCACGATCATGGCCTGTGTTATGCCGGCCCTGCCGATTTCTTCCGCCACATACTGAATTACGGGCTTGCGCCCGACAGGCAGCATTTCTTTAGGCAATTCCTTTGTAAGAGGCAGGAGCCTGGTTCCCTTTCCGGCGGCCGGTATTACCGCCTTGACGACCGGTTGGCTCATTTTGCCTCTCCTTCAGGATATGTCATGCGGCTTCGGTAAAAATCCTGCAGTTCATGGAAAGCCAGTTTCTTTTTCTTTTTATCGGCCGACAAGAGACCTTTGATGTTATAAAATCCCTGCATCGCATGCAGCCTGCGGGGGCATCTGAAATCATAAAGTATCCAGGGGCTAAGACCCTTTACAGAAGGTATTTTTCCAATCGTATTCAGCTGATTTTTATATATATGGAGCTGGCAGTCCTCGGTATAAAGGTCGTCGGGTGTGCCCCGCTGTCCGGAGCGGGCGTCCGCCCCGAATTCTGAAATTATGACTGGCTTGGACGGCCTGCTGTTTTCGAATATCTTTGCCAGCTTGCCTATATCTTTTTCGTACCAGCCGTAATATTCGTTCAGGCCGATAACATCCAGGTGCGCGGCAAGGCGGTCCGCTATTATGAGGTTCAGGCGGTCGACAAGACAGGCGGCCGATATTAGTCTTGACGGATCTGTTTCCCTTGCCTTTTCTGCAAGTCCTGTCATGAAATGAAAGCGTTCGTCGGTATCGGGGTTTTCGTTGCCAATGGACCAGAGTATGACGCTTGCCCTGTTTTTATCCCTGTTGATCAATTCCTCCAGCTGGTTTTCAGCATCGCTGTATGTTCCGGGATTTGAGAAATCGATCGCCCAGTAAACCGGTATTTCTTCCCAGAGCATGATGCCCATTTCGTCGGCTATTTCTGAAGTTCTTTGCGTATGGGGATAATGAGCCAGACGTATGAAGTTGCAGTCCAATTCTTTTGCCAGAAAAATATTTTCGATAATTTCCGTGTCGCTGACGGCCTTTCCGTTTTTTACGCTTTCCTCGTGACAGCTAATTCCCCTGAGGAAGACCGGTTTGCCGTTCAAAAGGATTTCCGGTCCTTCCGTTTTGATCTCGCGGAAGCCGACCCTGTCGTGAACGGTATCGTTGCCGTATGTTAATACGGCATCGTAAAGCTTCGGAGTTTGAGGAGTCCATAATTCCGGTTTACCCCTGAAAGAGCCATGAGCCCTGCCGTCCCTGACTTCGATCTGTGCATTTATGGAAAGACCGGGAATGCTGAGAAAAGCATCGCCGTTTAGAACAGGGCCGTCAACGGCCAGGGAGAACCCGATTAACTCAAAGCTGCTGTCAGGGACCAGGAAGAGCGTCCAGTCTCTGATAAAAGTTTCAGGCAGCCTGAACAATTCCACATCCCGGTATATACCGCCGTAGTTGAACCAGTCCATATTTTCGCATGGGACATTCGTTCTCTTGCGCGTGTTATCGGCGACGACCAGGATCCTGTTGACCGTTTTGAGATATTGAGTCGCTTCTATGTAAAAGGGGGTCGATCCGCCCAAGTGCATCCCGATAAATGTGCGGTTCAGGAATACTTTGGCCTCATAATTGACTGCGCCGAATTTAAAGAAGACCCTTTCCCTTCCATGTGGTTTATAATTGAATGTCCGGGTATAAACGGCGCTTCCTTCGTAAAGGAAATATCGCTCGCTTTTCATGTTCCAGCAGGAAGGCACAAAAATAGTCTCCCAATGTTCGAAGCTGAAGTCGACCGGAAGAGGAAGGCCTTCCTCATCGGTATTTCTTTCCTCGTACCATTTGGAGCGTATGCAGTTGTCGTATTGATCTATCCCGAAGTTCCACCATCCGTTCAGGTATTCCCTTTCCCTGCCCCGGTCGAAGATCATATCCCCGCTTTTGATAAGCTTTTTAAGGAAGGGGGCGTTGTAATCGCTTTCATGAATATTGGAAAAAAAATCGTTTGCTTCGGTCGGCATTATCTTCTCCTCAAAAATAACCGGCTTTTAAGTATAAATGCCGATCGAATTATTTTCAAAATTACTTTCCACTGACAGGTGAGATTTTTCCTCTTCTCAGGCGAACCTTCCGGCAAATTCCTTTGCAAGCCTTGGCCCTGTACCCTCTCCCTCATGCTTGAAAAAGACAAAGGCCTTTTTCCAGTCCTGCGCTTTTATCTTAAGAGCCCAGTCATCAAGGTCCTGTCCGGTATATACTTCGCGCCTGAGCCTCAAGTACCCCCAGTCCGCGGTGCTTATTATTTCAGGTGTTTCCTTTTCATCCATATCGCTGAAGCAGAAGATGTAGCTCCTTTCCCTTAAAAGCCCGGCTGTTTCCTGATCGTACCATGAGGGGTCCCGGAATTCGAAAACCGCGGGAATATCGGGGGGCAGGATATTCAGGTAATTTGAAAGACGTTCGGTGTTTTTTTTAAACCATGGCGGGAACTGGAATAGAACGGCGCCGAGTTTTTTCCCCATCACCTTCAGGTTTTCTACGAAATAATTCGTTTCTTCTTCAGCTTCCTTAAGCATTTTCCTGTGGGTTATTTTCCGGGAGGCCTTGATGCTGAATAAAAAACGGGCTGGAGTTTCCTTCATCCAGTGTTCAAGGACCTCTTTTTTAGGCATCCTGTAGAAGGTGTTGTTTATTTCAACGATCCCGAGCTCCCCGGAATAAAATTTCAGCATCCCCTCGGGTTTTATATCTTCAGGATAAAAGTTCCCGATCCATTCCTTGTAGCTGAAACCGCTCGTACCGGTATATAATTTCATAAATGCCCTCCTTAGAACCGCCCTTATGGGCACTTCCAATAACCTCTCCTTTGGCTCGGCAAAGTAGTGCCCATAGGGCGGAATTATTGGCTTCTGTAATCTGTACTTTTTTAAAAATCCACTTTTTAAAAACACCCTTATAATAATAATTTAAGCTTTTATGCGGCTTTTATCAAATACCGGTCAGAATTAAATAATCTTAATAGCATGCTGGCTTTCCCAGTGTTCTATGATTATTATTTATTATATATTGGTATAAAGGCGGTTATAAAAACCAGCTCTGTTATTGACAATTAGCATCCTAATTTGTTATAATTGCCTTGAGCGCCTGTCCCGACACCTGTCCTGAGCACCTGTCCTGAGCCTTTGGCTAAGGATTTGGGGGCGGCGGTTTTTAGAAATGACCTTTATACATTTATTTAGATCGGTAAATTGAAATATGGATATCGGGGCCGGAATTTATTTTGTTATTATTACAGCTTTTTTTGCTGCGGCTATTGTTGCAGTGATGATTCTATTCAGGTTCTTCAAGCCGGAAAACTGGCTTAAAAATGTGGATAAAGCCCTGAAGGAAAAGAACTACGTTTCGGCAGTCAGCCAGATCCTCGAATATCTTAAAAAAAGGCAGTCGAGCTTCATCTTATATAAATATTTAGGGGAAGCGTACGAGGGCCTGGGCCAGTTTCACCGATCCATAGAAAATTATGAAAAAGCGTTTGTTAAAATCGAAAGGAATTACAGCGAGGCGATTAAAATCGAGATACTGCTTAAGCTTGGAAATCTTTATCACCTGATAAAACGGAATGAAGAGGCCCTCGGATACTTCAAAATGGTCCTCAAGGATCATTCGAAAAGTTCCACGGCGCTCTGGAATATTTCAGAAATCCTTTTTGAGGCCGGCAAATATAATATGTGCAGGGATATTCTGGCCAAGTACATTTATGTAAAACCGGGCGATAACAGGGCGATCCTATTACTGTCGAAAGTATACTATCATGCCGGGGAATTCCAGAATTCGATAAATATGATCCAGCGGATCACGGCGGCCAGCCAGAATTATTCGGTAAACCAGCTTAATGAGATTTCGCTGCTCCATGCTTACAACAATTTCAGTTTAAAACGCTATAACGATGCAATCAATCTGCTAAAACCCTTCCTTAAGGAAAGGATCGTTTCGGGGGAGGTCCTGAATAGGATTGTAATTTCGATGATAAAGCTCGGTCAAAACGACAAAGCGATTCAGGCTCTGGACGACAATCTTCTGCGGCTGGCCCCGAATGAAAGGTGCAAAACTCTTTATGAAATCGGGAATGTTCTTTTTAATGAAAACGATATTGTCAATGCCCTTGATATTTGGGATAACGCTTATACGATCAATCCGAAGTTTTTAGACCTTGCCGATATAAAGAGAAAATACCGGGTTTTATACAACAACCCGAATTTGAAATGTTATTATATATCCAGCGATGAAATGTTCAGGAATTATATTTCAAAAAGAATGAAAGCGGAAACAGCCGGAAACCTGGTCGAGATAAACAAAGATTACCTGGTTATCAACGGCAGCAGCGTTTGTTCAGTCCTGTACAGGCAGCCCAATGAAATCAGCGCGGACCGGCTGGATGAACTGGATGATTTATTGAAAGCCCGCGGGGTCAACCGAGCATCGATAGACATTTACAGTCTTTTCGGCGTAGATGACGAAGCTAAAAGAAGCCTGTTCTATAATAAAATTAAAGAGATCAGCGGAGACGATTTTATTAAGATATTCGGTGAAAACACAATACAGAAAGAAGCTGTTGCAGGTTAATTGCAAGCGGGAGGGATCTTTATGCTGAAAAGAAAAGTAATGATAGTCGAAGACGAGATGATACTTGCAAGAAACATAGAAATGAAACTGGAAAAAATGGGTTACCAGCCTTCCGGGATCGCCGACTCGGGAGAAGAAGCCGTCGCAATACTGGATAAAGACCCGTCGATAGATTTGATCCTCATGGATATAGTGATCAAGGGTGAAAAGGACGGCATTCAAACGGCCGGAGAAATACAGGCAAGGTTCGATATTCCGGTCGTTTATCTCTCGGCATATTCCGATGAAAACACGTTCAAAAGGGCTGAAATTTCCAATCCTTTCGGTTATATTCTTAAACCTGTCGGGGACAGGGAATTGTCGATTGCCCTTGAAATCGCTTTATACAAGCATGACTTTCTTAAAAAGATAGAAAGAGAAAAAGACTATGTATTTTCAATCCTGGACAGTATAGATGAAGGAATAATAGCGCTCGATGAAAACAGGAAAATCCGTTATATAAACGCACAGGCTTCATATATCACGGGATGGCGCTCCGATGAAGCGGCAGGGATGGAACTGGAAGAGGTGGCGGATATGCAATCGATCCGGCAGGCCGGCGAAGCGTTTCTGATCTGTAAAAAAAAGGAGAGGATCGCGGTCGAATATAAAACAGCTTCTCTTTTCAATAAGAAGGGAGAAAAGACAGGATCAGTCGTCTTTTTCAATATAAAATCTCCCCGGGCTTAGATCTGGTAGGTTTTTATACCTGTTTTCAAAGGAAATTTATATATATAGCATGCCCCTTTGCCTGGAATAAGCTCGAAAGAACCTTTCAGCTGGCGGGTCAGGTCGTTGATGATCTCCAGAACCAGGGTCCGCGGCTTCCTGATATCTATCGAAGGGGGGATGCCGACGCCGTTGTCACAGAATTCAACAACAAGCGAACCGGCTTCCTCAATATAGACTTTAACGGATATTTTACCGCCCCTAATCCCTTTAAAAGCGTACTTGATCGAATTTGTCATCATTTCATTGATAATAAGGCCGAAGGGTATCATGAAATTGATATCCATTGATATCTTTTCCGCCTCCAGGGCAAGTTCGATATCCCCGGAGGCGTCATAATTGGAAAGCAGGATATTTCCCAATTCCATAAGATATTCCTTGATGAAAATCTTACCCAGGTCTTCAGATGAATAGAGCTTTTCATGGATAATTGCCATTGAACGCATCCTGCTTATACTATCATTGATCGCATCTATAGCTTCGGAATTTGTCAGGGTTTCCTTTTTCAATTCAAGGAGTGATGTTACTATATTAAGGTTATTCTTGACCCTGTGGTGTATCTCTTTTAAAAGCACTTCCTTTTCGCGCAGGGACCTGATTATTTCC
Organism: uncultured Spirochaetota bacterium; assembly: GCA_963796325.1. GTDB lineage: Bacteria > Spirochaetota > Brevinematia > Brevinematales > JAOACQ01 > CAVYGN01. The sequence goes on from CAWCLF010000001.1 coordinate 950,444, forward strand.
TCTTCAGCTTTTTTCCTTTCCGTTATATCGTTTATTACAGAGATTAAATATAGTGGTTTATGCTTCGAATTCCTGACGACGCCGTTTGATACATGACACCAAATGACGGTTTTATCCTTTCTTAAATAGCGCTTTTCCTGTTCGAACAGATCAATTTTGCATGAAATCAGGTCCTTTAATTTCGATTCGCTTTGCGCAATATCGTCGGGATAAGTAATGTCCCATAAAGTCGCATTTAAAATTTCTTCCCGGTCAAAACCGGTAATGCAGCGGAATACTTCGTTGACTTCCAGGAAACGGCCGTCCAGGTTTACCCTGGCGATGCCGACGGCCGCCTGGTCAAAAATAACCCTGAATTTCTCCTCGCTTTCCTTGAGGTTAAGTTCAAGGTTTTTCTTATATGTAATCTCCGACATGGTGCCGGTGGCATGCACACTTTTACCTGCTTCGATGCTTCCGATCATTTTTCCCCTGATCATATACCACTGCCATTCGCCTTTTATCGTTTTCAGCCTGCATTCCAGTTCGAGGAAACCGTCTTTCGAAGCCGCCAATTGCATGAACTTAAAGTTCACATTATCGAGATCTTCCGGGTGTATAAGGGATTTCAAGTAATCGAAATCGACCGGCGTGGCAGCAGGGTCGAATCCCAGTTTCACGTACAGATCCGGGCTGAAAAAAATGTGCGCTTTAAAATCCAGGTCCCACAGTGTCTCGTTGGAACCCTCGAGGGCAAGTTTCAGCCTGCTTTCGCTTTCTTCAAGGGCCCTTAATGCGGCTATCCTGTCCGTTATATCGTTCATGATTATTATGCTGCAGGAGGGCTTGCCCAGCTCGTCGAAGCATGGATCAATACTGATGCCATAGGAATGTTCATTAATATCCTTTTCATAATATTGTCTTTTTTTATATTGAAGTGCAGAAATCAGATAACCGTTGAATTTTTCATCATTAAATACAGTTAAAATTTCCTGAAGCGGGCAGCCTATCATCTGGTTGATCTCTTTACCGGCCAGTTCTGCAAAATTTCTGTTGCACCTGATTATTTTCCCCGAATTATCGACCTGGCAAACGGAGTCTCTCATAAGGTCGAATGTTTCTCTCCAGCGGAACGCCGCTTTGATGAAATTTTCTTGTGCCGACCTGTCTGCCGTTATATCCCTGATGATTGCAATAAAATAATGTCCGCTCCGGCTGAACCGGATTTCAGACTCGAATGTAAATTTTTTCGCCCTGAATTTTATTTCGAGAAAATTTTTATCATTAATTTTTTCCTTTAAAGAATCAATCCCGCCGTTCTGCAGGAATGAGGAAAATTTCTTACCTGCGATTTCTTCCGGGGAATAGCCGGTATATTTTATAAAAAAAGGGTTCGTATGTAAAATCCGGAGATCAAGGCCGGTTATAACCAGCATTTCCCGCAATTCCCCGAACAGGACATCGCCGGCCAGTGGAAAACTATTATCTATTTCCATTGTTCAACCCTAATTAATTTTACATATAAATATATTATAAGAAGCATGAATAGAACAGTGAAATTTAAAGCTCTTCTCCGATTTTCCATAAAAAATAACCCTTTCGGAATACTTGACTATTTTTTCCGACTTTTTATACTTTCATTAATCGAGATTGTTCTTTTTCGGGGAAAAAATTTGACGGGGGGTTATGGGCGGAAATAAATCGAAGCGTCCGACGATAGCTTTTCAGATTTCAACGCTTACAGATACTTACTGCAGCGCCCTTTGGCCGGGAGTGGCCGATGTGGCCCGGGAAAAAGATGTCAATCTTATTATATTTATGGGGCATCCCATTAATTATCCCAATGGATATTTTTATCAGAAAAACATAATCTACGAGTTTATCAACAGGAACAACGTGGATGCCTTTATCATGACGAGCGGCATACTGATCAGTTATGTAAAAATGGATATTTTCAAGGAATTTTATCATAAATTCCTTAAGCTGCCCCTGGTAAGCATTAATGTGAAACTGGAAGGCATACCGAGCATTCTTATCGAGAATAAGAAAGGAATGAAGGGATGTGTTGAACATCTCATAAAAGTCCATGGATTTACTAAAATCGCTTTCATCAAGGGGCCCGAGATCAATCCCGAGTCAAGGCTGCGCTTCGAGGCCTATACCGAAGCTCTGACCGAAAACGGGATTGAAATCGATGAGCATCTGATCTTACCTGGAAATTTTCTTTATCCGGGCGGGTATGAAGCCGTCGAGACTTTAATCGACAAAAGAAAATGTTCTTTTGAAGCTATCGTAGCGTCGAACGATCAGATGGCGTTAGGCGTCATGGAAGCGCTTGCCAGAAAAGGGATAAGGATACCTGAAGACGTCGCGGTAGCAGGTTTCGACGATATTGAAATGGCCCGGTTCAATTCCCCTTCCCTGACAACAGTAAGGCAGCCGATATACCGGCAGGCACGGATTGCCGCTGAAACGGTCATAAATATGATGGAAGGGAAACCTGTGCCCGAAGAAGTCGTGCTCCCCGCTAAACCCGTCATCCGCTCATCATGCGGCTGCTTCTCGGAATCGATATCGCTGGTGAAGGATAGCGGGCCGAAAAGCGAATCGGTTTCCGGTTTTAAATCTGTGAAGTTCCGTGATAGATATAAAAAAGAGGTATACTCTGAAGTGGCCGGAATCTTCGACGAGTATGAAATAAAAGACTTGAAAGTACTCAAAATCGTAAACAGCTTCCTTGAAATATATGATGGAGAAGCTGCGGTTAAAGAGAATACGGAAAAATTCCTGAGGCAGCTCCTGCATGTCCTGGAAGAAGAAATAAAAGCGAAAGGAAATATAAGGATCTGGCAGGATATTTTTACTTATTTTTACGATTGCGCCGCCGCCATTTCTCCGGACCCTTCCGTTTTGTCGCCTCTTTTCCACAAGGCGAGAATTCTTATAGCGGAAATGATGGAACGCCAGCAGGCCCAGCAGCGGTTGCAAATTTTTTTAAACAATCTTCAATTCAGGGAAACCCAGCTTATCCTGGCGGCGTCTTTGAATTTCGACGAACTGACTGAAAATTTAATAAAGGAAGTGCCCCGGCTCGGGATAAAATGCTTCTATTTGTCTGTTTTTGACAAGGAAATAAAACACCTCAAAGAAGAGCCCTGGTCAATTCCCGGGACCTATAAACTTATTATGGCTTACGACGAAAGCGGCGGCGTCAGGATCACTTCCAGGAAGTGTATAAAATACCCCTCCGCATTTCTCGCGCCTCCCGACCTGCTGCCGAAGAAAGAAAGATATACGATGGTGGCGTCCTCGATTTATTTCAGGGAATCACTGCTCGGGGTCATGCTTTACGAGATCGGTTCGAAGGATAAAAGCATATATGAAACCCTTGCTGTTCTTTTAGGCACCGCGATAAAAACCTCTCTTCTTTTTACCGAACGACGGAAGGTTCAGCAGAAGCTCGAACTGGTATTGAAAGAACTGGAAGAGTCGAATGAAAAGTTAAAAACTCTATCCGAAAAAGATGAGCTGACAGGACTGTATAACAGGAGGGGTTTCCTTAATATAGCGGAACAGAATATGAATCTGGCGAAAAGAATGAAAAAAAAGGGGATCATTCTGTATGCAGACCTGGACGGCTTGAAGAAGATCAATGATTATTACGGGCATAAGGAAGGTGATAATGCTATAATCCAGGCGGGCAGGCTGCTCCGGAGGACATTCCGGACCGTGGATATTATAGGTCGCATCGGGGGGGATGAATTTGTTATATTCGCACTTGAATTTTCAGGCGGCAATCTTGAAAGGATAAAGAAAAGACTTAATAAAGTTACCGATAAATACAATTCAGGTTCCGGGAAACCTTATGAAATATCGATAACAATAGGCGACGCTTCGTTTACGGCTTCCGGAGACCTTTCCGTAGAGGAACTGATGATTGAAGCGGACAGGAAGATGTATTACAATAAAAGAATGAAAAAGGAAGCCGCTTCCGGATAGTGAAAGTGCATGTTCTTTATTTTGCGGCAAGGATCTTTGCAATCCATACAATGGCGACAGTATGTCCGACAATGGCTCCTATCGATACAGAGGCGAAAACAACGAGTATCTTCGTAACCCTGTTCTTAAAAAAACCTTTGACTGTCTGTATATCGCTGCTAAGGTTTTCGAAATCTTTCACCTGCGGTTTGCGGAGAACGGCCTCGAGGGGGGCCAGAAGTAATCCTGCGCCTATCGGCGGTGCAATGAGCTTGACGGGCGCAGCCAGCCAGCTCGATATAATGGTAACAGGATGCGCCATAACCGCAAGAGCCGCGATCGAAGTGCAGATTCCCGAACAGAGGATCCATGCCCATAACATCGAGACGCCGACATTCCCGCCTTTCATGAAGCCGGCTATGATCAGGGCCAGGATGACGAGGCCGACGAGCCATGGAATTAATTTGCCGCCGATGCCTGCGGGGGGCACCTTTTCAATGACAGGGTCGTATTGAAATCCGTTTTCAATCAAATTCCTTATTCCGTCAAGATGGCCTTTGCCCACAACAGCAACTATTTTTTTCCCTGCGGCCCCTTCTATCCGGTTCGCCAGGTAACGGTCTCTTTCGTCGATCAGTACTTCTTTCGCCCTGGGCATTTTTTCGGCGAAGGCCGTCATCATCTCGTTCATAATATCTTTTTTATCCATAAGCTCCGCCACGTTTTCCTTTTTAAACTCTTCCTTTGAAAACAAGGCTTCGATGAGAACTTCGATAATCTTGATTTTATCGCTGAAAGATGAAAGCTGCCAGGCCCGGCGCAATGTGACATTTATATCGCGGTCGGCCAGGACGACCTTTTTGTTCTTTGCTTCCGCCAGCTGGAAAGCGGCGATCATTTCCTCGCCGGGCGCGGATTCCAGGTTAAGCCCGATCCTTTTCTGGAAACTCGAGAGGATCATATTGGCCAGTAGAAGGAACCCTTTCCCCTGCCTGATGACCTTCACGATATCCAGATTTTTCCATCTGTTTTTATCCTTCAGGGACTGGTATCGCGAATCGCAGAGTTCCACGCATACTGTATCGGGATCGATGCCGTCTATAAGCTCTTCGACTTCCTTTTTGCTGTCGGCAAGGACATGCGCGGTTCCCAGGATATAGATCGACCTCCCGTCTTTTTCAATTTTTATACAGTTCGGCGAAAGGTTTTGAGGCATATTTTCCATAATTCAAGCTTTCTCCTCTTCCTCTACTTTTACTTTTCCTTCATCCTTGAGGCTTACAAGCGATAAAATTCCGGCTTTCTGCCATGATTTTTCAGGGTCTATAATAATGCGGAAATCCTTCCCGGATCCGAGGAAAAAAACGGCAAGGCTGCGGATTCCGCCGGAATTTATAAAATCCAGGCGCCTGATATCCACAAGGAGTTCCTTTTCTTTTACTGCAGCATCCACCTGCTTCAGGAAAAGGGAAAAAGAGCTGTAATCCGATTTCTCTATTTTTCCTGAAAAAACCAGCCTTGTACCTTCAAGAACGGCTGTAAAAGATGCGTCTTTAAATTTCATACATTTCTCCCGGCTTCTCGGTTAAGAATGATCCTTAACCGGAAGATTCTAAACCGGGGCCGGAAATAAGGCAATGATTTTCACTTAATTTTTAAAAAAACGATGCCTGCCGGAGCCTTTTCGATTGACAGGGGTCTTTTGTTTGATTAATTTTAAAAGGAGGATCTTCATGACACGTCCAATCTGGAAAGGTTTTATTACATTCGGGCTTGTGAGTATTCCCGTTACTCTCTTTACAGCAGTAAACGAGGCAAGCAAAGCCCCGGCTTTTCATTTCATCGACAGGAGGAATAAGAAACGAGTTAAAAACATGAGGATTAACGAAGAGACCGGCGACGAGGTGCCCTGGGAGGAAATAGTCAGGGGTTATGAGTATGAAAAAAATAAATACGTTATCCTCAGCGACGAGGATTTTGAAAAGGCGGCTGTGGAATCGAATCAGGTCGTCAATATCGAAGATTTTGTCGAACAGTCTGAAATCAGGCCCATCTTGAATCATAAACCTTATTATCTGGTCAGTGATAAAAAGGGTGAAAAGGGTTATGTGCTGCTGCGGGAGATCCTGAAAAAGACAAATAAAGCAGGCATAGCCAGGGTTGTGGTCAGCAAGAGGCAGTACCTTTCGGCGGTCATACCCCAGGATAACGCGCTGGTATTGGAATTACTCCTTTTCAATGAGGAGATAAAGCCGCCTGCCGAATTTGAATTTCCTGCAGGTTCCGCCGCAAAATATAAAATAACCGAAAGCGAGATGGATATAGCCCTGAAGCTGATCGGGATGATGAGCACCGAGTTCCGGCATGAAAAATACAGGGATGATTATACGGACAGGCTTTATCAATTGATCAACAAAAAAATAAAGCAGCCGAACGCAGTGATTAAAGCCGAGAAAGCGGTGGCATTCGCTAAATACGACAATTTTATGGATATTCTGAAGAAAAGCGTTGAGCAAAAGGAAATGACAGGGCATTCTAAAGATATGCCTAAAAAAGGTAAAATTCCTGAAAAAGCCGCCTGATTTTAAACCGGAGCAGTTAAATGGCTCTCTCAGCATACAAGGGAAAAAGGGTTTTTTCGAGGACTCATGAACCGCGCGGAAGGATAAAAAAAAGCGCTTTAAAAAACAGGTTCGTTGTTCACAAGCATTCGGCCCGAAGGCTTCATTACGATCTTCGTCTTGAAATGGACGGAGTTCTGAAAAGCTGGGCCGTACCCAAGGGGTTAAGCACAGTTCCCCTTGAAAAAAGACTCGCAGTCAACGTGGAAGATCATCCTATTGAATATGCCGATTTCGAGGGAAGCATACCTGCCGGAGAGTACGGGGCCGGGGATGTTGCCATATGGGACAAAGGCAGGTGGGAATGCCTGGAGGACACACCGGGCCGTTCATTCGAAAAAGGTACGATAAAATTTATCCTGTACGGCACGAGACTCGAGGGTAAATGGACCCTGGTAAGGATAAAAGGAGAAAAAAACTGGCTCCTGTTTAAAGATAGCGATGAATCCTACGGGAAAAGCGCGGCTTCCGGAGCTCTTACAGATCCGTCGGTTCTCACAAATGCAGTTAAAGCCGTCATGCCTAAGGCTATGAAGCCTCAACTGGCATCACTGGTTCCAAGGCCGCCGTCCGGAGACAACTGGATCTACGAGATCAAGTTTGACGGATACAGGCTGCTTTCATTTATCGATCATGGGAAAGTCAGGCTGGTAACGAGGAACGGTTACGACTGGACAGGCAAATTCAATGGAATTGCCGGGTATTGCCGCGACCTTCCTGTCAAAAGGGCCATACTGGACGGGGAAATAATCGTACCTGACGGCAGGGGGATCAGTAATTTCCAGCTTCTGCAGCAAGCGATCAGGGACGGCCGGGATAGCTCTTTTCAATATTATGTTTTCGATATTACATTCTGCGACGGATACAGCTTAAAAAAAACTCCGCTGGGCGAAAGGAAGATGCTTCTCGAACGGATCCTTGCAAATAATACGGGCAGCCCGGTGATATACAATCCGCACCTGGCGGGCCGGGAGGGGGGCGCCGCCTTTCAAAGCGCATGCAGCCTGGGCCTGGAAGGCATTATGGCCAAGGACCTGGCCGGCATTTATGAGGAGAAACGCACAAAAGGCTGGGTTAAAATTAAATGCGTCAGGCGGCAGGAATTTGTCATCGGCGGGTACACGGATCCGGGCGGAAGCCGGAGTAAATTCGGAGCGCTGATGCTCGGGTATTACCTCGACGGTAAACTCGCATACTGCGGCAAAGCCGGGACGGGTTTTGACGAAAAAACATTGAATTCACTCTATAATAAACTCAGGCGCATTGAAATATCCGGATCTCCTTTTTTTAATTTAGCAAATGCGGAAGACGTCCACTGGGTAAAACCAGTGCTCGCCGCAGAAGTGTCGTTCATGAACTGGACCGAAGATTCTCTTTTAAGGCAGGCTTCCTTTCTCGGCTTGAGGGAGGATAAAGACCCTCTAGAGATCGTCCGGGAAGAGCCGGGTAACGCCGGTATTAAGGAACCCTCGGCCTTCGGAGTTGTCATTACGCATCCCGACAGGATAATATTCGGGGATAAAAATCTGACAAAAATGGATCTTGCCGCTTATTACGAGAAAATCGCAGGCAGAATGTTAAAAGAGATCGGAAGGCGCCCCCTGGTCCTTGTCAGGTGCCCCGGGGATATAAAGAGATGTTTTTTTCAAAAACACCCCGCCGATGCATTTAAGGATTCTGTCAAGACTTTTCTGTTGAAGAAAAAAAACGCCGTTAAAGAATATATCTATATTGAAGATGAAAAATCCCTGCTGACGCTGGTGCAGTCAGGGGTCATTGAATTTCATATCATGGATATCCTGATAGATAATACCGAAGATCCGGACAGGATGGTTTTCGATCTTGACCCGGGGCCGGATGTCAAACCTGAAGCCGTCTCCGCCGCCGCGCTTCATCTCAGGAAAATGCTACTTGAATACGGCCTTGAAAGTTTTGTGAAGACCACCGGGGGAAAAGGTCTTCATATCATTGTTCCCGTAGAACGATTGTACGGCTGGGAGGAAATTAAAAACATCTCGGGCAGGCTGGCGGAAAAATTCGTGGAGAGGTGGCCTTCTTTTATGACTGCCACGATGTCTAAAGCAATGAGGAAAGGCAGGATATTCATAGATTATTTCAGGAATACGCCCGGCGCCTCCTGGGCGGCGCCTTATACCGTGAGGACAAGACCCGGCGCACCGGTTTCTATGCCGGTCGATTGGGATGAATTGAGACCGGACCTTCGTTTCGACAGTTTTACAGTACTTAATATAGATGAAAGGTTATTGACCCTGAAAAAAGATCCCTGGGAAAGCATCAATACCGTGAGGCAGGAAATACCGGCTTCACTGTTAAATAAAACCCGAAATTGAAATATTCAGCTGAATAATAATCAATCTTATGTTATATTATTGTCATATTTACCGCTTTAATGTAAAATAAAAATTTGCGGGGATATATGAATTTTAAGATTTTCAATCCATTTGTCATATCGGCAATTATCTTATTTTTAACCTTGCCGGGCCTGTTTGCAGTAAGGCCGGAAATAGCCGTATCGTACGATCCAGTGCCGACTATCGCCGGCGCCGTTATGGGAATTGCTGCTATAAGTACCGGCTTCGAATACGGCGTTTTCGATCATTTTTCGGTTTATATAGGGCTGGGAGGATACGAGAGAAACTTCCAATCCGTTTTACACTACGCTTCGAGCTTTAATGTCTTCGATACGGGATGCCGTATGGGCTTTGTGTTTTAACAGCTCCGGGCATCCGCTTTCCGGAATAATAAATGCGTATTGCAGGAGGTGTAATATGATAAAAATAATCCCGGCGGTTTTGGCATGCTTGTTTGTCTTTACTCTTTCCTGGCCGGCCGAGAACGGGCCGAGGCTTATAAATGTCAGCGGGGATGCTGAAGTAAAAGTTGTACCGGACGAGGTTGTTATTATCCTCTCCGTCGAAACTTCCAATGTTATATTGAAAGAGGCGAAAAAAAAGAATGACGATGCCGTGAGGGGAATAATAGCTGTAACCAAAAAATACGGGGTTGACCAGAAGAATGTTCAGACGGATTATTTTAACATAGAACCCAGGTATGAATACAGGGAAGAAAGCGGTTCATACCAGAAACAGGTTTTTACCGGCTACTTTGTCACGAAAAACATCGTGATCACCATGAAAGACCTGGGAAAATATGAAGATGTTCTGAGCGGCGTACTGGAAGCCGGCGCCAATTATGTCCGGGGAATCCAATTCAACACGACGGAGCTCCGGAAATACCGCGACCAGGCAAGGGTCATGGCGGCCCAGGCTGCAAAGGAAAAAGCGGAACTGATCGCCGGCCATCTGGGCATGAAGGCGGGGAAAGTATATTCTATAAGCGAAGATTACGGCGGATGGTATTCCTGGAATAACAATTACTGGGGCAGGCAGACCGGGCAGATGCAGATGCAGAACGCCTCGGTAAATGCCGGGAATTACAGCGGCCCTCCGGAAGGCAGTACTATCTCCCCCGGTCAGATAAGCGTTACGGCCCGCGTCACGGTAAGTTTCGAGATGGAATAAGGGAGACCACCGTTGATTTCCATCAGCAGGGGAGGCGAGACGAATGAAAGTAGAATCATTTTCCTTCGGTTCCGTTAAAATAGACGGCATCCTTTATGAAAAAGATATAATCATCGATAATAATAAAATCAGTAAAAGGGAAAAGAGCCTGTCGAAGAGATACCGCAATGAATACGGGCATACCCCTCTTTCGGTAAAAGAGAATATACCCTGGAAATGTAAAACGCTGATTATCGGCACAGGTCACGACGGAAGCCTTCCCGTTATGGATAAGGTGAAGGAAAAAGCCGAAGAGTTGGGAGTTAAACTCATGCTGATGAGAACTTCCGATGCCGTAAATCATTTAAACGACAGATCTACAAATTTTGTTCTTCACCTGACCTGCTGATAGGATTTCTGAGCGGCTGTCTTCCCCTGCCTGTAAAGTGCGGCCGCTTTTCCCGCTATTACCTCTTCAAGGGATCGTTGAAGCTCCATGCATATTATTCCGGAAGGGTTTTCGAGGAATTTCAGTTTCTTAAGGAGCCATTTCCCGATCGCTCGACCGCAGTTCCGGTAACGTCCTGAAAACACAATGCAGTCTATTCCGTCCATCGCTGCCGCGGCTGAACCTGCAGCCAGGAGAAGCCTGTATAGGAATATCTTCTTTGCTCTTTTGAATTTTATATCAGGGTTCTTAAAAATCTCGTCAAGCCTCTTCTTTTTCCCGGTCAGCGCCGCCATACCGCTTTCGCCCGTCAGGATATTGTTGATCTCTTCCGGCCCCCAGTTCAAATCCTGCGCCATACGGATCAGAATTCCGGCATCGATGTCCCCGCAGGCGGTTTCACCCGGCAGCCCTTCGACGGGAGTAGCGCCTCCCGTAGTCATTACAGGCCGTTTACCTATCAATGCAGCCGCTTCAGGCTTGGGTTCAAGGCATAATGAAAATACATGGAGGGGGGGGCGGCATTTTTCCAAGATCCCGCCTGCCTGAATCGCGGCGAATCTTGCGGCTTCTTCATGCATTATGCCGTGAAAGCAGAAACGGCGTATCCCGTTACGGGCGGCAAATTCGGGATCTATCGCATAATTATATTCCCATGGCGGAAGAGAGCCGGAAAATGAAGTTTCAAATACAAGTATCGCAGGAATTCCGGGAAATACAATTCTTCCTGCGGCGGCCAGGGCAGTTACCGCGGGTATATAAAGGGGCGAAACTTCCGATAAATCCGATAACTCTTTCATTGTCCTGCTGTTGAAAAATACAGGACCTTGAAAAATATCTCCCCCGTATACCGCCCGGATTGCCAGTATATCGATCCCTGTCCGATCGGTGACAGTATTCCTTATATGCTCCAGGGCGGCGGCGGCATCTTCCGGGGAAAATAAAGGTCCTGTCCTGCCTTTAATGCCGCTCTCAATGCCGTCCGATACAAGGCTGTATGCAGTATTTATTCTGCCTGGATTTAAAACCAGTGTATTCATCTTATCCTCACTTAATAATTTCGATTCACTATTCCTGCCGATTCCCGGGCAATTTCGAGCTCCTCGTTTGTCGCGACAGCCATGACGCAAACCCGGCTTTCATCTGATGATATGACGGCGGGAAGCTTCAAGGCCATCGAATTGCGGGCGGGGTCTAATTTAATTCCGAACGCTTCCAAACCTCCGGCCGCCGCCTCCCTGACTTCGGGGACAAGTTCTCCGATCGTATCTGTAAATACCACCGCATCGGCATGACCGACGACCGCCAGGTATGATCCCAGCGCCTTCTTTATCCTCCATGTATAGATCTGGAATGTCAAATTCAAGCGGCTGCGGTCCGGTCCGCCTTTATTTTTTTTCAGCGAATCGATCACATCCCTTATGTCGCCGGTAAATCCGGAAAGGGCCAATATACCGCTGCCTTTGTTTAAAATATCTTCCAGTCCGTCGAAATTTTTATCCGATCTCAAGGCAAGCAAGAGAGCGACAGCAGGATCGATATCCCCGCCGCGGGTGCTCATAACGAGCCCGGGAAGAGGCGAGTAGCCCATTGTATTATCGACCGATCTCCCGTTTTTGACGGCGCAGAGACTTGCGCCTCCGCTTCCGAGATGGCAAATGACCGCGCTGAATTTTTTAAGAGGTATTTTCAGAAAATCTGCCGCTTCCGTCATTACGAACTTATGGCTGGAACCATGGAAACCGTATTTTTGTATTTTAAGCCTGCGGGTCACTCTAAGAGGCAAAGCATAGGATTTTGCATACCATGGAATAGTCGAATGGAAAGCGGTATCGAAAACGGCTGTCTGCTTCATTTCAGGGTACAGCTTCAAGCATTCCTCGATAAGCTCGATCGCCTTGGGGTTATGCAGAGGTGCGAAGCTTGCCGTTCTTTCGAGCAGCCTAACATTTTTCCGGTCAATCAATATATTATCCCTGAAAATGCCCCCGTCATGAACAAGACGATGGCAGATGGCGCCGATTTTGAAGCCTCCTCCGTTTTCGAGGAGCTTCATCACCTCGTTAAATGCCTCTTTATGGGTCTTCATATTAAGAAAAATCACGGATTCCTTTCCTGCGTTCCGGCAGAGAATCCTCGATTTTTCAGCTGTTTTAGAACCTATGCGCTGGGCTTCTCCGCCTGCAATCTCTAGTTCTCCGGGCATAGCGATGAGCCTGTACTTCAATGAAGAGCTGCCGCAGTTGAAGACCAGCATATTTAATGTCTTATCATTTCTTTTCATGAGGCCCTTCCTTATATCTCATCCATGGTCCAGCCGAAAACAGGTACGCCTGCAAGGCCATGGACCATGACAGCTGTTCCGTAGACAGCCGAGGTGAGCATATCCGTATCCAGGAATTCGCCGGGCCGGTGTGCCATATCTATCATTCCCGGGCCGTAGCCTATAACCGGCACTGAAAACTCGTTGAGTATTACGCTGCCGGAAGTTCCCATTCCAGGTCCGCCGAATTTCCACCTGCCGGGTCTTACACTGCATCCGGCTGCTGCAAGGCACTCGCATGCGCGGCGGATTTTAGGGTGGAAGGGATCGGTCATCCATGCCCTGGCCGCATATTTTGCCGATGCCTGCCTGCCCGTATAAAAACTCTGCTTTTCCTCTTTTAAAAGAGCGTTAACTGCTACGGAACCTGCACTTCGCGCCGCCTCGCCGGCTCTTCTTTCAATTCTTTCAAGGACTGCTTCCGGGTCTTCGCCGGGTAATATTTTTTGCCTTGACCTGACGACCGCCAGCTTCCCGCAGGCAGGGTTGTAATCCGTTTCGTAAAGTTCCTCTTCCCCGATAGCTTCAGATACGGCGCCCAGGGCGAGTGCAACTTCGAAATTATTTTCACTTTCAAGCTCGATGTCGACCTCAAGCCACCCGTTATGGCCGTAATAAAGGCCCAGGTCGGTAGGTTCTCCCATTATTGCAAATTCAGGTTTGAGGTTAAGCGACGGCAGCGTTTCGTTCAAAAGAAACCTTGTCCCGAGAGAGAGCCCGTTTTCCTCTGCTACCACGGAGGCAACGACTACGTTCCCTTCCATGGGAAGCATGCTTTTTTTCAATATGGCGCCGGCATAGATCTGCGCAGCCGTTCCGCCCTTGCAGTCGCTTGCACCCAGCCCGCATATTCTTTTGTTTATGATCCTGCCTGAAAAAGGATCGTCCGTCCATTCGTCACCCGGTTCGACAGTATCCAGATGGGAAATAAGGAGTATTGTCCTGTCGGGTTTGCGGCCGTAGAGAATTCCCAGGGCATTGCCCGCTCCATCACGGAAAACCTTGTCAAACCCCAGCTCCTTCATTTCATCCTCGGCAACTTTTGCCGCTTTCTCTTCATGAAGGCTTTTACTCGGCGCGGAGATAAGCCTTGATGTAAATCCGGCAGCCTTGCCGGAAACCATGAGGCTGTTATTTTTTAACATCGAATACATAGTGTCCTCCTTATTTAATGTTTTATTCCATATATGATATGAGCAAATAACGGGCCAGTTTTATAATCCTATATATTTTAATGAAATAAATAAAAAATAGATCCGGACCGGACTTGACAATAATTAAAAAATATTTCAAAATGAAATGTGAATATTTCAAAATGAAATACAGGGGCAATATATGAAAGCTATGGATCTGAAACTTGAAGAGGTAATAGACCTTGCGGAAGGCAGGCTGGATTTCCATGGAAGAAGGGTGGTTCTGCATTCCATGAACGCTTTTGCAAGGCTCCGTCATGACCTTTTTCTTAATCTCGGAGAAGAAAGCGCGAGGAGGACGCTGACGCGGTTCGGGTATTATTCCGGCCAGGCCGATGCGGCAGCCATGAAGAGGCTTTTCAGCTGGGACAGCACGGAAGAACTCCTGAAGGCAGGTCCTGTATTGCATACGCTTATGGGGATTGTTCGCGCTTCAATGACCGTTCTCGAATGGGATGAAAAAACATCCGCGTTTTATTCCGAGATCATATGGCGAGATTCCGCTGAAGCTGAAGAGCATCTTGAGGAATTCGGAACTTCAGAATATCCCGTCTGCTGGATACTTTCCGGTTATGCAAGCGGGTATGCTTCGTTCTGCCTGGGCGTCAATATCTACTTCTCCGAAAAAAAATGCAAGGCGGCGGGAAGCCATGAATGTCTGGCCGTGGGGATGGACGAGAAAAGCTGGGGAAACGGGCTTAAAACTTTCCATCAATATTTCGAAGCGGAAGATATAAAGGGCAGGGTAATGGAATTGACGGCAGAACTTCAGAAAAAAAACAGGGAGCTTCAAAGGAACAGGGAAAAACTTCATAGCCTTGAAAGAGCGAACAAGGACTCTTTCATAGAGGTCAGCAGCAAAAGCTTTCAGAAAACCCTTGATATCGCATACAGGGTTGCGCGATTCGACAGCCCTGTCCTGGTTACGGGCGAAACCGGCACAGGCAAGGAAGTCCTTGCACGCTTTATACACCGCAATTCGAGCCGGTCCGCCGGCAAGTTCGTTGCCGTAAACTGCGCGTCGCTTCCGGAAACTCTGCTTGAAAGCGAACTGTTCGGCCACAAAGCGGGGGCTTTTACCGGCGCTGTGAGGGACCGGACGGGTCTTTTCGAGGAAGCCAATAACGGTACGCTCTTCCTGGATGAGATCGGGGATATAAGCCCGGCAATGCAGAACAGGCTCCTCCGGGTACTCCAGGAAAAGGAAGTGATCCGGCTGGGGGAAAATACTCCGAGAAAAGTTAACGCAAGGATCATAGCAGCCACGAACCGGAAACTTGCCGACGATGTGGCAAAGGGAAAATTCCGGGAAGACCTGTACTACCGGATCAGGATCATCGAGATAGAAGTCCCCCCGCTCAGGGAAAGGACTGATGACATATTGCCGCTCGCCCGATTTTTTATTAAAAAGCTGTTAAAAAAACTTTCGATCGATAAGCTCAATCTTGATGCCGAATGTGTGGATCCGCTCCTTCTTTATTCATGGCCGGGCAATGTAAGGGAACTGGAAAACGTCCTTGAAAGGGCGGCGATCCTGGCTTCCGGAGGCATAATCAAACCGGAACACCTCCCTTATTCATTAACTCATCCCGAAGATGCCGGCGATAAAGGCATGGCCGGCTCCCTTACCCTTGCAGAACTTGAAAAGAAACATATAGAAAGGGTGCTTGAACTTTACGGAGGCAGCCGTTCGAAAGCCGCCGGGGCCCTCGGGATAAGTCTTACCACTCTCTGGAGGAAGATAAGCGGCAGGCAATGATCACCGCGGGAAGAAAGCCGGTTTTTTTAATTTCGGCTCGAAAAAAATGAAAACAGATTTGACGGGATTGATGTAAATTTATTATTTTAAAGACTGTTATCAGATCTTTATAGGAGGTAATTATGAAAAAGATCCTGGTTTTCGGCATCCTTTCGGTATTTTTATTCTTTATCGCTGCAGCAGCTTCGGCGAAGACCTATACCGGCTATGCCGCCGATAATTTATGCTGGTCGGCCAAAGGGCACGTAGCAGCTGACGGGGCTGACCTGTCGAAAAATCCGGAAAAACACACCGTTATGTGCCTGAAAAACCCGCCATGCGCGGCTTCAGGATACGGTCTTCTGATGAAAGGCTCTGACGGCAGCTATTCTTTCACAAAATTCGATGCCAAGGGCAATAAGATGATGGCGGCCCTGCTCAAAGCCACGAAGAGGGCGAACGGATATTACGTGCAGGTTAAGGGTGTAATGGTTAAAAATATGATGAAGGTTTCCGATATCAAGGAAGCCGAACCTGAAACTGCAATGAAATAGGTTTCTCTTCATAATCATCGGAATTGTCCCAAAAACCGTTCTTTTACGAAAACAGTTCAGTTCAAAGGTTTTTGGGACGATTTTTTATTAAACTGACGAATGACATTCCCATTTTATTAATAGCAAAGGATGATCCCGGATTATGAGGAGGGAGTTATAAAACTGAATTCCATCCAGACGAAGATCCTTTCATCCCTTTCCGCAGTATTTCTTATTGCAATAATTCTGATAATAATATTTATCGTCATCGACCTCCGGACAAGCATCCTGGATGAAAATCAGAAGAATGTCAAAGTCAACCTGGAGTCCCTTATCGTGTCGCTTAAGAATATGATGCTCACAGGTAATGCGCCCGTTCTCGTCGATACTATGAGGGACCTTTCCGAGGAAAAGCTTTATAAAAAATTCAACATTCTCAGGATGGACGGGACTCTGGCATTCAGCGATTCGAATACCGTTATATCGGTTAACGGGAGGTCGCACAGGGATTTTGAAATATCCGAGAGGCTTGCCGACGACCGGACAGGAAATGAAAAGGAAAACGACAGCCGGAACATAGCCCTGGTCGCAAGAACGGGAGAATTTATAAAAAAATCCTTTCCGGCTTTGAATGAAAATGATTATTACCTTCCAATCAAATTCGAAGATTCCTGTGCGCTGTGTCATGACAGGGGGCAGGGATTCAGGGGAGTGGCGCATATAACGCTTTCGACAGTTGAAATCAATAATAGAATAGACCTGACGCGCAACATCCTTATCGTTTTTTTCCTCATAACCGGTACTGTAATGCTTATTTTTATTTTCCTGCTTATTAAAAGGCAGATAATCAACCGGATGCTTTCAATCAGCAGGACCGCCGCTTCGGTAAGCGAAGGTGATTTTACAAAACGTATATCGATTTCCGGGAGCGATGAGATAGGAAAATTCGCCGATAACCTCAATAACTTTGTCGGGGATCTCTCGGGTGATATCCTGGAAGTCAAACATGCGTCCGAAAAAATTTACGGCCTGTCGTACGATTCTATAGAACTCACCGAAGGGAAGGTGATGAATAATATAGGCGAAATTGAAAAAAGCATAAACAACATAGACACCCAGACTGAAAAGACAACTTCCGGAGTAAACGAACTAACCTCGACGGTTGAAGAAATTACAAGGAACCTTGAAAATATCATGAGCAGCATCAACCGCCAGACTGTCGCCGTGGAAGAATCGTCAAGCTCCATTGAAGAGATTGTCAGGAGCATCGAACGCACTACGGGCTTGTCTAACCAGACGCATAACATATCCAAAGAGCTTAACAAAGTGGCGAAGGACGGCGGCGACGCGGTTAAAAACGCCGTAGAGTCCATCCGGGAAGTTTCGGAGTATTCCAAGCAGATAATCAAGATGCTTTCGCTTATTTCCAATGTGACGAAAAACACAAATCTTCTTGCAATGAACGCGGCGATAGAAGCCGCGCATGCCGGCGCTTCCGGCAAGGGGTTTGCGATAGTGGCGGACGAGATCAGGAATCTTTCGGAGGAAACGGGCAAGAATGCGAGGGATATTGGAGAAGTTGTCAATTCGATCATTTCCAGGATCGATGTTTCGGTAAACCTGGCTGAAAAGGCCGGGGCCGGCCTGGAAACTATTATGAACTATTCGAGCCAGAGCGCTCAAATCATAGAACAGCTGAATATAAGCATGGAAGAACAGAACCATGGAGCAAAAGAAATTCTCAAGGCAATCCAGGAACTTGTACAGGTATCAGAGGAAGTAAAATTATCTATCCATGAACAGAATAAGGCTACGGATGAATTCGCGGACGCTTTAAAAGGCATCTGCGATCTTGCCTTCAAGAACAAGGACGATGTTAAAATGCATATCAATAACCTTACGAGCCTGATTTCAGCCACCGAGGAAATAGAAAAAAACATACGCGTCAACCAGGAACTCGCTTCCAACCTGAAATCGCTTATGGATAAATTTAAAACAGGGGAAATCGAAGGCGAAAAGACAAATGTCAGGCTGGTGGAATGATTCCCGACGGATAAAACACATTTTCTTTCCAGATGTTCCGGTTTGCCGGTTTGCAGAGCCTTCAAGGACAACCCCCGTTTAATGCGAGAAACCGTAAAACAGGTTATAATTATTAAAATATTTTGAGGATGTGCCATGTTTAAAACGATAGTATTTGCAGCGGTGGCTGTTCTGCTTTTTTCAGCATTGCCTGCAAAGGAAACGGGAGGAAAAAAATTGAACAGGATAGCGGTATTCCAGACAAGCATGGGAGACTTCAAAATCGAGCTTTATGAAAACAAGGTACCGGTGACTGCCGGGAATTTCATAAACCTTGCTCTAAAGGGATTTTATAACGGTCTTATATTCCACAGGGTGATCGATAAATTCATGATCCAGGGCGGGGATCCTGCCGGTAATGGAACCGGAGGACCAGGCTATGCTATAAAGGATGAATTCGATCCATCCCTGAAACATGACGTCCCCGGGATACTGTCGATGGCTAATGCGGGGCCCAACACAGGAGGGTCGCAGTTTTTTATTACGCTCGTGCCATGTCCCTGGCTTAACGGCAAGCATGCGGTATTCGGCAAGGTTATCGAAGGCATGGATGTTGTCGAGGCTATCGGAAAAGTCAAAACCGACCCTGATAATGACAGGCCTCTTAAAGATGTGGTTATAAACAAAATAATTATAACAAACAAGTAAGCTTATCCGGGCCCCCGGGTTATAAATCATGCAATCGATTTTAAAATATTTCCGCGGTGAAAGGGAATTTTACGGGACCTTCTTTAAAATTGCCGTTCCAATAACACTGCAGACTCTTATGGGAGCTTCTTTTAACCTGATAGATAATATCATGGTAGGGCAGCTCGGAGATGTCCCCGTCGCATCGGTAGGATTGGCAAACCAGTTTTTTATGATTTTATTTCTTGTCATGCAGGGCGTGGGGGGCAGCACCGCGGTTTTTGTTTCACAATTCAGCGGCAAAAAGGATTATAAAAGCATAAAGCATTCCCTGGGCATGGGCCTTATATTTTCAATTTCAGCTTCGAGCCTATTTTTGCTGGCAGCGTCATTATTCCCGCAATTTATCATGAAATTATTCTCGACCGATCCTCTCGTTATTGAATCGGGTTCTCTATTCCTGGGGATCAGCTGTTTGAGCTATATTCCCCTGACAGTTACTTTCTGTTTCGGTTCCGCCCTTCGCGGAATTCATGAAGTCTTGATCCCGATGCAGGCCAATATGCTGGGTATTGCGGTGAACACTTCCCTCAATTTCATTTTAATTTTCGGCAGGTTCGGTTTTCCGGCAATGGGTGTTAAAGGAGCGGCGATAGCGACCGTTACTGCTTCAAGCATCACCCTTATCTTTCTTTTATTGCGGATATATGCTAAAATGCCCGACCTGTTAAAGGGACTCAAGGATTTTTTATCCATCTCGGGAACTCTATTCCGGAGGTTTACAACCCAGACATTGACGATGATCGGAAAGGATCTTATATGGGTTGTGGGCATATCGGTTTATATGGGCATTTATGCCAGGCTGGGGACAGATGTCGCTGCGTCGATGAACATCACAAATATTGTACGCCAGCTGACCCAGGTGATTTTTATCGGCATAGCTAACGCATGCCAGGTCATGGTCGGGAACAGTCTTGGGATGAATGATAAAAAAAAAGCTGCTGCAAACGCAGGAAAATTTCTTTTCATTACCCTCGGACTCGCTATTTTCATAGGCATCCTGCTGATTGTTTTAAAGAATATAATACTTTTGCCTTATAAAGTTTCTGAAACCGTAACGCTTGGCGCTGAAAACGTTTTACTGGTTTACGGCATAGCCCTTATATTTTACATGTACAATATGGTGGCTGTAGTCGGCATTATGAGAAGCGGAGGGGATAACTTGTTCTGCGCTTTTATGGATACGGTCGCCGTCTGGTTTATCGGACTGCCCCTGGCGCTCCTGTCGGGATTTATTCTGAAATTCAGGATTGAATGGGTATTCGCCTTAATATCGGTCCAGGAGATTTTTAAGGCAGTGCTGCTTACCTTACGTTTCAGATCCGGCAGGTGGATCCACAACCTCGTTCATGACATTTAGATAGTTGACTTTTAAGTTGACTTTATGTAAATTTGCTTTATAATATTCAGCTTGAAGATCAGACGGACCGGTCCGTCCGATGGAGTGCGAATGACTGTTACCGAAAAAATAATTTCAAAGACGAAGTTTGAAAGGGATATATTGCAGACAGCGCGGAAGGCTTTTGAAACCAACGGTTTCTACAAGACGAACATCGAAGATATTGCAAGAACCCTGGATATCGGCAAAGGAACCATTTACAGGCATTTCGGAAATAAGCTCATGCTTTTCCTGTCGGTGGTCCTGTTCCTGCTTGAAGAGTCGAAGATCCCTCTTGAAAAATTAAATTCTATCGGAACCTTCGAAAATAAAATGGATTATTTTATATCGCAGACGGTAAAGATGACCGAAACTTCGGGAAATTTTATAAGGGTTTTCCTGGAAGAGCATCTTTTTTTGATAAAAGAGACTTATAAGGATAAGGAAATCCAGAAACATTTCCAATATTTCATCGAAGCAAGGAAATATTTTATAATGACTCTTAAGGATATTGTCAAACAGGGAATGAACGAGGGGAAGATACCCCGGGACATGGACCCTTTGTTTTCAGCGGAACTGGCGATCATGACAATAATGTCCTACCACAAAATGATAAATCCCCTGAACAAACCCGGTGGTAAAAAGCATGAAATCATTATGGACGAAAACAAAGAGCCCGAGCTTAAAAAATTTGTGCTCAGGGCATTGGGGTATAATGGGTTATAATATGAAAGGAGCATACTAATGAAACTTTGGCTGGCGGTTGTTTTGGTTTTTACATTTGTTATCGCGTATGCCGGAGATATCAGGACGATCACTATCTCCAACGCAGTCGAACTTGCGATGAAATACAACCTGGATCTCAAACAGGCCGAGAAGGACGTGCTTATAGCCGAAGCCCAATACGGAGAAAGTTTTGCGGATTTCTGGCTGCCCGGAATCAATTTGAGCGGCGGTTACACATTGATCGACCCGCTGACTGTTTCAAACAGCATCATCAATTCGCCTTCGGGATATTCAATCTACAACGGTTCCCTGGTGCCGACGGGATTCTCCCAGACAACAAATGTTTTCCCGAATAACTGGTCGGCAGGCGTCACCATCTCCAAGGCGCTTTTCCTGGGTTTCAGGAACCTGAATTCTCTGCAGATCAAACAGATCAATCTCGATCTTGCAAAGAAAAAATACGACGATGAAAAAGAAGCGATCGTATATGGCGTCGAATCTTCCTTTTACGATCTTATCCTTATAAGGGAGAACATCAAACTTGAGAAGGATCTTGACAGGGAACTTTCGAACCAGCTCATTTCCTCGAAGATAAATTATAACGAGGGAAGGTCTTCCCAGTACGATTATGTGAGCGTCCAGGTCTTATATATGAATAACCAGCCCAGGCTTATCCAGGCGGAGAACGCCTACCAGGTGGCCCAGGATTCGCTATGCACTGAAATAGGAGTTTCCGACGACGATCTGAGCAATATCGTTTTTATCGGAGACCTGATGGATTATACAAATATTGTTTTTACAAATACAAATGAAAACGACGTCTTTCTTAAGACCGTATCCAACAGCATAACCCTTATATCTCTGGATACTGCCTTGAAAGCCCTGGCATACACGAGGAATATAAACGATGCGAATTACGATCCTTCGGTATCCGCTTTTTTCAGCTACCAGTATAACGATAAAAGGTATTTCCAGGATACCGTGCAGAAATGGTGGCCGAGCTGGAACCTGGGTTTGCAGCTCAATTACTCCGTAGACAGCTGGATACCTATTTCAAGGACTGCGAAAACGGATCAGGAATACGACGAGACGATAAAGAAAACACTCTATTCCCGCGATTCTTACATACTTTCGCTCAGGCTGCAGGTGAAGACCTTACTGCTTCAATTGAACCAGTCCGTGCAGAATCTCGTGAGCCAGAAGCAGGGCCTTAAGCTTTCCCAGATAGGCCTTTCTATTGCAAACCAGCAGTTTGCGGCCGGGCAGGTTTCATCACTGGACCTGATCAACGCTGAAACCGCTTACACGCAGGCCTCGGCAAATTACCTGCAGGCTATTTTCGATTATTTTTCCAGTACACTGGAACTTAAGCGTTTAATGGGTGAATAAAAAAAATAAGGAGACTTATATGGTCAATAAAGCAAACGAAGCGAAAAAATTCAGGAAGAGGATCCTGATATATTGTTCTTTAGCATTTTGTGTAATTATATTAGGCGTTGCAGCTTTCAGGATAACTTCCAAGATAATAGAAAACAGCAGGAAAATCGCTCCCCTGTCATTCCCTGTAGGCTCGATGATCCTGAAAAAGCAGCCTCTGACAAAGACGGTATCCGGGGAAGGGATAGTAGAAGGGGATCCCCAGGTCCTCGTATATCCGCAGGTGGGCGGTAAATTCCAGTATAATACTGTGCTTGAAGGCAGTACAGTCGGTTACGACCAGCCCCTTGCTTATATCGACAGGGACATTGTAGGGCAATCCTATAATCTTGCCCCGGTAAGATCTCCCATTGAAGGGGTCGTTATAAAGCTATACTATATCGACAGGGGAACGCTGGTTACGACCGATAAACCGGTCGCCGAAGTTGCGAACTCCAAAAAGATAAAAGTTGAGGTCAATCTCGGAGTCGACGACCTTTTAAAGGTCAGGGAAGGAATGCCTGCAAGCATTTATTATGAAAACAACAGGGATATCGGCCTGAAAGCCAGCGTTTACACGGTAACTCCTTTCGTGGAAAGCGAGACCCTTTCCGGCACGGTAACGATAAAATCTCCCTTAACGAATTCAATGCTGAAGATAGGAATGAGCGTAGTTGTCGACATCATTATAGGAGTGACGAACACCCTTGTCGTCCCGGAAGAATCCGTTATTGCGAATCTCGATAATATTTATATTTTTGTCAACGATCATGGCAAGGCAAGGCAGGTCAACGTGGTCCGCGGTTTCTCGTATAGCGGAATGGTGGAAGTCATCGGGGACCTGAAGGAAGGGGACGAGGTCATTACGGCTGGAGCTTTTAAACTTAACGACGGGGACAATATTAAAACTTCCCTGACGGCAGAACGCTAAACCCTGCCATTTTCAAAAGAAGCCCAGGAGGCAAAAGATGAATATAGTAAAAATCGCTATAAAAAGGCCCGTATTCGTGGTTATGATAATCGTATCGATAATCACGCTCGGGATAGTAGGCTATTCGAGGCTGCCGGTGGACATGCTTCCGAATATCGATTTTCCGGTTGTTACGGTCATTACCCAGTACCCCGGGGCGTCTTCGGACGAAATCGAGCAGCTTATTACAAAGCCCCTTGAAAACAATCTTGGGGGAGTTTCGGATCTCGATACTATCTCCTCTACATCGGAAGAGGGCCTCTCCTTTATTATAATGCAGTTTACATCCACGGCGGACGTTAAATACGCCGAACTGGAAGTAAGGGACAAGGTCGGTCAGACCATGAACCAGCTCCCGAATAATGTCGAGCAGCCGATAATAAGACGTTTTTCCACAGACGATTTCCCGATTATTTATATGGCGATCGAGGGAAAGCAGAGCCTTGCCGACCTTCGGCAGATATTCGAAGAGGTCGCCGAGCCGAGAATTTCGGCCGTCGACGGGGTGGGCGAAGTGGATATACTGGGGGCGCGTAAAAAAGTCGTTAATCTTACCGTCAATAAAGGTCTTCTGACAGCCAGCGGCCTGACGTACAACCAGGTCGTCAATGCTCTCTCTCAGAGGAATATCACGTTTCCCGCCGGTATAGTCTACGAATCGGACAAATGGGTAAACGTTCGTGTCCTCGGGCTTGCACAGGAAGTGAAGGATCTCGGTGATATAGCCCTGACGAGTTCCACGGGAAAAGTGCTCCGTATTAAAGATATAGCAAAGGTAGAGGTCAAGCTGGAGGACGAATTGTCCCGCGCGAAGGTCAACGGCAATAACGCCTGCATGTTCCAGTTATTGAAGCAGAGCGGGGGAAATACCGTTGCCGTCTCCGATAATCTCAAAAAGGCCCTGCCCGCGATACAGAAAATACTTCCGAGGGGAGTCACGATCCGCATGGTCAGCGACCAGGCGAAATTCATCCACAGGAGCATAGGCGGAGTCGAGCAGGACATTCTCCTGGGAGCGCTCCTTGCCATTTTAATAGTCTGGCTCTTCCTGGGGAATTTCCGTTCGACCATTATAACGGCAATGGCGCTTCCGAACTCCCTTTTGGGAGCTTTTTTCCTGGTATTCATAGCAGGGTTTACCCTGAATACGATGACGCTGCTATCGCTGCAGCTGGCTGTCGGGCTTCTAATCGACGATTCTATTGTCGTACGGGAAAATATATTCCGGCATATAGAAATGGGACAGGACCCGAAGTCGGCCGCGGAAAAGGGTACGAGCGAAGTCGCAATGGCGGTCCTTTCGACAACGCTTTCCATCCTCGCCGTATTCATACCGATATCGTTCCTTACCGGCGTTACGGGGCAGTTTTTCCGTGAATTCGGCCTGACGGTCGCATTTGCCCTTACGATTTCCCTTATCGACGCCTTTACATCCGCGCCGATGCTTTCGGCATACTGGTTCAAGAAAAGCGATAAGAAAAACGCTAAGGGAATGACTAAATTATTCAACGATCTTCATGAAAAATGGAACAGGGTATATGATTATACGAACAGACTCTATCATGAAATACTAAGCTGGAGCCTTAACCACAAATGGCCCGTTGTGTTCACGACTGCGATACTGTTCTTCTTCAGCATTTTCATATTTTCGGGCGGATTCATAGGCCAGAATTTCATATCACCGGCGGATTCGGGCGCGTTCAGCGTCAGTCTTGAAACATATCCCGGGGCGCCCCTGGATAAAATAGCATATTTTGCCAACGACCTGGAAAACTACCTGCTCCATCAGCAAGCTGTCGAAACCGTCTATACCACGATCGGATCGTCCGGCAGCTTCCTTACCGCTTCCGACAGCCAGAAGGCCAACATTTTCATTGATATGAAGGAATCCGGTAAAAGGAATATCAATACAGAAGATTTCATGGCCCAGGTCAGGAAATATATGCAGCATAAATTCGGAAAAGATATCATAGCCAGGGCCACACAGAATTCATTCGGCGGCGGCGGAGGAGCCGGGGGCGGCGGCGGAAACTCGCCTATATATCTCAATATCGCCGGGCCGGATCTTAATGTCCTGGGCGATCTTTCCACTTATATTTACAGGATCGTTTCACAGACTCCGGGGGCCATTGATATAAATACAACCTTCAAACCCGGACAGCCTGAATATGTCCTCAAGGTCGACAACATAAAAGCCCAGCAGTTGGGCGTCAGCGCTCAATACCTGGGTTTGACTCTCCAGGACCTGATCCAGGGCAATATTATCTCCGAGTATACACTTGGCGATATGGACTATAATATTATAATCAGGATGGACGAGAAAGACAGGCAGAAAGTCGAGGATATCCGGAATATAATGATACCGACGAAATCCGGCATGAAAGTGCCCATATCATCCATTGCAAATTTCACATATTCCTCGTCGCCTCTGGCCATCCGCAGGGAAAACAAGCAGAGGATAGTAAGGATATTCGGGAACCTTGCTCCCGGTCATTCATTGCAGGAAGTTCTGAAGAATATCTCGAAACAGATTGATGCAACGGTTCCTTTTCCTCCGGGCTATTATTACTATTTTGCCGGGCAGCAGAAGAACTACAATGAACTGATTCCCCAGATGGGCCTTGCAATACTCCTGGCTCTGCTCTTTATCTATATGATCCTTGCTTCGCTGTACAATAATTTCATACAGCCTGTAATACTAATGATCTCGATACCGCTGGCGCTGATAGGGTCGTCGCTCCTGCTCCTGCTTACGAAGATAGATATCGATATTTACGGTTATATCGGCATACTGCTTGTAATGGGGCTGGTTACGAAAAATGCCATCCTGCTCATAGACTTCACAAACAAGAAAAGGGAAGAAGGTCTTTCAATACGTGAGGCCCTTCTGCATGCCGGTCCTATACGCCTCCGTCCTATATTGATGACGAGTTTTGCGATGATCTTCGGAATGCTGCCAATGGCGCTCGGACTTAACGAGGGTTCGCGCGGAAGGCAGGCTTTGCCTGTTGCGGTAATAGGAGGAGTCCTGACATCCACATTCTTCACCCTTGTCGTCGTTCCGGTTGTTTATGAAGCGGTCGAATCGAGGCTTGCCAGGTGGGCGGAGCGAAAAAAGCTTAAAAAGCCGGTTAAAGCATAGAACTTCTGCATTCAGCGGCCGCCGGAACTATTCCGGCGGCAGCATCGGCTAGCCCTTCGGGCTTTGCCTTGAAAGATACTCCGTCGGGGTAATTCCCGTGATCTTTTTGAACGCCGTGTAAAAAGTAGATTTGGAATTGAAACCCGAATCGTACGCGATTTGCAGGATATTGCCTGAATGTGAACCTGAATTCATCAGCCTTTTCGCTTCCATGATGCGGTAGGTATTGAGAAAATCATAAAAATTATGTATTTTGTATTAATTCAATATAATGGAAAGGCGCGTCCGCGGGATTGCGAGCCATTCCGAGAGGTCCGGAAGGGTCAGATCGGGATTTAAATAGGGCTTCTCGGTTTTCATTATTTTTTCTATTTTAAGGATATCGCCTGCAAGCATCTCCGGATCTATTTGACTTTTATTTTTTACCGGAATGTTGGTTATCACAATAGTTTTCCCGGTGACATGATCTTTATAATCTCGCAAATAAAACACCTGGGACCTGAGTGAATGCAGGCCGTCGGACGACTCGATCCTGATATCTTCCTGAAAGCGGTTGGGCGACCTGGCTAATGGGTATCATCGGACCCTCTAAAAAAATTATAGAGCTAAGAAAAAAATAATACAAGCAATAGTCCGAATGAATACAGCCGGACGACAAACCTGTATTTACTACTTAAAATATACATTGGGAATAGAAAGGAGGAATTTCGAAAGCGGGGCTGAATGGATCAAAGGAGTGCTGCATGTATCTGAAAGTCTTTCTTGGCGTATCCCTTTTTATCGGCCTGAATTTTTCTTTTGTTTCCCCCGAAGAAAGCGGCAATCCCGGGAACGAACCAGCCGCCGGGCGGGTTTTTTACCTTTATAAGCATCCTCCCGGTTATCGATGTTCCGGATATGGGGAAGGATAACGGCATAGTGGTTTCATCATCCAATATCCAGGCTCCAGATTATTACTACGGCATATCCCCCCTTTTAGAAACAGGCTATTACTGGATAGGGGTTATGGCATATAATTTTCGCGTCGGGACGGGATTGATCGGCAGGTCCAATCTGGCCGTTCCAAAGGGACCGTCCCCGGTCCCGGACGGTGTAGCCCAGGTTCTGTTCAACATCGGCGTATTCGTCAGCCTTGATTTTTATTTCCTGACAGTCAGTCCCGAATGCTATGTTTACCGGAACGACAACGGGCAGTATGCCTTTGAATATACAGCCGGGCCGGCCTGCATTATTAGTGAAAAGGAGTAGCGTATGTTTAATAAAATAGTTATAATAATATTCCGTAATATCATAGCGCTGCCGATATTCTTTTTATTTTCCTGTTCTCTTTTATATCCTCCGGGGGCTTATGACAAGATGAAAACATATTTGTCCTCGTCCTCGTCCTCGTCCTCGTCTTCGTCCTCATCGGCTGTCATAACAAACTCGGTTACGAACGTGACATTGTATATCGCAGGCCAGGGTCCTACCGCCGGAACTCTCTGGACTGTAACCATGAATGGAGGGAACACGAATATCGTTAAAACCACCATTCCGAATTCGATTGAAGTAAACTGGGTGGCTCTTAATGGAGATACCCTTTATATCGCGGGGAGAAGCGGGGTCTCACCGAACTATTACGGTGCTTACTGGACGGTGAAAACAAACGGCGGCACGCCGGTCGAAAACGATGTAACTTTAGTAGATGCAACCGGCGGTTCTGGTTCCTGTCTTTTTTGGATCGGGTTTGACACCAGTGGAAACCTTTGCTGCACCGGTATTGATGAAAACGATTATCCATGCTATTGGTTGAACGGCGTCAAATATACTGAAACTAATACGATGTGGGTGATGGCATACAATCTTGTATTTTCAGGGGGCAATTACTATACTGCAGGGTACGTCAACAGCGGCCCCGGCGGGGCTTCATGGCTGTGTATAAATAATGCTAATCAAATATCAATAACCGGCGCAGATTATTATCTTGGCGGATTGGTTGTAGATAACAGTGTAATATATGTAAGCGGTACAATGTATTCCGGTTCAAACTCGTCTGTCTGGATATCTTCAAACAACGGCGCTATATTTAGCACTGTTCCATTGAACGGGAATGTTGGTAACTTCTCTTATCCATACTACTCAGGGGCCTTACTGTATATACCGGGCTATACTGCCGCTTCTTCTTACCCATGTTATTGGACTTTAGACAGTTATGGAAATACGACTCAGATAATACTTGATCATATTTCGACAGGGACAGGACAAGTCCAATTTATGATTGTAACCAACAACACCGTCTTTTCCGTCGGATACGATAATAATGGTAGTCAACCGGTTTACTGGATCGGTACAAGCGAATATATCCTCGATACCAGCGCTATTTATAATGATATAGGTTTAGTCGTAACATATAACATAGTTAATACCTCGTTACAAGGGGATAAAGGAAAAACACACTGATTTACTGCTTTACGGTGATTCCAATTGCTCCTATTCCGGCGGTAAACCCCGCGGCAGTTCAATAAATCTGATAACGCAAGACAATCCCTGTCCGGAAGAAAAATCGACTTTCCCCCGCAATTGCTGTTCTCCGATGCTGAATACGCTTTTTATGCCCATTTTGCCCCCGGTCCTGAAGTCGAAATCAGGAGGCATGCCGATTCCGTTATCCTCAATACGGATCTCTATAAAACCGTTATTGTCCCGTGCGAGGCCTAAATGAATCATCCCCTTCCTGTCTCCCGGAAAGGCATATTTGAACGAATTTGAGACCAGTTCATTGATGATAAGCCCGCATGGTATCGCAGTATCGATTCCGACTGAGATGTTTTCAATATCAAGCTCGAATTTAATTTTATTTTCCTTTATTTCATAGCTTTCCGCTAATAAAGATATCAGGTCGTTTATATACTCCTTCAGGTTTATGCTCGAAAGGTTCTGCGACTGGTAGAGTTTCTGGTGAACGAGGGCCATAGAATGGATCCTGTTTTCAATGCTTTTGAATACATCCCTTGTGAATTCGTCTGTAAAATACGATGCCTCGAGGTTCAGAATCGCAATAATTACCTGCATATTGTTTTTTGTGCGGTGATAAAGCTCCCTTAACAGGACCTCCTTTTCCCTCAAAGACTGCTGCAGCTTTTCCTCGTCCTGTTTCCTTTTTGAAATATCCCTGATAACACCCTCGGTTCCGATCGGCTTACCTTCGCTGTCTCTCAATATATGACTCGACAGGGAAACCGGCATGGGAGTGTTATCTGATTTTTTGAGGGTGAGCTCGTAATCCCTGACCGATCCTTTTCTATAAATTTCATTAAATAATTCATCCCTCTGTTCCGGAACCTCAAAAAATATCCTGGTAGGCCGGCCTATCATTTCGTCTATCGATCCGTATCCGAGCTGCGTTCCGGAAGGGCTGAGCATCGTTAAGATCCCTTCCCGATTTGCACGGAAATAAATGTCGTTAAGCTGTTCAATTATGCCCCTGTACCGTTCTTCGCTTTTCTGGAGCAGGTCTTCAGCCTTCTTTCGTTCCGTGATATCCTGCACAGCCCCGTTAATCCTGACAATCGTTCCGTTTTTATCGAAGCTGAAATCGGCGTGCTCCAGCACAACCCTTTCAGATCCGTCCGGTCTGAGGATCCTGTGCTCTATATTGTATGATTTTTTTGATGTCATGGAATCGGAGACGGCTTTTCTGACAAGTTCCCTGTCGAGCGGATGGACATGCGAGAAAAACAGATCGTTCGTTACATTTACCTCTCCCGGTTCATATCCGAAAATCCTGAATACCTCATCGGACCAATAAAGGGGATTCGAGTTGATATCCTCGAAATTGGAAATATCTATCCACCATGCGCCGACATGTGCAAGCTCTTCCGCCTGTTTTAACCCGGTTTGCAGCGACAGGAGGGCCTTTTCCTCGTTTTTCCGGCCTGAAATATCCCTTACTATGCTGATCAGAGTGCGGACCCCGCCTATCACCGCCCCGCTCGAACTTACTTCTACCGGAAATGTCGATCCGTCATGACGCATGTGAACAGTTTCGAATACGATGCCATGATCTTCGGCTTCATTCATCTGTTCACGTGTCATTTCCCTTGTTTCAGGGGCACGAAGGTCCTGGATTTTCATTTTCAGGAGCTCCTCGAGGCTGTACCCGTACTCTTTTACCGCGGTGTCGTTGGCTTCGAGCAGCCTTCCGTCGTCCGCGCACATGAAAAGAATGATATCCTTGCTGTTTTTTACTATCAATTCATAACGCTGGTGAAGCTCCTCGGCTTTAATATGTTCTGTTATATCCTCGAAAATTGCAGCAAAGAACCCTTTTTGAGGGCTGTAAACCGAAACTTTGAGCCATTCTTCGATAGGTCCGATAAAAGTTTCAAAAACATCCGGCTCGCCGGTGCTGGCGCACTTTCCGTAAATCCTGAAAATTTCAGGATTGGACAGGCGGATGCCCGGGATCACTTCGGTAACTTTTTTTCCTGTAACATTATAAAGTCCGGTGAGTTTTGAAAAGGCATCGTTGACTTCAAGATAGGTAAAATCTACAGCTTCGCCTTCTGCGGTGAAATCCATTTTGCAATAAGCATAACCGTTAAGCATATTCTCGAAAAGATTGCGGAACCTTCTTTCGGTTTCGGCTGACGCCCGGTTGTTAACGGGTTTTGATGCCATAGCTTATTCTCCGGAAGCGAATTTATATAATTAAGCTATTAAATAAATGTTCGGTTGTCAATAATTTCATTAATCCGGGTCCCTGTCAATTTACGATAACACCGTCCTTGAGCATAACTTTTCTTTCGATATTATTCAAAATCCACTGGTCGTGGCTTGCGAAAATGATAGTGACGTTAAGATTCCTGTTGAGTTCTTTAAGCACTTCCACAATATTCTGCGCCGTTTTGCTGTCGAGATTGGCCGTCGGTTCATCGGCCATAACATAAGGAGGATTATGAACAAGCGCCCGGGCGATAGCAACCCTCTGACGCTGACCGCCGGAAAGTTCATCGGGTTTGTGCCTGATATGGTCTTTGAGCCCGACACGGTCGATCAAATCGAGCACAAGGCTCTTTTCAAAACGCTGTCCTTTCAATTTCATCGGAACGACGATATTTTCATATACGTTAAGACTCGGGATAAGGTGAAAGCTCTGGAAAATAAATCCGACTTTTCTTGCCCGGAAATCGGTGAGAAGACCCTGTGAATATCCTGTTATGTCCTCACCGTCGATCGTTATGGATCCTTCGGTCGTCCTGTCCATAGCACCGAGGAGATTGAGGAGGGTCGATTTTCCGCTGCCGGATACTCCTCCGATAACGACCATCTCGCCCCGCTCAATATTCAGGTTTATTCCTTTAAGAGCTTCGACATAAAGCCCCCCCGACTGGTAAATCTTTTTGACCCCGCTGAGATTTATCATTTACCGCTCCTTATAAGTAACTTGCAAAGACCTGTACAAGGTAAACTATGGCCGACACGGCATAGACGATAAAGCTGAGAGCCAGAACTCCGAAAAGCACTCTCGACCCTGTTTTTTTTGAAACTTTCTGGTTATTGAACTGCCTTATGCAGAGGAAAATTCCCAGGGCAAATTCAACCACGAAAGCGATAAGAATGGCCGCAATCTTTGCCGGTCCGCTGAATACCATGTACGGCAGCACCACGTATAACGGCCATGGTAAAAGGATGACATACAATACCGCCGCGACTATCACTAAAACATTACCTTTTTTTTGTTCCATAATTAATCCTCCTAATAAAGTTATTATATCCTTAAATCTGTTATCCTGCCAATACTAAGGGTCTATTCCTCAGATAGATATCAACGCCTCCAGGAATAACGCAAAATCCTGGTTGAAAAAGGCCAGGTTGTATTTTTTGCCGGATGTTTCATTATAGACAAAACTTGCCTTTATCGTCACGGTATCGTAGCTCTTCATAAAGGTCAGGGTGTGCTGCAGATAACCGCTTTCAAGTTCCGCATCGAGCGCATAAATCAAACTGATTTTCGGGACAATAAACGTATAATTTAAAGTATAGTATAAATAATCCTGGAAAGTCCTGTCCATTCTGTAGAATCCGTAATTAAACATGTATCCGCCGTTGGTGGAAAAATCGTAGCTATTGCCGTACTGGGCGGGCGTCATACCTTCCGCATAATGGAAGTATTCTAAAGACGTGCCGACGGAATTATTGAAGACAGGCTCCTTGAACGTATAACTCAGTTTCAATGTATAATCGAAAAAATCTCCGTTAGTTGCAGGCTGAGTTGTAACATATGCGGCCTTTCCGGCATATCCGTAACTTGAAAGAGCCGGATTAAAACTCTGGTTCTTATAAACCGCTTCACCGAAAAACATGATTTCGAGCGGAAGGCGGTAACTCAGGCTGGAGCCGAAGACCGGCAGAAATCTACCGCTGTTGGTCGCATCCCAGCTTTCGGGAGTATATCCCATGAGAAAGGCAAGGTCGAAATTTGCGTATATAGCTTCGACTTTCGATATAAGAAAATTATCCTGGAAGTTTGAGAGGCTGGTGCAGATCATATCCTGTTCGAGGGACAGCTTTAGATCAGATATCAATTCCGGGAACGAATACCCCGCCTGGATGTCGGGAAGGCCTTCGTAGCCCTGCCTTGCGTTTCCTATCATGATCTGCCGGTAAACGCTTTGCAGGTTCAAAAGTTCCACAATATTGAGGGGATTGTACCAGCTGTTGATGGCTCCGTAATCCAGCCTGATAAAACCGGCTTTTAGTGAAAGAGAGTTGTAAAAGAGGAGGTCGACATAAGCTTCCCTGAGGGCGGTTACGAAAGCGTTCGTGCCCGTTTCCCTGGTTATGAATACGTCGATCAGGGCGTCTGGCGCAAGATCGCCGCTTCCGATGTTCATGGCAGGAGCGACGATCAGGTGGGCGTCGACCTCGGCCTGGTTGGTCCAGGAGGTGTTGGAATTCCCGGACTGCATCAAATAATTTACCGGGAGCTGTTCCTGCGCGGTGTAAACCGTATCGACTTCGAGGTTGATGTTCCTGTCGGCAAAAACCGTGCCTGCCGCTAAAGACAGGATGAATGAAACCGCTAATTTATTCATATGCATCCCTTACCTAACCCTGATCCTACCGATATTCTGAGGATCGAACAAATAACCCGGAAGCTTGACAGTCCTGATATTGCCGACTTCGGCGTAGGTGGTGATATCCTGTATGAAATCCTGCATGTCGACCTTGAAACTTGTCACCATGCCGTTTTCCTCTTTTATGTCGGAGTAGTCGGCTGTTTTGAGTTTGTCGCCCGACGCAGTGAAGTAAAGGCGTTTGTAAGTATTGTAATTCTGGGCGTCGATCCACATATCGATTCTTGCGTAGAGGTCCTCCCTCTTGGGAAGAAGCACCAGGTGCCATGCATTGATACCTTTGATGTTCGTCGTTTCAAGACTCGACGTCTTGTAATCGATGGCGATATCGCTTGTCAGAACGTCGCCCCATGAAAACGTCGTGCTCATGAAAGCTGCAGTATAACTCTCGATCTGGGGTTTCGGCCAGGTATGCGGCTTGTAATAAATCGTATCCTGGCATCTCATGCCTACGTCGTTCCTGTCTATTTCGGGCTTTGTAAGGACGCCGGTTATGCTGGTATTTCCCTTTTTATATCCCTGCATTCCGAACTCGGTCGTATTGCCTTCCGCGTCCTTCTGCCTTACGATAAAATCGAAAGTTCCCTCGTAAGGGTAAAAGCGTTTATCCGCGTTCTCGAGGAGTTCCTTGCCCTGCTTTTCAATATCGGCCGCCTTCAGGGGCGTTACGGCCGCGGCAATAACGGCCAGGATGAACGCAATCCTCAAAATCTTCATTAATATTACCTCTTTTATTTATTAGTCATAATATCTATGGGATTGGATGTCAGGACCCTGATAAATATCGGCACCTGCGAGAGAGTAACAGCCGAGAGCAGCCATATAAATGCAGTGTAAACCTGGTAGCCCTGGATGAAAAAATCTATCCTGTTCGTTCCCGAAAGGAGTACGAACAGCACCTCGAGGAAACCTCCGGCTACCTGCTGCCTGGCCGCAAACGATATTATGAAGCACAGTGCAACGGCCGCGGCTGTCGAAACTAAAAGCTGGGATACGGATTCAAGGTAAAGGGTAAGCCCGATCTTCCATGGCCTGACCCCGAAGGACATCAGCGTCCCGATCTCTTTCTGCCTTTTCCTGAATAAAATGAGGTTTATATTGAAATTGACCAGGTACACTACCGTTATTACCACGATGATGGCAAGGATAATTATCAGTATTAAAAATACATTGAACTGGACCGACAGGTTGAGCACGTCGAAGGAGCTTACCCTCATCGCTTCTATTGAATCGATCTTTTCCCTTTTAACATCGTCAAAAGCATCCCTCAGATCCTTGTTGATGGTATCGGGGATAACTCCGTCCCTGAAAAAGAGGCAGTATTCGTAATCGGTCGCCCTGGGCATGAAAAAGGATTCCATGGCCCTGATTTTTACAAGCAGTCTGGGCCGTTCGAAAAGAGACAGTCCCGGAGAATTATATATGCCGCATACCCTGAAGGATGCGGAATTTTCCAGTTTTGCCGCATTCTCCCCCAGAACCATAAGGACTCCGCCTGTTTTAATATCTATCTTCTGAAGGAGGGATGAAGGTATAAGGATTTCCCTGTCGTTTTTAGGAAGGGCTCCTTCCCTCAGCGTCAAATATCCCGCAAGGTTCCTGTCGCTTAAAAGGTCTACCCCGAGAAGCTCGGCCGAGTTTGCAAGGGAACTGTTATTCCCCGGTACGCGGTAAGTTACTTCCGAGCTGATCTTCCTGGAAACGTAAGACAGGGTTTTTATTTTAGTTTTAATAATATCTTCGGTGTTATCGATGTTTGTAGCCATTTTGACGATGATCTCGCCGGAAAAAACGGTTTTCTGGAGGTTGAGCTGCCTCCTGGATCCGTCCAGGTATGCATAGAGGAGTATGATAAGCATTATAGAAAGCACGTTCGTAAGGTATAATCTCCAGATCCTTCTGAATCCGCCTGCCAGTTCGGCAAAAATTAATGTAAACATTTTTTGCTGCTCCTTAAAGTTCTCTCATGACTTCAACAGGGTCGAGCCGGGCAAGTTTTACTATAGCTGTGAGTACGCTGCCGATTACGGTAATTAAAAGAATTCCGCATATCATAATAAAGGTTTGCGGGTAACTCTGTATATAAAGTATCGACCTTCCGAATATCAGCTGCAGGGGAATGATCGTAGCTTCAATCCCGTTACTCGATGCGTTCAGGACTGCCAGAAAACCCAATCCTATTCCTATAATGCCGAATATGAGAAGCACGAAAAGGAATTCGCCGCCGAACAGCAGCGCGATCCTCATTTTTTTGACGCCGAGAGCCTGGTAGATGCCGATCTCCTGCCTTCTTGTTTCAATGGATATATTTACGAGGAATGAACTGCACAGGTAAACCAGTACAATTAAAAGAACGGCGACAAACCAGACTGAAAATTGAGTCAGGAGGTATATGCCGTTAACAAGGTTCGACGAATCCTGGGGCAGTATATAACGGAAGCCGGTCCCGAATTTAGATGTTATATCCGATTTCATCTTTCCAAGCCGGCGTTTATCTTTAAGGGAGACGAATATCTCGCTTGCCGTTTTTTCCTTAGTCTGGAGGAGCGTATTCAGGTAGTCGAGCGTAACCAGACCGTAAAAGGAAAACTCCGTATAAAAGGCCAGGTCCTTATAATCGAATATGCCGACAAGTCTGTTTGTATCGAAATTCTCATAGCCGTCGACTGTCTGGACGGCAATTCCAAGTATCGCCCCGTTTGTCGTGCTTAAAAAATCCGAGTGCCTGTAGTACATGGCGATTTCGTTTGACGTTTTGACCCAGCGGCCGGTCTGGAGGATCCGGTTCGGCAGGAGGTCTCCTTCGCTGTCAGGGTCGACGCCTGTTATTATCATAGGGGTTTCGTTAAGGTCGGATTTAACAAGACCCCAGACCCTTAAGCGAGGTGAAGCGTTCCTTATATAATCCCTGGTCCGGAGGTACGATAGCAGTTCCTCCCATTTTTCAAGCGGGACGATCTTTTTTTCGCCGTCCTTAGTAATTACATCCAGGTATTTAGCCTTTGAGGAGGCTATTATAACATCGCCTGTCATGTTGAGAGCTACCGCTCTTGTAAGCGATTCAGAAACTGAAAAAACGGTATTAAGCCCCAGCATAAGATAAAAACATAAGAGAACGACCATAAAACCTATCAGTATGAAAAGGAATTTATGCTTGAATACGTTGTAAATGATGAGCTTTATCATTATTAAAACTCCTTTAGAGCCGGCTGCGGGCAATAAAATATTTTCATGATATTGTACAGTCAAGCCGGCTTTTATTCAAATTGTACTTATCATACCATCTTTCAATTTAAAATACAATAGGTATATTATCCCAGTCGCTAAGTCGAGAGTCGTGAGTCATAAGTTATGAGTCGCAAGTCAAGAGTCGAGAGTAATAGATATCGGTGAAT
Source organism: uncultured Spirochaetota bacterium (assembly GCA_963796325.1). Classification (GTDB taxonomy): domain Bacteria; phylum Spirochaetota; class Brevinematia; order Brevinematales; family JAOACQ01; genus CAVYGN01. The sequence continues at coordinate 987,692 of CAWCLF010000001.1, forward strand.
AATTACCTGTTGCTTGTTACTCGGTAGTAGCTACCGTTTCCGACTTTTGACTCCCGACTCCCGACTCACGACTATCGTCCGACGTTCGAGACGCTTTCAAGTTCCATTTTAACACCGGCTGCTTCCATTTTAACCAGCAGTCTTCTGCCGGAATTTTCCATCCATAAACAGGAATTCTTTAAATAATTGTCCATCAAACCTCCGAGAAAAGGATCGCCGAGGACGATAGCCAGCTTTACGGTGTCGAATTCTCCGGCAGCGGTTTTAATTTTTTCTTTTCCCGCGACTCTGCAGATAAGGGGCAGAGGCTCTTTTATTATAGCCGGTACTATAGCATAGAATATTCCGTTTTTGAAAATGTCCAGAAATCTGAATGAAAAAAGCAAAGCGGTATCCGTATCCATTACCGGGTAATCCCTTTTAACAGGTTCCCTGTATCTCATATCTTTAATTACACCGTCCAGGCATGTCTTGATTTCCATATCCATCATGCCGTCCCGCAGGGTATAATGCCTGTAAAATTCACCTGGAAATCTTGACGGATCGCGTAAACTCTTATCAGAATTTATGTTTTTATTTGTCATTCTTGAAAAATTATAAACCGATTCCATTTGCGAACCTGTTTTAAGGGATATGGTTTTAATGCTGCAATAATTACTGTAATTTCCGGGTATCCGGTCGTCGCTGTTTACCCTGGCCGCATCGAGGTAAGTTATTAAAAAAGCTTCATTGCCGGTATTGCTGACGATTTTACTGACAAAGTCGATGGTCGCGGTTCTTTCCCCTCCGACATACTTGCCGTACTGGAGGAATTCTCCGTCCGGAATCGAAATCTTATCGTAGGATTTCAAGGGCGGGATAAATTTTCCCGCGCATCCTGAAAACATCAGGGCCGATGCTAAAACAACGGGTATTGTTCCCGTGATGAATTTCATATTTTTCTCCTGTAAATTATATTTTATCTTTTTTATACTGCGTCATCCCATTTTCAAATGCGGATAAAAAAGTCTTAAGAAAATCAATATTTTCATTACTGACTTTGTTAAGTATTTTACGAAGGCCATCCTCAAGTTCCCGATGTTTCAAATTGTGATTTATATAAGCAACTTCACCTTTCGGAGTTAAACTTAAATTTAAACGGGATTGATTACTCGCATCCTGTCTTTTCAATATAAACCCTTTCCTTTCAAGCTTTTTCAAAATCTGTGAAACGGCGCCCTTTGTCACTTCCAATTTACAGGCCAGATCGGTCACGCTGATACCCTCGTTTTCTTTTATTGTGTAAATCATGAAAATCTCAGACCCATAAATCTTTTGATCTGTTCCGAAATTACCGATTCCTTTTATTATATGCTCCAACAGTGATGAAATTCTTAAAATCGTAAGACTGATCTCGGAAACATCTTTATCTTTCATGCATATAGTGTATAGTAGCTAAATGCAATAGTCAAGTATTTATTTAATGATGTTCGAGATATCCTCGAGGACTATCTCTTCTCCTCCCGGATACTCTTTTTTTACTACGACCCTCCTGTCCGAATCCTCGATATATATCCTCAAATTTTTTGAAAACGAATCCAGCAGATTGCCGATAAAGGCGTCGCCCCATAAGCTTTTTATTTTTTTAACGCGGAATGTTCCGGCTTTAACCGTTATTGTTTCAGTACTTACGTAATCAAAAGAAACGGGCAAAGGGTCTTTCAGGAAAGTCGGAATTAATAAATACAGAATCCCATGATTTCGCGGGTCGAAAAATCTTCCGGCATACTGGCTTAGTGAAAACATGTCCACTACAGGAAATCCCGGTTTTATTTTGATCCTGAATGTTTTTGTGGTAATTCCATTATCTTCTAAAGATTTGGATATATAATCCACATATCCTTTACCCGGGTATAACCGATAACTGGAATAAAAAAAACCGCTGAAACCTAATTTGGCCCAATATTTCGTGATGTCTTTCATAGCGTTGGTATCGAGATTCACTTCCGATTCTATGGTTAAACCGCGGCCGGGATCGAAAAGGGTAACGACAGGCCAGCCGGTATAATCGGGATCCGGTTTTTTACCGCCTGCAACCGGGATCATATTAAAATAAAGGCGGTAATAATACCCCCCGCTTCCATTTGTAACCCTTGTCGTGACCTGGTAATAATCCATGTCTTTCGATCCGTCGATATAATCTCCGTAATGGAGAAACTCTCCTTCGGGGATTATGACAGGGTATGTTTTAACAGGGAATCTTTTACCGCCTTCAGCACAGGCGCTGATTATAGATAAGGCAAATAACGGAAACAGCAGCTTAAAAAATATCGGATTACCTTTCATTGACGCGCCCTCCTTTTTTATAAACCTCTTTTTTATCCCTGCCGCATGCTTTGCAAATGCCGAATATCTGCAGCGAATGAGACACCGGCGTCAGGCCATGTTTTTTCGCCAGTTTTTCCTGCAGCTTCTCGATTTCAGGGTCCGACGCTTCGATGATATTGCCGCAATTTACGCAAATGAGGTGATCATGATGTATATGGTTATACCTGTGTTCGTACCGCAGGGTCTTGTCGGAAAATTCAATTGAAGCGGCTATGCCGGAAGATACCAGAAGCTTGAGGGTGCGGAAGACCGTCGCCTGGCCGATGGACTTATATTTTTTCTTCAGGATCAGGAAAAACTCTTCGGCAGAAACATGGTCCTCTATTTTTAAAAATTCATCGAGCAGGATCTCTCTCTGCCTGGTTACCTTCAAGCCTACGGATTTAAGATAATCTTCAAATACCGACAATTCGTTCATAAAGCCTCTTTTATGATATTGATAATCATTATCAATATTATATCATGGCTGAAGTCGTTTTACAAGCGTTTGTTTAAATAATTTTAATTATTTTAATAAAAGCGGGAATTATGTGAATCCGGAGTAAAAAATAGCCGATCCTATTTAGCTGAAAATCTCTTTTTATTTTAAAATGTGTTAAAGGGGAATGACGGCATGAACAGATTATTAAAAATTAAAAGTAAAAACGGCTTATATGTTACTCTCTTATGCTGTTTTCTTTTATACGGCATCGGTCTGACAATATTCGGAGCGACTCTGCCGCAGATTATACGCGCCTATAACTGGAATTATACGATGGCCGGCATTCTGCTTGCATCGGGGGCGGCGGGATATTTTATCACCTCGTTCTTCTGCGGTTTTCTTATCGGAAAGTTCGGTTTAAAGAAGGTGCTTATTGCAGGCCTTCTATTAAACGCCTCCGCCTTTTTCCTTTTTGCAAGAGTACCATGGGCTCCCGTAAACTATATATTGAGCCTCTTTATCGGTACAGGCAATGCGATGTCCGAAGTCGTCATTAATTATATAATCATGAGCAGTTTCGGGAAGGGACGGTCTGCCAGGGGGATAAATCTTCTCCATGCATTTTTCTGCATCGGAGCAATTATAGCGCCCCTTGTTACAGGACTGGCAGGAAAATATAATATCGACTGGAAGATCCTTTATTACTATACAGGGGTCATATTCCTCCTGCCTGTAATAGCAGTATCCGTATTTTCGTTTTCATGGATTAAATCCGAATCCCCCCGGGTTAAAAAGCAAGGCGATCTTCTTTTACAGCCGCTGATCATTATTTTTTCACTCATATTATTCCTTTATGTCGGAGTCGAGCTGGGAACTTCGAATTGGGTCTCCGAATATTTTGTAAGCGTAATGAAAAGCGACATAAGTACGGGTGCATTTATGGTCTCGGTTTTCTGGTCCGGAATTTTAACCGGAAGGATGGCGATATCGATATTTTTTCATAAGTACCCTGCTCAAAAGATACTGCTGGCGCTTACCGCCGTTTCAGGAATATCCATACTCTGCAACACTCTTTCGTTCAATATCGTTTTATCGGGCATGATGGTATATATGACAGGGCTGGGATTTTCAGGTGTATATCCGCAGGTCATGCTTCTCTCCGGTAAAATCTTTAAAACGCCTTCGGCAGTAGGCATAGTGGCGACGGGAGGAGGCATCGGCTCTCTTGTTTTCCCTTTCCTGGTTTCATTCCTGGGAGATTATACGGGCCTCCGGGGCGGATTTATTTTCCTTTTCGCCGTCAATGTAATTATGATGATTCTTTGCGCCTTTATACTTAAAAACAGGCAAATTGAATCTTCCGGATAATGAGGACGCTTATATGATACCTTGCATAAAATCCGCTCTTAAAGTAAAATTATAAAAATTTTGACGCCCGGTAAACCCTTCCCGTTGATTTCAAAAAATATTCGATAAAGGAGTTTGTTATGAAGAAGTTTCAGATCGATTTATTAATCCGGAAATTTTCCGCAGTTTTGATGCTTTTAACCGTTCTGGCCCTAATCAAACCGGTTTTATCTTTCACGGCGGAGAACACCGTCAAAATCGGCGCCATTTTTTCAGTAACAGGTCCTGCCGCATATCTTGGCGCTCCTGAAGGAAAAACTGCCGTAATGCTTATCGATGAAATCAATAAAAACGGGGGCATTAACGGCATGAAGGCCGTTCTCATAATAAAGGATTCGGAAGGCAGCCCCGAGAAGGCGCTGTCATTTGCCAAACAGCTTATCGAAGAGGATAAGGTCGTTGCAATAATAGGTCCTACCACAAGCGGCGAATCGCTGGCCATCAAGGATCTCTGCGAGAAAATGAAAATGCCTCTTTTATCCTGCGCCGCCGCAGAAAAGATCGTAAATCCGGTAGCTCATTATGTGTTTAAAACGCCTCAAAATGACAGCTATGTCGCAAAGTGGATTTTTGAAACAATGAAAAAGAAAGGAATTAAAAAGGCCGCGGTCGTGTCTTCAAACACGGGTTTCGGAAAAGGAGGCGAGGAACAGCTTAAAAAATACGCCCCCGATTACGGCATTACAATAGTCATTTCTGAAGTATACGATAAGGATTCAACCGACCTGACCGCTTTGCTGACCAAGGTTAAATCGACCGATGCAGAAGCCCTTGTAAACTGGTCGATAGAACCTGCCCAATCGATAGTAGCCAAAAACATGAAGCAGCTCAATATGAAAATACCGCTCTTCCAGAGCCATGGATTCGGCAACATCAAATATGTCGAAGCAGCCGGCGAAGCTGCCGAGGGCATAATATTCCCCTGCGGAAGACTGCTGGCGGCTGAAGAACTTCCCGATTCAAATCCGCAGAAGAAACTCCTTGTTGCTTATAAATCGGAATATGAGAAGAAATACGGCGAACAGGTCAGCACCTTCGGCGGGCATGCTTATGACGCCATACTTATCCTCAAGACTGCAATTGAAAACGCAAAAAGCACCGACAGGGATAAAATTGTCGAAGCTATCGAAAATATCAAGGGATTGCCCGGAACGGCGGGGATATTCAATTTTTCATCCGCAGACCATAACGGGCTTTCCATGGATTCCATTGTAATGCTGACCGTTAAAAACGGTAAATTTACGCTATATAATAATTGATCTAAAGCTCTAATAACCATATCGGCAATTTCTTTTATATGAAAGAGGCTGTCCCGGGAAAGGGCCGCCCCTTTATGTTGTCATAAATCGGAAGATTTTGACAACTCCGGCTTTTAAGAAAATAAAATGTTTGGAAGAACCGGATGAGTTTTGAATTATTCCTCCAGTACTTTTTTTCGGGATTGACTTACGGATGCATTTATGCGGTCGTCGCAATAGGCTTCAATATTATTTACAATTCAACCGGCATCATTAATTTTGCGCAGGGCGAATTCGTCATGCTCGGAAGCATGATGGCTTTCACATTTTCACAGGTTATGCCCCTGGCTTTTGCCGTGGTCCTTTCCGTTGCAATAACAGCCGGCATAGGATCGATCGTGGAACTGGTTTTTATCAGGGGATTATACAAATTATCACTTTTTCATCTGAATATGATCTCGGGAGGCCTGGCTATTCTCTGCGTGTCGGTATTGCTTGGAAGCATCGAGATTTCGGCCCGGGATTTCCTATTGATTTCTATTTCCGTAATAATGGCCGCACTTGCTGTCGTTAACGGAATTTGGATTTTTTCATATAAATTCCGCAGCCTGGCGGGGAAAATCCATAAACCCGGCGTCCTGCAGATGATCATTATGACAATAGGAGTTTCCATTATTATAAGGGAGATCGCCCTTCATATCTGGGGCGAACAGGTAAGGACCATTCCATATTTTACAGGCAATGAAATCACATCGATAAAAATCATGGGAGCTTACTTTTCCCCTCAGGTATTATGGGTCCTCGGAATAACCGCATTAATAGTAACCTGCCTTACCCTGTTCTTTAAATTTTCGATGACGGGCCAGGCTATGAGGGGATGTTCGGCTTCGAGGGACGGGGCCATGCTCTGCGGAATCAACACTCAATTCATGGTAAATATTTCATTCGCCCTCTCCGCCGGAATAGGCGCCCTTGCCGGCTGCGTCACTGCTCCTCTGACGGAGACGCATTATGATATCGGAGCCGACCTGGCAATAAAAGGATTTACGGTGGCGATACTCGGAGGCCTCGGCAACAGCCTTGGAGCGGTAATCGCCGGTCTGTTTCTCGGGATTCTCGAATCGTATACCATAACGATCTACCCCGAAGCATACAAGGGGGTAATCACAATCGCAGTGCTTTTGCTGGTACTTTTCATCCGGCCGAGCGGGCTTTTCGGTTCCAGAACGGAAAGCTCTCTGAAGGAATACTGATATGGATTTTAAGCGCTATAAGCCGATCGGCATCCTTGCCGCTGCCGTGATTATTATGCAGACGGTTTTATCATTATGCGGTTTGAATTTTTACCTTACACAGCTTACAATGTCGGCTTATTATACTGTCGCGGCCCTGGGGTTGTGCATGCTTATGGGATATGCCGGGCAGATATCCCTGGGGCAGGCCGCTTTTTTTGCCATAGGCGGTTATACATCGGCTTTAATAACAACATTGAATTTTTCAGGTTTAACCGGTTTCCCTGCTGTCGGGATGCTGAAAGCTTCGGGGCTTCTTATTGCCGGAAGCAATTTATACGGGGAAAAGATCCTTTACATTTCTCCCTGGATAGGTTTCGCAGCGGCTCTGATGCTTTCGGCACTGCTCGCTTTTCTTATCGGGAATCCCGTCCTGAGGCTCAAGGGTCATTACCTTGCCATGGCCACTCTGGGCATCGGAGTTATTATCGAAAAAATTGTGCGCGGCACAGGTCTTTTCGGCGGAGCCGACGGCATAACGAATGTCCCTTCCTTCGGCCTTATTCCGGGGCTTAAGATAAGTCCCGATATAGAAGACAGGACGGCAAATTATTTTATCGCCTGGTTTACGGTCATCGCTGTAATGTTCCTCTTTACCAATCTGATCAATTCACGCCCCGGAAGGGCTCTCAGAGCTCTTCATGGGCGCGAGGACGCAGCGCTTTCCATGGGGATCGATGCTCCGCGTTATAAACTGTATGCTTTCGTTATAAGCGCCGTAACGGCATCCGCAGCCGGGATTTTTATTACACATTTTAACGGCAGCATCGGTCCGGGAGAGGCCGGCGTTATGAAATCCATAAGATATGCTGCTATTGTCGCTGTAGGGGGAATGGCGAATCTTTGGGGTACGCTGGCAATGGGCCTTATACTTAACTTTCTATCCCTCAGGGGCGTATTCGGCAGCTACGACGATGCCGTATTCGGAGCAATTCTGATACTTGTTATGCTCCTGGGTCCCGACGGGATTATAAAACAGAAAAGATTCAGCCTTATATACAATTTCATCAAACCGGGAAGGAAAAAATAGATGCGTCTTCTGGAATTAAAGAACCTGGATAAATTTTTCGGCGGTCTGCATGCTCTCGACAGGGTAAGTTTTAATGTCGGACAGGGTTCTATCAAGGCTGTAATAGGACCTAACGGCGCCGGGAAGACAACGCTGTTCAATTTAATATCCGGGGTTATACCCCTTGATTCGGGTACTGTATCATTCAAAGGTGAAAACATTTCAAATTTCAAGCCTTTTGATATAGCTTCGCGCGGCATTATCAGAACTTATCAAAATTTAAAACTGTTTCCCCGCATGACCGTCCTTGAGAATGTAATGATCGGGAGGCATACGCGTTCAGCCAGCGGTTTTTTTCAGGCATTTTTTAACCTTGCACGCAATCGCCGGGAAGAAAAATCGATAAGGGAAGAGTCTCTGAAGACAATAGAACTTCTGGGGCTTGAAAACGTCTGCAGTAAAGAGGCTGTGAACCTTCCCTTCGGGATCCAGAGATCGGTTGAACTGGCAAGGGCTCTGGCAGCCGAACCCGATTTGATGCTTCTGGACGAACCGGCGTCGGGGCTCAATATATATGAAACCGGCCGGCTTTCCGATCTTATCCTGAAAATAAGGGATATGGGTATAACAATCCTGCTTGTCGAGCATGATATGAGCCTGGTGATGGATATATCGGATGAAATAGCGGTTCTCAATTTCGGGAAAAAGATAGCGGAAGGGAAACCCGGGAAGATACAAACAGACAGGGAAGTTATAAATATATATCTTGGCGACGGATATGCTTAAAATAAGGAACCTGGAATCCGGATACAGCGATTTAAGGGTGCTGAAAGGGATATCGATTCATGTTACTCCCGGAGAGATAGTAGCTATAATAGGGTCGAACGGAGCAGGGAAATCGACCCTTCTCAATACGGTTTCCGGCCTTGTCGGCCTCTCCGGAGGCAGTATTCATTATAAAGAACGGGATATATCAGGACTTGATCCCGACAGGATAGTTGCAATGGGATTGGCCCTGGTAGCCGAAGGCAGGAAATTGTTTGCTCCGATGACCGTAAAAGAAAACCTCGTGCTCGGCGGTTACGCTTTATTTAAAAAGGGGAAAAAAAAGATGCTGAGAGAGGAATTGTCAGGCATTTACCGGCTGTTCCCTGTTCTCAGGGAAAGGGAGAACCAGCTTGCGGGTACCCTTTCGGGAGGCGAACAGCAGATGCTGGCAATAGGGAGGGCTCTTATGAGCTGTCCCGATCTCATTATGATGGATGAGCCTTCACTGGGCCTGGCCCCTCTTATCATAAAAGACATATTCGGAGTAATAAAAAAATTGAGGGAACAGGGGAAAACTGTTCTGGTCGTCGAGCAGAATGCGAAATCCATTCTGAAGATAGCGGACAGGGGATATGTAATGGAAACCGGAAGCATTATCCTTGAAGGAACAAGCGGCGAACTTCTCAATAACCCTGACGTCCGGAGGGCTTATTTGGGTAAGGAATATAAATCCATAGACGGGTAAGGAGGCATCATATGATTTATGATAAAAATCATGAATGCATGTCAAGGGATGACCTTGAACAGCTCCAGATCGAGAGGCTCCAGGAAACTCTTTTAAGGGTTTATCAGAATGTCGCTTTTTACAGGGATATATTCGACAGGAACAGAATAAACATTGAAAATATCAAATCTGTCAAAGACCTTTCGAATCTTCCTTTTACAACAAGGGAGGATCTCTCGCTTTCATATCCGTACGGCATGTTCGCTGTTCCTCTCCGGGATATCGTAAGGATACATTCCGCTTCAGGGACTATTGTCAAGGATATTGTTGTTGGATATACTGCGAACGACATATCGGCATGGACATCGCTTATCGCCAGGATCCTGACGGCGGCTGACGTTACGGAGCATGATTTTGTCGAGGTCGCTTATAATTACGGCATTTCATCGGCAGGCCTCGGTTTTCATTACGGCGCGGAGAAGATAGGGGCATCTGTAATTCCTTCCTCGAGTGAAAACATCAAGCGCCGCATAATGATAATGAAAGATTATAAAACTACCACGCTGATCAGCACTCCGGGCTACGCACTGCGCCTGGGAAATGCAATGGAGGAAATGAATATCCGGCCCCAGGAATTGAATCTCAAAACGGGGCTGTTCGGGGGCGAACCCTGGAGCGAAAGACTGAGAAACCTGATCGAGGGAAGCCTGCATATCAAAGCTTACGACAACTACGGGCTGGCAGAACTTATAGGGCCCGGAATTTCATTCGAGTGTCCTGAAAGAAACGGGCTGCATATAAACGAAGATCATTTTATTGCAGAAGTAATCGATCCCGGGACGCTAAAAACCCTCGATAACGGAGAGGAAGGCGAACTCGTTTTTACAACGATAACGAAACAGGGCTTTCCCCTTATACGCTACAGGACAGGTGACATATCGGCCATTGTTCAGGGTCCCTGCAGCTGCGGGAGGACCCTGGCAAGAATGAAAAGAACGGCCTTAAGGACGGACGATATAATCATTTTAGACGGCCTTCGCTTCTACCCTTCGCAGGTCGATGAAATAATACGCGGCATCGAGGGAGTGGCGCCCCATTATCTTATAATACTGGACCGTAACCGCGGGACGGAAACAATGGAAATACAGGTCGAAGCTTATGCTTTCGATGAAATGAGAGAGCTTGTCGGGCTCAAAGCCGTCCTGCAAGAGGAATTCGAGACGAAATTAGGCATAAAACCGAAGATAACCCTTGTCGAGCCGGAGACGATAAAACGTTCCGACGGCAGGAAACAGAGAAGGGTCATAGATAAAAGGGAAAAATAGATTTGACATAAAGACCGGCGGTTTATTATAATTCCTGTGTCGCCGTTCCAACAGGGTTTGCCGGGCCGTCGTATTTCCGGAGAAGGAGGAGGAACCATGGACGGGAAAAAGTCTTCGTCTTCCTTTAGCATAAAAACGAAGATCCTGATCCTTATCGGAAGTCTGATTTTAATCGGGGCCGTTACAAGCGTTGTTTTTGTTATAATAGTATTCAATAACGGGCTGAATTTCTATTTAAAATACGCGGTCAGGACCGACATAAATAATTTCAAAGCGACACTGCAGTCTGATACAGTAAAGCTTTCCTCCACGCTCGAAGCCCTGCTCGAAAACGAAGCTATAAAAAAGGCTTACCTTGAAAGGGACCGTGAAAAGCTCTATAAGATCGTTTCGCCGCTTTTCCAGAGCCTTAGATCCAATTACAGGATCACACACTGGTATTTCATCCTTCCGGAACCCGAATCAGTCTGTTTTTTAAGGGTCCACGATCCGACAAATTACGGCGATGTTATCAACAGGTATACATATCTCAACTCGGTAAAGACCAAATCGTTCGGGACCGGGCTTGAACTGGGGCAGACCGCTTTCGCCCTAAGGGTCGTCCATCCTTACTATAATAAGGCAAAACTGATAGGATACATGGAACTGGGCGAGGAGATCGATTCTTTTTTTCAAATCCTGAAGGGAGGGACCGATAACGAATTCGGGCTGGTCATCCTGAAGAAATACCTGAGCGAACAGGGATGGAAGACGGTTATGGCGAACCAGGGCAGGCGCAATAACTGGGACGACCTTAAGGATCTCCTTATTGTCGACAACACATCCACCAACCTTTCGCTTGACCTGGATTACAACCTTGAAAATCTTCCCGACAATGGAATAGTAGGCAAAAATATAAAAAGCGGAACGAAGACTTATAACCTTTCGATATTCCCTATAACCGATGCGGGCGGAAGAAAGGTTGGAGGAATATTTTCATATACCGATATAAGCTACCTGAGCAATCTTTTGATATCGTTAATGATAAGGATGTTTATCTGGGTGTGTGTAATAATCGTTATCATAATATTCATCACATTCGTTATCCTGAAATCGGTCGGGACCGAGATCGGCACCTTTATGAACATATTTACAAAGGGAGCTTCCGGGGACCTTACAAAAAGGATAAATCTTTCTTCCAATGACGAAGTCGGAGTCCTGTCCCTCGAATTCAATAAATTCATGGAAAGTCTAAATGCCGAGATATTGAATGTCGAAAGAGTATCCGTAAAGATTAAGGACACTTCCGACGGTGCATACATGGCTCTGGGCAATAGCTCGGCGAACATCAATGAAATAAGGTCCAATATACAGGAAATCGGCAGGCAGACCGAGAATGCAAATTCCGAAATCGAAGGTCTTGCAGGCGCCCTTGAAGAGATTTCAAGAAATATAGGAATTATAGCTAAAAACATGTCCAGGCAGGCTGTATCGGTTGAGGAGGAATCGGGCTCGATCGAAGAAATGGCAAGAAACATCGAAAACACGACAAGGATGTCCCAAAAAAGCAATGAAATATCCGGGGACCTGAACAAGGTGGCCGAAGACGGCGTGATAGCCGTCAAGAACGCCCTTGCATCGATCAAGGAGGTTTCGAACTTTTCCAGGCAGATTCTGAAGCTCCTCGGATTGATAACAAATATCGCAAGCCAGACGAATCTCCTTGCAATGAATGCAGCTATCGAAGCGACCCACGCAGGCGAACATGGGCGGGGGTTTGCGATTGTCGCAGGGGAAATCAGGAAGCTGTCCGACGAAACTAATAATAACGCAAAAGAGATAGACAAGGTGGTCAAAAATATTATCAATAAAATCGAAGACTCGGTCGCCCTGGCTGAAAAAGCGGGCTCAGGGCTTGATCAGATAACCGGCTATTCAAAAGAGAATTCCCAGGTCATCGAACAGCTGATGCTGGCAATGTCTGAACAGAATAACGGTTCTCATGAAATTCTTCAGGCAACGCAGGACCTTGTCAAAATAACCGAAGAAGTTAAAATATCGATGGAAGAGCAAAAAAAGGCCACGGACGATTTCGGGACGTCGCTTAACGGTCTTAGAGACCTGTCATCTAAAAATCAGGAAAGCATTAAAACCCATATCGATAATCTGGACCAGCTGATTAAATCTCTCGATAAAATCAAGGCTATTCTCGACGATAACCAGAATAATTCCAATATCCTGCACGGCCTTGTTGAAAAGTTCATCCTTGCTGAATTGCCTCAGCAGACGGATGCAGGGCAGGGGCCGGCAGAATCATGAGAATATGGAGGCGATTTTAGATTCTATTGAGAAACCCCCGTTACTTACCTTGTTGATCAGATCTATCTTGCTCAAGGCCCTGGTTTTCTGGTAAATATTATAAATATGGTTCTTGACGGTCAGGGTGGCGATTCCAAGTTCCTGGGCCATCATTTTATTCGTATATCCCCTTGATATCATCTTTATTATCTCCTTTTCCCTGGGAGTAATGCCGTATTCCAGGATTATGTTTTCGGGTATTTCATAACCCGGGCTGTGCTGCGCCATGAAGAAAAAATGTTTCGACAGGAATATTATGGTCACAAGATTCTGGATAAAGTACAGAAGGCTTGAAAATGTCAGGGGGCGCAAAAAATTCTGGAAGTTGAAGTTCCAGAAATATTCGAAAACAAGCGCAAGTATCGAAAATGAGTAAAGGACAATAAAGAAATTAATTATCGTTCTTTTTTCCTTTATCCCTGTGGAACCTCTTTGAAGCGACAACAGGACGACTGCATATATGAATACTGCCAGGGATACCCAGTCTATCGCTTTAAAATTGAAAACGATAGCTTCGCCCTGCCTGAGGCCCGAATACAAATACGGAGGGATGCCGGAGAGGACCGGTAAGAGACATAAAATTCCGAAAATTATCTTGTGGTATGCTTTAAAACTAAGGCTGAAAAAATTGTGAATAGCCAGGGGTAAAAAAAAGAAAGTCATGGAGAACAGGATGTTATGGATCAGGATTGTCCAGAAATTATTGTAAGTATCGTATTTAAAGAGGATCGTAATCCTGTAAAATTCGGTATTTACAAAAATAAGTATCCCGGTGTCTGCGGCAAGGAAAATGATAAAATAAAGGATGGATTTCATCCTGTATTTCAGGTAAAACAGGATCAATAATGTTATCCCTGCAAATCCCGTCGTATATGAAGCAAGGTAATAAAGAAAAATAAAATACTTCATTGCCGATCCCGTCGATTTTCTCTCAACCCTATTTATTATACTTGAGATGAAATGAATAATCCAACCTACGAAGTAACGAGTTACAAGTAACGAGTTACGAGTAAAGAGTAACGAGTGATTTTGGCATTTGATTACTCGCTTCCCGCAACTCCATACTCATTACTGTTCTGCAGACTGTCGACTGTTGACTTTCGACTTTCGACTGAAGTAGGCTGAAATACCTATTGTAAAAAAGAGATATATATTATAATATATTTTCACAAAATTAAACCGGGGTTTTTTTATGAAGCGCTTTTTTTATACTGCGGCGGTTATCTTAAGTTTTCTTTTCGGAACAGTTCAATTATACTGCATTAATAATAATGTTAAAATACCGGACGGCTACGGACTTGTATACATATTCAGGTATCTTACGGGCTGGAGGTCATATGATGTTATCGATGTTTCGGTAAACGACAGCATAAAAGTCAGGATACCCGACGGCTGTTATTCCTCCCTTTATTTGAAACCCGGTAAAACGACTTTTTTTTCACCTCAGCTTATGTACGGCAAAAGGCTCGATATTGATATCGAAACTAACAAGGTTTATTATATTCTTTTAGAAATAGTATGGGACAAACTCGTCTTGCTTCCTCCCGAAAGGGGAGAAATAGAAATCCGGGGAAGCTTCCCGCTTGGAGGAGAGGAGTCATCGGCTTTTAACCTGCCCGGCGTTTTCACTGTAAACGACCAATTGTTCGTCAATGGGAAACATGAAGCCAGACAGATTACGAGCGGAGAGAGGCATGATTTCACCCCGTCATGGTCCCCGGACGGGAAATGGATCGCTTTCTACAGGGTCATGGATAATTTCGGCCCCGACAATACTAAATGGAAAACTTCGGTTTGCATTATGAAGCCGGACGGTTCGGGTTTCCGCCAGCTCACCGGGGGAAATTATACCGATTTCGATCCCACATGGTCCAGGGAAGGCTCGAACTTTATTATTTTCAACCGTTTCGACAGGCAGAAGTGGAGATGGTATATTTACAGGACAGCTCCCGAGTCCAAAGCCGGGGACGAGGCGCTGATCAGCGATCCCGATTACAGTGAAACAGGATACACTTCTTTGAAGGATGGAAGGATCATCATATCGAGCATCAGGGGGGACGATGCCGTCAGGGCCTACCTGTTTTCTTCCAGCCCTGAAAACGACGGCTATTACAGGCCTCCTTACATGTATTTCCTGACGCCATATCAGGGCAGGAAAGGCAGGTATGAACCTGTTAAATTTAAATACAAGCTCGAAGCCCTGCCGGCGCATCTGACCCTTTCGCAGGACGAATCGCTTATCACTTATGAACTGGACTTTTCTTTCGGCGCACAAGGGATCTGGGAGGCGGGATTCAATACCGCGGGCCGATCTCTCGCCCTTGCCGACATAGATACACAGGCAGGGACGGTTTCAAACAGCATTATATATGCGAAATCCGATGTCTCCATAATTCTAATGCCTTCTTTTGTAAAAGACGGGAAGGGCATAATCTACCAATCGAACAAGGGAGGAGTCTTCGAATGGAATTATCAATTGATGTACTATGACCTCAAAACAAGGGAAACTAAGAACATTCCCCGTCATTTAGGCTCCAGTTACAAATCCTTCTGCGAGGAATCGGCTCCCAGATGATGCCTGATCGTCCGCTCAATATGAAAACGGCTCTTGAAAACAGCTTAAGGGTGGTTCCCCTAAGGACCTAAGGGCTAAAAACCGGTTTTTTTTAAAAAATACGGATTACAGAATCCAATGATTTCGTACCCTTCGGGCATAAACCCTATGGGCCCTGTGCACTTGTGCCCGAAGGGTATGTCCGGCCCAGGGTAAGTACACAACTTTGCCGAGCCAAATCCTGAGCCAAAGGGGCTTAGGACGAAGGCAGGTTATTGGAAGTGCCCTTAATTCAATTCCAGGATGTTAAATAAAAAGCCTTATAAGCTGAAAGGACTATAGGAAATATCTTGCGGTAGGCCAAAATTCCTATTGAATGATCGGGACCCGGCAGGTAAGATATTATGAGTTTATTAGTATATTTTCGGCATGGAGGTATTCATGAAAGCGCATATAAAATTATGGATTATTGTTCTCTTTTCATTATTACCGATCTTATCTTTTGCTGATATATTCGATTATATCGAAGAAAACGACGTTAATTCCGTTATGGGCTACCTGGCATTGAAAGGAGATCCCAATGTCAGGGATGAGTACGGCACTACGCCCCTGATCCTTGCTTCAAAAACCGGCTGTACGGGGATCGTAAAACTGCTTATTCATGATATAGATTTTAAGACGACGATTAAAGAAGATAAAATCAAGGAAGAAATGGAAGCGATACTTTCATATCATGACCTCAAGGCGGATGTCAATTTAAAAAATAATGACGGTTTTACGGCATTAATGGGGGCTGCCATAAACGGGGACCTCGAGACTGTCAGGGTCCTCCTTGACGGGAAAGCGGACGCCGGCATTAAGAACAACGACGGTTTTACCGCACTTATGGGGGCCGCTGTTACGGGAGATCCGGATATAGTGAGGCTTTTACTCAACTCGAAAGCGGATCCCAATCTAAAGAACAGGAACGGCGATACGGCCCTGATACTTGCCGCGGAAAACGATACGAACAATTTCAAGAAACTGGCGATTAAAACCATAGAGACGGCCAAGGACAAAACGGATCTCGGGAATGTCGCAATTATTCATTATGCCCAGAACAGGCATTCCGAAGTTATAAAGCTCCTGATCGACGCAAAAGCGGATATACATGCCAGGAATTCTGAAAACGATACGGTATTGATGCTTGCCTCCGAATTCGGCCATGACGATATAGTGAAAATTTTGTTGGATTCCCATGCAGATATCGACGTCAAAAACAACTCCGGAAAGACCGCCCTGATCGAAGCCTCGGAAAACGGTTTTTCTGATGTGGTTAAAGACCTTATAAATGCAAAAGCCCAGATTAACATTAAAGACAAAACCGGGAAAACTGCGCTAATCGCAGCCGCCGAAAAGGGGCAGCCCGATACGGTAAGCCTTCTTCTTGACTCGGGGGCGGATGCTAATTTAAAAAACAACAGCGGTTTTACCGCTTTAATGCTTGCTGTTAAAAACGACAAGCTGAAGGTGGTAAAGCTCCTGGTAGACGGCAAGGCCGACGTGAACGCGAGGAACTCGGAAGGTCTTACAGGTCTTATCCTGGCCGCGGCGGGGGGCGATAACGATATCATAAAACTTCTTACTAGTTCCGGGGCCGACCCGAAGCTTAAAAATAACGACGGAACTACGGCATTAATGGTCGCCGCCTCAAGAGGCAATAATGAAGCGCTGAAGCTCCTTCTTAATTCCGGAGCCGATGTCAATGCGAAAGATAACGACGGGTATACTGCGCTTATGGCCGCGGCATCCAAAGGGAATATCGAATGCATGAAAACTCTGATCGGGGCTAAAGCCGACGTTTCCTTGAAGAACGGAGACGGGACTACTGCTTTGATAGAAGCCGCTTCAAAGGGGAATACGGAAATAACCAGGCTCCTGATCGACGCGGGAGCCGATGTTAACGGCAAGGAAAACAAGGGAATAACCGCTTTGATGGCGGCTGCCATGAAAGGCAACACAGAAATTATGAAGATCCTTCTTAAATCGAAAGCCGATATCGGCATAAAAAGCGTACAGGGGATGACTGCACTGATCGGAGCCGCCCGTAATAATGAAACCGAAGCGTTGAAAACGCTTATCGATGCCGGAGCGGATGTCAATGCAGGGGATGACGACGGAACTACCGCTTTAATGGAAGCGGCTTCAAAGGGGAACGGAGAAGCGATAACTGACCTTATTAAAGCAGGGGCCGTCATAAATACCGGGGATAAATTCAAACAAACGGCCCTCGTGGGAGCGGTCCGGAATAACCAGCCGGAGGCCCTGAGTCTTCTCATAGGCGCCGGGGCGGATGTCAATGCGGCCGATACCCAGGGCCAGACCGTAATCATGCATGCCGCCTTCAAGGGGTATGACGAAGTGGTAAAGATTTTGATCGGCGCAGGCGCCGATGTAAATAAAAAGGACGAAGACGGGCAGACTCCGCTTATGCTCGCATCATACCAGGGGCATTACGACAGTGTAAAAATGCTGATAGACGCGAAGGCTTTAGTCTCGGCGAAGGACAAAAAAGGCCAGACGGCTTTGATGTTCGCTGAAAATCAGGACCATGGGGACGTTGCCGATCTCTTAAAAAAATCCGGGGCTAAGCAGGATATAAGATAAAGGAGAAAATAAAATAATGAAAACAAAATTTACATCCGTTTCCTTTATAATTTCTTTTTTTATTCATGCAGCGCTATTCATAACTATATATATGTACCTTCAGCAGGAAAGCGATATCAGCCCGATCGGAAACGATGCGAAGATTGAGAGCGCGCAAAAAAGCGTATACGAGAATATTAACAATATAAACAACTCCGGTGAAAATGAGCGGAGGGAAAAGATCGAAGAATCCTATCATAAAAAATACCAGGAAGCTTACAGGAAAATAAACGACTCGATGAATAATATAGAAACGAACAAGAATTACAACGTTGAAGATTTTGCACAAGAGCTGAATGAGAACCAGGAAAAGGTCGATACCGAGTTTGGAAATTATACCAGGCAAATGATCGATGAGGACATCACGAACAATCTGCTGAAGAATAATTTCGATTTTATCAGGAAATCGATAAAAGAAGATCTCGCCAAGGAATTAAAAGCCATGGATAAAGGCGGTGCTAAAAAAGGCGATCTTAAAAAGTTCAGGGAACTTTCCGCCCTGAACCGGGAAACCACCAAATCAATTTTAAATAAGCTTGATAAAACTGTTTTAAAAAAATATGAAAGCAAGGTCCTTAAAGACATTAAACAGAAATACTCGAGCGTATCGCTTGAGGACAACGGGAAAAAACTTAAAAAGCTTATGGATGAAAGCAGCTTATATTTAAAATCGAAATTATATAAAGAGATCGCTAAACAGGATATTCTCAAGGATGTGCTTAAAGAAGATTCACTTACGGATAAACCTGATTTAAACGGCAGGAAACAAAAAGAGATTGAATCCATAGAAAAATCAATCGAAAAGATGGAAAAATCGATGGATTCCCTGATTGAAAAATCCGAGGAACTGGACTCGGAACAAAGTGATGAAAATATGAAGGACTACGCGGCGAAACTCGATGAAATCGATAAATCAGTCCAGGACGATCTCCTGGATCTGAAAAAAGAGCCTGTATCGGACGAACTCAAGGAGACAGCCGGCAATATGCTTGGAGACATAGATAAAAACAAAGCCGACGCCGCGGAAGCCGAACAGCTGAAAGATGAATATAAAAAGGAAATAAATAAAATAGCGGAGAATATTTCCGGATTGAATTTTCAAAAGGATTATGAATTGTCCAAAAACAACCCCGGGGATAACGACAGTACGAACGGACTTTCAAGTTACGCAGATCTCTACCATGAATCGAAGGAAGAATTCATCCTGAACAAGAAGCTGAGTAAAAAGATAGATAAATCCATTGAAACGGCGGCCGAATTAACTTCGAGCGCACTCGACGAGGAATCCTATAAAAATGACAACACATACAATACCCTGATGAATGCAGATCCTGAAAAAAATAACATGTTCAATTTCGGAGAACGACCGAGCCAGTCTTACGGCCAATCGATAGTGGCGCCTGTCAAGGGGACAAGCTTCGGAAACGGCGGCCACAGCGCTTTTACAGGCAATAATAAAGGTCATGTAAGCGGCAGCGGTGCAGGGGGCGGGGATGACAACGGTTCGGGATTCGGCATAGGTTACGGCGGGAAGAGCGTCGGAGATCAAAAATTCACGAGAGAGATAACAACTGCTCACAGCAAAATAATTGCCAGCCCCCAGGATCTGCTTGATTTTATGAAAAAATACGGCAGCCGCACAAAGGCCCTTGACATCCAAAGCGAATTTTCAAGGGTTGAAGGGGAAATGACGGAAGCGATACCCGTCAGCTACGAATATCCCCAATACGTGTATGTCGAAGAAGACCAGAATTCCAGGATCGAGGAACTGGCTGAAAAGAATAATGAGGAAAATAAAAAGAGGGAATTAAAGTATTACAGCCGGTTCCCGGCATATGCCTGCATACCTTACCAGCCTTATGATTTAAAGATAGACGGCGACCTTTCCGATTGGGGGAAGCTCGAATATCCGATACAGATGCAGTGGGCTGCCAACGATGCGCATACGGAGATAACGAACGGGATCAAGCTCTATATGAGGTGGAACGAGTCGGGGCTGTATTTCTGCTACAAGGTTGAAAAAAAGGGGAAAATCGTCCTGCCGGATGAGCTTGAAGACGAGTACGACAATGAGAAATACGATGTCGCGCAGGACAAATGCGACGGCGATACACTGGAATTCTGGCTTGACCAGACCGAACAGCAGCAGTCTTCGATCCGGGGCCAGCAGTATGCAAGGGAATTCACATTCTGCCCGTTCAGCGAACCGAACCTGATTGTCGAATTCTACCGTATAAACTACGCCAATGCTCATGACCTGTTCGACGATTACAAAAACGCCAGGGTTTCCAACAGAATAACTCCCGATGGTTATATTGTCGAAGGATTTTTGAGCAAGGAAGCATTCCCCAAAAAAACGGAACTTCATTCGAAGATGCAGCTCGTCTGCAATTTTTCAATAAACACGGGTTCGGACTGGGGCCCTGCTTCAACCCAATGGTCGGCTTCCAGGGCCATCAGATCAAGGTACAGGCCCAATACCTGGGGAGCTATAGAGCTTATGGGGTACACGCCTGAAATATCCGTCAAAGATTTCAACGAGGATTCCTATAATTCCGATTATATCTTTCCGGGACAGGCGATTAAAATTTATATCAAGGACCCCGAGAGGGTTTCCAATCCGCATACCGTCGAGCTTATCTCCGCGAAAGTCGGAATCGCCGGCAGCCCTGATGAAATCAGGATCAACCTCGCCGAAACGGAAAAAAAATCAGGGATATTCTGCGCCAGCATAAATACCCGTTCGATTACGGGAGAAATGGCAAAGGAGGGCCTGCCCGTCAAACCCGGGGATATAATTTACATTGAATATGAAAAATACAATGAAAATTCGAGCGACGCAAGATTTAATAAAAAGTACTGCCATTACCTGCCGGTTGTAAACCCGTTTTATACCTTAAAAAAATAATTTGGAGGAAATCATATGACTTATACCCAGATTTTTTCACCGGTTTTGTATCCCATGTGGATATGTTCGTTCATTCTCGTAGCCCTCGTCATCGACAGGCTTCTGACCCTCAGGAGGAATAGAATTTTTGATGCGGATATGATAAGCGATGTAAAAAAGTGCGCCGGGAAACTTGACCTGAAAGGTGCGGAAGAAAGATCGGGCAAATCGCTTTCCCTTCTTGGAAAAGCATGGAACAAGGGTTTCAGGGAGTGCATACTCGGCAAAACGGACCTTTTCGAGTCTCTTACTGAATCTACATACCTTATGATGAACCCGCTTAAAAGGAATATTACTGCAGTCGGGACTATTGCTTCCATCGCCCCGCTTTTCGGGCTTCTGGGAACTCTCATCGGGCTCATCATAATATTTTCCCAGCTCGGGGCCACTTCCGCCGATGAAAAGAAGCAGCTTGCGATGGGGATCGGGCATGCGCTGTATTCGACGATCGGCGGCCTGGCCGTCGCAATCCCGGGAATCATTTTCCACCGCTACTTTAAATCGAAGCTGACGCAGTATTCGGAACAGGCGGAGGATGAAATAAACCAGATCAAGCATATTTACACTATATCGAGAAACGGAAGCGACAATGCGGTCCGGGAGGGATAATCATCATGAAAAGGAGAATAGAGTTCGGTGAAGACGAAGAATTATTGAACCTGATCCCGCTGATCGACTGCCTTTTCATTCTTATCGTCTTCCTTGTTACGGCGCTGACTTTCAAGGAAAAGATTTTCAAGCCCGTAAAGGAGGATGAAAAGCAGTCGCTGGGCATCGAGCTTCCCGTATCCAAAAATCATGAAACCATCAAGCTCGAAGACCCCCTCGTAATAGAAGTTAAATCGAACGGCGACTATTACATAAAAGAGAAAAAGTATAACTCTGAAGCGCTGGGCGCATTTTTTATACTGCAGGGTAAAAAAGAAGACGCTATAGTCGTCTACGGCGATAAAAAGTGCCCTTATGATAAAATTGTTTATCTGACGGACCTTGCCAGGTCGTACGGGATAAATTATATCGCCTTTTATGTCCAGCCCTCGGATAAAAAAACGGAGGTGTCGGAGGTTAATTGAGGGGCCGAAAGATTTGTCAACATTCTTGAATTATCGGCCCTGCCTGTATATAATTGACATATGTCTTTCAAAAAATTTTTAAATAATATAGGCAACAGGGATGTAAGGCGGGGCCTTTACTATTCCAATCTCGATGGCATCGTCTGGGCGATTATGTTCGGACTTGCGGAAAATTTCATTGTGCCGTTCGCCCTTCTTTTCAGAGCATCCGTATTCCAGGTGAGCCTCATAACAGGTTTCGGACAGATGGGTCTCGGGGTTTCCCAGCTTGCCGGAGCCGCATTTATCAACCGCTTTAAAAAGAGGCGGATCCTCTCGATGTTCTGCAACTTCATACATGCACTGTCATGGGTGCTTATGTTCGTTTTTACAGCCGTGACAAAAGATCCATGGTACGTTATCCTTTTTTATACTCTGGGAGTGTTCGCTTCGAATTTCGGGGGACCGGGATGGCAGTCCTGGATGCATGACCTGATGCCCCGTAAAGTCCGGGGCGAATACTGGGGCATCAGGAACAGGTTCATGGGTATAGCCCAATTTCTGGCGATTTCTGCCGGCGGGATCACTCTGTATGTAGCGAAGACGCTCAACTATGAAGAGCTTGCTTTCGGGGTGCTATTCTTTGCGGGTTTCGCTTTCAGGTTTTCAAGCGTATACTTCCTTAACAGGCAGTACGAGCCTCCCATGAAAGTAACGGCAGAAAGTCATACCTTCAAGTTTACGATATTTTTAAATAAATTATTTACTACTAATTTCGGCAGGTTTGTACTTTACAGCATTCTTCTCACATTTTCAGCGAACATCCTGGGTCCTATCCTGCCTGTTTACCTCCTCCGGGAGGTCCGCCTGAATTACCTGGAATTTACTGCCGTAATGATGGTCGGGGCTATTACATCTTTTATTTTTATGACTTACTGGGGCCCCCTGTCGGATAAGTACGGGAATTACAGGGTGCTTATCATATCTTCGCTGGCTTTACCCCTTGTCGGTCTGTCGTGGGTCTTTGTTAAAAATTTCTATCTGATGATACTTGTACAGATATTTTCCGGGTTCGTCTGGTCCGGAGTGAATCTTGCAACAAGCAATTTCATCTTTGATGCGGTCAGGCGTGAAAATATCTCGAAAATATGGTCTTATTACAATATGCTTAATTCGTTCTGCATTTTTACAGGGTCTCTTGCCGGCGGGATCCTAACCGAATTGCTTATCAGCATCCATTTCAGATTCGGGATATTCAGCGCATTTACTGCCGTTTTCCTTTTATCGGCGGTGCTCCGAATAATTGTGATCTGGACCTGCAGGAAGAGTTTTAATGAAGTCAGGGAAACTGAAAAATCCCCTAAATTCCATTTTTTCTATATTTACAGACCGGCCCTCTTAATGCTCGATTTTATACAGGAAATTAACGAACGGGTGTTCAGGCGTCATGAGGACCGGCCGGGAATATGACGGTAAATGCGGTCCCTCTGCCAGGCGCGCTTTCACATTTAATCGATCCGTTAAGCTTTTGTGCAACCAGGTTGTAAACTATGTGAAGTCCCAGCCCGGTGCCTCCATGGCCCCTGTTCGTTGTAAAAAAAGGATCGTAAATCTTATCGATTATTGAACGGCTTATACCCTTCCCGTCGTCCGAATATTTCAAAACTATATTATTTTTATTCCGGGTCAGTTCAATGAGTATATTGCCTTTGGCTCCCTTATCGTATGCATGAATTATCGAATTCATGATGAAATTGGTAAGGATCTGGTAAAGGGCCCCGGGGTAGCTGTAGATTTCAAGGCCGGCCGGGCAGTTTACTTCTACATTGTGCTCCGCTTTTTTCAGGGCAGGTTTAAGGCTCAATAAAGTCTGGTTGATGTACTGGCTGATGTTGAATTTCCTTTTTTCCTCGGAAAATTGGTCGACCGCAACCTGTTTGAAGCTCATAATCAATTCGTGGCCTCTTTTAAGGTTATTCAGGATGATGTCGGATGTCTCCCTGGCGGTTGAAAGGTATTTTTCAAAATCGGACCTCTTCATATTTTTAGAATTGTATAGTTCAGAGAGATCTTTTGTAATTCTGTCAAGGTGCGAAGCTGCAGTCACGCTTATCCCGAGAGGGGTGTTGATTTCATGACTTATGCCGGCGACAAGTCCTCCCAGGGCCGACATTTTTTCGGACTGGATCAGTTTCTCCTGAGTTTCCTTCAGCATCTCTAAAGTCCTTGAAAGTTCGTTATTAGCCTTTTCAAGGTTTCTCGAACCTTTAAGGACGCTCTGGAGGAAGACCGTATTGTTCAATGCTTCCATCAGAATCCTTCTGTGCATGATGTAATAGATGTAGCTTTCAGCGTTGATATCGAATACGGCGAGTCCCAGACCGACGGTTCCGAAAAATATCGGTTCGACTATCAATGACCACCGGTTTTCCGAGTCCAGGTATTTCTCCGGAACGACAGTTTCCATAGGGTTGAAAATGAGCCGATCAGGAATATTTACAGGCTGTTTATTCCTGTATGCAAGGATCAGTTCAAGGTTTTTGCTGTTCTCTTCATCAAATAATGAAAGATAAAAAGTCGAAATATTCAGTTCGGGCAATTCGCGGAGAAGATTTTCGATTATTTCTTCCCGGTTGGCGCTTGTAAAAAGTTCTCCCACAAAAAACCTGTGCAGGACTACTTCCCTTTCCAGCTTTATTTTTGCGAAATTAAGATTTTTCCTCATAAAATCATATATATATGAGATGATCAGCCTGACATAATGATCCAAGAATTCTTTATCTTCTTCTGCCTCAAAAAAATCTGTCATATTTTCTTTCAGATATAAAAAATATTGCAGTAAAGTGTCCATGTCGCTTTCCGACAGGTTGTTTTTATTCATCAACATTGAAAAAAAATATAAAAGGGTGCTGGAATTTCTTTCTTTTACAGATGAAATGAAAAAACCGGCCAGCTGTATTATTTCATCGTCGGTAAATCCTATATTATACCGGCGCAGAGTCTTTTTCATGTAATTTTCAAGGGTTTGAAAACCGGATGTATTTTTAACCTGTTCGAATTTTCCCGGCATGTAGGACGAACCGTCCCAATTTTCTATCTCAGGACCGGTTTCCAGCATGCAGCCGCAGGATTCCCTGATGACCGGTTCGGTTGAAAGCACCGTTATTTTTTCAATGCTTTTGCCCATGAATAAATCGTTCAATAACTCTACTGCCTTAAAACCCAGTCCGGCTGTGGGCATTCTTACAGTGCTTAAGGGAGGGGAAAAAAGCTTGCTTTGAAGCTGGTCGTCAAAACCGACAACCGCAATGTCGAAAGGGACGCTTAATTTCATTTCTTTTAATGCCCTTATGGAGCCGTATGCCATATCGTCATTAACGGCTACTATCGCTTCTATTTTTTTATTCGTTTCAAGGAGTTTCATAGTCGAGTCGTATCCCGATTTCTCTGTAAAAAACCCCGGGGCAGCCATATTTTCTTCGAACCGGATAGCGTTTTCCTTAAGCACTTCCATGATTGTTTTAAATCTGGCGGATGCCTCGGTGTTATTTTCAGGGCCCTTGATCACGGCTATTTTTTTATATCCATGGTGTTTGATCAGGTGATTGACAATGGCTTTCAGGCCTTTGTTATTATCTATTCTCAACGTATAGGAATTTTCCAGTTCCTGTGCTATGCTCACGACTGGAGTTCTTTCGTATATTTTCCGGAATCGGTTCAATTCGTCTATGGTGCAGTACACACCGACCGGAGTGGCCATAATGACAAGACCGTCGATAATACCGGGTGTTGCATAATCATAAATGAAATTACGGACACTTTCGAATTTGTTAGGTGATTTGACGGCTCCTCCGGCAAAACAGTAAAGATTGACGCCGAATTTTTTTGCGCCCTCTTCAATTCCTTCGAGCATCTGGAACTGGAACGGTCCGTCGATCCAGTCTATGAAGAGGCCTATCGTTTTTTTCCCCTTATTTTCCATTAAGGGGATCCTTGAATTCGTTCTTGATTTTCAGGAATTCATCCAGATTTTCAAAAAATATATCTACTATTTTCGGGTCGAAGGACCTGCCGCTTTCACTTTTGATGAACTCCAGGACTTTTTCAAGCGGCCATGCCTTTTTATAAGACCTGTCGCTTGTAAGGGCGTCGAAAACATCGGCCAGGCTCGTTAATCTGCCGTAAATATGGATTTCTTCCCCTTTCAGGCCCAGAGGATACCCGGTGCCGTCGTATTTTTCATGATGTTCAAGCGCTATTATACTCGCCGTTTTGAATATTTTTTTTGTCGAATTTTTGAATATATCATACCCGAATAAAGTATGCTTTTTCATTTCTTCATATTCCAGATCGGTATACTTTCCCGGCTTGTTGAGAATTTCGTCAAGGACCCCTACCTTGCCTATATCATGCATCGGCGATGCCAGCTTGATCATGTCGGCTTCATCGCTGTCCAGACCGTATTTAAGCGCCAGGAGTTTCGAATATTCGGATACTTTTCTTACATGGAATCCTGTTTCCTCCGACCTCGTTTCAATTACCTCGCTGAGGGTTATAAGCAGTTCTGATTGAGTGTTGATAATATCGTTATTGAGGCAGATATTGTCGAAAGCGGAGGAAATCGTATAAAAGACAATTTTTATCAGTGATAACTGGCTGTCCATCAGTATTTCATTGAATTTGAAATAGAGGATATATGCCTGATCGGTTTTACCTTTAAAGTAATTGATCAGGAAGTTGTCTCCGATGTAAAGATTGCTGCCGCTTTCTTCTATGTTTTTAAGAATGGTTTTCATTGAGGGATCGACCGCAGAAAACAACTCCCTGCCGACCATGCCGGCGAATGATCCTGTCCCGTTGAGGATTGTAAATTCGTTGAGATCATTAACAGCCAGGTAGCTGTCCCCGCCTTTACTGATTCCGCTGCCGTTTAAAGAAAAAATTTCGAGAATAAGATAAAGTATATCGTTGGTAAACTCTCCGATTTTTCTGTAAAAGAACAGTCTGTTCGAAACGTCGATCAATTTTTCAAGCGATTTACGGTTGTTTTCGATTGTCATTATATTCGAATAAGACCTTAATGATGCAATGATCGTTGAAAAAAGCTTCTGGCTCGTCAATTCGGTTTTTTCTTTATAATCGTTTATGTCGTAATCGATTATCACTTTCCTTTCGGGAGCCTGGCCGGGCTGCCCTGTCCTTATGACGATCCTTATAAAATTGTTTTTCAGGATATTCCGGATATAATTTATCAGCTTGAGGCCCGAATCATCCTCTTCCATTACAATATCGAGCAGGATTATCGATATTTCAGGGTATTGATTGATTACATCAACAGCTTCTTTTTCAGAATATGCATGAAGGAGTTCGGCGCACATTCCATTGAAAACTACATCGGAAAGGGCTATCCTGGTAATATTGTGAATTTCATCATCATCGTCAACGATCAGGATCTTCCAGCTGTTCCGGGTCTGAATGCAAGGTTTCGCTTCGTCTTCTTCCTTGAAAATCAGATCTTCATCATTATATTCTGCAGTAGATTGCATAAAATAAACCTATCTAAAGACTGCAGACAATATAGCATATATTGGAGATTAATCCAAATTTTATGATGTTAATTATTAGTTAAGGGCGGTTCCAAAAACTGCCCTTACATGTACAAATAGGCTAATTTAAGATAAAATAATAGTCAAGATTAACATTTTAGAGGGGAATATTAAAATGACAAAAATCAAGAAGCAGGTGAATCAGAGGTTATTTGAATATCAGGAGCGAATGGAAATACTTGGCAAAACTCCATTGGACAAACTTAACGAATATATGGAATGGGAAGATTTTCGTCCTATACTCACTGAACTACTTGCTCCAAAAGAACAAAAGGCTCCAGGCGGGGCTTCACATTATGATTACGTTTTTATGTTCAAAATCCTCATTATACAGAAGTATTATAACCTTTCCGACGAGCAGACCGAATTCAGGATAAATGACAGTCTGTCATTGCAGAGATTCCTGGGAATAACTTTGGCGGACAAGGTTCCAGATCATAACAAAATATGGGACTTCAGGGAAAAGCTGATGAAATCAGGGGCTATAAAGGGCCTTTTTAAAGCGTTCGATACGGTTCTTGAAAGTCAGGGTATTGTCGGAAAGTCTGGATCAATAATAGACGCCAGTTTTGTCGAAGTCCCCAGGCAACGGAATAATCGTGAAGAAAATAAAAAGATAAAAGATGGTAAAACGCCTGAAGGATGGAAAGATAATCAGCATAAGCTTTCACACAAAGACATGGATGCTCGCTGGACAATTAAGCATAATAAAGCGCATTACGGATATAAAAATCATGTTAAAGCCGAGATATTAACAAAAATAGTAAGAGAATATTCTGTAACCGATGCAAGTGTTCATGACTCGTTAGAAGTAAATGATTTATTGAATGAGAAAGATACAGGAAAATCATTATATGCTGATAGCGCCTATGTTGGACAGAAAGTAGAAAGTATAGTGAGCAAATATAAAATGAAAAACTTCATTCATGAAAAGGGATACAGGAACAAGACTTTAAGGAAAGGTCAGAAGAAGCTTAACAGACTTAAAAGCGCCATTCGATGTCGAGTTGAGCATATTTTTGGCTTCATTGAAAACAGCATGAACAGAAGCTTCATCAGAACAATCGGGAAAAAGAGGGCAGAAGCTAACATTGGTTTAATGAATCTTGTATATAATATGGCAAGATATACATTTATAATGAGGCAAAAGGCTCAATATTTTGTATAAACCCCCTTGAAAATGGGAATATTTATGCCACCAAACAGTTTTGTTTAGAAATATGAAAAATATATGACGAATCTAATAATTCCGCCCAATGGGCACTACCTTGCTGCCCCGAAGGGGCAGTTATTAGAAGTGCCCTTAAGGGCAGTTCCCTTAGGGCCCTG
Source organism: uncultured Spirochaetota bacterium (assembly GCA_963796325.1). Lineage (GTDB taxonomy): Bacteria > Spirochaetota > Brevinematia > Brevinematales > JAOACQ01 > CAVYGN01. The sequence goes on from CAWCLF010000001.1 coordinate 1,016,753, forward strand.
ATGGTCCCTTAGGAATTACTGCACCCTTACGGGCGCATTCCTAATCCGGTTAATAAGATATAATTTCGATAAAAACTTTTATATTATCGATATTGGAATTGCCCTTAAAAAATCGGTCAGGACCCGCCGCCAAGATGCTGAAATTCATTTTCGAGTTCCCTGAAAGAAACCTTCCCGATACGGGTCAGGGGAAGCGATTCCCTGAATTCGACAACAGCGGGTACGCTCCATCTGTTAAGATTATTCCTGCAGTGTTCAATGATTTCAGTTTCCTTTTCCCGGGATGCCTTTGAAGGATCCTTCAGAACGACATACGCCTTGAGGACCTGCATCTTGTATCTGTCCGGGATGCCTATAACGCATGACATGGATATGTCGGGGTGCCTGTCGAGGACTTCTTCGACCTGTACAGGCGAGATGCTTATACCGGAGACCTTGATAATTCTTTTCAGCCTGAGCCTGAAATAAAAATATCCGTCATTATCCATGGAACATATGTCGCCTGTGTGCAGCCAGATCCTTCCGTCGTTGTGCTTCTTCAAAGTCGCTGCGGTATCATCAGGGCTGTTAAGGTAACCGAGCATAACCGTAGGGCCGGATATGCATAATTCACCGTCTGTGCCCGGCTCTGCTTCGGTAATCGTTCCCGGGACGGTTATTTTTGCAAGCATGTCCGGCATAGGTATGCCCATACTGCCGGCGCGGTATCTTTTCATCGGCGTGACAATGCACCCGGTAACAGATTCTGTAAGCCCGTATCCTTCCAGGAGCTCCGCGCTTCCGCCCCGTTTTTTTATAAGAGCGTCGAACCGTTCCTTAATGCCTGCAGGCAGCTTGTCTCCTCCCGCATAAGTGATTTTAAGGCATTTCAGACTTATGCGGTTCATTAATTTATTCCGCAGCAGCGCTTCGAACAGGGTCGGCACTCCGGCTAAGTATTGAGGTTTCTTTGTTTTAATAAGGGCTGCAACGGACTCCGGAGTGAAACGCGGAACAAGGACGCACTTGCCCCCGCTGATTAAAAATGTATGGATGCAGACACCCAGGCCGAAGCCATGGAATACGGGGAGTATCGAAAGGATCGTTTCTCCCGGGAGTATAGGCCCCTGGGATGCTGTCTGCAGGCCCAGGGCGTTAAAATTCCTGCTGGTAAGCATGATCCCTTTCGGCGTTCCCGTGGTTCCGCCGCTGAAAAGTATTACGGAGCATTCTAGAGGTCCGGGTTGTGCCGGCAGGGAAGACGGCATCCGGCGGTTCGAAGCGAGAAAATCTCTCCAGCGTTTGATGCGGCTGCCGCTTTCAGCGGGTTTCTTTATTTTACGTCCGCTTAAAACATAAAAAGCCGCAGCTTTCAGCGGGCTCATATATTCCGAAATTTTTGTTAAAACCAGTGTAATGACTCCTGTCTTATCGAGGACCTGCTTGAAATTTCCGTAAAATGCGTCAAGGGTGAAGGCCATGCGGCTTCCGCTTTCCGTCAGGTAAAACTCGATTTCCGAAGGCGTGCTTAACGGGTGGATCATGCTAATAACGACGCCTATTTTATTCAGGGCATAAAAAAGGATAATTGCCTGCGGGCAGTTCGGCAGGCAAATGGTTGCGACATCGCCTTTCGAGAGTCCCAGACCTGCAAGGGCGGCGGCCGTCCTGTCGATCGAAACCAGGAGTTCCTTATATGTCGAACGGCTGCCCATGAATTCATAAGCAATACGGCTGCTGAAGTTGAGAGCTGCATCATGAACCATCTGATACATGGATTTATCAGGATAATTTAAGGAATGAGGTATATCTCCATAGAATGAAAGCCAGGGCCTCTGTTCATACATGTCCTGCCGTCCCTTTAAATGCCAGGATCTCTTCGGCGGATATTCCGGCATTGTCGAGAAGTTCCGGATGTTCCACAAGGTTCTTAAACACGATTATCGACCTGGCATTATAGAAGCCTTCGTTGATTCTTTCATCAAAAGTAAATGAAACGTTAATGCAGTCGCAGGCAGCTATCCGGTCTTTTTCGTCTACAACCGCTTCTTTATGCATTTTGCCTATCACCATGAATATGCTTGCGCTGCCGTATTCGAAAAGATGGTGAAACGGCGCCTCAAGCCCGATGCTGCCGAGATTAGCAAGATAGACCGATGTATACAGCGGTATTGCGCTCATCAAAAAGCCGGGAAGAATATTATGGTAATCCAGAAAACGGATAAGCCATGCTATGAAGTTTATGACCGGCCTGGGCAGCGAAGCGACAAAATCGACCAGCATGTCGTCGTCTCCTTTCCGGTCGCTTCTTGCAATGTTTAAATGGTTATTAACTATATCCCTGACCTGCATCAGCGATTCACTTCCGGTAAATACTATCCTTGAGTTTGTCTCGGCAGCCTCTTCGGTGAAATCTTTTTTTACTATAAATGTAACGCTTATATCATTATGCTCGTATATCCTGCGCCCGGCCACAAAACGGTTAAGTTCGGGCCGGAGCCTTAAAGTCCGGGCTATGGCTGCCAGGAAAACATGAAAAATCGTGATCTTCTCTCCGGGTTTTTTACCTTTGTTTGCATTTTCAAGATAATCCAGCATCCCGCCGGCTTTTATTTTCTGGGTGAAATAGACTACCGATTCCATCCGCGTTTTTAAGAGATATGGAAAAATTCTCCTGAAAGCCGGCAGTTTTGAGAGGTAAATTCCGTCTTTTCTTCTTTTAAAGGCCATAACAGCTCCTATCGGCAAAACCGCTGAAACCGGCGGAAGAAATGAACATATCCGTTTAGATTATAACGCAAGGATATAAAAATGCAACCCATTTTACAAGGACCGCCTTCGGCCGGATTAACGAATGGTCCTTAATTCCTATGGACAAAATGATGAGGTTAGCTTTATTATATTTATCTGGAAAACGAGAGGAATGATTTTATGAAAGTTAATCTTCCGATAGATCGGGCAAGCGCCGTTGAGGTAGATCATGTATTCTGCTCGATCGGAAGGCGCCCCGTTCTCTTTAATGTGAACCTCAATATCAGCCGGGGAAGCATAGCCGGGATTTTAGGTCCGAACGGGGCCGGTAAAACCACTTTATTATCCCTGGTGACAGGGCTTCGCAGGTTTACTGAAGGAAGCGTAACGGTCCTGGGTGAAAGTTTGCCGTCCTGCGGCAGAAGCCTCCGGAGAAGGATCGGCATCGTGTTTCAGGAAACTGCGCTTTATGAAGAATTGACGGTCAGTGAAAATCTAATATTTTCAGCGGCCCTGTACGGCATAGAGGATCAAAAGAAAAGGATAGGTGAAACCCTTGAGCTTTTAGGGCTCAGGGATCTATCCGGAGAAAGGGTGAAGACTCTGTCGGGCGGCATGCGCAGAAGGGTTTCGATAACACGGGCCCTTCTTCACAAACCGGATCTGTTAATAATAGACGAACCGACACTCGGGGTCGATGTGGAAGCGAGGCATTCGATCTGGCAGCATCTCCTTACTCTTAAAAAGGAAGGAGTTACCGTGCTCATTTCTACAAATTACCTGGATGAAGCCCAGGCTGTTTGCGATAGCGTATCGGTAATCCGGTCCGGCAGGGTGATTGTTACAGAAAGTCCCGCCCGGCTTATCGCCCGTGCAGGTTCATGCCTGGATATTGAATGCGGAGCGGGGTCGATGAACAAGGCCGTTTCAATCCTGACAGGCATCGAGGGCGTCATCAGGATCGATGAAACCCCCTTCGGACTGTCGGTATTCATTAACAACCGCGTGCTGCCGGACGACCTTATCCTGGCAGTTTTGAAGGCCGTGCCGATTAACGGTTTTCTGATCAGGCCTCCGGATCTTGCGGAAGTATTCCGGGTTCTCGAAGGTACGGTATGAAGTATTACCTTAAAGCGGTAATCGGCGGGTTTAATGCCGAGATAAGGTACTTTCTGAGGTCAAAACTTATCGTTTTACTTACGCTTCTCCAATCGGTGACTTTCATCCTGCTGGTCAGCATATTCGGATTGACCGGGTCCAGGGCCCCGACGGCGCTTGTAGATGAGGATAAAAGTCCCTATTCGGCAAAATTCAGGCGGACGCTTGAAACAACGCACCATTCGTTCTCGATCAGGTATATGGACCTGGAATCCGCAATGAGGGCGGTAAGAAACGGCGAGCTTGTCGCAGTGATCATCATTCCTAAAGGTTTCAATGATGCTGTATCGGGCGGAAGGACAATGCCCGTTGAAGTAATAATAGATAATATCGATACGGACCTTACCGGGGACATACAGAGGGCCATGCCTTCGGCCATAGTCTCTTTTGCAAGGCAGGAATCTTTCACCGGTATTCATATACATGTAGAGGAACATGACCTGGTCGATCATGATACCGGTTTCATACCATACCTGATTGTCAGCGCGCTGGCTCTATGCGCTTTCGTGACTGCAGGAATATTAAGCGCAGCGGCAGTGGCAGGAGAATTTGAAACGGATACTATAAAGCTTCTGAAAGCTTCTCCCGTCCACCCGCTTTTTCCGCTGACAGGGAGAATCCTGGCTGCCGATGCCGCCGGTATTCTTGCCATGGCGGTAAATACTGCAGTTGTAATTATGGGTTATGGAGTGATGCCGATTCATCCGGCGCTCATGGTTTTCGCCCTCCTGGCCTGTGTTATCATTTTCGGCTGCGCCGGCGCTCTTATCGGAGGGATGTTCAAGCGGATACTCCCTTCGGTTTCCCTGATCTTCGGTCTTTCTCTTCCGCTTTATATTGACAGCGGTTCGATGGAACCGGAAAGGTTCGACGGGAACCTGGTATGGGGCCTGGCTCACCTGTCGCCTGTTTATTACGCGATAGGCGTCCTGGAATATGCATTTCATGGCCTTGTAGTTACTCCTGAATCCGTATTCGCCGATTTCCTGGCACTTTCGGGCTGGGCCGTGCTTATGATTATTTTCACGGGTCTTACTGCCGGGAGGAGGTATTCTTCATGATCAGGGGATTATGGGCTGCTGCCCGGCTCGATATTCTGCTTTGGCTGCGCATGCCCCTGTATATAATGAGCTCTGTAATTCCGCCGCTGGGTATGGCTCTGGTTTTAGCTGCGCTTGTTATATCCGCAGGCATGCAGCCGGTCGCTCTGGTTGTAGAGTCCCAAAGCAACGATGCTCTTTTGCTTACGCATTTGATAATGGAGGATACGGAAGCTTATATGCTTAAGCTGACCGACAGCCTTACCGCGGCAAGAATGCTCAGGGACCAGGAGGTTGCCGCTGTTATTACGATCCCAGAAGATTTCGACGATTCCATAGACAGGGGAGAAGCGAGAGTTATATTGACCCTTAATAACATCGACATCGATTTTGCGGACGACATCCGCAGGTCTGTAGACAGGTCAGTCGCACAGTATGATGCGCCCGGGATGACCTACAGGGAGGAACAAAGTCCTATCGAGAGTTTTAAAGCGCCTAACCCTTACCGTATAAGTATCGACGAGCATGACCTCCGAAGGACAAACGTAGGTTTTTTCAGCTACCAGATAATACCTGTCCTGATACTCATAGTGCTCAGCGTCGGATTTATCGGCACTTCGCTTCTGGGCGCCCTTGACAAAGAAAAGGGGACTGCCCGCTACCTGGTCATAGCCCCCGTTTCCAGCTGGGCTATAATTGCCGGGCGCATTCTCGGCTCTTTTATTATGTCGATGGCTGTGCTTGTTCCTGCCATATTTATATGCATATTGACGGGGGTCATCGATCCGCCTCCGGATCATTGGCCGGCGCTTGCAGTACTTTTCATTTCAACCGGCTTATGCGCCTCGGGGCTCGGAGCTGTGCTCGGATCGGTTATAAGAGACTCCAGGACGGCGGCAATGGCTTCGGCTTCTGCCGCGGCAGGCCTTTTCTTCCTTGGGGGAGGTTTCACAACTATAGTTTTTTTACCGCTTTGGCTTCGGAATATCAGTGCATTTATACCGATCAGGTATGCCATAGACGGGATAAGGCAGGCTCTCTTCTATCCCGTGCTTGATGGAATCGGGAAGGATATAGCGGTGCTTCTTTTCTCGGCGGCTGCTTCCGTCATTGCCGGATCGCTGCTGCTGCGCAGGTCATGGACATCCGAATAACACTAAAAATTATTTTTGACTATTTCCATAAAAGAGATTAAAATTAAACTCAGAGCATGAACATATTTCATTAATTTCAAATCCTTTATATAATTACATGACAAGTCTGGATTTTAGATATTTTTTTATAATAAAGGAGTTAATTGAAATGGGAAATACCCTTTCTTCCGTGAAAAAGAAAAAAAAGCCGCCGGCATCGAGAGACATGATAGAAGAACTGCGCAGGCTCAACAGGACGCTTAAGGCTCTGAGCCGCTCGAACCATGCCATGGTGCATTCTGCGGATGAAAAGGAGTATATGGATGAGGTCTGCAGGATTGTAACGGAAGATTGCGGCCATGCAATGGTATGGATAGGGTTCAAGGATGACAGCCCGAAAAAATCGGTAAGGCCTGTTTCATATTATGGTTTCGAAAAGGGTTATCTTGAAACCCTTAATATCACCTGGTCCGACACCGAACGCGGAAGAGGCCCGACAGGCACTGCTATCCGGACTGGCGAAACATGCATGTGCCTGAATATGCTTACCGATCCTCTGTTCGAACCATGGAGGAAAGAAGCTTTAAAAAGGGGTTATGCTTCGAGCATCAGCCTGCCTATAATAGCCTTTGAAAACACATTGGGGGCTCTGACTATTTATTCCAGGGAGCCCGATCCCTTCTCACAGGATGAAATCATACTGCTTAAACAGCTCACGGACGATCTGGCATACGGGATCACGGTATTCAGGTTCAGGGCGGCCAATATAAAGGCTGAGGAAGCGCTTAAAGAATCAAGAGAAATGTACCGATCCCTTTTCGAGTCGATGACAGAGGGTTTCGCCCTTAATGAGATAGTTCTGGACGGCAGGGGTGTACCTGCCGATTACCGCTTTATCCAGGTAAATCCTTCTTTTGAAAAAATGACCGGTTTGAAAAGAAACGATATTGAAGGAAAACTGGCGAGCGAGGTCCTGACCGATAACGAACCTTACAGAGTTGAGAGTTTCGGGAAAGTCGCCCTGACGGGGGAGCCTGAGCATTTTGAATATTTTTCCAGGACGCTAACCCGCCATTTCGAGGTGTTTGCCTACAGGCCGGCTCCAATGCAGTTCGCAATGCTTTATATGGATATTACAACACGCAGGCTTAATGAAGAATGGATCGAATACCAGGCGGGCCTTCTTGAAAATGTCCATGACGCTATTATCGGAATGGACAGGGATTTCAGGATAACCGCCTGGAACAGGGCTGCCGAGGAATTATACGGCTGGAAATCTTCCGAGGTGATGGGTAAACCGGTTGATAAAATAATAAAATCCGATTTGAGCCTTATTATGCGCTCAAACCTGCCGGCTGAAGGACAATCAAGGGACCGGTACATAACTGAAGTTGTTAATTACCATAAAAACGGATGGAAGATCGATATCGAAACCTATATTATCGCTCTCAGAAATTTAAAAGGAGAGCTCTCCGGCTATGTGGCCGCCAACAGGGACATTTCGAAACGAAAAGCGACGGAAGACGCTTTGAGGCAGACGAGGGATTTCCTGGAAAGCCTGATCAATTACGCCAATGCTCCGATAATTTGCTGGAATACTGATTACAGGATAACGATATTCAATCATGCCTTCGAACACCTGGTCAGCCGTAAAGCTGTCGATATCATAGGACAGGAGCTCGAAATTTTATTTCCCGAGGAATACCGGAAAGAATCTCTCACGAAAATAGCGCTTACATCGAGGGGCACGTACTGGGAGGGCGTTGAAATACCTGTCCTCCGCAGCGACGGGGATATCCGTATTGTATTATGGAATTCCGCCAATATTTATGCGCAGGACGGTGAAACTCTGCTTGCCACGATCGCCCAGGGGCAGGATATAACAGAAAGGAAAAGAGCGGAAGAGGGCCTTAAAGCGGCGAAGGATGCGGCCGAATCGGCAAACATGGCAAAGTCCAGCTTCATCGCCAATATGAGCCATGAACTCCGCACGCCCCTTAATGCAATTTTAGGCTATGCGCAGATACTGGAAAAGAGCAATAACCTGACGCAGAGTCAGAAAAACGGAATTGAAGTGATATACCGGAGCGGGGAGCATCTCCTGAGGATGATAAATAATCTCCTTGATTTTTCAAAAATAGAAGCCGGTAAAATGGTTTTGAGAAAGGGTCCCTTTAATCCCGATAAATTGCTGAAATCGGTTATCGATCTAGTCATCTTTCAGGCGGAAAAGAAGGGCCTTGATTTCATTTTTATAGCTAAAAACAATCTTCCCCCTTCAATTAAAGGCGATGAGATGAGCCTTGCCCAGGTTTTACTCAATCTTTTGAGCAATGCCGTGAAGTTTACGGATGAGGGAACAGTAAAGCTCATTGCGGAAGACATTTCGGATAAAAAGCACCTCCAGGACAGTGCAAAAAGGATGATACATTTCGAAATTGCCGATACCGGCATCGGGATAAATTCCGAACAGGTCGATATGATATTCGAGCCCTTCAGCCAGCTGACAAATAAAAAAATAAACATCAAGGGAACAGGACTGGGTTTATCGATATGCCGTTACCTTGTAAGACTGATGGGCGGAGAACTGCAGGTTGAAAGCTCGCCCGGAAGAGGAAGCGCATTCTGGTTCGATCTTGTTTTTGATATTGAAGAGAAAGCGGCAGGTTTAAAAAGCGACAGTGCTGTAAAAGTAAAAAAAATGACCGCAGGGACGGATGAAAGAGAAAAAATTAATCCTCCTCCGGCCGAAGACCTGCGAAGTCTCCTGGCTATGGCTGAAGCAGGCGATATAATGGGCATCAGGAAATGGGCGGACACCTCTTCTGACGGCGGGAGATTCACGGGATTTTCTTCAAGGATCAGGGAGATGTCGGAAGATATAAAACTGGATGAAATTCGTGAATTTATCAGCAGGTTTTTACAAAGGACCGGACCTGTTTAAGATTAACCGGCGCATGGGATAAATTTCTCATTGACAATTTTATGCCTGTTCCTTAACATTATTCCTTGTCTATGCACAGGTCATTTATATTTATATTTTCGCAGGGACCGGATTTGTGAAAAAAGACAAGGAAACTTCCAGCAAAAAAGAAATATTGAACGGATTGTTATTTATAGCGCCGTTTTTCCTGCTAATGTCCTTTTTTATTATTCTGGTTTTAATAGTCGGTTTCGTGATGAGCCTGTGGGATATAAAGGGCCTGAATATCGGCGGGTATATCGGTTTTAAAAATTATGAGAAACTTTTCAAAGACGCCGGTTTTTTCAATGCCGTCATAAATTCGTTCAAACTTGCCGTTGTATGCCTTGCCACCCAGATCCCCGTTTCATTCATCCTGGCGAACAGGCTTAATGCTATACCATATAAAAAGATCCAGGGTCTGCTGCAGGCGGCATTTTTTGTTCCTTACCTGATGATGACTGTTGTCATAGGTTTCCTGTTCAGGATGCTTTTTTCCGGCGACCCGGATTTTATGAACTGGCTGTTCGGTCTGTTGTTCCTGCCCCATAATTTCAAGTGGATGCTTGACAGGAATAACGAGTTTTTCATGATCGTTTTCGTTTCATTCTGGCAGAATATCGGGTTCCAGTCGGCGTATTTCCTGGCAAACCTCCAGTCCGTCAACCCCGATCTTTACGAGTCGGCCAAGATGGACGGCGCTTCCTCGCTCCAGATTTTCTTTAAAATAAAATTGCCTATGATGCGCCCGGCATTGAATTTTATAATCGTCACATCCGCCATAGCCAGCCTCATGCTTTTTGACCTGGTGTTCATGCTGTTCCAGTACCCCTACGGCCCGCAAAAAACCGGAATAACCATAATGTCGTACACGTATGTAAAAGTGCTGTTAAATCCCAAACAGGATATAGGTTTACTCTGCGCAACAGGCCTAATCGCCTTCATCATTATACTGGCGGTCAGCTTGCTGGAAATAAAGGCTCTCGGCCTTGGGAAGGCGCATGATGAATGACCGGAAGGGCTCTCTGGGCGGAGCGGACGGAGTGCGGGCCATCGCCTGCCTCATGGTGATTTTTCATCATATCACACAAAGACTGGCTATTACCGAATATCCCGGAAGGGTCCAGGAGGCTGCAAAGTTCTTCCTCCTTGGGAATTCCGGCGTGTCTTTTTTCTTTGTCCTCAGCGGTTTTTTACTTTCGTTCCCGTTCTGGAAGCGGTACCTTGAAGGGGGCGTTTATCCCAGCCTCAAACAGTATACAGTCAGAAGGGCGGCCAGGATAATGCCGGGTTATTACGCGGCTTTTGCGGCGGCCAGCGTGCTCGGATTCTGTTTTGACCCGGATTTTAAATATATAATACCGAAAATTTTGACAGGCCTTACATTTACATCAGGGTTTCATTACACGACGCTTTTCCCGTCAGTTATCGACAGTCCGCTGTGGTCGATAAGTTTCGAGGTTTTCTGCTACGTGCTCCTTCCCGTATTTATGGCCCTATTATTTCACTTTTACGGGAAAAAGAGGTCTTTTACGAAGGCCCTCTTATTCTGGTTCGGAGTTGAAGTATTTATCCTGTCCATAAACGGTTTGATACATGTTTTCCTGACTCCGGACAGCGTCGACCGCGGCTGGGCTTTCGGGATCATCGGGGGTTCTAAATTATGGATGCCGAACTACAACCCCGTTGGATTTTTTGCGCAGTTCGGGCTGGGCGTGATTGCCGCCGGGCTGACATTAAGACTGTCGAAGCCGTCGAAGTGGTTCGATATCGCTTCGGCGTTATCATTGTCATTAATTGTACTGCTTCTATGGAGCATGCGCGATCAAAAGGAATTTTCCTTCAGCCTGCAGGGCCAGCCTTATTATTTTCCATTCCTTACCATCCTGATAGCATCGCTTCTGGTCTTCCTTTCGCGGTCCAGATTTATGGGCAGGTGGCTCGACAATCCGTTTTTCAGGTTCACCGCTAAAATATCCTTCGGGCTTTATATTTGGCACTATATAATATTAACTATAATAAATTATTACTGGGCAAACAAATATCTTCCATGGAACATAAGACCGGAAGACCTGGGGGTCTGGGCTATAGCCTCTTTGTCCATGGTGGCAGCATCTTATGCCGTGGCTGCGCTTTCATATTATTTCCTTGAAAAGCCTTTCTTGGACAGGGCTCATCAAAGGCTGTCCGAGCCCAAACCGGTTTACAGGATAAGGAAAAGAGTCAGCCCTGCGGGTATTGTCAATATCGTAATTCTCGGTATTGCCGCTCTCATTTTTTTATTTCCTCTCATATGGCTTTTCGACGCTTCCATGAGACCGCCCATTGAATTGCTGCAGAACCCGCCTATAATGTTCAAGAAACCTATATGGGAGTCCGTTTTAAGCTATACCAGGAATTCGTATGTGGAAAGCATGTGGTTCTGGCATTCGGACAGGGCCCTTTTGAATTCGATTATAATAACAGGATCGACGATAGTCTTGACCCTTGTTGTGAGTTCCCTATTCGCTTATGCGCTTGTTTTCATCAAATTTCCCGTCAAGAAATTATTTTTCAACCTGGCCGCGGCCACGATGATGGTCCCAATGGCCACGCTCTGCATCGCTTATTATATCGTCGCCATACATCTCAATCTCTCTAACAACTGGCTGGGAGTAATCCTGCCGTCATCGGTGTCGGGGCTCGGCGTATTCCTGCTCAGGCAGTACTTCATTAAAATTCCCACGGCTTTCGTGGAGAACGCCAGGATGGACGGCGCCAGTCACCTGCAGGTATGGTGGTACCTCATCATACCCATGTCGAGGCCGGCCCTGGCGGCGCTGGCAGTCATCCAGTTCAGGATCGTGTGGAACGATTTTCTCATGCCGGCTTTTATACTTAACCGCGATAATCTTGTTACTGTGCCGATATTGATGGTATTCATGAATGGAAGACCGGGGGTTGAACTCGCAACCGGTTTCCTGGCGATTCTCTTACCTCTTCTCCTTTTTTTGAAGTTTCACAGGCAGTTCATCGAAGGAATTACCGGAGGTTTAAAGGAATGAAATCTCCTGTTATTCAAAAGGTTGTGATCATCCTTATATTCCTTGCAACACTTGGATATATGGCGCTTACCTGCAAACCCTCCAAACCTGCGGTCAAACCCGCCGATCTGGCCGTTTATATGGACCCCGGCTACTGGAAAAACCAGGCCCTTCGGGAAATCATCCCCTTCTGGGAAAAGACGATCGACAGGACTAACGGCGGTTTTTATGACGACGTGATGTGGGACGGAACGGTCGATGCGACGAACGGGAAATATCCGAGAATGATATCCAGGATAGTTTTCGGTTTTTCAACCGCTTACCTTTTAAGCGGAGACGACAAATATCTTGAATATGCACGATACGGACTCGATTACCTTACAAATTACGGGTGGGACCATGTCAACGGCGGATGGAACTTTTTTATCGAAACGAATAACCATGTTAAAGACGTCTATTCAAAGAACATGTTCGACGAGGTGTACGGGAACCTCGGCCCCGTATTTTATTATATAGCAACAGGGGATAAAAATGCCCTGTCGTATGTCGGGAAGACGCATGACCTGATCCAGTCGCATGTATGGGACAGTCTTTACGGAGGCTACATTTCGGAAGTTAACACCAACTGGGAACAGTTGAACAGGATGAAAACTTTCAATGCGGAGATGGATACCTGTTCCGCTTACCTCATCTATTATTACCTGGCTACAAGGAAACCCGGATTATTGCGCGACCTCTCGCGCATAGCCGATATCGCCATAGAACACATGGTTGACAGGGAAACAGGTTTCGTCGGAGAGTATTTCGACGACGACTGGAAATCAAAAGATATGAATCTCTGGGTGGGGCATAACCTCAAGACCGGATGGGTCTTGATGCGCATGTATTACCTCACGGGAGATAAAAAATACGCCGACACTGCGGAACTTATATCGGGAGCGATGCTCAAATACAACTGGGACAGGCGGTATTACGGATGGTTCTTCCGCTTCAACCGGACAAATGTCAACAGCAACGATGAAGGAAAGGACTGGTGGACGCAGGAAGAAGGCAACGTTCTCATGGAAAACCTCTACCGTTATAGTAAAAATCCCGAATACCTCGACAGGTTCAGGGAATGTTCATATTTCTGGGATAAATATATCATCGATCATGAATACGGAGACTGCTATCCCGAAGTCGGGAAGGATGGCGAAAGGGGGCCGGATAAGAAGGCATATACCTACAAATCGGCCTACCATGTGATGGAGCATGCCCTTTTTAATTACCTGTATCTTAGCCTCTATGCAGAAAGAAAGGAAGCCGCGCTTTACTTCAGGTTAAGTTCGGAAAAGGGCGGAGACAGGCATTATGTAAAGCTTGTTGAAGACCCGGCCGTCATAATCAAACGGGTGGAAATAGACGGCAGGAACTGGAACAATTTCAGTCCGGCAGGCGGGTATGTCGTCCTTCCCCGGGGAAGGGGGATGAAGGTGAAGGTTACATTCGAAGCAGGTGGAAAATAGTAAATCTTAAAATGCGGCCGTCCGGTCAATCGGTTATTATAACCGCAAGAAGCACAAGATCTCCTGGGCCTTCGTTGCGGATATTGTGGGATTCTCCCCCTCCCGTTATTAAAACGTCGCCTTCATTAAGTTCTTTTTCCCTGTCGTTATCAAGTGCGATCCCGCGTCCCTTTTGAATTATAAAGTATTCCGTTTCGCCGGAATGCTCATGAGTTCCTATACCGGAACCCGGTGAGATAGTCAGTTGAGCCATGAGCCGGGCGTTTTTCATATGCTCCTTTTCCACCAGGTGGAGCAGCTTGACAGTCCCTTCTCCTCCGCGCATTTTTTCTTTAAGCTCAGCCCGCATCCCGGAAGGATGTATCAGCATGGTATGCCTCCCTTTTTTAATATTTTATATTTATCCGCGTAATTCCGGATTGTTTTTTCCGGCGGTTAGATAAAAGCTTTATCTATCTCCGTCTTCAGGATTTGAAAAAAAGGTTCCCTGGCATATTTCTCGATCCAGGGCGTATGCCCGCATTTTTCCAGCTCTATGAATTCAAAATTACTTATGATCCCTTCAAGGGGTATTCTTACTCCGTCGGCAGGATGCGGATCATAATCTCCATGTATTGCAGTTACCGGGCATTTAATATTCCTGCCCGCTTCAAGAAGGGAGCCCTTTTTTCGCAATTCCTCGGCTTCGGGCCATATTTTTTTATACGAGGCAGGATCGAATTTTACAGGATTGAATTCCAGGGGCAGAGGGTCGAAGTTATCGGTTTTTGCGATCAGCCGGTCGAATTCATCCATGGCTGGAGACTTTCTGCCAGTGTTTTCTACAGCTAATTCCGCCTGGAGTTTCGATAATAAATACCTGGAATCTTCATCAAGCCTGTCGAAGCGTGTCCTCATGATAACCGGCGCGTACTTTTCAGTAAAAGGAGCGCTGCCGACCATGATAAGTTTCCTGATATAATCGGGATATTCCGATGCGAAAAGGAACGAAAGCCATGCCCCCCAGGAATGGCCGATAACGACCATAGGCTTGTATGGAGCGACTGCCTTCGAGAGTTCATGCAAGAGGCCTTTAACCGGCGATAACGACTGCAGCGGTTCGATGACGCCGTAGTTTTTCGACAGCTCCCTGGCCACCGGGGCCATTTCACCCCTTGCTCCGGGACCTCCATGCACCAGGGCGGCAATAAAAGGATCTTTGCCGTAAATTCTTACTCCTTTCATAAAGGGTCTCCTGCCGACATTTTCCTGAGGAAGGATGAAATTTCTGCCGACAGACCCTCTTTAACTATTTCAAGCGCTGGCGAAAGCCCTTCTCCGTAAGATATGTCTTTCCACTGGATTCCTGCAATAAATACAGGAACCTTTAACCCCAGTCCCGAATATAATCTGAACAAATGAGCCAGGGAAAGCTCATGACTGGATACCGCGCCGGCTCCGGAAACCCCGGCGGCTTCTTCAAGCCTGAAGATCAGGAGTTTTCCGGGATCTATTCCTGCGTCGATTGCATCGATGATAAGGACGCTGGAGAAATCCTCAATTGCGCCGATCATTTCCAGGGTCCCTGTCCCGTAATCCCTGAATGAAAATGAGGTGTTAAGGCCGAAATTTTCTTCGAGGATATGCAGGAGGGCGATCCCGATCCCGTCGTCGCGGCGCAGCGTGCTTCCGATTCCGAAAACACCGATCATGATCGAATTCTCCTATTCATGCATTTTCTGCGACAAGATGCGATGCTTTATTATGAAATGATTTTATGGAATCCTCCACTTTAATCGATATCGGGAACGGCCCGGCAATGGCCGAAATATCTTGATAAATCGGCATTAAGTGTTATAATATCGTGATCAGGGGAGGCGGGTCATGGAAACAGAAACAGGACCTGAAATTAAGGAAGACATTCCATTTTCAATCGGCCGAATCGAGGACGAGCCCCTTTTCTCGACAATTCCGGCCGGAATTATTATTTTCGACAACAGAGGCAGCATTTCAAGGCTAAACACATATGCCGTCAAGCTGCTGACAGATTTCGGCATGAATATTTCAGCAGACGTTCAGGGAAGGCTGAGCGTTATAAAAATGTTCGACGCCGGCGGAGGGGCTCTCTCAAAAGAAGAAACCCCGGTATACAAGGCCCTTGCGGGTGAAACCGTCTCCGATTTCGAAGTCATGATACGTTCTGGAAACGGGTCTGCCGGATATGTATTGATCAATTGCATCCCGAGGTACGGACCGGAAGGTTCCATCATAGGCGCGGCCGCGACCCTGGCGGATATAACGGGACGGAAGAAGAGAGAGCTGACAATAGACAGGCTTAACAGGACCCTCAGGGCGATCGGCAGGTCCAACCATGAATTGATCAGGGCTGTCGATGAAGCCGATTATCTTAAAGCAGTATGCTCGATCATAATAGAGGATTGCGGGTACCGGATGGCCTGGCTGGGCTTTGCTGAAGATAATAAGGAAAAGACCGTCAGCCCGGCGGCTTTTGCCGGCATTGACAGCGGATATATAACCGACATGAAGATTGCCTGGGATGAATCGGAATGGGGGAGGGGGCCTACAGGCATGGCAATACGGACCGGCAGGCCGCAAAGGTGCGCCGACATCCGCAATGACCCCGATTTCATACCCTGGAGGGATGAGGCTTTGAGGAGGGGGTATGAATCGGTAATGTCGTTCCCTCTTCTCGATGTCAATAAGCCGATAGGGGCCTTGACAATTTATTCGGGAGAACCGGGTGCGTTCGAAGAAACCGAGGAAAATCTCATTATGGAAATCGCATCCGATATCTCTTACGGGATCCACTCACTGAGATTGAAAAGATACCAGGATAATATTGAAAAAAAGCTGGAATACCAGGCTTACATAATGGAAAACATCCACGACGCCGTTATCGGCCTGGACCGGGATCTCAATATCACATCCTGGAACCATGCCGCCGAAGTTATGTACGGGTGGAAGGCCGATGAGGTTATCGGCAGGCCTTCTCCTGAAATCCTTAAGACCAATCTGAACGGTGAAACACGGTTAAATGTCCTTAAGGAAATTGCCGAAAAAAACGGCGGTATTAATGAGATTACTCATCACCACAGGAACGGGATGGAATTAAATATTGAAGCAAATACAATTGCTCTCCAAAATGAGGAAGGAAACATTACGGGATTTATCACGGTTAACAGGAATATTACCGAGAGAAAGAAATTCGAAGCATTCCAGGCATACCTGGCTTCTTTTCCGGATAACAATCCCAACCCGGTTTTCGAAACGGATCTGGACGGAGTTGTGAGGTATCACAACAAAAGTTCGGAGAAGCTTTTTATTACCAGGCCCGGAAGGGGCGGGGAGATCGTTTATCCGGGGGTCGACAGGGAAATAATCGATAAACTTGCGAAAGGTGAAAATATCATCAGGGAATACTGTATGGGCGGTTTATGGTACCTTGAGACCCTGATACTCATCAGGGAAAATTCAAGGATAAGAATATACTGCATAGATATAACAGGGAGGAAAGCAGCGGAAAAAGAGATGGAAAAATCCAAAGTGGCCGCCGAAGAGGCAAACCAGGTCAAAACGCAATTCCTTGCCAATATGAGCCATGAATTAAGGACCCCTCTTAACGCTATTCTCGGCTACGATTACATACTCAGGCAGGACGGCTCTCTTGGAGATGCCCAGAAGGAAGGTCTCGACGTTATAAGGAGAAGCGGGGAACACCTTCTGAGAATGATCAACAACCTCCTGGACTTCTCGAAAATCGAAGCCGGAAAGATGGACATAGATGAAACCCCGTTCAACATCAGGGAATCCCTCGATTCGGTAATCGACCTTGTCAAAATACAAACACAGGGAAAAGATTTGGATCTCATTTACCGGGCGGATCCCGGAATTCCTGTTACTGTGAAGGGATGCAGGGGATTCCTTGACCAGGTCCTTCTCAACCTTATGAGCAACGCAGTGAAATTTACGAGCAAAGGTTCCGTGGAGCTTCGTGCAACCCCCCTTTCGAGAGTGGAAAAAAATGACGGTTCTTATTGCAGGATACTTTTCGAAGTTCTTGATACGGGGATCGGCATACCCCCCGACAGGATCGATTATATATTCGAACCGTTTCACAGGATAAAGAACGGCCTGCCTTTTGAGAAGGGAACGGGACTCGGGCTTACAATAAGCCGGGAGCTTGTACACTTGATGGGAGGATCCCTCAAGGTCGAAAGTGTTGTGGACAAAGGCAGTATTTTCCGGTTCAAACTGGATTTTCTGGAAGGAAATACCGTAAATACGGGAAAAAGACAAAGAGCAAAAATACCGGATGACGGAGCAGGATCTCAGAAAGACCGCAGAATAAACCCGCCGCCCGGGAACGAGCTTGAAAGACTATACGGGATGTCGCTGATAGGCGATGTCATGGGTATAAGAAAATGGGCAGAAAAAAACAGAGACGACAATCATCTCGCAGGATTTACAGAAAAACTGTATTTTATGTCGAAGAATATCAAGGTCGATGAAATAAGGGAATTTTTGAGACCGTTCATTGAGGAGGAAAAAGATGACAGAGGCCAATGAAGCGGGCGACAGGATCATGATTGTCGATGACGATATAGATAACCTGAATGTTCTTCTTGATTTTCTCGATAAAGCCGGGTTTCATACAATGGTTGCGAAGGACGGTGCAACGGCTATCGAACTGGCCGGCCATACCCAGCCGGATCTCATACTTCTCGACGTTATGATGCCGGGCCAGGACGGCTTCGAAACCTGCAGGATACTTAAAGAGAAAACCGGCGTAAGAGACGTACCTGTCATTTTTATTACCGCCCTGTCTGAAACGGTAAATAAAGTCAAAGGGTTTGAAGCCGGGGGCGTCGATTATATCACGAAACCGTTCGAAAACGAGGAACTGCTGGCGAGGGTCAACGCACACCTTACAATCAGGAAACTGCAGAACCTTCTCCTTGGGAAAAACCTCGAGCTCCAGGAAATCAACAATTCGAAGGACAAGTTTTTTTCGATCCTCGCTCATGATCTCAGAAATCCCATGTCTGTCTTTCTGTCCTTTTCAAAACTACTGAACAAGATCGACAGCATGAATAAAAAGGAGCTGAAACTCTATATCAAGCAATTCGAGGAAAGCGCTTCAAACCTGTTCGCTCTGCTGGACAACCTTCTCACCTGGTCGAGGATCCAGCGCAAAGTTATAGAATTTTCTCCGAAGATTTTAAAACTGGCGACAATAGCCAACTGGAATATAAAGGTCCTTGAGCTTAACGCCTGGCAGAAAAAAATCATAATCAAGAACCTTGTAGGGGAAAATATTTGCGCATATGCGGATGACAACATGATAAATACCGTTATACGCAATCTCCTGACAAATGCCCTCAAGTACAGCAATTCCGGAAACACAGTTGAAATAAAAGCTGAAAATGACGGGAAATTTGTCCGGGTGTCCGTAATGGACAGCGGAATTGGAATTCCCGATAATGTGCTGCCGAATCTCTTCCGGATCGACTCAAGATACAGGGAACCGGGAACCTCCGGAGAAAAAGGTACGGGGCTGGGTCTTATCCTTTGCCGTGAATTTATTGAAAGAAACGGGGGGAATATCTGGGTCGAAAGCAAGCCGGGGGAAGGCACGAAAGTCAGTTTTACAATACCGGCGCCTTCATGATCCGTGGCCGGTCTCGTAAAAAACCAGTACGATCCCATATCCCGCCATATTATCATTTTCATCCATTACAGGCGATATGCTGAAGTTTACCGGTATTTCGACGCCCTTGCGGTTGACAAGCAGGTGGTTCTTATAATGCTTGATGCAGATTCCTTCCCTTCTGATCCTGACGGACGGGCTATCGAAAGTTATCCGTTTTCTGCCCGACAGTATGTAAAAAACTTCGAAGAGATTTTTACCCAGGGCTTCTTTTGAACTATACCCGCAGTAAGTTTCGGCGACCGAATTGATAAATGTTATCGATCCCTCGAAATCCGATGTGATGACGCCTTCTCCGATGCTTTTAAGTATGCTGTAAAATGTATTTCGGCTTTCCCGGAGAGCCCTGTTCTGACTTCTTATCCTGTGCGACATTTTTCGGTTCTTTTTTTGAAGGGAGCAAAGATATAATGCCTGTTCGATAATAATAACCAGTTCGTCGTCATTCCATGGCTTCGGAAGATACCGGTAAATCCCGCCGCTGTTTACCGCGTCTATTACCGTGTTGATGTCGGAGTAACCGGTCATCAGAATCCTGACCGTTTCCGGGTACTTCTTTTTTACTTCCCTGAGGAATTCAGTCCCTGTCACACCGGGCATTACCTGGTCGGATATTACTAAATCCATTTTATGAGCTTTTAAAAGTTCAAGGCCTTCCCTTCCGCCGGAGGCGAAAAAGAGTCTCATATCGGGCCTATTCCCGAAAAGAAACCTGAAAGATCCATGCACCTGGATCTCATCGTCGACGATCAGTATTTTGTGATAAGCCATACATGGTCCTTTTTTTATTACAGATTGTTAACGGGGTTTTTAAATTAAAACTAATTATTTAAGTATTCTAAGTCAAGTAAAAGAAGGATGTTAATTAATATTGAAAAATATATTCTTTTGTATTATGCTTAATAAATCATGTCATAATGCTGAATTATTTTACATCCCGGGGGTATAATTTCAAGTTTTGGGGGGGCTCTGATCCTGTTGCAGGGAGTATAACCAATGGAAAGCATTTTAAACGGTAAAGACCGGCCCCGGATCGGCATGTTCCTTGGGATGCTGGAAGAAGGCTGCCAGACCAGGTTCTGGAAATACATGGCGGATTTTGCGGCGGAATTTGATGTTAATATCAATTTTATAGTCGGTAAAGCCCTGGCCTCTCCTTACGGATATGATAAGCCTCATAATATCATATACAGCCTGGCATCTCTTAAAAACCTCGACGGTCTTGTAATACTGTCGGGCACTCTCGGGAATTTTATCACCAAAGAAAAACTGAAGGAATTCTGCAATAGTTTCCTGCCGCTGCCGATGGTCTGCGTATTGATGGCTGTTAATGGAATACCCTGTGTGATCTGCGATGATACGGCAGGAATCATGGAAGAATTCGACCATCTTATCGGGTATCATGGCTACCGGCGCATCGCCTATATCAGGGGCCCTGAAGGCCATGAGGAAGCCGATACCAGGTATAGGGCTTATCTTGAAGCGCTTAGAAAATATTCGGTTCCTTTCGATCCGGATCTCGTTGTGCCTGGAAATTATGTATATAATAAAGGCTATGAAGCTGTAAAGATCCTTATAGACGACAGGAAACTTAAATTTGATGCTCTGGCAGCAGCCAACGATGAGATGGCCATAGGCGCATTTAAATCTCTCCAGGAAAGGGGCATAAAGGTTCCCCGGGATATGGCGCTGGCTGGTTTCGACGATATTGCTCTGGCCAGGAACCTTAATCCTCCTCTTACTACGATAAGGCAGCCGATATATGAGCAGACCAGGAAAAGTCTTGAAATGGTTCTTTCTCTTATTCATGGGGAAAAAGTTCCGGATGTCGTCAGGTTTCCGACAAAGTTCATTATAAGGGAATCCTGCGGATGCATAACCAATCCTTTTTTAAGGCCTGAAAGACATATAATCATGCAGAACCCGGGAAATATTAAAAAAGCAGTCTCAATAGATAAAAATACTGTGCTGTCGAACACCGGATCGAGTTTAAACGCCATGGGAATAACTCATCACGATCTTTTGCCATGGCTTGGAGAACTCCTGGATGTTTTAACAAATAATCTTCAGGGCAGCGATTACCTGAATGAGGAATTTTATCATATTGTTTCAACTCTTCCGCCTTCGATCCTGAGCACAATCGGCGACGAATGGCTATGGCGGTCCGTGCTGAGTTCCTTTTATAATGAGATAATGAAATTCGTCAGGGACGATGTAATAGCATCCAGGCTGGAAATCCTTTTCCAGAAAGTGCTTATCCATGTTGAGGAAATGATCCTTCGCCCCGATCCTCTCGTCAGCATCTATGAAAAGCATGCCGTATGGAGCCTGAGAGACGTTACTGCTGTCATGACGACGACCTTCGAACTGGAAGAGCTCATGAACGAAATAGCGAAAAGACTGCCCCAGCTCGGCATTACAGAAGGCTTTATTGCGTTATATACTGAAGAACCGAAAAAAAACAGTGAATTGAAATGGGATCTTCCGGCATATTCCAGGATTATCTTTTCCATTAAAAACGGGAAACGTGAAATCCCGGATGAAGACAGGGCTATATTTTCAACGCTTGACTTGTTGCCGGGCCCTGTCGGCGAAGGCCGGAAAGCGAGTCAGCTCATAACGATGCCGCTGTTCGTTAGGGATGAACAGTTCGGTTTTATCGTATTCTCCGCCGGCACAAGACTTGAAAATATCTATGAAACTTTAAGATACCAGATATCCAATTCGCTGAAAGGGGCCTTCATGTTTAAAAAACAAAGGGAAACCGAAGAATCACGTGTTGCTGCCATGACTGCCGACAGGATAAAAAGCCAGTTCCTTGCCAACATGAGTCATGAGATCCGTACCCCCATGAACGCTATAATCGGCTATACGGGTCTGCTCCTGGAAGACGAGGAAGATCCCGGAAAAAGGGATAAGATGAAAGTAATCATCAAGGCGGGCAATAACCTCCTTGAAATCATCAATGATATCCTTGATTATTCCAAGATGGAAGCGGGAAAAATTGAATTCGAAAAGATAAATTTTTCAATGCATGATCTTATCACGGACATAAGGAACATGTTCATTGTCAAGGCAAATGAAAAAGGGCTGAATTTCAGTGCCGATATTGACATCAACTTTCCTGAGCCGGTTTACGGAGATGAGAGAAGGATCAACCAGATAATCTTGAACCTTGTTTCCAATGCTTTCAAATTTACCAAGGAAGGATCGATAACTATAAACTGCAGCTATGAAAAACGAAATGCCATGATATCGGTATCGGACACGGGCATAGGCATACTTCCGGAGAAATACCCGCTGATATTTTCTTCATTCAGCCAGGCCGACGCGACGACTACGCGGGAATACGGCGGAACAGGGCTCGGTCTTGCAATTTCAAAAGGATTAACAGAAAAAATGGGAGGCAAGATCTATTTTGAAAGTACGGCCGGAAAGGGTTCGAAATTTACAGTAGAACTGCCGCTTCCCGAATCGAAGAATAAAACTCTTAAAAGCGGGGTCAAGAGATGGTTTTTAAATACCGAAGATGACCGGACGGTTCTTCCCGAAGAATTTTCCGCCGGCGGGGAGTTCAGGGTTCTTGTCGTCGAAGATAACGAGATGAACAGGCAGTTTATCGGCATCCTGCTCGATAAAATCAGGGTGAAATATGATTTCGCTTCAAACGGCAGTACCGCCCTGGAATATTTGAAGAAAAGCTTTAACGAAGGACGGCTTTATCAATTGATGCTTCTCGATATGCAGATGCCTGTCATGGACGGTCTTGAAGTGATCAGGCGCATACGCGGCGATAGCGATTTGAAAAGCCTTTATGTCATTGCAGTCACCGCGCATGCCATGAAAGGGGATTCATCGAAATATAAGAAAGCCGGGTGCAATGATTATATCTCCAAGCCGATCAACAAGAATGTATTTCATAAAAAAATAATAGAATGCATGAACAGATTTAAAGGCATTGACATGCATACCGCTGTGGAAACTCAGGGCATCCCCATATGCCTGAATATAAATGATAAAAAAAAGGTAGGCAGGATCATCAATGAATTAAAGTCCAATTCCAGGATATTCGACCGGGAAAGGGTATTGAAAACCGCTGAAAAAATTTCACGCCTGGGCTCGAACCCGGGTCTTGAGGATATAAAAAATAAACTCTCCAAGGCCGCAGGGGATTTCGACGATGAAGCTATTGCAGGCATAATCGAATTACTTGAAAGGATCGAATATGAATAACAGGATTCTCATTGTCGACGATATGGTGGATAATAGAAAGCTCCTTTCTTCAATACTGGCAAGAAACACCGACTATGAAATCGTAACGGCAAAGAGCGGAAGGGATGTTGTGGAAATGCTGAAGAACGAAGGAGAAGATCCGCCCGATTTGATATTGATGGATGTTATGATGCCCTTTTTAAACGGTTTCGAGGTAGCCGAGATACTAAAAAAAATACCGAGGGCAAAGGAAATTCCCATAATTTTTGTCACAGGCCTGGGAGATTCTGAAAATATTATCCGCGCCTTCGAAGTCGGAGGAGTCGATTACATAACAAAACCTTTTAATAAAAACGAGCTCCTTGCGCGGGTCAGCACTCACCTGAAATTAAAAAACACCATGAATGAGCTCGAATACAAGAACGGCCTCCTGCAGGACAGGGAAAGCCAGTTGAGGGGCCTTGTCGAGGAAAAAACAAGAAAACTTGAAAGCATCACCCTTGCCATGGTGGCGGCTTTTGAAAACGTAAACCTGATGAACGATACGGACACGGGCAAACATATTAAAAGAGTAAGGGAATATTCGGTATTCCTTGCCGAAAAATACGGCTGCAGCATGGACTTTATTAAAAAAATAGAAATTTACTCATCGCTTCATGACGTCGGGAAAGTCAGCATGCCTGACGAACTTCTCAAGAAAGAAGGAAAATATACTCCTGAGGAAACTGAAAAGATGAAAGAACATGTAATGGCGGGCTATAAGATGCTTGATAATCCCGATATCGATATAATGGCAAAAAATATAGTTCTTTACCACCATGAAAAATGGGACGGGACCGGCTACTTGAAACATCTTAAAGGAGAAGAGATCCCGTTAGAGGCGAGGATAGTGTCATTCGCCGATGTATATGACGCCCTTACGACAAAAAGAATATACAAGGAAGCTTTTACTGAAAAGAAAACAGAATCTATTATTAAAGAATCGAGGGGCAAGCATTTCGAGCCCAGGATAGTCGATGTGTTTTTCAGCCATAAGGAACAATTCGTGAAAATAATGGAAAAGAACCTCGATCGAAATCCCGGCAGGAGCACTTGATTTTTCATAAAGAATTTATTAAAATTGATTCGGGTTTTTTGCCGATTGCGGGTAAGGGGTAAGTTTATGGGGGAACTTGAAGATCTGAGGAAAAAACTTTCCGAACTCGAAAAATCATGTAAAAAATATGAGGAATTATCAATTATCGACGATTTAACCTCCCTGTATAACAGGCGCGGATTTATGACTATTGCAGGACACCAGTTCGCTCTGTCGAAAAGGAGGCACCAGGAATTACTTCTTTTTTTTATCGATCTTGACAACCTTAAGACCATTAATGATTCATACGGCCATAAAGAAGGAGATGCGGCGCTCATCGAAACAGCCAGGATTATTAAAAAAACATTCAGGGTCTCCGACATAGAAGGCCGGTGGGGCGGAGACGAGTTCGCTGTTCTTGCCATAGATTCGTCTATCGTGGAATTCGACAGTATCAGGCAGAGAATGGTAAAATTTCTCGATTTACATAACAAAAAATCTGATAAGCCTTACAGGCTTTCGTTTTCAGTCGGAGCGGCTTCGTACAGGGACGGCAAATACTACTCGATAGAGGAACTGCTGGAAGATGCGGATGCGGATCTGTACAGGAAAAAAACTGAAAAAAAGGGAACTCAAAGGAGTGACGCAAATGGGCCTACTTCCCAGGCTTCCATCTGACCGGAACTATCAGCCCGTCAAAATTCGTCATCCTGTCATTAAACCACTTTTCATTTGTTAAAGCGGATGTTTTCTTCCTGTCGAGAACGAAAGCGGTAAAGCTGTAAAGGCCGTACTTCAGTGCGCGGATCTTTTTTTGATCGCATGGAAAAACATAAAAGTTTTTTGAGGGGTTTTCCCGGTCCCTTATGCAGAAAAAGACGAAAGGTTCATTGCCGTAAGCAGCCGGATATCCGGTTATATTGGTTAGCTGTAAACCCTTTAAAAAACCTGAAGAGGATCTGTCGAAAGCATGCATTAGAACTGCGGATGCAAGAACTATGAATAATGACGGAATAACGGAAGCTGTTTTCATGCCTGTCCTCCCTTCGTATTATCGGCGTTTAGACCGGATGATATGTAAATAACCCCCGGGCGCACTGCCCGGCGCATGATTGACTAATAAAAGCCGGTTAATTATTATAAGGGTAGTTCTAATAATAGAGGTCAGGTGTCCGGCACGAAAATATTTTTATCGGCTGTCTTTAAAAAGGACAAGATACATCCCGACAATGTACATTTCTATAGCGTATTAAATGCAGGTTCTATAATAGGCCTCCTGGGGCACTCGGTTTTTTTGATCATTTTTATCTTCCTCGGAATGCCCGTACTCCTGGCAGTAAATACCGGAAGCATCATACTCTATCTTGCCTGCTTCATTATCAACAGGCGCGGTCGGCATTTAACGGCCTTCCTGGTAGGGATTGGCGAGATCGTGATCCATGCATTTGCAGCAGTTTACTTCCTGGGGTGGGAAAGCGGTTTTCATTATTATGTGCTGAGCATTCTGCCTATGGTCTTCTTTTTCTCGAGAAAAGGCCGCGCTTTCAGGGCCAGTGTAACCTTTTTCCTGATGCTTGTATATGCGGGCATATTTATTTATTCGATTAATTTCAGACCTGTATTGAATTCCGACCTGGCCGTCGAAAATGATCTCAATATAATGAATATGGTTGCCACGGCGGGGATCATCGCTCTTATTTCTTTTTATTACAGCCGTACAGTCATAAAGGCGGAAAATAAACTCAAAAGGATGAACAGGGACCTCGGGCGACTGGCCAGGATCGATTATCTTACGAAAATATCGAACAGGCGCGCTATACTTGAAAAGATAAAGGATGAAGTAAAACTCTTCAAACGGACAAAAAGGCCGTTTTCCCTGGTTATTTCGGATATAGATGATTTCAAGAGATTTAACGATTTATACGGGCATGACTGCGGGGACCATATTTTAAAATGTATTTCGGATGTAATGAAGAGGTCGCTCCGATCCCATGACAGCCTGGCAAGATGGGGAGGAGAGGAATTCATGATGCTTTTACCGGAAACTTTTCCGGAAGACGCCCTATCGATTGCAGAAAGGCTCAGGAAGAGGATCCAAAATACAAAATTCATATACGGTCTCGGAAAATATGAACTCACTATGACTTTTGGCATAGGTGTTTATAACGGCGTCAGGAACAGCGGCGATATTATCATTATAGCCGATATGGCACTCCTTGAAGGGAAGAAAAAGGGAAAAAATTGCGTGGTGTTTAAACCGGAAAAGATCGGCTAGCCTGAACCGGCGGCGATTTGACAAAAACAACACGTCAGGATATAGTAACCCCCGGTCAGGAGATTTTATGAAGAGGGCGGTCTCTTTATTATTCATTCTTTTTACAGCCGTTAGTATTTCACATCCTGTCGTTACAAGGTATCTGAGCGACTTCAAATTCGACAATATCGAACTCTACAGTTTCAGCAATGTCAGCTTTATGGAAAACAGGGGGATCGAAATCTCCGGCGGGTATAAAGAAATATTTTCGGCGCAGTATCCCGTATGGTCAATGACGGTCTGGAAGGGCGGCCTTGCGGCCGGCGCCGGTGATCCGGCAAGGGTCCTTTTTTTGAACGATGAAGGAAGCAAAGTCGTTTATGAATCTTCAAACGACGTACTGATAAGCGATATCCAGGAAATCAACGGATCATTGCATGCGCTGTCGTTCCCGAAGGCGAAAATCCTGGTGCTCGATCCGGACTTCAAAGTTAGAAAAAGGATAACTCTCGGCAATGAATACGCATGGAGCATAATACCGGATATTAAAGGATATTATGTCCTTGCAGGCAGCCCTGCGGAACTCTATCATTTTAACGAAAAAGACGAACAGGATTTTACCGCAGACGTGAAGGGAGAGGATAACCTGTTGAGGGGCGTAATAGCCGGGGGCGATCTTTATTTTTCAGCCGACGGGAACGTTCTGTACAGGTTCGAAGCCGCAAGTAAAAAAGTGAAAGCCGTTTTTTCGTTCGACAATTCGATAATGGACATAATTTACCGTGAACGCAGGATATACCTGATCACATCGGTATCCGAAACAAAAAAAACGGGGTTTAGCCAGACCGGGGAATCCTCTTCGGCTGATGACGACAGCACTTCGCCCGTCAGGGATACACCTGAAAAGAAAAGTTCGAAGACCATGAGCGGCAAGAGTGCGCTTTTCTCATACGATCCAAAGGGTTCGATAGAAAAGATATTCGAAAAGCCGGGAATCAGGTTCATTGCCCTTTCATATATGAACGATTCCATAATCGTCGGTACAGATAAGAATGCAGGATATTACCAGATATCCCTGCAGGGCAATCTTAAAAGATTTTCCGGATTCGGCAGAGGAAAATTCGCGAGGTTTTTCAATTTAAAAGGTGAAAATTATGCGCTCCTGCTCGAACCTGCCAGGATCATCAGAATGTCCGGGAAC
This sequence comes from uncultured Spirochaetota bacterium, assembly GCA_963796325.1. GTDB lineage: Bacteria > Spirochaetota > Brevinematia > Brevinematales > JAOACQ01 > CAVYGN01. The sequence goes on from CAWCLF010000001.1 coordinate 1,044,753, forward strand.
TACTCTGCCGCAGGCTCTGTTCTTTCGGGCGTTTTCGATACAGGCAATATTTCCCGCTGGGGAAAACCGTTTATCTTAAGCACAATATATCCCGGAACGGGTTTGAAAATATTTACACGTTCCGGCGCTCTGGCGCAGGAAGATTTATGGGATGACTGGGTCCCCTATGATAATAAAATAAATTCCAGCCCAAACAGGTTTTTTCAATACAAAATTGAACTTTCGGCAGGCGGGGGAAAATCTCCCGAGTTTACAAGCATGGTTATCCCTTATGTCCAGAAAAACAGCGCCCCGAGGATCGAGAAATTAGCCTTTAATTATAACAATAATACATACAGGATAAGCTGGGATGCCGTGGACGACGATAAAGACATACTGATCTACAATCTGTATCTTGCCCTTGACGGCGGCGCCTGGGTTAAAATCAACGATAAACCTGTTGAAGACTCAAGCTTCGATTTAAATACAGCCAATTTTCCTGAAGGGCAGTACCGCATCAAAATAACCGCTTCGGACGAAAGGTCGAACCCTCCTGAAGAAGCAAGGGAAGGCTACAGGATCAGCGAACCTTTCGTAATCGATAATTCACCTCCTGCAATAACCGACATTGCTGTAAAAAATATGCAGGGAACGGCGGACCTGTCGTTCAAGGTCTCCGATTCCCTGTCGCCGCTCCTGGAAGTAGATTATTCCGTTAACGGCATGAAGTGGATAAAAATAATACCGGACAGCGGAATTTATGATTCGCCGGCAGGCACGTTCAGCCTGAAATTAAAGGCCGAAAATCCGTCATTTGTAATGATAAAAGCGGTAGACCTTTACGGGAATTATTCGACAAAAGGTGTTTATATCGGCAAATAGTCTGCAGTTTATTTAAAATAACTCACACCGGCTTCGAAAATCGGCTGGAATTTGTTGCCCGGAATATTGACTGAAGTATAAGGGCCGGTCCTTTCCGAATGAGCCATTTTTCCAAGTATGCGGCCGTCCGGGCTTGTAATGCCTTCTACCGCAAAAGACGAACCGTTAGGATTGTAAGGCATATCCATCGATGCCGATCCGTTTTCATCCACGTATTGGGTCGCTATCTGTCCGTTTCTTTTAAGCTCTTCGATGACTTCCGCGCTTGCTGCAAACCGGCCTTCACCATGGGAAACCGGAAGAGTGTGGACGTCGCCAAGAGAGGAATTGTAAAACCATGGCGACAGTTTCGACACGACCATGGTCCTGATCATTGAAGACATATGCCTGCCTATAGAGTTATATGTGAGGGTGGGGGACGATTCGCCCAGATCGCGGATCTCGCCGTATGGAACAAGGCCCAGTTTGATAAGAGCCTGAAATCCGTTGCAGACCCCCAGAATAAGTCCGCCTCTTTTTTTCAGGAGTTCCATGACCGCTTCGCTTACAAAACCATTCCTGAAAACTGCTGCAATAAACTTGCCCGAGCCTTCAGGCTCGTCGCCTGCCGAAAATCCCCCGGGGATCATAATTATCTGCGACTTTCCGATTTTAGATACGAGGCCGGAAATTGATTCTTCAATATCATTTTTCGTCCTGTTCCTGAAGATGAAGATGTCGGGTTCTGCACCTGCCTTTTCGAATGCGCGAGCGGAATCATATTCGCAATTTGTTCCGGGGAATACGGGGATAAGTACGGAGGGTTTGACTCTTTTTTCAGGAGATTTTAAGATGCGGATCTTATCATAAAACCAGGGCCCGATATGAACTTTAGTTTTTTTAGTCCTGAAGGGATAGACGTCATTTAAGACGTTCAGCCACTCTGCCGCGAGATTTTCAAGAGATATCGAAACGCCTTCAATTTTTATTGACTCGTCCGCCGCGGTATAACCCAACAGGATGCTGTCCAGCTTTGCCAAAGCGCTGCCGGTTTCATCGCCGGAAGCTTCAATTACAAAGGATCCGAACCCTGGCCCGAAAAGGGCCCTTCTCGAAAGCTGCGAACCGATATCGAGGCCTATCATATTGCCGAAGCTCATCTTGCTCACCGCTTCACAGATCCCGTAAGCTCCTATCGAGCGGGCGGAAATTATTTTTTTATCCAGAATGAGACCGTATAAAGTGCTGCAGACCTTGCAAAAATAGGGCCAGTCCGGTATAAAGGCATCGTCCATCCTGAGGGGCAGGTAAAATACCGGCGATCCCGCTTTTTTAAATTCCGGGGTAATTATTTTCGTTACATCAACAGGCGCAACGGCAAAACTCACAAGGGTCGGCGGAACAGAAAGATCGTTGAAGGAACCCGACATGCTGTCCTTCCCTCCGATAGCGGGGATTGACAGCTCCATCTGGGCGCTATAGGCGCCTAAAAGCGATGCGAAAGGTTTTCCCCATTTCGAAGGCGAATTCCCGAGCCGTTCGAAATATTCCTGGAGGGACAGCCTGATTCTCGAATAATCGGCTCCCGCCGCCGCAGCTTTGGCGACACTGTCGACGACTGCATATAACCCGCCATGATAAGGGCTCCATTTAGAAATAGAGGGATCGAAACCCCAGCTCATTACAGTGCCGGCTGTCGTATCGAAATCCTGAACGGGCAGCTTAGCGCACATGCTCTGTGAAGGTGCCAGGCCTGTCCCGCCGCCGAAAGGCATATTGACCGTCAGAGCGCCTATTGAACTGTCGAACATTTCGACAAGTCCCTTTTCCGAAGCTGAGTTGAGATTGGTCAAACCAAGCGTCCAGGCCCTGCCGAGAGCGCCATGTGAAAATTCTTCGCCTATATTCGTAAAGGGAGAAAGGCCGGCATCCGGGGATAATACCTCAACTTTTGTATGCCTTTCGGCACCGCTTGAGTTTAGAAATTCCCTGCCGATATCGGCAATTGTTTTCCCGCGCCAGGTCATTCTGACCCTGTTGTCGGAAGTGACTTCCGCAACAATCACGGCCTCCAGGTTTTCAGCCCCGGCCGCCTCTATAAAGGACTGCGCCTCAAGAGGTCCGGTAACTACGGCCATCCTTTCCTGGGATTCTGAAATTGCCAGTTCCGTACCGTCGAGCCCTTTGTATTTTTTCGGTACGGCGTCGAGGTTTATCAAAAGACCGGGTGCTATTTCACCTATTGCTACAGATACGCCCCCCGCTCCGAAATCATTGCATCTTTTAACAAGAAGGGCGACTTCGGGATTTCTGAAAAGCCGCTGTATTTTCCTTTCCTCGGGAGCGTTTCCCTTCTGAACCTCTGCCCCGGCTTTGGCGATAGATTCTTCCGTATGAATTTTTGATGATCCGGTAGCGCCTCCGCAGCCGTCCCGGCCGGTTTTACCTCCCAGAAGGATCACGACGTCTCCCTTGACCGGCACTTCCCTGCGAACCGCCTTTCGGGGGGCCGCTCCGATCACAGCGCCGATCTCCATCCTCTTTGCAACATAGCCTTCATCGTAAACTTCAGCGACATGGCCTGTGGCAAGGCCGATCTGGTTCCCGTAAGAGCTGTAGCCATGGGCGGCTTCCGTGCATATCTTCCTCTGCGGGAGTTTCCCGGGCAGCGTATCTTTCGAGCTTTTTCTCGGGTCGCCGCTGCCTGTAACCCTCATTGCCTGGTAAACATAAGATCGTCCCGACAGAGGATCCCGTATGGCGCCGCCTATGCAGGTTGCAGCGCCGCCGAATGGTTCTATTTCGGTAGGGTGGTTATGGGTTTCGTTCTTAAACATAACCAGCCATTCCTCTTTCAAACCGTTCCTTTCGACAGGCACAACTATACTGCAGGCATTTATTTCATCAGACTCGTCGAGATCCGGCAAAAGCCCTTTCCTTTTGATTTCTTTCATCGCGATAGTCGCCAGATCCATCAGGCAGACGCTTTTTCCGGGGGCGGCTCCGTAATTGTTCCTTTGTGTTAAAAGGTAGCTTTGATAGGCCTGTTCCATTATTTTTTTATATGGCCCTTCCTTGAAATCTATTCCGTCAATTATGGTCATGAATGTAGTATGACGGCAATGGTCGGACCAGTATGTATCGATGATCCTTAATTCGGTAAGAGTCGGATCGCGCCTTTCATGGTCCCTGAAATACGATTGAAAAAAGGAGAGGTCGTTTATATCCATCGCCAGTCCGAGTTCTGTAATGAGCTCCTTAAGTGACGCATTATCCATCCCGGGCAGCCCTTTCAAAACGGGAATATCGGGCGGTTCATCATATTTTTCTAAAAGGGTAGAGGGTTTTTCGAGCGAAGATTCTCTTGAATCGACGGGGTTTATTACATATTTTTTTATGCTGCTGCGGTCGGCCTCTGTGATGCTTCCCAGGATGACAAGCACGGCTGCGTATCTTACGGCGGGTTTTTCGCCTCTTGTAAGGATCTGTATAGCCTGGGCCGCAGAATCGGCCCTCTGGTCATACTGGCCCGGAAGGTATTCCCTTCCGAAAATGAAAGTATTTTCGCTTTCCGCCAAAGCAGGATGATCCTCGTCGAAAATGAAATCAAGCGGGGGCTCGGCAAAAACTGTAAAGCGGGACCTGTCATACATCTCTTCGGTAATGCCCTGGATATCATACCGGTGCAATAACTTCAGATCATCTACGCCTTCTATACGGAGGACGGCTTTAATATCGTGAAGAATTCCCAGGGCTTCATTGTCGAATTCAGGTCTTTTTTCGGTGTATATACGGAAAACATGGTTTTCCATTGTTTTAAATTCCTGTTCCATAAGGACGTCCTATAATTAAATTTGTTATGAAAAATAAGAATTCCGATTTTCTAAAATTTCTTGGGCCCAATGCACTTGTGTCCTTAAGGGCGTGGGCTTGCCTACACCCTTAAGGGGTGCGGGGTATTTAGAAGCGGCCATAAAATATTATAGAGGATGATGACGAAAAAATAAATAAAAAAACCGGAATCCTGCTGCAAATCAGCGGCGCCCCTGAAATTCTCCGTCTAATGAAAGTTAAGTTGATTTTATGACGATCATGAAGTAAAATAATCTTCATTTTTACGGCGGACTTAATGAAGCAAATATTATTTTCATTTATTTTTATCAATTTTCTGATGTTTTCATTTCACTATATTTTCTCACTGACTTCCGAAGATTTTCTGAATTCTGAAATTACAAAAAAAAGGAATACCGCCAGGGGCAACATTGAATTGATAAGGACCATATCGAATGAAATAGTTCATAATCCCGGCAGCTACGATCTTTATTGGGAATCGGCGGCACTATGGTATACAGAAGGTCAATTCTTTTCGTCAAATATTGAATCGAAAAAATATTGTTTCGCATTATCGAGAGATTATGCCCTCGCTGCAGTAAGGCTAAATCCTTACGGTCCCGACGGACATTACTGGCTCGGCGTTGCCTATGCTCTGTGGTCGGAAGCTAACGGCATTCTCGACAGCCTGTTCTATGTAGGTGATATCATTAATGAGATGACCAAAGTTATTGATCTTAAGCCTGATTATTTTCATGGTTCTGCCTATGCTATCAGGGCAAAGGTTTACGACCTGGCGCCCGGATGGCCTATTTCTCTTGGCGATAAAGAGAAGTCCGAATTAGATATTCGCATGGCCCTCATGTACGGAAACGATTACAGGTTTGTATTGATGACCTATGTCGAAATACTATTAAATGATGCAAGATACGAAGAGGCAAAACAGACCGCTCTGAAAGGGCTTACAATTCCCTATGACAGGAGGGTGCCGCTCGAGGAAGATTTTATGATAGGGAAACTCAAAAGATATCTTAAAGAGGCTGACGAATGGCTGGAGCATAACGAAATGTTATCCCATCCCAGTTGAATATTTTTTCATTAGACGGTATAGCTTATTTTCAGATGCGCTGACTTTACCGGCAAGAAAGGAAGCCCTTGAATACATCTGCCTTCTCTCGGAAATATTTTTAAAGTCCTTGAGGCTGCCGGATATTTTCCTGAATTCCAATGCAAGATCCTTCCATGCTTCTGCAGATTCGTCAAGGGCCGCTATAATGGCCGGGAGATCGCTGTCATGAGTATTAAGATAAGCTTCTTTAAGATAACCCGCCATGAAAATCCTGAAAGCGGCGCCGTCATTCTGATCGAGTGAAATGTCATTATACAGCGTATAAAAGACCGTTTGAAGCAGACCGTAAAACCTGATACGTCTTTCGAAAAGATATATTTCGTTTGAAAGATTATCGGCCGCTTTTATACCCTGGTACGCGATAATGTTCCGTAACCGGCCGGGCACAGGACTTTCCATATTGCTTACTGTTTGACCTATGGCCGTCGAAACCGCCGTTTTCCAGTCGTATCTGTATCCGGGTTCTTTAGCAGGTATCCAGTAATATTCGAGCTGTGGAGGATCTACTTTTAATTTCGATCCGCGCGCATTATCAAGATCTTCTATGAAAAGCGCCTGCAGTTCCCTGTAAGGAGAATCGGAAACCCAGGCGGTATCATTTTCCGTATCGATGCCGAAAAGGGTAACATAATGATTACCGTCGGCGATGTAATATGGCCCGGGTTTACCGCCGTAACGGTATGTAAGCCATCTGACGTCAACCTTTAAGATCACTGGAGACCCGGCACTAAGGATATTTTTTATTTCCGTCCATGAAAACCGATCATCTTCAGGAATTTCCCGTCGGAAGGGAATACGGGCGCCCCTGAGAAATACTGAAATCGCTTCAGGGCTTTCAAAACTCATTATCGGGATCTCGCTTTTCTGCATAGAGAGTCCGATCCCGCCGCCGCCCAGTATATCCATTTCACTTAGATTGTATCCGGAATAGGAAAGGGCGTTTTCCAGCGCTCCGCTTTCGCTGTTTATGCATGGTTTGATAGTAATGTTAGTCAATAAATATTTTTCATATGCTATTTTTCCATTTTTTCCGTTATTGTTTATCCAGGGTGATGAACATCCGCAAGCGCCTAACAGCAAGATCATGATAAAGCGCCCGGCAATTTGCAATTTCATATTTGACCGCACCAGTTTAAGGCATTGGATATAATACTTTTATAATACGGATTTTCTATCTGGCTCTGTCCATGCCCGAGCGATATATAAAAAACACGTCCAAGCCCGTAAGGCTTGGCCCATGCTACCGGCCTTTCGAACCCTGCGAAATCACAGAGCATTAGAAGTTCATATGGAGGATAGGTCTCCATTAAATAAAGCTCGTCGACTATTTCAAATTCTTCTATTTTATCCATTATCGGGTGGGCTGTATTTTTGATCCTGATGCGGTACGTTTGCCCCATCTTCGGATGGGTGAGGAATTTACCGCCTATCATATGGATATATTCGGGAGTATCGGGGGCAGAGACCAGCGCTCCATGCACCCCTATAAACCCTTTCGGCTTTCCGGTATCGCCCCATGGATTCCCGATAACGGCGCTGCATAAACCCTGCGCCTGCGCCTGCGTCAAATCGGCCCCGTTTGAAAAAGATAAGATAATATCGAAAGGATTGATATTACCGGGTAAGAGTTTGTCCTTGTCGGAAGACAGAGTCGCTATAAAGCCGCAATTTTGCACAATACCGCTGAATAGAGGACCTAATATTTCATAGTCATGAAAACCCTGGGAATCGCCTCCGATGATAAGGACTTTTTTTGCTTTCATTTTAATTCATTACCAGTTCATGGCTTTGCCGGCAGAATCCATATATATGGGGCCGTTCAGGTCCCATTTTTTATCCGAAAGGGCGACGATTAATCCTGCCGCTTCATCGGGGCTGTCCGGCGCTTCCTCGCCTCCCATTCCGGTTTTCAGCCATCCGGGATGCACGGCAATGATCTTGATGCCGAATTCGGACAGCCTGTTCTGGAGTATTTTAGACTGCATGTTAAGGGCGGCTTTTGACATGCAGTATCCAAGTTCATCTTTGCGGAAAGATTCAGATATGCTGCCGGCTTCGGAAGAAATATTTATGATCAGCTTTTTATTCCCATTTTTTAAAAAATGCAGGAAATGCTTGACGACCAGTAGAGGACCGAAAGAATTGACTGCAATATTATCCCGGAGCGTACCGATGCTGACATCGGAAAGGTCGTCGATATGCTTCCAGCGATGGGCTGCCGGTTCAGGGTGTACACCGGCGTTATTGATAATTATATCTATAAAATCTGATCTTTTACCCAGTTCGTCTGCGGTCTTTTTGACGGAATCTTCGTCGCTGACATCGGCAGTAAACGAAATTATACGGTCTTTATGCATGGCGGCGAGATTGCTGAACTCCGGGCTTTCCGATTTATTGAGGGCTATCAGGAAATCATGCCTTTCAAGAAATTTCTTTGACATGCTCAACCCGAGACCCCGGCCTGCACCGGTTATCAATACGGTTCCGGGCATTTTATTTCTCCTTTTTCAGTCATTTGAATAACTGAATATATCCCATTCTCCGGGATTCAGCACTATGCTGTAGCAGTATACTCCTTCCCTTTCAGAGCCCCTTACCGCTCTTTTGCTTAAGAGACCTGATATTCCGCCGTTTGATCCGGGGAGATAAAGATTAACAGCCTGGGGATGTTCAAGCTCGGAATAAACTGCAGCTTTACCGTTATCATACAGGAACAGGCAAATTCCCGGGCATGAATCGACCCAGGCGAAATTTCTGCAAAGCTCTTTCCTGATAACGTTCCAGGCTTCGGGAGGTATAAGATAGAGGTCGGAATTATGGTCGGGCATATTCCAGAAGACGAGTTCTCCCTGCGAGTACTGCTGTTTTAATAAAATCGCGCCGTTATTCTTTCCTGTTCCGCCCGTCAGGACCGGCCACATATCGTTTGTAGCCCACTCGGCATAATGAAAACGTACCGGTATATTGTTGACGGAATAATTCTGGTATGAACAGATTTTAGGTGAATATGCATATCGGTCCACATCGATTTTCCTGTCGGATAGCCATAGGCTTGACAGGTATTTCTTTTTATCAGGCGGAGCCGCATTCCAGAAACCGGATGTGAAGATTACACGGGCTCCTTCCGACAGGCTTGTCATAATCCTGTCGAATATATTTTTATCTGCAGCTGCCGACTGCGTCAGCATTATGTCTTTTGAATCCGAAGGGTATTCGGAGCACGGTTCAAACGGAATTCCGCACATTCCCAGATAATTATGCAGATAATCTTCTCCCCTCGAATTGAAAGGTTTGTAACATGAAATCCCGCGGGGTTTTCCAAGATGCGGGAGCAGGGGATCGATTTTTTCGAACATATCCGAAAGCACCGGAATATTATAAGAGTCTTTGAGCATATTATAGCAGAAAAGCGTAATCTCCGGCGACTTTGCCAGGAGCGTTAATAGACCCTGGGCGCTGTAATGAAGAGGATCGTAACAATCGAACGAATCGAACCATCCCCCCCTGTTTTTGCCCTTTCCGGTATTTTCGATGTATCGGTATATAAAGTAGCTCAGGTACCTGGGCAGGTTCTGCTGGGTCGCGGCGGGATCTCTCGATTCTGTTCCCGTATAAATAGCATCGAAAATCGAAGGTTCGTCCTTGAGGTTATACCCTGTAAACTGGTAGTGTTCGTACCAGTTGGGGAATTTTATAATCACTTTGACTGAGGGATTGACCTCTTTTGCCGGTTTCATAACCAGGCTTTCCGAAACTTCGGCAAGCCTTTTTGTCCTGAAATCCTCCCATGAAAGATCGCCCTTGGCTTCGATGCAGGATGAACAGCGGCAATCCGTGAAAAAAAAGTCGTCAAGGATGATTTCGTCGAATAATCCTGCGGTAAATCTTATGACTTCTTCCAATTTTTCCAGATCTTCCCGGCATGTAAAGCAAAAAAGGTTCCAGCGTTTCGTGCCTGCATTTGCGGAAGTTGTAATGCCGCCTGAAACCTGGATCCCCCGGTCCATGAAAAACTTCTTGATATTTTTAATGTCTTTTTCAAGGGCAAAGACTCCTGCCCTGAATGTTTCAATATAAACCTTGCCGGTTGAAAGGTGTTTTTCAAAAAATTCCCATCCGGAGCTCATGTCCGGATTTTGTGAAAAATTGATTACATCATTAACAGTAAAATATACCGCCAGCCGAAAATTGGAATAGGACACAGGTCCTCCATGACAAATTAAAGAAAAATCACTTCTTCACGCCGCCCGACAGGCCTTCGATGAAATGCCTCTGGAATATAAGGAAAAGCACGACAGGTATAAGCGAAAAGAGGAAACCTGTTGCCATAATAGCGTCATAGGGTTTGTTATAATTAAAGCTGTCCATCGCCTTGATCTTTACCGGTATCGTCCAGATATTTTCGCTTCGCAGGAAAACGATCGGATAAAGGAAATCGTTCCAGAAAACCCTGAACTGGAATATCGATACAGCCGCGAGGGCGGGCCAGGACAGGGGGAGGATTATGCTCCACCATATCCTGAAATGACCTGCTCCGTCCATAGTAGCGGATTCGATCAGCGAGTACGGAAGTTTTATATAAAACTGCCGCATTAGAAAGACGACCCATGCCGAACAGGCGGGAGGTATTATAATGCTGAGGAGGTTGTTCAGTAAACCCAGATTCAGCATAAGTTTATAATTAGGAGATATCATCGTTGTTGTCGGAAGCATGATTGTAAAAAGACAGAGATAAAACCAGAAGTTCTTCAAGGGAAAACGAAGGAAGGCGAAGGCGTAGCCGCAAAGCGACGTCAGGAGGAGGGTAAGCGTGACGCCTGAAATGGTGACTATCAAAGACATAAGGAAAGCTGTCATTATATTGAACTCTCTGAAAGCCCTCAGGTAGTTGTTGAGGCTGTAACTTGCCCAATAAGGCCAGTGGCTGTCAAAAGTCAGGAATTTCGGAGGAAGATTGAATATTTCGATCATAGGCCGGAACGAACTGTCCAAAAGCCATAGGAGCGGATAAATGAATATCAAAGCGACCATGCATAATAATATTATCCCGAGGATCTGGCCCCACGTTACATTAATGTGTTTTCGTTTCGACCGGGCTATTACTCTTTCAATTGAATATTCGTAAGCTTTAGTCTTAGCGACTTCCATAAATCAAACCTCCAAAAGTGCTTGTACTTGCAAAGTGCTTGTACCTGTAAAGTGCTTGTGTTTGCATCAATAAATTGCGTTCTATTCTTCCTCGCGGCTTGAGCCGAGCCCGATCACGCGTATCTGCAGCAGGCTGAACAGCATTATTATGAGGAATGTAACCCAGCCGGCCGCCGCGGCATAGCCGAGCTTGAAGTTTTCCATGAAACCTACCTTGTAAATATAAGGCACCAGTGTCTTTACACAATCTCCGGTACCGAAATAACCGGTGCTGGCCCCGGGGAATATTACATAGATAATATCGAATACCAGAAGTCCGCCTACGGCTGAAGTGATCATTACAAAGGCTACGGCAGGCCTCATAAGCGGAAGAGTGATCCTCGTAAGTATCTGGGCCGGGTTCGCGCCGTCTATCTTTGCGGCCTCGTAAAGGTTAGGATCTATCGTCTGAAGCTGGGAAACGAAGTAAACCATATGGAAGCCTGTCCACTGCCAGAAAGAAACGATTATCACCAGGAACGGGGATATGGTCGTGTCCTGAAGCCAGTCTATCCTTGTATGGTAGCCGAATACTCCCAGCAGCCAGTTGACTACCCCCTGGTCGGGATTGAAAATCTGCCTGAAGAGCCAGGCAACGATTACAGTATTTATAAGAACAGGCATGAAAAACGATGCCCTGAGCAGGCTCTGAAGCCTTTTATACGGAAGGCTGTTCAAAACGAAAGCAAGAACAAAAGCCACGGGAATCTGTGTTATGAGACATCCGATTTCATATATGAGGGTTACGCGAAGGGATTTCCAAAAATCCCCTCCGGTAAATAGTTCCGTGAAAATCTGCTGAAAATTTGCAATGCCGATAAATTTCCCCGGATTGATGCCCTGGGCGTCCGTAAAGGCCAGGTAAAAACCTGAAATAAACATGTAAAAAAAGAAAACGATGATACCGATGATGAACGGCGCAATGAAAAGATAACCGTCAAGACCTTCCCTGAAACCCCTTTTCAGGAAGATGCTTTCCCTCGGAGCACGTAATTTCTTTGCCTCGGTTTTTTCAAGAGTAGTAGCCATTAGATTCTCCTGTAAATATGGAAAAAGGAAGGCGGCAAACGCCGCCCTCCTTTTCCAAATAAATTTAAGGTTATTTACCAGCAATCATTTTCTTGACAGCTTCATCGGTAGCTTTGCAAGCATCGTCAATAGTGACTTTGCCTGTCATTGCATCTGAATAATTCTTTGCAAATTCAGAGATAGCCTGCCAGAAGAATTCGCCTCTGTTGTCCATACCGAGATTCTTTGCACTTGTGATTTCGATCTCAGCAAGTTTTGCACCGCCGAAGCGAGGATCCGGTTTGTCGAATGAAGGATCGCCCCAAACGCTGGATACGGGAGGAATCATCTGACCTGCAGCAAAGCGGCTCATAAGAGCTTCTTTGTTGTACTGCATGTCTTCGATTACCTTATAAAGTTGAGCAGGATCCTTTGCACCTTTTACGATTGCAAGGAATGAACCGCCCCATGTGCTGCCGATAGGTCCGCCCTTCGAATATTCGGGAAGATTGCGGACTTTCATTTTCCACATGCCGTTTGTAGCAGCGGTATCAACCTGGGAAATCCACCAGTCGGGTGATGTGTAAGAAGCGAGCGTTCCATTAGCTAAGAGAGCGCCGAAATTACCCCAATCCCACTGTGTGAATACGCCGGTATCATACCAGCCTTTCCATTTCTTGAAGTAAGATTCGAAAGCTGCGGAAGCGAAGATAGGATTGCCTTTCTTGTCCATGATGCTGGCGCCGGTCTGCTGCCAGATCATCCACATTGTGTCGCCCAGACCGCCGTTTCCTGAAGGAAGAGCGAAATGAACGGGCTTGCCATCTTTCTGTTCAGCACAAAGTTTCTTTGCAGCAGCAAAGAATTCGTCCCATGTCTTGATGGTGTCCATCTTAACGCCGGCTTTTGACCAGAGGGTGTCGTTGTAAATAAATACAACTTCGTTGACATCATGAGGTAAGCCGTAAATGTGACCGTTGATGGTTGTTGTGTTCAAGCGGCCTTTCAGAACCATTGCTAAAGCCTTTGAACCTTTGGCATAACCTTCGAGGGGAACAACTGAAGCGTTCTTGGGATCGCCAGCGAACACTCTGTTGTTCTCAGTTAACCACTCGATAATGTCGGGAGCACCTGAACCGGCCATCAAAGCAGCCTGCAGCTTCGTGACAAAAGCGTCCTGAGGGACAAGGCTGATGTCAAGAGTGATGCCGTTCCTCTTTTCGATTTCGGCTTTCGTGTTCGACCATTCGGCCAAGTTGTTGGGAGCGAATGTCCACATAGTGACGGCTCTGGGTGCCGCAAACGAAACCTGGAAAAGAGCGGCCAACATAGCAAGTACTAAAAGGGCTGATAACTTGCGCATACTTTCCTCCTATAAAAATTTTATTCTGATACGCTTATTAACAAAGTTTCTCATATCTATCAGAGGAATGTTTGTTACAAGAATTGATAATTATTCTAACTCAAGTTTCAAAACTTGTCAATACAAACTCATATTTTTGCTTTCCCCTCTTCTTTATGCCGGTTTAAAGCGGGAACTGTTGAAATCGGTTTGTTAACATGATATACACTGTAATTTCCAGAAAGGTTACATTGAGGATTGAAAATTTATCGTGACAAAACCGGGACGGATAACGGGAGGGTTCATTCAATAATTATTCCCCCGGAGACAAACGGAGCCGCGCCGAGGTCCAGCCCCCTCTTTACAGGGGAGCATCCGCCTGCCATCAAAATATATTTCCCGTTAAAAGGCGTTTTAACACCGTCGCTCTTTATGACCGTAAAAAGACCGGGAGGAAGTTCGAAGCGTATCGATTTCTCTTGCCCCGCCTCCAGGAAAACGCGTTTAAAACCGCAAAGGCTGTACAGGGGTTTCGGTTCCGGAGCATCGATATTGGACAGGTACAGCTGTACAACCTCTTCTCCCCCGGTATGGCCGGTATTACCGATTTTTACTTCGCACCATAAACCTTCTCCCGCCCGGGCATGGTTTTTAGAAAGTTTCAACCCGATATACCTGAACATCGTATATGATAATCCGAAACCGAAGGGATAAAGGGGCTCGTCCAGCATATAGCGGTATGTGCGGTTTTTCATGGCGTAATCGTCGAAAGGGGGGAGCTGTTTTACCGACCTGGGGAATGTTACCGGAAGCCTGCCTGCCGGAGAATAATCGCCGAAGAGAACTCCGGCTACCGCATTTCCTCCTTCCTCGCCCGGGATCCAGGAAAAAATAATCGCGTCGGCCAGTTCTTCCACACCGCCCAGAGCTATCGGGCTGCCTCCGAGGAGTACAAGGATAACAGGTTTCCCCTGCAATGCTATTTTTTTAAGAAAAATCTTCTGGCTCTCGGGAAGTTCGATGTCCAGCCTGTCGCCGGAGTATGATGATGCGATCGTATCTCCTTCCTCTCCTTCAAGCTCCGGCGTAAGGCCCATCACTGCAATTACTGCATCGCACCCTTTTATATCGCCCAGCACCCAATCATTGGAGCCGCGGTTTTCCCAGTCATGCAGGCAGCCCTTTCTATAATCTATGCGGACTTCAGGGCCTCCGCGGTTTATTATGCCTTCCAGGACCGTTACCATTCTTCCGTTAAGTCCGCTGTAATTGCCCATCAGGGCATTGATGTCGGCTGCATTCGGCCCGGTCACAAAAAGTTTCAGGGGGACTTTTTTAAGAGGCAGAATTGAATTCCTGTTTTTTAAAAGGACAATGGATTCCCGGGCTGCAAGGAGAGCCGTTCTCCTGTGTCCGGGGCAATCCACGATCTTGTAATCAAGCCGTGAAAAGGGTACTTGCCGGGGAGGATCGAACATGCCAAGCCTGAAGCGGGTCCTCAAGATCCGCCTTAAAGACCTGTCGATGTCTTCCTCGGTCAGCATGCCTTTTTCGAGGCATTCAAGAATATGTGAATATGTGCTTCCGCAGTTAAGATCGCAGCCCCTCGAAATTGCGAGTCTGACTGATGAAAGAATATCGCCGGTTACATGGTGTCCCTTGTGAAAGTCGTCGATTGCGCCGCAGTCCGATACGACATGACCCCGGAACTTCCATTCGCCCCGGAGTATTTTTACAAGGAGAAGTTCGCTCGCGCAGCAGGGTTCGCCCAGTACACGGTTATAAGCGCCCATGACCGCTTCGACTCCCTCTTTAACGAGAGCTTCAAAAGCCGGCAGATATGTTTCATGAAGATCTTTCAGAGTTATCCTGGCATCGAAATAGTGCCTGTCTTTTTCGGGTCCGCTGTGAACGGCGTAGTGCTTGGCGCAGGCTGCAGTTTTGAGGTATTTTTTATCTCTGCCCTGGAGCCCCCTCACAAAGGCTTTCCCTGTTTCCGAGGTAAGGTAAGGGTCTTCCCCATAGGTCTCCTGGCCCCTTCCCCACCTGGGATCGCGGAATATATTGACATTCGGGGTCCAGAATGTAAGCCCCTCGTAAATTCCCGTGGAACCCTTCCTGACAGCCTCATTGTACTTGGCGCGGGCTTCACTTGAAATAATGCCGGCCACAACCTCTGCCAAACCGGTATCGAAAGAGGCGGCCAATCCGATAGCCTGCGGGAAAACTGTAGCTTTCCCGTTGCGGGCAACCCCGTGAAGACATTCGTTCCACCAGTTATAGGCCTTTATTGCGAGCCTCTTGATCGGAGGCGAATCGAAAAGGAGCTGGGACGCCTTTTCCTCGACGGCCATCCTTCCAATAAGGTCGTCGATCCTTTTTTCAAGGGGTTGCTTCGGATTAAGGTAAATAGGCTGTTTCATAATTTATTTTCCTTTAATAAAGCTCATTTTATCAGGCATATTACTCTTCGATCCCGAAATTTATTCCGCCAGTTTTAAAATTCCAAAACCCGAGGTATTCCTGTAAGATTCGTTTGAAGGATCGTTCCATTTGGCGATCGATACCCGCTGGCCTGTCCCACCGGTACCGTTAACCTGGATTTCAAACCCGATCTCGACATCCGGCGACGGTTTGACAAATCTGAATGGGACAGCAATTTCAATAATATAACCGCCGTCAATTATTTTCGCTGCCGATTGTATCTTTGCCGGGCTGCCGCCGAAACTCTGCTCGTTTTTATAATTGACTCGGTATTGAGCATCGTCCTTCCCGTATTCGCCGGACCTGTGGTTCATTTCATCGATAAATACTTCAAACGAATCCTGCTCCCATGGATCTTTATTAGCACTTGAAAGATTTGTGCCGGTTACCATGGCAAGTATATAAATATTTTTTTCATCCCATAGCATCTTGGCTGTAGCTCTCGATCCCGAAACGGCGCCTACAAAGATATCCGTTTTAATCTCCCCGGCATTTTTCCATATTGAATCTTCACTGCCGTTTATAACCGGAGTGCCTTTTTTTGCCAAAGCTACTTTTACATCGCTTTTCATTAAACTTTTCTGCCGGGGAAGTTTTGACGGATCGGCAAGGGCCCAGAAGGCATATTTCGGCTGTAAATTCCTGTCGAAGAGGAGCGGCCAGTCCATTTTGCTGAAGGGCGGTGAAGCCAGCCAGGTATGGCCGTCCTGAAAGCCCCAGAAAGTAACATTCCTGATGATATCGCTGTTTAGTTTGAATATTTCCATTATTTCCTTGTAGCGGTTCGCCTGCAGGATTAAAAGATCTTCAGAAGCATCTGTTACAGCCGGATTATTATTAATGCTCATATCAAGCTCGGTAATATGGATTTCAAGCCCGAGACTGCGGAATTTGTTAATGGAATCTTTAATCTCCTGCAAGCCGGGATAATCTTTTGTTATATGAAACTGCATGCCGATTCCATTTATAGGAACGCCTTTATCTTTGAGCTTCTTTATAAGGTTATAAAAAAGACTGCCTTTTAAATTTTCAGTTGTATTATAATCGTTTATAAACAATTTCGCATCGGGATCGGCTTCATGGGCGAACTGAAAAGCTTTGTCAATATAATCGGGACCGATGATATTAAACCAGTCTGATTTTCTCATGCCGTCATATTCGGCTGGGTCGACAGCTTCGTTGACGACATCCCAGGCATATATCTTGCCTTTATACCTGCCCACAACTTTTTTGATATATGTTTCCATTCTTTTCAGCAGTAAATCGCGGGATGCCGGGTTCCCGCCGGTACCGCTGAATATCCATCTGGGATACTGCTGGTGCCAGACGAGATTGTGGCCGCGTATGAGTTTTTTGTTGGCGAGAGCGAAATCGACGATCGAATCGGCTTCCTCGAATTGAAAAAGCCCCTCGATCGGCTCGATATACTGGGGCTTCATCTTATTTTCCGCGGTCAGGGAGGAAAACTGACTGTTCACCAGTTTTCCTTCATTTCCCTTGAGCTGATAGGGTTCGACGGCAGTCCCGATAGGGAAATATTTTTTGTAAACCTCGGAAAGGGAAGGAATATCACTCTCCGCGGCGTAAGCGGAATAAAGAAAAACAACAATAAAAATCATTGAAAAAACTGCCGGTTTCATTAAAATAGTACCCCCCTTTTAATATGATGCTATCATCCTTTTACCGCTCCTCCGGTGAGGCCGGCGATAATGTATTTTTGAGCGGCTATGTAAAAGATGATAGCCGGAACCATGGAAATTGCAAGGAAAGCCAGAACCTTCTGCAGTTCGTAGGTATATTGCCCTGAAAACTGCATTACTCCCATCGGCAGTGTGTAAAGGGTTTCCTTATCAAAGATCAGTAAAGGAAGGAAGAATTCATTCCAGCTGGCCACCATGGTCAGGACCCCCATTGTAGTCAGAAGCGGCAGCGACAGCGGGATAACTATCGAAAAGAAGAACTGCCATCGTGAACAGCCGTCCAGTATTGCGGCCTCCTCGAGTTCAAGGGGTATCTGCGAAAAGAAAATCCTCGCCATCATGATATGCCAGGGCATTGCAAAAGCCGCCTGAGGCAGAATAACTCCCAAATAATTGTTAAGAAGGTGTATGTTTTTCAATTCGATATAAAGGGGCAGGCCTGCCACAGCAAGGGGGAATAAAAAACCGAGCAGGAAAAAGTTATATATGAGTTCCCTTCCTGGAAATTTTATCCTTGACAGTGCGAAACCCGCGAGGCAGGACAGGAAAAGGTCGATAATAACCGTAAATACCATGACGATTGAAGAGTTGAAGAAATTGAGGAAAAACGCGGATCTTCTTATATCCAGCACGTCGGTATAATTGGACCATACCGGGGGATTCGGAAGGCCGAAAAGGTCGAGCCGGAGCTGGCCGAGCGACTTCAACCCGCCTATGACCGTGATTATTATCGGCGCCAGGGTGATAAGCGCCGCAAGGGATAGTAAGATATACTTCATTATCAAACTTATCCTGCTCTGTCCAATGACAAACATACAGCGGTCCTCCTGTCAGCGTTCGGGTCTTGCCAGAGTTCTCTGATAAAATATGTTGAATACCAGGCATATTAAAAATATAGTTACAGCCACGGCGCTTCCATAACCCAGATCGAACTTGATGAATCCGAATTTGTAAAGGTAAGTGACCATCGTTTCGGCGGCATGAACGGGATCTCCCCTTCCCATAGCCCATATTAGGGCGAAAAACTGGAACGAACCGATTATCGACAGGAATATTGAAAAAATTATCTGCGGCCTTAAAAGAGGCAGCATGATGTACCAGTTAAGCTGGGTCCTCGTGACACCGTCGACGTAGGCCGCCTCGATCAGCTCGTCCGGAATGGTCTGCAAACCGGCGATGAATATGACCATATACAGGCCGAAGTATTTCCAGATAACGACAATAATAATGCTGAATAAAACCATATGGGGGTCTCCCAGGAAGGAAAAATTCTTAAACCCAGGAATTAAGACGGATAAAAATGTATTCTGCAGCCCGAACTGCGGGCTGTAAATAATCTGCCAGACCTGTCCGGCTATGGGTTCGGATAATATGAAGGGCAGGAAAAATATTCCCCTGAATATAATGCTGCCTTTGAATTTCCTGCCTATAGCCAGGGCAAGCAGCAGGGCGACGGGAAGTTCGACAATAAGAGAAAGGATTACAATTAATATGTTGTGGAATACGGCATTCAGGAAAATACCGTCTTTCAGTATTTCAATGAAATTTTTCAGCCCGACGAAATTGGTGAGAGGTCCGAGCCCGTTCCATTTATACAGGCTGAAATATCCCCCCTGGATGACGGGAGCGATAACGAAAACAATATAGAATAAGACGGGAATTATCAGAAAAGAAGCTGCTGAAAAAAAGTCGGCTCTTCTTTTATCTGAAAAGCTTTTTTTTAAAATGCTCACGTTTTTAATAGCTGTTATTTTTTTGGAATCTGTAGCCATATAAACCCCTTTGTCTCACAACCGACATTTCCATCCTTCCTCACCGGTTTGAAAAGTTAACTTGCTTGTCAAACCGGCGAGATAAGGACAGGATGGAAAGTCTTAAAATCGATTATTTCACGGCCGCAGCCATAGCGTCTTCAATCATCTGCGCGCATTCCTTGGGTGTTTTAGTTCCAGCGAAAATTCCCTGTACGCCGTCCAGCACAGCCGGAGCGACCGAGGGCGGTAGATACTGATCGTAATAAAGCTGGAAATATTCAGCCCTGGAAACCGCATTTGCTATCATGACCATATTGGGGTCCTTGAGCACCTTTTCAGCGCCGATAGCTGTCGGAATGGTTCCGAATACAGGCACTTCCGCCATTTCATTTTTTACGCTCGTGATGTATTTAAGGAATTCAACAGCTTCCTGCGGAGCATTCTTGCCTATAACGTAGCCGTTGCCGCCTCCAAGGACATCGGTCGGTTTTCCCTTTCCGCCTTCAACAGACGGGAACGGCATCCAGCCGACATTTTTGCCCAGGCCTTTCTTGTCGGGCGTATTGGCTTCTTCGTTGCCCGGCGCCCACTGGCCCATCAATTCCATTGCGGCCTGTCCGTTTCCTACAAGAGCAGATTCGTCGTTAAAGCCTGATCCAAGGAAACCTGTCTGGAACGGTTCCAGTTTTACGAGTTCCTGCAGTTTTTCACCCGCCTGTACAAACGGCGCGTCTGTAAACGAGCCTTTCCTGCTGTATGCTGCGTCAAAAGCATCCTTTCCGCCGAGCCTGACCGCAAGATAAACCCACCAGAAATGGCCGGGCCATTTATCCCCTTCGCCTACGGCTATGGGAATAATTCCTGCAGCTTTGATCTTTTTTACGCCGGCGATAAGGTCGTCCCAGGTTTTAAACGGCTTAATGCCGAGTTTTTTGAATATCTCCTTGTTATACCAAATACCGACACCGCCCATATCGTAAGGAGCGCCGTAATATTTGCCCTGGAAACTGTAAACTGCCATGGCTCCCTTTCCGATCGAATTGCCCCAGGCTGTTCCGACCACATCCTTTGTAATATCCTTTAAGAGTCCGGCCTTAGCATATTCATTCATTACTCCGCCGCCCCAGCTCCTGATAATATCGGGCGGGTTGCCTGACTGCATCATTGTCGCCACTTTTTGTTTATATGCTTCGTTTTCCAGGACAGTGATTTCGATCGAAACATTCGGATGCATCTTCATAAAATCATCTGCCATTTTTTGCCAGAGAGCCTTTTGATCATCCCTTACGTCAAGATGCCACCAGGATATTTTAACCTGATCTGCATAAAGATACATACCCGCTGCAATAAAGCAGCTTGCTAAAGCCAGCATAATAATCTTTGCTGATTTCATTTTTCCCTCCTTTTAATTGATGCGCCGCTCTAATGCGGCACTAAGGTTAGAAACTACTCGAAATTTTACCCTGAAATAAAATATATTACATACTATCCTCCTTTTAAATTATTAAGTTCATAAATATGATAAACGTCAACATATTTTATTATTAAGCATAACTTGTTGTTCTATCGATAATTAAAAAATGTTGATGATTGTTTTATTTATCATATATGAAATACGTCAATACATTATAATTTTATTAATGCAAGGTTGTCAATAGAGTGCGGCAATTTATTTTTTATAACGGGAGGCCGGCATAATTCAGGCGCTTTTCCTTATGATAAGCTCAACCGGAAAGATCATAGTTTGGGATGGAGAATCGTGATTTTGAATTTTATTGAAAAGGAATTCGGATGCGGTAAAACCCATATCGAACAAAGGCTGCCTGACAGTGCTGAGAGGAGGTTCGGTAAAAGCCGTAATGCTGATATCGTCGAAACCTATCAGGGCCATATCTTCCGGTATCCGTATATTTTCTTTTTTAGCTTCGGACAATGCTCCCAGGGCCATAAGGTCGTTGGAACAGATAAGCGCATCCGGGAGTTTGCCCGAAGAAATGATGTTTCTCATAACATTCTGCCCCGACACGCTTGTAAAATTGCCTTCAAAAATACTGCTTTCATCGACAGGGATCCTGTAATTAGCCATCGCGCTAAGGAAACCTTTAAGCCTGTCCTGCGAATTCTGCATGTAAGGCCTGCCTTTAATGAAGGCAATTTTATTCCGGCCTCTTGAAATAAGGTATTCCGTAACCCTGTACATTCCTTCGAAATTCTCGCTGTCGACATAGCTTATATTTTTTCCCATCGGGCATTCGCCTATTATTACGCAGGGGATCTTGCTTTTTTCAATTTCATCCATGTTCAGGTATCTCATGTCGGGGATGAACAGGATCAGGCCGTCTACCTTATGCTGGTAATAAAGCCTGAAATAATCAACATCAGCCGAATCCTGCTTGTACGTTGAAAGAAGGATATCGCAGTTATGGGCCATTGTCGACCTGTCTATCCCCTGCATCAGAATGTTGTAATATTCCATGCCATGTACTGGAACATTGGGAGGTTCGGGGATTATTATCCCTACTGTATTGACCTTTTTATTCCGCAGAGCCTGTCCTATATGGTTCGTATAATAATTAAGGTCCTTTACGGCCTGCAAGACCCTTTCGCGGGTTTCTTTTTTTACATAACCCTTGTTGTTTATCACTCTTGATACAGTGATAAACGATACTCCCGCTTTCTTGGCCACATCTTCCTGGGTTATCAATATATCCCTCCCCGGTATTGTCAATGATACAATTCATCGAAAATCTTCTGGGCGTTCACAACAGCGCCCCTGATCATATCTTCCGCTTTTGCGGTTTCCCTGTTTTCAAGCAGTTTTACAAGTTCTTTCTCTTTCAATACTCCGGCAGCCCTCTCGCAGGCTTCCCAGGAGAGTATGCTCCTTATTACCCTGTCGACTGCCTGGTCTTCGTTATCGTATGCTCTTGCCTGCATATCATGCCCCTTCCACCTGCCGTATGAGGAGTCACGGATCAGAGAAGCTACGGCTATGTTCATGCCGTTGATCCTTGTTCCATGATCGATATCGTACTTTCCCGGACCTCCGAGTATTATTCCGTCGTTGTAGCCCTGGCTGTTGAGATGCATATGCACAAGCATGTTATTGTCTATTTCCTCTACAGTATCGTAAACGATATCGAGCCCTATCATTTCAGAATGGCCGAATTCTTTATTGACCCCTTTCCTTGATTTTGCGAGTCCGAATTCCTCAATTATCCTGTTCCAGAAAACTATCGCGCTTGCAACGGTCGGTATCAGCATCGAGGGATGACCTTCGTTGGGCTTGGGTTCGATAGCCATAAAGAGCTTTCCTCCAAGCTTTTCTTCATGAGAGCACAGCGCGGCGATGCTTTCCTTCAAATAGCGGTACATGTCCCGTACCCCGATCGTAGCCAGGTCGTAACCGAAAGATCCGTTCCATAATACGAAGGAAGGCGCTTTGTCCTCATCTTCATGCCAGGCTTTCCGGAGAGGTCCGTAAGCCAGTTCGAGAGCTTTGATCCCGTATTCGTTGGCTTCAGCCCTTTCCTTTGCATCAAGAGAACAAATCCCGCCGTATGCAAAATGAAGGTGAGCCCCGGGAGTTGCCATTGCAAGCCTGAGATCCGCATCGAGCAGCGCATCGGCAATTTCTGCAGCGGTTTTCTCATTATATTCGTTGTCATAATGCATTTCAAAACCAAGCCTGATATTGCCGGGGATTTTCGGCGCAATTTTCTTTTTAATCAGCCCGATGGCATCAATTGTATTGAATACCTGTTTCGCCCATGATGGCCTGATATCGCCGGGAACGAATCCGCCCTTTCCTGCATTGAATGTCCAGGCGCAAATACTGTGCAGAGATCTGCGTTCATCCATATTACCCTCCTGTAGGCCGGGTTATATTACCCGGCTGCCTGCCGATCGCCGGCATGTTTTATATTTTCGATATGTCGGAAAAAAGATCTTTCAACACGGGATACAGACTCCTGTATATGCCGTAGTATTTCATATATATTTCATGGCCTGTTTTTTCAGGGGTGTTCGTTTTCCTTGATCTGACTGCGGCTTTGCAGCCTTCAGCCACCGTGCGGTATATACCGGCCCCTGTTCCCGCAAGTACGGCTGCTCCAAGCGCCGGACCGGCACTGTCCAGGACGACGCATATATCCCTGTCGAAAATATCTGAAAGCATCTGTCTCCAAAGGCCGCTTCCGGCTCCGCCGCCTGAAGCCCTGACTTCTGAAGCGGGGCCGCTCATGCCTTCGATAATATCGAGGCAGTCCTTGAGACTGTAAACCACGCCCTCCATTATTGACCTGACGATCTCTCTTTTACCATGTCTTGACGTCAGGCCGAAAAAAACGCCGCGGGCTAGCGGGTCGAGATGGGGGGTGCGTTCGCCCATTAAATATGGAAGATATATAAGCCCTTCGGAGCCCTGGCGGGCCTTTGCCGCCTCATTTACGATCAGTTCGTAAGGATCGACCTCAAGAAGTTCGGCCGTCCTTTTTTCCTCGATGCAGAAATTATCCCTGAACCATTTCAAAGAGAGTCCCGCTCCCTGCGTCACCCCCATTATATGGTATTTGCCCGGAACGGCATGACAGAACGTATGGACGCGTCCCAGGGGGTCGATTTTGACGGAGTCGGAATATGCGAAAACGACCCCGGAAGTTCCTATTGTCGCGGACACGATGCCGGGTTCAACTATTCCGTTGCCTATAGCGCCGGCTGCCTGGTCGCCCGCACCGCCTGCAACCGGAGTTCCTTTTAAGAGACCGGTATGTTCCGATGCTTCTTTTGTAATTTCTCCCGTGATTTCAGGAGATTCGTATAGGACAGGGAGAATATTTTCGTCTATATCCAGGCCGTTCAATATTTCGCTGCTCCACTTCCTTTTCGGAATATCCATAAACTGCATTCCGCTTGCATCGGATACGTCGGTAGCATAGGCCCCGGTCAGCCTGAACCTGATATAATCCTTGGGAAGAAGCAATTTCTTTATCCTGTCGTAAATTTCCTTTTCATGCATCCTGACCCAGATGAGTTTTGAAGCTGTAAATCCTGTTAGAGCCGGGTTTGCCGTTATTTCAATCAGTCTTTTGCTGCCGATAACAGATGTGATGAAGCTGCATTCTTCGGAACTTCTCTGGTCGCACCATATTATCGCCCTTCTGAGGACTTCGCCGTTCCTGTCCAGGAGCACCGCGCCATGCATCTGCCCGGTCAAACCGACAGCTTTTATATCTTTAGGATCAACGGAACTTTTCGATATGGCTTCCATTGAAGTTTCACAAACCGCTTTCCACCAATCCCCGGGTTCCTGTTCCGCCCAGCCGCTTTTTTCCTGGTACAGAGGATATTCCCTGACGGAACTGCCGATCAATTTTCCATTTTCATCGGCAATAACAGTTTTTGTTCCTGACGTGCCTATGTCGATCCCCATCAGAAAAGACATAAAAACCTCTCATTTTCACTATATGTTAACGTTTAACATAAAAATATTATAATGCAAATTAAAGAAAGTCAAGAACAGGCAGGAAATTCTTCCGGCCGCTGCGGATCCCGTCAGGATTTATAGAAGCTCGATGAAAAAATTAAGGAGTTCCATGGGATTCTCGATAAGCGCTTTTGCTCCGTTTTCAATAAGTTCCTCTCTGTCCCGGAACCCCCAGAGGGCGCCGACCCCGAACATCCCTGCCGCACCGGCAGTTTTCATATCAATACCCGAATCGCCTAAAAAAATAAATTCATGAGGAGGGATTCCGAGTTTTCCTGAAATCGAGAGTGCGCCCGACGGGTCCGGTTTAAGGGGCGCCCCCTTTTTCCCGCCGGCTATAATATCGAAATATTTCCCGGTAAGAAATTTCCTGACAATCAAACGCGAGAATCCTTCAGGTTTGTTTGAGAGTACGGCAAGCCTGACTCGCCGTTCCCGCAGAGTCGAAAGGAGTTCTGCAATTCCCGGATAAAGGCCGGTTTTAATGGAAAAATTGATCCGGTATTCATGCCTCATCATCGACAGCCCTTTAAGGATCGTCTTTTCGTCTGTTCCGTGAGGAAGGCTCCGCCTGACAAGGGTAATCATACCTTCGCCGACCAGGTACCTGAATTCTCCAGGCGTATGCGTCGGGAAACCGAGCTTTTCGAGCACCCTGTTCATAGCATCGCTCAAATCCCCGATCGTATCGAAGAGAGTACCGTCGAGATCGAAAATAACGGCTCTATAACCCATACGCTACCCCTACGTCAGTCAGCAGTCAACAGTCGTCAGTCAACAGTCAACAGTCAATAGTCGGCAGTCAAACTTTCACCTATTGATTGCTGAATACTTTTGACTGTCTGCTGCCGGCAATCCGCTGATTCAGGTTCATTTTATCCGATTGTTTTAATTATCTCAAAAATAATTTATAATTAAAATATTTTTATTTTTACAGGTACTGTTGTATGAAAGACTGGGTTAAAGAGTCGTCCGAGTACCTCATACCTTTTTACAGCCGGACTCCTCTGGTCGTAGCCAGGGGCAGTAATCACTGGATTTTCGATATTAGCGGGAAAAGATACCTTGATTTTACGTCGGGCATCGGCGTTACAGGATTCGGACATGCCAACAGGGAAATAAACAGAGAGATAAAAAAGCAGATGGACAGCATTTCGCATATTTCGAACCTCTTCGTAATACCCGGCCAGGCGGAACTTGCAAGGCTTATCAGTGAAAAGTCCTTCAAGGGCAAAGCTTTTTTCTGCAACAGCGGAGCCGAAGCCAATGAGACGGCCCTCAAGATGGCCAGAATTTACGGAAATAAAAAAATGCCCGGGAAAAACAGGGTAATCTCCATGTCGGGCTCGTTCCATGGAAGGACCATAGCCGCTATTACTCTTACAGGCCAGGAAAAATATAAAAAGGGATTCGAGCCTCTCCTGCCGGGAGTAGAATTTGTCAATTTCAACGATACAGCCGACCTTGAAGATAAAATGGACGAAAAAATCTGCGCTGTTTTTCTTGAAGCCGTACAGGGCGAAGGGGGGGTCAACCCTCTTGACGGCGGATTCATTGAAAAGGTCAAACAGCTGTCGCTGAAATTCGGCTCGCTTTTGATTATAGATGAGGTTCAGACAGGGATAGGCAGGACGGGCAGGTATTTCGGCTATCAAAACTTTAATATAGATCCCGACATTATAACAATGGCAAAGGCTCTGGGCAACGGCTTCCCGGTCGGGGCTGTACTGGCTAAAAACAATGTCGCCTGCGATATGCAGGGGGGGCTTCATGCCTCGACATTCGGCGGAAATTTCCTGGCGTGTGCGGCCGGGATAGCGGTAATGAATATTCTGAATCCGCAATTTCTTGCAAAGATAAATAATCTTTCGGAATATTTTAGAGTCAGGCTTGAAGAGATAAAAAATAAATATCCTTCCATCATAAAAGAAAACAGAATTTTCGGTCTGATGATCGGAATAGATCTGGATCCGTTATGCCCTGTAAAAAATCTGATCCAGGGACTATTCGAATCGGGAATTCTTGCACTGCGCGCGGGGGATAATGTGCTCAGGCTTCTGCCGCCCTTTACTATCGGGAAAAAGGAAATTGATTATTTTTGTGAAAAATTATCCGGGCTTCTTCAGTCGGGAGTCGGGAGTCGAAAGTCAGTAGTATAGTCAACTTCTGACTGTTGACTGATGACTGTCGACTAAAGCAGGGAGGTTTACTATGAAGGTAGGTATCATCGGATGCGGCAATATGGGCAGCGCGCTGATAGCCGGATTGTCGAGGGAGAAATCGAACGAGATATCGGTATACGATGTCGATAAAGGAAAGATCAGGGAGGCGCTTAACAAATGGACGGTCGTGGAAGCGGGAAGCTCGGCGGAACTGGCGGCTATATGCCAGACCCTTATACTGGCGGTAAAACCGCATGATATTGAAAATGTTTTAAAAGAAATTAAAACAAAATTTGATTCAGGCAGGAAGATTTTAATTTCGATAGCCGCAGGCATTAAAATATCGGCTTACAGGAAATATTTAAAAAAAACACTTATCGCCAGGGTCATGCCCAACACGCCGGCATTAGTCGGCGAAGGAGTCTCGGGCATATACTTTGACGGTAAATTTTCAGAAAAGGACAGAGGAACCGTCCTTGGAATATTTTATGCAGTGGGTATGGCGGAAACGGTTAACGAGGAGGAACTTCTTGACACCGTGACCGGACTTTCCGGATCGGGACCTGCATATGTCTTCGCTTTTATTAATGCGCTTGCCGATGCAGGGGTTCTCGAAGGGCTTCCCAGGGATGTGTCTCGGCGTATGGCTGTTTATACCGTAAGCGGAGCAGCCGCCCTGGCTGCAAAATCCATCGAGTCAGGCATTCATCCTGAAGAGCTGAAGGACAGGGTGACTTCACCCGGAGGCACTACCGCCGAAGGACTTCTGGCGCTGGAAGAGGGAGCCTTCAGCGCATCGATATTAAAGGCTGTGCGTGCGGCAGTCAGGCGTTCAAAAGAGATGGGGGAAAAATAAATGCTGTTCACTATACTCCAGGTTGTTTATATAGGCGTCCAGATATATTCCTATGTGTTCCTGTTCTATATTTTTCTAAGTTATTTTAAACTGGGTGAAGACAACCCGCTGGTTAAAATAACAGACAGCCTCTGCGTGCCGGTGCACAGTTTTTTTTTAAGGATCCTCCCCCCCATTCACATAGGCATGTTCGACCTGTCACCCTTATATGTGCTTATATTCATACAGGTCCTGCAGATCATCCTCGGGCGCCTGATGGAAATGGCGAGGTAATCAACCGGAGACCTTTAAATGATAACCGAAAAAGATAAGCATATTATTTTTAACGCCAGGATCACACCCTACAGCCGTGAAAATAAAATCGATTTCAGGGACGGGGAAGTCAGCATCAAAATAAGGTCGGTTCCGGCGGAAGGCCGGGCAAATAAAGCCCTGATAGAATTTTTATCGATTTTATTGTCTATTCCCCGCAGGAATATTTCAATCAGGCAGGGGTTCGCTTCCCGGAATAAAGTTATCGAGCTCGAAGGCATCACAAAAGATGAATTTTTAGAGATAATTAATAAATAGTCTGTCCGGGGACGGTTATACGTCGTATCCCCCGCTCCTTTGTGCGTTTTGGCTGATAATTATAGTATTAATTGCAATTATGACAGTAATCTGACATATTTGAAGCAAATCCTAATCAATAATTATGAAAATCCGAAAATTAATATAAGGGCAGTTCTAATAACTAATTTTGTTGTCATAATATTAGCATTCTAATTACTCATAATTGCCCCCTGGCGGGGACATAAGCCCTATGGGCCCTGTGCACTTGTGCCCGTAAGGGTATGTCCGGCCCAGGATAAGTACACTACTTCACCGCCTTAGCTTGTACCGGCTTGTCCGGTGAAAGGCCTTGTACCCGTAAGGGTGGGTTTTTAGAAGTGCCCATAATTGAAATAACCGGAGATTTCTGATGATAATTGAAAAGAAGAAAAAAAGGGGGTTGAGCGATTTTGAGGTTATCGCACTCAAAATTCTATCGCGCCTTGCGCTCCAGGATAATATCGATGAAAATGTAATAGAACTTCTCCGCGAAATGCAGCTGGAGCATTATTCTCTTTTAAAAAAATACGAGATACTTGAAGAAAGGATCAATATCGATAATAAGACTACCCTGCTTAAATATAATGAAAGCCTCCTTGTAAATATTGTCAAAACCATCTCGCGTTTCTGGCAGACCGGCAGGAATTCCAGCGTCCTTCCTATTTCATATTTGCGCCTTGACCTTGACGATTTCAGAAAAGTCAACAATATATACGGGCATGCCGCGGGCGACGAGGTGCTTGTTGCAGTCGCAAAAGTGATGAAAAAGGTCTCACGTCCAACAGATTACCTGTTCCGCTTCGGCGGAGAAGAATTTGACATAGTTCTGCCTGTAACAGAACTTGAAGGAGCTTCGAATTACGCCAAAAAATTGTTAAACGGGATCAGGAAGATAAAGATAGCCGTTAAAACCGGAAACCCCATGAAGATAACGGGAAGCATAGGCATAGGGATGCTTCATTTCAAATATAACGACGGATCTCCGATCATTTCAAGAGATATTGTAAAAATGTATCACAAGGTTCAAAAACAGGCGGACTGCGCCTGTTATGACGCCAAGTCGAGGGGTAAGGACCAGTTCCGCATTTATAAGGAAGGGGTCAATTATAAAAAAATAATGCTTGAGTATGGAAACAGCAATTAATCCCTGTTAACTCTTCCTGCATGCACTATTATTAAAGCGGGCAGAGTGGACAGGATCGAAATAATAACGCCTGAGAGGACAATCGTCCACATCAATCCGGGATCCGGTTTCAGCTTTATTACAAATCCCTGTATCTTTAAAGATGAAGCGAATATGGACAGAACTTCCTTAGTCAATAAAAAACCTGTCATGGAAGAGACGAATCCGATGATTGAGTATTTAATGACGATCGAAATTGAAATAAAAATACCGGATGCGCCCAGTACCCTCATTATCCTGTAATATTCCATTCTGCGCATTGCGGCCATCATAGTGGAAAATATGACTGAAAACAGTGCAAGGACTATTATAATATAGGTAAAAAGCATGACTGCCGATCCTAAATTCTTTTTAAGCGAGATCATTTCTTCCGACAATATTTTATCCGTCTGCGCCGTAAATCCCATTTTTTCGATCCGGCCGGAAACTGTTAAAAGGGATGAATGGCTGTCAACCTTTACATAGGCGCACATATATGAAGATTCTTCATCCATGTTCCTTAATTTGCCGTTATAGTAACTTACAGCCTGGATAGGAATGACAAGGCAGATGCTTTTAATTTTATCCGTAAAACCAGTCACTTTTGAAAACTCTTCTCCGGCAAGCGGAAGTTCCCTGACAGAGGATTTTCCGAATATTATCTTAAGGCTCCTGCCTATCGCCATGTCTTTTGATATTTTCGGCAGGCCGTTGGGTTCGGCAAGACTGTTGTTATAAGCTTCGAGGAGTATTTCCGGTATCAGCACCGGGAGTTCCATGCCCGGTTTCCAATCCTTCCAGGCCTTTCTCATATTATTGCCGTTAATATCGGAACCGACAAATTCCTCCGGAGCCCCTATGCAGATCAGGTCCGTTTTATAATTCAGGGAAAAAAATGAAATGACGGCTTCCATCGGTATCTGGGAGGCATTAAGCGGATATACAGCTTTGACGCCCGGGATCGATGATATTAGCCGGAGAGATTTCCCGTCGACAAAAGAAGGATTCGATCTTCTAAACACAAGGTCCAGGATGCCGGGCTTCCCTTCGGGACGGGGATTTACTTTGATCGTGTCGGGGGGTATTATCGATTCGAATTTATCGATAATCGAATGCTCAACGCTTTTTCCTGCGCTGATAATCGACGATATTGAAAATGATGATAATGCTATAACGGCAATCACTATGATCGAAAAAATCCAGCCGGAGAGTATTTCCTTAGCGACAAGGTATATTTTCTGGAACATTATTTTACCTTCCCGTCATTTCAAGCTTTCCGTCCGCCAGTGAATAAATTTTATCGGAATGCCGGAAGATATGCTTATCATGAGTAACGATCAGCACGGATTTCCCCTCTCCGGCAAAAGCTCCGAGGATGCCTGCGATATCTTTCGATGTATTGCCGTCCAGGTTCGCAGTCGGCTCATCGGCCAGAATAAGATCAGGATCGTTGATTACTGCTCTGGCCAGCGCCACGCGCTGCTTCTGACCGCCTGAAAGAAGAGCGGCCGGCACATCTTTATATTCTGAGATAGATAATTTTTTTAATATTTTATAGGCCCTGTCAATGGTTTTCCGGTTAAGGCGGCTTCCGATGCGGGCAGGTAAAAGGATGTTAGACCACACTGTTTCGTTTTCAAGAAGGCGGAATGTCTGGAATACGAACCCAATCCGGGAATTCCGCAGTTTTGCGGTGAATATATCAAGGAAATATATTATTTTTTTGCCGTTAAAGTAAATCGAGCCGCCGGAAGGTTTTGTAAGACCTGCGATTATATTGAGAAGGGTTGTTTTGCCGGATCCGGATTTTCCCGTGATAGAGACTATCTCGCCGGACTTTATTTCAAGAAATGCTCTGTCGATTATTATTCTTTTAATTCCTGCAATTTTATAGATTTTAGAGATATTTTCCAGCTTCAGCATTAAAAACCTTCGAAGATTTAATTACTGTAAGGAATCCGCGACTATTTTAGAAACATTCCCGGGAAGATCGTTTATATCTTCCTTCGATAATCCCCTGATATCTATTGCAGGGTGGATTGTCAGTATAACATGAATGGGGCGGACCGTTTTATGTTCTTCGTAGATCTTGTACGAATCCCTGATTGTTACAGGCAGTATGGGAGTACCGGACATCACGGCCAGTTTAAAACTTCCGCTTTTAAAGCGCCCCATGACCCCGCTGCGGCTTCTTTTTCCCTCAGGGAAAATAACCATGGAATTGCCGCTGTTCAGGCTTTTGACGCCTTCCTGTATAGTATCATATGAATCGCGCATATTCTTTCTGTTGATGTATACGCTGTGAATGATCGAGAGCCATGTGTTCAGGATCGGGATGCGCTTGAGTTCGATTTTGGCTATGAAACCCGTTATTTTATTTATGTAACCGAGAATTATTAAAATATCGAACATGCTCTGGTGATTTGAAACAATGACGACGTTTCCTGCAGGTATATTTTCGGCTCCCCTGATTTCCAGGCTTGAAAAACTCCCCTTAAAAATAGCCCGGGCCCAGACTGCAATGTCGGTCTTTATATAATTCTCCCGGAATTTTTTGCCTGTAAAATATCGCAGCAGGAAATAAGGGAGGAGAGACAAAAACGAGAGAACAAATATTATGAAAACATAAATTGCAAATATTGCATTCCGGATCATTGTTTATACCTGCTTGGTTTAAATTTATTGCTTGTGCTGCATCACGGCATCTTATTTATTCCTGTCAAAATATCCGGCATATTCAAGCACAGCCTTGAAAAGGCTTGCCGATTGGGATATCTGTTCGTACGCCTCGGTTTTTGTCATGTCGCGGTTTTCCTTTTCGAGCCTGTAACCCAGTTCCTTCGCTTTATCAGCGATATCGGCGATATTCCGGATAAGGCTGTCCTCGCTGTCGATCTTTATCGTGTATAATTTTATTCCGGCCATATTCGACCCGATCTCTTTTTCAACAATGCCGTCATTCGCTTCATGGCGCTTCCTGTTGAAGCTGTCGTATTCCATATTATGAAACGGCATTGAAAGGTCGCCGATATAATGACCGGCGTAAGCCATGTCATACAGTCCGTTTATATGAAGTTTTTCCTTCTTTATATATTCTCTTACGGATGCTACTATCGCACCGTAAAGATGGCCTTTCTTTTCGGATTTTTTTCCATTATTATACCTGGGTATCTGTTTGTTTATCATTTCCGGGGTAATATCGGCATCTTTGGGATTGTTGCAATAGTGGTTGTAATCTTCAACGCTGAAGGCCTTGATTTTTGCAATATCCGCAGCCGGAAGGCTCCAGGCTTCCTTGAAACCGGCGGCTTGCCCGATGGCAATGTGGGTGAGGTCGTCCCAGGCCATGAGTTTTACAGACAATATTAAGAAAAACAGGACCGCAAGGATGCATAGGTTTTTGTTCATTTCATCCTCCTTTGTTTTCATCACAAGAAGTTTAAAGCTATGATTATACTTTGTCAAACGGTAGTCGACAGTCGTGTAGTCAGCAGTCGACAGTCAGCAGTCGACAGTATAATTAACTGCGGAACGTCGACTGTCGACTATTGTCTGACTATTGTCTGAAGTTAGACAAAATCGGTCCTTTGGTTTAAAATATGTCGGTCATTCTTTCCATTGACTTGATATAAAGGCCCAGCCGTTACATATATTGAGGAGTGCCGTTATGAATATCAGGGAAATTACATTCGAGGGCTACAATAACTGTTTTGAGCTTACGAGCGGTCCTTTAAAGATGATCGTATCAGCAGGATTCGGTCCCAGGATCCTTTACTATGGATCTCTTGACAGCGGCAATATCCTTTATGTCGATAAAAACCCTATGAGAAAGGAAAAAGGGTTCCGCCAGTACGGCGGGCACAGGTTCTGGCTTGCTCCTGAAACAAAAAACACTTCCAGGTCGGATAACATTCCCTGTTCCGTCTCGCAGGAAAACGGTTCGATCAAGATCAGCGCATTCGACAAAGATTATCACCTGGAAAAAAGCCTGGTCATCAGCGAAAAAAACTCCCGTTTCAATGTTGAACATAAGATTCTGAACACCGGGAAAATGCTGTATGTGGCCTCCCTATGGGGCTTGACCTGCGTCAATGCAGATTCGGGAACGATATTTTTTCCCTGGACAAGCCCGGGCAAATGGAAACTATCCAAGATTGTTTACTGGCAGAAGTGGGCCAAGCAGAAAACGAGCATAAACAGCAGGCAGTATATCCAGACTCCGGAATTGTTCCTTGTAAAACCGAGCGGCAGGGTAGGAAAACTGGGAAGCTCGGGTTACGAAGGTTTCGTAGGGATAACCCAGAAAAATTATACATTCATAAAAAAATACGATTATATTTATTCTGCAGCTTATCCCGATGATAACTGCTCGGTGGAAGTTTATACCTGCAAATATTTTTACGAACTTGAAACATTGAGTCCTATATATACGCTCAATCCGGGAATTACAATGACGCATAAAGAGGAATGGATACTGGCCGGAAGGGCGGTGGATCCTCAGAATTACAGCGAAATCACAAGTCTTTTATAATATTTTGCAGTCCGCAGCCGGAATGCGGCGGTAATATTTTAATTCATGCATGAATTATCGAGGTTTAACATGGAGCTGAACGAATCATTCATATCGGCGCTTTCCGTGAGCATGTCCCGAATAATCGGAAAAATTTCAGAGGAGCTCGGCCTGGAGAAGTCCAGGGTAGAGGCGGCGGCAGCCCTGCTCAAAGAGGGCAATACAGTGCCCTTCATTTCCCGTTACAGGAAAGAAGCCACCCGCTCTCTGGACGAGATAGAAGTCAGGGATATTTCGCACCGCATGGCCTACCTTGAAAATCTTGAACAGAGAAGAATAGAGGTTGCCAGGGGTATATTTTTACAGGGAAAACTTACTGAAGACCTATATGTCAATATCAATAAATGCGAAACTCTCAGCGAACTTGAAGAATTGTATCTTCCATACAGGAAAAAAAAGAAAACACGCGCCATGGCCGCAATGGAAAAGGACCTGGGGCCTCTTGCGGATTTGATGACCGAATCGGCCGACATTGAGAAAGAGGCTGTTCTTTTCATTAATTCTGAAAAGGGCGTTAATAACGCAGAGGAAGCTCTGGGCGGAGCCATGGACATACTTGCCGAAAGGCTCGCCCAGGATATGGATATGCGTAAAACCGTTCTGGATTTTATTAAAAGAGAAGGGGAAATTTCAGTCAAGGGTAAAAAAGATCCTGAAACAAGCATTTATAAAATGTATTATGATTACAGGGAACCTGTTAGAGAGATCAAACCCCACAGGATACTTGCAATAAACCGGGGGCAAAGGGAAGGCGAGCTTGATGCTGATATCGTGTTCGATGAAGAAAAGGTATGCGATATAGTTTTAGCGGGGGTCAGGATCGCTAATTCATATCAAAAATCTGCTGTTATCGACGGACTCTCAAGGCTCCTTATCCCTTCGGTTTTAAGAGACCTGAGAGGCGCTCAAAGTGATGCTGCGGACAGCCATGGAATTTCCATATTTGCAGGCAATTTAAAGGGTCTTCTAATGCAGCCGCCGATCAAGAGGACCAGGGTGCTCGGCGTCGATCCCGGCATCAGGACCGGGACGAAAGCAGCGGCGCTCGATGAAAACGGGAAATATCTCGGCTATTTTTTATTCTTCCAGAAGAATAAAGAGGAGTCGATTAAAGCTGTCGGAGAGGCGGTAAAGAAATACAATATACAGCTTATAGCCGTGGGTAATGGAACCGGTTCTCCGGAAGTATGCGAAATTGTTGCCGGGGCTATTATTGAAAATGATCTTCCCGCAGAATACACAATCGTAGCCGAGGAAGGAGCATCGGTTTATTCCGCATCTGATCTGGCCAGGGAGGAATTCCCCGATCTGGATCTCTTAATCAGGGGGGCGATATCTATTGGAAGGAGGATCCAGGATCCTCTTGCCGAATTTGTTAAAATCGATCCCAGATCGATAGGGGTAGGGCTTTACCAGCATGATTTAAATCAGAAAGCTCTCGGTGAATCTCTTCATGAAGTTGTCGAATCAGTTGTAAATAATGTCGGAGTGAATATCAATACAGCATCGAGCGCGCTTCTGCGCTATGTTTCAGGTATTACGCCCACTCTTTCAAAGAATATAGTCGAATACAGGGATAAGCATGGCCTTATCAGGTCCCGGGAGGATTTGAAGAATATAGCCGGGCTGGGAGACAGAACTTATGAACAGTCGGCCGGTTTTCTCAAGATACCTGAAAGTAAGGAGAAACTTGACAATACCTGGGTTCACCCGGAAAATTACGCCGCGGCAAGAGAAATTATGACCTTCATGGGGACGAACCGGGAATTGTCCGGCGACAAAAAAAATATTGTTATGGAGAAATTCGGCATCGGCGAAACTACAGTCGCCGATATTATAGAAGAATTGAAAAAACCAAACAGGGACCCTCGGGACGGCTATCCGGCGCCTCTCAAACAAAAAGATATAGTCCGTTTCGAGGATCTGGCGGGCGGGATGACTGTAAAGGGGAAAGTGAAAAATGTCGTGGATTTCGGAGCATTTATCGATATCGGCATCAAGGAAACAGCTCTTGTTCATATTTCGGAGCTTAGCGACAATTATGTCAAAAATCCGATGGATGTAGTACAGGTAGGGGATATTAAGGATTTCAGGATAATAGAAGTGGATCCGGTGAGGAAAAGGATATCGCTTTCACTTAAGAAAACTCCTGCTTCCTACCCGGCACCCCGGATAAAAGAAAAGGAAAAAAAGAAAATAATTGAACCTGAAATAAAAGAGAAGCAAACTAAAATTTCAGTACCGCCGCCGGCAGGCACACTCGGCAGCTTTCTGAAAAAACCGCTCGATCTGTAATTTCGACCGGACTGATCAATGTTCTTTTATCTGGTTCCTGTATAAGCTTCTTATCTTCAATAATATTTCTCTGTACTCGGTGCTTCTATAGTCGGGATATGTCCATTCCCAATGCTTCCATTCCCTCCCCCTGAAAAACAGCGTGATCTCCTCGTAAATGCCTTCACCCATGTAGAGGCGGTGCTGCTGATCTTTCGTCGTTGCAAGGACGAATTTTCCCAGTTCCATATAACCCGGATCCAGGTTTATTTTTCTTTTACCTTCTCTCTCAAGCATGATTTCAACGCCGTTCGTTGTTTTTTTTATGGGCACCAGATCGGGTATTTTTATAAGATTTTTAAACGAGTAAAAAATCCTTTTTATGGGAGAACCCATTTCTTCCCTGTAGTATTCGGTATAAGTAAAAGGTAAAACGGCGCTTTCGTAATCCGTTTCTCCGAACAGCGCTTTAAGTCTTTCATTTGCCATCGACAGGATTATTTCGTCGGAGTAAAGGACAGGTATGACAAGTTTCACTTTATTATGGGGCAGTTCCCTTCCCATGTTAAAAACCTTCTTTTTAATATGAACATATTTTATTAGGGCAGTTCTAATAACTCAAGAATATCGAGACCTTGCGGGCACAAGCCCATTAAGCGTTCAAGCGCCCAAAAAAATGTAAATAAACACGATCAAAGGGACTTTTGATCGCCGGATCGATAATTTGCACTATACTCCTGCAATTGATTTTTTTGAGAATTGATATTATGATATTATATTTGAATATAGAGAGAAAGAGGTAAGAGTCTGCAAATGAATTCGGAAATATTTTCAATCATTATAGATTATTCCATCCTGCTTTTCCATAAGTTCAACCAGTTCATAATCAAGAAAAATTTTAAGACCGATGCGAAAACAGCGGTCCATATGAAGAACCAGGCATTCATAGTCAGGCTGCATTCAATAAAGGAATTCAAGAGCACAATAGCCGGATTCAATCCGACTCCGGAACATCTGACATTCGAAGAGAAGAAGATGATACTTCTGCTCCTTGGCGCAAGCCTATACGGTCAGAACGGAATAAATGTCTGGCAGGCGATGTGTTTTTTCCACAGGCTGCCTTTCAGAGCAATGAAAGCCGTGGGGAAGGTCCTGGACCCTCACAGCGGAGTTTTAAAAAGCGGGATTATGATGTTCCAGGAAACCGATTTTCTGGGAGCTTCGCTTTCCATTGAAGAGATAGCGGAATTTTACAATAACAGGAAGGTTTTCCTCTCGCCGGTGGCCCTGAATTCGCTTTTCAGCGACTTTACGGGTAAAAACCTTTACGGGGTGACCAATTACACGTTATCTGAAAAATACAGGAATATCGACATCCTTCTGAACGATATCGCGAGCATAATGAAATACCTTTTTTTCCTTTCGAATTTTTACAAGGTAAACTCGGCATATTCATCCGCCCGCGATGATATTTATGAGAAAGGCGAGTTCGCTGCAACACTCAGAAAATTCCGTAAAAACATCAAGAGTTCCGGCTTAAAAATAAATTTGAAGAACTTTCTCAGAAAGAACGGCTTTTCAAATATAGAATTCATCGTGCTTCTTTATTTCATATATAAAGTGGTAATAATGAAGGAATTCATGATCAACAGCATTGAGGAAGTCCTTACCAGCCTTGCCTTTATCCCTTCACAGATAAAGCTTATACTCGGCTGTTTCAACAGGGAAAGCATATTCGTAAAGGAAAAAATCATAGAAGTGGCCGACTTTTACCCCGGTATTCCCTTCGAAGAAACCGGAGAGGATGAATTGGAAGCGGAGCAGGAAGATGACGAGTACCAGATCATAGGTTTTACCCAGGAATATAACGCGATATCGATATCCAAAGACAAGATTTATTATCTATTGTTTTCCGAGCAGGATGCTAAAGGCAAGGAACCTGGCCCGGATGATAAAAACAGGATCAGGGATAAAAAAGATTCGGGGATCGAGTTTCAAAAGTCGAAAGGGCTTTTCGAAATAGTGGAACCCGCCGTGAAAATTCATGACGTGATACTTGACGAAGAAGTAAAAAAAGAGCTTCTCGGAGCCGTTGATTTGACAAGGGCCGCCGAAATGATGAAAAAATGGGGAATAAAACCGAATCTTTCGGCAAAATCTTTCGGTTCTGTTAAGATACTGCTTTACGGTCCTTCAGGAACCGGCAAAACCATTACAGCACAGGCCCTGGCAGGAGAAGTGGGGGCCGATCTTTTCAAGGTTGACTCGAGCAATCTTGTAAGTTCCTGGGTAGGAGAAAGCACAAAGAATGTTAAGAAAGCGTTCCATGAATTTTATAAATATGCCAGAATTTCAAAGAAAAAAATATTTCTCTTTATGAACGAGGCCGATCAGTTATTAAGCGCCAGAGGTACGATCGCACAGGCCGCAGACAAGGAATATAACCAGATGCAGAACATTCTCCTTGAAGAACTGGAAAATTTCGACGGGGTTTTCATCGCTACGACCAATCTTGCGGACCTCTTCGATACGGCATGGAACAGAAGATTCAATATAAAGATCAGGTTCGAAGTGCCTAAATATGAAACCCGGTTAAAACTCTGGAAAGTCCATATTTCAGACAAGATGCCTCTCGGAAGCGATGTGGATTTTAACAAACTGGCAGAGTATGAACTGGCGGGCGGGTCAATAGCAAATGTGATATACAATGCGGCCAGGAAGGCGGCTCTCCGCGAAACCGGGCTCAGGGTTGTCAGCCAGAGCGATTTTATCGAAGCCGTCCAGAACGAACTTAAATCCCATCTCGGTTTAAAAAATACAAAGGTCGGATTCAATCAATGATTTCAGTGAAAGATTGAGCCGAAGGAAAGGGCAGTGAAAATAGCCATAGCCGGCGGTATGGGCTTTGAAAAGGAACTCCTGGAAAATTTACATTATAACAATATCCTTCTTGTCGGAAGCTGTTATGACCTGAAAAAGGAAAAATTTCCTCTTTACAGGAATGCCGAATGCATCGGCGAATTCGTTACAAGCGGATATTCTTCATATTTTTCTTCCTGTGATCTTTTCATCGATATATCCGACAGTCTCAAATCGAAATTTGTCATAAACGATTTTTCACGTAAGTTCGATAAAAAATTCATTGCGCTATTTTATGACGTTTCCTGGAAAATGGGAGTGTTTTACCCAGGTAAATTTTGCCTTGAATGCTTTATGAATTATATAAAACCTTTGCCTTATTTTCTCCTGCCGGCTCCCGATACGGGTAATGCCCTTGCCCTGATCGAAAAGGCTGTCAGTGATAACGGAACCGAGAGCTTTATTACGGATATTGAAAGCGGAAGTATTATTAAAAAAGAAGTTTCATCCGGCTGCAGGCCGTCGGCCGGCGATCTGCGCTTTTTGAGCGGGGAGATGGACGATGTGGTATCGGTTTCCTGCTCCGATCAGTCTGTTGCGGTTACTCCTATGGATGAAATAAAACTTGACCTGGATTATTTCAGGGAAATTTTAAAGGAAGAGACAAGAATCGTCGGGCAGAATTCGTTTTACATAGAATTTAAAGTTTTTCATTTAAACGTTATGCTGTTCAGGCATGGCAGACTGATCGTCAAGGGAACGAAGGAAAAAAATACGGCCCTTGCCGTTTACAGGCGGTATATCGGAAGCTAATACTTGACTGTACTAAGCCCTCCGACTCCCTTCATGGTTTGCTCGTAAGCTTTCTTATATTTCGGGTTCTTTTCCATGAAGTCTATTATCTCTTTGGAATGGTTCTTGTTATACTGAATCAGGTCCTTCTCGGTTAAACCGTAGCTTTTGTAAAATTCCTGCCTTTTCTGTTCAAGATACTTTGCAAGCGCCTCATCCTGATCGGAGTTCGTGTTTTTAGGGCCTGTATTTTCAGCGAGTTCCTTGAGCCATTTTTGCTGTTCGATATTGACAAGGATCATCAATTGAAGGCATTTGTCAGGACTGTCCAGTACCACAGTCGTACCCTTATGGATGGTAATGATATCGGAAAGGTCTTCCGCCTCGTTTGTAATAAAGGAATTAGTAACCTGGGAATTGGACCCTCCCTGGGTCGAGCCCGATGAGCCTCCGCACATTGAAAATGCCAGCAGGATAAAAACAAAGCTGAATAAAATGATCGAAAACGATAATAATCTTTTCACATAACACCTTCATTAATAATCTTAAAAATAACAGTTCCAAAAACCGGCTTTGCTGCCGTAAATTGTCTTTTAATTCAATAACAATTTACACCCGGGCGCCTCCCTGCCCTCCCGTCAGTGCGGTAGTTTTAGAAGTACCCGAAAATAGAATATATTTTAAAAATTAAAAAAAATCAAGATTTGGCGATAGTTTATTTATTTTAGTCAACAGCCGACAGTCAAGAGTCATCAGTCAAATTATCAATGGAAAACGATAACCGGCTGCTGACTGACGCTTAACGACTGACGAATGATAGCTGTTTTAGTTGAAAAAAAAGTCATATGATATTTATAATATATCGCTGATAATTATGACGGGAGAAGAATTATGATGAAAAATGAAAAGCAGACCCTGGGAGAGTTTTTCCAGGAAGCCAGGAAAGAAAAGGCAATTTCCATAGATGAGATCGTCAGGGATACCAACATACCAAAAAAATACCTGGAAGCGATTGAATCCGATAATTTCGAGGTTTTTCCCGGGGAAACATATGCAATGGGGTTTATTTCAAACTATGCCGAAGCGCTGGAAGTCGATCATGAACTGGCTATAGCCCTTTATAAAAGACAGATGAAAATAGAACAGGACGCTCCGATAGAAGAGCTTGTCGGCAGGAAGAGAAACTCCTGGCTCGAAAACAACAATATAATAATAGGGGTAGGGGCCAGCGCATTGTTATTGATAATAATAATTGTTTTTATACTCGGCCGTCACCAGGGAGAGGAAGGAAGTCCCGGCGCCCCGAATTCATATTATTACAGTTTCGACGACATAAATAAAGTTACATCTCAAAAATTCAAGGCAGGAGATTCTATTCTTATCACAAATGATACAAAAACTATAGATATGGAGATCCTGAAAATCGAGCCTTCCCGTTCGCTCCTGTTCAGGATCAGCAATAAAAGCTACAAGATAAATATCAGCGAGCTTTTGAGCGTCGATTCGGACAATGAC
Source organism: uncultured Spirochaetota bacterium (assembly GCA_963796325.1). Classification (GTDB taxonomy): domain Bacteria; phylum Spirochaetota; class Brevinematia; order Brevinematales; family JAOACQ01; genus CAVYGN01. Next base: position 1,086,294 of record CAWCLF010000001.1, read on the forward strand.
GGGACAAACGACCTGGGTATTGAACTGGTAAGCGCAAAGCCCAAAGAGGCGAAACTGGCATTGACTCTGCTCAGGGAGATGCCCGACCTGGCGGAGATCAGCAATAAAAATGAAGCGGCTAATAAATACAGCGAGTATATAGTGTCTGAAAGCGAATACCTGGTTTCCCCTTCTAAAGGGCCTGTAAATATTAAAATAGTATCCCAGGGCGCAGGTTTTTTAAGTTATGCCCCCGATGGAAGGGATGAAAAACAAATGATTGTCAATAACAACACTTCATTATCGATTTCTTTCACGAACAGTCTTCTTCTGTATCTTGGAAACAGCGGCGCAGTAAAGATAATATTGGGAAACAAGGAAGATGCGGGCGGAGGATGGGGTGAAGTCGGCAAATCTTTTTTTTATTGGAAACCTAAAAGCGGACAATTTTCCCTCGTAAGGGCTATTTTAAAATAGGAACAGGGGTTAAATGAAAGTATTTTTCGATGCTCTGGGCTGTCCCAAAGCATTGGTGGATGCGGAGAAAATGTGCTATGAGCTTGAAAGAAATTCCCATTCCATCGTTCCTGTGCCGGAAGAGGCTGAAGCGATAGTTATTAATACATGCGGGTTCATCGACAGTGCAAAGCAGGAGAATATAGATACAATACTTGCCTATGCCGGACTGAAAAAAGAAAACCGGTTTCTTAAGATCATCGTTGCCGGATGCCTTTCCGAAAGGTACAGAGAAGACCTCTTAAAGGCTATTCCTGAAATAGATAATGCAATAGGCGTCAGGGATCCTTCGAAAATAATAGAAGCCCTTAACGCTCCCAGTCACCAGGGCAGGCTCCTGGACGAGGGCTCTTATAATGAAGAATCGATAGGCGGAAGAAGCCTTTATTTTTCAGGCCTTAATTACTCTTATCTCAAGATATCCGAAGGATGCAGCCGTTCATGTTCATTCTGCGCCATTCCGGCCATCAGGGGTACTTTACGGAGCCGTAAAATCGGCTCCATCATTGAGGAGGCCGCTCTGCTTTCCGGATCCGGCGTCAGGGAATTGATCATCATATCCGAGGACACGATTTCATACGGCATCGACTTATATAAAAAACATGCTCTGGCAGATTTATTAAAAGAGCTTTTAATGCTTGATTTCAGCTGGATCAGGATTATGTATCTTTTCCCGGAACCTGAGATCCTCAAAGTGGCTGAATTCATAAGCAAAGAGAAAAGGATCTGCAATTATATCGACATGCCCCTGCAGCATGCCAGCGGTTCCGTTCTTTCAAGAATGAAAAGAAACGGAAATTCAGAAGCATATTTAAAATTGATAAAAAGGCTCAGGACAATCAATCCGGAGCTCCGTATGCGCAGTTCCTTCATCACGGGGTATCCCGGAGAAAACGAAAAGGAACATGATGAATTGAAAGTTTTTCTCGGGAATGCCGGTCTTGAAAGGGTAGGTTTTTTCGAATACTCGGATGAGGACGATACGGCTTCAAAGATGGAAGGACCAAAGGTCAGGGAAAAAGATAGAAAAAGGAGGCTGGGCGAACTTGTTAAAATCCAGGAGAGGGTTTCACGGGAAAAGCTCCTCGGAATGGTAAATTCTGAACTAATCTGTATAAACGACGGGATCACGGTACGGGAAAAGGGGAGGGACTATTTGCTTGTCAGAAGCGAATACGACGCCCCGGAAATAGACGGATATATAAGGATCGAAACGAACGGCCCCGATATGATCGATAAGGATTTTATTAAAGTCCGCATTTCCGGAGTCTTAGAAGGCCACGATCTTACGGGAGAACCTGCCGGGGAGTGATGCTTTCGATATAAGTATTGTACAAAAGAATCTTTATTTAGTATAATTAAGTGTGTGTTTATAAGTCTTCGAGGCTTTCATATGAAATTTACATTTACACTGCCTAATTTTTTAACCCTTTTAAGACTTATTTTAATACCTGTCATATTATTTTTCATAGTATACGAATCCATTGAAAATATATTTTTTGCCCTTGTTCTTTATTCCATTTCAGCCCTTACCGATTATTTCGACGGAAAACTTGCAAGGAGGCTGAACCAGAAATCTGATTTCGGCGAATATTTCGATCCCCTGGCGGACAAGATCCTGATATGGAGCGTTTTCACCGTTTTAAGTTTTAAAACCGGGCTGTTCATTCCATTCTGGCTGATATTATTTTTATATGCAAGGGATTTTTATGTTACCTGGCTGCGCTCTTACTCGAAGAAAAAAAAGATCGCTTTTAAAACATCGGTGATTGCAAAGGCAAAAACCATGGTCCAGATGGTTGTCGTTGCCGTCATACTTGGATATCTTTTACTGACTCATATCATCAAATATATACTGAAGCTGACAGTAACCGATTATACCGGGATCTGGAAAACCGCCGCACCGGATTTTTACAGCTATATCGTTTACCTGCCCCTTATTTTGACTTTTATAACTGTAATTTTTACCCTGTATACTGCATTCGATTATTACATGTCATTCAGAAGGTCTTTAAATGAATAAAAAAGTCGGCAGCAAACTGAAGGAAATGGTAGCGACGAGTTTTTTTGTCGGCTATATTCCGTTAATTCCGGGGACTATGGGAACGCTCGTAGGCATGGCGCTTTATATTTTTCTCTCAGAGTTTACTGTTTTCTATTATATATCTATAGCAGCCCTGCTCGTTATAGCAGTCTGGGTCAGCGATTATGCCGAGAAGCATATTTTTAAGATAAAGGATGCCCCCCATATAGTTATCGATGAAACAGTAGGATTTCTTATCGCTATGATTTCTTTCCCGTTCGACTGGTCCCTTTCAAGCATTAAATTTGTCGTTATAGGTTTCATTCTTTTCAGGGCCTTCGATATACTCAAGCCTTATCCTATCAAAGACTCTCAAAAATTAGAGGGCGGCTTCGGAGTCGTAATCGACGACGTTCTGGCGGCAATATATACAAACCTTTTCCTGCAGTTCCTGAGGATCATTCCTCATTTCTCTCGCTAGGTTTTTTTAAAACTGCCCGATTGTCAAATCCTTTATTCTTTAGCCGGCTCTCTTTATAATGCTTTTATGAAAATTCTTTTAATCCTGCCTGCATCCGGTTTATGGCGCGGCATAGGAAGGAAGAAGCTCTTTAACGGCAAAACATTCAGGTTTTCCCTTCTTTCGCTCCTGACCATTGCGGCTTTGACCCCGGCCGGGAATTCGATAAGAATAATCGACGAACAGATTGAGAATCCGCCCGACGAAGAATTCGATATTGTCGGAATTTCGGTCATGACCGCCACTGCCCCGCGGGCTTACGAGATATCGAGTTATTACCGCAAAAAAGGTTCGATTGTAGTTCTCGGCGGATTTCATCCTACGCTTAATCCGGCCGAAGCCCAAAGCCATGCCGATGCAATAGTCGTCGGACATGCCTACGGAGCCTGGCAAAAATTAATTTCCGACGCTTCACATGGCGTAGTGAAAAAGATTTACAGGGGATTTTCTATGGACTCTGTGCCTGTCCCGGCGGTACCGGAATTACTTCCCCGTGAACTCATGAAAAGAAACCATTACCTCACCGTCAATGCCACATATGCAACACTGGGCTGCAGGAACAGCTGTTCTTTCTGTTCTATAAACTCTTTTAACAATTCCGGCAGGTTCTTGAGAAGGATAGAACATGTCGCCCATGAAATATCAACTTTTAAAAGCAGGTTCTTTATGTTCATGGATGATAACCTGACACAGGACAGGGAATACGCTCTGGAACTTTTCGGGGCTCTTGCAGGTTTAAAGAAGAAATGGGTAACCCAGGCCTCCATTGAAATTGCAGACGATCCTGAATTATTATCCATGATGAGCAATGCGGGCTGTATCGGCATATTTACAGGCCTGGAAACATTTTCAGGAAAAGCGCTGAAATCGCATAATAAGAACATAAAATCTCCCGAATCATACTGCGCGGCAGTTGAAAAGATACATGCATGCGGCATTTATGTGGAATCGGGAATCATGTTCGGTTTCGATACGGATAATAGGGGCGTCTTTTCGGAAACGCTTGCCAGCTTGGAAAAAATAGGAGTCGATGTAATCCAGGCATCGATCGTAACTCCCATGCCCGGAACCGATTTGTTTAAAAAAATGGAAGCCAGAATAAAAGACAGGAATTGGGAAAATTATGATTTTAAGCATGTTGTTTTTGAACCGGCTTTAATGTCCGGGGAAGAACTTTCTGCAGGTGTGCAATGGCTCAGGAGAGAATTTTATACGCCCTTAAGGATATTGAGAAGATTGTGGAGATGGATTAAAATGCCGGGCTTAAATTTTTTCTATCCATTATTTTTGAATATTGCATATTACGGCAGGGCTAAAAGTTTCAAGCTTAAAGGTTATGATCCTTTGAAATATAATTAATACGGGGAATATTATGCATTTAAAATCGATCCGCTTTCATCCGGAAAATTACCCGCAAAAGGATATATATCCGTTTTCGCTGGATATAATCAATGAAACAATGGAAATCGCCTTTCACAGCAATGCTGTATTTTTCGTGGGAGAAAACGGAAGCGGAAAATCCACGGTATTGAAGGCGATAGCGAAAAAATGTTCCATTTACCTATGGAGGGACGAAGGACGGCAGACCATGCATTACAATAAATTTTCCGAACAGCTTTACCGTTACATGGATGCCGAATGGACATCGGGCAGGGTGCCCGGTTCTTTTTTTGCTTCGGAATATTTCAGGTATTTTGCCGAATATCTCGATGAATGGTCAAAATCGGATCCTGGTATGATCAATTATTTCGGCGGTTCATCCCTTATTGAAAAATCTCACGGACAGGGATTTATGGCCTTCTTTAAAAGCCGTTATGCTATCAAGGGACTATATTTACTGGATGAACCGGAGAATGCCCTGTCACCGAAAAAACAGCTGGAGCTTGTCAGAATTATCAGTTCTGCTTCTGTGTCAGGTCATGCCCAATTCATCATAGCGACACATTCACCGATCCTGCTGGCGCTTCCGGGTGCGGAAATTTACAGTTTCGACCATGCACCGGCAAAGGCGGTATGTTTTGAACAAACCGACCATTTCCAGGTATACAGGGAATTTTTTAAGGACCCCGAAGGCCTGATAAACCGTAATCAAAAGATTTACCCTTGACGTGATTTTAAAAATAAGATACAATTGGTACGTAAGAATAAATAAGCGGTTGTTTGATATGGAAAAAATATTTTACGAAGGCAACTACAGTGTTGTTGTAAAGAACGGCACGGTCGAAGTTGTAGGCAAAGTCGATACTATCGATTACTCGAAACTTATGGCCTTCCTCAATACCAATATCGATACGACTGGTTTCGACAGTGTCAACCTTGATTTCAGAAAAGCTGTTTTTATCAATTCTCTCGGAATAAAAGTTTTCGCACGATTTATTTATAATGCTAAGAACAAGATTGTTATTGTGATCGATTCCTCTATCGAATGGCAGAATATCGCCCTTGCCCCGCTTGCCAATATCAGGCCCGACAGCTGGGCTACTCTGAAAGTATATTGATACTGTTTTATCTGTTGATCTTCCTTATTGAAGCGACTATGATTCCTATGATGTTTTTCCTGTCCTTGATTCCAAAGGATTTCATCTTGATTATTTCATCTTTATCAATGTCTGCCGATTGAGATAACGGCATGGAATGCAGAAGCTTTTCAATCTCCGCCTGATTGACCTGAATGGCAAAAAAGGAATCTCCGGAACCGTTGAAAAGCTGGTAAATTTCAATTGAATTTTCGATCGAAAGGGCGTAATACCTTTTATCCACTATGCGGTTAAAATCGCACCTGATTATATGGATGAGATTTTCCGCCTCTTTATAAATAAAATACAGTTTGTCGATCTCTTCCTGGGTCAGGTTCGATATATTGTCTTCAAATATATCATTTTCAATAATGTCGAACGGCACCTTTTCATACTTGAAGGTATTTTTCCAATCGTCAAAAACAAATTTTATTTCATCACCCTGGAATTCTTTGAAAACCCGGAGGGATATCAGGGGGCTTCTCGGCGGAAGGAAGTATTCGAGAGGCTGTTTGAAAATCTGCGATAACTTTTCCACGTCTTCGTGCTGAGGTATCCTTTCATTCTGCTCCCATTTAGAAACCAGGTTTGATGAAACGCCTATATGATCGGCAAGTTCGATTTGGGTCCAGTTTTCTTTTTTCCGGAACATTCTGATTTTATCGCCGATTGTCATATTTAATTCCCGGTATTATTCTACAATATTTGAATTAATAATTCAAGAGTAAAAAATTATTTATTTTATTCGAGTACTGTGTATTATTATTATTATTATTATATTATTATTAATTTATCTGTATCAAATTAAAATGTACAAATATGTACATTTTCTATTGACAAAAGAAGAATTGTGTGATACGATTGAATAGTAAGAGAAGTGTCAGTTTTTTAATAAGCCAATGGTCCGGTAAAATCACAGGAGGCGGATTATGGAATATAAGGATGAGACGTTCAGCATAAGTCTCAATGGAACAAAACTTGCGTTTCAAGGTAAAATTGAAAAATCGAATTATGAGGATCTTTCTTCTTTCCTGAAAAAAGTCGATGACTCTGTCAAAGAGACCGAGATGCAGGTTGATCTCCGCCAGCTTGACTTTCTGAACTCGAGCGGAATAAGAAGCCTTGCGGTATTTTTCCTTGAGTCAAAGAAAAACATAAGAATAATAATCGATCCCGGTAAAACCTGGCAAAAAGTCGGCATTACGCCCCTGGAAAGTTTAAGGGAGGCGGGGAAGGTAAAAGTCACTGAGTAGCGCTCCAACCTTGCTGGAAATACAGGCAAATGCGATTGAGAGGTTTTTATGGAAGAGATAAAAAGCTACGAGGACATTAGTAAACGCCAGGATTTTGAATATTTTTTCCGTTTCATGAAAACTCAGGATAATTTTGAAGAATTATGGAGAATGAAAGCGTCGGCTCGTGAAAGTCTCAGGGAATGGCTGATGGCAACTCATGCTGTTCCAAAAACCGTGGAAGTGATATCGAATTCGGCCAGCGAACTTATCGAAAATTGTATTAAATATTCTGAAATGAACGCTCATTCGTTCGTCTATATACAGGTGATGGGAAAGACTGTCGGCATTGAAACAATGAATTCTTCCACCGCCGATCAAAAAAGAAAAATATCCGAATATATTCAATTCATCAACTCAACAAGCAAAGGAAATCCCACCAGGATCTATCTTGACAAGATCGCCGAATCGATTCATACCGGCAAGAGCCAGATCGGCCTTCTTAAGATTCTTATGGAAACAAAGGGAACTCTGGAACTGATCGATCATAAGAATGAGAAAAATATCGTGCATATCAGAGTGAGGATGAATGCCTGAGCACCGGCCCTCAATTGCTGCTTAACCGGCAGTATAATTTAAAAGGGGGATGAGGTTATGACTGACTTGAATACTGTATTGAACAGGGCTGCAGGAGATTTCGAGTATTATTTCAGGTTCAAGAAGCTCTCCATGAACTTTGAGGAACTATGGAGAATGAAATCAGCTGCCCGTGAAAGCCTCAGGGAATGGCTTGTGGCTGTCCATACAGGGCATAAGACTGCCGAGGTTATTGCAAATTCGGCCAGCGAACTGATCGAAAACTGCATAAAGTATTCGATCATGGATACTTTTTCATCGGTTTATATCGGCGTTGCCGGGGACTGCGTCAATATAGAGACCGTCAACAGCGCCGCTCTGAATGAAATAAACACTCTCAAGGATTTTATAGATATTATCAGCAGGAAAAAGAATTCCCTTTCCGATTTATTTTTAAAAAAAATTACAGATTCGGTGTCTAATACTTCAAGCCAGATCGGGCTTATAAAGATCATTATGGAATCTCACGGAGCCATACGCCTTATCGATAACGAAAATGACGCGAGCCTCGTCCATCTCCTGGTTGAGATGAAAACTTATCAAAGGTAAGTTATTATGGAAGGAAAGATTAACGTCAGAAAGAAGACCGTAAGAGAAATATCGATATATGTCATTTATTTCATTGCCTCGTCTTTAGTCATGATCCTGTCCCGGAATTTTACACAAATCCCCTTTTTAGCTCTCATATCGCTTGAGTACCTGTCGGTTGCGGCTTTATCATTATTACTTGATTACGGCTTATACTTCCCGCTTATATTATCCGCGATCGGGGCTGCATGTACAGGACTACTTGCCCCAGCCGGCCCTTATCCGGGATATTATCATTCGACAGGCATTATTATTGAAGGATTTATTTTCTTTTATTACAGATACAGAAGCCCCGGAAGGGACAAATCTTCTAAAGTCCCCGGTAATCCGGCCGCAAGAGAACAGGAAGTTTTCATGGAAAACCTCGGAAAAAACCTTTCGGAAATTAATGAAATGCTCGATGCTTATTCCGGTAAAGTGGACGGCCTGTTTTTTTCATCTCTTGAATTAAATTCCAGGGTAAACAATACGGTAGAAGAATGGAGACATTTAATGGATTCCATAAACTGGACCGATTCGGAGATCGATAAAGAGGACGATCTTGTCGATCTGAATGTCACAAGGCAGGAGGAATTTTGTCTGAAACTGGAAGACCTGACGGTCCATGTACATAAAGCGAGTGAAATCAATAAAATTTTGAAGGATAATGCAGAAATGGGGAAATCGGGACTCTCCACGGTTTCAGAATCGAATAAAAAATTCCTTAAATATCAGAAACATATGATGGATATCAACAAGCTTATACAGGATATTTCCAACAGGACCCATATTCTGTCTTTGAACGCATCGATCGAAGCGACAAAAGCGGGGACGTACGGACATGGCTTTTCCATAGTCGCAGGGGAAATCAGGCGTCTTGCAGATGAATCACGCAGGCAGTCCGGTGAAATAAACAATCTCATAAAGGGAATGAATAAGGAAATCGACAGCAGCATCAGGATTATGGATAATGTAAATCAAAACTTTATGATGATACTGGGCGGCATTGATGAATCCTATCCGATTATTGAAGGGATCGGTGAATCGATGACTAAAATTATGGAGGGAGGGAAACTCACGCAGGAAAATATTAAAAGCCTTAAGCATGGAATGGCCCTGATCAAAGAAAATAACGATAAAGAAGGAAAGATTGCAGAGGAATATTACAATACATTTATCAGCCTGAGGGATTATTTTAATATGCTTGCAAATACGATCGACGAGCTGAAGGATTACAATCAGAAATCATCCGTTTCCCTGAAAAACATCGGATCCCTTCAGCGGCCCGGCAAGGCAAACGATCCGGCTGAAGGCTTTTGAATCATTGCCGACTTCTGGAGGAAAGGAGCATGAATAATAAAATTGGATCGGTTACTCTGGAAAGGATTCTGTCAGGGTTGCCCGATGCCGTAATATATACCGGCCCTGACCTTAAAATACGTCTTTATAAAGGCGGAGCCGGCCAGATTTTCGGATTCGATGAAAAGGATGTCCTGGGGAAGAAGATTACTTTTCTGATAGACAATATCTTACTGCTCATAAAAGACGGGGGGGAATTTCACAGTCCGGTCAAGGATATCAAATGCAAAAACAGGGAAGGGCGGAATATTACCGTAGACCTGGTCAATTACATCACATATGAAAATGAAGGAATAACATGGATTTTCAGGGAACAGACCGACAGGTCCATGGTTGAAATTTTCCTTGACATGTATCATGACAATATAGAAAGAGAACTTTTAAGGCAGGTCAATGAAAAGACCCATGCACTTGAAAATCTTACAATGGCTCTTGTCAATGCTCTGGAAAACGCAAATCTTCTTAACGATACCGAAACAGGTAATCATATCATACGTGTAAGCGAATTTTCAGGGCTTCTTGCCGAATGCCTGGATGCAAGTCCCGATTTTATTAAGCGGATAAAACTTTATTCACCCCTTCATGATGCCGGGAAAGTGGGAATTCCGGACAGGCTGTTAAAAAAACATGGCCGTTATACAATATTGGAGGCCAAGCTCATGCAGGACCACGTTATAATCGGTGCAAGAATGCTCGATTCAAAGGAAATCGATATAATGGCAAAAAATATAGTGCTCTACCATCATGAAAAATGGGATGGAAGCGGTTATGTAAAAGGCCTGAAAGGAGAGGAAATACCCTACGAAGCCAGGATAGTCGCCGTTGCCGATATATTCGATGCCCTGCTTTCTAAAAGAGTCTATAAAGAGGCTTACTCCAAAGATAAGGCGCACAAGATAATCCGGGAACTGGGCGGTACCGAACTCGATCCTCTTATAGTAAAGGCCCTGCTGGACAATTCAGCGAAATTTGACGTATTATTCGAACGATACAAGTAATATTTTCAAGAGGTATACAGACATGCCTTACATCAAATTCTTTTTGTTTTCCATAACGGGCCTGGTTCTGCTGATTGCCGGAGGACTCCTTACAGGGCTGGATTTTTCCGGTATGATCCCCGCCGGAGTGTCTGGTCTGACTATATTTATATGTATTCTTTTAAATGTATGTCTCGGAGTTTATCTATTGATAAAAAACTATCTGACCTGGCAGGAATTTTACAGTGAAGCTTTCCATGGCAAATTTTCGCCCGGCCCTGAGATGATGCTTGAAATAATGCGTCATGCGATCGTTCAGAAAAAGGCCATTTTGAAACTTGAAAACGACATTGAGGAAGATAAAAAAATAGACAATGCAATGGCGAAATATTTCGATGCTCTTTACTCGGAACTTCTTAAAATGGCGGACCAGAAAGAAAAGGAATTGAAAAAAGACAAATTTATAGACAGGGTAATGGAAGCTATTTACGACAATATACATGTAGCCCTTCATGACATAGTAATGGAAAAAACCAACAATCTTGAAGAAGCGCAGAATACCATAAGAAAGTACGAAATCTACATAAAAGATATAATCCATGAAAAAACGAAGAAGCTGAACGAAGAAAATGAGAAATTAAGAGAACTGGCAATTACCGATGAGCTTACCGGCCTGTGCAACAGGAGAGGTTTTACTCTCCTGACCAGGGAAAAAATCAACGAATCAGTCAAAGAAAAACAGAAAGTATCGCTCCTGTTTATAGATGTAGATAATTTTAAAGGCATCAACGATACTTTCGGTCATGATGAAGGGGATTATCTCTTGAAACAGACATCCCTCATACTTTGCCGGAGCCTGAGAGGGGACGATATAATATGCAGATACGGAGGAGACGAATTTGTCGTTTTTATGCAGGCTGTTGATACGGATGCGGTTATTTCGAGAATTGAACAAAACTGTGAAAGGTTCAACAGGGATTCATCCAAGGTTTACAAACTTTCATTAAGCGTGGGAAGCTGCTCAATTTTCCCCGATTCACAGAACGTCATTGAACACATGATAAGGGAAGCCGATAATAAAATGTATTTCAATAAATCGATAAGAAAAAAATAACATCGGAATTTAATTTTTTTAATGGATTAATTATGACCGAAAATTTCAACGGGAAGATCGCCCTATCCGTAATCAGCGATTTTAACCGCGGAATATTGATTTTCAATGACGTGATGAAATGCATTTATGCAAATCCGGCTGTCGGGAAGATAACCGGTCATGATCCCGCGGATCTTGTCGACAAGAATCCTTTCCAGCTTCTTTTCGGAGGGGCTGAATCCGAAGAAGCCGGGATTTTGATCGGGAACATGAAAAAAGAAGATACTGTTGAAAAGGAAATTAAAATTATAAAAAAAAACGGCGAAGCGGCCGTAATAAATTTTACCGGGTTTTTCAGCCTTGATTTCCTCATAATAATTATTCAGGACATTTCAAATAAAAAAGTTGTGGAAAAGATGCTTGAGTCCAGTATCGACGGCTTTATCCATACAACCATAGACCTTGATCAGGCAATAAAAACCATTAATGAACAGAAAGATATTCTGGACCGGTATAAAAAAAATATTGAAAGGGAGCTGGATGTCGCCAGGTCCGTTCAAAGAAATATAACGCCTGAAAATTTTCTTTCAAACGATTTAATAAGTTTATGGGGTGTATCCCTGCCCAGCAATGAACTGGGAGGCGATTATTTCGATTATTTTACCTTTGATATGTCTAAATTGGGAATAGTCGTGGCCGATGTATCGGGACATGGAGTCCCTTCGGCTCTTATTACCACCATGATAAAAGTCTGCTTCGAGCGTTATGGAAGGGAATATGTCGAAATAGAAAATGTATTCAAGCTGGTCAATAAGGAGATTGTCAATATTCTCAAAGAAACAGGGTTTTATTTAACGAGCATATACAGCGTCATCGATCTTGACAATATGACTGTTTCCTGCGCCAGCGCCGGTCATGACTGCGGATTGTGCTATTGCCCGGAAAAAGAAGAAGTTTTTGAACTGGGCGTTGCCGGGAAAGGCAGCCTGATCGGGTGTTTCGAAGATGCATATTATGAATCCTCCAAGTATAACCTTTCCAAAGGCTGTAAAATTGTTTTCTTTACCGACGGAATTACAGAAGCCCGTAATAAAGCGGGAGAATTTTTCGGGAAAGAACGTCTGAAAGATTTTTTAAAGGAAAACAATTCCCTTCCGGCTCATGAATTCACCGATGCTTTGATCGACTGCGTAGACCGGTTTTACGGCGGAGCGAAACCGAACGACGACAGGACGGTGTTTGTTATTGATATCATCGATGTCCCCGACTTAAAAGCAATGCCGGAGAACCGGATCAATTCAATCATAGATAATGCATTTAAAAACGGGCGAAAATATATAAAGAACAGGGAATATAAAGCAGCGGTAAACGAATTTCAAAAGATCGTAGAATTGAGCCCGGGCAATTTCGGTGCATATTCTTATCTGGGACAGATATATGGAATGCAGAAAGAGTTTGAAAACGCCGAAAAATACCTTTTGAAATCCATTGAATTAAACGGCAGTTATATCGAAGGTTATTATTATATGGGAAGCGTATTGTACAATCAGAAAAAATATGCCGATGCAAAGATCTATTGGCTTAAATTAAAGAATATGGCCGATAACTTCAGGAATATAAATTATTATCTTGAAAAGATCGAACAGATGGGAAACGAGTCGACAGACAGCAGTCGACAGTAAAATAATAACAGTATTGAGCCGCGATTATCGAATTATCAAAATTGACTATTGTTACAAAGCACTCGGTAAGGGTTACGACTGCAGACTCTCGGCTGTTGACTAACGTGAAACATTGATAATTTTCAATGTATTTATTAAAATAAAGAATAACTTTTTAAGGAGTCTCTGATGTATAGACCTGAGATAAAAGTGCTTGACTGTTCGATCAGGGATGGGGGACTTATAAATAAATGGCAGTTCGGCGATGATTTTGTAAGGGCCACTTATAAAGCCGTTTCGGAAGCCGGCGTGGATTACATGGAAATCGGCTATAAAGCCTCGAAAGAACAGTTCGATCCGAAAGAATACGGAAAGTGCCGTTTTTGTGCGGACGACGATATAAAAAGAATAATCGACGGAATAGATAACGGCTCGAAACTGGCATGCATGGTCGATATCGGGAGAGTGGAAGAAAAGGATATCCTGCCCAAGTCCGATTCTCCTTTCGATATGATAAGGGTGGCTTGCTATGCCAAAGATATCGATAAGGCGATAGACCTGGCAAGGATGATCCTCGATAAAGGCTATCAGACGACCGTTAACATAATGGCAATTTCGACAAATCTTGAAAGGGAAATAGATGAAGCTTTAAACGATCTCGCAAAAACCGATATACCAATCGTTTATGTAGTGGATTCTTACGGCGCTATGTATTCTGAAGATATTACTTTTCTCATTAAAAAATATATCGGGACGATGCCCGGTAAAACGATAGGCATCCATACCCATAACAACAGGCAGCTCGCTTTCGGCAATACTATACAGGCTATTATCGACGGCGCCAATATGGTTGACGGATCGGTATTCGGGATCGGACGCGGTCCCGGGAACTGCTGTCTTGAGCTTCTCCTGAGTTTCCTGCAAAACCCTAAATACAACCTGAGGCCTCTCCTGGGGCTTATCCAGGAACATTATCTGCCGCTCAGAGAAAAGATAGAATGGGGTTACATTATTCCTTATATGATAACGGGCATGCTCAACGAGCATCCCAGGGTCGCCATCGCTTTCCGCGATTCGCCCGAAAAGGATAATTTTGTGAAATTCTTCGACATGCTGACAACACCCGAACCTGAGGACCTGATAAAAAAACCTAAATAGTCAATTGACCGGCACACCCGAACTGATCATAACGTTCTTTATACGTAAGGCGTTGTCCTGGGCTGCGGCATAACCGGGATTATATTTTACTGCTATCTGTATATATTTATATGCCGATTGAAGATCATGCATGGCTTCGACAGCAAGGGCAAGATTGTTGTAATAAACGCTTTTATCGGCATATGCTTCGTTAGAGGAAAGGAATATCGAAGCTTTAAAGGCCGTTTCGGCCTGGTTGAAATTGGACATTTTGAGAAGGATCAAACCTATCCTGTTATAGATATCTGCGTCGGTAGGAATAAGCATAATAGCGAACTGGTAGGATATAAGCGCATTCTGGAAATCGCCCAGAAATTTATTTTCATCTCCGACAATTTCGCACCAGTATGCAGTCCGTCCCATATTCTGTATCGCACGCAGGGCGATTTTAAGCCTTTCCTTGTGCTTACCCTGGCTGTAATAATACATAATCAGGCGGTTGTATGAATCTGCCTTTTTCGGGTTCGCATCGATCGCTGTCAGAAGCCTCATTTCATCGCTTTTAATATTCTGGTCTTCAGGTTTTTTGTTTACAATTAAAGGCTGTTTGACTTGTTCGTCTTTATTGGTGACAGCGGCCTGGCTGGAATTTTTAACGGCGGACGGATTTAATACGGACTCTTCCGACCTTGTTTCGTTTTCTTTTGCGTTTTCCTGTATCGATGGTTCGGCGGCCGATTGAGATTCCCCTGAATTCGTATCCTGGGAAAATAGCGGGATGCCGGAAATCGAAAGTACCAGTACGATTAAAAAGTATTTCATTGAAAAGACCTCAATTAATTATGTTAACTTCGGCCTCGGGAAAAGTCAACATAGTCGACACATTAGTCGACAGTCTAAAGTCGAGAGTCATCAGAGATTGCTGAATCAGACTGCTGACTGCCGACTCCTGACTCTTGACTTACGGCTCAAGCTGACCGAGCATAACGGGGGCTTTCCAAAAGAAAAGAACATACACTGCCGAAGAGGGCCTGTCCTCTTCGGCAGTCTAGCTTCTCTGTTCTTCTCACTGCCGAAGAGGGGACTTGAACCCCTACGAGATTGCTCCCACTGGATTTTGAGTCCAGCGCGTCTGCCGGTTCCGCCACTTCGGCTGATTTCTACCTATTTTAAACTGATCAAGGGAAGCCTGGATTTGGGTTTAAATTTCGCCTTTTTCATTAAAAACTGAATAGTTGCGTCCATTTTCGCCGCTTCAAGGACATTTTCCCATTCGTCCCGGCTTGATTTCTGTTTGAACTCGTCCAGGCTCTGGTCATTTTCCCTTGCATGAGAACGCGCTATCTTATCGATTAAAGCCTGATCAGCCTTTATGGAATTCTTTTCGGCAATGTCCCTGGCGGCAAAGTAAAATATGATATTGTCATAAGTTTTGTCGAGAATATTCGTAAAATCGGTTTTTATTTTAGGATCCGAAATTAGTTTCTTCAGCGATATTTCAGTAACGAAAAAATTGCTTTCGAGGAATTTCATCGATTCTTCCTTCGAACTTCTTAAAAATTCGGATTTCGGGAATTCAACTTTCGCATTATGTGAAAAATAATCGGCTAGAGCATTCCTCATGTTGATATCGTTCAAACTTGCAAGGGTTTTTTCAAAGCGTTTCCTTACCGAATCCCTGTATTCCTCGACTGTCTTGAAATTTGATACTTCCTTAACCTGATCGTCCGTCAGGGGCTGGCGCGACTGCCTTTCAACCTTGACTATATCCCCTTCCAGCGTATCTCCTTCTATCTTGTCTATAAAATCTGCAGTATAAGTATCGAGATCGCTGAAATTCAGGCTTACCTTATCGCCTGTTTTGCATCCTGCAAGTTTTACAACGGTTTTACTTGACAGGACAATCTCTTTATCTCCGCTATAATTAAGACTTGTGACATTGATCGTTACAGTATCATCGTCCCCGATCTTTCCTGCTACGGGTTCCAGGCCGCTGATTTCCTTTTGAATTGTGCTGTCGATCATTTTATCATCATAATAAAATTCATCGAATTCAAGGGACAGGTTTTCAATATCGATATTTTCAAGCATCCTCGGTACAGATTCGAAAACCAGTGAGAATGCAAAGGGTTCGTTTTTCGACAGATTTTTTAAAGGTTTGAAACGCGGTTCCGAGTAAAGGTGAACGCCTTTTTCCTGAAGTTTGTCGGCTGTCCTGACAACAAGGGACTTTATTATCTCGTTCATTACCTCATCGGGGAAATTCTTTTCGATCATTTCTAAAGGCACTTTACCGGCCCTGTATCCCGGGAGCTTGGCTTTTTTCTGAATTACCGCAAAGGATTCTTCATAAGCCCTGCCGACTTCATCGGCGGAAAATTTGACAAACACCTGCTTCAGGCAGTCATCATATTCTTTTATAAACAGATTCATTTTCCGATTGTCTCCTTTTTTTAAACGGATAGAAATATAAAAAAATAGCGGGAAACGGGATTCGAACCCGCGACATCTACCTTGGCAAGGTAGCGCTCTACCAACTGAGCTATTCCCGCATATTTTATTAAGATATAAGCCGGTCCATGTTTCAGCCGGGCTTCATTATCAACATAAAACTCGATACTTCTTGCGAGTAGAGGGACTTGAACCCACACGCGTTACCGCACCAGATCCTAAGTCTGGCGTGTCTGCCAATTCCACCATACTCGCAATTATACCGGAAAAACCATATCCGGCATAAACTTTGGGTCATACAGGGGTCGAACCTGTGGCCCGCTGATTAAGAGTCAGCTGCTCTACCAACTGAGCTAATGACCCGTTTATGATAAACTCGACCTCTGCGCCCGGCAGGACTCGAACCTGCGGCCTTCGGATTCGAAGTCCACTGCTCTATCCACCTGAGCTACGAGCGCGAATACCCGTATGAGAACCGTCTGGGTGGACAATGGGATTTGAACCCACAGCCCCCGGTTCCACAGACCGGTGCTCTAACCGTTGAGCTATGTCCACCAGGTACTGCGCCTGACAGGAGTCGAACCTGTGGCCCACAGCTTAGAAGGCTGTTGCTCTATCCAGCTGAGCTACAGGCGCTCATTCGGGGCGAGAAGATTCGAACTTCCGGCCCCCTGCTCCCAAGGCAGGTGCGCTAACCGAACTGCGCTACACCCCGATAATGGCAAACCTTATACGCCTTAATGGGAAAAATATTTTAATCGATTTTATTTGTCCTGTCAAATTTAACTTTAGTCAATAGTTGACAGTCGACAGTCAAAAGTCGGTAGTCATCAGTTTAATTGAGGCATCACTGCCGGCTGCCGACTCTGGTCATTAGCTAGACAATTACAGCCGGTATGATTAAATATTAATCATTCAGGACGGGAGGAATGCGGCCGTTCCGGCAGCAGTTTATTTAATAATTACAGGCATTCACACTGTTTTTTAGTAAAATAACGGCGTATCGGTCAGTTTGGTACAAATATTGCAATTGGGACCAGATGAAGGGAGGTATTCTATGTTAAAAAAGTGCATTCTGGTTTTACCGGCGATTTTTATCCCGGCGTTATTATGCGCTCAGGATAAAGCCGTCGCAGTTGTCAATTCGGGAGACAGCGCATGGCTGCTTACATCAAGCGCTCTTGTCCTCTTAATGACAATGCCCGGCCTTGCCATGTTTTACGGAGGAATGGTGAGGAAGAAAAATATCCTTTCAACGATGTATTTCAGTTTTGCTGCTGCAGTCATTGTAAGCGGCCTCTGGGTCATCGTTCAGTACAGTCTTACATTCGGCAGGGATATGGGCGGCCTGATCGGAAACCTTGAAAAATCATTTTTTTCGGGTATTACAAAGGACAGCGTTACAGGAACGATTCCTGAATTCGTCTTTTCAGGTTTTCAGCTCATGTTTGCGATCATAACCGTTGCCCTTATCTCGGGAGCGATCGTCGAAAGAATGAATTTCGGGGCATGGGTAGTCTTCGTCATCCTCTGGACTCTGATCGTTTACGCACCTCTCGCCCATTGGGTATGGGGCGGCGGATGGCTTTCAACCGTCGGCAAATATCTGGGCGCTCCCGGATTGGGGACTCTCGATTTTGCAGGAGGCCTTGTCGTCCATCTCTCCTCGGGCGTATCCGCTCTGGTAGCAGTTCTTTACCTGGGCGAGAGAACACATATTAAAAGAGAACAGGTTATGCCCAACAGCATTGTTCTGACCATGACCGGCGCGGGTCTTCTCTGGTTCGGCTGGTTCGGATTTAATGCCGGCAGCGCTCTGGGGTCGAACGGGCTTGCAGGCAGCGCATTTATCGCAACCAATACAGCCGCCGCTTTCGGAGCCATTACCTGGATGATCATCGAATGGATCAGGATAAAGAAAACAAGCGTAATAGGCGGGACAAGCGGACTTGTGGCAGGCCTTGCCACGATTACTCCCGCGGCCGGCTTTGTCGATATACCGGGGGCGATTGCTATCGGAATACTCGCCGGTCTTGCGACTTATTATTTTGTAGCTATTGTTAAAAAGGCGCTCGGTTATGATGATTCCCTCGACGCTTTCGGCATTCATGGCGTGAGCGGAACTCTGGGCATTCTTCTTACAGGCTTATTTGCAAACCCTATCGTCAGCGGCGCTGCAGGTCTTTTTTACGGCAAACCGGTACAGTTTTTTATTCAACTGATCGCCGTTCTGGCCGGGATAACTCTTTCGGTTGCAGGAACGCTGGTCATCTTGATTTTAATTGACAAAGTCTTTAGAATAAAACTCCGTGTCGACAGTTCTGTTGAAGCATCCGGACTGGACCTTGCCCTTCATGGCGAACAGGAAGAATGAGGGCATCTATAATTAAATTGAAGGAGATTGTTATGAAAAGAATTGAAGCGATCGTAAGGCCTGAAAAGCTGGACGACATAGTGGAAAAGCTTGGCGAGCTGGGATATCCGGGCTTAAACTTTATCGAAGTCCAGGGGCATGGCCGCCAGAAGGGGTTGAAGGAAATTTTCAGGGGACGTGAATACGATATAAAATTCGTCCCAAAAATAAAAATTGAAATTGTTATCAAGGACAGCCAGGTCGACAAAATAGTCGGTGCGATAATAGCTATCTGTCAGACCGGCCAGATCGGGGACGGCAAGATATTTATCAGCGATGTCATCGATGCAATCCGTGTAAGGACCGAAGAAAGGGGAGATGACGTCCTCTGAATCCTTTTAGTAAAATTCCAAACTCAAATACGATAGGCGGGGGACAGGAACTGCTGATTTATAGATCGTTTCATGACTTGCTGTCTTACTTATTTCCATATTTATTGTACCGGCTGTTTGTTCAGGTGACCAGCCTGATTTCAAATTTTCAATAACATAATTTTTAGCTTTGACATCTTGTAACTTTGGCTGCTGAACTGGAATTTTCTTACGCATATGGTATTTCCTATCAGCAAAATTTGCGTTATATTCAGCTCTGAAAGCATCCCAATTGTTGCGTTTAATCTTTCTGGATATTGTACCGGGAACTCGATTGATAGCTTTAGCAATTTTCCTTATGGAATACTTCTCTTTTAACAGAATTCCTGTCTGGGCCCGTTCTTCATAACTTAGCTGTTTGTACAGCATCTTTTTTCTCCAATCTATTTTCGGTTTGATAGAGTGCTGCACTTCATGTTTGAACTTTCAATATCAATAATTATTTGAAGATTTTGAAATTATTTACTTAATTGAAATGAACTTGACAATAATATTACAAATAAAATATAATTTGTTAAGGAGTTATTTTTTTAATGGGGGTTATTTTTATGGAGTTAAGATTAAAAAACCTTTCTTTTCCTGTGATATTATCAGGGGTTGTTTTGCTGGCGGTTTTATCGGGCTGCGCTAATTCACCGGGACCAGGTAGCGGCGGATCTTCGTCCAGTTCTTCGTCCAGCTCATCGACAAGTTCTTCGTCCAGTTCTTCCTTTTCTATAACAATATTCTCGAGCTCTGCTTTGATTTCTTCGCCATGGGGACTGGCAATTGACTCTTCGGGCAATCTTTATGTCGCTAATTGTGGTATAATACAATAATTAAGATCACGCCCGCAGGTACCGTTTCAACGGTCTCAAGCTCTGCTTTGCTTAATTATCCGGGAGAAGTCGCTTTTTACTCGGGCAATCTTTATATTGCAAATACTGGCAGTAATAATATACTCGAGATCATACAGTAAAAGTTGTTTTTTTAAAGCCGGGAGATAACTTTTTATCATGATGGGGCTTGTCGAAATGCCCTGTCATATAAAGGCGGGAGGAAATATACATCATTAAGAAAAACCGGGACGCCCGCGCCGTGTCAAATATTCCTGCTGATAAACATCCCTGAATTCGATAGAATGATGATATTCCCATTGTTTTTTATTTTATTTTTGACAAATTCTAAAAATAATCCTCTCTCATTATCATCCAATATTACTCTTTCCTGATTGATGCCGTTGCATGAATAGACATAATCGACAAAGGGCCCTGCTTCATTTATTATTAACATATTTTCATATATTTTTAAAATCACTTCTTTAAAATGAAGTTTTAATTGCTCTTCGCCATTTTCTATTGAAAAATTGCCAATAAGGGGTAAAAGCTTTAAAAATTACATCCCTTATACAATATAATTAGTTTCTTGCAGTCACATAATAAAGGAGGATAAGGATGAGTATTATTATCGTTTATATTTTGTTATTTTTATAGCCTGGATAAACCCTGTCAGGACAAACCCTGCCGGGATAAACCCTTTTCTTTTTTCAAATACTTTGATATAATATCGGAGCAGTAAAAAAAGATTTACTCTGCTTTTTTGAGGAGTATCGCATGCATCCGAAAGCCGAGGCGCTAGTGCGGAAATACAGGGAGATGGGTGAAAAGCTCTCGAGTATGCAGCCGTCAGGCCCTGAATTTATAAAGCTGGCCAAAGATAGGGCCGAGCTTCAGCCTTTCGTCGAAAAATACGAT
The DNA here is from genome assembly GCA_963796325.1 of uncultured Spirochaetota bacterium. Classification (GTDB taxonomy): domain Bacteria; phylum Spirochaetota; class Brevinematia; order Brevinematales; family JAOACQ01; genus CAVYGN01. Next base: position 1,107,478 of record CAWCLF010000001.1, read on the forward strand.
GAAATTTCGAAAATCGAAAAGGAGGTGGAGGATAACAAGGAGATTTTATCTTCCGGCGACGATGAAGATATTAAAAAAATGGCCAGGGAGGATATAGAAAAGCTGTCCGAAAGACATAAAGAAATTGATAAGGAAGTTCTCAAAATGCTCCTTCCCAAGGATGAATTAGAATCAAAGAATATTATAGTTGAGATACGGGCCGGCACCGGCGGGGAAGAGGCCGCTCTTTTCGCGGGTGATCTCTTCCGCATGTATACAAGGTTCGTCGAACTCAAACACTGGAAATATGAAGTTTTGGATTTTAACGATACCGGTCTTGGCGGTTTCAAGGAAGTAGTGTTCTCGATAAAAGGAAAGGATGTTTATTCACGGATGAAATTTGAAAGCGGTGTTCATCGCGTCCAGCGTATTCCGGAAACGGAAGCCGGGGGCCGCATACATACTTCGACCGCATCCGTCGTGGTATTACCTGAAGCCGACGAAGTCGATATCAGGATTGACCCTTCCGAACTTAAAATAGACACCTACCGCGCGGGCGGCGCGGGGGGACAGTATGTTAATAAAACCGAGTCCGCTGTCAGGATAACTCATATGCCAAGCGGCATAGTAGTAGCCTGCCAGGAGGAAAGGTCCCAGCTTCAGAACAGGGCGAGCGCCATGAGGATACTGCGCTCGAAGCTTCTCGACCTGGAGCATCAGAAGAAAATCGACAGCGACAAGGAGTTCAGGAGGAGTTCCATCCGCTCCGGTGACCGTTCTGAAAAAATTCGGACTTATAATTTTCCACAGAACCGGGTAACCGATCACAGGATCAATCTTACATTGTATAAGCTCGATATGATCATGAACGGGGATTGCGACGATTTGATAAATGCCTGCATAGTAAACGAGCAGGAAGAAATGCTCAGGTCTCTCGATACGGCGGGTTGAATGCATATAAAAAAGAATATGAAGTTCGGGATTTTTATCGACTGGGTGTACTCGGAATACCACCAGAAGATACTCACCGGTATTATGGATTATATCAAGGGGCTGCCCATAGACCTTGTATGTTATCCGACCGGCAGGCTGGATCCGTCAGACCGCTGGGAACGTAAAAAAAACATTCTTTTCGATTTCGTCGATAAAAATAATACCGACGGTCTTATTGTTTTATCCGATCCCCTGCAATGCAGCGTCGGCAAGAATAAATTTTCGCGTTTTTTAAAACGATACAAAGATTTTCCGATCGTAAGCATTTCAGAAAAATTCGACGAACATTACAGCATTGTCATAGATAATGCAAAAGGCATTGTCGAGCTTCTCGACCATCTGGTAATAAAGCACCATTATGAAAAGATCGCTTTTATTACCGGCCCGGAGGGAAGCAAGGAGTCTAATGAAAGGCTTCAGGCTTTTCTCGGATATTTCATGACATACGGTCTCCATGCAGATGAAAATCTTATAGTAGAGGGAGATTTTACCGGCGTTTCCGGCAGGCTTGCAGTAAAAACCCTGATAGATACAAGAAAGGTTCCCTTCGATTGCATTGTCGCCGCAAATGATGAGATGGCGATCGGGGCTATTGAAGAACTGGCATCGAGGGGGATCCATGTCCCGGGAGACGCTTATGTAACCGGGTATGATGATATAGATCTGTCCGGGCAGGCGGCGCTGACGACGGTAAGACAGCCTATTTATGAACTGGGAAGGAAATCAGCTGAGATTCTTTACAGGGTATTGACAAAAAAAGATACTCCCGGGCTGATCAGCATGCCCACATCCCTTGTTGTCAGGAGAAGCTGCGGGTGCCAGCTGCAGAGGCTCATGAATGTTGCTCTCTGGAAAAAAGGGATGCAGCCTCCGTCGATTCCTTTCGAAGAGAATTTCAGCGATAACAGCGCAATAATAGTAAACGATATAATCTCGGGATTTCCTGTGGAAAAATACATTCAGTATAAATCGGACCTGACGCCATGGCTCGAGACTCTCTGCGAGGAATTACAGGAGGCAAATAAAAAGTCAAATGCACAAAATATCATGGAGCATGGGATAAGATCATCTTTCAATCGGAAGCTAAAAACCTGGATATATCACTTCAAAATGAAATAATATCAGGCTTCAGGAGGAATGTTATCGCCTGCCGTCTCGACTTTGAAAAGCAAGTCTTTTTTGAAGACATATTCCATAGAATGAGGATCATGTCGCTTGAAGCGGACCACCGGAAATTTGTGGACAGGGAGTCTCTGTCGGTCTTTGAATTCAGCAGGTTTACATCGAGAAGCGCAAGGCTTCTGGATGCAAACGGCCTTGATGAAATGCTCAATGCAATTTATGAAATTTTACCGGAACTGGGCATTAAAACATTCTTCCTGGCATTGTATAAAAAAGAGGATAAGCCCCTCGAATATTCAAGGCTTATGCTTGCAATGCATGAAAACAGGAAAACGGGCCTCGATCCGTTAAAGCTCGATTTTAAAACCGGGAGCCTCCTGCCTGCGGCTGTATATCCATCCGAAGGCCGGAACAACTTCATAATACATGCGCTGCATCAGAGAAATGAAAATATAGGTTTTATTATACTCAACCTGGAGGAATATTTAAGGAATATCAGCCTCTATGATGAATTATGCATGAAGATCAGCTCCAATATAAGGCTGATAATGCTTATAGATAAAATAACACAGCAGACTCATTTTTTGAGCGAAGAGATAAAGGAGAGAAAAAGCGCCGAGAAAAAACTGAAAAGGGCTCTTGCAAAGCTGGAAAAATATAACCTGATCCTTCATGATCTTTCCCTTAAAGACGAGCTGACCGGTCTTTACAACAGGCGGGGTTTCCTGACCCTCGGCGGCCAGTACCTGAATTACGCTAAAAGGAACAATAAGGAGTTCGTATTGTTTTACTGCGATATGGACGGCCTGAAGAAAATAAATGATTCATACGGACACAAGGAGGGCGACTCGGCCATAAAGAAAACCGCAATGCTCCTTCAAAAATCTTTCCGTTCGATAGATATTATAGCCAGAATAGGAGGTGACGAATTTACGGTCCTTGCAGCGGACTGCAGCAGGGAAGACGCCGAATTGCTTAAAAAAAGGCTGAGCGTTATCTTCCAGAATCATAATGCCGCTGTAAATAAACCCTATAAAATTTCCATCAGCTCAGGGACGATTTTTGTCGATCATTCCGTGAAGCTGGACTTTAATGAATTGATGGCCATTGCCGACAAGAAACTATACGAAGATAAAGGAAAAAACACAGGTTTATAGAGATTCTACCCTTGTCCCTTTTTCCGACGAGAGGACCATTTTATGTCTCAAGTTCTTCAGGATTATTCTTGAAAACCCTTTGTTTATGATCAATGAATCGTGAATATCCTCGATTTCGACAGGACCGTTTATAAAATTGCCGTTCGCATCCAAAGGCAGAGTTTTTAAAAGTTTTGCCGGCGTATCGATCTCCCCGGCAATGCCGTCCACTGATACGGCAAACTTGTCTTCCATTGGAAATATGCCTTCTTCGAGAGGGACAGCATCGAGCTTTTTTATTATACCCGAGAATTCCTTTTTTAATAAGCGCACTTCTTTCCAGCACTTTTCAAGAAGAAAATATGATCCGGAAAGATCGGCGCCCGATATCGAAAGGAAGTTTTTGAAACTTGTGGAGTTCATAATACAGACTGAAATTCCATTAAGAAAAGGGCCGGTTTTTATATCGGGGTTTTTTTCCTTCCATAAAAGCATGCTTGTTAAGGGAACGAATTTTTTTATAGACATTAACCCGGTTCTCTCTCCCCGGAATATCGTATCCTGAGTCTCGATGCAAACTCTGCTTTCCCCTGCCGGCGATGAAAAAAAAGTAAAAGATTCGGCCGCGAGGGGAGTTGTTAAATAATCCCGTATTGCTGCGCATAACTTATCGATGCTTGCAGGGTTAAGAAATGCCGGAGCGAAAACCGTCAGGGGCGGAAGTGAAAATGCTGATGAAAATGCAGAAAAGGAAAATATCTTTGTGAATTCATTTTCCGACGGGATGTTGAGAGTGTCTGAATTGCCGCATAGCGCTGTAAAAACAGGCTTAATGCAGGAATCGATTACAAAAACCGGGCTGTCCGGAAAATTATTTTTCCAGGCGGAATAATTCCTGATAAAGAGAGTGCCTTCCGAAGTATCGAGAAGTTCAACAGGAACCGGGCTTCCATAAAACGGTTCCAGATTGAAAGGATTTGAAAGTTTCAAAACTATATTCATAACATACCCGCCGGTGTCAGGAGGCGAGGAAATTTTCTACGGAAGGGAAAACATCCTCGTATCCCGGCTTAAACCAGTGTATTTCGTGATTTTTTTTAAACCAGGTGATCTGCCTTTTTGCGTAATGGCGCGTGTCCCTTTTCAGGAAATAAATAAATTCATCAAAATCCCAGGCCCCTTTTATGTAATTGGCGGCATGCCGGTATCCTATGCTCGATAAACCGCAAGCGTCATTGCCGTAAGCATCGATAATCGTTTTAGTTTCTTCGATAAGACCGTTTTCAACCATGCGGTCGATCCTCCTTTCGATGTTTTCATACAAAAAGTTCCTGTCCGGATCGAGCCCTATGATAAACCAGTCCAGGTCAAGCCTCTTATTATTCCTGTGAAGGGCCGAAATAGGCGACCCTGCCATATAAAGAACTTCGAGAGCCCTGATGATCCTCCTCTGATCGTTTATCTGTATTTTCGATGCGCTTGCGGGATCGCCTATCAGGAGCTCTTCGTAGAGGGATGCCGGACCTTCTCTTGATGCCTTTTCCTTAAGCCCTGCCCTTACAATATCGCTGCGGCCTGGCCCGCTGAAAAGGCCGTAATAAATAGAATTGAAATACATTCCGGTCCCTCCCGCAATGACCGGCAGGGATCCCCCGGCATGTATCCGTGTGATGCATTCTTCGGCGAGTTTTTTATAGGTTCCCGCGTCTATCCGGTAATCAGGTTCGAATAAATTCAATAGATGATATTTGACGCCGGCAGTTTCTTCGGCCTCCGGTTTTGCAGAACCTATATCGAGTTTTTTATAAATCTGCACGGAATCGCAGGAAACTACTTCACCGCCGAAACGGCGTGAAAGTTCCACTGCCAGCCGGGTTTTACCCGATGCGGTAGGTCCGACAACCGCCAGTATTTTTTTGCGCGAAGGGTTTTTATCCATCGATACAAAAGCCTCTCTACTTCAGTCGACAGTCGAGAGTCGACAGTCTGCAGTTTACTATTTTGACTCGCGACTGCCGACTGTTGACTACTGACTTTTGACTGATGATGCTTGACATTTTATCCCTTTAATTATAACATAATGCGAAGTTATTAAGGAGGAATTGATGAATTTGTTTTACATTGTATTTTTGATAATCTTTATATTGATTATCGGGATCTGCGCGTTTATTAATACGAGGCAGGGTTTTTTCAAGGCTCTCAACTCCTTGTTAAGGATAGCGCTCCCTATGCTTTTATCGGGCATCATCGTCAAGATAGCCCAGCTTATTTCGAACAAGGAAATGTCAATTTCCTACATCATAGGATTCATCGGTACGATTATTTTTTATCTCGTTATCAGGAGCATGATCAAAAATACCGATACCGGCAAGAACGGCGGGATCGTCGATTATTTCCTTGGATTTGTGATCGGGGTGATTCAGGGCTGGCTTATAGCCGGTTTCCTTGTCGTTTACCTGAATTTCAATTACTTCGGCCACTTCCAGATCCTCAATATAGAAAAGATGATATCGCCGGGTCTGTTCGAAGCTATCAAGACGCCGATCGACTGGATATTATTCTTAAGTTTTATTAAATTATAATTATAAAGACCTGCCGTTGAGGTGAGGTCTTTATAATAATTCCTGGGGTATTCGTGTAGAATTGGATATTTTCGAGTTCTTTATCCAATTACTTGGGATTCTGATCTCTATATGGAATTGCCTCTCTAGCGCGGTACTCTTGTATTCGCTCCAGGGAAACTGGAAGTATAGGTACGAATCCCGGCTTAAAACACGAACCGAAATGATTTCTTACGGTACCCCGGGTTTTATTATTTGAATATAATTGGAGGAAATATGGACCACAGTTCTGTAGCCAAGATGTATATAGATGCCGTCAAAGCGGATTCGATAAATGCTTCTATGCTGACCAAGCTCCCCGAACTTGTTTCATGCACCGACTGGACAAAGGTCGAAATAGTAGGAAATGTCGATTACATTTCTGAAAGGACAAAGATCGTATATAACGGGATACTCGTAAAACATGCGGGCGGTCTTTATTATATGAGAAAAAAGATCTCAGATGCGCTTGGTTCGGTCGACAGGCGTTTTAAAAATATAAAAAAAGAAATTCGTGTTATTCTGGATTGAAGATATCAGGGTTTCATAGAAGTTACCAGTTCTTTAAACTTTCTTCCTCTCTGTTCAAAATCTTCGAACATATCGAAGCTTGCGCATCCGGGCGACAGCAGGACAATATCGCCTTTAACGGATACCTTCCTCGAGTATTCGACCGCATCTTCAAGGTTTTCCGCCATGTAGCATGACGGAAAAGAAAGTTCTTTCCTGATTTTCGAGGCGGCTTCTCCGATCAGGACTAAATTTTTTAATTTCCTGTGCACAAGCGTTCTTATCTTTTTAAAATCCAGTCCTTTGTCCCTGCCTCCGGCTATCAGGATTATAGGGGAGTCGAAGGAGAGGAGGGCTTTACTCAGGGCGTTCACAGTTGTGGATTTGGAATCATTATAATATGTTACACCTTCATATTCAGTTACGAGTTCAAGCCTGTGTTCCAGGCCTTCGAAGCTTTTAAGGGTTTCGATTACGGCACTGTCGGAAATCCCCGCTTTTTTTGCAATGAGTATGGCCGCCATTGAATTTTCAACATTATGGATCCCCCTGAGTTTAATATCCTTTCTTTTGATAAACTCGATGCCATGATAATAGAGAGTGTCTCCGGAAAAGAACAAATCGGCTTTTTTATTTCCGGTTCCAAAAGTGAGGATTTTTGATCTTATGCCCTTTTTCAGGATTTTGAAATAAGGAGAATCGAGGTTCAGTACGGCGTAATCCATGGGATCCTGGTTTTTAAAAATATTTTTTTTGGCATCGATATATCCGGAAATTGAAGAATAACGATCAAGGTGGTCTTCGGCTATATTAAGGCAGGCCGCTATAAAGGGTTTGAAAGTTCTTGTCGTTTCAAGCTGAAAACTTGATAATTCAAGTACGAACACGGCGTCCGGTCCCGCATTTTGATAGTGTTCAAAAACAGGAACTCCAATATTGCCCCCGATAAACGCATTTTTTTCCCTTCTGATCATTTCATAGACGAGGGTTGTCGTTGTGGTTTTTCCATCCGTTCCTGTTATACCGATATAGGTACTGCCCGGCTTATAAGAATAAAATAATTCTATGTCCCCAATGACCGGAATGCCCCGTTTACAAGCTGTACTGACCAGAGGAATGCCGGGCGGAACTCCGGGACTCTTAAGAAGAAGCTTTATCGGGAATCTGTCGAGAATAAGAGGGTCTTGATCGCCCAGAAGGTCCAGAACGTCGCCTTTTTTTTTCAATTCTCCGACAAGGGCTTTTTTTTCAGGATTTGAAACATTATCCGAAATAATAAGTCTTTCACCCCTGTCGAGGAGCACCTTTGCCATTTGATAAGAAGTCCTTCCGGTAAATCCGGCTATAAGCAGGTAATCGGGGAGCATACTGATATTCCTCAATAAAAAGAATTCGGCTAAAGCCGTAGGCTCAATGGCTTCCTATCCGAAGTTTTATAAAAGCGTCATTATTTAGATTTTTTTGAGATGATCTTCCATTTTTCATCGATCTTCCTGAGCAGGTAGTCGGTATAGATGATAACATCCTTTTTCTGCTGAAAATCCTCTGTTTTATCCATCGATTTATTGGGGTTGTTTTCGAGATACCTGGCGGAATCATTCTTCAAAGTCCACTTGACTGTCACAACCATCATTTGATTTGTCGCTTCGTTGGTAAAATCTTCCATCCCGATCAGCTCGTAATTCAAAATGTTTCCTGATTCCTTTATCAATAGTTCCCTGACCTTCTGGTTGGTGGACGCTTCGATAGTCGCTATCGTCCTTTTCTTTTCCATCAATTCCGTTACGCCGAGCATGTCCTCGTAATCGGAGTGAATAAGCATAAGGCAGGCGGAATTGACGACCGACCTGGGATCTGAATAATCAACAGGATATTTATCTCCATAAAGAATGTTTAATGACAATGCAGATGCTAAAATTATTACAGCGGCAAATATTATTTTCACTGGCATTTATACCTCGATTTACGGATTATCAAAACCGGATTAAATACATCGTAATTATATCATAACATCTTAAATTAGACAAAATACTTGATTTTTTAAGTGCCCAATGTTAAAGTATTGGATAATTTTATATTATGGAGCAGTACATGGATAATAAGAAAATGAATCTATGGATGTTTTTAGTTATTGCATTCATAGCAGGTATTTTAATCGGCGGCGGAACTGCATATATTCTTAAGGGCGGCGCTTCCGGCAGCGGATACATCAACCTCTATCCGCCCAAATCAGGCTCCGAGTGGCTTGTTAAGATCGATGATTATGTTATTACGAAGGCGGATTTTGAAGAAGGCTACAAGTACCTTCTCAGCCAGATCCCCCCGGAAAGGCAGAACAACCTTCCGCCCGATACCAAGAAGCAGTATTTTGAAAGCATGATCAACCAGTACATAATGACTATTAAAGCGCTTAATGAAGGGATATTGAAATCTCCTGTTAATTCGGTTATCCTTGATAACTATATCAGGCAGGTTCTCGCACAGCTTTACATTCAAAAGAACCTTCCGCTCGATAAAAGTTCATTTGTCCCCTCGAAGATGGAAATGGACGAATTTTATAACCAGCATAAGGCCGAGCTCGACAGGGCCGGCATGAAAAGCGATCAGCTTAAACAGGTAATCGTCCAGGAAATCGAAAGGCAGAAACAGCAGGTATGGCTCCAGCAGTTCATGGCCCAGGTGCGTGAAACGATCAAAATCCAGAGGAATAACGATCTACTTCAGCAGGAAGGCATTTCCATGCAGCCGCAGAACAACCTCATTCTGCCTATGCCTACGAATGCAGGCTCGAACAAATAATATAATAATAATTTAAATTATAAAGCCCCTGCCGGTTTTCGGCAGGGACTTTTTTATGCCGGTTTAAATATCCCGAGGCGCGGCTTAGCGTCCTATTTGCGGATCAGGACAGTATCGAAGCGATATTCGACAAGGGATCGTGATCATGATCCTTCATTAAAATCAGCATTTCCACCTTGCTTTTCGACCCCGTCTTCTGATAGATATTGTAAATGTGGTTCTTGACAGTCATGGAGGTTATGCCCAGTTCATAAGCGATCTCTTTATTCGAGAGGCCCTGTGCCATCATGGTCATAATCATCTTTTCGCGCGAAGTAATATGGTACTGTACGGCGAAATTGTCGGTAATATCCGCCGCCAGAGATTTTACATGCTTTGCAAAAATATATTTATTAATAAATATAATCGAAAAAAGGTTAAAGATAAAATAAAAAAAATTTGTTATCGACAAAGGACGGATGAAATGGGTTAAATTGAAATTCCATGAATATTCAATCACTATAATAGGAATAGAAAGAAAGAACATGACGATCGAAAATTTCATTATCAATCTCTTTCCGGTATTCCGGACTTTCTTCAGGTTTAATAACAGGAAAGCCAGGATAAATGCAATGAGTCCTATCATTATCCAGCTCATGCTTTTGAAACTGAAGATAATCATTTTTATTCTTTCGAAATCTTTAAATAAATAAGGATAGAAAAAGAAAAAGAGCGCGGCCGCCGGCAATAAGCCAAAGATAATTCTATGGGCTAATGAAAATTGCTTTTCGGCGATCTTATGGAAAAAAAGAGGCATAAAGTAAAACATGATCCCGAAAAAGGAATTATAAAGAAAGATCGTGATGAAAGTGCTGTAAGTGTCGTATTTTGACATTATGGTAATTCTATAGTATTCGATATTCTGCAGGACCAGTAATCCGGTAAAGGCTGCAAGCCACATTATATAATAGAGAATAGCCTGGGCCTTCAATTTCAAATAAAGCAGAAACATAATGCACAGGCCGGCTATACCGGTCGAATAGGAAACAATATAGTAAATGAATATATAATACTTCATTATTGTTATTATACCATTCCGGATGATATTTATAAAGTAATCCCTGAATTTTTACTTAACAGCACTTATTTCCCGGATCCGGCAATCCCCGTTATGGGAAAAAGTTCCTATAGACAAAAGACATAGAGCGGCATTAAGATATAGCGATTTAAATCAAGCATTAGATAAAGGAGGGAAAAATGCGGTTTATCATTATTATATGTTTCCTGATTCTTTCGGCATGGATTTACCCTGACGGCAAAGAGTCAAATACTGCCATGACGAACCTGTCAGCGTACACGGTCAATGATTCCATTTATGTCAACGTCCTGGGCAGCCCCGAGGGAAAACCGGTTACAAGCGGTTATCCAGATTATAAGCCTTCATGGTCCGTCGACGGGAAGTGGATCGTGTTTTTCCGTATTACCGGCAACAACGGACCCGATATCAGCCGCTGGAAAACGGCAATCTGCATTGTCAGGCCCGACGGTTCGGAACTGAAACAACTGACCAGCGGCCGTTTCACCGATTATAACCCGACATGGTCGAGGGAAGGCTCTAATTATATAATAATAAACCGCTACGATCTTGTAAAACGAAGGTGCTATATTTACAGGACAACCACTGATTCTAAACCAGGGGATGAAATATTGATAAGCGATCCCGAATTCAGTGAATTCGGAAACACTTGCACCAGGGACGGCAGGATCATTGTGTCCAGCGGCAGGGGATATGCTAAAAACGTTTCATACATGCTGTTTTCCATGCCGGGAAATGACGGTTTTTTCAGGCCGCCGTTTGTATATTTCCTGACCCCGGAGCCGGGAAAGACCGGGACCTATGAAGAGATTAAATTCGGGTACAAGCTCGATGCCCTTCCGTCGAGGCTGACACTGTCTAAAAATGAAAAATACATTACATACGAGCTTGACTCTTCCTGGGGAGATTTTGCATATAACGGCCACCCGCTAGCTTATGCCAGGATTGACGTAAAGAATATGGAAGTTTCAAATGCCGTAGTGTTCTCGCAGACGATCTCTACTGTTACCAGCATCTATCCTACGTTTACAGCAGATGAAAATGGGATAATCTACTGCTCGGCCAGGAACGGCACGTTCCAGTTCTACTATTACGACCTATTAACAAAGGAAACCCGGCGCGTTTCGCCGAACAACGGAGCCGACTATAAATATTACTGCCCTGAAGCAGTCCCTAAGTAGGAGAAATATTTACTCGATCGAAATGACTCCGTTTTTTTCCTCGATATTGATCGTGCTGCCTTCTTTGAACTTGCCTGACAGGATATCCAGCGACATCCGGTCGAGTATTTCTTTTTGAATTACCCGTTTCAGAGGCCTTGCACCGAAATTTTCATCGTAACCGAGCTTTGCCAGAAGTTTCCTCGCCTGTTTCGATACGTTGAGCTTCATTTTTGAATCCTCAACTCTCTTGTTCACATAAGAAAGCTGAATATCGACAATTTTCAGTATGTCGGCTTCCGTGAGCCCGTTGAATGTGATGATCTCGTCTATCCTGTTAAGAAATTCCGGCCTGAATTGAGATTTTAATAGTCCCATAAGTTCGTCCTCAACTTTTCCCGCCTTCGATGCGTCTGAGGAAAATCCTTTGATCTTCATGACATTCGAACCGATGTTGGATGTCATTATAATGATAGTGTTTGTAAAGTTGACCGTCCTGCCCTGCCCGTCGGTAAGCCTGCCGTCGTCCATCAGCTGAAGCAGTATGTTGAAAACATCCGGATGGGCCTTTTCTATCTCGTCGAAGAGAATAACCGTGTAAGGTCTTCTCCGTACAAGTTCAGTCAATTGACCGCCTTCTTCATATCCGACATAGCCGGGAGGCGCTCCGATAAGTCTCTGGACGCTGAATTTCTCCATGTACTCGCTCATATCCATCCTGACAAGCGCTTTTTCGGTATCGAAGAGGAACTCGGCCAGGGCTTTGGAAAGCTCCGTTTTGCCGACCCCTGTAGGCCCCAGGAACATAAAGGATCCTATCGGCCTGTTCTCCTCCTGCACTCCTGCGCGCGAACGGCGGACAGCATTTGAAACAGCCTTGATCGCCGCTTCCTGTCCGACGACCCGCTTCTCGAGGACTTCTTCAAGATGGATCAGCTTCTGTTTTTCCGATTCGAGCATCCTTGAAACAGGTATGCCTGTCCAGTCCGAAACAGTCCTCGCTATATCTTCATCGGTGATCTCCTCCCTTAAAAGCGGAGAATCGCCCTGCTGGTCCCTCAGCTTTGCCTGCAGGTCATGAAGCTCTTTTTCATTGTTGGGTATAAGACCGTATCGTATCTCGGCCACTTTATCCAGGGCCCCGCTCCTCTCAAGCCTCTCTTCCTCCTGGTGAAGGCGGTCCAGCTCCTGGGTTATCTCCTTTATCCTTTTGATGATGCCTTTTTCATTATTCCACTTCGCCTTCAGGGTATTGGTCTTTTCCTGGAGTTCCGAGAGGTCCTTTTCAATCTGGGCAATTCGCTCAAGGCTCGCTGTGTTCGTTTCCTTCGAAAGCGCCTGTTTCTCGATCGATAGCCGCATTATCTTCCTGTCAAGATCGTCAAGCTGAAGCGGCTGGCTTTCAATTTCAAGCCTGATCTTGGAAGCGGCCTCATCCATCAGGTCTATGGCCTTATCGGGAAGCCTCCTCTCAGTGATGTACCTGACCGAAAGGTTTGTGGCCGCGATGAGAGCGGAATCGGCAATCCGGATCCCATGATGCGCCTCGTATTTTTCCTTGAGTCCCCTGAGGATCGTTATCGTGTCTTCAATTGACGGTTCATTGACATAAACGGGCTGGAATCGGCGTTCGAGGGCCTTGTCCTTTTCTATGTAGCGCCTGTATTCGTCGGTAGTTGTCGCGCCGATCACCTTTATGTCGCCCCTGGCAAGAGCAGGTTTGAGCATGTTGCCGGCGTCCACCGCCCCTTCGGCGTTCCCGGCGCCTACTACCGTATGAAGCTCGTCGATAAACAGTATGACTTCGCCGTTGGAATCGGTCACTTCCTTGAGCATGGCTTTCAGCCGTTCCTCGAATTCCCCCCTGTATTTCGTGCCTGCAATGATAAGGCCAAGGTCGATCGCCAGTATTCTCTTGTTCTTAAGACTTTCAGGAACGTCGCCGGTAGCCATCCTGCGGGCAATCCCTTCGACAATTGCAGTTTTACCGACTCCCGCTTCGCCGATCAGAACAGGGTTGTTCTTCGTCCTGCGGGAAAGGACCTGCATCGACCTCCGGATTTCCATGTCCCTGCCGATGACAGGGTCGAGTTTGCCCTGCCTGGCCATTTCAGTGAGGTCTCTCGAGTATTTTTCAAGCGCCTTGAACTTGGCCTCGGGCGTTTCATCGGTAACCCTCTGAGTGCCCCTCAGGTTCTTTATGGCAAGAAGGACGCTGTCGTAATTAAGGTTTGCCTGGTGGTACAATTCCTGGAGGGACGAATCCTTCGAATCGAGAATTCCCAGAAGAAGGTGCTCGGTGCTGACATAATCGTCATGGAGGCGGACCGCCTCGTTTGCGGCGTTTTCCATCGCCTCGTTGAGGTCTTTGGAAACGAAAGTCTGCCCTACGCCGTATATTTTAGGCTTCATATTGATCCTGTCGTTCAATAGGGTTGTAAGCTTCGATAAGTTAATTTCAATATTCTGGAGTATGGGCTTGACCAGGCCTTCTTCCTGGTCCAGCAGGGCGAGGAATAAATGCTCCACGTCCACGCTCTGGTGATTGAGGGAATTTGCGAGTTCCACCGCCTTTTCGAGAGCCTCCCTGGCTTTAATGGTCATTTTATTGACATTCATTGATTGCATCTCCTGAAATTAAACGTTCGTTAAATATAATAAATCGGTTATGATCTGTCAAGACACGTCAGTCGACAGTCAACAGTCGACAATATAATCGACACTGAATAGGTGATAATAACATGACTGCGGACTATCGACTGCTGACTTTTGACTAAAGAGGATGCGGACTGCCTTTGCATGGAAAGAAACGGAGGGTCGAAATGTACTATGCGCTTTCCGATCAAATGTCATAGAGCATTCCGCACCATGCATATTATACTGGAACTATTAAAGCTTTATTTGAATGGATTATTCAATAGATTTTATAAAACCGATCAGGATTCCTTTTCATCCGGGGCCGGTTCCACCTGGTAGGTGACTTTATCGCTCAACATATCGTTGATTGCGCTGATCGTTATCTTTTCCTTCTGGCTGCGGTTAATGGGGATCTCGAGATCCTCGTCGTTTTTCTGCGAGAGATAGCGCGCGTACTTCGACATCGCGGACGCCCTTTCGTACTTGTTTCCCTGGAAAGAAAGGATTTTATCTATCATGAGCGGCATTTATTCCTCCAAAAGGATAATAAGGGTATATAATTTTAATATATTCCTGAAGATAAGTCAAAAAAATGAAGCAGTAACGAGAGACGAGTGACTAGTGACGTGTATCGATAGACAATACTGTTTACTCGTTACTCGATACAAGCTAATCATTTCTTGCCTAATGCAGTTGATGATGTTATATTGTTTGGCTATTTTATCTATTTAAAGGAGGGTAACTGTATGGGATTATTTTTGAACCAGGTCCCCGAGAAAGTCAGGGATCACATCAGGGGGATAACAAGGACCTCGGGTCTTGAAGATTCCGAAGATTCGGTCGAAAAAATTGCAGAGGCATGGCTTGAAAAGGAACGTAAATTCACCGAGGAAATCGGCAGCCAGAAAATGGAAGAAGTCGAGATTTTGAATAAGGACGAACCCAAGGGTGCGATTCTCATGACATATTCCGGTTCGCTTGTCTCGATCGGACCTGTTGTTGATAACGGAAGAAAGGTAAGTTACGCCTCTATCGAGCTCCGGCAGGATGTGCCGCATCTTCTGACGAAAGACGGTTCCAGGATTTCCGAAGACCTCGCTCTCGGCCAGCAGGTTATGTTCGAAAACGGCCCTATACAGAAAACATCGCCTATATTCAAGATTGCAGTTTCTATCGATAAACTCCCGCCCGAGGAAGAATCCTCGAAGATAGAAGATGTGACGATGATACTTACAAAAGAATTCGTGGATGTAAATAAAACCTATGTATCCAGCAGCCTGGAAAATAAGGCCTGAACTATAAATAACACGTTACAGCCGAATATAACGGAAGTGAACTGATGGATAAAATTGGCAAATACCTGATCATCGATAAGATCGCCAAGGGCGGAATGTCGAATGTTTACAAGGTCCAGCATCCCACGCTTGAAAGTTTTATGATCCTCAAGCAGCTCAATTTAAAGGGCGTCGAGGGAGTGGTGGAAAGATTTAAAAGGGAAGCGAGGATCATGTTCAATTTCCGCAGCGAGAATATCGTGCAGGTATATGACCACTTCAAGGAAGGGTCGAGCTATTATATAGTTATGGAATATATAGACGGATTGGGGCTTGACAAGGTTATCCAGACTAAAAGGCATATTACCAACGAGGCGGCCGTACTGATCCTGATGGAGATATGCAAGGGGCTGAAATACGCTCATGACAAGGGAGTTATCCACAGGGATATCAAACCCGCCAATATTCTCATATCAAAGGACGGCGAGATCAAGCTCACTGATTTCGGGATAGCCAAGTCGGAGGAGGACGATACTGACGGCCTTACGTTGAAAGGAACTACGCTTGGCACCCCGTCTTACATGGCGCCCGAACAGATATCGGACTCCAAGGATGTCGACAAGAGGGCCGATATATTTTCACTTGGGGTCCTGTTCTACCAGATGTTAACCGGCAAACTGCCCTTTGCTTCCGATATGGCGGCCAAAACCATCGCCCTGATCGAAAAGGGTAAATATACGAAACCCCGCAGGATCAATCCTCACATACCCCCGAAAATCCAGTCCATCGTAAGGAAAATGATACGTAAAAAAGCGAAATCGAGGTACGGAGACCTGTTATCCGTCATTGAAAAACTGAGGCCTTACGTGAGAAAATACAGGAACCAGCTGGAGATTAACAATGCTATAAGGGATTACGTTTTCGGCGATGAAAAATCCTCGGCGCTGAAAAAAATCCCTAAAGACGGGTTCATCGGCCTTAAAATCTTCCTGTCAGCGCTTATTATAATTGGGGCCTTAGGGTATCCGGCATATTATAAAGGGTATTACCATGAGATTTTTACAAGGGACAGATACGGAAAGATAATTTTAACCGTAAGGATCGAGAAAAACGCGAGGAAAAACGGCCTTTCGAACCTCAAAGCATATCTTTTTATGAAGGATAAAAATGAAAACTACAGGGAGGCAGGAACGGCGATATGCCGCCTTGTATCTGACAAAAACAGGAGAAACGACGACCACATGAGGTATGAATCCGATGAAATGTATCTTAAGACCGGAGAATATTACCTCAGCCTTGATGTCATTGACGAAAAGGTTTACAGGGAGTTTTACGTAGAGCCCATCGCGACGAACGATATAATGAATTTCCCTGTTAAAGCCGATGAAATCGAGATCCTCCATTCGGAACCCCCGATCCTGCCTCTCGATGTGAATTTCAGTTTCTATAACAGGTCCGACGGGTCGCGCCTGTACGACGTCGCCGTTTCCGTTTTCGGCCGTGCGGGATGGACAAAATGGGATGTTTACAGGGAGAGGGAAAAGTCTCTTCTCCTGACCGATAAAACATATTACTTTAAATTTGAAAAAACGGGATATCTTCCCAGGAAGTTTACCATTACGGCAAACAGGTACGAAACTGTTTTGAAGCTTGCAGCCGAACTCGTTCCCAAATCGGGCGTTCTCAATCTTAAAATACCCGGCAGCGGAGTCAGGGTTCTTGTTGATGAACACGATTATTATTATTCGGGCGGCGAAGACAGGAAATTTATTAAAGTCAATCCTTCGCCCGGCGGTCTGGAGCAATTTATCCTGCCTGCCGGGACCCATACTCTTACATTGAAACAGGGCAATTCTTCAGCAAAGAAATCGTTTGAACTTCCACCGGACGGTACCCTGAATGCTTCAGGGGATTACGAATCGATCGGCGGGCAGATAGAAATAAATATTAAATGACAGGAGCACCGTCATGACTGTATCGATGAAGAGAATATTTTTATGCATCATAGGTCTTCTGGGAGGACTGGCATCATGGGCAGCGGTCGAATCCGTCATAATTTACCAGGCTAAATTTCCTTCATATCTCTTTTTCGGTCTAGCACTGGGTATTATCGTGGGAATACTGATGGGGGGATTCCAGGGGTCAAGCGAGGGTATTTTTCTTGCCGACAGGAGCGTAATAATAAGAGGCGTTATAACCGGTGCGGCCGCCGGTATTGCAGGAGGAGCTGCCGGATTCTTGATAGGGCAGGCTCTGCTTTTTGCCGCGGGAAACAGCCTCCTTCAGTCGCCGGGAAACATATATACCGAAATACTGCCGGCGGCAAGAGCGCTGGGGTGGGCCGTAATGGGGATTTTCATCGGTATGGCCGAAGGGATCAGGTCCCTTTCATTCAATAAAATAAAAGTCGGATTTCTTGGAGGACTCCTGGGTGGGATAATCGGAGGACTGGCGGTCGAATTTTTACCGCGCGTTTTTAACAATCTTCTTATTTCGAGGCTTGCCGGTTTCCTTATCTTCGGACTTCTTATAGGTTTCTTTTATTCTCTTCTTGAAAAGTCGTTTTCTTCAGGCGTTCTCAGGCTACTCAACGGGAGTTTCAAGGGAAAGGAATTTTTACTGAACAGGAGAAGGATCAGGATCGGCACTTCTGCGGGAAGCGATATCAGGCTTACCGGATACGACAGCGTCGAACCCGATCATGCCGATGTAATTTCAAGAGGTATTTATGTAAGGATTAAGAAAAGAGCTGCCGGAGCCCTGCTGAAGGTCAATGACGATGCCGTTGATAATAAAGAGCTGGAACTGGAAGATGTACTGGTGATAGGCAGCGCCAAATTCCTCTTCAGATACAGTTAATAAAGGAGGCCTTTCATGACGAGGTGTTTTATTATATTCACATTCGCCTTCCTGTTAATAAGTTCCGCTTATACCGATCTTGTCAATATATCTGAAATCGATAATTCGGATCTTTTATTCAAACAGGAAATAAAAGTATATGTAAGCCTGCTTGACAACGACGGCAACCCGATCAATGAGGCTGCGCAGAACTCCATCAGCGTATCGGAATCGATTGACGGGAAAAGTTTCAAACCTGCCGGCATAACCGGATTTAAGCCCCGTGCTAATTATGAAAACGGCATCAACTTTCTGCTTCTCATAGATAATTCGGGCAGCATGTACCGGGATATGAACGGGAACAAGACAGCCGATGACAGCAGCAGGCGCATAACGGGAGCGAAAAATGCCGTGATAAACCTCCTGGGCAGCATGAATAATCCTGAAGACAGGGTGGGAATTGCTTCCTTCAACACATATTATACCATATGGACCGTTCCCGTAAAAGATAAGGCGAAAATAGAGAATTATCTCGATGAAATAAAAAAACCTCTTCCCGATGAAGATTGGACTGAAATTTATTCGAGCCTGACCCTGGCCCCGGACAATTTCAACGGCATCAGAGGCAGGAAAGCGATCATTATACTGACCGACGGTAAAAACGAACCGTATTACCTCAATACGGGTAAACCGCACACAAAATTCGGTAAAAAGACGTTTTCTTACAGCGAAGCAATTGATAAATGCACACTTTCAGGGTGTTCGGTATTTGCAATAAATTATGGGAAACCGTCCGATACAAAAGATAACGGCCTCTCCATTATTGCAAAGGAAACAGGCGGAGAGGTTTTCGACGCTTTGGGCGAGGAAGAACTTAAAGGGGTTTATAATAAAATAAGGGACAGGGTGCTTGACGAAATTCTCATAACCTATAAAGCCGGTATGGAGACATCCAATAAAAAATACGTCAAAGTGGAAATGAATACTGGGAAAACAATTATATCTTCCACGAGGTATTATTATTCAGGAATAATATTCGGCATGCCCCTCTCGCAATTCACACCATGGCTTCCGGTTCCGCTTGCTGCAGCAGTAATTTTATTATGGATCCTTTCGCTCATAAAATTCAGGAATAGAAACCGTAAACCCATGCTGGAAGTCCTTGACGCCCCCCGGGGTACGGTTATCAGCAGGACCTTCGAGCTTTCGAAGCAAGAAACTGTAATTGGGGGATCTCCTGCTGCCGATATGACCATACTGAATTCGCCTTCTCCCAAAGACGAATTTGCGACAATAGTTTATGACCGGAAGACAAAGGTATATGCAATAAAAAGCAGGGACGAAGTTATGGTCAACAATAAACCTGTAAGGACCAGGATACTTGAGTCCGGCGACGTAATAAACACAGGCGGCGTCACCATCGTTTTCGATGCGGGAGACACGGACAAAAATAAAAAATAGCGTATCGGCGCTGAACTGTACTTAACCCTTTTTCAATACGATCGTTGCCGCTTTTTCCTTCAAACTCCTGCCGAAAATCATTTTCGGAACCATCATGGGGGGTTTTGCGTCTATTGTCAGTTTTTGTCCTGTTTTCGGATTTATTCCGATATGCGCTTTCCTGGCCTCTCTCGCCCTGAGTGTAAGAGTGCCCAATTTCCCGAACCTGACCTTTTCACCAAGCAGAATACCGGTTTCGATCATATACTGGTAATCCTCAAGCATCGATCTTGTTTTTTTTATTGTTATGCCGTTTTTAGCGGCAAGAAAACGAGCGATAAATTTTGTGTTGAATTCCCGGGGTACCTGTTTGTCATTTAAAATAACTGTCCTGTTTATCTTTACAAAGGCGTTTGTCAGGAAAATAGTTGCCTGCCGTATCCTCCTGTCCTCTTCTTCCGGGCTGATATCTTTATCGAACGTCATAATTTTGAAGACTGCCGATGTCTTTTGAATCGGACCCTTTGTAAAGAATGCCGAACTATCGGGAGAAACCGCCTGTGTGATATTGGTGTCTTTAATTATGACAATACCGGGGACGTCTTGCCTGAGCCTGATGCTGTAGTATTCGATCGTCCTGGACCCGTCCGTAGAGGGACTCAGGGTAATAAGAGAGCCGGAGTAGGTATATAAGACGGCTCCATCCGGAGAATCGGGGGAAAACGAACCCGTTTCGATCATGTCCAGGGCTTTAACCTGGCTGTCGAACATAAATTCCTTGGTAATCCATATCGAAGCAAGTTTTGATAACGATTCGTCATTGACCGGAAGCCCGGAAGTTTTTAAAAGTTCTTCCAAATGCCTCTGGATCTTTACAGGCAATTCGCTGAAATTTTCCATAAAGAAGCCTCCTGTTCGGCTGGCAGACGTATTTTAATTACACCGGTAAAGGATGTCAATTTAATATTGAAGGAAACGGGGGAGGATGTTAAAATTACCCGGGTTTAGAGGGTGCAGGATATGAAAGACAAAGAAAACCGATTCATGGTTCTTTTTATAACAACGCTGTCTTCGTTTTTGACCGCTTTTGCGGCTTCCTCGATAATAGTGGCTCTTCCATCGATAGGCGCCGAATTCAATGCGGATGCAATATCGCTGAACTGGATAGTAACATCTTTCCTTCTTACGACTGCCGTTTTCATGATGCCGTCAGGAAGGCTGGGCGACATCGCGGGAAGAAGAAAAGTCTTTGCCTTCGGGGTAATGATTTATGTTTTATCGGCAGCTGCTGCATACCTGTCGAAATCGGTTATGATCCTGATCGCCGCCCGTGTTATACAGGGTATAGGCGGGGCTATGACTGCCGGGACAGCTGCAGCCATTCTTGTTGCATCTTATCCGCTGGAGGAAAGAGGCCGCGTAATAGGCATAAATACGGCAGCTGTTTACACCGGCTTGTCGGCAGGACCCTTCCTCGGCGGAATTATGACAAAAGGATTCGGATGGAGAAGCATTTTTCTTGTCAATATAGCGGTATGCTCCCTTATCGTGGCGCTCATCGCTGGAATGCTCCGGGGAGAAGAAGTTAAAATAAATAAAAAAACGGGAATAACAGGACTATTAAAGATCGATATGCATCTATTTTTAAAAAACCGCGTATTCCTTATGTCGAACCTGGCAGCCCTGATAAATTACAGTGCGACCTTTGCCGTCAGTTTTTTTGTAAGCCTTTACCTCCAGCTCATTAAACATAAAAGCGCCGGAGAGGCCGGTATGATACTTGTCGTTCAGCCTGTCCTGCAGGCCTTATTTTCACCTGTATCGGGCAGGTTATCGGACAGGATAGAACCCCGCTATTTATCGAGTTCAGGAATGGCCCTGTGCGCCGCCGGCCTTTTTATGCTGATTTTCCTGTCCGGAGAAACTACAACGGCATATACGGTTTTCTGCCTGTCTCTTCTTGGAATAGGTTTTGCGCTTTTCTCATCTCCCAATACCAATGCAGTTATGAGCTCGGTGACAAAAGATTACCTGGGGGCGGCTTCATCCGCGATAGGAACCATGAGGGTTATAGGCCAGATGGCCAGCATGGCCGTCGCACTCTTCTTATTCTCCATATTTATCGGCAATGCTGTAATCAACGGAAGCAATGCAGGAATGTTTTTAAAATCCTCGGCCTGGGGATTCGGGATATTTTCAATTTTATGTACTGCCGGTATTTTTGCTTCAATGGCCAGGGGTAATGTCAGGATTAGTGAATAATAGTTGTTATTTTTCTATAATCGATTTAATATTATATCGAAAACCTGGATTAAATGTCCGGTTAATCAAGTCATGGAAGGGACCGTTTTTTACAAATCTATGAGGTAGCTTAGGGTAAGTATGAATAACAGTATAAGCGAAAGAAGAAGAATATTTATACTCATCCTGATAATGGGCGGGATCGTTCTTGCTGCAGGGTGGATCACTATCGGCCTTTTGTACGTCACGTCATTAAAAGAAGAAAGGACCAGGCTCAGCGAGATGGTGGAATATCAGAATGCCATGGTGACAGGGGTCGCTCCCGACGGCGAAACCAGGGCATTGAAACATTTTAAAGACACTTACAGTGAATATTATAAAAGCGGTCCGAAATGCGAATTCGTGCTGGCAAAACTGGAAGACGGAAAAATAAAATTCCTGGATTGGCGCAGAACGGCTAGCGATCCTGAAGTGCTGAATCTGTCTCTTTCAAATAATCTGGCCGTACCGGCCAGGCTTGCGCTTAGCGGAAAATCGGGCACTATAATCGGCCTCGATTACAGGGGCAATTTTGTCCTGGCGGCATACAGGCCCGCGGACATGTTCGGCTGGGGCATCGTCGCCAAGATCAATTTTATCGACATCCAGGCTCCTTATATAATGGCGGCCCTGGCGGCTGTAGCATCCGCCGCCATCCTCGTACTCCTCGGAGGGATATTTTTCCTCCGGTTTACAAATCCAATTTTCCAGCTCTTATATGAAAGCGAGAGGAATTTTTCCTTTCTTATCAAAGGCATAAAGGATTATGCTATTTTTATGCTCGACCCCGGCGGAAGGGTGGCCACATGGAACCCGGGAGCGGAAAGGATCATGGGTTACAGCGGGAAAGAAATAATAGGCCGGCATATATCGTGTTTTTATACTGAAGAGGACGCCTTAAGCAATAAACCCGAAAACGATCTTTACAGCGCCGTAAACGAAGGAAGGTTCGAGGATGAAGGATGGAGGGTAAGGAAGGACGGGAATAAATTCTGGGCTAACGGCGTGATAAACTCCCTTTACGACAGAAAGGGGCGCGTAAAAGGCTTTGCAAAAATAATGAGGGATATTACCGAGAAAAAGCAATCCGAGGAAGTCCTCCATGAAAGCGAGGAAAGGTTCCGCCTGATCTTCGAACAGTCTCCTATGGGCGCCAATATAATTTCCACGGATTACAAGATATTGAGGGTCAACAACAGGTTTTGCGCCTTCCTCGGTTATTCATGGCAGGAAATGATCAATAAACCCGTGCAGAGCTTTACCCATCCCGACGATGCAAAAAAGGACGAATGGAATACCGGACGGCTTTTGAAAGGAGACCTGGACATATATGTAACCGACAAGCGGTATATCAGGAAAGACGGCAGCATTTTCTGGGGACATCTGACCGTAAGCCTTATGAAAAATCCGGCAGGGGACCCTCTGTACTTCCTGGGATTGATCGAAGATATCGCCGAAATAAAAAAAGCCGAAGAGGCTCTTCATGAAAGCGAAGCGAGGTTCAAGCTTGTTTTCGACCGTTCCCCCATAGGCTGCGCCATAGTGACGATGGATTACCGCTACGAACTGGTGAACGAAGCGTTCCGGGAATTCCTCGGGTATTCGGATACCGAGTTCGCTTCCCTTAAACTTTCGGACGTCACGCATCCGGGCGATCTGGATATCGACCTCGGGATAGCGAAGAGCCTTATGAACGGCGAAGCTGAAAGGGCCGTCAGGGACAAGAGATATATACGCAAGGACCGAAAAGTAGTCTGGGGCCATATCTCGGTGAATCTTATGAGGGACCATGAGGGCAAACCCCGGAACTTTCTTGTCCTTGTCGAGGACATCACCGAGAGAAAAAAAGCCGAGGAAGCGCTCCGGGAAAGCCTGGACAGGTTCAGAACAGTATCGGAGATGACTACGGAATGGGCTGCGGCAGTCGATATAATGCCGGGCGGGAACAAGAAAACGATCTGGAGATTCGGGGCTTACGAAAAACTGACGGGATATTCATCGGCTGATCTGGACAGGATTGGAGGGATCGAGGAAATAATTTACCGGGAAGACCGGGACATATACCGGAATTCCATTAATAAAATAATAGACGGCCAGGACGTGACCCCGGAGTTCAGGATCGTGACGAAAAATGGCGAATTGACCTGGATGCAGTTCTTCTGGAAACCGGTACAGGAATATAAAAACGAAGGGATCGTGCGTTTCATCAGCGCCGGAAAGGATATTACAGGCAGGAAAAAAGACGAGGAAAGGATATTATCGAGTCTCAGGGAAAAGGAAGCGCTGCTGCGAGAACTCTATCACAGGACTAAAAACAATATGCAGGTCATAAGCGCGCTTCTCCAGTTATATTCTTCAAAAACTACGGACGACAGTGTCAGGGCGGCTTTCAGGGAAATGGTCGACAGGATCCAATCTATGGCGCTTGTCCACCAGAAACTTTACCAATCAAAAAGTCTTTCCAGCATCGATCTCAGCGACTATATCGCCGACCTCTCAAACCTCCTCATCTCGAGCTACAGCCCGGGTCCGGAAAAGATCTCCCTTCTGATCAACGCCGAAAAGATCCAGATCCAGATCGACGTAGCCGTGCCATGCGGATTGATACTCAATGAATTGATATCGAATTCGCTCAAGCATGCTTTTCCGGGGGATAGAAAGGGGGAAATCCGGATAAACCTCCATAAAACAGGCAACGATATTATCGAACTGTCAGTTGCCGATAACGGAGTTGGAGTTCCGGAAGGTTTCGATTTCAGGAAAAGCGAAAAAATGGGCGTTCAGAGCGTTTTCGCCATTGCAGAACACCAGCTCCGCGGAGATGTAAGCTTCGAATCCCATAACGGCATCGTATGCACACTTCATTTTAACCGGGAATACGGAATAGGGATGGATTAAAAATATGTCCGGAAAAAAAAAGATCCTTGTAGTCGAAGACGAAGCATTCACGGCCATGATGTTATGTGAAAACCTGGCCAGGACCGGATATCAGGTTTTCAGACCGGTTTCCACGGGGGAAGAAGCTGTGAAAAGCGCTCTTGAGGACAATCCCGATGTGATACTTATGGATATCCACCTTGCGGGTTCGATCGACGGCATCGAAGCAGCCGAGAAGATCAGCGAAAAGAAGACAATCCCGATTATCTTTATGACCGGGTACACAAACCAGGATTTTATCGAAAGGACGAAGAACCTGAGACCTGTTACATATGTCAACAAACCTATAAACATCAGCGAGATGGAAAAGATCATCGAAAGTTTTTGAATACCCTGTTTTCAAAATAACCGGGAGCGACTATGCCGTTTTTATCAAGGAGCGTTTCCAGAAAATTGAATTTCGATCCGATCTCGGCAAGGTTATGAGCATCCGAACCTGTAGTGATCATCCTGCCCCCCGAATTTGCATATTTATCCAGGATTTCAGCGCCCGGGAGAGGCTCTTCCAATCCCTTTCTCATGGAACTGGTGTTCAATTCCAGAGCGATACCGTTTTTTATCATTATTCTTAAAATTTCTTCGACAATTCCGGGGGTTTGAGTTTTTCCCAGATATCTTTTAGGAAAGTCGAAATGGGCTACTGCGTCGAACCCGCCGGATTCCACTGCTTTTAAGAGTTCGATATAATACATTTCGAAAATCTGGTCCTTTGAATAAAGAAGTTCAAGATCGTTCTCCCCGGCAAAATGATTGCCGATCCAGTGGACCGATCCGAGTATCATATCAAAATCAAGCTTAAGTATTTTTTCAAACTCGGCCCGATAAAGGTGAGGCTCTCCGACTTCGGCGCCTTTTAAAACGGTCAATTCTCCGCCGAATGCATTCCTCGCCCTGTCGATCTCTTTTGAAAAAGCCTTGAAATTGAAAAAACCTGTTCCTCCTGATATTTTTCCAAGATCCAGATGCTCGGTGAAGCATATATACTTGAAATTTTTTTTGACAGCTTCACGGCATATGTCATTGATAGAATCGGTTCCGTCTTTTGAATTGTCGGAATGCACATGAAGATCGGCTGTTAAAAGCATAAAGGCCCCCCTTCCTGTTGACGATCGGTTTCTATTAAAATTTAATAGATATTTTATTACATAATCGGTTAATAATCAAACCAATGCAGTCAGCAGTCGGCAGTCTAAAGTCGACAGAAAAAAGTGACAGCAATGACTGATGACTGCCGACTGCTGACTGAAGTACTGCTGACTGAAGTACGTTGACTAATTCGGCATGTTTATTTAAAATCTTCTTGGGTTCATTATTAATGGGCACTTCTAATAACTCCCCCCTTACGGGGATCTTCGCTTCGCTTCGGCCCTTTGGGGTAGCAAGGTAGTGCCTATTGGGCGGAATTATTAGATTCAATATTATAATTATTTTCAGAAATCTAGTTTTTGGCCCTTAGGTCCTTAGGGGAACCGCCCTAATAATTTTAAACCGCAGCCAAGCTGATCGAGAGGTTCATCATGACTGATGCAGATATTATCGTAATAGGCGCTGGCCCTGTCGGTATGTTATCCGTACTAATGGCGCAGAGGGAAGGATTCTCATGCATATTACTCGAACAGAAACCTGCAAGGGATCCCAATCCGAGGGCTGTAGGCATTTCGCCTCCGACTCTTGAAATAATGAGGCGGCTGGATCTTGACCTGGAGCTTGTCAAGCGCGGAGTTCCCGTGACGAATTCATGGGCGGGCGGAGCGATATTACCTATGGGCAGGGCGGATTTCTCATGCTTTAAAAGCGATTATAAATTCATTTTATCCATACCCCAGAATTATACTGAGAGTTTGCTGGAAGAAACGCTTGAAAAAATGCTTAATGTACGGTTTTTACGCGGGCATAAAGCATCGGATATAAAAGAAAAAGGTTCCATAGTGGAAATATCCGGCCTGGAATTATCGGGTAAAAATTTCAATTATAGATCCAGATATGCAATTGCCTGCGACGGCAGCAAGAGCGCTATGCGCACCTCTCTCGGGATTAATTTTAAAGGCGCACCTTACCGTGAGACGTTCCTTATGGGAGATTTTGAGGATAATTCGGGATGGAAAAACGAAGGAAGGCTCTTTATGACAAAAAGAGGCTCCGTCGAATCTTTTCCGCTTCCCGGCGGAAGAAGGAGATATGTACTCAGGACTCCATATTTCATAAAAGAATACACGACCGATTTTCTTGAAATGGAGATCCCGAAAAGGTGCGGGGTCAATATCGATAAAGCCGTAAAATTCTGGGAAAGCGGATTCGGGGTCCAGCGCTTCATCGCGGAAAGTTTTTATAAAGGAAGGATAATTCTCTGCGGGGATGCAGCGCATGTCATGTCGCCTATCGGAGGACAAAATATGAATATAGGGTTTGCAGATGCGGAAATGGCGGTGTGGCTCATCCGGAAGTCGGATACCCTGAATCAGGACTACCGCCGTCTTTTTAAAATATACGATAAGATCAGGAAAAGGGCAGCCATGAGCGCTTCCTTCAGGGCGGGATTCCTGATGAAATTCGGGACTTCGGGAGGCGTTATCTGGAATGCCGTCCGATATTTAATTTCTTTTGTTATTATCAACAGCCCTCTCAAGAAGATGCTCGTTCCTATGCTGGGTATGATGACGATCCCGTACAGGAATCTCGATTCCTGCAGGGAAAGAATCGAGAGACTCTGCGGCTTATGAAAAAGCGGGCGATTATCCACTGTATCGGGACAGCTGTGCCTGTCAATTTCATGACCCAGGATGATTTTTTCAATACGATTTGCGGAGCTTTGCCATCCGGGAGCCGGACCAGGCGGATTGCCGGGAGGATTTACAGGCAGTCGGGCATCGATAAAAGACATTCGGTAATAAGAGATTTTAAAGATGCCCGGGAGTCTTCGCCTTTTGTGCCGCTCGAACCTTTCATCCATAATGGGCCGTCAACGGAATACAGAAACACTCTTTATATCAGGGAAGCTCCTCTCATTGCGGAAAATGCCGTCAGAGCCGCATTTCAAAAAATCAGGAACATTGATCCGGGTTCGATTACTCATCTGGTTACCGCCAGCTGTACCGGTTTCTCGGCCCCGGGCCTGGACCTTCATCTTATTAAAAAATTTTCCATGAATAGAGGCATAAACCGCTATCACCTGGGGTTTATGGGGTGCCTGGCGGCTATACCTGTTTTAAAAATGGCATTTTCAATCTGCCTTTCCGATCCCCTGGCAAAGGTCCTGGCGGTATGTACGGAACTCTGCTCGCTGCATTACAGGCACAGGTTCGATGAGGACACGCTCATTTCGAACAGCCTTTTTGCCGACGGGGCAGGGGCCGCCGTTATTTCCTCGAAGGAATCCGACGGGCCGGGTCATGGTTTTGAAATGAAGTCGTTTGTTTCAAGGATAATCGACGGAACTGAATCGGATATGGGATGGATTGTCGGCGATCATGGATTTGAAATGAAGCTTTCAAGATCGGTCCCGATCCGCCTTCAGGAAACCATACCCGACCTGGTCGCTGACAACGCCCGAATAGCGGGCATTAAAAGAAGAGAAATCTCGTCCTGGGCCGTCCATCCGGGCGGAAGGGCTATACTGGACAGATTGCGTCCCGCGCTCGGCCTTTCCAGGAGCGATCTTGAGCATTCATATTCAATTCTCCGCAATTACGGCAATATGAGTTCCGCGACATTGCTTTTTGTTCTTGAAAAGATGCTGGCGGGTAACGCAGGAGGCTATGTTTTCGCAGTTTCCATAGGCCCGGGTCTGACCGCAGAATCCGGCATTCTGGAGTGTTTTTAATGAAGATGCAGATTATTCCCGTTATGAAGGACAGGTGTTTCGAAAAAGAACTGATGGACGATCCCCGCGCCGATACAGGAAAGCTTCAGAGAACGATCCGGCAGTTCAGGATACTCAATGTTCTTTTCAGTTCGTCAAGAAGGCTTATTAGGAATCATTTCTTTTCCATAATGGCCGGAGACCCGTCAAGGGAATATACGCTTCTCGATATAGGCGCCGGCGGCTGCGACATCGATGCCTGGGTAATAAGGGAAGCCAGGCGTCTTGGCCTGAGGGTGTCTATTACAGCCCTTGACAGCGACAGGAGGATCCTTCCGGTGAGCCTTAAAACGGCAAAGGATTTCCCGGAAATAAAAGTAGTCACGGGGTCGGCGCTGGAATTGAATAAAAAAGATCAGTACGATTTTGTTTTTTCGAACCATTTTCTTCATCACCTCGATTGGGCACAGATCGGTAAGGTCCTGGATTATGCAGTAAATTCTTGCAGAGCTTTTCTTTTCAATGATATAAAACGGAGCGGCCTGGCCTTCATAGGCTACAGTATTTTTACAGGCCTCTTCCTTCATGGAAGTTTCGCCCTTTATGACGGCAGGCTTTCAATACGCCGCGGATTCAAAACAGATGAACTGGAAAGATTTATTGCCGGACAATTTCCGGATAGCGACAGCGGCGTCAGGATCAGAGTCGGGGAAGCCTGGCCGTCCAGAATAGTCATTACCGGGAAAAGACCTTAAAAGTAATTTTTTACCATCTCTTCGCTTAATTCCCATAGTTTCCTGCCTGTTTCTGAACCGGCAGAATTTTTTGCATAAGGCGCTTCCCTGCACTTATCGAAGTATTTGCCTGTGACGCCTTTCACTTCATCACTGGAAGCGAGGTAAACCGTTGTCAGCGCCCCGTCCTCCGGCGAGACCAGGAAAAGCCTGAAAATTTGCATCAGGGCATGGAATACGGGATTATTCGTGTTAAGCCCGAAACCGGTCCTGATAACCCCGGGATGAAGGGCGTTGGAATCGATGCCGAATTCCTTTACGCGCCGGGCCAGCTCGAATGCGAAAAGATTTACACAGATCTTGGCTGCGCTGTAAGCCTTGAATCCCCTGTATCCGTTCACGGCTGTAAGTTTTCCGAAATCAAGGGACTTAAGATAAGTATGAGCCTCCGATGAAACATGGATGACCCTTGCCGGTGCGCTTTTTTTCAATAAATCCAGGAGAAGGTTCGTGAGCAGAAAATGAGAAAGGTAATTTACCGCGAAGGTGATCTCGAATCCGTCCCGTGAAGATTTTTTTTCAAGGAAAAGACCGCCCGCGTTATTTATAAGCACATCAAGCCTGCCGTACCTCGATATAAATTCTCCTGCCATAGCTTTTACCTCTTTAAGCGACGACAGGTCGCCTGAAATTCCTTCGGCATGGCCGGGACCGGCCTTTTCATTTATCTCGCCGACCGTATCGGCAATCTTTTTTTTATCCCTTCCATGAACCGCCACCTTCGCTCCCTTAAGGGCAAGGGACAGGGCTGCGGCTTTGCCGATCCCGCTTGTCGCGCCGGTGATAAGAATGACGCTATCTTTAACGGATGTCATCGTATCCTCCTTTCAATCTTGGGTACTTCCGGGAACCTCATAGGCGGTGTGGCAGTCTTCAAACATTATATCAATTTATTAAAAATAAAAGGAATTGTCAACGGACGGTAGTCGAAAGTCAAGAGTCGGGAGTCATCACTTTTGACTCAAGACTGCCGACTAATGACTATTGTTCACACATTTGATTTTATTGTAATTACATAATATATTAAATAATAGGAATGTCAAATGAAAATTTTATTGACTATTGCGGGAATACTCGCCTTAATGCTCTTTACCCCTCTGTATTATATCTACGGGGCTTCAGCCGGGAATTCTTCGCTGATTTTCCTTAACAGGATACTGAGCGGCAACGAACTGAATTACGAAAAGAACTTGCAGCGGATATCCGGCGGGAGGAGCCTGCTTGTCGACGATCCTGCAAATTATGCTATATACGAGGAACTGGAAAAACATATCAGGGCTTTCCGGAAGGATATCGAAAATCAAAGCGATATGATATCATACTATAAATACCAGGATGCCTTGCTGGGAAACCTCATCGATATACTTCAAAGGATAAGGGAGCTCTGCCTGCAGGAGTCGAATACGATATTGAGCGACAGCGACAGGGGAATTATTAACGGCAAGATCGACCAGGATTACCGGCAGATTATATTCGATTTGAAAGAGTCGCAGTTTAATACTAAAAGGATTTTTGAAGGTTTCTTTGAAAACGATGCAGTCATGAAAGCGCTTGAAAGCAGGGACCATTACAGTCTCGACCGGGTAGACAGCCTTATCGACGACTTTATAAAGGAAAGGGCTTCCATCGGCGCCAGGATGAAGGGGCTTGAATACATGGTATCGGGAGAGAGACAGGCCGGGGAAAATCTTGAAAATATGCAGAGCGGGAGCGATACCGATATCGCCCGGGAATCATCTTCGCTGACATTGAACCATCTCAAGATGATAATCAATCTTCTGATGCTTAAAGAAACATCGAAATGATTCGGGGTTAAAATTAAATCATGCTCGCTTTTTTTATCTGTTCCTGGTAATAGCCGTCAAGTTTCTTTTCAAGGGTAAGAACGTCCTGCATATTCCTCAGGTGGTACTGGTTCTGCACTTCCTTTTCGATAAGGGAAAAATATACAGGCCTGTCATGTACATGGGAAAGCAGGTTTGACAGGTAAACCAGGAAGACCAGGTCTTTAGTTTCATCGGGAGACAATAACGGCTGATGGTGGCAGTTTATGACATCGACAATGTTATCGGGGAAATTCCAGTGCCTGGCAATCTCGGCGCCGATCCTGGCATGGGAAAGCCCCATTGACAGCCTTTCGATCATACTGCAGTTTATACCCTTGTCGATGCAGTGATTTGAGATTTTATCCATGAGGACAGGATAAGATGTTATGGCTATAATCTTGCCCATATCATGCAGTATTCCCCCGATGTAAGCGTCGTCCTGAAGGTCCTTTCTGTTCCTGTCGTTTGCAAGATGGTAGGCATATGAAGCTACCCTGTATGCATGCTGCCATAAAACGTCCATGCTTCCGAACTTCTGCGTCAGTATATTCTGGGTTCCGTACGAATAAAGCAGGCTCTTAAGACCCTTGACGCCTATCAGGGAAATGGCGTTGGTTATGTTCGATACTTTCTGCGGGAGCATATACTGGGCGGAATTGACTATTCTTAAGAGTTCCGCAGTAAGTGAAAAATCGCCCTGTATTATAGACGCCACTTTCGAGAAAGCGACGTCTTTATCTGAAAGTATCTGCTGGAGCTGGGTGATCTTTTCGGGGAATACCGGCAGGTTCCCGATCTCGGCCAGAATAATGTCTGAGAGATAGTCGACCTGCATCTCGGTTACCGTATCTAGAAATATGTCCACCGATATTATAGTCTCTTTATTATTATCATCAGCATTCACCCTGTAAAAACTTTCGTCCAGGCCGATGCTGCGGAGCATCAGCATACTTGATATCAGACCCAGGCCCGTTCCCTCGGTCGAATCCGAAAGCTTCATATATGCTTCGGCGATATCGCGGATCTTCTTGGACTCCTCTATGATGTTCCTTATCCTCTCCATTTCCTGCCTTGTAGGGGTATTGCTGTTCTTGACAGTGACGGTGAGCATGTTGTTCTTCAAAATGTACCCGATCTTCGTGTACAGCGAGTATTTTCCGAATTCCTTTCTTAAAAGATCGAGCTTGTCATGGAAATCTTTAGCAAATGTCTCCATCCCTTTCTGGTAAGCGGAAGGATTATCGATATCCAGATTCATTATTTTGAAATATACCCTTTTTAGGTTCGATTTATTGGCATTTGTCAGAAATTCGCGGAGGAAGAACGATATCTCGTCTAGAAGGTGCAGTTTAGATATCTTGTTGAGGATATAAGCCAGGACCTCCAGCGAAAATTCGGATTCTTCCTGCGAAATGAATTCGAATTTATACTCGATCGGTTCACCTTTCTCGACAGCACTGTCGATGGAAGAAGTATAGTTCGCAATATCCATAAATCCCCTCGTTTTTAATATAAGGGCTAAAAACCGGCTCTTGAGTTTTAGGCTCAAGGGCTTGGAAGCACTCATAAATTATAATCGGTTTTTGTAAAAAGCAACAGAGAAAATATTAAATAATCTTCGGCATCCGGTTAATATAAGATTAAAAGATGTCTTTGGTTATTTATGTCCCTGGAATAAAAAAGGATGCTGCGAAAGCCGCCGCTACGATATACATCAGGGGACGGATCTCTTTAAACCTGCCGGTAAAAAGCTTCAACAGCACATAGGCAATAAATCCGTAACCGATGCCCTTTGCAATATTGTAGGTAAAAGGAATCATTATTATAATCAGAAAGGCCGGAATTGCAGTCGTATAATCCGTCCAGTCTATGGATTTTACAATAGTAAGCATAAGGAAACCTACGATTATCAGCGCAGGTGCCGTTGCATAAAAAGGAACGATCTGTATAACCGGCGTGAAAAAGATAAACAGGATAAAGAGCACGGCTGTTATTATCGAAGTGAGCCCGGTTCTGCCGCCCTCTCCTACGCCCGATGCGCTTTCAATGTAAGTGGTAATCGAACTGCATCCGAATGCCCCGCCCACGACTGCTGCCATCGAATCTACTGCAAGAGCATTCCGGAGACGGGGTATTTTCCCGTCCTTCGTAACGAAACCGGCCTGTTCTCCGACCGCCACGATAGTTCCCATTGCATCGAAGAAATCCGATATTACGAATGCGAAAATTATCGATGCCAAACCCCATTTAAGGGCTCCGAAAATATCGGCAGCGAAAAAAGTCCTGAAATATTCGGGCTTGATGCCGGTTACCCATTCTTTAGGCATTGTTACCATTCCGGCAACAGCCGCCGTGCATGTCGAAAGGATTATGCCGATCAGGAGAGCTCCCTTGACCTTTCTGGCCATCAATAAAGCTGTCACAATCAATCCGAACAATGCAATGAGGCTTTCAGGCCCGAGCTTTCCAAAGGTTATGAGAGTATCCGGATTGGCAACAACCAGCCTGGATTTGATTAGCCCGATCAGGGCAATGAATAGGCCGATTCCTACTCCTATCGAACGCTTGAGGTCCATCGGAATGGCGTCCATTATCCATTCCCTGACCCTTGTCAGCACCATTATTGTTATTAGAACCCCTTCGATAACCACAACTCCCATTGCAACCTGCCATGAGACGTTCATGCCCTTGATCAGGGTGTAAGCCAGGACGGCGTTTAAACCCATACCGGACGCCAGCGCGAGGGGATAATTAGTGAAAATTCCCATGCAGAAAGTGGTTAAAGCCGCCCCGAGACATGTGGCAACCACCAGTCCCTGGAAATACTCCTTACCCATTACATCGCTCAGAATTGAAGGGTTTGTAAAAATTATGTAAGCCATAGTCATAAAAGTGACTAAACCTGCGATCACTTCTCTCGAAAACGTAGTGTTATGTTTCTTGAAACCGAAAATCTTCTCAAGCATTTTAACCCCTTTTACCTGTAATATTCTTCCTTTAATATCCCTATGTAAGGGAGATTGCGGTAGTTTTCAGAATAATCCAGGCCGTAGCCCACGACAAATACATCCGGTATGACAAAACCGTTATAATCGGGCTGGATCGGAATTTTCCGCCTGGCAGGCTTGTCGAGGAGGGTGCATATTTTTAAAGACCTGGGCCTGTGCGACTTCAGTTTGTCAATGAGAAACTGCAGCGTAAGCCCGGTATCTACGACATCCTCGACTATAAGGGCGTCCTGGCCTTCGATATCGAGGTCGATATCCTTCTGAATTTTAACGATACCGCTTGATTTTGTGGAAGCCCCGTAGCTTGAAATAGCCATAAGATCGTACTGCAGAGGCAGGGGGATGGTTCTTATGAGATCGGCTATAAAAGGGATCGCGCCTTTAAGTATCCCTATAAAAATAGGGTTCTTTCCGGAATAATCACGGGACAGGTCGCTTCCCAGTTCGCGGACCCTGTTCATGATCATTTCTTCGGTCAATATTATTTTTTCAATTCCGGAAATCATTCGGCGGCTCCGGTTAAGAGAATACGATGCTTTCTATCAATATTAATTCTTTTATCGCGATCCCGTCAAGTAAAAAATTATCTTCCTATAGATTCGTCTCCGTCATCGAAGCCGCATTCTATGTGTTTTCCGTCGCAGAACGGTTTATTAAGCGATTTTCCGCACCTGCAGAGCGTCACCCTGTTCCTCGCTTCATAAACAGAACCGTCCGAAGACTCGACTCTGACATTGCCCTTTACCCAGGCCGGGCCGCTTACATGGTGAACCGGGTCTTCAACAATACCGACAGAAGGCTGAAAATAAGGCTCGTAGGGTTTCTTAAATTTCTTGTCCCAGGTAACGAGCCTTCCGGAAGGGCAGTCAAAGGATTCCTGTATAGCCATATCCCTTGCCTTTTTATGCCCAGACCTTTCCGTAAGATTCCAGGTATCCCCTCCGCGGTGGCAGAAAAGGGCTATAGCGCATAATTTTTCGGCATCGGTCAGGACCAGCCCGGGGCCCCGGTATATATCGGCCTGTTCAAGATAAGGTTTTTTAAGAGCTGTTTCCGTCCCGTCGAACTCGATCCTTGTATGGCTGCCGTCGCAGAAGGGCATAGTCTTAGATGCGCCGCAGCGGCATAAGGAATATATGTTTTTTTGAGGGTAATCATGACCTTTAGACCATCTGACCGGAATACCCTCGCCGTTGGGAACAATGATCTCTTTTGAAAGCGGCAATCCTCCCCTGGCAACATAGGGTCCGTTTTTAGATATGGAAATTCCCGTCTTCAATGAATCGTTCATATATAATCCTCACTTTCACACAGGATTACATGCCGCCCGTTTTTCCCCTGAAATTTCCGCAGGTTTTGAGAGCCGGGTCGTATTCGATGCTCCAGGAATAGAAAACGGTATCCGCTGTTGAAATTTCTTCGCTCTTCCATCCCCTTGCATTCATCCTCGAATCGAAGAAATTGCAGAATATCTTTTTCCTGCCGCCTGCAACTATCCCCGCGAACTGGACCCTGAAAAGCTTCCGCCGTAAAAGGATCCTGTTAATATCCGTTTTTATGTAAGCCGGAGTATCCTTATCAGACCGGGCATCCAGAAGGTATTTGAATACCGCATTAAGCGCTATCGAAGCGTCGCCGTAGCCGATATGCCAGACATCATCGCAGGGTTCATATATTGAATCTTTATTATTCAATATTGCCCAATTTCCAGGGCCTATCGGGTAGCCGGCGGCTTGAATCGAATTCACGGCAATCGCAATAATTACTGCCGGACAGATCGATAGGAGAAGGGGTTTCACCGGCTTTTGCCGGGCCAGTTTTTTGTTTCTTCGAAAACTTCCTTTAGAATATCGGCACACCTGTCCATCTGTTTTTTTGTGTGATAGCTGGATAATGAAAGTCTGAGTCTTGTCCGTTTATTCGAAACAGCCGGGTATGTGACAACCCCCGTAAAAAGGCCCCTTTCCATCACTCTCTTGCTTATTTCGCGGAGGCGCAGATCGCTTCCGGCAATAACCGGGATGACCTGCGATTTGGTATCCCCAATATCAAGATCGTAACTTTTCAGTTTATCCTGCATATAGAGTGAGTTCTTCATCAGTTTGTCGCGTTCCGATTTATCGTTTTGATAGATCTCGAGAATCTTCAATATTCCGGCAGCCGTATGAGGGGCCATTGCGCATGAAAATACGTAAGACCTTGCCATCATCTTCATATATGTGATGAGTTTTTTTTCGGCAGCAGCGAAACCGCCGATTGCTCCGAAGGATTTGCTGAAAGTTCCGACCGTGATATCGATATCCTTCTCCACTCCGAAGTGTTCTGCGACACCCCTGCCGTTTTCGCCGAAAATAAGGGTCGCATGGGCTTCGTCCAGAAGGATCCTGGCCCCGTATTTTTTGCAGACCCTGACGATCTCGGGAAGGTCGGCCAGGTCGCCGTCCATGCTGTATACTCCCTCGACGCAGACAATCACGCGTTTTGTCCCGAGGTTTTTGAGGACTTTTTCAAGGTGCTTCGCGCTGTTGTGGCTGAAAACCTTGATATCCGCGCCGGAAAGCTTGACGCCGTCATATATCGATGCATGGGACAGTATATCGAGAACCGCCACATCGCCGGGCCTTAAAAGGCAGGACAGGACGCCGAGATTTGCAGCATATCCGGTGGGGAATATCATTACCGCTTCCTTGTTCTTAAATGAAGCGACGGCTTCCTCCAGTTTCTTCGTAATATCGTAATAGCCGCTGAAAAGCGGAGCGGATACGGCGCCGGTTCCGTATTTGGAAAGCGTTTTCTGTACTTCCTTGATAACTTCAGGGTTGTACGAATACCCAAGATAATTATAGGAACAAAAATTAAGAAATTTCCTTACTTCGCCGGTCGTGCGGTCGGCGACGTCGAATTCCGCAACAGGTGCCGTCAGGACGGGGTTCTGATAGACCATGTATTTTTTTGCGGTCGCATCCTTGAATACTTCCCAGAAATATTCCTTGACTTCAAAGAGATCGTCGCTTTGAAAATCGGCGAAATCTGCCAGAGACAGTTTGTTAGAATCGATATTATTGAGATCCAGGTCCTTTCTGCTTAATCCCATAAATTAACCCTCCAAAAAATAGAAAAACATCTGCTACGGTGCAGGGATTGATGCCTTAAAATATAATAAAGACCTGAAAATCTTACCTATTCTAACATATTTTTTTAAAAAAAGGAAATCAGGAGTCAAAAGTCCTGAGTCGGGAGTCGATAGTCAATAGGGGTAGCTGCCGTTAAATAATTATTTATTGTAAGATACTCAATAGCGTTAATGTTTCTGCTTTTTTCCCAACTGTCGACTGTAGACTGCCGTCTGACGACTAATTTATGTATAAGATTCCTGAAGGCACTGGTTGCCGTTATCCTGGGCCCAGCAGAATCCGTCGAGAGACGCGTTAGTGTATTTTTCCGGGGAAATGTTCATGTCCTTGAGCAAGGTGGAAATCTCTTCGAAGTTGTTTTCCTCGCTTTTTTTAACAAGCAGGAGGAGCTTACCCAGTATATTTTTATGTTCAAGAAGGGCCTCGTTGATATCCCTGCTTAAATTGAGTTCCGAAAGGATATCTTTCATGGGTACATTAAAAAGAGGTTCAAGGAGTGAAAGAAGACCGGTAAGGTAAGCTTCGTCGAGAAGACTTTTTTGAACGTTGTTCTTCAGGTTGTGAAGAAGAAGTTCCATGGTTTTAGCCCTTTCGATAGCCGAAAAAAGAAGGGGGTTGCCGCTGTTCTTTTCCTTCGAATAAGCATATTCCATAAGTATGAGCCAGTTAAGGATCTGCCTGTTGCCCAGGAGAGCAAGAGCCTGGCGTATAGATTCGATCTTGTTCCTGGAGCCTATTGCCGCCGAATTGATGAACTGGAGGAGGTTGATCGTCATCTCGGGGTATTTCTTGAACGCCGACTCGAGATCCTTGATATCGACGTCCTTGTAGATGAGGTTTATTATTTCCATGATCGCGAGCTTCCTTATATCGATACCTTTTCCTTTTATGATTGTAGGTTTTGCAAAAAAATAGCCCTGGAAAAGATTGAATCCCAGGTCTTTATAAAAGAAAAATTCATCCATATCCTCGACCTTCTCGGCCAGGCATTTTACCGGATATGATTTGAACATTTTAAACTTCGAGGCGATCAGTTCCTTTGTGTTCAGTTTAAGATCGACCTTGATGTATGAAACGATATTGAAAAGGGGTTTAAATCGTTTTATCGTCTCATCCGTGAATTGAAAATCATCGAGGGCGAATACAAAACCCTCCTGTTTCAGCTCCGCGAGCTGTTCCACAAGGGTATCGTCGATCCTTGTCGATTCCAGGATCTCGAATACGTACCTGTCTTTCTGGAGTGTCTTTAAAAGATCCCTTTTTATTATTTCTTCGTTAATATTGATGAATGCGAGTTTCGAGCCCATGAGCCTGCTGAAACTTATGTTGTTGAGGGTATTTATCAATACCGTGGCAGTGGCGGAAAGGTTGTCCTTGATCTTTGCAAAATTTTCATCATCGTCCCGGAACAATAATTCAAAAGCCATTATATTCTGATCGCCGTCCAGAATAGGCTGCCTTCCCACAAGAATGTTGCCCGCCATAAAGCTTTACCTTCCTGTTTATAATCAGGACTTCAAAAAGGGAACTTCGTCTAAAATTGTTACTAATAACCTGAATCCGTTAAGTTATCGACAAACAACCTTCTCTTGTTCTTTCCGCTTCAATTTTTGGCCAGTTCCTGCTGTATTATAACCAATAGTTGTGAATCATAACAAATTTTCGAAAATTAAATCTCCCAATAATCCTAAAAGTACATCTTTTAAAAATTTTAGGCGCAAACCCACTCTTTTCTTAAAACGCTAAAAACGGATCCTTTAACTCTTTTTTAAACAGTTAGCGTCCCGTATAACTTACGAAATAGAGGCAGACACGGATTATTCCTATATATCTTCAGAGCAAACTTTCTTGCATGGCAGACCAATTTTGCAGCCATATACATTATATCCTGTATGACGGTTTTGAGCCTTATCCTTTCTTTAGCTTTACTTCCAGGAATACCTTTATACCTTAGCGCATTTTGCCCGACCCACCTCAAAAGATTATAGGTAAAACATCCCAGTGACAATACCAAAGAATTTGTTTTAAATTTTCCGCTGGGAAATCTCTCCAATCCAATATCTGACTTAATTTCCGAATGGAACTGTTCGCTTGTGCCGTGTTCCTCATACAAGCTGATAATTGTATCGGCATCATCCGATAATGATGTCCAGTAAGCTTTTACTTCAATGTCGGCTAATAGATTTGGATTGCCTTGCTTATCTATCGTCCTTTCAATAACCTCATAAACCAGTTTTATTTCTTCTTTCAGCCCAACGTCCGCTCTTAACTTATCCCGATATACCGTTTTCCCTTCCCGTGGATTTTCAACTGACGCTGTTTCCGATTTTTCTATTCTTTCCAGATAATCAAGCGGGCTCTCTCTTCTTAAATTTCTTTTGATTATGAAATCAACTTTTTCATCTTCCGCACAGATTTTTATCGTATCATTGCTGTCATTCCCGCTGTCTACTCTCACAAGTATTTTACGTTCAAATATTTTCGCATTTTGTATTGCCTTGCGGATAAATTCTCCTTTATCACATTGGGAGTGACTTTTACCTTCACGCAGCTCAACGCCAACAATCCATCCTTCTGCTTTCCCAAAATACGCAAATATTGGTGCATAGCCGTAATACCCTGCGTAAGTCCTTGAGACTCCTTCCTTTTTTGTCTGTTCATTATTGAATGGTGATACATCTATATCCAGAGGAACTAAATCCCTGATTGTCGGAGTTAAGCGGCCTTTCATCCTTTTTACCAGCCTTATGCTTTCATCGCTTATTTTATCGGGCCAGCTTTCAGGGGCCATATCCATTCGCTGTCTCAAATTTTCCTCCGATGGCACGGTCGGTATATCCATCATCGCTTTGAAAAATCTATCATTTCGATATTGCTCTATTTTTGCG
Source organism: uncultured Spirochaetota bacterium (assembly GCA_963796325.1). Classification (GTDB taxonomy): domain Bacteria; phylum Spirochaetota; class Brevinematia; order Brevinematales; family JAOACQ01; genus CAVYGN01. The sequence continues at coordinate 1,147,707 of CAWCLF010000001.1, forward strand.
AATTCTGTTTTGCCCATAGCAAGCAGACTTGTATAGCTCTTTACGATATCTATATCTTTAATCTGCGGCCTTTTTCCCGAACTTTCCAATCTTTTATCAAGATTTGATTTGCGTATTAAAGAACCTATCAGTGTCAGTCCGCTTTCAGCCGCAATTAGCTCGTCTGTTTCCTCCAGGTCAAAACGGATAATTGTTTTCATTCCTTCACCCTCTGGGTGAACCTTATTAGGTCCATAACCCTATATATTGTAAAGGGTTAATCTATATTTTTCTAATTAGTTAACGGATTCAGGTAATAAGATAATAATCCCTGCATTAATTGTCAAAAGTTAGAATATTCTTAAGGCAGTCAATAAGTCATGAGTCGAGAGTCGGAGGTTTCAGGGAATAGACTGTTGACTCAATTACGATTTCTCACTCCTGACTCCTGACTAATTCGGGATTTCCCATTTAGCATATTGAAACTCCAAAAATCCGGATCCCAATGCATTCTGTCAATATTTTATCAACCTTATCAGGGCATGTCAACATAAAATTCCTCTCTTTCCAGTCCAAGACGGCATGAAAGCGGTAGAATTCAACCCTTTCTTAAAATTCGACAACAGGAACCCCTTTATTATTTTCATTGCATCAATCCTTATAATGATTCCAAGGCCAAAGACCGGAACCGTTCTATCCTTTCGAGTACCGCTTCAAATATTTCCTTTGGGACAGCAACTTCAGCCATCTGAAATATCGTGTACCGGGCATGGCTTATAACCTTCGCCCCGATCTTGATAAGCTTATCCCGGAGGGTCGTCATCGACCAATGCCGGATAGACCGAGGCAGTGCAACCCGTCGAAGGAAGTTTCCCAGATTGTAAGCAAGAGCGAATAACTGCAATCTCACCTGGTTATCTGTAAAGTCGTGGCATGACAGTCTTGTCCACTTGATAGCGTATTTTCCTTCCTTGATCCACTGCTCCGCCGTTCCTCTCATGTTATAGAACCTGACGACCTTCTTCGGCTGCCATCGGAGGTTTGTTATGATGAATCCGACACGAGGAAACAGTTCCCCACGATGCCACTCAACCTTCGCTATTACACGGCGTCCCTTGTCCCAGCTTACTGCCCGATAGAAGAAATCGTGGTACAGGACAACGGGGGCGAAGGACGGCCTTCCGATCGGGCGTTTCAGAAGATGTGCGATATTCTTTTGAAGAATATCATTAGCAGGAAGCCTGATCGTGTAAAGGAAGTTTTCTGATTCAAGGTATTCGTAAATGTCCGGATTTGCGAAAGCGGCATCTCCCCTGAAATAGCAGTCCAGATTCTGATCTCTATATTTTTCAACAATAGGTTTAAGCATTGTTTTCCATCCATTGGCGCTATGGACATTACCCTCACGAAGCATCGCAGATTCAAGGTCTCCTGACTGGTTAAAACAAAACAGCGGGTGATAACAGGTACATCCGAAATGACCGTTGTAAGCGGAGCCTTCCTGATTCCCATAGGTTTCACTGACCGAACTGTCCATGTCAAGCACTATCCGCTTAAGATATTCTGCGCTTCTGATCCGGTCAATCCACTTTCCCGGTAATTGCATCAACACTTTTAAATTATTGTCTGATGAAAGAACCTCAGTCTCGAACCTGCTCATCTGACTCGTTGAAGCGGCTGTATATCCCAGGGCACGACCGCCGACAATTCTTCGCATTACCGGATCAATACTCAACCTGTCGGCATCGTTTGTATCTTCATATCCCGCAATCCTTGAGAAAACAGATTGCCGCAGTTGAGCGGCAAGGGAATGTCTCTTGTTTTTACCGGGGCGGCTATCAGAAAGATAGTGATTCGCACTTTCTGTGAGTCCTAAAGCATGGTCAAGTTCACGGTATGCAAGTAAGCCTGCATCGGAAGTAATAGATGTTCCATGAAATTCGAGACGTATATTATTATCAAAATTCAGGCAAAATGCCGATTTTCTTCTTTCACCCATCGTATTCTCCCTTTTTTTGCTGCCCATTGCGCTCTATCTCTTTCTCTACACGTTAGTTATAGCATGGTTTTAGGCATTCTTCAAGATTTCATCTGGGAAATCCCGGCTAATGACTCATTACTCACGACTTAGTGACTGCCGACTATAGTTAATTTTGACTTTAGAAGGGCTTGAATTTAGAATTATAAATCTTTAATTCATAAAATCAAGGTTCAATACGGGGATGTAGCTCAGCGGGAGAGCATTGCGTTCGCAACGCAGGGGTCGGGGGTTCAAATCCCCTCATCTCCAGAGTATCTTTTCAGTAATTCCTTTCTATGCAATCGGTTGTAAAATCGCGGGATTCGCTGTGTACATTTTGTGTATAATTTGTAACCGTTCCAATTTACATTGGGCGGTTACCATGCTCATATAGTGCAAAAAAATATTATTTATTTATATTTCATATCCGGTGATTAAAATCAGGTAATATTAAGGATATTATCTATTGAACTCGCGCCAGAAGCTTTCTAATTCCATATAATGGTAAGTGCAGATACTAATATTTCAGGATGCTCAAGGATATTTTTGGAGGTTATAAAAGTATGTCACATTCAATCAAATTGGTTTTATTTATGACGGTTGTTTTTTCTATTTCAGCCGGATGTAATCTGGTTACTTCTTCCGGTTCATCCTCATCCGCTGCAAATTCTTCATCAACGTCATCATCAAGTTCTTACAACTCTTCAACATCATCATTAAGTTCCGTTACGAATCCGATCACCATGTATTCGGATGTCGTTCAGGATTACTACTATGTTTTTATCGATCTCCCCGGCGGTTATGCAACCAATACGGGCGCTTACTATACGACCCTCTATATTACGGACGCCAACTGGCATTTTGATCCGGTGCGAAGCTGGATCCATACCCAGGTGCTGGCCGGGGTCATGAAACCGATCATCCTCGTTGCAATTTGCCCGATCGAGGCTTACCAGAACGGTTATACGGGAACGTCCCCCAGCCGGTGCCGCGATCTGATTCAGACTGCCGATCCTACCGGAAATTTTCCCGGTTCGGGGGGCGCGGAATACTTCGCCGCGTTTATAAAAAACAGGCTCATACCCTACGTCGATTCCAATTACCGTACAATACCGAACGCGGACAACCGCTGTCTCGGCGGCCATTCCTTAGGAGGGCTTTTTTCGCTGTACAATATGCTGAATCACCGAGATATGTTTCACAAATTTCTGTCCCTGAGTCCGGCCGCCTTCCCGTGGGACGACACGAGCATATCGAATATGGAAGCGACCTATGCGGCGCATAACACCGATTTGAACTGTACACTCTTCACCTCGGTCAGCGATAACGAATGGATGTTCGCCTACGATCCCCTTTGGGTGAATCAGATAACGAACCGCCATTACCCAAATTTTCACATAACACAGGACATCCTTCACGGATACGATCATGATCACAGCGCTGTTCCGGGGTACCAGGACGCACTTATATGGATGTTTCCGAATTAATCATACTATTCTAAAAATTGATATAAGAGAGAGAAATCAGCAAGGAAATATATTATTAGATATAGATAACCTCAAACATCGACGAGTCGTTATGAGAAGGGCCTGGTCCGATTGGACTCGACAGATATAAATTTGTATGCGGTATGGCTCCCCAATACAATTCAGTTAACAAACACCTTTATTTCAGGGATAAAGAAATTGACAGAGCTGTTAAAAATATGCGACCGTCAAAAAGCATCACCGATTTGATCTCTTGTATCAGTTCTATTTCCCATAACGATTGGGAACGTGCAAGAGGAGCCTATGAATGGATCAGGGACAATATAACGTTCGATAATGATACAAATACAAATATAAATCCTGTAGAAGGAGCATTTAATTATTCGGCTGAAGGCGTATTCAAGAGAAAAAAAGGCATCTGTGGAGGTATTGTTAATCTTTATACTGCTCTGGCAAGAGGCCTTGGGCTTCAGGTACAAGGCATCGGAGGCAATACAACTAACTACGGCCACAGGGAGTGGCAAGGATTTAATCCAATCACTTCACACGCCTGGAATGCTGTAAGTTGAAAATGAGCTTACATCAATGGGTGAATTAGTTGAGCCGGGCATCAAATTATCAGTAATAGCGAATGATCCGGAGGATGATAAAATAATCGAATGTGCTGTTGCGGCGAGAGCGGATTATATCGTTTCAGGAGATAAGCATCTTTTATCTTTTCCCCTCATCTCCGGACAAAAGATTAAAAACCTCATTTATCTCCCAAAGCGCGCCTGATTATAACCATCAAATCATCTATATTAAAAGGTTTATACAGGCATTCGAAGGCGCCCAGATTCTTGGCTTCAGTTTCGCACACAAAGTCAGGGTCGGAACTGCTGCTAAAAATAACGACAACCTGCTCCGGTTTTATTTTTTTTATCATTTTAAACGCTTCCAGACCGTTCATTACCGGCATATGGACATCCAGGCAGACAATATCCAGAGAATTCTTCTTTACCAATTCAACGGCTTCCGTGCCGTCGCGGGCTGTAAAAACTTCGAACCCCTGCGGTTCGAGAAGAAAACGGAATAAATCCCGCATTCCTTCTTCATCGTCAGCAATCAAGATTTTTTTATCCATTATAACCCTCTTAAAGGTAGTTTTATTGTAAATACGGTTCCCTGTTTCAATACGCTTTCGACCTGGACCGTTCCATTATGTTTTTTGATAATATCATAACATAAACTAAGACCCAGACCTGTCCCTTTACCGGCTTCCTTGGTAGTGAAAAATGGTTCGAATATATGCCTCATTGTTTCTCTCGTCATCCCTTTGCCGGAGTCGCTTATTTTCAGTTCTATCCTGTCTTCAATCTTTAAAGTGGATATCTTTATTTTTCCGCCGTCAGGCATGGCATCGATGGCGTTATTACATAAATTCACTATTATCTGCTGTATCTGGTTTTTATTTGCAATTATTCCCGGGATTCCACTGCCGTATTCTTTGATTATATCAATGTTTTTTACCTTTGTGCCCGCCTCTATGAGCGATAGCATTTCCTCAATAGCCTGGTTTATATCGATTTTTTCGGCTTTTGTCTTCTCCGCCCTGGAAAAGGTTAATAAATCCACAATCAGTTTCCGGCACCTTATGGCTTCCCTTTCAATTGATTTTAAAGGCATATGTAAAGGATCGTCTTCTTTTATCCTTCTCATTATGCTCTGGGAAAATCCCAGTATAACTCCCATCGGATTATTGATTTCATGAGCCACGCCTCCGGCAAGCTGTCCTACCGCCGCCATTTTCTCGGTCTGGATCAGTTTAGTTTGAGTCGCCTTTAACTTGTTATACGCATCCTGCAATTCGAGCGCGTTTTCCTGCAAAGTTTCGATTCTGGCTTTTTCCTCCGCAAGCTCCCGTTCCCTTTCCTGCAGCTGCATGATCTTTCTCATATCCCTGGCGACGCCGACTATGCCTATATAATTATCTTCTTTATCCTTCATCGCAGAACCTGAAAAACTGACGGGAATAAATTCGCCTTTTTTCGTAATTAAAGAAAATCGCTTATCCCTGAAAGAAATTTCTTTAAGCAGCATTTCGCTTTGACCGGCTATTTTTTCAGCCGGGCTGCCGATTAATTCCTCCCTTCTATATCCAAGCAGGTCGAATACGGCATTGTTCGCTTCGATCACTTTGCCCTCCGGACTTATCAGAACCAGTAAATCGCTCATTGTTGAAAGAATATCGGAAGCTGCAAAGGCCGGAGTAAGAGACATGAATCTGTATCTGGTTATCGAGTAAACGATTCCGGCGCCCAAAAAAACTGAAAAAATAGAACCTATCGGCGGTATGATATAAATTTTTAATAATGGCAGCAAGACATCGGTAATTGTACCGGCAATGAGAAAAACTGATGTTGAAATAATAATTGATTTTGCCCGTTTTTTTTCATAATAAATATTTCTTTTTCTAATAGAAAAAAAACCAAAAAAGAGAGCGTAGATTAAAAATGAAATATAATATGCAAAAAATAACAGGGGCCATATTGATGACGACCATTCAGTTCCCCAACCGAATGCTGTTTTCAAGTTACCAATCAGATAGCCGTTCCATTGCAGATATATGAAAAAAACAGGGAATAATAATATTAAAGGATAAAAATACCATTTTATTGTTTTTTTTTCAAATTGAACTATAGTTAAAACATAGGTCAGCAATATCGATAAAACGGCAAAACTGCTCCAGCCGATTGAAGAAATATTTAACCATAACCGGGCTTCTTTATCGGACGCCGATGCTTGAAAGAATGAAAATGCAAAATTCCAGACCGCGTAACATATGATAAGTAAAGTACAGATCCTGTTGGGCAAAGCTTTCGGATTTTTAGACAATATAAAAAAGAAGAGCCATGCACAAATCAAAAAAGATGTAAAATGGGCCAGGGATAATAGATTCATTATTCAAACCTTAATATTATAAAATTCCAGGATGAGATTTACTTGGGGTGAACGCAGAATTTGGGAAAAATAGCACGTTAAGGTTTTTCAGTTGTCCTTAGCGGTCGAAATGCCCCTTTCTCCGGATTCCTTCCATGAGGCCAAATATAATCTCCGGTAAGGTTTATATGCTCCCACCCCAGAGGGGAAAGGTATTGAAGTAAATCAATATCGATATCCCCGTTATCCATGATAGAATTTGTCGCTCGTTCAAGGTAAACAGTATTCCATAACACAATAGCAGCAGTTACAAGGTTCAGACCGCTTGCCCTATACCGCTGCTGTTCGAAACTGCGGTCGCGGATTTCTCCCAACCGGTTAAAAAACACAGCTCTTGCCAGGGCATTCCGGGCTTCTCCTTTATTCAGGCCGGCATGGACTCGCCTTCTTAATTCAACGCTTTGAAGCCAATCGAGTATGAATAAGGTTCGCTCGATGCGGCCGAGCTCTCGAAGGGCGAACGCAAGCCCATTCTGGCGGGGATAACTACCCAATTTACGTATCATCAACGAGGCGGTCACTGTTCCCTGCTTGATCGACGAAGCAAGGCGAAGAACTTCATCCCAATGACTGCGGATACTCTTTATATTAATTTTGCCGCCTATCATAGTGTTCAGGGCCTCATATTTTATATTATAATCCGGAACATACAATTTGGTTTCCTTCAAGTCGCGGATCCTCGGGGCGAATCTAAATCCGAGTAAATGCATAAGCGCAAAAACATGATCGGTAAAACCTGCCGTATCGGTATAATGCTCTTTAATTCTCAAATCAGATTCATGGTACAGTAGCCCATCAAGAACGAAAGTAGAATCCCGGACCCCGACATTGACCACCCTGGTGCTGAACGGCGCATATTGGTCTGATATATGAGTATAAAATAACCTGCCCGGTTCGCTCCCATACTTCGGATTGATATGGCCGCTGGTTTCAGCTCTGCCTCCGGCACGGAAGCGCTGGCCATCGGAGGAAGAAGTTGTGCCAACCCCCCAATGCCCGGCGAAAGAGCGCCTAAACTGCGCGTTGACCAGTTCGGCCAAAGCAGCCGAATAGGTATCATCACGAATATGCCAGGCTTGAAGCCATGATAGTTTCGAATATGTAACGCCAGGACAAGACTCAGCCATTTTATTTAATCCAAGGTTGATAGCGTCAGCAAGAATGGCGGTCAGGAGCAATGTCCGGTCTTTTGCAGTATCCCCGTCTTTTAAATGTACGAAGTGCCGGGAGAATCCTGTCCATTCATCCACATCCATCAATAATTCTGTAATCTTGATGCGAGGTAAAAGAGCGCTGGTCCGTTCAATCAGAATCTGCGCCTCTTCCGGTACAATGGTTTCCTGCGGCGTTATTTTAAGTCCTGATTCTGTAATAATCGCGTCAGGCAGTGTATTGGCTGCCGCCAGCCGGCTGGCTGTGGATAGTTGATTTTCCAGTAATTTAAATCGCTCTTTAATATAAGGCTCGAAAACAGGTTCAATTTCAATCGGTAAGGATCTTTCCTTCTGAAGAATCCGGAATTTCTCAATCGGCATAAGATATTCGTCGAAGTCCCTGAACTGGCGTGATCCTTTAACCCATATGTCGCCCGATCGGAGCGAGTTCTTCAATTCCGATAACGCGCATATTTCATAGAAACGGCGGTCAATCCCATCGTCCGTAAATACCAGGGATTCCCAGCGTGACTTTATAAATTCTATCGTCGCACCCTGCGGAATCCTCCGGGAATTGCTTCGGTTCATCCCTTTTATTACCTCGACGGCATCCAGGACACATTGAGCAGCCGGGACAGCGCGGAGCTGAAGGACTTCCAGTAATTCCGGCGTGTAGCGGCGCAAGGTGCTGAATTGTTCGCCGATCAGATACAGATGATCGAAAGATTCTGGTTCCGCGAGAGTATCGGCCTCGGCGACACTCCGGGTAAAATCGTCCCATGGAATAACCGACTCGATGGCAGTAAAAGGATCCTCACCCTTATATTTGGCTTCCAGGATAGCATGGCCGATTTTTGAATATAAACGGATTTTGTCGTTTATTGCCTTGCCCTGGCTTTGAAAATGCTGACTGTGCTTATTCCTGGCGGTGCTGAACAGCTTCATCATCACCCTGTCATGTAGATCGATAAGCTCGTCTGTGACAGTTGCAGTTCCTTCCAGGACAAGAGCAACCAGGGTGGCATATCGCCTGTCGTCCGAGAATTTAGCCAGGTCCTGCGGAGTCATTTGAGCGCCTTCCCGGGCGAATTTCAGGAGCCGGTTTTGATGGATAAGACGGCCTATCCCTTCCGGAAGTGAAAAAGACTGGAATGTTTTTAGCCTCTCAATATGCTCCAGAATGTGGGTTGAATTCGGTTTGAACGGGGACTGCCTCAGCCAGACCAGCCAGGTTATGCTGCTTTCCGGTTTTAACTTTAACAATCCGTCAAGATTTTGTTTTTGAGATAAAGATAATGATTCCACCAGGGTCCGTTGGATCCGCCGGTTCGCGTTTATAATGGCTTTTACGCAAATTCGTTCAATCACGTCCAATGACGGTAGAATAATACGTTTTTCGCGTAGGATATCTATCATACGGGAAGCAAGCAGCAACCCCTTGTCTGTTTGCATGGCCAGATCCGTTATTAAACTCACCATATACCGGAAATGAGTTATCCCGAAAGTTTCCAACCGGAGATATGTTCGAAGTTCCTGGTAGTGTTCACGGCGAGTCTGATCTCTGAGTGCGTAATTCGGCCACTCACGAGGATCGACGCCAATTTGCTGTCCGATCCAATGAAGGACCGGATCCGTAATATCCAGCTCGTCGGATAAGGCAGTTCCCGGATAACGGAATAGGGCTAATTGTACGGCAAATCCTATCCGGTTTGAATCTCCCCGGCGCTGCCGGATCAGCGACAGGTCGGTTTCATTAAAAGTGTAATAACGTATCAAGTCGTCCTGATTATCCGGCAAAGAGAGAAGCCCGGTCCGTTCCGTATCGGATAAAATCGGTTGGTATGCCATTAGAACCTGCTCCTATTGGAGACCCATCTTCAAATTTGCCCTCTGTACAGCCTCTGTTATGTGTTTGTTGGAGAATTTCACGTAGACGAGGGTGGAAGCGAGGCTACGGTGGCCTAAAAAGTCTTTCAGCCTCACTACGTCCAACTCTCCGGATTCCAATAGCTGTATTGCCCTGGTGTGTCTCCAGGTATGGGGATGGGCTTTATCCGGATCAATCCCAAGTTCTTTGCAGTGGCGAAGCATGGACGACCAGACGACCTGGTTGGATATCGGTTTCTGGTCCGGTCCATGGGCCAGGATAAAATCGGATGGGGACAGCTTGTCCTTGACTTGGTGCATGAGTATCATGGACTTAAGCCTGTCCGAGATAATGAGGACCCGAAATGCTGGACGGCGCTGTTTAAGTGTTGTAACCCTGATTTTGTTGGTATCAAAATCCACGTCTTTTATCCTTACTTCTCTTGCTTCCTGTATACGGCACGCCGTTTCGAAAAGAAAGAGATATACCAGCTGGTACCACCTGGAAACTGAAGAAAGCAGCTGGTCCGCCTCATCCATTGAAAAATATTTGATGGTTTCTCCATCATACCATGTTCCCTCTTCATGTTCTGATTTTAGTGATGGAGCATTAGCGATCTGGACAGCAATTTTTGACATTTCATCCTCATTGAGATTATAATATTATATCAATATTTTATAGAGTTTCAGGGCGAAAGTCCAGTTATTACAACACGTATTTACTGGCTTTCAAAGATGCGATGTTGATAAAATATATTATTTTATCAATGCGGTTTTTCATTTTTCCGTTTCATTAACGGGGGACGATGTGCCAAAGGTTAAAGAAGTTATTAGTTTAATAGAAAGTGACGGCTGGTTTATAAAAAGGATAACTGGAGACCATCGGCATTACAAACATCCTTTTAAAAAAGGATTAGTAACTGTTTCTGGAAAATTATCAGATACTATGCCGCCTGGAACTTATAACAGCGTTTTGAAGCAATCTGGTTTAAAATAGGGGATTTTATGAAAAGGTTTACCGTTATATTTGAAAAATCGGACACAGGGTATGGAGCGTATATTCCCGATTTACCCGGGTGCGTCGCTACAGGAAGCACAAAAGAGGAATGTGAAAAAAATATTTATGAAGGCATGAAAATTCATATTGAAGGTATGATAGAAGAAGGCTTGCCAATACCTGAAAGCATTTCGGAGAGCGAAGTATTGATCATGCCTGATCTGGTGAAATGAGGATCTAACTTTTTCAGGAACCTTAACGTGCTATTTTTTCCAAATTCTGCGTTCACCCCTACTTCAATCTACACATTAATAACGGAAAAAGGCAGTTTTATATTAAATGCAGCCCCTTTACCGGGTTCGCTTTGAACCTCGAATGTTCCATTGTGCTTCTTGATTATTTCGTAACATAAACTTAAACCCAGACCTGTCCCTTTGCCGACTTCCTTCGTGGTGAAAAAGGGTTCAAATAAATGTTTTTTAACCTCTTCGGTCATTCCCTTGCCTGTGTCGGAAACCCCTATTAATATATTGCCTTGAGTCTTTTCTGTAAAGAGCCTTATCCTGCCGCCGTCAGGCATGGCATCAATTGCGTTATTGCATAGATTCACTATTACCTGCTGCAGCTGATTTTTATTAGCCATTATCCCGGGAAGTTTCTTTCCGTAATCCCTGATTATTTCGATGTTTTTTAATTTTGCCCGCGCCTCGATGAAGGATAATGTTTCTTCGATAGTCAGGTTGATATCCGTTATTTCAGCTTTTGTTTTCTCCGACCTTGAAAATGTCAATAGATCACCGACCAGTTTCCGGCACCTTACCGCTTCGCGTTCAATCGATTTCAGAGGCATATACAGGGGATCGGACTCTTTTATTCTTCCGGTTATGCTCTGGGAGAATCCCAGTATTACCCCGATAGGATTATTTATCTCATGAGCCACGCCGCCGGCAAGCTGCCCTACGGCAGCCATTTTCTCTGACTGGATCAGCTTAGCCTGGGCCGCCGTCAATTTTTCATACGCCTCCTGCAGTTCATATGATTTTTCACGCAGCACTTCCGAACGGACTTTTTCAGCCGCAAGCTCCTTTCCCCTTTTCTGAAGCATTAAAATCTCCCGCATATCCCTGGCCACGCCGACAATGCCCAATAAGTCGCCGTTTTTATCCTTTATTGTCGATATTGAAAAGCTGACAGGAATATCTTCACCCTTTTTCGTACGGAAAAAATTCTGATTTTTATCAAAAGATTCTTTACCCGGCAAAGGTGCTTCCCTGTTAACTAAAAACCGTGTTGAGCCTTCAGGGAAGAGGATAACAGCCGGAAGTCCGATTATTTCCTCCCTTGTATAGCCTAAGAGATTCAAAGCGGAATTATTAACTTCAGTGATTTTACCCTCAGGATCTATCAGGATCAATGAATCGCTCATGGTCGCAAGAATATCGGAAGCAGCATAAGCGGGTGTAATGGTCATCAATCTGTATTTCGTAATCCCATAAATAATTGCACTGGCCAATATAAGTGCGAGGATGCAGCCGATTGAGGGGAAGGCATGAATATTAAGCCGGGGAAGAACAATATCCGTAATTACTGCAGAAATAAAAAAGATATAACCCGATGAAATAGTTAATTTAATCCTTTTTTCAAACAAATAATTTCTTTTTTTAATTGTAGCATAACCGATAAATAAAACGGTCATCGGGATCGATAAATAATAGACATAAAATAGCCAGGGCCAGACTGACTCCGACCATAAAGGCGACCAGCCGTAGGATTGTCTTATAATATCATGTATAAGGAATCCTGTCCATTGTTTATATATAAAAAAGATCGTAATTGAAAAGGTGATAATATAAAAATACCATTTATTTAATATTTTTTCCCTGTTTGTCAGGACAAGCGAGAGCCATAGGGCTAAAACCGCAATAGTGCACCAGCCGAACGAGGAAATATTCAGCCAGAACATGGCAATATCATATGAAACCGAGCTCTGAATAAATACAAAAGCAAAATTCCATACCGCAATACTGGATATAAGCAATACGCAAACAAATTTCGATAGAACTTTTAAATTCTTAGTTAATACAAAATAAATCATCCATAGGTTGACACAGAATGCTGTAAAATGAAACAATGATAACAGATTCATCTATGATAATCCTCTTCACATATTTTACAGTGAATAAACGGTTTGTCAATAGATGGATTCAGCCGTAATGACGGTTCATATTGTTTCAGACTCGATCAATCGGAAAAGAAAATGGTTTACTTTTTTGAGTTTTTAATATAAACCCCGTAAAATGGACTTGGATAAATTACTGATCCCGGCTGTTTCAGGTTTATAAATTTCTCTTCATTCGGATGTTTAATGGAGGCCATTTTGCTGGAATCGAGACTTACCCGGATTCAGGTTAATATTAAAGCAAATTATGTGCTGAAGGGAAATCAGGGAGAATGCGATATTGTTGATATTTCGTCAGGCGGTATCGGCATATCGGTCAGGCAGACTTTCGTTCTGGGCGATTTGATACATGTTATTTTTAGAATTCCCATAGGCAGCAAAGAGGAAATTGATTTTTGGGGCATAGTCAGGAATGTAAACAGCAAAATCATCGGTTTGAAATATGAGGAAATTTCTCATGATAATATTGATAAAATCGATAAATATCTGGGATTATTGCTTGAGCAGAACGGTAAAAGGGAAAAAGAAAATTTTGATACAATCCTGGACAAGTAAATTTTGCCGGATCCGATTCCCTGTGTTAGAAACCGCCATGTGATAAAGTTTTCCTGATTACCGGACCCGGTTAAGATTTATTCTTTCCGGGAAGCTATTGAGAGATTTAAGAAGCGGGAGTATAATTAAGCGATAGTTGCAGTTCTAAGAAAAAAATTGAAACGATCGGGAATGAGCATGAAGACAGGGGGGATTATCTTTATAGGGGGTAATATTGGCAAGGAATAACTATGAATGTTTTAATTTATACTCAGTCGAATTATTCCAGGAATATTTTTGTGAGTTCTTTAATTCCAGCCGGAATATCATTGTTTCACACCGATCATTCAGAAAATGTCATAAATAAAATTCAGCAGATCCTGCCTGAAATTTTAATTATAGATGCCGTTCATCAGGAAGATTTCGATGCCGTTTTTGAACTTGTAAAACAGATAAAAAATCATGCTTCTGAAAATGTGAAGAATACTCCCATAATTCTTCTCATAGGCGCTATCGAAAAGCAGGCTATAATATCCGCAATTCAATTCGGCGTCATAGGATTTATAAAAAGCAATGCCGATGAAAATGTTATTTACAAATACATTATGGATACGTATCAGAAGGTTCGCGGCATTCCGCCTGAACGGAAACATGTCAGGATCAAAATAGATCCTAATGACAGGATCGGCATTAAATTCAGGTCTCCTGTCAATTCTCAGCTAATTATCGGCCAGATTAAAGATATCAGTTTCGGCGGTATTGCCGTCGAATTAGCCGGGACATTTCCCGAAGATTCATTATCTGTCGGTGCCGAGGTAAAAAACATGCAGTTCATTTTAGAGGGGAAGGATATATTTATAGACGGAATAGTTGTTGCCTACCAGAAAAAATTCTGTGCATTTTTGTTCGAGGGTATGACAAAAGAAATCAGAGGCACCATTTCCCAGTATATTTTTAAGAACACATCCAGCCTGGGAGAAGAGAATAAGGCCGTGCAGGAAGGAAACGGAGCGCCTTTGTAATGGCGCATGCGGACTATCGTTTATTGATAACTTCGTTCAATAATCCGACCGCTTTTTCATCCCCGTTTATCAGCAATTCTTTACGCTTCCTCGGCAGCGATTTAATATAGTTCTCGCCAATATACGCAGACCTTATAGTTTTTATGCCATGAAGGGAAAATGCAAGTATTACCGGCTGCCGGCCTTTAGTATACCTGGACCAGGTGTATTTGTCCGGCGAATTATGCTTTTCAATCCTCTTATCCAGGTCGGATGTCACTCCTGTGTAATACGAATTATCACTGCAGCGGAGTATGTAAAGAGAATATTGTTTATCCATCGATATCTCTAATTATTTTTTAAAAGGTTTAACCGGCAATTTTTTTCCCCATTTCAAAGGCTTTTTCACAATCCTTCGGAAATTCAGTTTTTCTTCTAAGCCTTTTTTTATCGATATCCATACTGTATTCTATATTTGTGTAATCATCCATCTGGTAAGTGTCGAAGCAATATAATGTTTCTATATTGCCGAAAGTCCTCCTGATTATTGCTTCATAGGTTTCGATATGGGTTTTTAACGGGATATTTTGAAATCTTTCCCGGTTCATACCCAGAGTGTAAATAAAATCGGCTTTTAATTTTCCCTTAAAAGAAGACTGCGGAGGATCCGAGTAGATCATATATTGAAATAGCAATCTTTCCATGAACGATTTCATTTCTCCTGAAACAGAACCTATGTAGACCGGCGATCCCATTATAAGCATGTCGGCATGCCTGATTTTTTCCAGGACCGGCGTTAACCCGTCCCTCACGGCGCATTTACCGTAATTTTTGCCCCCTTTTATTTTGCACTTGAAACAGCTTATGCAGCCCTTGAACTTCAGCTCGTATAAATGGATCAATTCAGTACTGCTGCCTGCAGAGGCCGCACCTTTGAGAGCGAATTCGAGAAGCGCCGCCGTGTTCCAGTTTTTCCTGGGGCTTCCATTAATCGCAATTGTTTTCATAATTACTCCCGGATTATTCCCGGTTTACATTTGCCGGGGATAATTCCATCCCGATTTCTTCCATTAAAAAAGAACAGATATCGGCGTTCTGCTCAATTACCGTCGACAGGGTCGTCCCTCCGAAATGACCCGACGCTTTCCTGATTAAGAGCAGGATCGGTCCGCTTCCTGTGGAAGCTTCCTGCATCCTTGCCGCCATTTTCCTTGCATGCATCGGATCGACCCTTGCGTCGTCCTCGCTGCCTGTCAAAAGGACAGCAGGGTACTTCACGCCGTCTTTTACATTATGATACGGGGAATATTTTATTAGATATTTGAATTGTTCGGGATCGTCGGAACTTCCATATTCCTCGGCCCAGACATCTGCGTATCCGAATTTCTGGTACCTGATCATATCCAGCAGCGGAACCCCGCAATATACAGCTTTAAATAAATCGGGCCGCTGGACTGTCACTGCACCGGTCAGTAAACCGCCGTTGCTTCCTCCTGCAATAGCCAGTCTTTTCGGATTGGTATATTTATTATTAATAAGCCATTGGGCCGCGGCAATAAAATCGTCGAAAACATTCTGCTTCTTTTCCCTCATCCCGGCTTCATGCCATTTTTTACCGTATTCACCGCCTCCCCGTAAATTGGGGATTGCGATCATACCGCCCGCTTCCAGCCAGCATACATATAATTCGGAAAAATAAGGGGACATGGGAATATTAAAGCCGCCGTATCCGGTCAGAAACACCGGATTATTTCCGTCTATTTTAATATTTTTATTATATACTAAAAACATGGTTACTTCGGTCCCGTCCTTTGAATGGTACCGGACCTGCTCCGTAATATAGTTTGACACACTGATATCCACAGGTATTTTATGATATAACTTAAGGTCATTACCGTTAAAATTATATTTAAATGTCGATCTTGGATAATTGAACGATGAGAAATTTACCCAGACATCGGGTTTGGACCAGTAGCCGGAAACATCGGCGCTTCCGATAGCAGGAAGGGGAAGATCGCATAAATATTTTCCATCCGGTGAATATATCCTTATTAAAGTATATGCGTTATGGCTGTACTCCGCATAGATACGCCCTCCGATAAATTTTATATGCAGTAAATTATCGTTCGTTTCAGGGATAAATACTTTCCAATTTTCTATCCCGGGCTTATCCGCGTCTGTAACGAACACTTTGCCCATCGGGGCATCTTTATCGGTCTGTATAAAAAATTTCCCGGCGATTTCATTTATTTCATAATTCGCATCGAATCCTTTTATTATAGGTTCGGGTGAGCCCATGCTTCCGATATTTTTAAAATATACTTCGTTTTTATTAAACATACTCCTGTAAAATAAAATATATTTGCCGTCTTCCGTTATTTCTGCGGAATGATAATATTCCTTTACTTTTTCATGAAAGAACACTTTTTTATCCTCGGATTTCGAAGTGCCGAGTTCATGATAATAAACGGCCTGCCAGAAGTATTCCTCGCCTGCCGGAACTTCGCCCTTTAAAGGAAATGCAGAATAGAAGAAACCCGAATCGTCTGGCAGCCATGAAGTGACATTTTGCCTCCAACCGAGAAGATCGTCGGGCAGGATTTTTTTCGAGGCCGTTTCCATTATTTGAATAACCGGATTTTCATTTCCGTTTTTTGCTTTGCCGAATGCGAGATATTTGCCGTCTCTTGAAGGAGATGCCTGGTTTAAAGTTTCCGTTTTATCCCAATCGTTGGGGTTCAGCAATTCGACGCCTTTTGCCCCTTCATTTTCCTTATAATTATAGACCCATTTTTCATCGTTTTTCTTTTTAGACCAATAAAATAATCCTGTACCGTAAAGAACCTGCCGCGGTACGCTCTCATCGTCATATCTTGTCAATTGATTTAATCGCTTGATAAGCCATGCCCTTTGAGGCAATTTATCCAGAACGGATCTTGCGAATTTCTCCTGTTCTTCAGTCCAGGTCCGGACTTTTTGATCCTTTGAATTTTCAAGCCATCGATAATTATCCGTAATCGCCGTTCCGTAAAAATTGTTGACGGTTTCAATTTTTATAGCTGCCGGATATTTCAGCATCTGGCTTTCCGCTTTTAAGGTAATAATTATTAATACCCCTGAATATAGTATAAACGTTAATATTTTATTCATGATGCATAGAATTGTAATGATCCGGATTAAAAAGCTCAAAAAAACAGCCGGATTTCTAATTATCTTGCGATCATTCAATAATAAAACGGCGCCGGGTCCGAAACCCTCAGCTGCCGGACGGGTGATTTTCAGGCCTTCAAAACGCTACTTTCCTGAATACTGAAGAATAATTTTCAAAATCCTGCGGATAGGTTCCGCCGCACCCCATAATAATTGGTCTCCGACAACGAAACAGGAAATGTATTGTTCTCCCATATTCAATTTTCTGATTCTTCCGGCGGCAACAGTCAATTTGCCGGATACAGCGGCAGGAGTTAATCTCTTTATCGAATCTTCATAGGTATTCGGAACAATATCAACCCAGGAGTTAGAGTTCTTTATTATCTGGATTATATCAGGCAGGGGCACATTTTTTTTTAATTTTATTGTCAACCCGATAGCATGGCTCCTCATTGCTCCGATTCTTACGCATAAGCCGTCGACCGGAACCGGGGGATTCAAATCAAGAATCTTATTTGTTTCAGCCATACCCTTCCATTCCTCTTTGCTTAATCCGTTCCCGATGTCTTTATCTATCCAGGGTATAAGGCTTCCCGCCAGGGGAGCATGGAAATTTTCTGTCGGATTATTTTCGCTGTTTAAGGCTTTTATAATTTTACGGTCGATATCCAGTATTTTTGAAGAAGGATTTGCCAGATCGCCGCTGACCAGGCTGTAAAGATAGCCCATCTGCATGAGCAATTCCGTCATGTGTTTAGCGCCGGCCCCTGAAGCTGCCTGGTAAGTCATGCAGGAGACCCATTCTAAAAGATTATTATTGAATAATCCGCCGATTCCCATAAGCATGATGCTGACAGTGCAATTGCCGCCTATGAACTTTTTTACGCCTTTATTTAACGATGAGTTTATTACGTCCCTGTTAACAGGATCCAGGACAATAACGGAGTCATTTTCCATTCTTAATGCAGAGGCGGCGTCAATCCAATATCCGTTCCATCCTTCCTTTTTAAGAAGGGGAAATATTTTATTTGTATAATCACTACCCTGGCAGCTGACCAGGACATCCATTTTTTTTAACAATGAAATATTTTCCGCATTTTGAACCGGGGGTGTTTCAATGCCTATTTCAGGACCGGGCTTGCCGGATTGGGATGTCGAAAAAAAAACAGAGTCGTATCCCGAAAAATCTTTTTCAATAATCATCCGTTCAATAAGGACCGTGCCGACCATGCCTCGCCAGCCTATGAAACCGACTTTCATGATGAACCTCTTAAAAGACCCGGCCTGTTTTCGCAGGGATTATTTAATGTTTTTACTATATTATAAATAGAAAATTTAATCAATAAAAAAAGAACAGCATATTTCCGGTGTTGCAGAAACTCAGGCGGCGATTTTTTAATTTTTTTTCGAATATGCAAGATATGCATGCGATATATGAAAAATCAAGAATGTGAGGGACGGCACTGAATAATGCCATGCCGAATATGCGATATTGAAATAATATGAATCGGCCATGAGGCTTATCCCGGTCAGCCATATCAGCGGGGTATATGCCGGCGCCGCAAATCCGAAAAGGCCTTTGCTCCATGATAAATCCGGTCTATATATAACCAAGAGCCATGATATGTAGTAGGCAAGACTGCCCAGGATGTAAACCGCCAGCCCCGCTCTTCCCGCCGGTGTCGAAATATTGATCATGAACAGTAAAGGGAGAATAAAGACTATCGACCTGGATATGTTTTCCCCTGTTAGAAGCAACTGCGGTATATTTTTGTCGAAACTCTTCGGGCCGTATTCAGGCGGAAGCTTCGCAGTGAAGAATATATTCCAGGCAAGGACCGGGATCATAAGAATAAAACCGTTTGTAAAAATTATCTTTATTATATTCATATTCATTATATTATGTCTTTCAGTAAAAATTTGTACAAATTGTTTCAATCAGACGTGTAAAACTTCCGGGGCATCGCTTACTTTTATTTATTGCTTTAAAATTTTGTAATTAATGTCCCCATTTGTTATATTTGCAGAAGCAATAATTATGATAAACAATATTTCGATTCCAGGTTTAAGGCTGGTCAGCCAGCAGATCGTCTCGACAGGTTTTAAGGAGCCGGAACAAACCGTATCCTGGATGGGAGCGATACAGGCACAGGATTACTATGCGGCTAAATGGGCAATCGGGCTGCGTATCAGGGGCTCCACCGATGCTGATGTCGAAAAGGCTATAAAAGAAAGAAAGATAATCAGGACATGGCCTCTGCGCGGAACCCTTCATTTTACGGCCGCCGGGGATGCCCGCTGGATGCTGAAGCTTCTGTCGCCCAGGTTTATCGCTTTACGCGCCCGCCGTTTTAAAGAAATCGGACTTGACATCAAGACCCTGAATACCAGCAGGAAAAGTATTGAAGAGGCCCTGGCAGGCGGTAATATCCTGGAGCGTAAGACATTAATGGACGTACTTGAAAGATCGGGCATTTCCACGGAAGGCCAGCGAGGTTATCATATTCTGTGGTACCTTGGACAAACCGGCGTTATTTGTTTCGGCCCGATGCTTAAAAAGCAGCAGGCTTTCGTCCTTTTTGAAGAATGGGTTCCCAAAGGCGCAGAGAAGCTCAGGGACGAATCCCTTGCTGAATTGGCGTTAAGGTATTTCAAAAGCCATGGACCGGCTCTCTCTCTCGACTTCTCATGGTGGTCCGGCCTGCCTGCCTCCGATGTTCGTCAGGCGATAGAACTGGCTAAGTCCGGACTCGAACACGAGCGTATAAACGGGCTGGAATACTGGTTTTACGGGCCATGCAGTAAAATTAATAATAATAAAAGGAACATCTTCCTGCTGCCGGGGTTTGACGAGTTTCTGATCGGCTATTCCGACAGAAGCGGTTCGCTTGAACAGTCTCTATTCGGACAGGCGGTATCTTCAAACGGGATCTTTTATCCCGTTATTATTTCCCAGGGGCTGGTTATCGGATTATGGAAACGCGAGATTAAAAGGGGCATCGTGGAAATCAGGCTTCAACCCTTCCGGAATTTAACCCGTGAAGATTTGAAGTCAATCGAAAAAGCCGCTGTGGAATTCGGGGACTTCCTGGGGCTAAAAGCCGTCATTGCACCAGGCTGACAGCCGCTTTAAGATATTTTTCAGGGTTCCGGCAGAAAGGTCCCTGCAGGAATGAGTCAACCCGCACCGTTGCCTGTCCCGGCAGGAAATTGGATGAATAGTTATTAATAATTTAATATTATATTAACGATAACTAAATAAAGAACTAACAATTCGTTATTATATTATAGGAAAGGAGTTTTTATTATGGAAAAGATAAAGGTGCTGTTTGTATGCGTTCACAATTCGGCGAGAAGCCAGATGGCTGAAGCCTTTTTAAAAGAGATCGGCGGGGACCGCTTTGCCGTTGAAAGTGCGGGCATTGAAGCGGGTGTTCTTAATCCTAACGCGGTCGATGTTATGAAGGAAGCCGGGATCGACATTTCAGGAAATAAAACGAAAAGCGTTTTTGATTTTTATAAGCAGGGGAAAACCTACAGCTATGTTATCACCGTCTGCTCCGCCGCCGCAGCTGAAAAATGTCCCATATTCCCTGGAAGAGTCAACCGCCTCCACTGGGAGTTCGACGACCCTGCCGGTTTCCAGGGAACCCATGAAGAGATCCTGGCAAAGACCCGGGCAGTGCGGGATCAAATAAAAAAAAGAATAGAAGAATTTGCGGATGAAACCGCAAGGAAATTCTTTTAAGATCGGTCAGGAGCATCCGCAGGAAGGACCGCAGGACGGAGCCGAACCCGATAGGGCGCCCTTTATCATGGCCGCTGCGCATCCGACTCCCGCATTTACACTTACGGCGTTTGCAGGGCAGTTCTGCATGCAGGCCCCGCATTCCATGCATGAATCCCTGTCACTTATGACGGCTTTACCGCCGCTTATTTCAAAAACCGAATGGGGACAGACATCGGCGCACATCCCGCATCCGGTGCATTTTTCACTATCCAGCACGAGAGTCGCGACATTCTTTAAATACTTGAGTTTCATAAATGTTCTCCAATTCATATTTTATTAATATTCGGAAAAAGTGAAGCGGCGACAGCTATAACGAGGCCCAATCCGAGAGATGCAAAATAATACGGAATAGCGTATTTCATTTCCTTTTTGACGCCTGACTGCGAAGTGTAAGTAGTGGCCCCGGTAAAGTTGAGAGCCAGGTAAGAACTTACAGGAGGCAGGATAAAAATGAAGAAAAGAGTAAGAGGGAAGGAGTACGAATAAGCCGATGTGAAAAGCAGCGTCCAGAGGAAGCCTGCCAGGAACCCCTTCCATGCAAATGAGCGGCCCGGTATCCAGGGCAGGAGCAGGGGGACGGCAACAGTTCCCATTAAATAAGAGCCGGCGATGAGGAAAATATCCCTGATAAAATTGTAAGAAAAATGCCTGTAATGAATATATGAAAGGATAAAAGCCGCAGCAAGGGACAATGCTATTATCAATATATTCGTTGCTGTAAAAATCTCCATCGGAACCAGGGCAAGACGGTCGGGAAATCTGAAATCGATTTTCCTCATGTTTTCCGTTTTTACAAAGCCGTTCTTCAGGAATTCCGGAAGGTCCATTGCCTTTACCGGCCCGTAGATAACCTTGAATTTGGTGAAGGAGGTCACTTTATGAGCGGAGACTCCGACAGCTCCCAGCTGCGGCAGTATGATTCTTTTATGGTTCACGAGCCCTGCAAGGTTATGTTTTATTATCCTTCCGACAAGCTCGCCTGTGCCGAAAGTTCCCTTTCCGGCGGCGCACCATACGTTTATTCCTTTCGTGTCGATGACCAGTATCCATGCATCGATGCCGGAAAGTTCCTTTCTTAACGTGTCGAATGAAAATTTATAATTGGCGCTGACAAGCACCGGAGATTCCGGGCCCGGATTTCCGATCCCGTATATGCCCGGATTGACGGTATAACCGAGGCGGTTTATGCCCCACCTCACCAGCCATCCCCCGAGGATGTCGGAAAAAGAGAGGGCCGCCGAAATAATTGGAATTCTCCCGGCGGGAGTTTCCTTCCAGGATAAAACCGATTTCATGCTTAAGGAAGACGGACTCTTTTCGAGCGAAACGGCAGAACTTCCGCAGCAGGTATTTTCATTCATATAAACCTCTTATTATTTTTTTCCGGATTATTGCAGCAATCGCTTAAACCGCCGGCTTTATGGCAGTCTCTGAAACCTGCCGCCAGCAATTTTATTCCCTCAATTACCGTATTATGTTTATTGCCGGGGATGAATTCGAAGAGGCGGTCATAAACGGGGTTGCAGGTTTCATTAATGGATCCGGCCTTTAATTTTCCCTGTTCCGTCAGCGATACTATTACCGCCCGCCTGTCTCTGCCGGAACCGGTCCTTTTAACAAAACCTCTTTTAACAAGGCTTTCGATCGTCCTGCTCAGATTTCCCTTGTCGGCATTGAGTTTTTCAGCAAGGTCTTTAAATGCGATCTCCCGGCATTCATCCAGTTCCATCATTGCATGGCACTCGTCGACTCTTATACCGCAGCAGCTGGTATCATCTTTGAGCTGTTTCCCTATTTCCCTTTCCAGGGCTCTCAAACCGGTCCGGAATTCCTGCAGATTTTTAATGTCCATGTCAGCTCCAAATTGTAAATTACAAATATTGTAAAATACAATATAATAAAAGTCAATATCGGTAAAACAAAATTTCACATCAGCTTTTGCTTCTTCAATGAAAATTAGATATAATTTTGAGATTAAAAACCCCGGGCTGCCGTTTGAGCAGGAGAAGGCGCCTATGATAAGAATTTTATTGATATTCACGATTCTGACTGCAGTGAAAACTCTTGTTTATTCCAGCGATCAGCCGGCTTTATACGATCTTGTCATTCTTAACGGCAGGGTAATCAACCCGGAAACCGGGTTCGACCGGACCGGTATAAATGTCGGAATAAACAGCAATAAAATCGACGCTGTTACCATGGATTCTATCCAGGGTAAAAAAACTATAGATGCAAAAGGCCTGATCGTGGCCCCCGGTTTCATCGATATACTGTCATATGACCCAACGGTTGCAGGGATGTGGAATAAACTGGCGGACGGGGTTACGGCGAACCTTGCCATGCATGGAGGCACAGCTTATCCTCTAAAATGGTTTCAGGCTTTCGGAAGAAAAAAATGGCCGATTCACTACGGGGAAGCCTTTTTTTACGGTGAAGTAAGAAATAATTTCAATCTTTCCCGGTATCAATCCGCATCAGGCGAGCAGATAAAGGAAGCGCTTATCATAGCTGAGAAAGCCCTCTTAAACGGCTGTCTTGGCATTTCGTTCAGCCTGGAATACAGCCCGGGAAGCAAATCCAACGAGATTGTGTCTATGATGAAGCTGGCGCACCGCTACAATGTCCCTGTTTTTTTTCATACGAGATATTCAACGACAAACAGTCCGGGTACAAGCATTGAAGGCCTCGAAGAAGTAATAGACTATGCACGCATTACAGGCGCCGCTGTACATATCGACCACATCAACAGCACAGGCGGTACGTTCTGCATGCCGGAAGCTGTCAGGCTCATAGAAAATGCCCTTGCCGAAGGACTTGATATCAGCGCATGCGTTTATCCCTACGATTTCTGGGCGACATACCTTGACTCTGCCCGCTTCGATCCCGGATGGCAAAAAAGGTTCGGCATTACCTATTCGAACCTCCAGCTCGGCGGTTCCGGAGAAAGGCTGACCAGGGATAGTTTTGAAAAATACCGCAGGCTGGGCAAGCTTGCAGACGCTTATGCAATACCTGAAGAAGACACGATCAACGCCCTCAGGGCGCCGTTCGTTTTGATAGGGAGCGATGGAATTCTGGAAGACAGTTTTAATAACCATCCGAGGGCATCCGGCACATTCTGCCGGAATATCGCACGATATGTAAGGGAAAAAAAAGTCCTTACCCTGATGGACGCCCTGGCTAAAATGACCATTATGCCTGCAAGGCGTCTCGAAAAGTCCTGTCCGGCGCTCCGGCACAAAGGAAGGATATCGGAAGGAGCCGATGCGGATATTGTCATTTTCGACTTTGATAAAATCGAGGACCATGCTACAGTCGAACATCCTGAGTACCGTTCGACAGGAATAAATTATGTCATCGTGGATGGGGAAACAGTGATGGACCCCCAGGGGATCGATACAAACGTCCTCCCCGGAAAACCAATAAAAAGCGAGTTTAATCGGTAAAAAGCCGCCCGGATGATTTCACTTCAGCCTTGAAAAAATAATTTTTAAAAAATGCTTGATTTTGAAATTTACTTGTTGTATAATACTAGTGTACTATATAAGTAATACAGTTAAATTCGGAGGAATTATGGTAAATATTCAAAATCTCGGTTTTGCCTACAAAAACAAGGGCAACCTTTTTTCGGGTTTAAACCTGGAGCTTTCACCGGGCAATATATACGGGCTGCTCGGCAAGAACGGAGTCGGCAAGACGACCCTTTTAAAGATCATATCCGGTCTTCTATTTTCTCAAAAAGGGATATGCGAGGTAACTGGTAAAAAATCGAAAGACAGGTCGGCCGATTTTCTTCAGGAAATATATTTCATACCGGAGGAATTTTATACCCCGACTATTACAATAAAGGAATACGAAGCTCTTTATTCGCCGTTTTATCCAAGATTCGATAAAAGCGGATTTCATAATTATAACGATGAATTCAAGCTTTCCGGCAAAGACCTTCTGTCAAGTTTATCATACGGCCAGAAGAAGAAGTTCATGCTGTCATTCGGGCTGGCGACAGGTTCAAGGATTTTAATTATGGATGAACCGACCAACGGCCTGGATATTCCTACAAAAAGCCAGTTCCGTAAACTGATAGCTTCTTCGATCACTGACGACCGTATTTTCATAATCTCGACACATCAGGTCCGGGATATGGAAAATCTCATTGATCCCATCATCATTCTTGAAAATGGAAAAATAATTTTCCAGCAGAACATGGAGGAAATTTCAAGCAAGCTCCTGGTAATATTACAGCAGAAGGAACCCTTGCCCGGCGAATTTTTCTATTACGACAGGGTGCCCGGAGGATTTTCTGTAATAAAAGAAAATAAAACGGGGGAGGATTCTAAAATAGACCTTGAAATCCTCTTCAATGCGGTAATATCGAACTGGCAGGAAATCAATTCATTATTCAATAAAGAGGGAAAAATATGAAAAATATTTCATCTTTAAGTTTCAAAAGGCTCTATTATCTTATAAAATATGAAGTCATGTCAAACTACAGACAGGGTATCGTTACGGTAGGTGCCGTGGCTGGGGTCCTCCTTGTAATCGGTTTCATTTTCGGGGGAATGTCTACAAGGGCTGGCCTTGACTTCTGGTACAATGCAGTTGTTTTTGGAGGCGGGATTCTATTTTCAAGCGCATCTTTCAAAGAAATCCATAATCCTCAAACGGCAGTTCATTATCTGCTGCTTCCTGCTACAAGCCTGGAAAAGTTTTTATCCAAGCTGATATTGACCACAGTAGGATACTTAATCGGCACGGCAGTATTCTATTTTATATTTACAGCAGCCGTTTCCCTGCTGAAGCTGGCTGTTTACGGCAGTTTGGGGCCGGTTTTCGATCCTTTCGACATATCGATATATTCCATGTTTTACTGGTACCTTGTCATCCAGTCGATGTTTTTGCTGGGATCCGTATATTTTAAAAAAATGGCCTTTTTTAAGACAATTCTGACACTGATCATATTCTTTTTTGCCCTGAGCATTTTTACGGGGATCATAATCAGGATCGTATTCTCCGATTACCCGATTTTCACATCTTTTTGGCGGCCGGATCTCAGGAATTTTACAGCAGGAATACTGCCGGAAGTGTTAAAGGCTGCAACTCTGGCGGCTATGGTAATATTCTGGATTACAGGATACTTCAGGATCAGGGAAACAGAGGCATAAAATGGAATTCCAGGGCAGGCAGTCTATTTACATACAGATAGCGGATTTCATTTGCGAAAATATATTATCGGGTAAATGGAAGTCCGGGGATAAAATCCCGTCGATCAGGGAAATGGCGGCCGATATAGGAGTCAATCCCAATACCGTTATGCGCACATATACCCATCTTCAGGAAAAAGAGATAATCGAGAACCAGCGAGGCATCGGTTTTTTTATCGGAGAAGCATCTTACAGGAATGTCCTCGAAATGAAAAGGGAGGAATTCCTGGGAAAAGGAATACCGGTATTTTTTAAGCATATGCAGCTGTTAGGAATAAGTTTTAACAATCTCGAGAAATATTTTGAGGAATTCGAAAAACAAAAGGAGAGTAAATTATGAAAACAGCCGACAGAATTTTATTGTATTTTGCCATAGCCGTTTTTGCGCTCATTGCTGTAACTGTAATCGTGATCAGGATCAACACTTCGCCGGGCAAAAAGATAAATATTGAAACGATAGACTCCGGAAAGATCGTATCCAGGGATTTCGACTTTACAAATTTCAATGAAATCGGTATTTCCGGCGCCTGGAAAGTGAATATAAAAAAAGGGGACGGCTACAGGGTCATGATTAAAATGCCCGCGGGTTCGTTCAACAATCTCGAGACGACACAGGAAGGGGGAAAGCTCATAGTCGGGTTTAACGATTACAACTTATTCCGTCAAAGTGAAAACAGAATTGAAATAACGTTGCCCCGGTTAAGCCGTTTTGAATCCAGCGGCAGTTCGGATGGTACAATTTCGAACTTTGAAGCAGGAGCGCTTGATTTGCATTTTTCAGGTTCCAGCAGGATGCAGGGGACAGGGAACAGCATCGGGAACCTCAATATTACAGCTTCCGGCAGCACATTCGTCGACATGAAGGAAAGTTCGATAACCAATGCGCATGTGGATCTTTCAGGTTCGAGTTCAATCGCCCTGAATATGGCGGGCGGAGACCTGGGAGGTGATGTCAGCGGATCCTCGTCGATCGTTTATAAAGGAAGCCTGAGATCCCAGAGCATCAGCCAGTCGGGATCCTCGACAGTGAAGTATCAGCCCTGAAAGGAGCGGAGGAAAATTTACAACAAAAATAACTTATTTCAGGTTTATATTTGAAATGCCCTCGAGTATAACTTCAGTCCCGCCCAGCTGTGATTTTAAGAGAAGCTTCCTGCCCGAATCCTCGATCCAGAATTTGGAAGTTTTCAAAAAAGAATCCATAAGATTCCCTATGAAAGGATCAGATATTAAGAATGTCTCTTTAAGAGCCCTGAAATTGCCTGCCTTTGTCGTTATTGTTTCGCTTGCCTGATATTTGAAAGTAACGGGCGCCGCTTCTTTTAACATAAAAGGGGCGACCATGTAAATTATACCCCCGCTGCGGACGTCCATAAAACTTGGTCCGAAAAACGAAAAATTGATCTGGTCCCAGACAGGAAAATCGGGATTTACAGCGACATGGTACCTGGCCGATGTCGTTTCTTTTCCTTTCACCGATTTTATAATTTCATCGACATATCCCCTGTTGTAATTATAATGAAATTGAAAGTAATAGGGATAGAACAATGCTTCATTTTCCTTGAAGATCTCTGTATTCGTATCGTATGTTTCTTCCCATTCAAGCACGGAACCGAGCCTGGGATCGATAAGGCAATATGACGGCCAATCTCTATAATTTCCGGGCAGGGATTTCCCGCTTGAAATCCTGATTTCGTTTTTATAAATCCGGTAAAGGAGTCTGCTGTCGGGGCCGGTCCCTTTTTTTATTACCATGTATGAATCGCCGATCTTTTCTCCGCCTGAATAAACGACGTAATGGAGAAATTCCCCGTCGGGTATGTCGATGGAAGAATATGTTTTCATCGGCGTCTTTGCAAGCGAACAGCCTGTAAAAATAAGAAACATTATCAAAATAAGTATATTATCCAGGTAAAAACGAGGCATTATATTTTCCCGATGCATTCAAGCCCTCATCGATTCTTTCTGTTTGAGCATATCCGCCACTTTGACATTGGGGTTGCGGTAATAATAACCCTTTTGAGATATTCCTCCCTGTATCGCCTTAACCGGACACCAGTTGTAGCAGGCCAGGCAGGCTTCGCAATGATTCAGCCAGACGGGTTTATCATTTATTATATTAATGTTATCGACAGGGCATACCTGCATGCATACCCGGCAGCCGTTGCATTTTTCATTTACGCTGTAGCTTTTATCGGAAAAATTAATAAACATATCCATCGAAGGATCCCGGGCCTGATCCGCATATTTTGCCAGCGCTTTACTAATTAAAGATTTAAAAAGAGGTTCGAACGGTAAAAGGAGAAAACGCCACAAAATATTGGCAATAAAAAAACCTTTCTTCCTCCGAATAATGTTTTTGACTATCTTTTCAAGTTTTTTCCGCCAGTTTTTTAAAATCTTTTCATCATTTTCCCAGGGTTTGTTAAACGCGTTCTGCCTCATATGAACGCCGTATTTTGCAGACAGCCTGCCTTCATGAGAACCGATTATTGTACTTAATGATTTCATTGAAGTTCCCATTCCGCCGCCGTAATTACAAACGGCAAATATGTATTTATCCTTTATATTTTCGAGCTTGCTTGCGAATCTTTTTATTATCAGCGGCAGTTCAAGGTAATATACCGGGAAAACTATCCCGATTACATCGGCCTGCGTATCGACCGGATTATTTTCATTCAAAGAAGGTATCGGGATCAGCCTGCCCTTTGTTTTTTCCGCTATATCCCTGGCAATAACAAGCGAATTTCCCGTTCCTGAAAAATAATAGATTTCCGTACTCATAATGAATCCTCACAATTTATATAATTATACATCCTGTTTTAACAGTTAACAATGGGTATTTTATCCTATTGTTTTGAGTCAGGGGTGCATATGCTCTTTGCCGATCGCCGAGTCGGCCGATTTCAGCGCTGCGATAAGACCGTCCGGAAATCCCTAATCAGCAGTCATCCGGATCGATGAACCTTGATATGAATTCATGAATCTCTTTCAAATCGATATTTACCGCAATCGATTTTAACTTCGAAATAAAAGGCAGTAATTCCGGATTCCCGGATTCATTCTTTTCTATATACTTCCTTATACCGGCAATATCGCCCGAATCCGACATTTCATATAAAATTTTTAAATCGTCGCGGGGCGGAGGGACAATCTCTTCTTCAGTAACTATGGGAATTGTAAAATGGAATGTCGAACCTTTACCGGGAACGGATTCCACCCATATGCGCCCACCGAAGCGTTCCGCGATCTTTTTACATATGGAAAGTCCGATGCCGCTTCCCTGGTATTCATGACCATGAAGCCTCTGGAATATCAGGAAAATTTTATCGAAATGCTGCCGGTCTATTCCGATCCCGTTATCCCTGACGCTGAAAGTCCATTCTTTTTCCCCTTCCTCCGCGGAAACACGAACTTCCGGGGGTTCGCTGCCATGGAATTTTACCGCATTGCTGATAAGGTTCTGGAAAAGCTGTATCAATTGAACCCCGTCGTAATAAACTTCGGGAAGATCGCCGGATATTATCCGTGCGCTCGATTCTTCCAGAAGGACGATTATGTTCTTTTTCACCTGTTCGAGCACCTTGTTGCAGTTTACCCTGACGAGGATATGCTGCCTGGTTTCAACCCTCGAATAGGTCAATAAGCCTTCCAGCAGTTCCTGCATTCTTTTTGAGCCGTCCATGGCAAATTCCATGAATGTTTTAGTGTCTTTGTCGAGCTTTCCGCGATACCGGTCATATATAAGTTTTGTATAGCTTGCGACCATTCTCATCGGTTCCTGGAGGTCATGTGAAGCTACATAAGCAAACTGTTCCAGGTCCTTATTGGAACGCATCAATTCAGAAAACGTTTTATCGAGTTCCGCTTCGGCCGCTTTCCTCTTTTCTATTTCTTCCTCAAGGCTTGAATTTACATTCCTGATTTTTTTGTACAATTGCCTGTATCTTTCTTCGTTATCCTTTATTTTCCTGATCAAGGGGTTTGTGATTTTAATAAAAAGAAAAGCTCCCGGCACAACCAGGGAAAACATAATTATGAATGAAATAAGGGAAGCCTGGACATAGGGAGCCCTGATTTCGGACATATCGATCTTTTCCACTATACCCCAGTCGAGGCCGCTTATATTATGGTATGCGGAAAGGACCTCCTCACGATGGTTATCGCGGTCGATAATGATTCCCGAATGACCCGAGACTGCAAGTTTAAGCCCTTGCGCCGTATTGTCCCCCGGATACGGGATCGGGTTATCTGTGTTCCATTTGCCGTCGTGGCGGTCGATTAAAAATACTATACTGCTCTTCCCTGAAGTATTATGGATTAATTCGGCTATTGAAAACTCCCCTGTTATCCCTTTTCCATGGAATTTTAAGTATGAACTTTTAACGGTATTTAGGACAAGACCGGCATTTCCGGTTTTATTGTACATGGCTTCAATAAGGTATGACTGGCTTGTCGCAAGCTCGCGAAGGCCCTTTTTATCCTCGTTAAGCGCAGCTTTATAAAGAATGATTATGGTTAAAAATGCAACCGATACAGATATTCCTGTCATTATCGATATAAGCAGTATCAGCCGTTCGGTAGTTTTCATCAGAGTACTCCGTTATAATAATAATCTATATCCATCCGGGCGGTCAAATAGGGACCGTTGTCAAAAGCCGGGGAATCAAAATAATAGTTTCCCTTATCATATCTTGAAAGCTCGTATCTCATGTCGGTAAAAAATCATTCTGCCTTGAGGTTGAACCTGGAAAGAAAATTGATAAGATCGATGCCGTCCGGGTATTATAAGAGGGGCTGCCCCCCGGGGGAAGGAGGCAGCCGTTAAACGAGGGAGGAGGATTATGAGGCAAGCTATCAGAACCCTTTTATATAAAACCGGTTATTCGATATCGAGATCTGCCCGGCAGTTTTTAGGGTCCGCAGGATCGGTTCCTCCAAGCGGCCTTGATGATCCGTTGGCATTGATAACGAAGTTCGACCTGTCCAGATCCGAGTTTCTGATTATATAATCGAGCACAGCCTCGGCCCTGTTTTTAGAAAGGGCAAGATTCCCGATGAACCCTTTGCTCGCCTGTTCCGACCCTGTCTTCGATGCATAACCGTTGATTAACACGATCTTTCCCGAAGGCATAACCTTTATAACTTTTGCAAGAGCGGGGATGAGGCTGTTCTTCATATAATCGTCGATATTTTTAGAGTCTATACCAGGCATTCCGGCATCAGGAACGATTTCAGAAGAATTGACATTGAAAGGAATGTCCCTTTTTACAGCGTTAAATCCGGCAAGATCCGATGCAAAAGATTCATGGTTTGTAACATCAGCCGGCTTATTCTCGGAAGAAGCGGACATGCTTTGATTGGTTTCCATAGGTGCGGAAGAGGAACTTGACGCTTGTACAGTTTCAGTCTTTTTTGTAACAGCAGGCCCTGTGCAGGAAGTGAATGTAATTACTGCAAAGAGACCTGCAATTATGAAACTCGATTTCATTTATTACCTCCTATAATTATGCGAATAATCTTTTGATCAGGAAAAGTATGCCGGATAATCCGGCAACAAAAAAAACAAGACCTAAAAAAATCTGGTCCCTGTAAAAAAATGCAAGTGTAATCAATATA
Source organism: uncultured Spirochaetota bacterium (assembly GCA_963796325.1). GTDB lineage: Bacteria > Spirochaetota > Brevinematia > Brevinematales > JAOACQ01 > CAVYGN01. The sequence continues at coordinate 1,179,663 of CAWCLF010000001.1, forward strand.
AATGAAATAATAAAAATAACTGTTTTAATCATTTTACCGCCTCTGCATTAAAATCTTTTTGAACAATCTATTCAATTAATTTTAAAAGGAGCGGCATTGAATTGAATCAGGAATATTTACTGAAATTTGCTTTCAGCCATCAGTGATTTCCACTGATTTTTAAGAAATTTCAACTGATCATGCTTTTGTTAATGAATTCAGGCCGGCCCGGAGATGAGGCCACCATAACGGAAGGCGTTTGACAAATCATTTCCCGGCAGGATATCCGATCGAGTGTCCGAAGAGCACGCGCTGATCTTTTCGAAGATTTAATTTGGCGGCGAGAGCTGATTTATCGCAGTTATGGAACCATGAGGCGAGGCCCAGTGAAGCCGCGAAAAGATATATGTTTCCCGCAATAATGCCCATATCGACATAATAATAAGATTTCTGGATTTCGGGGTCCTGCAGTCCCGGCTCCTGGTAGCCGGATGTATGGAAAAGCCTGTCTATGTCGGCGACATAAATGATCTCGACGGGAGCGTTCATCGCAACGAATTCCGCCTGGCCAGGCCCCAGCGCAAGGCGGCGAAGGTCGCCGGGAGCGGCAGGAACGAGCAGACGGCCGAACGCATCGTATAAATAGATCCCTTCTTCGAGGGCGACATAAAGATCGATTTCCTGCGAGTTGGATGCCGATGCGGCGGTCCTTCCGGGCATTTCGAAGGGGCCTTTTTTGCGGTTCACCCCGTAAGCCGCCCAGAGGAGATCGGAAAGCGTCTGCAGGGGAAGCTTTCTGCCGCTTATTTCGCGGACGGTCTTCCTCCGGCGCAGAGCTTTCGATACGGATGCGCCTCGTGCCTGCGAGGGTTCAGGCAGTTCGATAGGGATCATAAACTCCTCCTTCTTGGTTTACCCGGCATCTTTATGCCGGCTTTACAGCTATTTGATCGGTTCGATAAAATCGAGTATCGATTTTTTCCAGGCCTCGGATTGGCTGTTTTCACTGTATTGATTGAAGCCTGAATACATCAGGAGATTCAGGCTGCGGTCTTTTATGATTTTCTCCACAGCCGGCCTGGGACCGGTAAGGTTTACACCGAAAGTAAGATATACCAGTACAGGAAAAGCCGAACCCTGCGGAACCGATTTCAGCGCGTCCGCTATTTTACCGGAGGGATTCCATGCATACACCGGTCCTGCGATTATCAATGCGCAGATATCTGCATAGTCTTCCGGTTTAAATAGCGACTTTGAAACCCGGACATCGAAGCCCCGGTCTTTCAGCCGGGCCGACATCATATCGGCCGAACGGGCGGGAAAGCCGGATAAACCGGGATCGACAAAAATCAGGACAGTTTTCGCCTTATGATCGCCCGCATTTTCATTTTCAAGGCCGAAAGCGCCGGTAATAAAAAAAATAAAAGAAAATTGAAAAGCAATTAAAAGTAATTTCATACCGCCTCCTGATAATACATCAAGCTCGAATTAATATTTTCAATAATATTATAAGGAAGATCTTGATATTTTACAGATTTTACAAAGGGGATGAGTTGCCTCATCCCCTCTTAAAAAGTTAATTATTTAAATTTTGCGCGGATATCGTAGGGAACGAGCTCGATCTCTATTCTCCTGTTTTGAGCCCTGCCCGCCGCGGTACCGTTCGATGCCACCGGGTTGTATTTGCCGTAGCCCGCCGATTTTATCGTATCGGGCTTCACTCCCTTTTCCACAAGGTAACGCAGAACAGCGTCGGCCCTTGCAGTGGAAAGCTCCCAGTTCGACGGGAATTTCCACTGGTAGCTGGGATTGATCGGAACATCGTCGGTATAGCCCTCGATCCTTATAAATCTGTCTTTCAGGGATTTGAGGTCGACTGCGACTTTGTCGAGAACTTTTTTGCCTTCGGGTTTGATGACGTCGCTACCCTCGTCGAAAAACACGTCGCTGACAAGGGTGACGCTCACGGTATTCTCGGTCTGGCTTACCGAAGTCTGGTTAGACTGGAGCTGCTCCTGGAGGCTTTTGACAAGATTGCTGTACTCCATGAGCTGTTCGTTCTTTGCTTGCATATTGTTGGAAATTTCAGCCGACATGCTCATGATCTTTTCATTTAGCGCGTCTATCTCCTTGTCCTTCGAGCCCATCTGGTCCTTGAGGCCCTGGTTGTCTGCTTTAAGCTTATCCATCTCGTCGGGCTTTACTGTGCTCTGCTGGGCGCAGCTGAATAAGACAAAAAGACCTGCCGTTAAAATAACCGGCAGAAGAAACTTATTCATAAATCCTCCTTCCTGAAATTTATATTTACATAGTAATTTTACCGGGCAAATGCTGAAAATAAACAGATTATACCAAATTTATGAAAAATAATTATAATAGTCAAGGAATGATATTAAAAAAAGATTGTTATGAAAGGGGATAAGGAAGGGGCAAGCGCCCCTTCCTGTATATTGCTTACTTGCTGAATTTAGCCCTCTCGTCGAGGGGTACAAGAAGGATCACGATCCTCCTGTTCTGGGCCCTTCCGGCCTCGGTATCGTTCGAAGCGACAGGGTTATATTTGCCGTATCCCGTAGCCTTCATCAGGGACGGGTCGACGCCCTTCGACTCCAGGTACCTCACTATCTTTGTCGCCCTTGTTGTCGACAATTCCCAGTTCGACGGGAACCTCCACTGGTATGAAGGTTTGATCGGCACATTATCCGTGTAACCCTCAACCCTGATCTGCTTGTCCCTGATCGTTTTCAATACCTGCGCGACCTTGTCCAGGGTCGCTTTTCCGCTTGTTTTTATTTCAGCGCTGCCCTCGTCGAAGAACATCTTGTCAAGGAAATCTATATTGAGTTCCTCGCCGAGCTGCTTGATGGTCATATCTCCCGCCGCCAATTCCTGCTGCATCGCCGCGATTAAATTGCTGTGAGCGGTGTTCATGTTGGATATCTCCCTGTTTTTTTCGTCCAGTATCTTGGCCTGTTCGGATGACAATGATTTTATCTGTGTCTGCAGGCCGGATATCTGAAAGTCCCTGTTCGATATATCATCGGTCAGAACTTTCATCTTCGCATCGTTGTCTGCGATCGATTTTTTCAGGGAATCTATCTGTCTGCCGAGGCTGGTCTTTGTAGAATCGACCAGGTTCCTGAGAGCGGCATTATCGTTAGAATAACCGGCCAGCTGCTTCTGCAGGCCGTCCCTTACGCCCTGCAGGGACGCAACGCGGTCCTTCTGTTCGTTCAAATCGCTCGCGAGGTTCTGGTTTTCAGCGGAAAGATTGTCGTAATCCGCCTGCAGCTTCTTATAATCTTCGGGTTTGATCGAAGAACAGTTATACAGCATAAAAATCGTTACTAATAAAATACCCGAATATGCGAGTTTCATGAGAGCCTCCGTTATTTATACCACGCGCGTACATCCAAAGGCACAAGTTCGACCACGATCCTTCTGTTCTGCGCCCTTCCGGCCTCGGTATCATTGGGAGCGACCGGGTTGAATTTGCCGTAACCGGCGGCTTTAAGGTGATCGGGATCGATGCCTTTCAACTCAAAATACCTTACAATAGCGTCCGCTCTTGCAGTGGACAATTCCCAGTTCGAGGGATATTTCCACTTGTAGGAATCTTTGATCGGCACATTGTCGGCGTAGCCTTCGACCCTGATGATTTTATCCTTTACGGTCTTCAATACCGTCAGGACCTTGTCAAGGGATTTCATCCCGCCGGCAGTGATCTCCGCGCTGCCTTCGCCGAAGAAGACCGAATCAAGGAAAGTGATCGAAAGGGCATCTTCGGTCCGGGACAATTTCATTTTGTCGGCCGCCAGTTGATCCTGAAGGCCTTTGATGATCTTGTCGTACTGGTCGCCCGAACCCTTTTCAGCCGAGTTTTCAGCCGAAATAGTCGTCAGCTTTTCGTTCAAAGCGTCGATCTGCGCGTCCTTTGTCCCCAGCTGGTCCTTCAGGCTCTGGTTTTCAGCCTGAAGTTTGGCAAGCTCATCGGGCTTTACAGCGCTCTGGGTTGAGCAGCTCATGTAAAGAAAAATCCCCAGGCCCAGCATTCCCGCTTTTAACAGATTCTTCATAATAAACCTCCTATGAAAAAATAAGTTCGGAACCCTTCCCGGGTTTAATGAACTTTTTTATTTAAAATAAAGTTATATAATTATCTTATGAAAGGAATCAGGGATAATCACTGAATTTCAATCAAAAACATAAGTGATTTCAACTGATATTTGTTTTATTCAATACCATTTTCAAATCAGCCGGACTAAAAAAGAGAATTTTTGTTGATGTATAATGGGTGAAAGGAGAACTTTATTTCTGACCTGTAATGATGAACAGGGGAAAGGACTTTTCGTTTCCTTCTATATTTCTTTTCATTTCAAAACTCTTTTTGTATTTGACGGATTTAAAGCCCGGGGCTTCGAGCCTGGTTTTCAACTCTTCAGGATCGAAGCCTTTATGCCCCTCGAACCCTTTACCATGAAACGATCCGTCTTCCCTGTAAAGATCGGCTATGCAGATGAACCCGCCCGGGTAAAGCATATCGTAAAACCCGGATATAACCGGATCAAGCTTTTTGACATGATGCAGGGTCATCTGTGTATAGACGATATCGAATTTTTCATTGGGGACTGGCTCTTTTTCAAGGTCTATCAAAAGCGGAGTCATATTGTTCAAATTCCGCAGCATGATCTTTTCTTTCACGATGTCGAGCATTCCGGCCGAGCTGTCTGCAAGGACGATGCTTTTGAGGAAACCTGCAAGATTGAAACTCAACAGACCCGTGCCGCAGCCGTATTCGAATCCTTTCATCCCCGGCTTTATTTCGACCATCTTTCTTATCTCGCCTGCGATCGCTTCGGCCCTTTCCAGATGGACCGGATTCGAATCCCAGCCTGCAGCTTTCAGATCGAATTCATTATTCATTTCAACCCTCATAATCCAATATACTGAAATATCTGCTGTTTTTCAATGCCGGCCGCTGGTCTGCCGGGCAAATTTTCCGGAATCTTTGATAAAATATCCAAATTATAATATCATTTTACTTTGATATCTAAATTTATAGAAAATTTATCGGGATGACATAATGGAAATCTCCCTATTATGCTCGGATGAAAACAGGTCTTATTATTCAGGCAGACTGATCGAAAACAATATACGGATCAGCGATAATGCCGAATTGACGATAGCGGAAAATACTGTAGTCCGCGAAAGAGAAGGGGTTTTTATCGTTTTCGATTATAAAAATTTCCCAAGGCTGCTGCAGCTTCTTGACGATATTAAAGACAGCCTGGAGGAACAGAAAAATACCGATATCATTGCCGTAAAACAGAAAGACGGCTTTGGAATACTGAAAGTTGAAGAGGTCGATTATTTCGAAGCGGACGGAGATACCGTTTATTGCCACTCCGATAATTCAAAATATGAAATTAACAAACGGCTTTACAGGGTTGAAAACGAACTCTCGAATAAGGGTTTTATCAGGATCAATAAGTCGACGGTCATCAATATTATGGCGGTTAATGAAATAATTCCCTGGTTCGGGGGAAGGCTCCTGTTGAGGATTCAAAACAGCAAAGATGAACTTGAAGTATCGAAATTTTACGTAAAGCCTTTTAGAAGGATGCTGGGGTTATAATATGTCTGAACGATCAAACGGCGGTCAATATATGATCAATTTGAAATCGATAGATATTATTACATGGATTATCAGCGTCATAGTCTCCGGCGCTGTAGGAGCCCTTGTAGGCCTGCCTTTCATTTTGTTTTTTAAAGACCCGAATTTACCGGTCAGCCTTTTAAAAAGCGGCTTATTCGGAATGGCCATCGGCTTAATAGGGGCGCCGACATTCGGTTTTTTCCTGAAAAATGTTAAAAATCATATTTTCCGGGCAATGATTTCAGTATTTGCAGTGATAGGCCTCGGAACCTTTGCGAGCGGCTTCATTATGGGCGTGCGCGATATTCCGGTCCTCCTGATGATCATTTCATCGGCGGAACTGGCGGGTTTATGCTACACTATTTTTTCGTACAGGTATTATCTTAAAATCAATAAAAGACTTGTCCAATATAAAATCTCTTTAAAACGGAATCAATATAAAGAAAAACCCTGATAACCGCATTTCCTTAAATCATGTCATATCCCGAATAAACTGTTTCATACCGTCTTTTATGCGTCTTGTCTGAAATGTCTTTTTGACTGCCGGTTTGCATGGTATAATTGTCACGAAAGGCGGCAGGACTATTTGAAAGAAAGCCGCCGCCGGGGAGATAAAATATGATTAAAAGAACCATGCTGCCGGGTTTACTGGTTTTTCTATGCGCATCAGCCGTATTTTCAACCGATTTCAGGGAGTGCTTTAGCCTGAACAGTTTCTACGATTCATCGCTTGCCGATACTCAGGTTAAGATCGGCGAATACGAAAAGAAACTCCTGGTCAATCCCGGCGATTATTATGCGGATCTTGCCATCGGCATATTATACGAGGATATTTCGGCGTCGGGCAGAAACCCCGATCCTTCGTATTCAATTAATGTTGTAAAGTATACGGAAAAGTTCCTCAGACGATCTCCGGACGATCCGTTCGCCATGGTCTATCTTGGTTTAGGGCATTCCCTCGTTTGCCGTGATTCTACAAATAAGTTAACACAGTATTTTGAAATCAATAATGCCATATCGATATTCGATAAGGCTGTATATTTGGCCGGCGGCAGGGACATTGAGTGGTTCGTGAGATACATGAGGGGCAATTTCTTTATGAACCTTCCCGAATCGTTCAATAAAACGAAATACGCTTCGGATGATTTCGAATTTGTCCTGAAAGCTTATTCAATTGATCCCGGCCTGGAAAGCTATATGATCGTCACATATTATTACCTGGGAGAATTGAAAAAATCAAAAGGCGATATCGATAAGGCTGTCGATTTCTGGAATAAATCGGTCGCCCTGAATCAAAAATTGAAACTTAACGTCATGGATGCGGCAAAAGCCCGGAAGGAACTCGATATTTTCAGCTCTGAAAGCAATTAACGGCAACTATCCGGCAAGGAGGACAAAAATGTTTATCAGTTTGAAGAATATCTCCAAAAAATTCATGATGGACAAGGTTGAACTTCAGGCGCTATCGAATGTCAATCTTGATATTGAAAAGGGAGAGTTCATCTGCCTGATGGGGCCGAGCGGCGCAGGTAAATCCACATTGCTTAACATAATAGGATGCATCGAAAACCCGACTGCAGGCGAAGTGAATATCCATGGCGAACCTGTAAAAAAAATGACCGATAAAGAGCTTTCGTTATTCAGGAATAAACACATCGGCTACATCTTCCAGAGCTTCAACCTGATTTCAGTGCTCGATGTTTATGAGAATGTAGAATATCCCCTTATGATCCGCGGGAAAAAAGTCGACAGGGACAAAGTCTTAAGCGTGATCGAATCCGTGGGATTGAAGGATCACCGGAGGCACAGGCCTGACGAGCTCTCGGGCGGGCAGCGCCAGAGGGTAGCCGTGGCGCGCGCCCTTGTAACCGAACCTGATATTATCATAGCGGATGAACCGACAGCCAATCTCGATTCGAAGACCGGCAGCATGATAGTAAATCTGCTTCTTGAATTGAATCAAATAAAAAAAACCACTTTCCTCTTTTCAACCCATGATAATGAAATAGCTAAAGCTGCAAGAAGGATAATCCATATCCTGGATGGAGAAATTCAGAACTGAAGGGGCGGAATAAATGATCTATTTGATTATAGGTTTCAGAAATATAATTAAGAACCTGCGGAAGAGCCTGCTTACTTTTTTGACGATATGTTTCGGCCTAGCCGCGTTATTCGTTTACAGCGGTTCCAACACTCAAATGTTCAGGCAGTTCCGCGACTATGTGATAAACAAGCAGTACGGAAGTTTCCAAATTCATTTCAAAGGCTACGGCGAATTCGGCAAAAAATACCCTTTCGATTACCTCATAACGAATTATTCAAAAATTGCCGGCGATTTAATGAAGATCAAGGGGATTGGATATCTCGCACCGAGGTTGTGGTTTACAGGGATTATTTCAGGCGATTCCAACAGCACCGTTGTAAAGGGATTTGCCTGCGACCCTGAAGCGGAATCGAAAATGGAATACGGCAAAATCGACGAAGGGGATTTTCTCGATTCCGGTCCGGTTTCGGAAGCCGTACTGGGTTTCGGCGCGATACGGAAATTATCCGGCAAAACCGGAGACACATTCACAATATTGTCCGGCATGAAAAACGGAGGATTCTCGGGAATAGATTTAAAAATCACCGGGATTAAAAAGGGATACGGCGAAAGCGACATAATGAATAATATGCTCATCATCGCAAAATTGAAGAATATACAAAAGCTGGAAGACGTACCCGACTCGGCCGATACCGTTATCGTCCAGCTTGAAAAAGACGGGGATTTCAGTAAAGTTGAAAAGGAGCTTGCCGGATTATGCGGTATTGACGGCCTGGAATATAAAAGATGGGACGATCTGGCAGTATTTTACCAAAGGGCAAAAGACGTTTTTGATATGAATGAAACTGTCCTGACGTGTATTATACTCCTGATATCCGTTTTTATCATAATTAACACGATGTATATGAACTTTATGGAAAGAATAAGGGAAATCGGAACTGTCAGGGCCCTGGGGACGACCAGGGGACAGGTAGGAAGGATCTTTATTTCTGAAAGTATCGCTATCGGAATTATCGGGGGATTATCAGGGATAATACTTGGAATCATTGCGGCAATAATAATCGATATATGCGGAGGAATTTACCATGCGCCGACCGTTTTTAATAAAACGGCGTATTATACATTGATAAGGCCCGATGCGGCTGTTATTTTTATTTACTGGGTTTTATTCATCTTTGCATCGGTCATTTCCGCAGTCGTAACTTCCCTGCGCGCGGCAGGTCTTTCCATAGCGGACGCGTTAAGATGGAATTAGGGAAAGGGAGATAATTATGTTCTATCTGAAATCAGGTTTAAGAAATATTATAAAGAATAAAAGAAGGTCCCTGTTGACCGTGATGACCTTGTCGCTGGGTCTTTCATGCCTGTGCCTTGCGGGCGGCTTTGTAAATTATTGTTTATGGGGACTGAGAGAATCGATAATAAACGGCGGAGCAGGGCATTTCCAGATCTATAAAAAAGGTTTTAAAGAATCCGGAGGAGACGATACCTATCATTATCTGATCGGCAATTATAAGCATTACATCAGGAAGTTTTCCAGGATACCGGGAATCAAGTTCATCGCCCCGCGCCTGTCTTTTACGGGATTGATCTCCTCGGCGGACAGAAGCACCGTTATCATGGGACATGGCGGCTGGACGGAAGAGGAAAAAAGCCTCACGGCCTTTTCAACTATCGATAAAGGCGGTTTTATATCGGAGAAAGAACTTTTCCGGGTACTCCTGGGCGGAGGGGCCGCAAACCTTGCTTCTCTCGACGCCGGGGATCCCTGCACTATATCGGTTACTCTTAACGGAGGCGGGATAAATGCCATGGACTTTTCAGTCAGCGGCATATTAAGGAACCAGCTCGAAGAGATGGAAAACGTATACGCTTTAATACCGCTTGATACGGCTCAAAAACTGCTGAACGTTTCCAATTCGGCGGATACTTTAATTATAATGCTTGCTAAAACCGAATCGGCCATTGCCGCCGAAAAAGAGATAAATAAAATTTGCGAAGATAACGGACTTGAATACAGGAGATGGGACCAGATCGTGCCTTATTACCAGGGAGCAAGCGAATTTTATTCTTCGGCAATGAATGTGGCCCTGGCCGTGATACTGGTTATTGTGATATTCGCAGTTGCCAATACGATGCTTATGTCGATGTTCGAACGGATCAGGGAGATCGGCACAATGAGGTCTCTTGGAACCTCCGGCCTGCAGGTTATAAAATTATTTGCATCTGAAAGCCTTTTATTGGCGGCTGCCGGAGGAATATTGGGGATCGGCCTGGCATATTTATTTTCTTCACTGATCAACGGCCTGGGCGGCATACCCCTCCCTCCGCCTCCCGGGAACTCGAAATCATACAAAGGACTGATCTTTTTAAGCGGTATCGATATCGCAGTCGATTATATTATTTTTTTATGCGTATCCGCTGCCGCGAGTCTTTATCCTTCGTTTAAAGCGATAAGAATTTCCATCGCAGATTCCCTGAGATGGATTTAAACGCATTTTCGGCATATAAAAAGAGGTAAAATATTATGAAGAAAATCATTATTATCCTGCTGGGAATTTTTGCAGCAGCACCGGCCTTTTCAATTACCGCCGACGAAATAGTGCTGAAAGCCGATGACAGCCGGGTAGTGAGCCCTGATTTTGAAATGGAGATCAATGTACAGGACTACAAAAATGGAAAGCTGTCCGGAACGGCTTCTTTCAAGGGCTTTGTAAAAGGATTTCTTAAATCCATGGTGGCATATACCGGCCCTGAAAATATGAAAGGCAGAAAAATCCTCATGGTTGCCGACGACATGTGGGTTTTTATACCCGGCACTCAGAAACCCGTCCGCCTGACGGCCTCCCAGAGGCTTATCGGCCAGGCTTCAAACGGTGATGTTGTAAAAGTCAGGTTTTCCTATGATTACAGCGCGGAACTTGCGGGAGAGGAAAATATAATTGATATCGATTCTCATACCAGGAACTGCTACAGACTCGAACTCTCGTCAAAAAGAAGCGGCGCCGCTTACAGCAAGCTTACTTTATGGGCTGAAAAAGAAACCTTCTATCCCGTAAAAGCGGAATTTTTCGCCCTCAGCGGGAAAAAACTAAAAACCGCATTTTATAGCCTGATAAAAGAATTCGAGGGAAAGAAAGTAATATCTAAAGCTACCATATTCGACCAGATCATCAGGAGCAACTATACAACCGTAGAGGACACCGGTATGAAAAAAGCCGAAGTTCCGGATATCTATTTTAACAAGCAATACCTGCAAAGAATGTAAGCGGAAGGTTTTAAGGAAACCGGAGGATTTAATGGGTATAGCAAGGACGATTTTTTCTACAATATTAACGATCTTCATGGCGGGCTTTCTGTACTGTGAGACTAACGAAAACGGAAGCTTCGATACAGCATATAAAGCAGAGATATTCAATACAGAAACCTTTACATCGTTCGACAGCAAACTTGACCCGGATAATGTTTTCGGCTCATACTCGGGGTTAACGGGCGAACTCAAATATTACCTGGATTTCAATGCGAAATCTGAAGAGTTTGCATTCAGGGCGTCCGACATAGGGTTACTTTTAGACGTCACCAACGGAAAGTTTACCAACAGGGTGACGGAGGATTACATATCCTGCCACCCCGGCACATTTTTCCTCGACGCGGGGAAAAAAAAGATAACCCAGTCGGTAAGTTTCCTTGTTTCGCCGATAGATTTCCTGTTATACGGCGACAACGACATTTCAAAGAACCAGACCTACAATCTCCAGTTTAAAGAAGGAAAATATATGGCTAACATGGACTGGTATTCCGACTTCGGCATCTTCGGCCTGTGCTATGTGCCGAGGATTGATTTTACCAACGACGCAGTCGCTTATTTTTCGAGACAGCAGGCGGAGGAAGAGGAATTCCGCTATAATATCACATTATCCGGAGCGGATGCCGGACTTGCTTTGAATTACGATACGAACTGGAGCGCGGGAGCCGACGTGTCTTTAACGATCGGCGACTATATAGAAGTGCATGCCGAGGGCGCGTACACGCGGAACGCCGCACGTGCGGGGTTCGGCACAAATATGATCATGACAGGTTTCGATCCTTCGAGGATGCAGTATATATATTCGGGGTTTCTTACCAATACACGGGAAATATTAACCAATGTCTATAGAATTGTCCTGGGAGGCGCCTATAACGGCGAATATTTTTCAATAATGACTGAATATTATTACAATACTGCCGGATACGATACGATACAATGGAACGGCATCAGAAACTCGATAAAAGATTTCAGGCATAATTACGACAACGATCAGGGCGGAGTACTGAGCGTTCCGAATCTCGGAATATTGTCCCAATTTATGACCAATTTCAATGTCCTTGATTTTTGCAGGGACTATGCCATGATAAGGGTTTCCAATCCGCCGTCCCAGAATATCGGTCTAGCCTGGATTACCCTGATAAACCTGGACGACCTGAGCGGCATGGAGATATTTACCGCAAGCTGCAGCGGCTGGGACAATTTGACATTAACCTGCGAATTTGCTTTTAATTTCGGGGATGACTACTCTGAAATCAAGCTCCTCGGTCAGGACTGGTCGGCCGGCCTCGAGGTCGATCTCTCCTTTTGATGAAATCCCTGACATTTAAAATAATGCTCACTGAGAAAGTAAATAAGAAAACAATCAGTGTTGCCGTCATAACCGTATTTTCCGGGAAATTGACGCCGGTATATTGAAGAAGAAGAAAGTGAATATAGGAATTGGATATATCCCTGTAGCCGAGCATTTCCCTGACCTTCCAGTGCCAGTCCGTGCAGAAGCAGTAACCCCATCCGTAAAAGATCCCCAGGACGAACCATGAAAAGGCGGTCAGCGATTGTGTTATTAAATTCAGCCGCCTTGTCTTTTTGGGGATCCAGCCGAAGATGTTGAAAAGGACAAGAAGCGAGTGAAAAACGATAAAGAAAATATCCAGGATTTTATAAATATTAATCAATCTATAGATTATCGGGAACAGGGAATTTTTTGATTAATCCCATATAAAGCATTAGAATAATACAAAAGACCACATGACCTGAATAAGAAACGGATAATGATGAAGTTATTTAATGTCGTATTCTTTTTTCTTTTCTTAATATCTGCCAGATTTTATGGAAATGGCCCGCCTCAGGTAAAAAACGGCATCCTCGACCTGTCCGGCTGGAATTTTGAAAGAAACGGAATTTTAAAGATAACGGACGATTCGGGCCTTAATCTTATACCCGATTCTTATGATAAAGAAAAAGATACCGCTTCTTTCAGCGTCACGATCATGCTGCCTCACGGAACAGCGGAGACGGAATACCGGAACAGCCTTGCCCTGATGGTGCAGCCGATGGTGTCCCCCTATAATTTGTGGATCGATGATAAAATCGCGCTTTCGAACGATTATAATTATATCTCGCACTGGAAGATAAAATATAATTACAGGAGCGTTATCCTTCCTCTGTCTTTTAACGACACTGTCAGGGTGAAGGTTCGCTTCAACGTATTCGATTATTCAAAAATCAGGATCATCAGGGATCCTATTATAATCGGGCAGGAAAAAGACGCCAGGGAATACAGGTGGTGGATATTATTCAGGGAAGGGATCACCGAAGGGACTTTAACTGTTGTTTTTATAATAACAGTACTCCTGTTTTTTTTCAGGAAAACCGCGAACTATTCTTTTTTAATGCTGGGCCTTTTTTCATTTTTCCAGGCCCTGAACCTCATCGGCAGGGGAGAGACCCTGAATTTTCTTTCGGATTTTCCGCCCAATATTCTTATAAGCCTCCAGATGATCTTCCTTTTTGCCAAATTGACGTTTTTAAATGCTTATTTTATGACAGTATTCATAAATAAAATTAATAAGGCCGCTGTTATTGCGTTAACAGCCATGACCGTATGTATAAGCGTTTTTTTAATTTTCTCCCTGCCGTCGAGGACGCTTTTAATAGATTACAGCCTGTTCATATACTATTCGATTCTGACGGCGACACTGGTCTCGTATATCATTATTTCCCTTTTTTACAGGGCAAGGGACAGGGTATTTTCAACCGTCGTTCTTATAAGCACCGCCGCTTTCCTGGCTTCATTTATTATTTATTTAATCAATTATAAAATCTATATCATCAGTTTTTCAGCGATAATCAACGGCCAGCAGGACACCCTGAGCTACGGGATAATATTCTTTATATTGACCAATACTTTCTACCTTTATATGAAAGGAACAGGAAAAACTGAAATGAAGGACGAACCTTTTCCGGAAGATATTGCGGCAAGATTCAGACTGTCGAAAAGGGAAATCGAGATCCTTAAACTCCTCATAAAAAGATACAGCTACAGGGAAATATCGGATAAACTATTCATCTCCAATAAAACGGTGGAAACGCATGTTTACCATATCTACCAGAAAACAGGGGCCGGCAACAAGCAGGAACTGATAAAGATCCTCGGTTTGACGCAGTAAATCCCCCGTCTTTTTTAAAAAATCAGTGGAAAACACTGATGCCTGCCTTTTTATTCAGTAAATATTCCTGATTTCCGCCATGAATTAATTTTTTAAACTATTATTGAAGCGATAAAACAGAGGTCCGGTTTAAAGGCCGGCGAACAAAAACTCCGGGGTCGATAGAATATGATAAAAACGGTGATATTATCGGTTTCTCTAGCGTTATTATTTATATCCTTTCTATACCGGGGCGTTATATGGCCGGGCCTTTTGTTTTTTATACTGGGGCTGTCGGGAACGCTGTATGTCATTAAAAAATTATTCGGTTGAAAAACAAGCTGGCGCTCTTACAATTTCAATAAGGATTCCTGAATAAAGAAAACGATGATCCCTGAAAAATATCCGGCAAGGGAAAGAAATCCAAATTTTTTAAGGTAAGTAAAAAAAGTAATTTTTTCCATCCCCATCATTGCGGCCCCCGCAGCCGAACCTATGATAAGAGCGCTTCCGCCTGTACCGGCGCAGTATGAGACGAGCAGCCAGAAGGTATTGTCTATATGAACCGATTGGACGGGGTACATACCGATAACCGCCGCCGTGAGAGGCACGTTGTCTATAACTGACGAGAAAAGGCCCAGGATGACTGCGGCTAAACTTTTGCTGCCGGTAAGGCTGTCGATAAATGCCGCGAGATTTCCGAGCGCTCCCGCAGTTTCAAGAGAAGAGACGGATAAAAGTATCCCAAGGAAAAATATAAGAGTCGTGAAATCGATCCTTTTGAGCGCGGAGGGAACGGACCTCGAACTCCTTTCCTCCTCCGGCTTATTTTTATGCATGAATTCCGTAAGAACCCAGAGAATTCCAAGCGCTGAAAGCATTCCCATGTAAGGCGGAATATTAAGGAAGGATTTCAGGAAAGGTACGGACGAGAGTAACAAAAATCCGGAAAGGAGGACCGCCAGGCTTTCCCCCTGCGCCGCGGGCCGTCCGGCTTTAATTTGTCCGCCGGTTTTTGAAACGCCTCCGGCATTATGCTTTTTCAATGTCCGTGAAAGGAATAAAACCGGTACGGCGATGCAGGCGATGCAGGGTAAAAAAAGCGATCTCATGACGTTCCAGGCAGTGATCCTTCCTGAAATCCACAGCATCACCGTGGTTATGTCTCCGATAGGGGACCAGGCGCCGCCGGCATTTACGGCTATGACTATAGCCCCCGAATAAAGCATTGTCAATGACTTATCTTTGGAAAATTTTCTTGCCATCATGATCATAACAACGGCAGCCGTAAGGTTGTCCAGGATGGAAGATAAAAAGAAAGCCGACAGGCAGATAATCCATAAAAGCTTTACAGGATGGCCTGTTTTGATCAAGCCGGACAAGATATCGAAGCAATTATTCGATTCCATCAGCTCCACGATCGTCATTGCAGGCAGGAGGAAAAACAGGACTTCCGCCGCTTTGCCGGTTTGCGGTCCGAGTTCTGCGGCAAAACGGCCCGCACCTCCTGCGATCAGGATTATCGACCAGCAAAATCCGGCAGTCAGGAGGGCGGCGGCGGCCTTGTTCTGCTTTAAAAATTCCTCCAGAATTATCACACAGTAGCCGATCAGGAAGACTATGGATATTATCAAGGCCATAAGGTATCCGCCGTATTTAATAATAATGTTAAGAATTGACTCCGGAATATATCTTATAGCAACCGGAAAAATAATGCACAAATTTTAAAGGCGATCCCCCTTCCGATTGACCGGAAGCGTTAAAATGCCTATCATGAATTATGGTGCAATTTATATATCTCCTGCCTCTGGGTATCGTTGTCGGTATTTTCGGCACTATAATAGGTGCGGGCGGTGGATTCGTGCTTATCCCCGTGCTTATCCTTCTGTATCCGGATATGCCCCCGGAATCCATTACGGGTATTTCGCTTACAGTAGTGTTTTTCAACGCGCTGTCAGGTTCGATAGCATATGCCCGCGATAAAAGGATAGACCTTAGATCCGGGCTTTATTTTTCGGCTGCGGCCATCCCCGGTTCGATCCTGGGGGCGTTCACGACGAGGCTTTTAACGCGTAATATTTTCGACGGCATATTCGGCGCGCTTCTGATCGTTATTTCAATTTTTCTCATGATAAAACCCGAAACAAGCAAAAAGAGCGGGGTTAAGCGGAGGAAATATCATCTTTTCCGCAGGATCACCGACTCGAACGGGGTCGCCTATTCCTTTTCTTACAATACCGCAAGGGGGATACTTATCAGCGCCGTCGTTGGTTTCATTTCAAACCTCCTCGGGATAGGCGGAGGAATAATTCATGTGCCTGCCCTTATACATTTTCTCAATTTTCCTGTGCACATAGCCACCGCGACCTCTCATTTCATTCTTGCTATCACTTCTCTTTCCGGGACAATCGTGCACCTGGCGGAGGGTTCGTTAACCGGCAGGTTTGCCGAGACTGCGGCCCTTTCGTTAGGGGCGATAATAGGCGCCCAGGCAGGCGCAAGATTGTCGGGCCTTTTAAAGGGTCTATGGATAATAAGGGGGCTCAGCCTGGCGCTTGCAGTAACGGGGATTCGCATATTTATAAAAGCGATCGCCGGCTAAAGACACAGATTTGCTTTGACATAATGGCCGATAATATTTAATATTATCCGGTGAAAATTATCATACCTGAATAAAGGGGAACATTATGAAAAAAAATAGCAGAGGAAAAAGAGGGATATTCCTGGCGGTTTTTTTACTGACAGCCGCCTTTACTCCGGGATTTATTTCCGGCCAGTCGAACCAGCAGGTTTCAAATACCGCGCCCGACCCCCTGGTTGAATTGAAAAAACAGCACGACAAACTGGCTCTTGAAAACGAAATTGCCGAATTGTCGTTCAAGAAAAGCCTTGCGGCCGTCCAGGCCGAAATAGACACTCTTGAAAGCAAGATTGAACTTGCCGCTAAGCACTCCGGTTTGAAAGAAACCGAACGGAAAGCCGCAATCGATGATGAACTTTTCGAGGAAAAGGCGAAGCTTGAAAGGCTCAAGCTTTCGAACGATATTGCAACCGCGCAGAACGATGCTAAAAACCGCGCACTCAACCAGAAATCCCTCGACCTTCAGTTAAGGATGACGGAACTCAAAGAGGAGAAAATGGAGCTTGAAAATAAGATCGCCGTGCTTGATACCGAAATCGAACTCCGTGAAAAAAAGGATATCCTTAACAACAGGGTAAAACAGGATATCCAGTATACAACGGAACCGTTTAAAAACGGAGCGCTTGTGATAAGCGACCGCCGCATCGCCCTCGACGATGTCATAACAATGGAATCGGCTGATTATGTCGTCGAAAGGATCAATTATTTCAACAACCAGAACCGGACATACCCTATATTCATCGTAATCGACAGTTCCCCGGGAGGTTCGGTTATGGCCGGATACAGGATACTTAAAGCGATGAGCGGAAGCCCGGCCCCGGTTTATGTCGTAGTCAAATCCTACGCGGCGAGCATGGCTGCGAATATAACGACCCAGGCAAAGAGATCTTTCGCATACCCGAACGCCATCATTCTTCACCACCAGATCCTGGGCGGCATGTCAGGAAATCTGACCGAACAGAAAGAATCGGTTAAAGAGACCGAAGAGTGGTGGAAAAGGCTGGCGACGCCTGTGGCCCAGAAAATGGGGATAAGCCTTGATGAATTTATAAAGCAAATGTATGCGCACCGCAGCACGGGAGACTGGATGGAATTCGGGGACACTGCAAAAAAACTGAAATGGGTGGATGAAATTGTTGAAACGATAAGCGAAGAATCCTACGTCAAAAACCCCGATCTTTCATCTGCAGCGGCGGCAAAGCCTCATGGCTTCGATATAACCGAACAGACTGACCAGGACGGGCGCCATTACAAGCTGCTTCCGAGGCTCGATCCTGTCGACGTATATTATATTTATAACCCGGACGATTATTACAGGCTGGCGCGGTAGGATATCACTCCTTGTAATACTCGAACAATTCGACAGCAATCTCGAAACGGTTCCATCCCCCGGGGGTTTGATGACCCGGATTCAATCTTTAATCATGTGCAGATTTCACAAAGCCTGTTTTCATTGATGCCGTTTTTTATCTCCATTGCGATCCTTTCCCCGTAGCTTAAGGATTCGCCGTACAGGTAGCCGGAATAAGGCGTGAACAGCGTCCCGGGGCTCCCCGGGATCCTCAGCGATACGTCAAATACGACAAGCTCCTCTTTGCCATGCTCTGCGGCTATCGCCCCCTGGAGCGCAAAGGGCCCGATGATGCCGGGGGGATGATTTTCTTTTGTTGCTGCGACGAAGCGTTCGCCCGCATCGAAAGCCTTTTCAAGTAGGGATTCTTTTACGGTACAGGTTATATGTCCGGTTTCGATGTATTTAACGTCGATATGCTTGAGCACTTCGATCTGTTCCGGCGCGGTCAGCCTTAAAATGCCGTCCAGGCTTGTCTGCCTCCGGGTATCGGTTCCCATAAGTTCAAGCTCGTTGTCTAATACCGAATAAAAGAAGTTGAAGTTCACCTGGGCCCCGATTACATATTCTTCGATAACCGCCAGTGAAAGGGCATCTTCAGTAATAATCCCTTTCTTTATAAGTTCGCCGGATTTTGCAAGGTAACCCTTAAAGTCGTGTACGAAGAAAAAGGATCTTTCGTAGGTGCGCATAGCTTCCGATGCCTTCACGATGCTTAATCTGTCTATGTCTTCGGGGCTTTTAAAAATATGCGGAATGCGGATGCCCGCTTTTTTAAGGAGTTCGTACTGGTTATTCGGGACTGTCCTTTCCTCGAGCTTCAGGATCGTACGGGTGCCGAAAATCGGGACAAGGAATTCGTTTTCTATTTTATTAAAATCAAAATAAACCCAGAAGTACCTGTTATGAATGAAAATTGTATTCATCCGCCGCAGTTTTTCCTGTATTTCCGGCTTAAGTATGCCTTCGAATTTCTCCAGGACTATCGTATCGTCGACAATCCCTTTGCCGTTCCCGGCCCTATAATACTTTGAATAGGTTTTTTCCCTCCCTGCCTGGCATACAACTGCTGTTTTGAATCCATATTTTTTCGCACCCCGGCAAACGTCAAGTGCGGAATGGCCGCCGAGCACTCCTATCGTGATATTTTCCCTGTCGTAGCCGTCGAGAACGGCGTTCAATTCATTTTTTGTTATCATCCCGTTATCCTTTCCTGCCTGTTTCTTTCATTGGCAGTCCTTATCTCCCTGGCTATCCTCCTGCCTGTGCTCATTGGCACATCGTATTTTAGATCGGTGTATGGGCTGCCGTTTATGTATAAGTTGGTGCCCGCCACGATCCTGGCCGATAATTCGAAAACATAAAAATCCTGCTCCGGGGTCAGGACTCCTTCAAGGCAGAACGGCCCGAAAAGGCCGATCCCGTCAAGATCCCCGGATACATTTACCACAGAGAGGCCTATCTCGAAAAAATGGGGAAGGAGGCTTTCCCTCACTACTACGGGGATATTGCCCACAACCACATAGCTCGGATCGACCCTTTCAAGCGCCATCTGGTCCCTGGCGGATATCCTGCCCAGCGAATCGACGTTGCTCTCGTATCGAATATCGAAGCTCATGATTTCCAGGGTTTGATCCAGGGACGAATAGAAATAATGAGCATACATGGGCACTCCGATGATGTATTCCTGGATAATATATTTTTCGCCGCTGTACCCGGTCATTTTCGCATTAAAGTCCTCTTCGTTCTTAGCCAGGAAATATCCCTTGCCGCCCCTGGCGCCATGGAATTTGACGATGACCGGCCTGTCGATCTCTTCCGGTTTCGAATAAATTCCGGGGAGTTTCAAACCCGCTTTTTTAAGCCAGCTCCTCTGCTTTTCCCTGTCCGATTCCCATTCGAGAATGGATTTATTCCCGTAATAGGGGATTCTAAGCTTCTTTATGCGGTCAAGTCCGAGATATTCGATAAAGGATGCATGGGGTATAATGATGCTGGATTTTTTGATAAGATTGTCTTCAAGGATGTAAAAGTCATTCCAGGATTCTAACCTGATTATTTCATCGGCGATATGAAAGGATTCGTAGGGCGCTTCCCTTCCCCTGAGGCATATTACGGTTGTCGTGAAGCCTTCGAGCTTTGCGCCCTTAAGGATCTGGAGCGCCGAATGGCTGCCTATGGTAGCGATATTTTTTATGCTTTCCATGAAAAATCTTAAGACAATGCATAAATTTTGTCAAATATAGTCGGATCACATGTCAGATCGCGCCCTTTTTCCTGTATATCCTCAAAATCATGCCGTCCGTCACTGCAAAAAGAACAAGAGGGACGGCAAGGAACACAAGGGTTAGCATAGAAGCTGTGCTCCTGTCGGACGAATTGAGAAAAGGAAAGAGGTATCCCGTATAAGATGGCACCCTGCCGCCTCCGATCAAAAATACCAGGAAGTATTCGGAAAAGGAAACGAGAAATACGATCGATCCGCCTGAAATTACTGCGGGGATCAGCATTGGGATTTCCACTGATATAAGGGTCCGAAGCCGTCCCGCGCCCAGGTTGGCGGCGCATTCCTTGTATTCGGAACCGAAGGCATCGAAGCCGGCAGTCAGGGCTCTGAGCATATAGGGATACGATGCAGCCGATAAAATCAGGACAACGCCGGGGAAGGTATCCGAAAGGCCTGTCCTGATAAAAATAAAATGCATTCCCATCGAAAAGGCCATGGCCGGGACAAGCGCAGGCGCCAGCAGCAGCCCCTCGAGGACATACCTGAACCGGAATGTCGAACGTGCGAAAACCGAAGCGGGCAGTACTGTCATAAAAAATGTAAGGGCAACCGTACAGATCGAATATGAAAATGAATAGAAAAGTCCGGCCGATATTCCAATGAATTCGCCGGTTATGTATTTAACGGAATGCAGGTCGAAACGCAGCGGTATAATATCGGGAAATTTCCATTGCGAGGAAAAAGCGTATAAAAACAATACTACGGCCGGGAGGAAGAAAATGATATTGAATACCGCGACGGATACGGCGCCCCTCTTCATATCTTCCTCACGTCATTCGATATCCTGCCGACAATCCTTGAATAAATTATTATAAAAACGATCGAAAACAAAAAAACGAGCGTGAGGATCGCCATAGCGACCGGCCTGTAATAGAGGTCGCGCTGAAAATAGTACTCGTAAATCCTCATCGACAGCATTCCCGGGTAGCTGTCGCCGAGTATGAAAGGAAGGTCGAAAGCTCCGAAACTGTATATGAATAGTATTATAAACGAAGTATTTACTACCGGCATTATAAACGGCATTATCACCCTGGTAAAGATCATAAATGGTCCGGCGCCGAGCATCCTGGCCGTATCGGCCTGCCTTGAGTCAAGCTTTGCAAGCATTCCGGTGATAAGGACCATTACAAAGGGGATTTCCTTTACGGTATAACCGGCAATTATATCTATCCCGTTGCCGGAGAATACCAGCGGGGGGAATCCTGCCGGACTGCTGATAATGCCGGCATGGTAAAAAATAGAGGCAACTACTCCGGTTTTACTGAGCAGGATTATAATTATAAAAGCTACGGAAATATGGGGGAGAATAAGGAATATTCTATGCAGGAAGGCGAGCCTCTGCATCCTGACGGGAAGCGACCAGATCCAGCTGGCAAGGACAGTGCCTGCGGCCGTGGCCGCTGCTGCCGAAACGAAAGCCGTGTAAAGTGAAAAGAGCCATGAACGGATAAACCAGGAGTCTTTAAAAAGCATTGAATAGGCAAAAAGGGCCGAAGGATACCTGTAACCGTAATCCAGGAGGCAGAACGACTGCAGGACTGTCATCAATATGCCGGCCAGGAAAAGCAGCATAAAAGGGATTAAAATGGTCAGAAGTCCGGGCAAACCTTTTTTCATTGCGGCCTCACTTTTCAAGAACTTCCGATTTCCAGCCGTCTTCGAGTTTTTCCACGTAATCGGAGGGAATCTCCGGAACCCCGTATTTTGAAAGGGTTTCGAAAGGCAGCGTCGAAGCGCCCAGGTCGAGATTCATGAATTTGTTTTTCCACTCCTCCGGCAGCTTATTTAAATCCAGGACAGTAAAGTCTCCCCAGTTTGACGGTTCGTTCTTTGAAAACTGCGCGCCGGGCGATAACAGGAAATTTGCCGCCGTCATCGCTCCCGCCTTGTTCGGGGCGTTGAAGGGTATAGCGGTGTAATGAGTATTGTAAATGGAACCGTCTTCCATTACAAATGTCCTCACGGTTGACGGATACCGCCCCGTTATGATCCTGTTAGCTGCGTCGGCCTGGTGGTAGGACATATTGAAATCAACTTCACCCCTTTCGAAAAGAGTGTCGAGCGATGTGATGTCCTTTGGAAAATCATGCCCCTGCTGCCATAGATAAGGCTTCATAGCCCTTAAATACTTCCATAATTTCGGGGAATTGGCGCCGAAAAGCTTTTCATCGAAGCCTTTCATATACCGGGAATAGCCCCCTGTTTCCGCGTAAAAGGCCTGGCGTATGAATGCGGAACCTGTAAAATCCGGAGGCTGCGGGTATGTGAACCGGCCCGGATTTTTCATGGCCCACTTCAGGAGGCTGCCGAAAGTCCTGGGCGGGTCCTTGATTTTCGAGGAATCGTACTCGAAAACGAACTGGGCGCGCCCCCACGGCGCCTCAAAGCCTTTTACAGGATAGCCGAAATCGTATTCCACCGAAGAGGGTTCGACATATTTGATAAAATTCGGAAGTTTTCCTGCAAACGGGCCGTATAACAGGCCGTTCTCGTAAGCGTTCCGGAAGTTTTCGCCGTTAATCCAGACAAGGTCGATGGAGCCTTCGGTTTTTAAGGCCTGTTTTTCGGCAAGGAGCTTGTTAACGAAGACCCTGGCATCGGCAGGCACCCTGACGAGGGTGATGCTGTACCGCGATTTTAATTCCTTCGCGACATAATTGTCGATCCAGGAGTTGATGCTTACGGACCCTCCCCACATGTAAAACCTGACGGTCGTACCCTGCGCGGCTTTTTCGATATCTTTGTAATCCATCGACTGCCAGTCGGGTTCATGATGCGCCGCACAGGAGAAAAATAAAGAAAAGAGAATAAGCGCCCATAAATGCTTCATTGGTGCCTCCTCAAATGCTCCGGTTTATATCAATTCATAATTTAATAAAAATTATTGTAAAAAGAAAATCATTCGATTTTCCGGCAGTAAATTAATCCGTATGCGCCAGGTTATTGGCCGTACCTGCATTCAGGCTGAGGCGCACCCTGTCCCCTTTCCTGATGCCGCTCCCGATCATGTAAACGGTGCAGAGCCAGCCGTCCCATAAGACCTCGTATATAATGTAATGGCCTGCAAAACTTAAATCGCTTACAACGGCGGGCCCGGACAGGTCTTTTTCAATACTGAAGGATTCGGCCCTGGCGTATATTTCGCCTGATTCTGTTTCCTGGCCTTTCCCCGGGATTAAAAGGGGAAGAAATCTTCGAGGGATGACATTGACATGGCCTAAAAATGAGGCGGCCTCGAGGGATACCGGCCTGTAATAAACGCTTTCAACGCTGCCGTACTGTATGAGGCGCCCTCCGATCAGTATCCCTATCCTGTCGGATATGATGAAGGCTTCCTGCTGGTCATGAGTTGCCAGGAGCACCGATGTTTTATACTCCTTTTGAGTTTGCCTGATAAAATCCGCAGTTTCGAGCTTCAGGTTCTTATCGAGATTTGCGAACGGCTCGTCGAGGAGGAGAATGTCCGGGCTGAGCACCATCGCCCTGGCGATGGCGGCCCGCTGTTTCTGCCCCGCTGAAAG
This sequence comes from uncultured Spirochaetota bacterium, assembly GCA_963796325.1. Lineage (GTDB taxonomy): Bacteria > Spirochaetota > Brevinematia > Brevinematales > JAOACQ01 > CAVYGN01. Next base: position 1,203,598 of record CAWCLF010000001.1, read on the forward strand.
CTGGGCCGGATAATAACGGGATTTATCGCCGATTCCGAAATTCTTCAGGATCTCCATTACCTTCAGGCTTATTGTCCTATTGTCCAGATGCCTTGCCCTGAGGCCGAAAGCCACGTTTTCAAAGATATTCATGGCGGGAAAAAGCACATAATCCTGGTAAACGAGAATCGCCGGAGCCTCCGATTCCTTATATATAGTTCCTGAATCAGGCTTTTCGAGGCCGGCGATTATTTTAAGCAGGGTTGTTTTACCGGCGCCCGAGGGCCCGATTATGGATACAAGTTCTTCGCCGTTTACGGAAAATCCGATTCCTTTTAAAACCGTTTCGCCTTTGAAACTTTTTGTAAGGCCTTTTATTTCAAGAACCATTGCATTTCTCCAAGGTAATCCCTTATTCTTTTAAAAGTCTTCATATTCCTGATCGGGCGGTCAATATGCAGATATTCGTAATACGCCATCCAGCACCATGACAGGGCCCTTAAAAGGATGACCTTCTCCATCATCCCGGTTCTTTCGATAACTTCATCGGGATCGATCATGGCATCGGAGGCGTAAATTTTTAAAAAGGACCTCCTGCCCGCTTCGTCGAAACGGAAACCTGTTTTCCACAGAGTCGTAGTCGGCGCCGTGAAATGCGCAAGATCGAGGTACCGGTAAGAGAAGACGGCCTTTTCCCAGTCTATGAGTCTTGCATCTTTACCATTGATAATAAAATTTCCTGAATTGACCTCGGTATTGACAGGGCACAGGCTTTCCCCTGAAAAAAGCGATGCCGTAACGCTTCCGGCGATATGAGAGTAAATTTCGAGAAGTTCTTTGCGCACAACCGGGAATTCGGCGGGAGGATACTTAAGAAGCAGAGAAAGGCTTTCGTCGGCAACACTCTTTACAGGATCTGCGACTGTCAAAAGCGTCGAATTTTCACCGACGGCATGGATTTTTGAAAAAATGCGGGCCGCATGTCCGAGGTCCCTGCAGTAATCGAGGGGACGGCCTCTTATGAATTCCTCCAGAATAATGCCATGACCCAGGGCGCCGCCCTGCGGATCGTAAAAAAATGGTTTCGGCGTCACGCCGGTCCCTTCCAGGAGCTTAAGGCATGAATATTCGTAACCGGCCTGGTCTTCCTGCCCGATCTGGCTGCCGTAATTTATCCTGAAAACATAGTCTCCGGCGGGAGTCCCGATTTTATAGTTAGCGTTGTATTCGCCGGCGGCAAGAAACCTGACGGAAAACCCGGCCCTGCGGGACTTCCGGCTGCCGGCCATCAACTCCCGACTTCCGACTTGACTGTCGACTGCCGACTGCCGACTTTTGACTGATGAGAGCCAGCCCTTTTCAATGATAAAATCACGGATATCCGCCGGTTTAACCTGTTTAGTCCCTTTCATAGCGCAGCTCCGCCGATTATTTTAAGTGTTTCGATCAGTTATCGCAAAAAATACTTGCCTGACGGGTGAACGCTTATTATTTTAATATGTAAATATAACAAATCGGAGGAAGATAATGAAAAAAACAATGCAATCAGGATGGATACCGGTTTTAGGGCTCTGCATAACCGTGCTGGCTCTCTTAGCTTTCGCGCTTGCGGCCGCCGGGAACAGGATGGATTTCTGGCATTTCAGGACAAGCCTTTTATTTGTGTTCATCGCCATGATCGGAGGTTTTGCCGGTGCTGCGGTTTCCATTATCGGGATCATAGTCCAGCTGATAGTCAAAGGGAACCGGGGGTTCCTGCCGGGAATAATCGGGATCGTGCTCGGGCTGGCGGTAGCATGGGGGCCATGGAGCCTTATGCAATATTCCAGATCAATCCCCAGGATACATGACATAACGACTGATACGATAGATCCGCCCTCGTTTGTCGATATTCTTCCGCTGCGTAAAAATGCTGCAAATAAACCGGAATATGAGGGCGGTAAAACGGCAGCCCTCCAGGAAAAGGCTTATCCCGATATCAAGCCGCTTCTCCTGACCGTGACGGCGGACGAAGCCTTCGACAGGAGCGCCGCAGTCGCCCGTTCGATGGGATGGAAGATCGTAACCGCCGACAAAAAAAACGGACGAATTGAAGCGACGGCAACAACATTCTGGATGGGTTTCAAGGACGATATCGTTATCCGGGTTGCCAAAAGCGGCGATGGATCCAGAGTGGACATCAGGTCGGAATCAAGGGTCGGAATCGGCGATTTCGGGACCAATGCAGTCAGGATAAAGGCTTTCCTGAAAGCAATGCAGAAATAAAAAACGGAGGATCCGAATGCCCTCTATTTCGATTATAATTCCTGTTTACAGAGAGGGCAGCGTATTAACGAAAACCCTGGAAAGACTTGTAAAAAGTCCGGATTATCAATCCGGCGATGAGGTTATAATAGTCCAGGGAGAAAAAGAGGCCGCGCCGGCAGATTTTTTCCCCGGTGAAAATGTTAAAACGATAAGTTCGGAAAGGGGCAGGGGATTGCAGATGAACGCCGGAGCAAGGATCGCAAAGGGAGAGCTGCTCTTATTCCTCCATGCCGATACACAATTGCCTTTGGGAGCGCTGGACAAGGTAAGGGCGGCGTCCGGATCAGGTTCTGCGGCGGCGGGGTCTTTTTCCCTGGGAATAGATTCATGTAATTTTTTTTTCAGATTCATTGAAGCGGCCGCAAATATCCGCTGCAGGTTAAGCAGGGTCCCGTACGGGGACCAGGGAATATTCATTAAAAAGGATGTGTTTGAAGGATTGGGCGGGTACAGGGATATTCCCATAATGGAAGATGCGGACCTCATGATAAGATTGAAGAGGAAAGGCTTCAGGATAAAGATACTCGGGGAAAGGGTAGAGACCTCTGCCAGAAGATGGGAAACGGAAGGGTATGCCGCAACCCTGCTCTCGAACAGGCTCATATCTGTTCTGTACCGGTTCGGTGTAAATCCGGCGAGGCTTCTTAAATTCCGTCCGGGTTCACGCAGAGGGATAATCGTTTTTATAAGGTATCCTGAAGCCGGCAAGGTCAAAACGAGACTGGGGGACAGCCTGGGCGGCAGTTTTACTGCCGGGCTTTACAGGAATTTCGTCAGGGATATCCTGGAAAAATTAAGGCATTTCCGTGAGAAGACCGTCATTTACTATACGCCGGCGGAAATGGAAGACGGCATGAAAAAATGGCTCGGCGGATCTTACTCTTTCTTTCCTCAAAAGGGGAAGAATATAGGTGAAAAGATGAAAAATGCTTTCATCGAGCAGTTTAAAGAAGGCTTTAAAAACCTTGTACTGATCGGAAGCGATATACCGCACATTCCTCCCGCCTGGATAAAAAGGGCGTTTTTCCTGGTTAATAAGAGAGGGGCGGTATTAGGGCCCGCCCGCGACGGAGGATACTACCTTATCGGTTTTGAATCTCTAAAGTTCCTACCCGAAGCGTTCGACGGCATCGACTGGAGCGGTCCTTCCGTATTAAGATCCACCATGGCCGTATTCGATAAAAGTTCATTAAAGCCGGGATTACTGCCGGTCATGAGCGACATAGACAATCCCTCAGACCTTTACGAGGTTTACGGAAGAAAATACGGGCGCCTTTTTAGAATGCCCTTTACTGCAGATTATATAAAAGAAAACGGGAGCGCCGGCAATGGACCCTAAAATCATAACAGGGGCGGCTACATTTCTCCTCTGTTTCATACTTGAAAAATATATGCCCCATTATTCCCCGAGGACTCACCGTCTTAAGCATTCCCTTTACAACCTTTCGATGATAGTGATAAACGGGTCCCTCGGAATATTAATTTTTGCGGGCCTGAATTCTCTCGTGTTCGGATACACGGGCGGCAGCAGATTCGGAATCCTATACATTCAGGCGATTCCTCGAATTTTAAGACCGGCAGCCGCTTTCATCATTTTCGACATCTGGATGTACGCCTGGCACATGGCGAACCACAGGGTCCCGTTTTTATGGCTTTTCCACAGGTCGCATCATAACGATCCCGAAATGGACGCCTCTACCAGCCTCAGGCTTCATCCGGCCGAGATCATAATATCGAGCGTTGTCCGGCTTCCCGTGTACGCCCTGATCGGCATGGACGCGCATATCCTTGCCGTATACGAAGCCGTGCTGATGTCGAGCATACTCTTTCATCACAGCAATATTTCGCTGCCCCCGTGGCTCGATAGGCTGCTCCGGATTTTCATAGTAACTCCCGATATGCACAGGGTACACCATTCCTGGAAGAGGACGGAGATCAATACGAATTTCTCCTCCGTCACTTCAGTCTGGGACAGGCTGTTCGGAACGTATAAATACAGCGGCGACACTAAAAGCATAACGCTGGGCCTTCCCGGCTACAGGGAAGATACATGGCAGACGCCATGGGGAATTCTTACCCTTCCGCTCGAGGGCTTTGCCGGCAGGGAAAAGGAGGGATTATGAAAAAATACGATTTTGACGTTGTCGTGATCGGCGCCGGAGCGGCCGGGATATCGGCTGCGAAGACAGCCGGCGGCCTGGGCAGAAGGACGGCAATAATCGAAATGAACAGATTGGGCGGCGAATGCACCTGGACGGGCTGCGTGCCCAGCAAGGCCCTGATCCATGCCGCGGAAATGTTTTACAGGGGTAAACCGGACCCGGAAACGGGCCCGTTCGAATATGTAGCTAAAGCTGTCGCGAAGATCTATTCGGAAGAAAGCCGGGAAAAATTCGAAGAACAGGGGATAAGGGTAATAATGGGAAAAGCTGCTTTTACCGGCAGGCATTCCGTCACAGTGAACGGGAAAAACGTCACGTCGGGAAAATTCATAATAGCAGCCGGATCAGTTCCGATGATACCGCCGGTGGCGGGCATGGACAAAGCCGGTTTCTATACCAATGAAGATGTATTTCTTTTAAAAGGGCTGCCGGGATCGATGATCATCCTGGGCGGAGGGCCGGTCGGGATAGAGCTGGCCCAGGCCTTCAACCGCCTGGGAACCCATGTCACGGTCATAGAAATGGCGGAACGCATACTATTCAGGGAAGACCCGGAGCTTACCGCGATTCTCGCGGAGAGATTATCCTTGGAAGGCGTAAAAATCCTGACCGGGGCCAAAGCCGTCAGCGCCGAAAAAACGGCGTCGGGCGTGACGGTGACAGTTGAAAAGGCAGGCGCCGGTGAAACGATCGGGGGGGATGCTATCCTTGCAGCCGTGGGGCGGAAACCTTCCCTTGAAAGCCTTGACCTCGGGGGGGCCGGGATCGATTTTACATCGAAAGGAATCACGGTGAATCCATACCTTTTGACGAACGTTCCCAATATTTATGCATGCGGGGACATCGCGGGCCCGTACTACTTCAGCCATGTGGCGGGGTACCAGGGAGTTACTGCGGGGATAAACGCCAGCCTGCCGTTCGCAAGGAAGCAGGACCTTTCGCAGGTGCTGTGGACTATCTATACCGACCCGGAGTTCGCTCATATGGGATTGACGGAAGAGGAAGCCCGTGTGAAGTATAAAAACAGGATAAGAGTGTACAGGAGCCCTTACTCGCGCCTCGACAGGGCAAAGATCGACGGAAGGGAGGAGGGCATGGCAAAGTACATCCTCGACGGCAGGGGCAGGCTCATCGGCGCCCATATAGCAGGATACATGGCGGGAGAATTGATACACGAGGCGCAGCTTGCCCGGCAGGCGGGTTTTGCCTTCAGCCGTCTGCAGCAGATCATGCATGCTTATCCTTCGTATTCCGATATAATAAGGCAGGCGGCCAGGGACGCTTATATCGATTCGGTAAGGAACAATCCCTTAGTGATTGCAGCGGGATTCCTGACCGGGCGCGGTAAAAGGAGCAGGTCATGAAACAATGGATCAAACCTGCTGTATTCGTACTCCTGATTGCGGCTATAGTGACAGCGGCATACCTCACGGGGGCCGCGAGGCTCCTTACTTTTCAAAATCTTGTCAAGTACCGGGATGCCGTGAAAGATTTCGTAAACCTGAATTATGTCCTTTCGGTATTGCTTTTTATAGCGATTTATATAATAGTTGCAGGCCTGTCGCTTCCCGGGGCGACAGTGCTGACGCTGGCCGGAGGGTTCCTGTTCAGTACGATACCGGCAGCTCTTTTTGTCAATGCCGGGGCCACGCTGGGCGCATGCGCTTCCTTCATCGTTTCCCGCTACTTTGTCGGCAGCGTCATCCAGGAGAAATATGCCGGCAGACTTGAAAGGTTCAACAAGGAGATCGAGGCTAACGGGGCCAGCTACCTCCTGACGCTCAGGTTCATTCCGGTTTTCCCCTTCTTCCTTATTAACATACTGGCCGGCCTCACGAGGGTCCCTTTTTTAACGTTCGCATGGACCACATCGCTCGGGATAATACCGGGTTCTGTGGTTTACGCCTATGCCGGAAGCAATCTTGCAGGATTGAAATCCGCCGGGGGAATCCTGTCATGGCCCATCATTTCCGCTCTGCTTTTACTGGCGCTTTTTTCAATCGCTCCTGCTGTCCTTAAAAAGATCTTTCCCGGAGCGGGAGGATCCGCGGGGGCATAACGAAACACAGATGCCGCAGATGCTGACGTCTTTGCCCGTATTTAATTTTGTCAATTTGAGGCAGTTTTCCCTGCATTTGAAGGGATCGAAAAATTCGTTCCTGTCGATCCCCGTATTCCATAATTTTCCGCTGGCAGCCCCTGCGGGACAGGCGTCGGCGCAGATCGAGCATTCGCCGCAAAGGCTCTCGCTTATCGGAGGGTTTTCCGGTTTCACCGGAGCGTCGATGAGGACCGTCGCGAGCCTTACGCGGGGGCCGTATCTTTTCGATATGAAAAGGGCTGTCTTTCCGATCCAGCCCAGCCCTGCGCGCGTCGCCGTCATTTTATGGGAATAATCGGGCCTCAGGGTTTTAAGATATTCCGCGTCAAGTTCGCTGTCTTCGGTCGTGGCATTCAACCCGGCGGTTTTTATCCCCGATCTATCGAGTTCGATGCTTATATTACGGACCTTTTCGTTCAGTTCGGCGTTTATATCGTTATAATGGTTGTAATAATCGATATTCGGGCCCGTTTTAACACTGTCAAGAATTGCATCGTCAAGCCTTCTGACAATTGAAATCCCGTAGTCAAGACCGGCGTAACGCGGAGGAACAAGGCCTGCAAGATCGGCGAAACCGGATTCGTACAGGCCGCCGGGAAGCGCTGCCGATAAAATGTTTTCGATGATCTTCTGCATATGATCCTCGCAATAATATCTAAATAATAATAAATAGTTTGTATCACACGTGTCCGAATTAAATTATGAAAAAGCCTGACCATGCCTTATAATGATTTGAGCCTATAAACTTAAATCATTACATATCAAGGAGTTTAGGCTTTATGAACAATCATACAATAATCGGTCAGTTATTGCAAATGATTCCAGGATTTGAATTTCAAAAAGCTGTTCAAGCATCCGGAACCGAGTATTGTACCACAGCTTTCAGTTCCTTCAACCTGATTCCAGGCTGATGCTGGAAAATTTGACTTTATTTAACCATTGTATTACATTGTAATACAAGGAGAATATTTTATGAATTCGACAATAACGATAAGGATTCCGGATGATCTAAGGAAAGATCTTGACGAATTGAGTAAAACAGAACATAAACCGGTAAGCGATCTTGCAAGAGATTCATTAAGAAGATATGTCGCAATTTATAAATTCAGAAAATTAAGAAATAAAATTCTTCCGTTGGCGGAAGCCCAGGGAATATTAACGGATGAAGATGTTTTCAAACTTATTTCATGAAAATATTGCTGGATTCTAATGTGATAATCAGTGCATTATCGGCGAGAGGACTTTGCAATGCCATTTTTGAATTATGCATAGAAAAGCATGAAATTTATATAAGTGACAATATGGTGGATGAAATATTTAATATTCTTAAAAAAAAATTTAAAGCTTCAGAATCGACATTAATTGAATTAAAAAAATTCATCAATGAATATTTTGTTGTAGTTAAAGATAAAAACATTATCGATATTTGCCGGGATAAGGATGACAATAAAATATTATCTGCAGCCGTTGATAACGGTTTGTCATACATTATTACAGGCGACGATGATTTACTGGTCCTGAAAGAAATATCCGGAGTTAAGATAGTAAATCCGAGATCTTTCTGGGAAATATCCAAAAGAGACGATTTAAAAGATCTTTAAGAAATTGAGCGGACTTTATCATTCAAATATACTTTTCCGATATTTCATTAACAAGGTAAATTTGATGCCGGGGGGTAACCGTGAGCCTTTCCGAGCGTATAGCATTTATTAATAAATGCATAAATGACAAAGGGGGCGTTTCCCTTAAAGAAGTATGTAAAAAATTCGAAGTGAAAGAGCGAACATTTAAGCGCGATATCGAATATTTGCGCTGTCGCATAGGCGCCCCTGTCGTTTATTCCCGAGCGAAAAATATTTATTATTACTCTTCACCCTTTGACGGCCTTGAATTTGCCGACGAGAGAGTTCTTTTTTTTTATGTCCTTATCGAAAAACTTGCCGAGAACCACCGGCTTTTACCGGTAATTTCTGAAAGAATACTGAAGCGAATCAGGGAGCATATTCCTGATAAATATTTGCCGCTTCTTACCTGCTTGAGCTATGAGATCGATGAAACCGAGGAATTTTCTCCGGAAATCTTTAAAAATTTGATCCATTCAATAATGAATAAACGCAGAGTTATTTTTAACTATCGGGACGCTAAAGGCAGAAAATCCCGGCGCATAATTGAGGCGCTTCATATTCTCTGTTATGCGGGACACTGGTACTGCATTGCCTTCGATATTGAGAATAATGAAATCAGAAAATTTCTGTTTTCGAGGATTGAAGGCTTGGAGGTCTCCGGCGAAATTTCAAAATCTAATATATCCAAACTTGAAGTAAAGCGATATCTTGATTCGTCCTTCGGCATATTCAAGACCGGTACAAGCCGGGATGCTGTTTTCAGGCTTTATGAACCGGTCTGCAACATCGGACGGGCGCAGAAATGGCATCCGGCCCAGAAAATAAGAGAAGGTAATATTAAAGAGCGGGGTTCGTATATCGAGATTTCCATTCCGGTAGGATCGTACGAGGAAGTTCTTGGAAAGGTACTAAGATACGGCGAGGCCGCAGAGGCAGTTGCTCCTGCCGAATTCAGGAAACTGTGGCTTGACAGCATACGCAGGATGGCGGATAAATATTTGAAAAAGATACTATAACAAGCTGGGGAGCTTCCTCTTGTTTTAATGATGAAAAAATAAATTTGCAGGGGGTCGATATATGGCCCGGATGGTGAGATATAATAATGTGGCTTGAATTATTAAAATATGAATGTGGGTTTTTTGCAAGTGAAAAATTTATTTTGAAAGTGATTTATGGATAACTATTATAAATATTGGGGAAAAGCAAAAAAAAAAGAAGAGAAAGAGTTTTCTTACCATCTTTTGCCATACCACTGTCTTGATGTGGCAGCTGTGACTTGGCAGCTACTCGATCCGGAGTTCCAGAGATGCAAGGGAATAGCTCAAAAGGTAGCCTTCCCATCAAAAATAGTTCGTTATCTTATTACGCTGATTATGATAATTCATGACCTCGGCAAATTTTCAAAAACCTTTCAATCCTTAGTGCCAGATTTATATAAAATTCTTTTTCCTCTACAAAAAATTAAAATTTATGAAGAGCGGCATGATACTCTTGGTTTTCTTCTTTGGCGTGGCGATCCGAATATAAGTGAGAATTCTATAAAACATATATTTGATTCAAAAAGTAATATATTGATGCAAGTTGCTGATTGCATTGTCAAAGCGGGTTTTGGGCACCATGGAATCCCACCCCTTGAATCTCGCAGAGGGGGTAATGCTTCATTATACGCATCTTCTTTTTTTGATGATAATGATGTTAAAGCTGCACAAAGTTTTGTGAATTCATGTTTTGATCTTCTGGGCACGATACCCGAATTTTCTGAAAATTTCATTATTCCTAAAAAAATATTAAAAGAACTATCTTGGCAGATAGCCGGGCTTGGTATTCTGGCAGACTGGATTGGTTCTAATATAGAATATTTTCCTTACTTATCTGATATAGTAGACTTAAAAGATTATTGGAATAATAGGGCTTTACCTCAGGCCAGTACAGCTTTAGATAAAATCCGGTGGAATGAGGGAAAAGCATGTACGTACAGCGGTATTTCATCTATATTCCCTTTTATTCATCGTCCGACACCTCTTCAATCTTTGGCTGAAATAACACCATTGAATACGGGACCTAAGTTATTCATAATAGAAGATGTTACCGGAGCGGGGAAAACAGAAGCTGCAATAGTACTGACCGCCCGTATTATGGCTGCCGGAGAAGCTGATGGACTTTATATCGGGCTGCCCACAATGGCGACGGCAAATGCTATGTTTGATAGAATGAAACAAGCTTATTATAAACTTTATTCAGATAATTCAAAACCTTCGATTATATTGTCTCATGGATCAAGCTATTTATATGATATATTTATAAAGCTGTTGCAGAAAGAGGACCAATCTTATGGAAATGTGGAGGGAACAGCAAGTACTTATTGTAATGAATGGTTTACGGACAACCGGAAAAAAGCCTTGTTGGCGGATGTGGGGGTTGGCACCATTGATCAGGCTCTTATTGGCATTCTGCCGGTAAGACATCAATCCCTCCGGTTATTGGGATTGCAAAGAAAAGTACTTGTTGTAGATGAGGTTCATGCTTATGACTCATATATGAGTCAGTTGTTGGAAACCTTATTGGAAGCTCACTCCCGTGGTGGTGGTACGGCAATATTACTTTCAGCGACGATTCCATTGAAGAAAAAAATGGATCTTTTAAAGGCATTCCGCAGAGGTTTAGGTAATCAAAATGATATGACAGAATATCCCGATGAAAAAGCTTTCCCTTCAATAACTCAAGTAGTTAAAGATTTATTAAAGATTGATTCAATCCAAACCAGAAAAGAAGAGAAAAGAGAAGTTTCTGTGAAATTCATTTACAATTATTCCGATGTCTTGGCGGAAATCATTAAGAAAGCTGTAAATGGAGAATGCCTATGCTGGATTCGTAATACAGTCAAAGACGCCAGAAAAGCCTATTTTGATTTAAGAAACATGCCTGGCTTTAAACATGAACGTATTGAACTTTTTCATAGCCGTTTTGCTATGATCGATCGGGCAAGAATTGAAAAGGCAACTATTGATCATTTTGGGATTATGAGCGGCAAAGATAAACGAAAAAGCCGGATATTGATTGCTACTCAGGTTGTGGAACAGTCTTTAGACCTTGACTTTGACGCTATGTTTTCCGACCTTGCCCCCATTGATTTATTGATCCAGAGGGCCGGACGTCTGCACAGGCATGTCAGGGATAAAAAGGGTAATATCAAAACTGATTATCGTAACGTTGATGAAAGAGGTGTTCCTATTCTTAACATATTCTGTCCTGAATTTGATGAGGAAGCTGATTGTAATTGGTTGACTAAAGACTTTAAAGGTACATCGGCGATTTACCGGCATATCGGCATTCTCTGGAGAACGCAGAAAATTCTGGAAGAGAAAAAGAATTGGAAGATGCCGGAAGACGCCAGGAAATTAATTGAAAGTGTTTATGGTGAGTTAGCTCCTGAATTACCGCCAGGGCTACTGCAAAATGCTGTTAAAACTGAAGGAGAAGAAAAAAATATGCAAGCTCAAGGGGGTTTAAATGCCCTTGGGCTTGAAAAGGGATATTGCTGGGAAGCGGATAAGCTCCGGGATTGGGGCGAAGAAGATGAAAAAAGTACCCGCTTATCAGAAGAAAATCAGGAGATAACACTGGCGGTTGTCCGGAATGGCCAGTTGGTTCCTTATGCAGATATCGAGAAAAACGCCTGGGACTGGAGCACTCTTTCCATATCAAGGTATCACTGGAAAGCCGATGGTTATCTAATCCCCGAAAATTTTCTGAAAATGATAGACGAATTGAAAAAACGGAATTCAAGATTGAAACATTGCGAAATCGTCATTGTTCATTGTCAGGCTGGAGAGGCGCTTATTAGAGGGAAACAGATTTCTGAATTTTACGATCCCCGGCTTGGATGGGGTCATAAGTTGGATGAGGAGAAATAAATGAATTTACTTAATGATAGATGGATACCGGCAAAACGGGAGAATGGAATCGAATGCGTTATCGCTCCGTGGGAAATAGGGCTATCGGATAATCCTGTGGTGGAGATTACCTCGCCTCGTCCGGATTTCAGGGGTGCACTTTACCAGTTTATGATTGGATTGATACAAACAGCTTATGTACCTGAAGATGACGACGAATGGAAAAAAAGATGGGAAAACATTCCTTCCTGCGAAGAATTGAAAATGGCATTTGGTAAATTTGCAGAAGCCTTTGAACTTGTAAACGAAGACGGCCCCGCGTTTATGCAGGATTTTGATATACCTAAAAGTTCGGTAAAAGAAGATATATATGACTTGCTGATTGATTCTCCCGGTGAAAATACTATTAAAAATAATAAAGATCATTTTATTAAACGAGATAAAGTAAATGGTTTATGTGATTCATGTGCAGCGTCTGCATTGATTACTTTACAAACTAGTGCATCTTCAGGAGGAGCAGGGCATCGCACAAGTATGCGCGGAGGTGGGCCATTAACCACTATTGTTTATCCAGAATTAGTTAAAAAAAGTATTTGGAATATAATATGGATTAATGTTCTGACATTAGAAGAAAAATTTAATAGAATTCCAGAAGATAATTTTGATAATGCAATTAAGCTTATCTTTCCATGGTTAGATAATACTCATGATAGTGAACCTCCTGAAGAAACTAAAGAAGAAAAAGCGGAAAGATTGAATTTAAAAAAGACATTATCCAATAAAGAGCAAAGTCAGTTAAAGAGAGAGCGTGAATTGCCAAAAATGATTTTTCCAAATCAGGTAAATGAATTACAACAATACTGGGCTACACCGCGCCGTATTAGACTTTTTGAAAAAAAGGAAGAAGGAGTTTGTGGTTGTTGTGGAAAAACAGCAAAACTTTGGAGTTCTTATAAAACAAAAAATTATGGATGCCAGTATTCCAAAACTTGGGTACATTCATTAAGTCCTTATTTTCGTATTAAAGGAGAAGATGGCTCTATTTCATTAGAATCAATTAAAGGAAAAGAGGGAGGTTTTTGTTATACAGATTGGTTATCATTAACGATTGGCAGTAATGAAGATGAAATGGCGGCTTCTGTAGTAATATCTTTTTATGAGCATAAAATTCATTTATTAAACGATATTATACAAAATAATGTTTGGTGTTTTGGTTTTGAAATGGATAAAGATAAAACCCGATGTTGGTATGACCAGATTATGCCGCTAATAAATATCAGAGCTGAAAAAAATATATTTATTGAGGAAGTTCAAAAATTAATCATAGCCGCAAAGTATGTACCAGAATTATTGTCAGAACAGATTAAGTTTGCCTGGAAAGCACAGTGGGACGAAAAGAAGAAAAAACTGATAGTCCGGGACTTTAAAGGTGATATTTCATTTATCCGTTCCGCTTTCTGGGAAGAAACGGAAATGGAATTTTATAAAAAAACCGAAGAGCTTCGCATAACTTTGGAAGGTAACCAGACTACCTCTCCGATCCTGAAAGAATGGCGAACAATAATCATCGAGGCGGCCAACAAACTTTTTGACCGTTTCGCATTACAGGAAACCGATGTCCCCGGAAATATGAAGCGGATTGCCGAAGCGGCAAAAAAGCTTGATAAAGATTTGAATGATAATCAGAGTATAAAGATTCTTGAAAGGGAGGATATATGAGCCAATATTATTACGGGTTTAGAAGCAAGGAAGAGTCGGAAAAAATAAAGGTCTGGTGGGAAAAACTCAAAGATAACCTGGGATGGAGGGCAGAGTTGCGCCGCGCAGAAAACCCGCCAGAAGTGCTTTTATGCCAGGGGTTCCGTTTTCTCTATTATGAAATTGCCGGATACTGGACAAAGAGCCAGAATTTGATAGGACTTGCGGCGGCAGCAGGAGTTTTGGCACATATCAAGTACAGCGATAATAAAACTTTTACGGAATCCTGTGCTTCTTCTCTTGAAGGCAATGACAAAAAACCAGCTTTAAGCGAGCTTCGTTTTTCCCAGCTTCTAAAAAGCCGCACGCTTGATGAACTATATATTAGGATGATACGGGCTATCCGCATATTGAGGGAAAAAGCCGATCCGGTTTCCGTTGCCGAAAGTGTTCTTCACTGGTACAGAGAAATGGAAATCGGAGAGGCAGAAAATGGAGCCCGCAATAGGATACTGGTACGCTGGGGACTTGACTATTTCCAGAACATCCCAAGATAATCAAAATAAAATTTGAGGAGATTTTATGAGTAAGTTTATTCAAATTCACACATTGACTTCTTATCCACCTGCAAACTTGAACAGAGACGACATGGGCCGTCCGAAAACAGCGAAAATGGGCGGAGTTGACCGTCTTCGGATTTCTTCCCAAAGTATTAAAAGAGCCTGGAGAACTTCCGAATTATTCAAATCGGCTATGAGTGGACATATCGGTACAAGGACCAAGGAACTAGGACATAAAGTATATAAAATGTTTATAAAAAAGGGTATTGAAAAAAACAGTGCAAAAGAATGGACTCAAGCAATAGCAGGAGTTTTTGGTAAGCTTAAAGCTGAAAATAAGAAGGATCCTGAAAAACTTGAAGAGATAGAAATTGAGCAATTAGCGCACATTTCACCCGAAGAAATTAAAGCGGTTGATGAGTTGGTTGATAACTTAATAAAGGAAAAGCGTGCCCCGAATGAAAATGAACTGGAACTGCTGCGCCATCCCGAGACGGCTGTTGATATCGCTCTCTTTGGACGTATGCTGGCATCCATTCCCGCTTATAATGTCGAAGCGGCATGTCAGGTTTCTCACCCTGTCAGCGTTCATTCAATTGTAATTGAAGACGATTATTTCACTGCTGTGGATGAACTGAATGAAGGAAAAGAAGATATGGGAGCGGGCCATATTGGGGAAAGAGGGTTTGCATCTGCCCTGTTCTATAACTATATCTGTATTGACTGTGAGTTATTGATTGACAATCTCGGAAAAGATAAGACACTGGCAAATAAAACCCTTACCGCGTTACTGGAAACCGTCTTAAAAGTGGCTCCGGAAGGCATGCAGAATAGTTTTGCAAGCAGAGCATGGGCTTCTTATGTTCTTGTAGAAAAAGGTGATGTTCAACCACGCTCTCTATTAGTTGCTTTTTTAAAACCGATTAAAGGGGATAATGTGGGAGAAGACGCCGTGAAAGTCCTTGAGAAAACCTATGAAAATATTGATAAAGTTTATGAAATTTCTGAAATTGAACGGAAAAAGATTAATGCTTTTACCGGCGAAGGAAAAATATCAGAACTGCTTAAGTTTATTCAGGAGTAAAATATGGAAAAATATCTTGTCTTCAGGCTTTACGGACCAATGGCTGCGTGGGGAGAAATCGCTGTTGGTGAAGTACGGAGAAGCGCTTCTTATCCCAGCCGCTCAGCGATTCTTGGACTGGTATCGGCGGCCCTTGGTATCCGTAGAGATGAAACAGGAAAACTGACCGCACTTTTTAATGGTTATGATGTGGCGGTAAAAGTTCTAAGTTCTGGGACTTTTTTTACAGAATTTCATACAGTTTCAGTACCTACAGGTAAAATGAAAGCGCATATTTGTACACGAAAAGATGAAATAGCAGAATTCAATTTTCAAAATAAATATATGCCTTCTACAACAAAACCTAATCCTATTTTGTCATATAGACAATACCGTTGTGATTCTCTTTCCATAGTTGCAATACGTTCCAGAAAAGTCGTACCCTATTCATTAGAGGTACTCAAAAAACATTTGAATCACCCTCAATTTGTTCTCTTTCTGGGTAGAAAATCATGCCCACTGGCCTTGCCGCTCAAACCGCAGATTATTGAAGCTGAAGGATTCCGTGGTGCTCTGGACGGGGCGGTATTTCCCCCGCTGGTGACAGATTTTTCAGGCGAGGATGTTACCGACAGATTTATCGAGCTGACTGGTTACCATTATTATTGGGAAGGCGAAGCCGGGGATATGACGCCGCAGATGACCAGAGAACGTTATGATGAACCTCTTAACCGCCAGCGATGGCAGTTTGCTTCCCGGAAAGAATATTCTATGATAGCGGGGGAGGAATCATGATGTATTTTTCAAGGGTTAGAATTGAAACAGGAGTACAGGTTAATATTAACCTGGTAAAAGTTTTAAATAATGATGTATATGGCATACATCAATTGATCTGGAAGCTTTTTCCTAATCGGCCTGATTCAGATCGGAATTTTTTATACCGGCAAGAATTTGAAATTGAACAACTTTCATCTTTTGACCTGAGGCATGGGATGCCGATTTTTTATGTTCTTTCAAACGACAAGCCAGTTCCTATACAAGGTCTTCTGTCTGTTGAAACCAAGGAATATCATCCGAAACTGGAGTCTGGAATGAAACTGTCTTTTAATCTGAGAGTGAATCCTGTTGTTGCCCGAAAAACTGAAGGAGATGAAAAATCATCCAAGCATGATGTTTTGATGGATGCCAAATTCAGAGCGCAAAAGCAAGGAATTACCGGCAATGCAGAAATTAATCGACGGATGGAAGAAGCGGTTGTTGAATGGATGGTTAAAAAAGGAGAAACTTCAGGTTTTCAGGTTATAAAAAATGATATTGAAGTTTCTGCTCATCGGCAAAATTTGTTGAGAAAAAAGGAAGGAAAAGAAATCCGGTTTAACAGTGTCGACTTAAAAGGGACATTAACGGTTAAAGTCCCTGAACTTTTTTATGAAATCTTATTTAATGGTATAGGACATTCAAAATCATTCGGATGTGGTTTATTGATGATTCGAACGATATAGGCAAATATTTAGAACTAATGCAACCTGATAATCATATAGTCCGCTTTCTTTTCTGGGAGGGGTAATTTCCCATAAAAGGAGGCCTTTGATGCATAACCGCGATTTGCAGGAATTGCCAAAATTTGAGGATGAATGGAGTTATCTTTATTTCGAAAAGGGCATGATCGATCAATACCAGAAGTCCATAGCGTTTCACTATCTTGACCGGATTGTTTCGATACCTGTCGAAACCCTATGTGTGCTGATGCTGGGTCCGGGAACTTCAATAACTCATGAGGCAGTAAAATGTTTATCGGAAAGCCGCTGCCTGGTTGCCTGGACCGGAGAAATGGGTGTAAGGCTCTATTCGTACGGCTGTACCGGTACATATTCGTCAAGAAACTTGCTAAGACAGGCGGAATTATGGTCTGATCCGATAAAACGCGATGCCGTTGTCAGGTCAATGTATGCTAAAAGATTCGGCATCGATGCTCTGAAAGGTAACGAATCCATCGAACAGCTTCGTGGTATGGAAGGGTCACGTGTCCGCAAAACTTATAATAAACTATCCGAAGAATACGGTATTGAATGGAAAGGACGGAATTACGATCAGAATAACTGGAATAACTCGGATCCTCTTAACCGCGCACTTTCTTCTGCGAATGCATGCCTGTATGGTATCGTTCATTCCGCTATTCTTTCATGCGGATTGTCGCCTGCGATCGGGTTCATTCACACGGGTAAACAGTTATCTTTCGTTTATGATATCGCCGATCTTTATAAAACGGACATAACCATACCGATAGCTTTTCAGATAGTAAAAGATAATCCTGAACATCTGGAAAGGGAAGTCCGATACCGCTGCCGGGATGAGTTCAGGAAAGACAGGATTATGAAGCGTATAATTCCCGACCTTAAGGAATTAATCTATGGTTGTGATTATGCTGGAGAATTCGAAACCATCGCAGAGAGGCGAGATGTCGCGGTTAGCGTTGGAAGTTAAAGCGGGAGTTTTTGTCGCCGATATCAGTGCGAGGGTAAGGGTAAAACTCTGGAAAAAGATTGCAGAAGACTGGAAATTGAATGCTATCATGCTATATTCGACAAATAAAGAGCAATCGTATGGTATTTTAGTAAATGGCGACCCTTCCAGAACGGCCATGGATTTCGACGGTATTACTTTATTAAGTAAACCTGTAGATAGATAATTATTTGTTAGAATTTACAAACTTTACTGTATTCCCCACATGCGTGGGGATGAACCGTCCGAATATAGCCATAAATTACCCCTCAATACGTATTCCCCACATGCGTGGGGATGAACCGGGAAGCTCCCCCATTTCTTCATCTGTCGACGGGTATTCCCCACATGCGTGGGGATGAACCGAGTAATCCGAATGGATGAAATTGTTTTATTTTGTATTCCCCACATGCGTGGGGATGAACCGTTGTCCGGTTCCCGCCGCCTGCCTCTCCCTTGGTATTCCCCACATGCGTGGGGATGAACCGTTCCAAAAAGACCGGGAAAACTACAAAACCGAGTATTCCCCACATGCGTGGGGATGAACCGCATGCAACCAATAAAATAAGAATTCTAAAAGAGTATTCCCCACATGCGTGGGGATGAACCGAAGGAATCTCGGGTTTTAAAATTCAAGAATGAGTATTCCCCACATGCGTGGGGATGAACCGTTATTAATGGGTTTGGTTGTAGAGACATATTTGTATTCCCCACATGCGTGGGGATGAACCGCAGGAAATAAATTATCAGATCGTCACCAAAAAGTATTCCCCACATGCGTGGGGATGAACCGAATTACAAAAATAGAGGAAATGCCTGATAAAAGTATTCCCCACATGCGTGGGGATGAACCGATCGCCAACCAGCGCAAGGATCACCACTTCAAGTATTCCCCACATGCGTGGGGATGAACCGAATTAAAAGAAGCTCTCGCGCATCTTCCGGATGTATTCCCCACATGCGTGGGGATGAACCGCTCAAAGCGAAAAAGGCGGCCGCGGAATGAAAGTATTCCCCACATGCGTGGGGATGAACCGCTCATGCTTAATATTCCACCTCGCCATGGGAAGTATTCCCCACATGCGTGGGGATGAACCGACTCTCAACCCGCTGGAATACCACGAACCTCAGTATTCCCCACATGCGTGGGGATGAACCGCGGGGTTTGTTTCTCAATCTTATATACAACTAGTATTCCCCACATGCGTGGGGATGAACCGTGACAATCGTTCCTGGTATTTCTTGTCTTTGTGTATTCCCCACATGCGTGGGGATGAACCGCAGGCCGGGTATAAATTCTTTGAAGATAACAGGTATTCCCCACATGCGTGGGGATGAACCGAAGCCCATCCCGATACTGGAGGAAGTAAAGAAGTATTCCCCACATGCGTGGGGATGAACCGCAAATTTCTGCCATACTGGAAGGGGAAGAGAAGTATTCCCCACATGCGTGGGGATGAACCGTGCGTATCGGGCGGAGCATCGGTATTCACTTTGTATTCCCCACATGCGTGGGGATGAACCGCTTGGCATCCGTAAAAGGCAAGCATCATTACGGTATTCCCCACATGCGTGGGGATGAACCGCGGGAAAACTCCCATGCCGCATCGTCTGAATAGTATTCCCCACATGCGTGGGGATGAACCGAAAATTTTAGATTTTGATAAAACCATTGGTTCGTATTCCCCACATGCGTGGGGATGAACCGAACCCGTTAGCAAATTTGTTTTTCAGTAATAAGTATTCCCCACATGCGTGGGGATGAACCGGATAAAATATGAATCAAACTGAAAAACAGGAAGTATTCCCCACATGCGTGGGGATGAACCGTGCAAGCAAGTCCGTTACAGCCTGTTGTGTATGTATTCCCCACATGCGTGGGGATGAACCGGTCAGGGCCTCAATTTACGAATTCCTGTGGATGTATTCCCCACATGCGTGGGGATGAACCGGCTGGTTGGTTATTGTTTTCATAACAACCTCCGTATTCCCCACATGCGTGGGGATTAATTTATAATAACTTCAGTTAAAGAATATTTATTACCAGGCGTAATACTGCGGCGCTGCGCCTGCAGGCGGAAATATGCCGTCGAGCTCTTTCATCGTGCTTTCGTCGATCTTTATTTCGAGAGACCTCATGGATTCTTCGAGCTGGCCTACCGTGCGCGGCCCTATTATGGGGGCGGTAACCTGAGGCTGGTGCAGGAGCCATGCCAGAGCCATATCGGCGGGCCTTTCCCCGAGCCGCGAACAGAGTTTTTCCCATTTTTCGATCTGGGGCCTTAATTGATCGAGACTTTCCTGTGTCATTTTCGAGTTCCTGCGGCCGCCTTCGGTCTTTTCTATAATGCCCCCCAGGAGGCCTCCCCTTAAGGGACTCCAGATTATGAGCCCAACTCCATAATACTTGCAGGCCGGGATAACTTCCCTCTCTATCGCCCTTACAAGCAGATTGTACAGGCTCTGCTCGCATACAAGGCCCATGATATTCCTGTTTCTTGCCTCCTCGTTCGCCGCTGCGATGTCCCACCCTGCAAAATTGCTGCTTCCGACATAGATTATCTTCCCTTCACGCCGGAGCCGGTCCATCGCCTCCCAGATCTCCTCCCATGGAGTGCTCCTGTCGACATGGTGCATCTGGTAGATATCGATATGATCTGTCCGGAGCCTTTTCAGGCTGTCTTCGCAGCACCTTTTAATCTGGAGGGCGCACAGGCCGACGCCGTTGGCATCCTTATAAGCGCCGCCGTAAACCTTCGTTGCGAGGATCACCCGGGACCTTCTCCCTTTGTCCTCGTCCAGCCATCTGCCTATGATGCTTTCCGTAACCCCTTCGCCCCGGGGCTCCCCGTACATGTTCGCCGTATCGAATATGTTTATTCCAAGCTCGAGGGCTTTGTCCATAATCGAGAAGCTTTCCTTTTCCGGCGTGATATTGCCGAAATTGCCGAAGTTCATTGTACCCAGGCAGAGCCTGCTGATCTTAAGGCCTGTCCTTCCCAGATTCATATATTCCATATCTTACCCCCTCTGCATTAATAAAGCCCATGTAAATTCACTCTATGGAACGGAATTGATAAGATTTCAAAGCGCAAATGAATGGATAAAAGCCGGGGTTTATTATTAAAACCTGACGAAATGGCCCAGCCAGAAAATGAAAAGAATCGCAAGCACATGCAGGATCCACCATCCGGGTTTGAATAATAATATTTTACTCATAATTGCCTCCCTTTACATCCACAGGATATGACCCAATGAAAATACCACGGAGAGAGTGACGATATGAACGAACCAGTACCCCATGTTCGGATATCTGAAAAATCGCCCCTTGCGGCGAGGGGTGTCCAGGTTCGACGGGATCGTCATTTCCAGTTCGAAGAGGAGTTTTCCTATGCAGAAAACGGAAAAGAGCGAGATGATGTCGGGCCACAGCGGAAAATGCTTGGGGGTCAGCGTGAAAGCCGTCATACAGACGGCCCCGATGATGACCAGCATGCCGTTCAAAAGATAGGCGAACGGGAAAAGCTTTTTGATCATGAATAATGAAGTAACGATAAAAATCGCCATAAGGCCGGCAATAAAGGGGACGAAATCAACTAAGAGGGCCCTTTCGCCGTAAATGGGATGGATCCCGAAATGAAGAAGAAAGCCTCCAAGAGTCACAAAAACAAGCGCTGACAGAAGAAAAATCTTCAGGTACTTCTTTTGCGTCATGGCAAACCTCCTATCTATTCTATAATATAAAAAATTCATTTTATATTAATACAAATTTACCGTATTGTAAATACAAATTGGTTTTTTTAGCAATAAATTTATTAGGATGTGATATTATTCTGCTGCCGGGACCTTTTTCCTGTAAACAACGGAAGCCGAGGCCTGGTGCAGGGGCATTATTGTAACTTCCGATATCTGGACGTTTTCCGGTGCGGAAAGGGCATAAAAGACAGCGTCCGCCACGTCTTTCGCTTCGAGAGGCCTGATCCCCTCGTAAAAATTTTTGGCCCTGTTTTCGTCCCCATGAAACCGTACGATGCTGAACTCGGTCCAGGCGTATCCGGGCTGGATGTTTGTGACCCTGATAGGCCTGTCGACGACTTCCATCCTGATCGCATCCGATATGAACCTGACCGCAGCTTTGGTAGCGCAGTAGACTGCGCCTTCAGGGTAAGCCTGGGTTCCGGCGATCGACCCCATGTTGATGATGTGCGCCGGCGCATCAAAAGGCAGGAGTTTCATGAAAAGCCTGGTTACATAAAGCAGGCCTTTTATATTGGTGTCGATCATGGTGTCCCATTCATCAGTTTTTCCATCCTGCAGTTTTTCAAAACCGAGTGCGAGCCCCGCGTTATTAATAAGTATATCAATTTTTTTCCAATCCCCGGGAAGGCTGTCGAACCAGTGCTCTACGGATTCACGGTCCCTGACGTCAAGCTGTCCGGAATAAATGTCCGACCGGAAACGGCGTTTTATGCCGAAGGATACATCGTTAAGTTTATCTATCCTCCTGGCGCACAGAATAAGACGGCAGCCCGCC
Organism: uncultured Spirochaetota bacterium; assembly: GCA_963796325.1. GTDB lineage: Bacteria > Spirochaetota > Brevinematia > Brevinematales > JAOACQ01 > CAVYGN01. The sequence continues at coordinate 1,226,022 of CAWCLF010000001.1, forward strand.
TCCGCCAGCTTTTCGGCGCATGCCTGCCCGAATCCGCTTGAAGCCCCGGTTATAAAGACTGTTTTGCCCTTGAGAATGTTTTCGGCCATATAAACCTCCCGGACTTATGTTAATCAGCCAGTATTATGTAATTTTAATAAATCGATCCCTTTTTCGGCAAATATATTTATTGCAGGGGCAAGGAAAATTTGACATTAATAGCATTAATAATTAATTTTATTTTATTGATTATACAGGCAGAAATTCAGTACCCGGTCCTGAATCCTTCCGGCAGCAGATCGAGGAGGGTCATATGAAAAGAATATTCATAACAGCCGCTGTATTGTCGGCGGTTTTTATTTCCGTTGCGGCCATATTTCCTAAAAAGGACCTTTTGCCCCTGACGAAGGAAAATATAACCCCCGAACTCCTCTGGAAGAGAGTAACGGCGGAGGATGATTATCACAAGTACGCGTCATGGCCCGAACGGAAGCCGATGCAGCCCGGCGCTTCTCCCCATGGAGCTTTCGACAATGTATTTATCAACGATATTGTCGCGGGATCGATACCGCTTACCAATAAGCCGCTTCCCTTCGGTTCGCTCATTGTCAAGGAAGGCTACAATATCGATAAGGAATTGATAAACATTCTGGTTATTACAAAGATCAGCAATTTCAACCCTGAAAATAACGACTGGTACTGGGCCAGGTTTGCCCCGGACGGCAAGGCCTTATACTCGGGAAAGGTCCAGGCCTGCATCAATTGCCATCTTCCATTCAGCAGGAACGATTACCTGATCAGTCATAAACTGGAAAAGTGATGATGAAAAGAGGCTATTTTTCATCAATCGAATTCAGGATCATTACACTCATAACAGCCGTTATGCTCTTTTTCGGAGTTTTCATAGTTTATTTCATGTACTACAACCAGAGATCCAACCTTATCCAGTCCGCCGAAAGGGGTATATATCTCAACACCGAAACGCTTCTAACCATGCTCAGGAATATGATGCTGGACGGCAAGGCCCCCCTGCTTGTCCGCAGCATGTACGAATTGGGCGAATTAAGCGACTACAAGTCGATTTCAATTTACAGGACGAACGGGACCCTGGCATTCAGCGATTACAGTACTTTGAATGCGGTTAACTCCAGGCAGAAGAAGATCCGCTTCGAGAAGACCCCGAGGATTGAGGACATCCGAAGCGCAGCACAAAAAGAGCATATTACCAGAGATGTGACGGATACGATAGAGAGCGGATCTCCGAAGCAGGAGTTTTACAACCAGGCTAGGGAGCTCGAATACTATTACCCTATAGTAAACCAGTCGGAATGCATGGCCTGCCATGCCAACACTTTTCCCTACCGGGGGGTTATAAATTACCGCCTGTCGCTTGCTGCGACATACAGGCAGATTAACGATACAGGAAATTTCATAACTGTTTTTTTTATTGCAGCCGGCATATTCATGGTATCCGTACTTATAATTTTATTCAGGTATCTGTTCATCAGGCCTCTTAAAAAGATCGGATCGGCGATCGAGCGGCTGGGCAGGGGCGATTTCAACGCAAGGTGCGGATTAAAACAGCATGACGAACTTGGAAGTCTTGCCGAACAGATCGATTTGATGATCAAGGGGCTCGAGGAACGATTCATCCTCGGGAAATACGTATCCGGATCGACTATCGACCAGGTGCAGAAGGGGGGAGGTCCTTCCGGCAATGTCACGCGGAAAAGTATTATCGTGATGTTTTCAGATATCAGGAGTTTTACCCCGTATGCGGAAGCACATCCGCCTGAAATTGTCATTGAAAACCTAAACAGGGTCCTGGAGGTGCAGGCGGAAGCAGTGGAACAATGCGGGGGCGATGTCGACAAGTTCATAGGAGACGCTATCATGGCGGTTTTCAGCGACGAATCCGTAGCCCTCCGCTGCGCTTTCGATATGATCGGGAAAGTGAAGTCTCTCGGGCTCGGACTTGAAATCGGCATAGGGATCAACAAGGGCGAGGCGATTTCCGGCAATATAGGCAGCAAGAACCGCAGGGAATATGCAGTAATAGGTGATACGGTCAATGTTGCGTCGAGGCTTTGTTCTCTTGCAAGGCCGGGAGGTACGGTTTTAACTTCGGGGGACTTTTTCGGCGCCGTTAAGGACGAATCCGATGCCGTTTTGCTGAAAGGACAGCGTATTAAGGGCAGAAAACAGCTCATGGATATATACAGGATAAATTCGGTCAAAGTGAAATCATGATATGAAAATCCTTAAAATCATAGCTATACATGGTTCCTTCCTTGTCTTTATCGCCGCCGCTATTGCGGCTCTTGCCTCGGTTAAAACCGTCGATATTGATATCGGTGAAGGAGACAGTCCTTCGGCGCTGCATGGTCCGGTCAAAATTACGCTAAGCGGTCTCGATATTGCCCATGACGCGGCGGGTTCGGCGTCAGTTTCATCTTTTATCACTGTTTCCGGTCCGGAAGGGACTTCAAACCTGGCCGTCGGGATAAATTCACCGGCATTTTACCGCGGAACAGGGATATACCAGAAGGGTTATTACATTGGCTTCAAAAAGCTCGGCATCGTTTTCGGCGGCAAGTCCTTTTTTATTAAGGATCCCGATACACCGGTTACGTTAAATGACGGCAGCGTCCTTTATATCCGTCCTTACGAATTGAAAGATGGAATACTGTCGTATTATTACGAGATTTTCAATAAAAACGGTGAAGCCTCCGGCAGCGGCGTATTAAGCCGGATGGACCTGAATAATTCTTTATCAAGCAAATACGGACTGCGAATATCTGCCGAGGAATACAGGGCCGTATCGAATCTGAGGATCGTGGAATCTCCATTTTCAGGACTGCTGGGTTTGTCGGCTGCGGCGTTCCTTGTTTTAAACGGCTTATTTATTTTCATCCCTCTGAAGGGAAAGGAAAAATGAAATGGGACTATCTATAGAGACTCTCCTTATTCTAACGGCATCATTATGCATTTCAGCTTATATAATTATAAGTTTATTAAGGAAGGCTGCACACGCAATTCTTCCCATTGCAGGCCTCGCTTTCCTTGCTCTCTGGATAGCCGGAAGATCCGTTACGGCCATGCATGCACCGTTTTCCGGAATTTACGAATCTCTTTTGTTTTTCAGTTTTCTCTATGTTTTAAAGGTTGCGGTGCTGTCCGTTTTCCCCGGACCTGTAAAGGCATATTTATTGATACCCGCAGTCATCATGATGATAGCAGGTCTTGTCCTGCCTCCGGAAATGAAAATTGCAAATGCCGTACCCATGGTCCTGAAATCATTCTGGATATGGCTGCATGTTCCAGGCATATTCATCGGCTATGTATCTCTCTTAGCGGGCTTCGTTCTGACGCTGGCATCCAATATGGGGCTCTCAAATCTGGAAGAATATATCGGCAGCGAAATGAAGCTTGCCTATTTTTTTACGGCTTTCGGAATAATTACAGGGGGATTCTGGGCGCAGCTGTCCTGGGGCTCTTTCTGGAGCTGGGACCCTAAAGAAACCTGGGCGCTTTTTACCTGGGCGTGGCTTATCCTTGAAAGGCACTGCAAAAAACCCGCCCTCCGGAGCGCCGTTATCTATGCCGCGATGCTCTCGATGCTTTTCAATTATTTCGGCGTGACTTTTTTGCTGCAGGGCCTGCATTCTTACAGGTAGCGTTCAATTTCATTCGGACCGTCAAAAGATCAGGCGCCCTGTTCCCCGCTGAATTTCCGTGATTTTTTCTTTAGAGATATCATCCTCTTGTCTTTAAGAATCATTTCCTTGATTTTCCGCGGTTTTTTCGGCACCTTGTTTTTCCTCTTAATCTCCATAATTTTCAATTTGTTCTTTTCATTGATTTTTTCAAGTTTCTTTGCGAGCCTTTCAACTGCTATTTGCCTGTTCCTGAACTGGTCGCGGGAATCCTGCACCTTGAAACGGATGCCTGATTTCTTGTGATAAACCTGGATTGCCGATGAAGTTTTGTTGATGTTCTGGCCGCCGGGACCGGAAGCCAGTATAGGCTTCATTACCATCTCTTCCTGGAGTTTAGCAGGGTCCGTATCAAAAAATATCTCTTCATTGACATATTCAGTCACTATTCTAACCCCTGATCTTTTTTGCGGCTCTCGAAATTCAGAATTACTTTATTATTATACTGATAATGAATTATATCATGTTTTCCTTGCAAAGACAACATTTCATCCGGGGAAAACAAACAGGGACGCGCGCTTCCTTGCAATGCGGGGTACGGATTTCAGAGATCGGCATGTTTTTCAGGTATTCTTGAAAAAAATAAAAAGGCCAGTGTAATACTTCCCAGAACAACCATAGTTAAATGTAATGATTTATCGGCAACCAGCCCTATGAACGGGTAGAGAAGAAACATAATAAGCTTTTCCAGCGTAGACACTCCTGAAAGCACTGTGGCGCGGTTCCGGCTTTCTATAAGCTTATTCATTAAATCCGATAAAAGCGGCGCCCTGAGCTGTTTTAAACCTGCGATGCCGGATATCGCCGGAATAATAAGAACCGGTAAAAAACTGAAACCCATGGAAATATATAATATTCCCGGAATAAGAGCGGAAAAAAAGATGAGCGCTTTTAATCCGAACAGCTTTTCCAATCTGGAAGAATTAAATAAAAGCGCCATCCCGATCAGATTAAACCCTGCTCCAAAAATGCCGTTCCATCCCACGGGAAATCCGGCCAACACTGTAATTTTCTGGTAAAACCAATAGATAAAAAATGTTACAGCTGAAATCAAAGCAAAATTGAAGCTGTACAAACGCATTCCGGGATGCCGGAAGAGGTATAGAAAACCGTTTAAGCCTTCTTTAACTGGGCTTGTGATTTTTTCATGACGCCTGGGCTCTTTAATGAATATTGACGATATGCCGGCAAGAAAGCAGGATAGGCCCGAAAGAATAAATGTGACAGGCAGTCCATTCGGATATTGAAAGAGGCGGCTTCCGGCAAGAAGCGAGCCTATGGGGAAAGCCGCAAGCATTCCGATTGTCCCGAATGCGTCCGACCGGGAAAAGAAGCTGCGGGATTCTTTTTCTTTTCCGTATTGAAGCAGGGTGTCGAAAAGTATGGCGCGGTCTGCGCCTGAAAACAAAGCCATCCCGACAGCGCAAATAAAATTTGCAATAAAGAATACCGCATAGTTGTTAACCAGGCCGAAAAGCAGAAATCCCAGCCCTGAGAACAAACCTCCCGATATCAGCGATACTTTTCTTCCGAATTTATCGGCTATAACGCCGGTTGGAATATCAAGCAATACGACTTCCAGGGCGAAAGCGGCTTCCAGGATAAAAGAACGGGTATAATCCAGCTTCGCCCAATCAAGGTAAAAAAGCATTGCAACTGAACCGAAAAACAGAAGGTTTTTTAAAAACTCGAAGAGATAAATAAGATTAACGTTTTTATTTAATGTTTGACCATTCATTTATTCGCACATTTTACAGCGCAGGCTGCAGGCGTTAGTGATGGTAAATGAAACACATGATGGAAAATCCATAACCAGGCTCTCTTTTAATAAATTTGAATGACAAAATCTTAATCAGGTAAATATTATTTGTCAATCTCAAGTATGATTGCACATACTTTTTGACATTTTCTTTGAAAGCTTTTTTAATATACTGAAATTGCAGGGCGGGCGGAAATAAAACATAAAAAAGGAGATTATATGAAAAAAAAAGGTTTCCCGGTCTTTATCATTTTTATACTGCTTTCTACCCTTGGTTACGCCGGACATAACACTCTTTACCAGGTTTCAACCCTAAGCGCCCTTCAGGAAGGCGTTTATGACGGGATCACGACTCTCAAAGAGCTCAAAGCGCATGGCGATTTCGGCTTAGGCACCTTCGAAGGGCTGGACGGTGAAATGGTTTTCATCGACGGAAATTTTTACCAGGTAAAATCCGACGGGAAGGTTTATACGCCCGGGCTTTCAGTACGCAGCCCATTTGCGATGGTTACCTTTTTTGAAAGGGATAAGGCAATGTCTGTCAAAATGCCCGGCGATATGGAGAAAATTCAGGCTTTGGTCATAGCTATGCTCCCGTCGAAGAATATTCCATGCGCGGTCAGGCTTGACGGGAACTTTACATATGTCAAGACCCGCAGTGTTCCCGCCCAGGCGAAACCTTATCCCAGGCTTGCCGAGGTGGTTAAAAACCAGCCGACTTTCGAGATGAAGAACGTCAAAGGAACAATAATCGGCTACTACCTGCCGGATTATTATAAAGGGATCAACATGGCCGGTTTTCACCTGCATTTCATCACCGGCGACAGGAAATCGGGCGGGCACCTCCTGGCCTGCAATCTGACAGAAGGAGATCTTGCTGTTGACTACAGTTACAGCCTCAACCTGATCCTACCTGAAAACGGCGATTTTTATAAGATCGATTTAAGCCGGGATGAGCATAAAGAATTGGAAAAAATCGAGAAGTAGTTCCCTTCTTTTGGACCTATTCATTCACAAAAGTATTTCTTAGTTATATTTCTATAATATCGATAATTATAATAAAGGAGAAAATATTATGATAGAAGAAAAAGAAATCCTTGTTGACAGCGGGAAAGCCGATCGGAAGATCATTTTAAGTGAAGAACAAAAGCTGGCGCTGTTTAGAGAATTTGCACGTGTTATCGACAGGAAACTTCTTTTTATTGCAAAGGATATGATCATAAGCGGTTTTAATCCTGCGGAAAATCATTCGATGTGGGGAGTGACTCTAATAGAATGTAAAGATCTCCTTCAAAAATGGAATGACTTTGTAAGAGAAAACTAATCAAGATAAGCCTATTGTTATCTTCGATTCAGCTCCGTTTTAATTCGTTTCCTATGGAGAATGCATCGCCAAGTTTTTCGCCGATATTATAATAGGCCGAACTGCCGAATGAACCCCATAGCATCGGCCGGACCTTCTCGATGTCAGGAAGCTTATCCGGATTCAGGACCTCGCTGTCGGCTATCATTCCGACAATTTCACCGATGAACATTGTATGCAAACCAAGAGCGACCTGTTTGACCAATTTGCATTCAAGGGCATAGGGAAACTCTTTTACGATCGGGGCATTGACCAGTTTGCTCTTTTCAGGAGTGAGCCGGGCCTCCTTGAATTTGTCGAACTCTCTCCCCGACACCAAACCTGCAAAGTCGGCTTCCCTGATATGCTTTTCAGATGGGATATTCACTGTGAACGCACCGGTTTCCTTAATGTTGTGATAACTGAGCGTCGCCTCCCTGAGAGACACACTTATGCATGGCGGTTTGCTTGATGCGATTCCTCCCCAGGCGGCATTCATGATATTAGGCCTGCCGCCGGGGCCGTACGTCCCGATGATTAGCACAGGAGAGGGGAGCAATATCGATTGTCCCTTTAGAGAAAGTTTCATACTTCCCCCTTTTATTTTTTTATGATGCTCCATGGAAGGAAAAGAAGCATTGAGGGCAAAAACCGGCCTTAAATGATTTCAACTTCGATCTTGTTTTTGCCGTTCTTCTTTGCCCTGTACATCGTATTGTCTGCTATCTTCAAGGCTTCATCAGATGAATCCGGGGCTTTATAGAAAGCTACATAACCAACGCTGAGGGTTTCGCGATAATCACTGGATGTTGTCTCTTTGGTGAATTTTTTTATTGTCCTTCCGATCAGGGAATTTACAGCTTCCTTTCCAGTTTCAATCAGGAGGATTGCGAACTCGTCGCCGCCCACCCTCCCGAACCGAAGAAAGCCATTCAATAAGCATATACAGGTCCCGGCGCATTTATTCGATATTTCCCAAATGACCCTTCATTATGGGCATTTTCGAAAGCCTTTTCATTCACGTTACCATTATACCATGGCCAAAACATCGTGTCAAACCAATTTTTTGACTGTCTGCTCATCAAAAGCCACATATATTCTCAATTTTTTTAAGCGGTAAGAGCATTATTTCTCCCTTTTTCTATAAAAACCCGATAGTACCCCCACCTCTATTAAACCAATACCCGGTCCTGATTACCCGGATACAACCGTAAAGATTCCAGAAGCATCCGCCTGATCAGCAAATTGAGAAAAGACCTGTCAGCGGTTAGTTGCAGGCCTTACAGCATACCTGATTACCGTATAGTATTTCTCCGGATTGCCCGGCCCGAACATACCTGGGCCGACGATATATTCTTCCTCGTGGGGTGTAACGATTTGATAACCGCTGTCTTCGATGAATTTATGCAGCCGGCCTATCGCGGGCAGCTCGCCGGAATATGGGCCGATGTACAGTATTTCCGCTGTTTTACCGTAGGTCCATTTTTCGATGCGGGCATTGGACGGGGATCCGGGCGGAAGGTCCCTGACTTCGTCTCCTACAGGCAAACCCCAGTAACCTGCCCATTGATCTCTCGGAGTATTAAAGGGTTTGGGCCAGCGGGCTCTCGGAGCGACGGCCATGGATTTACCTTTGAAATTCAGCTTGTAATAAGTCTGGAACAATTTACCGACCGCCTTTGCCTGTCCGGTCGGATCTCCTGTAATCTCCATTACAAGCATATTCTGATCCGGTTTCAACGATATCTTCGGATCTTTAAGGCTTTCCAGCTTCCTGAGATCCGGGCCGCACGAGTATAGAACCAAAACCAGGCTTACGAAAATCCAAAATTTACACATAATAAACTCCTCGTAGAAATTTCATTTATTATAGCTCAAAAATACTGACAGGGGTATGTCAGCATTTGTCGGCTTTCTTTTGAACCGTCAAAAGAAAGCCGACGGAAAGAAAAACGGCCCCGCTGTTCTCGGAAGCTGGAGCCGCATCGTCTCAAAAAGGCTGCGGGCGAAACTTGTGATTTTTTGCTGGAATTTTATTAACAAATCATAGATATAAAGAATCATAATATGTTAAGCAAAAAATCCCTCGGACAATCGCCCGCTTACCGCCTTTTTTCGACGGCGGCTCAGGCGCTTCCTCGTAATGCGGGGTTATTGTCCAAACCTGGATCCGGTTTTCGGTTTTTTTATACATTAAGTATCTAACTTTTGACAATTAATATTTAACAATATAAACTTTTTAAAATATTCTAATTTATTTTTATTTATAAAATTATAAATAGACATAATTCAGGGTCATAAGATGATATCTAAAATCTCTTTTTTATCAGGATTTTTGTTTTTGTGTCTTGCTTATTCCGTTTCTTCAGCTCAAGTTACAAATAATACGAACAATATTTCTTCTGTTTCAAATCTGGTTACTCAAACGAATCAATGCTGGATAAGCGGCATCAATTCCTTAAATGATCCCGGAGTGAAGATATTTCTGATATTCATATCTTTTGTTAATCTAATCATACTAATGCTTTTACTTGGAATAAGGCCTCAAAAAAACAAAATAATGATAAGATCGGCAAGGATACTAAAAGTTATAATCTTTTTTTCGTTCCTTGCATTGACGGTTTTACTATTATCGATAGGTGAAAGAGTTATAACACTGATTCTTACGATTTTAATTATATGCTTTTATTTTATCGCCTCTGAAATGGCTAGTAATTCCGTTACTATAAATACTTTTTCCGTACCGGAATCTTTTTTAAAAAAACATCCAAGCTATACAGGACAAGTACTGGCCTGGCATATTATTGACGAGATATACAAGATCAATAATTCGGCCGAGGAATTTGAGAAAAAAACCACCGTCGGCAATTTGCAGACGGATGAAATGTCATTGGCAAAATACGCTCCAAACCAGGAACCGGGAGATATTTCCGTTGATTTCGGCAAAGTCTCATTTTCTATCAATTCCGTAATCAAATATTTAAAAAAAACAGGTTGTATGGGGTGGCTTTTTAAAGGTAAAAATTATATCGTCGACGGGGAAATTACAGAAAACTACACTAAAAAGAGTAGCAGAGATATAAAGTGGTTCCTTACTTTAAGAGTTCAGGAAAAAAATAAGCAGATATCGGATAAATTTTTACTTGACGACGATATAAAACTTTTTGATCCCGGAGTTTTTGTCTTAGTTAATACCGATCCCAATAAAGCTGAACGCTATTTTAAAATTGCATATAACTGTAAGGTACAGGGGAATCTTGAAGAAGCTATTAAGGAATATAATATCGCTATAAAGTATAAGCCGGATTATGCTATGGCCCATAACAATCTTGGTGTTGCATATTATAATAAAGGAGAATTTGATAAAGCCATCGAAGAATACCAATCGGCAATAAAATACAAGCCGGATTATGCCATGGCCCATAACAATCTTGGTGTTACATATTATAATAAAGGAGAATTTGATAAAGCCATCGAAGAATACCAATCGGCAATAAAATACAAGCCGGATTATGCCATGGCCCATAACAATCTTGGTATTGCATATGATAAAAAAGGAGAATTCGATAAAGCCATCGAAGAATACCAAACGGTAATAAAATATAAGCCGGATTATACTGACGCCTATTATAATCTAGCTTGTGCTTATAGTAAATTGGGAAAAATCAAACAAGCATATGAAAAATTAAAATTATCAGTTGATAATGGATATAGCGATTTTAATAATGTAGAGAATGATACGGATTTAATTAATCTTAGGAATGATCCCGGCTGGACCGATTGTTGGAATTCAATAAAAAATAAAATTTCTAAATTTTAATAGTATTAATCAGTTAAATATCCTTGTGTACATGATTGATCTATCTTTTTCAAAAACAAGTTCCTTAAATTCTATTAAAAGGCATTCGACGATTAACCCCGCATTGCGAAATAAGCGTAAGGGCCGCCTGCGAAGAACGGCGGTAAGCGGGCGACACAGTCAAAAGTCAAAAGTCGAGAGTCATCAGTCTTATTTACGGTTCAGACTAATTAAATGATATTGTCAAATATATTACAATAATTATTTTCCAGGATTGTTGAATCAGACTGCTGACTGCCGACTCCCGACTTAGTCGAGTTCCGCCCGCAGCCGTTCTGAGCAGACTTGTCCCTGATGTCGGCTCAGGGATGCGGCCCGAGCTTATGAGCATAGCGGGGCCATTTTTCTTTCCGTCCGCTTTCTTTTGATGGCTCAAAAGAAAGCGGACAAAGGACGAGCCTGGGACGTGCTTGACATTTTTGATGAAAGCTCTTTTAATATACTGGCTTTGGAGGGCGGGGGAATATGAAATACGGAAGGCAGAGAAGGGAATTAGTCATGTATTCCGGTCTTTTATACGACAGGGGATATATGACCGCCCTCGAGGGTAATGTGAGCCTGAGGGTCGGGCAGGACCTCTTCCTTATAACGCCTTCGAGGCTCCTTAAAAAAAATCTCGGCAAAGACGATCTTGTTCTTATAGACGGAAACGGTAATAAAATAAAGGGCCGTTATAACGCTTCGTCCGAAACTTCGACGCATCTTGAAATCTACCGCCAGAATCCGGACGTCGATTCCATCGTTCATGCCCATCCTTTCTATACATTGTTATGTACGGTGACCGGCCTGAAACCGTTTGAAAAAATTTGCCTTGCCGAAGTCCCTATGTTCCTTAAAAACCCTGTTTTCGCCCCGTACGCCAGGCCGTCGTCGGATGAAGGCGCAGAGGCGGCAAGGAAATATTCAAAAAATACAAAGGTTCTTGTAATCGAACACCATGGAAGTTTTACTTACGGCAAAGATCTCTTCGAGGCTTTTTCTCTTGTCGAGATGCTTGAAAAATACTGCCGCCTGTTTTACTTTGCAAGCCTATCGGGAAAGGAGATCAAATGCCTGGATGATACAAAGATCAAAAGGCTGGGCGGATAGCGAAGCCGCTCAACTCTTTTCAACTGAAGATTGGTATAACATGTATTATTATACATTATTATTGCGGAAGATAAATTGTTAATAATTTGAATTTCTTTTTTAATCTGTTACAATAATGGATTATTAAACGTTATACGGGAGAAATGATGGCGAAAACAGCAAAGACGGGGAAAAAAAGCGTAAAAAAAGAAAAACTGAAGAAACTTGTAATCGTCGAATCTCCTTCCAAGGCTTCGACAATAAAAAAATACCTGGGTAAGGATTATGAAGTAAAGGCTTCGGTAGGGCATGTGATTGATCTTCCAAAATCGAGAATGGGCGTCAACCTTGATACGTTCGATCCCGAATATATCATAATGAGGGACAAGTATAAAATAATAAAGGACCTCAGGGAAAGCGCAAAGGTTTCAAGCGAAGTCATCCTTGCTTCGGACCCGGACAGGGAAGGTGAGGCCATTGCATGGCATATTAAAAACGATTTTGAAAAAAACGTTTTACCGAAGATCAGCGGCAGGGTTATCCCGATAAAAAGGGTGAAATTCAACGAGATCACTGTTGAAGAAATAGAGGAACGCATCAAGAATCCCGAAAATATCGATGAGAAACTAGTAAATTCACAGCAGGGCAGGAGGGTGATCGACCGTATTTTCGGCTACGAACTTTCTCCTTTGCTGTGGAAAAAAGTCAAATCGAAGCTGTCGGCAGGCAGGGTCCAGTCGGTCGCCCTCCGGCTAATTTGCGACAGGGAAAACGAAATTGAGAAATTCGTTCCCAGGGAATACTGGGAGATAGGCGTTACTTATAAAAACGATAAAGGAACGTTTACGGCTTCCCTTGCGAAGATCGGTGGCAAAAAAGCGGAAGTGAAGGACGAAGCGTCTGCGAAGAAAATCGAGAAGGAATTATTAGACAGCGGTTCGATCATTACGGATATCAGGGAAAAAACGGTATCGAGATCCACTTATCCCCCTTTCATAACCAGCACCCTTCAGCAGGCCGCAAACAACCTTTTCGGGTTCACGTCCATGAAGACGATGATGATCGCCCAGCAGCTTTACGAAGGCATCGACATCGGTAAAAGCAGGACCGGCCTTATAACTTACATGAGAACGGATTCTACGAGGATTTCGCCTTCGGCGATCGGGGAGGCGCACAAATATATAGAGGAAAAATTCGGAAAGGAATACGTCCCGTCAGCCCCGAATTATTTCAAGAACAAGAAAACATCGCAGGACGCTCATGAAGCGATCAGGCCCGTCCATATAAATAACAGTCCGGACATGATCAGGGAATACCTTACTCCCGAACAGTTAAAGATTTATTCTCTTATTTGGAAGAGATTTGTCGCCAGCCAGATGACGCCGTCCCGCTCGAATCAGATTACTGTGGAAATTGAAAACGGGAACAAGACGCTTACTGCGAACAGTTCCCGGTTAATATTCGACGGTTTTTTAAGGGTTAACGATATTACAAAGGGGGGCAGGGAAAAGGAACTGCCCGGCAGCCTTGCCAGGGGCGATCGTCTTGAAATTGTTGAAATTATAAAAGAACAGAAATTTACGGAACCTCCTGCGCGTTATTCCGATGCTTCTCTTGTAAAAGAGATGGAAGAACTGGGGATTGGAAGGCCGTCCACATATGCGCCTACGATATTTACTCTGACCAAGCGCTACTATGTCAGAAAAGACGGAAGGAACCTGGTTCCCACGGTACTGGGCATGTCTGTCAACAATCTCCTTGTCACCCATTTTCCGGAACTAATCAACACTAATTTTACGGCAGAAATGGAAGAGGAACTTGACGATGTTGAAGACGGAAAAAAGATGTGGAAAAGCGTAGTTCAGGACTTTTACAGCACTTTCAGGCCTGTGCTGTCCAAAGCTTATGAAAATATCGACAGCATAAAAGGAAGCTTCGATGAAGAGACAGAATTTGTATGCGATAAATGCGGCAGGAAAATGGTAAAAAAACTGGGCAAGTACGGACTTTTCCTGGCCTGTTCGGGCTGGCCCGAATGCAGGAATGCAAAACCTTTGCCGCTTGGCAGGTGCCCGGTATGCCGGACCGGCTATGTAGTTCAAAAGAGGGGCCGCTCGAAAAGGGAATTTTACGGATGCACAAATTACCCCGCATGCGAATTTACGAGTTTTTTAAAACCAGCCGGTGCCGAAGGAAAATCCATGGCTTGTCCCGAATGCGGTAGCCTGCTTTTCTTACAGAAGGAAAAGGGCCGGCAAAAAACAGTATGTTTAAAAGAAGGATGCCTTTATGGGAAAAATGAAAGCTAGCCTTGCCTTTATCATCGTTTTTTCGCTGTATTCCGGAACCGTTTTTGCTTTGCCTGCCACCGTGAACTACTGGAATGCAAGGATGGAAAAGGCCCGGCCGGACGGATCGAGCGAACCGGTTTACCTCTTTCCCGGCACGGTAGTGGATATCGATAAAACGGATGGGGATTATCTGCAGGTTAGCTATAACGGCATGACGGGCAGGATTAAAAAGGATTACCTGGTTTTCTATAAGAACATATTTTCCAACATGAAATCAAAAACTTCGCTGTCAAAGAAGATAGTAAGGGAGAACGACAGGGATTTTCTTTTTTACCATAAGGACGGAAAGCTGATCAAGTACAATATTACGGACCGTTCGGCCGAAATTGAGCAGAATGTGCCGGATTTCCAGGAAATGTACCAGTCGCCCAGGGACGGGCTTTTTGCTTTAAAGGGTATTCTGACGAATTCCGAAAACATCGATAATCTCGAGATCTTCGATATGACAACCGGCAAACCGGCATATATCGGGAGCTTTAAAGAAAACATGGCCGATATATTCAGCCTTAAATTCTCAGGCGACGGTTCATATCTTGCAGTCATGTACTTCTTCGCCGGGAAGAGGATATTATACGTTTATAAAACCGATACAGGGGCGGCTGTCGGCTATACGGCCGAAGCAATCGAATGCAGCTGGCATAACAGCCTCCTGGTGCTCAACGATTATAAAAACTTCTGGACCCTGGATGCTTCCATACCGTCAACTAATGAAGATTTGGGTTTTAGAAAAGAAAGAGAGCTTTTCAAGGTAAGGCCGGAATGGCTATCGCAGGGTTTTCCGAGGTCGGCGGTTAAAAACGGCGTCTTATACCTGGAAACAGGGAGGGGGGTGTTTAAGTACGATTTCAATCTCAATTTAGTTTCAAAGACAGATCTGAAAAGTCTCAATTTCAATAAAGATCTGACGCTGAATTATTATCTATCGGGTGACAGGGGATACCTTTACAATTTCAAACTTTCCCATGATCTGGAAGAGTTCAGGGGGAGCCAGCCTGAAATAAATTTCGAAGGTTTTACGGAATCGAATATTATCGGCCGCGCCAAGTATGAAAAGATCGACACAATGTTCTTATATGCGGACGATGGAAGCATCGTTTACAGATACAAAGCCATCGACGATCCTATGGCTGTCGGCGACAGCGGAATACTGGCGGAAGTCGATTCGGATAAGGACCTCACCGTTCTTTCGGTGGAAGATCCTGAAAAGCAGGAGTTCTTTTACATTTTCGACAAAGAGAAATAGGGCGGCTCTCCCGGGATTAATTATCGACGAAAATTAATTTTTTTACTATTTCTGCTGATTTTCCCGAAAGAGTTTCAGCTTTGAAATATATGAAGTAATTGCCCGATGCAAGGCCCGGTATCCGGCTGGAGCCAGGGTCCCAGGTCAGGGCGCTCATACCCTCCCTGAAGAAGCGCTGGCGGCATACTGCGTCGATTACCGTCCCTTTCTTATCGAAGATCAGAATATCCACCAATGCGGGGTAATTCAACGATAGGCTTATATTGAGCGTGCTTTCGCCATTGAATATTATGAGCGGCGTTATGGACAGGTCGTTTGTCTGCAGCAGGGAAAGTCCTTTTCTTGTAATTCCGAAAGAGTAAACGATCGCATTGCCGCCTGCTATTTCAAGATAAATGGAAGCATCTTTAAGAAATATATTGTTCAATTCCATCGATCCGGTTTTGTAAAACACCTGTTTATGGATAATTTCACCGTCGTTATTATCAAAAATCTTCAGCGTAACATATGAATTGCTGGCGGCTTCATCGGCATCCGTGACGGCCATATTTACAAAGGCGCTGGAAAACACATAATTATCATTGATCGTGATTCCGCAGGTTAAAAGCCAGGCCGCATTCGTATCGGCAGAAGAGGACGAGATGAAACCGTCCCCGGCCGATATGTTGTCATAGTCCTGCAGATTATCGAAAAGATTGGTTGAATTGAACTTGATGACATTATTATCGGACCATTCAATTCCGAACAGCATTGACGATAAGAAGCAGAGGATGATTACGAGATTATTTCTCATTCTTTTCCTCTGATTTTTTTACATAGTTTTCAAGCCAGTCAAGATGGTTGCCGTCATCTTCTTCATCGACTCCCGGTTTTGTGATATTTTTTATCTGCTTGACATTTTCTTTTTTGATTTTAAGGCTTTTGACTAAGAAACGGTCGAGTATGAAAAGGAGGATCAGGATCGCGCCAATCGATATTATTTTAAAAGCCAATAGAAATGCCGCTTCAAGACTCCTGTCCGGATAGACGAACCCCAGCGTTCCGATATAAGAGCCTGCTAAAGAAACAGGGTAAGAATCGACGATCCTTGAATCTTTTATAAATCTTCCGCCGGTTATTTTATTCCTCATCACATCCTTGATAAAATCGGTGCTGAAATCGGAGTTTTTATATATTTTCCCGTTGATGATAAAAAATGTTTTCATTTCGGTTTCTTTTATTTTATTTATAATAACCCCGGTATCGAAAACCGCTTCCGCTTCTATATCGAGGTCGAGGGGATTTTCATATTTCCCTGCAATTACTATATATTCATTGGTAAAGAAAATATTGATCCGTGAAGTGAATCCCTGGTAGCCGGGATTGAGGGTATTTGTGCCGGTCCTGTATAGAATATTACGATTGGAGTCGATTATAAAAAAATCTCTGAAAGACGGGACAGGGCTCAGAAATTTGCCGACAAGCTCGTCCATGCCGGCCATTTTCCTAGATAAAATATAAAAATAAATATTATCGTAAAAACTCCTGTCATTCATAATGTTGGAAACGCTTGTAATTGCGGAGTCGAATATAAGGCCGAATTCCTTACGGAATTTATTGATCTTAAGGCCCGTATCGTGAACGTTCGGATCGTAAAAAATAAAATCCTTTACGGAAAGATAAGTGTCCAGGGGACTTTTAAGGAAAGGGACTTCGGAATAATTGATAAGATCGTCCTTTGTCGATTCGTAAAAGAAAATAGAAAGGAAAAGGAGAATTACTATGGAAAGGAGGATCAGCTTAAAAAAATAATATAACTTTAACATGGCATGCCACCCTTATTTTTAAAGCCTTTTATTACTCTCTGTGCGCATTCCTCTATGGATAATGCTCCGGTATCAATCGATATCTCCGAGATTTCCTCATAAAGCGGTTCCCTGATGCTGAGTATATGATCGATCTCCCGTTCAAGCGGCAGTTCCGTTAAAGGCGGGCGGTTCATGTCGCCTTCAATCCTTGAAAGGAGGACTGAAGGAACCGTTTTAAGATAAACGCAGTAACCGGTCCTCTTCATTTGATCCCTGTTCGATTTCTTTAGAATTATCCCTCCTCCTGTAGCAACGACACTGCAGGACCCCCCGGATACCTGCATGAGAATTTTTGATTCAATTTCCCTGAAATACTCCTCGCCGGATTCGGAGAAGATCAGAGGGATGGATTTCCTTTCGGCTTTGACTATCATATCGTCTATATCTATGAATGTATAATTCAGAATAGGTGAAATATACCTGCCGAGAGTGCTTTTGCCGCTTCCCCTGTACCCTGTCAAATATATATTCATCTAAGCGGTCCTCCCTGCCAGGTTAAGGCAGATCAGCATATCGCCCAGAAGAATGCAGAAGATCGAAAATGCCGCAATGAAATATATCCGGTAATATGTAAAAACCGAATTGCCCTTTTCCTCTAAATCATGGCCCTGCTTTTCCTGGTACTTGAAAATGACTGTGTTTCCCGATTTCTTGCCCTGCCTGGCCAGCGAACTCGCGTCAGGAAGCTTTTGGGATTCCAGGTATTTCAGCTTGTAGGTCAGCTCCTGGATTTCAAGTTCCGATTTCGCGCTCTCGACTTCGAGGCGGTTTATCTGCTCGAGTTTTTGAAGATTCTGCCTTATGCCGCCGCTGCCGAAAATGAAAACGGCCATAATGTAAAAACTCAGCGCATTGAACAGGAGAAGAACAAGGTATTTCATAAAAAACTTCTTATAGTATCGAATCGGGTTTTATTTAATTTTCGGCATAAAATACGAATCCTGTAGTAATAAACAAGCATGGTTAAACCGTCAGGCGCAGGGTAATTTTTTAATCCCGATCTTGACTTTTGTATGAAAAACAATATAATATTATGCTTATTTTATGAAGAAGCATTGAGGCCCGGCTGTTGGATAAAAAAATCATTGAAAAGATCCTGCGATTAAAAAAAGAAAGAAACGCCGTAATAATGGCGCATAATTACCAGCTGCCGGAAATTCAGGAAGTCTCGGATTTCACCGGCGATTCTCTGGCCCTTGCAAAGAAGGCGAAGGAAATTTCAGGAGATTCCATTATTCTTTGCGGGGTTTATTTTATGGCCGAAACGGCTGCAGTTTTAAATCCCGGCAGGGATGTAATTATTCCCGACAGGAACGCTCTTTGTCCGCTTGCCTCATTTGCGACTGCTCTTATGGTAAGAGATTGGCGGGCGCGTTATCCTGAGCATGCCTTTGTGGCTTATGTCAACACGACCGCCGAAGTAAAAGCGGAAGCCGATATTTGCTGCACATCCGCAAATGCTGTAGAAATAGTTAAAGGGCTGCCCCAAAAAAAGATTGTATTTTTACCCGATAAAAATCTGGGCGCCTACGTTAAAAGAATGGTTCCCGAAAAGGAAATTGTTCTGTGGCCCGGTTTTTGTGTCGTCCATGAAAAAGCCGATCCGGAATCGGTTTTGAAAGCTAAAAACAAACATCCGGAAGCCGCCGTGCTGGTGCATCCGGAATGCCCGTCTGTCATAATCGAAATGGCCGACGCAGTCCTAAGTACAGGCCAGATGTTCGGTTATGTTGAAAGCCATGCGCTGACGAGGGATTTTATTATCGTGACGGAGTGGGGCATAATTTACAGCCTGCAAAAAAGATTCGGCAGGAATTTTTTTGAACCGTTAAAGCGCATGGAATGTGCGAATATGAAAAGGGTTACTGTACAGAAACTCCTTAAAAGCCTGGAAACACTGGATTTTAAAGTCAGGGTGGATCCGACGGTCTCCCTCAGGGCTGTAAAGCCGATCGAAAGAATGCTTGAAATGGTGCAATAAAAGAGAGGAGACTTTATAATATCACGCGGGAGGAAGTTATGCCTTTTAAGGTAACTTTGGATAGCGCAATGAAAGGTATAAAATTTGCCACGAAAGAGGAAGCGATAGACGCTATGTGGGAATTCTATAAGGATAAAATGAGCCGGCCTGATTTTGAAAAGTTCATACAGGCTCATATCGAAGAAGTATCATAAAGGTAAAGGTTTGAGAGTCTTAGTCGTCAGCGATATAGTTAATAACAGTTTCTATAGCTCGCAAGTCAAGGATCTGGCGGGTAATGTCGATGCTATCATTTCATGCGGAGATCTTCCTGTTTATTATCTCGATTACCTTGCTTCAAGTCTTTTAAAACCCCTCTTCTATGTATGCGGAAATCATGACCATTATAACGATCCGGATGCCGGCGATAATTTATCGGTCGGGGCGAAGGTCAGCCGCCATTATGCTTTCGGCGGAACGAATCTCGATAGCAGGGTGGAAAAGATCAATTCCGTAATATTTGCCGGTCTTGAAGGTTCGATCCTTTATAATTACGGAGAACACCAGTATACCGAAAGGCAGATGCAAAGGAAAATTTTAGGTCTGGCGCCCGCGCTGTATTTCAACAAGCTTACGACCGGCCGGTTTTTAGACGTTCTTGTCGCGCATTCTCCCCCGAGAGGCATTCATGACGGGAATGATACGGCGCATATGGGCTTCAAAGCCTTCCTTAAGTTTATCAGGCGCTATCGCCCTAAATATCTTCTGCATGGGCATACTCATATCTATGATGTAAACTATAAAAGGATTTTCGAGTACGAAGGTACAAAAGTGATAAATTGTTATAATTTTGCCATTCTTGATATCAAACCCTGACTTGACCGGCAGATACTAAAAGAGGTGATCGGGAAATGAACACAGACAGCGGCATGATCGATATGCGGGCAAGGGAAGCCTTCGACAAGGCCCGCGGCAAGGCTTATCTCGGCGAAATATTCAGCAGGCTGTTCCGAAAGCGCAATGAATTGTTCAGGCTCGACGAAGTACGATACATGCTTTCGCCGGAGGGTATGTCGTACATGGGCATTCAAACAATACCGATTGATAAAATAGTAGGAAGCGAAGGCCGGTATTCCGATTTCGATATCAATTTTCTCCCGCGCAAAGATTACAACCGCTCCAGATGGCAGAATATCGAGACAGCCAACCTGAACGATTTGCAGCTTCCGCCTATTCTTGTATACAGGATAGGGGATTTTTATTTTGTCAGGGACGGGAATCACAGGGTGTCCGTTGCGAAAGAAGCCGGACAGAAGTTTATTGATGCCGAGGTTGTCGAACTCTTTATTAAAGTTGAACTGAAAGAACTCAGCGACAAAGAACTCCTGCTGGCGGAAAGCCAGAAATATTTCCTGGATAAGACCAGGTTCGATAAATATTTCCCGAATGTCAGGATAAAATTGACAAACCCGTGGTCTTATTATAGATTGATTGAACACATAAACACGTACAAATATTATAAAAGCGAAGCCAAGAAACATGAAGTATGCTGGGAAGAATCCATAAAATCCTGGTATAACGAAGATTTTCTTCCCGTTACAAGGCTTATTAAAAGGTCGAAGATCCTCAGAAAATTCCCGGGAAGGGAAGAGGGGGATCTCTACATATGGCTTATGGATCACTGGCATTATTTAAAGGAAAAAGAAAAAAATGTCACATTTGAAAAGGCGCTCGAGGATTATTCCTCGAGATTCGGCGAGGGTTTCCCGGGAATTCTGGTCCGAAAATTATTATCGGTATTCAGCAGAAGAAAAAAATAGGTAATTGACCATGGCCCGAATTACAAAAGCTCTTATTGTTGCAAACATCAGGAAAAAAAAGGTCGTTTCGATCATTGCGAAACTGCAGGAAATATTTAAAAAGAAAAAAATAGAATCCTGGGTGACGAACCCGATCTATTTCAAACTGAGAGATAAAAACCTTCTGACAGATCTGGATTCGAATTTCAGGTTTAAGAATTACGATATTATTATTGCCCTGGGCGGGGACGGGACATTCCTGTTTACCGCAAGAACTTTTCATCCATTCTGTATTCCGATACTTGGGATCAATGCCGGCAGGGTCGGTTTTCTCATGGAGGTCAAGCCGTCCGATATCGAATCGGCTATCGAGAAGGCAATCCTGGGCGAGATCGAACTCAAGGAAAAGATAATTATAGAAGTGACTGTTTTGAGGGGCGGAAAGCGTGTTTTTGTATGCCCTTTTCTTAACGACGCGGTAGTATCCAAGGGCGTCCTTTCGAGGATGGTCGAACTTACTGTCAGCCTTGACAATGAGATTTTATCGCAATACCGTTCCGACGGCCTGATAGTTTCTACGCCGACAGGTTCTACGGCATACAGCCTTGCAGCCGGAGGGCCCATCCTGACCCAGGACCTTTTAGCCATGATCATTACGCCGATTTGTCCCCATATTCTCGGCGTCAGGCCTATAGTTACCAGCGCGGCCAAGGAATTGAGGATAGTTCTGGCGGCCGGGGAGGAGGACACTACCCTTACAATCGACGGGCAGGAGAATTTTTACCTCAAGATCAATGACGTGCTGGTCTTGAGAAAACTCGATCAGGGGGTTATGGTCTACGACCTTGGGCAGAAGAAATTTTTCAGCATTTTAAGGGAAAAATTAGGATGGCACATATGATCGACAGGCTGTTTATAAAAAATTACGCTATTATCGATACACTTGAACTGGAATTGAAAGAAGGCTTTAATGTTTTTACCGGTGAAACCGGCGCCGGAAAATCGATAATAGTCGGCGCTTTGAGCCTGCTGATGGGCGAGAAGAGCGATTCTGCATCCATCCGGACGGGAGAGGAAAAGGCCCTTATCGAGGCCGAGATCAGGGTTAAAAATCCCGAAGCGGCCAGGAAAATCAGGGAACTCAATTTTGAAAACGAAGGAAATTTCATCCTCCGGAGGGAAATAGCTTCCGGCGGCAAGGGGCGCGTTTTCATAAACGGCCTGCAGGAACCTGTTTCAAGGCTCGAAGAACTGGGTGAATGGCTTGTCGATATTCACGGCCAGCATGACCACCAGCTTCTTCTGGCCCAGAAAGTACACCTGGACATACTCGACAGTTTCGGGGGCCACAAGCCGGATAAAGAAGAGATAAAAACGGTTTTCCTCCTCATGAAAGCAAAAACCGATGAAAAAAACGAGCTTCTGCAGGATGAGAAAAAACTCCAGGAGGATAAATCCTACTGGGAAGAGGCGTCGGGAGAAATCGATGCCGCAGGGCTTTATCCCGAAGAAGAAGAGGAATTGACCCTGGCTCTCAAGAAAATGGAAAACTCCGAAAAGATCGACCAGTCTTTTTCAACCGCCCGCGGACTTTTATACGATGAGGAATTATCGGTTTCAAGCAGGCTTTCCAGAGCCGTTGCGAGCCTCAAAGATATCGAGACGCTCGACGGGCGTTATGCCGAATTAACAGAGATTCTTGAGGACGCACAGGCCAAGATCGGCGAAAGCGTCAACCTCATTACAGGATACAGGGGAGAGCTCGATTTCGACCAGAAATCCCTGGACGATACTCTGGAAAGGCTCGAATCGATAAAAGATATGAAAAGGAAATACCGCAGGAACAGCATAAAAGAGCTTATTGAATTCGCCGCAGAATGCCATGAAAAGCTCCTGAAATTTGAAAACAGGGCCGCCGAGATCGAAAGGCTGGAAAAAGAGATTGAAGCAATAAAAGAAGACCTCGTTTCGAAGTCTCTGCGCCTCTCCGGCAAGAGACAGGAAACGGCCCTGGACCTGGCTCAAAAAATAAAAGCGGAACTTTCTTTTTTAGGCATGGAAAAGGCCGAATTCATCGTCGATATCAAGTATGTAAAGGACGAAACGAGCCCTGTAATAATAAACGACATACCCATCAAGGTCATGGAGACGGGAATCGACAGGGTTGAGTTTTTTATAAGCTCGAATCCCGGCGAAGATCCGAAACCTTTGAAAAAGGTAGCTTCGGGCGGTGAGATATCAAGGATTATGCTGTCGCTTAAATCGGTTTTCGCTTCCAGCGATATGATTGAAACCCTTATATTCGACGAGATCGATGTCGGGATCGGAGGGGTGACTGCCAACAACGTTGCCGAAAAAATGTACGAGATAGGAAAGGAAAAGCAGGTCATCGTTATAACTCATCTCCCTCAGATAGCTTCGAAAGCCAGGAACCATTTCCAGATATCCAAATTTGTAAACGAAGGTAAGACTTTCACAAGGGTTGAAAAGATCGAGGGCGAAAAAAGGATAGAAGAGATCACGAGAATGCTCGGGGGGCAGACCGAAACAAGCCGCGCCCATGCCAGGGAAATGCTCGGTATAGGGCAGGGGGAAATAGTATGAATTATATACTGGAAATACTGATATTTATTATAGGATGCATCACGGGTTCGGCCCTGGGGTACTTTTTTTTCAAAAACCAGAGCAAAGGCTTAAAGCATGTTTTCAAAGAGATGTCTTTCGATGCTTTAAAGCAGTCTAATGAGGAATTCCTGAAACTTGCAGCTTTGCGCCTTGAAACCGAAAGGGAAAAATCCAAAGGGGATCTCGATACGAAAAAAGAATTGATCGACCAGTCGCTCGGGAAAATGCAGAAGGAATTTGAAAAGATAACCGGCGTGATCAGCGAATTTGAAAAAGACAGGATAAAAAAATACGGAGAACTGTCCGAGAATCTCCGGGCAGTCGGCCTGCAGACAAATAAGCTCTGCGAAACTACAGACAGCCTCCAGCAGGCCCTGTCCAATTCAAGGGTGAGAGGACAATGGGGGCAGAGGATGGCTGAAGACGTCCTCCGGTTTGCCGGTTTTATTGAAGATATCAATTACGTCAAGGAGAAAGTCCTGCAGTCTTCGGGGACTAAACCGGATTTTACATTTTTCATGCCGCATGACATGAAAGTCAATATGGACGTCAAATTTCCGATAGAAAATTACCTTAAATACCTTGATGAAAAATCAGGGACTGACAGGGAAAATTTTAAAAAAGCTTTTTTAAAGGATGTCAGGGATAGGTTAAAGGAAGTAACATCGAGGGAGTATATCAATCCTGCGGAACACACAGTCGACTATGTGCTTATGTTCATTCCGAACGAACAGGTATATACGTTCATACATGAAGAGGACCACAGCATTCTCGACGACGCCCTGTCGAGCAAGGTGATACTCTGCTCTCCGATTACTCTTTTTGCAGTCCTTGCGATCATGCGCCAGGCTGTCGACAATTTTTCCCTTGAAGAGACTTCCAATGAAATCCTTTCCTTGCTCGGGTCATTTAAAAAGCAATGGGGCAATTTCATCAATAAATTCGATTCGCTCGGGTCGAAAATATATTCGGCCGTCGAAGAATATGAGAAACTGCTCTCAACGAGGAAAAACATGCTTGAAAAGCCTCTCAACAGAATCGAAAGTCTCAGGCAGCAGAAAGCCCTTCCGGTTCTGGAGGATAACGAACCGTCCGAAGACAACGAGTGATGGAGCCTTAATACAAAATATTTTTTAATATTCATCCAAAATTAAAGAATAATTAACTTCTAAAACACATTTCATTTTTAAAATCATGCCTGGAAACCTGAATGCCTGATCCCGGTCAACGGAGAGATTTATGGAATCCAGGATGAAGAAATGGAAGGAAATCGTATCAGAATTCGATTTTGCTTTTCAGCCGATAGTCAATACATTTACCGGCAAGATTTACGGAGTAGAAGCCCTGCTTCGCGATTATGAAAAGAAAGGGTTTAAAAAAATATCGTCTGTTTTTGACGAGGCTTATAGCGACAATTTCCTGATCGGTCTCGACGAACTGCTTCTCGAAAAAGCTATTTTTAAGTTCAAGGACCTCAGAACGCAGGAACATATAAAGCTGTTTTACAATATCGACAACCGGGTTGTGGAGATAGACGGCTACAAAACCGAAACAGCCAGGGCTATCCTCAGGAATGCGGGAGTCGATCCCAACCAGTTATGCTATGAAATTTCCGAGAGGCATACGTTCCAGTCGTTCGACAGGTCAAAAACGCTCCTTGACGGGTTCAGGGAAAATTTTTTCAAAATAGCCATAGATGATTTCGGGACAGGTTTTTCCGGATTCGAATTTTTATATCATTTCGAACCCGATCTTATCAAGATCGACAGGTTCTTCATATCGAACATCCATTCGGATGCAAAGAAAAGACTGCTTTTTTCATACCTGGTCAATGTTTCCCACATGCTTGGAATACTTGTCATCGCCGAAGGGATAGAGAGTGAAAACGAATACTATTTCTGCAAAAGCATCGGATGCGACCTGATCCAGGGATTCCTGTTCGGAAAACCTTACAGGGACGTGTCTGAATTCAGGAATAAAATGGAATATGTCGAATTTTTGAACAACATCGATAAAAGGAAAAGAAGCATTGACGAGAACCTCATCTACAAAGAGATGGATTTTATTGAACCGGTGCTTATCGATAAAGAGCTTTTTGAAATATTCGACATTTTCAAAAAGAACAAGAAAAATTCATTCTTTCCGGTCATAAACAAGGAATACGAGCCTCTGGGAATCATAAGCGAGGAATGCCTCAAGGACTATATATATTCGCCTTACGGCAAGGAGGTCCTTAAAAACAAGACCCTTTCCGAAAATTCGGAACATTTTGTGGTCAAAAACCCCATTTCCGAAGTAAACACCAGGATAGAGAATATACTTGAGCTTTTTGCGATCGATGAGGATTCAAACGGTATTATAATAACTGAAAACGGCAGGTATATAGGATTCCTGGGAGCAAAGGAGCTTCTCAAGGCAATACATGAAAAGAACCTCGAAACGGCTATGAACCAGAATCCTCTTACAAGACTTCCGGGCAACAATACGATTTACCAGTATATTTCGGGAGTCCTGGAGGAAACAAGATTCGAGCATTTCCTGATATATTTCGATATTAATAATTTCAAGGCATTCAACGATAAGTACGGTTTCAGGCAGGGCGACAAGGCGCTATTGATGTTCTCTCAAATCCTCGCCAGGCATTCCGGGGAATTTTTCATCGGGCATATAGGGGGAGACGATTTTTTTGCCGGTTATAAATCCCTGGAAAGCCGGTTCGATTCCGTCAATAATACTGTGAACATGATCCTCGACGAGTTTACATCGGGGATAACCGGCCTTTATTCGGAAGAAGACAGGAAACGGGGATATATCGTGTCGTTTAACCGCGAAGGGAAAAAACGGCAGTTCCCTCTGCTTTCTGCATGCGCGGTAATACTCAATATACCTCCGGGGTCCAGCCCCGTAACGATCGACGATATCAGCTGCATAATCAATGAAATGAAAAAATCTGCAAAGAGGGACAATGAGAAAATCATATCGGTTTCTGTCCTGAAAGCCTGTTTTCTTAACAGGAATTTTTTTGAAATTACCGGCGAGGCTGCCAGGACGATTTAGGCGAAGCGCCTTTTTTCGCCTTCTTCACGGCGGAACTTGCAAGCACATCGATATTTAGGCCGAAAATATTTTCAAGCACTATCCGGTCCTTCCCGACAGGGGCCTCAAGTTCCACATGCCTGGTAAGGTCCATAAGTTCGAATATCCTGTCTTTCGGGATGGGCCCGGACGTCCAGACCGGGACCAGGGGATGCTTTCCGTTTTTAACCCTTACGGTCGTAGTTACGGTTCTTCTCGGGTCCCTGATCTCTTCGGATGCATATTCCTCTCCGAGCCTGCAGAAATTGCCTTCAATTTCCATAATTACGCCATGACCGTCGACTGACGTCTGTATTTCGCATCCCCTCGGGCACTTTATACAAATGAGTTTTCGTTTAACTTCTTCCATAACTGTCCGCCTGACCGGTTTCGACTATCCTGATCTCGATATCTCCCGCTTGCGCCGATTGGCTGTACTGCCATTCTCCTGGCCTGATCTTTTTAACTATCATTTCGGCCGGCCTTACGAAGTTCTCCCTGTATGTTTTAATAACGGTCCGGCCCTGCACGGCTTCGATCAGCACCTTTTGCTCGACCGGCCATGAAACCCGAAGGCCGAGGTCGAAGCCGTACTTAAAAGCGTCGCCTGAAAGATAATGGGGAATTACGGTCCTTACATTATTTCCGGGAACGATCCTGGTGAGTTCCGGCGGCTTTGAAGGCCTCGGGGTAAGCGAAGGCTGATATCCCGCTTTAACCTTTTCCGCGAATAGAGCCGCATTTTTCCCCGCGGTATATCCAGCCAGGCTTACGTAATCGGCGATATCGTATATCGCAACGGCGTTGCCTGCCGCGAAAATTCCTTCTATGCCTGTTTCCATCCTTTCGTCGATAACCGGCCCTCCCGTCGCAGGATCAAGTTCGACGCCGGCTTTTCTCGATAATTCGTTTTCAGGGATCAGACCCACCGAAGTTAAAACAGTGTCGCACCGTATCGATTCTTCGGTTCCGGGAATTTCATTGAAAGATTCGTCTACCTTTACAATGCTTACGCCTTCGACCCTGGAGCTGCCGTAAATACGGTTTATGGAAGTGCCGAGGTCGAGCCCGATGCCGAAATCCTGGAGACATTGGACATAATTTCTCCTGAGCCCCGTCAGGAAGGGCATGGCCTCGACTATCCTCTCAACCCGGGCGCCCTCCAGCGTAAGGCGCCTGGCCATAATCATCCCGATGTCCCCGCTCCCCAGTATGACGAAGCGCTCCCCGGGCATATAACCCTCGATATTCACCATTCTCTGTACGGTGCCGGCTGTAAAAACACCGGCCGGGCGCGTTCCGGGGATCCTTATCTGCGCCCTTGTCCTTTCACGGCAGCCCATTGCCAGGACTACTGCCCTTCCCTGTATTTCGATGAAACCGCTTGCCGTATTATTGGAATAAATGCGCCTCGACCTTGTAAGATCGATCGCCGCAGTATCGGTAAGGATCTCTATTCCGTATTTACGCGCCTCTGTTATGAAGTGTCCCGCATATGAAGGCCCTGGAATATCCTTCCTGAAAAGCACCGCGCCGAAACCGTTATGAATGCACTGGGGCAGAATGCCTCCGGCTTCTTCGTTCCTTTCGATTATAAGGACGTCGGAAGCGCCGTTTTTTTTCGCCTCTATAGCTGCGGCGAGCCCGGCAGGGCCTCCGCCGATTACCGCTACATCATAAATATCTTTCATTAAGAGTTGTCCTTCGTGCCCCTCTTTATCAATTCCGATCCGGGGCCTTTCTTTGTTACTTCCGTAACGGGTATGCCGAGTTCATGAGCCATTATTCCGATGACCCTGGGATAATCGAAGCTCCCCTGGCACCTGCCCGTTCCGAGCCAGGTCCGTCTCTTTATTCCGTCGTATGTTCCGGCGCCGACCGGCGAACGTATGGCGTCGATAACCTCGCCTTCGGTGACTTCTTCACAGCGGCAGACGATCCTGCCGTAAGCCGGATTTTTTTTGACGAGCGCGGCCTTTTCCCTGTGGGAGAGCTTTGAAAAACATGGGGGCGCGATGCATACGGGATTGAAATTCTTTTTATATTTAAATTTCTCGCCCGAGTCTTCAAGCATTTCTACTACTCTGCGGGCTATCGCCGGCGCGCTTGCAAACCCCGGCGAGTCTATGAAAGCCAGATTGAGCATGCCCCTGACGCCGGGGGAGGTTTCTATCAGAAAGTCATGTGTTGTTTTGCCGGAAGCCCTTATACCTGCGAATTCGGCTATTACATCAGATTCCCTGATCGAAGGCACCAGCTTCTTCGCGCCGGCGAAAACCTCTGACAAACCCCCGGAAGTTGTGCCTGAATCGATTTGATCGCCGGTCTCGTTCGAATTGGGTCCGATCATGACGTTGCCATGAACGGTCGTCGAAACCAGTATTCCTTTTCCCTTATCTGAAGGAACGGGAAACAGGACGTTATTGAGGCTGAATTTCGCAGAGTCGAATATCAGGTATTCTCCCTTGCGAGGGTTCGATTCGAGGTCCGCATCAGCCCCGGCCATGCGCATTACATCAGCCGCATAAAGGCCGGCCGCATTTATAAGCCAGCGGGTATTGAAATCTCCTTTGTTCGTCCTGACCCCCGTTACGGCGGAGTCTTTAATTATTATGCATTCAAGCCCGGCGGAGGTTATGATCTCTGCGCCGTTAACCAAGGCGTTTTCCGCCGAAGCTATAACCGCCCTGAAAGGATCGATTACCCCGGCTGAAGGGGCATAAAGGGCCCCGCTTGCAAGGGGGTTGATCAGGGGCTCTTTTGTCAGGAAATCGCTTCTTTGAAGAATCGAAAGGCCCGGCACGCCGTTCGCAATTCCGCTGCGGTACAGCATGTCAAGGCTTTTTAATTCCTTATCGCCGACGGCGACGACATAGCTTCCCGTCCTCCTGAACGGTATGCCCAGTTCCGAAGAGACGGAGTCCCACATTTTATTGCCCGAAACATTTAACAGGGCTTTC
The DNA here is from genome assembly GCA_963796325.1 of uncultured Spirochaetota bacterium. Taxonomy (GTDB): domain Bacteria; phylum Spirochaetota; class Brevinematia; order Brevinematales; family JAOACQ01; genus CAVYGN01. Next base: position 1,255,605 of record CAWCLF010000001.1, read on the forward strand.
ATGGTCCCGGGCCTGGGATCGTAACCTGCATGAATAATGGCGCTGTTAGCCGAGCTTGCGCCCATGCCGATATCGGCCTCCCTTTCAAGGAGGAGCACCCTGGAAACCGTCCTTGAAAGCTCGCGGGCTATCAGAGTCCCTATTATGCCCGCCCCGGCTATTATAAAATCGTAAGTATTACCGTTCATAAATTTCCTTTTCATCCGCCCAGCCGAAAGTCCTTTCCACAGCCCTGCGCCAGGAGCCGTACAATTTACTGCGTCCGTCTTCGTTTATCCGGGGTTTCCATTCCATGTCGAGGGTCCAGTTTCTTATGATATCCCCGGTCCCTTTCCAGAAACCCGCCGCAAGGCCTGCCGCGTAAGCCGCTCCCAGCGATGTGCTTTCGGCGACCTTTGGTTTTAAGACCGGAACGTTCAATATGTCGGCCTGGAACTGCATGAGGAGCACCGACGCCGTCATACCCCCGTCTACTTTAAGGTTAGTCAGTTTTACTCCCGAATCGGTCTCCATGGCATCGAAAACATCTCGGGTCTGGAACGCCGTCGCTTCCAGTATAGCCCTGGCAATTTGCACTTTTCCCGTGTAATGTGTAAGACCGATGACGAGGCCCCGCGCATCGGGTCTCCAGTATGGAGCGAAAAGGCCGGAAAACGCAGGCACGAAATATACTCCTCCGTTATCCGGCGCCGAAGCCGCGAGTTCATTGATTTCGGCAGCGGAACCGATCATGCCCAGCCTGTCCCTCGCCCACTGCACAAGGGACCCCGCTATGGCGACGGACCCTTCGAGGGCGTAAACGGGTTTTTGGCCCGCGATCTGGTATCCTATCGTAGTGAGGAGCCCATGCCTGGAAACGATCCTCTTCTCACCCGTATTGAGGAGAAGGAAACATCCCGTCCCGTAAGTGTTTTTTGCCTCTCCGGTTTTAAAGCAGGCCTGTCCGAACAGCGCCGCCTGCTGGTCTCCAAGGTCGCCCGAAACAGGGATCTCGCTCTTGAAAGGACCATGCCGGTCTGTATGCGGGCAGTCTTCAAAACAGCTTGAAGGCCTTACCTCGGGAAGCATCGACGGTTTTATTCCCATGATTTCAAGTATTTCTTCATCCCATCGCATTTTTTCAATATTGAAAAGGAGGGTCCTGCTTGCGTTTGTAACATCGGTAATATGGCGGCCTGTCAGGTTCCAGAGGATCCAGGTATCCATGTTGCCAAAAATAAGGCGGCCGGCTTGAATGCCTTCCGCTATGCCGGGCACATTATCCAGGAGCCACCTGATTTTCGGCCCTGAAAAATAAGTGGCGAGAGGCAGGCCTGTTTTATCCATGAAACGGCCGATCCCGGCTTTTCCGCTTAATTTTCTGCAAATGGCGGCTGTCCGCGTGTCCTGCCATACGATGGCGTTGTAGCAGGGTTTACCGGTCGCCTTATCCCATATAACTGTTGTTTCGCGCTGGTTTGTTATGCCGATCGCGGCAATTTCCCCGGGGCTGACCGGACCCGCCGAAAGCGCTTCATTTATGACTTCGCAGGTATTGTTCCATATTTCCATAGGATCGTGTTCAACCAGACCCGGACCCGGATAAATCTGCGCATGCTCCCTGCGGGCGGACGCCTTTATGCTCCCCATGCTGTCATAAATAAAAAAGCGGGTGCTTGTCGTTCCCTGGTCGATAGCTCCTATGTATTTTTTCTCCATCGGAGGCCTCAGGGATGCTTATTAATGAATTCGACCGTCTTTTGAGCTATCAGGTCCCTGTCGAAATCCATGGTTGCGACATGATAGGAATTATGAAGCCAGACAAGCTCTTTATCTTTCGATGGCAGATGGTTGTACGCCCATACGGTATTCTTTGCCTTAAGGACATGGTCGACCGCCGATTTGAAAAGAAGCACGGGCTGTACGATCTTTCCTATTTCCATACGGGTTTCCCGCTGCAGTTTTATGAGTTCATGAACGCCGGCCAAGGGCGTACGGTCATAGCCTATTTCCTTTACACCCGTATTCTTCAAATCGTTTGATATGGCGCTTACCGATTTTATAAAATGCTTGAGAACGGGAACGAAGAGAGCCATTTCCTCTGCCGCGAAAAGGGCATGGTTAACCGTTATTATCCCTTTAACATCGGAATGGATTTCCGCAAGCCTGAGCGCAAGAGTCCCTCCCATCGAAAGGCCGGCTGTAAATATTTTTTTTGAATTCTTCCTTAATCTGAAAAGCGAATCCTCGGCGTCGCAGATCCAGTCCTTGAAGCTTACGCCGATTATGTCCTCCCACCTGGTCCCGTGACCTGAAAGCCTCGGCCCTTCGACATTGAAGCCGGCTTCCGATAATTTATGCCCCAGGTAGATGACGCTCGATGTGCTTCCTGTAAAACCCTGGGATAGGAGAACCCCGGTATCGGAACCGTTGTCGAATGAAAAGGGCTCCCATCCTTTGAGGATTTCCATATAAAGCCTCCCCCTGAGTTATTATGACCTTATTCTATACTTTCATAATATAATTTGCAATAGTATTTTGCTTCATATGAATAAATCGGGTGACCGGTATCGAGTATCGAGTTTTGAGTATCGAGTTGCGAGTAATCAATTTCACCTGTCACTCGTTACTCGTACTCGTTACTTAAGAAACTCCTTCATTGCCTCGATGACGATCTCAGGCCTCTCGTCGAAAGCCGCATGTCCCGCTCCTGGGATTATGACGAGCCGCGAATCCTTCAGATCCTTCGCGAGTCTTACGGCATTGGAAGGAGGGACGAGCCTGTCTTTTCCTCCCCATATAATAAGAGCCGGCACCTTTACCCCCGGAATCATAGATTCAACCTGGCTTGAATCCGTCACGGCTTTAACGAGGCGGTATGTGAATGAACGGCGGGATGGCGTGTCGAAGAGCCTGTAGTTTTCGAGAAGCTCTTCGCGGTCGATCCCGGAAGGATCTTCATATACATCCTTATAGATGAACGAGCTGAACATTTCCCAGTTGTAGAGTTTCCTGAAGATAAACGGCCCGATGACGGGCATGAGGCTTATGCGCATGGAAAGAGAAGGTTTGATATTATAGGAAACGGAATCGAAAAGTACGATCTTTTTAACGAGATCCGGATACGTTGCAGCCATCGCTATGACGATGCCCCCTCCCATCGAATCGCCCGCCAGCACCGCTTCCGAGATGCCAAGCTGTGTGCAGAACTGCCTGAGGAAAACGGCGAAAGCCATGAAATCCGGTTTTTTAAATCCGGGATTCTCCGACGCTCCGCTTCCCGGCAGGTCGGGCGCATAACTATGGGCAGCACCCTTTAAACCATCCATGATTTTATCGAAAGAGAGCCCCCTTGACATGAACCATGAATAAAGAGAATTACCGGCATATTGCCGGGGCCGCCTGTTTGTTCAAGAAAGAAGGTTTTTATCCCGCTGACAACAAAAGTCCTGGATTCGATCATAAAGCCTCCCGCATGTTACTTTCCCATTTTTTTAAGAAGGTCCCTGCGGGCCTGGACGCGCAGCCTGGCGTTATTGAAACGCCTCCTGTCTTCATCCGTTTCAAGAACGAGCCTGGGCACCGATACCGGTTTAAAGTTTTTATCAAGGGCTACAAAAGTCAGATAAGCGCTGGTAGTTTTGGATATTTCACCGGTGACCGGATTTTCCTTTGTCACCTGAACGCCGACTTCAAGGGAGGTATTTCCGACATAGTTGACCCTTGCCTTGAGAATCACCTGCTCTCCGATATAAACCGGCGTGAGGAACGACAGAGAATCGATGCTTGCGGTTACGGTCAGGGTGCCGCAATGGCGCGAAGCGGCCATGGCCGCCACCATATCGATCCAGGACATGATGGCGCCGCCGAAAGCGGTGCCCAGATGATTGGCGTCCTGCGGCATTAGAACGTATCTTGTTTCTATGGAACTTTCTCCCGGGCTTTTCTGTTTAATTTCGGGCATTTTTTACCCCCGTTAAAGCAAGTATAATTAAGCGCAGGTGCATAAGTCAAATATAATCGCGGCATTATCGGCAGCCTTTCTTGACGGCGGGACTGCAAATGATTAACATTAACAGAAAATTAACACGACATTAATAATATTTAAATAAAACATGTGATATAGTTAAAAGGGTATCTATACTCCGGGAGGATGGGCAATGCAGAAAAAGGTTTCGGCAAAGATCGAATCGGCAAGGGCGTTTCTTATCGGTGTAAAATCTCTCGGGAAAGATCCCGTCAAAAAGAATTTCGAAGGAAATTTTACGTCCCAGCTCGAAACGGCTCTTGATGTTATTGAAAACATCGGCAAGGAACTCGACGGGCTGTACGATAAAATCAGTGAAAAGGAAAAAGAGCTGGGCGCTCATGTGAAAAATATCGACAGGCTCTTGAAAGAGGCAAAGAAAACGGTTAAGAAAAATTTACCCAAAAAAAACTGGAAAAACTTCGGGATAGCGTCGAAGTAAAAGGAAAGCGGTATGTTCTCTATCGGGGTTTATAATATCAAGGGAGGAGTCGGAAAGACTTCGACTTCCGTCAACCTGGCCTACCTTTCGGCCGCCGACGGGTTCAGGACCCTTCTATGGGATATCGATCCTCAGGGATCGGCTACTTTTTACCTGCATAAAAAACAGGGGATCGACATCAGCCTGAAAAAGGTGATCACCGGAAAAGCCGACCTCGGGGAATATGCCAAGAAAACGGATTATGAAAACCTCTTTCTTTTACCTTCCGATTTTTCGCTCAGGAATATGGATATCGTGCTTGATGATGTAAAAAAATCCAAGCGCAGGATTTACGATATCCTGAAGACATTGAAAGACAGCTACGATATTGTTTTCATGGACTGTCCTCCGAGCATATCCCTGCTTTCGGAAAACGTTTTTCATGCTGCTGATTTACTGCTGGTCCCGATAATTCCTACGCCCCTTTCATTGAGAACGTACCTGCAGATAGTGGAATTTTATGCTGAAAACGAGCTGGACGCCAAAACAATCGTACCGTTTTTTTCCATGGTTGAAAAGCGGAAAAAGATACATAATGACAGCATTGAAGAACTATCGAAAACCATCCCCGGCATCTGTGAAACTTATATACCATACCTGTCGGAAATAGAAAAAATGGGCGTTGTCAGGAAACCGGTGGCTGTCCGTTCGATCAAATCGAAGGGGTCTGCCGCTTTCCATTCGCTGTGGGACGAATTCAGAAGCAAATATATCGGGAAGTAAACGGAAGGCATAAAGGCCGTGCGCAGGCGTCTAAAATAACTGCGCACGGCTGTAATTATTCATCATCAATATAATTGACAACGCAATTTTGTTCAATTAGAATAAGGAATAAACGAATATCCCGTTATATTGGTTAATGAGTCGTTATGCCGGATGCCTTAAATCATATCTATATTCTCCTTTCGGTTTTCCTGTTCTGCATTGGAACGGTGTCATTCATATTCTGCCTTTTTTTTTACTTTAAAAACCGGCTTGCGCTTGTCAGGGATTATGCGGTCCTTGCCGGTGAGGCCGCATACGATTCGGGCTTCAACTCGAAGGCCGTATTTTACAACGCTTTTAAAAAAATAACCGGCATTACCCCGAAAGAGTTCCAGGCGGTCGGGAAACAATGAATTTTATAAAGATTGCACCGCCCTGCCTTTTTTCAGATAATCGGAAGGAGTAAATTGGTGTTAAATGAATTTTTGAAAAAACAATTTGACCGGGCGTCCGAACTCAACGAAAATAATATCCTGTCTCTTTTTGAAAAAGCCCCTGAAGCATATTTCATTGATCTTGGCTGTGACGACGGAACCCTGACAATGAAAATTGCCGGTAAAATCGGAACAAAATTTGTTACAGGAATCGATGTGACGGATGAAAGTTTAAAATCTGCGGCGGAAAAAGGGATTAAAACCATTCGACATGACCTGAATGACCCCTTTTCTTTATTTGACGATTCTTATTTTGATATTGTCCATGCCAATCAGGTGATTGAACATATTTCAAATCTGGACAATTTCGTTTCTGAAATCCATCGCATCCTTAAAAGAGGAGGATATGCCGTCATCAGCACGGAGAATGGAAGCAGCTGGCATAACATCTTTGCCGGTATTATGGGATGGCAGATATTTTCTCTTACTAATATCTCAATGAAGGCGGCAGGAATCGGGAATCCTTTAGCTTTACACCGGAACACAAAAAGCAATATAGCATCCTGGACGCATAAAACTATTTTCAATTACCGGGGCCTGATCGAGTTTCTTAAAATTCATGGATTTAAAATCGAAGCTGTCAGGGGAGCCGGCTATTATCCTTTTCCTGCAAGACTGGGAACGATTGACGTCCGGCATTCCCATTTTATAACCGTTAAAATTGTAAAAAATTAACAAATTACCGAATAAAAGGTAAGCGATATTACAACAGGCATTCAAGAAAATAACCGCCGTTACTCTGCAGGAATTCCAGGGGAAAGGAATTAAGGGCGTTTTATGAAATTGACTTTTGAACTTCGGAAAAAATTGAATGATGCATTGATGTATTTTAAAAAAGAGCATGCGCTCCCGGAAAACATGATCGACCTCGGGTCTGTTTCATATACCCATGAAATTGCAAAAGGCATTGAGCTTACTTTCAAGCTCATCGAAAGAAGCGGTAAAAACATAAAGGAACTGACGTGTATCGATATCGGTGTGGGAAAAGGCTGGAGCTCTTATATCTTATCCGGTTATCTTAGAAAAGTCTCCGGTTACGACCTTAAATATGCCGTCGGCGAACAGATGGCGCGCAGCGACGAGTGCTGGCAGAAAACCTTCTGGGATCATTTCAGCGATAAAAGGCAGAACCTTCATTATGATTTTTTCGACGGCTACAATATCCCCGAAGAATCGGATTCCGCGGACATCGTTACAGCGATAGCCGTCCTGGAGCATGTCGGGGACGAAGCCCCTCTTAATACCATGAGGGAAAAATGGCTGAGGGAAATATACAGGGTGCTGAAACCCGGGGGCTGTTTTTTTATAACCGAATGCCCGAACTATTATTCTTATGCGGAAGCCCTCGCAGGTCTTTTGGGGATTCCGCGGCACAAGAAGAGATTCAAAAGGAATGAACTGGCGGATCTCCTTAAGAATTGCGGTTTCGAAATTAAAATATTCGATTACACCCATGCATTTATAGATTTTTATCCATGGATGCCGGTTTTGAAATTATGGAATATATCATATTCTGTTATTTTTCAATGGCTGGAAAAACTAATCGGATTAACCCCTCTCTATTTCTTCTTTCATCATTTCAGGGTCATTGCCGTCAAAAAATAAGAACCGCCCGCATATATATTTGACACCGGGCATCAACTTTACTATTTTAATATTGTTCATGATCAGGTAAAGTCGGGAGGATATATGCAGGAATACAAAACCCTTCCGGAATTATTATATTTTATAAAGGAAAACCGCCAGCGGCCGGATCTTTTGAACTACCGCAGGGATAATTCCTGGAAAGCTTTATCGACGCTCGAATTTGTCAGGGAAGCGGAGAACTTCGCGCTCGGGCTTTCAAGCCTGGGCGTAAAAAAGGGCGAATTCGTCGGCCTCATTGCGGCGTCGTCGCCTTTCTGGGTAATATCCGACCTTGCGATAACTCTTATAGGAGGGGTCACAGTACCCATCTTCAACAGGATATCCCCGGAAAACCTTGAGTTTGAAATTGAGGATTCCAGGATTAACCTCGTGATAATCGGCGATTCGAAGGAATACGAACCTGTCAGGATGTACGGCGGAAGAGTTAAAAAGATCGTAACGCTTGGATTTAAAAAAGACGATAAGACGGCAGTCGCTTTCGAGGACGTTTTGACGGCCGGTACCAGGATGCGTGAAAAGGACCCGGGGATTACATCGAAGCTGTTTGCCAAGCCCGATGAAAACGCCCTTTTTACCGTAATATATACAAGCGGTTCCATGGGCAGGCCCAAGGGGGTGATGCTCAACCACAGGAATATCATTACGCAGATAGAGGCGGCCGCGCAGATTTTCAGCATGCATACCGAACAGGACAGGGCTGTATCAAGCCTGCCTCTGGCTCATATATTTGAAAGGATGGTCATATATTTTTATCTTTCCAGGGGAATTCCCGTTTATTTTGTCGACGACCTTAACAATATCGGGGCGCTGGTCAGGGATGTCAGACCGACAATAATGACAGTCGTACCGAGGCTTCTTGAAAAAATACACGAAAAAATGAAAAGTTCGGCCGCTGAATACAAAGGCATCAAAAAAGCCATCGCCATGGCGGCTTTCAGGCGGGCCGAAACCAGGGATATATTCGACAGGCCGACTTTCATGGACTTTGTATTTAAAAGGCTCGTCTATTCAAAATTGTTCGAGGCTCTCGGCGGCAATTTCAGGTATGTAATCTCCGGCGCCGCGGCACTTCCTTACGATATCGGGCGTTTTTTTATCAATATCGGCCTTACTATTTACGAAGGCTATGGGATGACTGAGGCCTCGCCCGTTATAGCAGCAAATAATCTCAAATATCACAAGCTCGGAACCGTAGGACAGCCTTACCCTTCGGTAACGGTGAAAATAGCCCCGGACGGGGAGATCCTCGCTAAAGGGCCGAATGTCATGATGGGTTATCTCAATAACAAGGAAGAGACTGCAAAAACAATAGATGGCGAGGGCTTTCTTCATACAGGGGACCTTGGAGAGATCGACAGCGAGGGTTATCTTGTGATAAAAGGCAGGAAGAAGGAACTCTTCAAAAAGTCCACGGGCGAGTACGTTCCGCCGGTTCCTATAGAATCGGCACTGCGCAAGCTGAACATCGTGGACAACGCTGTCGTCATAGCCGAGGGCCGTAAGTTCGTTGCCTGCCTCATATTCCCCAATTTTGAGGAAGCGGAGAAGCTTAAAAATTCGAACGGCCTTTCAGGAATGACAATGGACGAATTCCTGGAAAGTTCGTTCATAAATAAAATGATAGATGATCATATACATGAGATGAACAGGCACCTTCATCATACTGAAGAAGTCCAGCGTTTCAGGATCATCAAAAAACCGATTTCCATTGAAACGGGGGAACTGACCCCGACGATGAAAATGAGGCGGGAAATAATAGAAACGAGATTTAAAAAGGAAATTGACGAAATGTATGCAGGCTGAACATGGAGTAATATATGAAAGAGAGGATAGCGATCATAGACGGCATAAGGACGCCGATGGATAAGGCCGGAGGCAGGCTGCGAAGCATAAGCGCGGACGATCTTGCCGCATCGGTTATTAAAGAGATCCTGCTGAGAACGGGGATTGCCCCGTCCGAAGTGGACGAACTGATACTGGGAAATGTCGCCCAGCCGGCCAATGCCGCCAATATATCGAGGGTCGCCGCGCTGAAGGCGGGCCTGCCGGCCGGCGTGCCGGCTTTTACAGTCCACAGGAACTGCGCATCGGGGATGGAATCGATCACCACGGCGGCGAACAAGATCCTGGCCGGAGAAGCTGATATAATCGTGGCGGGAGGTACGGAATCGATGAGCAATATTCCGCTCCTTTTCAATACCGGGATGGCCGAATTTTTCAGAAGACTATCGAAGGCGAAGACAGGCTTTCAAAAATTAAGCGTCTTTGCCGGTTTCCGTCTTTCTTTTCTGAAACCTGATATAGGCGTCATCCAGGGTCTTACAGACCCCGTGAGCGGCCTGATCATGGGGTCCACTGCGGAAGTCCTTGCCGGGGAATTTCACATAACCCGCAGGGCGCAGGACGAATTCGCGCTTTTAAGCCATAAACGGGCTGTAAAAGCGATAAAAGACGGAATTCTGCAGCAGGAGATCGTTCCTCTGCCGGTTCCGCCGGAATACAGGGAAACTGTTCTCATAGACGGCGGGCCGAGGGAAAATCAGACTATCGAAGCGCTTGCAAAACTGCCTCCGTATTTCGACAGGCGTAACGGCACGGTCACGGTGGGGAATTCCTGCCCTTTGACAGACGGAGCCGCCGCGGTCGTTGTAATGAGCGAAAAAAACGCCAAAGAAAGGGGCCTTGAACCGCTCGGCTACTTGAAGGAATACGCTTATGCCTCCCTCGAACCCGAAAGGATGGGCCTGGGGCCGGCTTATGCGACGGCGAGGCTGATGGCAAAGACCGGATTCGCTATGAAGGACATCTCCATAGTCGAGATCAACGAGGCGTTCGCCGCTCAGATCATTGCAAACGAGATTGCATTTCCTTCCGATGAATTTTCGAAGAAGTTCCTGGGAAGGGATAAGGCATTGGGCGAATTGAACAGGGAAACTTTCAACGTCAACGGGGGAGCGATAGCTCTGGGCCACCCGGTAGGAATGACGGGGACAAGGCTTGTCATTCATACGCTTAAGGAATTGAGGCGAAGGAAACAAAACACGGGACTGGCGACACTTTGTGTCGGGGGAGGCCAGGGGGCCGCCCTTTTGCTGGAGGTATCATAATGGATAAGGCGGTACGGTTAAATATCGATAAGGACGGAATAGCCGAGGCGGTTTTCGACATGCCGGGCATGAAGGTCAATCTACTGACCGCAGAAGTAATGAAGGAATTCGTCATCCTCATGGCCGAGCTGGAAGGAAACCGCTCGATAAAAGCTCTTGCATTTAAAAGCGCCAAACCGGGTGTTTTCATCGCAGGGGCGGATATAAAAGAAATTTACGGAATTAAATCCGCCGACGAAGCTGAAATAATGGCAAAGATGGGCCAGGATATAATCGGGAGGATCGAAAGGCTGAAATTCCCTACGATATGCATGATCAGCGGGGCATGCCTGGGCGGCGGACTCGAGCTTGCGCTGGCATGCAGTTACAGGGTTTTATCCCTCGATCCGAAAACGCAGCTCGGGCTTCCTGAAACGACACTGGGCCTCATGCCGGGCTTCGGAGGCTCGTACAGGCTGCCGAGGCTCGTCGGGATTGCCCGGGGACTTGGAATGATCCTGACAGGGAGAAGCGCCGGCGCAGCCGAAGCGCTGAGAACCGGCCTTGCAGATGCCTGTTATCCTGAAGCGTTTCTCATGGACAAAACGCGCGAATTCATAGTAAAAAAGGTTTTATCCGGTAAAACTAAGGATATATTAAGGATGAGGAAAAAGAGGAGGGGAGGGTTCCTCCTGGAAGGAAACCCCCTCGGAAGGGCCCTCGTATTTCAAAGAGCGAAAAAAGACCTCCTCAAAAAAACCAGGGGATTTTATCCGGCTCCCATGGAAGCGTTAAAGGTAATAAGGAAATCCTATGGCAGCGGCATTGAAAAATCTCTGGCCCTTGAAAGAAAAGCGTTTTCAAAACTCGCCGTTTCGGACAGTTCCAAAAAGCTGATGGAAATTTATTTTTTAAACGAAGAATTAAAAAAGGCTTACACTGCTCCCCGGCCGGTTTCAGACAAACTTAAAAAATCCGGTATAAATTCCGCGGGACTTCTTGGAGCGGGGAAGATGGGGGGCGGCATAGCATGGCTTTTTTCCAATTCAGGGATTCCAATCAGGATGAAAGACATGTCCTGGGACTACATTGCGGCAGGCTACAGGGCTGTAAAAGAAATTTATTCGGAATCAGTCAGGAGGCATAAACTTGAAATCAGGGAGTCTTCCCTCAGGATGCATAAAATATCCGGGGCGGTCGATTTCTCCGGGTTCGGGAATGCCGATGTCGTAATCGAAGCTATTGTGGAGGATAAAGAGGAGAAAATAAAGGCCCTCTCGGAACTCGAAAAACATATCAGGGAAGATGCAATAATTGCTACAAATACTTCGTCGTATTCCCTTGCCGAATTGTCGGCCGGCCTCAAACATCCCGGAAGATTCGTCGGATTTCATTTTTTCAATCCCGTTAACCGCATGCCTCTTATAGAAGTAGTCAGGGGACCTGAAAGTTCGGATCTTGCGGTATATTCGATGATCATGCTTGCAAGGAAACTCAAAAAAACCCCTGTCCTTTTAAACGATGCTAACGGTTTTCTCGTGAACAGGGTGCTCATGGCATACCTTAACGAAGCGGTTTCGATGGCGGAAGAGGGCGCCGATTTCGTCAAAATAGACGAAACGGTATACGAATCCGGGATGCCTATGGGCCCGTTCACCCTGCTTGATGAGATCGGCCTCCAGACGGGTATAAAGGTCTCTAAAATATTATCCGGGGCTTATCCCGGCCGGTCTGCGGAAAGCGTTCTATTGCCTGCGATAGGGGAATTAAAAGACCTTAAGGGAAAGTCTTCCGGCAGGGGTTTCTTTATTTATGGAAAGGGCGGCAAGCGGCCCAATCCGATATTGAGGGATATTATAAAAAGATCCGGGAGCGGGAGAACGGTTCAAATATCGAAAAAAGAAATAGTGGAAAGGTGCTTTCTCAGGATGATCAACGAAGCGGCTTTCTGCCTGGGTGAAAAAATAATAGATAAGGCAGGCTTCCTGGATATGGCCCTTATCATGGGAATAGGGTACCCTCCCTTTACCGGGGGGCTGCTCAGGAAAGCCGACAAGGCCGGGATCGATAATATCTGTGCAAGGCTGAGGGACTATGAAAAAAAATACGGGCGGCGTTTCGAACCGGCTCCATATCTTGCAGACCTCGAAAAAAATAAGGGGAGGTTTTATCAATGAAGTTCGATTCGTTCATTGAAAACCTGTATTTCGGAAAATTAACCGAAACCGGCTACGGCGAAGCGCTTTCGACCGATCCGGCGGTTAGAGATATAATAAAAAAATATAAGGATGCTACAAAGGATTATTCCCCGGGAGATCTTGAAAAACTGGGGAAGGTACCGCCTGAACTCCTGAAAAGGCTCGGCAAGATCGGTTTTTTCGGGCTTACCATACCATCCGAATACGGAGGAACGGGTCTTACTTTGCGGCAGTATCTTTCCGTTATAAGGGAAATATCGTCCCTCGATGCGTCCGTTGTGATCGTCTCTCTTGCCCACCTGTCGATAGGCATGAAAGCGGTACAGCTTTTCGGCAGCGAGGAACAGAAAAAGAAATACCTGCCCCGGGCAGCTTCGGAGGATATGATATTCTGTTATGCGCTTACCGAACCGCTTATCGGCTCGGATGCCAAAAACATCAATACGACCGCAGAGCTTTCTCCCGACGGAAGTCATTATATACTGAACGGTACGAAGACATTTATCACAAACGCCAACTATGCCGGGGGGCTGACGGTTTTTGCACAGATGGATAAAAATAAAAAAGGAAAACTGGGAGCGTTTATCGTAGAAACCGCATATCCGGGGGTAACCGTAGGCCCCGACATGGAAAAGATGGGGCTCTCGGCCAGTTCCACAGCTTCAATCAATTTAAAAAATGTTAAAGTTCCCGGGGAAAATCTGATCGGAAAGCCCGGGGACGGCTTCAAAATTGCAATGACCGTATTGAATTACGGGAGGCTCGCTCTCGGGGCTTCATCTTCAGGCGCCCTTGAGGCATGCTTTCATGATATGGTTGAAAGGGCTGAAAAGAGGGTACAGTTCGAGCGTCCGATAATTGAATACGAACTGATACAGGAAAAGATCGCCAAAGCTTTTATGGCTAACGAAGCGGTCTGGGCTATGACTAATTTCACGGCAATGCTGCTCGAAAAGGACCCGCTGGGATATGTCGCAATTGAAAGTTCGCACTGCAAGCTGTACGGTACGAACAGGGCATGGGAATCGCTTTACGATGCGATGCAGACGGCGGGCGGCACCGGATATTTAAAAACACAGCCTTACGAAAAGAGGATGAGGGACTTGAGAGTAGCTACAATATTCGAAGGAACAACCGAGATTCATTCGATATATCCTCCTATTTCTCTTCTTCGCGGTGTAGCGAAGAAGATTTTTTCCAGGGACAGGCCTTTTCTTGTGCGCTTTCCGGACCTGGCTGCGCTCCGTTTCCCGCATGCGGGATGGAGCACAGCCGATCCTGATTTCCTGGTAAGAAGGTCGCTGGCTGCCGTAAAGAATTATTCCGGCATATTCAGAAAACTATTCCTGAAAGCGATGCTGAAGTTCGGTAAACGGTTTATAGAAATGGAATACCTCTGCAGGAGGCTTACCGGCATCAGTATTAATCTCTTTATACTGATGGCCCTTTCTTTAAAAATAAAGGAATTCAGGAAAATGAATCTGCCGGTCGAAAATGCCCGGCGCGCCCTCGAATTTTACCTTGAGACTTCGAAAGAGGAAGTAATTCAAAATTCGAGGCTCTACCCCGATAAAAGGGAAAAGATCTATCACGATCTCATCGATCGGGTCAGGGGCTAAGACCGCTGTCAGGCGGCCTTTTTCCCTTTCATCTTCGGCCAGTCATGCATATCCAGCCAGCGGTCGAATGATGTAAGACCGGGATATATTATTTTCAATTTGCCGATATCTGCGCCGAAGCCGTATTCCACGCTCCATTTTGACATTTTATAAAAATCCTCGCCCTGCTGCATCCTGATGGTTTCAAGAGGGATCCTTTCGTACCTGACCTCGATGCCCAGGCGCCTTGAAAATGCGCTGCAAATTTCAAGGGGCGTCAGTTCGTCGCTCGCAATCTCGATTTCCTTGCCTGCATATTCCCCGGGGTTTTCGAAAGCTATATTTACAAAAGCCCCAAGATCTTCAAGGGCCAGGAGCTGGATTTTTTTATTTTCCGGATATGCGTTTTTAAGAATGCCGTTTAAAATGGAATCCCTGGACTGCGGCATTTCGAAATTGGTCATGAACGATACGGGCCTGTAAATTGTCGAAGGAAGTTCCGTACCCATGAGGTAAAGTTCGATTTCCCTTTTGCTTTCAAAATGCGGTATCCCGGTGTTTTTATCCGCAGCCCCCACAGAGGAAAAGATGAAATGCCCGATCCCGGCCGATCTTGCCGCATCTATGACGATTTTTGCCTTCCTGATCTCGCCGTCTGTCCCGCTTTCCATGAAAGTCGTTACAAGGAAAACGCCATAGACGCCTTCGACGGCCCTCATGACGGATAACCTGTCCTCCATGTCTCCAATGGCGATCTCGGCTCCTCTATTCCTGAGATTTTCGAATGCATCGCCCGAACTTTTCCTTGTGAGCGCCCTGACAGTCCAGCCGTTTTTAATAAGAATGCCTATAACAGCGCCGCCCTGATGTCCAGTCGCGCCTGTTACAAGAATCCGTTTATCTTTTTTGCCGATCATAAAAACCTCCGCAAAATTATTATCTGTTAATTAAAAAATAATAAAACTGAATAAAGCGTCAAGAGGGAGGTTATTTAACGTAATTGATAGAGTTTTTCCGGCGGGGGGCCGCTTCGCCCGGAACGCCTTCCTTGTATCCGATAGCTATGGAATAGAGGGGTATGAAATCATCAGGGATGCCGAGTTCTTTCTTGTAATGACTGCCCGATTCGCTGTTTATCATACGGACAGGCATATTCATCCAGCATGCTCCCAGTCCGATCGATTCGGCGGCCAGGAGAATATTTTCGGCGGCCGCTGCGCAGGATGCATGAGGAGACATTGCGTTTTTATCTCCCGAAATGATAATAACGGTCGAGGCATGGTAAAAAAAATCGAACTTTTCGTCCTTTAAAAGGGCCTGAATAAACTCGATTTCAGTGTTTTTGAATGCTTCCCTGGCTATCGCAGCCATACCGTCCAGAATTGTCCTGTTCTGAAGCACGGTAAAGTGCCATGGCTGTTCGTTCCGCGCACTGGGGGCATATAATCCGGCATCAAGCACTGCCTTCAATTCTTCGTCGTTTATCCGTTCTTTTTTAAAATTCCTGACGCTACGCCTGTTCCTGATCAATGTCAGGACATCATTAAGCATGAGTCGTCCTCCGTCGGCAATCCTTCCATTATCAATACTTCCTGTCAAGATTTATCAGGTTGGGAGGTATTTTTCCTTCCCGGAATTCCGCCAGACTTTTAACGAATAAATCAAAACATTTTTCCATGTAATGAGGGCTGACCCCTGAATTGTGCGGCGTTATGATGACATTTTCCATTTTCCATAAAGGGTTTTCAGGCGGCAGGGGTTCGGTATGAAATACATCCAGGCCTGCTCCGGCAATTATTCCGTTTAATAGGGCGTATATAAGAGCGTCCTCATCCACAGTGTCTCCCCTCGAGACATTTATGAAGACGGAGCTTTTTTTCATAGACGCGAACTCTTCCTTTCCCATTAGATGGTAAGTTTCGTCCGTAAGGGGCGTTATCAATACAGCGTAATCCGCTGTCATAAGATTTTCCCTGAGCCTGTCGATCCCGGTTACACTGTTAAAATATTCGAGATTTTCGGGCTGTTTCTTAATACCAGTGATATTCATATCGAATGCCGACGCCTTTCTTGCAATTTCCCGGCCTATGGCTCCCGCGCCGATTATACAGAGATTTTTGCCCGATAATTCTTCTACAGGCAGCAGCTGTTCCCATATTTTTTTTGCCTGATTTTTTGAACACCGGATAAGATTACGGGAAAAACAAAGCATCATCCCGAGGACTTGCTCGGAGATCTGTTCGCCGTGAATGCCGCGGCTGTTTGTTACGATAACGCCTTTCTTCTTCAATAAATCGAAAGGAAGTTTTTCAACACCGGCGCTTATGCTGAAAAGCCACTTTAAAGAAGTGCATGCCTCTATAAGCTCCCTTTCGGCGCGCCCGAAAACCACCATTATTTCCGTTTCCGGCAAAAGAGATTTATCGAAATTTTCCTTCCTGTATGCAAGTATCTTTTCACCGGTCATTTTTTCAAGAGATCCGATATATTCCGGATCTAAAATTTCCGCAGGAATTAACGATAAAATCATAAAAAATACCTTGCGATCGAAAGAGACGTGATCTTCTCTATAAATTATGCAAAATATTCAATATAGTCAAAGACTTTTTGAAATATTTCAATGAAATTCTATGAAGTTGATAAAAAAATTATTAAACATTGAACAGGATATTTATTACATCGCCGTCTTTTACGATGTAGTCCTTGCCCTCCAGTCTTAGTTTTCCATTTTTTTTGGCTTCAGGCAGGCTGCCGGCAGCCAGCAGGTCGTCGAAAAGGACAACCTCCGCCCTGATAAACCCCCGTTCCAGGTCGGTATGGATCCTTCCCGCAGCCCTTTGAGCGTTAAAGCCGTCGGGGATGCTCCATGCCCTCACTTCGTCCTCTCCTACAGTAAGGAATGATATGAGATTCAGGGTTTTATATATGTATTGAAGGAAGCGGTCCATCGCGGGGAGGGATATCCCCATGTCAAGCAGGAAATCCTTCTGGTCTTCCGCAGGCAGTAGAGAGATCTCTGCTTCGAGGTCTCCTCTTAAAGGGAAGAGAGTGACGGCATAGTCTTTGAGCATTGCTTCGACCCCGGACTCATCCGCGTTTTTCTCCCCCCTGTTGATTATGACTATGACGGGCTTGGAAGTGATAAAGCTGAAGCCCGTAAAAAGTTTTAGGTCGTCATCGGAGAGGAAATCCAGGCCGATAAGACTGCCCGACAATAGTTTTTCCGACATCGAATCGAGGAGGGCATATTCCCTCGAAGCTTTTTTCGCTTCCTTTTCCAGGCGCTGTTTGCGTTTTTCAATCATTTCATAATCGCTGTAGATCAGGGAATCAAGCATTTTTTTGAGGTCGGCAGCCGGGTCTATTTTACCGGAAGGATGAGGTATGTTTTCATTAATAAAGGCCCTCACAACTATCACGACCGCCGTCAGGTTCCTGATATCCGCTATAGAAGAGGGGATGACGCCTCCCTGGTCAGTGAACTCGACATTCAGGTCTTTGAAAGTCACGGCTGCATAGATAGTCTTCTTCGGTTTGAATATTTTTGAAAGGGCGTCGACCCTGCTGTCGGGAACATTGATCTGGGCGATGTTGGTTTCCTTTTTACCGCCGGAATAGCCGGATACGGATACGCCTTTACCTGTAAGCGCATTGAAAATTGTTGTTTTACCCGAAAGGGGGAGTCCTATAAGACCTGTTTCCATAATACTTCCTTATACTGCCGACTGCAGTCTGATTCATATATGATAACATAGTTCGGAAAAAAAACCCACCGTAAGGGCGGGTTTTTAGAAGCGCCCAAAAACGAGCGCCAGGCCTCGGCCGTTAGACCCTGGGCGAAAACTCTATTTCCCTGAATTGCACCATGCAGTTTACGCCCGGTTCATTTGAGAATTTAACGCTGCCATGGAGCTGGTACTCCGCGAGACTGAAAACCGTCCTGAGCCCCATTTTACTCCCGGCCCTGAAGTCGAACCCGGAAGGCGCCCCTATGCCGTTATCCTTAACGGAAAGCAAAATTTCTCCATCCGGAGTTTTTACGATGCTTATGTCTATCACGCCCTCCGGACAGCCCGAAAAAGCGTGGAAATATGCATTGGACACCAGCTCGTTCAGGATAAGGCCGAAAGGTATCGCAGTATCTATTCCAATCGAAAGGTCTTCTATCCGGGTATTGATAACGACATGGCAGCCGGGCGACTTGTAGCTCATCCCGAGGAGGCCGGTGAGGTCGAGCACATATTCCCTGAGGCTGATGCTTGAAAGATTATTCGATTGGTAAAGTTTCTGATGTACCAGCGCCATCGAGTGGATCCTGTTTTCCATTTCCCTGAAAATTTTTTTAACGGATGCGTCGTTTAGATAATTTGATTGAAGATCGAGAAGGCTGCATATTACCTGCATATTATTTTTCGTCCTGTGATATAACTCCCTTAGAAGCGCCTCTTTTTCCCTGAGAGTGTTTTTTATTTTTTCTTCGGAGATCTTCTTTTTCGTGATGTCCTGGAGGATCGATACGAGAAGGTATCCCTTGTCAGTCTGTATCGAGAACAGCCTCAATTCAATGAAAATTCTCTTTTTTCCCGGCGGGGAAATTTCGACAAGGTGTTTCTTTTCAGTCCATTCCGACGCCCCTTCCCCGAGGTATTTATTTATGCTTGTTTTGATTGTTTCGTATTTTTCCGAAATCTTTTCTTCCGGGATAATCCTTTTGAAGATCATATCCCAGACAGGCCTTCCTATCGAATCATGGGCTTTCATCCTGGTCATCTTTTCCAGAGACTTGTTCCATGCAATGACAATGCCTTTTTCGTCGGCAATGCATATCCCTTCGAACGATTCTTCAATTATCCTCCGGAAGCGCATTTCGCTTTCCCTCAGGGCTTCATTATCATGTTTCCTCTGGCTTATGTCGTTGTACAAAGCGATTATATTGCCGCCCGGCAGTTTGAAGACCCAGTTTTCCCTCCAGCTTTTGATGCCGGATTCGTCTTTATAATATGCTTCGGGGTAAAATTCCGGCTGTCCCGACAGCCAGACCCGCCGGAAAACGGGAAATATCCCGAAATCTTTCGCCCCGGGAAAAGCTTCGGAAAGTTTCTTCCCGACGACGCTTTTCCTGGTTTTTTTTTCGATTTTCTCGGCTGCCGGGTTGATATCCCTGATTATAAAATCATTGCCGTTATCCAGTGCTTCATATATAGCCACGCCGCTTGACATATACTCGAACAGCTCCCTGAAGTTCTCGTCGCTTTCGCGCCTGGCTGCTTCGGCCTTTCTCCTGCGGTTCATATTGATAAGCAGGACCATGATCAGCGCCGTCTCGAGAATGATCAGAAGGGCCATTGCAGCCGCTTCGAGGAAGTACTTTTCCCAGAATGAATATTCCCTGAATACAACCCTGCTGCCTGAAGGAAGCTTATATTCGGGAATGCCCCACTTTTTCAGTTCCCGCCAGTCGAAAATAATCGAATACTTCTTTTCATCCGGTATCCGGATGCTGTTAATAGCATGCCCCTCCATCAATCCGGCGCAGGCGGTCCCCACCATTCTGCCCAGCTGATCGTAGCTTATCATTAAACCGCCGACGGTTCCGCTCCCCAGCGTAGAGTCGGATGCTGTAAACATCGGTGCAGAGCTGTATTTATTGATCTGAACGAGGATATCAAAAGGATTGAATGTATCGCCCCGGCTGTCCCGTGTGAAGCTCGTGGCCAGGATAATCGAATGCGGCGGAAGGCCCGACACTCTTTCTATCAGTTCATCCTTTGTTTCATTAGTCAGCCAGATAAAACTGATGCCGCCGCCGAAGTTCGCAAATTCTCTTTCCATATTCTCAAGATAAGAACTTTCTATAATGGTCGTGCCCGCGCTTACGGCTATATATTTAACGCCCGGTATAAGCTTTATCGCTGTCTCGGCAGTTCCTTTGAAATCGGGCTCTTCTACGATTGTCAGGACGTTCTTATACGATTTTTCCGGGGGGCTGGAAGTGCAGAATATGAACGGACCGGAAAGGTTCATTTCGGGGCCGTATTTTTCTACAAAATCCATTGCAAGCCGGAAAAATATTACAACGGCGTCGGGCCTGTTATTCCTGTATTTGTTATTCAAATGATTTACAAGCCCCTTAAGATATGCATCCGATGAATATTTATCAAGATCGAGATATTCGAACGAAAAATCAGCGTCGAATGGCGACGATTTCATATACGAGACAAGGGATTTCTTGAACATTTCCTGGAAATGGACGCCGTCCTGGAGCGAAAACAGGACAAGCACATGCTTCGTTTTTAAATTCTCAGGGTAAAGAACGCTCAGGTTTATAAGCATCAGTAAGATAACGGCTATGATTACTGAAAAGATCTTCACTTTAAACCCTCTGTAAAAATCTACATTGAATTATAGATTATTGTATTTATAAACTCAATAGATGAAATGTAATAATCCTTACCTGAAATGGCAGCTTGCGCATCCTTTCACAACTACGACTGTTTTCCCGTCCGTTTTGTTATACGATGCCCTTAAATAGTCTTCCCTGTCCATCTTTTTTTTGCATGAAGGACAGATCCTCTCAAGATTCCGTCCTGACTTGTAACAGGATCCGCACCCATGTATATTAAGGATTATGCTTCCGTCAGGGTATTCGATCGATTTTGCATACAGCCTGGTCCCGGTTAATGAACTGCCGCAAAGCGGGCAGGTTTTTAATCCGGGAAGCGGGGCCTTATATTTCCCGCCGGCAGGGCGAGATTTTTTCCTGATTAAAAAAAGGAAGAAATAGAGCAAGCACATGCAGAATACTGCGGTCAAAATGATATACATCATCGGCGGCTCCGTCATGCAGTCTTATATTACCCGTATTGCAAAAAACTTTCAACTTAATTATAAATAACAGGGAAATCGGTCCGCTAATGAACGACTGCCGATACATAATTGACTGATACCGGCATGACTTGTTATATTAATAGTGACCTTAACGCAGTGTTTCTAATCGGGAGATATAATTTATGTTCGGAAAATCTTTCAGGATATTCAAGCTTTTCGGTTTCGATATTAAAATCGATTTAAGCTGGGTCATTATCGCAGGCCTGATCACCTGGTCTCTTGCCACAGGGCTTTTCCCGTCATACTACCACAGCCTTTCCAAACAGGACTTCTGGATCATGGGAATAGCCGGCGCCGTCGGCCTGTTCGCTTCGATAATTTTCCATGAGGTCAGCCATTCCATAGTCGCAAGGAAATACGGCATCCCTATTCAATCGATCACCCTTTTCCTTTTCGGCGGCGTCGCAAGCATAAGCGAAGAGCCGAAGAGCGCCAAAATCGAGTTCCTGATGGCTATAGCCGGGCCTCTGACCAGTATCGTGCTGGGTTTCATCTTCTTTTTAATAAGGCTGGCGGGAAAGGCGGCCGGATTGACGGATGTCTTTACAGGCATATTCGGTTACCTTGCTCTCATCAACTGGGTTCTGGCCGGTTTCAACCTGGTCCCGGCATTTCCTCTTGACGGGGGAAGGGTTTTCAGGGCTGCATTATGGAAATGGATGAAAAACCAGAGAAAAGCGACCAGGGTCGCTTCGGCGGTCGGCTCGGGATTCGGAATACTCCTCATCCTTTTAGGCATTGTCCAGTTGTTTTTCGGATATTTCATCAACGGCATCTGGTGGTTTATAATAGGATTTTTCCTTTATAACACGGCGAGGTCTTCATATCAGAGGGTGCTATTGAACGATATACTTGCAGGTGAAAAAGTAAAGCAGGTGATGACCAGGGATATAGTAACAGTTTCCCCCGATATTACGGTTCTCGACCTGGTGGAAAACTATATTTATAAATACCATCACAAAATGTTCCCTGTCGTTGAAAACGGAATCCTGGAGGGGAGCGTCACAACCGCCGATGTCAGGAACATTCAGAGGCCGGAGTGGACGACAAGGACCGTCAGGGATCTGTTAAAGGAATCTTCCCGCCTTTCGATCGGGCCGGAGGACGAAGTCCTCGAAGCCATGTCGCGTATGAACAGGCAGGGATTAAGCCGGCTCATGGTCGCCGATGAAGGCGGGCTTGCCGGGATCATATCGCTGAAAGACATTATGAGAGCATTGTCGGTCAAGATGGAACTTAAAACTTAATCGGGAACTTCCAGAGAAGGCTCGATAGTTAATATCGGGATTTTTACTCCGGGAACTCCTTTCCTGAGGTACCCGTACCACTTTACGAAGCAGTCACCCACTATTATGACAACAAGCACCAGCATTATCGCCGATAGAAGCGCATTAAGATTGCCGTTAAAGCTCTTTTTCGGCAGGTAATTGATGAATATGTTCATAACGCCGGCAGTAACGGTTGTTACGAACATGAAGAGCATCGGGATGAAGGTTATGAGCGCGTAATGAATCTTTTTATTGTTCCTGAGTATGACCGATGTCCCGATAGCGAGAGCCGCGGTAGCGAGGAGCTGGTTAGCCACCCCGAACATGGGCCAGATGCTTGAAATATCCCCGTTATACACAAGGTAACCCCAGCAAAGGACGACAAGTCCGCTTGTAATAACGACTCCGGGCACCCATTTTCTGTCTCCCAGCTTTTTAACAGCCTTTCCTGCAATATCCTGGGTGATATACCTGGCAACCCTGGTGCCGGCATCGATCGTTGTCAGTATAAACAGGGCTTCGAACATGATAATAAAATGATACCAGTACCCCATCAGCTGTTTCATGCCCGGTATTCCTGAAAATATCTGCGCCATTCCCACTGCCAGCGATACGGCCCCCCCGGGCCTTGCAGTGATATTTTCCTGCACCATTACAGAGAGGTTGTTGAGATTGACAGGCGTCATCATCAGGGCTGCGAACGATTCCTTTGAACAGTTGATCGCGAAGTAATCGGCCGGGAAAAGCGATGTGGCGGCTATGAGAGCCATAACGGATACGAAACCCTCGATGAGCATCGCGCCGTAGCCTATCATGGGCATGTCTTTTTCATTTTTGAGCATTTTGGGCGTGGTCCCGCTCGAAATAAGCGAATGAAAACCCGAGATCGCGCCGCATGCAATCGTTATGCAGACGAAAGGCCAGACCTTTCCCGGAAATATAGGGCCGGTCCCGTCTATGAATTTTGTAACCGCGGGCATCTGGATCTGCGGCATTACAAAGAAAATTCCGATAGCCAGGAGGGCGACTGTGCCGATCTTAAGATACGAGCTTATGTAATCCCTGGGCGTAAGCAGAAGCCAGACGGGCAGGACGGAAGCGCAGAAGCCGTAAACGGCAAGAATTACCGCCAGCTGTTTGGTATCGAACATAAAATAACCCGCCAGGGCCGAATGCTGGACGTAGAAACCAAAAAACACCCCGGCAAGGAGCATAACAACTCCTATGATCGACGCTTCTATTATCTTATCCTTCCTAATGACGTTCATATAAAGACCCACCAGCAGGGCTGCGGGTATCGTTACGGCTATTGTAAAAGTGCCCCAGGCGCTTTTATTGAGAGCGTTGACGACCACTATGCTGAGCCCGGCAAGGGCAGTAATAATTATGAACAGTATCGCAACGGCGCTTGCCCCGCCGGTTAGCTTTCCGACATAAGTCCTCGCGATTTTATGGAGAGATTCCCCGTTATGCCTAACCGATGCGAATAAAATCACATAATCATGGACCGCCCCGGCAAGAACGGCTCCGACAAGGATCCAGATAAGCCCCGGGAGGTATCCGAATTGCGCTGCCAGAACAGGGCCTACCAGAGGGCCTGCGCCGGCGATAGCCGCGAAGTGGTGGCCGAAAAGGACATATTTGTTTGTAGGATGGTAATCATGGCCGTCTTTAAGCCTGAAAGCGGGAGTGACATTGGCAGAGTTTAAGGCAAGAACTTTGGCCGAGATGAAAGCCCCGTAGAAGCGGTAAGCTATGACGAAGACCAGGATCGCCGTTATTAAAATTACAATCGAATTCATAGGACTTGCTCCTTCCAGGGAGAAGATAATATCCCTGATACTCCGATTGATATTTTATAAGACGGCGGTTTTTATTTCAAAATTTCGTTAAGTCTTGAGACACTTTCGAACCCGGTCTACTTTTCAAGGATAAGGAACTCGGTCCGCCTGTTTTTAGCCCTGCCTGCCGGAGTAGAGTTGCCGGCGATGGGTTTAGAAGAGCCGTATCCAACGGACCTGAGCCTCTCCGGGCTGATTCCGTTCTTGATAAAGTATTCCATAACGGCGTCGGCCCGCCTTTCCGACAGCTTCCTGTTGTATTCTTCAGTTCCTATTTTATCGGTATGTCCCTGGATCTCGAGTTTTATCCCGGGGTTCGTTTTCAGCTGCCTGACTATATCGTCAAGCGTTTTGACGGATTCGCGCCTTAGATAGGCTTTGTCGAATTCAAAATATATGTTATTGACCACAACGCTTTCACCCTTGCCTGTCTCCTGCAGGTTCAGAGGGGACGAGGAAGAGCCTGAAGATATCGAAGATGCCGACGGAGAAGACAAAGAAGACGAAGAAGCGGAAGAAACTGGAGATAGGGATGAAGATAATGATGACGGCGATATGGATTCCGCCGACGAGGCCGATGATTCCGTTTCCGGTTCCGACGAATTTCCATCGTTGCCGAAAACTATCGGGTGTTCGTAATAGGTCCCAACCGCGTACAGGTAATTTCCGGCGGGAAGGAAAAGCGTACCCCCCGAAGCGACCGGCTGAGTGCCGGCGCCGGGAAACGGCGGCTGAAATTCCCAGAGCGGGGTTTTTAGGGAGAACTCGTAGGCGCGCAGGGATGTAAAAGCGATATTCTTCCCTCCCACTTCCTTTTTATAAGTAAATGCCGTATATAACTGGTCGTTCACCGTTACGAAATAAGGAGCCGACGCTTCGCCGAAATCAAGATCGTAAATGATTTCACCGTTGTCCGGATTAAGAACATCAATCGACCTGTTTCCGATGGTCAGGAGTATTTCCCTGTCAGTGAATCCCGGAGCTGAAGTTATATAATTTCCGTATTCGCGGTCCCAGAGCCTCGAACCGTTTGTAATTGAAAGGCAGAACAGCTTTTTTCCCGACGGAACGTAAACTTTTCCCTGGTAGACGACCGGCGGAAATACCTGCAGGGGTATGTCGATCTGTTCGCGCCATAAGGTCTTTCCGGTGTCCCGGTCAAGACAGAATACCGAAAAATTGTTTTTCTGGTAATCCCTTGAAACCGCAAGTATTTTATTGTCATAATAAGTCGGGAAGGAACCGTAGCTTTCGATTTCACTGTTTGACCATAACACATGGCCGTTGTAAATTTCTCTTGCTATAAAGTTCTTCCTCGTGCCGTAATAAAGATCATCGCCTGAGAGAATCGGATCCGTGTATATTCCGTCAATGACAGCGGATTTCAAATTGCTTTCCTGGAGTCCTGACCTTGCCCATACCGGCTTGCCGTTATTTTTATCCAGGCAGTAGATGGCCGTAGCATCCGAAATAAAGAGAAAATTACCCCTGACAAGAGGATATTTTATTTTTCCGGGGACGCCCGCGGCGGATGCGAAATGAGATGATACAGGCTTCAGATCTTCCTTCCAGACGAGCTTTCCGTCGCTTTCGCTGACGCAGTAAACAATTTTATCAAGGTCTGAAAAATAAACCCTGCCGTCGGACACGATAGGATCGATAACATAATTGGATGCCATAAAGAGCCACTTAAGGCTGTTGTTCTTAACTATTATCTCGTCATTGTTGCCGGTAAAATAAAGATTACCCTTATAGATCGGCCAATCCGATGAATATACCTGCATAGAGATAAACACAATGAATCCTGAAAATAAAATATGAGCATATTTCATGCCGTATACCTCGCAACCGGATAATGAGTTAAGATTCAGCTATCTTAAGCATTTTATAATAGCGCCTGATTGATTTTTCATTTTTAAAGAGGACCCCGATCCTTTTTCTCGAATCGGGTATCGGATAACAATAAACGGTGCTGCCCTTTATATCGGAATTTATGCAGTTGAAACGGATCGTCACCTGTTTTCCGATTTCAAGATTATTCTCGATTTTATCATTGGATATGAAAGCCATGCCGATGCTGGATACGTCGACAGTCGTGGCCGGGAACGGCCTGGATCCGGGGTATTTTATCAGAACATCTTTAAGGTCATCAGGAATGGAACCGAGCATCGTACGTTCTTCCTGCCTCCTTTCTTCATTCTCACCCATAATACCCCCCTTAGTTTATTCGACCGGATATTTCTTTTAAATAATATAACAATTATCCTTCAGTGTCAAGGGGCGCCTTCTTTTACCGTCCGGACCGCTTCGGCGGGGAAATTTCAATCCAGCAGCATTTCAAGGTTTATATCCCTGAAATCAGAGATAAATAGGCTTATTCCCGGCACCTTTTCCCTTAACCTGTCCGCCTGGCAGGATTCGACCGCAACGATCTTTCCTATGCCGGCTCTTCGGGCGGAAACCAGGCCCGCGTATGAATCTTCGATTACCACGCAATCCGAAGGCGCAAGGGCCAGTTTCCCGGCGGCCTTTAAATAAATATCCGGGGCCGGCTTTCCGGGAAAGGAACCGTCGTCATATACGATATTCGACTTTTTAAACCATTTATCGAGGGCGAGATGCCTGATGTAGAATTTTACATTGTCGAGGCCCGAAGCGGTCGCTATCGCCCTCGGTATTCCCCCGGCTTTAAGTAAATCGAGCAATTCGGGAACACCGCCTGCAAGCCTGAACCTGCCGGGGTTTTTCAGGCATAAAGACCTGTAGAGTTTTTCTTTTTTAACCGCTATTTTACGGATGATTTTATCATCTGCAGGTTTCTGCAGCAGGAATTTGACGATAGAGGAATTGGTAATGCCGTATATGTCGGTATCGAATTCTTCCGCGGTAAAGGGTTTCCCCCTTAATTCGACTGAGACGGCATTCCAGGCCTCTTCATGAAATTCGGAGTCCGGCAGCAGGGTGCCGTTGAAATCGAAAATGATCCCTCTGTATTTGATGGCTGTCTCCTTGAATAGTTAATTGAGCGCCCGCTTTGATATTAGAAACGCCCTTATTATAACTTTTATGAAGTTTAAAATGCAATCTTTTGCCGCCGGTATAAAATGAATTTTGATTTTACAGGATTTTTTATTATTATTATTATTATTATTGTATTCATGCTGAAATGATCTATAATATAATCTCAAATTAACGAGGTGCTTATTATGAAAGTTATTTCGATGGATAAATCCACCGCTTTCAAATTCCTTAAAAACACGAAAACCTTCCATTACCTGGAGGACAATGACCTTGACAATCTCTACAAATACTGCAAATTCGCTTCTTATGAAGAAAAAGAGAAGGTCATCAATGAAGATGATATAAATCCGAATGTTTACGTGATAGCCAAAGGCGCAGTCAATGTCATGGTCCATGAAGAAAGCGACAAGGATGTTTACCTTTCAACTATAAACGAGGGCGATATTTTCGGTGAAGCCGCTCTTTTCATCAACATGAAAAGGACTGCCGATGTTTATGCCGTTGAATATACCGAGCTCATCGAGATAGAAAGGAACGGACTGCTGAGATTTTTCAGGCTTTTCCCGCATGCGGGAGTAAGGATCCTGATGGTCATAGCTTACAGCCTCCTGCTTAAGCTCAGGGAATCGCATCTTCAGTTGACGTTTATCAGGAAATCCAATATCGACCAGGAGGAAATCGATAACCTGATGAATTCCCTTGTCAAAGTCTGATTTCCTACCTTTTATTTATCTCTTTTAATAACTGTTCTTATCCTTTACCGGCGGCCTTGTCGAAAGATAAGGTGCTATTTCCTCTTCATACTGGCTTAAGTTCCTGTATCCTATTATCGACTTGACTATCCTGCCGTTGGTGGTTACTATGAACGATGTCGGGATTGCCGAAATACCGCCGTATTCTTCGATAATGGATGGCCTCGACATGATGACGGGGTAGTTAATTCCATATTTACGGCAAAAATTGCTTACCGTTTCGATACCGCCCTGGTCTACCGAAATGCCGATGACGGTAAAACGGTTTGAGTAAATATTCTCAAGCTTGATAAGGTCGGGTATCTCAAGCCTGCAGGGGGGGCACCAGGTAGCCCAGAAGTTTATAAGGACGACTTTCCCGGCGTACTGTTTTAACGAGACCAGCCCCTTTCCCGATATATTGGAACCTGAAAATGCCGGCGCCTTTACCATCTCCTGTGCGGCTCCCGGCTGATAAATCCATAGCAGTGCGGCAATAATAAACGCATATATAATTTTACCCATAAACAGCCCTCCTCGGCTTGTCCTGACAGCAATAATAATATAATATAGCCGTTAGTGAAATTGCAAATATTAATATGAAATCTTGACTACTCATAAAGAAGCAAGTAGTATTTATGACTGCAAAAAGGAGAGAACTGCTGATGGAAAGGAGCATTTAATGAAAAGGCTTTCCTACGGAGATCTTAAAAAATATAAAAGAAGCATCAATGAGATGGACCAGAAATATTTCGATATCGCATCCGGAATCATAGAAGATGTCAGATCGAGGGGCGATGCCGCAGTCATCGAGTATTCAAGGAAATTCGACATGGTCGGCACCGGAGATTATTCAATAAAGGCGACAGGGGACGAGATAGCCGAAGCCGTGAAAATTACCCGGGAAAAGTTCGGTCCGGTTTTCGGATATTTTCTCAATGCCGCCGCCAATATCAGGGATTTTCATGAAAACCAGGCGGAGCTTGGATGGTCCCGCGGCAGAGAAGGATCGTTTTACGGTCAGAAGATAAGCCCGATCGATAGGGTCGGACTCTATGTGCCGGGCGGTTCGGCTTTTTATCCCTCGACGATAATGATGAACGTCATACCTGCAAAAATCGCCGGGGTCCCTGAAATATTAATATCCACGCCTCCCGGCAGGGACGGCAGGATAAAAAACCCGCTGCCGGTTGCGCTTGCGGCAGAACTCGGAGTTACAACGATATTGAAGGCGGGCGGGGCCCAGGCCATTGCCGCCATGGCATACGGGACGGAAACCATACCGGCGGTTTCAAAAATAATGGGGCCGGGCAACAATTTCGTTGCCGCTGCAAAACTTCTTGTGACCGGACATGTCGGCATCGATTCATTTGCCGGGTCAAGCGAAGTCCTGATCCTCGCCGACGGAACGTCAAATCCCGAATGGATTGCCGCCGATCTCTGCGCACAGGCCGAACATACCGGGGATAACATGGTTATCCTGATTTCGGATTCTGAAAAAGTGATAACCGAAACGGAAAACGCCCTGTTAAGGCTGATACCCGGGTTCCCGAGGAAGGATCTCATAGAAAAGTCCCTTAACGATAACGCCTACGCCGTGATTGTCGAAAATTTTGAAGAGGGGTTCGACCTTATTAACAGGATCGCTCCCGAACATGCCGAGGTTGCCATCGACATGGACAGCGAAGAAATCATTAAACGGGTCAAAAATGCAGGAGCGCTTTTTATCGGGAACTGGACGCCCGTGGCATCGGGGGATTACTATGCCGGGCCCAACCATGTGCTGCCTACAGGGGGTACTGCCGTTTTCTCGTCGCCGCTGGGCGTTTACGATTTTATCAAAAGAACGAGTTTCCTGAAACTGTCGGAAGAGTACATCAGGAAAAACGGGAATGAAATCGCATCGATGGCCGAATTCGAGGAACTGGACGCTCATGCCCTGTCCGTCAGGATGAGAATGAAATAGCCGTGAAATCGAGTAGATATATATCTCTGCATAATTTAGGGCCTATATTCTTGATAAAAAAGGCAGCCTGCAATAAAATCATGTGTTTACTTTCGGAGGATTGATAATGGAAATACTTTATTATATAATTGCGCTGCCTATTCTTGGAGTCCTGGTTTTCGTGCATGAATTCGGTCATTTTATTATAGCCAAATTGAACGGGATAGGGGTCGATACATTTTCCATAGGGTTCGGCAAGGAACTTGTCGGTTTTACCATAGGAGAAACCCGCTACCGCATTTCGCTCATTCCATTCGGCGGTTACTGCAGAATACATGGCGAGGAATCAAGGGACAGGGCCGATACCGTTAAAGACCCGAGGGCATGGTTCAACAAGCCGCCCCTTTCAAGGTTCAGCACTGTAATTGCCGGTCCTATATTCAATTACCTGTTTGCCGTAGTCATAATGGCGGGGCTCCTGTACTACGGATACCGGACTACCCTGATTTCACCGCAGGTAATGGTTATCGAACATAATTCGAGCGGAAAACCTACCCCGGCGGCAGAGTCGGGCTTGAAATCCGGCGATACGATTATTTCAATCGACAATAAAAAAATAAACAGTTTCGATGAAATTACTCCCGCTGTAATGTTCAACGCCAATAAAAAGCTCGAATTAACTTTTTTAAGCGGAGGAAAAACGAACCGTTCGACAGTTGTACCCCTGTTCAATAAAGAAAACGGAGTCGCCAATATTTATGTTTATCCCCTGTTTTATTCTTATATAGGCGAAGTCAATTCAAATTCACCGGCTGTCGAGTCCGGCCTTATGCCGGGGGACGAAATAAAATCAATCGACGGCGTCAAAACCTCTTATTATTACGAGGTGGAAAAATACATAGAGAGTAAAACCAATTTCAACACCGTCAGGATAATAATTGCACGGGCAGATAAAAAAGCTACCAACATAATTACGAACATGGTAAAGCTTTCGCGCTTCGAAGGCAGGGGATACCTGGGGATCGGTCCCGAAGGCAGCCGCTGTCCGACTATCTCCAAAGTCATCAAGTCCGGAGGATTGATTGCGGCGTTCAAGGACGGCCTTAAAGAGTCGAATGAATTCATAAGCATAACTTTTAAAGGTCTCGAGGCCATGATTATCGGCAAAGTCGATGTCCGCAAAAGCATAGCAGGACCGCTCCGGATACTTCAGTTTACCGGCGTCGTCGCCACGCGGACGGATTTTGCATTTTTCCTCCGCTTTATCGCTATGATAAGCGTTGCGCTTGGATTTGCCAACATCCTGCCTTTACCGGGATTTGACGGCGGTCATGCAATAATAAGCATAGCGGAATTCCTATCGGGGAGAAAACTGCCGGACAATGCCAGGGCCGTTATAGAAATGATCGGCCTGGTCTCGATCATAGCTCTTGCGATTCTTGTAACCTATAACGACATTATAAATATGTTCATAAGAAGATGATATATGGGGAAATTTCACGGCGGATTCAGGCTTGCGGTACTGGTTTCCGGGAGAGGATCCAATCTTGAGGCTATTATCAGGGCAATTGAAACAGGGTATCTCGAGGGTGTTAAAATTGCCGTCGTTTTGAGCGACAGAAAGGACGCAGGGGCTCTGGCAATCTGCGCGAAGCACAAAGTAAAGGCGCTTTACGTTAATCCGGGGGAATTCAAGACAAAACTGGAAGGGTCTGCGGAAGAACGCTATATTAAAATACTCAGGAATGAAAAACCCGACCTGATCGTACTTGCCGGTTTTATGAGGATAATAAAGAATAAGTTCATAAAAAATTTCGAGGGCCGCATTATTAACATTCATCCCTCGCTTTTACCGAAACATCCCGGGCTTCATACGCACAGGAGAGCCCTTGAATGCCATGATACGGAGACAGGGTGCACTGTGCATTTTGTCAACGAAATAACCGACGGCGGAAAGATCATTATACAGGCAAAAGTCCCGATAATGCCGGGAGATACAGAAGAAACCCTGGCAAGCAGGGTCCTCGAAAAAGAGCACCTGATCCTTCCGGAGGCTATCAAATTGATATATGAAAAAAAGTTCGATCTTAAAACGGCCGAAAACAAAAATGCCTGAAAAAAAGCTTCTTCTTCATACATGCTGCGGACCATGCCTTACACAGTGCCTCTCTGTTTTATCCGGCAGCGACGGATGGGAAAAGGTCCTGAGATACCGGCCCGATTACCTCGTTACGGTTTTCTTCGATAATCCTAATATCTATCCCGGCCCGGAATATGAAAAGAGGAAAAAAGAGGCGGAGCGCGTCGTTGAAATATTCGGCAATCCCGGTTTTCCCGTAGGATCAATTTTCGATATGCCGGATTCAAGGCGAAGTGAATGGGCGCAGGCAGCCAAGGGTTTTCCGGACGAGCCCGAGAAGGGCGCAAGATGCCGCCTTTGCTACAGGTTCCGGCTTGAGGAAAGCTTCAGGAATGCGCTTCACAACGGGTACGACTCCGTGGCGACTACACTGACCCTCAGTCCCTGGAAGGATGCCGATGCTGTAAATGAAACCGGCATGGAACTGTCAAAGAAATACGGTCCGGATTACATTGAATCGGATTTCAAGAAAAACGGCGGTTATCAAAAATCGGTCGAAATATGCTCTAAATTCGGAATATACAGGCAGAACTACTGCGGGTGCATCTATTCTCTGAAAGGACGCGGTATTAAATCGAACCCTCCTCAGGAATTCTGATAATCAACAAAGGAAAGTTCCGCATTATCGATTATCCTTTTTACCACATCGGTCGGGTTTTTTATTATAAGGCGCTTGCCTTTAGCATCGTTATATTTTCCCGACATAATAAGAAGGCTTATCGCCGCCGAATCGATATAGTTCACGTTGCGCAGGTCGAAAACCAGGGAAGCCACATGCCCGCTTGCGATGTCCTTTTCAATATCGAGCTTTATATTATTAAGAAAAAATATCGTGAAGTCGCCGCTTATGGAATACTGGACGACATCTCCCTCTGTGCTCCTCACGTACTGCATAATTCCTCCTTTAGTTGCACCTATCTAAATTATATAATAAATAGAAAATATTTCAAGTCTTTTTTACTTGGCCGAAACCGCTTTTTAATTTTTCGGGAAGGCTTTACCTGATTAAAGAACAGTCCAGGTATTTTTGCAGAATGCCGGGTATCGCTATGCTTCCGTCTTCTTCCTGGTAATTTTCGAGCAGCGCGACCAGGGTCCTTCCGGCGGCAAGGCCGGAACCGTTCAATGTATGGACAAACTCGGGTTTTCCAGTGGATTCCCTGCGGAATCTTATGTTCGCCCTCCTTGCCTGGAAGTCATGGCAATTCGATACGGACGATATCTCTTTATAGCTATTCATGCCCGGCAGCCATACCTCTAAATCATAGCATTTCGAGGCCGAAAACCCCATATCCCCGCCCGACAAAATAACGACCCTGTACGGGAGGTTTAAAAGCTGCAGGATCTTCTCAGCTTCGGCCAGCATGCTCTGGTGTTCGTTTTCAGAATCTTCGGGTTTCGTGAACTTGACAAGTTCCACCTTGTTGAACTGGTGCTGCCGGATGATGCCCCTGGTATCCTTTCCCCAGCTTCCGGCCTCGAGCCTGAAACTGGGAGCGTAAGCCGTAACGCTTACGGGAAGTTCCGACTCTTTCAGTATTTCATCGGAATATATATTTGTAAGCGCCACCTCGGCCGTCGGGTTCAGGTACAGATCGGACGAATCGATCTTGTAAAGGTCATCCTTGAATTTAGGGAGCTGTCCCGTGCCTTGAAGCGATTTCGCACCTACGATGAAAGGGACGCTTTTTTCTTCATAACCGTTTTGCGTATGGGTATCCAGCATGAAATTGATTAAAGCCCTTTCAAGCTTCGCCGCTTCCCCGTTATACAGCGTGAAACCGCTTCCCGCAATTTTAGCCCCTCTTTCAAAATCGAGGATGCCGAGTTTTTGAGCCAGTTCATAATGCGGCAGGGGCGTAAACCTGAATTCCCGGGGCTTGCCCCATTTTTTTATTTCCCTGTTGAACGTATCATCCCTGCCTGCCGGGACATCGTCTGCAGGTATATTCGGAAGCATCAAAAGCGAGTTTTCAAGCTCCTGAGATACCGCCTTTTCCCTTTCCTCGATATCGAAGAGTCCGGTATTGATCTTTTCCACTTCCTTCATCAGGAGCGAAGCGTCGCCCCCCTTCGATTTAAGAATGCCGACCTCTTTAGACAGCGACTTTTTTTTATGCCGGAGATCGTCTGCTGTTTTCTGGACTTCTTTTTTTTCTTCATTTAACTGCAGTATCGCCTTAAGCATTTCGGGGGATTTAAGCCGGTCTTTAAGCTTTTCCCTTATTAAAGCCTCATTCTCCATTATCAGTTTAATGTCGAGCATAATAAATAACCCGCCTTATTTTAATCAACGTATCTTTCAAGGATCAATTCCACATAAGCCCGAGATATTTTCAGGCTCTTCGAAATGTCTTCTATACTCCATTCCTGCTCTTTCAGACGGAGGATGTTTTTTATCATGTCCTCGTCGGAGCCGTCCGCCTCGACAGGCGCTTTCCTGTTGACGCCCTTCGACACCAGCTGCGTCTCCTGTATATCCTTGACTCTTTCCAGCCTATTTTCAAGCTTGGCGACCCAGTCTCTCATCTTTTGGACCTTTTTAGATTCTTCCTCGATGTGCATTAAAAGATTTTCGATATCGACAATCTTGTCCACGGCATAACTGACCCGGTCCTGGTCGCCGAAAAGCTTGGAGATGCCGGACTGGGCATTTTTAATGTCTTCTTCAATTTTTTTGGCTGTTTTGGTTATTCCGCCGATCTTGTCTTCAGCGCCTGCTATCTTGCCCTGGACATCCTTTAAATTCTCCCTGGAACTTTCTATGGAATTAAGTATCCTGTTGACCACGTCTTTTTTCTTTTCAACATCTGCGGCCTTTAACTTTATATCCTCATATAATTTCAGGGTTTCGAGAAGTGTGTTCCTCACCTCTTCGGCCTTGTTCTGCTGTTTTTCAATATATGACAGGATGCTCTCGGTTTCCTTGGCTTTCTGAACCGCGTCCGTTACAGTCTGGTATAATAAGGTGATTTCCTTTTTGTTGGCCCCTATATTGGCCATAAGAGCCCCCAGGTCCCTGTTTTCGATCCTGATCTCATTGATGCTTTTCAGGGCGTCCTCGATATCCTTCCTGCGCAATTCAAGCTCTTTAAGGAACTGAGCTATCTGTTCCATTTGAGAGTTCGATTTGGCGGCTATATTTTCAGCCCGGTCCAGTATGGCCGTCTTTTTCAGCAGGTTGTCGTACCTGGTTTCGATTTCCTTTGTCCTTTTGTTCAATTCCTTTATATCGTTGAATATATTTTCCTTGAATTCCTCTTTCTCGCTTTTAAGCTGCTGGATCATATTGCCTATGTCCTTTTTCCCGGATTCGACTGTGCGGTTTAAATCCTCGCCGTTCTTTTTTACATACGAATCGAATTCGGCCGATATTTCTTTTACCTTCTTCGAGATCTCGCCTTCCACCTGCACCGCCCTGTTGCGTATTGAAACAATTGTTTTTTCTTCGAAATTTTTAAGCTCCTTGTCCATTCCCGCAATTTTGTCGAAAACTTTCTTGTATTCCTTGTCGGATTCCATCAGGTAAGATCCAAGGTCATCGGAAAATGTCTTTTTATATTCCTCGATTTTTGCGGCATAGCCGGACATTATCTTATTTACATTTTCGCCAAGAGTTTGCTCGCTATTCTTCATGCGTGTCATGAATTCGCTCATCTCTTTTGCAAACACGGTCCCTCTTTTTTCCATATTATCCTGGATCTCGTTCGATTTAATTTCCAGTTTTTTTATTATCGCGTCCGCAGGAGGGACGAAAGAATCCTTGAAATTCTCTATTTCTTCACCCATTTTTAATTTATAATCGCTTAACGCCGACTGGAGCATTTTCATATTCTCCTCGGCGTTTTTAGCAAGGTATTTTTTATCCTGCTCCCGCAGTCCTTCAAGGAAAGAAGTATGAGCGGATTTTAAATTTTCCAGATCATCCTCCATCCGGCTCTTTTCCGTATCGATTTTACCGTATGCGTCTTTCAGTTTATCCTTGACAAGGCTTTCAAAGGACATTTTTTTATCTTCAATAATTTTTTCAAGGGATATGATTTCCTTTTTCATATCCTCATATTTAAGATTGATCGAGTTCAATTCACCGGCGCTTTTTATCCTCGCCCCGTCTATGATATTCCTGGACTCTTCCATCTCCTTCTGCATGTTGACGATCTCATCCCTGTTCATTTTCAGGGCTTCGTTAAGATCGGCAAGGTCGTTTTTATAAACATCAATCGAATTCAATGTTTCGAGCCTTACCTCTTCGATAATGCTGTCTATATCCTTGCGGAATTTCTGAATGCCGTTTTCCCCCTTTCCTGAAAGCTCCTCGTAAACGCTCTGGAACCTCTGTTCAATAGCCTTGTTTATCGAATTCAATTGTCCGTCAGCCTTCCTGACTACTTCTTCGACAAGTGAATTCATCCTTTCGATTTTTTTATTCATTTCCCTTTCGCCGGAATTTACCTGGGCGATCATTTCAGCGGAAATGCTTTTAAGCTCAGCTTTTCTGGCGGTAAATTCAGAGTCCGACTCCTTCAATGCCGAAGACAATTTCTGTTCAAGGTGCTTGTTGAATTCTTCAATCTTCGATTCCGTCTCTTCACGCATGTCTTCCAGTATGCCTCCGGAACGGACCCTGGCGCTCTCAATTTCATCCTTAAGCGATCCGATCTGGGCGAGGCTCCAGCTTCTCGTCTCCTCCAGGGATGAGGTTATTTCCTTGATGACCGTTTCCTTATGGCCTGAGGCCAGTTTATACGTCGAGGCTATCTCCTCCTTGAGCCCGTTAATTTCATGTTTTGTATTGCTTATCAGTTCTTTATAGTCCCCGACAAATCCGGTTTTAAGGCTGTCGACAAAACCGTCTATTTCTTTGGATTTCCCGGAAATTATTTCCCTGATCCCCGATTCAATCTTGATCCCCGATTCTTTTAAACCTTCGACGTTCTTCTGATATTCGTCAAGCTCATTAATGAGGCTGTTCTGCACCGTTTTAAGTTTTTTGCCGAATTCGGATTCGAAATGGTTAACGGTCCTGTCGAGAAGAGCGAGTTTTTCCGAAATTGCAGCGGTCGATTTTTCCATATCCGCAAATATTTCCTTTTCCTTATCCCTGATCTTCTGTATTGCCGTTTCCGAGGTATCCTTGCCGGCCGCTTTTATTTCGGCACTGATCCTGGAAACGTCGTTCTGGACGGTCTGCATCAGGTTATGGAAAACTTTCTCCTTTTGAGCGATATCCGATAAGAGTTCGCCGGCTTCCTGCGATGCGTTTTTCTTAAGCAGGGATACTTCTTCCCGGAATTTATCGGTGGATTCCTTGACAAATTTCGACAATTTTCCGTTCATTTCATTTATTGCGCCGGAATTAGCCGCCAGCTTCGAATTAAGAGCCTTGATATTTGCATTGAATTCTTCCTCGAACTTTTTTTCCGATTCCGAATGCCGGTCGTCAAGCATTTTCAACTTTTCATCAAGTTTATCTATCGTGGATTTTTTCAGATTATCGATTTCCCTGGATAGTTCCGTTCCGGCCTTTGTAAAGAGAACCTGTGCATCTTTCCTTATAGTCGCCTCGAGAGATTCAATTTCAGAATTCAGGGATGCGAATCTCTTTTCAAGTCCGGTCATCTTCTGGTTATATCCCGTTTCGATAACGTTCAACTGATCTTCAAGGTTCAGGGTAAAGGATTCTATCCTTCCGCTTATTTCCGTCTTCTTTCCCTCGAATTCCCCGAGTATTGAACGGACTTCCCCGTCGACGGATGCCAGCTTGACCTCGAGGGACTCCTTCAACTCCTTTTCGGTCTCTAAAAGGCCGGATTCGACTGTCTTCGAGAGGTTTTCGGCCCTGGCCTTGATTCCCGATTCTATCTTTTCAAATTCCCTGCCGAACTCGTCGCTTTTCCGGCGGATAAGTTCTGAAAGCGCCGTCTCGAACCCGGTCATGCTGTCGGCGAGGAGGGATTCAGTGCTTTCGAGCTTTTTATTGACAGTTTTCTCGCTTGCGCCGAGCCTGGACTCGAGCTCGTTCGTTTTCGACAGTATTTCCCTGTTCATCTCGTTGAAGCGCTTAACCGCGTCGTTCCACCTTCCGTTGAAATCGTTGAGCGTGGCGCCGGCGCTGGATTTGAGGTTCTGAATGCCCGCCAGGAACTCCTTTTTAGCTTCGGCCATTTCACCGGCAAGGGATTTTACTGTATTTTCAGAATCCGCCCTGTATGCAGCTATCTTTTCCTCGACGGCCTGCCTGATTCCCGAAACGGATTCCTGGTACTTAGAGTTAAGATCGCCGAGGCTTTTTGAATATTTTTCATCGATGCCGCCGATCCTTGTTTCCACATTTTCTTCCATGGTTTTCTTCATAGCGTCTATTTCGCTTGCGATCTCGTTATTTGCACGCGTGAAGAGGGTTTCGGCCTCGGTCTGGATTTTCTTTTCAAGCACGATGATCTCGGAATTTATCTTGCCGAACCTCTGCTCCATGCCGGTAATCCTCTGGTTGTAGTTCGATTCGAGCGTCTTGAACTGCTTTTCAAGGCCGGAAGCAAGCGTCTCGATCTTTCCGCTTATTTCAGTCCTCTTGCCCTCGAATTCCCCGAGTATTGAACGGACTTCCCCGTCTGCAGAATTCATCTTGCCCTCCAGGGCCTGCCTCAATTCCTTTTCAGTTTCTAAAAGGCCAGATTCGACTGTCTTCGAGAGGTTTTCGGCCCTGGCCTTGATTCCCGATTCGAGCTTGACAAATTCCCTGCCGAACTCGTCGCTTTTCCGTCGGATGAGTTCCGAGAGAGTCGCCTCGAAACCCGCCATGCTCTGTGTAAGAAGGGCTTCCGTATTTTCAAGTTTTTTATTTACAGTTTTCTCGCTTGCGCCGAGCCTGGACTCGAGCTCGTTCGTTTTCGACAGTATTTCCTTATTCATCTCGTTGAAGCGCTTGACGGCGTCGTTCCACCTTCCGTTGAAATCGTTGAGCGTGGCGCCGGCGCTGGATTTGAGGTTCTGGATTCCCGCCAGGAACTCCTTTTTGGCTTCCTCCATTTCACCCCGGTACTTCGTGCTGAATTCGCCGAGGCTCTTTTCGAGGGATTCCCGGACATTTGAATATTTCTCATCTATATCGCCGAACCTGGCTTCTACATTTTCTTCCAGGGTTTTCTTCATAGTTCCGATCTCGTTTGCAAGATCATTATTTGCTTGCGTGAAGAGGGTTTCGGCCTCTGCCTGGATCTTCTTTTCAAGGACGATGATCTCGGAATTGATCTTGCCGAACCTCTGCTCCATGCCGGTAATCCTCTGGTTGTAGCCGGATTCGAGGGTCTTGAACTGCTTTTCAAGGCCGGAAGCAAGCGCCTCGATCTTTCCGCTTATTTCCGTCCTCTTGCCTTCGAATTCCCCGATGATGGACTTGACTTCCCCGTCTGCAGAATTCATCTTGCCCTCCAGGGCCTGCCTCAATTCCTTTTCAGCCTCTAAAAGGCCGGATTCGACAGTCTTCGAAAGGCTCTCGGCCCTGGCCTTGATTCCCGATTCGAGCTTGACAAATTCCCTGCCGAACTCGTCGCTTTTACGCCGCAGGAGCTCCGAAAGGGCGGCT
This sequence comes from uncultured Spirochaetota bacterium, assembly GCA_963796325.1. Lineage (GTDB taxonomy): Bacteria > Spirochaetota > Brevinematia > Brevinematales > JAOACQ01 > CAVYGN01. Next base: position 1,295,239 of record CAWCLF010000001.1, read on the forward strand.
TCGAAACCCGCCATGCTTTCGGCGAGGAGGGCTTCCGTACTATCGAGTTTTTTATTTACTGTTTTCTCGCTTGCGCCGAGCCTGGATTCCAGCTCGTTCGTTTTGGATAATATTTCCCTGTTCATCTCGTTGAAGCGCTTTATGGCGTCGTTCCACTTTCCGTTGAAATCGCTCAGCGTGGCGTTCGAGCTGGATTTGAGGTTCTGGATGCCTGTTGTAAATTCCTTTTTGGCTTCCTCCATTTCGTCCTTGTACTTCGTGCTGAATTCGCCGAGGCTCTTTTCGAGGGTTTCCCTGACCATCGAGTATTTTTCATCGATGCCGCTTATCCTGGCTTCGACATTTTCTTCCAGTGATTTCTTCATAGCGCCGATCTCGCCAGCAATGTCGCTGTTCGCTTTTGCGAACAGGGTTTCGGCTTCTGCCTGGATTTTCTTTTCAAGTACGGCAATCTCGGAATTAATCTTGCCGAACCTCTGCTCCATGCCGGTAATCCTCTGGTTGTAGCCGGATTCGAGGGTCTTGAACTGCTTTTCAAGGCCGGAAGCAAGCGTCTCGATCCTGCCGCTTATTTCAGTCCTCTTGCCTTCGAATTCCCCGATGATGGACTTGACTTCGACGTCTACGGAATCCATCTTTCCCTCGAGGGCCTGCCTTAATTCCTTTTCAGTTTCTAAAAGGCCGGATTCGACAGTCTTCGAAAGGCTGTCGGCCCTCGTCCTCATTCCCGATTCTATCTTGACAAATTCCCTGCCGAACTCGTCGCTTTTCCGGCGGATGAGTTCGGAAAGAGTCGTCTCGAAACCCGCCATGCTCTGTGCAAGCAGGGTTTCCGTGTTTTCGAGCTTTTTATTGACAGTTTTCTCGCTTGCGCCGAGCCGCGACTCCAGCTCGTTCGTTTTCGACAGTATTTCCTTATTCATCTCGTTGAAGCGCTTGACCGCGTCGTTCCACCTGCCGTTGAAATCGTTCAGCGTGGAGTTCGAGCTGGATTTGAGGTCCTGGATGTCGGCGAGGAAATCCTTTTTTGCCCCGGAGAGCATGCCGCCGATTTCGTTCATGATCTCCTGGTTGGCCTGCGTGAACAAGTTTTCCGCTTCGGTCTGGATCTTCTTTTCAAGGACGATGATCTCGGAATTGATCTTGCCGAACCTCTGCTCCATGCCGGTGATCCTCTGGTTGTAGTTCGATTCGAGGGTCTTGAACTGCTTTTCAAGGCCGGAAGCAAGCGTCTCGACCCTTCCGCTTATTTCCGTCCTCTTCGACTCGAATTCCCCGACAATGGAACGGACTTCCCCGTCGATAGAGGCCATCTTGCCTTCCAGGGCCTCTCTCAATTCCTTTTCAGCCTGGGCAAGGCCCGATTCGACGCTTTTCGAAAGGCTGTCGGCCTTCGCCTTCATTCCCGATTCGATCTTTACAAATTCCCTGTCGTATGTTTCGCTCTTTTGCCTTATTAGCTGATCCATTTTAGTCTCGAAGCCCGTTACGCTCTGTGCAAGAACGGCTTCGGTATTTTCGAGCTTTTTATTGACAGTTTTCTCGCTTGCGCCGAGCCTGGATTCCAGCTCGTTCGTTTTCGACAGTATCTCCCTGTTCATCTCGTTGAAGCGCTTGACCGCGTCGTTCCACCTGCCGTTGAAATCGTTCAATGTGGCGTTCGAGCTGGATTTGAGGTCCTGGATATCGGCAAGGAAATCCTTTTTGGCTCCCGTCAGCATTGCACCGATTTCGTTCATAATTTCTTTGTTGGCATGCTCGAACAGGTTTTCCGCCTCGGTCTGGATCTTCTTTTCAAGGACGATGATCTCCGAATTAATCTTGCCGAACCTCTGTTCCATGCCGGTGATCCTCTGGTTGTAGCTGGATTCGATGGACTTGAACTGCTTTTCAAGGCCGGAAGCAAGCGTCTCGATCCTGCCGCTTATTTCCGTCCTCTTCGACTCGAATTCCCCGACGATGGAACGGACTTCCCCGTCGATAGAGGCCATCTTGCCTTCCAGGGCCTCTCTCAATTCCTTTTCAGCCTGGGCAAGGCCCGATTCGACGCTTTTCGAAAGGCTGTCGGCCTTCGCCTTCATTCCCGATTCGATCTTTACAAATTCCCTGTCGTATGTTTCGCTCTTTTGCCTTATTAGCTGATCCATTTTAGTCTCGAAGCCCGCCATGCTTTCGGCGAGGAGAGCCTCGTTGTTTTCGAGCTTTTTGTTGACCGTTTTCTCGCTTGCGCCGAGCCTGGACTCAAGCTCGTTCGTTTTCGAAAGTATTTCCCTGTTCATCTCGTTGAAGCGCCTGACCGCGTCGTTCCACCTTCCGTTGAATTCGCCAAGGGTAGTCGTTACATTGTTTTTCAAGTCTTTGGCCCCCGCAAGGAATTCGCTTTTCGCCCTGTTCATCTCTTCCTCGAGGATTTTTGAAGCTTTAGAAGTTTCGCTGCCGTATAAATCGATTTTTTCCTGGAAACTCGTTTTCAGGTCGGACGCCATACCCAGGTAGTGGGTATTCAATTCGGTGAGATTTTTTTCGATAGTCTCCTCTATTTCCCTTTCCCGGTCATCGAGCTCTTCCATGGCGACCGAACGGAAATCGTCCATATTCTTTTTGGCATTTTCCACGGATTTATCTATTTCCGAAACGAGGGATTCAACTTCGAGGGTCTTATTAGAAAGCTCCTTCTCGATCTGCCTGACTTCTTCAATGGAACTGTCCCTGAATGAAGATATTTCCGTGCGGGCATTTTCTATGAAATCATCGATATTGTTCCTGGCCCATTCCTTCGAATGGTCTATTTCCGATTTCAATTCAAGAGACGATTTTTTCATTTCTGCCGTATCGCGTTTCAAAGTTTCGACCAGGCTTGATAGCCCGGAGATTTCCGAGAGTTTTTCTTTTGCCGATTCAATTTCACTGTCGAACCCGGAAGCCGCTTTAAGGTCGCCGGAAAATCCTTCACGTAATTCCTGGAATTTCGCGAGGTTGTCTTTTATATCTATCAGTTTGTTATTTATGTAAGCGGTGGCTTTATCCAGCTTTTTAAGAGATATATCCAGGTTTATTGTTTTATCCAGAAGTTCCTTTTCCCTGTCCTGGAACATCAATTTCATATTTGAAACCGTATTTGATATAAAATTTTTCAGGGTCTGGAGCTGGGTATTGCGCTTGTCCATCCTCCTGAAAAAGAGAATAAGGAAAATGCAGAGGAATACAGATGTTATGCTGATAAATATACTCATGATTCCCTCCCAATCACTTAATTGACCCGCATACGTTATGCGACATGCATCGGGTTTTAACGGATTCCCGGCCTGCGAGGTTTCTATCTTACGATTATCCCTCCAGTTCCCGTCGAATAAAATGTGTATGTCTTTTCAGGAACGGGTATTATTCCTATCGCTTCGCCGTAGGCCGTCCTGATCCCGAGTTTACGGGCCGAAAGATCGTTTGTTACCGCCGCTACCAGTTTCAATATTTCAGACCGGTAATCGTCCTTGTCCAGAATGTATATGTCTTTTTCATCGAGTTTAAAAGTGTCGGGCAGCAAATCTTTCCCGAACAGCAGATTGGTCCCGTTTTCATGGCTCAGTGTTTCGCTGAAAAGCCTGTCGGGGAAGGCGATATTTTTTACTTCCCCCTTTTCAATGAGAGAGTAGTCAAAATTCAGGACGCCGAAATCCACGAACAGTTTCCTGCCGGGGATGACGTAATCGGACTCGCCCGACTTAATATCCGAGTCTTTTACCGGCGAATAAGAATAATAGATGATTTTTGCCTGTATGACCTTGTTATCCCCTACGGTAACCGGGGCAGCTTTAATTTCAATAATTTTTCGTTCGGCTTTGAGGTTTTTAAGGGCGGCTTCGAGCATTTTGACGTCCCTGTACAAAGACAGTCCGGATGCGAGATCCTTAAGCGTCGAATATACGAAAGTAAGGAAAAAAAGAATGACAAGCCCGATTATTATCGATCCCATATTCGCATAAAAAGAGAATAAAAGCTCGGGTACCGCTCCCGCCATACTGCCTATCGAAAAATGACCGCTTTTGTCCCTGGATTTCCTGATTATAATCAAAAGGATGAATACAAAAATAATTATCCAGCCCCAGACGGTAAGGAAAAGGAAATGAGTGACATATGCGACCGGTCCGATCAATTTTAAAAGACCGTCGACGATGCCGCCCAGATTCTGAACTACTTTAAGGTTATCCATTTATTTTACCTCCGTTAATTCAAGTCCCCCGTCAGGATGGACCGAACAGCGGTATACCTGTCCTTCCTCGAAATGCCTGAACTGTCCCTGGTGTATGGAAGCATCCATTATGCGGATCTTCGCATCATTTTCTTCGCCTGCCGTTCCGGTTTCCTGAAAGGCCCTGCTGTAAAGATAGCGGACGGCATTTTCATATGAAGCATCCGTTTTATCCGCTTTATAAATTTCCGGGAAGCCGTTGACCGTATACAGCGCCGACAGGGGCTTGCCCAGGCGCGGCGGCAGGGTATCCGTATAGACATTATAAGGGAATACGAGGGCTTTATTTGTCTTTTCCGAATCGATCATTACGACCTTCGATTCGATAAAAACATCGCTGCCCTCGAGTTCGAAATTCACGTCCGTTACAACAGAGCCGTCGATGTCAAGGAATTCCAGGTTAAACCTTATTGCGCCGGGATTTTTCGACAGGATCCCAATTTGTGCGAATGTATATTCCGACTTTAAAAATGCCAGGGAATTTTCAAGATCCAGTTTCCTGCTTGCAAGGTTTTTGTTTATGACAAACACTCCGAATCCGATAATGAGAACCAGAAAGAGGAACAGGACGATCCATTTGCCGGCCTGAATTTTGCCGCTATCCGCCATGAAAATACCCCGCGAAATTATGGAATAATCTTACATTATAAAGTCAATAAAATCAAAGATTAAAATACTTTTCTCCGGCCGGCAGTCTGCAGCCGGCAGTCATTAGCAACCGGCTTCCACTCCCGGGCTCCCGGCTGAAATATGTTCCCCCCTGCCGGCTGCCGACTGTCGACTGACACATTGTTGACTGAAGAACTTGATAATTTTATGAAAAAAAATTATAATTCTTTTATGGGCGCTTCAAAGAACCGCCTTTTTATGCCGGTGAAGCTGCGCCCGTAGGGCGACCTGATTTATATCAAGGAGATGAGAATGAAATTCACAGTTAACAAGGAAGAATTTATCAGGAACCTGGGCATTGCCGATTCGATCATAAATATTAAAACCCCGCTTGCAATGCTTCTTAACGTCTACATAGAAGCGCAAACCGACGGTGCAATAATCCTGCTTTCCTACAACGGTGAAAACGGTGTAAAGGTCGAAGCTTCCGGAACGGTCGAGGAAGGAGGGAAGATCGCCCTCTTATCCAAAAAGCTCCTTGAGGCCGTCAAGAAAATCCCCGGAGACAAGATAGTCCTGAAAACCATGCCGGAAAACGAGCATGAAGTGATAATTCACCCGGAAAGCAAAGAAAATCCGATATTCAACATCAACGGCGTTTCCGGCGACGCTTATCCGATATTTTACGAGTTCAACTGGGAAACCTATATCAGGATCGCCCAGGAAACCCTCCTTGAACAGGTCACCTGCACGGAATTCTCGATTTCAACGGATTTTGCAAAGCCGGCTTTTACAGGGACTTACATTGAAGAATCGGTCGAAGGGTTCCTGTCCTTTGTAACGAGCGACGGGAAACGGCTTGCCGTCATTACAAGGGAATACGAGGAAAAGAAGGGCGAGATCAAGCTGGGCGTCATACTTCCGCAGAGAATATTCAAGACGCTCGAGCCCATCCTTTCAACCGGGGATATTTTGTTTTCGATCAACAACAACCAGGCGTTCTTCAAGATAGGAGCGGTTTATATTTTCTCGAACCTGGTCGAAGGCAAATTTCCGAATTACAAAGACGTGATCCCGACTGAAAGGGTCAATATCGTAACCCTGGACTCGAACGATTTTCTCCAGGCCATCGAAGTCGTATCGGTTATGAGCGATCCTGATACCGGCAAGACTAAAATCGAAATGTCGGATAACAAATTGACATTAACGACAACGCATCCGATATACGGGGTGGCGAAAGAAGAACTGGATATCGAATACAAGGGATCGCCGATAACGATAATGTGCAATTACAAAGCCATAGCGGATTTCCTGAAGGTCGCCGCAGGAAGGAAAATAGAATTCGTGATAAATTCCCAGGGGAGCCCGATGCTTTTCAAGGCTATCGGCGACGAGAATTATATCTATATTTCAATGCCCCTCAAGCTTTACGAGTAGATCTAATCGAACTGGTAAAAAACATGCTGCTGCCCGAGGCACCTGAAGCCGTAATTTTCAACCCTCTTCGTATAATTTTCCCAATTATCGCCGTAATGTGTCAGGATCATCCTTTCCTTGATGCCGGGAGGAAGTTCATTAAGTTCTTCCAATGAAGCATGGACCCCTCCGGTAAAAAACTGGCAGTCGTGGAAGATCATCTCAAGTTTGAAGATGCTGTCGAACGATTTGACAAGGTCTTCATCGTACCTCGTATCGCCGGTAAACATCACCCTGTCGTCGATAATAAGCCCGCAGCTCCAGAACGACGTCTCCCAGGTCCTGGAATTGTCCGGTATATGCATTGTACGGAACATTTTTATGTTTATCGAGCCTATCTGTATTTCATATGTTTCACGGGGATAATTAGGCTGCCAGTTAGGCCGCCTGATATGCCAGAAATCGCCGAAGTCCAGCACATACCCCTTTTTCTCCTCGTTAAAAGCGCAGCCTCCCCGCAGGGACATATTCCAGAGGATATGCTGGTAATTTTCGGTAATAACCATTGAAGGTTTCTTTTTTGCCGAGTATTTGCCCATCAGCGACGCTTCCTCGAGACCGCCTATGTGATCGGCATGCGAATGAGTGATAAGGTAATTTTCAATATCCGTAATTTCAAGGCCCAGTTCATAGAGAGCCTGAGGGCACTTGGTGCCGCAGTCGATGAGGATATGGTCGGGCCCTTTTATCAGGAGAAGGTTAGTCTGAAACATTTTCCTGGTAAAAGCGCTCCCGATGCCGACAAAGAACAGGTTAAGCTGGCCGTCGTTAGATAATTTAAGCTTCTTTTTTTTCATTTCGATAATTTTCAAGAGTTCCCCCTATTTAAAACCGGGAGCCGCTTCCGCCCTTGAATATATTATCGACATGATTTCTGACCTGATAAACAATTAATCCCGGCGGTAAACACTCACAGGTTTGCAAGATAGACGGCTATGCCGGTCGGATTTCCGTTATAATCGTCTATCCGGATCGCCGAAACATGGACGGGATATTCATCGCCCTCTTTGTCGACGACCATGAACTTCGACCTTTTAATAAATCCCTTCTTAAGCACTTCAACGATCTTTTTTTCAGCCTTAACCCTGCTGGCTGAAGACATAAATGAAAGAGAATTCCTGCCTATTATTTCATCCTTCGAGGAGCGGCCGATCATCTGAAGCATCCTGATATTGCAGTCCTCGATATTCCCTTCAAGATCCGACAGCACTATTGCATACGGGCTTGTATTGAAAATCAGCCTCATTCTCGTAAATGCCGTGAAAAGCTGTTCGTTGATCTTTTTTCTTTCCTCCGATTCTTTTCTCAAGTTCAGGCTGATCAGTTCGAATTCGCCGCACCTGTCGGCTATGACCTTATCCATTTCAGCGGACAGATTCTGCAGGTCCTTTTCCGCTATAATACGCTTTTCGGTTTCCATCAGGAGCCTGATGTTCTGCCTCAGATCCTCAGCAAGAATAACTTTTCCTATTATTTCCCCGGTGATGCCTGTAATGGCCGAAATGTGAATATTAACGGGCATATTGCCGCTGGATTTCGTTTTCAAATGAAAAGTGGCCGCAGTGCCGTATTGATCGTTTTTGCCGCTGTTTTCAAGCTCCCTGGACAGCGGCAGCGATTCGAGAAAATAATAGTCGGCGGGCTTGCCCAGCATTTCACTCCTCTCATAGCCCATAAGCCTTTCCGCCTGCCTGTTTACGTTAACGATGCGGCCGGTGCGGTCTACAAGGAAGAGAATATTGATCATGTTCAATATTATTTCATCGGCCGCAAGGCCCGTGGTAATAGTCATGAGGCTGTAATTGCGCATGGCAAATCCTATTCCGAAAACCCAGAGCAGTGTTATTATCTGTGCGATTTTCGGGACGCCTTCGTAATGCAGTACGGGCAGAAGGGATTCGAATGTGAAATTAATTACAAGAGTTATAATGGAAGATACAAGGATTACGGAAGACTGAAGCTTCTCCATCCGGTTGTCCGTTCCGGCCCCCCATAAAATGTTGAGGCCTATGCATGCAAAAAAATAACTCAAATAATAAATGATGAATAAGTAATAAAAGATGGCGCCTGCCGCATGGACAGACTGCCAGCCGAAAGCGGTTAGCCTGAACCCTGTTATCAATAAGGGCCCGGACCAGCCCTCAATGGTGAAAAACAGCGGAGGAACCGCGAGAAGTATAAGAAGTGCGTAGCGAAACTTCTTTATTGTTTTAAAAAATACGCTTTTATCGGTCAGGTTATTTTCGATCAGCATGTAATAGAAAAGGAGGAAGAAAAACGGGAAGAAGAACATGAACGGCTGAGATATAATGTAATATGAAAGACCGGCCTTTTCATCGGGGGCTGCCGTAATAAGGGAATAGAGGAGGGACCAGACGGCCATGTTAAGGCACAATAAAAAAAACACTAAGTATATTTTTTTATTCCGGGGAAATTTTATCGTGTAAAACAGGGAGTAAACACCGAAGAACATGTAAATCAGGAACGCGCTGAAATATAAATTTGAAATCAGACCCATAAATACTCCGGATGTATTTTAATTTGCCCGGATGATTCAGTCAATAGCATTCTTATTCATATCAGCCGGAGGGTTTGACAAATCCGCCGGACTGCGGTATGATTTATTAAACTTATGCTTAAGATATATTTTGATTTTATATTAATTATATGGCAGTTTCCTCAATATATTATTGGTTTCATATTCGGTTTATTTATAAAAGTAAATAAAAAAATAATTTATAAAAGAAGTATTGTTTACCTTATCAACATTAATATCAGCGTTTCATTTGGGAAACAAATATATATCTGGTATCATATGGAAAAAAATGAAATTGATAAATTAATAAAACATGAATATGGACATAGCATTCAATCCATTATTCTTGGGCCGTTATATATAGTGTTTTCATTTATCCCCTCCATGTTAAGGCATTCGATATTTTTCATTAAATATGTTACTGCAAAAAATAAGAATGATAAAACTCTGGTCTGGAAAAAATATTACATGGGTTATCCGGAAAATTGGGCGGATAAACTTGACGGAATAAATAATAACGATATGTAATACTTATATTTCTTTTGACTGACATTTATATCTTGCGGTCAAAATGGAAATAATCAAAATTCAGGAGATAATTAAAGTGCCGATTACCGAAACAGGACCCGACCCGCTTATAATCGGCGGCAGGACGTTTACAAACAGGCTCTTCATAGGAACGGGAAAGCTCCCGTCGTCGGAGATCATTCCAATGATCCTGGACGCCACAGGCTGCCAGCTGATAACGGTAGCTATGAGAAGGGTCGATTTCAACAGGGGCAGCGCAAATATACTGGCGAACATACCCGGTGATGTCACGCTGATGCCCAATACTTCGGGAGCCAGGAACGCCGAAGAAGCCGTGAGGATCGCAAGGCTTGCAAGGGAACTCCACCGCGGAGATTTCATAAAGGTCGAGGTCATACATGAAATGAGCTACCTTATGCCGGATAACGAGGAAACGGTAAAGGCGACGGCCGTACTTGCCAAAGAGGGTTTCATCGTACTGCCGTATGTCCAGCCCGACCTCATAACGAGCCAGAAGCTGTACGACGCAGGCGCGGCCGCGGTAATGCCGCTGGGCTCGCCCATCGGTTCGAACAGGGGGCTCAGGGCCAGGGATTTCATCGAAATGGTAATAGAGCATTCGAAACTCCCCGTCATAGTCGACGCCGGCATAGGCAGGCCGTCCCATGCAGCCGAAGCGATGGAAATCGGGGCCGACGCGGTCCTCGTCAACACTGCCATAGCTTCGGCCGGCGACCCTGTCCTTATAGCCACTGCATTTTCCCTGGCGGTCCGGGCGGGCAGGATGGCGTTCCTGTCAAGGACGGGAGACGAAAGGAAAACGGCGTCGGCAAGCTCCCCTCTTACGGGATTCCTGAGATAGGGCATGGCAGAGAAATTAAAAGAAAGGCTCGATATTTTACTTGTCAGGGAGGGGCTCTCGGAGTCCAGGCAGAAGGCGCAGGCCATGATCATGTCGGGCGACGTCCTGGTGAACGGGACCGCGATAACCAAGAGCGGGACCCAGGTCTATGAAGATTCCGTAATAACCGTCAAGAATAAATCGCCTTACGTGGGGCGCGGGGCATTGAAACTCATCGAAGCGCTCGATCATTACGGGATAAACCCGAAAGGCCTGGTCTGCGCCGATATCGGCTCGTCGACCGGGGGCTTCACGCAGGCGCTCCTCGAAAGGGGGGCCGCGCTCGTTTATGCCGTCGACTGCGGGACCAACCAGCTCGACTGGAAACTGAGGCAAGATCCCCGCGTGCGGGTAATGGAAAACACCAACGCGAGGTTCATAACCCCCGATATGTTCGACCCCAGGCCGCAGATAGCCGTCATAGACGTATCGTTCATATCGCTAACGAAAATACTGGGGCCGGTACGGGGCGTGCTTACGGGGGATTTTAAAATAATCGCCCTCATAAAACCCCAGTTCGAACTGGAGAAGGGGAAAGTGGGGAAGAGGGGGCTGGTAAGTAAAGAAAACAGGCAGGAAGCGGTCGACAGGGTGCTGGCCTTCGCCGAAGGAATGGGGCTAAGGCACAGGGATGTAATCGAGAGCCCGATCAGGGGGCAGAAGAGCGGGAACGTGGAATACCTGGCGATGCTGGAGCATAAGTAATTGTGTAGTTGGAAAAAAAAGTTGCGTAATGGAAAATAAACATGCGTAATGAAAATTTATTGTCTCTTAGACTTTCCTTGATATTATAGATTTTTAGCAAGATAATTTTCTACTTTCATAACTTTCATAAAATGAAGATTCATTCATGGGAGCAAAGAGCAGGGGGCTTATAGAGGGCAAAAACTCAGGGGTGTGGATCCTAGACAATTCTAACAGGGTTAATCAGTAAAAGACAAAGTTCAACTTGACCTTGTATGACAAGACCGGACATTGATTATATATTAGGGTTTCAGATGCTGGACAAAAGGTAAAACATCTTGCCACATGAGTCTCCCAATTGCTCCCGAGCTGTAAACTGAAACCACAACTTTCCCATCAGGTCCAAGGATGAAATCTGTCGACTGTAAGTATGGTGCTGTATGGGTTGGTGCAGGATCGTAAAAAGCTCCAATAGTTTCAGCAGTTTCTTTTACTGGAACTCCATATGCAATTTGGAACATAGCACCTGCTTCTTTTTGAGCTTCTTGTGCCTTGTCAAGAGGATCAACTGATATTGCCAGAACACCGATTCCATCAGCTGTAAGTTTTTCTAACCCATTTTGAAAACTCTTGAGTTGCATTTTGCAATAAGGACACCAATAGCCTCGATAAAACAAAATAACGTTAAAAGGGTTCTTCAATCCGGTTTTCGTTTGAATCTCTGACCCATCAATCAATTGCAATTTCAAATCAGGAAATGTATCACCTGTATCCAAAATCTTAGTTCCTATTCGTGCCATAAATTCCTCCTACGAAAATTTATACTATTAAAATCTATTTATTAACGAAAAGTTTAAGGTATTCACCATAGCCGTCTTTTATCAAGTCTTCTTTCGGAATGAACCTGAGAGCGGCTGAATCCATGCAGTAGCGTTTCCCCAGAGGGGGCGGACCGTCGTTGAAAACATCTCCAAGGTGCGAATCTGCATGCAAGCTTCTGACCTCTCCGCTACCTGTAAATAAATTCTTTTTTATTACAATATTTTCAGGTACAAGAGGTTTTTTAAAGCTGGGCCATCCTGTTCCCGCATCGTATTTATCCTTGGAACTATATAGGACTTCGCCTGAAACTACATCTACATAGATGCCTTCCCTTGTATTTGTATCGTATTCATTATCAAATGGAGGTTCGGTCCCTCCTTCCTGAGTTACATGATATTGCAAAGGGGTAAGTATCTTTTTTAGTTCGGACTGGGAAGGTTTTTTATAGTTCGAAAGATTGGTCGGGTCTACAGCCTTGTTCCTGTCCTTGCCCCATATTTTATCGAGAAATTGATCACGGCCTGAATTGAATCTGTAGAAAGTATATCTATCGGGGCTTTTTTTATAGAAATCCTGATGGTAATCCTCAGCTTTGTGAAAATTTGAATATTTCAGGATTTCGACGACGATAGGTTTGTCGAATTTGCCCGAATTACCCAGGGCTGTCTTGGATTTCTCTGCCTCTTTTTTCTGCATTTCTGTATGATAGAAAATAACCGGCCTGTATTGCGGCCCTCTGTCCACGAACTGCCCGCCTCCATCGGTAGGATTTATCTGGCGCCAGTAAATATCGAGTAGATTGTTATAGCTTATTCTGGAAGGATCGAATGTCACCTGTACCGCTTCGACATAGCCCTTCTCTTCATAGTCCCCGTAAGTGGGGTTTTCGCCCTTCCCGCCTGCGTATCCGGCGTAAACCGAGATCACTCCGCTTATTTCAAATGGATGCTGCATGCACCAGAAACATCCACCTGCGAAAGTGGCCGTTTCCGTATGATCCACCGCCAAAGTCGTTGTAGTTAACGCAATAAAAAACAAAAAGCCAAGAAACATTTTTCCCAATTTAATCATAACGTCCCTCCATTAATATTTTCTAAGTGGGCTTGCCTGGCAGGAATTTCTTCAATACTGCCGGAAAGCCGTTCGGTAATTAGACCTTGCCGATCCTGGGTTTAATGAAAATTATAAATATTATTTTTAATAATATTCCTATGACAAAAGAAGCAGTCAATGCCAGAAAAGAAAGCTTTGAAAATATTATAAAGTAGAGAATCGTTCCATTTGAATTACTTATAAACAAATAATATACAGCATCACCTATCCATTCCGGTAAAAAAGTTAATACTAAAAGAAGCAGGTATTTTAATATTACATGCTTAAAACTCGATTTTTTTAATTTCACAATCGGATATATAAAGCTTAATGTAGCAATAATAATCCAGTAGTATCTCCTGAATAATTCCAATGAAGGGTTATCAATTGTCAAATTGAATACAATAATGAATAATAAGATATAGATAATGGCATATAAAAATTCTAACTTAAAATATTTCATAGATTCCCTCGAGTTTGGAATAAACCCCATTTAGCAGTAATTAATCAATGTATGTTAATAATAAATAACCGGAAAGGCAAAAGTGAATTCTAAAAAAGGAGATTTTCTCGAAGAATTTTGCTGAAATTCCTTGAATAAGATAGGGCAGTACCAGCGGGCCGAAGGGTACAATTATTAATTTTTCGAGAGAGTCGGGAGCAAAATAAATGGCTTTTTAATATGGATCTTGCCTGGCTTCTCAGTTCGGCCGACCTGAGTTCTTAATCTTACAGTGGAGCAGAAATTAACGGTTAGCAAAACGCCGCTTTTCCGGTTTTACTTATTTTTTGAGTTTTTGCATGCCTCTGAATATAATTTTTCGACATCTGGAAAGTGGCCGGAATCGTTTATCTTTAATTACAGGAGGTGATTATTCCATGTCAAGAGCCATAATAAATCAAAGCGCCGTCATTGCGCCTGATTCATAATGACGGCCCGTTTTATTCGAGGATTTATCAATCTCCTGGACAGGTTTTTGTTTTGCTGCTGGCTTTTCCGCCTCCACGCCGGCCTTAAGATGTGGGGGATCGACTTTCAGCAAAGGCAATTGTCGCTGGCTCCGACGCGTTATCTGAATAAGGCGCTGCAGCGGCTGGGAGCCGGTATTGCCGGGAGCGCCGTGATTAAAACGGGGCTGTTCATCGATAATTTGGAGCAGGGTCTTGCCCGGTTAAAAATCGGGAATAATGTTTATATAGGACCGGGAGTCTTTTTGGATATCGCGGCGCCGATCACCATCGAGGCCGATGCCGTTCTGGCGCCTCGTGTCATGATCTTAACTCATGGCGATGTTGGAAACAGGATGCTGGCCAGGTTTGTCAAGCGCAAAGAAGGGCCGGTCCTTCTTGAACGGGGATGCTGGATTGGAGCCGGGGCGGTGATTTTATCGGGAATAACTGTCGGCGAAGGAGCGGTCGTCGGAGCCGCGGCGGTGGTTACACGTAATGTGCCGGATTATACGATTGCGGCCGGTAACCCGGCCCGGGAAATCAAGAAACTGAACGGGGTCCAGGATGAGTATCGCGGCTAACAGCCTTCGGACTTTTATTTTTAGGATCATTACCGGTGTCAACGGCTTATTGATCGGCATATGTACTGCCAGGCTCCTGCTGCCGGAAGGTAAAGGTTATTATACATATATATTCCTGATTTACGGGGTTTATATCCTGATCTTCGGCAATTTAAGCGGGGCCATTGCTTTCCAGATCACCCGCCGGAAACAGGATCCCGGAAAAGTATTCGTGCTCACCGCCCTCTACAGTCTGGGCGTCGGTTTTTTGACCGTCCTGGCATTCTGGATTTATTCCCTCTTTCCGGCGCATCCTGTTCCCGGATTCATCTGGCTGGTTGTGTTTTTGATGCCGGTCGGACTTGTCATCAACGATCTGGGCGGGCTTTTCCAGGGGCTGAACCGCATAAGATCGCTGAACTGGGTGGGACTGATCTCGGGCCTGGTGCAGCTGGCATTGCTATCTTCGGGTTTCTTCGGTTCCAAAGTAACAGTGGAAGCGGCCGTCATGTTCTGGGCGATTGCCCAGCTGGTGACGCTGGCCGGCGGGCTCTGGTTAAGCCGGGAGTACTGGATGACTTCTTTAAAACGGATTTTTGACATGCCGCTGATGATGAAGATACTTCGTTTCGGCTGGCAATTGGGCCTGGTAAATATTGTCACATTTTTAAATTACCGGGTGGATATGTTTTTGGTGAAACAAATAGCGGGAAATTCAAAACTGGGGATTTATTCGGTGGCAGTGAGCTGCGCCGAAGTCTTATGGTACACCTCGTCGGCGATTGCCGTAGCCATTTGCGCCCCCGTCGGGTTAGCGGGCAGGGAACAGGCCGGAAAGATTACCGCCAAGGCGGCGCGGCATACTTTACTGATTAATTTGATTCTGGGGGTTATTATCTGGGGAGGGTTTGAATTTTTATTGCCGGTGATGTACTCCAGGGTTTATCTGCCTTCACTGGTTCCCTTCCGTATTTTGCTGCCCGGGGTGCTGGCTTACGGATTGGCCGGAATTTTCTCCACCTATTTTACCAATCAACTGGGGCGACCGGGGATCCCGATGATGATCTCCGCAGTCTCCATGCTGATTAATATTGCGGTCTGCCTGATACTGATACCCCGGATCGGGATGGCCGGAGGCGCCTGGGCGACGACTATATCGTATCTCTTATCCATCTCTATCTTAATCGTTATTTTTATGAAGAATGCCGGAATTACATTAACGGAACTATTCTCGATCAATGAAGACGATATTGCCGATTATAAGCAGCTATGGGAAAACGGCCAGAAGTTTTTGGCGCAGAAACTGAAGGCGGACTTAAAATGGCTGAAGTGAAACCAATACGGATTCTTATCCTGGGGTATCCTTATTTTGGGAATAAATTACGCGAACTTGCGGCCGGTTACGGTTCCGGTGAATTGCCCTGCGTATTCAAACCGTCAGGAAAAAGTAAACCGGGAAAATTGCTTTCTTTATTTTTTTCGGATGTGATCTATTTAATCGGCGGCGATTTGCGGCATAACCGGTTTTACCGAATGGCGCTGATGCTTAATAAAAAGCTGATCTTCCATTGGGTGGGGTCGGATATTTTGGAGATGAAGGCCTGGCTGGCCCGGGGGCGGCAGTTTTCCCTGCCTCTGGTGAACAGGGTATTCCACTGGGCCGAAGCGGATTGGACGGCCGAAGAATTGAAGGAAATGGGAATCGAGAGTAAAATCGTGCCTTTGACCCCGGCGGCCTTTCCCGAAGCGGTCAAGCCATTTCCGGAAAAGTTCGCGGTATTGACCTACCTCCCTGCCGGCAGGGAAGATTTTTACGGTGAATCAACCATCGTAGCGCTGGCCAGGAAATTCCCGGAGATCGTTTTTCTGGCGGCGGCCATGCAAACGGCTGTCCGTAACCGGGAATGGCCTGAAAACCTGGTTCCATTAGGATGGGTAGACGATATGGCCGGACTTTACGGAGAAGTGACTTTACTGATCAGGCTTACCCGGCATGACGGCGTGTCGTTTATGGTTTTGGAAGCCCTGGCTAACGGGCGGCATGTGATCTGGGGGCATCCATTTACAGGCGTTATCCATACCGACGGGAATCTTGACGGGCTGTGCTCTTTAATCGGGGACCTCTATCAAAAACACTGCCGGGGGGATTTAACTGTCAACCGGGCCGGCCGTAATTTTGTTAGACGTTTTTATCACCCGCAGGTGATCTGGGAAAGGATTAGCCGGGAAATTTACGAGGTTGTAAATCAGTGAAGCGATTATTAATGATTGCTTATTATTTTCCGCCGCTGGGCGGCGGAGGCGTGCAGCGCTCCGCCAAATTCGCCAAGTATCTGGTTCGATCGGGATGGCGCCTGGAAGTGGTAACTGTAGAGCCCCCGCACTTCGAACTCAGGGACGATTCGGGTTTGGCCGATGTGTCTGACGAGAGGATCCGTATTCAACGGATAAAATATAAAGAAAAATGGCGAAGCCTGGACCGGCTGCCGGGCGGCTGGCGACTGAGGGCCCTGTATCAGGACTGGCTGATGTTCCCCGACCGGATGGCCGGCTGGCTGGTTCCGGCGTTAGATGCCGCCGCCGGGATTTGCAAGGCTTATAAGGATATTGCCGTGTTCACGACAGCGGGACCTAACACCGCTCATTTAATCGGCTGGCATTTAAAACAGAGTTTTAACCGCCCATGGATCGCCGATTTTCGGGATGAATGGAGCCAGAACCCTTATCTGTCGTTTCCTGCCAGGTGCCTTATATCGAGACACCGGCAGGCTGAACGCCGGGTGTTGAACGGCGCCGACATCGTGCTTGCTGTAACCGATAAGATTTGTAACGGACTGCAAAATCTCGCTCACGAGTCCGGGGCTCAATTTCACGTCATTCCCAATGGCTTTGATCCTGAGGATTTTAAAGGTTTAACTCCAGGGCAGGAACAGCGTTTTACCATTACGCATGTCGGGACCCTGAATCGGGAGCGCGGTAAATTGATGTTGCCGCTGATCCGGCAATTAAACCGTTTAATTTCGACCGGGCAGCTGCCTGATGACTCGGTAAAGCTAAAACTGGCAGGCCCGGGGAATTACCGCAGATTAAACCTGCCCGATAAGGGATGGGTGGAAACGGCGCCTTATTTGCCCCATCATGACGCTTTGCAGATAATGTCCGACAGCGGCTTGCTTGTGCTTGCGGAGTCGAATCCGGCTGCATTTACCGGGAAAATATTTGAATATCTGGCGCTGAAACGGCCTATTCTCGGACTGGTCCCTCCGCAAAGTCCTGCGGCCGGCCTGATCCGCAGGTCGGGCGCCGGATGGGTGGCCGGCTGTGATGACGGGCCGGATATGGATATGAAACTGGCGCAAATTTTGCTTGAAAGTTACCGGGCCTGGAAAAGCGGGAAGAAAATCTGCCGGGGCAAGCCTGAAATTATAGCTCGGTATAACAGGGAAAAGCAGACGAGGCAATTGGAAGAGTTGATCCTCGGTTTATTTAAAAAGCAGGAACGGTGAAGTCCGAAAGGGGACTATGATGACAGATCGATTAAAGCATGTGCTGGTGATCGCTTATTATTATCCGCCGTTGGGCGGCGCCGGTATTCTTAAAATTTTGCGGACGACCCGGTATTTGCCCAAATACGGGTGGAAGCCTCTGGTTTTAACCGTTAAAAATCCGGAAAAGTATTTCCGTGCCGAGAACCCGA
The DNA here is from genome assembly GCA_963796325.1 of uncultured Spirochaetota bacterium. Classification (GTDB taxonomy): domain Bacteria; phylum Spirochaetota; class Brevinematia; order Brevinematales; family JAOACQ01; genus CAVYGN01. The sequence goes on from CAWCLF010000001.1 coordinate 1,313,341, forward strand.
TCCCGGAGGGGGTTGAAGTGTACCGGGCTGTCAGGATCCCCGGCGCAAATTTACTGGCCAGGATATTACGGCGGCTGAGGCTGGACGAACGGCTGTTATTATTGCCCGATCAGCATATATTCTGGCTTCCGGGCGCTTTTTTATACGGGTTGAAACTCATAAAAGAACACAGCATTGATTTGATATATGCCACCGGCTCGCCGTATTCTGCGCTGATGGCAGGCGCATTATTGAAAACTTTTACCGGTAAACCGCTGATTGTGGATGTCCGCGACCCATGGACTTTTAATGCGGCCAGGAAGGGCTATCCCACCGTCATCCACCGGTTGCTGGATCGCGCTCTTGAAAAATGGGTGCTGCGAAAGGCGGATTTCATTACGTGCATTTACCGGATCACCGCGGACGGTTACCACCGTTTATATGACTGGACCCGCGATAAAATTAAAGTATTTTATGATACTGTTGATCTGGCGGATCTGCCGGCGGGGGTTGTGCCTTATCCCGAGTTTACATTAACTTACCTGGGGACCTTTTACCCGCCGTACGCCGGTTTATCGGCCGTACTGCGGGCGATAAAGATTTTGCTTGAACAGGGCGTGATTGATCCAGCCGGGTTTTGTTTTAATTATGTCGGTCCCAGGAATAAGATCTTCGAACGGATGGTCGACGGACTTGGAATAGGGGCGCTGGTGCGGCAGACCGGATACCTGCCGCTGAAAGAAGCGCAGCTGGAGGCGGCCCGGAGCCAGATGCTGCTGTTACTGTTAGAATTTGCGACCATCAATACCAAGCTGTTCGAGTATTTAGCCTGCGGGCGGGCGATCCTGGCAGTTGTCCCCGAGTTTCAGGAACTTCAGGATTTACTTCAAAAATATGCGGCATGCTTTTATAAAGTCACTGATTACGGGCATTTGGCCGTTGCCGAAAAGCTGAAGGAGTGCTATCTGGATTTTCATCATGGCATACCCAAACAGGCGCCTGAAAAGACGGCGCTATTCCGGCGGGAAATGAATATTGAAGCGGAGACAAAGGATCTGGCTGCGATTTTTGATGCCAGGTCATCCGTTTAAAGGAGCTTTCCATGACCGCAAATCAAAAGACGCTCTGTTTCATAGCCGATGCCCGCAGCCCGCATACGATTAAATGGGTTGAGGGCTGCGAACCTTTGAATTGGCGGATCATCGTCATTTCCCACCGGGCGGGAGAAATTCCCGGTGCACGGGTGATAGTTCATCCATTATCGATGGCCGGTTTCTGGCGTCATATCCGGTCGTTGCGGCGGATCGTTAAAGAGCTGAAACCGGATATCATCCATGCCCACCAATTCGGCTTCCTTGCTTTATATGCCTGTTTTTCGGGGTGCAGGCGGGTGTTGATATCTGCATGGGGATCGGACATTCTGGTCCACCCGAAGCGGTCCATGTTTTACCGTCTGCTGGTCAGGTTTTTAATTACCCGGGCGGACAGGATAACCGCGGACAGCGACCAGGTGGCCGAAGAGTTAATCCGCCTGGGGGCGGGACCGGAACAGATTTTGAAATTTCCGCCGGGGATCAAGCGAAGCGTCTGGGAAAAATTACGGGTTAATATGCCGCAAACGGAGCCTTTCATCATCTGTTCGCCGCGGTTCCACGAACCGGTCTATAATTTAAAGCTGATCCTGGCGGCCTTTGCCCGGATTGCCGCCGATTATCCGCATGTTGAATTATGGCTGCTGGGAGACGGCAGTTTGACGGCAGATTTAAAGCGGTATGTGCGGGAATGCCGCCTGGAAAGAATCATATTTTCCGGAAGATTAAGCCCGGCCGGGGCTTTAAATAAGATCGCTATGAGTTCGGTCTTTGTGAGCGTACCGCGGAGCGACGCCACATCGGCCAGCATGCTTGAAGGAATGGCCGCAGGGAGTTTCCCGGTGGTATCGGATCTGCCGGTGTATCGTAGCTGGATTAAAAATGGGGAGAACGGGCTGATCGTTGCCCCGGATGCCGGCGATCTGTCCATGGCGCTGCGTCGAAGCATTGAAGATAAAGCGTTGCGGGATCGGGCGGCGTCCATTAACCGCAATTTGATTAAGAAACGGGCCATTTGGGAAGAACAGTTTGAAAAGATGCTGGAATATTACCGGAATTAAAAAGGAACTTCAAAGTCCCGCATTAATCATGCGCGCCTTCCGGAAAAACGGTGTTTTTTTGCAATTATTATTACTTTTGAATATCCTATCCTGACATGGAATTATGAAGTTCCCGTCTGATTTAATTACAAAATTTTTCTTATTATCGGTGGAGCCCGAATGATGGATGATGAATGTTATTTAATCACCGGCGGCGCCGGCTTTATCGGTTCCAACCTGGCCGGGAGCCTTCTTGATAAAGACAGCAATATCCGGATCATTATTCTGGATAATTTATCAACCGGCAAACCGGAAAACATTCCGGATGACCGGAGAATTAAGTTTTTGCATGGCGATGTTACCGATAAGAATCTGCTCGACCGGATATTTAATAAATATGAGTTTAATTACATTTTTCATCTGGCAGCCGTCTCTTCTGTTCAGGAATCAATCATAAAGCCATATCCGGCGCATAAAGTTAATTTTGATTCCGTCCTGATGCTGCTGGAAAAAGCAAGGCCGCTGAAATATTTAAGACGGTTCCTGTTTACAAGTTCGGCGGCTGTTTACGGCAATGAACCGGATATCCCCTGCCGCGAATCGGATCCCGTCAATCCCATTTCACCCTACGGCGTTGATAAATTCGCCGCAGAAAAATATGTGCGGAACTCTTTTTCTTTATACGGGATCCCGGCGACTGCCGTCCGGCTCTTCAATGTTTACGGTCCCGGGCAGGTTTCCTCGTCCCGGTATTCCGGTATTATTTCAATACTTTTAGACGGCTTTTTAAATAATAAGGAGCCCGTCGATATTTTAGGCGACGGGAATCAGACAAGGGATTTTATCTTTGTAAAGGATGCCGTTCAAATTATGATCGATCTTTCTCTGCTGGCGGAATCCAGAGGAGAAGTTTATAATATCGGGACCGGCATAGAAACAAGCCTCCTTAAGCTTATCGATATTTTACAGAAGATTTTCGGGAAGGATATACCGGTAGAGCTTAAACCTGAAAGAAAGGGCGATATCAGAAGATCGGCGGCCGATAATTGCAAATTGCTGAAAGCAGTGAAATCTTTTACATTTACGGATCTCTTAAAGGGTTTAAAGTATTTTTTATAATAAAATTGATATCATGAAGGACGGCGCTATTCATTGAGGGAATTATAACCGTGAAAAAACATCTATTATTAAGAATTATTCTATTCCTGATATTCTGTCCAATTATAATGTTTATTACCGATTCTTTCGGAACTGAAATCCATGACCCCTTCCTGAAAATAAAAAACGCGGATAGTCCTTTAAAAATTACAACTTACGATGGCTCAGGCCAGCTTACCCACCCGGATGTTCTTTTTTCCGGAAAAGGATGGAATCATTATCGATATTGGATGGTTTTTACACCTTATCCAGATGGAAATAATAAATTTGAAAACCCCAGCTTGAGATGTTCTTCCGACGGCATCCATTGGATCATTCCTTCCGCCCTCATGCCCGATCCGGTTGTGCCGCCCCCAGCGGATGTTAATCTGGGCGGCTTTAACTCCGATCCCGACATGGTTCTTGTCGATGATAACCTTTATCTCTTTTACCGTCATACCGATGCTTCGCGCAAAACAACGGTTTATCTTAAAACGAGTTATAATATCTGCTGCTGGACTCTCGATCAGCCGACCGATCTTCCCTCCACAACTGCAAGCCCGGCCTTTGTTTATGACGGTTTCCGGTTTCATTGCTGGTATGTGGAATATACCGGCGCGGGTCATGAACCGTACGGGATCTTTTATTGTAATTCGGAAGACGGGCTTCATTGGTCCGAAGCCGTCCCGGTGATGCTGGAAGTCAAAGATTTCACCCCGTGGCACCTGAATATTACATGCGTGAATAATCGATACGATATGCTGCTTACAGCTTATCGCCTGGGAAGCAATAACGCCCATACAGTTCTATTTCACGCTGTATCTGCCGACGGCATTCACTGGAGCCTGCCATCTTCCAAACCAATGTTGCAGCCGGGGGAAAATTCCTGGGATTCGAGGGAAATTTACCGTGCGGCGATGGTTAAGGATTCTGAGGGATATAAAATATGGTACTCTGCCGCGAGTCTTTCCGGAAAATGGGGAATAGGATTGCTAATTATCCGACAATAACCGGACGATCCTTTCCCCGGCGTTCCCGAGTCCATATATATCCGGTTTATTTTGAAACTTGTGCACTTTGCTTATATTGTCATAAAGATTATTCTCATCGCAAAGAAAATTGCATCCGTATTCTATCAGTTCCGGCCAGCCTGTATCGGGCATGATAACAGCCGCATTTTTCCCTGCAAAATATGCTTCCTTCTGCAGTCCTCCGCTGTCGGTGATAACCATAAATGATTTTGTTAAAAGTCCCATCAGGTTTAAATAATCCGCCGGTTCAATAACGTTGATGCCTTCTAAATAGGATCCCAGGCCGAAATCGCTCACACGCTTTTTTGTCCTTGGATGGATGGGAAAAACGACGGGATATGATTGATTAACTTTCCGGACTTGTTCTAAAATCCTTGTTAATTTTTCTTCAAAATCAACATTATAATCTCTATGCAGGGTCATTAAAATAAAATTATTTTCTTTCAGCTTTAACTGCATATAAGTTTCATACCGGAAACTTCTTTTAAACTTCCTGTAAAGATCATACATGACATCGCCGACAAAATGGACTCCATTTTCTATGCCCTCTTTTTTTAAATTATAAACAGCGGTCAGGCTGGGACAAAACAGCATTGTTGATATCCGGTCTGCTAAAACCCTGTTTATTTCCTCCGGCATGTCACGCGGGATCATCCGGATGCCGGCTTCAATATGGGCGATTTTAATTTTCATTTTTGCGCCGACTACAGCGCCTGCCAGGGTGGTATTGGTATCGCCATAGACCAGGATCCAGTCGGGACGCTCTTTTTCTACAACTTTCTCAAATCCGATCATTATTCTTCCTGTCATTTCTCCATGTTTTCCCGATCCGATACATAAATCATATTCGGGTTTTTTAATCTTTAACGCTTGAAAAATAACATCGGCCATATTAAATTCGTAATGCTGGCCCGAATTAACTATAATTTCATTTATTCCGGATTTTTGGAATTCCTCATATAAAATTGCTTCTTTAATAAACTGCGGTCTGGCTCCTATAAGAGATAATACCTTCATAAAATCCCGATATATAATTATTTTTTATGGCCTCGTATAATTTTCCGGTATGCTTCAATATACTTTTTTTCTTCAATATGCCATCCGAAAAACCTTCGCGCGTTTACGGCATTCCTTTTTTTACTTATTAAATCTTCTTTTGAAATTTTCCCCATTAATTTCACCAGGCTGTTTTCATCCGGGTTAACATTCCACCCGCAGTCATACTTATCAACAATCGCGCTCATTTCAGGAAAATCGCTGACAATGACCGGTATACCGCTTAGAATGTATTCAAAAAATTTATTTGGAAGGCAAAAACGATTATTCAGGCAGGTATCTTCGGGCAATGAAAAACCAATATCTGCACTTTGTGTATATAAAATTATTTCATCTGGATTAACTGCAGGATGGTAATGTATATTCGGATATCTATTTGTAAATCCCAGGATCTTATTTTGTAAATCGCCATAACCCATAAAAACAATATGCAGATTTTTATTTAATTGCGAAAACACATTTAATAAGATGACAATCCCTCTTCCTGGGGAAAATTTGCCTTGATAAATAGCCAATAAATGGTCTTTTTCAATGCCGAGTTTTTCTTTTAACATATTAGCATTAATATCAGTATTTTTAATGCTCCGGGTGATATTTTCAGGAACATTCCGTATAACGGCGAAGTTCTTCAGGCGTGGATATTTATTGAGGTACCATTCGGCTATTTTATCACTGACAAAAAGAATTAAATCCGCTTTATATATTACCATCTTTTCCAAACTTTTATATATTGATTTAATAAAGAAACCCTTTTCTATCTTTTCAGTTTCCAATTCATGAGCGTCATAAACAATTTTCATGTTTTTATTAATAAATGTCTTTAAAAATACTCCGATAGGAAGAGTTTCGATGCTATGACATTGACAAACCACCGCTTCATATTTTCTTAGAATCGGTATTGTTTTAAGAGTAAATTCTCCCATCATTAAAATTCTGATAATCGGATTTCTTTTAAATTTTGACCAAAACAGCCTGATCCTGATGATTTCCATTTTTTTGCCGCGGATTTCATGATCCTTTAAACCGGCTTTCCAGAAACATATTACAATGATTTTATCAGTAATACCGCATTTTAATAGAGATTTTGTTTCTTTGATGATCCTTGAGTCAGATTGAAAATAACCCTGAAAGACATGAAGATGACAATTCTTGTATATGACGGAATTATTCATATAAACTCATTTATTCGGGTTTTTATCCAATAATTTAGGGCGGTTCCAAAAACTGCCCTTTCATGTTCTTTTATCGTAAAATGCTATAAAATATTAGTCAAGGTTAACTAAAGGGGTGCATTAACCATGACAAAAACGAAAGAGCAGGGAAATCAAAGTCTTTTTGATTATCAGGAACGAATGGCGACACTCGAAAAAAATCCTTTGGAAAAACTAAATGATGTAATCGAATGGGAAAACTTCAGACCCGCTTTAAACGAAATTCTTGCCCCAAAGGAGCAGAAAGCACCAGGCGGTGCCTCACATTATGACTATGTTTTCATGTTTAAAATTCTAATTATACAGAGGTATTATAATCTCTCTGATGAACAGACTGAATTCAGGATAAACGACAGCCTTTCGTTACAGAGATTTCTTGGAATTACGCTTGCGGACAAAGTTCCCGATCATAACAAGATATGGGAATTCAGGGAAAGGCTTACAAAATCAGGGAAAATGAAGGCATTATTTCATGCGTTTGATTATTACCTTCAACAGCAGGGAGTAATCGGCAAAACAGGAGCAATAATAGATGCCAGTTTTGTTGAAGTGCCGAAACAGCGGAATAATCGGGATGATAACAAGAAAATCAAGGAAGGAAAAATTCCTGAAAACTGGAAAGACGAACCGAATAAGTTATCCCATAAGGACACAGATGCCCGCTGGACAAAGAAAAACAATGAAACATATTACGGGTATAAAAATCATATAAAAGCCGATATCCTGTCAAAGATAATCAGAGAGTATGAAGTTACCGACGCAAGCGTCCATGATTCCCAGACGATGGAAAAATTATTAAATGAAAAGGATATAGGTAAAAGGATATTTGCAGATAGCGCATATATCGGGGCAGAGAAGCAAGGATTGATAAAAAAGTTTAAACTTATAAATCGCATCAATGACAAAGGTTTCAGGAACAAGAAACTCAGGAAAGGACAAAAGAAACTAAACTATCTAAAGAGTCGAATCCGATGCAGGGTTGAACACATATTCGGGTTTATTGAAAACAGTATGAATGGGAGCTATATCAGGACAATCGGAATAAAGAGGGCAGAAACAAGTATTGGCCTGATGAACATAGTTTACAATATGATGAGATATGCGTTCCTGGTGAGGGAAAATTGCCTAAAATCAGCATGATTTATCTGAATAAAAGGAACCAGAATTAAATTTAGGATTTTATTTATCAGTCCAATTGTTTTAATACTGAAGATTAGTTAAAATAAATTAGATTTTGGAACTGCCCTTTAGATAATTATATTTACTTTTATTTAATTTCTTTATCAATATAATCCAGCAGCCATTGTTGAATATCAATTTTATCCTTTAGTAGAATTTCCCTTTTTCTCTTTCCGGCTTCCCATAAATTTGTATTTCTCAATAATTCTTTAGCTTTACTTAAAACATTCTGAAATATTGCATCTCTGGCGGGGGAATTATACAGCAATTGATATTTATCCTCCTGTTCCTTTGTATAACCCAGAATGAAAGGATTAATATAAAGAGCATGTGTTCCAAGCACGGCGGATTCGGAAGCCATTGTCGCACCTTCTCCAATATATAACAATGCGTAATAAAGCAAATGATGTATTTTTTCATACGGGGAATTTATCCTGTATTTTTCGAATTCTTTCGGCAATTGCTCTTCTGAGCTCACAAATACCCTCGCTTCCTTTTCCAGTTCTTTCAACAATTCAAATTTATATGCATTATTCAATCCTTTATATCCAATATCATGGCTTGCGTTCCAGGCGACAAAGCGGACTACTATAAATCTGCTGTTTTCATCCAATCCCAGTGCTTTAATCACAGATATATCGGGTTTGAAATATTTCGGAAAAAGATAAAATAATTCTTTGTATGTATCAAGCCTGATTTGTTTTTCCCCGAGGTCAATAAGAAAAGAAGTCGATGTAATAATTTTATAAGAAAATATTTTACAGAAAAAAAGACTGAATTTCGATATTTCCGTATCTTCATAAATTATGTGTTTTTTCCCGAGAAAGAAGGCGGTTATTGCCGTCATCGGACTGGCGCCGCTTATGAGAACATCGGGTTTAAACTTAAAACCGATTATTATATGCAGAATAGTGGTCCATATAAACAGTATGGCTTTTTCAAAAATATTTTTACCGGTCGAAGAAGCCGCTAAATCATAAGAAATTGAATATTTATCGAGCAGTTCAAGATCCCTGTCTTTGTCTATCGCAATAATTTTTGTCTTATGTCCGTTTTTCTCCAGATTGAAAATAATATTTTTAAACATATGAACAAAAGCCGGATGAGCGACAGAAAATAAAACTCTCATCTATTTAGTCCTTTACTTATACAATCTCTCATTATCCTGAATATCCATCCGCATCGCAAAAATTAAGGAATTAATTCAATCAACAAGCATTAATCTTTTCAACCGGTCTTTCATTATTCTTCCGATATTCCCGGGGGAAAACTCCTTATGAATTGTAAGAGCCCCCCGGGCGGCCAGGTCATTCCGCCATTTTCCTTCCTTAATGAGCTTTTTCATATAGTAAACCGCGTGGTCGATATCCGGATCGGCCCACACCTGATATGCTTTATACGGCCCGTAATCGGCGCCGACTTTTACCAATTCATAGTCCACAAGACATGAATTGTCAGGTCTCATAAAGTCGGTGTTGCCGGACCAGTTTGTCCCGATAACCGGTTTTTCCAGATACATTGCTTCTGCCAGTCCCAGGCCGAAGCCTTCGGAGCGGTGCAATGAGATAAAGCTGTCCGTTAAATTTAAAAGCGCGTCCACCTCCGCTCTGCTGATAATGGAATCGATTTAGTAAATATTCGGCCAGCCCTCTATCATCTGCCTTATCAATTCCACCTCTAAAAGATTACTTTGGGGGTTGTTGATTTTAATGACAAGGCCGGCTTTTCCGCTTTTCGGATTAAATGCTTTTTGAAAAGCGGCAATAGCACCCTGGGGATTCTTACGGGCATGGAAACTATGTGTGTCATACATTGTCAGAAACAGGAAGCTTTTTTCGGGCAGATTGAAATGTTTCCTTTTATAATGAAGATTCCCGGCCACCTCGATTGCGAGGGGCATTGTCAATACCGGCACAGTGGCTTTTAAACTGACGGATTTTAGAATAAAATCGGACAAAACCCAGACCTCGTCAAGCATTTGAAAAGCCGATGTCCATTCCTCGGGAAAATCAGGAAGCTCCCAGGCCCAGTATCCTATATTATACTGTCCCGATGAAATATGCTTTGCGAGATAAATATTTGATGTCAATAACCCATCGGCGTTCATGGCAAATACATTTGTATTATATTTTAATATTTTTGTTTCTTTACCGGCCCAGCTGAAATCCTCTGTCCGGGCGTTATTGCCGAAATTATGTTCAAATAATCCAAAAGGGATATCGGTACAATTCAGGGCTTTAGCGGTAATTCTTGACACCTCGCCTATACCCATTTCAGCCCTGACATATCCGATAATGTTTACTCCCGGCATCAGGTGTTTAGGCGGGAAATTTTTATGATTCTTAAACTGCCAGTTCGCCAGCCGCTTTTTCAATAACTTTTTTAATGATTCCGGGAATATTTTTTTAACCGATCGGGGCATATTATATAAAATGCTTATAATTCTTAAGATAAAAAATCTTATCATACGCTTCAGTTTACCCGATTTGGGTGAATCGCTATTATTATTTTGATAATTGCAGAACGACTTTCTAGCCGGCCCGGTGTACTCATCCGGCATATTGCCGGCACGGATAAACCATTCGCAGAACTCTGCCCTGTTCCGTTTCTTAATGTCCGGAAAAGAGCTTTGCAAGTCCGGCCTGGATTCCCAGATGTAAAGCATCAATTCGGAAACAATAGGCAGGTTATCCCCGGTTTTATCTTTCCGGTATTGCGCACCGAGGAACAGGGAACTATTTTCAAAAGGATTCTTACCGGCCTTTTTTAATAAATCGGGCTTGCTTCGGCAACATTGCCTGATAATATCCAGAATAATAATCCCGTCCTGGAACCTGGAATAACCATATTCAATTTCCCGGTATTTTTTTAAATCCTGTTCATGTAATTTTTCGATATATTCCAAAAACAATTTCTTTATCACCGGATGATTAGATAGATGAAAACGGTCCTGATGTCTTGATATATTCTCCGGCATTTGAGGATTTAAGCCGCTGAAATGATAAAAGACCAGAGGCTGGTCACAGGCATAGACAGCATTGTTTTTTTCGGTCAACCGTCTGTGTCCTAAATTCCAATAAGCCGTATTGTAGCCGGGATGCCGGATTATTTTAACATCGCCGAACAAGCCCGGAATCAAGTCGAACCATTTTTGATCGACAAAATAACCGTTATTAATATCGATAATGCAGTTATATTCCAGTTTCTGCCGCCACCACTTGATAAAGACATCTAATTGCCTGTGCCTGGCCAGACCTAAAAACCCTAAATTATAGGCGCCGGCCAATAATATATCATGTTCATCGGGTTTTTTATCATCCAGAAATCCCGTCAGATGCGGCGTCAAAACAATAAAATTCCCATCGTCAAAAGCTTTTTCAACTTCGGACATTTTTTGATAAACAAATATGTCCGGATCGAGGTAGATGACCCTGTCGTATCCTTCCCGGAATAATTTATCGAAGACCCGGGGCTTTACGGCAGTGCAGAATTCCAGGACATTATATCTGAATAAAAGCCGGAAAATATCGGGATGCCGCAAATCATTAATTGAATACACATTGCAATCGAATTGAGAAACATCCAGGCCTTCCATTTTATCGGCGAGCAATAAAAACCTGTCCCATTCCGGGTGCTGTTTTTGGACCGAGTGAAAAAGGACCTTTGAATAATGAATGTAATTCCTGGCGCAAATCGTAAAAACAGCGGTTCTCGGCATCAAATTCCCCCATTGAAATTATTTTCTAAGCACTGCCAGACCGTGAATATTATCAATACGACTTCTTCCTTTTAAATTATCCGGCTGCGGATCATTTATCAGTCTTCGAGAACAGGTTTTATCAACCCGAACAAGCCGGCTGCTTTAACGATAGGGCGGTTCCAAAACCCGTCATTTATGTACCGGTAGTTTAAAACGAGGTAAAATAATAGTCAAAAACCGGAAAGCGGCTTATGACAAAAATCAAGAAAATATATGCATATTAAAGGCTGATTAATTGCGTAACCGGATGCATTATTTTATACTTAAAATATTATGTGCCCGGGACTTTTACACAAAACAATTCATTGCCGGATAATGTAATGAGCAAAAGAAATACTTTATCATAAAGAGGAATTCGAAATAATGGCTCATCTACCCAATCACATAAAACCCTCACGAACTCATGTAAACATAAATAATAGCCGCAATAAAGATATTGCATTAATCGATATAATTGTTTTATTCACATGTATTGTCAGTATAATATCCATTATCCTTTTATCCTGCAATTTATTTAAATCACTGACGGTTATAATATTTAGTTTTATAATCCTGGCTGTTATATTGTTTATTATAATATTCGTTTTTAAATATAAATTTCAAATTAAAGATAAAAGATTTGATATAATCATATTGCCGGTTCTTTTCATAGCCGTACTTTTCCGTTTCCAGCCTTACTTATACCTCGCGGGCGGGCAGGATGAGGGGCTGTATATAGCCATGTCCAAACAATTTGAAGAGCAAGGAAAATATGTATTTGCCGATCGTTTCCGGGAAAAATTAAGCGAAAATGAGAAAATTATTTACGATAATGATAAAAACGGTATTTTCCCCGGAGTTGTCAACCTGGGAAATAACAATAGAACCATGCATTTTTATCCCCTGCACCCTATGTTAATGGCAATTTTCGGGAACATATTGGGAGATGACAATCGGGTTTATTCACTGGTCTTTTTATCATTATTATCGGTAATTGCCTTTTATCTCATCGCATATGAAATTTCAGGAAAAAGAAAATTCCCGGCTTATCTTGCGGCTTTATTCATTGCAATGAATCCCTTATTGACCTTCATGTCTAAATTTCCCGTTTCTGAAATGACCGCATTAGCTTTCAGTTCATTTTCCTTTTATTATTTACTAAAATATTATCAGGATTCAAAAGAAGAAAAATACGGTAATTTATATCCGGTATTATCTTTTCTCCTATTTAACTCTTTATGCTATACCCGCATCAGCGCTTTTATGTATATTCCATTTTTCCTGATCCTGCCGGTCATCATCATGATTTTTGTTAAGAACAGAAAAGTGAAAATGGGGCTGATCCTGACTATTTTTTCCATTATCCTGTTTTTTGTATTATCCATTTTATATTATTATCATTTTGAGCCTATTGTTTATTCAGGCTGGTTGTATCGTTATATAATCAGGGTTTTCGGAAAAAATTGGATGCTTATTTCGGGTTTCTTCCTTCTCTTTACTGTATTAATCCTGATAATTTCAAGTATAATTTTTAAAAAAGATAAAAATATATTTATAAAAGAATTTTTTTTGAACAATATTAATTTAATTTTTTTTATTGCCTTTTTGGTTTTATTGGTTTTAAGCGGTATCGACTTCTATCAACTCGGATTCACATCAAAATATACCAGCATCCGCTGGGAATACGGCAATCAAGGATTCAGAGACATACGGTTCACGGCCATATATAACATTTTTCTTTATCTTTCCCCTATCGGTTTTTTTGTTGTATTTTATGCATTGTCTTTTTTTATAAAACATAAAAATCCTTTGATTAATTTATTGATCGGATTTATTTTACTGTTCTGGTCATATGTTTTGATTTTCAATAAAATAGTCAATTATCAGTTTTATTACGCAAGATATTTTTCAACCGAGGTCATTCCTTACACATTATTGTTTTTAGCTCTTTCGTTCGATCGCTTTTTAAACATTTGTAATAATAGATACGGCAAAACATTTCTATATTTCTTGATTTCTTTTATGTTAGTGTATTTTGGGTTTTTCGCATCTTTCCAGTTTTTAGGAAAGGAGGGGGCTGACACCGGATTTTTTACCCAATTGAAGGGGAAAATAGCTGAAAACGATATCCTTTTTTATAATGAGCCTTACGAGTTTTCTTATAATATCATTGGCACGCCATTGAAGTATTATTATGATCTGAATTTATTAAATTTAAACGATTTAAACAATATTGAATTAATCAATGCATTTGTCGGCAGCGGCAAATCTATTTTTGTTTTATCCCCATATCGTGTCGGTAATTTAAATTATTTGGAATATCTGGATGAATATAAATATGAAAACGGTTTTTACTTTAATGGAACGCATCTGCATTATCAGGATAATAATATCAAGCCCTCAATCAGAACGCTTGAATTGCCTTTTTATAGATATTTAATTCCTTCACAATATTGCGTATGGGAAAGAATTTATTACCTTTACAAATTGAATAAAAAGTCTGTTTATTTCCATCGATCTTATTCAATAATCAGGCCGAGGGAAATGATGTCCGGTCATTTGCTTAATTTTTATAATGATTATATCTGGACAAGCGGCGATGGAATAATTAAAGATCTGAATATAAATTTACAAGCGGATAATAAATATATTGTCATTCAGACATTCGGATGGAACCCTGACCGGAATATTCGGAATTCAATAAACTTGAATGTATTTATCGAGGGAATTAACTTAAAATATATAACTTTTAAAAATAACGCATATTACTTTATATTGGATAAAAAAATTAAAGAAATAAAGGTAATAAGATTGAAATCAACGACTTTTGTTCCCAGTGCTCTTGGAATAAATAAGGATAATAGAGTTCTGGGTATAGACGTAGATGCTATTTATTTTACAAATAAATTATAACCTTAGACGGCCGCAGCAATTAATCCTTAAATTCAAGCGCAGCCTGTACCGGGTATACGGAAAATATTGCGCAATGTCTGAAATAGTTATAAAATGACTGATAATATTGTGTGTTAAATTTCTGCGCAGTAACAGTTTTTGAGCGGCAGGGAAAATATTATGACGGCATTTTATGAAAAATTATTATCTGTAATAGACAGGCAATATCGAAATTATGAATCATATAGAACCTATTGCGATATGGAAGGGATAAAATTTCAGGACTTGAAAGCGGCAATTCATTCCGGAGAGCTCTATCGCATCCCTGCGATACCGGCAGACTGGTTCAAGAAAAATAAAGGCAAAGGTTTATTCAGGAAACTTGCAGACTTAAAGCAGGAAGGATGCTGGCTCGTATCCAGCTCCACCAGCGGGGATTCAAGCTATACATGGCGTACGGAAGATGATATTCAGTCGATCATGGATTCCTTTGCCCGGGCGTACAGGAAGGCTCCGGAGTGCAAAGCCGTAGCTTTTATGCCTGATATAGATTTTTTGAAAAAAGTCGGGCAGCGCTTTGCCATAGATGACAGGCCGGTAAGATTTTATGCGACAGTGCCCGCAGAAGCCGCTGAAAAAGCATTCGGAAATATGGATTATTTAGTAAAATTAAATAAACTGAAAACAATATGGTCAATGGTAAAAACCGGGGGAAAAGGCCGGCCTGTTATGGAGATACAGGAAAATATACTGTTAAGCGGGATTCAAGCCGCTCTTCGAAATGAAACCCGGCTGGTATTCGCCGTTTCAGTGCTGATACTGCATCCTTTTCTTAAAGGGCTGTCTAAAAAATACCGGCTTGGAAGAAACGCATTTTTTGTTACCGGCGCAGGGGGATGGGATGGTAAAAAAGGGACGAATCGGGGCGATCCCGTCATTAAATCGGCATTTGTAAGAGATATGTGTGAAAAGTTCGGGATCCCGGAAAGCTGCATCGAAACAAACTTCAGGGATATCTATGGTACGACGGAAAACGGTAAAGCGCAGGCGGGTCTTTATTCGCAGGAACACCGGGACTATGTATTCGAAGTTGAAGATGATGCGAAACTTTATGTTATTAACCCTGTAGACGGACGGCCGGCAAAGATCGGCGGGCGGGGCTACCCGAGATTTATATCGCCCCATGGTACTGACGGATTTGCAGGCGCGTGTGTGCAGCAAAACGATCTTGTTACGGTCGTTTCTTTATTTGACGACGGTTCTGTAAAGCAATTTACTCATATATCTCGCGCTTCGGGTGAAAGCGGGGCCGGCGGCGCAGGGTGCGCGTATGAACTGGCCGAGGGCGTCAGATTATGAGCGATATCATTTTTACGGATCCGAATATTCCTGATACAGAGACTTTTGAAGTCAATGGGCATAGTATAACAGCGCCGGTTTTTACTGCCGATAATATCAGAGGCGTTATCGAATCCGTAAGAGCCAATTCCGACAAATATTTTTCATCCGGAAATGCATCTCTTAGCATATTTGCCGAATCATTTGCTCTATGGAATAATATTGAATATGATCTCAGGATGAAAGCACTTCCTATTCTCTCCGACATTACGCAGTTCTCGCAGCAAAACATTTCCTGCTTCGGTTTAAATCCCTTAAAGTTGATCGATTTTGCTAAAGACCGGTTTCCTGATATTCCGCAGCGTCTTTCCAGACTGGCAGAGACCGGTCAATATCAAAGATTTTCGGGATGGGGGAAAGGATACATCAAAGGCTATGGCGTACCCAAAGTTAAAAATTATGAACATCAAGGGACGATTTTGCAGATATTAGCCGGTAATGTGGTCGGTCCGACCTGGTTATCAGCATTTTTAGGAGCCGTATCACGAAGCAGCCAATTGATAAAACTCCCAAGCCATGACTTAACATCTTTTATGTTCTATGTAGAGACTTTGAACGAACTTGACCCGGATTTCAGAAGGACTATGGCATGCGGTTATTTTTCAGGCACAGATGATGTTAATGAACTGCTTTTCAGGGAATCTGATGTCGTTGTCGCTATGGGTTCGGATGAAACAATAACGGCAATCGAAAAGAGACTGTCTAAAGTAAACCCGGAAACACGATTATTGCCGCATGGTTATAAGATGGGTTTTCAAGTTATCAGCAAAGAATATGCTACCTTGGAAACAGCCGGGCTGGCGGCATGGGGCATAGCGGCTTATGACGGCAACGGATGTTTTTCGCCGTCTAATATTTATATTGAATACGGCGGGCAATTGAATCCCAGTCAATTTAGCGATGCTCTGGCAAACAGTTTGAAATACATAGCCTCACTTGTTCCCTCGAAAAAAACAATAGCGGCTGCCGACAAAGTTACAAACTACAGGAATGCTCAAATGAAACGAATGCTGCTGGGGGAAAATATCAGTATAATTAAGTCTCTGAATACGGACTACACTATTATACTGGACAGCAGTAATCCTTTAATTGAACCAACCTGCCAGGAAAGAACAGTGATCGTAAAACCGGTAAATGACATCAGGAATGTACCTGAATATGTAAAACATATGGCTCGGAACCTTCAAACGGCCGGACTCGCGGTGCCAACTAATAAGCTTTTGGAAATTTCCGAAAAATTAGGCGATATCGGCGTTACAAATATCAAGATTTTGGGCATGGAACATACGATCGATATTATAGAACCCCATGACGGCATCTTCGATGCGGTCCAAATGCACACGTCGGATGGACTGAGATGGGTAAGTATCGGTTTCAATGATACCGATAAAGAAATTGAAAGCGCTTTAAAAATAGTCGGGGATAGTATAAGGGAATTATACGGTCAGGGGGATTCTTGACCGTGGTTTGACCCTGGCGCCGGACGGTTCAGGTTAATTTATTGAAAGACGTATTTTCAGCCGGCGAATCATCCGTTGTGAAGTGGAATTTATAATTTATCTCATTATCGCCTTTTTCGATGGTTTTGATTTTTTCATAAGTTATGGACTTTGCCCCGCAGAGCTCGAGTATTTTATTAAGATAGCCCATTACGACGTATTCAAAATGAAAATGGTTTATAGGAACATTATACAGCCTTGCGTCCACGCTTCCCGGCTCATACTTTACTTCCACATCTCCGGCGGTATAATATACCTTCCATAAAACAGGAAGCGCTTCCGTTACAACGCGTCCTATCTCTCTATTTTTAATTAAATTCCTGTAAGGACCGTCAACCAAAGCGTATTCAGCGGACTTTTCCCCCATTATCCAATATACTCTATTATCATTGTTATAAAACTTTTTTAATGTAATATCGGTGAATACAAGGAACTTCTCGACGGGGATCAGGGTAAACGGCAGGATTTCGTTTTTAAAATAAGGTTCCTTTTCGATTACTTCATGCATCAGTTCTTTAAACTTCTCTTCCCCGAATTGTGAAATTATCATTTTTTGCCTGGCGACAAATGCCGTGCACTTTACTTCCATAAAACCCTCCTTATTATTTTTTTGCGCATCAATAATCTTCGAGCCTCTTCATATATGCAGCAATAATACTAAGAACAAGAGATTGCGTCAAACAAATTTTTGAGTATGGGAACCGCGGGTTGCAGCGGATCTATTTTTTTATTCCCGGATTGTTAAACACCGCCGTAAGGAAGGATTTTCCCGGGACGGCGACCGCATAACCGGTGTTATTTATAAGGATATTCAAACTAAGATCTGATGCAAGATCGTTGCAGATTTCGACGACGACCCTGCCGTCCGGGTTCAAAAAGGCTATTGCGTCATGATACATGCCCGATGTGTTTATTGTTTCAGCCCCTATATCGACTTTTGCCGAATAATGCTTGAAAGCGTAAAACATAGGAGTATAGGTGACGGTCAGGCTGTTTGTATCGATCACTATCGCTGCATCCTGCGGCCAGGGGTGTACGCTGTCGATACTTTTGCCGTCCGGGTCGAGTATCATGTTCCATAAATCGTACGCGCAGGCTCCTCCCGCCATATAATCCCTTACCTTGCGCCAGGTATACACCGCGTAATACCAGTCGTTCTGGGGATGATCCGGATTGTAACCCGGTTTCCAGTACCAGTTCCCGCATTCGGTTTCGGTCTGGACCATCCGCATCGAAGGGTAATGTGACGCTATCTCGGGCATTTGCCCGAGGCCGCTCCACTGGAGGCCGACTGCACTGACATATTTCCGGGCTTCCGGGTAGTCCAGAACGGTCCTTGTAAACAATCCGTAGTTATTATCAGGCAGGGTTCCAAGCCATAGATCGTACTTGGCATTTCTTTCCCTGAAAAGCGGGCCGGCATAATCGCGTATAAAAGTCAGAAATTGCGCGGGGGTCCACAGGCAGGAAGGATAATGTGTTTCATAAACGGGCTCGTTCTGTACGCAGACTGCGGTCATATTAAGACCTTCCGCGCGGTAAGCTTCGGCGAATAAAGCCAGGTATAGGGCGTAAGCCTTATATATCTTCGGGTCGTTTTTCATGCTCCCGCCGTCGTAATCGCCGTTCTGTTTCATCCATGTGGGAGGCGTCCAGGCCGTACCGAACAGCTTCAGGTCAGGGCGGAATTCCATAGCGGCCTTTATATAAGGGATAATCCTTTCACGGTCCCTGGCTATCGAAAAACTTTTCATATCGAAGTCGAGTTTCGTTTCGTCAAGAGTGTACCGGCTTTCGGCATAATCGTTAGCTCCGATCGGCACCCTGCAGAAATTGAACCTGCAGCCTTTATTCGTGTCGAACAGGGCCGCCAGAACCTCCCTGCGGCTGTCTGCCGTAAGTGCAGAAAGCATGGTCCAGCCTTTTTCGTTGAAAGCTCCGCCGAATCCTTCCACTTTGCATCCTGCATTGGAAGTATTGATTATGATATCGGCCTTTCCGTTAATATTTTCCTGCTTAAGAACCGCTTTATCGGAAATTTCCTGCCATGGCGACCCCGCGGTTGTAATAACTGCATCCGCATCCAATGAATATATCGCGGCATAAAAGATACAAAAAACTGCAATAAGAAATATTTTCAGCATGGAAAACTCCTTAAATATTATTTCGGGATCTCCCGAACCGGTTCATCGATCAGGGCAAATTCTGTATCGTTTTGATAAAATTCGTGGGATTTATGATCTTGAACCCGCCGGGCAGGACATAAGCCGTCTGGAAGAGGTAGTTGGTTATCTGCGCGACGGTAAGGGACGGCTTCACCTGCCAGCCCATGGCCAGGACGCCGGCTGTGTAAGGGAGGGTCCAGCTTAAACCGTCGTCGCCCGTGTACTGGTAGGAAAAAACGCCGCTTGTATATTCCTCGGCCTGGCTCCTGTAGCAACTGGGAACATAAATGATGCCCGGAGTATTTTGTGGATAAGTAAAGCTCGACAATCCCGGAGTGACAAGCGTAATATCGTCGGGGCTTTCAAGACTGTAATAACAGCAGTCGTTAATGCGGTAGGCGCCGCAGTCCAGCACGAGTATATTCGAAGCGCTCGCCCTTTGAACCGCCTGGTCCCATAGAATAGTGTTGTTCGTATAGGGAAGTTTCGAAGGCGGGGCGGAAACGGAAACAACGCGTATTTTCTGGTTTGCGGGAAGGACGGCGTTAGATGCAACGATCCAGTCCAGCGCCTGTGCGTAGTATTTCGCATCCAGGTACCATGAAGGCACTGCTGCATAATAGAGCCTTGCTCCGGGGGCCGTCCCGATAGTGGTCCCGACTAAAAGGCTTGAAACGGCGGGGCCATGCATGCTGCCTTCATTAGGACCTGTGCCGGTTCCTGTATCGAAATACGCGATAATTTTATTGGAGAATTCCGGATGGCCGAAATCCTGGCAGAGGTTCTGGTCGATAATGGCCACATTGACGCCGGAGCCTGTTATGCCCTGGGAATGAAGGTAATTCACGCCGAGCCCGGGATTCTTCCCGGCTTCGAGTATCTGGTTCGCATAGACCTGGTCCGGCGCACTGAAGACTGTTGTTCCGTTGAACCAGAGCGTTTTAATGATATTGTAGCCGAGATTATCGGCTGAAAGATTGGTTCCCCTCACATCTGTATAGAGTAAACCGTCATATGCAGAAGAACTCGAAGAACCGGAAGAACCGGCTGAAGAACCTCCCGATCCCGGTCTATTAGCGCAGGATGCGGAAAACATGATCAAAAATAAAATTACTATGGCCGCCGAAAAGAATTTCCTCATTATTTACCTCGAATATTATTAGTTGATCGATCAAGAGATATCTACAGGATTTTACTCTGTATATATTACTGAAGTTAAACCCCCGCATATGAAACGGCATTAAATTTTATTTTTAAATTTCAAAGGGCGGTTCCCCTGAGGCGGGCGCATGGATCAATTCCCTGCAGTTACTTTCATCTCCGAAATGTATATACCCGTATCCTCCCAATTTCCGTTTTCAGCCACGACTTCAAACGCTGTAATCCTGCTCCAGTCAAAAAGGCCTTCGGGAGGATACCATTTGTCCTTCCATGCCCCCTGCTCCCTGAAGTCTTCAAGCGGAACGGCCGCGGTCTGCCAGCCGGAAGTGTTTTTCAACGATTTCTCGTCAAGAGTAAATCTGCTGCGCCATGGAATTGAAAGAGGGTCGTCCTTCCTTGTTGAAATAAACCTTACATCGAGATTCTTAAAGCCGGGTTTTAGTTTAATTTTCATTACAAAATTGTATTTCATTTTCAAAAGGGCCGACAGGTCCTTCATGGGCTTGAAAGAGAATCTGAGAACGCCGTATTGATCCAGGTTTTCCATTTTTATAACGGTTTGCCCGTTTTCGGAAACAGTGTCGCAATAGAGGTCTATAACGCCATACTTGTAGAAGTCGGCAAGCAGTATCCCCGGGGCGGGATATTGTCTGAACATCGTCAATTCGGAAGTTTCCGGAAGTATCCCGATCTTTTTTTGCGCCGGCTCGCTGAAGCCCAGCGCCTTCAGCAGAGGGAGGTTCAGATCCGTCTCGAAGACTTCATTGGACCCTTTTTTGAACAGCCCGAACCCGCTGCGGTAATCCCAGGATGTACGCGGGATGGAATATTTCATAAGGATCTTCCGGACGGCTTCATACCAGTAAACACGGTCGCTTTCCGGTGAATTCTTTATATAGACGCCGAATTCTCCGCAGTACAGGGGCTTCCCGGTTTTGTTCCGGAATTCTACCGCCTTCAGGATCAGCTTCTCTAAAGCCGCGTCGTTCGCTTTATCGGGATAATACCTTAAGCCCGACGCAACCCAGGTATTCAGCAATTCCGGGGGGCAGGGAGGCATCCTGTCTTTGCTGTAGGGATAGGGAACATTCGTAAGCGGCGCCAGGGAGGGCGTCATCCATTCATCTCCCTGGTGGGCAAAGAGAACCGGTTCGTAGAAATGAAAGGTATAAATTATATTATCGTCCCCGAAATCCGGCAGAAGATACAGGGAATCTATATCGTTCCAGTTGCAGCCCCCGACTATAACCGTGTGTTTTTTATCGATCTCCCTGATCTTCTTCAGGACATTCAGCTCGATCTTACCCCAGGCTGACGGATCGATGCCATGCGGCTCGTTGAGGATTTCATAATAAAGGAAATCCCCCCGGCTTTCATAACGCCCGGCCAGTTGAACCCAGACTTTCGTTAAAATATTTTCTATCGACTCGTCGGTGTTTTTAGCCGGGTCGAAGCTGTGATTGTCAAGTATCAATGATATATTCAGCTCTTCGCAGATATTTACCGCCTCATCGAGAAACCGGAATAAAAGCGGATCTATTTTATAATCCGGTGCGCCGCCTGTCATCGCGTGAAGGTTGATCGGCAGGCGGATCACGTCGCATCCGAGGCTTTTCAAATCCTGAAAATCCTTTTTTGTATATTTATTGAACTGGACGGTTCGAGGCGAATTTTCCTGGAACCATTCGGTCAGATTCACCCCTTTTGAAAAAATATCTTTCGGATAAAGGGGCAAAGCCGTCAAAAACAAAAGGATAATAAAACATGATTTCCGGGTCATAAGAACCTCCCTGCATGGGAAATGCTCCTTTGATTTTATGTGTTCTCCTTTATTCTATCTTCACCCCGCACTTTTATCAAAAATTAAATGGAGAATGGCTTTTTTCATATTCATTTCTTATAACCGGTTATTCAAAGAATTCTAACAACCCCTGCCATCCGGAAGATTGTGTCCCGCGAAAACAATATTCATCCGGAAATGCTGGATAAAATTTTTTTGTATAAAAACAAAATCTTAAATATTTGTCGTTTTTGTTAAATCTTGATACACTTTTTTAGTTCACCATAAATAAAAAATTCCGGAGGGTATCATGGCCGATGAATTTACGGAAGTGACGAGGCAGGGCTGGGGCGGGAAAATAGGCGGATCCCTGGTTGGAGTCCTGGTTGGGATAGTTTTATTTTTCGGTTCGTTTATAGTACTTTTCCTGAACGAGGGCAGGGTCGATCTTTCAAAATTTGCAAGGAATTCGGCAGTGATCGATATCGGTTCGAGGCCCGCCGGCGTAACAAACGGACAGATCGTATCTCTTGGCGGGGTTGTCAATTCCGGTGAAACTTTAGGCGACGGTCTCTTTCTTAAAAACGGAAAATACATCGAGGTTATCAGGAATGCCGAAATGTACGCATGGGTCGAGCATAAAAAAACCGAAACCCGTAAAGACGCCGTCGGCGGCGGTTCCACTACCGTGACGACTTATTCCTATACAAAAGAGTGGACGGACAATCCGGGTTATTCGTTCCATAAATCCGGTCATGAAAATCCGGTAATGGCCATCAAGAGCGCTGCAAAAAGGGTAAGCGAGATAAAAATGGGATTATATAAAATCCCTGCCGAAGGGCTCGATCTTCCGGACGCGGAAACGCTGTCGCCGCTGACTCCGGAACTTGTAAATATAAAAGAAAAAGGCCGCAATGAAATTTCAGGGGAATATATTTATAACGGCAGGGGCAGCATAGATTCCCCCGGGCTCGGCGACCTGAGGATCAGCTACAGGGTTTTGAGATCCGGATTTACAGGTACGGCCTTCGGAAGCATCGATATAATGAATATGAAGCTCGTGCCCTTTTTCGCTGGAAATAAAAGGATAGTCGACAAGCTTTTCGGGAAATTGTACAGGGTATTCAATTCCGACAGGCAGGCGGCAATTTCAACACTGCACGGCGAATTTGAAACGATCGGATGGATTTTGAGGGCCGCCGGTTTTATAATGATGTGGCTGGGGATATTCCTCGTATTCGAACCTATAAGCATGATACTCGATATAGTATCGGTTATCGGTTCGGTTTCAAGATTCCTGATAGGCGGGATGTCTTTCCTCATAGCCTTGCCGCTTACAATAATAACGATAATAATCTCGATGATAGCCCACAGCCTGGCCGCCCTTGCCGTAGTCGCGGCCGCGGGTATAATTCTAACGATTATTGTAATCAGGAAAGTGCCGGGAAAACCGGCGAAGCCTTGATCAGCCTAATTCCCATTTATTGTAAATATCTTCCGGCTTTTCGAATTCCTCGTGCTCAATTTTAAGCGATTCAAAAAGGAATCTTTTACCCTGCCCGTAATTATCATATTTAGTTGTAACGAATATTGTTTTTTTCCTTAAAGCCGGATTTTTCCTGTAGTATTTTTCTCTTTCCATAAAAAGCCATCGAAGACTGCTTTCCTGCGAATCCAGCGCTAAACCTATAATTAAGAGGTCGCAATGCATGAAAATATCGACCCAGGAATTTTTTCCGGTCCAGTCTGTCTCTTTGCCGGAATAGAGGCTGTTTTTCCTGCCCGTGATAAAATTTTTTAACCGGTAAATATTTTTTGCATAATCGATGGCGCCTATCGATAAACTTCTATAATAATAACAGAAGCCGTGAATATGCCAGATCCCGAACTCGCTTTTGCAGTCCTCTATTTCATGATCGGAGTAATATGAGTGCCATGGATAATAATCTGAAAATGAAGAGCCGGGCATTCTGGCCGGAGCTATTTCGAATGCATGTCTTTTCTTTCCTTTTCTATTATAAAAGCCGAGTATTTCATCGGTAAGGAGCGTAGTGCGTAATTGGTGGTCAATACAGGGATTTTATTATTTCTTGCAAAGTTTATAAAGGTTTCATGAAATTGATTCCCATGCCATTTTTTTATTTCTTCCGAGATATTTTTCTTTAACGACTGATAATTTATCACGCCCTTGCCGTTATTGAAGCAAACGGCATCATAAAACTCCGGATAACTGATATCCCTTGCATTTAGAATTTTTTCAGCATCTCTATTATTTGAAATATTAATAAGCAGATCCAACCAGCTTATCGGCAGCTTCGAAAAGATATTCAACCCGTTGCCGAGCAGTATTGCCGGCGATTTCAGTGTTTTATCGATCGTCATTGAAATATCTTTTCCGTATCCAGTTTTATCCTGGCAGCGGGTCTTAAGAGGCCGATGCTCGTAACTATCAGATAACCCGATAAAAAATAAAGGAAATACTTTCCGATAAGTATTAAAATATCGATCAGCATGTGATTCTCCTTATCTAATAAATTTTAACAAAAGTTTATAATATCAAGAATAATTTCACAAAAAAACAGGGAATATTTATATTATAAAAGCCTTGATCGGGCAAAGCGGGAGGGTATAATGAAAAGATGTTTTAACAATCCGGCGGTTTTAATAATTACCTGAATCCGTTAAGTTATCGACAAACAACCTTCTCTTGTTCTTTCCGCTTCAATTTTTGGCCAGTTCCTGCTGTATTATAACCAATAGTTGTGAATCATAACAAATTTTCGAAAATTAAATCTCCCAATAATCCTAAAAGTACATCTTTTAAAAATTTTAGGCGCAAACCCACTCTTTTCTTAAAACGCTAAAAACGGATCCTTTAACTCTTTTTTAAACAGTTAGCGTCCCGTATAACTTACGAAATAGAGGCAGACACGGATTATTCCTATATATCTTCAGAGCAAACTTTCTTGCATGGCAGACCAATTTTGCAGCCATATACATTATATCCTGTATGACGGTTTTGAGCCTTATCCTTTCTTTAGCTTTACTTCCAGGAATACCTTTATACCTTAGCGCATTTTGCCCGACCCACCTCAAAAGATTATAGGTAAAACATCCCAGTGACAATACCAAAGAATTTGTTTTAAATTTTCCGCTGGGAAATCTCTCCAATCCAATATCTGACTTAATTTCCGAATGGAACTGTTCGCTTGTGCCGTGTTCCTCATACAAGCTGATAATTGTATCGGCATCATCCGATAATGATGTCCAGTAAGCTTTTACTTCAATGTCGGCTAATAGATTTGGATTGCCTTGCTTATCTATCGTCCTTTCAATAACCTCATAAACCAGTTTTATTTCTTCTTTCAGCCCAACGTCCGCTCTTAACTTATCCCGATATACCGTTTTCCCTTCCCGTGGATTTTCAACTGACGCTGTTTCCGATTTTTCTATTCTTTCCAGATAATCAAGCGGGCTCTCTCTTCTTAAATTTCTTTTGATTATGAAATCAACTTTTTCATCTTCCGCACAGATTTTTATCGTATCATTGCTGTCATTCCCGCTGTCTACTCTCACAAGTATTTTACGTTCAAATATTTTCGCATTTTGTATTGCCTTGCGGATAAATTCTCCTTTATCACATTGGGAGTGACTTTTACCTTCACGCAGCTCAACGCCAACAATCCATCCTTCTGCTTTCCCAAAATACGCAAATATTGGTGCATAGCCGTAATACCCTGCGTAAGTCCTTGAGACTCCTTCCTTTTTTGTCTGTTCATTATTGAATGGTGATACATCTATATCCAGAGGAACTAAATCCCTGATTGTCGGAGTTAAGCGGCCTTTCATCCTTTTTACCAGCCTTATGCTTTCATCGCTTATTTTATCGGGCCAGCTTTCAGGGGCCATATCCATTCGCTGTCTCAAATTTTCCTCCGATGGCACGGTCGGTATATCCATCATCGCTTTGAAAAATCTATCATTTCGATATTGCTCTATTTTTGCGAATTCTGTTTTGCCCATAGCAAGCAGACTTGTATAGCTCTTTACGATATCTATATCTTTAATCTGCGGCCTTTTTCCCGAACTTTCCAATCTTTTATCAAGATTTGATTTGCGTATTAAAGAACCTATCAGTGTCAGTCCGCTTTCAGCCGCAATTAGCTCGTCTGTTTCCTCCAGGTCAAAACGGATAATTGTTTTCATTCCTTCACCCTCTGGGTGAACCTTATTAGGTCCATAACCCTATATATTGTAAAGGGTTAATCTATATTTTTCTAATTAGTTAACGGATTCAGGAATTATTCTGTTTGCTTTCGCCTGTTCCGGCCACGTTACTGCGGATACTGTAAAGAAAGATCTCTATTGGGGGATCTTCAGTCCGGATCTTCAGGCAAACATCGGCGCATTGGACCGGAAATACGGGAAAAAACCCGAGATAATTATGCGGTATATCGACTGGAAAACTGATTTCCCGGGGTATTACTGCGGCCTCCTCGACCGTAATGGTTATATGCCGCATATCGTATGGGAGCCATGGTACTGGTCCGGTAAAAATTTTTTAAACCTGGCTGATATCCTTGGAGGAAAATTGGACTCTTATATAAAGGATTGGGGGAAAGCGGCTGGGGAATACGGCAAGCCCCTGATGGTGCGATGGGGACATGAGATGAACGGAAACTGGTACCCATGGAGCGGCGCTTCCAACGGCAATTCACCGGAAACTTACGTTAAGGCTTACAGGTATGTACATGACATGACTGCGGCTGCAGGCGGGTCGAATATCATCTGGATATGGTCGCCTAACTGCGACAGCGTTCCCAATGAACAATGGAACAATGCGGAAAAGTACTATCCGGGCAGCAATTATGCCGACTGGATAGCGGTCGACGGGTATAATTGGGGGACGTCCCAGTCCTGGTCGAGCTGGAAAAGTTTCGACGGCATATTTTCAAAACCCCTTGAAGAATTAAGGAACTTAGCGCCCGATAAACCGTTAATGATCGCTGAATTCGGATGCAGTTCCAGCGGCGGCAATAAAGCCGCCTGGATAAAGGACTTTTTTTCCTCCGTCAAAAACAGGTATCCCGACCTCAGGGCATGGATCTGGTTTGACATCAACAAAGAAACCGACTGGCGCTTCGAATCCGATGATGCAAGCCTTGATGCTTTCAAGGCCGGATTATCCGACGAAGCGTATTCGACAAATTTAAATAATCTAAAAATTTTACACCGGGAATTTGTCCCCTGAGCTCCGGGGACAGTCCTTCAAAAAGACTGCCGTCGAAAAGTTGCCGTAGAGCGAGGCAGTTTCGATAAAAAATATCATTTCATGCATAAGGCCATATTCAAAATTAAGTCTTTCACGTATTATTGGACAAGCGAAATTGGAATTACGCCGTTACTCCCGTTATAGTCTCCGTTTTTCTGCCATACCTTCACCGATTGGATCGTCATCGCCCCCTGGGCTCCTGAACCGAGTATCAGTGTTATATGTTCCTGGTCGATGACGCCGTAAAGGGCGCCCAGGTTGGTAAAATCAGCAGGCGTCATGTTTGTATGGAATTGGACCCAGCTGACGGTATCCGGGGTTTGTACGTTGTCAAAATAGTATATTACATATCCTTTTGCCGCTGACGTGGCCGGGACCCACAGCCAGCCGTATTTGTGATATTGTCTGAAATCGGCCGACGTCGCAATAGTATTAATTTGCCAGTTGTTTATCATTACGGGATAACCGTTGCTGTATATTCCGGACCAGTCGATCATTGACCCGTACCAGTTTGTCGCCGGTGATCCCGGGAAATATTCAAAAAAATCCGTTTCGGTATAATGGTCGTAACCCGCTGCCTGGCCGGGCCATTGGTAATCCGGCAGATCCGCGACTTTTTCGATCGGCAGGCCCCACCATGCCGGCCAGCCACTTCCTGTAACGGCCGTGGGATCGAATTTAAAAGTCGCCTCGAAATATCCGCCGCCTCCGAATACCGAACCGACCCAGGTGCCGCCCTTATTTGCCGCGCTCAGAATGCCCGTATTGACGTCGCCGTTGTACTGCAGAGTAACGCTGCCGTCGGTATTTAAAGTGATCCCGGAAACAGGAGTAGCGCCCGCCCCGAAGGGCCTGGAGATATACCATTTATAACCCTGGTCCAGGGTGTCGTTCATATCGACCTGCGAACTGTCGAAAGTGCTTGTAAATGTGTTGTTGGTGTATCCCAGAGCTGCGGCCAATGCAGGGATGTCGTTATTACCCCCATTTCCGCTCGATGAGCTGCCTGAATTTCCTGAACTGCTCGAGCTGCCGGAACCGGGATTGCTTTTACAGCCCGCAGCAGCTAAAAGTGCCGCGGCTAAAAATAAAACTGCCGGATGATAATTAATTTTATGCATATTATATCTTCGATTTTGTAATTTTTATAGCAGGATTATAAAGAAATCAGATTTCCTTCTTTATTGTAAAGTAATGCAAGCTAATGAAAATGTCAAAGTATTTTCATTTGAGCGGATTTTAATTCTTCGTCCCTTCAATAACGATTAAATAATAGCATCGGCATTAAAAATGATTAAATATTAATCATTAATATTATATGTAATGATAATTATTAGGCATAATATAAATTTATTATAAATTATGTAATATATTTATATTTAAAGAGTAATAATATTATATGATTAAAATATAGAACATATGGCATAAATATTGCTCCTATTATAGATAAGTTCGCATTCTTATTAAGGAGGATGTTATGTCTCTTAGATTGCAAACAAACACACAGATTGTACCCACACTCGGTTTAATGGGAGCCGCTATGAATGCCATGGCGCTGATAGCGCCCGGGGCGTTTCTCTGGATCACATACCAGATGCAGGCCGCAGCGACTACCACGAGCGGCGCTTCTGCTGCCCCGGATATGTGGCCGGGCATCCTGGTAGCGCTGCTGCTGGCCTTTTTGACGGCGCTTTCCTACGCAGAGCTAGCAAGGATATATCCTGAAGCAGGCTTCGCTAGCTGCGCATATTTTGCGGAAAAGGCATTTCTGGACGCGCGAAAGGAAAAACGCGCCGGACCTACCTCGATGGCCAGGATTTCCAAGCTAATGACCGGCTGGGCCGCCCATCTTTTCTACTGGGTTTACCCGGGTGTTATGGTGGCCATGATGGCGATTCTGATTGGTTATATATATAACGCCGTGACGGGACATACGCTTAACAACATCATGCTTACCGGAATCGGGGTGGTTTTCGCCTTTATTGCAGGTTTTATCGCCTACAAGGGCGTTAACGGTTCCACGCGGACGAATATAATCATAAATATCATACAATGGGCCGCCATTGCGGTCTTCAGCGGGCTCGCGATATGGTATAGGGCAGCAAACCCGGAACATGCGGAGAACTGGTCCTTCACCGGGGCTTTCGACATCATGAAATTTCACAATATCCAGGCTGTCCTTGTCCAGTCTACTATAGCCATACTGATTCTTGTGGGCTTTGAAAGCGCGACTTCGATGGCTGCCGAAACTAAAAAGCCCGGGAAAAATATACCCAGAGCCATAATCCTGGCGCTCGTCGTACAGGGAGTTATAGCCTACCTCTTCGAATACTTTGCGGCGAATCTCGTGGTGAGCGATAAGCTGACGGGTACTATTACGGTCGCCGCCACTGCTACGGCCAAAGCGGGCACGAAGATCGTCACAGCGATGGACGCCCTTGCCAGCTCCTCCGCCCCTATCGGCGATATCACCAGGCTTCTGGGCGACAAACTTCTGGGCGGAATAGGTTTCGGGCTCATGATTGTCATGGCCGTAACGGTTGCAATAGCGGTTATAGGAACGACCCTGAGCTGCATGAATACCGCTGTGCGCGTTACGAACGGTATGGCGGCCGGCAGGGAACTTCCGGAATTCCTGGGATTCCTGCATTCCGTAAACAGGACACCTCATACTGCTATATGGGTGCTGGTAGTAATTTCCTGCATCATTGCGGCGATCGGAATTCAGAATGTCGTCGGGCTGACGGGTATAACCCTTGCTTCGAACTTCGGGACTTTTGTGCTGTACGGCCTGGTATGCGTCTGGACTATTATTGCCTTCAAAGGCCGTAAAGATTTTAACTTCTTAAGGCATGGCCTTATCCCTATAGGCGGGCTTATTTTAAACGTCTTAATGCTCGCAGGGATAATATACCTTAATTTCACCGGCACTCCGGACAATGTAAATGAAGCCAGGATATGCTTTTATATAGCGGGCGGTTTCGCCATGGTAAGCTTCCTGTATGTCATGGCTACAACGGTCAATAAAAATTACAGCATGAAGATGATTACGGCTATGATACGCCCTGAAAAGCTGGGGATACTCGTATCCGTGCTAAAAGAGGAATCCCTGGTGCAGGGAATGACGGTTACAAAGGTCAAGGGATTCGGGCGCTCGTACGGCAAAGTCGACCCTGAAGAACCTGTCGACGAGAAGATCAGCTTCATTCCCAAAACACGGGTGGACATAGTAGTAAACGACTGGGACGTGCCCCATGTCCTGTCCATAATGAAAGAGGTGTTAAGGACCGGCAGGCTGGGCGACGGCAAGATCTTTGTTGTAGACGCAAAGGAAGCCCTGAGGGTTTCCACCGGCGAAACCGGCGTCGCGGCTGTTTAGGAGGTATGGAATGAAAAGAATTGAAGCCATTATAAGGCCCGATAAAGTCGGATCGGTTATTACGGCCCTCGACTGCATAGGGCACCCCGGTCTGATGATCAGCGAAATTGAAGGCCATGGCAAGCAGCATGGCCTGGAGGAAAGCTGCCGGGGTAAAAAATACACGATCGACCTCATAACAAAAACGAGGATCGAGATAATTTCAAAAGATTCCGACGTGTCCAGGCTTGTCGGCGCGATAAGGAAAGCCGCTGTTACCGGCGAGATAGGCGACGGCAAGATATTCGTTCATCCGGTCGACGACGCGATAAGGGTCAGGACGGATGAAAAAGGCGATAACGCGATTTAAAAAAAAAGATATCGGGCCGGACATGAATTTATTTGCGGACCGGCTCCGGTTTTTATACCGGCCGGCAAATAAGGGCTGTGCCGGCATAGATACATCCCTTCGCGCCGCGGCAGGATATTAAATTATCGCCGCGGCGCATTTTTTAGCTCCGGCAGCCGATGAAATTTTGATAAAAGTTCAGGATGGGAATAGAATATAAGAACAAACAAATAAGACGGAGGCAGCGCCATGAAATGGTACCATTATGCGGCCTGTTTTTTTGCAGGCTTGTTTCTTGTGAACACAATCCCGCACTTTATCCATGGAATATCGGGGGAGTTTTTCCCCACCCCTTTCGCAAATCCTCCCGGCAAAGGGCTCTCGGCCCCGATCGTGAATGTGCTCTGGGGTCTCGGCAATCTTGCCGCTGGTTCTATCCTTTTCAAGCTTGGTAAAGTATCCAGGTCGGATAAATGGGGAATCGGCCTGTTCTGCATAGCTATTGTGCTGATGAGCATAATGTTAAGCATGGGGTTCTCGCAAAAGTAGGAGGTTCCTGGTGGAAGTCATACTGAAAATAATACCGATAATATTGTATTTTATTGCCGGTGTTATAAGCATGGTAATGGCTTTTAAAACCTTATTTTCCGTTAAATTTCTGCCGTTCCATGAAGTGGCTGCACATGTTTTATGGGCCGATGTCGGCGATCCTCTCAAGCAGGTGATTTTGTCATTGACAAGGCTTGCAGGGCTGGGTTTTGTTTTTAGTATAATAAAAGTACCCCAAAAGAGCAAAGGAACATACTCAGAAAAAGCGTGAAAAATACCCATAAAAAGCGTGGGTAAATTCAGGCGAAATGTTATCCTGTTTTTGAAGAAAAACAGGGAGGAGGAAATGTTGAGTATGCGGCAAATTGAAACGATCAAAGAACTACAGGACCTGGGGTACAGACCAGTTGATATTTCCGAGAAAGTGAGCGTTAACCGTAAGACAGTGGCCAAATATATGGGTTTTGAAAATTATTCAGACGAGAAAACAATGAAAAAAGAAATACCTTCCAAATTAGATCGATGGAAAGAAGTAATCGAATCCTGGCTGGAAGAAGACCGAAAAATGCGATATAAACAAAGGCATACCGCCCAGCGTATACATAACAGGCTTTCAGCAGAATATCCAGGATATGACGGTTCTTACACACTGGTTCAGAGGTATGTAAAAAAGAGAAAAGCTGCAATACGGAAGGATGCAGGATATTTAGAGCTGGTCTGGTATCCAGGAGAAGCCCAGGCGGATTTTGGCGAGGCTGATTTCCTGGAACAAGGGATAGTACGAACTTTTAAATATTTATGCCTTTCTTTCCCATATAGCAATGGCGCATATTACCAGTTATTCGGGGGAGAAACAGCGGAATGTGTAGCACAAGGCTTAAAAGACATATTTGAGAGGATTGGAAGAGTACCGCTGCGGATCGTCTTTGATAACGCAAGCGGAGTGGGCAGAAAGATCGGCGACCAGGTTCGTTTTTCCGAATTGTTTATGAGGTTCAAATGTCATTACGGATTTCTGGTTACATTTTGTAATCCATATTCAGGAAACGAAAAAGGGAATGTTGAAAACAAGGTTGGATATATCAGGCGGAATTACTTTGTACCCGTACCCTCCTTTGATGATATTGAAATATACAATAACCAATTGCTTTTTCAATCTGAGGGGGACTGGCAGAGGGAACATTACAAAAAAGGGGCCTCTATAGCCAGCCTCTTTGAGGAAGACAAGGACAGGATGTTGTATTTGCCTAATAAAGCCTTTGTAGTGGAGCGTTTTGAGAAGTTTAAAGCCGACGGATATGGAAAATTCTGTATTGATGGGAAACATTACTATTCGAGCAGGCCTGAATGGGCGTATCGGGATCTTGTAATTGGAATCGGCGCGCATCAGGTTTTTGTATATGATTCGGAAGGTAAAAGGGCCTGTGTTCATGCAAGGGCCTTTGGAGAAAAGAGGACTGACCAGACCGATTATTCCACGACTATAGAAAAACTGATCAAGAATACAAATGCGTGGACTAACAGCGGATTGAGACAAGTAATGCCCGAAGACATCCGTGAAAAAATGGATAAACTTCAGAAAGATGAGTTAAAAGAAGCCTTAAGAGCGCTCAATGGAGGAACAAAGGAATATGGATTTGACACAGCCCTGTTGTCAATGAAAGAAGCGATATCCCGAGGGAATGTTAACCTATTTGATTTAAAGGCAATATGCGCAAGGATAGCCTTAGACGGTTTGAATGCTATTCCCGAAAAGGGACCTGACCTGCTGACTTATGACCGAGAACTTCTCGGATCCGGAGGCGATAGATGAAGCGCCAGAGACGTAACAGGTCGGAGACCCGCAGGGAGATTTCAAATTATTGTAAAAGGGTTGCTTTCAGCCAGAAAGCGGTAGAATTATGCGAGACAAAAGCTAACGCATTACAGGAACATTTTCTTCATTATGTGTTGAAAAGCGAACTGGAAAACCGTGAGGCGGTAAGGCAAAAAAGACTATTAAGGGAAGCCTCTTTTCCTGTATACAAGACCCTGGAAGGATATGAATTAACCAACCAGAAGCTGCCTTCAAATTTAACGATGGCGGATTTGAAAGAAGGAAATTTTATCAATGGCATAAAGAATATCATAATGTATGGGCCAGTAGGAACGGGTAAAACTCATCTGGCAATTGCCTTAGGCGTTTATGCTTGTGAAAAGGGCATCCCAGTTAGATTTTTTACCGCCTCAGAGCTGGTTGTCAGGCTGTCCGAAGCTTTTAAAAATGGGAGTCTGGAAAAACTACTTAAGAATATACTAAGAGCCGAACTCTTGATCATAGATGAATGGGGTTATGTTCCCATAGATAAGCAGGGCGCTCAATTGTTATTCAGGATTATATCGGATAGTTATGAGAGGAGGAGCCTGATTATTACGACAAACCTGGAGTTTTCAAAATGGGGAGCCTTATTTACCGATGATCAGATGGCGGCAGCTATGATTGACAGGTTGATACATCATGGCCATTTGATAATATTTGAAGGGGAAAGTTACCGAATGAAACATGCCTTGATGAGGCAAAAAAACTAATAATTTTACCCATCACCCCATGGGTAATTTCACGCGCTTTTTTTGGGTATTTTAACTTGACGAAATACAGCTGGGTTTTCTTGTTACGGCAATTTTAATTATTGTTTTCCCTGCCGTTAATTATTTTATGCCGGATAAAATTTATAAATATTCGATTCCATCGATAGTTTTATTGTTCTGTTGCGGTTTATTTATTATTAATTATCTGTTGCATAAGAAAACAAAAGCTAAAACTCCCTGGAAAGGCGCCCTTTATGCTGTTTTAATCATCGCTGCCGGTATTGTTATTTCAATTTTTAATTAGATTTTTCATTCAATTATATTGTTTGTTCATAATAACCGTTGTCTAATTGACATTTATCCCCTATTGCATGTAAAATTAAGCAATTTAGAAATATAATATTTTTTTATGGAGGTTCTTAAATGAACAAAGGCGAACTTGTGGAATTCCTGGTTGAAAAGGGCAAAATTAGCAAAGCAGAAGCGGGAAGGGTTCTTGATTCCGTGATTGAAGGTATCCAGCACGGATTGAAGAAAACAAAAGAAGTAGCCCTGGTCGGTTTCGGTACTTTCAAAGTAGTTGACAAGCCGGCAAGGGAAGGAAGAAATCCGAAAACCGGCGAGAAGATCAAGATCGCTGCAAAACGGGCAGTATCGTTCAAAGCAGGAAAGGGTCTGAAGGATTCAGTGGCAAAATAAATTGCCGGCAAGGCAGGCCCGGGATCTCCGGGCCGGCCTTTTAAAATGCGGAGGATGTTTATGGGCGATAAAAAGGGTAAAAAGAACAAGGAAAAACAGCATAAGCAGCATGATGAAAAATTAAAACAGGATATGCAAAAGAAAATAGATAAAAAACCGGCAAAAAAGGAATAAGCTTGCAGTTCGAATTATGACCGCATGAACGGGATTTTTGTTCTCAAATAAGATTAATCTTCGTTCTTCCCGACAGGATATTATTAATTACCATCCATTATTTTTTAATGTCTCTATTGACAATAATAATTTCCTGCCGTATTATATTCCCGACCGAACGGTCGGTCGGGAGGCGGAAGATGACCGGGACATATCGTTCAATTTTAGATACGGCTAAGAGGCTCATTTCCAAGCAGGGATATACCGCCACATCGATCAGGCAGATAGCTCTCGAGGCGGGAATCGGCAAAGCCACAATATACCATTATTTTCCCGATAAGGAAACAATAATAAGAACCCTGACCGAAAATATTACGGCAGGTATGGATGAAATTTTGATAAAGGTCGGATCTGAAGAAGACCCGGTCCGCCGTTTCGAGGTCGCCGCTCATGAAAGCATAATGACCCTTCATCAGACTTTCGACATGTTCCAGATCATGAGGCGCGAACTGCCCGGATCAATGGATAAAATAAAAAAAGAGCTCAAGGTCTTCTTTTCGAAATATTTAAAACTGCTCGTTCAGGCTATTGCGGAAGGCGCCCGGCGGAATACCTTTAGAACAATAGATCCGCTCACAGGCGCAAGGACCTTTCTTGCTCTCATACAGGGGACTTTCGCTTTCGCTTTCATGTCAGGTGAAAATCCTGATCCGCCCGAAAAGAAAGTATCTTTGATCCTGGATATCTTCTTCAACGGAATAA
This sequence comes from uncultured Spirochaetota bacterium, assembly GCA_963796325.1. Taxonomy (GTDB): domain Bacteria; phylum Spirochaetota; class Brevinematia; order Brevinematales; family JAOACQ01; genus CAVYGN01. The sequence continues at coordinate 1,349,409 of CAWCLF010000001.1, forward strand.
AAAAATAAAAGGAGGAAATTGTGCGGTATATTAAACCTTTGAGGGAACTTGGACGTTTTGATCTCTTTTCTGCCGGCGGAAAAGCGGCTAACCTCGGCGCACTGATAAATGACGGCTTTCCGGTCCCCGGCGGGTTCTGCATCCTCACTGAAGCGTACAGATCTTTCTCTAAAAAGAATAGACTGGATGATAAAATTCCAGGGATAATAAAAGATGCGCAGCCTGACGATATCGGATCCCTCGAGCGGGCTTCCGTGAAGATCAGGGAACTGTTCGGCAAAGGTGTTATCCCATGTGAGATCACTGAAGAAATCAGGCTATCGTATTCGGAATTGAAAAGTGAAAATCAGGCTCAAAAATTCTTCGTTGCGGTCCGGTCGTCCGCTACCGCCGAAGACCTGCCCGGCCTGTCGTTCGCCGGCCAGCAGGATACGTATCTTAACATTCTCGGGGAAGATTCTCTGATGCGGTCCGTATTGAACTGCTGGGCAAGTTTGTGGAACGCAAGGGCGATAGGGTACAGGGCCCGCAATAAAATCAATGAAAACAGTATCGCCCTGGCCGTAGCCGTCCAGGCTATGGTAGATAGCGAAGTTTCGGGGGTCATGTTCACGGCCGATCCCCTTACAGGATGCCGGACCCGGATGGTAATTGAAGCGGCATTCGGCCTGGGTGAAGCCCTTGTATCGGGGCAGGTTGAACCGGATAATTATGCCTGGGATACTATCGCCGGATCCATTTCCGGTAAAGTCCTCGGCAGAAAAAATATCAGGATTACAGGAAATGAAAGCGGCGGTACTATTGTAAGTGAAGACTGTGAAAATAAAACACAGGCCCTTGACGATGAAAAGATCCATGAACTGGCCCGGATGGGGCATAAAGCGGCATTACTATTTCAGGCGCCCCAGGATATCGAATGGGCCGTATCTCGAGGGGTTCTATATATTCTGCAGTCGCGGCCTATTACATCGCTTTATCCCATTCCAGACGGCGGCTGTAAAGATGCCGGGAAATTGCAGTGTGAAGCCTGGCTGTCTTTCGGGGTATGGCAGGGAATGCTCGACCCGTACACTCCGGTCGGGCAGTATTTTTTTAAAGGCATCGCGGCCGGGCTGGGAAAAAAATTGGGTTTTGCTTCCGATTTTGAAAGTCAGAAAGCTTTTATAAATTCCGGCGAACGCCTTTTCCTGAACATTACAGGCCTTGTCCGGAATAAAATCGGCCGGAAAATACTGCCGGAAATAATGGCTTTCCTCGATCCGCCCAGCAGGGACATTTTATTCGAGATCTTTAAAGATCAACGCTTTTCTTTGAAAAAGAACTCTCTTAAAATAAAGAACATGATAAAAATGGCGGGGTTCATAGCCTTGATTGCCTTTAATACTTTCAGGATCCTGATAAATCCGGTCAAAGGACGCCTGAATCTGGAAAATAAGATGACTGAGTTTCTCGAATCCTTCGGAAAACTTGTAAACAGCTCGAGTTCAATTCGCGGCATGGTAAATATAATCGAAGATATAATGATTAAAACCGTTCCTTTTTTATTGCCGCGGATCATCCCTGCCGTTTCTTCCGGGCAGGCCGCATCGGTCAACCTTCAGAAACTTACGGTAAAGCTGCCCGGCGGCCCGGCGCTGTTCCAGGACCTGCAGAGGGGCGTTCCTCATAATGTTACTATTGAAATGGATCTTGCGCTCTGGGAAAGCGCATGCAGGATCAAAGGCGATAAAAAATCCGAAGGATATTTTAACCGTAACGATCCGGGGAAAATCTCTAAAGAATACCTCGAAGGCCGGCTGCCCGGGGCGGCCCAGCCGGCGCTGGACGGCTTTATGAAAAAATACGGCATGCGCGGCATAGCCGAAATAGATATCGGCAGGCCCAGGTGGAAGGAAGAGCCGCTTTATATTATTGAGACCCTGAAAAGATATATGGAAATAAAAAACGATGATTCTACACCGGCATCGGTTTTCATGAAGAGGGTTGAAAATGCAGAACTCGCAGAGGAAGAAATAATAAGAGAAATGAAGAGTGCAAAACAGGTAAAGCTGAAGATTATCATTGTGAAATGGTTAATAAGACGTGTAAGGGAACTTGCCGGTCTGAGGGAAATGCCGAAATTCTTCGTGATCAGGATATTCGATATCTTCAGGGAAGGTTTTCTTTTGACTGGAGAAAAACTGGCAGGGGAAGGGGTATTGAACAGGTCCGATGATATTTTTTACCTGAAAAGGGAGGAATTAAAAGTCATAGAAGAAGATAAAAACAGTGATTGGAAAGCCCTGGTAAATAAAAGAAGAGAAATATATGACCATGAAAAAATGAGGAAAAGGATCCCGCGGGTAATTCTAAACGACGGCACCTGCTTTTATGAAGGCACAGGCGGAGCAGCAGACGGGAAAACTGTAATTGGAAATCCTGTATCAGCGGGTACGGTTGAGGGAACAGTCCGCATCGTGCGTGACCCCGGCAGGGCGAAATTGAAGCAGGGAGAAATACTTGTCTGCCCGGCTACAGATCCCGCCTGGACGCCCCTTTTCCTTTCGGCGGGCGGTCTTATTATGGAAACCGGGGGTATGATGACTCATGGATCCGTAGTTGCAAGGGAATACGGGATACCGGCTGTCGTAGGGGTGAACAGGGCCACTGAAATACTGAGGGATGGCCAGAAGGTCAGGGTCGACGGATCGAGCGGAAAGGTTTTTCTTTTAGATGAATGAAGGAGGGTGTGGAAATGATAAGAGCTTTAGTTTTATATCCCAGGATCGAAGGTAAAAAGTTCGATTTCGACTATTACAAAAATCATCATATGAAGCTGGTAAAAGAGAAATTGAAACCTCTTAAAATTGAGATCGATTCAGGAATTATCAATCCTGAAAATCCGTCGCCGTTTATTGCCGTCAGCCATATGATTTTTGAATCAAGAGAAGATCTGGCAAACCGCTACAGGGAAGCTTCGAAAATATTAAACGAAGATAAGTCGAAATTTACCGATATCGATATTATTACGCAGATAAGCGATATAATCGATTTTTAAATGGCGCTGATTTCCTGAGATCCGTGACTTCTCAATTTATAACGGCTTTTCACTAATCCGTTAGGGTAAACGGCAGCGCAGGCTGAAGCTTATTTCCCTGCCGGCCCGGCTTTTAAAACAGTATGGTAATAGCTTGAACCGCCGGTCGAATAATCGGAACCGGTAGTTGCCGTAACGACGGCATTGCTGTAACCCGGGGAAAATTCACCGCTGATTATTATTTCGGCGACTACATTATCAGCGCTGCCGTCGAAATAAAAAGTATATTTATTACCCTTCCAGGTTATTTTGACAGGCCCTTCGATTATGTAATCATCCAGTTCGTCGCCGAAACCGTTGGTTGCCCTGACAGCAAGCGAAGAGATCAGGTTCCTGTCAATTGAAACGGTAAAACTGATATTATTGCCTTCCCATTTCCCGGATGGAAATAATTTTTTACCGAGAAGCCGGATTATATCCGCGTAGCCGTTGTCGGATGCCAGTTTAATAGCCGAATTGCTGTGAATATCGGTAATGTTGATATCGGCATCTGCATCCATCAATTGCTTAACGGCATCCAAGCGGCCGGATTTTGCCGCTATTATTAAACCGGTTTCTCCATCCATGTTTGTGGCATTTACATTTAAACCGCTTTTAAGATATTCTGAAATTTTGTTCGTATCGCCCTTTCCCGCCGCATCGAATATATTTACTCCGCAGGATGTGAACAGGATAAAGAACAGGACCATAACGGCAGGCATTATAAATTTCCTCATACATTCTCCTTTCAGATTTCTTCGGGCAGGTTAGATTAAATGATTAATAAAAGCCTGTCAAGCCTGAAACTGTTGCTCAAGGCGGTTAAACTTGAAAAAAAACTTTTAAACATATATATTAATGATTGAATTATTAAAAAACGGAGACTGGAATGATAAGATCGATTGTTCTGCCGGTTTTATTTTTATCGCTTCTGCCCCTGCCGCTGAGCGCTCAGGATAATGGAGAGAATTCCAGCGACAACGCCGCCCAGGTGCAGTCGATGATCGACGACAGGGTTTTTATGCAGAACGGCGGAGTTGAGAAAATGCAGGGTATTAGTTCCGATCTGACCGTCGAATGGAAGGAGAAGCTTTACAAAGATAACAGTAAGAGTCCGGCCTGGACCTGGATGAACCTTTTAGTCCCTTCGCTTGGAAACTGGATTGTCGGGGACAGGACAGGCGCTCTTATCACGGATTTCGGCGTTGCAGGCGGCTATATTATTTTATATGCCGGAGATATTGTTGTTGCTTACAGTACCGCCGGCTATTACATCGGGAATAATATGTCATTTTCCGATTATCATAAAGATACGGTCACGGGATTTATCCTGATGCTGGCCGGGAGTGTGATCATGGCCGGCTTTGAAATTTATTCCTGCGCCAGCGTGATATCATACACCGATAATTATGACGGCAATCTCAAAGCAGGGCTCGGCATTTCTTATATCGATACGGATGAAATTATGCAAAGGATGTCAGCCTTGAGTACGCAAAAGCCCCTTATAGATCTTTTTCATATCGATCTATTGTCCTGCAGGTTCTGAATTCACAGCAGGGATTTTACCCAATCCTTTTTTTGAAGGAGTGCGCAGCCTGATATTTCTGCCAGCTCATAATGGCGTTCGCGTATCCTGTTTAATAATTTTGATTTGAGGGCGAGTTTCAAACCGGATGTTTTAAGATTTTCATCCGAATAAGGTGAAAACGGACAGGGTTCAAGCGAAGCCTCGGCGCTTATATGGACGAAGCCCCTCCCGGCCGACAGGCAGCCGCCGTACTGTTCTTCCTCGCCGGGGAACTGGATAATGAGGCCGGGCATTGAGTTGCGAAGGCGGCTGATTCTATTCCTGAAATCTTTTATTTCATCCCCGTTTATAAGCGCACCGGGAGCCTGTCCGTCGACGTCCTGGTATTCTACGAAAATAAAGATCCGTGCGCCGCTGTCATACAGACCTTTTATATATGACAAGTCCGTCAGGAGTTTATAATTCCAGCGGGATGCCGTCATCGAATGGCCGAAAATTATCCCGGCTTTTTTGAGCATCGCTGAAATTTCTTTGACCCTCCTGTACACGCCGTTCCCCCTGCGTCCGTCGGTATCGCTTTCATCCCCTTCGAGGCTGATTATTGGAATGATGTTTTTCTGTTTTTTCCAGGCCTTTATATTGCTTTCCCCGACAAGGAGGCCGTTTGTAAAGAGAGGGAAAAGGATCTCGGGAAAATCCGTTGTAACGGACAGGATATCGGGCCTTGTCATCGGTTCGCCTCCGCTCAGGAAAACTATGCGGGAACCTATTTCCATGGCTTCTTCGAGCATTTTCACGAATGTTTCGATTTCAATCCCGCTGCCGCCGGAACCTTCCCGCAGTTTGTTGTAACAGCCCTTGCACCCCAGGTTGCAGCGGTTTGTAATGCTTGATATGATAACAGGGGGGACTTCCAGAGATTCTTTTTTGAAACGTTTTCGAAGTTCGATCCCTTTTATCTGGCTGAACAGGCTTTTAACGGTAAAAGGGATGTACGAGGGAAAGGAAAGCGAAAGGCCGATCAGACGCCTGAAAAGCCACATGATATTGTTATCGAGAATTTTCCTGTAGTCCTTTTTATCGTTCATCGATGGATCTCCCCTTTGCCGGCATGATGCTTTTCCGGGCCGGATTTAAATATGATATAATCATATCACTGTTTTATCCGTAAAACAATAGGTATTTTATCCTACCCGCCAGGTTTCGACTCCCTGCTCGCAGAAATGAAATTCGACAAAACGCCCTCCGAATTTTTCAAGGCCTTTAAAGACCTCGTATCTTTTCAGGCCGTTGCAGTAGAGCGTCATGAAACCCCCTCCGCCGGCTCCCGTCACTTTGCCGCCGACCGCGCCATGCTTAATGGCCGTTTCATAGATCGAATCGATGACCGGGTTTGAAATATCACCTGTCATTTCCTTTTTATACTTCCAGCCGTAGTCGAGGATTTCACCGATCTTATTCACTTCGCCTTTTAACAGCGCCTCTTTCATCATGACCGCCTGTTCCTTGAGTTTGTGCATAGCCTGGATCGACTTCACTTTTCCCTTTTTGACATTTTCCACCTGGTTCCTGATGATCTCCGCGGAGAGGCGGCTTGTTCCGGTATAGTATAAAAAAAGGTTGTACTGGAGTTCGTTTACGATCTTCTTTTTTATCCTCAGGGGATTAACTATTACCTTGTCCCCGTTGTAAAATTCAATAAAGTTGAAGCCCCCGAAAGTAGCGGCATACTGGTCCTGCTTGCCGCCCTCCATCTTAAGATCGATCCTTTCTATCTCGTAAGCCAGGTGGGCAAGTTCGTATTCACCGAGTGGGAGGCTTAACAGTTCCTGGAATGCGGCTATTATCGAAACCGCCAGGGCCGACGAGGTTCCGAGACCCGAACCCGCCGGAGCGTCGGAATGGGTCGTTATCCTGACCGGAATCGGCGCTCCGTTGTTGAATTCTTTTATTATCCTGTTATACACGCCTTTATGGAGCGGAAGGCAGGAATCGATTTCAAGGCAGGGGGCAAGTTCGTATTCGTAAATTTCTCCCCGTTCGAGAGATTCGAGGATGATCTTTTCACTGTCGAGGATTTCGAGGGTTGTATAAGTGCTCATGTCGATCGCGGCATTGAGCACGGCTCCTCCGTAAAGTTCCGAATAAGGGGACACATCGGTCCCTCCTCCGGCGAGGCCCAGCCTCAAGGGAGCTTTACTCCTGAAAATTTCACCAGCCATTTTTTATAGCCTCCAGGACTTCATTAAAATTCGAGTATGTTCTCAGCGCAGGGTCGTTTCCATATTTTCCCTTTATGATAAATGAATGCAGGTATGGGAGATCCAGGCGGTCGCTGTCCCTGTCGCCGATCATGACGCTTTCCGCGAGATCTATATTATACTTATCAGCAGCGCATAAAGCCATTCCAGGGCCCGGTTTTCGAAGGAGGCTGTTTTTCCTGTATTTTTTAAGCGGCGCTTCGTTATGATACGGGGAGTAAAAACTGTCCAGAATTGAGATGCCGTCAGCGGCCAGAATTTGAACAAGTTTATCCTGGAAAAGAAGGTAGTCCTTTTCTCCGAACAATCCTTTTCCGATGCCGGCCTGGTTCGTAACGATAATAAGCCTGAACCCCAGGTTTTCCAGATCTTTTAAAAATTGGACAGCTCCTTCGACAAGCCGGAGGTCCTCTATCCTGTAAGTGTAGCCTTCATCCTCGTTTATTATTCCGTCGCGGTCCAGAAACGCCGCCTTGATTTTCTTCCCGGAAAGCCATCCGGGCAGGTCTTTCGAAGCTTTTAAATAATCTTCCGGAATACCGATATCTATGAATTTTCCTCCGAAAGGCAGGCCGCATACGGCCTTATTATCGACGATGCGGGGCAGTACGTCCTTTTCCAGGGAATGAGGCCCCTCTTTGAAAAAAGGGAGGGATTTATTTGAAAGCACCGTAACGCCTCCGTTTATCAGCCCGTCCTCGGGTTTAGACGGTTTTTCGTTGAATGAAATTATCCTTCCTTTCTCCAATTCAACAGACCCGTAGCGTGTTACGTCGATTTTATATTTGAGGGCTATCGTAACGAGAGACCCGCGGCTTTTATGAAAACCGGCTAACAGCCTGTAATCGCCGTCAAAAAATGTATCGCCGTTCAGTATTAAAAAATCTTCTTCAGACGGGTATAACAGGGCTGCCTCCCTGATCGCCCCTCCTGTCCCGAGCGGATTTTTTTCGCGCGAATAAGTTATGTTTACTCCGTATTTCTTTCCGTCCCCGAAGTGTCCCTCTATTATCTGGCTTTTATAACCGGTAAGGAGGACTATATCGCGGTAACCCTGTTTTTCAAGATATGATATTAAAAATTCGAGGAAAGGTTTCCGCCCGATCGGCGCCATGGGTTTGGGTATATCGCTTATTACTTCCCGGAGCCTTGTCCCGAAACCTCCGGCAAGTATAAAAACGCGCATTCAATCCTCCTGCCGGAGCAATTCATCGATCAGCTTTAAATATTCCTCTTCAATGTCTTTGCGGGCATATTTTAAAACCTGCTCCCGGCCTTTTTTAATAAGGACCCTTCGCACTTCCTCATTCAAACCGGCTTCCATTAGCCCGTCCGCTATGCTCATATACGATGACGGTTCCACATACAGAGCGGCGTCGGAGCAAATTTCCCTCAGGGGCGGAATATCCGAAACTACGGCCGGACAGCCGCAGGCAAAAGCCTCAAGAGGGGGCAGGCCGAATCCTTCGTAAAAAGAGGGGAGGGCCAGGACCCTTGCGCAGTTATACAGCATAACGAGTTCTTCGTCGCCGAGGACTCCGGTAAAATAAACCCTGTCATGTATATCGAGTTCGCCGATAAGTTTATCGCAGCCCTCAAGACCGGTAATAAAATTATCCCTTTGACCCGCGCATACAAGCGATAAGCCCGAGTTCTTTTTCTTCATTATCCCGACAGCCTGCAGAAGGCCCTCTATATTTTTATGACGCTTGATGTTTCCAACATAAAGGACAAAATCGTCCGGGAGTCCTTTCGACGCCAGAAATTCATGTTTATCTTTCATCGTTTTTTGCAGGGGCCTGAAATTGCCGTCAGGGAATCTCGGTATGACCTTTATCTTATCCTTAATTCCATCCATAAAAGGGAAATACGAGATAATTTCATTTTTTGTAAAATCCGATATTGTGAAAACCAGGTCTGATCCCTTAAGCGCTCTTCCGTACAGTAATCCGGCATAAGTCTTGAAGAGAGGCCCTGCCCGGTAAAGGCGGGTCATGTGAAACACGTCATGAATTGTCACGGCGGTTTTTCTTGCGCGGACTGGAATGAGAGGGGCATTGAAATGAGGGGTCCAGTAGAGGTCCGCCCCAGGCGTTTTTAACATGATCTCAGCCTGGCTGAGAACAGAGTAGGGACCCCCTCCGACTTTAATAATACGTGAGCCGTAAATGCCGAGTTGTACGGGATTGCCAAGGAGTATCAATTCGTATTTTTTCTGTAAAAAAGGGATCAGGGAATCGATATAGCGACCGATTCCCGACATTTTCGCCATTCTTGCATCAAGAACGATTCTCATAGCGACTTCCTTCCGCTATTCCTCTGCCGCAGGCAGGGGTAAATTTTACTCTAAAATGCTGGAATTGACAAGAATTATATCACTTGCCTTAATCATGGCGGTCTTTTATAATTTACGGGCAATTTTAAGCGCCTGTGCCCTTGGCGCAGGTTTTATAGAGGGAAAAAATGAAACCTAAGATCGGCGTTATCATTCCCGCATATAACGAAGAGGATACGATACCCAGGGTTATCGAGGAAAGCCATAAAGAACTGCCCGGCGCATTTGTATGCGTTGTGGATAATAATTCAACCGATTCTACAGGTTCGGCTGCTTCGAAAAAGATCAGGGAACTGAAACTGAATGGGATCGTGATTTTCGAGGGGCGAAGGGGTAAAGCCAACGCTGTAAGGAAGGCGTTTACTGCTGTCGATGCGGATATTTACGTCCTGATCGACGCGGACTGCACTTACAGCATGAAGGATGCCAGGAAACTTATAAATGCAGTTACGAGCGGATCAGCCGAAATGGCCGTCGGAGACAGGCTGTCAAAGGGAGACTACAGGGAACAGAACAAGAGGATCTTTCACAATTTCGGCAATCAGCTTGTCAGGTCTATCATTAACATAATATTCAAGAGCAGGCTGAGCGATATAATGAGCGGATTCAGGGTATTCAGCAGGAGATTTATCAAGAATTTCCCCATCCTCTCAGAGGGGTTTGAAATCGAAACTGAAATGACTCTTCATGCCCTTGATAAAAGATTCATGATAGAGGAAATTCCCGTCGAATACCGGGACAGGCCGGAAGGAAGCAAATCGAAGCTTAACACTGTAAAGGACGGTTTGAGGGTTATAAAGACGATATTCAGGATTTACAGGGATTATAAACCCCTGCAGTTTTTCAGCTTTCCGGGGCTTTTATGCTTTTTATCCGGCATCCTGATAGGCCTGCCTGTGATTTCCGAATATATACGCCTGAAATATATATATAAAATCCCTTCCGCTGTACTTGCTACAGGCCTTATCATAACAAGCCTCCTTCTTTTCTCCATCGGATTGATTCTCGATACTGTAACCAGGCATCACAAATTCGATTATGAATACAGCCTCCTTAAATACAGGGCGGAGAATCCGGAACGATGATAAGGATAAAACTGCCCGAACGCTTCATGGGGGAAGCGGCCCGTTTCGCTGCGGCCGGCCTGACCGCAGCCGCTATAGATTTCGGGGTATATTACTTATTGTTTGCATACGCAGGAGTGGTGGTTTCAAAAGCGGTATCTTATATAACAGCGACTGTATATACATTCATACTGAACAAACTGTGGACTTTCGGGGCCAAGAAATATACGGCTTCGGAAATACCCCGGTTTCTTGCCCTTTATGCGGTTTCCATGATCATCAACAATATTGTTAATAAATCGATCCTTACCATAACTCATGATAAACTCGCCGGTTTCATTGCCGCAACGGTAATCTGCGCAGCGGTGAATTTCTCCGGATTGAAGTATTTTGTTTTTATCGATAAGGGCAGTTCTAAAATCTAACTCTGTTATTAAAAAATTAGCATTCTAATTCCCTGATTATCGCCCTAGACCCTGTCTGACAGCCCGGTTTTCATTAAAGATTGGTGAAACTATCTTCCTGGTCGATCTCTAGTCCGGTCATCGCCTGGTTGAGATTGCTGACAAAAACCGCCTTATACTTCTCGAAAGCGTCGAGAAGGTATTTATAGTATGTTTCGGTTTTTTTACAGTCGTCGGGTATTTTTTCATATTTCACCGTATAGAGCTTTGAATAAACCTTGTTCCCGTCGTAATCGTAGATATTGACGCAGATCTCGGGAATAAGCATGAAATTATAAAAATTGATAAATTCCGGATGCTGAAATCTCTTTATCAGCCCGACGATAACCATGTAATAATCCCCGTTTAAATTATCGTTGAGATAATCCATGCACAGAGGGTCGAGCCTGAAAGAGGAATTATAACCCCTTTCACTGCTGTCAAAAACGGCGATGCAGTTTGTAAGCCTGCTGTACGAGTTCATGTAGCCGTTAACGGCATTATCATTCGAGTATTCTTCTATAAGCTCGGATGTGAACGGTTTAAAAAAAATCCTCTCTTTAAGGTCCGCCGGCAGGGCGTCTTTTATGTCTGTTAACAGGTATTCCGGGTGTTTGAAGGGAATTATATAAATTCTGTTGCTTGTAGAACCTATTTCAGTAAAGCTGACGGCCGGGTCCTGGAGCTGGCAGCCTATGAAAAACAGCTTTCCCTTTAACTGAGCCGCCGGAGGCGTATCGTTGTACTTTATAGATCTTGAACATGAACAAAATAAAAGGAAAGAGAAAAAAGCTATTATTATCCTGTACGGCATATCTTCCTTGCAGGCCGGTATTTTATATGATTCTAAATAGCAAGGACAAATATGTCAACCGGCGGAGGTTAACGATTCTTATAATCGATGCAGAGTATCGCCCTGTCGTCCTGCAGGGGCGAGCCGCCGCTGAATCTGTCTACATCTTCAAGCACGCGATCTATATATTCTTCGCAGGAGGCGCCGGAAAACCTCAAGGTTATATCCAGGAGTCTTTTTGAGTCGTAAAGCCTGTTCTCGGAGTTCATCGTTTCGACTATCCCGTCCGTAAACAATACGAGCCTGTCCCCCGGTTCGAGCCCGACTTCGGAGCTGCGGTACATTGAATGGAGGGTAAGCCCGATGTATCCGCCTTCCGCCAGGAGCCGCTCTATGGAACCCCTTCTCCTGCGGTAAAGTATCGCCGGGTGGTGGGCTGCGTTCGAGAACTCGAACTTTCCCGTATCCACATCCAGGATACCGAAGAAAACCGTCAGGTCATGCTCGCTCATTTCTCCCACAAAGGAGCATATCTCTTTATTCACCCTTGAACAGATTTCGGCTGTTGTCCCGCCCGACAGCGTATTGGTATTGAAACTCGCTTTTGCCATTGCGGTCATGAGAGATGCGGAAACGCCATGACCCGACACATCCGCCATCAGGAAGCCGTATTTCATGTCGTCGATCTTAATGATATCGTAAAGGTCCCCTCCAAGGCTTTCCATGGCAATGTATTTTCCGGCGATCTTCAAGTCCCTGCACTGGGTCAGGGCTTCGTTCCTTGGCAGGAAACTGGACTGGACTTTCTGGGCGATCGAGAGCTCGTCCATCATGGCCTGGTTTTTGGCCGCCAGTTCGCCGTTGGCTCTGTTAAGCTCTTTTGTCCTTTCTTCGACATTGATTTCGAGGTTCCTGCTGTAATCTTCCAGCTTGCCGTAGAGCCCGGCGTTCTCTATGGAGATGGCCGCCTGCGCCGACAGGGTGGAGAGGAGTTCGATCCGTCTTTCCGGGAAAGCGTCGGCGATGAGGCTGTTCTCGAGATATAAAATTGCATTCATTTTACCCTTGTTCATTATTGCAGTGCACAGGACCGATTTAGGCTTATTTAACGTCACATATTCGTCGCCTGTCCAGCGTCCCTCCGCGGCGGCATTGCCCAGAATTACGCTTTCCCCCGTTTTAGACACGTACCGGACTATCGCCTGGCAGAGACCGGATTCGTTTTCGAGGGGGACGTTCCCCATGACCTTCGGAGCATTGTCTGTCAGAGCCTGGGCCTGGACAAAAAGCCTGCCGCCTTCCCCGGGTATTATCAGGAAACCTTTCATAGCTCCCGCGTTCTCCATCATTATCCCGAGCGCCTTACCCAGCAGGGCCTCCAGGTTCATTTCGCCGGCCATAATATTCGAGGATTTGATGACCGTTCCGAGGTCCAGTGTTGTGCCTGTCGATGAACCCGGTTTTTTACGGGGCGATTCGGTAATCGATTCAGCCGCCGATGCGGTCAGGTTTACTCCTCTTTCAAGTGAAGATTCAAGGCCGGGATATTTTGTCGTCATATCATTCGTTTTGCCTTTGCCGCCCCAGCGTTCATAGGAACGATGGCTCAGGGCAAGATAATAATCGGAGACTCTTTCCAGCCCGGCGGATCTGTAAAAAAGGGCCGCATGTTCGAGTATCATTCCCTCTTCGTAGGTGAATCCGTTTTTCCTGGCCAGGCCCGAGGCCTTTTCATACAATTCCATGGCTTTTGCATTACTGCCGGATATGGCGGCGAGTTCCGCTTCGATAAAAAGCTGTTTATGGAGGCAGTTTTCAGGCGAGTGCGCGGCCCAGATCGTGATCTTTTTCAGGTCCGATTTTACAATCTTAAGATACTTCTTCCTTAACCTTTTATCCGCATGCTGATAATCGCCGAGCAGGGCAAGGGCCCGGTAAAGAAAATAATCCTTATGTTCCACGGATCCGGCGGCGCTGCTGATAAATTTTTTATTTTCTCCGGCTATTGCGATGCATCCTTTGTAATCGTTATAAAGATAATGAATCAGCAATTTAAAAACAGACTGGGCCGCTATTTCCGCAATGCTTTTAGTCTCTATGAATTCTTTCATAACTTCATCGTCGTCGAACAATTCTCCTGAGATCGATAAATTATCTTTCATAACGCTGGACAGATTGATCACGAATTGTTCCGCCCTGCTGAAATCCAGGATTGTATCTCTCTGTTTCAATTTTTTGATGCTGTCCCGGTACAAGACCAATTTCTTCTTAATTTCGTCGAGGTTTTCATTTCCGAATATGCGCAAAAATAAATCCTGAATGATACTGTAAGCTGTAAACATCACGTCGCCGGTTTCCATCCCCGCCCGGTATGCATTTTCAAGATAGGACAGGCCGCTGCGCATGTGATTTTTCTGGTGATTTATCAACGTTCCGAACACGAAATTCACCTTGCAGTCGACGACCTTCGTGTCGATTTTCTGTTCGAGCTTCAGCGAGAGTTCCCCGAACCGGTATCCCCGGTCGATCTTGCCCAGGACGCTGCTAAGCATGAATCCGTAAATCCCGTATGCGAGAGCGGAATACGCCGAATTTCCGTTTTCAAGGGTAAAATTCAATAATTTTATGATAATAATAGGCATATAAGCGGGGTATCCTATATAAGCCGGAGCCGCCATCTGCATCAGTATCTGGCAGATAGCCAGCTTTTTCGGATCGGATAGCACAGGCAGATCGAGAAGCGAATAGATTCCTTTTCCCTTTGTAAGTTTCTTGACAAGTCTGCCGGCTTTGAATAGGCCGGTTATCAATAAAATCGGATTGGTCTTTTCCGGCATCCTGATTCCCAATAGCTGGAGGGCTTTCCTTCCGAGTTCTAGGGCTTTATCGCGCTGGAGGTTGGCTGTATTTAAAGGTATTTGAACAGTGTAAACTCTGACCTTATCCATTATATCTTTTGCATTGGCCAGGACTTCGTTGAAATATTCGCCGGCATTTTCATGATTTCCGACAAGATACTCGGCTTCCCCGGCCTCAATGTGCAGGGACACGGCAAGCCTGTAATGAGAATCCCATGAGCCTGCCGGAAGAAGGCCTATTCCGGTTTTCAGGAATTCCCCGGCAGAATCGTAGGCGGCTCCGGCCTTCGCCATAATTCCCGCCTTGAGGTTTTGCCCGGCAAGCCAGACCCTTTCCGAAGCGTCGGTTATAATGTCGATGGCGTTATTGAAGTGATGCACCAGGCCGAATATGTTTTCATCCGCAAGGCCAGGCCCTGCATTCTTCAATAAAGATTTGCCTATTTCATAATGGCATCTTTTCTTCCCTTCCTCATCAAGCATTTGATAGGCAGCATCTTTTACCCTGTCATGACTGAACCTCATTCCTGTTCCGAGCTTGTCAAGCATTCCTTCATCGAATGTTTTCTTGAGCGTCTCCAGTATTTTATCCGGTGTCATCCCGCAGACTTCCGACAATATATCGAGATTGAAAAAGCTGCCGATGCAGGAGGCCGTCTTCATAACTTCAAGAGTTTGTCCGGGGAGCAAAGACAACCTTTCAGTCATAAAATCGGCGACATTATCGGTGATATTCGCCGCCCTGATATCCGTCATACTCCATTCCCAGCCGTTCTTAAAAACGATCATGCCCCTGTCATAGAGAGACCTTATAAATATGCCGATAAAAAAAGGATTTCCCCTTGTTTTCAGGCTTATTACCTGTGCGAGTTCCATCGAATCGTTTTTATCCCTGTAAAAGGTTTCGCATAATAAATTGCCGATATCTTCAATGGTAAGGGATGGAATATCAAGTTCATCCCATCCGATCCCTTCTTCAGCAAGGCTTTTAATGAATAATGCAAGAGGGTCTGCTTCGGAAACTTCTGTATCCCTGTATGATCCGATGAATAAAAAGTTCCTGAGCCCGGAATCCCCGAGAACGGATGAGAGCCACTTAAGGCTCGCCCCGTCGATCCACTGGAGATCGTCAAGGAAGAGCACAAGGGGATGGTCCTCCTTCGCGAGCACCTTTATAAAGTTCTGGAAAATATAATTGAACCGGTTTTCCGCTTCGGAAGGAGCCAGGTCCGGTATATCGGGCTGTTCCCCCAGGATCAATTTTAACTGCGGTATGACCTGTATAAGGACGCTTCCGCTGCCGCCGACGCCCTTCAGTATTTTATCTTTCCAGTCTCCGATCGATTCCTCGCTTTCGGATAATAAGATTCCGATCAGGCCTGTAAATGCTTCGATTACAGCCGAAAGCGGGGTGGATTTCCTCAGCCTGTCATACTTGCCCCGGATAAAATACCCTTTTTTTTCAGCGGCAGGCCTCTTGATCTCGTTTATAAGGCTCGATTTTCCTATTCCAGGTTCTCCTTTTACAAAAAGTATGCTCCTTCCCGATCCGGCTTTGCCGAATAATTGTAAAAGACGGGTTATCTCGTTTTCCCTTCCGTAAAGTTTTTCAGGAATCGAAAGCCTTTCCGGTATGTCGTATTTTGCAATTTGAAAATCGGTTACCTTGCCGTTTTCATTCAATTCCATAAGGCAATTTAAAAGGTCGGCCCTGAGCCCGTAAGAACTCTGGTACCTGTCCTCCGCGTTCTTGCCGAGGAGCTTCATGATTATGGCCGATACCGCCTGCGGTATTTCAGGGTCCAGGTAAGATGGAGCTGCAGGCATTTTTGCGATATGCGAATAAACCAGTTCCATGGGGTCGCCGGACTCGAAGGGAGTTCTGCCTGCAAGCAGCTGGTAAAATGTCACTCCGAGGGAATAATAATCGGTCCTGTAATCGATGGGTCTATTCATCCTTCCCGTCTGCTCGGGCGATATATATGCAAGCGTTCCCTCGAGCAGATCGGAGCTTATTATTTCATTTATTTCCCTTGTGAGCCTGGTTGAAATGCCGAAATCTATGACTTTTACTTCTTCAGTATTTTTATTATAAAGGAGGTTGTGCGGTTTTATGTCCTTATGAATTATGTTCATTTTATGAATTTCTCCAAGCGCTTCGACTATGTTTACGCTTAACTCGAGAAATTCCTTAAGAGAGAATTTGCCGCGGGCCAATATCCTGTCCAGGGATTCCCCGCCGAAATCCTCCTCAGTAATTATCAGAGTGTTCTCATACTGTATGAGGTCGAAGACATTTACCACACCCTTCACGCCTTCCAGGGCTTTCATGACATTATATTCGTATTCGAGACTCCTGATCTCTTCAGGATCGGGATTTTCGTTTTTCAGTGTTTTTATTATGACGGGCCTGCTGTTGTTCCCGTCGAAAGCCCTGTATATTACGTTCTTCCTTCCCGAATAGATCTCATCAATTATTTTATAGCCATGAAGGTTGATCACGCTGCGCCTCCTTCGGGGGCTTCGGCTGAAACTTAAAGATGCTTAAAGAGAGATGTTTTTTATAGGTAAATTGTATTATAAATATAATGATTTGTCAATAGGAAATTGTACAAAATTGTACAATTATAGATATATTTATATATTTATTAAATAATGTCTTGCTGCAAAAATTATTCTTTATAGTCAATGCAGAGTATCGCCCTGTCGTCATGAAGGGGAGCGCCTCCGCTGAACTTATTGACATCGTCAAGGACATTTTCAATGTATTCGCCGGGGGTCATCCCGGAGCATTTTTCTGTCATATCGATAAGCCTTTTTGTGTCGTAAAGCTCGTCCCTGGAGTTCATGGTCTCAACGATCCCGTCGGTAAACATCACGAGCCTGTCCCCCGGCTCGAGGATAACTACCCCGCTCTTGTAAGTTGAGTTGAGCGTGAGTCCTATGTACCCGCTCAATGTATTGAGGCGTTCTATCCTGCCGGATTTCCTGCGGTAAAGTACGGCAGGCTGGTGGGCAGCGTTCGTAAACTCGAACCTGCCGGTGGCCGTATCGAGAGTTCCGTAAAATACCGTAAGGTCATGCTCGCTCATTTCTCCCACGAAGGAGCAGATCTCCTTATTGACCCTCGAGCATACTTCGGCCGTCGTTCCGCCTGATAGGGCGTCGGTATTGAAGCTAGCCTTCGCCATGGCAGTCATGAGGGACGCCGAAACTCCATGGCCCGATACGTCCGCCATGAGGAATCCGTACCTGCTGTCGTCGATCTTTATTATATCGTAGAGGTCGCCCCCGAGGTCTTCCATGGCCAGGTATTTCCCAGCTATCGTCAAGTCCCCGCATTGGGTCAGCGCTTCGTTCCTGGGCAGGAAGCTTGACTGGACTTTCTGGGCTATTTTAAGCTCGTCGAGCATCAGCTGGTTCTTTGCGGCGAGTTCGGCAGTCCTTTCAGCGACCTTGATCTCGAGGTTTTTGCTGTAGTCCTCGAGCTTGCCGTAAAGAGAGGCATTCTCGATGGAAATGGCCGCCTGCGTCGAAAGGGTCGATAAAAGTTCGATGCGTCTTTCGGGAAATGCGTTTGTGATAAGGTTGTTTTCCAGGTAAAGTACGGCGGCGAGCCTTCCCTGGTTCATAATAGCCGTGCAGAGTATCGATTTAGGCTTGTTTTTCTTTACATATTCGTCGCCGGCCCAGCGCCCTTCCATAGCGGCGTTGCCCAATATTACGCTTTCCCTCGATTTTGAAACGTAGCGGACAATGGCCTGGCAAAGATCCAGAGATTCTTCGAGCGGAATATTGCCCATGACCTTCGCCGGGTGTTTCAAGGCTTCTTCTTTTGAACTTTCTTCATCGTTTTCCAGCCGGGCTTCAGCCTGTACAAAAAGCCTGCCTTCGGCGTCGGGCATTATCAGGAATCCGTTCTCTGCGCCGGCATTCTCCATCATTATCCTGATGGTCTTGTCAAGGAGGGCTTCGAGTTTCATCTCCCCGGCCATGACGTTCGATGACTTGAGAACAGTTCCAAGGTCGAGGGTTGCGCCCCTGGTCGAACCCGACTTTTTAGACGGGGATTCCGTTATCGATTCCGACAGGGATATGGTATCGCTTTCGATTTTAGCTCCCATGTTCATCGAGTATCCGTTTTCAATGGATTCGACGAGACCCTCGTAGTTTATACTCATGTCATGCAGTTTACCCCTGGCCCCCCAGCGCTGATAGGAAAAATATGCGTCTTTTAAATAATTGTCCGCTGTCCGATCCAGGCCCAGCGATTTGTAGAATAGTCCTGCATGCTCGAGGATCATAGCCTCTTCATGGGCGAAGCCGTTCTTCCTGGCTTCCTCCGACGCCTTATCATACAGCTTCATTGCTTCTTCGTTTTTCCCCAGCCGTGCGGCGAGTTCTGCTTCAATGAACAATTGCTTATTCAGGAAGTTTTCAGGACAGTGCCCGGACCAGAGCCTGAACTTCCTGAGATTGGACCGTATGGTCTTCAGGTATTTTTTTTGTCTGGCATTGCTTGCGTTAGAATAAGCGCCTAAGAGGGCGAGCGTCTGGTAAAAATAATGTTCGGTCAGATGAAAAGTGCCGGACATTCCCGTTAATGTTTTTTTCGCTGTGAGAGCGATTTCTGCAGACGCTTCGTAATCGTTGTAAAGATAGCGGAGCATCTGTTTAAATATCAGGAAATAAGTGATCGGATTGACGTTATTTACCTTTTTCCAGACGGATATAATTTCTTCGGCATTGCAGTATGAACCTGAAACAGAAAATTTATCGGCCTGGACATCAGTAAGGGAGACTAAGAACTGGTTCCACAGCCTTAATTCTTCTATGATTCTTGCCTGTTTAATTTTTAATGAAATTTCCAGGAGTTCTACGGTTTTTTCTTTTAACTGTTCAAGATTTTCGCCCATTACCATGGAATAAAGGAAAATAAAATCTATGGAGTAGCTTGCATATTCAAGGTCGCCGGCTTCCATGCTCAAATTGTAGCTGCGTTCGAAACGTGTTATAAAATTCCGGGTCGATTTCTTCCAGAGATAAATAAATAATGCGAATGCAACTTCGACTTTGCCCGACACGATTTTTGAATCGATTTTCTGCATCAGCCTGCATGCAAAATCCCCGAATTCATAACTGGAATCCAATTTCCCCAGGATCGATAAAATCATACCGTATGCCGCATAGGCAAAGGGAGAATATACCGAATTTCCGTTAACCAGGGTAAAATTGATGATTTTAAGAAGAATTATCGGAGTATAAGCGGGAGCATACATATTGACAGGCCCGGCAAGCAGCATTAAAAGCTGGAGGATGGCCAGCTTTTTGGGGTCATCGATCATCGGAAGGTCCATAAGCGCATCGATGCCTTTCTTTTTTGTGAGTTTCCCGACAAGCCTGCCGGCTTTGAGCAATTCTGTAACCAGGATGAGGGGGTTGGCCTTTTTAGGCATCTTCATCCCAAGCATCGACAGGGCTTTTTTACCCAGTTCAATCGCCGTATCCAGCCTGTTATTACCTGCATTCAACGGTATCTGGATGCTGTAAACCCTGACAATGTCCAGGATATTTTCAGCGTTTTTCAATACAATGCCGAAGCATTCCTCCGCCTTTTCATGATGCCCCGTCAGGTATTCCGTTTCGCCCGCTTCAGTGTATAACCCCAACACCAATCTATAATCTGTTTTCCATGCATCGGGAGGCAGGAGTGATAATCCCATCAACAGGTATCTGCCGGCAGCCTCGTAGGCAGTGCCGGACTTCGCTTTTAACCCTGCCCTTAGGTTTAATCCGGCCAGCTCGAGCCGTTCCTTTTCATTAATTATTATATCGACTGCGCTGTTAAGCTGCTGGACTATTCCGAAGATGCTTTCATCGATATCTTCCGGCTTTGTGCTTAAAAGCATAGACTTGCCAATCGCATAATGATATTTATTCTTTTTCTCATCGTCCAGGAGCCCGTATGCGGCTTCCCTGACCCTGTCATGGCTGAACCTGAATCCCTTCTCTACACTGTCCAGGAGCCCGCCGTTTACCGCCCCTGAAAGCTCTTCCTGTATCTCCTCCTCATTTATGCCGCAGATATTCACGAGCGTGTCGAGCCTGAAGTAGGGGCCTATGCATGCCGCCGCTTCGACGATCCGGCCTGTCTTCTCAGGGAGCCCTTTCACCTTTTCGGCCATGAAATCCGCGACATTATCGGTTATTCTCGATTCCCTGATCCTGCCGATGTCCCAGCCCCACCCCCTGTCGAAGATCAGCATTTCTTCGTCGTAGAGCTTCCTTATGAAACTGCCGACGAAGAATGGGTTTCCCTTTGTCTTTGCTTCAATGATCCCGGCAAATTCGGCAGTTCTGTCCGGGCCGGCATGCAGGGTTTCATTAAGAAGCCTGCCTATGTGTCCGGCGTCCAGAGGGCCAAGATGGATCGATACAGGGTTAATATCTTCTCTTTCAAGGTTTTTAATGAGAAGCGTCAGCGGGTGCAGGGCGTCTACTTCGTTATCCCTGTATGACCCGATGAAAATAAAATGCCTTAATGTATTGTCGGTAAGAGCCGTTCCCAGCCATTTCATGCTTGCATCGTCGGCCCACTGGAGGTCGTCTAAAAACATAGCCAGGGGATGCTTTCGGGATGCGAAGGCCTTGAGGAAATTCTGGAATACATAGTTGAACCTGTTTTCGGATTCCGCCGTAGGGAGTTCGGGGGCTTTCGCCTGCTCCCCGATAATGAGCTTGAGCCTGGGAAGGACGTCCGTAACGACGCTGCCGCTGTCCCCGAGTTCCTTCAAGATCTTCTGCTTCCATTCCAGGAGCGTTTCTTCGTTTTCCGACAGAAGCTGGCCGATGATATCGTTAAAAGCTTCAATTACAGCGGAAAGAGGCGTGGAGCGCCTGAACCTGTCATAGCGTCCCTGGATGAAAAATCCTTTTTTTTCCGCCGCCGGCCTTGCCAGTTCGGCAATAAGGCTCGATTTGCCTATTCCTGGTTCGCCCGATACGAATATTAACCGCCTGCCTCCGCCGCAGGCCTCATCGAATTCCTGCATTATTTTTTTAATTTCTTCATCCCTTCCGTAAAGCTTTTCCGGTATGGAGATTTTTTCAGGAATATCTTTTTCCCCGATGGCAAAATTCTTTATAACGCCTTTTCCGGCCTGTTCCTTCCGGCATTTTTCGATATCAGATATAAGCCCGTATGTGCTCTGGTACCTTTCCTCCGGGTTCTTGGAGAGAAGCTTCATGATTATTTCCGATATTACATTGGGTATGCCGGAGTTTATCGAGGAAGGGTTTGCCGGAGTTTTTGCTATATGCGCATGGACAAGTTCCATCGGGTCGTCGGCTTCAAAAGGGACTTTCCCTGTCAGCATCTGGTATAATGTTATACCAAGCGAATAATAATCGGTCCTGTAATCGATCGACCGGTTCATCCTTCCGGTCTGCTCCGGCGATATATATAAAAGCGTTCCTTCGAGCTGGTCCTGGGTAATTATTTTCTGCACTTCCCTGGAAAGCTGTGTCGAGATCCCGAAATCTATGATCTTAACCTCGCCGGTTTTCCTGTTATAAAGGATATTGTGAGGCTTTATATCCTTGTGGATGATGTTCTTTTTATGAATTTCGCCGATTGCCGCTATTATTTTCAAACTTAACTGTAAAAATTCATTTATATCGAATTTACCTTCTTTTATTATCCTGTCAAGCGATTCGCCGCCGAAATCGTCTTCGATTATGACAAGCGAATTTTCATTTTTTACGAGATCGAAAACCCTGAGTATGCCGTCTTCGCCGTCCATGTTTTTCATTACTTTGTATTCGTATTCGAGGTTTTTAAGGTCTTCAGGCTCGGGATAGGAGTTTTTAAGGGTTTTCATTACGACAGGTCTTTTGTTCTTTATATCGAAAGCCCTGTAAATGACATTTTTTCTTCCCGAATAAATGCCGGATAAAATTTTGTAGCCTTCAACATTGATCATAATGTCCCTCCAGTTAATATATTACGGTAGAGACTTTTAATCCGTTTTACAGCATGCGGGCAGTTTGAGTTAATAATACTCCATCGTACTATAAAAAAATAATTTTGTCAATAGAAAATGTACAAAATTGTACAATTATATTGTTTATTAACTATTTTCACCAACGATCGTATCTCACGATCTCGCTCAAAGGCAGGCGCCTCTTTTCCACGGGAGAAGGGTCGGCAGGGTATCCGAGCGGCATCAGTTCCACAACCCGGATTTCTGCAGGAATTCCGAGGATGTTTTTAACTTTTTCCTCGTCGAACTTCCCGATCCAGCAGGTGCCAAGTTCCAGTTCCACTGCGGCGAGCGTCATATGGTCGAGAGCTATTGCGACATCGATAGGATAACAATACTGGCCGCAGGTCATGATGTGCCCGTCGGTCTGGGCGCATGCCGCTATTACGACGGGGGCTTCGCCCACAAAAGCCTGGCCGCCAGCGGCTGATATCAACTTTTCCTTAATCTTCAAGTCTCGGATTATTACAAATCTCCATTCCTGTTTGTTTGAAGCCGACGGGGCGAGCCTTCCGGCTTCCAAAATAATATTCAGCTTTTCTTCTTCAACCTGTTTGTCTTTAAAATGACGAATGCTTTTTCTTTTCTTTACGGCGTCCATCACGTTCATCGAATAACCTCCATTTCCCTGGGAAAATGCGGTGATGGTTTTTTGACTATGATTATATACCCTTATATACTATTTGTACATTGATAAAGGTTTAAACTTTCCTGCATTATTTTTAATTTCAGGAACGACCGATTTTTTCCATTATGATCATTCAGCATTATAATTGAGGTTTCATATGCCGGTTACGAATAGAAAATTGACTTCGATTGAAAATATGGGCTATTTGATGGATAAAAGTGCGGCTTTCAATATTATGATAAATTTGTGTGTCAAAGGCCGTTTCACAGTTGAAATTTTGTCAATGGCGCTTGAAATATTGAGAAAAAAGCATGAATATTTATCCTACTTTATCCGGGAGACTGACGAAGGTCCCGAATTCGTATATGATGAAAAAGGAAAGATCCCGGTCAGGCTTGTTGAAAATGCTCCGGCGGACCGGTGGATTTTTGAGAGCAATTTGGAATTGAATAGTTTTATAGATACCTCCAATGCGCCAATGGCTAACGCCGTACTGATAAAAAAAGACGGCGGCGCCGACATATTGATCAGGATCTCTCATATCATATGCGACGGGATCTCAATAGTTAATTTTGCCCATGATCTATTGGAAATAATAAGTTGTCTTGACGAAAATAAAAAAATCGATTTGCCGGATTATTCATCCGACGTTTATCCGGATATAAAGTATTTTCCTGAAATAAATGCAAAACCTGTTCCCGATAAAAATACTGTCGGGCAAATTACAGATATCGAAATGATAGATAACGTAATTTATTACCCGGTCGAAAAGCGGTCAACGAATATTTATCCATGTTATTTGAGTCCTACCCAAACAAGTTATATCATTGATAAATGTAAAGAAACAAAAACTACGGTCAATTCTTTAATCGCCGCCGCCATGACCCTGAAAATGAAAAATTACATAACCGATAAATACGGCATAAGGGACGGATTGAGTATTAAGGCACGGTCGGCGTTAAACTTAAGGGATTATTACAACTGCGATGTCAAAACGGGTCAATTCGGCTGCTGGGCAGGCTACGGTTATGTCAATTTCAGGATGGAAGAGATATCGTCGTTATGGGATTGCGCCGCAGCATTTAACCGTCGTCTGAAGACTTATATCAATAACGGCGAACCGTTTATTTATTTAAAGAAATCCATGGAAGCTTATTCGGCTTATCCGCTGTCCGACTTGATCAAAAAAAATGAAAGCAGGGCGCCTCAGGTTATGCTGACAAATGTCGGCAGGCTGGATATTCCGGAACAATATGGGAATAATTTTAAACTGGAAAGAATCTGCGTTATAGGGACAAACCACCGGCATTGGGTCAACGACCTTAATTTCGGTGTCTGCGCAGCCACTTTCAACGGAAGATTGAATTTGAATTTTTTATATTTGAATCCGGTCAGGACTTTTAATGAAGCCGGAGAATTTGTCAACAGTATTCTGAAATTAATATTCGAGGATAAACCGGAATTGCTTGAAGACTGTGAAAATTGATAAGGGATAAAGTTAATGAAAATAGAAGGTTTTTTGATCGATTTTGACGGTGTCGTCGTTAAAAATTCCCCCGGCCTTGGTTCGAAATTTATTTATGAATATATAAATAAATATACGCCGATCTCATACGGAAATGTTAAATCGATGGTCCGCCTATTCGGCAGCTATCCGCAGCAGGATACTTATAAATTTATTTTTTCATCCCTGGGCATAGGGGAGCATCTGGCGGATTTCTCACTTCAGATTTCAAAATTCGAGGATCTTTACAGGAAAGATATTGTAATCGACGGGTCCGCAGAAAAATTTATCGTTTATTGCAAAAATAACGGAATAATGTTTAAAATTTTCTCCCTTGCCGGTACCGGAAGGATCATGAAAGTCATGCCTTATATAAATAAAAGCGATATCTATTCCCTTGAAGGCAGGTCAAAGGCTGATTCTAAAACATTTTCATTGCTGGAAAAGGAACTCGGCATCGATCCTGCAAGGTGGGTTTTGATCGATGACGATCCCTTTTCATTAAGGTCTGCCAAGATGAACGGCATGTTTACGATCATGATGAAAAACGATTTATTCAGGAAGAGGGATTATTCATCGTACAGGGATTATATCGATTTAAAGGTCCGGGGCTTCAGTGAAATTATTGAAATTTATTTTGGAAGGTGATAATTTAATATGCAAGGTCATATGTCGGAATTTCGCGATCATGTAATAGCAATTACGGGCGGGACTACCGGTATCGGGAAAGCCGCGGCGCTGGCTTTTGCACTGGAAGGTGCAAAAGTATCGATATGCGGCCGTGATGAAAAAAGGGGCCGGGAAGTCGCCGGCGAAATAATAGGCAAGGGCGGCGATTGTATTTTTATCAAATGCGACGTAAGCAGTTCAAACGATTTAAAAAACTTCATGAATAAAACAATCGAATCTTTCGGGAAACTGGACTATGCATTCAACAATGCCGGAGTTTCGTCAAAGCGGAAAACCATCCTTGAAAGAACCGAAGAAGAATGGGATTACACGATCGGTATTAATTTAAAGGGACTGTGGCTGTCCATGAAATTTGAAATAGGGCATATGATGAAAAACGGGAAGGGGGCTATTGTCAATAATTCTTCCGTATGGGGCGTTTCAGCTTCGAATCTTATTGAAGATTACTGCGCAGGCAAACACGGCGCCATAGGTCTGACAAAGGCTGCCGCTTACGATTACGCAAAGCATGGAATCCGGATCAATATAATTTGCCCGGGTTTGATCAGGACGCCGATACGCAGCGGCAGGTATTTTTCGGGGCCCGGTTTCGAGGATAAGATCAGGGAAATGATACCTATTCAGCGGGCGGGAGAACCGGAAGAGGTCGCCCAGGTTGTAAAGTTTTTATGTTCAGACGCTTCATCTTATATTACCGGCTGTGCAATACCTGTAGACGGAGGCATTTTAGCGGGGATAGAGAACAGGTTCTACCGGGAATAAATTCGAAAAGGAAAGTTTAATGAAAATTTTAAAACTTGCAGCTCTTGACATCGACGGGGTCTTATTAAACGACACATTCAGCCCTGTAATGAAAATACTTGTTGAAAGTTTAGGCGGAGTTTACAGCAGGGACATCGAGAGGAACGTTTTTTCAAGGAAAAGAGACGATGCGGCTTCTTATATTATAGATGTTTTAAAATTAAATTATACAAATGAAGAGATTATCAAAATTTATTTCGAGCTTAGGGATGATTACATTAAAAGAAATGGAAGCGGCTTGAACGAAGGCGCCGCCGGTATCCTGGAATTATTAAAATCCGTGGGATTGCAGGCGGTTTGCTACGGAGGTCTTCCGGAATCCTATTTTCAAAAAGAAATGAAGGGATATACCCGGTATTTTGACCAATATATCTGTACGGATGAATTCAGGCCCGGAATTAAGGAAATTACAATCGATATTATGCATCTTGAGTATAACCAGGCGCTGTTTATCGATGACGTCAACACGGTAGCTGAAAGTGCTAAATTATTGAATGTTCCCTTTATCGGAATGCCCTCTTCCCTGGCATGGGGATATCAAAAAAAAGACATGGAAAAAACGGGAGTAAAATATATGGTAAGTTCCCTTAAAGAAATCGACCGGAAATTAATAGAAAAAATAGATAACGATTCTTTTTCGGGCAGGCTGTGGAAGTAGCGGCTTCATAATCTCTTCCTGTCCGTTTTTAAATGACAGAACCTTTTAACTGCTTCTCTAAGGTTGTCTTTATCCGCCTTCAGGATCAGAGTTATATGGAAACCTCCGTAAAAATTATCGTTCTCGCAGCGGCTCCATTTCTGCTGGCATCCGCCCCTGATAAAGCCGATACCAGGGAAATACATGATAAAATCATAGTCCTTTTTCGATTCTTTCTGTTCAAATGTCTCGCCGATTTCCACGCAAAAACCGTTGACGGAAACGTCGATCAATTTTCCGACATGATAATTTTCCTTATCGGAGCTCCAGAGTGACGTCGGGCAGATTTCAGGGTCCACGGGATAAAACCGGTGTTCGGGGCTCGTATTGTTCCTCCCTTCGCGGAACCTCGAAAAAAGTTTTTTACTTATTATCCCGCCTTCGATTTCTACGCTGGCGCAGATATTGCCCTTCTGGAAGAAAGTAATTTGATGGGTTGCCGATGTCCATTCGCCGTTTCTTCCCAGTACCTTTTTAATCACCTCAAGTTTTATACCGGCGGGATAATGAAGGTCTATATAATCGAAAAATTTTGCGTTAAAACTATTTAATGTAAACTGGTATCCCTTGAAAGGGGTCTTGCCGAAAATATGAAAACAGGCCACTGCATATTGCCTCGATGCTTCCATTATCATAATACCGGGAACATGTTCCTGCTGATGTTCAAAAAAAAAGCTGTGACGCCTGTTTACGAGGAGTTCTGCATAAAAAATATCATCCTTTTCCATGCCGTCGATTTTTTCAAACATCTCATAAAGAATTATCTTTTCATTATCTGATATATGAATATCTTTTTTTCCGAGTATATGCTGGATCGCTTTTTCCTCAATCTCCGAAAGCCTTTTTTTCAATATGTAATTTCCGGTCTTTTCGTTTTTCCTGTAATACCTCAGAAGAATATCACGGTCATGGCGGGATAATTTTACCTCTCCTTCAAAATATTCTGCATCGATAGTATGAGGAATATTGAATAGGACGTAGCATTCCTTGTTTTCAATATCGGGATCTGAAACATCGTCGGGTTGTATCTGTTTCCTTTCCGGGTCATGAAAAAGATAATATTCCAGGAATAAAGCGCGATCGGCAAGCGACAATGAGGGTATAATAAGGTTTTCGACCTGGCTTCGATCTATAAAAGCAGGGATGCCGCGGCGCAGGCCTTTTATCAGGACATTTTCAGGAAGCTTTTTATGCACGTATTTTTTATCTAAGGCGGAATCGATTCCGTCATGCATTATAAAACCTCCGGTCCGGGATGAGGCGTATAAATTTTATATGAAAAAAAGCCCCGACATACTAAGACACTGTTTTATTATACAAACAAGTAAAAAAAAATATCAAGCTTAATTTATATTGCCGGAATCAATTCGAACAATGAGGCCGGTTTAACTGAATGGGCCGGTCAAATCTTAGTAAGCAGGGTGGAGTAATCGTTTTCGACGCCCATTATATCGAGCATTGCGGAAATGGATCCCCTGTGATGGGTCTGGTGGTTGAACATCTGCATCAGGATTTTCCATAAAACCTTTTCTGTTGTTTCCCCTTTGTAATTTTTATACACAACAACAGTGTCCAGTGTTTTGTCTTCAAGCCCAGCAATGAAGTTGAATATTGCTTCATCCATATCGATTCTGTATTTAAACAATATTTTATAGTCCCTGGCCAGTTCTTCCTTGAGGGCGGCATCTCCAGGAATGGAATATGCTTTTAAAGATTCATTCCCGCTGAAAAATGCCGTAAAACGTCCTATCCAGGACAGGTCCGACCTGAAAATATGAAGGAACGTGTCGAATATCGTTTGATAGAACGTCCCCGTCTTTTTCCTGATCTCTTCTTCCTTCAATTTTCCTAATATGGCTGTTAATTCGCGATTAACCGTCCTGTTATAAACGGCATAAGCCTCGAATATCTTTTTCATAAATCCTCCGGTCCTTCGCAATTTTTATAAATATAATCAATTCGGTAACGATAAAAAAGAAAATTTAAAATTTTGCCATAAATACTTTCAATATATAACATGTTTATATCAGTCGACAGACTACAGTCAACAGTCAACAGTCAACAGTCGTGAGTCGGGAGCCTGGAATCGGGTGTCGGCTGCCGACTGCTGACTCGACAGACGGAGGAATCTATGAAGCTTAAAACAAAATTGTCGCTAGGTCTTGGATTTCTATTCCTGATCATTTTATCCCTTGCTTTCTTTTTTTCCCTTTATATAGGGAAATTGAGCCGCGATTCAGGCAATATCCTCAAGGATAACTATAATTCGATAGTATACGCGAAAAACATGTTCGCTGATCTTGACGATATGAGGAATTCGATCATATACGCCGTTTTTAATAACGGCGGTAAAACGGAAGACTCCGGATATTATACCGCATTGTTCGAATCGGCCAGGACGGATTTTGAAAAGAACCTGAAAGCGGAAAATAATAATATTACCGAGATCCATGAAAGGGAATACGTGGATTCCCTGAACAGCGGGTACGCCGTTTTTACAGACCTCTCTTCAAGGATAAGGAAAGGCGCGGGGAATGCCGGCCTGTATTTTAATGAGCTTCTCCCGGCATATTCAAGGCTGAAAAAGTCGATAGACAGCATCAGCGATATAAATATGCAGGCAGTCGAAAGGAAAAACCAGGTTACGGCCCGCGATTCGGCAAATATAATCGGCTACATGGCCCTTATAGGAACAGTCTCCATTATCATTGCGTTCCTGTATTTCTGGTATTTCCCGTTTTACATATCCAATTCAATTTCATATCTGTCGGAAAGGATGATTCTGCTACTCGGAAAACTCGGCATCAAACCTGATATCAAGACTAATGATGAAGCTTATATCATTCTGCAATCCATCAACCTGATTGAAAATAAAACTATAAATCCGGACGGGCCTGTTAAAACCGGGAAATGACGGGACTTTTCAAATTCTTCAAATCTTGAAATTTTATAAATTACTTTCTATTATAAAGTATATGCAGGAGTAATTTCCATGAAAGACGATTCCGTAAATAAGCTGAAGGATCTGGTAAATAAAAGAAAATCGAGGGGCAGGATCGCGGGCGGCGAAATCATGTCATTCTGGGGCATATTGATTATAGCGGCCATGGCAGTCTTTACTTACATGTGGCCGTCAACTTTCGTCTGGGTCATCGCACTTGCCGCAGGCATCATAGCCCAGATATCTTACTTCAGGTTAAAGGCCTCGGACAGCGGTTTCAGTCTGTTCTGGTTCGGTAATTTGAAATATCTCTGGCTGTTCATGCTTCTCCTGCTTCCTTTCCTGTTTTATATTTTTCCCTTCCTTCTCAATGTTTATCCTCCCCGGGCAATAAATCCCCTGATATTCCTGTGGATATCGATAGGAATGTTTGCATCCGGATTGATAGTGGAGCATGTGAGCATAATCACAGGGGGGTTAATCCTTCTTTTATTGTCGATCCTTTCAGCGGTTTTTATAGACTACTGGACCATAATTTTTTATTCTGGCATGATCTCGGGCGTTATCATTCCCGGCATATGGAGCAGGTATGAAGAAAAAAAAGGATGAGAAAGCTTCCGGTCCGGGGTACAATCTTGACAGCCTGCTGACAACGGAGATCAGGTTTTTTATAATGACGATACTTGCAATGTACGATACGGCCGACTTCAGTTTCTTAAAATCCGAGCTGGGAGCAAGCGACGGAAATTTAAGCGTTAACCTTTCTAAACTGGAGGAAGCGGGATATATTTCATCAAAAAAGGAATTTGTCATGAAAAAGCCGAAAACGACATATATGATAACGGATCTTGGCCTGGAAAGGCTTTCGAAATATATCGAAAAGATCGACAGTTTCAAAAAGGTTCTGGTTCTTAAGGAGAAAACATATGGATAATTCAATCGATAAACTGAAGGATCTGATCGATAAAAGGATAAGCCGGGGTAAAAACTCCGGAATTGAAATATTCATAATCTGGGGAGTAATCGTTCTGGCCGGATACCTGGTCAATATTTTCCTTTACCGGTCGGGCCTGGTTATCGCTATCATGTTGTTAATCGGAGCGGCTGTTCAAACTTTGTATGTCAGAATAAAAGTGAAGACTTCGGGGTTTGTAATTTTATGGAAAAAGGACCTGAATTATCTGTGGATTTTTACAGTTGCCGTGATAATAATTGCAGGTGTGGTTTTTCCGGGGATCGTTAAAATTTATCCGGAAGATACCGGGACCGCCCTCAGTCTTTTCTTTATCGCCCCGGCCATGTTCATTACAGGATTACTGCTTGAAAAAAGGAGCGTTATGATCGGCAGCGCTGTTTTTATTATTGCCGCAATATTCATCAGTCTGCCGTTTCCTCAGTATAGATCCATCGTTATAATATCCGCGATAATTCTCGGGACTATAGCACCCGGCATAGCCGGTAAAATCTCCGACCGGTCCTCTCAAAAAGCGGATTCCAAATAGAAATAATTTGATCGCCTGATCTTCTTCAATTCCGGATTTTTCTCAGTTAATTCAGCATAATCTATGTAATGTGCCGTGGTTTATTTCCTTTTCCAATCAGTGATATTCTGTAATTAATTTTATTTAACTATTTCTTAAATAAAAAATTACTAACAAATTTCCGGACGGCCATGAATTTATTTTCTAAAACTATTGACAATCCTTAAAGAACTTTATATAATAATATAACTTTATATAATAAAGTACTTTTTAAGTTCAAATTTATTTAAAGGAGACATATATGAAATTAATTGTTACTGCAGCGGTTCTGGCCGTTTTATGCACCGGGACGGCTTTCTCGACTTCATGGGAGGACTGCAGGGCCCTGGGTTCCGCTTTTGCAAAGGACTCAAACCAGATCCATGGGATGATCGATGATTATGAGGCAAAATTGAAAACAGATCCTTCGGATTACTATTCCGGTCTTGCAGTCGGGATACTTTACTTTACGCTGGCTGTCCCTGAAAAGCCTGAATCGGGAGCCGCAGATAAGGCGGCCGGTTATATCGAAAGATTTCTTGAAAAAGAAAAGGGCGATCCCCTGGCCCTGATTTATAGCGGCCTCGCTCATGGGCTTATAGCCAGGGATTCTCCAAATCCGGTCGTTAAAATGATCGACGGCAACAAAAGTTTCGATATCTGCGACAGGGCCGTAAGATCGGCCCAAGGAAAACCGTTCGAATGGTATATCCGATTCCTCCGCGCCACCGATTACTGCCATGTTCCCGATTTTTTTAATAAAAAAGAAACGGCCGAGAAGGATTTCAGGTTCGTCGAATCAGAATATGATAAAAATCCTTCCATCGAAGGCGTAATGGGGATAGTTTATTTCTACCTGGGTGAATATGAAAAATCAAAGGGGCACGTGGATAAAGCTGTGGAATACTGGAAAAAGTCTGACGCTTTGAATGAAAAGTTTAAAGCCGACTCATTTGAATCCAGGACTGCAAAAAAAAGGCTCGAGGTTTTTGCCGACTGAAGAGGGGCGGGGTTTCCCGCCCTATTATTAATTAGGAGATCGTTATGTTTATCAGCGTAAAAAATATTTCGAAAAGCTACAAAATGGACAAAGTCCGCATCCAGGCCCTGAAAAATGTGAGCCTCGATATCGAAAAAAGCGATTTTATCTGTCTTATGGGACCAAGCGGCGCAGGAAAATCGACCCTTCTCCACGTAATCGGATGCATAGAGAACCCGACGGACGGGGATGTGGTCATACATGGCGAAAATGTGAAATCGATGAACGATAAAAAACTTTCCTTATTCAGGAATTCCCATATAGGTTTTATTTTCCAGAGTTTCAACCTGCTGCCGGTCCTGAACGTATATGAAAATGTGGAATATCCCCTTATGATCAGGGGTAAAAAAGTTGACAGGGATGAAGTCATAGATGTAATCGAGTCGGTAGGACTGCAGGATTATTTGAAACACAGGCCGGATGAACTTTCCGGCGGGCAGAGGCAGAGGGTAGCCGTGGCAAGGGCTCTTGTAACAAAACCCGATATTATCATTGCGGACGAACCCACGGCCAATCTTGATTCAAAGACAGGCGAAAGGATAATCGACCTGCTTCTCGATTTAAACCGCAAATCGAATACGGCTTTCCTGTTCTCGACCCATAATGAAGCCGTTTCGAAATATGCAAAGAGGATCGTTCACATTCTCGACGGCGAACTTCAGAATTGAGGGAGGACTCAATGTTTTATTTCAAACTAGGCTGGCGGAACATTTTGAAGAACCTGAGGCAGACTTCTCTGACAATGGCTACCCTTGTTATCGGCATGGCAAGCCTTGCCGTATTCAGCGGGTCCAATTCTTACCTTTTCAGGGAATTCAGCGAAAGGATCATAAAAACCCAGTACGGGCATTTCCAGCTTTATGCCGGGGGTTTTCTTAAAAACGGTAGGGATTGTCCTTTCGATTACCTGATCCATGACTACAAAAAGGTGATCGAAAAACTTAAAATGATTCCCCATGTCAAATTTGCCGCGCCGAGGCTTTCTTTTAACGGCTTAATATCCGGAGATAAGGACAGCACTGTGATCATGGGTCTGGCCGGCATGCCGGAAGAGGAAAAATTAATGGATTCATCTCTTGTAACAAACGGCGATTTTATCAGCGCGGACGATCAATCCGGCTTAGTTGCCGGGGATCTTCTCCTGGGAAAACTTGAAGGAAACATCAGCGATACTTTTACAATTATGGCGACCATGAGGGGCGGCGGCATTAACGGGATAGACGCCAGGGTGAAGGGCGTAAGGAAAGGATACGGAGAATTCGATAAAATGAGCGGAATGTTCGTCCTGGCGAACCTTAAAAAAATTCAGAATCTGCTTAATGTCGGAGAATCTGCCGACACGATTGTCGTTATGCTGGACAGCACTCTTAATATGCCTGCAGCGGAACCGGCAATAAAGGAAATATGCAGAACAATGGGACTTGAGTATAAAAGATGGGATGAACTGGCGGTATTTTTTGAAAGCGTAAAGGACATGTTCAACATGAATATCCTGATCCTCACTATCATAATCATTGCAATTCTTATTTTTATCATTGCAAACACCATGTCGATGAACCTTCTTGAAAGGACACGTGAAATCGGGACTATCAGGGCCCTGGGCACGACACGGATCAAGGTTGCGGGAATATTCCTCGCCGAAAGCGCCCTGATCGGCGCCATAGGAAGCTTTGCGGGCATTATTGCCGGATTAATCATAGCATTTGCTGTAAATCTGTCAGGAGGAATATATCATAAGCCGAGTTCAGCCGCTTCTAACGGTTATACGACATTTATCGAACCGGAATTATCGGGTTTAATTATGTATTTTGTGATTTTTATTGCAGCCGCCGTACTGTCGGCGGTTTCGACAGCGGGAAAAGCTGCAAAAACCGATATTTCGGAAGCTCTAAGGTCCGTATCGTAAATATTGGAGGAGATATGTTTTATATAAAACTGGCTTTAAGGAACCTGGTCAAGGGCAAAAAGAGGAGCTTCCTGACAATGTTCACAATTGTCCTGGGGATGACTGCTCTTATACTTGCCGACGGATTTGTCAGCTACAGTTTATGGGGGTTCAGGGAATCCATCATCAACGGCGGAATAGGCCATTTCCAGATATACAGGAAGGGATTTCTTCGGTACGGGGAGGAAAAGCCGTTCGATTACATGATCACCGGACATAAAAAGATCATCAGAGAGCTGTCTATAATACCGGGCATCAAGCTGATAAGTCCGAGGCTCTCCTTCCGGGGGATCGTATCGAGCGCGGACAGGAGCGCCATCATTTCCGGCACGGCGGGCAATCCTGACGATGAAAAGATGTTCAGCACTTTTACAACGCTTAACGAGGGGGAAAACCTTTCCGATACAAACCCGCTTGGAATTATGATCGGAAGCGGCGTGGCGCGGAGGATATCGGGCAAGGCCGGAGACCCATGCACGGTAATCGTATCGATGAAAGGCGGAGGCGTCAATGCTCTGGATTTCAACATTTCGGGAGTGATCCAGAGCCATAACGAGGAAATGGATAATGTCTATGCGCTTGCCGGCCTCAAAACGATCCAGACCCTTCTTAATGTATCCAATTCGATCGATACCCTGACCGTCATGCTTGCAAAAACTGAAAATATGAAAGAGGCGGAGGCTTCAATCGGAAGTTACTGCGAAAAGACGGGGCTTGAATACAGGAGGTGGGACCAGATAGCCCCGTATTATTACCCCGCAAAAGATTTTTACAGTTCGGCTATGAATATCGCCATGATCGTAATATTTGCCATTGTCATTTTCGCCGTAGCCAATACCATGACTATGGCTCTTTTTGAGAGGATACGCGAAATAGGAACGATAAGGGCCCTGGGCACTACGCAGCCTGGGGTGATGAGGATTTTCCTCTCGGAAGGACTTCTCATCGGAATATTCGGATCTCTTGCCGGCATAGTCTGCGGGATTATGATTGCGTGGATCGTAAATGCCTCGGGAGGAATACAGATACCTCCTCCTCCAGGATCGGCAAAGGGGTACCGGGCTATGATCGTCCCGCAAATATGGAGCTGCCTGTCATTTTTTATGATGTTTTTATGTGTTACTGCTGCAGCGGTGATCTATCCTGCGTTTAAAGCAGCCAGGATGGCCGTAGCCGACGCTTTAAGGTGGATTTAATCTTGAAATATAAGGAGTTATAAGTATGAAGAAAACTGTTTTAAACCTGCTGCTCTTTTGTTTATTCTCTGTTCCATGCTTTTCCATAACAGCCGAGGAAATTTTACAGAAAGCGGATGAAAGCCGTTCGGTCGGCACCAATTTTGAAATGACTATTTACATGGAAGATTACCGTAAAGGGCAATTGTCGGACAAGGCGATGATGAAGGGTTTTGTAAAAGGGCAGGACAGGTCGATGGTGTCCTATACGGAACCTGCAAATATGAAGGGCAGGAAAATACTAATGATAAACGACGACATGTGGATATTCCTTCCGGATACAAAGAAACCTGTCAGGCTGACCGCTTCCCAGAGGCTTCTGGGCCAGGCTTCCAACGGGGACGTGGTCAAGGTGCGTTTTTCATACGACTACAGCGCTGTTTTGAACGGAGAGGAACAGGTTTCGAATTCGGAGCCGGAGGCTGTAAACTGCTACAGACTGTCCCTGCAGGCCAGGAGAAGCGGGGCGACCTACAGCCATATGACTTTGTGGGTACAGACCGGCACCTTTTATCCCGTTAAAGCCGAATTTTTTGCCCTGAGCGGAAAAAAGCTCAAAACCGCTTTTTACAGCAATCCCAGGGAAATGGAAGGCAGGAACGTTATAACGAAAACAATGATTTATGATGAAATACAGAAGGACAATTATACCTCGATCGAAAACTTGAACCTTAAAAGCACGGATATCGAAGACAGGTATTTTAACAAGGAATACCTGCAGAGAATGTGAATGCAATTAGGATTTTGCGGAGATAATTTATGAAATTCATCGTACCTGTCATATTGCTTTTTATTCTGCACTCTCTTCTTTCAGGCCTCGATACGAACGATACCGGCTTGGCATATACGGTCAGGCTGTTCAATACTGAAAATTTCACTTCTTTTAAAAGCGCGCTCAATCCCGGTAATGTCCTGGGAAATTACAGCGGCCTGGACGGAATGTTAAAATATTATGCGGATATGACATTCAAGTCGGGTCCGGTTTCATTCCAGGCCGCAGATATAGGTTGCCTTGAAGCGGCAACTGATGCAACCCTTACCAACAGGGTTGCCGAAATATACATTTCCGATCATGCAGGGACATTTTTTTTTGACGCGGGTAAGAAGAAAATAACCCAGAGCGTAAGTTTCATAGCTTCCCCCGTGGATTTTATCTTGAACGTTTCTAACGATATTTCAAAGAACAAGACTTACAACCTCGAGTTTTCCGAGGGAAAATTCATGGCTAACACGGACTGGTATTCCGATTTCGGCGTTTTCGGGTTTTGCTATATTCCTGAAATAGACTTTACAAACAGCGCCCCCGTTTATTTTTCAAGCCCCCAGGCGGAGCAGGAGGAATTGAGGTATTCGGTGGATATTTACGGGATCGATGCGTCGCTGGCCGTTTCCCATGATGAGATCTGGAGGGAAGGGGCCGGCCTGTCGGCGACGATCGGGGACTGCATAGAGATCCATTCGGAAGGGGCATTCCTTGAAAATAAAAATAGAACGGTTCTTCAAACAAACCAGGTAATAACCGGATTCGACCCTGTCCGGATGAAAACAATATATTCCCCGTTTTTGACCAATACGGAACAGACATTATACAACGTCGCCGAAGTTGTTGCCGGGGGAAGCTACAACACCGATCTGTTTACGATCATGATCGAGTATTACTATAACGGCGGAGGTTTCGATTTCGGCGAATGGAACGGCATCAGGAAATCCCTGCAAGATTTCAGGGGCTCTTACGACTCGCCCCCCGGTTCTGTAAACTCCTTTCCGAATCTCGGTGCGATGATGAATTTTATCCAGACTAACGGGATGCTCGACCTCTGCCGTCATTATGCTATGATAAGGCTGTCGAATCCTGCATCCGAGAAAATGGGACTTTCATGCGCTACGCTGATGAACCTCGAGGATTTCAGCGGGATGGAAATTCTTACTGCCTGCTATACGGGATGGGATCATCTTACCTTAACAGGGGGATTTACCTTTGATTTCGGGGAAGATTACTCCGAATTCAAGCTTAAGGGACAGGATTGGACAGTCAGCCTCGAAATAGAAATCGACATCTAAGCAGGGCCGTTATAAAAATCTTTTCAACTATTCACAGATTAAAAAGAACTTTTTATTGCATTCGGTTTGCTCTATATCTATAATATGGCTGATGAGAGCATCAAACTTTCATGCTTTCCTTTATACAATTATATAATAATTCAATTTGCATTGGGAAGGGGTCTGGATGAGGAAAGTTTTTGTTTTGATTGTCACGGGAATTTTACTCTTTTTAAACGGCTGCGTTCAAATTTCCCCGCTAAAGCAGCCTTACGCAAA
Organism: uncultured Spirochaetota bacterium; assembly: GCA_963796325.1. GTDB lineage: Bacteria > Spirochaetota > Brevinematia > Brevinematales > JAOACQ01 > CAVYGN01. The sequence goes on from CAWCLF010000001.1 coordinate 1,387,107, forward strand.
GAAGGGGATTATCGATTTAAGGTCCTGGGATTTTAAAAGCGACAGGATTGTCAGCCTGGATGGGGAATGGGAATTTTACTGGCAGAAACTTCTTACCCCGGAGGATTTCCAAACCAATAAAACGTTAATCTGCAACGATTACATCCGGATTCCCGGCACATGGGACAGGTTTGTCGCCAGCGGAACAAATCTATCCGGAAGGGGGTTCTGCACAATAAGGCTCCTTGTGAAACTTCCGGATACCAATAATATCCTCGGTTTTGAAACCGGCGAGATAGGAACGGCGTATTACCTCTGGCTCGACGGCTTGAGGAAATTTGCAAGCGGAGTAGTCGGCCCGAGCGAAGGGCGGATGCTCGAAAAAATCTCATACAAGCCCATATATTTCAAGCCCTCGCAAAAAGATCTTGAAGTTGTAATCCAGATATCGAATTTCAAGGACAGGCATGGAGGTGTCTGGGGAAGCATTTTATTCGGTTCAGAGTCCGGATTAAGCTTCCATGATCTGGAAAAAACCGCCATTGAAATGCTGTTGACAGGGATACTACTTATTACGGGAATTTACCAGCTGATCCTGTTTATTTTCAACCGGAAAGACCTGTCCTTTCTCTTTTTCGGAATATTCTGCCTGTTGATAGGGCTTCGCACCGTCCTTACCAGCGGCTGGCTTTTCGAATTTATTTTCAAGAACATAGGTTTCGAATGGTACGACAAGATGCAATTATTAATTATCGATATAGCTCCTCCGGTATTTTTATTCTTTTTAAGATCCCTTTTCCCCAAGGAAGCCGATTTAAGGATAGTTTCGGCATTATCTTTACCTGGAATTCTGCTCGCCCTGTTTGTCCTTCCGACGCCAGTGAAGATCCATACGAATGCGCTGACAGTTTCTCAATATGTCCTGACCTTCCTGATCCCCTATGTCTTTTTCGTCCTCTTCAGGGCATTGAGGAAAAAAAGGGAAGGATCGGTGCTGGTCCTGTCGGGTTTTGCAGTCCTGGCGGCTGTAATAATGAACGATATTCTTTACAGCAATCTCGTTATCAACTCATCAATGATAATTCCAGTGGGTATGATGATTTTCATACTTTTACAGTCCGTAATGCTTTCGATCAGGGTGGCGAGGCTCCAGCGGAATCCGGCCCTCTCCATGGAAATAGGAGTTGATAAGATAGAGTCTTTTTGCGAGAAATATTCGATATCGCCCAGGGAAAAAGAAGTCATGCTTCTCCTGATAAAAGGCATGCAGTACCTGAAAATTTCCGAAATGTTATTTATCTCCGTTTCTACCCTTAAAAAACATGTCAACAGCCTTTATACAAAAACCGGTGCGGGCAACAAGCTGGAGCTGACACACCTGCTTGTCAGGGAAAATAAAATTTAACATATCAGGTTAAAATGGTACAAAAGTTCCATTGTAAAGCCGGGATATCTTCCTTATAATAATCGGCAAATTTCATGACTTATGCCTCTTGGATAATATTTGTGTACGGGGATTGATATGTCATATCAACAAAAAAGCCTTATATTCTACTTTACCGTATTTATCACCGCCCTGATTGTTTGCGTGGCATGTTCGAACTCGCCGGGCGGCGGCGGCGGCGGAGGCCATTCATCCTCTTCATCTGCTCCTTCGTCGTCTTCCAGCAGCAGCTCTTCGGGCCCGTCATACGTTTCAGGGTTTTTTACATATAGCGTTTCGGGCGGCACGGCGGTCATCGTAGGGTTATCGTCCGCATGGTCGAACGCTAACCCGGCGCAGAAAAGCAACCTCGTCATACCCGGCACGATAGGCGGATACAGCGTGACAGGCATCGGGGATTATGCATTTTACAGCTGTTCAAATATGATCGATATAAGCATTCCTGCCGTCACCAATATCGGCAATCTGGCATTCTACGACTGCATATCTTTGACTAATATTAATATTCCTTCGAGCGTCAAGGGTATCGGGGATTGGACGTTTGCTTTCTGCAATTCCCTGAAAAGCGTAAACCTGCCCTCCGGTATTACAAGTATCGGTAATAATGAGTTTGTTTGGTGCAGTTCTTTGAACAGCATAAACATCCCCTCAGGCGTCACAAGCATAGGGAATAGCGCGTTCGACCACTGCGGGTGTTTACAGCATATAAATATACCGATAAATGTCACAAATATCGGGGCAGAGGCGTTCGGAAGCAGCGCTTTATACGACATAACGATTCCGGCTGGAGTCGTAAATATCGCCGACGATACATTCTATAACTGCACTCTGACCAATATCAGCATCCCTTCGACCGTAACGAATATTGGAGCTTGCGCATTTCAATATTGCCACCTGCTGGCGGGCATAAATATCCCCTCAAGCGTCGTAAGCATCGGATTTTCGGCGTTTGACGGCTGCAACTCCCTTACCAACATAAATATCCCGTCCGGCGTCGAGAGCATCGGCGATTACGCATTTGAAGACTGCGGCTCTTTAACTAATATAAACATACCCTCGGGGGTGACATATATCGGGAGTTATGCGTTTTCGGACTGTACCAACCTGATAACCGTAATTCTTCCCGGCACCATTAACGTCCTGGAAGATTATATTTTTAACAACTGCACCAATTTGACTTGTATAAATATCCCCTCCGGGGTCACAAATATCGGCGAGCGCGCATTTGTCTGGTGCAGTTCATTAAAAAGCGCGATCCTCCCCTCCGGCGTCACCTTTATCGGGAGCCTTGCATTCGCAGATTGCGTCAGCCTGACGAATATAAACATCCCGTCCGGCGTTACCAGCATAGAGGCAAGCACTTTTGCCTTCTGCGGCTCTTTGTCCAATATAAATATTCCATCGAGCGTCACTAATATAGCGGGCGGAGCTTTCCGTGCAGCCGGTTTGACTAACGTAACGATCCCTTCAAGCGTCGCAGGCATAGGGAACGGCGCTTTCAGCAGCTGCAATGCCTTGACTATGGTTATTGAAAATCCCGTTGCACCGCCGTCCATGGGAACCGGCGTTTTCGATTTTTGCGGATCGCTGACGGCAATAAAAGTGCCTGCGGGCGATGTCGATGCGTACACCAACGCAGCCGGATGGTCGGCATACACGGGCATTATCGTTTCGCAGTAGATTTCTCGATGCCGAGCATGACTTTCTGCTCGTCGATTTCGACTTCCGAAGGGGCCTTATCCGAAATCCCGACCGAGACGGCAAGGGTCTCGTCCCTGATGACTTTTTCCCATTTTTTTACCGCCGCAACGATCGGTTCGGGAGCGCTGTAAATAACTTTGATCTTGTCCGTCACTTCGAGGTTCAAGTCCTTGCGCATGTTCTGGACGTTCCTTATGAACTCCCTGGCTATACCCTCATCGATAAGCTCCGGCGTCAGGTTCGTATCGAGGGCTATGGTGAGGGACCCGGAATTCATAACGGTAAGGCCTTCCCTTTCGGTCCTTTCGATAATCACTTCTTCCTTCGAAAGGCCGTATTTCCTGCCGTCCAATTTTACTGTTATCGAACCATTTACTTCCAGGTCCTTTAGTTCGGGGCCGCCGAAACCGGCGACGATATCCGCAACCGGCTTCATATCCTTTCCGAGTTTTTTACCGAGGAGCTTGAAATTGGCTTTCGAGGATAGCGTCACGAGTTTTCCCTCGTCGGTTTCATATACGACGGACTTGACATTCAATTCCTCTTTTATGATCTGCTCCATTTTTTGGAGGAGCTTGCGTTCCGCGGCATTCCTTGTAACCATAAACACTGCGTTCAGAGGACGCCTGAGGTTGATGCCGGTCTTCGACCGGAGGCTCCTGCCCATTTCCACTGCATCCAGGACAAGCTCCATCTCTTTTTCGAGCTCAAGATTGCGCAGGGACCTCGATTCGGCCGGGTAATCGCAGAGGTGAACCGACTCTTTCATCGACGGTATCTTGAGGTTCCTGTAGATCGTATCGGTGATAAAGGGAGCTATCGGCGCAGCCAGTGTGACGAATTTTATAAGCGCGTTATACAGGGCCGAATACGCCTGTTTTTTATCGAGGTCGTCCTCCGACTTCCAGAAACGCCTCCTCGAACGGCGTATATACCAGTTTGTCAACAGATCCAGGTATTTATAAAGCTCCTTGATGGCTTTCCCGAAATCGTACCCGGAAAGGGATTCGTCGACGACGGCGGCAAGGTTTTCGGTATAGCTTATAAGCCACAGATCGAGAGGATTGTCGAATTTGACTGCCGCATCCTTTTCCGGGTCCCAGTTGTCGACAAGCGCGTAAGTTATAAAGAAGGAATAAGAATTCCACAGCGGCAGGTGAAAGCTTTTCAGGACGTCCTGGACCCCCGCTTCGCTGAAAAGGAGCTCTCCGGCCCTGACAGCAGCCGAATTCATAAGGAACAGCCTTACGGCGTCCGAACCGTATTTGTCGAAGATGTAATCAACCTCCGGGTAATTTTTAAGCCTCTTGGACATCTTGCGCCCGTCTTCGGCAAGGACAAGGCCGTTTACGACCACGTTCCTGAACGCATTCTTATCGAAGAGAGCCGCCCCGAGAACTACAAGCGTATAGAACCATCCCCGCGTCTGGTCGAGGCCTTCCGCTATAAAGTCTGCCGGGAAACTCCTGCCGAATTTATCCTTGTTTTCGAAGGGATAATGGTTCTGGGCATAGGGCATGGCTCCGGACTCGAACCAGCAGTCGAGAACTTCCTCTATGCGTTTCATTGTTCCGCCGCATTTTTTGCACTTGATAACTATATGATCGATATGATGCCTGTGCAGATCGGTAACTTTTTCCCCGCCGAGCTTTTCAAGCTCCTCTATGCTGCCTATGCATTTATTCCCGCCGCATTCTTCGCATTTCCAGACCGGGATCGGGCTTCCCCAGTACCTGTTCCTGGATATGGACCAGTCGATAGCCTGTTCCAGCCATTTGCCGAAACGTCCTTCCTTGAGATGGTCGGGTATCCAGTTTATTTTACTGTTGGCTTTGAGCATGCCGGCCTTTACGGCCTGGATATCTACGAACCAGCTGGCTATGGAGCGGTAGATGAGGGGTTCGTCGCATCTCCAGCAGTGGGGATAGGAATGCTGGTACGTTTCATGCTTGACTAGCTTCTTTTCATCCTTCAGCCTTTTGATGATTGCCTTGTCGGCATCCTTTACCTTGATCCCTTTATAGTCCGTTATTTCATCCGTAAAACGCCCTTCCGCGTCCACAGGGCATACGGAGGGAAGCTTCATGGCTTTGCCTATTTCGGCGTCATCCTCGCCGAATCCGGGAGCTATATGCACCACGCCCGTCCCGGTTTCAATCGTGACATGATGTCCCGTTACGACCCGGAATGCGTTTTCTTTTGCAAGGTCTTTGAAATACGGGAAAAGGGGTTCGTACTTGAGGCCGGCAAGCTTTTCACCGTTAAAATGTTCTTCTATCGTTACTTTTGAAACATCTTTGTAGTAGCGCGGGAGAAGCGATTCCGCCAGTATGTAAAATTTATCGGAGTCCCGGACTTTTACATACCCGATATCTCTGCCTACGGCAAGGGCGACATTAGAAGGCAGGGTCCAGGGAGTAGTTGTCCAGGCAAGTATGTATGTGTTCTTTTGATCGAGAAGTTTAAAGGCTACAGTTATAGCGGGGTCCTGGACGTCCCTGTAGCCTTGGTTCGTTTCGAAATTCGACAGCGGAGTGGTGCAGCGGGGGCAGTAAGGGAGGACCCTCTGCCCCTCATATATGAGTTTTTTATTCCAGAGTTCGTTGAAGACCCACCATATGCTTTCCATGTAATCCGGGTCCATGGTCCTGTAGGAATTTCTGAAGTCCACCCAGCGTCCCATCCTGATCACGGTCTTTTCCCATTCCGCGGTATAGCGCAGCACGCTCGCCCTGCAAGCTTCGTTGAAATTCCCGATGCCGTAAGCCAGTATATCCCGCTTTCCATTCAGGTTAAGTTCCTTTTCGATCAGGTTTTCAACCGGCAGTCCATGACAGTCCCAGCCCCACCGCCTTTCGACATACCTGCCCTTCATAGTCTGGTATCTGGGGACGATATCCTTTATCGAACTGGGCAGGAAATGTCCGAAATGGGGAAGTCCCGTGGCAAAGGGCGGCCCGTCGTAAAATATGAACGCTTCCTTGTTTTTATTCATTTCCAGGGATTTTTCGAAAATACCGTTCTTCTTCCAGAACTCCAGGATATCGGTTTCCATTCCCGGGAATTTGACATTTTTAGGCAGTTTTTCAAAGGTCATAGTTTTAATCCTAAATGTTTAAATTAACCGGATATTATAAAGCATGGAAGAAAGTTATTCAAGGTAAGGGCCGTTTCCTGACGCCGGCCGTTCTACGGTTTGATATATTTTATCTCTGTCGGGAGGCCCATGTCGCCCAGAAGGGCCAAAAACGGATCCGGATCGAGCTCCTCTACATTGACCATAGTTTTCGGGTTCCAGATCTCCTTCGCGGCAAGGATCGCCGCAGCTACCGGCGGAACGCCTGCTGTGTAGCTTATCGCCTGCGATTCGAGCTCGTTGTAGCATTCCCTGTGGTCGCAGGTATTGTAGATGAATATTTCCTTTTCCTTGCCGTCCTTCTCGCCCTTGATAAGGTCGCCGATGCAGGTCTTGCCCGTATAATCGGGGGCCAGGGATTTCGGATCGGGGAGCACAGCCTTGACCACCTTCAGGGGAACGACTTCGAGCCCTTCAGCAGTCTTGACAGGCAGGTGGGATAACAGCCCCAAATTCCTGAGGACGGTGAAGACGTTTATATAATGGTCGCTGAAGCCCATCCAGAATCTAATGCTCTCGGCGTCGATATTTTTGGACAGGGAATGCAGTTCGTCATGCCCGTTAAGATAAACGGTCTGAGGGCCGACGACCGGGAAATCGTAAGTCATTTTTTCGGTGTGCGTGGGTTTCGAGACCCATTTTCTGCCGATCCAGGTCCATACCTTGATGAATTCCCTGAAATTAATTTCAGGATCGAAATTCGTCGCGAAATACTTCCCATGACTCCCGGCGTTTACATCCATAATGTCGATAGTGTCTATTTTATCGAAATGATGCTTCACGGCCGAGGCGCACCAGGCATTTACAACGCCGGGGTCGAACCCGACCCCAAGGATCGCCGTAAGCCCCTTTGCGGCGCAGCGGTCTTTTCTTTTCCATTCGTAATTTGCATACCATGGCGGGTCTTCGCAGACCTTGTTCGGTTCTTCATGGATTGCGGTATCCATATAAACTGCGCCGGTCTCTAGGCAGGCTTCCAGGATCGACATATTAAGGAAAGCCGCCCCCAGGTTTATCACGATCCGGGTCCCGGTTTCTTTTATAAGCCTGACCGTTGCAGGTATATCGAGAGCGTCGAGCTGTCTCGAATATAATTTTTGCGATTTATCCTTTATATGATCCTTTCTCTTTACACTTTCTATTATTGCATCGCATTTTTCCCTGGTCCGCGAAGCAATGCAAATATCGCCGAGTATATCGTTATTCATGGCGCTTTTATGGGCGCTTACATGGGCGACGCCGCCCGCGCCTATGATCATTACATTACGCTTCATTAATCTTCCTCCTTACGAAAGGCTTTTTTTGAAATCCTCATAATTAAAACTGCGGACCGCTTCAAGTTTTCCGTCAAGCCTCCTGACCGCAATGGAAGGCATGGCAAGGCCGTTGAACCAGTTTTTTTTAACCATTGTGTAGCCCGCCGCATCGGCTATCCTGACAATGCTTCCCGGTTTCAATTTCGATTTGAAACCATACACTCCGAAAATATCCCCGGCAAGGCATGACCTGCCCGCTATCATATATTTATATTTGCCGGGTTCGTTAAGTTCTAATCCAGCTTCTTCAGAATAAACCAGGAGGTCGGGCATGTGCGCTTCCGTAGATGCGTTTATTACGGCAATATCAATTTCGTTGCGGACTATATCAAGGACCTCGGCCACAAGTTCCGCCGAACCCGTGATTGCGGTCTCGCCCGGCTCGAGATAAACCTGGACGCCGAGCTTCTCGCTGAATTCCTTTAATTTTGAGCAGAAACTGTCCAGGGGATACCCCTCTTTTGTAAAATAAACGCCTCCCCCGAGGCTGACCCATTCCATTTTTTTTAAAATACTGCCGTAATTTTTTTCAATGAGGTCAAGATTGTTTGAAAAATCGGCAAAATCTTCATTCTCGCAGTTGAAATGGAACATGAGCCCGCTTATCATAGAAGAGACCCGGGCCAATGCCTTTTTATCCGTGACGCCGAGCCTTGAATACCTTCTTGCAGGATCTGCAAGATCGAAATGAGAGTAGCTGACTCCGGGATTAACACGCAAACCTGTTTTTAATCCGCTGACATCGTCATAAAACATTCTCAATTGCAAGATCGAATTGAAAACGATCTTATCCGCATATTTTACAACTTCCCCGATGTCTTCCCTGGAATAACCGACGCAGTAGGCATGAGCCTCCCCGCCGAATTCTTCCTTGCCGAGCCTGAGTTCGTAAAGGGAACTCGATGTTGTGCCGTCCATGTAGCGCTTCATAAGATCGAAAACACACCAGGTGGAAAAACATTTCAGCGCCAGGACTGACCTGGCTCCTGAAACAGCGCGGACATATTCGATTATTTTGAGGTTTGACAGCAGTTTTCTTTCATCTATCAAATAATAGGGAGTTGTTAATTTCATCCTTACTCTTTTTATTACAGGAATTTAATCAGGCATGAGGATACAATTTTTTACGGCGTTTGTCAATCATTTCCACAGTTCAATATCATCGTCCGGTCAAGCATACACCTTTCTTCTGATAATCTGGAGGATTATAGAAAGAGTTATAAGGGTCATGCCTCCTCCCAGGGTAAGGAGTACCGCTGTTTCCTGCGGGGCGGACGCGAAAGTCTTGATCATGATCCCGAGGAGCGCCCAGTCTATTACAAGGCTGAAAAATATGTCCCTTCTCGAAAATATTGAAATGAGTCCGATAACGACTGCGGCCGATATCATGACAATAGTCCAGAATACATTTCCAAGTCCGAAAGTATTCCATTTGACGCTGACAAGGTATGCCGACGCATTTGCTATGGTTGCTACCGTAATCCACCCGAGATAAATGCTGAAAGGAAGGTGTGCAAAATATTTCTCGGCATTACCGGCTTTTCCGGAGCTTATATCCAGCCTCAGGTAAAGAATAATGAGAGTAATAAGCAAAAGGGCCATTATTACAAGCGATAAAAGCACCCTTTCGTAATGCCAGGCAAAAATCCATCCTCCGTTCAAAATGCAGGATAGGATGAAGGTAATTCCGGTCTTTTTGGAAATGACGGAATTTTCTTTACTGGAAGAAAAAGCGGCATATGCCTGATAAATGCAGAAAATCAGGAGCAGGAGGTAGATTACGCCCCATATTGAAAAAGTCAGCCCTGCCGGCACAAAGAGGTTGGGATATTTGTCGGACAATTCGGCTGTCGTCCTGTTATTCAGCGGGAGAATAACGGCCGTTGCATTGACGGCGACCATTCCGATATAGAACAATATATTCAGTATGGAAAGGAATTTTCTTGATCTGGAATTCATAAGTCCTCCTGTTTTTCTATTAAAAATAATACCCCGCAAAAGATTCCGTCAAGAATAAAAAAAGCGGGCATTTCTGCCCGCTTTTTATTTTTTAAATGGTCTTTATCTATTCAGCCCTTTTCAGTCCTTTCGAAAGTTTTACAAGCTTTACAAACTCATGCCTGTAGCCGTCCGGGTCGCTTCCCAGAGCGCTGTTCGCCAGGTCGATTACCTGTCCTTCCGAGGCCGATCCCTTGAATTTCGAACTGCGGAGGATTAAACCCCATTCAGCAACGGCCGAAGCAAAACGGAAATTCTCCGATGTGCTGTTTAAGCCGATTTTTTTATCCGGAACGGTATATGTGAGTAAACGGCTTTTATCCTCATCGGGCTTTTTATACCGGAACTTGATCGTCAAGAGCTCCCCGGATCCTGCCGCATTCGTGTTTATGACAGTTGTCTGGTATTTTAAAATGTTCGATGAGCTGCTGCTAAGAGCAGGGATCAGCTCGTAAAGCGCGGTAACGCATTGGCCGGCCCCGAGTTCGCCGGCGTCTTTTTTGTCGTCGTCAAAATCCCTGTTCTTGAGGAGACGTTTTTCGTATCCTATAAGGCGGTACTGTCCGACTGCGAGAGGATTGAACTCGATCTGGATTTTAACATCCTTGGCGAGAGTGAGAAGGGTTCCGCTCATTTCCCTGACAAGCACCTTTTCAGCTTCGGAAAGGGTGTCTATATATGCATAATTCCCGTTTCCGTTATCTGCCAGCTTTTCCATTTTCGAGTCCTTGTAGTTGCCCATACCGAAACCCAGGACTGTAAGGTAAATTCCTTCGTTTCTCTTTTCCTCGATCATTCTCACAAGTTCGCCGTCGCTGGAGGCGCCGACATTGAAATCGCCGTCTGTCGCGAGTATGACCCTGTTGTTTCCGGCATGATTATAATATTTTTTTGCTTCCGCGTATGCCAGGATTATCCCTTCTCCGCCTGCGGTCGAACCTCCAGCTTCGAGCGAATCTATTGCGTCGAGTATCCTGCGCTTTTCATTTCCCGGCGTCGGCGGCAGCACGAGACCCGCATTTCCGGCATAAACTACTATGGAAATCCTGTCTATGCTTCTCATCTGGTTTACAAGAAGTTTAAGAGCGGATTTTACAAGCGGCAGCTTGTTTTCTTCATCCATCGAACCGGAAACATCAATGAGGAAAACCAGGTTATTCGGAGGAAGGTTTTGAAGGTCCACTTTTTTTGCCTGGAGGCCGATCCTGATCAGCGTATGAGACGGGTTCCACGGACATGTCGAAATTTCGGAATTGAAAGCCAGCGGCGCATCGCCTTCCGGTTCTTTATAATCGTATGGAAAGTAATTGATCATTTCCTCGATCCTTACTGCATCGGGATAGGGAAGAGACCCTTCATTAATAAAACGCCTGATATTGGCGTACGAGGCGGTATCGACATCGATCGAAAATGTGGACAGTGGGTCCTTCAGGGTTTCCATGAATTCGTTTTCCTCGACGCGGTCGTAAGATTCCGTATTGAACCGATCCTTTTGCCCTGCATAATTCTTTACAGCGGGGCTCTGATCCGCGATTTCGCTCTTCGGTTCCATTTCCCGGGCAGCTTCTTTATCATCGAGATCATCGAGTGAAAGCTTGCTTTCCCCCCGGGTCCTTTCCCTGAAATTTTCCGAACTTACAATATTATCGGCGGTATAAAGCGGTCCGGCCGGCGACTTTTTTCCTGTTTCGGCCATCGCAGGAGATTTTACCTTTTCCGATTTTACGGTTTCTAGAGCGGGCTTTTCCGGCAATGCCGGCTGCTTATTAAATTGAGGCAGCGCGATGTAAAGCGCAAGTATGAGAATGCAGAAAGCAGCAGAACCGGCCAGCACCGCGCGGAATCCGGGACTAAATATAAAAGGCCTTTTCGATTCCGGCGCGAACTTCCGGAGGAGAGTTTTTCTGAGACGTTTCTCAAAAGTTCTGTCAAGGATTAACTGAGGTTTATTTCCTAACAGTTCTTCAATCGCCTTTTTCAATTCAGCCTCCCTGTCCCGCAGGGCGGGATCAAGCCTGTAAAGTTCCTTCAATATCAAAATTATTCTTTTTTCCATAATTTTTGCTCCTTATAAAGGTCTGTAAACGAGGAAAACCAGGAATACGGAAAGGGGTATGGCGGCCTCCCGAAGGGCTTCGATAGCCCGCATATAGCTCATTCTGCATGCAGCCTGTGTTCTGCCTGTAAGCGCTGAAATTTTCGAGTAGGGGACCTCGTCCCAGATACGCAGGATTATTATCTCTCTTTCATGCGGATTAAGCTTTTTAAAGAACGGTCTTACCTTTTCCCATAGGACACGGTTTTCAGGATCAATGGTGACGTCCCTGCCGTCGGGCACATCCCATATATCTTCAAGGGGAACGTCCTTTTTCCTTTCCCTGAAGTAATCCATCAGGGTATTGCGGGCGATCCCGAAAAGCCATGCAGGAAATTCACCGGCCTCCGGCCGGTAGGCCGATATTTTTTCGACCGCTTTTAAGAACACCGTGCTTGTAATATCCTCTGCACCTGCCCTGGACAGGCATCTGTAGTATGAATAACGGTAAATTTTCATGAAATACATTTTGTAAAGCTTCTCGAATGCGCCTTTACTGCCAGCAGCGGCGTCGAGGGCTAGCCTGTCGGCAATTTCCATATCGCTCTCCTTTCCTGTTTTCCGTTACTAATGTTATACGGAAACGGGAAGGAAATGCAACAGATTATTAAAAATATTTTTATTGTCTGCTTTCTTTTGCCGTCGTCAAAAAAAAGCAGACGGAAAGAAAACCCTGATCGCCAGCCACTTGTATGACAATAAGACAGCATTCATACAAATATCAACTGAATAATCTTAAACGGCTGTCGACTCAATTATGATAGCTGATATTGAGCTGGGCTTCTCCAATGACTTTCCCCTTTATTGCGGCGAGAAGCTCTTCAAGGGTGAAACCGTCTTTAAGGCCGGTAGGAGCCGACAATGCATAAACCTTGAGCCTGTATATATGGATAATAGGCTTTTTGGCGTCTTTAGGAAAATCCGAGGGAGGCTGAGGGCCCTGGTATCCTATTTTTCCGGATCCGTTTTTACCCTGTACGAAAGAATGGGCGCCGGCCGATGCATCGGGCGGCAGGCCGGATAGCGAGGGATCGATATCTGCCGCGATCCAGTGAAGGAAGGCGGTTCCCTTCATGCCGTATGCAGCCAATACCTTCCGGGCATCCGGATCATCCAGGATAATGGCCAAAGCATGAGTTCCCGCAGGAAGGTCCTGCCATGCAAATGGAAAAGACCTGGGGTTGACGGGCCCTTTATCCAGGGCTGCATACTGGGGATCGATACTGCCGGCCGATCTCAGATGCGAATCGAAACCGACCATGGCCTTGCCGGTAACAGCCGGAGAACTCAGTTTGAATGAAGCTGTCTTTGAATAAACCGCGGAAGCTGTAAAAACCGTCACTATAGCAAGAAGGAAAAACCCGGTAAATATTTTATTCATAGATATCCTCCATAATGAATGCCAATGCATTATTTTTATAAAAATTTAACTTAAACCACGGAAGTCGTCAAGGAAAAAACGCTTGATAATTAAGGGAATATTTCATAATATTTACCGGGGTTTTTGAATATTCCTTCCTTTAATAAATTTAGATTGAATTATTTGAATGCCGGAGTTATAATGTTTTCATGGAGCCTTATTTTAAATAAGGAAGGTATTGAAATTTTCATGAATATTGACCTGCATTTCTTCAAGATGCTTCCGGCAATATTATTACTGTATTTTTTAATTTATCCATGTCCGGCTGCCGGCCTTGATAAGCGTGAAAAAGTGTTCATCCTGCCTTTTAAAAATGAAACAGAAATAAAACAGTATTTTAATGCGGATATTTATAAAAAAATATTCTCACGCTCGTTTTATGCTTATTTGAGCGTTATTCCCGAATCGGATATGGATTTCATTTTTACAAATGAAACAGAGGCCCAGGATTCGGATGCCAGGGATTTTGCAGTCCGTTCCGGCGCGCAATTGATCATATTCGGAAAATACCATCTGACGGGATACAAGGCAAAACCCGATATCAATGTGGAAGTGTCGGTTTATGACGCTGCAGCAGGAATCGTGATTTTCCGTAAAACATATGAGACCTCGACAGAGCAGCAGATCTTCGACAGCATCAACCGGATGATAGAAGAGGTCATGGTAAAAGCATTGAAAATCGAAATCAAAAGGGCTGCGACCCTGGAGTTCAGGGATTTCAGGCTCGAGAACCGGATTTACAGGCTGTATGTTAATGACAAACTTATAGCATCGCCGTCAAATTCCGATTTTTCGATGGAGCTCAGGGTTATTCCCGGGACAAATTACACTATTCTCCTCAAAAATGAATCGGGAAGTCGAATACTTTTAAAAAAGACCGTGATACTTTCTCCCGATGCGTCTACAAACATCGGCTATAAAGGTTTCGGCACCGTCAGGATCGGGGGAATTACGTCAGGCGAAATAATGAAAAAATACCATATATACCTGGACGGAGTTCCTGCAGGTGAAAATTATTCGGCAACAAATGTCAGGGTGGATGTACCCCATTCTTTATTGATGACGGACGATATGAACAAAACAAATTATTATCGCGATTTCGATTTATATGACGGCGAGACAGTCACGATCAATCCTGAAGCTTCTGGTTTCCAGCGCCTCCATGTCGAACTTATTGTCCTCGATTATGATATTGCGACTTTGTTCCTGGAGATTTTTCCCATCGACAGCCATATCTATGCAGGCATAGGCTCAGGATTTTCCTTTATTAATTCCGATCAGGATGCAGTGTATTTTATCAGTCCTATGATAGAAACCGGATATTATATTATTGGCGACGCCGGGTCGGCGTTCCGTATCGGGGCCGGTTTGATCTTCAGGGCTAATTTTGTTAAATACCAGGGCGCTGCATCGGGACTGGACATCCCTTTATTCAACTACGGGATTTTTGCAAGCGCCGATTACATGTTTATAAGTCTGCGTCCCGAATGTTATATTTATATAGACGCTGACCGGAAGTTTCAGTTTTCTTTCGCCCTTTCAGCCGGTTTGCGTTACTGAACATGAGATTTTTAGAAATTGGAGAGATCGTTGTTTAAAAAGAATCTGAAATCCTCTTTACTGTTATTGGACCTGGTTGTTCTGATTATAATATTTGTAAGCGTTTATTTTCTTTTCGAGCTGGTGATAAATAAAATTTTAATATCCTACAGCGTCGACAGATTTTATGAAAGCATGAAGACGACGCAGTTCGATTTGAACAATGCCGTTGCTTATATTGAAGAAAAAAAGGAATTGCCTTATAAAAAGTTCGCAGATGAAATATTCAGTTACGTCAAATTGTCCACATTGAAAAGGGCCAAATACGACAACAGCATCGCAGCATTCATATTTCCTGAAAAGGAGAATTATCTGGTGATCGGTGAAAAAAAACGGCCCGAATTGAAAATAAATGTTAAAGATGTCAATTTTAATAATTATACAAATAATATAGTCGGCGATTCCGAAGCTGCGGGCGAGGGAAATAAAAACTACATCGAATTCAATATCGAAGGCAGAAGTTATATCGGCATTGCGGAATATTCCCAGGCCGGCATAAGGAGCAGTTTCGACAGGGACAATAATGAAATGCTCCATCCGATTATTCTGATAGCAGACAATAAGAGCGATTTTTTCTTTATACTGGACAGGGTAAGGAATATTTTCTTCATACTTCTTTCGCTTGTCATCGGCCTTGGAGCCGCTTACAAGATTTACAATACTTTTGTAATAACAAGAGAGATATATGATATAAGGGACAGGATGACTGAGGCGGGTAAGGAAATCAGGGAACAGGGCCTTATCGGAAGCGGTAAAGAACCTTTAAAAAAGAATTTTATAGAAACGACCAACCTCGACGATTCCTTCAGGGATCTGACAGGTTCATTGCTCGACCTGGGCAATATTATATCGGGAATAGCGGACAGGGACCTTTTTACGGCGACTTTAAGGAAAGACAACAGCCTACTAAGTCCTCATGACGAGATGATGACGATAATGTTCCTGGATATACAGGATTTTACCGGGATAACGGAAAGACATAAAGATAACATCATGGGGATCATAAACAGGATATGGACCGAAGTCCAGAAAATCATCGGCGGCAAAAAGGGAAAAATCAATAAACTTATTGGCGACGCTGCTTTACTGATATTCCTGGACAATCATAAAGAAGGCAAAACAAATTCAAGCATAAACGCCTTTTACGCGGCGGTGGAGCTCCTGGAAAGAGTGGAGGCGGTAAAAAGGGAGCTTGACATCGAATTTAATTTCAGGATCGGGCTCGATTACGGAAAGGTGACTTACGGCAAAACCGGATCGGACATGAACTACGAACTCGGGGTGATCGGCGATCCCGTCAATACCGCTTCAAGGCTTGAATCTCTTTCAAAGCAGTACCATACGAACCTCCTTTTAACTCAGAATGTCCTTGTTAATATGAATTTGAAACCCGATGTACTTTACAACCTGAGCAAGGAAATCAATTCCGCGTCCGATTTCATAGCAAAGCTCTTGAAGGTCGATAAAGCCAGGCCGAAAGGGAAAAAAGAGCCTATAGAGATATATACTTTAATTAAGAAAAGGAATGACGATTTCTCATTGATAGGGCAGGATAAATATTTCACGCTTAATACATTCAAAGAATTTCAATTTCTTCTTGATAATTTCATTAACAGCATCAATATCTGGCACAGTTATTACGACAGGAAAAAGTCGGAGAGCGATTATCAATTGTCGAAGGAGACTGCCGATTTAAAGAGGGTGGCGGAAAAGAGATGGTCGGACCAGGTCAGGGTTCTGGCTGAATTTTTTATTAAAACAAAATTACCGCTCATAGAACATTTTATATCGACCATTCTGAAATACGAGGAATTCGACCAATTCAAAAAAATTCCCGCAGAATGGCTTAAAAGGGAACAGTTCCAGGTAAAAGAGCCGTCCAAGGACTGGATAGAGAATGGAACGCTGGAACTGGAAAAATAGAAGGAAGACCGGATATGATTAAATCGGGTGCCAGGATCGCCCTGTGGGTATTGAACGGGATCGGAGTTGCTGCAGTGGTGGCAGGGCTTTACTATGGAATATATTATTCCTCGGAGATTCTCATCCAGGATAAAAAATCGACGGCGCTAATTCCGGAAGGAAAATATATCATCAATGTACTTGCCGACGAATATGAAAACTTTTTAAAGGAAAAGGGGCAGAATCTCGAAGAGGAAAAAATCAGGCTTTTATCCGAGAAGGAAATAGCAAAGAGCAGAAATGAACAGAAACAGATAGAGGATAAATTAAGACAGATCGAATCTGAAAAAAAGAATGTGGATACGGAGTTCAGCAGGAATGAACAGCAAAGAAAGGAAATTGAAAAGAATCTTAAAAACACTCAGGAAAACCTTGAAAAAACGAGGGAAGACATCGCAAGGTTAAACCAGGATAATTTAAACCTTTCTGTGAAAAATGAAGCTATGGCAAATTATCTCAGGGATTACTTCGGCTCGATAAAAAACGGATTCGGCGATATTTACAGGAAAAACCCGAAAAAATTATCCGAGATCGAATCCGGATTTTCCAACGACAACGGCAGGAATTTTATCGCAGGGGAGTTTAAAATTCTAAATTCAGTTGCGGTTTCAAATAATATTATTGACGAACTGAAAAAGGAAAATGCGGATTTGAAAAACAGTCTCAACACGATAACAAATGAAAGCCGGAACGAAAAGGACAGGAAGATTGCAGATCTGACAGGTGAAAACGAGGACTTAAAAAACGCTGTCAGGATGCTTTCCAATAGTATTAACAGCGATAAGGACAGAAAGATAGCCGGATTGATAAAGGAAAACGCCGATCTGAAAAACAGTCTCAAGACTGCGGCTGAAAACGACAGCGTGATTACAGCTCTCACGAAGGAAAACGGCGAACTTAAAATAAAACTGGAAAACCATGCCGGAAAGAACAATGGCCCTTCTTTAAACGCTGATATTCCCCTGTTAAGCGCGGGAAAAGATTATAACGATCCCCTGGTCAATAAAGGGGACATTATCGCCACGGCGAAAAATCAGCTGATAATAACTACGGGCGAAGGCAATCCCGTGAAAACCGTGAAAGTGGTCCCGGAAGATTACGGCCTTACCCGCCCGGTAATAAGCGATAATATTATTTATGTGGGTTCCGATAACGGCGGCATTTACGCCTATAAGACTACGGGGGAGCTTTTGTGGAAAATGAAAGCGGGTAAAGAGATATACGGCGCTTCCCCTGCCGCGGATTCAGGCCTGGTGGCAGTCCCGTCTCTCGACGAGGGAATAACAATTTATGACAGCAAAGGTAAATTGTTATCGAAAATCAATGAAACAGACCCCATTTTCTCGGCTCCGATTTTCATCAGGAACGGAAAATTCCTGGTTTACGTATCACAGATCGGCGATATTGTTTCATATGATATAAAAAATAAAGCTAAAACATGGGATAAAAATTACAACGACATCCCTATCGACAGCTTTCCCTATCCGCTGACAGGCGATGACAATATAATTATCGCGCTGTCATCATCCGGAAAGGTTATCGCCGTCAAAGCCTCCGACGGTTCGCTTGCCTGGAAGGCCGATTTTCCGGAAATCAAAGACACTTCTATTAATCCGAGATTTGTCAGCGGGAAGCTCATAATGGCCGGCAGCTCGTCAAAATCCGTCATAATAGTGGTTAACGCCCTTAATGGAAATGTTGAATTAAGATCCGAATTTTTAAATGGAAAATTAAAAGCGCCTTTTATAAACGGAGACTCGATATATTTCGGGACCGATAATGGAAATATTTATTCCTATAAATTAAAATGAATCTTAAGGAGGGCCGGAAATGTCTATCAAGGGCGAATGGATTAAATATAAGGATCAGAGGGGATATATTGCCGTGCCGGAAAAGGCCGAGCTTCCCGTTCCGGGCGTTATTGTGATTGCCGAGCTTTACGGCGTCAACGAGCAGATCGAAGATGTCTCAAGAAGGATTGCAGCCGCCGGTTATACGGCCCTGGCTCCCGATTTCTTCGCAGTAAACGGCGAGAGGCCTGAACCGCTTAAAGAAGAAAGGGTTAAAGAGGCTATGATATTTATGAGAAAAGCAGGTCCCGCTATATTCGGAGATCCTGCGAAGCGCGCAGAGGAACTTGCGAAACTTCCCCGGCAGGAAGGCGAAAGGATAGGCGAAACCCTCGGTGTTATATATTCCGGGATGTCAAATATGGATAAATACATCGGCATACTTAAGAGCGGCGCGCAGTACCTGCGGCATGAAAATCCGGGCACGAAGGACCAGAAGGTGGCCTGCGTAGGCTTCTGCATGGGCGGCGGATTGTCGGCCCTATTAGCCTGCGAAGAGCCGGAAATATCCGGCGCCGCGGTTTTCTACGGTCAGGCTCCGGCTCCCGATAAAATAAGTAAAATCAACTGCCCTGTAATCGCTTTCTACGGAGGCAACGACCAGCGCGTGAACGCCGGCATCCCGGGGTTCGAATCCGGGATGAAACAGGCCGGTAAAACTTACGAGCATTATATTTATGAAGGGGTTAACCATGGATTTTTCAACGATGACAACCCCTCATACAATGTTAAAGCAGTACGCGATTCGTACGCAAAGCTCCTCAATTTCTTTTTGAAGACATTAACCGGGAAGGAAGCGTAGGACGGCTTCCGTTGAATAACACCCGCGATTTTCTCGTCATGGCTAAACCCGCCGGCGCCCGCTGCAACCTGCGCTGCGATTACTGTTATTATCTATCCAAAGAATCGCTTTTCCCTGAAGGCTGCAAAAGCATGTCTGCCGGGCTCCTCGAGAGATATATATCGCAGAGGATCGAATCATCCCCCGGGCAGTCAGTTCACTTCGAATGGCATGGAGGGGAACCAACGATCCTCGGGCTCGATTATTTCAGGCAAATCGTCTTGCTGCAGAAAAAATATGCAAAACCGGGTAAAAAGATCACGAACGGAATTCAGACCAACGGCACTTATATCGATGAAGGCTGGGCCGTTTTCCTCAAAGAGGAAGGATTTTCCGTCGGGCTTTCGCTTGACGGGCCGGCAGAATTCCATGATAAATACAGGAAAACAGCCGGAGGCAGGCCGACGCATGCCGCGGTTGAAGACGCATTCAAGCTCCTGAAAAGACATGGCGTATTCTGCAATATTCTATGCGTGCTTCATAAGGGAAATTCGGCTGAACCCGACATGGTTTACGATTATTTCAGGGATATTAAAGCGAATTATATTCAATTCCTTCCGCTTGCGCTTAATCCGTCGCCAGGCAGAATCGCCGCCGCACCCCCCGGGATTATCGGGGAATTCCTGTGCAGGATATTCGACAGGTGGATAAAATCAGATGTCGGGAGGATAGTAATACAAACTTTTGACGAAGCCCTGCGGCCGATATATGGGGTAGATCATGCCCTCTGCATACACAGGCAGGCATGCGGGGATGCCGCGGTCCTCGAGCATGACGGCTCGTTTTATGCATGCGACCATTTTGTCGATCCCGGACACCTCATCGGCAATTTAAAAACGAAAAGCCTTACGGAACTGGCAAATGACCCGCGCATGGCGAGTTTCGGAAATTCGAAAAGGGACACGCTGCCTGTCGCATGCCTCGAATGCAGCGTCTTGCCTTCCTGCAACGGCGGCTGTCCCAAGGACAGGGCCGAAGGCGGCATCAATCGGCTCTGCCCGGCATACAGGATGTTCTTCACTCACAGCCTGCCCGAACTGGCACGCCTTGCCCGCCATATGAAGGCAGGTTTGCCGCTAAGGGAGTTCAAACCTTATTGATGCCGGCCCGTTTATTTTTTCGATGCAAAAAACGAATTTACAACAGGGATAAACTTGCAGTATCTTTTGTTGAAATTCTTGCCGGATGAATTCCCGCTGTATTTATAGTATTCCAGGTAAATGATATCGCCCGGCCTTACAACGAGCGCATTTTCAGGGTACGCGTCGAGAATCGACTTTGTATTGATGCTCGCGCAGAATATGCCGGAGTCTTTTTCGGTTTCGGCGAGATTTATCTTGATCGAAGAATCGGAGTCAACTACCCCAACCTTCGCTTCGATAACATCTATGGCGTTATGACGGATGTTCCTCTGATAATCATTAATGAGGATTTTCAGTGCCTGCCCCGGGAATACAAAATCCGCCTTTGTGGAATCGTAATAATCCTTCACTTCCAGTTCGGGCGTGCAGTCCATTAATTCGATGCAGCCCCATGTGTTAGGGCGGAATTTCGATTTAAGAGCGCTTGAAGCCGACCATTGCATCGATTCGGGTCCCCAGTCGTTGCCGAGGTTGATCGAGAAATTGCAGACAAGCTGCATTTTAGGATGAAGGGTCGTTGTCTTCGGAAAAGTATCTTTACTTATAAACCCTTCGACGATATAACCGGAAGGCGTCATTCTATTCGTAACTTTGGCATGATCGGCATCCTCGATATAATAATCCCAGTACATGGCCTGGTTCCGGGACATATTCACTTCGAAATCATTACCCTCGCCGCCATAATGATGAATGTATATATACATTGGAGGGCTGCTGAAAGGGCTTAAAGCGTATTCCCTGTCGTATTTTGAATCGAGCACTTTTTCATCGGGAAGGTCCGACATCTTCAGCCAGAACTCGAACATATCTCCGTCATTTTTATCCTGCGCCGTTTCATATTTATCGTATTCGTCTTCGGATTCGTCCGGCATAATTATCTTCCCTTCTTTTTCAGCTATGTAAGAGAAAAATAAACCCGATTCGTTCCACCGCATATATAGTTTTATGCCGTTTGTTATCCTGGTATGAGAATTGTCCGCGCCCCATTGCATCTGGATCGGATTTTCGAGTTTACCCCAGTCTGAAAGATTCCCGTCGATGGCGAGGTCATGCGGCTGATACGGTATCCGGGCATAAGCCGGGAATTTGCTGTATGTTTCAAGTTCTTTCTTTTTATTTTCATCTTCGTTTTGCCTGACCAGTTCTTCGATTTTCGATTTCTGGCCGGTTGAAATGTATACATATTTCGGGTAGTCATAATTGACTTCAGCAGCCAGGCTTACATCGCCCTGTGCGGCCGAAAGAACAGTATCGATATTCATGGCTTTTGTCCTGTTGCCGTACTTGTTCATGAAATCGATCAGGTCTTTGGGGTTCGAGATGATCCTGTGATGAAGAGAAGATATTTCCCGCGTAAATTTCTCATCACCCGTCATGGTATTCCCGTAGCCGATTCCGAGCCCTTTGCCGGATTCGTTCCCCCCGCCGCTTCCCATTCCGCTGGCGTCTCCTCCTCCCGCTCCGGCCTGATTTCCGCCAAAGGAACCCTTTCCCTCGCCCGTCCACCTGTCGCCGGTGTCCCTGCCTTTACCAAGGTCCGGTCCGCTGCCCGGATTATTGATCTTGCCGACCCTGCCGTTATCATGGTACAGATTCCCGGCAAATCTGGCGTTCCCGTTTTCGGATATTACAGTCCTGATTTTTGTTACCTTGTTGTCGATGGTGTCGACAAAAGACTTTTCCATCGCTTTTTCGATAGACTGGTGTATATCGACAATAAATGCTTTATCAAGTGCAGATTTATGTTTCGTTTTTTTTTCTTCATCCGGGGCTTTCGAATTGCTGATCATTTTTTCTTCAATTGTTTTAAGGCTGGGCAGGTCGTTTTTATCCGGGGTTTCCATATAGTCTATATGAAAATTAAGAGCCGACATTATTTCCGCAGTATTTTTCATTAATTTGTCGTATTCGTCATTAAGCTTTTCCTTGTCTTTTAAAGGATCTTCCTTGCTTTCGATTTTATCGTCGAGCGAACCGATATTATCGAGAGCCTCTTTTAAATCTTCCGATTTAACCTGCATATCCATATCAAGTAGATTTTCCTTGATAGAATTCTTTATTTCATCAAGTTTGGCTTTATATTCCTTCAGGTCGGCGTTATCGGGATTCGACTCCATTTCAGCAGATGTTTTGCTTAATTCATCCATCGAATGTTCAAGGCTGTCCTTTGCCCTCAGCACGGCTTTTACTTCCTTTGACGAGCCGGCATTCAATTCCGGTTTTTTTATTCCGTTTTTATCCCTCATTCCTTCTTTGAAAATATCCTGCATTGCAATTTCCTTGTATAATTTAGCTTCTATGTATTTCCTGCTGTTTATCAGTAAAGATTTTAGTTTTCCGGGTTTCTCGCTTTTTAAAGATATTTTGGAGTATTTGTTGCTGATTTCATCCGATAATTTGTCTTCGTATTTTTTCAACAAATCCCTGTCGATGCTTTTCATGAGCATCTTCGCCGTTTCCCTGTTCAGACTGCTGAGATCTTTATACTTCGCCGAGGGGTTTATTTTTTTGTCGCCGTACGACATTAAAATATTGCTTATTTTTTTTTCATTCGCCTTTTTTACATAATCGACTGTGTTTTTAAGAAGATTGTTTGTAATATCCTCGTCTATCAATTCCTTCGAGTAATTTTCAATATTCCTGTTCAATTTATTTTCTGCATTTACTATATCGTTCCCGAACTTATTTATGCTGTAATTATTGCCGTTTTCCAGGTTCTGCATCGATCTGTCGATATCCTTGTACGAATCCCCGAATTCCTTATCGTACCTGCTTTCCATCTCCTCTTTTTTTCCGGCGCTTTTCATATAATTCGACGTGCTTATATTTTCATAAGTTTCTTCTTCTTTGCTGTTCATTTCCTTTGAATCGTTCCCGCCTGAAGCCGGAATAACAACAAAATTCAAAACCAGGATGACGGTCAGGTGGATTATAAGAGAAAAGAGATAAGGCTTTCCGCGATTTTTTAAAAAAAACATACAGCTCTCCCCATTTATACCTTATTGTTCGATAATATTATATTAAATACCGGTGAAGTATTAAATGGGAATAAAGGACTAAATGAGGAAGAAACGGGTAGTAATTTTGGACTATATCGGGTTTATGCAGTGAAACCGTATGAAAGCGTAAAAATCAGCCTAATAATTTAAAGTAAAGATTGACATCATTATTTTATGTAATTAGAATATTTCGAATATTTGTCCATAAAGCCCATGTTCAAATGCCGGGTCCGGCCGGTCCGGCTGAAAGTGAAGGCAATTTCTTTTCCGTCGAAACAAGAGATGACCTGCTGTGCAACTCCGAATCCTGGACAGGGGATCGTATATGAACTTTTTCGCAAAGACATTTTATAATATCAGCAGGTTCCTTAAATCGATACACTTTTATCTGATCATCGCAGGCCCCGGAATAATAGTGATGCTTGCGGATAACGATGCCGGCGGTATTACAACATACGCGGTAACGGGCTCTACATACGGATACGGCCTTTTATGGCTTATAGTTCTTCTGCTTCCGGTATGCTATTACGTGCAGAAAATGACAGTGAGGCTGGGGTCCGTGACCAAGCATGGCCATGCGGAAGCCATTTTCAGCGGTTTCGGACCTTTCTGGGGATGGTTTTCCCTGTTCGATCTGATCCTTACGGACTGGCTTACCCTTATTACGGAATTTATCGGCATGACGGCGGCGCTTGGAATATTCGGAGTGCCGGCATGGCTGACCGTTATTATTGTAATAATTTTGATGGGGTTCATGGTCATGCAGGGCCGCTACTGGACCTGGGAAAAGATCGCCCTTGTATTTTGTTTTCTTAACCTTATCTATATTCCTGCGGCGATTATGCTCCATCCCTCAGTTTCAGATATAGTCAGAACAGGTTTTATACCTCGTTTCCCCGGCGGTTTCAATAATAAGATGTTTTTCCTTTTAATGGCGAATGTCGGTACGACGATAGCCCCCTGGATGATATTTTTCCAGCAGAGCGCCGTAGTTGACAAAGGTTTGCAGGAAAAGGATATAAAGAACGGAAACTTCGATACTTTCATGGGTGCGCTCGGCACGACGCTCGGGGCTGTCTTTATCATAATAGTGACCGGAACCGTTCTTAACGGCGTAAACATAAACGATGCCGCCCAGGCTTCGCTTAAATTGTTAAGCATCAACAAATATGTGGGGACATTCATGGCGATCGGGCTTTTCGATGCCGGTTTCCTCGGAGCTATCTGCATTTCGCTGGCCAGTTCCTGGGCATTCGGAGAAGTTTTCGGATGGGCTCACTCCCTGAATATGAAAGTGAGGCAGGCGCCATGGTTTTACCTGTTTTATTTTCTGCTGCTTGCCGGCGCCGGCGCCATTGTTCTTATACCGGGGGCTCCGCTTGTCCTTATTACCCTGTTCGTCCAGGTGATAGCTGTAACCCTCCTGCCTGCTGCCCTGGTATTCCTGATACTGCTGCTTAACGATGAAAAGGTGATGGGCAGGCATAAAATGAAGCTTTATGAAAATATCATCAATATCACGATAGTATCGGTCATAATTGTTCTGTCGACGCTGTACGGCGTCAGTTCGATTTTCCCGGGCGCTTTTAAGTAAATCCGGAGGCATGGATCATGGTTAAATTTTTCAGGTCGATAGCAAAAAGTTTTTCGGATATCAATAAAAAATATAAAAATCCTTCGATAAAACCGACAAAAGCGGTAGTTGTCAGTCTCGTGATATTGAGGCTCTACCTTCTCGGAATGGTCGGGCTGCTTGTATACAGCTTTATAACTGCATTAGGGGCCAAGCATTAGGGGGAATTATGCCTGATTCAGCCGTTAAACCGAAACCCGACAGGTTTTATTATCTTACGGAAATTATAGGCGCGAAGGTTGTAGCCAATAACAAATTCATAGGGAAACTGGAAGATCTCATTATAATGTACAAGGGATCGCTCATACCCCATGTAACGCATTTTTTCATTTCCAGGCCGTTCGGCGATCCGGGAATTATCGTTCCTATCGACAGGATCGAATCCATTACAAGCAAGGTCATTGTCCTCGATATCGCTTCCGTCGACGATTACAGCAACAGGATGGAAAAGGAAGCCATGCTCTTAAAAGACTATGTATTACCTGAATCCGTTAACTAATTAGAAAAATATAGATTAACCCTTTACAATATATAGGGTTATGGACCTAATAAGGTTCACCCAGAGGGTGAAGGAATGAAAACAATTATCCGTTTTGACCTGGAGGAAACAGACGAGCTAATTGCGGCTGAAAGCGGACTGACACTGATAGGTTCTTTAATACGCAAATCAAATCTTGATAAAAGATTGGAAAGTTCGGGAAAAAGGCCGCAGATTAAAGATATAGATATCGTAAAGAGCTATACAAGTCTGCTTGCTATGGGCAAAACAGAATTCGCAAAAATAGAGCAATATCGAAATGATAGATTTTTCAAAGCGATGATGGATATACCGACCGTGCCATCGGAGGAAAATTTGAGACAGCGAATGGATATGGCCCCTGAAAGCTGGCCCGATAAAATAAGCGATGAAAGCATAAGGCTGGTAAAAAGGATGAAAGGCCGCTTAACTCCGACAATCAGGGATTTAGTTCCTCTGGATATAGATGTATCACCATTCAATAATGAACAGACAAAAAAGGAAGGAGTCTCAAGGACTTACGCAGGGTATTACGGCTATGCACCAATATTTGCGTATTTTGGGAAAGCAGAAGGATGGATTGTTGGCGTTGAGCTGCGTGAAGGTAAAAGTCACTCCCAATGTGATAAAGGAGAATTTATCCGCAAGGCAATACAAAATGCGAAAATATTTGAACGTAAAATACTTGTGAGAGTAGACAGCGGGAATGACAGCAATGATACGATAAAAATCTGTGCGGAAGATGAAAAAGTTGATTTCATAATCAAAAGAAATTTAAGAAGAGAGAGCCCGCTTGATTATCTGGAAAGAATAGAAAAATCGGAAACAGCGTCAGTTGAAAATCCACGGGAAGGGAAAACGGTATATCGGGATAAGTTAAGAGCGGACGTTGGGCTGAAAGAAGAAATAAAACTGGTTTATGAGGTTATTGAAAGGACGATAGATAAGCAAGGCAATCCAAATCTATTAGCCGACATTGAAGTAAAAGCTTACTGGACATCATTATCGGATGATGCCGATACAATTATCAGCTTGTATGAGGAACACGGCACAAGCGAACAGTTCCATTCGGAAATTAAGTCAGATATTGGATTGGAGAGATTTCCCAGCGGAAAATTTAAAACAAATTCTTTGGTATTGTCACTGGGATGTTTTACCTATAATCTTTTGAGGTGGGTCGGGCAAAATGCGCTAAGGTATAAAGGTATTCCTGGAAGTAAAGCTAAAGAAAGGATAAGGCTCAAAACCGTCATACAGGATATAATGTATATGGCTGCAAAATTGGTCTGCCATGCAAGAAAGTTTGCTCTGAAGATATATAGGAATAATCCGTGTCTGCCTCTATTTCGTAAGTTATACGGGACGCTAACTGTTTAAAAAAGAGTTAAAGGATCCGTTTTTAGCGTTTTAAGAAAAGAGTGGGTTTGCGCCTAAAATTTTTAAAAGATGTACTTTTAGGATTATTGGGAGATTTAATTTTCGAAAATTTGTTATGATTCACAACTATTGGTTATAATACAGCAGGAACTGGCCAAAAATTGAAGCGGAAAGAACAAGAGAAGGTTGTTTGTCGATAACTTAACGGATTCAGGTATTAAACAAAAAAGTGGTCGACCTTGACGAAAGGGAAATTTCCGTAGTTTATGACGTCAAGATAATCCAGATCCATAAAAAGCTATATATCAGCGATGTCGATTTCAGCCGCTACGGCCTTTTTAAAAGGCTGGGTCTGCGGAAACTCGCCGACCTCTTAAAAATCAAGGCGGACCTTTTACCCTGGACGTATGTTCTTCCACTTCCGGACGATATAGACAGCTTTAAAGGCAATGTCAAGCTTAAAACCGTGAAAGACAAGCTGGCCGATATTCCTCCCGCAGACCTCGCAGATATCCTGGAGGAATTGAGCCGCGAGCAGAGATCGGTAGTATTCAGCGAACTCGACACGGGGCATGCTTCCGATATACTCGAGGAAATAGATCCGAATATACAGAGGGATATTGTTTCGGCCCTTGATAAAAAGACAGTCGCCAGGCTTATCAACGATATGACGCCGGCCCAGGCCGCCGATGTCCTTGCAGTAATACCGTTTTCCGATAAGGAAACCGTGCTTGATTTATTGGATCAGGATATGTCATCGAAAATAAAATCCATACTCAATCAGCAGGAGGAAAACATTCTCAGCATGGCGACTTCAAGTTTTCTCTCCTTCAGACCTGACGAAACAGTCGCCTCGGCCCGCAGGATCTACCAGCAGAAAGCCGGGGATATGGACGTATTAATGTATCTGTATATTACGGACGGCGACGGAATACTTTCAGGCATTATGGATATAAGAGAGCTTCTCATCGCCGGCGAAGAGGCGAAGCTTGGGGATGTTATGACTGAAAATATAATAAGCCTTTCACCGGAGAGCACTCTGAAGGATGCATTCATGATGTTCAACCGTTACGGCTTCAGGGCGATACCTGTCGTTGACGATGCGGGCAGGATTTTAGGAGTGGTTCCGTACAGGGATGTCATGAATCTTAAGCACAGGTCGCTGGGCTGACACTTCAGTCGACAGTCGACAGTCGATAGCCTGACGCCGCTGCTGTCGCTCGGATCAGGAATTAACAGGACAGGCCCTTTCCATTGACAATAGCATTAAGGAAGCTTACAATATCCTCCATGCAGAATACTCTGTAATTTTAATAATTCAATCTCAATTTAAAACCGGGCGCGGCATGAAAAGAAACCACAGTATTTTTAAACATTTCCGCCGGAATATCGTTGTGCTGATTGCCTGTCTTATTCCAGCTTTCATCATTGCCGTCATATATATAGCCTATCGCCTGCCCGACGGATACAGGGCAAATACCGCCGACATGACCGGGACATGGAAGATCATGGACGGCATGAACGGTGAATGGATCGATCCCGGATTTAACGATTCGGCCTGGAAAGAAATTCGTTTACCCGGAGCCTACTTAAACCAGGGATTCACTAATCGGTATTCGACCGTCAGGAAAAAATTCGTATTAAAAGAAGGTATGAAGAATAAAGACCTGTTTTTTATGATCGGGAACACAAGGGGTCTCATGGGGAATGTTTTTGCCAACGGTCATAAGATAGGAGAGATCGGATTTAACATCGGAGGCAGAAAAACACAGGGCGGCAACGATCAATACGGTTTTTTAATAAACAGGGAATTCGTTTTCGACAACGGAAACAATCTGACCAATACGATTGTAATACAATTTGAAGACCGGACTCCCGGCTTTGACTGGCTGAGCGACCCCAGGATACTTGCAGGTTCTTCGGAATATTTGCAGCCTTATTATCAAAAAAGCTTCATGGTATACACATATTTTCAG
Source organism: uncultured Spirochaetota bacterium (assembly GCA_963796325.1). GTDB lineage: Bacteria > Spirochaetota > Brevinematia > Brevinematales > JAOACQ01 > CAVYGN01. The sequence continues at coordinate 1,416,092 of CAWCLF010000001.1, forward strand.
GACGGGATCAATTTATCGGGAGCGCTTCTCCTGATAATCATGATACTGCTGACAACAACTGAATGGAGATCGCCCTACAGGCAAAAATATATTTCTACAATGATCCTGGTACTGTCCACCGTTTTTTATAACCTGACTTTCTCAAATTCATATCTTAAGTATTTTGTGGATTTTCCGCTGACATACAGATTATTAAGGGCTTCCGTCACTTTTATATGCCTTGCCGTACTGGATTTCGACCAGTATTTCTTTTTTAACAAAATAAACTTTACCTCGAGAATAAACAGGGCTGTCTGCATTCTGGTAATCATATCGTATTTTCTGCCCTGGAGCACTGCAGTGGTTGAGCAAATATTCAACGGCTTTGTTTATTACTTTTTCATACTGCTGATGTACGCCTGCTTCCTTGCTGTAGCCGGCACTATGAAGGCGAAAGAAAAAAGGTTCGGGATCATAATGACGATGGCCATAATAATATCAAGCGTATCGGGATTTTCAGACCTGTTGACGGATCTGCACATCTGGAATATGCCGATGATTTTCAATATTTCCATTTCCATATTTATATTGATCAGTTCGATCGTAGTAATAGCCGAATTCATAAATATCAGCGATACCAATAAGATCCTGGCCGGGGAACTCAGGCAGCTGAACTATTCTCTTGAAAACAAAGTTGAGGAAAGAACGGCGGAATTAAGGCAAGCTAATGAAAAACTTATAAAAATGGATTCCATCAAGAATGATTTTATTGCGAATATCACCCACAACTTCAGGTCGCCATTAACCGTCGTGCTGAACACGATTGATATAATACTGAAGAAAAACAAGAAAAAACTTTACAGGGAGCAATTTGAAACTATACTTTCTTCTTCCTACAGGATGAAAAATTCCATCGACAGGCTTCTCGAAATCTCGAGGATGGACTCGGATGCAGTAAAGCTCACTGTCCGGAAGTGCGACCCCGTCCTTTTTCTTAAGGCAATAGCCGAATATTACCAGTCTTCGGTTATGAACGTGAAAATAAAAATTATAACCAGGTTCCCGGCTGATAAAATCGAAGAATTTTATACCGATGAGGAAAAACTGGATGATGTGATATGCAACATTCTTTCAAATGCCGTCAAATATGTCGATCCGGAAAAAGGGATAATTGAAATCGGGCTTAAGGATGATCCGGGTTATATCACGATTTCAATAAAAGATAACGGGATAGGGATTCCGGGCGACAAGCTGTCGATTATTTTTGACCGTTTTCTCCAGTTGAACGGGGGAAGGAATTCAAAATACGGCGGGACCGGGATAGGACTTGCATTTTCCAAGCAAATGATCGAATATATGAAAGGAGAGATCTGGGCCGAATCTGAAGGCGAAAACAGGGGGTCGGTATTTTTCATAAAGCTGTCAAAGGGCAGGGAGGTTTTCAATCCCCTTGACATAGCCGAAGAGCCTGAAGTCGGAAATGACGGCGTATTTCATAAAAGGCGGTTGAAATACGATATGCCCGATATTGCCGGGAAAGATGAACTTATACTGGATATTGAAAAGCCCAGAGACGATAACGATTTAAATTATAAGAACGGGATGATTTTAATTATTGACGACGACAAACCTATTGCCGAACTTGTCAGGAATTATCTTTCCCTCAACGGATTCAGGAATTTCATCATAGCGACCGGCGGTAAAAAAGGCCTGGAAGCGATTTATGAATATTCCCCCGATATAATCCTTTGCGATTATAATATGCCCGGTATAACAGGCAGCGAAATCCATGATGAAATGGTGGAAAACCCGAAGTACAAGCAGGTACCTTTTATCTTTTTATCAGCTGTGGCGGATAACGGCCTGATTATGGAGCGCAGGGAAAAGGGGGCCGGTGCATACTTAAAAAAGCCTATCGATGAAAGCGACCTGGTCCTGTCGGTTACTTTCCATATGAAAAAATATTTCGAATATCTTAAAATGCTTCAGCTTGCTACCGTCGATGAACTTACAGGACTTTATAACAGGCGGGAAATTATAAAGAGACTTAACGAAAAGCTGGCAGTAAGGAAATATGTAGATATGTCTCTGCTCTTCTTCGATATCGATTACTTCAAGAACGTCAACGACAGATACGGGCATCCCTGCGGCGATTTTATTCTGAGAAGTATAGGAAGGATCCTGACTGAAACTCCAAGGGCTTATGATATAAGCGGGAGATACGGCGGAGATGAATTCCTTGTTATCCTTCCGGATACAGGCGCGGCCGATGCCTGCCAGGTTGCGGAAACGCTTAGAAAAAAAATTTCAGAGGAAAAGATCGAATACAGCGGCGATACGTTTTTTATTACCGGCAGTTTCGGGGTAGTTTCGCTTTTTCACCATGAGATGGAATTGTCCGGAGAACTCGGGCTCAAGGACATCAGAAGAATTTTTGAAGTCGAGGACTCCCTGAAAACCGATTGGGAATTTATCAATGAAAAAAAGAAGAAAATCACCGATACGATGCTGAAGCTGGCCGACAGGGCTCTGTATATGTCTAAAAAAACCGCCTGCCGGAACTGCGGCCACAACTCGGAAAAGATTGAAGAATTCAAAGGCGCGTCATGCCCGATATGCGGAAGCGCGGATCTCTCGAAAGGCAGGAACAAAGTCAGCCTTTATACATCCGACGATCAATGATTAAAAGTTTATGGAGGAAGCGATGGGAGTAAAAGCACTTGCCCACATCTGCATTATGACAGGCAACCTGGAAGCATGCGAACAATTCTATTGCGGAATACTTGGCTTTAAAAAACGTTTTAATTTTACAAGGAACGGCGAAATAAAAGGTTTTTACCTGGAAATCAGCCGGCATAACTTTATCGAATTTTTCGAAGATAAAACCATGTATGCGCAGAAATCGGCAATTGCACATTTCTGCCTTGAAACCGGGAACATCCTTGAAATGAAAAAAAGGCTCGGGCAGCATTCAATAGATACAACCGAAATCAAGCTGGGCTGCGACAGCAGCTATCAATTCTGGTTCAAGGACCCAAACGGCATCGACGTCGAGTTTCACCAGTACACTGCAAAAAGTTCGCAGAGGACGGGTAAAGACGCGGAGATGGACTGGTGACATTCATTTAACGATATTATACGTATAACTTGACTCGGATTTTTGAGCCCTTCCCTCCTTTTCGGAAACATTGAGTCCGCGGATATAAATACCTTTATAGCCGGGCTGGCGTATGCTGCCCTCTTCCGTAAACAGCACGCCGGTATTATCCTGCCCTATTTTCAAATCGTCGAATTGAACGCTCTGAGCGACAAGGCGGATAGTTTCAATTCCGTAAGGAGGCCCCAGTTTAAAGTCGAAATTCATCGACGGGGAGGGGAAGGTATAAGCTTCGCCGGCCCTGATAAAATTGTTCTTTTCAAATTTATTCGGGAAGATCAATTGTATTTTCCCGTCGCATGCCACATGAAACAGCTTGATATAGCAGTTCGATTCCGACCGGATATTGATTACGAGATTTTCACCGTCCCTGTATATGCCGCTTTGCCCACGGGAGGTCCAGAGGACCGTTTTAAAATCCTGACTTTTCAGGACTCCTTCATCAAAACCGTAGTTTTTATAGTCGTCATAATTTGAAGGTTTCATACCGAGGTCCGGAAAGAGGTCCTTTTCTATGTAAAAATCATCAGCCGATAGAATCTTCCTTGAAGAACTGTCGTTCAGTTTTAAAAAAATATGCAGTCCCTCTTTTTCGATATAATAATTCATGAGCAGGACCCCGTCGAAATCGGCGTCGGTCCTGTAAACGAAAGTCCTGTCGCCGATCGAACTAAAATCCTTTGAAGACTGTACAACCTTGAAAAGCCCCGTCTTGCCGGAGATCGAGATTATTTCATTTTTAAGATAGTCGCCCAGCGGTGTGATGACGCGGGAGTTTTCCAGGTATACGTCTTCCATTACTATCGAGATGCTCTTTTTTTCCGCCCTGTCGGAAAGTCTTGATAGAGCGGTTGTCAGCGAATCCTCCAGCCGCATGGACCGGTCCAGCTTCTGCTCGGTCTTCACCTGGCCGCTGCATGATGACAATATCAACAGGATAATGAAGTATTGAAAAAGGGGGATAATGGCGATTTTCATAGGCGTCTCCCGACGGTTAATTTCCAGGACGATCTAACCGTATTGCTGTACCCGCAAGCCGCTGAAAAGACCTTACCCTGCAGGAGGGTTTTTAAAAGCGCTCATAATTTTATGTACAATTATTATAAATATCAATATTAAAAACATAAAATGACACTTTATAGAAAATCTTCAGATTTGATATATCGCAGAACTATCTTTCCACTTTCAATAAGCCCGGTCCGATCGGGCCCGTTACGGGCTTCGAATTTAATATGAATAAAACCAGCGACCGGTTATGGCCCGGGTTCTTTGCCGGGATTGAACTTTAATAGAGGCCTGGAAAACATAAACAGGTCTTCCCAGGGCATAACCCACATCTCGCGGAATATCCTTTTGCCGGCCGCTCCGTAACGGGTACGGAGGTAATCCCTGCGAATTTTTTTAAAACCAAGCTTTTCAATAAGAGCACGCGAAGCATGATTTTTCTTTTCGACGCCGGCGTATATTTCTGAAACGCCCTCCCGCGAACCGATTATATCGATCGCCGCCTTTATAAGATTTTCGCCCATTCCCTTCCGCCTTTCAAGCGGGCTTACCGCCAGCCAGAAAAGATAGCCCAGATTTATTCCCGAAGGGTATAAAGTTGCATCACCTGTTTCTAAAATACGCCAGTTGATTATCCCGGCCGGATCGCCGTTTTCCCCGGCAACCAATGCATTTTCAAGGTTCCTGAAGCTCATCCTCGCGTAAAACGCATAAATTCTATCGAATGAATCGTTTATTATTTTATTGATTTTCTGACGGTCTTTTTCGGCGGCCGGACGGATGATCATAAAATACCCTTTTTAACCTATTATAATCAGTAAACCGGGACATAGTCAAAAATTTTTAAACAGCCGCAGGGCCTTTTTTTGCTTAAGGGCGGTTCCCTTAGGGCCCTGTGCACTTGTGCCCGAAGGGTATGACCGTCCCAGGATAAGTACACATCCTATCCGAGCCAAATCCTGAGCCAAATCCTGAGCCAAAGGCTCAGGACAGGTGCTCAGGACGAAGGCAGGTTATTAGAAGCGCCCTTAATATTATTGCGATATATAAAATATCGGGGAGACCGCAGAATCCGGGAAAAATAGTACATAGTTTTATTTATTTCAAGTTTTTGACAATATGATATAAAATGCTATTATTGAAAAAAAACAATTTCTCACTATCGGTCATATCAAAAATATTTTCAAAAATCAAAAATAGGCGATCTCTTTGTTAAAATTAAAAATTTTATTGAATTCACAAAGAAAATTGTCAACGGTTAACTTTAGGTCTGGGATCATACTCAGAATTTTGAAAATTCAGGCAAATTATATCGATTTTTATGCTTTAAATGCTTTGTGAAAATTAAATTTTAAAAACACTCTGTCCATTATTTTCACAAAAGAGGGGCAAATAGAGGGGCAAATAAGTGAATGAATATGTGGTTTTGAGGCAGTATGCCGGTGAAAATTGCATGTTTTAACAACATTGATTTTACAGAAGCCTTGACGATTATTTTGTATTGAATTTTTGACATTCATAAGGGAAGAAAATAAAATTTCTTTCATATGGAGGAGTTATGGAAGAAATAAAAATAATAATTGAACAAGAAAAGAAACCCGGCGTATCCTATGCTATTGCGAAAAATGGACTGGAATTGCCCATTATCGATATTACACATCCCGCCTTTATGGTTAATCCCGATGAAAAACAAATCAAGGAACTTGAACAAAAGTTCATAAAAGATCAGTCAATTCCAGGAGAAGCTCTTCTTCCCTTTTTTAAAAAATCTATTCTCGGAAGGGGGCTGCTAGCCTCCATCCAGACATATCTTAGCGGAATGATTACTTATATGATGAAACTCGGTCCTGATAATCTTGGCAAGGGGTATGCAAACGACATCGATAAAGCTATAGCAGGGGGCTTGGGCGCAATGACTTTTCGCCTGCGCCTTCAGGACATGGCGCATGTCCTTGCCGAAGGTGTGAAGCCCGAATTGTCAAAGAAACCCGGGGTGCAGATGAACTTTGTGAATATCGCGGGCGGCCCTTCAATGGATACGCTAAATGCGTTGATACTTTTAAATAAAGAAACTCCTGAAATAATCAGAAACCGCGATATTAAAATACATATTCTCGATATGGACGACGAAGGGCCTGACTTTGCTTTAAACTCACTAAATGCCCTTAAAATTCCAGGTGCGGCCCTTGACGGGGTAAATGCTGAAATTATCATAAACAAACATGACTGGACGAAGATTGAGCACCTTAAAGAATATTTAAAAAACAACATCAGGGAAGGGCAGATTACAGTTTTTTCTTCCGAAGGCGGTTTGTTTGATTATAGTCCGGATGATGTCCTTTTCGAAAATTTAAGAGCTATAAATTCCTGCACAGCGGATGTTATTTTGTTTGCAGGGACACTGTTTAGGGGATACGGCGTAGAACTCAAAAATAATTCTTCTGTTATTAAAAGAAGTCTTGAGGAATTCAGCCGTTCTGCACTCGATTGCGGGTGGCGTATTGAGAAAAACTTCAATCAACCGCAAACTACAGTATTTGGAATGAGAAAAGAAAATGTTCGATGAAGGATAAATGTCCCAGGAATGTTAATTTGTAATTTTATTTGCTAGAATCGTAAGAATTTACAGTATTTTGAAACTAGGATCAAAACCTCTTTAATATTCCATATTTGACAATAATATTTTAATATGAATAATAATGATCCAAAAAAGATCGCGGTGATTGGTGGGTCGGGTAAAGCGGGCTCTTTTATTGTTAAACATTGTATTGAAAACGGTTATAAAATCAAACTTCTTCTCAGAAGTCCCGGAAAATTCTTTCATCCAAATTACTGGCACAATCCCGGGTTGATTGGACATTGGTCCGAATACCCTATCTCCTTATTGATGAAAGTATCCATAAAATCAATGTTTGTCCTACTACTTGTATAGGTAAAAAAATTACCGGGGGAGATTTAGCTGATTTCATAATTCATTCAATCGAAGATAAAACCATGTTCGGTATGGCTCCTTTTGCAAGCAACTAAAGCAAAAAGGTCGTAATTCACTGAGTTATTTTGTGAAAATACTAAGGATCCACACCCTTTAAATTTTTGCTTTCTATAGGCCCTCTGATTCACCGCCTCATTGATTTACCCAGTTTTTTTAAGGAAGGTCAAAATGGCTTCTGTGGTCTCTTTAGGGGCTTCGACTTGTGGGAAATGGCCTGTTGTGAGTTCGACAAAAAAATAGGGACCGATAAAAGCCGGTCGAGCTTTGGCAAACATTGCAATGTCAATAGGTCCATCATCTGATCCCGCTATCACGAGCGAAGGAATGCTGATGGAATCTCCACCTGACGCCCCACTCGGCCGATCTTTGAAAGCTGACCAATAATAGCCGAGGGCACCTTCAAGAGCTCCAGGCTTTTTAAAGGTCGATTTGATTTCATCGAGAACGTCGCTTGACGGCCGATAGTTTGGTGAACATTTTCGGTACAGTCGTTCGATATGCGCAAAATTATGGCTCCAAACAATTCGACGTGCCCAGGGTAGTTGGTAATAGAGAAAGTGCGGAGCGGCGGAAAAGAATTTCAATGCCCCCTCCCGGCCCATATCCGATTGTATAAAACATCAAGGAATAATAATCCTGGATTTACCGGATAAAATCTTGAAGAATATCTGAAACCATGATATAACTAACTAACAGAGAAAGAGATAGGGTGTAATTATGAGCAGGTTCGATACTGAAGCGGGTTTTTGGAACCGCCCGTAATATTATTCTAAGAAACCCCTAAAACTATTTCATTAAGGAGATACTTTATGATGAGCGCTTATCTTGCCAGGTCTCTATTAATTCCTAAACGTCACCCATTAAAAAAGAACCCGGGAGATTACGGGTTGAAGTACGAAGAAATCAGCTTTAAATCTATTGATGGAATCCTTCTTAAAGGCTGGTATATCCAGGGATCATCGGGAAAATTAATAATCATGACAAATCCAATGCCTTTTTCCCGTTATGGATTTTCTGCAAATAGCCAGGGTATTTTTAAAATAACAAATATTGAAGTCGAATTGCTTTTGACAGCGAGTCAATTAAATAAGGCTGGTTATGATGTCATCATGGCAGACTTCCGCAATCATGGCGAGAGTGAAGGGGCAAATGGAGGATTTTGCACAATCGGGCTATATGAGTGGCAGGATGTTGCGGGAACCTTAAAATACATATCTTCCCGCATGGATTTAAATTCAAAGCCCATCGGTTTTATGAGTTTATGCACAGGTGCAAATGCCACAATAATCGCTATGAGTAAAGGCAGGGAATTGTTTAAAAACGTAAAATGCCTTTTTGCCGTCCAGCCGATTTCGGCAAATATTTTTACAAAAAAGATCCTGGAAAGTAAATACCCTCTTTTTAAGGGTTTTTATAATGGAATTAATAATAAAGTAAAAAAATATACAGGGCATTACCTTGAAGATATGTCTCCCGGATCATATGTCAAGAATATTTTCGTGCCGGTGGTTTATGCACAAACAAAGAATGATTCCTGGTTTGATAAAAACGATATTATGGAATTTTATAACGAGACACAGACTGAAAAGGATTTTTTATGGCTCGAGGGACGCGAGCGTTTTGATGGATATAATTACTTCGGGTTGTATCCCCAGGAAATGGTTGAATTTTTTAAAAAATATATGTAGCATTCGGGGGAGGCCCTATGGGAGCATCTGTGTTATGTTCTATAATATGAAAAAAGAATGGAAAGATATAAGCGTTACGCTTTACAACGGTATGGCGGGATGGCCGGGCGATGAAAAATTTAACATGGAACGAACTTTCGAGATCGGTAAAGGTTCGGCCTGCAATGTTTCGAAATATACGATGAGTTCGCATGCCGGGACCCATATAGATCCGCCTTATCACTTTCTACCGGACGGCATAAGCCTCGATAAAATGGAGATTTCTTCGACTGTCGGTCCTGCGAGGGTTATCGAGATCCAGGACCGGGAGTCGGTCAAGCCGGCAGAACTTGCAAAGCACCGGATCAGGAGGGGCGAAAGGCTTCTTTTTAAAACGGTCAACTCTGAAAAGTGCTGGAAAACCCGGGAATTCGTCAAGGATTTTGTTCATATTTCCCCTGAAGCGGCAACTCTAATTGCCCAAACAGGGGTCCTGGCAATAGGCATCGATTACCTGTCCGCCGGCGGGTACGAAAATAACGGCGACCTGACCCATATGAAGCTCATGGAAAGAGGCGTATGGATCATTGAAGGACTTGACCTTTCAGGGATAAGTCCGGGAAAATATGAAATGATCTGCCTGCCCCTCAAAATTCTGAACAGCGACGGGGCTCCCGCCAGGGCAATAATAAGGAAACTGTAATCATTCACCTTCGCAAATTGCGTCTCAAAATAAACCGCCCCAAAAGAGCTCCGTGGCGGTCAATCATTTATATAAACAATATTATCTGAAGAAAATCGCCGTCAGTATATTGTCATCGAAACTGCCGGGAGATGTCCTTTTGAAGATGCCGAAATCGCCGTCGTCATCCCATGCAGCGTAAGAAATGCCGTCGTTATTGGCATATTTGCAGATTGCATCATACCAGGCATACCTGGACGTCGGATCGCATTCCTTTTCCGCCCCGTATTCCCCCATTAAAATCGGGATATTCCCATGCTGAGCCGACCAGTTGCTCGCCCAGGTCATATCGCCTGCCAATGTTGCATAATCGGATGAGGTCCCCCATGTTCCCTGTGCGTTGCCGCAGAAGTTATAAGGGTTGTAGTAATGGAAAGTGACAGCGAGGTGAGGATCGTTAGGAATAACAAAACCATTGTTCAGCTCGTATTCGGCGTTCCAGCTGTCTGCGCCGATTATAACGGTGCGGGCGGGGTTAGTCTGGCGTATAACGGCCAGGACGTTGGAATTCATATCGTTTACCTGGATATTGTTCATGTTGGATTGGGGCTCGTTAAGTATCTCGAAGATCAGGTTGGAAGGCTCGCTCTCGAAATTGGTTGAAATCTGCGCCCACAGGCTTTCCAATTTCGGCAGTTGATTCGTATAATCGTTATATATCCAGTTCTCATGATGGGCGTTAAGGATAACCGTCATATTCCTTGCAAGGGCCCAGTTTACTACCGTTGTCACCCTCGACATCCAGACAGGATCGACAGTGTAGCCCGAAACGAAATGATACATCCAGGTAACGGGTATCCGGACCGTGTTGAAACCGGCGTTGGTGTAAGCGTCGAAATACCAGGATTGCGCCGTTAAACCGCCGGTCCAGCTTCCTTCCGTCGGAGTGGCGTCAAGTGTATTGCCCAGGTTTATGCCTCTCATAATTCCCGGATTCAACGGATTGGTAGCCCCGTTTGTCCAGCCTGCAGACGAACTCGATGCCTGGGACGAAGCAGACGAGGATGAGCCGCTTCCAGGCGGCTGGCTGCATGCAATGAATGTAAATGTGGCAATTACAATTACAGCCGTCATATAATTATAACGCATATTGCGTCCTCCGGATGATAAAATTGCATTCTTTTAAAAATTTAAAGTTTTTAAATATGAATGATAAAGAAATTTTCATGCTGTGAAAAGACTGGACCTTCGGCCGGGTCTTAGAGATCTGCCGGTTTTAACCAGTATAGCTTTTTAATGATTTAAAGTCAAAAAATAAAATGTTTTACGTGCCGGCATTTTTTTTACGTGTTACGTGAAAATATGATTTTCAGTAAATAGCGTTTGCCGAACTTCCAAGGGAATCCAGAACGGCCTTCTTGGTTCCCATCCAGTAGCAGGCGTTGGTGAAACGATCCATGCCCGCCGTATAAATCGTGCCGCCGTTGACGTATATGGAATTCGCTATCGATGTGGCAGTGTCGAGAGTAGCCGGGGTAGAAGCGCTCCAGTAGCAGGCGTCCATCGCGCTGTCCCGCCCTGCAGTATATACCGCTCCGTTATAGGCGTATATGGAGGTTGCCGTGCTCGGGCTGGCTCCGAGGAGGTGCATTGTGGAATCGACCCAGTAGCAGGAGTCACCTGTCGACCAGTCGCATCCCGCCAGATAGAAAATACCGCCGGATACGGCCATGGAACTGCCGAATCCAGTGTTACCCACTATTAATACCGAATTGCTCCAGACGGCTGCTTCGCCCGCGCCGGAGGAATCATAGCCCCCCGCATAAATAATATTGTTGGCAATATAAATTGAGCAAACGCTCCCGGTCGCAGAAGAGTCGAGGTTAGTCTCGGATTTTGCCGCCCAGAAGCATGGATGGCCTGAGTGGTCGTTTCCTCCAGTATAAACTACGCCGTTATAAACATAGATGCAATATGCATAACCTGAGCTGTCGAGATTTGTCTTTGTTGTTCCAGTCCAGAAGCAGACATTGCCGATATCATCCATGCCGGCAGTGTAAACAACCCCGTTTGTTACGAAAATGGCATTTACCGATCCTCCCCCGGTATAGTCCAGGATTGTCTCATTCGTGCCGAACCAGTAGCATGCGCGTTTCTGATGATCGTATCCGGCCGTGTAGATGCTCCAGACAGGGTACAAATTCAGGTTCGCGCTAATCGGGTAAGATTGCCCCGTGAAATAGCTCGAGCCGTTCGAGTTTGTCCAGTAATCGAACCCGAACCCGTTCTTATATAGGCTGCCTGTGTTGCCGAACACTGTCACATTCTGCCCCTGCCGGTAAATAGCGGGGTCGGAAGGCGCGCTGCCGCTTTCACTGCCGGTGCTGTAATATGTAACTGTATATGTCGGATTCCATGATGCATAAAGGGTGAGGTTTGAGCTTCCCATCGTAAACTTCTGTCCCGGATTGTACACGGTGCCGCTCGCGTCCGAACGCGTATTCCAGTTGGTGAAGATAAAATGGCTTTTTGCCAGATTGCCCGTATTGCTAAGCACTGTTACAGTCTGGCCCGCGAGGTATCTGTTAGTATCAGAAGGTGCCAAACCGCCGCTGTTCCCGTTCCCGTCGTATGTTACGGTGTAAACGGAAGACGAACCGGCAGAATTGACGGAACTGGATGAACCGGAAGACGCTGAAGAAGATGAAATTGAGGAACCGCTGCTTCCGCCCCCGGAACTGCCTCCTGCGGGCGAACTGGAGCAGGCTGTAAAGATACCGAGTGCAAGCAACAGCATAAATACCGCTGTTAAACCGCTTCTCTTCATATTCTTCACTCCTTAAAATTTTCTCATATTCCGAACATATAATTTGTCATTTTTGACATTCACATCCCGCATTTTCCTTCCGCATTGCTCCATAAAACTCTGCCTGTATCTTTATCCGATCTATGGTTATACCATGGTCAAACGGGAAATCTCGGTTTAAGCTATGACCGCTCCGGTTCAAATACGCCTCTTCCTGAGCTGGTCGAGGTTGATTGCCAGGATGATGATAAAACCCTGGATCGCCTGCAGCCGTATGCTGAAACCATTAATCTGAGATTTCCAAAATAACACTGTCATATTCCCATTTTGAGAATCTCTCCATTATAAAAAAAATTATAACGCGTAGAATTAGCATTGTCAATTGCAAATTGTGATATTTTTATCATAAAACCCTGCCTTGCTTATAATTACTATGCTTGTCGTGCATTATTTCCCCCGCGGGCAACGATCGGTTCCAGTACTGCTTTCAAATCCTTTTGCTCTGTGTACATTCCCTTCCCGCAGCAGGGCAAACTCTAAAACAATTTTGCATCCGGGAAATATGGGTTGATATATTTCCTGTATATAGGTAATATTTCATATATATTTTTCAGACAGTCGCGGGCTAACATGGATAGTGCAGAACTCGGGGACAGCCTGAAATGACAAATTTTATTTTCAAGTTACTTGAAAAATAAAATTATTCATGATAGAATATCCAGAAGAGTAAGATTAAATTGAATATTCAGAAAAATAAGAATATTTATACCGGTAAGAATAACTGTGCGGTTTATGTCATTATAAGCGCTTAGTTTTTTATCATAAAGAAAATAAGGAGTTATTAGATGGCTCGACAAAAAAAAGAAAAGAAAGAATGCACCCCCGATCAAGTCAGTGGAGTATCCTGCTGTCAGGAAAGCAAATGTCAAATTGAAGCTCTCGTTACAGTAGATGAGAGGGGACAGATGGTCCTTCCGAAGGAGGCAAGGGACAAGGCGGATATCAAAGCCGGCGATAAACTGGCTTTGATCAGCTGGACAACGGAAGGCAAAACGATGTGTTTTTCCCTGATGAAATCGGAAGAACTGGGTTTATTTGTTAAGGATTATCTCGGCCCTATAATGAACAGTTAAAAGGAGGTACAAAATGTTTAGAAAAATTTTAGTAATAGCCGGCGGTGTATTGGCTTTCATATGGGGCGCCACTCATATAATAATCCCAACGAATGACATTGCAAACGGTGTTTACGGAGCTCTGTCGATCAACAATAAAAACATAATTTTAATGGAATGGATCAATGAGGGATTTACCCTGATCTTTATCGGCCTGCTTGTTGTTGCGGCCGAAATTATCAATAAAGATAATAATAAAACAACAAAATTGATTTTCATATTGTCGCCCGTCATGCTGTTTTCAATGGCAATATTATCTTTATTTACAGGCTATAATATAGATTTCCTGCCATTTAAATTATGCCCCTATATTTTTTCGCTTTCCGGGTTATTGATATTACAGGGAGCTTTCAGGAAATAACGGCCCTCGGCGGCAAATTGCCGGAATCCGGCAGTTGTCGCTGTAAGTCATAACGGCCTCCATTAAATTAAATATTTTTTAACTTCAATGAGATATTTACAAGTATAATCATCACCGGCACCTCAATAAGAGGTCCTATTATTGCAGCGAAAGCCTGCCCGGAAGAAATTCCGAATATAGCTATGGATACAGCTATAGCCAGTTCAAAATCGTTGCTCGCGGCGGAGAATGAAACCGCGACAGCTTCTTCATGGCTGGCTTTGAGCCTTTTCGCGGAAAAGAATGTCAAAAACCACATCAGGAAAAAATAAATTATATAGGGTATGGCTATACGGAATACATCAAAAGGAGATTGAACAATCATTTTACCTTTCAGGGAAAACATGATAATGATTGTAAAAAGGAGCGCAAAAAGTGTGATCGGGCTGATCACCGGTGTAAATTTAGAGTCATACCACAGGTTCCCTTTTTTCCTGACAAGGAAAAAGCGGGTCAGGAAACCGGCCAGAAAGGGTATGCCCAGGTATATCAATACTGTTTTCGCGGATTCCCATATCGAAACATTGATATTCAATCCTTTTACCAGGCCTAATACTCCTAACCCAATATTTATGAAAACATAAATATAAAAAGCATATAGTAAAATCTGGAATATAGCGTTTAAAGCCACGATCCCGACACCCAGTTCCCTCTTTCCGCCAGCCAGGTCGTTCCAGACGATGACCATTGCAATGCAGCGGGCAAGACCGACTAAAACAACTCCAATCATGAATTCCGGTTTATCCTGGAGGAATAAAACAGCCAGAATAAACATGACGATCGGCCCTATCAGCCAGTTCTGGATCATTGATAAAACGAATAACTTTTTATTGGAAAAAGCTTTTCCAAATTCTTCATATTTAACCTTGGCAAGCGGAGGGTACATCATAAGAATCAACCCGACCGCAATCGGTATTGACGTGGTTCCCAGCTGGAAGGATGCAACTCCTTGTGCCAGACCGGGGAATGCAAACCCCAATATGATCCCGGCCGTCATGGCTATAAATATCCAGAACGTAAGAAACCGGTCAACTAAAGATAACTTTTTTATCGTACTTTCAGGCATTATTTACTCCTTATTCTTGACCGATCATAAATCTTATATTACAATAACATTATATGAGTATATAGTAATATACAAAATACCAGGAGTCAAGAAACATGAATGATTATTTAAAAGTCTTACATGCTCTGGCTGATGAAAGCAGATTACGGATACTGAATCTAATGTATGAAAGAGAACTTTGCGTCTGCGATATTATTCATGTCATTGGAGTCAAGCAATCCAATGCGTCAAGGCATTTAACGGTTTTAAAGAATGCCGGGATCATCCGGAGCAGAAAATCAGCCCAATGGAATCATCATTATCTGGTCAAAGAGGAATTGCCGGACTATATGAATTCACTGATACTCAATGTCCTGCGGAAACAAAAGCTCTTCCGGGATGACCTGAACAAACTGAAAGCAATAGTAAAGGATCTGTGTAAAAATATTTTGTATCCTTGAATAAGCCGCAGTGTTTTAACAAAATACTTTTCGAGTCACATGATTTCATAGTTAGGCCATTATTTGAACAATCTCTATTAAGCATTTATAATTTCATATAAAAATAGGAATTTTGAATGAAACAGGTAAATCCCGATTACGGCTGGGATGGCAACCCGCGGGCTACGATCATTACTTTGATAATAGCTGTCGTAACCGATGCAACCCTTATTGTTTCACTTTTTTTTTTACATGAGCTTTTATTTCGTTTAGCCGCTTGTGTTATTTTGATTTTCGGGATTGTTATTTTGTACAGAGTGACCAAGTTGATCATTTATATAAGGATTGGAAAATTAAAGCACAGGGATGCTATATTATCAAATATTGAATGGAAGGGAAACGAAACCGTCCTTGATGTCGGAACAGGACATGGCTTGCTTATGATCGGTGCCGCTAAAAAACTGCCGTATGGGAAGTCGATTGGGATTGACATCTGGAGACAGCAGGATATGGCGGTTAATATAGCTGACAGTGCAATTAAGAACGCTGAAATAGAAAATGTTTCCGGCAGGATTGAGATTAAAAACGAAAATATAATAAAAACATCTTTTCCCGGAGGTTATTTTGATATTGTACTTTCAAATCTATGCCTTCATAATATACATTCGAAAAATGAAAGGTACAGCGCTTGCCTGGAAATTTACCGTATCCTTAAACCCGGAGGGATTGTCATAATATCCGACGCGGCTTATTTTTTTATTAAAGAATACAAAGATGTTTTCTCTAAGGCTGGAATGTCTGTCAGGATTGAAAAAACCAAATTTCCACCACGGGGATTCTGGTTTAACACAGTAATAGCCATAAAAAATTAAATTAATTATCCACTATAATTTTGTGAAAATAACAGGTTTTCACAGGTAAGTATTCCTGACCGGACTATTACTTTGTTAAAATCTGCAGGATTCACACCCCCTGAAAATTTGCCCTCGATAGGCCCTTATTTCACCACCTTCTGTTTTTTTTAGTATATTTATTTCAAAGGAGGTTCGGATATGAGAAAACTCATATGGCAAGTGACCGTTTCCTTAGATGGTTTTGCGGACCACACGGTAGTGCATGCTGACGATGAATTAGATGAATTATTCGAGTTTTCAATTAATCAAATGGATGAAATGGAATTTTTGTTGTTCGGGCGTGTGACTTATCAACTTATGGAAGTCTGGCACCAAACCCCTGACGATCCTAAAGCCACTAAGAAGATGATCGAATTTGCGAATAAGTTCAATGCGAAACCAAAGATTATTTTTTCACGATCTCTTCAGGAAGTGAGGGAAAATGAAAGGCTGGTAAAAAAGGATGCAGTAGAAGAAGTTATAAAGTTGAAACAGCAGTCCGGCAAGAACCTATTGATATCCGGTTTAGCCCTTCCTCAAGAATTTATAAGACAAGGTTTGATTGACGAATATCTACTTTTAATTCTACCGACTATCGTGGGGAAAGGGAAGCGTTTATTCGATAATTTGGAAGACAGGAAAAGTCTTAAACTTATTTATACTAATACATTTAAGTCCGGTGTTGTTGTTTTGCGCTATTCCTCCGAAAAGTGATTGAATAATTGCGCTATCCGAAAAGTCATAAATAAGCGGCAATATTTAAACCGGGATAAGCATTTTAAAGGGATTGAAAATTAATTTACCAGGAACCTTGACAATGAAAATATTTAGTGCTATCATATAGATGATCGTTTATATATATAATGATTTATATAAAAGGATGCTTATATGGATGAGGCGCTAAAACTCCAGATTTACTTTCAGATTCTCGGGGATTCCAATCGTTTAAGAATAATCAAATTCATCGGCAATAAGGAATGTTCCGTTTCCGAAATCGTCGATAACACAAAACTTTCTCAACCTCTTGTTTCGCATCATCTGCGCGTTTTAAGGGAGAACCAGGTGCTTGAAACAAAAAGAAAAGGGGCATTTATCTATTATAAGCTAAAAGATGACAGGCTTCTAAGCGCACTGGGCATCTTCCTGGAAATAGTCAGCTGCCTGAACGAGGATAAAATGTCAAAGCCTATGTTTTCGGTACCTGGCTGGTGGGATATGTGTAAATAATATTCAAAGCATAATAAAGGAGGAAATATTTTATGGGTTTCAAGGAAAAAATGATGGAAGGAATGATGAAGAAAATGTCTTCGTCGGAAAAAAAAGATATGATGGATAACATGATGGAAAGCTTTTTTTCAAATATGACCGGTGAAGAAAAGCAGGATATGATGAAAAACATGATGCCCAAAATGATGGGTTCGATGATGGGCGGGGGCATGGGAGAAATGACGGACGAAGGCGGCGGCCCCATGGACATGTGCAAAGGTATGATGGAGTCGATGGCAAAAAACTCGGATATGGCCAGTTTCGCCATTCCCGAGGTAAGGGACCTCTTTGAAGAATGGGTAATTCAGATAGAAGAAGAAATTATGAACCTGATGGACGGTAAAAAGGAAATAACGCCGGAAGATATAGCAAAGGAGCTTAAAATCTCAAAAAAGAGCGCCATTTATTTCGCCTCGCGTCTTGCTCAGAGCGGTAAGATCTCATTGATAATCAAGATTGATAATCAAGAAAGAGGAAGGAGAGAAAAATGCATAACCTGTCCGTGACAAAATTATTATTTATTTTACTTTTTTTGCTTTCGGCAGCATCCGGCTTTTCAATCGAAAAGGGAATGAAACCGTCGAAATATATTATCAAAGACGGTGAATTTCTAAAATATTCAATTGTCCAGGGCGGCAAAAAAACCGGGGATTTCTACATGGTTAATACATTTAACAGTAACGAAAATATGATTAAAACTTATATGTATTACCGCAGAGTAAGCACAAAAGTCAATATGCCCGAACATTATACCAATTATAATTCCATTATGCTGGTATCCAACGGTTCTGTGAAATATTTCGTGGACGATTCACTTACAAATTCAATAATCGACAAAGTTAAAGGCCCTGTTTTCGGCGAAATGACTGTAGATGAAAAAACACTGACCGCCTTTTATAAAGTGAAAATGTGGGATGGAAAACAAGTTGAAGAATCTAAAAGCAGGGTTACAATAGACACCAATGTTCCGCTTTGGAATTGGAATGAAATTATGTTTCTGGCATGCAGATATGTCGATATGGATGCGGGAGGAACCATAGGTTTCTTTGTCCCCCTGCATGTGAAGGGCTTTTTTAAGGGGAGATTCAATAAAATTAATGAAGAAGTATTGGATACTGAAGCAGGCCGGTTTAAGACAGCCAAATTCGGTTACTCGATGGGAGATTTCTTATTAGGGTTGCTGATGAGCATCTATACAAAAGATTATTATTTCTGGATAGATAAAGAAACCGGCGTGCTGGTTAAAATGACAGGATCGGACAATGCAACCGCCGCTCTTGAATTTGCCGGCGTCTGGGGTGATACAAACTCAATTTCAAATTAAATGTCCGGAATTATTCCGTACACACCGCCCGGCTTCAATGTCATAATTTAAAAGACCTTTCAATAAACCGGAAGGGTATAAGAGGAAGGTTCAAATTTGCCTAATCAAAAACGGTTTATTATTTTACTATTAAAATGAAGATAAAGGGGCAAAACAATATATGAGAAAAATCATCGTATCGGTAAATATGTCTTTTGACGGATTTATGTCGGGAGCTCCGCCGGATGGAGTAATCAAGGAAGATCAAGGGGTTATGTCTTATCACCTTGACTGGATCATGCCCGGTGTCCGGGAATCGGATGAAGACCAGAAAAACCTGTTCGACGAAGTAGACACTATTTTACTGGGCAGGGTTACCTACGAAGGTTTGAGGCAATTCTGGCCTGGCGCCGAAGGCGAATGAGCTTCACAAACGCCAGCCTGATAGACGAGTACCGCATCCTGGTTCATCCTGTTATTCTGGGAAACGGCAAGCCTCTATTTGCAAACATAAAGAACCGGCATAGTCTGAAACTGGCAGACATTAAGCGGTACAGCGGGGGAGCGGTTTTATTTCATTATAGGATTTCTACATACCCTTCTGTTCCATGAATGCGAATTCGTTGCCCGTCTTTTATCAGTTTGGTAGCATTTTCTACTCCCACAACAGCCGGCAAGCCATATTCACGTGCGATAACTGCTCCATGGGTCAAGAGCCCGCCGACTTCGGTTACCAGGCCTTTTACGGATACAAACAATGGCGTCCAGCTGGGGTCGGTAAAGCAGGTGACTAATATATCTCCATCTTCTATATCAGCATCTTCAATGTTCAAGATGACACGCGCCCGTCCCTCTATAACTCCGGAAGAAACAGCCAGACCTGCAATAGCTTCGGCCGGGAGATTTTCTCGTTTATACTCGCCTGCAAAGATTTCACCATCAGACGTGATAACACGCGGGGGAGTCAGTTTTTCATATAATTTGTACTCGTCTTTTCGTTTGCCGATGATCCGGCAATCAAGTTTATTTGTGCGTACGGCTTCGCTAAGTTCTTCAAAAGTGAGATAGTATATATCTTCTTTTTCATGAATAACGCCGGCTTGTACGAGTTGTCCGGCTTCTTTCAGTAAAGCCTTCTTATAAACGAAGTAGCGATTGATCATGCCGTATTTTGGATATTCACGATAACCTATGAAATTCCGGATCAGGCTTATCATTCGTTTTGTCTCTCCGGCTTTTCGTTTACCATCCGGCAGCTGCCTCAACCGGTCTAATAACTCCTGTTCTTTTTTCATAGCTTCCTGCCGTCCTTGCTCGAATTTCCGATTGCCGGAACCAGGCTCGAAGTTTTTGATATTACTGAGAATCATGGTGACAAGTGCTGCCGGTTTTTCGCTCCAGCGGGTTTTAGTAATATCGATTTCCCCGACACATCGCATTCCGTATTTGTCGAGATAAGCATAGACAGCGTCCCGGGATTCCTTTCCGCCATCAAACTTGACCAGTTCATCCAAAAAGTCATCATCTTTTACATGTTGTAAATACTCAATTACTTCTGCATAATGGCGAATCACATCTGCGACATCCAACAGCGCCAGGCCCATTTCGGAAGTGATATTGTTCGGTACAGATTGAGAAAGCGCGTCTGCTGCGTTTTTTTCAACTAACCACTTCATCATTTTTCTGTTGATCCATGACGAAGCATACATAGCAACCATAATCACATCCGAACTTTGCGGGTTAAATAGAATCTTCTTTAATTGCCGGATATCTTCCAGAATAAAATCAAATAAATCCGCTCCTGATTTCGTTTGAATGTTTTGTTTTAACTCTTCTATCGATGTTTGACTGCCTTTAATCAAATCAGGAACGATTGCCGGATTGTTTTCGAATTGCGACAGATAACTCCAGGACATTACTTTATCGCCGTTAATGTGACCCGGCACTTTTTTATCATCCGGCGACGATTTGATAAAATCCTCCCGCTTTACGATGGGCATGAGTGCGTCTTTCATGAGCGGATCGTGTTGCCCCATGACATCTAATAATGTTTTTCTGCTTACATGTGAAGCCAGTTGTTGCGTGACATCAACAAACAACCTTCCTCCGGCTTTAAACATGGGCCGAAAAGCCGTTAACTGGAATAAAGATATTCCCAGCGGTTTCATGGGATCGGTCATCATTTGTTGATGACCGACAGATATGTAAACGTGATTTTCCTGATCATTCGCTTCAGGGATGGGGTATAAAGCAGTGATCGGCCGGCTCTGGACAATATAAAACGTATCATCAGCCAAACACCATTCGATGTCCTGTGGGCTGCCGAAATGTTCTTCGATCTTTCTGCCCAGGCGCTCAAGCTGTAAAATTCTCTTATCCGCCAGCACTTGCCTGTTCTGCCTCCCGGGCTCAATTTCCTGTTCTTTCGTACCGCCGTCTTTCAAGGCATAAACAGCCAGCTTCTTGGCGGATATTTTCTTATCGATAACCTTGCCGTTGCACACTTTATAGTTATCAGCATTCACCAGGCCGGAGACCATGGCCTCGCCAAGTCCGAATCCGGCATCGATGGATGACACTTTCCTGTTGGAAGTGACGGGATCGGCAGTAAACAAAATTCCTGCCGCCTGCGGGAAGACCATCTTCTGGACAACCACAGACATGCGGACCTTACGGTGGTCGAAGCCGTTTTGAAGGCGGTAAATTACTGCCCTTTCGGTAAACAGCGATGCCCAGCACTTGCTGATATGCTTCAGGATCGCCTCCTTTCCGATAATGTTCAAATACGTATCCTGCTGGCCTGCAAAGGAGGCCGCCGGTAAATCCTCTGCAGTTGCGCTGGATCGAACTGAACAGGCATTTTTTTCATCAAGCCTGGAGAGGCGGCGGGTGATCTCTTCATTAATGTCTTGAGGAATGGCTATCCCTTCGATGACCCTGCGAATCTCACCGCTGAGTTCACCGATTTTATCCCGGTCTTCCGCCTTTAGAAGCGATAACCGGTCAAGTAATTCGTTAATCGACGGCGTTTCCCCAATGATTCTTTTAAAGGCCTCGGCAGAAATACAAAAGCCATCCGGCACGCGTATTCCTTCAATCCTGGAAAGCTCCCCCAGGTTCGCTCCTTTACCTCCGACAGCCATGAGTTTTGTTCTGTCAATATCCTGAAAACCAAGCACAATGGAACTCATACGTTTCACTCCTTTGGCAATTCCTTGGAAACGGGGCCGTCCAGCCCCGGAACATCGGAGCCGTAGCCCAATAATCGTAATTCTAAAAAATCCAGAAACAATTTTAAGGAGTATGACATGTTTCTTCCAGAATCATCAGCATGAATTTTACTGTTGCCATTAATTCGATCCTGATTTGCCTTTTATTACGGCGGGTGGTAATATTTTTGTTATCAGGGGGTAATTATGATTACAGGCGCCCATACGGTCATTTATAGCGCCAATCCTGAAAAAGACCGTGAATTTTTCCGCGACGTATTGAAATTTCCCTATATCGATGCGGGCGACGGGTGGCTTATTTTCGGATTGCCGCCGTCGGAAGCCGCTATCCATCCTTCTCAGGAAAGCAATATAGAGGAATTCTATCTTATGTGCGACAGCATCGATGAACTGTCTTCCCGCATGAAGGATTTAAATGTCAAGTGCAGTCCAATACAAAAGAATTCCTGGGGCTTTTTGATAAAAGTGACGCTTCCGGGAGGAGGAGAACTGAAGATTTATCAGCCGCTGCATGAAAGCCCGGGAAAAAAATAACAAGGAGGGCATATGACAAGGGAAATATTTCTAATACTTAATCTGGCCGTTGCATTTTATAACGTGGGAACAATCTGGGCGATGGAAATCGATATCTTCAGAAACTGGAAAGTCCTTGACCCGGAGAATTTTCATGCTGTCCAGGATATTCATTGGAAAAAACTTCCGTACTGGATTTTTATCCCTCTCGGACTTGCTTTGGCAGGTTCAATAGCTTTATTATGGTATTATCCTCCTGTAATTCCAAAATGGGAAATCTGGTTCCCGTTCGGATTTCAAATCATATCCCACATCCTCACTTCAATTTTCTGGGGACAGTGGCAGTTCAAACTTTCAAAGGACCAATCAGGAGGTAAGAGCCTTTATCTTGCTAAAATATTAAGGACTCACTGGATAAGGACGGCTTTATGGAATGCCAACGGCCTCATGCTGCTGTATATGACAATCCAGACATTTATGTGATCAGGGCGCTCGCCATGATCAGGGTTCATCTTAAGACATCTCATTTATATAAGATAAAAGAGATTGCGGAAGGCATTATTGCCGTATAAAATAATAATGAAAAATAACCGAGAGGACTATAATGGACTTAAGAAAAGAATTGAATGATATTATTCCTTATATGCCCGATATGATCAAGGAAGGCGCAATAAAACTGAATTCGAATGAAAATCCTTCAGGAGTTGCTCCTAAAGCGATAAAAATAATAAAGAGCCTTGCTCCGGTCATGAACTTTTACCCTGACGGAAGCTGCTTAAAATTAAAACAAAAACTTTCTCTGAAATATTCATTAAACCCCGAAAATTTTATAATAGGAAACGGGTCGGATGATATTATTATGATTATTGCAGGAGCATTTGCCGGGCATGACAATAATGCAGTAACTTCGGAGACGACGTTTTCATCATACACTTTCGCGGTAAAATATTTCGGCGGGGCTGTAAAATATGCAGAAATGAGAGAAGGCCGATTTCAACTGGATGAAATCTTACAAAAAACAGATAAAAAAACACGATTAATTTTTCTCTGCAACCCGAATAATCCGACCGGAACTTATTTCAATCATAATACCCTATCGGATTTTATGAAAAGAGTTCCTGAAGATGTCCTGGTAGTTATCGATGAAGCCTACAGGGAATATGTCAAAGCCCGGGACTATCCGGATACCCGGAATATGCTCGATGATTTCGATAACATGATAATATTAAGAACATTTTCAAAAATATACGGACTTGCGGGATTAAGGGTTGGATACGGCATGGGCAATAAGGCGCTGATCGAATGCCTAGATAAAACAAGAGATCCCTTCAATGTTAACGCAATGGGGCAGGAGGCTGCCGCAGCCGCCCTTTTCGATACCGGATTTATTAAAAAATCGGTTGAAATTAATGAAGCAGGGAAAAAATACCTGTACAAGGAATTCGAACGCCTCGGTCTGGCATATTATCCTTCGGAAACGAATTTTGTTTTTGTTACGATAAACAAGGACAGCATCGAAACGTTTGAAAGATTACTGGAACTGGGCGTAGCGGTCCGGCCTATGAAAAGTTTCGGCGCCGATAACGCAATCAGGGTTACCGTCGGAACCGCCGGCCAGAACGAATTTTTTATAAAACAGCTTGAAAAAATTCTGTAAGACGACCCCGGCGGCCGTCTCTATAATCTGCCGAGCCTGAAAAACTTTATGGAAACAAGGACATCCCATGCTAAAATCGACAGCCCTCCCGCCAGCGCCGGTATCATTGTGATTTGACTCAGCCCCAGAACAAAAGAAGTCAATATCTCAAACACCAGAAGAGAAGAGTATCCTATAATACCTAATATGGAAGTTATTTTTCCGAAAACGCCGCCCCTGAGCATAACGACCGACATGATTATCCCTGCTATTTCCCCTAAAGAAAATGCGATGAATGTGCCGGGCGAGTGGCTCCTGCCGGCGGCCAGCATCGCCCTGCCTGCGGCTTCAAGAACGTTTTTATCGGCTGCGCCGGACGCCGACTTGTAAAGCGTAGATAGTTCGAGCATTGAAAACGCTCTGTTAGTGGCAAAAAAAACGGCGAGTCCGATTACCGTGAGAACAAGGGCAAGGCCCGCCGTACCTTCGCTCACCTCCCTGTGGGCGCCGAAGAGGGCGAAGACAATGAAAACGGAAAATAAGTTCAGGAAAATATTGATCAGGCCTAAATTGCGCATTCCCATCAGGGGATTCCTGTTAAAAACCTCGAACCAGCCGTTTACGCTTAAACCGCTTGACGATATTCCCCCGTCCGGGAGGTTCGTGACCAGTATTTCAACGATCCCGGCAATGATCGTTAAAATTGCGGCAGCGCCGCCGAGCCTGTAAACCGCTTTCCATGAATGTGAAGAATCCGCCATAAGGCTCCTCCGGTAATTACAACAGCCCTTATTATAATAGGTGAAATGTGACAATGCAAACAACTACCGGAAGAATGCCATGGCTTTCATTCAGGGGTTATTTTATGCCTGCAGCCGCATCTTTGAAAGCTTTAATGAGCAAATTCCTCTGTTCATCCCCGGTTTTTCCATAATTTTTTAATTTATCGATCTGCTGGAGCGCCGCTATGATATATGCTTCACCCATATATTCCCTTGCCTCCGGGAAATCGGGTTTAATTTTCAGAGCTTTCCAGTAATTTTCAAGAGCTTCGTCCATAAACCCCAGTTTGCGCTGCGTATGGGCAAGCATATTGAGAATTTCGGGATTGTTCCTGTCCATATCGTTGGCTTGCTGGAAATACTGCAATGCCGCATTAAAATCCCCGGCTTTATCCGCAGCGACTCCTTTATCGTATAGCGCATTGGCCGAATTACTGCCGCCTCCGCCGCCGGATGCGATAATTACAACAGGCAGCGAAAAAACAAATGCTCCCGCTAATAAAATGAGCAGAATAGATCTCTGTGTCTTCATAAGTATTCCTCCTTATTTTGGAAATTGCTTATAATAAATTCTACTAACCGGCACAGCAGGGAGTCAAATTCTGATCCGCCGTCTGTTTTTGACTTTTTAATATCGTTTTATTAGCTTTTTAAAGGTTTACTATTGGAAAAATATATAGGAGGAAATTGTGAAGAAATTCGGAGCGTTATGCTTACTTGCCGTATCATCAGCTTTATTTTTTATTATTTCCTGCAACACTTCCGGCGGGATGGGCGGCAGCAGCAGCGGAGGAGGAGGAGGAGGGACGGGCAGTTCTTCGAGTTTTTCGGGGCCGACCGCCGGCGTCAGCATTGTAGACTTTAATTTTGTCCCGGCAAGCATCACGGTGCTGACCGGTACTATGGTCACCTGGAACAATACGGGCGCTGTTACACATACAGTCAAATGCACCAACGGCCCGGACTCTTTATTTTATAGCGGAAGTATTTCGCCGGGGCAGAGCTACAGCATCGTGCTGACGAATACGGGAACAAACGCGTATTACTGCACGATCCATGGGTTTACCGGCATTGCGATAGTAACGAATTAAGAGAGCTTCAAATATCCCCCCGGCAGGCAAAACATTTTATTAATGTTTTTTCTGAAATTATTGACAAAATGTTTTACCTTGATATAATATTTACCAAGGTAAAATGTTAACATAAGTAAAATATAATTTCAGGAAAAATCTATTGGATAATAATAGCGATTTGACCAGAGAGCTGATCCAGACTTTTCAGCAGTTCCAAAATCTGGGTTTTAAGCCGGCGGATATCAATATCAGGCCGAGCGAAACAAAACTTTTATATACCCTTACACAAATGATTTCAAAAGACATTGAAAATATTAACATTACCGATTTAAGCTTAAAGCTCGATATCACGCCCGCCGCAGTTACTCATATGACAGACTCCCTGGTTCTTAAAGGATATGTCGAACGGCATAATTCTATTAAGGACAGGCGGATCGTTTTAATAAAACCGACCCGGGAGGGATTGATAATTATTCAGTCGATGAGAGAGGATTTTTATAACAAATGCAAAGCCCTGACGGATTTTCTCGGGGAGGATAACACAAAAGAACTTGTCAGGCTTATGTCGATAACGAATAATTATTTAAAAAATAAGTAAATAAATATAAGGAAAATTTTAAACAAGGAGACGCGAGCATGCAGAGGATAAGCGAGGAAATAATTTTATCCTGTCCGAGGGAAACGGCTTTTAACGAAATATCAAAAGCGGAATTTATGAAAAAGATCGATCCTGCCGACCTGAATTCTGAAATATTATTCCGGAATGATAGATTGGTCCGAACGATTTCAAAAGGCACGCCGTCCGGCGATGTGGAACTGGAATGGATAGTTATTCCGGAGAATTTTACAGTGGTTATCGTCAGGCAGCCGCCTTTAGCACCCTTCATATACCAGCTTTCCATAAAATGCCTCTATAAGCATGAAAGCGGGACATTATTGAGGCATATAAATGAATTCGAGCTTGATGATAATAATAAAAACAGGGAAGAAATGATTTCTTCCTATATAAAAAAGAATGATATTCAAAATCTGCAGAAAACCCGGGATTATTTCAATAATAATTGAATTCCGGCGGCATTCTCTTACGGCAGGCAGGACCCCGGGAAACCCCGGCATTCATGTATTTCATATGTGAAGATGCCCGCCTTTACACCGGGATCTTCATCCATTATTTTTTTTGTCTCTTCAATGCCTGCATTGAAAATCCCGATGCCCGAAACATCGCTTCCGTCGCTTACGGGGCAGACGATAGGCAGCAGCCCTTCCTCCCTGAGCGAAAAATTCCTCCTGCCATGTTCCCAGACAATCTTATCGGCGCCGGGTTCATGCCGTTTAGGCGAGGCCCTTAAAATAACGGCAGAATAAACTTTCGCTTTACCTATCCTTTCTTTCATGACTTCATCGGTTATTTCAGGCATTCAGCCACCTCCATAAACTTATTCCTTCGAATTTAATAAATCATTGATCGGAATACATCTCAAACACGATAGTTCCTGCCGGACCG
The DNA here is from genome assembly GCA_963796325.1 of uncultured Spirochaetota bacterium. Classification (GTDB taxonomy): domain Bacteria; phylum Spirochaetota; class Brevinematia; order Brevinematales; family JAOACQ01; genus CAVYGN01. The sequence goes on from CAWCLF010000001.1 coordinate 1,443,637, forward strand.
GATGAAGCGGATAAATATATTGCAGGCCAGTGCCGGACAGGCGATCTGGTTGTTACTTCAGACATACCCCTCGCGGAAAAAGCTATAGAAAAAGGAGCCGCAGGACTGGACCCGAGGGGGGAGCTTTATACCGAAAATAATATCAAAACCCGTATTGCAAACCGCGATTTAATGTTTATGCTTCGCGATAGCGGCATTAATACAGGCGGCCCTGCCTCATTCAAGCCGAAAGACCGTCAGGCTTTCGCCAACAGCCTTGACCGGTACCTGGCGCATACCGCTAAAAGAGTGCGCCCTGCCGGGAGCACCCAATAAACAGCTGATCATAATCAAAGATGCAAAAGCGCTCCATCCTGCTGAAGTCTCGCATTATCAATTGTAAATTGCCGTTGATTCATCAACCATTTTTGATATTGCTTAAAAAAATTTCAGCTTTGCCGGAAACGGCAGCATATGTTTCAGACTATTTTGACTAATAATCATTGTTTTATTATATTGGTATAAATGAATTATAGTTTTTTACGAATTTCGTCCATAAGTAGTTAGCCGAAAGGCGCGGGAATAAAAGTTTATTCGGAGGATAAAATGAATCCAAAGGTTGATGTATTTCTTAGTAAAGCCAAAAAATGGCAGGAAGAATTTGAGAAATTGAGGATGATCGTTCTTGACTGCGGGCTGACCGAAGAATTGAAGTGGGGTGTTCCCTGTTACACGTTTGAGGAAATCAACATAGTTTTAATACATGGATTCAAAGAATACTGTGCGCTTCTGTTTTTCAAAGGCGCCTTGTTAAATGATGCCAGGGGCATTCTAATCCGGCAAACGCAGAATGTGCAGGCGGCTCGCCAGATCCGGTTCACCAATGTACGGGAAATAATCGGGATGGAACCCGTCTTGAAATCCTATATTTATGAAGCCATTGAAGTGGAAAAAGCCGGTTTGGAAGTGGATATTAAAAAGACTGCAGAATTCACCATTCCTGAGGAATTTCAAAAGAAATTAGATGAAAGCCCTGCCTTGAAAACTTCTTTTGAAGCATTGACGCCGGGGCGGCAAAGAGCATACATTCTTTATTTTTCGGCACCCAAACAATCCAAAACCCGGGAGTCAAGGGTTGAAAATTCCATGCAGCAAATTCTCAATGGAAAGGGATTAAATGATCGGTAAATTCGATAATATTTAAGATTGGTGGCAATAATTAATAATGACAACCCAAAAGCTGTATTATTTCACAGAATTGGTACATTTCTTATGGTTATTTCTTTAATAGCCAGTTTTATATTTTTGGATGTAATGTTTTTGTTTATCTGTACGAATCCCGGATGCAGGTTTCACGGCTCATTTATTTCATTGCCGGGATTGAATTAATCCTCATTATAACAATGAACGTTGACAGAAATAATGTATCTAAATATAATTTTTTAAAAAACCGATTATACGGAAATTTTAAATGAAAGATTTTGTTATTGTTATTATCTCATTTTTACTCGTTTTTCCATTAGCCGCCTCAGGCGCATCAGTCAGGTTTACCAGTATTATCGACGGGGCGGTGGTACCCTCGAATTGGCTCCACCCGATAATCGATTGGGATGAAAGCGGTGAAACAAATAAAAAATATCAATTGTCGATATGGACCGGCGATGCCAGCCTCTTGCTTTCCATTACAGGCAACCGCTATGTTTTCAGGGACGATTCTTTCAAGCCTTTTTTAACAAGCCGGAAAATATTTTTTAAAATAGATCCGGCGGGCGAATCGAACTCAGGAGATACAGCCGGTGTAATAGTAGATTATTTGCCTTTCAAAGACATAGTCATTTACCGGCTTGTAGAGCCCCTTTTCAATCCCGGCCAGGACGCATTTATTGAAACCATGAATCTCGGCGATGGCAGGCAAACGGCATTGGCAGAGCTTAAAAACACCTGCATTGGATGTCATTCCTACAGCGGCAGCGCCGGCCTTTTGAATTTAAAAAGAGGGTCCGACCGCCGCCTGGTTTTAGGAAAATCGTCTGCATACGGAAATGTTTTTCAGCAGTTTAAACTTGGCGAATTTTCATTTATAAGCATATCGCCCGACGGCGTTACCGCCGCTATAGTCAGGAATTCCCGATCCATGATCGATATTAAAAGCAATGCCGCCGAACCTTTCGATATGACCTATAGCTCGGGTCGTATTGAAATTTTCAATCAGTCGGAAGGGAAGATTTTACCGCTTCCAGGCGCTTCAGATACAAATTATGTCAGCGATATGCCCTCATGGAGCCCCGATGGAAAAAACATTGTTTTTTGCCGCTATGAAGCTAACCCCGGAGTCAATCTGTTAAAACCGGTACGCCTGTTCATTGTACCTTATAATAACGGGAAAGGGGGCAAAGCCGTCCCTTTATTAAAAAAACCACCTTCTGATTACTGCTACTTCCCAAAATTTTCCCCGAACGGAAAATTCGTATCCTTCGTATCCGGGAACGCCTCCAAAGGTTATTTTGCCAGAAAATCCAGCTCTATCTGGCTATACTCGCTCTTGAGCGGGGACCTGAAAAAGCTATCTCTGAATAAACCGGGAACGATGAATTCATGGCATGCCTGGTCGTCGGACAGCCGCTGGATGGTATTCTCAACGAAGAGGGACAGGGACGAGCTTACAACCCTATATATGGCTAAAATCGATCCTGACGGATCCGGGCATCCTCCTGTCAAAATAGCTTTTGACAATGATTATAAAGTCAACCTGCCTTTCCTGGTCCCCGAAGGAAAACTGCCGGACTTCGGAAAGGATTTGCCGAAATTTATTGATGCAATTATGCATTAAAAAAAATAAAGTAAATTAAGGAGCATAATATGAAAAAAATCATCGCGCCGATTTTACTACTTTTATTTTTTTGTTTCATCAAGGGGTTTTCTTTAATTGAATCTTCATCCGGGGAAAAAACGGATATTTCTATTATTTCAACAACGTCGATAAAGGACTCGCTGCCGTATAATATTTTCGAGGAAAAAACATGGGAAGCGGATCCCGATTCCAAATTTGTCAAGATCGATTTTCTATTTGATAAGCCTGTCAAATTAGGGGGTCTTAAGATTGAACTGGGAAATGACTTAACCGAGGCAGTGACTGTCTTTCTCAATATCCAGGACGCCGTTTATACCGTAATACCGCATAACGGCGAAATCGATTTGCCTATTCCTTTTAAACCGGGTATAAACTCGGTAAATATTAATTTCGGCAGAAATAATAATGTGTCGATAAAGGGCGTGCATTTCTTCGATGATAAAAACAATGAAATTACCGTCAATGCGGCCAGAGCTATTAAGGGCAATGTTACCGCAACATCCACTCTTGACCCGGTGCTTACATACAATATCTGGAATATTTTCGATTCGCGTCTTGAGAACGGCTGGTCTTCAAACCATAAAAAAAGCGGTGATAGCATAGAATTCAGGTTTGAAAGGCCCCAGACCATATCGGCGCTCAAATTCTGGAACGGTTATCAACGTTCTAAGGTTCACTTCGATGCGAACAGCAGGTTCAGGACCATGAAAATAGAGGATGATAAAGGATTCTCCCAGACAGTTAAATTTGAGGATAGGATGGGGATGCAGGAAATACAGCTGGCTAAAACGCTCAATGGGAATTATCTTAAAATGACGGTCCTGGACAGTTATGCGGGAAGCGCGTATAAGGACCTTGTTTTCAGTGAACTTCGTTTTTATGACGGTAAGAGGTATTTTCTTATCGATCCGGCCGATTTTATCAAAGAAAATATTAAATTAAACAGGGAAGCATTCCTGGCAGCCGGAGTCGGATATATTCTGGATCAATCGATCGAGATGCCCGAGGAGGGTCCGGATTCAAGCGACCTCAGATTCAGGTTCCGTTCCGACGGTAGCGTTTATGCCGAAGGCAGCATTATAGGCGAAAAGGCGAATGAATATTTTGTGGTAGGAAACTACGAAGTCTTAAAATCGGACCCGTCCGGCGGCATAAATCTCAGAATGTTCGGTTATATAGTAACGCAGGAGGGCGAGCTGATATCCACTGGCGGTGGGGACTGCGGAGGCGGAGGAGGCGAATATCAGTATAAAAATTCGACTAAAAGGATTTTCACCGAATTTATAACCATTTCCAAAGCCGACAGCAATTCCGTATGGATAACAAACACAGGGAATAATCATCATCTGAATTTCGACCGAAGTCAGTTTGACATAGAGTAATATAATATGATGCGGGGAATCCCGGAAGAGTTAAAAATATGTTTATAAGAAATATTTTTTTATTTTTAATTCTTGCAGCAGCCGCGGCGGCTCTTTATCCGTACGATAAAGCCTGGATAAGCGGTGAAGCGGTAAAACGCGAAAACCTGGTCGATATTCAAGCATTGGACCCCTCGATCGGCGTAAAATTAATGTACGCCACTACAAATAATTTCCTGGGTAAAAACGTATACGGCGATCTTAGAATTTGCTACCTTCGAAGGGTAGCTGCGGAAAAGCTTACAAACGCGCAAAGAATTTTAAAAGAAAAGCAGCCCGGCTATAGCCTGCTGATATATGATGGTTTAAGGCCGCGCAGGGTCCAATACCAGATGTGGGAGATTGTGAAAAATACTCCGAAGATGTTTTATGTCGCCGATCCCAGGTTGGGTTCCATTCATAATTACGGCGCTGCCGTTGATCTTACTATCGTAGACGATAAGGGAAATCCGCTCGATATGGGCACATCCTTCGATTATTTCGGCTTAAAGGCCCAGCCGAGGTATGAAGAATATTACCTTCATCCAAAATCGCTGGAACAAGGAAAACTCGATAAAAACATCCGTAAAATGATTGAAAACGATATAAAAATATCCGGCCCCCTGAATGATATGAAAATCACAAACCGCCTGATGCTCAAGGAAATTATGGAAAAGGCCGGCTTTGAACCGATTGTCAATGAATGGTGGCACTTTGACGCATTCCCCGTTAACCTGGTGCGTAAAAAATTTACAATCGTAGAATAACCGAAGCCGGGAATTTGCACATATAGCAGCGAATATAGGCCCCGACTATTCTGAAGGCTGAATATATTAATTAATTCATTTGACTTTACACAGTATTATGTGTAGAATAATGTCAGGTAAAAGGAGGCTTTTATGGCAACAAATTTAAATATTGACATAGGTCTTTTAGGAGAGGCTTATCGTATTGGCGGCTTAAAAACCAAGAAAGAAACAGTCAATGAAGCCTTGAAGGAGTTTATCCAAAGACATAAGCAAAAAGATATACTGAAATTTTTTAATAAAATAGAATACGATAAGGATTATGATTACAAGAGGGGCAGGAACCGTATATGAAGATTCTTGCGGATACTTCTGTCTGGTCCGAAGCATTAAGAAGGAAAGAAAAGACTATCCGCAGTGAAGACACATTGCTTTATAAGATGATTAATAATAATGAACAAATTGTATTGACAGGTATTGTATTGCAGGAAATTCTTACGGGAATATCAAGCAAAAAAGTATTTAATGAAATACAATCGGTATTGTCTGATTTCCTGATGATTGAGCCAACCGTTAATGATTATATTTGCGCCGCTGAATTAAGTAACAATCTGAAAACGAAAGGCATTACGGCAGGCAGCATAGATTTTCTGATAGCCAGCATAGCTGTAAATAATGAACTTCCGCTTGCAACATTTGACAATGACTTTCATAACATAGCCATGCATTCAAAGTTAAAGATACTGGATCCGGAGAAGTATAAAGGAAGCAGAATTTGAAATCATCCGGGCCGATGCTATTCATTATGGCTGCCATTTTCAAAAAGGCCTCTGCAGGCCATACCCTTTACAAACCAGGCAGGTGAAAAATTATATGCCATTCCTTAACATAACTTCCACATAAAAATTCATTACTACTCTTTTATAGAAAAACCTAGGTCAATGAACTCAAATTCTTCCCGCTTCAACTGAAACAGTATTTGAAGGATGTCTTCCGGCGTTTTAACTGAGCCGAAATTAATTGGTCGTGAAGTGATTACGGCTCTAATCATTTCCATCGACTCGGTTTTACCTTCCGGCAGGCTTACGTCTAAATGGATGCCTTTTTTGATATCCGCTGCAGAAGGGAAGTTGTATTTTCCAGAACTGATAAAGTTCGAGTTATTCTGTGAATTCGGAAAGAGTAAAGTTTCCGAATCGCCGTATAGGTCAAAAAAGTAAAGCCAGGCGTTGGTTTGAATGGAGTATTCCAGCGTAATCCTATCGCCCGGGGTGCGTTAAAAATCACCGATGTCCTGAATCATAACGACAATACTGTCGATCCGGAGAAAGAGGCGGATGCCTGACAATCTATCCTGGACCGCTGCCGGATCTGAAACTTATGGTTGAATACTGGGCTTTGTTCAATATGGGTGAGGTTGGAACCTTGACTTTGAAGCGTCAGCCAGGATGGAAAGCACCTGACTTTTATCTTGGGAAATAATTTTATGAAGGATTTACCTTGACCATATCTAATGAACTTTAGTAATATTATTTTAGCATTAATTTAAAATATAGGGGGAAGTTAATTGTGATAAATCGTGAAACTGCAAAATTACCAGAAGATCTTGCTAAGTTATTTGTTTTGAGGGCCAATGAGGGGGATGTTGAAGGATTAGTAGCATTATATGAATCAAATGCTATCCTTGTTATTGAAGACGGAAAACTTGCAATAGGTTCAGTTGATATCCGTATATTTTATGAAAAATTGCTTGCATCACATCCTAATTTTATCCCTGGAATTCAAGAACCAGCTTTGCAAAATGGCGGATTAGCTCTGACTTCCTCTCATTTAACCAATGGTGATATAACAGCCGAAATTGCTCGACAGCAACAGGATGGGACATGGAAATGGGTTGTTGATAATCCTGCTATTTACAAGAGTAATCTCTGAAAATAATTTTATGGGGGGATTAAAACTCCCCCTGGATTTACCCATATATTTATGAAGGTAATAAGATATTCAAGCTTTAATTTTCAAGCAATTTTTTAAGACCGTTAAGTACCGATTCCCAGTTTTTACCAGACTGGTCCCTTTCCTCTTCCGAATCATTGTTGTCCTGTGTGAGGACAAGCTTGGTTGCATTATTTTCACTGATTATTTCATAAGTGACCCTCTTATAATTTTCAGGAAGGTCTTTCTTCCCATAAGCAGAACTCCAGTAAGTAGTGTCGAGTAATTTTTCAGGGACAAGTTTAATGATCTTTCCTTTGTCTTCATATGCCTTGCCGTTCCAAACCCCTCTGTAATAAATCGGGCTCCCTTCTTTCCACTCAGACACAGCATCAGTCCCGAATAGATATTTTTTTATCATAACGGGATCGACAAGTGCGTTCCATACTTTCGAAGCGGACGCATTTATATCTACTTCCTTCCTTACGATAAATTCGTTTTTCATATAAATCCTCCCTTTGCCTACTTTATTTCATATATAATAAAATATCATTATCCGGTCAATAAAAGAGGATATGCCTATACCCATATAGTTAAAATTCCCACACTTCATTTCCAACATCTGTTGACTTAGTATTGAACTCTAACTATCATAATGAAAACAAGTTAGGAGATAAATATGAAATTCTGGTATTTTTCCAAGAAGGGCGACTGGATTACGGGTCAGTACGGAAACTATAAATTCTGCGCGAAAGTATATGACATAGGTTCCTACTATGGGATTAACGAAGGACGGGTTTCCAAATTGAATATCAAGGAAATAAAAGAAAACAAGGAAATTGTAAACTATGACAGAGTATGGGATATTCAACCGAAAAACGACAAAGATATCGCAGCTTTCAAAGCAATATTAAAAGCCTTCGAATCACTTCCTATACATGAATAAATTCGGTTATTTAACAAACTTATCTACATTTTTTTGAAAACCAAGTTCCTTGCGGGGGGAAAAGCCCCCTTCACCCTTGTTTCGCCGATGAGATTAAAACCTGTTTCCACCATGATCATTTTGTATTGATTCAGGTTAGCAAAATTAATAATAATAACTGTACCACCAATTTTCATTACTCGGGATATTTCATCCAGGGCCTTTCTTCTTGCGTTTATTTCGTAAATATTATGAATAGAAAAACTGGCTACGGCTATGTCAAACATTCCATCAGCAAAGGACATAGCGCGCATATCTTCAGTTTTCAGTGTTATTTTCTTTTCCTGCCCGGATCGGCGTATGTTTTCCATAATTGAGCTTTCGGAATTGCCTGAAATGTCTTCGGCTTTCCAGATGTCAATGCCATAAACATGGCCATTTTCAAGAGTTTCCGCAAAGCCTATAGCGTAAAGTCCCCGACCACAGCCGATATCGAGGATCGTTTCGTCGCCTTTTAAACCAAGTTTTTTTATCAGTTTGTCCCTGTTGGAAATTTTATAAATTCTACTGTAGAGTAGCATTCCCAAACCGGGAACGAAAAAACAGAAGAAGAATAAGATGAAGATTGTCCTTGATAAAACTGCTATAATGGGGTGCAACGGAATCAAAAAAGACGCGATCGTAAAGATTAGCATGGCCCCTGCAGCGATAGAAAGGTTTCTTAAAACACCGGGAGCATCGTAACCGAAATTAGGCTTTCTCATATTAAACCTCGACAAACTTAAGTGGTTTTATGTTTGTACAACTTTTCTAACACAGGGGGATATCTATTTAAAAGATTGAAAATAAAATCTGTAATCCATTATTATTTTACACTACATTTAAAAATATTTTAGGTAAATCTATTCAAACGCCTTCCTGATCAGTTCCTTCCTCTTCCCGTCATTCCTGTTTATATAATGCTTCGCCGTCATTTCGATATCAGCATGTCCAAGCTGTCTGCTTACCAGCTCGATATCGCCGGTCTTGTTCAGTAAATCCGTCGCGGCGGTATGCCTGACAGTGTATAAATTATAATTCCGGTCGAGATTCAAGGCAATTTTCATCTTCTTAAATTTCTTTGAATAAAACTCCGGCCCCTGCTGCGGGTTCGCACCGGCAAAAAGATATTCCTTCCCCTCTGCGAATACCTTCAGCCTCTGTGCGAAATCGACTGGAATATAGCTTATCTTGTTGTTCTCAACCTTGTTCTGATAAATCTTCACTGAACCGCCGGAGAAGTCTACATCTGACGTTTTCAAGTGGATTATTTCGCTCGGTCTCGAGGCTGTATAATAAAGCGTTTCCAGGTAATATCGGAAGTCGGTGTCGCCCTTGTTCTCCAGATGGTCCAGGATGGTCTTGAAGTCCTTTTCAGTTATGACCGTTTCCCTTGCCTTTGTTTTAAAGGAAGGCCAGTTGAGGCGGTTGTATTCCCGGTCGGTATAGTTTTCCTACTTTATTGCGTAATGTAAAAAAGCCCGGACTTCACATATAAACTTTCTTTTTGTGTCGTCTGAATATTCCTTAAGGCTTTCGACGAATACGTTGACCATTTTCTGATTGAAATCCGTATAGTACTGAAAACCGCATTCGAGCAGTTTACGCAATGTCAAATGCTTGGAATTCAGTGTCGGCCCTGAAAGCTTCTGAAGGGTGCAGGTGTGGATATACTCTTCATAATGCTCTTTAAACGATATTATTTGCGCAGATTCGACAGGTCTTGCTTCAGTCATCACTGGCATTGAGTATGTTATCAATCCCGATTGCCTGGCTAATTGTCCGTTCACCTTGTACTGGACCATAGTCTTGAGAAATTCCTGGAAGATCGAGCCAGCCAGTTCCGGATCGCGCGTCCGTGTGGAAAATTTCAACCTGCTGCCGTCGAAATCGGCCTTAATGTAGTAAACGCCGTTATCACGCATATACAACCCCATAATTGCCCTCCGAAGGTCGGGTTCGAGTTACAGGTTCGAATCTCAAATCGTACCCAATTCGTACCCAGTAAGAATCGACCGAGACCTTGTAGGGGTTGATGTGGTTGACTATACAACATTTAGGCGGTAAGTTCGATTCGGAGAGAGGGGGATTCGAACCCCCGGTGCAATCGCTTGCACATCTGATTTCGAGTCAGACCCGATCAACCGCTCTGGCATCTCTCCAGCAAGGAATTGAAATCCTTGGCAGATATTATAAATTATGTGTCATATAAGTTCAATTTTAGCTTTATAATGAGTGCAAGTATTTAATTAAACCTTAACAATTCAGCCGCCCGGGTTTAACATATCGATGTATACCCTGCAATACCTGCCCGATAAGGATGACCGCCTATTGCCGTTATGTGACATATTATTCATAAAAATATTGAATAATTTATCTCAATATGGCATAATATTCCCCTTTATCTCGAGGGGAGTATATGAATATCTATATAAAAGGTTTATTAACTATTTCAGTTATTGCGTCCCTGCAATATTTCGGAGGAATGCTATTCGGACGCTGCAATAGCGATTTCAAAGAATATTCGGAGATTAAAAAGATCAAAAAGAAAATTGATTTTCTGTATTCTGAAAACGGGGTCAAGCTGGATGAAAATCTATGTTCGGATATCGCAAAGTCGATAATGAAGTCATCGGTCAAATATCATATTGAAGAAAACCTGATCGCTTCCATCATAAAATGCGAATCCGATTTTAATCCGAAAGCCACATCATATACCGTCGATTTGAAACACAGCAGGACCAATCTTATTCCGCTGGCGATGGGTTTAATGCAGGTGAATTTCTCAAAGGATGCATGGGGTAATGTGTTTACCAACACTAACCAATATTACGATGTTTATTATAATATCGGCTGCGGAAGTTCTATTTTTACCTATCTTTTAAAAGCGGAAGGCGGCGACCTGATAAAAGTCCTGGTTAAATATAACGGGGGTTATGAAATTAATACAAGCAGCAATAAGTCTGTTTTTAATCCTTATTCATACTGTTATGCAAAAAAAGTCTTAAAAATCAAATCCGAACTGGATGAAATAGATAAATTAAGAAATCCGCGGGATAAAATACCTGTCAGGATCTATGATATAATCCGCTATATACTTGCCTTTGCAAAAATAATTCCGAAAAGTAAATTGCAAAAAAATATTTGTTGGATTTTATGAAATCTCCCAATTGCTATAAATGCATTAATTTCTATAATACATTTGACGGCTCCATGCCCCATGGCTGCAGGATATTCGGGCTTCTGTCCTACAGGTTCCCCTCGTCCGTCGTCAAAGAGGCGTTAGGCCATGACTGCGGGATGTTCACAATAAAGTCGATAGTCGGCAGCCGACGGCCTATAGGCGGCGGAATAGATCCGGATCACAAAATAGACATAAAAATTTAATAGAACATGGTCAGGAGCGGAAGGGTCATTTTCGGCGAGAGGTCCTGATTTCTATTTAGCCCCTGCTTTATTAGCTGTATTGACATCGGTCCCGGTCCTGTCGGCTGCCGACTGATTTACCCGGATGATGACCCCCGATGCATTGGCAAGGCCCACGGTCGAGGCCGAACCCTGCCCGCCGTATGGTATCGAGGAGATGCCTTTCTTTAAAAAAACCTGGACGTAATAAAATCCGGCCCGGCCTAATTTCAAATTTATTTTGAATTCCTGGGTTTCTTTATTGAAATCTATGTTCCATGGCCAGATCTGCAGGTATTCGGTTGAAGTATAGTCGTTATATGACGACCTGGAGCTGATCTCTGCAGGCGTCATTTTTTCGGGGAACTTTTCATAATAAACGATAACTGCATAAACTCCCGCATCTTTAGCAGTGACCTTTCCCGATACTGTAACAGAGCCTCCCGCCGGGGCGGTCAGCGGGAAATCGTCCCATTTAATGTAACGGTCGATAAATTCCTCATAGTACCTTACCTGGAAAGAATCCCCGATATTCGTGCAGAAATATCCCAGGCCCACGTAATTATGATAGCCGTTGATATCGTTTTCATAATGGCCGCCGCCCGGTCCTTCGGACATGAACTCGTCGAGCCCCTTTTTCATGAACACAAGCGCCTGGGCCATGTCGTCCATGCCTTCCCTTGCAATCCCGGTGCTCCATTCGCTGGAGGCATTTTCCATGACGTGATCCTTCCCTCCCGCCAGGGAGTACCTTATATAAGGTTTGTAGCCGGAGAGATCGAAATGACCTGAATAACCGTTTACAGCCGCATTATAGCACTGCATGTTTGCGACCCTGCTGGCCAGTATATCGAGTTTTACGATTTTCTTATTAAGGGCGGACCTGTACTTGTTGATGTTATCCACTTCCTTGAGCTTGGTCATGATCATTTCCGGGGAATCCTTGAAGTCCTCGAGGACTGTGATTTCGTCGTTCATCTTAATATAATAGGAAGGGTCGTCTTCCTGCGGCCACAGGGGAACGGACAAACAGACGAACGCGGCAAGGAAAAGAAAGATCTTCATGTATTTCCCCGCAAGACAGTATTATAAATATCTGCGCCCAGGAGGAGTCGAACCTCCGGCCCTCAGATCCGCAATCTGATGCTCTATCCAACTGAGCTATGAGCGCATAACAATCATATATTTTACTATATAATACCTGCGAAGTCTATAAATCGGAGATTTTAACTGTTTTAGCCCTAAATAAAATTAAAAAAAACAGATCATGCGGGCCGGTACGGAATTAACATCAGTTTTTTATTTTTAACAATTTTTTGATTTGTTATACATTATATGTTAAGTTATTGGGAGATTACGGGGTATTTATGGCTTTCTATCTTTTACTTGCGATTGGAATTATAGGGGCTCTTTCGATTTCTGTGTATTTTATTTATCTCAGGTTCTCTTCCGATGAGGCAAATAAATTAACGATTAAATATATTTTTCTTGGAATAATTACATGCTTTTTATACGGTTTCATCCATAATGTATTTGTGAACCCCCTTTATTTTAAAAGCTTCATGAACCTTGATTTCAGCGATAAAACATTCCAGGCCTTTCTTGTAATATGGTTCTGGAGGGGTTCGGTCTTTTTCCTTGTATTTGCAATTTCTTTCAATTTACTGCTGAAAAGGGCTAAAAGGCTCGGCCTGAAAGCGAAATTTTTAAAAACAATAGTTATCCAGATCTCACTTGTTATTCTTGCCTGGATCACGAATTTTGAATATATAGCCTTTAATGTCAACATTTTCAGCAGTTATGAGCTTTTACACTGGGTCGGGGGCTTTGTAGCGGTAGGGATGATGATCCTCATGTTTTTTGTATACATGGAAAAGGATGTTGAAAAATATTTGAATATTACCGAAATTCATTCTTCAATCAAAACGAGGCTCCTTTTAAATTTTGTAGGTATTATAATACTACTGGTCGTGTCGCAGTTTACAATACTGATCGGATGCATAGGCATCGATTCCAATCCGGTCCTGATATTTAAGCTTGTCTTTTTCACAGTCTTATATCTTTGCCCCCTTATTATAATCATTTTCAAAACAACAGATGCATTTTCAGGAAGCCTCCAGGAAGCTGTAAGGTTTTTGAACAGCGCCGCCGACAGCGATTTCAGTTTATCGATCAGGATAGACAGCCTGGACGAATTCGGGCACCTGGCAAAATCTCTCAATTTATTAAAGGAAAGTTTCGGCAATCTTGTTAAAACGGCGAACAGTTCTTCTGAAAAGATAAAAGTTTATACAGGCAATATCGACGGTTCAATTAAAGCCCTGAATAGTAAAATCGAGGATTTCCTGGCGGTTTTAAGAGAAAAAACAAAAAAACAGTCGAGTTCCACTTCCGATGCCAGCGGGAAAGTCGAATTAATGGTAAAAAGCATCTCGGATATATTTATAAATGTTAAAAAACAGAATGATTTTATCAATGAAATTTCTACATCCCTGGAGGAAATGACAAATAATATCTCGAACATTGCTGTCAAAACAAGATCTGCGAGCGAAGCGTCATCCCATCTTTTTGAGATAGCCCAGGACGGCAAATCGCTTATTGAAAAAACATCAGCCAGCATGCAGGAAATCGAAAAGGCCAGCAAGGAAATATACGAGATAAACCAGATAATAAATAATATCGCCGAGGATACGGATGTTCTTGCCGTTAACGCTGCTATCGAAGCTTCTCATGCCGGGGATTACGGAAAGGGATTCGCAATAGTCGCGGCGGAACTCAGGAAGCTGGCAGAAAATGCCCGTAATAATGCCGATATAATAAATTCCCTGATCAGCGACATTATTAAAAAAATAAAGATTACGCTTGAATTGTCCAGGAATTCAAATGAAAGTTTCCTGAAAATTAACGAAAGCGTCAATATGACCAACAGCATCAATACCGAGATAGCCGGCGCCATGGAACGCCAGTCTTCGTCAATCAAAGAAATCACAGCGACTTCTGTCCGCCTTACGGACATCTCATGCGGGATAGATAAATTATCGCCGGCAATAGATACCAACAGCGGAGAGATCAAAAATACCATTCAGGAGCTTAACAAAATGGCAGAATCTGATGGAAAAGCCATTGCTGAAAGCTCTCAGCTGGTATGGGAGACTGTAAAGGCGGTAAGTGCAGATATTGAAAACAACAGGAAAATTGCAGAGAATTTACTTGATTTTGTCTCAATCTTCAAGATTGAAGTCTGAAAAACAGGCTGAGGAAGCCGTTGAAGATTCCGGATATTTTAAAAGGGTCCAATGATAGCATTCACAATCATTGAAAAGAGTTTATCCGGCATGATTTTCCTCAATAACAGATACTGCCATGAAAGGCTGCCGCCAGAATAGCGCAGTTTGTCTTTTCCATCGTTCGCGGCTTTATAGATCAATTTTGCAATGATCCGGGGGTTCGATCCATTCTGTTCGTATTTTCCCATTTTATTCATGATATTCTTATATTTGTCCCCGCATATCCTGCTATTGTTTTCTGTCATATCAGTCATCGACCGTGAATAAAAATCTGTTTTTATAATGCCGGGTTCAACGATTTTAACACGGATATTAAATTGTTTTAATTCATAATACAGCCCTTCAGAAAACCCTTCTACGGCAAATTTTGAACTTGAATATATGCTGTAATATGGAAGGCTGATCTTTCCTCCGAAGGAAGATATATTGATAATCGTTCCTCCGCCCTGCTTGCGGAAAACAGGTATGATCCGGCGGGACACATCCATCAGCCCGAATACATTTGTTTCAAACTGCCGCCTTACATCTGCCGGCGTAGATGCCTCGAAACAGCCCCTTACGGCAAACCCTGCATTATTTACTACCGCATCTATTCTTTTATGCGTTGAAATTATGTTTTTGATCGCGCCTTTGATCGATGGCAATTTCAGAACATCCATGTACATGACTTCGATATTCCCTTTTGAGAAAATGCCTCCGGCTCCATCCGGATTACGCATCGTGGCAATAACATTCCAGCCGTTTTCTGCGAAATAAAGAGCGCTTTCTTTACCGATGCCTGAAGAGGCGCCGGTGATCAATACTGTTTTCATTGATGCTCCCTGTAAAAATGAACTGCGCCCGGGAGAAGCCGGCCTTCGGCTCCATCTGACCTGTGAGCGCGAGACAGTCATATATTTTAATATATAATATAAGCGAAGTCTATAAATCGGAGATGACAGTTTTCAGATAAAAGAATTTAAAAAAAAGCCGGAACCGTCAATTGCGGCCCGGCTTTTTTTAATAAAGTGTCCCTGGAAATTTGTCAATCTAATTTTTCAAGCCTGACATTGCTGAGCCAGACATCGGAAACCGAACCTCCTAAATAGAAACCCAATCTTGCATTGTTGTCGGTTTCATACTTCATTTCAAAAGTATATTCGAATTTATTCATTTTTGTATCTATAGTAATTTTTTTAGGATCGTTAATAGCGCCGTCATGATCCATATAATCGATCCATGTGAGAGGCCATTTGGGGTCCAGGTATGAAAAGGTGCCGACTTTTGTCAGGGTGAAATTAATATCCCGAATTCCGGCCCCCCTTGCCTGGAAAGAAATTTTATAGAGCTTGCCTTTCTCCAGTTTAACTGGGATAAAATCCACCTGTATATCCCAGTAATTTCCTCCGCTTGATATTTTTACATGGCATTCCCCATTTTCTATACCTGCGGAAGCATTGGCCTTGCCGGTAATAAAGAAATGCCATTTGTTCCCAACTTCCTGCACCGTCTTGTTTAAATCCTGTTCGAAATAAGAGTGATACACGGCAATTCCGTTAGTTCCATCGAAACTTCCGGCCAGGTTGATGAGTTTGACTTTAACAGCGGTGTCGCCGGCAATACAGTTAACATATCCAAGCAAGACCAGAGCCAGCACTCCCAGGGCAATTGAAACTTGAGACCTTTTCATATATACTCCTTTTTATAAAATTATTTTTTGGGCACTTCCAATAACCTGCCTTCGTCCTGAGCACCTGTCCTGAGCCTTTGGCTCAGGATTTGGCTCGGCAAAGTAGTGCACCTGTCCTGGGCCGGACATACCCTTCGGGCACAAGTGCACAGGGCCCATAGGGCGGAATTATTGGATTTTGCAATCTGTATTATTTATAAAAAACCAGTTTTTAGCCCTTAGGTCCTTAGGGATCTTCAGGGCCCTAAGGGAACCGCCCTTTAAAAGAATTCTATGCAATTACTTTCCGCCTTGTAATCCCGGACTCGTCGAGGATAGATTTAAATCCGGGGATCCTGATCAATACCGATGCAGTCACCCAGCTTATTGCCGCCGTTGAAACTACCTGTAACAGGAATTTTATAAATAACGGGACCGGAAGATCCCTGGTTAAATATGCGATGATGAAAAGTATATCCAAATGGACGATATATACTGTGTAACTGGATCTGGAAATTTCCCTGAGAAAAGGCGTGTCTTTGTCCATGGTTTTGCGAGATAAAGATATGAGTGTGAAGACAAATGACATGATCTGAAGGCTGATAACGGAATTATATATCAGTTTCCCGAAAATCGTAGAGTATGCCGGATTGACCATGATAATACCGGCAAATGATGTAATAATAAAGATGGGGGTCCATAGATATATATTCGGGATAAACCCGGCCTTGAACCAGCCTTTCCTGTACGCATATATCCCTAGAAGAAAATAAACGATATAAACCGGGATCTTGGTAGTCTGGAATTCGATGACATATAGCGACGTCCACCTGTAGTCTTCGACAAAGAGATTTATAACGAAGCTTAAAAAGGCCGTTGTAATAAATAACCCTGTCAGCAAGATAAATGACGGTTTCGAAGGCTTATCTTCCTGCACCGGGGCTTTTTTCCCCGTCGCTAAATGTATCATGGCGGCAATGATAAAGAAGGCCATCAAAACTCCAAGGAACCAGAAATGGATCTGGGTATACTTCCCGTATTGAAAAAATCCGCTTAAATATGCGGCAATATTGCCCGGCTTTCCGCCGTCCGAATAAAAAGATATCAATGCAATGGAAGGGGCCAGGATAACCGATCCTGCAATAAAGGGTATCCCGAGCCGTATGAGTTTTCCTTTTATGAAGCCGGCAGGCCCCTTTTTCAGCGATTTGGGAAGGAAAAATCCTGCCGCAAAAAACATCGCCGGCATCAGTACGCAGCTCTGCAGGGTTAAGGCGATTATCCAGAACGAATTGTCAGGGTGCGGGTCGTGAACAAAATTGGGGAAATGCGGAATAACATACATAAGCGACGCATGCGTGACTATGACCAGTAAAATTATGACGGCCCTCAAACTGCCCATGAAATAAATCTTGTTTTGTTCTTCCATAAATAATTCCTCCTGATCGTTTAATATGATCATTAATTCTATCAATCTGCTTCCATATTTTCTTCAGAAAAAACATATAATTAATTTACTTTTTCAAATTATTGACATAAAATTTGAAAATGAAAGCTTTAAAGAAACTGATCAATCCGGTCATCATTATTATATTTTTAACAGCTATACCGGCCGCCGCAGGTTTTTATTATTATTCTGTTATGTACAAAACAGATATATCGATCGTTCCGAATTCAGGCGCTTATCAGATTTTTCCTTATAACGACGTCTTTTTTCATGGTGAATCGGAGATCCTGGGTTTCGGCGTCAATAAAAACAGTATAAAACTGGAATATTTACTTAAAAAAAACAAAACATTCCCCTATATGGGGTATTCGGGAATCATGATTCTGCCCGCACAGACAGGTATTCATATTGAAAACAGCTTAATCCGGTTTGACAGGATCCAATTGAAGGATTTAAGCGGTTACGACTATATGCAGGTCGATGTCGAAAATTCGGGGAGCGGAAGCATACAATTCATATTCTGGAATTTTGATAAAAGAATAACAAAAACTAACGATCTCTTAAGTTACGACTATATAAGCCATGAATGCATATTATACCCTGGAAATAAAGCCTATCTCATACCGCTTAAGGATTTTCAAGTCCAGACATGGTGGCTCTCCCTTCATAGCATCCGGGAAAACGTTCCTTCATATAATGATCTTTCACATGTTGCCTGTCTTCAAATCCAGACCGGATATCGAACCCCGGTCGGCAGGAGAGCCGGATTTACCGTGAAAGGACTGGCGATCGGGCAGGATCATTCCCTTTTATTCCTCCGGATTTTTATAGGCCTTGTATTATATTCTATAATAGCAATTGTAATATTTTTATTGGTCAGAAGGAAAAAAATTTCAATTTTAACGGTCCCATATGAAAAAGTCTCCGCTCAAAACAATTCTGATATCGAAAAGGACAGGATCATTCAATATTTCGCAAAGTCTTACAGCAATCCGAATCTATCCCTTTCCGGAATGGCAAAAGATTTAGGCATTCACTATGCCAGGATTGGAAATATTATGAAAAGACATTTTAACCTCGGCTTCAGGCAGTACCTGAACCTCGTGAGGATCTCGGAAACCAAAAGGCTGCTGTCGGCAACCGATCTGGGCATAACCCGAATAGCTCTGGAGGTAGGTTTTAACAACGTGACTCATTTCAACAGGATATTTAAAATTATTGAAAGAATAACACCGAAAGAATACAGGAGAAAATTTTACGACGGTCCGAAATAAATTTAACCTACGCCAAGCCTATTCTTTATCCGCTTTAAAAGCGGCTTCTTGATATATTTCTTGATGGCCCTTCTCGGAAGTATGCAGTCGACGGCGGCGGGAACAGTTTCGATCTCGACCGGCAGGTTGCCGGACAATTCCCCGTCAAGCTGGGTATAAACATAACGGTTCGAAGATATCCTTACGCTTTTAGCCTGGTAAACTGCCGTCCTCTTCATGAAAACAGGGAAAAAGCTCAGGGCGTTGAAATGGAAAAAGGTGAATGCCACGCGGAAAATCAGTCCGAGCATAGCCAGGTAGCCGCTCTTTTTATAAATAAAAACATCCAATAATCCGTCCACCGGGTTTGCGCGGGGGCTGATCGTAAAATAAACGCCGTAACGGCTCGTATTCGATACAAGAACAAAAGTTCCCTTTTCCCTGATCTTTTTATCGATTACTACCTCTAACGGGGGGTAGCTGTATTTCATAATAGCTTTCAGAGCTCCGAGAATGAAGACGATCTGGCCGAGCCTTTTTTTTAAACCCAGGCTCTGTATCTGCTTGATCATGTAAGCGTCGAAACCCGCTCCGCACATCAATAGAAAATACCTGCCGTTGCTCTTTGCGGCGTCAAGCTTCAGGCTCCTTCCCTTCCGGATCATTTTGCAGATTTTCCGCAGGCTTCGGGGAAAACCCATTTCTTTGGCGAAAACATTTCCGGTTCCCCAGGGGATGATCCCCATTTTCTTAGTTGATCCCATCATGCCGTTGAGGACTTCGTTGATCGTACCGTCGCCCCCGGCCCCGATGATGCAGTCATAATCGGACAGGCAGGCCTCTCTTGCGATTTTTTCCGCATGACCCTGGTATCCCGTGAATACAACTGTGAGCTCAAGGTTGTGTTTTTCAAAATAACCGCGGATATAACCGATATGATTATTCTGCCTCCGGGATCCGGAAACGGGATTAACAATAAGAAGAAATTTCATAAAATTCTCCGGAATATTTTATCTCAAAAAAGTAGTCACAGGCATGCCCTGTTTTCCAGCGACCAGGGGAAAATTCCCGCGTATAAGCCTGTATATAGTTATAAGCAGGCCTGTAGTCAAGGAATTATACAACAGCCTGTCGATTAACCTATACCCGGCCTTCTTCCTGATAAAAAGGCCGAGAAGGAATTTCAGCAGCGGGGGAAAATAGGTTTTTTTAAAATTAATATAAAAATGATAGCCGTCAGGATAATCGGACCTGTATTTTTTTAAAAGAATTTTCAGCTTTACAAGGGGTTTATCCCCATCCTTTCCGTATATGATCTTCCGGCTGAGGTAAAGAAGCCTGAAGGTCCTGTAGTGAAATCTGTTATCATACGGCAGATCGAGCGCGGAATTTAACGCCCCCATCCGCTTAATCGATAAAAGGCCCCTCTTTCCCTTTTCTATGGATTTTTCCCAATTGCGGGTGAATGAGCGGTAGGCCAGAATTACGAGGTTTGTCAGGGTAACCTGGTCCCAGAGTATGTGAAGCAGGGGGGATATCCTGATCTTATTGAAATAATATTCTTTTTTTGCGAACTCCGGATCATAATACAGGTCTTTAACCGCTATATCTGAAAGGAGCAGGAATTCATAGAAATTGCCGAACGATCTTTTACCCTTTTCTCCGTTAAGGTATTCCTTAAAATATAGCTTTGCAGCTTCTTCGGACGAAAGCCCGTCACGGAATATTTTTATAGTTGCGAAAGTATTAATTTCGTTCCAGATCGAACTCTTTTTCATGAAGGTAAAATTCCTGAAAGCCGACCATCCCCCGGTCTGGCACCATACATATATTCCCACGATATCATCCCTTTCTTTTAATTGTTCATGGAAAAGGGAATAATCTTCGCCCGTATAAGAGGGGAATTCGCCGAATCCTTCATATTCCCTGCGGGTCTGGAGTTCTATGATCTTTTTCTGACCATTGATAAAAAAAAACGGGTTCAGCTTTAAATGCCTGAAAAAATCAGCCGTCCCGTATTTCAGCGATAATATGAAAAATGGGCTGTCGATAGCGGCTGTCAGCTTATCCAGCGTTTTTCCGTTCCACATGAGATCGCCGATCGGATATCCCCCGGTCGTCCAGGTGCGGAATATCATCAACTTTTTCCTGTTTTCAAAAACCGGCAAAAGACGCCTGATCAGCGAATTTGCGTATTCCGGGGATTTAACGGCGACTGAACTCTTGAAGTCTCCTTCGACATCCACACCGTCCGCTTCGCCGATCCTGAAGATCACACCCTCTATGCCGGGATATTCATCGAAGAGAAGCTCCAGATACGATGCAAGGATCCTCTTCAATCCTATTTTATTGATTTTCATATGATTCCTGATAAATTCGTTGTAAAACATTATATCTGTTGTGACGAAAACCTTGAGTCCCGATTTGACCGCTTCGCCGATCAGGATTTTGAATTCCTTCGAGTACTTTTTCAGCTTATCGCGGAGCAATTTTCCATAGAAGGGCCGGCTTACCATATGCGCCATGTCGTCAAGGGCTACCGCGTTGTATCCCATTGAAGATACTTTCCCGATATATTCCTTGAAAAGCACCCTTATGTTTTTATGGTTTTTTTTATCGAACCTTCCCTCTTTTTCAAGACGGTCGAAGGGTGTTTTAGACCAGTTTATGCTTTCCCTGGGATGCCTTGTAAAAAAGGGGCTTGAAGTGTCTATGATGAATAATTCCGGCAATTGAAATCCCCCTTTTGCAATTTTCCCGCTTTTTATCCTACGGACTGTTTTTAAAAATTGCCATTTTTGCGGCGGAAAGGAAATTTAAAATAGTTTTACCTCAGTTTCGCCATACCGGGAACCTTATTTTGCGATGAAAATTCTCGCATCGTACGCGGGGATTATAAAAACAGTGCTTGTTATTTCTGATGTTGAGTCTATATAATAAGCGCCGAAAGTTGCCGTAATATTAGTTGGGTTATTATTCAGTATTACGGTTCCTTTTTGGAAGGCGCGGCCGAAAGTCTCCGGACCGAAAACATTGGACAGTAAGGAACCGCTCGCGCTTCCCATATCGGCGTTATATTCGTCGAACCACCAGAGCTGGCCATGAAGACAGTCCCCCCTGTCGAAACCGGAGTAGCCGCAATCCAAAAGCATGGAAGTTACAAGGCCTACTCGCATCCTCCTGAGGTCGTCCGGCGTAAGGGCGGTTAAACTCTGCGCATTTGAAGCATCCCTGTTGTACCTGATGTCGGCGTTTATAAAATAATAGCGGGTTAAATTATTCGGATTGCAGGCAAAAGCCGTGGATTGATATCCATCCCATACGCCGTAACAGTATGACGGGTTGCTTCCGTTAAAGCCATACCACATACCGGCGCCGAATTCGTTGCCGAGAGCGTTTTCATTCATATTTCCATTCGCATTGGTGAAATATGGGCAGTCTGCCGGCCATGGCACTCCGCCGTTTCCGGTAAAAATATAACCGGGGCAATTTTCCCTCAGGATCTGTATAATATAATCCAAGCCCTGTATCCAGCAGACCTGGTCATTAATATCGTAGACACCGTCTTCATTGATATCGGCAGTCTGGGGATTATCAGCGGCAGCCCAGCTTGGAGCCCCCGCAGCGAAATTATCGAACATGACGCCATCGTAAAGGCCCGGCTTAAGGTAGTTATTTGTAAGATAATTAATTGCATACTTCGGCCAGGCATTATTATCCTTCCAGGGATTCATCATATAACCGCCCCATGGCATGACGATCAACTGCCCGCTTACCATTTTTATGAACCAGTTGTCAGGATTTGATGCCGGAGGCAAGCCCAGGCCAATGCCCTGAGTGAGGTCCGGGCTCTGCCCGAAGGGGATCCAGGCCAGTATCTTGATATTGGGGTTTACCGACCTGATTTTTGCCAGTGATATTCCGACATTATTAACGACATCGGGATCAATTATAAGGACATTCCATTGGCCAAGCCTTTGTTCAAGCTGGCTGACATTATCCTCGGAAGTATAGCACTGGAAGTAATTTACCAGTTTGGGATATTGCCTTGTAACCGTGCCGGTGGGGGGAAGCATGGCTCCCAGGACTGAACCAGTGTAGCTGCTGCTGCCGGAAGAACCCGAACCCCGATTCATCGCTGCACAACCGCTCCAGTCGATAATGATCACGGCCAATATAATAAGCAGAGCAAATCCTGCAGTATTTTTCATCTTTCCCCCTTTTAATCCGGTTTTATCAGGATTTATAAATCCTTTTAAGTCTTTGGAATCATCTTTTTTTTTCAGATAACTGATTATACAATTTTACCTTTACTGAAACAACTTTTTGCAGGAAAAATACAGGCTAAGTAAAGTTCACGCTTGAATGTTATTTTCCGTCTCTTTTCTTTTGATTCTAATAGAAAAGAATGCCGCTGCGGCATCGTATTTTTGACAAATAAAGGATTTTTGCTTAGAATATCTTTCTATTATTAACATGGTCGGGTACCCGAGTGGCCAAAGGGGGCAGACTGTAAATCTGCTGGCATCGCCTTCGGTGGTTCGAATCCACCCCCGACCACATGATCCCCTTACCTAATTCAAATCATATCAAATAGTTAGAAAAACCTTGGAATTCATTGTGTACGATTTGTAACCACTCAATTCAAATTTTGGGAGGTTATAATGGGATTAATCCGGCGGTCCAACGGTTTTTATTACGTCAGAAATATCAGAAATGGGATCCTAAAGACATTCAGCCTTAAAACAAAAAACAAGCAAGTTGCAACAGAATTATATCAGGCATTTCTTATTCATCAAATGAGGCCAAAATATTTTTCTTCTGAGGGCTATCCATTTGATCAAATCCATGTTGAATCAAACCAGGATATTAAAATGATACAGCAAAGATCTAAAAATTCTTATGATAATACTTGGGTTGAGTATTTTGAGACAAATACATTGAACCGGTTATCGAAATCACAGCTTGGGATAAAGAAACAAGTGTTTAATCATTTGAAGATGTTCAATTTAAAAAAGATGGATGAAATTGATCAGTCATTTCTCAATAAGGTTTTTGAAAATTATCAGACCAAGTATAAAGATGATAGTATCCGAAAATATATAACTGAAATTAAGACTTTTTTGCATTATTGCATAAAAAATGATTTGTTTAGCGAAAGTGATTATAAGAAATTATCTTTTATTAAGACAATTGCCAGGGTCGATGATACAGTAATTTCAGATGAAGATATGAAAAAAATAATGGATTACTTGAAAGAAAATGAAATGGATTTCTATGTTTATATGCTTAATCTTATTAATCTTTTTGGAAGACCAAATGAAATCCCATTTGTCCAAAAGAAAAATTTTGATTTTGATAAAGGAATTTGCTCTGTATGGATGAATAAAACCAAGCGATTTAAAAAGGTCCTTCTGACAGATAAGGGATTTATTGAATTTATGAAAGAGTATACTAAAGACCTTCAGGATAATGATTTTATACTAAAAGGTCATACACAAGGTCCTGAATATTATGGTAAAAAATTCAAGAAAATTAAAATAAAACTTAATTTAAATATGGACTATTCTTTATATACGGTCAGACATACGGTTGGTACTAAGCTTTATAAACAGACTAAAGATGTTAAATTTGTTGGCAATCAATTGGGGGATCAAGTTGAAACTATCCTTAGACATTATGTGAACATTGATATGGAATACTATAAACAGTATGTAGATATTTAATAAAACCAGAAATTTTTACCGAAAATATTATGGTAGGAACTATTTATGGTTGAAAAGACAAAAAATAGTTTTAAATATGAAGATGTTGATATTAGTTTTAATTATGATGAAATTAAAGAATATATCAATGGCTTAGGTAATGATAACAAAAAGAAATATGATTTTCTAATTTATGCATTAAAAGAATTTAATATTGAAAATGGTGGATATTATGATATTCTTTCAGGTAACTTTATATCAGATTTTCAAATATATGATACGAGAAAGATTGTCGAAGAAATAAATTATATTTTTTTTTTAATTGAAGAAGAAAATAAGGATAAACCAAACAATAAAAGTCCAAAAATCTTATGGAAATCTTCAAAAGAAAATTTAAAAAAACTATTTTTAAAGCTTAGGGATTTTAATTATATTGATAATGATATGGACTTAAATGAAATGGTTAATGATCATTTTAGGAATAAAAAAGGTATTAAATGAACAACATAAAAATTCAAAAATTTAATTATAATAGCGATGAAATATCTATTGATTATATTTCAATACGACAATATTCAGAAGGTTTAAAATCCCTTGAAGAGAAATTAAAATTTTTGACAAAAGCATTCATGGAATGCAAAAGGGTTTTGATTGAATCAGTAGATCCTCTTTTTTCAGATAATCCACTATCTGAAAGTTTATATAAGATAAATGAAGAGCTTGAATATATAAGATTAAAATTATATCAGCAAGATAATGGAATCTCAAAGCCAATAAATAAAATTCATTGGAAAACTGACAATACAGCATTGATATATTTATATATAAGATTAGTTAATAAAAAATTCTTTACTGCTCCCCATGCATTGGACAGGAATTGGGGTAAGTTAAGGTGGAACTGCTGACGTTCCAGACCCTCATAATTCTAAGCGCTCTTTTTCTTCCTGTCAACCAAATTATTATGGATTTCTTCAGGAGTCATATAACCAAGGCTCTGGTGCGGCCTTTCGTTGTTATAATATTCGAAGTACTTTTCTAAACCATAATATGCATCATCGACAGTGGCATAAGCATTCAGATAAGCTTCCTCATATTTTACACTCCTCCAGAGCCGTTCCACGAAAATATTATCGAGAGCCCGTCCTTTCCCATCCATGCTGATCCTGATTCCTCCTTTTTGCAGGATTCCTGTAAATTCAATACTGGTAAATTGTGAACCTTGATCCGTATTGAATATTTCTGGTTTTCCCTTTGTGAGGGCTTCATTCAGCGCTTCTATGCAGAACCTCGAATCCAGCGTATTCGATAACCTCCAGGAAAGGACATATCTACTATACCAATCTATAACTGCTGTCAGGTATACGAACCCTTTATCAAGCTTGATGTATGTAATATCCGTCGACCAGACCTGATTTGGCCGATCTATCACAAAGTTTTTCAACAAATATGGATATTTGCGATGCGCAAGATCAGGAATACTTGTTTTTTTCTTCGGATAAATAGCCTCAAGGCCTAATACTCCCATAAGCCTTCTTATCCGTTTCTCATTGACGAAATGGCCTTTGCGACAGAGAAAATCCGTCATCTTTCGATAACCCAGGAAAGGATGTTTTGTATACTCCTTGTCAATCATATCCATATAGATTATGTTCTCAGTGCTTTCCGAGGTTTCCCTATAGTACATCGAGGACCTGGGAACATTAATAATTTTACATTGCTTTACGACGGATAATTGATCGTTATTCCAGTCTATCATATTCCGTTTCTCACTTCTTGAAAATGCCAAGCTGGATAGATTTTTTTTTGAGCCAGTCGACCTCAACCTTCAGTTGGCCGATCTGCTGATACAGCTCTTCTTTTGTGGCTTCATCTTCTTTGGCCTGTTTTTCTTTCTTGCCAGAAAAGATGTCTGTCATACCTTCAAGAGCTTCTTGCTTCCACCTCGATATTTGATTGGGGTGGATCTCATACCTCTTGGCAATTTCGTTTAACGTTTCCCTTCCGATAATCGCTTCCAGTGCCACTTTTGCCTTGAATTCTGCCGAATGTTTTCTCCGCTGCGAACTCACTTTTTGCCTCCTTAATTATTTTACAATATTCGCAGCAGTTTTTCACCTTAACTGGCTGTCCAGTTTTTGGGGGGCACTATATTCCTTGGTAATAAAAACAGTTATATAAATGATATTTATAATCATTTTGTAGATAAAAGTAATGAACAATTTGACAAAGAAAATTTAAAAACTCAATATGGCCAAGTTAATAAAAGATTGAATTTGTCAAACAAAAAACGAATACGAGTTTATGAGATGGTAATAGATGAAATATTAGATCAATTGCCTAATCTATACAAAAAATCTACGGACTCATAATCAAGCAATGCCCATTTCACCAAATCGGGGATAATAGATTCATTTTTTCCTTTTTAAGGTTTTTATTCAAAGAATATTCATATTAAAATCAATAAACCTTAATTTCCATTTTAATTAAAAATTGTTTTCTAATTTCATACTATTTCAAGAGTAATAAATATTTTTATATTTATCTATACAAATTACTTGGGGTAGATCATCTTTTCTTAACTTATTATAAAATTATATTCTGATTGAGAGTTTATTAACGATGTAAATCCTGGTCAAGGAAAGTCTGGAGTTCAGATATGCATATATATAAAAGAGAGAATGGGATTTATTATTACAAACGTGTTGTTGCCGGAGAATTAAAAAGGTTCAGTTTAGGAGTGAGGGATTATAGGTTAGCCCATGAACTTCAGGAACTATACGATAAGGATAAGTTTTTATCTTTCCATGAAAAGAAAAAACACATAGTGGGTAATATCCCTTTAGATGAAAAAGACCAGGAAGCTGATTCTAAAATCAAAAAGCATAATATAAAAGATATTTTTGTTGAGTTCTTGGAGGGGAAAAATGCCTATTACCCCGTGTGTTAGGATAGTTGTCGCCTAAAATATTAGGAGACAAAAAATGAAAAGTCAATTTCATTCAGAAGAATTCAGGAGAACTATCGTTCAAAAGATGTGTATTCCCGGCGGGAAAACAGTAACAGAATTAAGTCAGGAAATAGGAGTGAGTGATCAGACCCTTTACAATTGGAGGAAAATGATCCAGAATAATGTATCCAGAGGATACCAGGAGAGAAGTCCGAGAGGTTGGAAACTATCTGAAAAGTATCAGGCGGTGATAGATTCAGCCAATCAATCGGGAGAAGAGTTGGGACAGTGGCTAAGGAAAAACGGACTTCAGACAACGCATATCGAGCTCTGGAAACAGGAGTGTAAATCAGTGTTATCTAATAATGAAGCCAGGGATGAAATCAAGCAATTGAAAATAAAAATAGCCGAGTTAGAAAAGGAAATTAATCGTAAGGATAAAACTATAGCCGAGGTTACTTCTCTGCTGGTGCTTAAAAAAAAACTGAACAAGCTATTCGGCAAAGAGGAAGATTAACTCCCATGGATATAAGGATAAATATCTGTGATTTGATAAATGAGGCAGTTATGACAGGGGCAAGCAGGGATAAGGCTTGTGAAGAATCAGGTTATGACATCAGGACCATTCAGCGCTGGGATAAAAATCTTGAAGGAGATAGGAGAAAAATACGGGAATATAAACCCAGGAATGCCCTGTCAGCAGAAGAAAGAGAGGAAATCATCTCCTGTTGCTGCTCTGAGAGGTTCATAGATATGACCCCGAATGAAATAGTACCATTACTGGCCGAGGAAGGGGTCTATAAAGGATCAGAATCGACTTTTTATCGTGTCTTGAAGGAAAAAAATATGCTTCACCATAGATATGAAACGAAGCCGAAAACGGCGAGAAAAACCCCAAGAGAGTTGGAAGCGACAGGGCCCAACCAGGTATGGAGCTGGGATATTACCTATATATCCAGTCATATCAAGGGTAAGTACTTCTATCTCTATCTGTTTGAGGATGTCTGGAGCCGTAAGATAGTCGGCTGGAAAATGCACGAGGAGGAAAGCTCCGATCATGCCGCCAGGATTATGGCCGAGATCGGAGAAACAATTGATTTAAAGGGCTTGTATCTACATTCAGATAACGGTTCTCCTATGAAAGGAGCAACGATGTTATCGACCTTGCAGAGGCTACAGGTTATGCCATCGTTTTCAAGGCCGAGCGTAAGTAACGATAACCCTTACTCAGAATCATTGTTTAAGACTTTAAAGTATAATGTAAAATACCCTGGCCGTTTCGAGACAATAGAAGCGGCGGAAATATGGATGCAGAATTTCGTAGACTGGTATAACAATAAGCATCTTCATTCAGGGATTGGATATGTGACCCCTGCACAGAGACATGACGGTAAAGATAAGGCAATACTCCTGATGAGAGCGAAAACTTATGATGCGGCAAAAAGCAGGCATCCTGAAAGATGGTCAGGAGAATCTAAAAAATGGGAAAGGATAGAATCGGTATTTTTAAACCCGAGTAAGACTAACAAGGAATCGTTGATTGCGGCGTAAAATAAAAGCGACAACTCCCTTGACAAAAACCGATTAGTAAAAGCCAAAATAATGTTTATAAGCGAATCTTTCAGCTTCTAACTGAACATAACTTTTTTTACATAGAGGATTTTACAGTCAAAAAACTTAGTGAATTTTTTTCATTTTTAATTGATACATATAAATCAAATTCTGTCATTAAATACATCAATGCTATTAAGGCTTTCTTGCACTATTCTATAAAGTTTGGATATTTCAACCTAACGGAATATAATCGGATAAACTGGCCCAGGATAAGGACTAAAGTTAATGATTTTATTATGAGTGATGAAGATTTGCAAAAAGTATGGGATTATTTCAATGAAAAATAACCATGATTTCTATATCTATCTCCTATGTCTTTACAATTTATGCTGTCGGCCATCGGAAGTTCTTTTTATCAGGAAGATTGATTTTGATTTGATAAATAGAACTGCAAGAATCTTTATGCCCAAAACCAAAAAATATAAAAATATTCCTATCTTAAGTGATAGATTTTTTGAAATTTTAAAAGAACATTTGGAAGTTTTAAATGATGAGGATTATGTTGTCAAATTTCGGTCTTTTGATCACTATTCAAAACTTTTTAAAAGATTAAAACAAAAATTGAATTTGAATCCAAAGATTAATTTGTATTCGGTGAGACATAAGGCAGCCACCAAGTTATACTTGCAAACATTGGATCCAAAGTTCATTAGCATTATGCTGGGTAATGATGTTGATATGGCGATGAGAGTTTATGTAAACCCAGCGATTACTGAATATGATAAATATCGTAATAACATTTAATTATTGGAGAATAAAGAATGTTAGAAAATAATTTTGAAGCTTTACTTAAATTGGCTCAAAACCTTGAATTCACTGATCTTGACAAAATTGTAATAGGAGCACAAAAAAAGATATCAAAAACTGATCCTTTTTATCGGCGGGATAATTTTCATGACATTTCATATATCCCAGATATAGCAATCAATAATCCAAGGAAGTATTTTAAGCCCTGTTTCTATTGTTTTAAGGAGGATCTTCAAATCATTATAAAAGAGAGAGGGGGTGCCAGTAAACATTCAGAACGCATCAGCAACAACCGCTTAATATGGGATGCATTCAGAAGATTATGTAAAAGGGATCAAAAGAAGCATAAACATACTATTGAACACACAAGGTTACAAATGATAAAAGCAAAAATCAGGGGCTACAGATACTGCTATGAAGGTGGCTTCTGGAGTCGGCGAGAATATCGGCTTAATGATAACTGCCAGCTTATTGGAACAGGTAACATCCTGTCAATAATAATCCCGATTGAAGATCAGCAAGACATAGTAGGGTTAATGCATAGGAAGATTGATGAAGTAATTGATCTGGGTGTCTACCAGACTGACAATGAAGAAGAAAGGAAGTTAATCCATAACCGGTTCAAACTGAAGGAAATGGAGATAGATGCATATTTCTATGACCAACCTCTTTTTGAATTATTACTCCATGAAGATGAATATCACTATGAAACAACTACCTACCTCAAGGTAAATAAATCATCTGAATTATACGCATACAATGTTACTGCTAAGCAAGAAGGACGAGACTTCAATCTACCTGATGACCTTTATAAAATAGAACTGCGGTTAAAGTTTCTGTACTTCAAATACCTTTATAAAGCTCACCCTGAAGTAAAATTGTTGAACCCAGTTGAACTATTTAAATGGCTGAAAAGTAGAGAGTCAAAGGATTTTATTTTCAATCAATCTCCTGCGCCCTTTGTCAAGAACAATTATCCAAAAGGTTTAAGGTGTATCCAGGGTTACGCAGCATTTCTTACTGCAAATGCTCCATAGTAAACTTCATCAGGGGTAGAGTATTCCAGGGATTGATGAAACCTTTCTTCGTTAAAAAATTTAAAGTAATTGTCTATTCCCTCCTTTAATTCTTTCATATCAGAGTAGTCTCTCAGATAAATTTCCTCGTACTTCAATGATCTCCAGAGCCTTTCAACATATATGTTATCCAGGGCCCTTCCTTTGCCGTCCATGCTGATTTGTATATTTCTGCTTTTTAATACATCGATAAACTTATCAGAAGTAAACTGGCTCCCCTGATCGGTGTTGAATATAGCTGGAACTCCATACTTTCTCAAGGTTTCTTCCAGAACCTCGACGCAGAAATTAGCGTCCATTGTGTTGGATAATCTCCAGGATAAGACTTTACGGCTGTATAGATCGATAATCGCTGCCAAATAGACATAAGTTCCTTCCAACTTGACATAGGTTATATCCGTGGCCCAGGCATGGTTTGGAGCAAGAAAGTTTTTACCTTTCAACAAATATGGATATTTCGGGTGCGCTTTATTCGGAATGCTGGTCCTCATCCTGGGATATATCGCCCTAAGTCCTATCTTTTTCATCAATCGCCTGGTGATCTTCCTTGTCAGTCCATGGTCTTTTAACGACAAACAAATTTTCCTATACCCATAAAAAGGGTGTTTATGGTATTCCTTCCTTATCAGGCTTACCTTTTCAAACTCATCATCTTCAATGGCAGAGCTGTTTGCAGGCTGGTAATAATACCAGGACCGTCCGATTTCTAAGCCCTTACAGAGCTTTGAAATTGAAATTCCTTGATTATTGCTCTCTAAAATTTCGGATCGTGTCCAAAGATAGCCTTGTACTTTTTTTTTAACACACTGTTTTCAATCTGCAATTCACCGAGTGCATTAATATACTGGTTTTCTTTTTCCTGATGCCTGCGTGCTTCATCACTTTTTTTATTGGGACGTTCAAATAATTCCGCAGCGCCTTCCAATAACTGCTTTTTCCATAGTCCTATCTGATTCGGGTGTACATCAAATTCAGAAGCTAGTTGAACAATCGTTTTTTGCTCTCGTATGGCTTCAAGAGCAACTCTCGCTTTAAACTCATTCGTAAATGATTTCCTCATGGTTATTTCTCCTTTCTTGTTTTTCGGAGTATACCACCTTAAACTATCAGTTCAGATTGTGCAATTTTCAGGGCTCATTATACAATCCTTAAGGGATATTAGAAGGATAGTTGAAGAATCGAATGTTCAAACTGGTATCCGCTGGAAGATTCTGGATGATCTGAATAGGGAGTGGAAAGAAATGAAGACCTCATCTGGAACTTCGATGCCCGAAGGCAGCAAAGTAGTTCACTGAAACGCGAAGCATTGAAAGTTGTTATCGTGCGGGCCCGCAGGACCGCACTTAACCCCCTTAAAGGGGTTATCGTTAGTTCCCCAGTTTTTGAGGTCTCAGTTCCCTCAAAAACTGTTGTTGCAGTGGGGTCTTAGTTCCCCCATCTGCAACGCCATGAAAATTATTAGTTTTGTTATAGGAGCTATTCAAAGGTTTCAGCAATTATTACAAGCACGATATTCCGGACATTCCTGAATGGTCTTATTGCATTGTAAAATATCTTTACAAAGGGCATAGCCTTAAGGTACGATACTAAATGATTAACCGGATAAGACCTTGTACTCATCATGCTAAATATGATTATTGCAGAGAAGATAGTACCGATCTGTAAAGGATGACTGGTAGAAGTTTTGTTTCAAGCCTGCTTATTCCTAACAGGAAGTGTACTCAACAGGTACATAGAGAATCTATCTGATTTACTATTAAGAGTGTGGGCAGAATATAATTTGGGCATTAAACGGAACAAGAGATTAAATCGTGTAAATAGGGTTTAATAAATGATTTCTAATCGGATTAAAGAGGATCATTACAAAATTTTCTGTAAAACTATTTCCTTCAGCTTATCCTGAGTGATGAAAGGTGATTGTGCCCTTTCAATACCTTTTCCTCTATTACAAAGCAGGTCTCCCCTTCCTAACAGCGATTCTCCTCCCTGCTCGTCCAATATTATCTGGGAATTAGCTGAATTTATTACCCTCAGGCAAACTTTCAGTGGTAAATTAGCCTTAATCAACCCTTGGACAATATTTTTATCGGGCCTTTGGGTAGCAAGAACCAGATGAATACCGGCAGCCCTGCCCTTGCCGGCAATCTTTGCAACAAGATTTTCGAATTCCTTTTTTTCTTCCTTACTCGACAGCACTAAATCTGCAAATTCATCAAAAACTATGATATGGAAAGGAATATCTTTCCTGCCTTTATAAAACCTTTCCGATAGATTAGAAAAACCTTCTTTTCCCAGGATTAAATACCTTTCTTCCATATCCACAACAACGGAAACAAGACAAGGTATAACATTATGAATATCAGTTACTACTGGTGTTTTTAGAAAAGGATTATCATTGAAAATGCTAAAAGTCAGTATTTTCGGATCGACCAGGGATAATTGAAGCGTTTGAGGACTATTTTTAAGAATTAACGAAGCGATCATTGATTTTAAAAATTCACTTTTACCGCTTCCCGATGCACCGGCTATGAGCGCATGACACATATTTGGGTCTGCAAAATCGGCAATAATAATTGAGGCATCCACCCCAACACCTATTGGGAAAGAAACAGGACCGTGATTTTCTTTATATCTAGCATCCTGCATCACCTTTTCCCATGATACAACGGCGGGCTTTTCCTTCGGTAAATCGATTGTAACGCAGCCTTGGGCCGGACCAATAAGAGGGGGAAATTGAAGAGACATTAATACCTGCAAATCGTCAGCACGACTTGCAAGTGATGATACTTTCACACCAGGTCCTGGATGGATTTTATACCTTGTAAGCTGGGGCGCTTCCAGTTTATCAATTACTTCTACTACCAGATTGAATGAAGAAAAACATCGGATGATATCTTGTGAGAAGTCTTTATCAACAGAATAATATTGTTTTGAATCGGATCGCTTATATTCAGCTATTTTCCGTAAGGTTGGTTCCACCATATTGGCAAAAAGAGAATTTAATTCATCCCTGCTAACAACAACTTCATGCAGTTCCGGCAGATAATACTCCAAAACGCCCCGAAAATTTTTGTCAGGATTTAACTTGGAAAAACATTTCCAGTATATAGCAAGCTGGAGGATGTCATACTTAAGATTATTACCTTTTGTTAATTTATAATCTACGATTTCGAGACTTCCATCAGGGGATCTCCTGACAGTATCCGATTTGCCGGAAACAAATACGGAATTTCCTTCAAAGGAGAATTGAATATCTTTGAACTCCCATTGCTTTATCGTAATCGGAAAGATATCCTTCCATGATTGAAATCCAGGCATCCTCATTTTTAACTCTATTAGTCTTTTGCAAAATGCCTCTATAGATTTAACAAATTTGTGAGCAGTATTATTTCCTTTTTCCTTTATGATTTCCATTATTCTCTTTTTTGCAAACTTTGAATACATATGATCCCATATCGATATAAAATCTGAAATTTTATCGGGAGAGATATCTCCTCGATTTAACCACTCCAAAAATTCTGCAGTTATCAGATGAAAGTCAGTTCCATAGGATTTAATCCCGCCATCTGACGTGAAGTTTCTTGTGTCAGGGTTTTTACCTTCAAGCCAATCCTGGAGCCAATCATTATCAATACAGGCTTTTTCAAGACTTGTTACATTAATGGCCTTTATTTCCATAAAACAACCCACATTGAAGGGCCTTTGCTTATTTCTATTTCACTAATGTAACCGCAGGCCTTGAAAAGCTGCTCAGGACTGATCTGGTTGTTCAGCTGGCTAAGTAATTCATCCGTGCTGAGAAATTTTCTTTCCTTCATAATTCCGCGTACCTTATTTATCATTTCCTTTGTCACTTCTACCGGGTGTTCAGGTTTTTCTGCAATTTCAGAAACAGGAGCCAACACTTTATCCCAAAGAAATTTCATTTTTATGAAAACAAATTTTATCACTTCAGAAGGATCAAAAGGAATATTACCCTGCATGGCCTGGTTATATAAATCATGCGATGCATAAAGCTGATATAGGTCTTCCCTGTTAAATGTTAAGATATGCAAAAAGATACTTTTGGCTTTTTCGAATTCAGGAGCGGAAGCAACCCAGCTTGCTCTGGGTATGATTTCCAGATCAGGGGTTCTCAGAAAAATAATCTTGCAATCTTTATTGGCAGCATAATATCTTTTAACCTCTCTGAGAATCGCATTCCATACCCGGCCATCAGAACTTTCTTCGAATCCGAAGTAAATGTTTCTGGCCTTAATGTTCCAATGGAGTGAAATATATGCCATATTTTGTCCATGCTTTTCAATTGTTAATCCGGGAATTCCGGCAGCTGCCTCATGGAAACACCAATATAGAGCATTAGGGTTGTAAACTTGGAGGCTTGTCTGGGAAACAATCTTTTCATAAGAAACCTGATAGAAATATTCCAGATTTTTAGCTGGTGTTACTATTTCAACTTCTTTTGTTGTTTCAATATAATGCTCACTGCATAAGTTAAGGAATTTGCGAATTCCAAGCTCAATTATATCATTGAAGACTTCCGTTTTCAGCCATTCATGACTTTGAAAATTTTTTGTTTCCTCCATTCCTACTAATTTAAAACGTTGATCTATTAGTTTTTCAGCCTGGTCCCTATTGATCCCATTCAAGCTGATAGGCTTACCAAATCTATCTATTTCTGCTTGTTCAAGGTGATTTAATACACGATATTTCCAAATATCTTCTCTGGAAGTGATGACAGTCAAATGGTTATTAAATTCATTTACCATTACTTGTATTACTAACCCCAAAGACTTGACTAGAGATTCATCTTTACTATAATTTTCAATCTGATCGAAACAAAAAACAAAAGGCCTAAAAAACCCGGCAAGCAGACAGAGATCCATAATCCGATTTCTGCAAAGCTCATTTTTTTCGGTAGTTCCCATATCAGGGTCGGGATTGTCGTTCATATCGAGACCGATACTCTTTGCAGATTCAGGATCGATAGTTCCTCCCTTTAGCCATGACAGACAGGGGTTTGTAAGCATGAAATCATATGGAAAATATGCCAGATGTATCAGAATACCAAGCCAGCTTGCACAATTTGCATTCAGGATTATTCCACTTCTTGAAAGCCTGTCGCCAAAAAAATTTATCAATTCTTTCCAATATTTATTAAAAAATTCTGTCCATTTTTGTTCTTTTCTGAAATTGGATAGTACAGCTGACTTGATTCTTTCAGCCTCGGTATCTTTATCAGCACCTTTTACCCTGATATGTCCTTTTTTTACAGCATCAGAAACCAAATTGGATAAAACTCCATGAGCAAAAGCCTCAGCCTGGGAAGGCTGTTTCTCACTATATTCAACATTAATCACATCCGGGCGCTGCATTTCCTGAACTATTTTAAGGAGGATGGTTTTCCAGCAGCTTGAAGGGTCTTCAAAAGGTTCCAAGTATACAAGGGTTGCCTGCTTTGTAAGACTCTTGAATAAACGTCCTATAAAGTGGGATTTACCATAACCAGCATCGGGAGATAATACAAGTTGGACATTATTAATGCTTTTTTTAGTTTTAGATGGATCTCCAGTCAGGTTTCTAAAACGGCTGATTATTAATTCCAACTGCTCATCGTTCAACCCCTTTATCGAAGGTTCAATCTTTCGGGGGTTTTTTACTATGTTTTCTTCAAAAGGATTAAACAGAAGCATATTTTAATCCTTAAAACAGACCAATAAGTGCCTTGACCCCAGCATATTTATTGCTCCTGCTCTTGCTTTGTCATCAGCTATCGACCAATCACCTATTGCAAGTATCACGTTGCCATTTCTGCTTTGTTCCACAAGAAAATTCTTAAGCTCATCCATAGGAATATTTAACTTCCTCTGAAGCTCCGAAATATAAACATTTTGAAAACCAGTATGGGTTGTCATTTCTTTATAAGCTTTAAGTGCTTTTTCAAGAGTAATATAATATTTGTTACTGGTTTTCCCTTTTTCTGTTCCTGAACTTTCTGCAATTTGCTTTATAAAATTAGTATTTATATACAAGTTTTTCCCGCTATGTTTCAGTAATAATAAACCTCCTTCTTTTATAAGCCAATCAACAGCCATTCCTGCCTTTAGCTTGACAACTGACGGCGCTATTATTTCATCTTTCAATTCACTTATACTGATAACTTTGTTTTTCCTGTCTTCAGTAATCTTCAGAATGAGTTCAGAAGCCCATTCCATTGGATTAAAGAACTCGGCTAAAACATAAACATTACTTTTTTTAAAAGTACCGTATGTTACAACTTTTTTTTCAGCCATCAGTTCTTTTAATTTTTTATCGTAATTATTACTGTTCTTGGCCCCTATATCTTTTTTTTTAAGTCCATACATTCCAGCTTTTTTAAACATTGTTAGAATTTCTTCTTTTATAATAGCTTTTTTCTGCATAGTAAGTCTCCTTACAAAATAGCTTGGCAGGTTCTTAAAAATATCTTTAAGAGTATATTTCTCGGGATCAAAAATATCAAGGCTTATTATGTATTACAATTTAAATTCTGACTATTTACAATTTTGACGAACAGGCTTTATTTCGCTCTGACATTGGACCTTGAAAGATTTGTTGCATATTTGAT
Organism: uncultured Spirochaetota bacterium; assembly: GCA_963796325.1. Taxonomy (GTDB): domain Bacteria; phylum Spirochaetota; class Brevinematia; order Brevinematales; family JAOACQ01; genus CAVYGN01. The sequence goes on from CAWCLF010000001.1 coordinate 1,481,245, forward strand.
AATGGATATACTTTTTAGCACCGTACAGAAATGCTATTCGCTTGAAGAAAACCCCGGTTTGAAATCGAATTTTAAGGAAAAGGTTCAGGATGTGTTCCGGAGAAACATTTTCTTCCAATAATTTCTTTTTTATAGAACAGTTCTACTGTTTTAATAAATCCAGTCCTTTGATGGTGTTGCATTTTAATCATCGGACTGGATTTCTTTTTGGAAAATTATTTTGACTGTTTTCATATAATCCCTAGAAATTTACCGCGGCTGGGGGCAGTAATTTTACATCGCTTTCCCTTATACTTAACATAAACTAATAGACAAAACTGGAGGTTTTTATGCCTTATAAAGTCATTGAGGCGGGAGCGATCAACAAACATGATCTTGAGTTATGGTTAAATGGTAATGCATTTGCAGAAGAGTCAAAAGACTGTGAGTTAATAAGCCTAATACCTATTCAAGGAAGAATCTTTGCTGTATGTAAAACTGATGGATATCAGCCTGTAGGTAAGAGGCAAATAGGAAATCAATAGCTTCGTCAAGTGTATAGTTCCGAAAAAATACTCGCAGAGAAAATACCACTCTATGTTAGCATAGGGTTGTATGGATTTTTATTTAGATAATGCCATGAGAAAAGAAGTTATATACTGCTGTTTCCCAAAAAATTTCCGTAAAGATTAAAATTGTACAATATTGTTGTAAAGGCCAAGAGCCACAAGCCACCTAAAACCGGTTCGGGGGGAAAATAAACAACAGCCAGCTGAGGAGGGCTTTTCTTATATACGGGAGCAAGGCCGGAATACCGCAGGAAAAGCGGTATAAGGAACTATATGGTACGTAGTGTTTTTATACAAAATTTAGATGAATTAACAATATGGAAAAAAGGATTGAGAGAGATTTTTTGAGCAGGATGTAAACTGAATTATTTAAATTGATTTCATGGTCAAAATTTTATCTTTGAGAAGTTTTCAGAAATAGGTAAGGAAATTATCATGAATACTCATTATAAGGGCTGTGGAGGAGTTGAAAACGCATTTAACCCATATTTCCCAGATGAAATATTGTTTTCTTAACGAAAATGTGATATAATTGTATATCAACACAAGAATAAAGTAAATTATAAGCCTTCGAAATTGGAGAATTCAATGGGTGAAATCCAAAATCAGGCATTACGAGTCGATTTTGATAAAAGTTTAAGGCTGGAATTCCATGGTTCAACCCTTACATCCGATGCTGGTCTACTTGCTTACCGCGAACTCGATGACGCATTAGGATTGACTGACATTGCGGCAAACAGCCTGAAAGATATCAGATTTGGAAAGAACAAACAGCATAGTATGGCAGCACAATTGCGGCAATCAGTATTCAGCAGGCTTGCGGGATATGAAGACACAAATGATGCAGAACGTCTTTCCGTTGATCCTGCTATGAGGCAGGTTGTCGGGGGAAGAGCGCTTATTCATACAGCTACGTCAACGAGCCAGATGGGAAGGTTTGAAACCGAAGTGCTAACTCTCCCTGATAACATCAAGGCCCTTATGAATCTTTCCGGGCAATGGATTGACAGGTTAAGGGATCAGGTTCCCATGAGGAATCTTGTTCTCGATATGGACAGTTCTGTGAGTGAAACATATGGAAGGCAGGATGGGACTGCATATAACGGACACTTTGGATGCACTTGTTACCACCCTTTATTTTGCTTCAACCAGTTTGGCGATGTCGAGTTTGCCCTGCTTCGGGAAGGTAATGTACACAGCGCATCTGACTGGAAAAAGGTATTAGATCCAATTGTTGCACGATACAGAAATAGAAAGATTCCGCATTACTTTAGGGGTGATGCCGGCTTTGCCAAACCCGAGATTTATGAATACCTGGAATCAGAACATTTCAAGTACGCAATTCGCTTGCCAGCCAATGATATTCTATACAGTGAAATCGGACATCTCCTTACAAGGCATGTAGGACGATCGTCATATACACCTGTTGTCTGGTATGATGAATTCCTGTATAAGGCGGCATCCTGGGCTCGTGATCGCAGGATAATAGCAAAGGTGGAATGGCACCAGGGGGAACTCTTTCCCAGGGTCGGGTTTATCGTTACAAATCTAAGGGCTAAAAAGAAGAAAGTAGTCCATTTTTACAATATGAGGGGAACAGTGCCTGACCGGCATTGCATTAAGGAGGGTAAGAATGCCGTAAAGTGGACAAGGCTCTCCTGTCATGATTTTATAGATAATCATGTCCGGCTCCAGTTATTTGTCCTTGCCTACAATCTTGGAAACTTCTTCCGGCATTCAGCTTTACCCCTTAAATGGGAGAGTTTTGGGTGTTATTTGGGAAATATCGGTTAAATATGGTACAAAAGTTCCATTGCAGCGCTTCATATCGTAGGCTATAATTAATAATTGAATAAATAGAATATAGAAGAAATTCTCAAAAGTGGTAATATTGGGGTATTATCTAGGAAATATCGGTTAAATTGGTTTTTGATAGTGGTAAAATGGGTTGAACCAGGGGTGTATATTGTGTATGTAATGATTAAAAAGATATTGCCAATCCTGTTAATTTCATTCGTATTTTCAGGCTTTATCTGGCCGAAACAGATTGAGATGAAATCTGTAACCGTGGCAGGTTTCATAAATAAGGGCAAGGCAAACCAGGGCAATATTAACATAATGATGGTGAAATCCCTTACCACTTTCCTGTCGAAAATATCGAAAAAGATCACTCCGTATAAGGAAGTGGAAGAGACAGCCAGGGGTAGCGGCTTCTGGGACCAGAAAGAATTTAACAGCGGCGGGGCGATAAATATCGCCCAACAGTTTTCAACGGAACAGGTAATTACCGGCGATTATCTGGTTAATGAGCAAAGCGGTACGATAAATATTAATGTTTATGTTTATAACGTAATTAACGGCCAGTTGTTATTCGGGAGGAACTACAAGGGGAATGCCGGTCCCGAGATTTTCAATACCATCGACAAAATGATACTTGATGTATCGGGCCTGTTAGTCGGGAAGACAATTTCTCTTGGATATTTTAAGCTTGCAATAAAGCCTCTTAATACAAAGTACAGATTATTCATCGATGACTCGTTCGTAAAACTGGTTAATAATAAAGATGGATACTTCGACAAGTTTATAACGGGCCAGTCGATCGATATAAGTTTAAAATCCGAGAAATCCGATGAGGAAGCGCTGAGAAAAATAATCGAGATCAAAAGCGGGAAAACGAATGAGCTGGAGTATAATCCTTCCGGGGTTTTAATCCTTGAAACGATGAAAGACGGCATAGATGTTTATTTGAACGGAATAAAAATCGGAAAAACAGACAGTTCCGGGGAATTTAAAATCCCGAATATTGAGGCCGGTAAAGAAAACGAGATAACTTTAAAAAATGGCAGCGAATTGTTATCTGGAACGAATATCGTAATCAAAGAAGGGGACACTAAAGTAGTTGTATTTAAAACTGCCGCGGCTCTGACAGGTGAAAATGACCAGATCAAGTCCGACCAGGGAAAACCGGCTGAAGAAATTGAGGTTTCGGCAAGTGTACCACTCGGAACAAAATATATTGCTGCGATACCCGGCATTTATAAATTTGTTATTGAACGAGGAACATTTAATATAAACCATAATTCACCTTATATAAGTAAAATCCTGGTCTATACAAACCGGGATGTTATTTGGGTATTGGAAGGAATGGACCGGACTCCTATAAATTTTGATTACCAGATGGGCAGCGATGAGGCCGAAAATATTTATAAAAAGGCTGAAAAAAAAGTGAAAGGCCAATCTATAACTATAATAATGAAGGAAGGCGATTTTGTGATTTTTGTTCCCAAAGAAAAAACTATGTACGGGGGGAGTTACGAAGGAGGTATTTATATATCTGTCAGTAAGTGAAAATAAATTCATTCACTGCCCGGTCAGGAGTGAACTGTAAATGGCATGATTTATACGGCTTATAAGCGTTAAGAGATTATTATTCTGGAGAAACCATTAGCACGATAATCTCTTTAAGTAACGAGATATTTATCAATGTGGCTAAAGATATTTCGGGTATCGAAGATAGAAATGTTATAAGTTATTTGCGAAGTTGTGCAGAAAAAATTTTAAGCATTCAAAATAAAAACTAATTCTCAATATAAGGTTCTGGAACGCTTTGATGTTTCAGGTCATCCGAATATTACTTCGGACCAGGATATCAAATGGACAGGTTTTAATTCTGTGAAAAAATATCCGGGTAAACTGAGTTTATTCCTTTTTCCTCCTGGTACCGATTGTACTATTTGGGACCAAAATAAACAAGAAAAATAATGTTTTTTATGGGGGTTTTTTCAATAAAAATTGTTGGCTTTTACCTGTTCTAAAGTCATTCTGCCGAAAACGGGAGTATTATTGATATGATGATTTCCTATACAGGATTTGAGGTTAGTGTCGCCAGCCAAGCTATTTTTCCTGATTTTATGGTTTATTAGCCACGATAATTTTCTTTATTTTCTATGATAAAAATTCCGGATTTTAATAATGCACTGTTCAAAATGACCTGCTTGTTAAAACTTACGAATTTTAACAGGGTAAATCTTATTTTTGACATTACTTTATCATTTCAGGTAAAATTATTCAACAATATCTACTGAGGTTAAAAGTTTATGCTTTTAGAACTTAAAGAAGAGATAATAAACCAACCGGAAAAATCCGTATGCAGAAGAATATTTGTTGATGATAAAGATTTAATGGACCTTTATGTTTGGTATGATAACCAAAATAATATCATAGGATTTCAGCTCTGTTATGAAACCCGTTCCAAAGCCGTAACCTGGAAACCTGGCTACAAGCTACTTCATGAAAATATTAAAGACGGTAACAGAGGAGGTTATAGGGGAAATTTGCAATTGGTCCCAGATGGAATTCTTAATAGAGAAAAATTGGCCATTGAATTTAAAAATCTATCAGGAAATATTGACCGAAATATTTCTGAATTAGTATATCAAAAATTATTAGAAACAGTTACATATTAAAAAATGAGAAATTGTAAATCCTTACGATTCTAACAAAAGGAAAGCCGCCTTTGGGCAACAAATTGGCTTTTTATTATTTGGAATATGTATCATAAAGTAATTGACATTTATCATTCGTTTCAGTTAGAATTATTAAAAATTTTAAAGGGGAAATATAATGAAAGGTTTTTTAAAGTCATCGTCTTTACTTAGGGTTTACTGAAAAATGCAATTTCAACTTGAAACGCAGGCCAGGGGGCTTAATTTTCCAAAAAACAGGCGGTAAAAAATCAGGCGCAAAAGAAGCCGAAGCTTCTTTTCCAAATTTAATAGAAAGAAATTCACCGCTATTACCGATTCACTTGTAATGGGAAGTTTTGTCATTATCAGGTTTAACCCATATTTCCTTTTCCCTGTCCCAAACTCCCCTTCCACAGCGTTTCGTATTGAAATATCCTCCCTTTCTTGCGCCTTCACTTTTTCTCTTTCTTTCGGTTTTTGTCAAGGGAGTTGTCGCTTTTATTTTACGCAGCAATCAACGATTCCTTGTTAGTCTTACTCGGATTTAAAAATACAGATTCTACACGTTCCCATTTTTTACATTCTCCTGACCATCTTTCAGGGTGCTTACTTTTTGCAGCCTCATAAGTGTTTTCTCTTGTCTGTAGGATAGCTTTATCTTTACCGTCATGCCTCTGTGCAGGCGTTACATATCCAATACCTGAATGAAGATGCTTATTGTTATACCAATCTACAAAATTTTGCATCCATATTTCTGCCTCTTCCATTGTCTCAAAATGGCCAGGGTATTTCACATTATATTTCAATGTCTTAAACAATGATTCTGAGTAAGGATTATCGTTACTTACGCTCGGCCTTGAAAATGAAGGCATAACCTGTAGCCTCTGCAAGGTCGATAACATCGTTGCTCCTTTCATAGGAGAACCATTGTCAGAATGTAAATACAAGCCTTTCAAATCAATGGTTTCTCCGATTTCTGCCATCATCCTTGCGGCATGTTCAGAGCTTTCCTCCTCCTGCATTTTCCAGCCGACTATCTTACGGCTCCAGACATCCTCAAACAGATAGAGATAGAAATACTGGCCCTTGATAAGACTGGATATATAAGTAATATCCCAGCTCCATACCTGATTAGGCCCTGTCGCTTCCAGTTCTCTTGGCGTTTTCCTTGCCATTTTGGGCTTTGTTTCATATCTATGATGAAGCATATTATTATCTTTCAATACACGATAAAAAGTAGATTCTGATCCTTTATAGACCCCTTCCTCGGCCAATAACGGCACTATTTCATTCGGCGTCATATCTCTAAATCTCTCGCTGCAGCAGCAGGAGATGATCTCCTCCCTTTCTTCGGCCGACAGGGCATTAGAAGGCATTACATTTCTCAATTTTCTTCTGTCTCCCTCAAGATTTTTATCCCAGCGCTGTATGGTCCTGATGTCATAACCTGATTCTTCACAAGCCTTATCCCTGCTTGCACCTGCTGTTACAGCCTCATTAATCAAGGCGCAGATATCTATCCGTATATCCATGGGAGTTAATCTTCCTCTTTGCCGAATAGCTTGTTCAGTTTTTTTTTAAGCACCAGCAGAGAAGTAACCTCGGCTATAGTTTTATCCTTACGGTTAATTTCCTTTTCTAATTCTATGATTTTCGCTTTCAAACCCTTGTTTTCTTCTCTATATGAGTTATTAGATAACACTGATTTACACTCCTGTTTCCAGAGTTCGATATGCGTTGTCTGAAGTCCGTTTTTCCTTAGCCACTGGCCCAACTCTTCTCCCGATTGGCTTGCAGTGTCTAATACCGCCTGATATTTATCAGATAGTTTCCAGCCTCTCGGGCTTCTCTCCTGGTATCCTCTAGATACATTATTCTGGATCATTTTCCTCCAATTGTAAAGGGTCTGATCACTCACTCCTATTTCCTTGCTCAATTCAATCACGGTCTTTCCGCCAGGAATACACATCTTTTGAACCGCAGCTTTCCTGAATTCTTCTGAATGAATTTGACTATTCATTTTTTATCCCCTAATATTTTAGGCGACAACTATCCTAACACACGGGGCTTTAGGATCAAACTTTGGCCTTCCCAGCGGCGGCCCGCTCAACCTTATTCCTTTTTTCTTACAATATTCCTGGTTGGCCCTCGTCCGATAAATCTTGTCTACAATTACCGCTTTTGGATAGAATCCAAAACGCTCCCTATATTTTTCAACCTGTTCTTTAAATATTGTTCCTTCATTGAAATTTTCCCAACTGATCTTATCCGTAAATGCATATCCGTTTGCCAGGCTGATGGAAATTTTTGCCCCGAATTCCACGTTCGCTCCCGCCTTCCCTCTTACAATCGGCCTGATATGCGGCTGGGATAGGCTGACTATCCTTTCCGGGATACTATGTTTTCCTGTTTCAAACATCTCTTTTTGTTGTTCAAAGAGTTTCTTGATTATATGTAATTGTGCATATCGCATTATCGAAATTCCAGCCAGGGTCATTTTCTCCGCATATTTTAAGTCTCTTTTCACATAATTGAGCTGCTTTCTGATCGCCTGCCTGAGAGTCTTTTCGCTGATCCTTTTGTTTTTCGCGGCTGTAAGATAATCCTTTCGCGCTAACCTTGGATATGTCCTTGGCTTTTCCGGCCCGAATTCCCCTTTCAAGTACCCTTCATTAATCATTGCCTCAAGTTTCATCCTTGCATCATTTAACAAGTTCAAATCTGTCGGATACTTGATGTCCGCCGGTGCGCATGTGGCGTCCATCAATAACTTTCCCTTGTTCTCCGGCTCCCGGTCGTTATCATCTTTTTTTTTCTTTTTTCCTTTTTTGTCAGGCTTTTCCTTCTTTTTTTCAGTAAAAAGGACTTTGTTAACCTCTTCAAGCATCTCAGGCGTTATCCGTTTACGAAAATACACCATCATGGTTGAATCGAAAGCCTTCTTCCCTTGATATTCATTCAGACCTACAAAATATTGGAAATACGGGTTCTCAATGATCTGCGACACAGTTTCTTCATCGGTAAAACCAAACCGCTGCTGGATGATTAATGCGCCAAGAGCCATTCTGACTTTTTTAGCGCCACGGCCTATAGCTTTAAAGAAGCTGGCGTATTTTTCTTCAAGCATGTCCCAGGGAATTAGCCGAGCCATTCTGATCCAGCGGTTATTCGGATCCATCCTGCCGCCGAAGGGCTGGTAAAAATCAACAAATTCAAGTTCCTCCGGGTTCTTTTTCTCGTACATATTTTACCTCAAAATGCAAGGTTTTTCAGGGTTTTCTTGATTTTTCCTTGCATTATTTTAAGGCGAAATCTAAAATATTTCATTATTTAACAATTAATTGCGACTTCTTCAGTAAGCCCTACTTAGTGTGTTTATGATCACGAGTAGCCTTAATATTGGTTTATTTGTTGTTTCAGGTTACGGAGATGTACAAAAGGCAACCAATAATGATGAATCATTAATCGACGCCGCTACAAATGGAGATGTATCTTTTATTAAAAATTATAAAGGGAATATTAATGAAACTAATGAGGATGGAATTACAGCTTTAATGGCTGCTGCTCTATATGGTAATGTGGATTCTGTTAATGCATTAATCAAAGCGAAGGCTGATATAAATGCCAAAGATAATAACGGCCGCACTGCCTTGATATACTCTTTCCGTAATGCTCATGCTCAGCAGCAATTAATAATAACTTCTAAAACCACCGGAAAATCGGAAACTATCGACATACCCAACACTTTTAAATTAGAAGAAGTCAAAGCATTGATTTCCGCGAAAGCAGATGTAAATGCCAGGGACAATAACGGCTTGACGGCTTTGATTTATGCAGCATTAGCAGGCTATGCCGACATAGAAGCAGCCTTGATCGAAGCAAAAGCAAATGTAAATGTTATAGATGGATACAGTGAAACAGCTTTAATATACGCTTCGGAATCCGGCTTTTTGGATTCGGTTAAAGTTTTAATTAAATCGAAGGCTAATATCAACACCTGGGATACTAACGGTCATACAGCTTTGATGGCCGCTGCCTATAAATGTCATTATGACGTTGTTGAAGAATTAATAGCGGCAAAAGCTGATGTCAATTTGACTGACAAATCCGGTAAAACGGCCATGATGCTTTCGATCATAGGCGGAGATGCGGACGGGAGTATTTTGAAATTATTGATTGGAGCAAAAGCCAAAGTTAATTCGAAAGATAATTTCGGTGAGACGGCTTTGACTTATGCCTCTGGTTCAGGTTATGTGGATTCGATAAATGCATTAATTGAAGCAAAAGCCGATGTCAACTCTAAGGATAATAACAGCTTTACAGCTTTAATGGCAGCTGCTAACAAAAGTCAAACAAATGCCGTTGAAGCATTGATAGCGGCGAAAGCAGATCCTAATCTCACAGATAAAAACGGCAGAACAGTTTTAATGCTGGCAGTAAATGGAAGTAATGCTACTGCTGATGTTTTTAAATTATTGATTGGAGCAAAAGCCGATGTCAATTTGACTGACAGGAATGGAATGTCGGCTTTAATGCGAGCGGTACAGATAGCAGGAAACGTGGATGCTGTCCAAATATTAATTGACGCAAAAGCCGATGTCAATGCAGTAAATAAAGACGGTTATAGGGTTTTAGTAATGGCAAAAGATCCTGCAATCATTGATGCATTAACAAAAGCTGGTGCTAAGTAGGGAAACGGTTTTTCTGACCAGAATTTGCCCCTTTTCAGGCCCAATGAACATTCCAGGTTAGGATTTATTCAAAGGAGCGAAAAGCAGGGGGCCTATAGAAGGCAAAATTTCAGGGGTTGTGAATTAGTCTTTTTCAAAAGGGAGGTAGATCAGATGAAAAAACATGGCTTGATTATTTTATTATTTACTGTAATGTTTTTTATTTTTGCATCCGCATCGGCCGCTCAGTTAAATGAAACTAAAACCATCGCTGTTGTCGGTTTTATCAATCAGGGCGACAAAATGGACGATACCATCAATAAGGTAATCAGCAAATCGCTTATAACTTTCCTTGCGAAAATCAAGGGAACCAAAGTTACAGCCTACGATGCTGTTGAAAAACTCTCTGCAGATAACAAGTTCTGGGAATCAAAAGAACTCGATGCTGATATCGCCGTTGAAATGGGTCTTGACCTTGCGGTAAAACAGGTTGTTACAGGCACATATAAAGTCAACAAAAAGGCAGGGACAATAAAGATCGTTGTTTATGTATATGACCCTATCACATCCGAGCTTAAGCTTAAAAGGAATTATTTTGGCGATGCCGGTATAAGCATATTCGACACGATAGACAAGCTTATAAGGAATATATCGTCAGAACTTGTCGGACATGCCGTAACAATGGGAAATCTGGAAGTAGATATTGACTCTGATAAAACATATAACCTCCTTATCAACAAGGTATTTCAGAAGAAGGTCTCAAAAAGCGACGGTTTCAATGAAAAGGAAGAGGGAGAGGAACCTCTGGATGTATCTTTGACATTAACTGAAAACGATCAGGAAATTTATCATAAAGAGATAACGCTCAAGGACAATGAAAACAGGGTTATAACATACACACCGTCAGGTACGGCCGTAGTGAGGACAGGGACAGGCGGGATAAAGGTTTATGCCGATGATGTGTTTGCCGGTGAAACTGAAAAAAGCGGAGAGATTATCGTTCATAGCCTCAAGGCAGGTACAAACCATATCATAAGGATAGAAAAAGAAAACAAGACACTTGACACAAGAACAATAACGGTCGAAGAGGGGAAGACAATCCCGGTAGAGTTTTTTATCAATGGTCCGGCAGGGCAGCGACAGTTTTTCTTTCCGGTAGAGATCCTTGAAGGTGGGCTTGGCGGCGAAGTGGGGTTCGGTTGGTATTTTACAGACAGTTTCAGGGTTTTTGCCGAGGGAGGGGCTATTTATTTGCCTAATGTACATGATGTTTTTCCCGAAGCAGAAACGGGCTTGGCGCTGGCTTTTCTCAAGTCTGATGATTTCCGGATATGGGTGGATGCCTCGGTATTCGCATATATTTCATCTCCTGTTATTATTTCTCCAGTCATTAAACTTGAACTTTCATGGGGGGGATTATTTATTAACGGCGGGGTGAGGTACGGGTTCACAGGTTCGCAGGTAATCCCAATGCTCAGCTTTGGCATCAGGTTATAGGAGGAAGTGATATGTATAAAAAATTTTTATTTTTAGCACCAATATTATTAGCAGGGGCGCTTGTATCCTGCGCTCTTATCGAGCCTCCTGATCTTGAAAACACAGTGGCTAGTTCATCGTCTTCTTCTTCTTCGCCTTCTGCATCTTCTTCGTCTTCTACGTCTTATAGCTTCACAGTAATATATAACAGCGAAGGGGGATCTGCAGTAGGGTCACAAACCGTTAACTCCCCGAACACGACAGTTGGTACAGTTCCATTTACTACTTACACAGGCAAAACCTTTGGCGGTTGGTATACAGCCCCAAATGGAGGCGGATCAGAATTTACAGGCAGTACAACCGTCTCGGCAAATATCACGGTTTACGCTTTTTGGAATTCTCTGATACTTGTTCCCGCCGGTACATTTCAGTATGACGGCAATTCAGGCGACACGTGTACTGTGCCGGCCTTGCATATGAGCGAATATGACATCACCGGGTCTGAATTTAGCGCGGTTACTGGGCTTCCGGATCCAAGTTATTTTTCAGGAGTTGCCACTCACCCAGTTGAACAAGTTACCTGGTACGATGCTCTTGTATTCTGCAACGATCTGAGTATCAAAGAAGGCCTGACTCCGGTATATACCATCAGCGGCAATACTTCTCCTTCCGCTTGGGGAACAATACCGACGTCAGAAAGTGCAACATGGGATGCGGTCACAGCAAACTGGTCAGCCAGCGGTTACCGCCTGCCCACGGAAATGGAATATATGTGGGTGGCTATGGGCGACACCAGCGACGCCCGGAGCGGTGATATCGCCTTGGGTACCAACACAGGCGGCTACACTAAGGGATACGCGGGCAGTACGGAAGCAGGAGGCGCACAGGTCAATATTGGGAATTATGCCTGGTACTCAGTCAACGATGGCACTACTACTAAGGCGGTAGGGACAAAGCTCCCCAACGAGCTGGGTTTGTATGATATAAGCGGAAACGTGTGGCAATGGATATGGGATGCCTGGGATAGTTCTACTGGTTATAACAACGGCGTCGGAGGCCCTGTTACTGACCCAACTTATAATGGTCAGGCCTGGGCTTCGGGCTTTGGCCGCGTCATTCGCGGCGGCAGTTGGCATGATGGTGCGTCTTACATCACGGTTGCCTTTCGCAACGGCGGCGTCGGCCCGTATTCCACTTTCTACCATGTCGGCTTCCGGGTTGTTCGCCCCTGAGCCTCTGGCTCAGGGTAAATCCTGAGTTCTGCAGAATGCACCTGAGCTTCTGCAGAACCAACCGTCTTCCGGCTGCACTTTAGAGCCGCGAAATGAGAGTTGCACCTTCCTACTGGTACCTGTCCCGTAGGGGCCAAACGGTAAAGCCGGAAGGTGTATTTTTATACCTTTTTGGAATTCATAAATTTGTGAAATTTTGTAATTTTAGAAATGTGCGTGGTTTAGCCGTACAATATTCTCCGATTTGTAAGTTGCCCTTATAAGGAAAGCTTAACAGGCAAATTTTGGGAACATTTTATTTGCCCCTGGTGACACGAATGCTCCCATAGGGCCATGAAGGAGTTTTATGGGTATAATATCTCGGATCAATATCAGAAATGAATTGACAGGTGATCGGTCTAGAATAAGCGTATATACCAGCGGTTATCTGGAGAATGACACGATTATTGGGATCGCGGAAACAGTTCTTACTGAGCAGATATCCGGAAAGGAATTTCCCCAGCGCTACCTTTTTACAAAAGACGATGAAGACTATAAGGGCTTTAATATCGATTTTATGATAATAGTCAGAAAATCAATCTCGGAATTGAGAGAGGAATTGATCGGGGAAAATATTCGGGATGTTCTTTCAAATATTTCAGATGCATTATTTGAATCTACCATAGCAACCATTGACATTCATGATCAGGCTTACAATGACCTGAACAAAAATATTGTTGAATATTCAAGTGATGAATTATGGGTGGCATACGCCAAAACTAGGTTGAAATTCGGCAATGTCGAATTGGCCCGGTTATTAAATCACCAGGAAAAGCCTGAGTTTATCCAGTGGAAAAAGGAGTTTAACAAAACCATTGATACCATTGATGCTCCGGGAATCCCGCATTTAATATTTAAAGCGAACGATATAAATTTTATCACATTACCCGAGGATCCTCGCCAGCGCCATGATCAGGAGATCTCCCGGTCAGCTCCATGGCCAGCTCTGGAGATTGACAGGCCAGGACCCGGACAAGGGTCAAAAAAATAGACCTGCCCCATAAAAACGGGCAATATAGAACCTTAATACAAGGCGGGTTTAGGAATTATATGAATGACACATTGAGGAAGGCCTCACGTTGACCAGGGCGAGACATTTTTTTAATAAAAACACTTGATTGGGGCTGGACACAGCAGATTTAACATTTAAAAGGGGTATCATTATGCCGATCAACCTTCCGGATTACGCCGACAGCGGCGATGAAAGAAAACTGGAAGCGGATTACAAAGCTTTACGTAAAACAGTTCTCAAGGACATCGACCCGGCGGCCCTTGACAAGCTGCTTATGAAGAAAATAATCCCCGCCCTCAGGGACGCCCTGGAGAAAAGAAGATCTGAATTAAATCTGTCCTGATACCCGGAAAAACCGCCGTTTTAGCCCACTACAGACCGGGAAATATGTTGGTGTGATATAAAATAGTTATGAAATGGGAAAATATGGGGTTTATAGAGGGCAAAATAAAGGGCAGTAACATTATTTTTATTGACTATTTTTCTGATATTATTAGTATGAATAATATTGGAGGTTTTATATAAATGAAAAGATTATTAATCTTTATTATTCTCTCAATTTATGCCTGCACCATTCTCAATTCGTGTTCATCATATTCAGATTCACGGAAAAAGTTACTAAAAGCTTCGATAAACGGTGATATTTCATTCATCAAAAGTTACAAAGGGGATTTGAATCAGCCTTTGGATAAGGAAGGTCATACAGCTTTAATGCAGGCAATTCAATTCGGACAATTTTCAGTAATCGACGCTTTGTTAGAAGCTAAGGCTGATGTTAATTTGGTAACTAAAAAAGGCTCTACGGCTTTGATTCTGGCTTCACTAAGAATTGATGAATCCAATGTAGTTAAAGAATTGATAGATGCGGGGGCTAATGTCAAAGCGCATAATCAAAGCGGCTTGACGGCTTTGATGAATGTGGCATATGGCGGTGATACAAATATTGCCAAAGAATTGATAATGTCGGGGGCTGATGTCAACGCTGTGGATCAAGGGGGTTACACACCTTTAATTTATTCATCTCGCAATGGGAAAACCGATATGATGAATGAGTTAATCATGGCAAAAGCTGATGTAAATGCTCAAGATGAAGACGGCTGGACAGCTCTAATGTGGATTGTACATTGCTCAACAAATAGCCCAAAATTCAAATTGGAGCTGTTATCTGCGGTTAAAACATTAATTAAAGCGAAAGCGGATGTCAATTTAGCCGGGAAAAAGGGTGAAACGGCTTTATCGTTAGCTGTTAAAGCCGGAAATACGGATGTTGTCAATCTATTGAAAAAAAATGGCGCAAAATAGATATTTACTAGACTAGTAATATCTCAACTAATTACCACATTTCTATGGTGTTACAAAGATTGAGAATGCCCATCCGTTTAATGTCAATTTTGTTTCATTAGTCCCTGCCCAGTAGCATGCATTCCCGTAGTTATCATATCCGGCAGTAAATACTGTGTTATTATTTACAGAGATTGAATTTGCGATTTCCCCTGTTGTCAATTTTGTTTCATTGGTCCCTGTCCAATAGCAAGCATTTGTGCCAGTGTCTAGTCCGGCCGTATAGATTGTGTCATTTGTCACAAAAATTGAGTATGCCACGCCATTTGAGGTCAATTTTGTTTCATTGGTCCCTGCCCAGTAACATGCGTTTGTATTGGCGTCTTGTCCGGCGGTATAAACTTTCCCATTATACACATAGATTGCGGTTGCCCCTCCACCTTTGTTTCCTGACAACGCTGTCTCGTTAGTCCCTGTCCAGTAACAAGGAATATGACCATTATCATACCCAGAAGAGTAGATTATATTGTTTAGAGAAAGTGATGAAGAACTAGATGAAGATGATGGCTTAGATGAAGATGATGACGAACTAGTGCTAGATGGAGGGGATGAATTCGAACCTGGTGAAGAGGAACAAGCCCCGTGTGTTAGGATAGTTGTCGCCTAAAATATTAGGAGACAAAAAATGAAAAGTCAATTTCATTCAGAAGAATTCAGGAGAACTATCGTTCAAAAGATGTGTATTCCCGGCGGGAAAACAGTAACAGAATTAAGTCAGGAAATAGGAGTGAGTGATCAGACCCTTTACAATTGGAGGAAAATGATCCAGAATAATGTATCCAGAGGATACCAGGAGAGAAGTCCGAGAGGTTGGAAACTATCTGAAAAGTATCAGGCGGTGATAGATTCAGCCAATCAATCGGGAGAAGAGTTGGGACAGTGGCTAAGGAAAAACGGACTTCAGACAACGCATATCGAGCTCTGGAAACAGGAGTGTAAATCAGTGTTATCTAATAATGAAGCCAGGGATGAAATCAAGCAATTGAAAATAAAAATAGCCGAGTTAGAAAAGGAAATTAATCGTAAGGATAAAACTATAGCCGAGGTTACTTCTCTGCTGGTGCTTAAAAAAAAACTGAACAAGCTATTCGGCAAAGAGGAAGATTAACTCCCATGGATATAAGGATAAATATCTGTGATTTGATAAATGAGGCAGTTATGACAGGGGCAAGCAGGGATAAGGCTTGTGAAGAATCAGGTTATGACATCAGGACCATTCAGCGCTGGGATAAAAATCTTGAAGGAGATAGGAGAAAAATACGGGAATATAAACCCAGGAATGCCCTGTCAGCAGAAGAAAGAGAGGAAATCATCTCCTGTTGCTGCTCTGAGAGGTTCATAGATATGACCCCGAATGAAATAGTACCATTACTGGCCGAGGAAGGGGTCTATAAAGGATCAGAATCGACTTTTTATCGTGTCTTGAAGGAAAAAAATATGCTTCACCATAGATATGAAACGAAGCCGAAAACGGCGAGAAAAACCCCAAGAGAGTTGGAAGCGACAGGGCCCAACCAGGTATGGAGCTGGGATATTACCTATATATCCAGTCATATCAAGGGTAAGTACTTCTATCTCTATCTGTTTGAGGATGTCTGGAGCCGTAAGATAGTCGGCTGGAAAATGCACGAGGAGGAAAGCTCCGATCATGCCGCCAGGATTATGGCCGAGATCGGAGAAACAATTGATTTAAAGGGCTTGTATCTACATTCAGATAACGGTTCTCCTATGAAAGGAGCAACGATGTTATCGACCTTGCAGAGGCTACAGGTTATGCCATCGTTTTCAAGGCCGAGCGTAAGTAACGATAACCCTTACTCAGAATCATTGTTTAAGACTTTAAAGTATAATGTAAAATACCCTGGCCGTTTCGAGACAATAGAAGCGGCGGAAATATGGATGCAGAATTTCGTAGACTGGTATAACAATAAGCATCTTCATTCAGGGATTGGATATGTGACCCCTGCACAGAGACATGACGGTAAAGATAAGGCAATACTCCTGATGAGAGCGAAAACTTATGATGCGGCAAAAAGCAGGCATCCTGAAAGATGGTCAGGAGAATCTAAAAAATGGGAAAGGATAGAATCGGTATTTTTAAACCCGAGTAAGACTAACAAGGAATCGTTGATTGCGGCGTAAAATAAAAGCGACAACTCCCTTGACAAAAACCGCAAGCTGATATAAAATAAATGCTCAAAATAACAAACATGATTAAAATAATAAAATTCTTTTTCATAATCCCTTCTTAATTTATATAATCAAATGTTTTTATTTATGTATTATATTCAATGCGGGTGTCTCCTCTTCCATACCATTAAATGTAAATACTTGACTTTTTGTACCATTGCTATTGTCTGTAACATACCAGAAATACGTACCAGTTTCTTCGGCATCAAATCTATAACTATAACTGGTGCTTGAACAATTAAAAGATTGTGTGCTTTGATCAGGTAAGATTAAGTTAAAAGTATAGCTTGTTGATCCAGTCGTCGTCGTCCAAGTAAATATTTGCGTGCCAGGGGCATAAGCGAATCCCGCACCTATCTTGGTATAAACGGTTTCGTGGCGGTATGACGAACGGGTTTGGTGCGCCAGGGACATTTGCCGCCCCGCCAGGGGTTGGCGCGACTTTTGCATCCCGCAACAAAGTCGTGACAAAGGCAATGTCCCGTCAGGGCGCACCCGAGGAGCGCAGCCGCAGTCAGTGCGAGCACCGCAGCGTATAGCCGTTGTTAAACGCTGGCCCAGTCGAACATCGGCACAAAAAGTAAAGCCACGGATGGCGATGGAATACTCAAAAGTTTTTATTTAATTTCTAAATTTCAAACTTTTGCAAAGAAGTCAGAACCTATTTTCCCATCCGAATAATTATAGACCAAATGAGGTCTACGATGTTTGTCAATGCAATTACCAATGTCTGAAACATTTTTATGATTGTTCTTTGTTTCAAATAGATTTTTCTTGGCCTCATCTGAAAGAAGTACAACATTTTTATTGCCAAAATCAGCAATTCTACAGACTTTGATAACTTCACTTCCAAAGATATCCTTGGAAGCCCCCAAACCCCAATACGAAAAAAACGTGCCGAATGAAATCCCTATTCTATACTGCATGTAGTCAAGATGCGAAAGATAATTAATAACTAGTCTGGTGCAGAAGTCTATTGCAACATCAACGTTATTAGATTTAAAAGCAGCTATAAAACCATCACCGGTTCCTTTAAACAATATTTCATATTTAACTTTTTTTATTATTTCTTTACAAGCCACATCTAACATAGATTGAATATTAAATTGAACAGCATCTTCATTTTCAGAGAAATCTTTACAATCAAAACATAAAATACTTGAGTTTGTATATTTTTCGGGCTTTTCTAATAGATAAATAATGTTGTTTTTCTCAATACTTCTTGAATGGCCGTGCGGACACATACTTATGTTATTTGCCAAATATGATGTTAAATAGGCAGTTAAGTTATCAAAAACTATGCAGTTTTCAGGGAAAAAGTCATTACAGTCAGAGCAGTAAAAATATTGTGATATATGAAGTTCTCTCATAATTATCTCCCTTTCAAGTTAAATTCCGGCACGAATGCCGGAAATATTCTTATACATAAGGCTTCGACCCGGGGCTTGCGTTTAACTATATATATGCGAACTGGTTCGTGAAATCATCCAATTATGGCATGATATACGAACTATTTTCTCAATTTCCCAATATAACATTCCAATACTATTTTAAACCATACCAGTGGTTTCATCCAGGATTCTTAGATAATATTTTCCTCATCGAATCCACTACCTTCAAATCTATGCTGTTTGCACTATGAACTATCCGGTCACATATTGACCCGCCCCCCAAAATTTGGTCCAACTTATATGTTAGTATATAATTGGCAATTTCTCGGATACCGGTCAAAGCTTCAGCTAAAACGAGAACACCCAAAGCACTTAAGAGAGCTCCTATTAAGGGGGAATTGTCCAATTAAATCCACTGAATACGGATATGTTTAAGAACAATTGGGCAAAACCGGAGTCAGTTAACAAAACAGGAGAATAAAATGAAAGAAGATAAATTTCTTGATTTTGGGGTTCCCACAGAATTCGGGAAATTTAGCACGTTAAGGTAAGGTTTATCCAGGACCTTCAGATTCCTCACAAAAGCAAAATAAATATATTTAAATGCGATTTGCCGAGCTTTTTGTACCGCTCCTCCGGCCTATGCTTCACAAGGCGAGTGCCGAGGAACGGATAACGTATAATATTTTTCGCACATTTGAAAAATGTATAAAAAAAAGTCCTCAATCTGACGATATTTGGATCGACCAAAACCACAAATATCGGGGAAGGAGGACTTAGTCAATGACCGGTAATATTATCGAAATCAATGAGGAAAAAGTCAAAGATCATTTAGGAAAATTTGTCAGGGAAACAGTTAAAGAAACATTGAATGCGATGCTAGATTCCGAAGCGGATCAGCTTTGCCGGGCTCAAAAGTATGAGCGTACAGCGCAGAGAATGGACAAAAGAGCCAGGTATTACGAAAGAAAGCTGGATACAAAGGCCGGCAGGGTCAATTTAAGAGTTCCTAAACTGAGGAAATTACCTTTTGAAACTGCGATCATCGAAAGGAATAAAAGGCGGGAAAGTTCGGTTGAAGAAGCTCTGGTTGAAATGTATATAGCAGGTGTTTCTGTGAGACGGGTTGAAGACATTACAGAAGTATTATGGGGAACGAGGGTATCTCCCGGAACTATCAGCAATCTAAACCAGAAGATATTCGAGAGTATTAAAAAATGGCGGAATGAATTCCTCAAGGAACATTATTCTTATGTATATATGGATGGGATCTGGCTTAAACGCAGTTGGGGCGGAGAGGTTAAAAACGTATCGGTTTTGGTTGCTATAGCGGTCAATGAAGAAGGGTTCAGGGAAATAATAGGGGTTGCCGAAGGAGCGAAAGAAGATAAAAACAGCTGGAGAAACTTCCTGAAATACCTGAAAGAACTAGGTTTAAATAAGATCGATTTAATCGTTTCGGATAAGTCGTTAGGCCTAGTTGAAACCATCCCGGATTTTTACCCGGATGCTAAATGGCAGCGTTGTGTAGTACATTTTTATCGTAATGTTTTCAGCCTTGTTCCAAACGGTAAGGTTAAAGAAGTTGCAACGATGCTGAAAGCTATCCATGCCCAGGAAGATATTGAGGAAGCCCGGAGAAAGAAAAGTATGGTTGTTTCAAAGCTGAAAGAAATGAAATTATCGAAAGCATCTGAGCTTGTTGATTCGGGAACCGATGAAACCTTATCTAATTATTACTTTCCTGTCGAACACTGGAAAAGGATCAGGACCAATAATGGGCTTGAAAGAATAATGAAGGAGATCAGGAGAAGGACCAGGGTAGTCGGCGCTTTCCCGGATGGGGAATCGGCCCTGATGTTGGTAGCGGCCAGGCTCCGTCATATCGCCGGGTCAGTCTAGAGTGAGAAAAAATATTTGAACATGGATTTACTTAATGGTATTGATATGATTGATTTGGTGTCATGATCCAGGGTCAGATTGAGGAATGTGCGAAAGATTCTTGACACTACCGAGGAACGCAGGCGTAGCAAAGCGTTGCCGCGTACCGCAGCGCATGTACGCTGTTAGCGGAAGTCGCCCCAAAAATATTAATATTTTAAAATATGCCTATAAAGATTACTCCGCAATATTAGAACAAGTTAAATATACATCGCTAAGTCCCCTGGGCCGACATCAGGAAAAGGCCCAACGAATTTCCACATGTTTATAAGAAGGACATAAAAATACACCTTCCGGTATTTCCGGTTGCCCGCTATGGGGACTGGTACCAACAGGAAGGTGCAACTCATTATTCGCGACATTCTGCCGCTAGAAGCCGGCTGGTTCTGCAGTTGCTCAGGTGCAATCTACAGGGCTCAGGGGCGCACAACCCGGAAACCGACGTCGCTGTACCCGTCGTACGGGATGTCGTAATCGCGATAGGCAACCGTCGCGCAGGACTGATCGTAGCCCCAACTGCCGCCGCGCACGACGCGGCCCGCGCCCGAAGCCGCTCCGTTATAGGTCGGATCAGTCAGCGCTCCTCCGGGATAAGACCCATACCAGTCCCAGCACCACTGCCAGACATTCCCGCTCATGTCGCACAGGCCCAGCTCGTTGGGAAGTAATAAGCCTACAGCTTCGGTTGAACTTGGTGTTGGGGTGCTATTACCGGTATAGGCATAACTGTTAATATTAAATTGAGCTCCTCCCGCTTCCGTACTGCCCGCGTAGCCCTTTGTGTAGCCGCCAGTATTGACACCACTAACAATATCGCCGCTCAGGACGTCGCTTGTCGCCCCCATAGCCGCCCACATATATTCCATCTCCGTAGGCAGGCGGTATCCGGAAGCTGAAAAATTGCATACTACCGTATCCCATGTCGTGTTATCTGACGTAGGTATCGCGCCCCAGGCGGATGGAGAAGTACTGCCGCTGATAGTGTACACCGGAGTCAGCCCTTCCTTGATGCTCAGATCGTTGCAGAATACTATCGCAGCATACCAGCTTACTGTTTCAACCGGGTGATTGGCCTCTGAAGAAGTACTCGGGTCAGTAATCCCGGTTACATTCTGAAATTCTGTGCCGGTGATGTCGTATTTGCTCATATGAAAGGCTGAAGATATAGTACAAACATTGACTGAACCGGATTCATACTGAAAGGAACCCGCGGGAACAAGTATCATTGCGGATACGTAATCCGGTGAAGAAGAACTGGAACTGGAGCTTGAACTGGAGCTTGAACTGGAGCTTGAGCCGCCTCCGCCGCCACCCGACGATCCAGGTGAATTGGAACAAGCCGCGATCACAAAAGCAAAAGTGATAAAGATACCGTAAAAACAAATGTTTCTTTTCATATTTATCCCCCATTATGTTTTTATAATCATTATTAACTGACTTTCACCGCCGGAAACATTTTATTGAGTTTGATAATAATATACATATAAATTGTTT
Organism: uncultured Spirochaetota bacterium; assembly: GCA_963796325.1. GTDB lineage: Bacteria > Spirochaetota > Brevinematia > Brevinematales > JAOACQ01 > CAVYGN01. Next base: position 1,503,045 of record CAWCLF010000001.1, read on the forward strand.
TAAACATCTTATCCAACCAGATCTTTATATGTTATAGAATTAGAATTTAAGCAAGCTGTCACAAGCCTGTTAAAAAGCTGGCCTTCCCAAAATCTCCTGTTATAACGGTAGCAAAATTCATCGAGATATTTCTGCAAATGTTCGTTGCAAGCCCCGTGATATGTGCCTTTTATAAATGTCTTTGCATTAGAAATAACTATGTGAACCCATTTCATGGTATAATCGACCGTTGTATGATTATACCGATTGGCTGAAAGGCCGTTATAAGCCCTGAATCCGTCTGTTTTAATTATCGATTCTCCTTTAATATTATTTCTGATCTCATGCAGGATAGTATTTTCTTTCATGTTGTCTACTATAGTCATTTTAGCAAATTCGGGTTTTCCTTCATCCGATGTGGATAATTGGACAAGAACTTTAGCTTTTCTTGTACCTCTGCCCCTTTTATTATCCTCATCCTTACCACCGAAGAAAGCATCGTCAATCTCGATAATATTTCCAAGCTGGTATTGATCGTCTCTGTTTTTCATGGCTTCCCTGATCTTGTGAAGCATTAACCAAGCTGTTGGATATGAAACTTTAATATGCTTCTGTAATCTCAAAGCTGATACTCCGCCTTTATCCGCCGAGCAAACACTGCTTCTAAAGACAAATCCCGAAACTGGTCTATCCTTTCGAGTATTGCTTCAAACAGTTCCTTCGGAACAGTAACTTCAGCCATCTGAAAAACCATATAACACGCATGGCTTATTACCTTCGCCCCGATCTTGACAAGCTTATCACGGAGCGTTTTCAATGACAAATAGAACGAGGCAGAGCAACTTGCCGAAGGAAGTTCCCCAGATTATAGGAAAGAGCAAACAGCTGAAGCCTTACCTGATTGTCCACGAAATCATGACAGGACAGTCTTGTCCATTTGATCGCGTATTTTCCTTCCTTGATCCACTGCTCCGCTGTACCCCTCAAGTTGTAGAACCTAACGACCTTTTTCGGCAGCCATCGTAGGTTAGTTATGATGAATCCGACTCGAGGGAATAGCTCACCGCGATGCCACTCAACCTTCGCTATTACATGACGTCCCCGATCCCAACTTACAGCTTTGTAGAAAAAATCATGGTATAGGACAACGGGGGCAAAGGACGGTCATCCGACCGGGCGTTTCAGGAGATGTGCGATATTATTTTGAAGAATATCGTTGGCAGGAAGGCGAATGGCATAAAGGAAATCTTCCGATTCAAGGTATTCATAAATATCCGGATTCACGAAAGCGGCGTCGCCTCGGAAGAAGCGATCCAGATCCTGATTCATAACACACCGGCTCGGCAAGAGTGAAGTTCTAAGCTTCGCTAGTTTCATATAGCCGCACCGTTAGGCGAAACGCACGAAATTTTAGTTATACTATTCGCCATTCTGGCCGGGAAAGTGATTTGACTTTATTAATTATCAAATATAAACTAATATTATCTTAAGTAAGAGGATTTTATGAATAAAACATTTGAAGAAGTGGTAGAAATAGTTCGGGATTTACCAGCTGATGAAAAAGAAGAAATAAAACTAATCATTGAAAAATCCTTAATTGAAGAAAGAAGAGAAGAAATCCATAAAAACTATCTGAAAACTAAACAGGAAGAAAAAGAAAAAAAACTCCATTTCACTAAAAACATAAACGAACTGAAAAAATCAATTGTATAATCTATGGAAATTTCATTCAGTTCTTCTTTTAAAAGAGCATTTGAAAAACAAATATCTGGAAGAAAGCAAATTGAAAAAGAGTTTTGGGATACATTAGAAATTTTCATACAAAATCCTTTCGATCACCGATTAAAAACTCATAAACTTCAAGGGAAACTGAAAGAACTTTGGAGTTTTTCCGTTGAATATGACTTAAGAATTGTCTTTTATTTTTCTGAAGATGATAAAAAAGCCATATTCGTTGATATCGGGAAACATGACGAAGTTTATTGAAGATCTAAGGCTCGCCGCTTCGCAACCGCCGACGTTGAACGAAGTTTGTCCGTGCTAATCTCTATTTAAAGGATGTTTTTATGAATGAAATAAAAGACTTATCTAAATGGATTTATTATACAGGATTATTTTTATCAGACTTTGAGAAAAATAAAGAAAATTCAGAAATTCACAGTTTAATATTTAATAATTTTCTATATGAAAATGGATTTCAAAAATTTAACAGTTTTCATTTATGGAATCAAGGAACAATGTTAATGCTACTATTTGGATTATTTGTTCTGCCAAAAGAATTTTGGTTAAGATTTATTTCAGATGATGATCATAATCAAATAAATGAAGCAGATAAATTGATTTTTGAAAAGTTTGCATTCAATTCCAGAAAGAATTTCCTGAATTATGACAATGGTATAGATCAAAACAAACTGGATAAAGAAACCTTTTTAAAAAGATTAAGAAATTCAATAGCACACAATAGAATTGAAATTGTAAAAAGTGAAGAATCTGTGATCAAATTTTCAAATATTGATAATACTGGTAAAATAAATTTTAGTGTAAGAATAACTCCTATAAATTTAACTGAATTTCTGAATGAAATTGGTAAGTTCTTTATTGATAATATTTAGTGAGCAATTGTTGTGCAAGAACGCATGTGCAAACTTCGTGGGGGTGTCAGAAATTTTGTGTAAATGGGTTTTAATCATACAGGCACCCTATCTCCAAAATGCAGAGCAAATTGGTTCAGGGCCCTTCCCCAGTCTCTTATCGGCATAGTCCATTTCTTGGAAATATTCCTCAATGCCAGGAACATCAATTTCAAAGCCGCTTCATCGGTCGGGAAAGATGCCCGATTTTTTATAACCTTTCTGAGGTTCATATTCACCGATTCTATGGCATTCGTCGTATAAATAGCCCTTCTGATATCGTCGGGATAAGCGAAGCAAGTTGTTATTTTCGTCCAATTGGCATCCCAGGATTTGCCGATGGACGGATACTTATTATCCCACTTTTCCTTGAAATCGGCAAGGTTCATACTGGCTTCTGCCTCAGTCCTGGCATTGTAAATCAGTTTAAGATCAGCTGCGGCGGCCTTTCTATCCTTGTAGGAAACATACTTTAAAGAGTTTCTGACCATGTGAACGATGCACACCTGGACCTCAGTTTTCGGATACACTGTATGAATCGCTTCTTCAAAGCCTTTGAGACCGTCTACGCAGGCGATTAATATGTCGTTTAACCCCCTGTTCTTAAGCTCTGTCATTACTTTAAGCCAGAACTTGGCGCCTTCAGTCTGTTCGATCCACATTCCCAGAAGCTCTTTTTTGCCGTCCAGATTCACCCCAAGAGCAAGGTAGACGGCTTTGTTCATAATGTGCCCATTATCCCTGACTTTGACCATAATGGCGTCGAAATACACAATCGTGTACAGGTTATCGATCGTGCGGCTCTGCCATTCGATTACTTCTTTCATGATTTCTTCGGTTACATCGGATATTAGATCGGGTGAGACTTCGTAGTTATATATTTACTGAAGGGTGGCCTGGATCTCCCTGGTAGTCATTCCTCTTCCGTACATTGCTATGATCTTATCGTCGAATCCTTTAAATCTTCTCTGGCCTTTTTGTATTATCTTGGGTTCGAATTCACTGTTCCTATCCCTGGGAATTTCGACTTCCATTTCCCCGAATTCGCTGGCAACACTCTTCTTAGTCTTACCGTTCCTGCTGTTCTCGAGGTTCTTTCCCTTCTCGTTTTTTTCATACCCAAGATGATTAGTCATTTCACCCTGAAGCATCTTCTCAAGCAGGGTTTTCTGCAAATCATTCCAGACTGTTTTAAAATCTGTGGGGTCTTTTGCATTCTTCAGAATCTCATCGATAAATTCTGCTTTGCTGGTCATTTTTACTCCTCCTAATATTTTAATACAAAATGACCATTTACACAGTTTTTTCTATACCCCCAACTTCGTACAACACAGCGATTACGCTCTGTTCCTTGGGTTCGCCTTTTGTTGGGTAGACCGGAGGAGAAAAACATAAGGCTCACTAAAATCTGTTTAATTTTCAATACATTCAACTTGACTTCCTCATATAAAATTATATAATTGATCCAGTTCGAATCTCATTCGGTACGAATTAGGTACATTTTAAAAAAAGCCGAACCTGCTGAAGGTTTTGTAACTACAAGAAATAGCTGAAATTGGAGAGGGAATCGAATCCCTCCTCCTCCGAATAATTATAATGAGCCTGATTGGCTCACCTTCCCCGCTCAAAATCACATCCTGTTCTATTTCGCGTTCGCTCCGGCGTCCGGCCTTCGCTTTGAATGTGAGCCAATCAGCTCTATGAATATTCGTCATCGGAGGGGAATGATCTCTTTCTTTGGCAATCGCGCCAAAGAAAGAATCAAAGAAAACGCTACCCTTAGGGCAAGCCATCATAATCGGGGGTCGGACAACCGTCCGCTTACCTGTATTTCGTCAAGTTAAAATACCCAAAAAAAGCGCGTGAAATTACCCATGGGGTGATGGGTAAAATTATTAGTTTTTTTGCCTCATCAAGGCATGTTTCATTCGGTAACTTTCCCCTTCAAATATTATCAAATGGCCATGATGTATCAACCTGTCAATCATGGCTGCCGCCATCTGATCATCGGTAAATAAGGCTCCCCATTTTGAAAACTCCAGGTTTGTCGTAATAATCAGGCTCCTCCTCTCATAACTATCCGATATAATCCTGAATAACAATTGAGCGCCCTGCTTATCTATGGGAACATAACCCCATTCATCTATGATCAAGAGTTCGGCTCTTAGTATATTCTTAAGTAGTTTTTCCAGACTCCCATTTTTAAAAGCTTCGGACAGCCTGACAACCAGCTCTGAGGCGGTAAAAAATCTAACTGGGATGCCCTTTTCACAAGCATAAACGCCTAAGGCAATTGCCAGATGAGTTTTACCCGTTCCTACTGGCCCATACATTATGATATTCTTTATGCCATTGATAAAATTTCCTTCTTTCAAATCCGCCATCGTTAAATTTGAAGGCAGCTTCTGGTTGGTTAATTCATATCCTTCCAGGGTCTTGTATACAGGAAAAGAGGCTTCCCTTAATAGTCTTTTTTGCCTTACCGCCTCACGGTTTTCCAGTTCGCTTTTCAACACATAATGAAGAAAATGTTCCTGTAATGCGTTAGCTTTTGTCTCGCATAATTCTACCGCTTTCTGGCTGAAAGCGACCCTTTTACAATAATTTGAAATCTCCCTGCGGGTCTCCGACCTGTTACGTCTCTGGCGCTTCATCTATCGCCTCCGGATCCGAGAAGTTCTCGGTCATAAGTCAGCAGGTCAGGTCCCTTTTCGGGAATAGCATTCAAACCGTCTAAGGCTATCCTTGCGCATATTGCCTTTAAATCAAATAGGTTAACATTCCCTCGGGATATCGCTTCTTTCATTGACAACAGGGCTGTGTCAAATCCATATTCCTTTGTTCCTCCATTGAGCGCTCTTAAGGCTTCTTTTAACTCATCTTTCTGAAGTTTATCCATTTTTTCACGGATGTCTTCGGGCATTACTTGTCTCAATCCGCTGTTAGCCCACGCATTTGTATTCTTGATCAGTTTTTCTATAGTCGTGGAATAATCGGTCTGGTCTGTCCTCTTTTCTCCAAAGGCCCTTGCATGAACACAGGCCCTTTTACCTTCCGAATCATATACAAAAACCTGATGCGCGCCGATTCCAATTACAAGATCCCGATACGCCCATTCAGGCCTGCTCGAATAGTAATGTTTCCCATCAATACAGAATTTTCCATATCCGTCGGCTTTAAACTTCTCAAAACGCTCCACTACAAAGGCTTTATTAGGCAAATACAACATCCTGTCCTTGTCTTCCTCAAAGAGGCTGGCTATAGAGGCCCCTTTTTTGTAATGTTCCCTCTGCCAGTCCCCCTCAGATTGAAAAAGCAATTGGTTATTGTATATTTCAATATCATCAAAGGAGGGTACGGGTACAAAGTAATTCCGCCTGATATAACCAACCTTGTTTTCAACATTCCCTTTTTCGTTTCCTGAATATGGATTACAAAATGTAACCAGAAATCCGTAATGACATTTGAACCTCATAAACAATTCGGAAAAACGAACCTGGTCGCCGATCTTTCTGCCCACTCCGCTTGCGTTATCAAAGACGATCCGCAGCGGTACTCTTCCAATCCTCTCAAATATGTCTTTTAAGCCTTGTGCTACACATTCCGCTGTTTCTCCCCCGAATAACTGGTAATATGCGCCATTGCTATATGGGAAAGAAAGGCATAAATATTTAAAAGTTCGTACTATCCCTTGTTCCAGGAAATCAGCCTCGCCAAAATCCGCCTGGGCTTCTCCTGGATACCAGACCAGCTCTAAATATCCTGCATCCTTCCGTATTGCAGCTTTTCTCTTTTTTACATACCTCTGAACCAGTGTGTAAGAACCGTCATATCCTGGATATTCTGCTGAAAGCCTGTTATGTATACGCTGGGCGGTATGCCTTTGTTTATATCGCATTTTTCGGTCTTCTTCCAGCCAGGATTCGATTACTTCTTTCCATCGATCTAATTTGGAAGGTATTTCTTTTTTCATTGTTTTCTCGTCTGAATAATTTTCAAAACCCATATATTTGGCCACTGTCTTACGGTTAACGCTCACTTTCTCGGAAATATCAACTGGTCCGTACCCCAGGTCCTGTAGTTCTTTGATCGTTTCAATTTGCCGCATACTCAACATTTCCTCCTCCCTGTTTTTCTTCAAAAACAGGATAACATTTCGCCTGAATTTACCCACGCTTTTTATGGGTATTTTTCACGCTTTTTCTGAGTATGTTCCTTTGCTCTTTTGGGGTACTTTTATTATACTAAAAACACCGCTTACCGCTGTTTTTCGATGGCAACCCCTTTGGCAGGGATAAACTCTACGCCTGCTGCGTAAGTCGGGGTAATATTGAAATTTCCATTTGGCTGGTTTGTTTATCCCAGCTTGTCCGGGGGCTCATTTTGGTGAAAAACGACTATTTTGAAAATTCCAGACAATCCAACCAAAAAAATGTTTTTGATGAAGTTTGCCAGCGATATGCTAGTAAATTATAATGAATTAAGGGATCTTCTAAAAACCGCCCGATTCGGCCGGTTAAGCCGGCATAAAGGCGGTAAGGTAAAGCCCATAGGGTTTATACCCGTAGGGTGTTTATACCCGAAGGGTACGAAATCATTGACTTCCTGACTTTGTATATTGATATTAATAATAGTTTTTGGAACTGCCCTTAAGTCATTTACTGGCACTGGCTAAGTAGCTCTCACCATCAAATAAAAAGCTTGCAAATAAATAGGATATATACTATATTATATTAAATATAAAATAGGATATATACTATGAAATTAAACAAGGAAAGAATCAATCTTCAGCGGCATCAGCTCGATAATCGCTTGAAGAGAATAATCAATATCAAAGGTGAAGATATACCAGCACAGGGATGGGTCAAGGCAATAAGGGAATCTCTAGGTATTCCTGCTACTTTATTAGCTAAAAAATTAGGTATTTCGCAGCCAACATTATCAGAATTAGAAAAATATGAGGCTAAAGGATCAATAACGATAAATTCTTTGAAAAAAATGGCGGATGCTCTAAATTGTGATTTGAAATATTTTATTATTCCTAGAGAACCTTATAAATCATTTGAAGACATAATTGATCGACAGATTGATAAAGCCGTAAAAAAAGAACTGAATGATTTAAATCAAACTATGCTCCTTGAAAATCAGGCATTAAGCCAAAAAGAAATGAATTATCAAATGGATATTGTAAGAAGAAAAATGAAGGACAAAATAACATCCAAAATTTGGGAGATTTAAATTGAAATTCATTTACCCGGATGGAGCAACACCTTTAAATCCCGATGAATTGCAAGGACTTATTCCTTCACATATCACAACTCAGGCGGAATTGAATGAATTTGAGTTAAAATCAATATCTGAAGCAAGGAGGTGGTCATTTAGTAATAAAAGGAAAGACATTATCTCTGTTAATTTCATTAAAAAACTTCATAAAAGAATGTTTAGTCTTGTCTGGAAGTGGGCCGGAAAATTCAGAACAACTAATAAAAATTTAGGCATTGAATTTTTCAAAATATCCGTCGAATTGCGCAAGCTTTGCGATGATGCGTTATATTGGGAAAGTAATAAAATATATCCTATCGATGAGTTGGCGATTATATTTCATCACAGGTTGGTCTCAATTCACCCTTTCCCTAATGGAAATGGAAGGCATGCCAGATTAATGGCAGATTTAATATTGTACAACAATACTGGGAAAATATTTTCTTGGGGAAGTAATTTCATGATGGTAGAATCATCTGATATTAGGAAAAGATATATAAAAGCGTTGAAAGCCGCTGATAATAATGATTATGATCAATTGTTTAAATTTGCTAATAATATCGATAAATGAAAAAGAAATTGAGTTTATGGTTCGTTAAACTGGCCTATCTCGATCCCTCCTGCGATCCAGGGATTGTCTGCCGCTCCATAGGGATTACTGACTCGGTCTTCTTCTATCAGGTAAATCCTCAGATCCGATACTGTGCCCGGTCTTGGAACTAGGGGCAGTAAGACCATGACTTCGCCGCTGTGGAGTACGGAGAGGAAAGCAAGCTGCTGAAGTTCGTAAAAGTTAAGCTTCCGACCGGCATCCGCATCAGGGTATTCTGCCCACATCCTGAACTGCCTCTCGACGTCGGCTTCCCATGCGTCCGCCTCGTCATCGCCCATCCCTAAGAATTCCCGATCTATGCGGGACTGGAGCCTTAAACCGCTCCCGATGACATTAGTAAGGGCCGTTTTTATGGCTCCGCCCGCAATCGGGTTATTTTTATATAAGTCCCTGGTCCTGACCCGCAGGGTCTCGATGTCCGGTAATACTTCGTCGTCCGGATTGGTCGAGGATTTCATCGACCAGCCGCGCATCAACTGCCGCATCTTCATCGCGCCGGTATAAGTGTTCCCGTAAACCGACATAATAGCACGCACCTGCTGTCTCTTTAATCCGCTTACCGGGCTGAAAAAGCCGATCAGCCGGTCTATTATATTAGGGGTCGATCCGATCATCAGATGTCCCTCGGCAATACGAATCTCGCAATGGGGGCGGATGAGCCTACGCTCAGTCGTTCGACCTCCTTCCGCCAGTAATTGATGTTATTGCGGATTTCCGCTGCATCCGTGCGGGTGAGGACACGTTTTACATTGCCCTGGTCGATTGTATAATTCTGTCCCAGGATAAGCGCGTCATCGGCAGACATCCATACTGCCAGTTTTGCCTGAGCCTGTTCCAATGTTATTGCAGACATACAGAGGTCTCCATCCAATTCTTTTTGATATCCTATTATATGAGGCTATACAGGGGGGGCTGAAATTTCCGGATAGCATTTAAAATTTTTATGTGATTCATAATTGTAAGTAGAATAATTAAATAAGATGATTAATTGGATTGAATAAAAATATATTTATTATTCATCTGTTGTTTTCAGTGACACAGGTGGAGGACAGGGGATATTTTGTATTGATTATTTGAGGGACAAACAAATTATTACTGCAAAAGTCATCAGGGTAGATAGTGATATTGTCGGAGCGAAGTTTGACAAATTATCGGATGAACAACTGGCTTATATCTTGAACTTAAAAACATCCCAAAACTTATTATGAAAGTTTATCCTGGAATGAGCGTTTTTGGGAGACAAAAAACATGCGAAATTTTGATGGCGTGTATATAATACGTCTAATGAGCAGGTAATTTTTCTCTGATCAGGGCAATGAAGTAAAATAAAAATAAGGGGGAGAGTTATGCCCAATAAAAAAAAAGAGGTAGCGACAAAAAAACCCGCAAAAAAGAGGAGTACAAGCAAGAAATCGGTTACGAAGAAATCCGCTGCCAAGTCGGAAGTCAAAGATTTTTTGGACGATATAAAAAAACGGGCACATGAAATATATCTGGAAAGGCAGAAAAATGGGATTGGCGGTGATGAGATGTCCGACTGGCTGCAGGCTGAAGAAGAGATTAAGAATAAATACAAAAGAAAAAAAGGGTAGTTTGCTGTCCTTATTGTACTTTATTGTACTTTGTGCAGGAAAAAATGGAATATAAGTTTGAAGAAAAGCGAGTAGCTGAAAGGAAACCCCTTATATTGGATGCTGAATATGAATTACAAGGGGTATTATGTCCCTGCCAGATTGTTGATGTATCAACTCAAGGCATAGGAATGAGAGTAAAAGGGATTCTTATGGTTGGGGATAAAATAAATATAATATTGGATAAACATACCATTGTTGCAAAAGTCGTCAGAGTGGATGGAAATATTGTTGGAGTGACTTTTGAAAAATTATCGGACAAAGACCTTGATTATATTCTGAATTTAAAAACATTCCAGAACTTATTATGAAAGTCCTATTGACTAATAATTGGTATAGGGGGTAAGATATTGATAGGAAAAAGCTATGAATGTTTTAATCTATACGCAGTCAAACTATGCCAGAAATACATTTGTCAATGCTTTGTTTTCAGCAGGAATAACTTTATATCAAACAGAACAAGCAGAGAATCTCATTAATGATATTCAACGATATCGACCTGAAATAGTAATTTTGGATGTTATAAAGGAAGATTTTGCTGCCGTCTTTGAACTCGTAAAGAAAATAAAAAATCATACTTCTGAAGAAGTGAAAAAGACAGGTATAATTCTTCTTATAGGCTCTATTGATAAGCAAACCATTTCAGCTGCAATTCAGTATGGTGTTATTGGATTTATCAGAAGTAATGCCGCAGCAGATTTTGTTTGCAAATATATTATGGATATATATCAAAAGTTATGCGGTGTTCCGCCTAAACGAAAATATATACGGATTATAATTGACCCTGATGACAGTATTGGTATTAAATTTCGGTCTCCTGTTAATTCGCAGCTCATAATCGGTAAAATTGAAGATATCAGTTTCGGAGGTATTGCAGTCGAATTATTTGGGTCATTTCCTTCAGATTTAATAACTATTGGTTCCGAGATAAATAATATGCAGTTCATTTTAGATGGGAAGGATATATTTATTGATGGTGAGGTGGCTGCCTACCAGAAAAATTTTTGTGCCTTTAGGTTTAAGAATATGACTCCAGAAATAAAAGGGATCATTTCTCAGTATATTTTTAAAAGAATATACAGTATAGAAGAAGAGAGTAAAGTAGTACAGGAAGGAACTGGAGCTGGCGAGAATCTTGTAAATCAAGATAATTCCCAGGATCAAAATAAAGATTTGCCGAAATCAAAAGAACAGCAATAATTAATTTTTATACTATTTATCATATGAGCCGCCGATCGATTTTCATGAAGGAACCCCCGTGTGTTAGGATAGTTGTCGCCTAAAATATTAGGAGACAAAAAATGAAAAGTCAATTTCATTCAGAAGAATTCAGGAGAACTATCGTTCAAAAGATGTGTATTCCCGGCGGGAAAACAGTAACAGAATTAAGTCAGGAAATAGGAGTGAGTGATCAGACCCTTTACAATTGGAGGAAAATGATCCAGAATAATGTATCCAGAGGATACCAGGAGAGAAGTCCGAGAGGTTGGAAACTATCTGAAAAGTATCAGGCGGTGATAGATTCAGCCAATCAATCGGGAGAAGAGTTGGGACAGTGGCTAAGGAAAAACGGACTTCAGACAACGCATATCGAGCTCTGGAAACAGGAGTGTAAATCAGTGTTATCTAATAATGAAGCCAGGGATGAAATCAAGCAATTGAAAATAAAAATAGCCGAGTTAGAAAAGGAAATTAATCGTAAGGATAAAACTATAGCCGAGGTTACTTCTCTGCTGGTGCTTAAAAAAAAACTGAACAAGCTATTCGGCAAAGAGGAAGATTAACTCCCATGGATATAAGGATAAATATCTGTGATTTGATAAATGAGGCAGTTATGACAGGGGCAAGCAGGGATAAGGCTTGTGAAGAATCAGGTTATGACATCAGGACCATTCAGCGCTGGGATAAAAATCTTGAAGGAGATAGGAGAAAAATACGGGAATATAAACCCAGGAATGCCCTGTCAGCAGAAGAAAGAGAGGAAATCATCTCCTGTTGCTGCTCTGAGAGGTTCATAGATATGACCCCGAATGAAATAGTACCATTACTGGCCGAGGAAGGGGTCTATAAAGGATCAGAATCGACTTTTTATCGTGTCTTGAAGGAAAAAAATATGCTTCACCATAGATATGAAACGAAGCCGAAAACGGCAAGAAAAACCCCAAGAGAGTTGGAAGCGACAGGGCCCAACCAGGTATGGAGCTGGGATATTACCTATATATCCAGTCATATCAAGGGTAAGTACTTCTATCTCTATCTGTTTGAGGATGTCTGGAGCCGTAAGATAGTCGGCTGGAAAATGCACGAGGAGGAAAGCTCCGATCATGCCGCCAGGATTATGGCCGAGATCGGAGAAACAATTGATTTAAAGGGCTTGTATCTACATTCAGATAACGGTTCTCCTATGAAAGGAGCAACGATGTTATCGACCTTGCAGAGGCTACAGGTTATGCCATCGTTTTCAAGGCCGAGCGTAAGTAACGATAACCCTTACTCAGAATCATTGTTTAAGACTTTAAAGTATAATGTAAAATACCCTGGCCGTTTCGAGACAATAGAAGCGGCGGAAATATGGATGCAGAATTTCGTAGACTGGTATAACAATAAGCATCTTCATTCAGGGATTGGATATGTGACCCCTGCACAGAGACATGACGGTAAAGATAAGGCAATACTCCTGATGAGAGCGAAAACTTATGATGCGGCAAAAAGCAGGCATCCTGAAAGATGGTCAGGAGAATCTAAAAAATGGGAAAGGATAGAATCGGTATTTTTAAACCCGAGTAAGACTAACAAGGAATCGTTGATTGCGGCGTAAAATAAAAGCGACAACTCCCTTGACAAAAACCGGAACATGGAGGCTAATATGTTTCATATTCAAATCATTGGAGTTAAATTTGAAGAAAATAGTTCCGGGCATGAACATATAAAATATTATAAATGGCTTGATACGGAAAACAAAAAAACCGGCGTTTCAATAAGAGCTAAAATGGTAGACTTTATAAATGCCAATCCAGACACTGTTTTTGTAAAAGATGAAAAAGGAAGTGTTGAAGTATTTGTAGTTGATGTGAAGCCTCCATATTTAAGAACAAAAGCCCCCGATGATGAATTTACAGATAACCTGCTTTCTTTACCAACATTTTGATATGCTATTTGCCTGCCGGGAGAATTTCAAAGAACTTTAATGCATTTTCAATATTATGGAAATTAATCGGTTATTTAGCGAATATAGCTGCCTTCTGTCGCTGAATCCACTAAAAAATTGAAATATTCGAAATATATTTTTAAAATTAATTGCAGATAACTGCTTATTTGAGGTACCATGACTGAAACCATTGAAAACAAAAAGAAAATTATTGAGAGACTTTACCAGTCGGGCGAAGAAATGATGATCCATCTGATTACCAATCAGTTTGAGTTATTGGATGAAATGGTCGGGATTACAGAGGGCGAAGATAATTTGAAGCTGGGCTGGTTTTACCGTCTAATCATTAATCTCCTGACCAGCCTGGAAATGGATGAAGAAGAGGCAAAGGTGCACTATTTTAGAATTCTGGAAAACAAATATTACCTCTCAGAAAAGATGGGCAGGGACATTGGGATACGTGTGGCGGCATTGGATTATTTTCAAAATATTATAAAATCCCTGAAAAACCCAAAGATAATGGAGATCGCTTTTTTTGAGCAGATCCTGAAACTAAGCAAGGAAGACCCGAAAACAGGATGCTATAATTCCAATTTCATTTCCGAATTTGTTGTTAAAGAAATAAAGAAAGCTAAAAGGCATAAGCTGAAACTGTCATTGATTATGATTGATCTTGATGACTTCAAAGATGTGAATGATAAATTCGGGCATTTAGTCGGCGATAAAGTATTGAAGGAATTCAGCCATATTTTGTCGAAGTCGGTACGTGATGAGGATATTATTGCACGTTTTGGCGGAGATGAATTTATGATCGTACTGCCGCATACAGGATGTATCGGGGCCCGTTGCCTTGCTGAAAGGATAATTGCCAGCCGCAAAAAATATTTCGAAGAAAAAAAAGAAATGAATGAAAATGTTGTTATTACTTTTTCCTGCGGAATCGCCACATACCCTAAAGATGCTTTGGATTATGAAGGTCTTGTACATATAGCCGACAATGCGCTTTACAGCGCGAAACACCTCGGCAAAAACAGGATCTTTGATAATCTGGAAAGTGAAGCCCCGATTACATGTTGACAGAAAAATATCGATATAATTTCTACCGATAGATTTTGAAAAACAGAGGGTGAGACAGCCTCCAGGTTTATCCCAGGTATTAAAAAACAAAATTTAGCCGTTGTTCTATTCAAAATAGAGAAAATCACCAAAAACTTCACACAACCGGTTGATACTATTTCTGTTGAACCCCATCTACAGTTATGGGTGAAAATTATCTCATTTCTCTTTTTGCTCTTTTTTTTCAAAATATCTATAATATCGGAACGGTTTTTATCACCAGCAATCGATAAAGCTGTTCTTCCGTCTTTATCCTCCATATTGACATCGGCATTAGCTTCAATTAAAAGTTTAACCGCTTCCGTTTTACCATGCCTGGCCGCAATCATCAATGCTGTCAATCCGTTTCCTTTCACCGTGTTTATATCGGCCTTTGCCGTTATCAACGCTTTAACCACATCCGTATGCCCATGTTCTGACGCGATCATCAATGCTGTCTCGCCATATATATTCGCCTTGTTTACATCGGCTTTCGCATCTATCAAAGTTTCAACTGCATCAGTTCGCCCGTAAAATGCAGCCCACATCAATGCCGTCCTTCCTTCATTATCCACCTTGTTAATGTCGGTATTTGCTTCAATCAGTATTTTAACCGCCTTTGCCTGGCTTTTATTGGCTGCATACATCAAAACTGTCAAGCCATTATTGTCTGCTGCGTTTATATCAGCCTTTCCCTTAATCAATGATTTAACAGCTTCCGCATGGCCGCTGTTAGCCGCATACATAAGGGCCGTCCTTCCTGATTTATCTGCCTTTTTTACTTCAGCCTTACCCTTGATTAAAACTTTAATCACGTCTGTGTGACCAAAGGCGGCTGCGGTCATCAAAGCCGTTATACCAAGTTTATTTGCCGCATTGACTTTGGCCTTCACATTAATCAATGCTTTAACAGCATCCGTATGTCCATTCTCTACCGCATATGTCAAGGCCGTCCCACCGTCCTTATCCTTCACGTTGACATTGCCATGATAATCCTTGATAAATGCAGCATCACCGTTTATAGCGGCCTCAATAATATTCATTTTCTAACCAGCCACAGCCTGTTTTAAGTATGTTCGATATTCAAGACTTGTATTATAAATAACATATGGAATAATTGCCAAGGAAATAAACGCCTTTACGTCCAGAGATACCTTGATCCCAAAATAAGACCTTAATATTTGAATACATAAAAATAATAACTGCATTATAATAAGTGATGGGAATTCAGGTAAACTTGCAGGGGTGGAATTATGGCAAGCGATTACTTTGAAGAGAAAAAAGTCTGAAAAAAAACCGGTATGTATGGAAGCAGTTTATGAGTTGAAGGAAATACAAGCCGCTTGCGAAATTTTAGATATATCCTCCATAGGATTAAAAATGAGGGTAAAGGGGTTGCTTTATAAGGATGATAAAGTTAATATTAAATTAGATAAAGAGACATTTCAGGCGGTAGTGATTAATGTTAATGGAAATATTATTGGTGTTCGATTCGAGAAATTATCGGATATTCAGTTAAACTATCTTCTGAAACTGAAGGATTTTTGATAGTATCAGGGCAGGATAAAAATGATAAGAATGGGCATATGCCTAAAAAAGATGCCGTAAAAAACAAGAAAAGAAAATCAATTCTTGATGATATTTTGTTTGATGTAGAAGTAAGATTGAGAGCTTATGAATTATATGTAGAAAGAAAAATAAAAGGGACTTCAGGAGATGAACTGTCGGATTGGTTCCAAGCCGAGAAAGAACTTAAGGCGAAGTATGGGATTTGATTTTTATTAACCCCCCATTAATGGCCGTCTGTAACCCTTGGTGTGTTAAAGCCCCCCTCACCCGAAGGTGAAAGGCGGCCCTAAAAAAATTACCTGCTTCCTAATCTTCTTGAAAATCAATGGCCTTCATATTCTGGAATTTAGATTTGAGCCCCTGCTTGTATCGGATACTGGAGTTTCAAGAGTAATAGAAGTGACCAAATGTCGTTATCAAAATTTCCACTATAAAGGAATTTGGAATTACATTCTACCGTTGAATTTCAATAAAACGAGACCGCAGCATAAAATTCCCATGCATTAAGATGGTTTTGAAGAATGAAATATGTTTCAGGTTTCTTCTTAAAATGAAAGAAAGCTTAGGATATTGGATTTTCACATGTGGTATTTTGACTTGATTTCTTTTTCCGCCTGGGACCGGGCGGACATGTAGTTTTCTTCGGCTGCTTTATCAATGCGTTCCAGAAAAAGTTCGTTTGTTCTCCTTTCAACAAGTTCACCGTTAACTAAACAACACCCTTTATTGCTATTGTAAAAAAACAAAAATATCACTTTACTCTTTGACTTTAATATAAAAAAGATATATACTTAAAATACTTTAAGAATATAGAGGGCTTTTTTATGGGAACAGATTTAAAGACCGTTTTTGACCGGAATAATTTAATCATAACAATGCTGAATTTTACGCCTGCCAATACCAGAACTGCTCAGGCATATAAATATTTTGTTAAGGAATACCTTTCTTTTACAGAAGAACACAGGATGGAACCCATCCAGCCGGAAACATTACTAACATACATCGATAGTTTGTGTACTGCTGGAAAACCAGCCAGGACAATCAATGCGAAACTATCAGGGATCAAAGCCGCAATTATTTTTACTATAAAATCCCTGGGCTTACGGGCCGACCAGGAAGCGATTATTAAAACAGCATTGTATGATATTAAAGGCGTGAAAGTCGGATCGGCAGAAAAGGTCGTAAAGAAAGATCGAATGCTTTCTGAATCTGAATATACGCAGGTCATTGCGAAGGCCTCTCAGCGGAATGCCCTATTCATTGAGTTTTTATTCCTGACCGGATGCCGGGTCTCTGAAATGGTAAATGCAAAAATACAAAATGTAAACCTGATTAATGATATAGCTGAAATCAGGGTTTTGGGCAAAGGCGCGAAGGAACGAATTGTAAAAATTCACATCGAACTTTTAGAGAGAATTAAAAATATTTTCAATGGGGAAAACAACCTGTTTGAGACGGCTTCAGGAAAGCCCTATCAACGAGAATATGTCAGCTCTCAGATTAAAAAAACTGTACGCCGTGTACTCGCAAAAACAACATCTGCACACGATCTTAGGCATAGTTTCGCTGCCGTAATGCTCCGTAAAACCGGGAAACTAAAAGCTGTGTCCGAGTACCTGGGGCATTATTCGACAGCTATTACAATGGATGTATGTTTGCACGAGGAATTGACTAACAATGATTTATTTGGGGGATTATATGACATTAATTGACGCCGCCGAAATTGGCGATGTAAAAACGGTTAGAGCCCTTGTCGTTGCCGGGACCGATATAAACGCCAGGGATAAACATGGCTGGACAGCTTTAATGATTGCTGCCGCAAATGGTCAAACAGATGTGATTAATCTTTTGATCGAGGCAGGGGCCGATGTCAATACGGTGGATGAAGACGGCGTTACAACTATAATGATCGCGACCCTCAATGGTCATACGGATGCGATCATTGTATTGATCAAGGCTAAGGCTGATATCAATGCCGTGGATAAGCACGGCTGGACTGCTTTAATGTATGCAACCAAATATGGTGAAACGGACGCCGTTAAAACATTGATCGAGGCCCATGCCAATGTTACCGCCAGGGATGAAAACGGCTGGACAGCTTTGGAGATAGCGGCTGAATGTGAACACCGGCACCACGTATTAAATATTGCATAATTTATGCACTATTACGATAGGCATAAAGCCTATTACCGTAATGAAAACCCGTTATTGAAGATCCCTTGGAGATTTATTATAAAGGGGGTATGGTGAATAACGTAGCAATTCAAATATCGGAATCACAAATCAGTGCATTCGCTGAGGCATGTTATAGCGGGGATACCATTGAAGAATTGGAGAAGCGCTTAAGGCGGCCCCCGGATTACACGGATATGAGGAAGTGGAATTTATCCGAGGATGAATGGATTGCCGCAATAAGGATGGCTCTGAAATGGATGAAAAACATTCGGATTGGAGAACTCACGGATAATTTTGACAGGTTGACTAAGAACTTAAGGGAAAGTTTTGAAAAAATCGAGGATTTAAACAAGGACCTTCTGGCCCAACTGCTGATTGATCCCCTAACAAATACTCCAAACAGGAAGAAATTCATGGACGACCTGGCCTTATGCTCCAACCCGGTCGTCATAATATTCAACGTCGACGGTTTCCAGGAAACAAACGATTTTTACGGCACTGAAGTAGGGGATTTAATCCTCAAGGAACTGGCATGCCGGTTCAAAGGCTTAAATCTGGGGATACCATACCGTCTTTATAAAATGCATGCGGACGAATACGCGATACTCATCGACAGGGAAGCTGAAATAAAAGAACTCGAATATTGGGGTTTATACTTTTCCGAGGAGGTTATGGCCAATCCCATTAGCTATAGGGAAATGGAAATTTATATCAATGTCAGTGTGGGCATAGGCACGGCGAGTGGCAATATATCTGAAACCGGGGAAATGGATATAGGAAAGAAAGCTCTTAGAAACGCCGACATGGCTTTGAAGAGAGCCAAGGTATCAAGGAAGAATTTCATTGTTTACCAGGATTTCATGGAAATCGAAAAGGAATATGAGAATAATATTTTCTGGACAAAAAAACTTAAGAACACCATTAAGGATGACCGTATCGTACCGTATTTCCAGCCCATTCTAAATAATCATACAGGTAACGTTGAGAAATACGAATGCCTTATGAGGATGATCGAAGTTAACGGGAATATACTAACACCACTTAATTTTATCAATGCGGCCAAGAAAGCGAGGCTTTACAGGTATCTTACGAAAACGATGCTGGGAAAGTCATTCGATTTTTTCAAAGACAATGATTACGAATTCTCACTGAATATTTCCCTGGATGACATAATGGATGAAAAAACGATCTCTTATCTCTACGAACTGCTGAAGACCCGCAAGGACACTGCCTGCAGGGTAATTTTTGAACTCCTTGAAACGGAAGACATCGAGAATTATAAAAAAGAAGTGATCGAATTCATCAATTACGTGAAAAACCAGGGATGTAAAATCGCAATTGACGATTTCGGGACCGGGTATTCTAATTTTTCCCACCTTATCTATATGCAGATTGATTACATCAAGATCGACTCTTCCCTTATCAAAAACATCAACAGCGATAAAAGCTCTCAGATAATTACCCGGACAATCGCTAATTTCGCAAGGGAACTTGGGCTTCAGACAATCTCGGAATTCGTTCATTCAAAGGAAGTTTATGACAAATGCCTTGAGATGGGGATCGATTACTCACAGGGATATTATCTGGGAGAACCGAAAAAGGATATAATGGGGTCAGCTTATAATTCGGAAAAAATCGTAAGCTAAGGTTTGATAATCTGGACGGAAACCCGTGTTTTATAGCTTTACTGCTATAGTAAGTGTACGGGGAGCAGAGTGTTCTTAGGGAGTTGCGTTGGGAGTTGGTATTGTCTATCAAAACGTGCAAAATTTTGAGGGGATGTATATAATTCTTATAACGTTGACAATGTGGGGGAGCGGTAGGGAATGGATATTTTTAAAGCGGTTGAAAAGGGTTATATTAATTCAGTAATAGAATTTATTAATGACGGTTCAGATGTCAACGCGGTGGATACAAACGACAGGACGGCTTTGATATACGCAGCCGCAGAGGGTAAAACAGGTGTTGTAAAAGCATTGATCGAGGCGGGGGCAGATGTCAACGCGGTTAATAATGACGGCTGGGCGGCTTTGAGGTACGCAGCCCGATGCGGAAGTACGGTCGTGGTTAAAGCTTTGAAAGAGTCTGGGGCGAAATAGACGGCATCTGGACCAAAGCGCCGGCTTTCAGACGTTAATCAAAAATGCACCTTGTTAAAACTAAATTTGCAATTAAAACACAGCATTCAGAATTTGAAAGTCAAAGAAGTATTGACCTTGTTAAGTTAAACAAAAAATGGACGCGGAAGGGATCATTAACGATTTGGGGAGCCCTTATATTTAGTTATATGCCTATCAAGCTTAGTCAGGTAAACTCTATGAATTTTAGTATAATATTTGTGGTTTGGCGTTGTACCACAACGGGCCATAATATCATAACGATTTTATACTTAATTATAAAGGGAATCATGCCTTTTAACCTGAACCATCTTGATAGGCATGAAAATAAATATTAACGTCCGACTTTCTGTCCCTTTTTATCAAGGTACATGGCTTCATCAGATACCTTCATAAGCGTGATCCTGTCCCTGCCGTCTTCGGGGTAGGTAGCAATACCGGCTGAAATTTTAAGTTTCAAGCCGCTTCCAGAATCGATTGTTTTCTCATTCAGCATTTCCCTGATTCTTTTTACCATTACCTCGGCTCCAGATTTCGGGGTCAGTTCTGACAGAACCATGAATTCATCTCCTCCCGTCCTGGCTACAAGATCATAATTCCTCTTAACTTTAAGGAAAACTTCTGCTAAGATTTTAAGCGCCTCGTCCCCTTTTTCATGGCCTATATTATCATTTATTTTCTTGAAATCATTTACATCGATATTGGTTATTGAAAAAACTTTCCCCGGCTTATTTAATTTTTCGTCTAAATTATGTTCAAAATACCTCCGGTTATATAAACCGGTCAATTCATCTGTTATCGATTCTGTGAGCAGGCGGACAACCTTATTGTACTTCTTTACAGCAAGCTCCAGCGCTTTACTTAACGTCTCTATCCTGCATGGCTTCATAAGGAAATGGAATATTTCTCCCTTGTTGACCGCATCTATTGCCGTTTCTAAATCTACGTTCCCTGTTAGCATTATCCGGACGCTTTCCGGGCTTATTCCCCTTACTTTTTCCAGAAATTGAACCCCGTTCATGCCCGGCATGCGCATATCAGCGACGACCACTGAAAAAGGACCGTTTTTCTCTATGCATTCAAAGGCTTTATCGGTATTATTCTCAGTATGTACTATATAAATACTTTCAAACCTCTTTCTTAATATATCAAGAATCTTACTATCATCATCAACAAACAGTATCCTGTCTTTCATTATATACATTCGTATGCGTATCAAGACCCCCTATTTAGTCAATTCTTTATAAGTAATAGTCCCACAACTTACACAAGCTGTAGCCAGACGATTAAACAACTGACCTTCCCAAAACCTTCGGTTGAACCTGTAGCAGAACTCGTCCAGATACCTTTGTAAATGTTCGATACAAGACCCATGATAAGTACCCCTGATATAAGTCTTGGCGTTTGATATTATTATATGTACCCATTTCATTATATAATCAACGGTAACGTTCACATTTAGCTATGGTATTAAATTTGCTCTCAAAAGTAAGTGCATTGATCTCTTTTGTTGTGCCATGTTCACACCTCCATGATTATATAACTCTTAATCGTATCATATATAAGGAGATATATCAATATTATACTGGCTTAACTTAATACGCATATTTAGTTATAACAAAGCATAAATCCATATAATTAACTCCTGTTTTTACACTAAATTAATATCATTGCCGGAATAATGTAATTAATTTAAAATAATTGTATGCATATAAATCAATCGCAAGCAATAGAACTTATGAATGAATTGGGTTTGTCCAGGGTTCCGTTTTTATTCATAATTGATTTTGAAATGAAAAAACCAATCGTGATTTCTCTAAATGATTTGAAAGATGGCGATGTGTTATTTGATTTTGACGGTTTCAGGTATTGTCATCCGGATTATAAAACCAGCCGTCATACACTGAAATTTGTAAAACATCCTGTAAGTTTTGATCAGTACAAATGTGCTTTTGACAAATTATCAAAGCATTTTAATCAGGGTAATATATTTCTGGTAAATCTGACCTTTCCTACCAATCTTGAAATGGATGTAGACCTGAGAGATATATTTTATTGGAGTCATGCTAAATATAGATTATTATATCGGAATGAATTTGTAGTATTTTCACCGGAGATATTTGTAAAAATTGATGACGGGATTATCTCAAGTTATCCAATGAAAGGCACCATAACGGCATCGGAGATTAATGCTGAAAAAAAACTGCTTTTGGATGAAAAGGAATTGGCAGAACATATAACAATTGTCGATCTCATTCGCAATGACCTGAGTATGGTAGCAGGAAATGTACGGGTTGAAAAATTCCGGTACATCGATCAGATTACGACCAACGAAGGAAAATTGCTCCAGACAAGTTCAAAAATATCCGGAAAACTGGCGCCGGATTACAATAAAAAGATTGGTGATATTCTGTTTGCATTGTTGCCCGCAGGTTCAATTAGCGGTGCTCCAAAGCCGAAAACTTTAGAAATCATTCATGAAGTAGAAGATTACGCGCGGGGATATTATACGGGAGTATTTGGGTATTTTGACGGCATGAAACTGGACAG
This sequence comes from uncultured Spirochaetota bacterium, assembly GCA_963796325.1. GTDB lineage: Bacteria > Spirochaetota > Brevinematia > Brevinematales > JAOACQ01 > CAVYGN01. The sequence goes on from CAWCLF010000001.1 coordinate 1,525,814, forward strand.
CGCCGTGATGATCCGGTTCATAGAAAGGTCTGCGGATGAAAAACTTTGCTATAAAAGCGGCGGTGGTATTACAGTATATAGTGACCCTGTGAAAGAATACGAGGAGATGATAAAAAAAATCTATGTGCCTATTAGTTGAAAGCATTCGGATATCCGGAAATATACCTCAAAATCTTATCTACCATAATGATCGGGCTAACCGCTCGCGGAGAGAATTATACGGCTGTAAAGATTCGATTCGACTGGAAGACTGGGTAAAGATTCCCGATACATTGGACAGATCCATGGTTTATAAATTCCGTGTGATTTATAATGAAACTTTTCAATATAGCGATGTTCATCCTTACCAGAAGCGTAATGTGCGGAGACTGAAAATCATCCAAAATGATGAAATTGATTATCATCTCAAATATGAGGGCAAAAAGCTTTTCCAGCCTCTTCTGGAATTAAAAGGTAATTGCGATGATATATTGATTGTGAAAGATGGTCAGATAACTGATACTTCATTCTCAAACATAGCCTTTTTTGACGGTACAGCTTGGGTAACTCCAAACAATCCACTCCTGGAAGGAACAAAACGTTCGAAGTTATTGCATGAAGGTCTTATCCGGCCAAAAGAATTGAGGATTACAGATCTGGCAAGTTTTCAAAAAGCTTCCCTAATCAACGCAATGCTGGATCTCGGAGAAATTTTATTACCGCTTGAGAATATTGTGGAATAAGCCACGCAACTTGTATTACCCTATTAGAATGCCTATCACAGGTCCATAAATTTGCTCTATAGGCCCCCTCTTGTCCTAAAATACTCACCATGGTATTCGCCGGGGCGTATAATTAGAATTTTGCGGGTTTTTTAGGTTTTTCCCAGCACTTATCGTACTATTTTGTCCGAATTCTGCATCCGTCCCAGATTTATCTTTAACTTATATTTCGGTTTCGTGAAGTAACACTACTTTGCCCCTGGTGACACGATGCTCCCATAGGGCCAAATATTGATATTTTGATAAATCCTTCAGATTAGAATAATGATGGGATATTGTAAAACACGGCGACAGGACTGAAGAGTATTCATGCTCGATCGAAGACATAAGTGAAAAGTGGTTGGCAATAATCGCTGAAACGGCAGAAGGCTTCAAGGCCGGACCTATAGGCGGTGTAAGGCCTGGTATGATCATTCAGATTTCAATGCCCGGCATTACGGTAAACTGCAAGGTTGCTTATGTGGATACAGGCAGGATCGGCGCCTATTTCCAGGAAATCACTCCTGAGCAGAGGGAAGCCATAAAAAAGATTGCGGCTTAACAGGTATTTTCGTTATCTGCCGAATTTTATAAGTGGCGGTTCATACTCTTCAGGTTTCTCAAAACCGAGAAGGTAGCAGATTGAAGCAGCTACGTTCTATTCAATTTATAATCGATTACTATTAAAGTATGAATTTTGACAAAAATATCCGTCATAGTTACCATATTTTTGCCTTAAGGGTGTAGCCAAATTGTAGCCGTTTTTTGAGAATATCACACTTTTGGTTTTAGACTTTATATCTTGGCTGGATAATCGATTGCGGCCTAAGTTGTTAAACTCGTTCGACTCCAGCTAGCCCCAAATTGAAATTTAAAAAGTATTGATTAAATAATAAATCCTAAAAAAGTGAAATATTGATTGACTAATTTGTTTACTGGTAATAAACTAAATGAGTGTGTACAAATTGTGTACGATTTGTGTACGGTGTTTTTCACAAAAAGTAAAAAAACAAATTTCTATCTATTTGTGAAATAACGAATTAGGAAAAGGGGAAATCTTTAGCTAATCCACCCCCGACCAAAGTATTTTATTAAAGCTTATAATTTCGAGTTTTCTGATTAAGTAGTAGGCTCCCTCCCGGCCGCACCGGCCACTTCTGAGGCAAATCACGCGGATCTTTTTTGAATGACACCTTGTGCATCCTGCCATTCTCCATTGAAATTTTGATAAATCAATAGAACGGTATTAGAATCAATGAGAGTCGATTCTGAGTGATATTTATAAGGGAAATTTATTCATTATGATATTTAATTTTAAAGATGTTGAATTATATTATGAGATTCGTGGGGAAGGAGTTCCAATTGTAATGATTCATGGGTGCAGACCTGATCATCGATTGATGAAAGGCTGTATGGAGCCGATTTTCAAATCAATAAAGGGCTCTTGGAAACGAATTTATTTTGATCTGCCAGGTATGGGTAAGACAAAATCTCAGTCCTGGATTAATAATTCTGATGATATGCTCGAAATAATATTGAAATTCATTGATGAGATTATTCCAGGCCAAAATTTTATTTTGGCTGGTGAATCTTATGGCGGATATTTGGCAAGAGGTATTATTAAAAAGCATTTTTCAAAAGTAGACGGACTCCTTTTAATATGTCCAGTAGCTGAACCTGAACATAAAAAGGCGACCCTGCCGGCATTTCAAGTTTTTGAAAAAGATGAATCATTGCTTAAGAGTCTTTCTGAAGAAGATAAACGCCAATTTGAATTTATAAATGTTATTCAAAATAAAAATGTATGGAAAAGATTTAACAATGAAATTCTTCCCGCTTTAAAAATTGCTGATTCAAGCTTTATCGATGAAAGATTTGGTAATAGTTTCTCTTTTAGTTTCAATATAGATGAACTTGAAAATCCATTTATAAAACCTGCACTTATAATAACAGGTAGACAGGATTTTATTGTCGGTTATTATGATATATTGAAAATAATTGAGAATTATCCAAGAAGCTCTTTTGTTATTTTGGATAAAGCGGGTCACAACTTACAAATCGAGCAAGCTGATTTGTTTAATGAGCTTGTAAAAGAATGGTTAAAAAGACTCTCTGAAGAATCTGTATAATAAGGCTTTTCCGCTCCCTCTTCTTTGCCTGCTATGAGGGGAGGGAGTTATTAGAATTCCAGCCCGCTCATTCTTTATGATTTTTTACCGGGAATGATATTTTAAATTCAGTTCCATTAGCTGAATTTATCTTTACGGTTCCATTCAATTGTAAAGTTAATAAATTCACCATTAAAAGACCGAATGACTTCATAAAAGTCGAATCCGGGCGGAAACCCTTTCCCGTTATCACGGACAGTTAAATTGCAAAGGCCGGTTTTTGTATCGAAAAATAATTTTACCAGGATTACGCCGGCATTTATTTCCGTAAAAGCATGTTTGAGACAATTTGATAACAGTTCATTGAGTATGAGGCCGCAGGGGATCGCGTCATCGATGCCCAGATGGATTGATTACGGCATTTTGACAGATTTAAATTTGAGTAAGATAATTAAACATATGAAATCGAAAATATTGAGGGAAATAAAAACCGTTGAATTGATGATCCGTTTTTATTGTAAAAATAATCATGATAAAGACATTCAATGCGAGGTCTGCCGGAACTTGCTTGATTATGCTAAAAAAAGGCTTGAATTATGCAGATATGGAGAGCGCAAAAAGAACTGCAATAAATGCGCTGCCAAATGTTATTCAAAAGAATATAAAGAGCGTATAAGAGAAGTCATGAGATATGCCGGACCGAGAATGATATTTGCCAGGCCTTTTGAATCGATCCGGCATATATTCGGCTTTTGAATCCACCGCCGTTCTCAAAATTTCAAATATACTTGACAAATATTTCCCGGTCATGTTATGATTCTCTGTCCTTAAATATAGGGTAGAGGGGTATGCTATTAAAAAGGAGTTTTTATGGAAAGAAAATGCGAGCACTGCGGCCCTGACGGCGTAACTAAAGCGCACCATTCCGAGAAATTGAAGAACAATATGGTTTCACGACTCAACAGGATCGAAGGCCAGGTGAGGGGAATAACCAAGATGATCGTGGATGATGTTTACTGCGACGATGTCCTTAACCAGTTCCATTCCGTCGAAGCCGCTCTTGCCGGCGTAAAAAAGGTGCTTCTGGAAGCGCATTTCAGGAGCTGCGTCATCGGCCAGATCAGGGAAGAAAAAGAGGGGGCGATAGAAGAATTTCTTGAGACTGTAGAAAAAATGATTTGCTGATTTTAAATAAAGAGGAGAATATAGAAATGGAAAAAGCTGTTACTTTAGGCATTACAGGGATGTCATGCGCTTCCTGTTCTCTGAGAATAGAGAAGGGGCTTATGAAACTTTCAGGAATATTGACCGCGAATATAAATCTTGCTATGGAAAAGGCGCAGGTATCTTATGACGATTCGCAGATCAGGATCGAAGATATCAAACAAAAAATCGAAGATATAGGCTACGGCGCAATGGAATTTAAGGAAGAAACTATGGATAAAGCAGCCGCGGAAACAAAAAGAGAAATGAATAAACTCGGCCTTCTTTTTCTGTTTTCGGCTGCCTTAAGCCTGCCTCTCTTTGCCGGAATGCTGTTAATGCTGCTGAAAATCGATTTCCCGCTATTTGAAAATCCGTATTTCCAGCTGGCGCTTGCCACGCCTGTTCAGTTTATCATAGGCTTCAGGTTTTATAGAAACTCGTGGCATAATTTAAAGTCCCTTTCGCCGGGAATGGATGTCCTTATCGCCCTGGGCACATCTGCGGCATACTTCTTCAGCGTCTACAACGCTTTTCTCGGAGGCGATCCCGGGCATCTTTATTTCGAAGGCGGAGCTGTCATCATTACCCTTGTGCTTCTGGGAAAATACCTCGAATCGATAGCCAGGGGAAAAACCTCCGAGGCCATTAAAAAGCTCCTGTCCCTGCAGGCTAAAACTGCCCGCGTTATCAGGGATGGCCTTGAACAGGATCTGCCTGTCGATGAAGTAGTTCCCGGGGACAGGATAATGGTAAAGCCGGGTGAAAAAGTGCCTGTCGACGGAGTTATAATAGAAGGGTATTCATCGGTCGACGAAAGCATGGTTACGGGTGAAAGCATACCGGTTGAGAAAATGAAAGGCTCCTCTGTAATAGGAGCAACATTGAACCATAACGGAAGTTTCATATTCGAGGCTCTTAAGGTCGGCAAAGATACAATGCTTGTGCAGATTGTAAAGTTCGTTGAACAGGCCCAGGGTTCGAAGGCGCCGGTCCAGCGTCTCGCAGACAGGGTCGCAGGCGTCTTTGTCCCGTCAGTCCTGGCGATAGCGCTTATCACGTTTGTAATATGGATGATCCTGGGGCATGAACCTGCCAGGGCCCTGATTGCCGCAGTTTCAGTGCTTGTAATAGCCTGCCCCTGCGCGCTGGGGCTTGCTACTCCGACAGCGATAATGGTCGGGACAGGTAAAGGCGCTGAAAAAGGCATCCTGATCAGGAACGGTGAAGCGCTGGAAAAGGCTTGCCGTATAAGCACCGTCGTTTTTGATAAAACGGGGACTATAACGAACGGCAAGCCGGTACTGACGGATATTATTCCTTTCAATGGATTTTCATCGGACGATGTCCTGCGCTATGCCGCCATTGCTGAAAACAATTCAAGCCACCCGCTGGCTCAACCTATAGTAGATGCGGCAAAAGGCAAAGGCTTGCTTGATATTTCGGAGAAATTCGATAATATACCGGGAAAGGGGGTCGCCGCCCTGTACAATGGAAAGCAAATACTATTCGGAAACATGAAGCTCCTGTCGGAATACAAAGTTGATATTCTGAGTTCCGGTTCTATATTGAAGAAACTGGAAGGAGAAGGAAAAACTGCCATGCTTGCGTCTTATGGAGGGACTGCTGCCGGCATTATTGCAGTCGCGGACACTATCAAGGAGAACTCGCAGCTTGCTGTCCTGGCCCTGCAGAAAATGGGGATCGGGACAATGATGATAACCGGCGACAACGAGAGAACGGCGCTGTCCATAGCCGGGCAGGCAGGAATAGAGAAAGTAATAGCAGGTGTGCTGCCCGGCGATAAAGCGAAAGTAATAGAAATGCTTAAAAAATCCGGTGAGACAGTCGCGATGGTCGGCGACGGCATTAATGACGCGCCGGCCCTGGCGGCATCAGATATTGGGATAGCGATAGGCGCGGGAACGGATATTGCGATAGAGGCTTCGGATATAACGCTTGTCAGGAACGACCTTATGTCGATTGTAGATGCCGTACGGCTTTCAAAAAAAACCATGGGAAAAATAAAGCAGAACCTTTTCTGGGCTTTTGTATATAACTGCATCGGAATACCCTTCGCGGCCCTGGGATTGCTTAATCCTGTTATCGCCGGGGGCGCTATGGCTTTCAGCTCGGTATCGGTCGTAACTAATTCCCTTTCCCTGAAAAGGATAAAGCTTGGAAGAAATCTCGAAAAAAAAGGAGTTAATCTATGAATATCCGCAAAATTTTTAAAATTGAAGGCATGACCTGCCACCACTGTGAAAATACGATCGAAGATGCCCTTAAAAAAGAAGGGGTTGTTAAAGTTGAGGCGCATCATGCCAAAAAAATTGCGCGGATCGAATACGATCCGGCCATTATATCCGAGGCGCAGATAAAAATAATCATACGCGAAGCCGGTTATGAAGTCAGGGGTGTATCGGATGATACCGGTCCCGGCAGGAAAACGGTTGAAATTGCCCAGGTTGCCGGTATAACTTTAGCCCTGCTGGGAGTTTATTTCCTTATTTCAAAAACAATCGGGTTCAATTTTATTCCCCAGGTCAATTCTTCAATGGGATTAGGGATGATTTTTATTGTCGGCCTTATAACGTCCCTGCATTGCGCGGCGATGTGCGGGGGGATCAGTATTTCCCAATGCGCCCAGGGAGAGGATAAGAAACAAAACAAATATGTGAACGGAATACTTTATAATGTCGGGAGGGTTGTTTCTTACACAATTTTAGGCGGAATAATCGGAGCCGTCGGATCAGTATTCAATTTTTCCCCTGCGGTAAAGGGGGGTATTGCGATCGGCGCCGGCATCCTGATGGTTCTTGTGGGCCTGAGGATGGCAGGGGTGTTCGCTTTCCTGAAAAAAGTAAAATTGCCCGGAAGCGGCTTACTTTCAAGGTTCGCCCCGAAAAAATCGGGCTCGAAGTCCCGTCATTACGGCCCGTTTATAGTCGGATTATTAAACGGCCTTATGCCCTGCGCCCCGTTGCAGGCCATGCAGCTATATGCCCTGGGAACCGGAAGCGCTCTGGCCGGCGCGTTATCCATGTTCTTCTTCTCGGCAGGCACGGTCCCTTTGATGTTCGGCATAGGGACAGCCGCTTCATTGCTTTCGCGCAAGTTTTCAGGCAGTCTGATCCGCATCAGCGCGATAATTGTCATGTTCCTCGGATTAGTGATGGTGAACCGGGGCATGAGTTTATCCGGGAACGGGGTTGTAATCAGCCCTGCCCAGGGTAATATAGCGGCCCTGAAAGGGCCTTACCAGGAAGTCACAATGGTAGTCAGGCCGGATGCATTTGAACCTATCGTCGTACAGAGGGGAATACCGGTCAGGTGGATCATTAAAGCCGACAGCACAAATTTGAACGGCTGCAATAACGGTATCCTGGTCCCGCAGTTCAACATAACGAAAAAACTTGCCCCCGGCGATAATATCGTGGAATTTACTCCCGATACGTCGGGAAAATTCGGCTATTCCTGCTGGATGGGCATGATAAGGAGCACGGTAACTGTAGTTGACGATATAGCGAAGGCGGATCCGAATTCAATCAAAACAAACGCAGAGGCAGCACCCCAGACATATGCGGGAGGCTGCTGCAGCAGAGGAACGGGAAAGCAACTGACCGAGGGTGATATATATATACCGCCGGTCGTCAATAACCGGCAGGAAGTAATAGTTAATGTCGATCAGAACGGCTATAGCCCGGCGATAATCGTGATCCAGAAGGGCGCATCTTTCAAGGTTAAATTCGTGGCCAGGCAATTGACTACCTGCAACAGCGGAGTAATTTTTCCCGAGTACGGGGGCGGTCTCGACTTCACGAAAGGTCAGTTTGAAACCCCGCTTCTCAAAGCCTCGCGGGATTTTCATTTTACCTGCTGGATGGGCATGATCAAGGGTTTCGGCGCTGTTGTGGACAATGTCAATAATTTTAATAAAACGGATTTAATAGCCAGGGCTAACCTTCCGGCCCCGGGCGGAAGCAGGGGCGGCTGCTGCGGGAGGTAATGGATGCTCCGGATTTCGGCAAAATCTCGAATAATAAGTACGGAGGCTGGATCAATCGAATAAAAATCTATGCAAAGCGCCGATCCCGGTACGAATAATGCGCTCTTTACCGACAGGATTTTTCCCGAACGCTATTCTGTCAACTATTGCCGAGATAAAATCAAAAGATATAATTGCAGCCGCTTCCGGATCATCGGCTTTAATTTCATCTTTATATCGGATGAAATAAGCTGTGACAATCTGCCGTGATTCTTCCTTTTGCCTGTCAAGGACGGCCGCGACATCAGGATCTGCATAATAAAGCAGATTCAGCACCTTGTTGATTTTCCTGGATTTTTTATGAATTTCAACAAGACCGGCGACAAGGTTCGCCAGCCATTCTTTTTTATCTTTATTATAAAAATCGATTTTGTTTTTTAATTGGTCAAAGAACAGCATAAATTGTTTGTGGTAACGGTCAAGCAAATCCAGCAGTATGGAATCCCTGTTTTTAAAATAAGAATAAAGGCTTCCTATAGAGATGCCCGCGGTTTTAGCTATCTCATTGGTCGTTGTTGAATAATAGCCTTTTTCATAAAATAGATCGAGTGCGGTTTCCAGTATTTTTTCTTTCATACCGATGCTTCGCAGCTGTTTCGGTTCCCGCACATTTTTTTCCGACGGCATATCATTATCCTTATAACAATGATTTTAAAATGAGATTTTCTTTCTGTCAAAAAATAATATGAGCATACACTCATAATAATATTGACATAAACCGGCTGTTTGATTTATAATATGAGTATAAACTCATATTATAAAAATGATTTATTTGAAGGAGAGTATGTTATGAAAGACCTGACAGAGAGCATCCGTTTAGGCAGATTCGAGTTTTTAGCCATGAACAATCCGATCAGAAATTTTCGTCAAAAGCATGGAGAATTTCCTCTTATTCTGAAAATGCTGAAGGGACACGAAATCGATTTAACCGGGAAGATAATCATGGATATGGGCTGCGGCTCGGGATTCGGAACTGAACTGATCATACAAAAGCTGAGACCTTCCAGGATCATAGCTTTTGACCTTATGCCCGAGCAAATTATGCTTGCAAAAAAACGCAAACTTCCTGTCGAATTCAATGTCGGAGATGCGACGAATATTGATTTAAAAAATTCAATATGTAATGCGGTTTTTGATTTTGGAATCCTGCATCACATCCCTCTCTGGAGGAAGGCACTGTCGGAAGCGGCTCGTGTCCTGATTCCCGGAGGGGCGCTTATTATTGAAGAGCCTCATAAAATGTTTGAATGGGATGAGTTTGAACAGGGAATTCAACAAGCCGGGTTTAAAATATTAGACAGAAAACAGTGGTACGGGGGGTTTTTCAGGTTCTTTCTGGCACAGAAGCGATTGTGAGCATATTCAAAAAGGGGCGTGCCGTTGCACGCCCCTTTATTTTTTCTTATTTTACAAAAACCATACAGGCAGCGATAATTATTGCCTAATTTATTTACTAGTATTAAAATAAATAACTAAGTAAAAAGGGGGCTGTTTTGAAAAGCAAATATTCCATTGAAACGGTGATGGTCCATGGCGATTACGACCCGTCTGCCCATAACAGGTCGCGGATGGTCCCTATATACCAGACTTCCGCTTTTTGTTATGACAGCTCGGAGCATGCGGCGGAAATATTCGCTTTCGATGAACCCGGATTTATTTATTCACGCCTTAACAATCCGACTGTCGACGAAGCTGAAAAGAGAGTCAATCTCCTCGAAGGCGGTATAGGGGCAGTGGCGTTCAGCTCCGGTATGGCCGCAGTTTCAGGGCTCATATTAAACATGCTCGGATCCGGCGATGAAATCATCGCTGCGAATTGCCTTTACGGCGGATCGATGGGTTTTTTAAAGGATACTTTATCGAATCTCAAGATCGGGGTAAAATTTTTTGACCCTTTGAAGCCTGAAGAAATCGGGGATCTTATCACTCCGAGAACCCGCCTCATCATGATAGAAAATATTGCGAATCCTCTTTTGGTGGTGCCTGATATCGAAAGGATATCCGGAATTGCAGGTAAAGCTATGATACCTCTCCTTGTCGATAATACCATTGCAACGCCGTACCTCTGCAGGCCTTTCGAATACGGAGCCGATTTTATCGTTCATTCCTGCACAAAATACATGGAAGGCCATGGAAGCATCATCGGCGGAATGGTCGTTGATGCCGGGACTTTCCGGTGGGACAGGGAAAGATTTCCGCTCCTGTACGACGAAGCGCCGGGAGGCAAAACATATGCGGAAAAGTTCGGAAAAGCGGCTTTCCTGACAAGGCTGAGGGGCAAAGTCCTGATGAATATGGGGGCCTGCATGCCTCCTTTTCATGCTTTTTTACTCCTGCATGGACTTGAAACCCTTCATGTAAGAATGGAACGGCATTGTAAAAACGCAAAAAAACTTGCAGAATGCCTTTCCGGTCATCCGAAGGTCGCCTGGGTCTGCTATCCGGGCCTTCCGGGCCACCCCTCGCATGCCAATGCACTGAAATACCTTAAGAACGGCTTCGGCGCCATGGTAGGGTTCGGTTTGAAGGGAGGGTATAACTCCTGTAAAAAATTCATCGACACCGTCAGGCTTTTATCGCATTCTACCAATATCGGAGATACGAAGACGCTGGTTATTCATCCTGCAAGCACAACCCATGCAGCGCTTACAGACGGTGAAAGGAAAGCCGCAGGAATCTCCGATGATTTTATCAGGATATCCGTCGGAATAGAAAATATTGAAGATATAATCAGGGAAATGGAGAAAGCATTTTAATGCCGGTCATTTTTCCTTGTGATTGTCGAAATAAGCTTTCCAGGCGGTTTCCGCCGTCCTGATATAATGTTTCTTGGATGAGTCGTCCAGGAAGCAGGCTTTGAAGCCGTTGATTATTATATTTTTGATTTCTTCGAGCGAGAAATTCAGCTTGCTGTAAAGGTTCCAGTATTCGTCGATTGTTGTGGTATGGAAGAATGTCGGGTCATCCGTGTTAATCGTAACCATGATGCCGCTGTCGTACAGCTTCCTGACCGGATGGTCCTCTATCTTTTTGACTATCTTTTTTGTGAATACGTTGGAAGTGATGCAGATTTCAAGCGGTATGGCCTTATCCCTTAGATATTCCATCAGTTTCGGGTCCTGTATGGAAGTAATCCCATGTCCGATCCTTTCGGCCTTAAGAAGAAGAAGCGAGTCCCATATAGACCTGGGGCCTTCATCTTCGCCGGCATGCGCAACTGTATGGAAACCTGATTGCCTGGCTTCTTCGAATATTTTCCTGAAGTTGCGGGCAGGTCCTTTTAATTCATCGCCGCCCAGTCCTATGCCTATTATGTGGCCATCTTTATAGCGTTCGGCAAGGACGAGGTTGTGCGCCGCATTCTCAATTCCGAATGTTCTTGAAATGTCGATTATGATTTTAATTGTAATTCCGTACTTTAATTTTATTTCATCTATCTTTTTTCCGATCACCGACATCATATCGGAGAATTTTATCCCTTTCTGTATGAACGATGACGGCGCGAAGAAGAGTTCGCAGTAAACAATATTATTATCCTTGAGATAACCGGCGGCGTCGTCGAACAGAATTTCAAAGTCCCCGGGCTCTTCGAAAAGGTTCTGTATGGTAAGGAAGGAACGAATGAAATCCTTAAGGCTGTTATAAGTAAAGAGCTTATCGAGCTCCCTGCCGCTTCCCGGCGTTTTACGCTTCCTCTTCAAAAAACTATTTACCGTATCGAGGGAAATCATTCCTTCCGAATGAAGGTGAATTTCCGATTTCGGAATAGATTTTAATAATGCATAAAACCCGTCTTTAGTCATAAACGGTACTCCCGTACATTTTAAGAAAAATTGAAATAATTGCGCGTATAACAAAAATGATAAAAAAACCTAACTATTTACCTGATAAATAATTAATAAATTTGCCCGCGCAAATGCTGCAATTTTATATATATTAATCGGAAAAGGTTGTCATGAAATAAAATAGAAAGGGCCGGTTCTAAATACAAACTCTGTTATTAACAACTAATAATATAATGTCTAATATTGAGAGCCCGGGTGCTCAAGACGCTGCCGCACGTACCGGCTTGACCGATGGAAAGCGCGCGCCCGAAATTAAGAGCCTGATTTTTTAAATGATAAATAATTGATATTCCTTACAGGGCTCATTTTCCTGTAAAACAGGGTGGGGAATGAATCGTATATGTCGGATTCGATCAATTTTTCATAATTATTTTCAAGTAGGGGGAAGCTTGATAAAAGATCCGCCGCCTCATGCGCATATTCGACTACATCGGTTACAAGGTTCAGGGTGCCTCCCGGTTTAAGAACGCGTACCGCCTGTGTCAGAAAGGACGGTTTGAAAATCCTGTTCTTCCATTGCCTCTTTCGAAGCCAGGGATCCGGGAAGTTGATATGAATTTCACCGACGGAATTCTCAGGGAAGAGAAGCTTCAGGGCGAGTTCGCCTTCGGAATCGAGTAATGCGAAATTGGTAATTTTTCTCTTTACAAGCCTTTCCGATGTTTTATAAATCCTTTTCCTGGAAATTTCAATCCCTATAAAAAAGAAGCCGGTATTTTCCATTGTTTTTTCTATGAGAAAATCCCCATGTCCGCAGCCCATGTCCACTACCGCCGCGCTTTTTTTGAGGCAGTCGAGGAAACTGCATATGCAGGATTCGTCGTTTAGCCTGATTTCGTTTTTGATATCGGGGAATGTGTTTTTTTCCACAGAAAGGCCTTAATAATCTATAATCCTGGGAACTACGATGCTGCCGTCTTCAAAGCGGGGCGATATTTTTGCCAGTTCCTCCGTTTTCATCGATTTGCCTATTTCATCCTGCCTTAAGACATTCGATTTTTCCACGGCATGAGTCATCGGTTTTATTTTCTCAGTATCGAGCTCTCCGATCTTTTCGACAAAACCGATAATTTTAGAAAATTGAGCGAGAAAAAGGTCCTTTTCTTCGCCTGTGAATTCGAGCTTTGCAAGCCGGGAGACCTTTTCAACGTCTTCAAGTGTTATTGGATGCATCGATAACTCCGGATTTTATATATCAAATTTTACCCGGCCTCCGGGTTTTAGTCAATTTTATAATGCCGAAAAGTTTATTCGTGATACAGGGTCCTTGCCGCCTGGATTCGGGATTCTTCAGGCGATACTATTATTTCGACAAGTTTGACCGCGGCGTCCAGGGATGTTCCGACTCCCTGGGAAGTTATGATATTACCGTCAATTACCACCCTCTCATCGAGCCTGTTACCCGAAGATATTTCAGTCCCGGGAAAACAGGTATAATTTTTATCCTTCAATATACCTGCCCTGTCAAGGATCATCGGAGCCGCGCATATCGCGTATATCAGTTTTTTCCGATCGTTGAAATTCCTTACGACCTTCAGTATCGATTCGTTGGAGGCGAGTTTCGAGGCCCCGGGACCGCCCGGAATGAGAATTCCGTCGTATTCATCGGCATCGATGTCTCCGGGACGGTTGAAGATTCTGTCGGTTTTTAATGTTAATCCGCTTCTGCCGGTAATAAGATCGTTTCCGACTCCGTAAATATGGAGTTCGACCATGGCCCTTCTCAGAAGGTCGATTGCCGTAACGGCTTCCGTTTCCTCGAAGTTTTCACCTATTATAAAACAGTACTTCATATTTCCCTCTTTGATATAACCTTTGATCGGGTCATTTTAAAGTTAACGATACGGCATAAAAAAGGCAAGAACCGCCACATTTACAGGGTGCTTTCAATTTGACCCATTTAAGCAAAAAAACCGTTCTTTTTTGAGTCATATTGACACAAATTTTTCATGCAGCGCTGCATGCAGATATAACCTAATTCTTTATATTATTTGTAATAATCAAAATTTCTATGTGGCATATTTGTTGCAAATAATAAAGAACAAGAGTATATAAAGAGAGGGATATATGAAAAAAGCAGCTGCAAAAAGCAAAAGCGGTTCGGAATTCGATAGACTTGACAGGTATCTTAAAACCAATGCCGTATCGATGTATCTTAAAGAAATAGACAGGATACCGCTGCTGTCAAGGAACGAAGAAATTGAGATGTCCAGGAGGGCGGCCGGCGGCGACAGGGACGCCAAGGAAAAGCTGATAAACTCGAACCTGCGTTTCGTGATATCAATCGCAAAAAAATACCAGGGTTTCGGCATACCCCTTTCGGACCTGATCAGCGAGGGAAACCTCGGATTGATGTCTGCGGTAGAAAAGTTTGACTATAAAAAAGGGTTTCATTTTATCTCTTATGCTATATGGTGGATAAGGCAGTCGATCATGAAAGCTCTTTCCGAAAAATCCAGGCTGGTAAGGCTTCCGATGAACAGATCCAACGAATTGATGCACATCTGGAAATATATAGAAGAATATTCGAAGGGCAACGGGAAAAAACCGTCGGAAGAGAATATAGCCGAGCATTTATCCCTTAACAGGAGCGATGTAAAGAAGATCCTGGAAATTTCACAGGCTCATTCCTCCCTCGAGGACCTCTTCAGCGATGACGATAACGGATCGGCCGAAGAGATTTTCGAAGATATGGAAACAGACAAAAGGCCTGACGACATGGCTATCAAGTCATCGTTAAAAGAGATGGTGCAGAAAATACTATCCAAACTTCCTGAAAGGGAAAAAAGAATAATCGAATACCGCTTCGGGCTTAACGGGGAAGAACCTCAATCTCTTTCAAGCATAGGCGAGAAACTTCACCTGACCAAGGAGAGGATCCGCCAGATCGAACAGGCGGCGATCAACCTCATAAGAAATTACAAGGAATGCCCGAGTTTATATTCATTTTTGAATTAAAAATAATTCCCTCCTATTGCAAATTTTGAGAGCTTAATTATAATGTTTATTGCCTACACTTACGGGGGGGAGATTCGAATCAATGGATAAATCTCCGTCAGAACAAAAAATAGAACTCTTTGTCAATTTTCTTTACCCTGGAATCATTTTGAAAGGGGATTCTTTTACCGGAAACGGGGAAAAAATCAACGACTCTTTTAAACCTTTTACTGCCGGGTTAATTGAAGGATTGAAATCGAAAGGCATTCTCAAGATATATTACAACCGTCCTTCCCTGAGCTCGAAGACAGCTACCTCAAAACCCGCAGTCGACCAGGCTGCTATAAACGAAGCGGTTAACGTGGTACAGGAACTCGAGAATGCGGTGAAGGTTAAAACCCTCCTTCCGCAGAAAGAGCTTGACAAGGTTGCCGCCGACTTCGTCGACAATATATCAGAGAGGGACGATTCTGTCCTCAACCTTCTGGATCTCAAGGATTTCGATGATTATACCTTCACCCATTCGATCAATGTCACACTCATGGCGATTATGCTGGCAAAAAAGCTGAACTACAGCCGGGACGGGCTGAAGGTGATTGCTACAGCCGGACTTCTTCATGATATCGGCAAGACGCTCGTTCCCATAGAAATATTGACCAAGAGAGAGGATCTTACGGATGAAGAATATGAAATATACAAAAAGCACCCGGTATACGGCTACGAGATAATCAAGTCGTTCTCCGGCTATCCTTCGCTTGTGCAGAAAATTGTCCTCCTGCATCATGAAAAGGTGTCCGGCAAGGGATACCCGTTCGGACTCCGGGGGGAGCAGATGGGCGAAGGAGCCCAGATAATCAGCCTGGCTGATTCCTTCGATCTGATAACGAACCCCAGGGAGGGGGTGGCCCAGCGTCCTTTCTGGTATTCGCTGACCCAGATCAATAAAGAAAGCGGGTCGAGTTTCGCCCCGAGGCTGGCCAAGACATTCACCAATGAAATGCCCTTTCACCTGACTGAAGGTGAAATTTTCAAAAAAGGCTCCTTTGTAACCCTGAATACCGGTGAAATAGGAGAGGTAATAGATTACGCTTATCCGCAGACTTTGTCCCCCTTTATAAATATTTATGTAAATTCCAGGAAGGAGATGGTACGCTTCCCCATCCAGATAGACCTTGAATACGATGATTCAAGGTACATAGTGCAGGTTATCCAGGATGACAATATAACCGCAAAGCTTTCCGAATTCAGAGACAAGTTTGCCGTCAAATCCGAACCCGGGGAAGAAAAACAGGCAAAGATAAAGAAGGAGGCTCCGGAAGCTGCCGCACGAAAACCGGAAGAGGCTGAAATCAGCGAACCCGCTCCGAAGGAACTGCCGATCGAAAAAATACAGGCAAACAGGGTCGATCCTTCAGTATTGAAAACCGATGAAAGCGTTATGAAGAAATGATAAGGGATTGAATAATATAAATATAAAAAAATGGAAATGTATAATTTTATGTTGTATAATTAGGCTAACAATTTTATGAAGAGGAGTTATTTATGACAAAAGCCGATTTCATCGTACGTTACGCCAACAAGGTGAGTGAAAGCAAGAAACGCGCCGGAGAACTCGTGGATTCATTCCTGCTTACAATCCAGGAAAGCCTTGTAAAAGGTGAATCCGTTCAGTTTGTCGGCTGGGGGACTTTCCAGGTTCAGAAAAAACCGGAGAGGGTTGGAAGAAATCCCAAGACCGGAGCAAAGATCAAGATCCCATCCAAAAAAGTTGTCAAATTTAAAATGGGGAAAAAGCTGGCTGATAAAGTCAAAAAATAATCCGATCACTTCAAATTTTTACCGTTTACTTATTGACCGTAAGGGAGGGACTGGATGGGGTAAGGGAGTTGTTTCCGGTTCCCTCCGGCGGTTAATATTAAAAGGATTAAAACAGAGCGGTTTCTTATCGTATCGTTAAGGCGTTTTTAAGGAATTGTCGTTAGAGAACAAAATGTATATCTTAGTTATTATAGGCGGGGCTAGGAGGGCAAAATGCCTAGGGTATTGGTTATCGATAGCGATAAGAACCTGGCTGTATCAATAAAGGATAGCCTGGAATTCGAAGGTTTTGAAACATTCATATCCACTAACGGGAAAGACGCGGAACTCAGGGTGATGAACGAAACTTACGATGCCGTTATAATGGATATTTTTTCAACTGTTTTTGACGGAATAGAGCTGTTAAAAGAGCTCAGGAAAGTAAATAAGATAATACCGGTCATAGCCGTTTCCGAAAGGATAAAAGAAGAAGACAGGGTATTCGGGCTTAACCTTGGAGCCGACGACTATATTGCCAAACCGGTTTCGATCATGGAACTGCTGGCGCGGCTCAGGGCGCAGATACGCAAGATAAACGTTATCAAATCCGGAGCTCTTTCAAGCATCGGAACGTTGAACGGTTATGAACCCGTGACTATAAAGATCGGTGATTCGCTGATTTTCCTGGATAAAATGATAGTCAAGAGGAATGAACAAGAGGAGCCCCTTACTCCCAAGGAACTTGGGATAATCCGGCTTTTATACAAAAACAGAGGGAAAGTAGTATCCCGGGATGTCATGATGAAAGAGATCTGGGGCGAAGGGGTTTTCGTTACCGAGAGAGTCATCGACACCAATGTAGTTTCTATCAGGAAGAAAATCGGCGACTTTGGAAGGAAACCGAAGTTCATTAAAACTGTTTTCGGAGTCGGCTACAAAATGGTGGAATACTGATCGATGAAAACATCGGCATCTCTGGTTTTCCTGTATTGTCTGTTATGTTCTTCATCTTTTGCCGCTCCCCTGATATTAAGCCCGGTTTGCGGGGGAGAGGGCAAATGGACCGTTTATTTAGCCTCTGACATGTATTCTGTAAATGATTACGGCTATAGTAGTTTTTTCATCGGCGTAACTAATGATTTCAATAATCTTTTTACCGGCGGTGTAAGATACGGCTTCCATGACTGGGAAATAGGCCTGCGCGTATTGACCTCGAAATTTGACGGGGGAATGGGCGACGTTAAAATCCAGATTCTTCACAACGATCCTTTTACTGCGACCGTAGACGTCGGGGTAGGGGATGTCGACGGGATATGGCAGGTAAATGCGGCAGTGTCGGTGGATGCCCAGCTCGACAGCCTTCTTTCCGTATATATTTCGGCCAGGTGGGAATATCCCCCGCTAATATTAATAGATCCCGCTATCGATCAGTTCCAGGGGATGGTTTTTTCCCCCAGGGCCGGCATTGAGCTTTTCAGGGGGTGGGGATTTTCCCTTATGTTCGAGGCCGGAGCCGTGATTGGATGGAATAATCCGGCGATAGATTTCAACGCCGCAGTCCTGGCAGGGGTAAGAATATAAATCCTGTAATGATATAAGTTATAATAATTGAATAAGGTACCCAATGAGGAAAATAAACGGAATCCTTCCGATAAATAAGCCTTCCGGCATCAGTTCATACGATGTCATACGCATGATAAAAAAATCGCTCGGCTTCGATTCCAAATCGCAAAAAATAGGCCATGGCGGAACCCTCGACAAATCCGCCTCGGGCGTCCTCCCGGTCCTTCTCGGAGAAGCATCCAAGGCTTTCGATTACCTGCTCCAGTCGGAAAAGGTTTACAGGGCCGTCATCCAGCTTGGAGCAAATACGGATACGGACGATGCCGAAGGTCTGCGAATCAATACATTCGATACGAAAATAGGGAGAAGCGATTTAGAGGCGGTGCTGCCCGAGTTCACAGGTTCGATAATGCAGGTCCCGCCCGTTTACTCGTCCCTGCATATAAACGGGACGAGGAGCTACGAACTTGCACGAAGAAACATCAATGTCGAAAACAGCGCAAGGGAAGTGGAGATAAACGATATCTCGCTTGACTCCTTCGACAGTGATAAATTTCAGGCGTCCCTGACTGTGAAATGCTCGTCTGGCACATATATCAGAAGCCTTGCAAGGGATATCGGCGAGAGGCTCAATTGCGGGGGATATATACTTGAACTGACAAGGCTGTCGAGTTCCGGCATTATGCTTAAAGACTGCATCAAGCCGGATGAAGTCACAGGTCTTAATATAGAAAAGCTGCTCATTCCTCTTAACTGCGTCCTCTCTATGCCGGCGCTTACATTTCTTCCGCAGAAGACGATAGTGACGAACGGCCGGAATTTAATGGAGGAATTCTTTGGGGAAAAAGCGGAAAAAGACGGCCTGTATAAAATCGTCCAGGAAGGCAATGTCCTCGCGATCGTCCAAAAGAACGGCGGAAAATTTCATTATTTAAGGGTATTCAATGAATAGAAAGGGGATACTGCTTGTAAACCCCTATATAGAAGACTTCGCCGCATACGATCATTTTTCGAAACCGCTGGGTCTTTTGACCCTTGCGCCATATCTTAAAGAACATTTCGATGTTTATTTTATCAATGCAATGTCCAGGGTCCATCCGGGAGTTAAAGGGATGAGATTCAGGGAAGGAGGGACGGGCAGGTTCCCGTACCGCTTCATTGAAACTCCTTCAATACTCGGCGATATACCGAGGCGTTTTAAAAGATACGGGATCGGCGAAGAAGCCTTCTGCTCCTGCCTCGAGGATGTTCCTTTCATACCCGAATACATCTTCATCACAACGGCAATGACATACTGGTACACAGGCACGGCCTATACCGCGGGAATTCTCAAAAAATTTTTTCCCGGATCGAAGATAGTTCTGGGGGGAATCTACCCTACTCTGCTGCCCGGGCATGCCATGAAAAACATCGGCTGCGATTATGTTGTCCGGGGGAGGGAAATAACGGACGTCCTGTCGTCTATTGAAAAGATCACGGGTCTCGAATTCAATAAAGAACTGAAAGCCCCGTCATACGAGCTTTCGGAAGAATATTACTATTCGCCTGTCATGACGTCGACCGGCTGCGTTTTCAACTGCCCCTACTGCGCCGGGTCGTACAGGAATCCTTTCCGCCAATACCCCGTTTCCATGGTTACCGATATGATAACAGAACTCCATAAAAAATACGGAGTGGGCAATATCGCATTCTACGACGACGCCCTCCTGGCATGTTCAAACTCGCACCTTGACGTCATACTGGAAAATATAATAAAAAAAGGATTAAAAATACGGTTTTATACTCCTAACGGACTGCATATAAGGTTTTTAACCTTAAGAACGGCCATGCTGATGAAACAGGCCGGATTTGCGGACGTACGTCTGTCTCTTGAATCCGCCGACGACGAATTCCAGAACATGCAGGGAAATAAATCGAGCAGGAGCGAATTTGCCAGGGCCATGGAATATCTCGAGGAGGCGGGTTTCCGCCGAAGCGAGATCAAATGCTACGTCCTTGTCAACATACCGGGTCAGGACCCATATTCTATCGAAAAAACCATGGAAACAGCATACGGCTGCGGCGCTCTTCCCATGCTGGCGTATTATTCGCCGATACCTCATACTCCGGATTTCGATAAGGCTTCGGCGGTCACCGATGTGAGCGAGCCGCTATTCCAGAATAATTCCGTTTACCTTTACAGGAGCGGTTTCGACATGGAATACCTGCGGTATTTGAAGGGCATGGAATTGTCTTACAGGGAGAAAGCGGAGTAAACGATTATTGGACCGGCATCTGCATTAACCCCGTCATTCATTCGTTTGAAAGATTTTCTGAAAAAAATGGAAGCATCGAAAAGGTTATTCTTTCCCCGACGCGATCGTTATGGCCGCCTTTGAATGTAACAGCAGTGTTTTTTATGCCGTATTTATCCAGGACCGATTTGAAATGTTTGCATCCTTCAGGTATCCAAATGAATTCGTCAGAATCTCCCCATTCTATCATAACATTCCTGAGCCTGGAGGGGGATTTATTGTATGACCGGATTTTGTCTTCCGGATTGCCGAATCCGGCCATCCAGTTCGAAACAACCATATTATCCTCAGGCGTATTGTTAAAAAGCGGTATGCAGGCATAAGGAGCAGAAAGATTGGCGTCGGGAGAGAAGGCCGCCCCGTAAGCCGGCAGAAACCCGGGGTTGTAAAAGGGCCCATGTACATCCTTCCATCCCTCTACTGCGGCCCGGAGCGACGGTTCCTCCGCTCCGAATAATCCAGGAGAAAGACTGTAAAGCACTGAAAAAATGTCCGGATGTTTTAAAGCAATGTTTATTGCTCCGAACCCTCCCATCGAGACGCCTGATATACCGCGGTATTCCCTTTTTGCTATTGTCCTGTAATTTGAGTCAATATATGATACGAGATCTTTGACAATATAATCTTCCCAGTTTCCCGTAGCCGGCGAATTATAATAGAAACAGCCGTCCAGCGAATTCCTGCCGTTGGGTATGATTACGATCTTATCCTTTCCTGGTCCTACAGGAGCCTGGCCTTGAGCCTTATCGTCACTCCCCGGAGAGCTTTGGATACAGGACAGGTTTTTTCAGCATTTTCAGCTATCTCCTGGAACTTCGAATTTTCTATGCCCGGGACCTCCGCTTCCATATCGAGGTCTATCTCCGGAATGACGAACCCGCCTCCCTCGCTTACGATATGGACCGACGCCGTGGTTTTAATGCTTACAGGTTTAAAACCGGCCCCTCCGAGCGCGGCTGAGAACGCCATTGAAAAACAGCCCGCATGAGCGGCGCCTATAAGCTCTTCAGGGTTCGTCCCGGGCCCGTTCTCGAATCTTGAAGAAAACGAATACCCGCCTTCGAAAGCCCCGCTTCCGAGCCGCATGCTGCCCTTGCCGGTTTTAAGATCGCCTTCCCATACAGCTTTTGCCGTCCTTACTGCCATAGAATTCCTCCTCGTGGTCTTTCCTTAAAAATAGGCCAAAAGCCTGATTTCGGCAAGAAGGCGTTATAATTCGATATTGATTTTTATGGAAGCGTATATTATTATTTAATAGTTCGTTCCTGATAAGAATCCGATCGGGAAAAATTATTAATAAGGAGAGGTTTATGAAGGGGATTGTTTTATTGGCGGCAGCCGCTTTTATCATTATCGGCGCGGGCGCAGCGTCCGGGCTGGATAACAAAATGAAGACCCTTGCCGTAGTCGGCTTTGTAGGGAAAGCCGAAGTTAAATCGGGGTATAAATGGAAAGAGCTCAATATTGACGATACGGTCAGCGAAAAAGATATCATCAGGGTTCCCGACCAGGACGGTTCCCTGGAGCTGGCATCCGATGACGCGGTTTACGATGTCGAGGGCGGAACCGTTGCAGCGGTCGGCGATATCATTAAAAAGCAGAGTAAGGGCAATGCAAGAAATATCGATACGTCTGAAAATTTCAAGGTGGAGACTTCGACCGCCAATGCGGCTGTCAGGGGAGGGGCCGGGAAGCCGGGCATGAAACCCGTATTAAGCCCGGCAGAACTCACCAACCAGTTCTCCTTTGCAGTTACAGGAAAATTCAGCGGAGTTATCACTTACAGCACGAACGGCCTTGACTGGGACAATATCGGATACGGCATCAGGCTTCCCCGGAAGGCCCTGATATTCGTTTCAGGGACCAACGGCAGCCTGGAGCTCTTCTTCTTCGATAAATCGTCGACTAACATAAAGGGTCCGGCGGATATTAAACTCAAAGATATCCTCAATGCAAAAATAAATTCAAAGTAGCATCAAACGGCATTAACGGAGGCGATACATGAAAAATTACATTAAGATAGTTGCGGCGATGCCCGCAATGTTCATGGTATTTTTAATTGCTTCGAACTGCAATCTCAACAACGGCGGCGGCGGCAGCTCGAGTTCGAGCGGCGGCGGCGGCTATAGCGGAACCGTTATCATAAACGAGGTCGGAAGCTCGACAAATACGAATTCAAGATGGTTCGAAGTTTACAACAATTCCGGGAGCGACGCACAGCTCTCCGATTACACCCTGAGGTGCTGGGGCATGAATGCCGCCACCGGAGCGCCGACGGGCTCGGTAATCACGTTATCTGTACCGTCCCTCGTGCTGCATGCAGGATCATATGCGGTTGTGAGGGGCGCGATAAGCGGATACTCGCAGAACACGAGCCAGCTCGTATGGGTAGGGAGCGGCCAGACAGTTCCTTACTGGAGCACGAGCGGATTTGTCGAACTTGTTAAAAACAACGGCACGGCCGATTTCGTGAGCTTCGGCGGCGATTCCACGGCCCCGACGACCCCGGGCTTCTGGAGCGGCGGGGACGCGCCCTATTTAACGAACGCGGCAGGCGCGAGCATCGGCAGGGACGGCGCTAGCGGCGACACTCAAAGCGCATCCGACTGGACCTTCCATGCCTTTGCAACACCCGGCGGCCCTAACGACGTCACTTCGGACGCCGATTCGGTAGGCGACGGCATACCCGACTGCGCCAAGCAGCCAGGCTCGACTTATGCCGGGCTTCCGCTTAACGCCTGGGGCGCGACGCCCGGCACGACTAACATTTTCGTGCACATAGATTACATGGGCGGCAGCGATCCCGCCTGCACGCCCAGAAAAGAGGCCCTCGACAAGGTAACGGCGGTTTTCGCTGCACACGGCATACTCATTCATTTCGACGTCGGGAACCTCTTCACGAGCTCGGTAAACCCATCTCTCTACAACCTCGACAACAAGAGCCACCAGGTCCCGCTCAGCCAGGCAATAGCGATAGGCGACTTTTCCGGGTATGCGAACCTGTATGCATACAAATATTCCTACGATTTCGAACTTGCAAAGAGGCAGATCTTCCATTACTGTCTCATCGCGTATTCCCAGAACGCCGACGGGTCGCCGGGGTCTTCGGGTGTATCCGAGCTTCCGGGAAACGATTATCTTGTATCCCTGGGGAACTGGGGACTGGCCGTATCGCCTGCGTCTGAGCTTAACAGGCTCATAAACTACCAGGCCGCGACTATAATGCACGAACTGGGCCACAACCTGGGCCTTCGCCATGGAGGTCCGATAGACGAGAACTACAAGCCTAATTATTACAGCATCATGAACTACATGTACCAGCTCGAGGGCCTGCCCCCGACAAACAGCACACCGAACTATCAACAGGGCGACAGGTACTATTTTTACAGGTATTTTAATGTAGGTAATGCATCATTTAGTTCATATTTTCCTGATTATCCCAATTATAACGCTGATATGACAAACAGTTCGATTTCAGATCCATCCGTCTGCGCCATGGATTATTCGAGCGGAACTTTCAACTCAATCGATGAAAATTTAGTGAGCGAATCGGGGGGTCTCGGTGAAAACGTTGCTTATGTGGATTACGACGGAAGCCACGGTCAGAACGACGGTTACCCATTGATATTGAACCCTTACCAGTATTCATCGCCAGGCGATAAAACCAGTCGTGAAACTCTTCTCGACCATAACGACTGGGCCGCGCTCGACTATTTCTTCGCCAGGAACACTTCGGGCGACAGCACGGGGACGGTGCGTTCCGGAGGGCTCAGGATGCCTAAAGATGTGATAGGCGACGACCGCCAGAAGATAGTCGTCGAGACACTGACCCGGCCTCCTTTCGGAAGGAAATGGTGATCGGCCGATGAATATAAAATTCATTGCGGTCTGGATCCTGCCGGCTTTGCTTTTCCTGTCCGCATGCGATCCCAGGAATTTATCGATCACGGGGCTTTCAGCGGGCTTCAGGGGAGGGAACGTCGGCGTATGCAGCCTTGCCGGCGATAAACTCGTACTCGACATTTACGGCGGCGGTTCGACTAACGTTGTCACGGTATCGCCGTGGGTTTCCGGCGGAGACCTGCTTGCAAGGATCGAGGGGAGCGATGTCAGGGCCGCGGGCGTTTTCAGCCCCGAAGGGCCCTTCACGGAGCTTGCATTCGCTAAAGACGGCAGGGAGTTCCTCAGGATCGACAGATCGGCAAGGGCCGGCTACGAAATCCTGCCCGGTGTAAAAATATCCGGCGGCGGGATCATTAAAAAAATGGACGCCGGTACAAGGTCCTGGGCGGAGGTTTTGATCGTTTCCGGAGGATCGACGAATACAGCAAGGCCGGGCGAACCGGTCATGCTTGCGGCGGGCGGCGGCAAATGGGCCTTCATCCTGGCGGGGGCTTCGGTACCGGGAGCTCCGCGCGAAGGGATCCGGGGAGAGGACCCGGGATTTATCGCGGATTTCGTGCTGGTGAAGGAAGAATAGGCTATAGCTCATTCCCTGTGGAAAACATTGTCCTCCGAAGGGAAAGCGCCCGACTTTACATCGCCCGCGTACGACTCCACGGCTTTTTTTATGATGCCGTGAAGATCGGCGTATTTTTTAACATGCCTTAAATTGGTAGCGGGATCGAGCCCAAGCATATCCGTAATCACGAGGACCTGCCCGTCAGTGTACCTTCCGGCTCCTATTCCGATAGAGGGTATCGACAGCTTTTCAGTTATCTCCCTTGCGGCTTCTTCGGCAGTGCCTTCAAGTACGACCGCGAAGGCGCCGGCTTCCTGCAGGGCAAGCGCATCCTTTACAAGTTCGCCGGTTTCCGGCAAAGTCCTGCCCGTTATCCTGCGGCCGTAGCGCCGTATCGACTGGGGCTTAAGCCCTATGTGGCCCATAACCGGGATCCCGATTCTCGTCATGGCTTTAACGGTAGGGGCGAGATCCGCCCCGCCTTCGATCTTGACCGCGTCGGACATCGCCTCCTTAAGGCATCTGCCGGCGTTCATGACGCTGTCCTTTTCAGATACCCCGTAGCTCAGGAACGGCATGTCAGCCACGATGAACGAACCGGGGGCGCCGCGTCTCACAGCCCCGGCATGGTATATAATTTCATCCAGAGTGACGGGCAGGGTGCTTTCATGTCCTGAAAACACATTCCCCAGCGAGTCTCCGACAAGGACGATATCGATTTTTACGGATTCGAGAATTTTAGCGGTGAGGGCGTCATAAACCGTCAGCATAACGATCTTTTCCCTGTTTTTAAAAGAACGGATTTTACTTTCCGTCATATAAGCCTCCATGAAACCTACAATGTCAATCCCTGTATTTAAGGATAAGCCTGTTTAAAGGGGCGACGGCCGACAGCAGGAGCACGATCAGCCATAGCCCGGGATCCGGTATCGGCGCCGTTTTGAAAACCGCATTGAGCGGCCTTATATATATTATGCAGAGGATCATAGCGAACGTAAGAAGGCTTGAAAAATTAAGCAGCCTGTTCGGCTTCAGGAATTTTTCAAGGAACTTTCCTTCCCTTATTATATAAACCGATATCTGAGGCGACAAAAGAGTCACCGCAAAAGCCGCGGTCTGAGCGACCGCCCTGTCCCTTGTTATGCGGAAGGATATGATATAACCGAGCATTATGCACAGGCCGAATAAAAAACCGTCCAGGACCATATGAAAACGGTCCCTTCCGGTAATCAGCGGGTCCGACGGTTTCGCGGGCCTTTTCTTCATGATATTCGCCCCCGGAGGGTCCATTGACAGGCCTACGCTCGGCAGCGATTCCATGATTATATTCGACCACAGGATCTGGATGGGGGCGAGGATCGCGGGATATCCGAAGAGAGGCGTGAAAATTACCGCCACGGCCTTGCCTATATTATTTGAAATGAGGTATCTTACCAGTTTTTTAATATTCTGGAAAAGGGTGCGGCCTTCCCTGACGCCCTTTACGATTACGTCAAGGTTGTCGTCGGCCAGGATGATATCCGCGGCTTCCTGCGCAACCTGGCTGCCGGACCGTCCCATGGCAATGCCGACATCGGAAGATTTAAGCGCGGGAGCGTCGTTGACTCCGTCCCCCGTCATGGCCACTGTATGCTGTTTTTCTTTAAGTTTTTCGACTATCCTGAGCTTGTCCAGAGGCGAGACCCTCGAATACACCCTGAGATGTTCCACTTTTGCCGAGAAGTCGTTTTCATCGATTTTATCAAGCTCGTGACCTTCGATAATCTCGCCCGAAGCGCTCGCTATCCCGACCTTCGCGGCGATGGAAAGGGCCGTTTTCCTGCTGTCGCCGGTTATCATTACGACCTGTATATTCGCTTCATGCGCGCTTTTTATAACCCTTGCGACCTCGTCCTTGGGAGGATCGTAAATCGAAGCGGCCCCGAGGAAGACAAGGCCGTTTACAAGGCTTTCCCCGATCCTGCGATCGCCGGATAGGGCGGTTTTCTTGGCGAAAGCGATCATGCGGAATCCTTTTTCAGCCCTGCCGGAGAGTTCCTTCAATACGTGTTCTTTATGCCGGGCGTCAAGCTCAAGCGTCCTGCCGTCGGAGAGGTAATGACTGCAGCGCTTCATGACCCTGTCCGGAGCGCCCTTCATGAAGAGTTCCTTAATGCCGGATGCATCCACGGTAAGGCATGCGGAATACATGAAATCGCTGGAGAAAGGGATGCAGTCGGCTATCCTGAATGAATCGAAATTATCCGGCTTGAAGCCGCAGATAATACCGGCCCTGATAAGAGAGGTTTCCGTGGGGTCGCCGAATTCCTTTTCAATGTTCCCTTCATGTTCGATTACCTTTGCCGAAGAACATTTGACCGATGCAAGGAATATGTCATGAATAGCCCCCGTATTGCCCTCAGAAACCATTTTCAGGATATCGGCGTTTACCAGGAACCTGTCCCCGATATAGTATTCCCTTACTGTCATATTATGCTTGGTTATCGTCCCCGTCTTGTCGGTGCATATGTAATCGACATTCCCGAGGGTTTCGACCGACGGCAGGCTTTTAACGATTACCGATTCCCTTGCAAGCTTTTCAACAGCCAGCGAAAGGGCTATCGTGATCGAAGCAGGAAGGCCTTCCGGGAAAACCGCAACCATGAGGCTTATCGCTATGAGAACGGCTTCTTTTATTTCAAGGCTCCTGAACAGGCTTATAAGCAGAACCAGCAATGCCGAAAAGAATGCAAGGCCCAGAAGATATTTAATTTCCCTGTCAAGCCTTTTCTGGAGCGGGGTCCTTTCGGTTTTTGCCGTACGCATGGACTTTGCGATCTCTCCGACCTGCGTCGAGAATCCGGTCTTTACAACAACGGCTTTGCCCTCGCCGTTCAGGACCTTGCTGCCTGCAAAAATTATGTTTTTCATTTCGAAGGGTTTGAGGTCATGGCCCTTTACCGATTTCCGTGTTTTGGAAACCGGCCTGCTCTCGCCGGTGAGATGCGATTCGTCGCAGAGAACGCTTTTGTCCTCGATTATCCGGCAATCCGCGGGCACGATATCTCCCGCTTCGAACGTGTAAATGTCTCCCGGGACAAGGTATTTCGATGCGATTATCCCGAGGTTGCCGTTCCTTACGACCCTGCATTGAGGGGAAAGGATTTTTGAGAGTTCTTCCACCGCCCTGTCGGCCTTGCGGTCCTGGAAGAAACCGATGGCGGAATTGATAATGACGACAGCCAGGATCGCCAGCGCCTCGAGCCAGTCTTTAATTATAAACGAGAACAGGGACGCCGCTATAAGCACAAGCCCCATGGGCTCAAGGAGGCTTCTTAAAATCTCCACGATAAATCCCCGTTTCCGGGACCGGCTGATTTCGTTTAAACCGTGAACTTCAAGGGCCGCAGCGGAGCCGGCGGCATCGAGGCCGTTTACGGAAGTCGAGAGAGTATTGAGGACCGTTTTTTGAGTCATCGGGCAGAAAGCGGAAATGTCCTGGATCATTGAAAATCCTCGCAAGCCGGCCGGCCGGCAATTTCTTTATTCTAAAATGCGGGTATAAAATTATCAACTATGGCTTTGGCAGAGATTATCGCTCGCATGATATTTTTCCGTTTCAGGCTGGAAAATGGCATGCGTTATCCCGAAATCGGCAAGATCGCAGCGGAGTTCTTCGAAAAGGGATTCGATCGTTTCAAGCCGGAAACTCCTGTCCAGGACAAGATGGGCTGAAAAATACATGTCCTTCGAGGAGGGCTTGATGATATGAATATCATGGACGCTTTTAACAGCTTTATGCGTCAGTATTTTGCAAACTATATCCTCGGTATTTGCAGGGGCGGCGTCCATGAGGCTTAAAAATGTCCGTTTCAGGATCCTGAGAGAACCGCCTGCAACAAACAATGAAAACAGTATGGCTATGGCCGGATCGATAAAAGGAATATGGAATATCATAATGAGAACGCCTCCTGCGGCCACGCCCAGCGACAGCCCTGCATCGCTGATAAGATGGAGGTATGAAGCCGATATATTCATATTTTCATGCGCCTCATGACCCTCTTTGCCATGGTCATGGCCGTTTACCCTGAATAAAAGGGCCGAAAAGAGATTGACGGAAAATGCAGCCATCGCAGTTATTATCATGTAGCCGCTGTTTACCTGGACGGTCCGGAACAGCCTTCCGGCGGCCCCGTAAATTATTACGGCCATGGATAAAAGCAGGAAAAGGGAATGAACGAACCCGGCCAGCATTTCCGAGCGCAAATAACCGTAAGTCATTTCACGGGTCGCCTTTTTTCCGCTGTAAATGAAAGCGATAAGCGCAATGGCGAGGGAAAGAACGTCCCCGAAATTATGGAATGCATCGGTCAACAGAGCTATGGAATTCGCCATAAATCCGAGGAATACTTCGCCCGCTACGATAAGACTGTTAAGGGTTATTGCGGTGAGGAATCTCGACTTTGTCATTTTTTATTATTTTATGGATGCCAGATTATCCACGATCTGGAAAAATTCGTTAAGCCTGAATGTGAAAAAAAGATCCTTGATATCCTTGTTAAGCCCGACTATATACAGCTTGCCGTTAAGGTCGTTAAGCCTCTTATATGCAAGGAGGAGTTTTCCGATGCCGCTTGAGCCTATAAATATCATATCGGAAAAGTCGATAATGATCTCCCTCTTGCCGTCGTCAATGAGGGTCGTGAGAATTTCCTTGAAATCCCTTGCATCGGGATCCGTTACCAGGTTTTCCTTGATCTTGAGGAGGGTTTTGCCTTTATGATCTGAAATTTCATATTTCATGGATTCCCCCGTTTTTTATGTTAAGAAAGCCTAATATTTTATGAGATTTTCATAATAAATGCAAGTAAAAACCGGCCGTTTTAAAAAAAAAATCAGGGCGGGAATCAGTGCCTGAAATGCCTGATGCCTGTGAAAATCATTGATATTCCATGCTCGTCCGCGGCCAGTATGGACTCGGCGTCCCTGGTCGAACCGCCCGGTTCGACGATTGCGGTTATTCCGCTTCCGGCGGCGCTGTCGACGCTGTCACGGAACGGAAAAAACGCGTCGGAAGCCATTACGGAACCCTTTGGATCGAAGCCTGCTTCTTCAGCCTTCATGAGGGCCAGGCGCGCCGAATCCACTCTCGACATCTGTCCGGCCCCGATGCCTATCGTCTGAAGATTTTTAACATATACAACCGCATTGGATTTTACGAACTTTGAGATCCTGCAGGCAAATTTCATATCGGCAAGCTCGCTTTCGGCGGGGCTTTTTTTAGTTACCACATCCCATTTTTCAAGGCTTTCCCCGGTCCCGTCCCAATCCTGCATCAGCATGCCGCCTTCGATCCTCCTTAATGACAGGCCCTTCTTCTTCCAATCCGTACCGAGAAGCTTTACTATCCTGAGGTTTTTTTTCTGTTCGAGTATGGTTACAGCCTCTTCATCGTAATCGGGCGCTATGACGATCTCGTAAAACTTTTCGCCGATCTTCCTCGCAGTTTCGGCGTCGAGTTTCCTGTTGACGCCGATTATGCCCCCGTATGCCGATTTCGGATCGCATTCGTACGCCCTTTCGTATGCTTTCAAAACGGTATCGGCCAGCGCGGCTCCGCAGGGGTTCGTATGTTTTATTATGACTGCGAAAGGATCGCCGTCTGAGAAATCCCTCAGGATGTCAAGGCAGGCGTCTGCATCCATAAAATTATTGTACGACATTTCCTTTCCCCAGACGATCCGGGCATTGATGGCCGAGATATTTTCGTCGACGTAGCTCCTGTACAGCACTGCTTTCTGGTGGGGATTCTCCCCGTAGCGGAGCGTCTGTTTTTCTTTAAGCGGAAGACCGAATTCCTGGGGGAAATCCCTCCCCGAGAGCCTGTTGAAATAGGAGGATATGAGGGAATCGTAATAAGCAGTATGGCTGAAAGCCCGTGAAGCGAGGTAAAGCCTCGTATCGCCGGATAGATTTCCCTTTTTATCCAATTCCTCGATGACCCTGTCGATATCCTTATTATCCGTTATCACTGCGACATCCGCATAATTCTTTGCGGCTGCCCGCAGCAGCGCCACGCCGCCTATATCGATCTGTTCGATTATTTCCTCGAAAGAGGATTTTTTATTGCTGATAGTTTCCTCGAACGGATAGAGATTTACAACGACAAAATCGACGGGCGGGATCCCGAGCCTTCCGATTTCTTCGATATGGCCGGGCTTGGACCTCTTGGCGAGGATGCCCGCGTGGATCACCGGATGAAGGGTTTTAACCCTGCCCTCGAGTATCTCAGGGAACCCCGTCGCGGTCGAAACTTCCTTGACGTCGACCCCTTTGCCTGAAAGGTACTTATAAGTTCCGCCTGTGGAGAGGATCTCGTATCCCTTCCCCTGGAGGTATAAAGCGAGTTTCTCGGTATTATCCTTGACATATACGCTGAAAAGAGCCCTGTTCATAAAATCTCCCCGGTTTCTAATATTAAATAATTATAGCATAAAATAAAAAAAATTTAAAAATCCCGGCGCTTAAATCCCGGATGCGGATTTTCGCTGAGAAAATTTGGGCTTCCTCAGGATATGAATTGATATAAATTTGAGAAGAGCCGGGAATTATATTATTATTTAAAGAAGGAATGTACCGGAGGGGAACGATGGAAGGCAATAAAGACAGCGCTGTAAAAAAAGCGATGGGAGTGATCCTGCTGTTTGGGGTTGTAAGTCTTTTCGGCGATATCGTTTATGAAGGCGCAAGGAGCGTCAACGGCCCGTATCTTAAAACCCTCGGAGCCGACGCGGCGGTTGTGGGTTTGATCGCAGGGCTGGGCGAATTGATCGGATACGCCATAAGGCTCTTTTCAGGATACTTTTCGGACAAAACAAGGGCGTACTGGCTATTCACTTTTATAGGATACGGTCTTTTGATATCGGTGCCGATGCTTGCGCTTACCGGTTTCTGGCAGACAGCCGCAGTATTTATAGTTCTCGAACGCCTCGGAAAAGCTCTAAGGGCGCCGGCAAAAGATACTATAATGTCGCAGGCTGCCAAAAGGATAGGCAGGGGATTCGGTTTCGGGCTCCACCAGGCCATGGACCAGATAGGCGCGATTATCGGCCCGCTTATTTTCCTGCTCGTTTTTTCGCTCAAAGGAAATTATAAAACCGGTTACGCCTTTCTCCTGATACCCTTCATCCTGGTAATGGCAAGCGTTACAATTGCATATTTCAACCTTCCCGATCCGGGCAGGCTGGAGGAAGATAAAGGCGGCGAGGGGAGGAAGCCGGAAAAATTAAGCAGGGTTTTCTGGCTTTACAACATTTTTGCATTCCTTACCGTTTTAGGGTTCGTCAACTTTACCATCCTCGGATATCATTACAAATCCGCAGGGGTTCTGACCGATGCGATGATACCTTTATATTATTCCATTGCAATGGGCGTCGATGCAGTCATGGCCCTTATTATCGGCAGGCTCTATGACCGGCTCGGGCTCATTACGCTCATTACGATACCTGTTCTTACAGTGATGATCCCGGTGTTCGGGCTGACTTTGAATCCAACGCTGGCAATTGCGGGAGCAGTGCTCTGGGGAGCGGCGATGGCAGTGCATGAAACGATCATGAAAGCCGCAATCGCCGACCTTACGCATATCAAAAAGCGCGGAACAGGCTACGGCATTTTTAACATGGGTTACGGCATTGCTTTTTTTATCGGGAGTTCTGTAATGGGTTTTCTTTACCAGTCGGGTATAATCTGGATCATTATTTTTACAGCAGTCATGGAAGCCTTATCCGTACCCTTCTTCATAATGATGAGGAGGGAAGCTGTGAAAACAGCCGGCCGATAAACCTGCCGATATTTTTGATGTAACAGGCGAATTAATTTATAATATGGGCACTTCGGAAAAACCGCCTTTCCAAGGCGGTGTGGTAGTGCACCTGTCCTGGTGCATGGCCCCAGGACAGGCACCAGGGCCCATAGGGCGATTATCAGAAAAATTTAGCGCTAATTAATAACAAAGTTATTATTTAGAACTGCCCTTACTTAAAAGATTAAAGGAGATGAAACTAAATGTCTGAATTGCGATGGAACCCGCTTCTCAGGACCTGGACAATGGTTTCGGTGGACAGGCAGGCAAGGCCTCAGATGCCGAAGGACTGGTGCCCTTTCTGTCCCGGCTCGGGGAGGGTTCCCGACGATTACGATGTGTTGAAGTATGACAACGATTTTCCGGTTTTAAGCCCGAATCCCGCCGAAGTTTCGGGCCCCGACTCGCATATCTATCTTGTAGAGGAAGCCCAGGGCAAGTGCGAGGTTATTCTATATTCTCCCGACCACAGGAAGAACCTGTACCAGCTCCCTGTCGAGCATATAAAAAAACTGATAGATCTGTGGTGCGACAGGATCGATGAAATCTCGAAAGACAGGAAAGTCCAGTATGTTTTTCCCTTCGAAAACAAGGGCGAAGAGGTCGGCGTTACAATGCCGCATCCTCATGGCCAGATATACGGATATCCTTTCTTGCCTTTGAAAATAAAGACGGAACTTGACAGCGCCAGGGATTTTTATGAAAAAAGGAATAAATGCCTGATCTGCGAAATGAACAGCGATGAAATGGAAGAAAAGACAAGGATTGTTTTCGAGAACGACGATTTTATAGCATATATACCGTTTTTCACCGATTATCCCTTCGGTGTTTTCATTGTCAGCAAGCTTCACAGGAGTATGCTGACCGACCTGGATCAGAAGGAAAAAATGTCGCTAGCCCAGGCCCTTAAGGTCGTGACGGGCAGCTTCGATATGATTTTCAACAGGCCTTTCCCTTATATGATGGCTGTCCACCAGGCGCCGGTCAACTCGAAGGATTACCGTGACAGCGAAAATTACTTTCATTTCCATATTGAATTCTATACCCCCCTTTATGCAAGGGACAGGGTCAAGTTCAATGCTTCCTCGGAAACCGGAGCCTGGGCGGCGGCAAATGTCGTCAGCGTCGAGGAAACAGCCGGTGTATTGAGGACTTCGAAGCTGAAATTCCTTTCGAAGGGATATGCAAATCTGCTTCGAAAGGAACTTATCCATGAATTCGTGGCGGTTTACGGAGGCAGGGAGGGCGACGTGTTCGTATTCACAGCCCCGGCCAGGGTAAATCTTATCGGAGAACATATCGATTATAACGGAGGCTACGTGCTCCCTGTGGCCCTTGACATGTACACGACAATGGCTGTAAGGAAAAGAAAGGACGGGCGCGTAATTTTCAGGGACCTCAATTTTCCCGAAACCGCGGAGGCTAACATTTTTGAAAGCATCGTAAAAAATGAAAAGGTGTCCTGGGTCAACTATCTGTTGGGGGTCCTTAAAATATTGACTGAAAAGGGATACAGGATCGAGACCGGTTTCGAGGTCCTTTTCTTCAGCGAGATCCCCAAAGGAGCGGGAGTGTCGTCGTCGGCTGCGTTCGAAATCGTTTTCGCTTACGGCCTTTCTGAAATATTCAACCTCGGGATCAGTAAAAAGAACCTTGCCATACTTTGCCAGAAAGCCGAAAACGAATTCGTCGGAGTGCAGTGCGGCATAATGGACCAGTTCAGCATCGCGATGGGGGAAAAGGGAAACGCCATCCTGCTTAATTGCGCCAGCCTCGAATACAAGTACATATCGCTGTCCCTGGGAGACTACCAGATGGTCCTGACAAATACTAATAAAAACAGGGCCCTTGGCGAATCGAAATACAACGAGAGGTTTGAAGAATGCAGGGAAGGGCTGAAGAACATAAAGAAAGTGATGAATATAGACAACCTCTGCAGTATCGATTCCGAGCAGTTCAAAAAGGTCAAGGATGCCATTTCCAGTCCGACCGTGCGCAAAAGGGTGCGTCATGTGGTTACTGAAAATGAAAGGGTCAAAGATGCGGCAGAAGCGCTTATCAAAGGCGACCTTAAAACATTCGGGAAGCTCATGGAAAGGTCGCATTCATCGCTGCGCGACGATTATGAGGTTACCGGAATCGAACTCGATACGCTTTTTGAAAAAGCGAAAAAATTCAGCGGGTGCATCGGTACGAGAATGACAGGCGGCGGATTCGGCGGATGCACGATCAGCCTCGTTCATAAGGATAAAATAGAGGAATTCAAGGAAATTGTCGGCAGAGGGTACCAGGAAGAAACCGGCCTGACGCCGGCATTTTATATCTGCGAGCCCGGTGAGGGTGTTAAAAGGCTGGACTGAAATAAGGAGGGGTCTATGGATATTTCAATTAAAAGCCCCGCTTTCGGAGAAGGTCAAATGATTCCCGGGGAATACACCTGCGACGGCGCAAATATCTCGCCGGAGCTATCCTGGTCGGGCCTGCCGGGAGGCGCCGTAAGCATTGCCCTGATCTGCGATGATCCCGACGCTCCCATGGGTACATGGGTGCACTGGGTCATTTATAATATACCGGCCTCCAGTCAAAAGCTCGACGCGGGGATTCCCATGAAAAAGGAGCTTCCGGGAGGAATGATGCAGGGGACCAACAGTTTCCCTCATACAGGGTACGGCGGTCCATGTCCTCCGGGAGGAACCCACAGGTACTATTTCAAGATCTATGCACTCGATACGATGCTCCCGGCAGGTCAGGGTTCTACAAAGGAAAATCTCCTGCATGCGATGGGAAATCACATCCTGGCGGAAGGCCGTCTTATGGGCAGATACTCAAGGCAAGGTTAAATTACCTTTGTATCCGGCCCCAGGTTGAAACAGATCGATGAATATTTTCTATTCAGGGCGACCGTTATCGGAAGCTGCTTTGAAGCGGGACCCCATAACTGCCTGGGTCCGGGGCTTGAAAAACGGTCTTTTTCAGCCCAGGTGCGTCTTCTCTCTTCGAAATACTTGAAAGCCGGAGAATCGACTTCAACGAGCCCCTTTTTTATCACATACTCGCTTTTGCCATGTCTTCTTTCCATATTGAGCAGGCCTGTCAGCGGCAGAGCTATAACCCTGCCTCCGCTGTCAAGATCGGTCATTGATGCGATATAACCGGTCCTTCCGTCCAGGATAAGAGAACCGGCGGCGAGTCCCAGGTTGAAAGTATATGCCGCATCGAACAGCGTGGGCGCTCCGCAGCGTCCCTCGTAGCCGAAGAAATGGCTGTTGGTCGAGAACTTCGATTCGGCGAATTTCCTGTGTTCGGAGTCTGTAATTGAAAGATGCTTTACTTCGTCGGGATGCCTTTTCATTTCCTTCAGTTTCTCCTCGACCATCTGAATGAGCAGCCTTTCCGTCGGGATCTGAGAAACCTGCAGGTTGCCGTGGGAGTCCCTTTCAAGGAGAAGCATCTTCTCGATTTCCTCAGGGAGGGATGCCATAAGCTTGGCCGATTCCGCAGTGAGCTTTTTATAAATGAAATCGGTCCTCTCTTCGAAATCGAAGATCTTTTCCATATCTTCGCTGAATTTTCCCATGATATCGTTCAGCTCGGCAATAAGAGATTTCATTTCGGGAATGAATTCAATGAGGCCTTCCGGTACGATAACCACTCCGTGATTGATGCCTCTCGAGGCCCTGATCGCTATCACATCGCATATCTGGTTTACAATGCCGGAAAGGGACATATTCTTCGCTTCGACTTCCTCGGAGATCAAAGTTACTGCCGGCTTCGTCTGAAGGGCTACTTCAAGCGCGACATGGCTTGCCGAGCGGCCCATAAGTTTGATGAAATGCCAGTATTTATGGGATGAGGGCGTATCCTGAAGGATGTTTCCGACCATCTCGGAATAGATTTTTGTCGCGGTATCGAAACCGAAAGAGATAGGAAGGATATCTCCGATCTGGAGATCCCCGTCGATGGTTTTCGGTACGCCTATCACCTGTACGCCGTCGTCCATCAGAATTTCGGCAAGCACTGCCGCATTTGTGTTCGAATCGTCGCCGCCGACAACAATAATTCCGTTCAGCTTATTGTCTTTAGCTGTTTTCCTGACCCTGTCGAACTGTTCGGGGGTTTTTATCTTGGTCCTGTCGGAGCCGAGAAAATCGAATCCGCCGGTATTTATTATCATTGGAATATCGGCTTCGGAGATTTCGAAAAGCGACCCTTCTATCAGGCCCATGGGTCCGTTTTTTACGCCCAATAGAGTGTTTCCCTTTCCCAGCACCATTGAGAGGCCGGCTATGACATTGTGCCCGCCGGCGGCCGGACCGCCTGAAAAAAGGACGGCTACGCGTTTTCCGGCTGCGCAGGCGCTGGAATTCACGCCTTCAAGGATTTTGTTTTCTGTCCGCTTGATAGATTTGGGGAATTCCAGGTTTATACTGCCTGCATCGGAAGACCCGACGGTCTTTGAAGTTTTGTTAAAAGATGCGGGAGCGATATGACCTTTATTCAGGAAAATAGGGGATACGGGGACCGGAATTTTCCTGATCTGGCTTTCAAAGATTGAACTATGGTCTTCCATTTTATCGAGTTTATCGGTAAGTTCGTTCATGGCGGCGCCTCCGGATTATTCCGTTATATTTTGAAGGTATATATTTTATGGGAATAAACCGGAATTTTCAAGTTTAAGGGATGTGACGGAAATAAAAAGGATTTCAGCCGCCGTAGGATATCCTGTAGATGAGCCCCGCCATGTCGTCCGATACCAGGAGAGAACCGTCCGGCATTACGAGAAGGTCAACCGGCCTTCCAAGAACTGTGCCGTCGTCACTTAGCCACCCGTCGGCGAATACCTTCCGGACGGGCAGGCCTTTTTCAACAGTTACTGTAATGACGCGGTAGCCGATGGGAACGCTCCGGTTCCATGAACCGTGCTCGGCGACAAATATCGAGCCGCGGTAAAAAGGGGGGAACATTATGCCCGTATAAAAGCGCATTCCCAGCGGGGCAACGTGGGCTTCAAGTTCAAGCCAGGGCATCGTGAATTTGGACAGGTCGTACTCTTCTTTTCCGTAAACGGGATCGATAACATTCCTGCCATGAATGTAGGGGAATCCGAAATTAAGGCCGGACCTTTCGGCGCGGTCCAGCTTGTCCGGGGGGAGATTGTCGCCCATATAATCCCTGCCGTTATCGGTAAAGTACAGGTATCCCGTGGACGGATCCCAGTCGAAGCCTACCGAATTTCTTATACCTGTCACGTAACTTTCAAAATTTTTACCTTCAGGAGTCATGCGGGAAATCGATCCGTAAACGCTTTTCCCGGGTTTGCAGACGTTGCATGGCACTCCTACCGAAACATAGAGAAGTCCGTCGGGTCCAAAGCCGATATACCTCCAGCCATGCCAGGTTTCGGGCGGAAGATCGCCGTAAATGATTTCGGGCCTGACCCTTTTTAATGAATCGCTTCCGATATTCCTGAAGCGGAGTATTGAAGTATGGGCAGCGACATAGAGATCTCCGTCTTTGTATGCCACTCCGTTAGGCATATCGAGGCCGTCGGCTATTACAACCGCCTTCCTTTCACCGGCGGATGCCCCGGGCATTACCGCATAGACGCGTCCGGCTGATATTGTCCCTGCAAAAACGATCCCCCCCGGTCCAAGGGCCAGCGACCTGGCATCCGGGGCATACGCATAAATTTCGATCCTGAAGCCCGCGGGAAGCCTTATTTTTTTAAGAAATGATGCATCCGGAGCATAAAGGCCCGAATTAATAATAAATAAAATAAGCAAAATTAATAAATTAAATATCTTCATCCATGCACCTCAATCGATATTTTACGGGGCTGGTTTATATCTTCACCCATTTTCCCGTTTTGCCGGATTTAAACAGCGCATCGATGACTTTCATATTGTTTACAGCATCGGCAGCAGGTATGGGGACATCCGTGTTTTCTATGACGGCTTTTGCAAATGCGTCGAACTGAAGCCTGTAATGATCGCAGGGCTCGGTTTCAATGATGCGGCTGCCGGATGCATCCGTAATATCAAGTTTCATGGGCGTATCGGGTATCGGGTTAAAGGGGATTTCGATGGTTAAAACGGCGGAATTTCCATGAACGATAACCTTCTGCCAGGGAGTTGTCTGTGTAGATACCGTGAACACTGACCTTATCCCTTTGAAGTCCAGTATCCCTGAGGAGAGTATATCGGTCTTGAAGTCCCTGTCGTATGTATTAAGCCCGAGGACCCTGTCAGGCTCGGCCTGCAGGAGGAACCTGGCGCATGACGCGGCATAACAGCCGATATCGAGGAGCGCGCCGCCTCCGTATGCTTTTATATTTCTTATATTGCCCGGGTCGGTGTTATTGTAGCCGAAGAATGTCTCGATAGACTGGATCTTGCCCAGGGAGCCGTTTGTCACCATATCCCTTGCCATCGTCCACTGGTAGTGAAAACGGTACATAAAGGCTTCCATAAGTTTAACTCCCCTGGAACGGGCGTAACCGGCGGCCCTTTTCGCTTCGCCGGCGTTCAATGCTATGGGCTTTTCACAGAGTATATGCTTCCGCGCATCGGCGGCTTTCCTGATCCATTCTGCATGCAGGTGATTTGGAAGAGGGATGAATACCATCCCGATCTCATCGTCCTTAAGGAGCTCTTCATAGGAAGAATAGTACCTCGGGATCCCGAATTTACGCGACGCCTCCCTGGCCCTGTCCGGCGACCGGGAAGCTATGGCGTAAAGATCCACAAGGCCGGACTCTTTGAGGGGCTGAAGGACCCTGGTGATGAAATGGTCCGAAACTCCAAGGACTCCAAGTTTTAATTTTGTCATAACGAACCCCCTACGTCAGTCGACAGTCGGCAGTCGACAGTCGGCAGTCAACAGTCGAGAGTCGAAAGTCGACAGTCATGGTCTTTCGACTGTTTTGTAAAAATGTTCATATTGTAAGTTTTTATATGAATTTAATACCGCCGGGCTTTTGAGTCAATAGCGATTTTTTTAAAAAAAAGGGCCTCCCATTGCGGGAAGCCCTCGATATTGATTCTACAGTATCATATTATGACTTTTTAGGTATTCTCATCGCGTAAAATGAACGCCAGACAAAGATGAGCGCGACCGCGAGGAAGAATATCCCGACATACGGAGCCGTCTTCACGAACCCCGGAGCGATAGCGATTTCCATTGCGAGCAGCCCGAAAAGGGTGGTGAATTTGATGATTGGGTTGAGCGAAACCGACGACGTATCCTTGAAAGGATCCCCGACCGTATCTCCTATCACGGTAGCGGCATGCAGGGGAGTGCCCTTTTCCTGGAGATCCACTTCGACTACCTTTTTTGCATTATCCCAGCATCCGCCGGCGTTGGCCATGAATATGGCCTGGAACAGCCCGAAGACTGCTATGGATATCAGGTAGCTGATGAAGAAAGATGCGGCGTTCGGGTTCGACTTGTCGGCCGCGGAGAAGAAAGCGAAGCAGAGCGCGAATGAGAAAATCGAGATGAATATATTTATCATTCCCTGCTGCGCATACTGGGTGCAGATCTTGACCACTTCCTTCGAATTTGACATGGCGGCGCTTTTTTCGCTGCTGTCCAGCTTGATGTTCTTCTTTATATATTCGACGGCCCTATACGAACCGGTCGTAACGGCCTGCATCGAAGCGCCTGTAAACCAGTAAATAACCATTCCGCCGCTGATGAAACCCAGGATCGTGAAAGGGTTTAATAAATTGAGGACCATTGCCGGGTCGATGCCCAGGACGTTCCTCAGTACAAGAATGATCGAGAATATCATTGTCGTAGCCCCGATTACGGCAGTACCGATCAGAACGGGCTTTGCTGTCGCCTTGAACGTGTTTCCCGCGCCGTCGTTCGCCTCGAGATAATGCTTTGCCTTCTCGAAATCGGGCTTGAATTTGAATTCTTTTTCAATTTCAGAAACTGCATTCGGATTGGATTCGATGAGGGACAATTCGTAGATCGACTGGGCGTTGTCGGTAACGGGGCCGTAGCTGTCCACGGCAATGGTCACCGGTCCCATTCCGAGAAGCCCGAAAGCTACAAGACCGAAGGCGAAGACCGACGAATAACTCATGATAACTTCCTTCGGGATATTTATGCTTGTAATGTAAGCTATTACCATAAGCAAAGCTATGATAAGGCCGATCCAGAAAGCGCTGAAATTACCTGAAACAAGGCCTGAAAGAATTGTCAGCGAAGCGCCGCCTTCTTTCGAAGCGGTAACGACTTCGTTTACATGCTTGGACTTGGGGCTTGTAAAGATTTTGGTGAATTCGGGAATCAGCGCAGCGCCGAGCGTCCCGCAGCTTATAATTATCGAAAGTACGAGCCAGAGGTTGTTAGGCAAAGCCGACAGCTGCCAGTAGCTGACTGAAAATGTAACGATCATCGAAAGAATGGATGTTATCCACACCAGGGATGTCAGCGGATGTTCGAAATCTATTTCGTCTTTCTTTTTATATATGAGGCTGCTCAGGAACTTATTGATCCAGTAAGCGACGACGGAAGTGACGATCATCAGGATACGCATTATGAATATCCAGATAAGGAGGGTCACCTGGTGGTCGGGGTTCACTGCAAGGACGATAAATGTGATCAGAGCCACGCCGGTGACGCCGTACGTTTCGAAACCGTCCGCGGTCGGCCCGACGCTGTCGCCGGCATTGTCGCCGGTGCAGTCTGCTATAACGCCCGGGTTCCTGGGATCGTCTTCCTTAATATTGAAGACGATCTTCATAAGGTCCGACCCGATATCGGCTATTTTTGTAAAGATGCCGCCGCAGATCCTGAGAGCGCTTGCGCCCAGGGATTCGCCTATCGCGAAGCCGATAAAGCATGCGCCCGCGTAATCCCTCGGAATGAATAAGAGTATGATAAGCATCATTATAAGTTCGACCGAAACAAGCAATACGCCGATGGACATTCCCGACTGGAGCGGGATATTCAGGAGCTTGATCGGTTTTCTTTCAAGCGAGGCAAAAGCCATCCTGCTGTTTGCGAGAGTGTTGATCCTGATCCCGAACCAGGCCACGCCGTACGATCCGAGTATTCCTACGATCGACCAGGCCAGGATGAGAAGAACGCCGGACAGAGGGTTCTGCTTGAGGAAGCCGAAATAAAACCCTATGCATGCGGCGATAAAAACCTCGAGAACAATCAGGAACTTGCCCTGCTGTATCAGGTAGGTTTTTGCCGTTTCAAAAATAGTGGCCGCAACGTCGAGCATGGATTTGTGGGCTTTAATCGCCTTCACGCGAAGGTACTGGTACAGTCCGAAGACAAGGCCGAGCACGCACACGCCGAGCCCGCCGATGAGCAGATTGTACATCGGGTTTGAACTGAGATCGGGGATCGGAAGCGTAACTTCGCTGGCCATTAGCGGCGAAGCGAACGACGCAAGAATCAGAGCCAGAGGAAGTATTCCCCATATTCTCTTCAATTTAGACATTATATTCCTCCAAATATTGATATTTTTACAAGGGGGGTGTAATAATCTATCATGGTCATTAGAAAATAATTCCACGATTTATTCTATTTTTTTTGCACTTTTATGTCAAGGAAACGTCAGTCGTCAGTCGTCAGTCCGCAGTCGAGTGTCAGAGACCGGCGGCCCTGCAGACTGCAGACTGCAGTCTGTTGACTGTTGACTATAGACTGTAGTCAATTATTTTCAAAACAGAATTTGACAAAAAGCGGCGGCTCCTCTAGAATTTTAGATTAGTTTTTTTGCCCAGGTTCAGGTAAGGAACCGTTATTTCATTAAAAAGGAGAGAATTAAGCGATGAACAACCAGGCAATATTACTATTAATAGTCTTAATACCATTTTTCGGATCGCTTGTCCTTCCCCTTGCGGGTCATTTTTCGGTCCGTTTGAGAAATTATCTCTCCCTCCTGATGGTATTGTGCGCGCTGGTATTTTCGGCATTGCTCATTCCTGTCGTGCTTGCCGGCCAGGCGGTGACATTCGCCCTTAATCTCGATATGGGCTTTCTGGGTAACGCCCCTGTTTTACTCAAAGCCGACGGACTGGCCGTCTTTATGGCGATGGTTTCGTCGCTGATCGGTTCCATAATCGTTTTTTATTCTTTCGGTTATATGAGCCATTATAAAAACCAGAATGAATATTACCTCATGGTCGTGCTTTTCCTCGGCTCCATGATGGGCATCGTCTATTCTTCGCATCTTGTTTTCCTTTATATCTTCTGGGAAGTGTCTGCAATCTGCAGCTGGAGGCTCATCGGATTTTTCCGTGAAAAGGATCATGTGCTCCGCGCCGATAAAGCCCTGCTTGTAACCTTCGGCGGCGCCCTTGCTATGCTGATAGGGTTCGTTATGATTTACATGCAGTTCGGAACATTCGACCTTACCATGATAAAGCATGGGGAATTGCTGACGAATGTTGCAGCAGTACTCATCCTGTGCGGGATCCTGTCAAAATCGTCGACCCTTCCTTTCCATACATGGCTGCCTGACGCAGGCGTCGCGCCTTCGCCGGTTACATCCCTTCTGCATGCGGCGATCCTGGTCAAGATCGGCGTTTATGTATTCGCAAGATTGTTTTTCATTACATTCAGCCTTGAACAGATCTGGCATGTCGTTATTCCTGTCGTTGCCGCCGCAAGCGCGCTGGTCTCGGCCGGAGCGGCGATTATAGAAACAGACCTGAAAAGGATCATAGCTTATTCCACCATCAGCCAGATAGGCTTTATATTCCTGGGGCTGTCATGCGGAAGTCCCCTTGGAATAGCAGGAGCCCTGCTTTACATACTGATGCACGGCCTTGCAAAGGGAGGCCTTTTCCTGTGCGCAGGCGTAGTGGAACAGAACGCCAAAACCAAGGATATCACGAAACTCGGAGGACTCATTACGGCTATGCCTGTAACCGCCGTTACGTTCATCGCATGTTCATTTTCAATAATGGGAATACCTCCTTTCGGCGGATTTTTCTGCAAGTACATGGTGATAGGAGGAACGGTCGAGGCCGGACAGCCATGGATGGCCTTTGTATTCATTCTAGGGGCGATCCTTACGGCAATTTATCTCTTCCGCGTATTTATCGCCGTTTTTATGGGCGGAATAAAAACCCAGCCTTCGAAGGAGGGCTCGCCGACCATGCTGATCAGCATCGCAATGCTCGCGGTTTTGTCACTTGCGGCCGGAATACTCGTAAATTACCCGGCCGGATTCGTACAGACTATCATTAAGGGGGTTATCGGTTAAAATGGATAGCACTATACTTCTTATT
Organism: uncultured Spirochaetota bacterium; assembly: GCA_963796325.1. Taxonomy (GTDB): domain Bacteria; phylum Spirochaetota; class Brevinematia; order Brevinematales; family JAOACQ01; genus CAVYGN01. Next base: position 1,569,915 of record CAWCLF010000001.1, read on the forward strand.
CCCGTTTTTCTTCCCCTGCTTCTTGCCGCAGTTGTTTTTATCGTTCCCAGGAAGGACAGGTGGATAAAAGAAGCCCTCACCCTGATCGGGGTGACTGTCAACCTGGTTTTATGCATATATCTTTTCGGAAAGAATTCTGTTTTTAATGTGCCCTGGTTTACTATCGGCAGCCTCAGGGCGGATTTCTTCCTGAAACTATATCATTTCAGTTCGTTTATAATACTGGCCGTTTCAGGGTTCGCATTCCTCATCGGTCTATATTCGGCAGTTTTTATGAAGGGAAAGGAACATTTAAGGCAGTATTACGCATTTCTTCTCCTGACCGTCGGCCTTGTAAACGGGGCGGTGCTTTCCGCCAATCTCTTCCTGATGCTCTTTTTCTGGGAAGGCATTCTTATAACGGTTTTCGCGATGATCATGTCCGGAGGGAAAGCTGCGTACCCGACGGCGGTAAAGTCGTTCATACTTAACGGCGTCGCCGATTTCTGCATGATACTCGGCATTACCGTAATCGGTTTTATTACAGGCGGCGATCTTTCTATGGATTCGCTGAAGGCTTCTCCGATCAGCCTCACCGGTTTTCCCGGAATATTCGCATTTATTCTTGTCATGATAGGAGCTGTCGCAAAAGCGGGTTCCATGCCGTTCCATTCCTGGATACCGGACGCCGCAGTCGATGCACCCCTTCCTTTTATGGCATTTTTACCGGCTTCCCTTGAAAAGCTGTTAGGGATCTATCTCCTTGCCAGGATAACACTCGACTTTTTTGATTTCAAATCAGGTTCGGCTATGAGCATAACCCTGATGACTATAGGCGCCGTTACTATTCTCCTGGCCGTTATGATGGCGCTCATCCAGAAGGATTTCAAAAGGCTCCTGTCATATCATGCCATAAGCCAGGTGGGCTATATGATCCTCGGGATCGGCACTGCGATTCCGGTAGGCATCGCCGGCGGATTATTCCACATGATAAATCATGCCATGTATAAAAGCTGTCTTTTTTTAACCGGAGGTTCCGTTGAAAAACAGGCGGGAACGACTGATCTTGCAAAGCTCGGCGGGCTGGGCAGAAAAATGCCCTGGACATTCGCCAGTTTCATCGTTGCAGCCTGCGCGATTTCCGGAGTTCCGCCATTAAACGGATTTTTTTCCAAGGAACTTGTATTTGACGGCGCCCTTGAAACGGGCATGCCGATATTTTATATTGCAGCGCTTCTTGGAGCGTTCTTTACCGCGGCATCCTTCCTCAAACTGGGGCATGCTGCGTTTTTAGGGAAACCGTCGAGAGACTGGAACGGTGTTAAGGACCCCCCGTGGGCCATGACAGTTCCCATGATCGTTATTGCGCTGGGATGCATAGTTTTCGGCGTTTATAACGTACTTCCCCTTAAAAACCTTATCGAACCTATCCTCGGTGCAAGGCTCGAACACAGCTTCTCGGGGCTTCCGGGAAACTGGAACCTTGTCATAGTATCCGTTGCAGTGCTGGCGCTGGCATACCTCAATCATCTTTACGGAGTAAGGAGGTCGAAAAGCGCCCTTGGAGCTTCAGACCATATACATTATGCACCGGGTCTTTCAAGCATATATAACCTTGCCGAAAAGAAATATTTCGATCCTTACGATATAGGAATGTTCATGGTTAACATATTTGCCAGGGTTTTTTGGCTAATCGACAGGGGCATAGACTGGATTTACAATAAATTTTTAACCGGCGTCACATCCGGCGCATCATGGCTTATCAGGAAATCCCATACGGGTAATTATGCGTTGTACCTTGTCTGGTCGCTGGCCGGAATGGCAGTTATAATAATCATTGCAGTATTACATTAGGAGGAACCAAGCGTGCAGGCCCTTTTTATTCTCATCCCCCTGCTGGCGGTTGTAATTCTCAACCTTCCCTTCGGAAAGGCTTATAGAAGGATCGCTTTTTATACTTCCGTTGCTGTCACGCTTTTCCAGATGGCATTGTCGCTCACAGCGGGCATAATGCTATGGAACAAGGTAACAGAGCTTCTACAGTTTAATTTTGTAGCACAGCTTAGCGTGGATTTCTTTACCCTTGTGGTTCTGTTTACAATAGGCCTGATATCTTTCACGTCGCTTGTCGTATGTGAATCTTCATGCGTTAAAGACAGGTTCAATTTCATAAACCTTGTACTGATAGCTGTAATGGGTATGAACGGGATCGCCCTGACAAGGGATATCTTCTCCATGTATGTTTTCCTTGAAATTACTGCTGTAACGTCATTCATACTCATCGCGATGGATAAAGGCATCGAAGCCTTCGAGGGAGCGTTCAAATACCTCGTTTTATCCGCAGTAGCGACTATTTTCATACTATCAGCGATCGCAGTGACGTTTATTTTCGTCAAGAGCCTCGATTTTATCGATATAAGCTCTTATATCAAGGGCCTTAACGGTAAATATCCGCCGGAAGTGATTACCGCTTTCATACTTTTCATCGTAGGACTTTCAATAAAAGCCGGCGTCGTACCTTTTCATGGCTGGCTTCCCGACGCTTACCAGTCGGCTCCGGCTTCGGTATCGATCCTTCTGGCCGGTATCGTTACAAAAGTTGCCGGTGTTTATACCATTATGAGGCTTTCGGCCGATGTGTTCGGCAATGCCGGGATCGTCAACACCATACTTATGGCTTTCGGGGCCCTTTCCATTGTCATAGGAGCGCTTGCCGCAATCGGTCAAAAAGATTTCAAGAGGATACTCGCCTATTCGAGCATATCCCAGATCGGTTATATTATCCTTGCGACGGGGATCGGGACGCCCCTTGCTTTCGCCGGCGCTCTGCTTCACTTTTTCAATCATGCATCCTTCAAGTCGCTCCTCTTCGTCAATTCAACGGCTGTTGAAATGCAGACGGGGACAAGGGATATTGACAGGCTGGGCGGACTCGCCGGGAAAATGCCCATCACCGGCGGGACATCCGTAGTCGCATTTTTTTCCACTATGGGGATGCCGCCCCTTGCAGGCTTCTGGAGCAAGCTGATAATAATAATTGCCGCCTGGTCGTCGGGTTATTATATTTATAGTATAATAGCAGTTTTCGCAAGTCTTTTAACCCTTGCATATTTCCTCATTCTTCAAAGGAAAGTTTTCTTCGGCAAGATCGGCGAAGGTCTCGAAAACATCAAGGAAGCAAATGCAGGCATGTGTTTCCCGGCTCTTCTGCTGGCGGCTGTTACGGTACTCCTGGGCCTTGCATTCCCGTTTGTAATTTATTATCTTCAGGCTAACGGGCTCTTGAAAATGATAATTTAAGCTAATTAGAAGGGAGAAATTCTCATGAAAGACATCCTTGTTTTAATAATAATCCTGGGGATAGTCGTATCCGCACTTGCATCGGTAATGATCAGGAGCCTGATCAAGGCCGCTATAGCGCTTGCCGTTACCAGCGCATTTCTGGCTGTCATGATGTTCATACTCGGCGCATGGGTAGCCGCCGTAATAGAATTGTCGGTTTGCGCAGGTATGATAACGGTAGTTTTCATCAGCGCAATAAGCCTTTCAAAACCGCTTACCAATGAAGAAATTGAAATAGAAGCAAAGCAAAGGATGAAGCGTTTCATTTACCTTCCTTTTATACTGGCCGCAGTTTTCGTCCTTTCCGCAATACTCTGGAATAACAGGATAATCAACTTCGATTTCATGCCTGTTGTTAAAGGCGCCGGGAACACAGACTTCGCATCTCTCTCCTCGGCCATATGGCAGAAGAGGTCTTTTGATATTCTCGGTCAGGTTATAGTCCTTTTATCGGGCGTATTCGGAGTTGTAGTATTATTTAAGGAGCGGAACCAAAAATGAATCTCGATTTAAATTTTGTCATCTTTACTGCGATTGTGCTTCTTTTAGTAACGGGCCTTTACTGCCTCATAGTGACTCAGAATCTCATAAGGCTTTTGATCGGGCTTGAAATTCTGACAAAGGCGGTTACACTGTCGCTCATAGCGTCGGGTTTTATTACAGGTTTTATCGCAATTACCCAGTCGCTGACCATCACTCTTATAATAATAGAAGTTGTCGTCATCGTAGTCGCTGCGGGCATAGTTATCGGCGTCTGCAATCATAACAAGAACCTCGATATCAGGAACCTCAGGAAACTTAAAGGTTAAGGACATAAATATGATTAATATTTTAACTCCTCCGGCCGCTTTTATAATACTCCTGGCTGCCGCTTTTCTCTTTTCGGGACTGTCGAACTTCCTGTCGATGAAAGGCAAGGCATCGGCGGGGAAAACAAAACCCTATTCGTGCGGAGAAGAAGTCACTGCCGCCACCGCCCAGCCGGATTACAGCCAGTTTTTCCCTTTCGCTTTCTTTTTTACTATCATGCATGTATTAATTCTGATTATCGCTACGGTTCCGAAGGGCGTCCTCGGGATGCCGCTGGTTTACCTCGGCGCCGGAGTGATTGCGCTGTTCATTTTATTCAGGAGGTAAGATGTCGCTTATTCAAAAGATCATGACGTGGGCGCGTATAAAGTCGCCCTGGATCATACATTTCAATACAGGCGCCTGCAACGCCTGCGATATAGAAATACTGGCTTCGCTGACCCCGAGGTACGATCTGGAACGGTTCGGCATCCAGCTTAAAGGAACGCCCAGGCATGCGGATGTCATGGTCTGTTCGGGTCCTGTAACATTGCAGACCAGGGACAGGCTTAAAAGGATATACGACCAGATGGCCGAGCCGAAATTTGTCGTTGCGGTCGGGACCTGCGCCTGTTCGGGAGGAGCTTTCCAGGGCTGCTACTGTGTCAAAGGCGGCATCGACACGGTAATTCCCGTATCGGCATATATACCGGGCTGCCCCGCGAGGCCCGAAGCTATTATCGACGGTGTTGTCAAGCTCTTGAAGACTTTAAAAAGCTGAAATAAAGGAAGATGTTTATGGAAAAAGCGGAAAATTTAATTAAAGACTTGAGCAAGACCTTTAATTATTTAGACGGTCATATCAATATAAAGAGGCAGAGAAGGATTTTTGCCGAGATCCCGGCGTCCAACAACGGTTCCATCGGTGAAATCCTCAAATATCTCAGGGACAATCAGGATTTTACATTTTTATGCACGATAACCGGCCTTGATATGGGCGATAATTTCCAGGTGATATATCACCTGGCCGATTCCCTGGGGAATGTTTTAAATTTGAAATTACTGACCCCGAGGTCGAACCCGGTCATCGATTCAGTGACGCCGGTTTTTGGCGGCGCCATATTCTACGAAAGGGAGCTTGAAGCCCTTCTGGGCATCAAAGTCAGCGGATTGCCGCAGGGAAGAAGATATCCCCTGCCGGACGGCTGGCCGCTTGATGATTATCCACTCAGGAAAGACTGGAAGGGGCAAGAGGATTCCAGCGCCAAGATAAACTCTTAGGAGGCAGAATTTTATGGGAAAAGTAACGGTACAGATAGGCCCGCAGCACCCTGCGTTGAAAGAACCCGCAAGTTTTACGCTTTATATGGAAGGGGAGAGGGTTGCGGCGGCTAATGTAGCCTTAGGATATAATCACAGGGGCATAGAAAAGGCATGCGAACAGAGGACATATATACAGGATATCTATCTTATTGAAAGGATATGCGGAATATGTTCGCACTCCCATTCGACTGCATTTTTACAGGCGGTGGAGGAAATTGCCTCGCTCGAAATACCGAAGAGGGCTGCTTATATCAGGTCGATCATCGGTGAACTTGAAAGGATTCACAGCCATCTCCTCTGGCTCGGAGTGGCGGGCCATGAACTCGGCTTCGATACTCTTTTTATGTACAGCTGGCGCGACAGGGAAGTGGTCATGGATATACTCGCAATGCTTACCGGGAACCGCGTCAACTACGGCATAAACACGATAGGCGGAGTCAGGCGCGATATTACGAAGGAACAGGCCGAGCAGACTCTCAAGGCCGTCGATATACTGGAAGAAAGGACAAAATTTTATATCCAGGTTGCAATGGATGAATCCACTTTACTTGCGCGTCTTGCAGGCGTAGGAAAACTTGAGAAGGAAGACGTTATAAGGTTCGGGGCGACCGGACCGACGGGCAGGGCGGCAGGCGTAGCGAAGGATGTCAGATTCGACGATCCTTATGCCGCTTACGCAGATGTCAAATTTAACGTGATAACCGACGATCATGCAGACGTCCTTGGAAGGACGCTCGTCAGGGTGAAGGAACTGATGGAAAGCTACAGCATTATAAGGCAGCTTTTTCTTAAACTTCCGGAAGGTCCCATATCTGTAAGGGCCCCCAGGAAAATTCCTGAAGGCGAAGCTGTCAGCCGCTATGAAGCCCCGCGCGGAGAAGATTTCCATTATGTAAAGGGAAACGGCACCGAGAAGCCCGAGAGGGTGAAGGTAAGGGCCCCGACCCTTGCAAATCTTGCGGCGATTGCGCATATGCTTGAAGGCGGTTACCTGGCCGATGTTCCGATTGTCATTGCGGCCATAGATCCCTGTTTTTCGTGTACGGACAGAATGATATCAGTCCATGGAGTCGGCAGGGGAGAGTCCCTGATGAACTGGGAAGAGCTCAGGACATACAGCATAGACTGGTACAGGAAAAATCGCGGAATTGACATGAATAAAATTCATGCTTTGAAATAAGGACGGTAGTTTGACATGACAGAAGCTCTCATAAGTCTTTTCAAGATAATCGTTTTTCCGGGCTTAATATTTTTATCGGTATATTCTCTCCTGGCGGAATTTGTCGACCGTAAACTTTACGCGAGGTTCCAGAACAGGGTAGGCCCTCCGTGGTTCCAGCCTCTTGCGGATTTCATAAAACTGCTTGGAAAGGAAACCATAATCCCGGAACAAGCCGACAAGAGGATGTTCAGGTTTATCCCCTTATTTTCCATAACCGCAGTCTGCACGGCATTTTTATACATACCGGTCTGGGGCATCAATTCGCTCTACCCTTTCAGCGGCGACGTGATAGTAGTCCTTTACCTGCTGACGATCCCAACGCTGACATTTTTCCTTGCCGGCTGGCATTCATCGTCCGTTTTTGCGTGCCTGGGTTCTGTCAGGACCCTGACCCAGCTCTTCGCTTACGAAGTACCCCTGTTCATGGCGATACTCGGACCCGCAATACTCGCAGGCACCGCAGGCAACTGGTCTATATCAGGGATATCGGCATTTTATAATTCACACCCGATTTATATTTTGATAAATATTCCCGCATTTTTTGTCGCCCTGGTGGCGGTTCAGGGCAAACTTGAAAGAGTGCCCTTCGACATACCCGAGGCTGAAACGGAAATTGTGGCCGGCGCGTTCACCGAGTATACAGGAAAGCTTCTGGCCATATTCAGGATGTCCATCGATATCGAGATGGTAGTGGCGGCGGCCCTCATGGCGGCTGTGTTTTTCCCTTTTTATGCTGGCGGGAGCCTTTTGCTCGGCCATATTATCGGCATCCTGCTTTTTATCGTCAAGACGCTCTTCATAGTGTTTTTATTGTCGGCGATCCGCGCTTCGATGGCGAGGCTCCGCATCGAGCAGATGGTGACATTCTGCTGGCGTGTGCTTACTCCGATAGCGCTGGTCCAGGTACTGGCAAATTTGATATTAAAAGAGGTTATTAAGATATGAGGAAACCCGGAACTATGCTGCCCTTCGTTATGAGGATGGCATTAAGAAAACCTGCGACGGTTTTATATCCATTTACAAAAGTGGAAATGCCTGACAGATTCAGGGGCAAGCTGAAGTTCGAACAGATAAAATGCATCGGATGCAAGCTTTGTGAAAAAGACTGCCCTTCCAATGCGATCGAGATCGTGAAGGTCGGAGAAAAGCTTTACGACGCTTATGTGTATCTTGACAGGTGCATATACTGCGGACAATGCGTCGACAGCTGCCCCAGGAAGGCTCTTGAAAACACGAAGGATTATGAACTGGCGAATTACAGCCACAAAGCGCTGAAAGTCAAGATCTAACCCTCCCGATGTTCAAAAGCGCTTACACGAAGTCAATAGAGGACGCGGTTTGCAAAATCACGTCCCTTCAGGGAAGAATCGCCCTTCTGGGAGCGGGTTCAAGCCTTAACTCCGACGATGCGGCAGGCCCGGCAATTGCAGAAAAGTTGATCAAGACAATGCAAAGAACTGCCGGAGACTCGGTTCAAGTATATAACGGCTGTACGGCCCCTGAAAATTTTACAGGCGATATTAAGCGCTTTAAACCGGATATTCTTTTCATAATAGACGCCGCCGATTTCGGGGAAAGCCCCGGCAGCGTTCGGGAATTGAACGTCCGCGAAACTGAAGGCGTGTCGTTCAGCTCCCATATGCTCCCGATAAAGATCATGGCCCTATACCTTGAAAAGGAGACGGGCTGCAAAACCGTTCTCCTCGGTATCCAGCCGGAAAGCGTGAGCTACGGCGAAAAAATGTCCGTACCGGTCGCCAGGTCGGTAAGGATCATAACCGGGGCCCTGAAAAGGGAAATAAGAAAGCGCCGGGAATCAGTCAGCAGGCAGCAGTCGAGAGTCAATAGTTAGTCTATTTCTGCAGACTGTCGACTGTCGACTGTCGACTAGAGTAAAGGAGGCCTTCCATGAAAATGCCAGCGGTTTTCGCAGGCCATGGCTCTCCGATGAACATCATGCTTGACAATGATTTTACACGGGCCCTTTCGAAACTCGGAAGGGACCTCCCTCTGCCTTCCGCTATTCTTGTCATATCCGCGCACTGGCTCACCGAAGGCACGTTCGTCACCTGCCAGGAACAGCCGGAACAGATATACGATTTCTACGGATTCCCGCAGGAACTTTATAATTACAGTTATAAAGCCAAAGGATCGCCCGAAAAGGCGGCTGAAGTAGTCAAAGCGCTCCGTAATTTTAACGCCGCATGCGGCGGCTGGGGCCTGGACCATGCATCGTGGGCCGTTTTGAAGCATATGTATCCTGCGGCGGACATTCCTGTACTGGAATTGTCCATATGCGTCGGGGCGGAACCGGAACACCATTACATGATAGGGGAATCTTTAAAACCTCTGAGGGATGAAGGCTTTCTTATCATAGGCAGCGGAAACATAGTACATAACCTCAGGCTCATGAAATACGAAACCGATGCAGAGCCTTACGGCTGGGCGGTCGAATTCGACAATAAGGTAAAAGAGCTCATCATGAAGGGCGATCGGGCAAAAATCATGAATTACGAGGGACTCGGGGAGCCGGCCCGCTTATCGATACCGACAAACGATCACTACCTGCCGCTCATCTACACTATGGCTTTGTCGGAGGAAGGGGAGAAAGCCTCTTTCATATATGAAGGAATACAGAACGCTTCGGTTTCTATGCGGACTTTTATAATAGATTAAGCATCCGGGCGCCGGATAGTTTAAAAATTCACAGCAAATTAACCTTTCATTAACTTTAAAACCACAATTCAATATTACAATAATCTGATTAAAAGATCGTTCATTTCAATGAGATATTCACGTTTTTGCATACCTTTCATGAATATTAATACAGGAGGATACAATGGACCTTTTAAAGGTCTATTTCATTTTGACAGGCGATCGGGCCGGGGAGATTAAGTATGAATGACAATACCGGCGAAGCACCCATAACGGATATAGAAAAAGCTCTTCGATTCCTGAGCGGACCGGAAACGGAAGAAATTATAAAGGGTCTCGAACAGAATAATGAAATTATAATAAAGGAAGAGGAAGAAGGCCTGGTGATGATCTCGGCGCAGGACCATAGCGGATCCGGATTTTACGCAGGAGAGCTTCTGGTTACCCGGGCCGAGGTTGTCTGTTCGGGAATAAGAGGATTCGGAATGATAGCGGGCTCCTCGAAAGGGCATGCAAGGATCCTGGCATGTCTGGATGCCGCCGGCAGGGCCGGCAATAAGAATATTACCGATTTTATTATCACGAAAACAAGGGCTGCGATGAACAGATTTTACGATGAAACTGCAAAGGAAAATATCTTTACGGCCTCGACAAAAGTCAATTTCGGTTTAATGGCGGAAGGTTAACGGCATGATAATGACTGAAAGCCAGAAGTTATCCCTGAATATTTTCAGGGTATTAATGGACTCAATGGCCCGCCCCGGAAAAATACTGACGCTTCCCGGGAGCGGAACAATCTTATCCGTATGCTCAGCGCTGCTGGATCATGAAGTCAAATTCAGTGTTATCGGGGAAGAAACCCATGAAAACCTCATAAGGGATATTTATGAAAATTCAAAATCGGAATACACAAGATCCGATCTCGCCGATTATGTGATCGTGACCGGCGGATCGAGTTCCGGGGGAATAAAAAGTCTTAACAGGGGTACTCCTGAATTCCCGGACAGGGGGGCAACTATATTATATCTTGCAGAAGAGCTTGGTTATGACGGAGGCTGCAAGATATCCCTGGAAGGTCCCGGAATATCCGGTAAAATCGAATTAACGATAAAAGGGATCGACCCTCTCGACATCGATGACATCAGGGAATTGAATTCGGAGTTTCCCCTCGGGGTCGATCTTTTTTTCATCGACCGGAAAAGCCGCGTCGCCGCATTGCCGCGTTCCTCGAAAATCGGAATGAAGGAGTAAAACATGGGTTATGTCGCTGTTTCGGGAGGAAGAGAGGCAATCGATAACGCAGAAAAATTTCTGGGGTTTATGCGCAGAAGGGAGACAGCCGGCCAGTCAAAAATTGAGGAAATAAAAAAAACTCTCCATTTTCTTGTCGACAGGGTGATGGGAGAAGGATCGCTTTATGCCCCGGACCTTGCCGCGCTTGCTATAATGCAGTCGGCAGGAGATACGTTCGAAGCCTCTTTCATGATAAGGGCTTTCAGGACAACCCTGCCGAGATTTTCATACAGCCTGCCAGTGGATACCGGTAAAATGCGTGTGATCCGGAGGATTTCATCCGCTTTCAAAGACATTCCGGGAGGACAGTTCCTGGGCCCCACGTCTGATTATACTTTGAGACTGCTCGATTTCGATCTCCTGGAGGACGATCCGGGAACGGCGGGCAAAACGGTAAAAGAATTGATGGAAAGAGCCGGCATTGATGCGAAGGTTCCCGATTCGCTGGCAAAAGTCATAGAAATACTCAGAAGGGAAAATCTTGTCGTGGAAAGCGGGCGATCCGGCGCCGGGCAGGAATTATTCGATGTAACCAGGGAATCATTATCATTCCCGGCTTCAAGAAGCGCGCAGATGCAGACGCTGTCCAGGGGTGAAACAGGGGGGATGCTCGCCCTTGCCTATTCGAATATGAGGGGCTACGGATCTGCGCATCCGACTATCGGGGAGCTCCGGGTCGGATACCTTCCGGTGGAGATAAAGAATCCCTACAGCGGAAAACCGGCCTGCATAGGCGAAATACTAATGACCGAGGCCGAGATTATTTCGGATATAACGACGGGAGACGGTTCCCCGAGGTTCGCACTCGGGTACGGTCTCTGTTTCGGGCATAACGAGGTCAAGGCCATCTCCATGGCCACCCTGGACAGGGCTCTTCAATCGGAAAAACCGCAATATCCTTCGGAAGACCAGGAATTTGTGCTCTTGCATGTCGACGGGATAGAATCCATGGGCTTTGCGAATCATTTCAAACTGCCTCATTATGTTACTTTCCAGTCGTCTCTTGACAGGCTCAGGAAAACAAAGAATAAAAAACAGGATAAAGGGGAATAAAGCGGTGGTTTCGGATTATAATTTCGGTTTTATCGATGAAAATGCCAAGAGGGAAATCAGGAGAAAAATATTGAAAGCGATAGCGATACCCGGCTACCAGGTGCCTTTCGGGTCGAGGGAGCTTCCCATAGCCCGGGGGTGGGGGACAGGCGGCCTTCAGATCACACTGGCTGTCATCGGCGCAAACGATATACTCAAGGTGATCGACCAGGGAAGCGACGACAGCGTTAACGCGGTGAATATAAAGAAGTTCATAAACAGGGTTACAGGGGTTAAAACGACAACAGACACAAAAGAGGCGACTATCATCCAGACGAGACACAGGATACCTGAAGAAAAGCTCAGGGACGGCCAGGTGATCGTATTCCAGGTCCCTCTCCCGGAACCTCTGCGGATAGTAGAACACTCCGAAAAGGAAACGCGGCGGATGCATGCGGAAGCCGATTACAGTGCGATGTGGCTTTACCTGTATGAATGTATCGTCGAATTCGGAGAAATCACACTGGGTGCAGGGTATCCTGTGATGGTCAATTCACGATACCTGATGTCGCCCAGTCCGATACCGCGTTTCGATATACCTAAATTGAATATGTCGGAAACTCTGCATTTATTCTGCGCGGGAAGGGAAAAGAGGATATATGCCATACCGCCGCATACAAAAGTCGAAGGCATCGGCTTTGAGGACCACCCTTTCAGGGTCGAAGATTTCAGCGGCCTCTCATGCGCCGAATGCGGAAGTGCAAATATATACCTTAATGAAATTGTGGATGACGATACGGGAAAAAGGACCTATCAATGCTCGGACACTTCCTGGTGCAGGAAGGTGAAGAACGGGGCAGGCTTATGAAACCTGTTCTTGAAATAAAAGGCGTATCGAAGATCTACGGCGCGGGATGCGCAGAATGTTCCGGCAGGGGAAGCGATAATGGAAATATTTGCCCCTCGTGCGGATCGGTCTCAGCCTGTGAAAATGTATCATTCGAACTTTACCGCGACGAAGTCCTCGGAATAGTGGGAGAAAGCGGGTCGGGCAAATCGACGCTCTTAAGGACGCTTTATTTCGATGAGGAACCTTCGGCCGGGGAAATGACAATCGATCCCGGCCCCGGGAACGGTTTTTTAATTCCGGGAAACGATTCCGATTTCATTAACGGGGCAAACCTTTTTTCACTCAGCTCATACAGGAAAAGGCTCCTGAGGAATCACCTGATGGGAATGGTGTACCAGAACCCCCATGTCGGACTTAAAATGCATATTTCGGCTGGGGGGAACATCGCTGAAAGGCTTCTCATGGCAGAGTGGAGGAATATAGGCAGGATCCGTTCGAGAGCCCGGGAGCTTCTCATTAAAACCGAAGTGCCGGCTTCCAGGATGGATGAGCCGCCTTCGAAATTCAGCGGCGGCATGCAGCAGAGGGTGCAGATCGCCAAAGCTCTATCAAATAACCCCAGGATTTTATACCTTGACGAGCCGACTACAGGCCTCGATCTCTCCGTTCAGGCAAGGGTCCTTGACCTGATAAGGAAACTGCAAAAAGAAATGAGCCTCGCGATGATCGTAGTTTCGCACGACCTTGGAATAATCCGGCACCTTACGACAAGGACAATGGTTATGAAGGACGGCCGCGTGGTCGAATCGGGTCTTACAGACCAGATTCTCGAAGATCCGCAGCATCCTTATACGCAGCTTCTTGTAAATTCAACGCTATAGAGGATTTTATGCTGAATCTTGAAAATCTCTCGAAATTATTTACCCTCCATCTGCATAATGATAAAGTTATAACCGGATTTGAAGGCGTCAGCTTCTTTGTAAAGGAAGGATCGTCATTAGGAATATCAGGACCGAGCGGAACCGGCAAGAGTTCGATCCTTAAATGCATATACCGGAGTTATCTGACCAGTTCGGGCAAAATACATTATGAATCGTCCCAGTTCGGAAATGTCGACCTTGCCGATGCGCCGGAACATATAATACTCAAGATCCGGGAAAATGAAATCGGCTACATTACACAATTTTTCAGGGTTATCCCCCGCGTGGCATGCGATCTTGTAGTAGCCGAACCGCTGATAAATTCGGGGATCGATCCGGATGCGGCTGTAAAAAAGGCCAGGGAACTCCTCGAACGCCTGCATATTCCTTCAGGCCTTTTCGGCGCCTATCCCGCCACGTTCAGCGGCGGGGAACAGCAGCGCGTCAATATAGCCAGGGCCGTGATAAGGAGCCCCAGGCTTCTCCTGCTTGACGAGCCTACGGCATCTCTGGATAAAAAATCCGTCGGCATTGTGATCGATATACTGTTTGATCTTAAGAAAAAAGGCGCCACCATGATAGGTATTTTTCATGATCCTGCCGTTATGAAAAAATTTTCTGATGAAATATATATTCTACAGGAGAAAATAATATGAAAAGAGCCAGCGGAGAATTCTCCATTTATAACGGCGCTATAGTAACGCCCGATGAAGTCATCAGGAACGGTTCGGTAGTCGTTTCAGACGGAAAAATCCGGGAGATATCGTCAAAAAAAATAATTTCATCCTTTAAATCGATCGATGCGGCGGGAAATTATGTCATGCCCGGGTTCATAGACATGCACAGCGATATTATTGAAAGGGAAATCGAAGCCAGGCCGGGCACTTTCCTGGCCACGAATATTGCCCTGCTTGAATTGGATAAAAAACTCGCCGCCGCAGGGGTCACTACAATTTATCACTCGCTGTCTTTCGCAGATGAAATAGTCATCGTGATTCGGTCCCTCGATGTAGTCGACAGCATTGTAAGAGAAATAAAACGTCTGCGCGACAGCCTTCTCATTAAAACAAGAGTACATACCAGGTATGAAATAACTTATTCAGGGGGGCTCCCCGAGATAGAGAATCTTATAAAAGACGGCCTTGTCGACCTTGTTTCGGTCATGGATCACAGTCCCGGCCAGGGCCAGTTTAAAACCGAAGAACAGATAAGGGGATATTACGGAGACCGCTTCGGGGTGGATAAAAAATCTATAATGAACCTGATAGAGAGGCGGCTGCAGCTCAGGGAAAGAGTGGGCATTGACAATGCCCTTAAGATGATGGAAACGGCCAAAAGCTACAATATTCCCGTTGCAAGCCATGACGACGATACAAGGGAAAAGGTTAATTTTATAAAAAAGCATGGGGTTAAGATCACGGAATTTCCGGTAAGCATGGATGCAGTCGAAGAGGCATCCGCAGGGGAAATAGCTATAGCCCTGGGTTCTCCCAATATCCTGAGAGGCTATTCGCATAACAAGAATTTGAGTTCAAGGGACCTGCTGAAGAGCGGATACGGGGATATAGTATGTTCCGATTACATACCGGCCACTCTGATGCATGCCCTGTTTGCAATCAAGGAGCTGGGGATCAAATCTCTTCATGAAGCCTGCAGGCTATTCAGCTTCAACCCTGCTAAATACCTGGGACTATCGGGCGAAAGCGGCTCGATTCAGACCGGCCTTGATGCGGACCTTGTCGTTGTGGATAATAACGGCGAGGTTCCGAGGATCAGGAGAACTTATGTAAAGGGAAGGGAGGTTTATTCGGCATGCATGGATTAGGCATACGCGTTATGGGCGTCCAGCTGGATAACAGGAAGGATGAATTTGTAAGGACATTAAGGTTCCTGGAGGATACCGGTTTCGATTCGATAGAACTCTCCACCGACGATTTTGACGTGATCAGGACAGGAGAGCTTGATGTAAAAATAACCGATACCCTGAAAAATATTCTGAAGACTTTCCATTTTCGCATCAGCGTCCATGTGCCGCTCCTTCTGAATTTATTCAACCGCGATTATCCCGACCTTCACCTGGCGGTGCTTGAAAGGTGCCTTGAATTTACCGATATAATAGGCGCCGATCTTCTGGTCTACCATCCTGGAAGATATGTCGATAACAGCGAATTTTCCCGGATCGGAAAGGATAAGTACAGCGACAGCGATAAAGAGAGGCTAAAAAAACATGAAATAAAAGCAGTCGGTTCCCTGTCGGAAAGGTTCCCCGGAATAACCATAGCCTTCGAGAACCTGAGATCCTACATCGATCATTCCCCGTACAGTTATGCCGAATACCCGCAGGAGCTGGCCCGGCAGGTAAAGGCTGCAGGCAGGAAAAATGTCGGCATGATGATCGATACAGGCCACCTTATGCTGGCGGCAAATTACCTGGGATTCGATCCCCTGGAAAGCGTATATTCATCGGGGCTCTTCCCCGTGCATTTTCATATTAACGATAATCATGGAATTCCTACCTATTATACTGAAAAAGATAAAAAGGGGCAGCTGCCTTTCGGCAGGGGAGACGAGCATATTGCGCCCGGACTCGGGATTTTTCCATTCGAGAAATTTCTTGGAAGCTTCCAGTCTTTCAGCGGAAGGTATATTATCGAATTGACCAACCGCTATTTTTACAGATCGAAAATTGAAGAATCTTATGAATTCGTCATGAAGATCCTGAAAAATATCAGGAAAAAACGGGATAAGGCGCCTGCCGATGAGTGAATCCCGGCAATTGACGGACCCCATGCGTCTTGTTATTGTGGCCATACCCGGAGGCGGAGCGTTTGAAGAGTTGTCCCGAATGATAACGATTCTGCATGATCTGACTGGTTCAAGGACTGCAGCATCCTATCCTCCCCATATAACCCTGAGGACAGGTGCTATAGTTCCTTCCGGCGAACTTGAACGGTTCACGGACGAATTTGGGAAACACATCGAGGGTGAAAGCTCCTTCATTGTAAAAACCGAAGGCCTCAGGTCTTTTTCATACTGGGAGGAGGAGAATCAGAAACACATAATATTATATCCGGTCAGGAAATCCCCGGAACTTGCAGGACTAAACGCAAGACTGCTGGGATATGATAAATATAAAAAAAGCAATAAGAGCTCGTACCAGCCCCATATAAGCCTTTTATACGGCGATATCGACGGGGAAAGATTCGATGCGGCCAGGCGGTACATCGGTGAGAGACCCGAGTTATTCGGGCGCGAATTCAGATTCCGCCTCGATAATATATCGCTTTTAAGGCAGGGGGAAGGTTTTAAATGGTCTATCTGCAGGAAATTTATTTTAAAATAACCCCGGCCGCCGTACGCAGCCGGCAACTTTAATAAGGAGTTCAAAATGGATTACATTGAAAGCCGGAACATGCCCGGTCAGAAAACGCCGGATAAAAAACCGATTTTATCCGGGAGTGCAATTATTTACAGATCGTATCTGGGGGAATATACCGAAATAATGGAAAATACGAAATTCGCAGCCTCAAGCCTCGGCGATTTTTCATATATCTGTGAAAATTGCGATATCATTTATACGGATATTGGAAAATTCTCCAATATAGCGGCTTATTGCCGGATAAATCCGGGGAACCATCCGGTCGAAAGGCCGACCCTGCATCACTTCACATACCGGAGCAGGCAATACGGATTCAGGGATGAAGATGATTCTGAATTTTTTAACTGGCGGGCCTTACAGAGGGTCAAAATAGGCCACGATACCTGGCTCGGGCATGGAGTTATCGTAATGCCGGGAATATCCATCGGCAACGGGGCCGTGATCGGAAGCGGATCTGTCGTGACTAAAGACGTACCTGCTTATATGATAGCAGCCGGAACACCTGCCAGGGCGATCAGGCCGAGGTTCCCTAAAGAAATCGCCTTAAAGCTTGATGAGATTTCCTGGTGGGACTGGCCTTATGATAAAATAAAGGAATGCCTTGATGATTTCAAGGATATAAGGCGGTTCCTGTCAAAGCATGGCCTTTCAAAGCAAGGTTAGGGAAGAAATTACAAGTCGAGCCTGCTGTAAATATATGAACTGAGCATATTCCTGTAATAGTCCTGCATATCGATGAATTTGATTACCGCGATATTCAATTTTCTCTTGATCAGGATCCCGTTTGTACTGATATCGTTTCCGTTTATCGTGATTTTTATATTGCTGTTCGATATTACTTCATTTTCCTTCATGTCTTCGTCGGAAACTATGCCGGTAAATTCGATCGCCATTACTTCCATGGATATGAATTTAACCTTTCCGACTATCGTCTTATGAGTTGTCGATGAACGGACTGCAGCGATAATTCTGTCATCCTCGCCCGGTTCTATCCGTATTATATGCCTTCTGTCGGGGTTTGCTCCTTCCCCCCATAAAAGCTTCAAAATACTCCTCTCAAAAACATCCTCGACAAAAGGTTTTACAATGATTCCCTTGATCCCTATCCTTATCATCTCCTCTAAAAAACTCCTGTCAGACGAATTTGTCCATATGATAATCTTTATAAAATTCAATTCGCTGTTCTGCCTGGTTTCTTTAATGATATTGATGATTTCCGTAGCCCCCGGGAAACAGTCGCAGATGAAAGCGCCGAATTTTTTTGATGCGAGCTTTCCGGCGATGGCTTTCCTGTCCTGCAGGCAGAGGCATTTAATCCCGTTTTTGATCAGGGTATAGATAATCGGTTTCTGCGTCTGGCTGACAGGTTCATAGACCAGCACATTCATCCCGGTTCCGGCTGACAAGGTATCTTTAAGCCATAAGACCGCCTTATTTTCATCGTTAAAAAGCCTTCTGGGCGGATCTTTATACTTGCTGATGTCAATAAAAAAATTCGCCATCATCCTGGATATTCCGGATTTTATGATGATCGCAATGCATGATACCGAAACCATCGCCTCTTCGGAACCGTAATAATGCATGCTTTCCTGCGACATATCCTTGACATTGGAAGAATCGATAAGCACCGGGTATTTTTTATCCTTTGCTATCTCTTTAAAGGAGGCGATGACTTCCCTGGCGTCTTCGAGATTGTGTGTCGGATTAAAAGCCATGATCCTGATAATCCCGTCGCTGCATGACATGATAACCGCGGTGCCTGTAAAAGCAGATTCCGTAATAGTTATATTACGATCGCGGGCGTACTCTTCAATTTCAATTCCGCTCGCTCTGATGTAGGGCATGACGTCCTTCCTTATTAATCCCCGTACTTGAACTTATTGATAGAGCGTCTTTCTTTTTTATTAGGTTTGCCCTTTCTTTCGCCGCTCGATTTTTTATCCTGTCTTTCCAGAATTTTAATCATCTCTTCCATTTCGGGAGTGATCCCCGGGGACTTTACTTCATCGTAAAATTCCTTTGCGGCAGAGCCTTTTACGGCCTTATCAGTAACAACCCTGACAGTGATCGTCCTGTAACTGGAACCCTTCCTTACAGTAAGCACGTCGCCTGCATGCACCGGCTTCGACGGTTTTGTCCTTTCACCGTTGACCTTAACGCTGCCGCCGTCCACGGCTTCCGAAGCTTCCGACCTTTTTTTGAAGATCCTGGCGGTCTTAAGCCATTTATCGAGGCGAACCGGAGACTCTTCGCCGTTCATCGCTACCTCGCTGAAAAATATATTTACAAAGAATTTTATAATACAGGAAGTTTAATGTCAAAAGATGGACGGCCTCCCACGGCCGTATTACTTGATTTTAATACCCGCTTTATATATCATAATATATATAAAATCCATGCCGGTTTTCGGCCGCTTCAATCTAAACCATGAAAGGCGGATATGTTTAAGAATATTCTCAAGAATGCCACTCCGGCTCTTGTTATCATACCCCTCATTTTAACGCTCATAGGACTTGTGTTTATTTTCAGTTCCGATATAAACGCCAACGGAACGAATAACGGCCTTTACCTTAAACAGATAATCTGGGTTATAATAGGGATCATGATCGCTTACTTTATAATCAACATCGATTACTTTATCCTGGTTGAAACATCCCTTTATTATTACCTGGCGGGATTGATACTCCTTATAATTACTCTTGTAATAGGAAAGAATATAAGGGGACATAAAAGCTGGATGGGTTTTGTCGGACTTGGGATAGAACCTTCCGAAATCATGAAGGTCTGCTATATACTGTTTTTCGCCAAATACCTTGCAAACGCTCCAATCATGGAAAAAAAGGCGCAGGTATTCTTCAGTTCTCTCGGCATCCTTGCGGCTCCTCTTCTGCTGATACTCCTTCAGCCGGATTTCGCCACTTCGGGTGTATATGTAGTAATATTCCTGGTGATGGCATACCTGGGTATGGCAGACACCATATATATCAGGTATATATTGATTACAGGCGGTGCAACCATACTTATCTTCCTATCGGAAGGTTTCTACAAGGCTTACCTGATAAACGGAGGGAGCGCCAACCCGATAATAGAAACCGTCCTCTCAGCCGGTACATTCTTTGTTATAGCCATAGTCATGTTCCTGTACTCGCTTATCATCATAATCATCGAGTTTTTCCAATCCATGAAAATCTCAAAAAAGATCCTGCCGATTACGACGATTGTCGGGGTAAGCTGCCTTATCCTGGCGATTTCTTTCAGGATCTTCAAGCCTTATATGTGGAACAGAATCATGATAATGATCAGCCCTGAATTCGATAAGTCCGGCGCCGGATATAATATTATACAGTCGAAGATTGCGATCGGATCGGGAGGTTTCTTCGGGAGGGGGCTATTCCAGGGAACTCAGAATATACTGGGCTTCCTGCCTGAAAAGAGCACAGATTTTATTTATTCCATTATCTGCGAAGAACTCGGATTTATCGGAGGATTTCTTATCCTGATACTTTTCGGGATTTATTTATATTACATATCGAGAACAATCCAGAATGCAAAAGATAAGGAGGGCATGCTTGTAGCAAGCGGAATTCTCGCAATGCTCTTCATACATCTGTTTATTAACGTGGGGATGACGCTGGGCCTCATTCCTGTGGCCGGCATACCCCTGCCTTTCATCAGTTACGGCGGCTCGAGCTATCTGGGTTTCATAGCGGCCGCTGCTCTTATCCTCAATATTAACATCCGCCGGTTCGTACATTAAACGTTTCTTATCCATGCTTGACGATATCGCTCGTGCTTTTTAAATTTATTGAAATGTTACTGTATTTGCTGCTGCCTTTCAGGCAATCGTCACAAGTATTACTTTAGGAGGGTAAAATGAAAAACTGTCTTGCGGTTTCAACTTTTTTGATTGTTTTGTCAGCTCTATGCTGCGGAATTAACGGAGGCTATTCGTATGCCTACAATCCCTCGACCGAAATTTTAGACACAGGCACATTCGGCATCACTCCGTACATTTTTGCGCCTTCTTTTAACCCGCTCAATATGGGATCTGACATTGAATTGGAATACGGCATATTTTCAAATGCCGATATAACGGTAGATGCGGCCGACCTGACATTCGCCCCCGCTTTTTCCTATAATTTTTCCTGGGTCATGCTTCGTTACGATTTCGGTTTTAACAATATCGCAGCCCTTGAAGCCAGCCAGTATTTAGTAAGCCCTCAATACCATTTCTTCTGGGAAAATAATAAATGGGCTTTTGAACTGAATATCCTCGCCGAGTTTACATATACGAATTTCAGCGCACCGGTTTTCGGGGCTTATGCCGCGCCTGTATATAAAATAACCAAAGATATATTCGTCTACCTCGAACTCGATCCGTTCTACACGGTCGGCCAGGGATTTTCGCTTGCGGTTCTTCCCGGCGTCTGGTTCTGGCTGGGAGACTTCGGGCAGATTTCGCTGGCGGTGACTTTATCCGATGTCACGGGAACATTTACTCCCGGCGCAGCGCTCTGGTACACGTTAACCTTCAATCTATCGGGTAAAAAAGCCGCGGATGAATATTGAACGCTGGAAATTTTATCCGCGAATTTGGGAAAGCGTATATCAGCGGATATTCATGCAGTCCCGGCAGAACCCGTAAATCTCGAGCCTGTGTCCGGTTGCTGAAAATCCTTCGGTGTTTTTTAAAATTGCAAATTCCCTTTCGCCGATCGGGCAGTCTTCAATCGATATTATCCTTCGGCATCCGACACAGACAGCATAGTGCCAGTGTCCTTCCCTTCCTATTTCAAACCTCGCTTTACCGTCATCGAAAAGATTTGTTTTAATAACCAATCCCTTTTCGCATAGCGCTTCGAAAATCCTGTAAATCGTCGAAAGGCAAAGGGAGGGGTTTTTTGCCTTGAGTTTAAGAAACACCTCTGTTACAGTGAGCGGTCCTGACGATTTTTCGAGGACTTCGAGTATCGATCTCCTGTGTTTTGTATTGCGCAATCCCCGGCCCGACAGGATGTTATCCGTCTTCAAAGCCCGCCGCCTTTTAAAGCGTTACGCCTGTTTTTAAATAAAATCAAGCCTATGAGGGAGATCACGCTGACAAGTATAATCGTACCGCCGGGCTTGAAGTCCAGATAGAATGAGATGAACAAACCGGTCAGGGTGAATAAAAGAGCGAAAATAATTGATATAATAACTGTCGCTTTATAGCTTTTCGAGATCTGCATGGCGCAGGCGACCGGCAATACCAGAAGAGATGAAATTATGAGGGTACCGACTACACGGGAAGAAACGGAAACCGTTATTGCAGTTATCATAATAAAGATTAAATTGATCGTTTTTACCGGAATTCCAGCCAGCCTTGCAGATTCCTCGTCAAAGGTTATATAGAAAAGCTCCTTGTAAAGAAAAATAAATACAAGGAGAACCAATAAGCATAGAATAACGATCATATACAGCTCGAAATCGCTGATAGCCACGATGCTTCCGAAGAGGAAACTGTTGAAGGAGGCGGTATTTTTAACGAAACCGGATAAAACGCCTGCAAGTCCGATCCCGGTCGACATTATAACCGCTATGGATATTTCCGAGTATCGCGGAAAAGCCCGCCTGATCCCCTCTATGCTGAAAGCCGCAATGACCGTCAGGAAAACGGCGCCCATAACCGGATTTATACCGAGAATAAGGCCGGCAACAACTCCTGCCAGGGAAACATGTGAAAGAGAATCGCCGATCATCGAGAGCCTTTTGAGCACGACAACAACGCCTATGCAGGGGGATACCAGGGCTATAAGAGAGCCGACGACAAGAGCCTTGATCATAAAACCGTAACTGAAGATATCAGGCATCGACCCCTCCATGCCTGCAGCAGTTGTCGCAGTCATTGTGAAGGGTGACGCTATGGCCGTATATTTCCTTTAAAAGACTGTTTGTGGTTCCATTCCCGGGAATATGTTCGAAAAAGCCGTTTTCGCCGAGGCAGATAAACCTTGATGCGTGCACCGTCATGGCTCCTATGTCATGACTGACCAGCACCACTGTAAGACCAAGTTCCTCGTTAAGGTCCGTAAGGAGGCAGTAAACCTCTTCTTCGGATTTAACATCGATACCGGCAGTCGGCTCGTCAAGGAAGAGTATCTGCGGTTCGCTGACAAGGACCCTGGCAATGAATACGCGCTGCTGCTGCCCGCCGGAAAGATTGCCTATAATTTCCCTGGAGTGGTCCTGCATGCCTACCTTTTCGAGGGCCCCATAGACAAGATCCATATGTTCTTTTTTAGGTTTTTTAAAAAGTCCTATCCTCGAATATAGATTTGCGCTGACAACCTCTTCGACGCTTGCGGGAAAACTCAGATTGAAGGAAGTGGCCTTCTGGGATATGTAGCCGATCTTGCTCCACCTGCTGAAAATGCCTATATCTTCGCCGAAGAGCCTGATGGTTCCCCGGTCGGGAGCGAGCATCCGCAGTATCAGTTTTAAGAGAGTGCTCTTTCCGGAACCGTTCGCTCCCATTATCCCGAGGTATTCTCCCTTGAAGACCGAAAAACTTATATCATCTATTATAGGCTTGCTGCCGTAGCCGAAGCTCAGGTTTTCAACTTCCAGTACTTTTTCCATAATATGCCTGCATTATCCTTGACGATTATTAATGCAAATACTTTGCATCAATATAAATTATAGCATCATTTAAAAACATGCGTCAATTTAAGGCCATCCTTTTTTTGACAGCAGGACTTTTTATTCATATAATATTCTAAATGCAAACAATTTGCATAAATAGAAGGAGATGATCTGTATGATGAAGATGAAAATTTTATTCGAGCTTTTTTGCTCGATAGCGCTTATGATCGCGGCAGGTTCCTGCGCGGGAGCGCATTCAGCAGCCGGCTCCGGAGGGAACAGGAAACTTCTCGTATATTCCAGTTTTTATGCCATGTATGATTTTTCAGTAAAGATCGGAGGCGAAAGGGCGGCTGTGTCCAACCTTACTCCCGCCGGAACAGACCCTCATGATTGGGAGCCTTCTCCAGGAGATATGATCAATCTTGAAAAATCGGATGTTCTTGTCTGCAACGGGGCGGGTATGGAAAGCTGGCTTAAAACTGTCGCCGATTCCCTGAGCGGCAGGAAACAGATTGTTGAAATAGCTTCGAGCGGGATAACTTACCTTCCTAACAATGATCCGGAAGAAACGATGCAGTATAATCCGCACACATGGCTCTATCCCTTGTATGCCGTCAAAGAGCTTGAAAATATAAGAGACGCCTTTATAAAAGCGGACCCTGCAGGCAGGGCTTACTACGAGTCAAATTACAATATTTATGCGAAGGAATTCGAAGACCTTGACAGAGATTTTAAAACGGCCGCTCTTAATTTCAAAAAAACGGACATCGTAGTGTCCCACCGGGCGTATGACTATCTCTGCCGGGCCTACGGCATAAACCAGGTGCCTGTGGAAGGGGTGGCTGCGGAAACGGAACCCTCGGCAAAAAAAATGGCTCAAATTGAAAATTTTATCAGGGATCATCATGTCAGAGTGATATTCAGCGAGGAACTTTTAAGCCCGAAAATAGAAGAAACGCTTGCGCATGATACCGGGATCACAAATATTGAATTAAACCCTCTTGAAGGACTTTCGGAAAGTGAAATCCGGAGCGGCAAGGAATACATCTCCGTAATGAAGGATAATCTTGAAAAAATAAAATTTGCACTCGATTGAACCGGAATTATTCCTCAGGTTCCCTGGCAACAGGCCTGAATTTTGCCGGTTTTCCTTTATCCTTTTGAGATTCCAGCGACTTTACAAACCTGTATATTTCTTCAAAACTGTCATGACCGCTTCCGCTCCCTGACCTTCTGACATAAGATCCGTCGGATTTAAGTTCCCACAGGTTTGCAGTATCGAGAAACTGTATTTCAATTATTTTTTTGAGGAATGCACAATGTTCTGCGTTCTTGACAGGGAAAAGGATTTCAACCCTCTTATCGAGGTTCCTTTCCATCCAGTCGGCGCTCGAAAGGTAGTATTCCTCTTCGCCGTTATTATAAAAATAATAGATCCTGGAATGTTCAAGATACCTGCCTATGATGCTTACGGCCGAGATGTTGGCGCTTATACCGGGAATTCCCGGGATTATCGAGCATATGCCCCTCACTATGAGCCTGATGCTGACTCCTGCTGAAGACGCTTCGTATAGTTTACCGATGACTTCGGAGTCCGTCAGCGAGTTCATCTTTGCAATAATAACGGCTTTAAGCCCTTTTTTAGCGTTGAAGATCTCCCTTTCAATGAAACCTATAAACCTCTGCCTGAGATTGACCGGCGCTATCGATATCGAATTCCATTTTTCAGCCAGGGAAAAGCCGGTAATGAGGTTGAACAGCGAAGATATATCTTCGGCGATGTTTTCGTCCGCGGTAAAAAGGCTGAAATCGCTGTAAAGACGTGCGGTATTTTCATTATAATTTCCTGTAGCCAGGTGAACGTACCGCGTTATGCCCCTCTTTTCCTTCCTTATAACAAGAAGGGCCTTGGCGTGTGTTTTAAGGCCGGAAACTCCGTAAGTCACATGAGCCCCCGCTTCTTCAAGCTTCCTGGCCCATTCTATATTTCTTTTTTCATCGAACCGAGCCTTGAGCTCGTCAATAACGGTAACGTATTTGCCGTTTTCAGCAGCCCGTATAAGTGCGGGAATTATCTCCGACGATGAACTTGTCCTGTAAAGGGTCTGTTTTATCGCAATAACATCGGGATCGTCCGCCGCCATGTTCAGCATTTCGACTACCGGGCTATAAGAATGGTAGGGGTGGAAAAGAATTATATCGCCTTCCCTGATAGCGCTGAAAATGTTTCTGTTCTTAAAATCATTCGGATAAAGCGGAGTTACAGGTTTGAATTTAAGCGATTCAATGTTTATCCTGTCATAGATCTGCACAAGGTCCCTGTGGTTCAGGATCCCTTCGACAGGAAATATATCGTCGGGTAAAAGATTGTTTTTTTCCGATATGATCTTTACGATGTTTCCCGGCATCCCTTTTTCATATTCGAACCTTACTGCCGAACGCCTGTGCATTCTCTTGATCGACGTCTCGATCTCTTTAAGGAGGTCGGGCGAGTCATCCTCCTGCAGGCTTATATCGGCGTCCCTGGTGATCTTTATTACATTACAGCTCTCTACATCGTATCCCGGATAGATTTTATTTATGAAAAGCCTTATGATATTTTCAAGGGGGATAAAAGTCCTGCCTTTGGACGTATGGTAAAAGCGGCCGAAAACATTTGACGGAATTTCAAGGAAAGACAGGGCGCTTTTTTCAAGGCTTGAAGTATTTTCCTTCGGCTTGAGGCCTACGGCAAGGTAAAGCCTGCCTGTTACGAGAGTGATGAACGGGAGGGTAGGGCCGATAGACAGAGGCGTAAGGGCGGCTTTCAATTCGCTGTCGAAAAAGGGTTCGAGCTCTTCCCTGTAAAGAGGAAGCTCGTCTTTGGACAGAACCAGTTTAATGCCGTTCGAATTCAATTCGGGAAGGATATTTTCATAGAGGAGCATATGCTGATCCTTCATCAATTCCCGGACTTTAAGGCTGATTGAATGAAGCTGCACGGAAAGACTTTCAGAGTCGGGAGCCCATGTATCGGATATTTTTGCCTTGATCTGGTTCTTAAGAACGGCTACCCTGACCATGAAAAATTCTTCCAGGTTCGAAGCCGTGATCGAGAGGAATTTTATTTTTTCAAGAAGAGGGATGTCCTTTTCCTTCACTTCATAAAATACCCGGTTATTGAAATTCAGCCAGCTGTATTCCCTGTTTATTACAGGATATGTATTCATATAAGCTTCTCTAGCGAAACCTCAGTGCCGAAAAAACTCTCGAAGAGGTCGCTTTTCTTTTTTACCGCGTTCCTGATCATTTCAAGAAAATCATAGCGGTTGTTTTTGATTTTTACAAGGATTTCGCATTTTTCTGCGGTCATATTTACTTTGAGGTCCTCCACGATCTGCGAATGGGTGTTGTCGAGGGCGTCCGCTATCCTGAGGATCCCGGCCATGCGCGATACGGTCATCCTGTCCTCCATGGAAAGCTCAATGTATTCCGTATGGGAAGGCTTGGGAGGGGACTTCCTGTGATACCTGGCGATGAGTGCTATAATGTTCATTTCGGACCTCTGGAGTCCTATGATCTCCGAACTCGATATAAGCTGGGCCGAATGTTTGTTATGGCTTGTCGAACCTACAAAGAAGCCTATATCATGCAGAATGCCGGCCACTTCAAGATATATCTTTTCACGTTCGCTGAATTCGAAATATTTAGAGAGCTCGTCGAAAAGCTTCATGGCCAATCCTGTTACTGCAAGAGAATGTTCCCTGTCGTACTGGAATTTCTTGCCCAGTGATAAAGCGCTCGATATGATATTTTCACGGATCTCGGTTTTAATAGCCTTGTTTTTAGAATAAACTATCCTGTAAAGATTGAAAAAGGAAGGATTGATGTCAGGAATGATAATATACTCGGCGGCTGTCAGATTATAGAACATTCCGAAAAGTATGAAAGCGATTTTCGAGGATTTAAGGAGCGTATCGCTTAACTGGAATTTATCCTTTATTTTGTCAAGGCTCATATTTTCGATCTGCGAAAAATACCTGTTGAAATCCTTCCTGGGGATTTTATAGAACCCGTCGGAGTTGAATTCATGAAACATCTTCTGCACAAGGGGAAGTATATCCTCGTTTATTCCGATAAAGCCGTTGATCTTTTTTATATCGGGAAATCTCTTCAGGGTATTTAGAAAACTCATCGAAAAGGGGTTTAAGGCAAGCTGGTACTTGTCGTCGTAATTGTAGTCTTTTAAAAATCTGATCGTACCTATGTGATGCGTTTCTGAAAAGATTATCTTACCCTTCGACTGGAGAATTATATGGGTCGAACCGGCCCCGATCGAAAAAAGTACGAAATTTTTTTTGTTGAAGGAGAATTTGTTCCTGACCTGGTTTTTTATGCCTTCATATATGATCTCGGTTTCCGCAGAAGGATCGATTATTTCAATCTTTATACCCGAGGCTTTTCTGAGCCTGTCGATCAGGACATCGCTGTTGCCCGCTTCCTGGATATTGCTGGTAATAAAGGCTTTAAAATTTGTAATTCTGTAAGATTCGATGACTTCCCTGAACTTGGAAACGCTCTGAATTACTTCCTGAATAGTCTGGTTGGTTATAATGCCCTTTGTTATGGTGTCCCTGCCTATCGATATCGGGTTCCACAGGTATTCCACGGGAGTAATATTCTTCTTCTTTGAAATTTCAGCTATATGCATCTTTATTGTATGGGACCCGATATCGATAACGGCTATAAGCTTATTCTGCTTCATCATCAACTCCAGGCTGATTTAAGTCAATAAACGAAATTTCTATTAATAAATAATAATAAAATCCGGATAAACCGGATATGGGTTTAAACCGGTACAACAATATAGAGATTGAAAAAAATATAATTTGGAAGGCATAATATTTTATACTATCGGCCGGTGTTTTGCAAAAAATTCGGGATAAGGGATCGATTTCTGAAACGCTTAAAATTTCCTTAAAAACTTCTTGTTCTTTAGAATAAGGACAGCTCTAAAAACTAACTCTGTTATTAACAATAAGCATTCTAATTTCCCAAAAATTGTCCAATGGCCGCTACCTAACCGCCTTGAAAAGGCGGATTTTTAAAGCGCCCATAAAAAACATTATATTTACCGGAGGCTTTTGTTGAAAGCTGTAAGGCTCGGAATCATAGGCTGCGGAATCGCTGCAAGGGAAATTCACCTGCCGGTGCTGACGGCTATGAAGGACAAATTCAAAATCGTCATGGTCTGCAATCATACCGGGGAAAAGGCTGCCGAATTCGCCAAACTTGCCGGGGATGTTCCTTATACGCTCAATTACAGGGAATTGCTGAAAAACCCTGAAGTGGAAGCCGTCGATATCACCCTGCCTATCCATCTTAATTATGAAGCCGTTAAAAACTCCATAAGGGCCCGGAAGCACGTTATCGTCGAGAAACCGATCGCGGCGAACCTTGACGAAGCCAGGAAGATGGCGGCATATGAGAAAAGATACCGCGGGGTGCTTATGGTAGCCGAAAATTTCAGGTATTCTCCCGTTTACAGGAAAGCCGGAGACCTTATCAGGGATGGCAAAATCGGCGAGCTTTACGGAGCCTTCTGGAATATTTACAGGTGTTTGGATGAGAATAATAAATATGCAAAAACAGCCTGGAGGATAAACCACAGCTACGAAGGGGGATTTATCACCGATGCCGGGATCCATAACATAGCAGTTCTAAGAAAGCTCTGCGGTGAATTTACGTCGGGCATTGCGGCAGTCGAGTGCATCAATCCCTCCATAGGGAAAATGGATTCCATGAGCTTTCTCTTTGCGACGGCGAACATGGTAAAGGGCGTCTTCAACATGTATTACAGCGTAGCCGGTTATACTGAAGACAGGCTGCTCCTGCTGGGAACAGAGGGCACCCTGATAGTCGAGGACGGGCGCAGGATAATTCTTAAAAAAGACCCGCTTCCCGACGAAGTTATCGAAATAAGCGGCGGTGCCGGCGGTTATCTTGAGGAATTCATAGATTTTTACGGGGCGATCCGTGAAGGCGGGAAGGTGGAGAGCACGTTCCACGAGGCGTACATAGATCTGCAGGTGATGATAGGAGCGATCCGCTCGGCCGAGGGGAATCCCCGCTAGTATGCAAAAGGCGCCTTCGATTTCCATTCGATTATGAAAGGAGAGGACGGTTCATTATCCGGTTCCAGCTTATCGGCAACAAAAAGAACGTCATTTTTTAAATCGGTGTTGGCGATTCCGGGAATGTCCACAGTCTCTTCGAGTCTGTCCGGTTTAAATCTCTCCATGTGCCCGTAAACCCTTACCCAGTCGTCATTTTTATAATCAGCCTCATCATCGGTTTTAATTCTGAACCCCAGCGCCACAGCGTCCGCTATGCAGCAGCTCATTGCGACCCGCAAAACGGCAAATTGTCCCAGTTTATCGAGTTTCCGGCTGCGGTAAATAAAACCCCTGAAAACATAATGGCTGTTCTTGATAATTTCATCGACTTTTTTCCGCGGGTTGTTATACAGGATCATATACATTTCGGAGATATTGATAGGAATATAATCCGTTCCGTTGACCGTTATTCCGCTCGACCGCGGTTCGGGGAGTACGAGCCAGCCCGGATCGGCGGCGGGTATTTTATTCAATTCCTCTCCGTGAAGCCTTGCTGCCGGGGTTACAAGGCAGATGATAACGAATATAATCATGATAATGACTGCAGACAATTTCACCTTTATCTTTATGAAAAGAGCGGTAATTCCAAATAGTATAAAAAGAACGCCGCAGCTTCCGGTGAGCCAGGCGAATTTCGGATTGAGGAAATTCGAATAACTGCCGGACAATAAAAGGTAATAAATATAACCGCCTAAAAATATCAAAATTATTGATGAAACTGCTGACAATATATTTTTCATAACCGTTATCCTATAATTATTCCAAGTAAATTAGTTAATATAAAAATGAGAACGAGCGGAACAAGAGAAATAAAAATCATGGCTTTCTTCTTGAAAGTACCGCCGTACATTAAAAGGAGCTTTAAATCGAGGACAGGGCCGATGGTGACGAAAGACAATTGCGCATAAGGCGAAAACCTCATAAAGGATGATGCAACGAAAGCATCGGCTTCAGAACATATCGAAAGGAGAACGGCCAGTATCATCATGAACAGAATCGATAATGCCTGGTAGGGTTCAAAAAACATGGTTACGCTTTTCGGAGTAAAGATCCTGTATGCAGAGGCGAATATAGCGCCGACAATAAGGTATTTGGACATTTCTACGAACTCATCGGAGCTGTGCCTTACGAGCAGGAGAATTGTTTTAAAGAAACCCTGATGTTCCCCGGCATGCCCGTCACTGCAGCATCCGCTTTCGCTGCCGTATTCGCCGGACGCCTGCGTTATAGTATTATCCTTAAAGAAGTCCTTCTGGAACGACATTACAATTCCGATCGCCACAGCCGCTGCTGCGGATATTCCTATCCTTCCGAGGACCATCCAGACGTTAAAACGGAATGCTACGTATGTAGCGGCTATTACAATCGGATTGATGACGGGAGCTGCGAACATATACACAACGGCAAGATGAGGAGGCAGCCCCTTTTTTGCCAGTTTTTTAGCTACGGGAATAACTCCGCATTCGCATGTCGGGAACAATACACCGAGGAAAAGGGTAATGACCATCCCCCATACTCCACGCTGGAAGATTTTATTGCGGAAAAATTTTTCCGGGATGAATTGTTCTATCAGCGACCCGAGAATAGACCCTGCCAGTAAAAAGGGAAACGCTTCAAGAACAATGGCCACGGTATTTACGGCAAACATATGGAATTTCAGCATTATTATTTACTCCGAAGAACCGATCAACTAAAAAAATAGCATTTATTATCGCACTTTGTCCAATAAATTTCAATTTAAAGATTGTTTCCGGCATTCTCTTTCGAATAATCGATTCAAGATATTTCAATTAAGCCCTTGACCGTTTTTTATTGCAGTAATAATATTAAAGGTCGGATAAATAAAAAGCGGAGGGCTTATGCGTTTGGGTTTGATAGGGCTCGGCCGGATGGGCCTTAATATGGCAAGGCGCCTGTTAAAAGACGGTCATGAAGTTGTCGCATTCAACAGGTCGCGTCAAAAAGTCATGGAATTTGAAAAAGAAGGCGGCGAAGGCGCATCAAGCATCGAAGAAATGACGGGAAAGCTGGCGGCCCCTAAGATAGTATGGCTGATGCTGCCCGCCGGCAGCGTAACTGAAGAGCATCTGGAAGCCGCGGGAAAACTGCTTTCGAAGGGAGATATCATAATAGAAGGCGGCAATTCATACTACAGGGACGATATAAGGAGGGCCGCCGAATATTCCGCCAGGGGCATATATTATATGGATGCCGGCGTGTCGGGAGGAATATGGGGCCTTGCAAACGGCTACTCCACAATGGTCGGGGGCGACAGGGATGCATTCAGGATAATCGAACCGATAATAAAATCCCTTGCACCCGATGAAGGCTATCTTTACTGCGGGGACAGCGGCGCAGGACATTTTGTCAAGATGGTTCATAACGGAATAGAATACGCACTGATGGAGGCTTACGGCGAAGGCCTGCAGATATTGAAAGCTTCCCGATACGGTGCAGGCATTAAAATGGATGAAGTCGCTCATATATGGAACAGGGGAAGCGTGGTCCGTTCATGGCTGCTGGAACTTCTCGAATCGGCTTTTGCTCTGGATCCGGAACTTTCAGGGATCAGGGGGTTCGTGGAAGATTCGGGAGAGGCGAGATGGACCGTAAAGGAGGCGGTTGAAGAAGGTGTTGCCGCCGATGTCATTGCCGCGTCTCTCTTCAAAAGATTCAATTCAAGGCAGAAGGACGTGTTCTCCAACAGGATCATTGCGGCGCTCCGCAGGGAATTCGGCGGACATGCCGTAAAATCCGGAAATGACGCGGCGGATGAACGCGAATTAAGCGCAGGGGCGGTCAGACATTCGGAACCGAACCGGGCTCTATGATAAAAATTAAAACAAGCGGGATTTGCGAGCTTGAAAGGTCTGGACCATGCGGCTTCGTTCTTTTCGGGGCTTCAGGCGACCTTGCAAAAAAAAAGCTCCTGCCTTCACTTTTTAAACTTTACTCATCGGGCTCTGTGCCGGAGGCGTTTTTTATCGTAGGTTTTGCAAGGACTTCCATGGATGACGGTTCTTTTAAAGACAAGATCAGTGAATCCGTACATGCGGCATACCCAGAGTTAGAGGCGGATAAGCTCGAAAGGTTTTTATCGAGGTGTTATTTCATAACCGGAACTTATGACGATAGTTCAAGCTATAAAGCACTTGCCCGGATGCTCAAAGAACTTGACGGTTCTTACGGGACCGGCGGCAATATCGTTTACAGCCTTGCTGTGCCTCCCGACCTTTACGGCATAATCACAGTAAAGCTTGGCGAAAACGGCCTCTTAACAAAAGGACGGAATAAAGAGCCTTTCCAGAGGGTCATGATGGAAAAGCCTTTCGGCAGGGACCTTGACAGCGCGGCGAAGCTTAACGCTGTAATGCTCGAATATCTTACGGACGAACAGATTTACCGGATAGACCATTACCTCGGGAAGAATACAGTTCAGAATATTCTCGTATTCAGGTTTGCCAATACCATGTTCGAACCTGTATGGAACAACAAATATATCGATCATGTGCAGATAACCGTTGCCGAGGAAATCGGCGTCGAGAACAGGGCCGGATATTTTGAAAGAGCGGGGCTTGTAAGAGATATACTGCAGAACCATATTATGCAGTTAATCGCCCTGATCGCCATGGAGAAGCCCGGCGGATTCAACGCAAAATCTATCAATGACGAGAAGGTAAAAGTATTCAGGTCGGTCGAACCGTTTAAATCCGGAAAACTCGACGAAGCAATAATAAGGGGACAGTACACGGGGGGGGAAATAGGAGGCAAGGCTGTACCCGCTTACAGGGATGAACAGGGAGTGGATAGGAACTCGTGCACTGAAACTTATTTTGCATCGAAGCTATTCATAAACAATAAAAGATGGTCCGGCGTTCCCTTTTATTTAAGGTCCGGAAAAAGAATGGGAAAAAAAGCCACAACGATCGATCTATGCTTCAGGGACGATCCGGACTGCCTGTTTTGTAAATCGGGAATAGATCACGAGCTGAATGTTCTCGAGTTCGGGATACAGCCGGAACAGGAATTGTCTATCAAATTCAATGCGAAAGTCCCGGGGTCGAAATTATGCCTTTCCCCGCTTGATATGTCCTTCAATTACAGGGAATTATTCGGCGCCGATGCCGGGGGAGACTATGAAACAGTAATTATAGAATGCATGACGGGCGATCAAACCCTGTTCTGGAGAAAAGACGGGATCGAGCTGTCCTGGAAGCTCCTGACGCCGGTCCTGAAGGAATGGGAGGAATGCGCCGCTTCCGACAGGACCAGGAGGCTGAACTTTTACAGGGCGGGAAGCATGGGGCCTGCAGAGGCCGATGAATTCATAGAGAGGGACGGAAGAAAATGGCTCGACCTGCCGTAAAAGTCCATGAATTTATAAACCAGGCTCTGATGCGGAAAAGCGCCGCTCAATATATTTTAGATGTTATCGGGAAAACAACCTCTGTAAAGAACGGATTTTGCGCAGCCGCCCTTGCCGGGGGAAGGTCGCCTGAGCCTGTTTACAAATACATGGCCCGACTTTCTTTAGATCTTTCATTGCAGTGGGACAGGCTTATGATCTTCTGGAGCGACGAAAGATATACTGGAATTGAAAACGAGGATTCTAATTACAGGATGGCTTCCAGAGCACTGCTTTCCAGGATAAAAATACCCCCGGACCATGTTTTCAGAATGCCCGTAGGGGTCTCGAATCCCGATAAGGCCGCTTTTATCTACGAAAAAACATTGAGAGACGAATTCCTGAAGATGGAAAACCACATGTCGGATGGTATGCCTGTTTTCGATATAACTATGCTCGGGGTCGGCGCAGACGGACATACGGCTTCGCTTTTCCCCGGAAGTCCTGCCCTGGATGAAAAGAAAAAATGGGTCATGCATACCCTGGGCGCACCGGGGCTTAAGACTAAAGACAGGATCACCCTAACGCTGCCTGTATTGAATTCGTCGAGAAGGGTCGTTTTTATTGTATCCGGAAATGAAAAGGAGCATGTTTTAGCCCGAATCCTGGATAAAAAAACAAGAGATCCTTCGATACCCGCATCTCTTGTCAGCGGCAGGGAGGAGACGGTCTGGTTCATCGACAGATCTTGAGATCACCTCGAATTAAAGCGTTCCATGGCCATTTCCTGGACTTTGCTCAGCCCGTCTTCTACGGAAATGTTTTCTTTCATAATATCGGGATAAACCGAGTCGAAATCATCGATGGAGTCCCAGAAAACATCCCCCATATTCAATACGGGTTCCCTGCGGGCAAGATAAGTCTGGAGCTGTCCGAAGTGCTGGCCGCCGAACCTCTCGTCCGGCCGGTCGAACGAAGGATCCGAGTAGACGGATATATTGGGCGGCAGCATGCCGCTTGAAGGATACCGGTCCAGGAGTCCGGCTTTATCATACTGCATGTATTCGATAACCTGATAAACGAATTCGGGATCCGGATTACCCTTAGGAATTGCAAGGAAACTGCCTCCCCAGGAACCTGTGACAGGGCCTCCGGGTTTATAACTTGGAAGCCGGACGGCACGGAACTGATAGATCCCGCCGTTTTTAAGGGACGCTTCATCGACCTGGGAAACCCACCAGTCCGGAGATACGTAGGAAGCGAGCGAACCCTCCTTCAGTAATTTCCAGAAGTTGGGCCAGTCCCAATTAATGAATGCACCCGTTTCGTACCATTTTTTCCATTTCTTTACGAATGATACGAATTCGGGGGATGTAAAGTCAGGTTTGCCGGTCTTATCGAGAAAGCCGGCCCCTGTCGTCTGCCATATCATAAACATCGTATCTTCCAATCCGGCATTTCCCGACGGAAGAGCATAATGAAGAGGTTCTCCGCCTTCTTCCGGCATCCTTCTGGCAAGCCTTGAAGCCTTTCTGAACCTGCCCTCATTTCTGTTCCCGGCCAGTTTTTTTGCCGCTTCGAAGAATCCGTCCCAGGTCTGGATCTCTGAGACATCGACTCCGGCTTCTTTCCATATGGTATCGTTATAAATGAGAACGAGGGGGTGCACATCATGAGGCAGGCCGTAAATGTGTCCTCCGTATCTTACAAAAGCTACCCTGCCCGCGGGTACATTGGCAAACACCTCCGATTTCAAGGCAAATTCTTCAAGCGGAAGGACCAGGCTTTTACCGGGATCCGAATTCATTAACTTATTGTGTTCAAACCATCCTTCTATGATATCGGGCGCTTTTCCGCTTCCGATGGAGTCCCGGAGCTGCCTTGTGTCGTCATCCAGTAAACGGTTTATACCGGCGCGGTCGACAACCAGCCGTATATCGAGCTTTATTCCGAATTTATTTTCTATATCCGGCTTCCTGGCTTCCCACTCCCGTTTTGAACCAGCGAAATAAACCCACATGGTCAAAGTCCCTGAATGTTTTACGGTATATCCGATATTGCTGACCTGGTCGGGATTCAAAACAATTTCAGCCTGGTAAATATTGGTATTTTCACCCGTCTTCCTTATCTCCACCAGGTATCTGGTATCCGACGGCACCCTCAGATTGTAGGAAAAACCGTCGTTTTCGGTATTGGTCAGGAATTGGCCGTTTAAATAAATGCTGAGCTTCAGGTTCCCCTTGAAACCGCTGAAAGCGATGGTCGAATAGCTGACCCTGGTATTAAGGATAGCGCTTGCATTGTCCAGGATCATTTTATCGATAGTGTCGAAAATTTCCATATCGGTCGGGGCAAGGTAGGATTTTTCGAAAACGTTTTTTTGCAGGGTCTTCGACCACACGAGGGATTTTATGCCGGCTTTAGGGTTTGCCTTGCCGCCTGCCAGGCTGTAATCTCCGTAGATTATGAAATCCGCATTGTTATCGTCCGCTATTTTATTCAGAGAATCATTGTCCGGGTTAGTAAAGGCCGTTTCTTCGGCCGCCGGTATGCTTACCGAAGGTATAACCCTGATAAATGTATTCAATGATTTGAAAACGATAGATTGGACCAGCCTGCTCGACGCATATTTCTTTACATCGGACTTATCGAGAAGAGGAAGGATCACGACATTTAATTTTTTCGGTCCCGGAGAAACCTGTACGGGTTTTTGTTCGCCGGAAACGGCGGGGCTCGCGGCGTTCTTGACATTCTGCCCGCAGGCTGTAAAAAGGAATAAAAGAACTGCGATGATTTTAACAAGATTCTTATGCATAATAACATCCCCCGGGCCGGCAGAATAAAATTCCTGCATGCGGACGGGTTCAGCTTAATACATATTGCTATTCCTGTCAAAACCCTGAATATTTAATAGCGTCTTTCTATTTAAACACCGGCATCGTCGATGTCTGGTTGACGTGGCCGATGAATTCCTCGCCGTAAGTGCTGAATCCGACAGTCGGAATATCAGCGAAAACCTTTCCGTATCCGGCTGTCAGATTTTTCTCATCGAGCTGCGGAATTTATTCCACGGTAACGCTTTTGGCAAGATTTCTCGGCTTGTCGACGTCAAGCCCTTTCCTGACCGCTATATAATAAGCCAGGAGCTGAAGGGGTATTACATTTATTATCGGCGAAAATTCTTCTATTGTCTGCGGCACTATTATTATGTCGTCGACAAATTCTTCCAGCGAAGCGGTTTCTCCGTTGGTTATGGCTATAATCCTGCCGTTCCTGGCTTTAACTTCCCGTATGTTGGATATTATCTTTTCGTAAAGGGGGTCTTTCGGAGCTATGAATACGACCGGCATATTCTCATCGATCAGAGCAATGGGGCCATGCTTCATCTCGGCGGCCGGATACCCTTCGGCATGGATATAAGATATTTCCTTGAGCTTGAGAGCGCCCTCAAGCGCTATAGGATAGTTGAATCCCCGTCCCAGGTAAAGGAAGTTTCTTTGATGAGAATATTTATCCGCAATTTCTTTAATAGTTTCGGATTTGTCAAGGACGCTCTGGATTTTATCGGGAAGGGTCATGAGTTCGACAAGCAGTTTTTCACCTTCGTACATAGACATATTCTTAAGCCTTGCAAGGAAAACGGATAATAGAATAAGCGAAACGATCTGGTTAGTGAACGCCTTGGTGGATGCGACGCCGATTTCCGGGCCCGCATGGAGATAGATTCCGCCGTCGCTCTCCCTTGCCACAGTACTGCCGATCACGTTTGTCAGTCCGATCACCTGTGCGCCTTTTCTTTTAGCTTCCCGCAGCGCTTCAAGGGTATCGGTCGTCTCGCCGGACTGGCTGATCACTAAGCCGATATTCCCTTCCTGAATGATAGGATTGCGGTAACGGAATTCCGAAGCATAATCGATCTCGACAGGGATCTCCGCGAATCTCTCGAGAAGATATTTGCCGATGATCCCCGCATGCCAGCTTGTTCCGCAGGCGGTAATAATTATTTTATTGATCGATCTGGCGCTTTGCTCGGTTATATTCAACCCGCCGAATTTAACAGTTCCTTCGCCCAGAACGACTCTTCCCCTGAGGGCCGTCCTTACGGCTTCAGGCTGTTCGTATATTTCCTTGAGCATAAATGTTTCAAAACCGTTTTTCGATATTGCGTCCACATCCCAATCGATAACCGAGATTGTCTTTTCAATCCTTTCATAATTGAGGTCGTAGGTTTTGAATTTCTCCGCCTTTATGACCACGACTTCCTTGTCCTCGACATAAACTACATTTTTAGTATACGGCATTATGGCATTTACATCAGATGCAAAGAACATTTCACCTTCTCCAATGCCGACGACCAGAGGACTGCCGTTGCGGGCGCCCACGATCTTGTACGGTTCATCGGTGCAGACCACGACCAGCCCGTATGTTCCTTCAACAAGCTTGAGAGCTTCAACTACTGCAGACTGAAGGTTTCTGCCGTCTTCCTTGTAAACCTCTTCAATAAGGTGGACAAGAACTTCCGTATCGGTTTCCGACCTGAACACATGACCTTTACTTAGTAAAAGTTCTTTTAAAATCCTGTAATTCTCGATTATTCCATTGTGGGCCAGGGCAATCTTTCCGGTGCAGTCGGAGTGAGGATGGGAATTTTCCTGCGTAACCCCGCCATGAGTGGCCCAGCGGGTATGCCCGATGCCTATCTTGCTTTCAATGTTTATAAGGTTTTTGAAGACCTGGTTCCTGAGGTTGCCGATGCGTCCGCAGTCTTTTTGAATATTGATTTTTTTATCGCAGTCGATTATGGCAATCCCCGCGGAATCATAACCCCTGTATTCGAGCCTCTGCAGAGAATCCAGCAAAACTTCCTTTACATCCCGGTTTCCAATATAGCCTACTATGCCGCACATAATACCCTCTTCCCGATTCGATTATTAAATATATCATTTAATAACGACATTTTAAAGTGAAATTACCGGCAGTCCCGGATTTAATTCACTATCCGTAAATTATACTATGGTTTCGGGGATAAATCCATGATAAGAAATAATCCGCAGAGTCGTGCAGATAGATGCAGAGTTACGAACTTTTATATGCGTCCAGGAACTTCCCGTTCATGTATTTTTCAAGGAATTCATTTTTAAATTCCATGAACCTGCCTTCCATGACGGCTTTTCCGGATAAATTCGCCAGGTTGATCAGAAAATGCGTATTGTGTATCGATGCAAGACGCAAGCCGAGAATTTCCTGCGACTTAAACAGGTGCCTTATATAAGACCTCGTGTAATTGGAGCATGTATAGCATGAACATCCGGGGTCCAGTGGCCCGAGGTCATATTTAAGGGACAGGTTTTTAAGCGACAGCTTTCCGATATTTGTGAAAACCGTGGCGTTTCTTGCCGCTCTTGTCGGGAAGACGCAGTCGAACATATCGATGCCCAGTTCGATACCGTAGAGTATATCTTCGGGCACTCCGACCCCCATCAGGTATCTGGGTTTATCTCCCGGTAGTTCATCATTCATTATATCCAGCATCCGGTATAGATCGGGCTTCCCCTCTCCGACGGATAAACCGCCGACGGCATAACCGGGGAATCCGAGGCTCATGATCTCCCTTGCGCTCCTGCGCCTCAGGTCTTCAAAAGTGCCGCCCTGAACGATACCGAAAAGGAACGGACCCAGCGGCGAATATTTTTTAATTTCTTCAATGCATCTTGCGGCCCATAGCGTTGTCCTCCCGAGCGCTGTTTTCGCTTCGTCGTATGTAACGCCGGCCTCTATGCACTGGTCGAGAGTCATGATAATATCGGCCCCGATCCGGCATTGGATTTCCATGGATTTTTCAGGCGTCAGGAAATGGTATGATCCGTCGATGTGGGACTGGAATTCGAGGCCTTCGTCGCTAATCCTGTTAAGAGTGGCAAGGGAAAACACCTGGAACCCCCCGCTGTCGGTCAGGACATTTTTCTTCCAGTTCATGAACCTGTGGATGCCTCCCGCATTTTCAATAACGTCGATGCCGGGCCGCAGGTAAAGATGATAAGCGTTTGCAAGGATTATTGCCGATCCCATTTCATAAAGTTCCTCTGGTGAAATTGTTTTTACCGTAGCCTGGGTGCCGACCGGCATAAATACAGGCGTAGGAACATCCCCATGCGCAAGATGAAGTATTCCGGCCCTGGCCTTTTTGTCCTTTTTAACGAGTTCGAAAAGCATGAACTTCCGCCCTTTACTGGTATTGAGGAGGAACGAATTTTTTCTGGTATGGAGGGTAGGTGTCGCTTCCGTTGAGCTTGAATTCAATAGAAAGGCTGGGTTCCCAGAACGCGATCAGCCTTACCGTGTCAACCCTCCTGAAAAGATCGAAATTGACGTCCATTTCCCATTCGTTCAGATAATGGGCGATCGAAAAGTGAAGGTCCTGTATTTTGAAAAAACTCTGTTCAAGATTCGTAATGGAGAAAATATCCAGACCCTGCATGAAATTCGGCCAGAAATCCACTATAGTTTCGCCCTGCTGCAGGTATTTCGCATTTTCAGGGAAGTATCTGAATATCCTCGTATTCTTGATTTCCGTCGAGAAGCTCATGGACCAGTACCTGTCCAGCCACAATGTCGAATTAATTGTAAAATCGAAATAAGTATCCCTGGGCGACTGATAGTCCCAGTAAAGGGTTGCGCTGAACTTAAGCGTTTCAAGTTTGTAGAAATAAGGTGTGTATATGTTCTGGATATTGTAGTACGAATTAACCAGCAGGGAAACATTCGAACGCATAAGGATATCGTAAACGTATGTAAAGGACGGCAGGGGGGCGAAGGCGTCCGGGGGCCTGAATTGCGCTGTCAACATCGGATTTCTTCCGGGGAAAATATGGTTGGTAAGGGAATCGAAATCGAAAGAAACGGTATTCGTTCTGGTTTCCAGCAATTCGAAAGCCGTCGATGTGCTGAACGAAAGCCAGAATAGAGAAAGGCTGGTATCGACTTCAAGCCTTTTATCCATAAGATTGTTCTCGTAAACATCGTCGATGCCGTTTGTAAGCCTGTACTGCAGCAAATAGATAAATTTAAGATCGTAGATAATATTGGTTTGAAACGCATTGAACCCGGTGTCGAGCGCAAAACTATGGGTATCTTCAGGCGCCGTATTTATCAGAAGAGAGTTGAACGTATCATACAGCGGGTATGTCAGGGTATAGCTGATGTTATAAGGGAAATTGACCTGCCATATTGTCCCGGTGAAGATTGACGGACTCTGGAATATGCCCGCAATACTGGAATAATCGACTTCGGCCCCCGAATTGTTGATGTTGTTTGTCATTTCGGAAGCGAACATCGACCAGTTATGGATATTGTTGAGAACGAATGCATTTGTCCAGTAAAGTATCCTGTTAAAAAATGCCAGGTCGGATTCGGATGTCACTGTTTCATGGTGCATATAATGATTATATGTGGGGAGATTGTTGGTATCGATATATTCCAAAGTATTATAATAAAAACTGCCGTTGACGACGGATGACATATCATAAACTTCGAAATTGTTGGTTGTCAGTTTATAAATTGCCGTAGTTGTTCCCGGGTTCCCTTCACGGTTCATATTCGTCGAAGAATAGGGGCGCATATTAATATAGTCTGCCGGATTTACGGTTTGATTAACGGCTGAAAAGGCTGAATTCGAAGAAGATGAATT
This sequence comes from uncultured Spirochaetota bacterium, assembly GCA_963796325.1. Taxonomy (GTDB): domain Bacteria; phylum Spirochaetota; class Brevinematia; order Brevinematales; family JAOACQ01; genus CAVYGN01. The sequence goes on from CAWCLF010000001.1 coordinate 1,611,510, forward strand.
CGATGAGGAATTCGCAGAGGAAGAACTGGAAGAATTTGTAGGGAGCGAATCGATAAACTTCCCCGGATCAGCATCCAGAGGTATATTATATTTCCTGTTATTAATTTCTATTGTCTTGGAAACCGGGTAGGAATTGCTGAAATTCTTGATAAGTTCGATGCTGGGAGTGGTGAATGATATTGTCGGAAATGTTATATTTGTCAGGAAATACTTGTAGTGGGAGTTCAGATATATATTGGAAACCGACGGATCCGGAGCTTCCTGTAGCTGCCAGGACCCGCTTATATCCAGAGTATTGTATTTTATATCGATGCTGCGGGTTATTGTGCTCTTCTCTATATAACTGTCGTCATGATTGAAGAATTGATTATTCTGGGGCTGCAGAAGATTCTGAAGGTTAAAATCATACTGCCTTATACTGGCATATTTCGAAACAAAAAAAGGATCGTTCAGATCTTCCCAGTTAAAAGTAATGACCAGATCGTTGTATTTTATCGATCCGTTCAAAGTATATTGCCAGGAAAGCTGATTAATGTTGGTATACTGGCTGTCGGGAGATATATGCGTATAACGGTCATTTTGCACGTCATAAAAGGTCCTTAGATCGTTAGCTCCCTGGAATGTGATATTAAGGCTCTGTACGACTCCTACCGGTTTCACAAGGTTATAGTTCAATAAGAAATACTGCCCCAGCCTTTCGTAGAAATCGAGCCCCAGGCCCCATGATCCGTTAAGCCATTCCTGGAAAAGCAGGGTATTCATCAGGTAATAACCGATCCTTTTTTCCTGTCCGAAGGCGGTTTTGATCCCGGTTTTTTTTTCCCATCTCATGAAAAAGGGGAAATACAGGAAATTCCCTTCGCCGACCGTATATGTGACATCAAAAGCATATATGAGATCGTCTTTGAAATACCAGAGCCGCTGGGAATAAAAGTGATAGTAAGGAAATTCAGACGGGGTGAATGTAAAACTGACATCATCGAGCACAACCCGTTTTTCAGACAGGATCGTAGCCTTAGCGGCATGGTAATACCATCCCCCTTCTCCTGCCGACAGATTGATAGATCCTGTCTGAACCCCGAAACTTGAACCTCTGACAAACGAGCGGACGTTTCTCAGCATTCCGGTTTTTGTTTCCGGATTGAAAGACATAAAATCGGCAAGATATATCGAGTCTCCGTACCTGAATTCGACCTTGTCGTATGCTGTTATATCCGTTACCTTGTTGGATTTTGAAGTTACGATCACTGTCCTGGCTTTAAGCATATTATTATCGAACCTGATTTTTACATTGCCTATGAATTTTATCTGTGTAAGATTTTCCTTTTCGAAATTCTGAAGGAATACCTCATCGTAATTGTCGAAAATAAGATTTCTTCCGGTATTTGTTGCCGATGCATCCGCTTCATTGACCTGATTTGACGCATTAGCCTGGCTGTTGGATATTTCGGCTGAAAAAAAACGCAGGGGAACAAAAACAACAATCCCCGTCATAATTATTAACAGTCTCTTTGAGATCAAGTGCCGCTCCGGATATTTATAGTGGGTAAAATTGTCAGTTTTACTGGGTTCAATAATATATTTATAAATATTATTCAACGATGTAGTGAGCCCGGAACCGGGGAAAATGCGGTTAGTTCCGCTTTTTATTCCAATATAGCGGATATTATATACCATTTTTCCCGAAATGTCAGTCTATTTTTCATCGGAATGATCGGGTAAAATGTGGACTTTTTAAATAAATAACTTTAGAATTCTCACTTGCGGGAAATTTGCCCTTTTAGAGGTTATTTTAATGGTTCCTGAATCTCCGAGGATTTACAATATTTTTCCTCGACTGTTCGGCATAATGCAGGCATGGGAAGAACATCTCTACAGGATCAGGGAACTGGATTTTAACTGGATATACCTCAATCCCTTCCAGTATTCCGGATTTTCCGGCAGCCTTTATTCTATAAAAGATTATTACGGCATCAACCCGATGTTTGTAAATACAGGAAGCCCGTTGTCCCCTGTTTTACAGCTGAAGGCTTTTGTAAAAAAATGTCATCGCCTCGGTTTAAATGTCATGATGGATCTTGTCATCAATCATACCGCAAAAGACCATCCTTTTACGATCGAAAGGCAGTCATGGTATAAAAAAAATGAAAAAGGGGAAATCGTCAGCCCGGGGGCCTGGGAAAACGGTTCATGGATCGAGTGGGGAGATCTTGCAGAAATCGATAACAGGTGTTCTTCGGACAGGGAAGGATTATGGAATTACTGGAAGGACCTTGTAGATTTTTATATAAATGCCGGATTCGACGGTTTCCGGGCCGATGCTGCTTATAATATTCCGGCGGAATTATGGGATATATTGATCACTTCCGGAAAAAAGAGGAATAGGGATATAAAATTTTTCGCAGAAAGCCTGGGCTGTCCGATTGATAAAACTATTGAACTTGCAGGGGCAGGATTCGATTTCATTTTTAACAGTTCGAAGTGGTGGAATTACAGGGACGGCTGGCTCCTCGAACAATATGAGAAGACAATGAATATCGCGCCATCGGTATCGTTCCCGGAATCGCATGATACATTGAGACTTGCATTCGAATCGGGCGGCAGAATAGACCTTATCAGGCAAAGGGCCGTTTTTACCGCATTTTTTTCGTCGGGATGGATGATCCCGGCTGGTTTTGAATACGGTTTCCTGAAAAAACCGGATGTGGTTAAAACATTACCCTCCGATTGGGAAAATGTTAATATCGATCTTACAGGATTTATAAGGGAGATAAATTCTTTCAGAAAAAAATATGAGATTTTCAACCGGGAAACATCGATGGAACCGGTAGATTTAGGACCTCAGAGGGATATTATGATGCTTGTCAAGACTGACCTTAAATACAATGAATCGGCTTTGATAATGATCAACAGGAGCGGTTCCGTTCATTATTCGATAACTCCATCGGAAATTGAAGAATTGCGTCCTTATTCAAAGATAAACTGCCGGTGCAGCGTATTTCCCGGCGAAGACGGAGGAAAAATTAAATTCTCCGGCATGACCTTTGAACTCGAGCCAAACGAAGCAAAGATAATTTATATAAAGTATTTGTAGAAGGGAGGGATTATTTCAGGTCCTTCTGGTCGATATAACCTTCAAGCATCGCCTTACTGATATTTTCAGCCAGTTTTTCAATAGCGAACGAGATGTAATTCGGGTCCTTTATTTTCTTCCTCAGTTGTTCCATCCTGGTCTGTGAGAGGGAACTGGAATTGGTTTTGACAATAATCCGATGAAAATTTCTTTTTTTCTCAATGAGAATATCGTCAATCACATTTTTCTCCGGTTAAATCTAATAAAATGATACTATATGCTTAATATCCGGTTCCCCGCCGCAAAGATTCACAAACACTGCATCCACACGAACCTCGTTGTAATCAATCTTTGATATATTAATATACATTTCGGCACTTTTTAAAATCCTATTAATTTTTATGTCATTAATCGATAATTCGATATCGTTTATATTCCGTATCGATCTTGTTTTAACCTCTACCAGGACCAAAACGTCCTTATCGGAGAATATAAGATCGATTTCCCCGAATTTCGTCCTGAAATTTGATTCAAGATATTTATATCCTTTACCTGTCAAGTATTGTTTTGCAAGGATTTCGCCCTTTCTGCCGATCGCGCTGAAAAACATTTTCAATCTTTTTTAAACTGTTTGGCCTGAAGGGCTCTGACGATATGTATATCCCTTTCTTTTGAGAGTTTAATGACCGTCCCGTCGGCGACATCGTCCCCGAATTCGTCCTTTATTATCCTGACAGTCGGCCTGAACGGCGAAACGGGGTCGGAAGCTATTACAGTGGCTACGGATTTATTGCTGAGCTGGACATAGCATCCTACAGGATAGATCGACATCATATTAATGAAAACCTTGAGTATATCGGGATCGAATTTTTTAGATCCTTCACCGAGAACCAGCTTCATAGCATCGTAAAAGTCTTTGCCTTCCCTGTAAACCCTGTCCTTGGTCAGGGCCTCGTATGTATCGACTATAGAAACGATTTTACTCATCTCCGAGATTTCATGACCCTTGATTCTTCTCGGATAACCGGATCCGTCGAATTTTTCATGATGTTCAAGCCCGACCCTGGCGACTTCTATAGGCAGGTTAAACTCCTTGGCTATGATCTGGTAGCTGTACACCGGGTGGGTTTTGACCTGGTTGTATTCGTCGGAGCTCAGTTTTTCCTCTTTTTCAATGATATATGCCGGCACCTTGACCATTCCGATATCGTAAACAAGCGCCGCAAGGGCGAGATTAACAAGCTTGACAAGAGAATATCCCAGCTTCTGGCCTAAAAGTACCGATAAAATCGTCGTGTTGATAATATGAGTGGCAAGGTAATCGCCTTTACCTGCAATATTTACAAGGTTAATGAACAATTCGGTCTTTTTTTCCGCCATAATGGTATTGACAATTCTGGTCGCCAGCTTCTGGACTTTTTCAGTGTCAATATTCTGCTCGTTGCGGTACCTGTTGTATGTCGAATTTATTGATGTTATACATTCCCTGTAGAAATCCAGGTATTTTGCCGTATCTTTATCCAGGACTATGCTTTTTTTTTCTGCAGCCTGCTTTTGAGGAGCTTCACCGATTCTGTCGGGAGATGTTTCGCCTATCATATCTCCCGCCGTTTCGACATATTTGACGTTTCTGCTCCTGAGATTTGAAAGAAGATAATTGTCGAGAACTTTTCCGGCCGGCAATACTATATTAAGATTATTATCAAATAAAGATTTGTTAAATTTCATTCCGGGCCGAAGACCATCCAGTTCTATTTTTCTCATTGGCATATAGTGTCCTCCGTGGCCTTGTTTTACCCCTTTAAAGAATAAACGAAACTGAAAATTTCAGCAACTATTGTATATAATTCTGCAGGTATTTCCTCATTTTGCCTGAGCCTGTAAAGAGAATCCGCAAGCTTGTCGTTTCTGTAAATCGGCACATGATTTTTTTTAGCCAGCGATATTATATATTCTCCAACCGCTCCAATACCCTTGGCCAGGATATAAGGTGCTTCATCCGTAGTTTCATCGTATTTTAATGCCACAGCCCTGTCCTGCATAACCGCCTCCGTTATTATCTTTTATACTGATATATCTATATTGAATAATTCTTCTTTATGTTTTACAATACTCTCCCTGTTTTCCCCCTCCCAGAACATGAACCTGTGTAATAGAGGAAGAACAGCCAGGGTTATTCTTCGGCCCCGGGCAATGCTTCCGAACAGCACTACTGCATTTTGAGAATATTTTTCAAGAGCCGCCTTATTCTGCAAAAGGAATTTATCGTCAAGATAAACCCTGATGGAAATGAATGATTCCGAGTAATCCGACACAAGTATAAACGGTCCGGTTTGCCCGCTGCCGAAATCGAAATAGAATCTTGTGAATCCGTTATTTTCCTCTTTCCTCCATTGAACCGGAATGTCATTGTGCCTGTAATCCTCGGTCCCAATGAAATATTTACCGTCATTTCCAAAAAAGATCCTGAAAATTTCCTGGAGAATTCCAGCCGTACCGGCCGGATTTTTATTTTTATCTTCAGATGTCCTGTTTAAAAGAGGCTTCTTCCGGTTAAGCATTTTCAGGATTGTTTTAAAATTCAGCAGGAGTTCTGCGAATTTTTCATCGATAACGAGTCCCGCTTCAATGAACAGGGCTATCAGTCCGGCGAATTCCGGCCCTTCTTTTAAGAGCGCCGCATGTACTGTCCTGAGGTTGTCCCTTTCGAATTTCAGACCCTTGTTGTAAATAATGCCGGCGGCATTTAAGTAACTTTCCTCAACGGGCAGGTTTTTTTCCGTTAAAATGATCCTGAAATTTTCGAGCAGGCTCGATTCCTTTTTATTTTTGAGATACCCTGAACTGATAAGCGACCCGAGGACCCTGAGCCTGACAATAAGGTTCCCGTTTTCTTCTTTCCCCTGTTCAACGAGCGCAAAAAAGCTGTCGCCGACATCCGTTCCGATTGCCGCTTTTGCCTTAAGGCCGTTTATTTCTATATTGGCCGTATCGGCGTCCCTATCTATTATTTTTACATTGACAATCCTGTCGGGCTTGAGATTCCTTAAAAGAACGGGATCGGAGTTCAATATTCTTACATTCAAAAAATAAACCTCCGGGTACTTTCTCTATTCCTGTTATCGGAATTATATCTTTTTTATTGAGATTCGGCAGTCGAAAGTCAACAGTACTGTCGACTGCAAACTGCCGGCTCTGCGGTTGAAATATTGCTTTTTTGCATCTTTTAAGATATTTTAATACTTAATTGATTATAAGGCCGGGGAGAAATGATGGCAGGCAGCCTTGAAAAGGAATTTGAGCTTTTTTTTAAAGAAAATGAGAATATACTCTACAGGATAATAAGGGGATTTACAGATTCTAAAGACTCGGCGAAAGATATAGTTATGGAAGCTATGATGATAGTTTACGACAGATGGGAAAAGGTAAGAAATTTTAATAACAGAACCGGATATGCCGTCAGGGTGGCCATCAACAAGGCAAAGAAGAATTTAATGATGAGGCGTTTGAAAAGCTGGCTTGTTTTCCAGCCTGATGAAGAATTGCTTTCAAATGCAAGCACCCTGGAAAGTCCGGAGGATTTTGCGGTGTATAGAGATCAGGAGAAATGGCTTGCCGAAGAGCTCGACAATTTAAAGGAAAATGAAAAACGGATTATTCTTTTAAAAGATATGGAAAAAAAGAAATTTGAAGATATATCGGCGCTGCTCAATATGAAACTGCCCACAGTAAAATCAATTTACCGGAGGGGCAAACTAAAATTAACAAGGAGCTGGGAGGTCAGGTATGCGGAATAAAGAATGCGGAAAAATAATGGCTTTACTTGACGGCGTAGCGGGAATGCTCCCGGCGGCGGCTCTTGCGGAAAATGAAGAACTGATCGGCCGGCATATAAAGAATTGTTCCTCTTGCAGGGCTTATGCGAATGTTACGGCAGGCTTGAATTCACTTAAACCGAATGGAGAAAAAGTGGAGCTCTGGAACGAATTTTTAGCAAGAGCGGAGAATAGAAAAAAATATTACACATGGCGGCGGCCTGTTTATGCGGTATTGTCGTTAGTTCTTATAATAACAGTCTGCGCCGCCGTTTACTACATGGTCCCCTCTCTTTTTAAAAGCGGGACATCGATTTTATCCGTGAAGGAAAATAACAGCGAAAGCGTTAATGGTGAAAACGTTTCCAGCGTTGTGCAAGTTGAAAATTCAGGAGATAAAAGCGATCTTGATTATTATTACGAGATCTCTATGGATATCTGAATGTTAACTTGGAGGATTTATGAAATACGGGATATATACGGCAGCCCTTGGAATAATGCTTTTCTTATCATCAGGCCTGTCCGCTGAATCTACGAATCAGGCGGGAACGGGAGAACTGCAGGATCATGCCAACGCCCCCGGGCATGAAAGAGGGAGGGGGGAGTTTATGATGAGAAATCCCGAAGGTTTTTTATTGATACCCGAGGCCCGGGTTATTATAGAAACATACAGGATCAAGATAATGAAGGTCTTTTCGGAAGCCAGGGAAGCCAAGCTTAAGCTCAGGGAAAGGGCCAGGAACCTGAAACAGAATCTGGATGCGCTGGCCGACAAATACCAGTCGGACAAGTCCGTATCGAAAGATATCGTGTCGAATCTGAAGGATTTCAGGATCGTTCAGACACAGATCCAGAAAATCAATAGAAATGCCATGAAAAAGATCCAGGCGCTTGACGAAAACAGGCAAAGGGAACTTAAAGGCGCGGTTGACCGCTGGTTCGGCAAGATCGAATCGGATACTAATGAACTGGATAAGTTTATTGACGAGTATAAAAATCATGAAAGTTTCGAACCTCGTCACGATCAGCATGAAGAAAACGACCATGATTTCTGATGGAATTATCGGTAACGAGTTTCGAGTGGCGAGTAACGAGAAATCAATTTCTCGTTACTTCATACCCGTTATTATTTACTGTTTGTAGTGCCGGGGCTTGAAGAAGCGGTTTTTTTATCGATATCGATACCCATTGAAAGAAGGGTTTTTTTGGCCTCTTTCTGGACGTCGAAATCCGGATCATAAACCGCTTTGTATTTAAGAATTTCGACGGCATCTTTCTTATCAGGTGAATTCGCTATCGATTTTACGGCTTCAACCCTTATCCGGGCATTTTCGGATCTGGTAAATTCAACCAGCTTTGAAAATACGGATTTATCCTTTATATATGACAGTCCGGCAATGGAATATAGCCTTATATTAATATCTTCTTTTTCGTTTTCAATGTGAGGCGTGAGTATATTGATCGCCTGGGAATTTCCGATCTTTCCAATGGCAAATGCGCTGAACATCCTGATATCCTTATTCTCCCCGGTATTCTCAAGAATGTTCGAAAGGATGCTGACATCCTTGCCGCTGCCGATATTCCCTAAAGATAATGCGGCCGAACTTCTCACTTCGCTTCCATAATCAATATTGGTCAGAATATCAAGAATTTCCGGGGCCGCTGCGTTGTATCCGATATCCCCGATAGTGCGGATAATCCCGCTTGAGAGGTCTTTTGCCTTGTCATTATCGATATAATTCGTTAAAAGAACATAAAGCCCCGGCCCCGCGCTTTTGATTTTAAGTTCGCTGACTGCAAAAACGATCTTTCTCAATACATCCGAATTGCTTTCGGATGCAAGGGCGGAGAGCCACAGGTTCTGGTCGTTAATCTTGAGATTGATAAGAGAAAATACTGCATCGCCCCGTACATCAGGGCTTATATCCTTCTGCATGGCGTCTCTGATCAGATAATATGCGGCATCTGCTTTCGAGTCCTCGATCGCTTTGATAACGCCCGACCTCTGGGATGATATTCCATAATTCATCGTTTCCTTCCAGTGCTCGAGAAGCTTTTGATCCAGAGAGAATGAATATGACGATATCAAAAGTAATAATAAAGAGATTATTTTCAATTAATGTCTCCCGCTTCGTTCTTATTTATAGGATCGGTATAATGACTGAATAATTTAATCAGAATGACCAGGCCGCCGATTCCAGGTATCTCAGGCTTTCGTTAAGAAGAGGATCTCTTATGTCGTTCGCCAGGGGTGTTATTGAAATATAGCTGTCGTGAACGGCATTCAGATCCGAGCCTTCGTCATGACCGAAACCGGGCTCTTCTCCTGTGATCGTAACGAACTCCTTATCGCCTTCTTTATCGGATATGACGCTGTCTTTATATATTCTTTTTCCTAAATGGGTGATCCTGACGCCCCCGGGATTTTCGACATCGGGAAAATTTATATTAAGCAGGAGATTTCCGTTAAAAATTTTATTGTCAAGCATATCCAGAAGTTCCGATATAAAACGGGCCGGGCGGTCAAAGTCTTTTTTTTCATCCCAGGCATCAAGAGAAGCCGCAATCGAAAAGATATTGTTAAGAGAGCCCTCCCTGGCTCCGGCCACCGTTCCCGAATATACGATATCGTCTCCCATATTAGGTCCGCTGTTGATCCCGGATATTACCGCATCAAATCTTACATCTTTAAAAAGATAAAAAAGAGCTACTTTTATACAATCGGCAGGCGTCCCGTCCACTGCGAAACTTGCACCGCCGGACCTGATTATTTCAAGCGGCTTGAAAAGGGTTATGGCATGGCTCATGGCGCTCATCTGTTTCATGGGCGCACAGATATAAAGGCGGTGCCTGCCTTCAAGTTTTTCACACAAGGTGCGCAAACCGGCAGCAAGGTATCCGTCGTCGTTCGTAAGAAGTATATTCACAGGTGATCCCTCATTGAGGCATCTGCCTGACGCTGACAAAGGAATCGACAAGGGGAATTTCTATCCGGATCAGAGTTTCATGGCCGATGTTTCCTATCCTGAAGAGGTCGGGGGAAATTCCCAATCCCTTCAGGAGCATTATCACCAGCGCTATTCCCATTCCCGCCCCCTCGAGCTCATCGCCCTGTTCCAGGTAGAATTGGGCTATGCTCTGGTAAAGCATGGCTTTCCTGAGCTTTTCCCGGAGCCTCCTTTCCTCGATATTCGTGATATGCGTGTTATTGATAACTTCTATCTTCACACCGGTTTCATTATATTCAAAAGCAACCTTGATCCATAAATCATGATTCTTGAGGTCGCTAAAATACTTGATATATGATGCTTCCACGAGAAGATTTTTAAATTGAAGCATGCCTTCAAGGTACTGGTTTTCATCGTCAATATTGAGATGGTTTAATTCGAAAATGACCCTTTTCAGGTTTGCCTTTGCCGCATTAACTATAAGCTCCATGAGACAGGTCACGAGAACTCCGACAAGGTCGGCTTTATGGAATTTTTCGAATATGATCCTGAGGATATTGCCCACTTCCTTTTCGACGTCCTTGTCGACAATATAAATTTTCATTGTGAAAGACCTGCATCTTTCGATCTGTTCCTTGAGGGAACCGTATGAGCTATCCATTGCTGTCCTCCTTGAAAGGGAAAAATGCAATTCTGGTATAAACAGGGCCGTTTGCGCTAAGATCGCTCCTGTAAACGGTATATCCCTGCGGCTTATAGCTGCCGAATTTTTCATGCGATTTATCCCTGACCAGCTGAATCCAGCCTTCAGAGGCTTTTCCCTTTATCCTGGCAATTGTAATATGAGGCTGGAAATCCCTTTCATCCGCCGAAAATCCGGCATTAACCGCCGCATTTTCGATTCTGTTATAAAGTTCGTTTAATTCCTTGTTTTTAAGTATTCCTACCCAGGCGACTTTCGGGAAAAAATCTCCGGGGAAAGTCCCTGCCGTTTCCACATATATTGAGGACATGGAAGGCGAGACCGTTTTGAGATTTTCGAGAAGCGAATTAATCGTCCGGTCATCGGAATCGCCGAGAAATTTAAGGGTAATATGCAGATTTTCGTTATCCACATACTTTATGGATGCCTGCTGTATTTTTTTAAATTGCCTTATCAGGTCCGATATGCCTTCCCTGATTTCAGGAGGGAGGTCAATTGCAATAAACGCCCGCATTCGATCCTTCCTATCTTTTTTTCACCAGAATTTCCCTGAGCCTGCTTCCTTCCACTTTCCTGATTTCGAAATAGCAGCCGCCGTATGATATCGACTCGCCGGTTTTCGGGACATATCCGAATTTCTCAAGGATAAATCCCCCTATGGTTTCATAAACTCTCGAACTGATCCTTGTTTTAAAAAGATCGTTGAATTCTTCAAGGTTCATCTGGGGATAAACAATATATTCGTTTTTTCCTGCAGTTATATAGTTTTCCCTTTTTTCCTTTTCATACTCGTCGCTGATATCCCCAACAATTTCCTCCAGGATATCCTCAAGGCTGATAATTCCGACCATGGTTCCATATTCGTCGACCACAGTGGCAAGATGCACATGCTCTTCCCTGAATAGCGATAGAAGTTCGCTTGCTTTTTTATTTTCCGAAACGAATATCGGTTTCCTTAAAATCCTCGTGATATCGAAATTGACTTCGGTGATCTTGAAAAACTGCAGAAGATCCTTGACATAAAGAATGCCCGTAATATTATCTATTTTAGAAGAATAAACGGGAAATCGCGAATGGCCGTCGGCAATAACCGTGTCGATTATTTCCTGAAAAGTGCTTTTGAGATTTAAGAGAACTACATTACCCTTGGGGATCATTATATCCGATGCTTTTAATTTAGATAGTTCACCAAGGATAACATGTCTTTTTATGACACTTTCCTTTGATGAATTACCCATTTTCATCCTCCCGCCGTTCTTAACCTCGGCATCGACCGGGAAAAAAGCCAGCTTATATAATAATAACAATTAAAAACCGAAACGGGACATCTCTTTTTCATATATTTCTTCGATTTTTTTCAAAGCCGCAGCTTCTTCAACAAACTCTTTTTCAGAACTATGTCTTTCTTTGATTTCGAAAGTTCCGTTTTCTTTATAGGTCTTTCCGACAGTCACCCTGACCGGGATGCCTAAAAGATCGGCATCCTTGAATTTTACTCCCGGCCTTTCATTTCTGTCGTCAATCAGGGTTTCATAATTTTCTGAAAGCGACTCATATAGTTTTAACGATGCTCTCATTATTTCGTCATCTTCGGTATTTACCGGAATGACGATCACATGGAAGGGAGCGACCGTCATAGGCCAGATTATGCCGTTTGGATCCCTATTCTGTTCGATTATGCAGGCAAGCGTTCTTCCGATGCCTATGCCGTAACTGGCCATCAGGGGATAAACTTCTTTTCCTTCCCTGTCGAGGACCTTGACATTCATGGAATGGGTATATTTGTAGCCGATCTTGAAGATGTGCCCGACTTCGATGCCCCTGTACGATTCAAGCGGTTTCCCGCAGACAGGGCATTTTTCACCGTTTTCGACCTGTCTTATATCGACTGCATTTCCGGTTTTAAAGTCCCTGGCCGGGTTGACATTTATTATATGCGTGTCCTTTTTATTTGCCCCGGTTATTGCGTTAACCATATACAGGACGCTTTCATCGGCTATTATTTCCAGACCGGGTAGTCCGACAGGCGATGCGAATCCGACCGGGGCATGAGTGACTTTCCTGACCGTCTCTTCATCAGCAAGGAATAGTTCCGCACATCCGATCGCATTTTTCAGCTTAACTTCGTTTATTGTGAGGTCGCCCCTGATAACCGCCATTACCGGCCTGTCGTCGGCGACATAGATTATCGATTTTATGAACCGGTCCGGCGTGGTATTGAAAAAACCGGTCAATTCCCCGATGGTCTTCACATCGGGGGTGGATACTTCCTCGAGCGGCTTCTCTTTTTCAGAGCTTTTCCTGAAATCCATGGCCGATGTAGCCCTTTCGGCATTTGCGACATAATCGCAGGATGAACACTTGACGATCCGGGCCTCCCCTACCGATGAAGGCACCATGAATTCTTCCGAAATAGACCCGCCCATAGTGCCGGAATCGGCAAGAACGGGAACGACACTGAGGCCGCAGCGCGAGAAAATTTTTCTGTATACGTCGCGCATAATTTCATAACTATTATCCAGGCCCGCTTCATCAATATCGAAAGAATAAGCATCCTTCATTATGAATTCCCTGCACCTCATTACTCCGTAACGGGGCCTTATCTCATCCCTGAATTTAGTGTTTATCTGGTAAAGGTTCAGCGGAAGGTCCCTGTATGAGCGGACATTTTCCCTGACAACAGCCGTAAACGCCTCTTCATGCGTCGGGCCGAGTATAAGTTCGTTTTCATGCCTGTCCCTCAAACGCATCATTTCCTTCCCCATTTTACCGTATCTTCCGCTTTCCATCCATAATTCGGCGGGAGTAAGTATGGGAGGGAGTATCTCCTGCGCCCCGGAACGGTCCATTTCCTTTCGGACTATATCTATTACCTTCAGCACAGACCGCATTCCGAGAGGAAGAAAAGTGTATAAACCGGCGCCGACCTTCCTCATCAGGCCTGCCCGGATCATCAGGATATGGCTTTCGATTTCGGCATCCCTCGGATTTTCCCTGAGGGTAGGGATCAGCATTTTCGACAGGCGCATCAGGAACTCCTCATAAGTCGACAGTCAACAGTCGACAGTCGGCAGCCGACAAAATAATTATGTAATAAGCACGAGCTTGCGTTAGGCATTGTGCAGTCATAGAATTTTAAAGGATTGGCCTTTTTTTTTCAATTAAAGAGAGCGACATTAAAGAGACAAACGCCGTATGACATCCGCTACTGTTCGGTGGCGAAGAAGGACCCGCCGGATCCCGAATACCAGTTAGGAAAAGTCATTGAGTAGCTGCCGGACATCGTGTTATTGTTCGTCGACCCGCTGACAGATCCTGTAAATGACGAGTTAGTAGGGGAAAGTGTAGGATTGTAAATGGTTCCCGCTAGGCTGGGAACCGTAAAGCTTGTCCCTGTAAAACTTATAGTACCCGTGCCCGAACCGTAAGATGGCGCTACGGTAAATTTGAACACGAAAGAATTGTCGGAATATATTGTAAAAGTGCAGGTTCCGTTGCCGCTGCTATCGTATATAGAACCGTTCCATGTCGATACGACAGACGGGCCCGCAGATGTCGAACTGCTTGAAGAACCGGCAGACGGGGAATTGGCGCAACCCGATATGACGAAGAATAAGATAAAAAACGGCAGGATCCCCGCTTTTAAAAGTCCTTTCATATCAAACTCCTGAAAAATTTTCTGTTATTTTAATTAAATGCTGTTATTTTAGCAAATAACTTATGGGCAGTTCCAAAATCTAATTTATTTTAACTAATCTTCAGTATTAAAACAATTGGACTGATAAATAAAATCCTAAATTTAATTCTGGTTCCTTTTATTCAGATAAATCATGCTGATTTTAGGCAATTTTCCCTCACCAGGAACGCATATCTCATCATATTGTAAACTATGTTCATCAGGCCAATACTTGTTTCTGCCCTCTTTATTCCGATTGTCCTGATATAGCTCCCATTCATACTGTTTTCAATAAACCCGAATATGTGTTCAACCCTGCATCGGATTCGACTCTTTAGATAGTTTAGTTTCTTTTGTCCTTTCCTGAGTTTCTTGTTCCTGAAACCTTTGTCATTGATGCGATTTATAAGTTTAAACTTTTTTATCAATCCTTGCTTCTCTGCCCCGATATATGCGCTATCTGCAAATATCCTTTTACCTATATCCTTTTCATTTAATAATTTTTCCATCGTCTGGGAATCATGGACGCTTGCGTCGGTAACTTCATACTCTCTGATTATCTTTGACAGGATATCGGCTTTTATATGATTTTTATACCCGTAATATGTTTCATTGTTTTTCTTTGTCCAGCGGGCATCTGTGTCCTTATGGGATAACTTATTCGGTTCGTCTTTCCAGTTTTCAGGAATTTTTCCTTCCTTGATTTTCTTGTTATCATCCCGATTATTCCGCTGTTTCGGCACTTCAACAAAACTGGCATCTATTATTGCTCCTGTTTTGCCGATTACTCCCTGCTGTTGAAGGTAATAATCAAACGCATGAAATAATGCCTTCATTTTCCCTGATTTTGTAAGCCTTTCCCTGAATTCCCATATCTTGTTATGATCGGGAACTTTGTCCGCAAGCGTAATTCCAAGAAATCTCTGTAACGAAAGGCTGTCGTTTATCCTGAATTCAGTCTGTTCATCAGAGAGATTATAATACCTCTGTATAATTAGAATTTTAAACATGAAAACATAGTCATAATGTGAGGCACCGCCTGGTGCTTTCTGCTCCTTTGGGGCAAGAATTTCGTTTAAAGCGGGTCTGAAGTTTTCCCATTCGATTACATCATTTAGTTTTTCCAAAGGATTTTTTTCGAGTGTCGCCATTCGTTCCTGATAATCAAAAAGACTTTGATTTCCCTGCTCTTTCGTTTTTGTCATGGTTAATGCACCCCTTTAGTTAACCTTGACTAATATTTTATAGCATTTTACGATAAAAGAACATGAAAGGGCAGTTTTTGGAACCGCCCTTATGTAATATTCTTAACGCAGGGAACGCTATCAGCAGGGGCGCGAAGATATCGGCGAAAAGCATGCCGATACTGCCCGGATGATTTGACAAATATGCTGCTATTTCATAAAATATTTTCAGGAGTAAAAATAATGTTAAAAAAGATATTCATAATCCTCCTGATCTTATTCATGTTCCGGGGCATTATCAGGCCGGAAGATTTTCAGATGAAATCGGTGACAGTGGCGGGTTTCATTAACATGGGTAAGCCTAACCAGGCTAATATCAATATAATGATGGTCAAATCGCTTTCCACTTTCCTTTCTAAAATATCAAAAAAAGTAACTCCGTACAAAGACATTGAGGGATCGGCAAAGGACAGCGGATTCTGGGAAATGAAGGAATTGAACAGCGGAAAAGCTATAAATATCGCCCAGCAGTTTTCTTCGGAACAGGTGATCACCGGGGATTACCTGGTTAACGATAAAAGCGGGAAAATAACGATCGACGTATATGTTTATAACGTCATTAACGGCCAGCTGTTATTTACCAGGGTTTACAAAGGGGACGCCGGGCCCGAAATATTTAATACCATCGACAAAATGATCCTTGATGTATCGGGCCTGCTGGTCGGGAAAACAATATCGATCGGATACTTCAGACTCGATATCAAGCCCCATGACACAAAGTACAGGCTGTTCATAAACGACACTTTCATGAAAACCGTCGGCATCGGGGACGGCTACTTTGACAAATTCATTTCGGGCCAGTCGATAGATATCAGTTTGAAATCTGAAAAATCCGACTATGAAGTTTTCAGGAAAATAATAGAGATAAAGAGCGGGGCGACGAACGAACTTGATTTCAGCCCTTCCGGCGTATTGATAATTGAGGCGATTGAAAGCGGTTTAGATGTGTACCTTAACGGGAAAAAAACAGGGAAAACCGACAGTTCCGGTGAATTGACAATACCTGATGTGCAAGCCGGCAAGGAAATCGGGATTACCCTGAAAAACAGCGAAGCCCGGTTGTCTTCGACAAATATCATTATAAAAGAAGGGGCTACAAAGGTAGTGGTTTTTAAGATCCGGACGGATAAGGCCGCCGATGATAAAAAATCGGAAGAAATCGAGGTCGATGTCGCAAGCTCGGGAAATGAAATAAATTATAAGGCGAATATAGAAGGCTCGTATAAATTTGAAATTACCGGGGGGGCTTATTATATATTCGATAATACCGGTTATATAACCAAGACCTTCATCTATACGAACCGGTATGCCGTAATATTGGATCGCTACCCTCGTCAATACGATTACCAGATCGGCAGCGATGAAGCCGAAAAATCTTTTAAAAAAGCCGAGGAAAAAGCAAAGGGAATGTCGGTAATCTTAAAATTGCGGAAAGGCGATTTCGTGAGTTTAATCCCGGAATTGTTTACCGGCAATATAGCCAAGGATAACGGCAAAGTTTATATATCCGTCCTGCCGGTGGATTCTGATTAATAACATGATTAGAACTTTCACCCTTCCTATATTAAATCCTCGAATCCGTTATATTATTATTTGACTGCCGGGAACTGCAGTGTTAGAATTATGGGCAATGAACGATTTAATGATAGGCGGCTTAGCTTTCCGCAATCCGGTCATTACAGCTTCAGGGACATTCGGAATGGGCAGGGAATTCGGCGACTTCATGGATTATTCCTTATTGGGCGGAATCACCCTTAAAACCGTCACAAGACAGCCCCGCAGGGGAAATCCTCCGCCGAGGCTTTATGAAACTCCTGCCGGCCTTTTAAATTCCATCGGCCTTGAAAACGAGGGGTTCGACAGGGTTTATAGAGACCTGTCGGCGCATGATTATCTTTCGGAAATTCCCGCTAATGTAATATTCAGTTTGGCCGGCGACAGTGAGGACGACTTCCCGGAAATGGCCGCCGCCCTTTCTGAAATCAAAGGGATCGCTATGTTTGAACTCAATCTCAGCTGTCCAAACGTTAAAGAAAATGGAGAGACATTCGATGCCCGGCCGGAAGCGGTGGAAAGGATCGTTATAAAGGCGTCCGCTGCGCTGGCCCGGGCCGGGGCGTCAAAACCTTTCACGGTAAAAATAAGCCCGAATCAAAACATCAGGCGGAATTCAAAAATCGCGGAAGACTGCGGCTGTAATGCAGTTACAGTTTCAAATACCTACCTTGGCACTGCCATAGACAGCAATACGGGAGAATTCATATTCGCGAACAAGGTCGCCGGATTTTCCGGGCCGGCTGTCAAACCTATGGCCCTTTACAATGTCATGTGCGCCGCACAGACGGTTAAAGTTCCGGTGATTGCAAGCGGCGGAATATGCAGCGTCCCGGATGCAATCGAATTCATTATTGCAGGCGCGAAATTCGTTTCCGTCGGAACAATGAATTTCATCGAACCGGGAATCGCCCTGGATATAGCGAAAGGTATTGAAGATTATTTCAATAAAAAAGGGGCGCGGTAGGCTCTTTATAAGCCCGGCCGGCCTCTTTCGTTCTTCTTTTTATTTCGCCTGTTTTTTTAACGCCGCCATAATAAGCGGCGCTTTGCCCGCGCTTCCCAGAACGTTGATGTTCTTTTCCATATACATCTTTTTAAGAGCGTCCCTTGCAGGCCCCAGATACTTCCTGGGATCGAATTCTTCGGGTTTGGTGCCGAAAGTTTCCCTTATTTTGGCCGTCATTACAAGCCTGCCGTCAGAATCGATGTTGATTTTGCAGACTGCCGACTTTGCAGCTTCGCGAAGCTGGGTTTCCGGGATTCCTATGGAATCTTTCAGTTTTCCGCCGAATTTGTTTATCATTGCAACGGCATCCTGAGGCACCGATGAAGAACCGTGAAGCACGATAGGGAACCCGGGCAGCATCTTTTCGATTTCGTGCAGAATATCGAGCCTTATCTCGGCCTTCTGGCCGGGTTTGAATTTGTATGCTCCATGAGATGTCCCTATTGCAATTGCAAGCGAATCCACCCCTGTTTTACCTACGAAATCCTGAACTTCCTCTGGCCTGGTATAAGTATGCTGTTCCGCTTTGACATCGTCCTCGACTCCCGCCAGAATGCCGAGCTCGCCTTCGACTGTAACGTCGAACCTGTGGGCGTATTCAACTACTTTTTTAGTAAGTACGACATTCTCTTCGTAGGAATGGTGTGAACCGTCGATCATAACCGAGGAAAAACCGTTTTCAATACAGGAAACGGCGAGTTCGTACGTGTCTCCATGATCAAGATGCATTGCTATAGGTATTTCGCCCAGTCCCCTGGCGCCCGCCTCTCTTTTCATCATCTCGATAACCCCCTGGCCCATATAGCGGAGCAGCGTCTGGTCGGCGTATTCACGTGCGCCCTTGGATACCTGAAGAATTACCGGAGACTGGCTTTCCAGGCAGCCCATTACTATGGCCTGGATCTGCTCCATATTGTTGAAGTTGTATGCAGGAACGGCAAACCCTTCCTTTAAAGCCACCTGAAACATTACCCTGGTATTTACGAATCCCAGATCTTTGTAACTTATAGACATATAAAGCTCCTAATTAATATTCAATAGTTTTGCCGCGTTACCGCCGAATATCATTTTTTCAATATCCTGCCCCATCCCCAGGCTCTTAATCTTTTCACGGACTTTGTCCGGGCTTTCCCATGGAAAATCGCTGCCGAAGACAATTTTGTCATATCCATGGCCTTCTATGATCGATTTCATCCGTTCATTATCCATTTCCACGGTAAAAGCCGTATCGAGGAAAACATTACTTACACCGACAAGACGCTTTTCGACCTCATCCCAGAGCCTGTATCCGCCCAGATGAGCCAGGACCAGCTTTAAACCTCTGACCCTGGATACTTCGAGGAGCCTGTCCGGCGTGGCATGCAGGCTCGTAAAACCGATATCCCTGCCGCTGTGGAATAGAATCATAAGGCCGTATCTTGAACATGCTTCATATATCGGAGTGAGTTTATCGTCATCGGGGTAAAAATTCTGATATTCACAATGAAGCTTAATGCCTTTTATGCCTTTTGAAGCGATATATGAAAGTTCTTCACCGGCGTCATGGCTCAGGATGAATTCAGGATGCATTGAACCGAAACTCGTTATACCGTTATTCATATTGACGATGTCAATCATTTTCCTGTTTATCGGTATTACCTGTTCTGGACTGGTAGCCACGGGCTGGTTTACGGCAAGATCGACTCCCTCCTTTTTCATAAAATCGGCAAGGGAATTGAAAGTACCTTCACCATATGGAGTTACACCGCTCATCCTGCTTAAATTATCAAGCGCTTTAACGGCTACCTTATCAGGAAAAAAATGGACATGAAAATCTATTACCATAGGCTTATCTTTTATCTTCCTTCCTCAAATAGATCCTCGGCACCCTTTTCGAAATATCGCAGGTTACTTCGTATGGAATTCTCCGGCATAACGTGCCGAATTTCTCGACGCTTATGCTTCCGTTACCGAAAATTGTAACCTCATCCCCTAACGTAATATCTCCGGGAGATTCCCCGAGGGAAACCATCATGTAATCCATGCATACCCTGCCGACCACGGGATATGTTTTGCCTTTTATCATTACGCTGCCCTTGTTGGAATACAGGGTGGGTATTCCGTCGGCATAACCTGCCGGCAAAACTGCTATATATTCCTTTTCTTTTGTGATTTCATAAGTCCTCAGGTAGCTTACGGTGTCCCCTTTTTTCAATCTGGATATCGAAATGATTTTTGTTTTAAGGGTCATTGCATTGATCAGGCTTTCCTGCGGTTTCGACGAATATCCGTATAAGGCAAGGCCTGGCCTCACCATGGTAAAAGGCTGCCCGGTAGCAAGAGGGATATTGAATATGGCAGCGCTGTTGGCAATATGAAAATGCCTGATTTTTATATCCAGTTTTTTTAACTCGTTGATAAGGTCAACGAAAAGCTTCAACTGATGGTGAGAAAATTCGATATCATCGTCTGCGGAAGGAAAATGCGAATAAATGCCGTCGACAATTATCCCCTCCATTTTTGAAATCTGTTCGATGCCCATGAGCGCCTTGTCGATCGGTATGCCGATCCTGCCCATTCCGGTGTCGACCTTTATATGCACTTTAGGGTATATTCCCCTGTAGCGGTACGCTTCTGAAAGCTCCCTGGCATATTCGACGCTGATCACCGTCGGATAAATATTGAATTCTATCAGCTTGCCGAATTCGACGGTTTCAACCGGGCCTAATAAAAGAACTGGAAGCGATATGCCGGAACTTCTCAATTCCATTCCCTCATCGATGTTGGAAACTGCAAGATATTCGACTCCCAGCCTCAACAGCTCCTGGGAAACTGCGACCGCGCCATGGCCGTAGGCATCGGCTTTGACAACTCCCATGAAAATAGAGGACTCCGGGCAGCGCTTTTTCAATTCCAGGAAATTGCTCTTTATAGCGTCCATATCGATTTCGGCCCATGTCGGTCTGTGTGATTTATAAAGAAACATTATAGCTCCCGGTCGGCGTTTAATGCTATTATCTTATAATCAAAAGGCGATTTTGTAAATATTCTGAAAAGAATTATAATCTCTAAAGGATTTATCCCACATTTCCCAGATGAAATTTTGTTTTCATAAAGAAAGCAATGACTGACTGGAAAGAGACGGAAATTATGTTGACATGCCCTGATAAGTTTGATAAAATATTGGTAAAATGTATCGGTACTCGGGTTTTTTGGTTTCAATATGCTAAATGGGAAATTCCAAATTATATAGAAGGAGCAAAAATGAAGATCTTTAAAACTATATTAGGAATGTTTCTCTGCCTGATCATAACAGGCGTCTTTTTTGGAGAAGAAATTCAGGTTACTTCAGACATAAAATCAGGGACGAAATATATCGCCAAAACAACAGGCACTTATAAATTTGAAATTACTAGAGGTGCTTATAAAGTGGCAGAACACGTCGGTTATAAAACTAAAATCCTGGCTTATACTAACAGGAATATCATCTGGGGAGGCGGAAGCAGTTTATATCCTTCATTTTTTGATTATAAAATGGGCAGCGATTCGGAGGAATCATCGCCTGAAAAAGCGAAGCAAAATATAAAGGATCAATCAATAATTATAAATTTGGATGAAGGTAGTTTTGTTATATTTATTCCTAATGGAGAAAAAGGGACATTCGAGGAGGACGAAGGAAATATTTACTTGACCGTTAATTTGATATCGGAATCATCCCAAACGAATTACAGCGCCCCGGACACGAACACGCAGAATTATCAAAAAAACTTCAGGCTGATGTTTAAAGCCGGAGAAGGTGCGGTCACCGGCGGAGCGGTCGCGGATATTAAAAACGCTCTGACGCCCATCCCCGATAGCATGAGTTTTCTTTTAGCCGGCGTGGAAGCGGATTGGTTTTTTTTGGATAATTTCGGGATGATGGCCGGATACGAGCTCAACAGTATTTTTGTCAATAAATCCGGCTATAACTCTCTTTCAATAGCAAATATTTCAAAATTTTATATAGGACCTGCCTACCGGATACCGCTTTATTCCAACAGCCGCATAGGTTTCGATTTTAAAGTGGGAGCAGGCCTGAATTATAATTTTTTCGATTTCACAAGCGATTTTAAATCGCTGTTTCCCCCTAATTTCGTATTCTTTACGGGGCCTGCGACAGGACCTGGGTTTTTTGGGGGGGGAAGCTTTGAATTTACATTTAAAGTAATGATCGTCAGCATAGGGGTATATTTAAATTACGACAGCTACAAATTTCCTGAGGCTTCAGCCGCATTCGATATGACGGATATAGAGATACCGTTTATGGTCGGTTTCGCTTTTTAACCGGGCCTATGTTGTTTATCAGTTTATCCCGTTAAGAATAAATCAGGCCAGTACCGGTACGCCGCCCCTGTAATAATTGCCGGCCTTTTCATGACTTTTATGATATGAAACGATATCTTCCATCGAGATGAAAGCTTTATTCCTGTAATATTCAAAAATCTGTCTTATATGTGCAAGGTCCTCGGAAGTATCTACCGTTACCCTTACATCAGGGGCATAATATAAACCGCTTGAAAGCGGTTCGAGGACCTTAAACGAATCCCTGTTTTTATATATGAAAGGGGTGACATGCTCAAGATCATAGGGATGGCTGGCATTTTTATATGCAGAAGCGAGAGCTTCCCTGCCGATAACTTCCACCCCTGTTCCAAGGGGTATCCCCAGGAAATGTGTGAGATCGGAGCCTGCATCATCATGATATTCCAGGGTTTTATCGAGAAACTCGGGACAGACCAGGGGATTATCGCCGGTCGCCCTTACAATGATTTCACTGCCGTATAGTTTTGCCGCCAGAAAATATCTTTCAAGAACATTGGATTTGCTTCCGGCAAAAAATTTAACGAAATCGTATTCCTTAAGAGCCGATCTGATCGTGACAAGCGAATCTTCAGTGGTAGCAACTATGATATTCCTTATATATTTCGACAGGGTAAGCCTCTCTACGATGTGAGCGATTAACGGCTTTTTACCCACAGGAATAATAACTTTTCTTGGAAGCCTTGTTGAATCGAGCCTTGCCTGGATTATTACATCGGTTTCTTTCGTCATTTGGGTCCTCCCGGTATTATTGGTATCCAAGCGCCTCAAAGGAGACGGCTATTTGGTATCCTTATTAATTATCGAAAAAATTGCCGAATCCTCAACCGGTTTGGACAAAATATCTAAGATTATTTTTCTTGATTTCATAATAAGATTTGCAAGGAAAGCAGCCGAACGCCACCTGATCAAAAGAATCGATCCGATCATAAGAATAAGAATTTTTAGAGGCCGGCCTTTTAAAAGAGCCCTGTCGGAAATGTTAAGGAAGTTGAATTCAAGATAATCTTTCGATCTGAAATCCTGGAAAACATCAGGGACCGATTCACCCGTGTACCTGACCTTGAAGTTCCTGACCTGTGTTATTATATATCCCTCCTTCCACAGCTTGTATCCCAGTTCGAGCAGCGTAAAGCGGATATCATCATATCTGTTCAACTCGATATTTCTTGAAATGAAAGCATCCCTGTTTATTATAAAGCAGAAATATTTCGAATAAAGAGAGGATACAGCCGTTCCTACAATATCGGTCGATATCGTGCTTATAAACCCCCCGCTCATTCCGCCTTTGACGATGCCCGGGACGATCTTATCGTTTCCATCAACGATAAGCGGAAGGAGTATTCCGAAAGACGATTCGGAAAGGTACATTCTTATGACATTCAAATCGAAAGAATTAAGTGTGAAATCCCCGTCCAGAATAAGAACATTTCCCGAGAGGCTTTCCTTTACTGCAATTTCCAGGGCTTCCGATGCGCTGATTCTAACCCTGGGCAGGATAACACGCATCATTGGAAAAGAATCAAGAAGCTTATCGTATTTATAACTTTCCTTATCGTTGTTGATAAGGAGGAATTCGCATCTGTCGTTTGTGCCGGCAACGAATTTATAAATCGAGTTGATAGTATCAACAGGATCGGAAAAACCGCTTAGAAAGAGAGAAACCGTAATGTCCGCTGTCGATTTAGCCCCGTTTCTCCGGATCGAAAAATTAGATAATTCCGTATATGCCGGCAATTCCATAAATCCCTTCCCGGCTTCTAAAAGCCTTAAAATGCATGAAAGATTATAGATTATCTTAAGCATGTCGGGCAATTTTTTAACGGGTTCAAATGAATTTTCTCTTGAAAATAATATCTTTTACCTATAAAATAATAACAGGATCCGGTGAATAATAATTAGCTGGCATTTTATGAATTTTACATATCACCTAGATATATTAACTTTGCTCCTTCCTCCGATCTGTTTCGGGATTGTCGCAGGCGGTTTCCTGCTCTATCTCTATATGTATATGCAGTATAACAGCAAGCTGTACCTGGCTGTCGTAATAAACGCTTTTTTTTGCATGATGTTTACCTTTTCCGAAACTTCGATCCTGGTATGGGGCGGCATATTCCATAATACTTCAATTGGAAGGCAATTCGACAGGCTTGAGCAGATTTCTGCTCTCTTCCTGTTTTTTGCCATTCCTTATTTTATATCCTATCTTCTCAAACTTAATAAGAACTGGGCAAAAATTAACAGGTACATTGCATATGCCGGTCTTATTACGGCCTGTGTGATCACCGCAGTGTCGTACATATATCCGGGAAGCCTTGTATCGCAGACGGAACCGACGCTGACTTATAAGACATTCGAAGCCGATTACGGCAGAGGCCTTCCGGGCCCCTTATATAATTTAAGGGACCTGATTATGGGAGCGCTCATAATTTATGTCATGATATGCATGATTACGGACTTGATATGGCATAAAATGATCGGCTACATTATCTTTTCTTTTACAGGCGTCGCTCTGGCCCTGTACGCAGCTTTTGACGATATGCTTTTTTTATATACCAATTTCAATATCGATCCCCTGTCAGGTATAACGTTTTCGCGCGGAAGCGTAGGCATTACACTTTATATCACTCTATCTATGGCCGGACAGACAAGGCTTTTTGTTGGAAGCATGAAGGAGGCTGAAAAAGCTGGAAAGATCATATCCCTGTCGGAACGCAAATACCGGCTTATAGTTGAAGGAACAAAGGATTTTATTTTTTCACTGAATCATGAGCTTCAATTCATAAGCGTAAACGAATCCATGCATAAAATGATGAATATGAATATTGAAAAGATCAAGACAATGACCTTTCCGGATCTTGTCTTCGATAATCCCGGCGATTACGGATTGACCGGGAAAATAATTAAATCCAACCTCGACAGCCTTATAATGGAAAAAAAACAATTCGATTACAAGGTTATGTTTAAACCGTTCACAAGCAATGAACCCAAAGAATTCAGGGTAAGGCTCGAATATATTAATATCGATGAAGAGGAAGAGATCGTCGGAAGGGCTACTCCCGTCGTCGACGATATTCTTCTCGATTGTTTCCATTCCGAGGTTCAGAAATACGTTATCGGCAATTACCTTGTAACGGCCGATGAAATGAGCACAAGACTTGTCAGGAACCTTTCACGCTACATGAAGGCCCAGGATGTCAGCTACTTAAGGGTATGCCTTCGCGAGATAATTATAAATGCCATCGAGCATGGGAACCTGGAGATAAGTTTTGAAGAAAAAACCAGGGTTCTTAACAATGAAAACTATATGGAATATATTCTGAATAAACAGACGGATCCTAGTTTCAGGGGTAAAAAAGTCACAATAGAATACAGCATCAACCCGAATAAAGCGGTATTCAAAATTACAGACCAGGGGAAAGGTTTTAATTATAAAGAACTTCTCGATAAAGTCCAGAATGAGGTTAAGGATAAACTCCTCCCTCATGGCAGGGGCATTACGATGACAATGAATGTTTTTGATAAGATAAAGTATAATGAAACGGGGAACGAGGTAATCCTGGTAAAGTACTTCGGATAGGAAATCAAATCAATATAAGGGAGGTTTGTATGTGGTTCATTGAATTTTTATTTCTTGTTATCGGCGGCGCCCTGGCAATACCGGACCTTGTTATTTCAAAAGTGCCGGGTGCTTCGGAGACTCTGAAAAAGATATCGCCCTACCAGCCATGGTTCGGTCTTGTTCTCCTGATATGGGGTATCTGGGACCTTCTGACCGCCCTTTTTATTACAAGGCGCGCTTTCGGCTTCGGCATAGTGAGCGGTCTTCTTCTTTTAATCATTATTCTGATCGAAATATGCCTGGGCCTTATTCTTTCAATGAAATTTCTTAAACAGATCAAGGAAATTCAGGGTGCGGAACTCGACAAAATGGCGGATACTCTTGTAAAATTCCAGAAATCTCTCGGTATCGGCGGGATAATTGCCGGGATTTACGTGCTTTTAAGATTTACGATACTGTTCCCTCTTCGCTTTTAGTCCGAGCCGAGTGAAGCCGCACTAAAACAGATTTAATAGCTGCAATTCCAAAAATAAAACAGGAAAAATACTCATAGAAATCCAAATAAAATCGAAAAGATAAATAGGTCTATTCCCATGCAAAAGGGGGCCTATATGTTTGGAATTGAAAAAGAGATCTTCGAACAGATTTTATACCTCAAGGAAAATTTTCTCCTGGAAGCGGTCAAAGCCGAGTTCGAGGCCGAAGGCTCTTCTTACAGCGACCTTGTCAGGCTGAGAAGACTTACCGCACAGGCGGGTATAAAACTTTATCTGAAAATAGGCGGCGTCGAGGCTTTGAGGGATATAAAGGATTCTCTCGAACTTGGAGTGGACGGTCTTATTGCACCCATGGTCGAGTCCAGGTTCGGGCTCTTAAAATTCACAGACGCCTACAAAAGCATATATGGAAAACATAGAATCAAGCTGTCCATCAATATTGAAACGAAGAATGCAGTCGGACAGCTCGAGGAAATAATGCTGCAGGGCAGAGGCGATATCGATAACGTCACACTGGGCAGGACGGATCTTTCCGCCTCTTTTATGGATAAAGAGATAAAGCCCGATTCCAGGTTTATAACGGACCTTATCGGCTATGTCGGTAAAAGATCGAAACTTGAGGGCTATACATTTACCGTCGGGGGAAGCATCAGCGCCCGGACCATAGAGGAACTGTCCGGAAATCCCGCCGTAGCCGCAAACATCAACTGTATAGAAACCAGGAAAATAGTGCTTCAGAGGGATGTGATGCTCCGGTCTGCGAACGCCCTCAACGAAGCACTAAGATTTGAAGAGCTTTATATCCTTTCAAAAAAAGAGATAAGCGATCTTATGATCAAGCCGGAAATTGCGCGGCTTTCAAAACTGTCAGACCGTGCGGGGTCTGCAGCTTCAGTTGAAACTGCAGTTCAGGATTTGAAAACCACGTCCTTTTGAAGCCTGACGGCAAGTGCGCGGAAATAATCGAATAACTTGTTCCTTGTTTCAAGATCGAGATAAACGAAAGATAGCCCGTATTCATAAACTCCGTTTTCTATCATATAGCTCTTCGATATAACGCATTCCAGATTATCGAAATCGTATGTTTTCTCAAGAGTCATGTCTGTAAAGCTCAATCTATAGGTTTCCTTTCTTTTTAAATTGGATGAAGCCTGAACCCTCACACCCTCGAGGCTGATATCCTTTATCGTGACATTCAGGGGGGAGGCGTCTGATTCGATATCGGCAGGAATAATAGAGCCGTTAATATTTTCAACTGGTATCCTGCTGTAAAGCCTCTCCTGTGAAATTTTAAGATTTTTCGGATATGACAGAACGGTTTTTCCGTTCGGTAAAAAATTCTGTACTGCGGATTGGCCGCAAATGAACATATTATTGGAAGTATAACAAACGTTGACAGGGACACCCTTTTTAATGGGATGAGGCAATCCTGAAATATTGTGAACGACTACGGCCCTTTCGTTGGACTCTAAAGCCTCTCTTTCCAGAACGAAGAGGCGGTTGCTGTCGTTTATCTCGATCTCGATGCTGGATTTAACAGCTATCGGATAGATCTTTTTGGCTATCCTCTGGGCGGTCTCATCAGAAATCCTGAGGTCCTGGAAATGCTGAAAGAAAAACTCGGAATACCTTTCAAGAACCGATGAAGGTATGGCCGAAGCGATAATTTCCCTTCTTTTAAAATCCATGATCAGAGAATTGAGTACGCGTTTCTGGGCCGGGTTAAAGCCCGACAGGTGGCGGGGCGGGGGCTTGAAATCGCCTTCCCTTGTCTCCAGCAGCTTCCTTTCCATCAGGGAATTCTGATAACCCCTGTAAATATAGTAAATTACGATCATCAGAATTCCCATTAAGAGAACCGTAATTAATACAAGCGTAACATTGCCGGAATTTGTCAAGGCTTCCTGAATACCTGTGAAGAAACTGTTGTAAGTATCCATGATTTTCTCCCTGACTTACTTTAATAATTTTTCCATCGCAATTTCGTCGCATTGCATGATTTTAGGGCAGCTCAGGCAGTCCCTCCATATTTTCTGGGGGAAATGACTTTTATTGATTTTTTTATATCCGAGCCTGGAAAAAAATCCCTCCGTAAGGGTCAGAACAAATGCATGCTTTATCCCTTCTTCCCTGAGTATTTCCTCAGCCTCCTGAATCAGGGCGCTGCCGATCCCTTCATTTT
Source organism: uncultured Spirochaetota bacterium (assembly GCA_963796325.1). Lineage (GTDB taxonomy): Bacteria > Spirochaetota > Brevinematia > Brevinematales > JAOACQ01 > CAVYGN01. Next base: position 1,640,111 of record CAWCLF010000001.1, read on the forward strand.
TGTGACTTTCGTCAACGGCAACGGACCGTATTTCGGCAAGCTCAGATGTAAAAAAGGAAACGGCGCAGCAGCCTACTATCTTTCCTTTATTTTCAGCGATAATAAAATTCCTGATCTCTTTTATGACGCTTTCAGCCGTTCTATGAAGCATGAGATTATTCCGGGAGTATAAATTAATCAGTGATGCAATTTTCGAAGCGTCGTGAAGCTTTGCACTCCTGATTACGGCTGAGGCTTTTGCAGCCGTTTTTATATCAGATGGCACCGTCTATCATACCTTTGAGCTTGTTTTTCGATACGGCCCCTATGACCTTTTCCATCGGCGTGCCGTTCTTGAAAATAATAAGGGTCGGGATGCTCGTCACGGCATACCGGCTCGATACATTGGGCCCTTTATCGACATCGAGCTTGACGACCTTCAATTTTCCCTCGTATTCCCCTGCCAGTTCGTCAATTATAGGCAAGATAAGCCTGCATGGCGCGCACCATTCGGCCCAGAAATCCACAAGTACCGGCAGTTCGCCGCTCATAACTTCCTTTTCAAAATTGGTATCGTCTGTGTAAACTACGGATGACATATATTTCTCCTTAATAAAGCCCATGTTATTAATATAAAATAAACGGAAGGGTCGAAAAAGTCAATATTCCGCGCAACGACTTATATATTTACAGCAATGTTCCTTTCGCGATTAGAGCGACCCTGCCGCCGACTTTTACATCGATGGTTTCATCGCTTTCCTTTTTCGCCTTCAGGCGGAGGAGCGAGGGCCTGCCGATTTCATATCCCTGCTCGACTCTTATATCGATTTCGCTTTTATTGAAATATCCGTATTTAACAAGATATCCTGCCAGGCACCCGTTTGCGCTTCCGGTAGCCGGATCCTCCGGTATGCCGAAATAATCGGCGAACATCCGGCAATTGATCTGGTTATTTTTATCGTAGGTCTCGGGACAGAAAATGAAAAGCGGCCGGCCCAGCTCCCCGAAATATGACTTGAATGCATGAATATCGGTAACAGCCTTTTTAACCGAACTTAACTTTTTAATGGGTATGATTATAATAGATAAGCCGGTCGATACTTCCTGGATAGGGTATTCATCATCGATCTCCCCCGGGCTCATGTTTATTATTCCGGCAATATCGTTTTTATCGAAAATCCTGCTGAATTCAGGATTCAGCTGCTTCATCCACAGGATACCGCCGCCTCCTTCATCCGATGTCACGGGGATCTTACCGGCTTTAAGATTTAGCGTTATCCCTTTTTTATTTACGGCAAGCTCTTTCATGATAATAAAAGCAGTCCCGAGAGTCGGGTGGCCGGCGAACGGCACTTCATTATGCGGTGTAAAGATACGGACATTCCAGTCTTCTTCGTTATTTTTATATTTCAATATGAATGTTGTTTCTGAAAAATGGAATTCGAGAGCGATTTTCTGCATCAAAGCCTCGGGTATCTCTTCATCCAGCATCACTACCGCAAGCTGGTTGCCCGAATATTTTTCAACGCAAAACACATCGACTATGTAATAATCCATTTGAATCTCCTCTATTTCTCATTTTCACCCGGTCACGGATTTCTCCGTAAAGCCGGGATAAATTTCCTCCCAGGCAACTATTTAATCATTGCCTCCCTGCTTAAAATTATATTTAAGGTTTTATCAATTTGTCAAAGTATTTGTACCAAATTTGCTTCACCTGAAAATATTCCCTATAATATTACCGTTGTTGAATCGGGGTTCGAGGTTATCGTTTCATAATTAATGAAGGAGTATGTTTATGATCAAAGGATCTTTGATCCTGTTTCTGACCTCGTTCTTTATTTTTTTCAGCAGTCCGCATTCTCTTTTCAGCGATTCAACAGCTGCATGGATTTCGAACGGGAATGAGTATTCGGTAACTTACGGACAGGCTACTTTAACAGTCCTGCCGTATATGGGCGGAAGGATAATATCGTTAAAAATGAACGGTAAAGAAGCGATCCATTTCAACGGGGACATATATCTTTCCGGCTCTACTTTCTGGCCGAGTCCCCAGGCCGGATGGCCGCGGTTCTGGCCCCCCCTGGACACACTGGATAACAAACCCTACAGCATAAGTTTCACGAACGGCGGCAGCGATCTTATCCTGACAAGCGATAAAGAAACAGGGTACCGGATAAAAAAGACATATGCTGTCAACACTATCAAAAATTACGCCACGATCACTTACTGCCTTATAAATGAATCAGGGTTCAATAAAACTGTAGCCCCCTGGGAAGTGACCCGTGTGAAAGCAAACGGGCTCTGTTTTTTCCCGAAAGGTAAAAATTTCAGTCTCAATTCATCGCTTGCTCCTACGCTTGAGGATGACAAGTATGTATGGTTCAGGCATAACGGCCAGATTGGCAGGAAGATGTTCAGAGACGGCGCCCAGGCCTGGATAGCATATGCCAGGGACGGCATGCTTTATATCAAGCGGTATCCGGGAGATATCGATCCTTCGGAGTTCGCGCCTTCCGAGGCGGAAATAGAACTTTATGCCGGAGGCAACGATTACCTGGAAGTGGAACTTCAGGGCGCTTACGTAACCCTGACGAACGGCCAATCGCTCGAATGGCCTGTCAGGTGGTATTATGCGGCCATACCTGACGGCATCGATGTAAAACCAGGGTCGTCGAACCTCATTGAATTCGTGCATTCGATCCTGGGGGAATAAATTTCAGGACCGCCGTATTTGAAAACGTCATTGAATTATCGTAAGAGAAATAAATTTATTAAAATTCCGGAGGTTGGAGATTACGGCATTTGTTAGAAGCGGGATAATCGATATAGAATCGCCTGAAGAGATCATGATCCCGTACCGGATAGCAAGCCCTTTTACGAGGCTTCTTGCGCTTTGCATCGATATAGTCATACTTTATTCCTCGCTGGCTGTTATTGTGCTTATTCTTGTCCTTCTCAATATTTTTCGGGAGTTCAGCGGCATCAATAGCCTGAGAGACCTTACAGGGCATACGGCCCTGTCAGGCATAAGCATATTCTTCGTTATGATACTTGATTTTTTGATGCAGTGGGGGTATTTCATATTTTTTGAAACGATTATGAACGGAAGAACTCCGGGAAAGGCTATTTTCGGCCTCCGGGTCATAAGCTACAGCGGGAATACTCTCGATATATCGTCGATAATACTTCGTAATTTCATACGCGTTTTTGACCAGCAGTACTCGCTGTACCTCGGAGCCTTTTTCTGCATTATTTTCAATAAGGATTTCAGGAGAATAGGGGATCTGGCTGCCGGGACTATCGTGATCAACGAGGAAAAAGAGAATTTTAAATTCCCCGATTTTTCTTTGATAAAGGAAGGCTTATTATCCGATCAGAAGATCCTCGGTAAAAAGCTGGCCGAAGAAGACCTCTATATAATCAGGAATTTTCTGAATAACTTGAATACATTGACCCTGGAAAAGCAGCATGAACTGGCAGATAAGCTTGCAATTAAAATAAAGGATAAATTGAACGACAACGAAGAATATTCCGACAGCCTGCTTTATCTTCAAAAAATATACGAAAGCCACAGGGACCTGCGATGATTGAAAATAATAATGTTTTAAAGAAAATGACGAAATCGGAGAGGTTTGTTTTAGACAGGAAAAACAACTGGAAGAAGCTTGAAGAGATCATAAGAAAGGCAAAAAACAGCTCCCTGAAAAGATTAAGCCTGGAGGAAGTCAGGGATTTTCCCGATCTGTACAGGCATGTCTGCACTGATTCGGAACTGGCCAAAACTCTTGAGCTTTCGCCCGATGTCCTTGAATACATATCAAAGCTGGTTAAATATTCTCACAATATTCTTTATGCCCCGCCCAGAAAAGATGCCGGTAATATAATCGATTTTTTTACCGTTTCGTTTACACGTTCTTTCATAGTAAATATAAGGCCGATAGCTTCCATATTCCTGATATTTTTCGGCCTTTTTCTTTTAAGCTTTTTGATTATCCTGAAGAATCCGGGATATGCGGGTTATATACTGCCTCAGGAAATGATCGTCCTGATGAAAAAAACGTACAGCGGGAATATAGCAAGAGAAAGGGACTTTTTCAGTAATATCGTCATGTCGGGTTATTATATCAGGAACAATATAACCATCGGTTTCCTTTCATTTGTCATGGGTGTAACGCTGGGGCTGGGTACTTTGGCAGTTGTCGCTTATAACGGGATAACCCTCGGAGCTGTTTTCGGACTTGTAGTATCGGCAGGATACTGGAAACACCTCATAAAATTCGTTACAGCACATTCCGTTTTTGAATTGACCGGGTTATGCCTTACTGCAGGGGCGGGCCTTTCGATGGGATTGTCTATTTTATACGGAAGCGATAAAAAAAGGTCCGAAGCGCTCAGGGATAAGGCTAAGGAGATCACCCCGGTTCTTTTTACCGGAGCGCTGTTCATACTGGCAGCCGCTTTTATTGAAGGCTTCCTGTCCCCGTCGGAAGCGGATTACCGGATAAAGATGGGTACGGCGGGACTTTCCGCGGCCATTGTCCTGTTCCTCCTTTTAAGCAAAAAATTATCTGCAGGAATTAATCCGGGAGGTGGCCTTAAATGAAGACGCTGATGAAGCCGATGAGCTCCGGTTCGCTCTTTGACAATGCTTTCAGGATGAGCTTCGGCAGGTTCAAGGACGTACTTCAAATAAATATCATGTTTTTCCTGTTTTTAGCCGCAGCTGCTGCCGGTCTCATCGCCGCAACAGGAATTTTATCAGGCTCCTTCCGGCTTTTTTCATTTTTATTGAACCGGAACGGGTTGAAAAACTTCAGCGATGTTTACGAGCATTTCCTTTTAATACTGGAAAGGATAATAAACGGAAAACATCTCGAGGCGGCGTTTCTGGCTATTGCGGTATTTGCTGCCGTAATTTTACTTGTCATTGTCCTGTATAACGGTATAATTTATGACCTTTTTATCAGGACATTCACGGGCGAACCCTGGAAATTCAGGAATTCCCTTAAAACCGTATGGAAGAAATCAGGATCGCTTTTATTCAGCTTACTGCCGTCTGCCGGAATAATTATCGCTTTCATACTAGGCGCAATAATAGTGACAGGTTTCATGAGCCTGGTTATAAGCATAATCGGAATGATCGTGTCGATAGCCGGAAGCGTAATTTTTTTCCTTTACGGGATCGTTGTCCTGGAAATGGTTGCCCCTGCCGTCATCAATGAAAACATGAGCGGAGGACGCGCAGTCACAAGAGCTTTCGTTCTCGGGAATTACAATATTCTCGGTGTTGCCTGGGTTTATCTTATGTTTATTGTTCTGAACATTATGGCAAGTCTTCTCCTGAGCTCGGTTTTCGCCCTTTTTAAATACCTGCTTTTCAATTCGGCTATACTTCTTGAAGTATCGGATATTGTTTATGCCGTTTTCTATATAATCATAAATCTCTTTATCGAAGCGATAGGAAGCGCCCTCGTAGTATCCATATATTTCAACCAGAAAATAAAATATGAAAGTTACGGTGTTGAAAAACTTATTGATGATTATGTCGGAGATAAAAATTGAAGAAATTCAAGCCTCTTCTTTTAATATTTTTAACCGTCTCGATTTTCAGCGGCTGTAATTTAACCGGAAAGACCCCCGGACCTCCCGATGTAAACAGGGTGAAAACAGATATGATAAAAAGGCTTGAAAAATCCGGGACGCATTCCGTTGACATTACAGCATTGAAAAATGATTTCAAATCCGGCTTTTTCAATACGGGGAATATCAGTACGTGGCTGATAATACTGATCATTACCTGCACGGCAGTAACGGCAGTTTATTTCGTTTCGGGAAGGATTTATTTGAATTTTTACCGGCAGGGAAAGGGCCATGAAATGAAAATCAAAACCGGCGAGCCTTACAGCGCCGCAATCCTTGAAGATTACGTCAGGAATAAAAATTATTCGTCCGCAGTTCTGTACCTGTACCATTATGCGATCATGGAACTCAAAAATCTGAATTTTCCAGTACATCCCGGAATGACTGATATGATGATCCATGACAGAATAAGGGAACCCGGCCTCTCGAACGCATTCAAGACAATATATCTCGCGGCCGAGGAAGTGCTGTTTTCCGATAACGAAGCGACGGAGCGGGAATTAGATCTGTGCATGCAGTCTTTTGAGGCATTAAAGGGGAAAAGCGGATGAAAAAAGCGTTGCTCATAATTTTTATTTCAGTTATTATAGGTTCTATCTGTTTTGCCGTTTATAAATTCCTTCCGTTATTCAGCGTAAAAAAAACATCCGTAAAATCTCCGTTCGACAGATATCTTTCATATGAAAGCCATGACCTTATGATGGAGTTTTTGAGAAAACTCGGATATGACATTACCGTTCAGCAGTACGGGTATTCAATGGATCTTTACAGCTGCATAGCCGTTAGCGATTGGAACAAATTCAATTTCAGCAGAATAGGCGGCTGGCTGGGAAAGGGCAAAAGGCTTATAGTATTTTTTGATTCAGGATCCGATTACGGCAAAGGCGGATCGAAGGAGATCGAAACAGGACAGCAAAATCAATTTCTCAACGGCGTAAAAAAAGTAATCATATATGGCGGCAGAGAATCGCTGGATACAGGGGAAATTTATCGGGCCCCCGGTATGACATCAATCATTCCTGTTTTAAGCGACGGCAGGGATATTTTGATCGCCGGTGCTTCCTGCAACGGAGGGGATATTGTTTTTGTCCTGGACGATACGCTGTTCTCCGACAGGAACATCCTTAAAAGCGGAAATGCGGTACTTCTGAATAATATATTCAGAGACTACTATCATAAAACCATTGTGTTCGATCAGTCAAAGAATATTGCCGAACCGGCAGGCGGGAAGTTTGAGCCTGAGATTTTTCTTTTTAAGGACGGTTTCCCTTATCTTTTAGCCCAGTTATTCCTGATCGCTGTCATATTTTTTGCGGTAAATTTCAAACGTTTCGGAAATATACTGGACTATGACCTGTATAAAAAAAGATCCCTCTCTTATCATATATCCGCAGTTTCGAATTTCTATCTTAACAGCGGAAAACCGGAAATAGCGGCAGGCATCCTCGACGATTATTTTTTTGAAAGGATCGCCAGGTATTTTCCAGGGGCCGGTTTCGAAGAAATGAAGGCTGACCTCTTGAAACGTTATGGAAATAGATTCTCAGCGGATATTTTCGAAAGAGGCGGCAAGGCAGGTACGGCTTTAAAGGAAAAACAGAGAATGAAATTTATAAATTTAATGGAAAAGGGTGAGAAAAATGGAAAAAGATTTTAAAAAAAAGAACCCGGATGATTTCAGGGAATGGTTTGCCAGGATAGCCGGGGAGGTATCCAAAGTCATTAAGGGTCAGGATGAATCCATCAAATTTGTCGTCCTGGCGCTCCTGAACGGGGGACATGTGCTTATCGAAGGCTTTCCGGGACTTGCCAAGACATTGATGGCTAACGCCCTTTCAAGGATTATCGGCGTTAACTTCAAGAGGATACAGTTTACTCCGGACCTTATGCCTTCGGATATAGTCGGAACAACGGTATATGACCATATCAAAAATGACTTTTATCTGAGGAAGGGGCCTGTTTTTACAAACTTCCTCCTCGCCGACGAGATAAACCGCGCCCCGGCAAAAACCCAGTCTGCCCTGCTCGAAGCTATGCAGGAGAAGCAGGTCACCATCGACGGTTCTTTATACAAGCTTGAAGAACCATTCATTACGATAGCAACTCAAAATCCGATCGAATACGAAGGGACATATCCTCTTCCGGAAGCACAGATCGACCGTTTCATGTTCAAGATAATAATTAAATATCCGCCGATAGGTGAAGAGAAAAATATGCTCAGGATGTTCATGGAGGGTTTCAATTCGGACGATCTCATAAATTCTCCTTTAAAAATCGTCAGCGGAAGGGAAGAATTCATATCTTTCAGGGAATCCCTTTCGGTGGTAAAAATAGACGACAGGATACTGGATTATATTCTCGATATAGTCGATGCCACCAGGAAAACTCCGGGAATAAGCGTCGGAGCTTCTCCAAGGGCGTCAATCGCGCTGCTGAAATCTTCGAGGGCTTATGCTGTAATAAACGGAAGGGATTATATAGTACCCGACGATGTCGCGGCATGCGCTTTCCCTGTTCTCCGCCACCGCCTGATAATTGAAACCGAGGCTGAAATAGAAGGCAGGGTGCCTGACGATTTCATTACGCTTGTTCTAAGCAGGGCGGCGGTTCCCAGATGAGAAACATCGTAACGCCGGGCAGAATGGCGCTTTACCTGTTTATTATCCCGCTTCTTCCCCTTTCATTATCCTTCCTGATAAAATTCCTGATGCCTTACTGTTTTATCATGGACGGGATAATAATAGCCGCTATGCTTCTCGATATCGTACTAACCCCGTCATATAGAAAAGGCCTTGAACTTACGGTATCCTTTCCGGCTTCGCTCAAGATCAATTCTCTTAACGGATGCAAGCTCAGCGTGAAAAACTCGTACAGGTTTCCGGTTAATTTCCATTTTCTCCTCGATCTCGATGTATCGTTTAAGAGGGATTACTGTAAAGATCCCGTTTTTGTAAAACCCGGGTGCACAATTGAACACAGTTTTTCCATTTTTCCTGAAAGAAGGGGTGAATTTAAAATCGGCAATATATATTTAAAAGGCTTTTCCGTTTTCAGGCTCTGGACGTATTACAGGACATTCGAAGCCGGCATCCGGTTTAAAGTAACGCCTTCTCTTGCATCGGAACCGTCCAGCTTTAAGATCATCCAGACGGAGATCAGAAAACAGGAGGGTAAACAGGATAACATTATTTACGGCGACGGGACAAATTTCGAAATGCTGAGGGATTATATAAAGGGAGATGAATACGGAAAGATCGATTGGAAGGCAACGGCCAGATCCGGCAGGCCTGTTACCCGTGTTTACAGGGTTGAAGATACCCTCGATGTCGCCATACTTCTGGATTGCGGAAGGCTTATGGCCTCTGAGGATAAAGGCATGTCGCTGCTCGATCATTCCATCCGGGCGGCGCTTGTAATTGCTTATGCGGCGGCCAGAAACAATGACAGGGTAAGCCTTACCGCTTTCGGTAAAGATATAATAAAATATATGCCGCCGACAAGGGATATCAAAGTCATTAAAAAGATGAACACCCTGTTGTCGGATATTCAATACGATTTTTATGAATCGGATTACAGGACCGCTTTCTCATTTCTCCAGTCCAAGCTTGACAAGAGGTCTCTTGTCGTTATTTTTACGGATATTGTCGACGACTCGGGCAGTAAAATATACGGAAAGCATCTTTCAATGATAAGAAAAAACCACATGGTGCTCCTTGTTCTTTTAAGGGACAGGACAGTATTCGAAGCCGCGGAACATGATATCGAAACTGAAAAGGATATATACTATAAAGCGGCGGGGGCGGATATGGTTATACGCAGAAATGCTACTATCGCTTTATTGAAAAGGCTGGGTGTCGAAGTGCTGGATATATATCCCGGGCAGGTGTCCGCAGAAGTGATAAGCAGCTATTTTAAAATGAAGCGCGGCCGATAATTTCCTTTACACCTGAAAGGCTTTTCCTGAGCAGTTCCTCGCTGTCGGATTCTCCGATTACCCTTATTACGGGCTCGGTATTGGATGATCTTACATGCAGCCATACTTTTCGGCCGTTTTCCTCCCAATCGAGCCGCAATCCGTCATCTTCATTCAAGCCGGCATTACCATACGCTTTTTTTATTTTATCGAAGATGAGATTTGAATCGGCCGTTGTTTCGAATTTTCCCTTGGACATAAAATACCGCGGGAATGCGCCTGCAATTTCGGAAATTGTCTTCTTCCTCATCGCCGCCATTTCGAGGATAAGCGCCATGCCTACCAGGCTGTCCCTGGCCAGGTTTATTCCGGGATAAATAACCCCGCCGTTGCCTTCTCCCCCTATCGCGGCATTGTATTTTTGGATCCCCATGGATACGTTGGCTTCTCCAACCTTTGTCCGGAAGCAATTTACGCCGTATTTACCTGCAAGCCATTCATTTACCATGGATGTTGAAAGATTAATTACTATATCTCCCCTCTTTATCGACAGGACATGCTCGACCGCAAGGGCCAATGTGGATTCTTCGGATAAAACATCTCCTTTTTCATCGATAACCACAAGCCTGTCCGCATCAGGGTCCAGCGCGAACCCGGCATCGGCATGGAAATTTCTTACAATTTCAGTCATATGACGGAGATTATCAGGGACAGGCTCGCTGCCCCTTCCGAATTTCCCGTCCATTTCGCCGTTTACAACCCTGACTTCGCATCCGAGCCTTGCAAGGAGTTCCGCCCCTATGCGGCTTCCGGCGCTGTTGACCGGGTCGAGCACAACCCTGAAACTCTTTTCCCTTATAGCTGAAACCGAAACCTTATCAAGGATTGCTTTAATATGCATTTCTTCGATATCGGAATTGACATCATATGAACCCGTTCCGTCATAGGAGCTTAAAACCGCATCGTTCCCTTTGTACGAAAGGATCAGGCCTATATCGGATTCACTGACGAACAAGCCTCCTTTGCCGACGAATTTCAGGGCGTTCCACTCGATCGGATTGTGAGAGGCGGTTATAATGATTCCGCCGTCAAACCCGTTCCTCCTTACTCCGAAAAGCACGGTCGGCGTGGGTACAATTCCGCAATCGGCCACATCGATCCCCAGCGCGTTCAATATTCCCGATATATACAGCGATATTGTTTTGCCCGTGGGCCTTGCATCCCTTCCGAGAAGGACGGATTTTCCCCCTTTACTCTTTATATAATACGCGAAAGCTTTTGTAAAACCGTAAAGGGTATCCAGATCGAGGCCATCGCCCCAGATACCGCGTATGCCGGAGACGCTTACTTTCAAACTCGACATTCGGATCCTCCACCTGATTAAAAATCAATCCCTATAAACCAGAAGGTCTGCCACTGGTCCAGGGGCAATATCGATTCCCCGTCGAACGGCGAGGCGAAATTTACCATGAGCTTAATACCGGGCAGGAGTACTATCCGCAGCCCGAACCCGAGCCCGCTTTTCAGGTCATTAAAATAAAAAAGTGAATTCCTCGTTTCATAGAAAACCGGATTGTAATTATCGTTCCAGACGGATCCGAAGTCCCAGAAAAAAACGCCCCATATTGTCGGCATTTTTAACGGTAAAGGGAAACCTATAGTCCAGTCATAAATAATCGGGACCCTTAATTCGAAATTTAAGAGGAACATATTATCGCCCTCGAAACTCCAGAGGTCGTATCCCCTGATCGAATTAAACCCGCCCAGATAGAAAGGGCTGTTCTCCTTGTCGGTGTCGAAAACTTTCCCGGCGACGCCCCTGACGGCGAAGGAATATCCCTGAATCAGATTCGGGAGAATCATAAAGTAGCTTCTGAAATCGAAAACAGCCTTCTCATAGTTAAGAGACTGGGGGTAAAGGTAAAAGGATTTTGTAAGGATCAGCTCGTAACGCACGCCGTCTATAGGCCCGGTTATATCCCACATTGTGGCATCATGGACATATGATACCGTGATCAGATTCCTGTCCTGATAATTGGGATTGTAATTGGTATTGGTGCCGTCAACTGTTATATTCGTCGCAAATTCGAAACCCCTGTAACCCGCCTGGGCTTCGACCCTGTCGAAAGTCGTAAAAGGATAACTGTAAAGAATGAACGCACCTGAAGTATTATAATAAGGCAGTTCCATATTATAAAACTCCTGGAATGTTGAAAACTCGAAAAAATAGTTGTTATACTGGAAAAGGTGCAGTCCGAAATTCTGGCGGTATTGTTCCGAAATATATGTAAAATCAGCATTGAAATAATCGAGGAACGTGATGTCCGGGACAATGGCCGAACTGAAAAGAAGCTGGAATTTATTGTCTCCAAGAAGGTCGCTTAACTGGACGAGCCCGAAAGCCGCGGCGCCGAATACCGAGTTGACCGCAAACCCGCCCAGAACGTTATCCAGAGAGATTTCCGGATTATAAGGGACGATCGAATTGGAGACTGCTGCTGTAAAGGGTTCTTCCGGGGGTTCAATGATTGAAGATGAAGAATAATAATTCGTCACGGTCTTTTTGTAAGAAGGAATGTAGCTGTATATGTTATATCTGTTTTTATCATAAGCGGCCAGGAGTATCGAGCCGTCGCTGCGGAATGCAGGCATGAAAACTCCTCCGGTCGGTACGATCTCCTCGTAAAGCCTGTTTTCCCGGAGCGAGTAGATCATGAGAGACGGGTGTACGCCCGACCTTATGAAGGCAATTTTCGAACCGTCGGGGGAAACGGCCGGATAACCTGCAGAATTCCCGGCGCCGATGACAAGTTCATATTTATTCAGATCCAGGTTGAAAATGAAAAGATCCGTGTCAGGACTTTTAAATCCTCTTCTCCTGTTAGAAATGAAAACTATCCTGCCTGCATCGATAAACTTCGGCTGGCCGTTAAAATAAACGCCTCCCGCAACACAAGATAAACTGCCCGACCTCCTGTCGAATAAATAAATAGAGGATATGCCGTTTGAAACGGCCGAAAAAACGATCTCCTGCCCGTCCTTTGAAATATCCGGAGAGCTGACAGTACGGAAGGGGAGGTCGATTTTATCCGTCTTTTTATTCTTCAATGAATAAATGTAAACCGCATCGGCGCCTCCGCTTCTTGCCGTGAAACATAAAAGGCCGTTGGTGCTGACTGAGAGATTGTTTTTCTTCCCGTACTGGAATTCGAGAAAATCCTCTGTAAACCCGCTCTTTATGACGGTTTCCATCGATTTTTTCTCCGAATCGTAAATTATAATCGAAGGATTGATATCCCTGTCGCTGATGAAAGCCGTCCTGTTAGAATTTATTGAAACAGGGTTCATATTGAAATCCGAATCTTCCTCGATAAGTCTTTTCGAAACGATGTCGACCGAAGAAAGGTTCGAGACCGGCGGAAAATATTTTTTATGAAGGTAATCAAAAAATTCCGAATTGAGCTCTTCCAGGTTCATTTTAAAAAAATTTGTTAAAACATTATCGAATTTTTTCTGTCCCGCTATAGATGCATTGAGGCCGGCATATGCGTCAGTCCCGTATTTTTCCCGGACAAAACTGTAAAATATCTGGCCCTCCTTATAAACATAAAAGTAATCGGCGGGATCAAGCTCCGACAGGTCCGATAATTTCTTCAGGGAAGGGAGCTTCCCGTTAATGAGGCCGTCAGCAATGATCATTTCGCATTCTTCGTCAACGCCGATGGAGTTGAATTCGGCCGAACCCTCGATAAGCCATAGGGGTATCTCTATATCCTGCAAAGAGAAACGGTTGATCTCACCCTTGCCCCATAGATAACCCTGGAAGGCATGAGTGATCTCGTGAGCCATGACATGATAAAAATCCGAGTATTGAGCGGAATAAGGAACGACAACACGCCCCCTGATGAATTCCGTGAATCCCCCTTCATCCGGAGAAGTCCATGGTTCTATATTGTTTTCCTGGAAATCTATCTGGTTGTCGAACATTATTATTTTTATCTTTTTTTTCGGCTGGTAATTGAACGCTGCGGCATGATGGATGTAAATCCCTTCGGCCGTATCGATTATCAGGTTTGAAAGATCCAGCATGTCTTTTGAAAGAAAGATCCTGTAATGGGGCGATTCGATAATTTTCCAGTCATATGTATAATAGACTATTTTATTTTTGCCGAAAGGAAAGGCGGCGCAAAACACAAGCATTAAGATAGCCGCAAGGGCAAATGTTTTCATTTAATAAGTCCCGGAACCTCTAACGTTCAATGGGTGCAGTAATCTAAAAACCTCCTAAAGTCGGTTTTTAGAACTGCCCTTAAGTTTAATGGATAAACGGAATATTTTCAAATTAAAAAGTAACGGGACGGGGGTTATCCAGATTAGCTGACAGATTCCCCGTTTCACCAATTATATTTTAAATAATTGATTTAATATCCTATCTTTTTTATAATTATAATCTATTGAATATTAAGGAGAACTGAAATGGCAAGAAGATATCTCTTTACATCGGAATCCGTCAGCGAGGGCCATCCGGACAAGCTGGCCGACCAGGTTTCTGACGGGGTGCTGGATGCCTGCATTGCACAGGACCCGTATTCGCGCGTAGCCTGTGAAACTTTTACTACCACCGGAATGGTCCTGGTAGGGGGAGAGATAACTACGAAAGCCCAGGTCGATTTCCAGGAAGTGGCAAGGAATACTGCTAAAAAAATAGGATATGACAATCCCGAGTTCGGGCTTGACTGCCATTCAATGGCTGTGCTCAGCACTGTGCATTCTCAATCGCCGGATATATCCCAGGGCGTTTCAGGGTCGGGTCTCGAAGAGTTTAAGGGCCAGCAGGGAGCAGGAGACCAGGGAATGATGTTCGGTTTCGCATGCAGTGAAACTCCGGAAATGATGCCCGCTCCGATAATGTATGCGCACAAAATTCTTAAATTCGCTTCGGAACTCCGCAAGAACGGAAAGATCAGGTGGCTGAGGCCCGATTCAAAAAGCCAGGTCACGGTTGAATATGAAGGCAATAAGCCCATCCGCATCGATACAATTGTCGTTTCACACCAGCATGACGAAGATATCGGGTATGAAGATTTAAAAAGGGATATCATAGAACAGATAGTAAAGCCGGTCCTCGATCCTACCGGTTTGCTCGATAAAAGCACCAGGTATTTCATCAATCCCACCGGCCGCTTCGTTATAGGCGGACCTCATGGCGATTCGGGCCTCACGGGCAGGAAAATAATCGTAGATACATACGGCGGGATGGGCAGGCATGGAGGCGGGGCCTTCAGCGGAAAGGATCCCTCCAAGGTCGACAGGAGCGCGGCATATATGGCGCGGTACGTTGCAAAGAACGTCGTGGCTGCCGGACTTTGCGAAAGATGCGAACTTGAGCTTGCTTACGCTATCGGCGTTCCTTTTCCGGTCTCTGTGATGGTCAACACCTTCAATTCCTCCAAGGTCGAGGAAAACGTCATAGAAAAGGCCGTCGAGAAGGTCTTCGATTTATCCCCGGCAGGCATCATCAAGACTCTCGATCTTAGAAAACCGTTCTATCAGGAAACCGCGGCTTACGGCCATTTCGGACGGGAACAATTCTCATGGGAAAAAACAGATAAGGTAAATGATTTATTGAAAGAGATCAAATAAAACAGGGCCGGATTATGAATATTGGAATTGTAGGGACAGGTTATGTCGGAATAGTAAGCGGCTGCTGCATAGCCGATACGGGGCATAATGTAGTCTGCTACGATGTCGATGAAAAAAAGATCGGGGAATATTCGCAAGGGCGGTCTCCCATTTACGAGCAGGACCTGGAAGACCTCCTGAAAAAAAACATAAAAGAAAAAAGGTTGACATTTACAACAGATATAAAAAGCCTGACACTTTCATCCGAAATTATTTTCATATGCGTCGGCACACCGCAGATGACTGACGGTTCTGCCGACCTCTCGCAGGTTGAGTCTGCTGTGAGGAGCATAGCGGAGAACACGGAGCCCGGCTCTTACCGCATAATCGTCGAAAAAAGTACTGTACCGGTCGGCACTCACAAAAATCTTAAAACAATAACCAAGCTCTATAATAAAGGCAAATCGCAGTTCGATTTTGTCGTAAATTCGGAATTCCTGAGGGAAGGGAGCGCCGTGCATGATTTCATGCATCCCGACAGGATAGTTATCGGGGTAGAGTCCGACAAGGCCCGGGATACAATGCTGAAACTGTACGAATGTTTCGACACAAAAAAACTGGTCGTAGACCCTTCAAGCGCCGAAATCATCAAATACGCTTCGAACACATTCCTGGCAGTCAAAATTTCCTTTATCAATATGATTGCGGACCTGTGTGAAAAAACGGGCGGAGATATCGACAGGATCGCGAACGGAATAGGCCTTGACGAAAGGATTGGAAGGCATTTTCTCGACGCAGGCATCGGTTACGGGGGAAGCTGCTTCCCTAAGGATGTAAAAGCCCTGATCAGGGTTATGGATAATAACCTTGTCGACTGTTCACTTATTAAAGCGGTCGACGAGTTCAATTCCGTCAGATTCAACAAGATCATTTCGATTCTCGAGGAAGAACTCTGGATACTTAAAAACAAGGATATAGCCGTGTGGGGCCTGGCTTTTAAGCCGGAAACGGACGATATAAGGGAAGCGCCTTCGATCAAAATAGTACAGGAACTTATCAAAAGGCAGGTTAATCTGAAGCTTTACGATCCTAAAGCCGCTCTGAATTTTAAAAAAATATTTCCGGAATCTTCCAATGTCAGCTATGCAGAAACCCCGTTAAAAGCGATCCAGAATTGCGAGGCCCTGGTCATCCTGACCGAATGGAACGAGTTTAAGGAAATAGAACCCTGCGACATCTATACGGCCCTGAAACTTCCCGTCATTGTAGACGGAAGAAATATTTTCAACCCCGAAGTGTTCAAAGAACTTGAATTCAGGTATTTTCCGATCGGGAAGGGCAATATTCTCAAAGAAATGAGAAATATGAAGTAACGTCCCGATTCACATTTAATGAACTTTATCTTTATTTTCAGCTTTCTTTTCGGCGCCCGGTTCGAATTCCTTCATCTCGATAACTGAAGCCTTTATTTTCCTGCTCCCATGCTCATCCAGCTTCGAACTATGACCCTTTTCAAATAAACCTGACCGTATATAGCGGTACAGCAGGAAAACCCCGGCTATAAACGCCGCAGCAATGCAAAGAACTATGACGGCCGGGAATAACCCGATGAAAATGGAAAAAAGAGCGTAACCTATAAAAATATATATTACAATAGTTATCAATAACTCAACAGGATTTTCCTGCCGCATTTATATCCTCTCCTTCTAATTATAATACCGCAGTATCATTAAATCCAATTTTTAATCCGCATGCCTGAACCAGCTTCCTTTTATAGTTTCAAATCCAAGGCCGCTTTTTAATAATTCCATGTAGTTACCGCGCGGAATTTCACGGGCGCCCAGGGTCTCCAGATGAGATGTATAAACCTGCGAATCGATGAATTTAAAACCTTTTTCCTTTAACGAGAGGGCAAGAAAGATAAGAGAGGCTTTAGATGCGTTGCTGACCCTGGTAAACATCGATTCGCCGAAAAAGCAGCGTCCCAGGGATACGCCGTAAAGGCCGCCGGCAAGTTCGCCGTCCTTCCATGCCTCGGCCGAATGAGCATAACCGAGCCGGTTGAGCCTCTTATAGGCTTCTATCATTTCAGGGACAAGCCACGTGGAAGGTCCCGATTTGCGCGGCATGCTGCAGGATTCAATAACTTCGTCAAAGCGAGTATCGAAAGTAAAACGGAAAATATTTTTGTTGAAAATACGGCGCATGCTTTTCGGAATGGAAAGATCTTCAATCAGGAGAACAAAACGCGGATCCGGCGACCACCAGAGGATAGGGCTTTCATCCATATACCATGGGAATATGCCGGATCGATAGGCAAGGAGGAGCCTTTGAGGTGAAAGATCGCCGCCTATTGCAAGAATGCCTTCTTCTGTAGCCAGTTCAACAGGCGGGAATAATAGTTCCCTTGTTAATTGAAATATCGGCAAGCAATCGAACTCCTTGTTCACTTACAGTTCAGTTTCATTTTGACCTGTAAAGGTTCAATACAGACATAGTTTTTGTAAAAAATTATTATAAAATAAGCATGATAAATATGAAAGATATCTATAGAAATAGAATCGATTCGCGGTTAAAAAAATTCTAAAATTGCATAATCGCCGTTTTTCTTTTATCATTTTTCCGGCGGTTTTAGAACCGCAGGAAGGGACTTTTATGGATTACAGGGAAGAGTTTATCGAATTCATGGTCCGCTCAGGGGTATTGACCTTCGGGGATTTTGTGACAAAAAGCGGCAGGAACACGCCTTTTTTTATAAATACCGGTAATTATAAAAGCGGTTCAGAGATAGCCAGGCTGGGGCAATTTTATGCCGCTTCAATTATTGAAAATATCGGGGATGATTTCGACATCCTTTATGGACCTGCTTATAAGGGGATTCCTCTGTGTGTTTCAACTTCCGCCGCGCTGTTTCAAAAATACGGCATCGATAAGGGTTTCTGTTTCAACAGGAAGGAAATCAAAGACCATGGCGAGGGAGGCATTTTCATAGGTTCCAGGCCTAAAGACTCGGACCGTATCGTAATCGTGGAAGATGTAATAACAGCCGGAACCTCTGTCAGGGAAAGTGTAACGATACTCAGAAACGCTTCCGATATTTCCCTGAGGGCCGTCTTCGTCTCGGTCGACAGGATGGAAAAGGGGCTTGGGAACGATTCCGCTCTAACGGAAATTCAACAAGAATTCAATGTCCATGTTTTTTCAATCGTAAATCTGCAGGAAATTGTAAATTACCTGTACAACCGTCCGGTTGACGGCAGGATTATCCTTGACCGGGAAACCAGGGATAAAATAAGAGATTACTCCGCCATGTACGGAATCACTCGCATTTTATAATATGAAAGCGGTTCTTGCCCTGGGATTTGGCATAATAAAGGGCTTTGTCCGCAAGGCTGATAATCTGTTTTGAGTTGCGGCATTGAGAATCCGCATCGAGCACTGCAATACCGCAATTTCCCATAATTACCGCTTCCGGCGCCGAAGGCAGGCTGATCGCCTGGATCCTCTGCAGAAGGCGGGAAGCTGCCATTTTTGCAGCTTCTTCCGAACAAAAAGGCATGATAACGGCAAATTCGTCTCCCCCGTAACGTCCTGCGATATCGTTCTTCCTGATGTCTCCTATATTTTCTTTTTCATCGTATGATTGACCGGGAACGTAAGGCGATCCTTTCAGAATTTCTGAGATCTTCAACAATATTTCGTCTCCAGTCTCATGACCGTACAGATCGTTCAATTCTTTAAAATTATCGATATCGAAAATGAGGACGCAGAGGGGGAAAGAGTGCCTGCGGGAGGCTTCGAATAATTCCTGGATCCTCAGCTGAAATGAAAAAAGATTGAAAAGTCCGGTCAGGCTGTCCCTTTCAGGAAGATCCGGGTTATTGTTTTTTTTATTACTCTTTTCGGAGGTATTTTTTTTTAATTCGGATGTGACATTCGACAATTGCTTTGTCCTCTCCTCCATCTCGTATTCCATGTTTTTTATCATTGACCTTACTTTATCGTTCAGGTTCCTTTTCATTACCAGTGAAAAAGCGACCTGCCTGATTTCAAGGGGGTTGAACGGCTTCCTTACAAAAAGAAGACGGCTGGCCGACCCTGTTTTTTTTATGATTTCTTCCCACATATAGTCAGATATAGCGGTGCAGATTACAACTTCAATGAAAAGATTGATCTTCCATATCCTTTCTATTGTTTCTATACCGTTTATGCCTGGAGGCATTCTCACATCCATGAAAATAAGGGCATACTGCCTGTTTTTGTTTTCCGCTTTTTGAACCATCAGTACTGCTTCGTCACCCTGGTATGCATCTTCGATCTGAAACTCTATTTTAAAATTATTTTCAGGATTTACCTGAGTTTCGGATTTTTCATCCTCCTTAGCGGGAGGCAGAGAACCGTTAATGATTTTTTTAATATCTTCATGGATCGATTCATTATCGTCTACGATAAGGATCCTGTTGTTCTCTATATTATCAAGCTTTATATCCATTGCCGCTCCTTGAGGTTTTTTCAATCGGATCTTCCTGCAATACTGACGCTTTCCTTAAGCATACCCATCACCTTCAGGTTATCGTTGAGCACTTCCTGAATGCTGTCCATGGCGGCGCGGATATTTTCACCGCTTTCCGCCTGCGCCTTGAGAAGTCCCGAAAGATCGATGAAAGAATCCTTAAGGTTCGACAAAACATCTCTCAGGGATATGTTGCCCTCGCTGTCCTCCTCCGTCATTCTCTTTATTGAGAGGGTGTCCTCGAGAAGCGTACCCGAACCTCTCAGAATATCGCCCGCCTCCATCTTGTGCTCGCTTAAGAGTTCATTGATCTTGTTGATCATATCGGCTGAAGTCTCGGATTTTTCTATTATCGACAGAAGCTGGCTCGTAACTTCCTCCGAAAGCGTCATGCTTTCATTGATGAAATCGATCATCTGGTTCAGGCGGTCCTGGCTCATAAGAAGCCTTTCCCTGGACTTGTTTGCAAGCTCCCTTATCTCGTTGGCAAGGATGCTGAAGCCTTTACCGGCGGCCCCGGCATGAGCCGACTCGATCGATGCATTTATGGAGAGAAAATTGCTTTCTTCAACGATATCCTGGATATTGGTGAGAATTTCGCTTATGAACCTGGAGTTTTCGGAAACCTGGGCGATGGAACCCTTGCTTTTCATAACGATATCCCTGACGCTCGATGCGATTTTCGAAAGGTCCTGGGTTATGTCGTTGGTCTTTGAGGAACTCCTGAGGATGTTGTCTATGTGATTGTTCATGCTCGATACGGTGCGGTTCGTCTCTTCGACCGCCGCGGTCTGGTTGGATATCGCCCTGGGGATCTTCTCAAGCGCGGTCTCGATCCTTAAGGCGATATCTTTAGTCACGTTCTCGATAGTCCGGAGCTGGGTAAGCAGCCTGTCTGTTATTATTTTAGTGTTCCTGCTTGAATTCCTGATGACATTAGCGGCTTTTCCGATATTGTCTTCAAGGCTTCGGCTGGAGTGCACAAGATTCCTGGAAACGGTCTCTATCCTGTCAATGATCCTCTTCATAGAGGAATTCTTCCCGTCGATATCGGACGATCTTTTCTGCGATTCTTTATACATGGCGGATTCTTCGAGGGCAAGTACTACAAAAATGCTGATCAAAAGGGCAAGGTAACCATACGGAACAAACCAGCAGAACGGGTTGGAGGATAAAATGATATATGTTATATCATGGACGCTTGCCGAGAAAACTAAAATGAAACCGAGCATAATAACCAGATAATTTTTTTTCCAAGTCCTGAAAAATGAAATTATCAGCATTACGAAGCTGAAAACAAGGAGGGGAGGGATAAGATAGAGCATAACGGTCGAGTTAAAAAAATTATCGATCTCAATAAAAGAAGTCTTTGAAATGATGATGAGCGATAAAATTATAGAGGGGACCGATATCAGGACCATTACCCACAGCCTTTTGGCGATGCCGGTCAGTTCCCTGACAAAGAGAGTAAGGAAAAGGCAGGCCATGGGGAATGATGTCCTGGAAACCTTCTCGAGCAATACCTGATCGGCCAGATTGTAGTTGAAGGAAATATTAAAATAACAAAAACTGAAAAAAAAGCATAAAACAGCAAAATACAGGTAATGCCTGTCATGGAATCCCCTTGCGGCAAAATGGAAAATAAAATAAATTCCAATCAGGAGGCCTATTATAAAAGACGCCTGTATAAAATGAACGTTGAAAAGGTTCCTGAAAAAGACTAATTGAGAAACATATTCATACGAAGATATTATCGGGGTTTCGAGAGGCGCAGTTTCCTCAAGCGGGAAAGCCTGGATAGTTATTTCATCGGCTGAATTCCCCTGCCTTAGAAGATCCGGATACAACTCTGCTTTAACAGTATCGTAAGAAGTCGACTGGTAATCTTTATCGCGGCTTCCCCTTGAAAGTACTTTTTTCCCGTTGACATAAACATCGTAGGGATAGCTTGAAGGACCCAGGTAAAGGGAGAGAAGAACATTCGACAATGATAAATCCGGGATAATATACCCTTTGAATGTATACATTCTCCTGGCCGTTCTTAATGTGACGGGGAGGCGGCCTCCACCATAGGGCGTAAAACCCGGATTGCTGCCTTCGATATATTTCCCGGGTCTGTATTCGCTTTCCAGGATAAAAAGGTTGGTAAGATAAGTGCTGCCGTACGTATTTCTGATATATGTCTGTGCATAACAGCCCGAAAAGCGGGCAGCGAGAAAGATAACAGCGGTTAAAAATATAAAAGGAAATATGCATTTCCTGCAGCTCATTATTTTTCCTCCGGATTCATGATTATTATTTTTTCAGGGCTGCATTAAAACGTTATTCTGGTACTGATCTCTTCCTGCAATATCGGCGCTTTCCTTAAGCATACCCATCACCTTCAGATTATCGTTGAGCACTTCCTGAATGCTGTCCATGGCGGCGCGGATATTTTCACCGCTTTCCGCCTGCGCCTTGAGAAGTCCCGAAAGATCGATGAAAGAATCCTTAAGGTTCGACAAAACATCTCTCAGGGATATGTTGCCCTCGCTGTCCTCCTCCGTCATTCTCTTTATTGAGAAGGTGTCCTCGAGAAGCGTGCCCGAACCTCTCAGAATATCGCCCGCCTCCATCTTGTGCTCGCTTAAGAGTTCATTGATCTTGTTGATCATATCGGCTGAAGTCTCGGATTTTTCTATTATCGACAGAAGCTGGCTCGTAACTTCCTCCGAAAGCGTCATGCTTTCATTGATGAAATCGATCATCTGGTTCAGGCGGTCCTGGCTCATAAGAAGCCTTTCCCTGGACTTGTTTGCAAGCTCCCTTATCTCGTTGGCAAGGATGCTGAAGCCTTTACCGGCGGCCCCGGCATGAGCCGACTCGATCGATGCATTTATGGAGAGAAAATTGCTTTCTTCAACGATATCCTGGATATTGGTGAGAATTTCGCTTATGAACCTGGAGTTTTCGGAAACCTGGGCGATGGAACCCTTGCTTTTCATAACGATATCCCTGACGCTCGATGCGATTTTCGAAAGGTCCTGGGTTATGTCGTTGGTCTTTGAGGAACTCCTGAGGATGTTGTCTATGTGATTGTTCATGCTCGATACGGTGCGGTTCGTCTCTTCGACCGCCGCGGTCTGGTTGGATATCGCCCTGGGGATCTTCTCAAGCGCGGTCTCGATCCTTAAGGCGATATCTTTAGTCACGTTCTCGATAGTCCGGAGCTGGGTAAGCAGCCTGTCTGTTATTATTTTAGTGTTCCTGCTTGAATTCCTGATGACATTAGCGGCTTTTCCGATATTGTCTTCAAGGCTTCGGCTGGAGTGCACAAGATTCCTGGAAACGGTCTCTATCCTGTCAATGATCCTCTTCATAGAGGAATTCTTCCCGTCGATATCGGACGATCTTTTCTGCGATTCTTTATACATGGCGGATTCTTCGAGGGTAAGTAATGCAAAAATGCTGATTATCATTGTGACGAAACTGAAAGGTACGAGCCTGAAAAATGACTTGGAAATGAAGCTGATGTAATAAATGTCATGGATGCTTGCAGCGAAGATAAAAATGTAAGCCGGAATTATTATCAGGGAGTTCTTTTTCTTAATATTAAAATAAGAAATCAGGAGTATGATGAGGCCGAACAGGAGGATCGGCGACAGTGCGTATCTTGACACGACATTGTTGAAAAAGTCATCCACAGCCTGTGTGGAATTTTTAAAGAGCATTATTACAGATGATAAAACAGGAGGGACGGATAAAATTATCAACCATATTTTATATTTAGAATTTGTAAATGAATAAATGAACATTGCCATAAAAAATGCTGCCATGGGAAAAGCGAATCTCGAAACCTTTTCCAGGAAAAATTCGTTATCCAGGTTATAGCTGAACGTGATATTGAAATAACTCAGACTGAAACAAAGACAGAATAAAGAGAAATAAAGATAATACGTTCCCTGGAATCCCCTTGCGGCAAAATGGAAAATAAAATAAATTCCTATAAGGAGTCCTATGGCGAAAAAGGCCTGGACCAGGTGTACACTGGTTATATTCCATATGAATACCTGGCGGGATATATTTATGGAACTTGAAATGAAAAGAGGCCAGAGGGGCAAGGTTTCTTCAAGCGGGAAGGCCTGTACGGCAATCTCGTTTAAAGACGGCCCATATTTTATCAAGTTATTGAATAACTGCAAAGATACCGCTTCGTATGAAGCAGTGCCTCTTGCGAGGACTTTTTTGCCATTGATATAAACGTCATAGGGATAACTGGACGGGCCTAAAAAAAGTGAAATTAGAATATTGGATAAAGATTGATCGACCGAGAAACTTTCCCTGAAAGTATACATCTTTAATTTTGTTTTAAGCGTTTCAGGAAGATGGCCTCCTCCGTGACGCACAAATCCGTTTTGAATCGTATTGCCTGAAATATAATCTCCGGGTTTCTGTTCGCTTTCAAGGACAAATAAATTCGTAAGGAATACAGTATCGTTTCCATTTTTTATATATGCCTGGCTGTAACCGGCTGAATGAATGACCAGGAACAGGATAACGGCGGCTGAGAGGAGATATGCCGGTATCGTATTTTTGCTGCAAAATCCCATTATTGTTCCTCTTTATATCTTTTCAGGGCCTGCTATCATGATCGTTTCTTTTAAGATATCTATTGTTTTCAGGTTTTCCGAGAGAACTTCCTGTATGTGGCTGATCGCCCCCATGATATTATTCTGGCTTTCCTCCTGGCTTGAAAGAAGGGCTGTTATTTCAACAAAAGATTTTTTAAGCGTTACCAATGTCGTTTTAAGTTTTTCATTTTCTGTGCGGTCTTCTTCCATCATATCCCTGATGGAAAGCGTTTCCTGAAGCAGTATGCCTGTACCCTCGAGTATGGAATTCGATTCAATTTTGTGCTCGTTCATAAGAGCAGACATTTTTACAATCATATCGGCGGAATTGACTGATTTTTCTATAATATTCATGAGATAGCTTGCAACCTGATCGGAATACTTGATGCTGTCGCTGATGCTGACGGTCATCTGTTTAAGTCTTTCCTGGCTCATATCCAGCCTTTCTTTCGATTTGTTGGCCAGGTTCCTGATCTCGCTTGCCAGAATGCTGAAACCCTCGCCTGCATCTCCGGCATATGAAGATTCAATAGATGCGTTTACCGAAAGAAAATTGCTTTCCTCGACGATTTCCTGTATATTTTCAAGAACTTCACTGATAAATTTTGTGCTTTCAAAAACTTTTCCTATGGATTCCCTGCTTTTTATTACAATTTCCTTGCTGTTATCCGCAATGCCGGAAAGTTCCTTTGCAATGTTGTCGGTTTGTATTATGCTCCTGAGTATTTTATCGATATGCGTGTTCATACCGTTTACCGTACGGTTGGTTTCTTCAACGACGGATGTCTGGCTCAATACAGCTTTCGGGATGCTATTGGCGGTATTCTCCAGCCTGTTTTTTATCATTACCGTGACTTTTTCTATATCGACAAGCTGGATTTTGAGCTTACCTGCAATTGCAATATTATTCAAACCCGATTCGGAGATGACAGAAGCGGCTTTGCTTATATTATCTTTAAGGATCGTGCTTGAATTGATCAGGTTCCTTGAAACGGTTTCAAGATTGCCCAGAACTGTGCGCATGGCCGCATTCTTCCTGTCGAGTTCTCTTGTCCTCTTCATCGCTTCGGAATAAATCGTCGATTCTTCCATCGCAAGCACTATGAAAATGCTGATCAGCATGCATAAATAACTGTAGGGCAGAAGCCAGCAGTAAGGCTGTTGGTAATTCAGAGTATAAATCATATCATGAATGCTTGCTATTATATTCAGCAAAAAGGCAAAAAGGATTAAGAGGTAATTTTTCTGCCTGGTTTTAACGAAGGCCGATATCAGCAGTATAAAGCTAAGCAGAAGCATCGGCATTATAACAATATTCAATGAATAATTGTTGAAAAAAGCATCGATGTCGCTTTTCGTATTCAAAAGGAGAACATAAAATGAAAAGACAACCGTAGGCAAGATAAGGACTATGAAAACCCAGAATTTTTTAAGGAAGTTCGTATATTCGCGAACGAAAAGCGTAACGAACAGGGCGGCCATTGGAAAGGAAAAATAAGAGACCTTTTCCAGGGAAATCTCGTCCACGGAAGAATACGTAAAGGAATTGTTAAAGTAACTGAAGCTGAAAAAAAAGCACATCAGGGCGAAATACAGGTAATGCCTGTTGGTAAAGTTTCTCGCGCTGAACAGAAGCAAAAAATAAAGCCCGATAAGTATTCCTATGACGAAAGATGCCTGTATTAGATAAAGGTTCAATAAATTCCTGACGAAAGCCATCCTGGATGAGATTTTTTCAGTCGTCATTACCGGGGTTTCAAGCGGCGAGAAATCGCCAAGGGGGAAGGCCTGTATGGCGATCTCGTTCGGAGAACCGCCGAAATTAAGGAGATCTCTTCTCAACTGGATAGAGACGGTATCATAAGATGCCGACTGGTACATCCCGATATAGTTCCCTCTCATATTTATTACAGAACCGTTGAGATATACCGTATATGGATAACTGCAGGGGCCCATATTGAGCGATATCAGGGTGTTCGATAGTCCGGCATTGATAAAAAATTCGCTTCTGAACGTATACATCTTCCTGATTCCTTTCAAGGAATCCGGAAGAAGGCCGGAAATATAAGGTTTAAAGCCGGAAGAGATCAAGTCTCCCGATATGAAACTGCCCGGCTGAAACGGGCTTTCAAGCAAGTATATATTGGTCAGGGATATTTTATCATCGGAACTTTTCAAAATTATTTCGCCGGAAAGCATGGCGGTAAAGGTTGATAAAAGAGCAAACACATATAATGCTGCAAGTAAGCGCCTTATTTTGTTCATAATAACTAATCCCCGGGTGAGGATTCGAACCGCACCTTATTAATAGAGCCTGCGCTCAACATCGATATTATTGTACAAGGACGGTTACAATAACTCAAGAATATTACACCCATTATACTTTCGGTTTTATATAAAGTATTTTTATATTCTGCCTCCGGATCTCCTCAATTTTCCCGTCGTCGAGAACGGTGCTTGATTTATAAAGTATATTTCCTTCGGGAGAAAGTACAGGCAGCCCGAGTTCCATCCCTTCTTTGAGTTCTGAAGACTCGATTTTCAGGAAAGTGGATGTCTGAGACCCTGTCTTTGATGCGGCCTCATGTTCCTGTCCGCTCCCCAGTGTCTTCTCGGTCAATTCCTCCTCGGTAACATTGAGTATCTTCTGTATTTTAGAGAGCAGGATCCCCGAATCCACCGGTTTTAAGAGGTATGATTGAGCTCCTGATTTCTGCGCTTCTTCGACGTCTTTCGCTGAGTTGGAAACAGTTGTTATAATTACAGGGATATGGGCTGTAGCCGGATAACTTCGGAGCTTTTTTAATATTTCAAAACCATGGAAATCAGGGAGGTTAAGATCGAGAAGGATCAGATCCGGCAGGGAGCTTATGGCAAGGGAGAGCCCCGAATGGGCGTCCGCCGCATCAATAAAATCGATGTTGAAATTACGGAGATTTTCTCTTATACTCTTTCGCGCAACTGTGCTGTCGTCTATGATAAGTATCCTGATCGATATTACCCTTTTCATATCCCGCTCCCTTAATCAAACACTACTGTTTTATTGCCGAACACAAGTATTTTATTTTCAATATGGTATTTGATGGCCTTTGTCAATACGGTCTTTTCGAGTTCCCTTCCCATTTCTATCATGTCCTGGACCGAGTGCCGGTGGCTGACGCGGATCACATCCTGTTCAATGATCGGCCCGTTGTCCAGATCCTCCGTCACATAGTGGCTGGTAGCTCCTATGACTTTTACCCCTCTCCTGTAGGCCTGGTGGTAAGGCATGGCCCCGATGAAGGCCGGGAGAAAAGAATGATGAATATTGATGATCCTGGAAGGGTATCTGTCTATGAAATTTTTGCCGAGAATCTGCATATATCTAGCCAGAACAATCAGGTCAATACCAAGGCCGTCAAGTATTTTCAATTCTTCCTCTTCAGTCTTTTTTTTCGAATTTTCATCTACCGGGAATATCCTGAAATCGATGTTGAAATAATCGGCGATATGCTTCAAGTCGGGATGATTGCTTATGATTACAGGTATCACCGCTTTTATTTCCCCGGATTTATTCTTAAGAAGAATATCAAAAAGGCAATGATCGAGTTTCGATACAAAAATCGCTATCCTTGGAACCGTATTCGAGAAAAGGACTTTCCAATCCATCGAAAGGTCGTCGGCTATCGGTTTAATTGCACCCGTAATGTCATTTCTCTTTATCCTGAAACCCTCGATCTCCCATTCGATCCGCATAAAAAAGGTCCCGCTTTCAGGATCGGTATGCTGATCCGAGTGAATGATATTACCGCCGTTATTGAAAATGAAGCTGGAAATCCTGGCGACTATTCCCTTCCTGTCAGGACAGGATAATAAGAGTACGGCGGTGTCCTTAAGAGGCTGCATGGCCTATCCCTCAATGTAGAAATATGAATCGAAGATATCGGGGAAGTTCTTTTTAAGGTCCTCCTTGAGCAGGGCTTCGATTTCGGAGGCTGTACTCATTTTTCTGGCAATTTTCCAGAGCTGATTCGCATCGTTTAACCTGGTTTTCAATATTATGGATTTAACAAGAGGTATATAAGTCGGGTTTATGCTGAAATTCCTCAGCCCCAATCCCAGGAGAAGCCTTACATAAAGCGGGTTTCTGGCTATTTCTCCGCATACCGAAACAGGCTTGTGATTTATATTGGCGTTTTTGACCGTAAAATGCATAAGCATCAGGACCGCCGGATTGAGAGGCTGGTAATATTCGGCGACTACCTGGTTGTTCCTGTCCACCGCAAGAGTATATTGAACCAGGTCGTTTGTTCCCAGACTGAAGAAATCGGCTTCTTTGGCTAGAAGGTTGGATATGAGAGCTGCGGAAGGTATTTCAATCATAATACCGATAGGAATATTATACTTGAAAGGCTTGCCTTCGCGCTTGATCTCTTCCTCGCATTCATGGAATATTTCCTTTACTTTCCGGATTTCATCTATGCTGGATATCATGGGAATCATTATTTTTATATTGTCGTTGAATACGCTGGCCCTGATAATGGCCCGGAGCTGCTGCTTGAACTTCTCCACTTCTTTCAGGAAAACCCTGATAGAGCGCCATCCCAGGAACGGGTTAGGGTCTTTGTTTTTTTTGTCCCCGATAAACTTATCACCGCCCATATCGAGCGTCCTTATAACAACTTCCTTGTCCTGGAAAAGCAGAAGATATTCCTTGTAAAGCTCAAACTGTTCGTTCTCATTAAGGAATTTTTCGTTGGCTATGAATACAAGTTCGGTCCGGAGAAGCCCAATGCCTTCCGCACCGTGACGGCGGGCAATATTCAATTCCATCGAGTTGGAGACATTTGCATAAATTTTAATGTCGACATTGTCCTCGGTCTTCGAGGGGAGGTTTACAACGCTGAATATTTCCTTTTCTTTTAAACTGTAATTACTCTGAAGATGTATATAGTCATTGACGGTCCCTTCATCGGGATTGACGATTACAATACCCTTATATCCGTCTACGATAATCCTGTCGTTTTTCTTAACATAATTCAGGATATCGTTGATGCCGAAAACAGCGGGAATTTCCAGCGATTCGACAATGATAGCGGCGTGCGAAGTCGTGCTTCCCGATTCAGTCGCGATGCCGCGGACATATTCCTTTGGAATATGAAGCACCTCCGCGGGAGATACCTCCTCTGCAACGATAATCACCGGTTCATTAATGGAAAAAAGGTCTATATCGCCGTATATCTTCCGTATAATGCGGTCGGCTATGACCTTGAAATCAAGAAAACGGCTCTGGAAATATTCGCCTTCCAGCTTATCGAATTGTTTTTTCAGGAGTTCGAGTTCATAGACAAGCGCTGCATCGGCAGGGTATGAATCGCTTTTTATCCTTTCAACGATATTTTTTGTAAAAAAATCCTCATTCATCAGCACCTTGTAATAGTCGATGATTTTTTCATGCTCGGCATTCAATGGATTGTAGGTGTTTGATTTGATGTAATCGATTTCGCTTTTGACATCCTCTCTTGCCAGGATATATTTATCTATTTCCCTTACTTTTTCGTCGTTGTCATCGATCCGGTAAAACCTGATCAGTTTAGTTATATCATGACGGATGAGGATATTGCAGATAGCGATACCCTTTGATATCGGTATGCCTCGAAGAAGGTACATTAACTTCCTCCTCTGAAGTGAATATCATCGAAATTATACGTGATTTTATTAATTTAATCAAAAAATAAATTAAGGACAACTTTAATCACATCAGTCGTCAGTCAACAGTCGACAGTCGGCAGTCCAGAGTTATTGAATACTCAATACCTATCAACTTGATAATCAATACAATTGCCTGCCGACTTTCTATTTCTGACTGCCGACTATAGACTTTCGACTGAAGTTTGACAATCATGGCCGTTTATTTTATCCTATTGGCTTGAATTTACAGGGGTTGCGTATGAAGGCTTTTTTATTTCCGGGGCAGGGCTCTCAAAAAGTAGGAATGGGGAAGGATCTTGTCGAAGAATTTCCGATTGCAGGCCAGATTTATGAAAAAGCCGATGAAATCCTTAAATTCTCTCTGTCAAATATTTCTTTCGAAGGTCCGGAGGAAGAGCTGACAAAAACAGAGAATGCCCAGCCGGCAATTCTGACATACAGCTATATCGCCACGGTACTCCTTTATCAAAAAAGCAATATTCCCGAATTTGCAGCCGGCCATTCTCTCGGCGAATATTCGGCGCTCGTGGCATCCGGTATGCTGTCATTTGAGGATGCTCTTATCATAGTCCGGAAAAGGGGCGAATTAATGGCGTCGGCAGATCCGGAAGGACGCGGGGGTATGGCCGCGGTTTTCGGCCTGGACGATAATGAAGTTAAAAAAATATGCAGTCTGGTTTCAAAGGAAAAATACATCGAAGCCGTCAATTTCAACTGCCCCGGTCAGGTGGTCATTTCAGGCCTTAAGGAAGGTATAGACCTCGCCGAACCGAAATTTATCGAATCCGGGGCAAAAAGGGTAATGAGGCTCAATGTGGGAGGCGCTTTCCATTCCGAATTAATGAAACCTGTTGCGGAAGAATTCAGCTACTTCATTGAAAACATTGTTTTCCATAAACCCAAATGCCAGGTTGTATCAAATGTCACCGCCTTTATCGAGGATGAAACTAATGTCAGGGATCTCCTGGTCCGCCAGCTGAAGAGCCCTGTACTATGGACGGATACGATACGCTTCCTGAAAATGCAGGAAGTCAAAGAAGCCGTTGAAGTCGGTTTCGGTAATGTTATATCCGGTCTTGTAAAAAAGATCGACAGCAGCATACAGGTTTCATCCTGGAGCCAGCTCATATAAACATCCGATAAGTTTCGATCAAAAATAACAGGAGTTTTTATGTCAATACAGGAACTGAACAAGGAATACGATATCTCTGAAATTATGAAAAGCCTTCCGCACAGGTATCCTTTTCTGCTTCTCGACAGGGTTACGGAAATTACAGAATCCGGCGGTAAAGGTTTTAAAAACATCACAATGAACGAAGAGTTTTTCCAGGGCCATTTCCCGGGGAAACCGATAATGCCGGCGGTTCTGATAGTCGAAGGCATGGCGCAGTGCGCAGGGTTTATCGCCCTGAAAACCCAGGAAAATACGGAGAAAGATTTTAAAGACAAGATCATACTATTCATGATGATCGATAAGGCAAAATTCCGGAGGCAGGTCATCCCCGGCGACAGGCTGGATTATGAGATCGAGATTATCAAGCTGACTCCCCGCATTGCCAGGTTCAAGGGATATTCCAAAGTCGGCGGCGAAATGGCTGCCGAGGCGGAATTGACTGCTATGCTCACCGAACGATAGTCGCGAGTTACGAGTCGGAAGTTACGAGTAACGAGTTACGAGTAAACAGTAACGAAAGAAGAGTAATTTATTCCCGGCACTATCATACTGTTGACTTTCGACTGCTGTCTGCTGACTGTAGTCGACTGCAGTCGATTGATTGATAATATTGTTATTCCGCTTTACAATAGTTATATTTTTGAATCTCTAAGAGAGGAGCGGGATAGTGAAATTGAAGGGATTTTTATTTGCGCCCGTAATAATTTCAATATTATTCATATATTCCTGTTCGAGTGTAAATAGAATAAAGATTGAAAATGAATCGGGTACAATAAATAAAAAGATCCTTGTGTATAGGGATAAAAACCCTTCGCCTGTGCTGGAGATCGTTTATACAGGGGATAGCGATAAAATTGCCGGATTTTCGTCATTTATCGACAGCGCTCTTCTTTCGTTTTATCCCTATATTAACCCCGATGCCGGCCGGACATATAAAATTCAATACAGCACCAATTATTACCAGGTTTTCTATTCGATCGGCATTCATGTCCTGTCGGACTGGAAGAATGACCTCTTAAAGTATGGAATAATGGAAATCGAATGGGACAAAATGATAACTTCACTCGATAAAGACCGTATTTTTAAAGAATCAGGCGGGTTTTTCAGGGTTAAGGAAATCGACGATCTTCTCAGCGGGGCCAATGCAGTCCCGGCATATTACAGGGAGATTTATCCTTTTACGATAAGGTTTCATTTGAAAGAGGTCACTTTCGTATCAATTCAAGAGTTTATTTCAAGGCAGGCAAGATATTACAGTCCCGATGAGATAGAAGATCAGTTTGCCAGGATGACAGTCATACCCGAATCTGCTGAATTTACACGCTATGTGCTTAATAAATTCGGATTTAAAAGATTTGTTTTACTTGCCTGCGCAGAATATTCAGGCGACAGCTGGAAGAAAATTACCGATGAGAAAATAAATGAAACAGAAAGGATGTTTGCCGAAAGCATCGAAAATTACCCGTTTTACGGAATTTTCTCAGATCAGGAGTTTACAAATAAATTTTACATGGCCCTGAAAAACTGCAATAAAAATACGAAAAAGAACCTTTTCAGAAAATAGGAGTTTATTATGCCTGATGAAAAGACAAGCGGAAAAGTGCTGATGGCTCTTCTGGTCCTGTCAATCATTACAGGAATTGTTTTACTGACGGCCGGACCCCTGGCAACACGGAAAAAAGCCGGTCCCCTTAAAATCGATAAAAACGAGCTGGTCGGCTCTTCCATTTACCCGGCGGATACGATCGCAGTACTTAATATTTTCAGTCCCATTTCATACAATGACGCCCAGGATTATTTCGGGCTGATGAGAAACGGGGCGATTTACTGGATCGATCTGCTGAAATCAGTTGAGGATAATCCCAATATTAAGGCTGTGATAATCAGGATCAATTCTCCGGGGGGGACTATTGCCGCAACCCAGGAAATTTACAACGAGGTTAAGCGGGTAAGAGAGAAGGGAAAGATCGTAACGGTATCCATGGGCGATATCGCCGCTTCAGGAGCATATTATATATCCAGTGCTGCCGATTATATAGTGGCAAATCCGGGAAGCATTGTAGGCAGCATCGGAGTAATTTCTGAAGGACTCGATCTGTCCGAACTGTTTAAAAAAATAGGCATAGGTTATAATGTCATTAAGAGCGGCAAGAACAAGGATATTATGGCAAGCTACAGGAAAATGACAGATGAAGAGCGCGAACTCCTTACTCAATTGATCATGGACGCCTACAGCCAGTTTTTCCAGGCTGTATCGACAGGCAGAAAGATCAGTCCTGAAAATCTTCAGCCGATAGCCGATGGAAGGATTTTTACAGGCAGGCAGGCAATTAAATATAAACTTGTCGACGAGATAGGCGATTTTGAGGATACTGTTAAGATTACCGCAAAAATGGCCAGGATTACAGGAACGCCCAATGTAGTCGAGCTGAAAGCGGAAATGAACAATATTTTCAAATTATTAAGCTCAATGGGAATAATGCCCATGAAAAGCGAGAAATTTTCACTTTTCAGGACCCCGTCATCCGATATGGATGGAAATTATTGCCCGGTTTACTACCTGTACTCTGATTGAACGGAGTTTTTATGGATTTTTTTAATTATCTGGCATGGCTGCCTGGAATTTTCCTTCATCCGTTGAAGAGCTATTCGGACTTTAGAGAAAAGCTGAAAGAAGCGATGAATCCTAAACATATTATGTATTCCATTGCCGCTTCCATTATCGGGAACCTGTCGCTTGCGATATCGAATATGCTTGTCAACAATACCGGAACAGGCAAAGCCGGCTTTGTATTATTAGATCTCCTTTTTTCAATTATTACAGCCGCTTTCGCGTATTTTTTCACATTTGCCGTGATTTATTTCATCCTGTTTCTCCTGGGAAGAAAGATTGACCGCGGGGAATTAGGGGTCATGATACTATCCTCCGATTTCCTTTTTGTCGTACTTCTTCCGGCTGCAATAATACTTTCTTTTTTTCCTGCGATACCGGCGGCCGTTTCAGGATTACTCTTTTTTGTTATTTTGATTATGAACATCGTCCTTAAGATAAGGGCCATATCGTTATGCTCGCCAATGTCCAGTTTCGGTTCGTTAGCGCTTTTTTTCACCCCTTTATTATTCGGTTTTATTGTACTGTTAACGGGTCTCTCTTATGCGGTGTTGAGCATTTTCAAGCTCCTCTCTTATTAATTGCTTGGAGGAAAGGGATTGGAGAAGCTGAAAAACAGTTTGAAGCGCTTCTTTTTGTCGAAGATAGATATATATTTCTACCAGGAATTAATGCCGAATTACATGTTCGGGCTCCTTTTTTTTACACTCCTGCTTATGATGGACGAACTGTTTTTCCGCATCCAGGAATACGTGCAGTATAATTTTCCCCTTGACCAGGTCTTCATGCTGTTATTCAATGAAATTCCATTCATAATGACCCTGACGATCCCGATCGGCATTCTGCCCGCATACCTTTTGACTTTGGGAAGGTTCTCCACAGACAGTGAAATCACCGCGCTTAAGAGCTGCGGCGTATCGACCCTGAGGATAATAAGGCCCGGCATCGTCATGGGGATGATTGTGATGCTGTTTTCATTCGTGTTTACAGAAAAGGTCGTTATCCCAAGCAACCTGACTTTCATTAAATTAAGGGAAAGACTTATCGCACAGAAACCGGCGGTCGAGCTCAAGGAAAACAAGATCCTCGATTTCGGCGGTTTGAGGATCATATATGAGAGGGAAGAAACGGAGGATAATATGGATGTTCTCTACAATGTCCATATTATCGATATCCTGGGAAGAAAGACCATCGAGGCCGAAAAAGGAAGGATATATGCGGATCCTGAAAATCCGGAGCATTATGTCTTAAAATTCATGAACGGAAGCCTTTCCGAAATAAACAAATCGAAAACAAGCGGAAAGGAGGATGAAAAATTTTTTATCGCCTCTTTCCGCTATTTATATTACAATACCTACATCAATCTGTCCAAGGTATATGAAACCAAAAGCCCGGATATGATGACTCTGGGGGAGCTGGCTGCGGAAATAGCGGCCCAATCGAAAGGATCTGTCGACCAGATCCAGAATTACCTGAAAGACAGGGACAGGGTCATAAGGGATGTCAACGATTTCAAAAAGAATTATTCTCTCAATAATCTTAATTTATCAAAAGAGGATATCCTGAAGAAAACCGCCGAATTTGAAAACAGAGTCAAGGCGTATAAAGCGGAACTGGATTCGATAGACAAGAATATCTCGAACTACAAGAAAAATCTTCCAATTACTTATATTATGAAATATCATGAAAAGTTCGCCCTCCCTCTCGCATCTCTGGCCTTTGCTCTCATAAGCCTTTCAATAGGAATGTTTACGGCCCGGAGCGGAAGGAATGAAGGGCTGGGCATCAGCATTATCATAATGCTTGTTTTTTACGGACTGAAAGTCGGAACCGAAAGTCTCATCCAGAAACAGGATATACCCCCGGTCATGGAGTGGTTTCCTAATATCCTGTTCATGGGGATCGGGTTTGTTTTATTATTAATTAAAATCAGGGAATAGGAATTTCGCAGATGAACGGCAGAAGTTTATATAAAGCCGGTGTTTCCGTATTGATCGGAAAATACAGGGATCTGGGCAGGAATTTAAGGCCCACCTCCATCGACCGCTATATATCAGGCCAGTTTTTAGCGTCTTTTGCCCTGTCCCTTTTCTTTTTTGTCGCGATCTATATTATGGCGCAGATATTCCAGAGGATGAGATGGGTGCCTCAGGGCGCGGATAATGTACTGCTTATCGGATATTACTTTTACATGGGAATTTACTGGATGTATATTTTCCAGCCTTTTTCCTTCCTTTTCGCTACTGTTTATGTTTTAAGCCGGATGGCGCAGTACAAGGAACTTATAGCGATCATCAGCACCGGAACGAGCCTGTACCGCATCAGCATATATCCCCTGCTGATCTCGATCGTTTACTGCGGGCTTTTAATAGGAGTTATTCAGAATAACATCATATTTCCCGCATACCAGAGGCAGAATATCCTGGAGCAGGTCGTATTTCACAAGGAAGACCCGAAAAACATGGAAAGGCTTAAGGATAACCATGATTTTTCAGTTTTCGGTTCGAATAATCTCATTTATATCGTAGGTTTTTATAATGCCCAGACTCTTGAGCTGGATAATGTCACAATAATCAAGCTCAAAAAAAATGTCGAAGATATCGCCGCAAAGGACATGG
Organism: uncultured Spirochaetota bacterium; assembly: GCA_963796325.1. GTDB lineage: Bacteria > Spirochaetota > Brevinematia > Brevinematales > JAOACQ01 > CAVYGN01. The sequence goes on from CAWCLF010000001.1 coordinate 1,676,485, forward strand.
TATCAAATACGAATATGTGGCTTATAACGAACGCTCTCGAGCTTACAAAAGAAAGGAGCCTTGTTTATCCTGAAAAAATGAACATACTTTTGAGAATAGACTGCGACAAGGCGAACTGGGACACTAACAGCCGAAAATGGATAATACACCAGGGTATTATGCGTGAAGTTGAAAATTCCGGGGAAAGTTTCAAGACAAGCGCTATAACGAACCAGGCTTTCAGCTATATAGTCGATCCGCCGTATTATTTTGAAAGAGTCTGGTACGATATCGACGCTATGACCTATGAAGAGGGGTCCAGGTACCTGGACAATTTAAGAAAAGCGAAACTCGATTACAAGGAGCAGGAAGCGAGGTACCTGTCAAGGTTCAGCTATCCTTTAGGTATTATATTTATTGTCCTTGCGGGGATCGGCGTGGTCGACCTTACAAGGAGAAAGATGTCTTTTATAATCAACCTGATGCTCAGCATGGCGCTTTTTGTCGCTTATTACGTTTTCTACGCCATAGGGATATCGCTGGCAGGCAAAGGAAATATTTCTCCGGCGGTCGGCGCCTGCACCGGCTCCGTATTCCTTATGATATCCTCGATTTACATTTACAGGAAAGCCAAGACTTGACCCGGCTATAGCCGGTCGCCGAAGCATGTCCCGATAAGGCGCGCGTCTTCTACAAGGTCGTCGTCGGCCGGAACTGTTTTTATCCTGCCGGCAGCCAATTCCAGAGGAATTGAGGAGATTTCATCGCCCTTAAGTATGACCATTTGATTGAAACATTTTTTTTCAATAAGCTCGGCCGCATGAGTGCCCAGCCTTGTTGCAAGAATTCTGTCGCGGGGTGAGGGAGTGCCGCCCCTTTGAAGATAGCCGAGGATCGTTTCCCTGGTTTCAAGACCAGTAAGGCTTTCTATATTTCTGGCAATGAAGTTGCATGCCGACACTTTCGCCGGACATTCCGCATCCCTGCCTGCGGTTGTTTCATTCTCCGGAACATGTATCCCTTCGGCTACAACCACTATCGAGTAAGGCTTGCCTTCGGCAGCCCTTTTTTCAAGGTATTTAGCTATGATATTGAGATCATACTTTATTTCCGGAATCAGTATTGCATCACCGCCTCCCGCCAATCCGGAATAAAGCGCAAGCCATCCGGCATGATGGCCCATTACCTCCATCACCATTATCCTTTTATGCGAGTTTGCGGTCGTATGAAGCCTGTCAAGAGATTCAGTGGCGATTGTCATAGCCGAATCGAAACCGAATGAAAAATCAGTCCCCCAGACGTCATTATCGATGGTCTTGGGTATCCCGATAATAGAAAGGCCCTCTTTTGACAGCTTGTATGCCGTTTTATGAGTGCCGTTGCCGCCGATGCACACGAGGCAGTCAAGTCCGAGTTCCTCATAATTTTTTTTAATCAGTTCCGGTTTATTGAAGAGGTCTCCCTGATCGGAATGTTTATACGGTTTTTCCCGGGAGGTGCCAAGAATTGTTCCCCCGACTGTAAGTATCCCCGAGAGCTTTCTTTCATCAAGCTCTACGGTATCGTTATGAATAAGCCCTGAAAACCCTGAAGATATCCCTACAACGCTCATGCCGTACTTGAGAAGCGCTGTTTTTCCAACTCCGCGTATAGCGGCGTTAAGACCGGGGCAATCTCCTCCGGAAGTCAGGATACCGATCCTCATTTTTTTCGCCATACTGCGCCCCCGGACATTAAATTTCCATATTCATAATCCTGTGATGGGCATTAGTCAATAGGAAAGTTATCTCTTTAAAATTTTTTTCCTTAATCAGCTCGGGCCTGAATACGTTATTGCCCATTCCCACGGCTATAGCGCCGTATGATAGGAACTGTATGGCAGAAATCAGGTCCAGTCCGCCCGTAGGAAAGACTTCGATATTAGGGAAAGGCCCTTTCAGTTTCTGGATAAAGGTAGGGGCCATTTCGCTTGCCGGAAATAGTTTTACGATATCTGAGCCGGCTCTGAACGCATTGTAAATTTCAGTGGGAGTAAAACCGGAAAGCATTATCATTTTGTCCCTGGATTTTACAACGTCGACAATATCGTAATTAAGGATCGGGCTGACAATGAAATCCGCTCCCCTGTCGATCGCTTCCACAGCATCCTTTTTATCAAGGACGGTGCCAAGGCCTATAAGGAGTTCGGGATATTTTGACTTGACTTTGTCGATCTTGGAGATCACGCCTTCTATCGTAGTCGTATATTCCAGGACCCTGCAACCTGATTCCATTACACAGGCCGCCAGAGGCAGAACTGCTTCCTGGTAGTGCGTCCTTAAAATAGGAACAAGCTTCTGCTGTTTGATAAGTTCCTTTATTGAAGCAGTCTTCATACCGGATCCTCTAATCGCTCAATTATTGTTTGACAGTATTACAGAGTTACTATTTTGTATTTAATAATTTCCGGAATTTTCTGGATAAGGCTTGCTACAACGTCTTTTATTTCACTGTCGACACTCAAAATTGTCAATGCTATTTTATCGCTGTTGTTCTTCGATACATGCATACTGGCGATGTTGATGTGATTCTCACCCATAATCGTTCCTATCTTTCCGATGACTCCCGGTTTGTCCTCGTTTTTGATGACAATGAGAGTGCCCTTCGGATAGATCTCGAAGAAATAGTCGTTGAATTTAACTATTTTTCCGTATTTTCCGGAAAATACCGTACCCCAGAGATTCATTTCCTCTTTATCGCTCTTTATTGTTATAGAAAGAAGGTTGGTATATTCGGCATCCAGCACGCCGATTTCCTGGCGGACCTTAATGCCCCTCGATTTGGCGGTCGATGTCGAATTTACATAATTTACCGTTTCACCCAGGAAATTCTGGAATAAGCCCTTTAAAGCGGCCCTCGAGATAAGGGAAAGGTCCTTTTCCTCCACTTCGCCCATGCAGGTAATCGAAGCTTCTTCTATCTGGCCTTCTATGCATTGAGAGATCATGGACCCCATCTTTTCGGACAGCGAGACATAACTTTTCAGGTTTTCAAACTCTTCCTTGCTGATTGAAGGCATGTTGACTGCATTAACAACCATTCCATGGAGAAGGAAATTGGCGACTGTCTGCGCACTTTCCACCGCCACATTGAACTGAGCCTCGGAAGTGGACGCTCCAAGGTGCGGATTCAGTATGCAATTAGGCGCCTCAAACAATGGATTCATCGGATCGAAAGGAGGTTCCTTCGAATATACGTCGAGGGCAGCTCCGGCAATCCTTCCGGATTTAAGCGCTTCGGCAAGTTCCAGCTCATCGATAACTCCGCCCCTTGCGCAATTGATTATCCGGACCGTTTTTTTCATCATATCCATTTCTTTGCGCCCTATCATGCCTTTTGTCTGTTCCGTAAGCGGGGTATGTATCGTGATGAAGTCGCTTTCCTTGTAGATCTGTTCGAGCGAGCAAATTTCTATTCCGTTCCTCAATGCAAAATCTTCCGATACAAAAGGATCGTAAGCAAGGATTTTCATCTCGAAAGCTTTAGCCCTTTTTGCGACTTCAGTGCCGATCCTGCCAAGGCCGATAATTCCGAGCTTTTTACCCAGGAGTTCAACGCCTTTAAAGCTTTTCCTATCCCATTCCTTCTGTATTGCCGTTTTAAGATGTGCAAAAGGTATCTTTCTTGCAAGCGAAATGATCATGGCAAAAGTATATTCGGCGGTTGAAATTGTGTTGCCTAAAGGAGCGTTCATAACAACAATTCCCTTTTCCGTCGCTGTCGGAACATCGATATTGTCTACTCCGACTCCTGCCCTTGATATGACTTTTAAACCCTCGGAAGCAAGCAGGACGTCTTTTGTCAATTTTGTTTCACTTCTGACAATAATGGCGTCATATCCTTTAAGTTCAGCTTTCAAGGCATCGCCCTTCAGGGTTTCTTTTTCAATTACTTCAAAATTCTTATTTGATTTTAAAAGCTCAACCCCTTCCTTATCCAGCTTATCCGTAACGAGAATTCTAAAAGCCATAAGTTCCTCCTTCATCAAAACAGAATTCTATTGCCCGAACATCCGGGTTTTAGTGCTAATCAACGGTTATGCAGTTAACGGGACACTGGCTGGCTGCATCCTGGGCCAGGGCCTTGTCATAATTCGGTAAATTTTTAGCATGCGCTTTGCCGTCTCCGCTCATTTCAAAAAGATCCGGGTAGATGCTTTCACAAACGCCGCAGCCGATGCAGGTCTCCTGATCGATTACCACTGCCATAATCACCTCCAAGTGTAATAAATAATCCAAATTTTAACATACCGGTAAAAAATAATCAAACAACCGCAGTCAGCAGTTGACGGTCTTCAGCCGGCAATAGAATGCAAATTGTATGCTCAACTATAGACTGCCGGCTGTCGACTCTTTACTGACGACCGGCGTCAGGCAAAACTGAAAAATATAACGACTTCGTTGCCGTTCCTGTTATAGAATATGGCGTCGGAAAATTTTTTCATTATATATATGCCCCTGCCCGATATCTTTTCAAGCGCTTCCCTGCCGACAGGGACTCTCATATTGCATACGTCGAATCCGTTACCGCTGTCTTTAATAAAAACCCGGAGCCCTTTGGCGCCTATTTCATAATTCATACATAGAGGCATAGCAACATCGAGTCCGTTGCCGTAAGTAACTGCATTGACAAGAGCTTCCTGCAGGACTGTTTCTATCTGCCATATTTTTTTCGTGTTATACTGAACAGCTTTATTCTTGATCATGCTTATTGCGAGGTTTATTGTTTTTAATGAAGATTTAATAGGGAATTCATAGGACTGATGCTGGGCGAAGTCGGCAATAAAGACAGGCTCGGCGCGCAAGCCCCTGGATTTGAGAGCAATCAGGCTTTTCAATATGGGGTATGATATCGATTTTTTTTTCAGGACGGCATTCATTACGGCTTCCGGGCGGATATTTTCAGGTTCGCCCTTAAAAAGTATTAAAAGATCGTCTTCGTTTACGGCAGTTTCTGTGCGGGAATTGCCGGGGATGCTGACCGACTTATCTTTCCTCCTCACAATGCAAAGTGTCAGCCCGGGCATGGAGGACATTTTGATGATTTTTTTTTTCGTATTGATATATAAAAGAAATGCCTGAATTTTCTTTTTTTCAAGATCATCGAATAAAATATTTAATTCGCCGTTCCCGGTACATTTCTCCCCGAAATGAATTCCATTAAAGGAAAGGCAAATTAACAATTCGCTTTTATTGAATTTCTTGCAGGCCTTCATACCGCAGCCGATTTCATTCATCGTGAGCCATAAGTTATCTGTCCGGATAAAATCTTCGTAGCTGTCAATTATGGAAACCTTAAATTTTTTCATATGTCTCAAAATTCCTGCCGGCTTTTTTATTCAGTACTTTATTATAATCGCGCATAGTGACGCCGCCGCCCGGCCTCAATAAGAGGATATCATTTTCAGTGATCTTATCATTTTCCCTGATTTTCCTTGATGCATATATGCTTCTCATCGATCCATGCATTATTTCTTTTTCAAAATCAGTGATTTTTTTTATTCCCGGACCGATAGCCGCTTCGATGTCCCGGATTCCTCTTACCATCGCTTTAAAAGCCGGCGGATCAAGGGACATGGCATGGTCCGCCCCTTTTAACGATTTATCGGTAGTAAAATGCCTTTCAATTAACCCGGCTCCTAAAGCTACCGCTCCGATTGAAAGATAAATGTCCGGGGAGTGATCTGAAAAACCGCAGGGGACTTTATACCTTTTTTTCAAGGATTGAATGAATTTCAAGTCCAATTCATCCGGCATTACCGGATATTTTGATATACAGTAAAGAAGGGCAAAAGGCGCTCTTTTAAAAAAGCGGACCGCTTTATCTATTTTTTTTAAATCAGCGAATCCTGTCGAGATAATTGTCAGGAAACGTGATTTCCCGGCCATGCCGGAAAGGGCGGAAAGATAAGGCTCATTTGTGATATCGGAACTTGCCACTTTGATTACCGGAGTATTGATTTCAAGCAGGAATTTCAGCGAATCCAGGTCAAGGGGTGTGGCATAAAACAATATATCGAGCGATTTTGCAAATAAACTCAGCTTTTCAAAATCATCATATCCGATTTCAAATGATTTAAAAAGATCAAAAGCTTCGGGGGCTTCTTTCCTGTTATAAAATTTTTCAGTTTTGAAAACCTGGAATTTTACGGCGTCTGCCCCGCTTAGTTTTGCTTCTTCGATCAACATTTTCGCGAAATCGGGGTTTCCCTGGTGGTTTATCCCGATTTCAGCCGTTATTAAGACAGGGCGCTTTACCGGGCTTTCAAAGAAAGACTGAATATCATACACTGATGTATCCTTGTTCAGGTTTGACGGTATTATTTTTCCAAACCGAGTAAAGATGATACGTTTGAAATGTCCCTGTAAAGATTTTTAATATTACTTTTATTCAATGACCCGGCGATATCGCGGATCGTCCTTTCGGTTGAGAATGAACTTGCGGTTTCAATATTTTCTTCTCTTACCAGATAGGACGCCAGGTTTTTCCTCTCTTCAGCAAGCTTCGCCTCTGTATTGACAATGGAAGCATCGAGATTGGACTTGAATGTATATAGGGATTTATTATCCTGAATGTTTGTACTCAAATAGCTTATTATATTTTCACCGTTGTATTTTGTCGAATTTACTATGGCATTAAGGTCGTGCGTCAGCTGGTCGTAATCCGCCGAATCTTTATCAAAGGAATTTTCAAAAATTTCTATTTTATTTTGAAGTTCATGAAGCCCGGAGAGGCTCAGGTTATCCTTGATAAAGCTTTTCTGGAGCTGGTTTATCCTTGAAACATCCGCGGAAACTTTTTTGCCGGAATCGAATACATCATTTTGGTCCGTATTTTGATTCAAATTTTCGATGCTGTTGTTGTCGACAGCGTTTTTCTTTTTATAAGCCAGATTTTCCAGAGCCGTTTTTTCAGTCAAGATATCAGTTATCTTCATAGAATCCCTCCTCCTGAGAAAAATGATAAAAAATCCTTTTTTCCCTTTACATTATATAATATTTACAAAAAATGGTAAAGAGTTAAAAGTTAATTTATGTTTTCAGTTAAAGTTTTCACATACTCTCGTCGATCAGGTTCTCTATTTCTTTATGCATGGGGTTTGACGCCCTTTCCGGGTTCTGGCTTGATATATTGAGAAGAATTCCGGCAGATATGGACATAAAAAGGATTGAGGAACCGCCGTAGCTGATGAACGGAAGAGAAACGCCGGTTGGGGGAAATAAACCGGCCGCTATTCCCATATTCATAAACGCATGTATTGTGACAAGCATCGTGATCCCGTAAGCAAGAAGCTGGCCGAACTTATCGGGGCAGTTTTTGGCTATCAGGGTCCCTTTAATAAAAAAGATGATAAATAATATGCCTATTATAAAGGCTCCGATGACCCCCATTTCTTCAGCGATAATAGAAAATATGAAATCGTTATGAGGCGACGGGAGCTTCCCCATTTTCTGAATGCTGTTTCCCAGCCCGAGCCCGAAAAAACCGCCGTCGGCAAACGATTTAAAAGACTGGATTATATGGTAGCCGCTGCCGTTCATATCCGCCCATGGATTCAGGTAGGAGAGGATCCGGATTTTTCTGTACGAAACCTGAATAATGAATGTTATAAGGACCGGCAGACTCATAATAATTATTGAAAATATATGTTTCAGTGATGCTCCTCCCGCGAAGAATAGAAGAAATGAAACGAGCAGAAGCAGCGCCGCTGTCGTAAAATTGGACTGTATAAGAATAATGAAGAATATCGAAGCTACGAGCAGGAGCGGGGGCAAGAGGCCGAAAGTGAAATTTTCCAGTTTAGCCTGTTTTTTAGTCAGAATGTATGAAAGGTATATTATTACCGAAAGCTTTGCAAGTTCCGAAGGATTAAATTCGAATAGTTTCAGGTCAATCCATCTTCGTGCCCCGCCGCTGACCCTTCCGAGTCCGGGAATAAAGACCGCCAGAAGGAGGACCACCGTGATAAAAACGAGCGGTTTTACATATTTTTTCAGGTTATGGTAATCGAATTTAATAAAAAAGAGAAGAAACATAAAAGATACGGACGACCAGATCAGCTGACGTATTGAGAAATAATACGGATTATGAGTATAAACTCCTGCAATATAATAACTTGAACTGTAAACAAAAATTATGCCGGCAAGGAAAAGCAGGACAATATCATAAAATAGGGCTTTATCAATTTTATTCATAAGTTCAGATATTCGAGATCATTTTCACTCTGTATTCCTCGGTATATCTCTGCAGTGAAGTGCGCTTCACAAGTTCATTGTCAATGGCCGGTCCTGTTTTTTTAATGGATCTGTTGACAACATATTTTATATTGTATTCGGCGAAATTATATATTACGTTGATTTTATTTGCGTAATCCTTGGCCCTGTAAAAGTCAAGCAGGGCATTTTGTTCGAATTCCGAACCCGCTTTACCGTATTTTTTTGCCATTACCGCAAAAGTAACGCCCCTGTTGTTATAGCATCTGGCCAGCTGGCCGTAAATTTCCTTATGCCTGTCCAGATCGGGATTTATGTATCCGATCTTATCAGCTATAGCACGGTAATACTCGATAGCCTTGTCATATTCGATCTTGGCAAAGCTGAAATTGTTTTCATGGAAATAAATATTGCCCAGATTGTATGAAAGGATGGGGTTGTGCGGGTCGTTAATGTACAGCCTCGCGAAAGAATTGAAAGAGTCCGCATAATCGTTGAATTTATAGTACAGCCAGCCCAGATTATAATATAACAGATCATCTTTTTTATCCTGCGGAAGGAGCAGCTGAGCCGCCTTGTAATATTGAAATGACTTGTTCAGAGCTTCATCGGGATTTTCAAAATTCAGCATATTATAGAAGTAAATATGCCCCAGGTTGGCATACGGTTTATAATAATCCGGAGAGTATTGAATGGCGTTTTCAAACTGCTTGATGGCCTGGACTACCGAATTCGTCTCCCCTGCGCCTGCATATACATTATATATTTCACCCAGAAGATTATAGGCTTTGCCGTTCTTAGGGTTCCGGAGAATGGCATTTGAAACCTCCGACATCGCCCTGTAATAATCCATATTGAGGGCGAGATATCTGCCATGCTCGTAATATGCTTCGTCATAATTAGGATTTACCGGCATCATTTTCTCGAACACGAGTTTTGCCCTGTCGAGCCTTCTGTTATCGATATAGTATCTTGCAAGGTCCGTAAGGGTGTGAACGTTTACAGCATTTTTATTATAATGGTCGATTGTGTCGTAAAGCGTGTCTATCCTTTCCGTATTAGTGACCCTGAGCGCTACATCCAGGAGGCGGTAATAACTGTCTACATGCCTTATATGGCCGGGTTTGGAAACATAATTTTCATAAAGATTGTTCGCATCGAGATAATGATTGGTGTCGCCTGTCCTGTCGCCCCATTGAATCTCTGTCAACCCGATTTTGTCCATATACTGGAAATTATCCGGCCACCTGTTCGTCAATCTTCCGTATAATTTTAAAGAATCCTCAAATTTAGGAGGATAGATAACATTTTTATCAAAATCTGCGTAATTATATACGGTATTTATATCATAAGGATTATATTGAAGGGCGTCCTCGTATTTTTTTCTCGCCCTGTCGAATTGTCTCTGTGCTATATAATTCGATGCATATATGCTGTTCCAGTTAAGGTCCGGACCGCCTATCCTCGTATCTTCCAGCCTCTTGCCTGCCTCAAACTCCTGTTCGACGGCATTATAGTCCTGGACTTTAAAATATGAAATACCTTTGTTATAATGGAGATTTGCGGTAAACGGGATCCAGACAAGCTGCCATATCGAAATAACTAAAGCAATGATAAATATTATAAATGCAAAAAAGTACCTTGTCGCGCCTGTTAATTCCCTGCGGAACTCCCTGGCTCGCTTCGCTTCTTCCGTATATATGACCCTTCTGCCGGCTACCGGCCGTCTTTCTCTCGGGGCTTCCCTTTTTCTTACCGATGAATCCGGCATGTAGCTGTCGGCAATGGCCCTGATCCTGGATTCGTTTTCGTCGTTCAGCAGCATGGAGATCAATTGAGTGAGCTTGTCCTGGGGTATTTTGGATTCAAGGATTATCTGCCTGACTTTTTTTCTTAAATTCGGATCTGAAATTTTGTTGATTTTATCCCTTATCTTTAACGCTTCGTCATGTCCCAATTCCTGGCGGGTGCCGGGCTGTTCGGGGGGGTGTTCCTCAGACGGCATCGGGGTAAATTCCGGCAGGGCCGCTTCTGCGGGTTTTTCTTCAGGTACGAATTCGGCCGGTTCAACGGGCGCGCCGGAAGGAATTCCTGAAGGTTCTTCGGCTTTGAATTCGGGGAATTCGAATTCCTGGGATGCTGCCGCTTCCCCGGAAGGTCCCGGGGTTTCGGGAGACTGGACTTCCGGCATTTCAAAAACGGGAAGTTCTTCTTCTTTGATTTCCGGCGCCGCCGGCATTTCGCCTAATGACGGTATTTCTTCTTTGGCGGTTTCCGGACCCGCGCCTTCAGGTGAAAGACCTGCCAGCATATCGGATAAGTCGGGCTCCGGTCCGGACGGCGTTTCCTCCGCCCCTGAGGGGGCAGGTTCTTCGAACGAAGGCATTTCCATAAATTGAGGCTCCAGGAGGGAAGAGGGTTCTTCACCGGGTATTTCGGCCTGGGCCTGTATTTCGGGAGCGGCGGAAAGCGGCTCCTCGGCACCGGGTTCTATATTCTGCGTTAACATGGATTTCTGGAGTTCTTCGACAGCGGGAGGGGCTTCATCGAGGCTTTCCAGTTCCTTTAATAATTCCGCATCGATCTCTGCAGTCTTGGGCTGAGGCTCACCTGCAGCGCCTTTTATGAGATTTTCGACATTTTCCATGTTCTGCGCGGGCAGGCCGGATAATTCATCAAGATTTTCCGGGCCCTGTTCGCTTTCCATGGTTTTCAATATCTCTTCCGGTGGATGCTGATCTTCCTTTCCAAGAAATTTTATGATATTGTCGTACTTTGACATCAGGCTTTCCTCACAATTGCAATACCTTGAAAGTATCGGAAATATTCGATTTTATGTTAACAGGCCGTTTCAGCCGACAGCCGGACTCAGTCGTCCCTGGCTTAATTATGAGGCAAGAAGGTATAATTTTCAAAAATTAAATGGGCAGAATTTCTCAATAATATCGGGAAATTGTTTGCAAGTAAAATAAAATGAAATTAAAATAATATTTACTGATGCGGCCTGTTTCAGTAAAGGCAGTTCCCTTAGGGCCCTGAAGGTCCCTAAGGGATTACTGCCTTGGAACTGCCCTTAATAACGATAATTCATGCGACAATTACCGAAAAATATCTTAAATTGCCGGAGTGCGGGGTTTTATATGCTGGAAGGCAGAAAAGATTTTTTAGATACCGATCCGTTTTCAAAAGATACCCTTACAGGTTTGATTAAATTATCCCTGGACATAAAAAAGAATCCGGGTAAATTCAGAAACAGCCTTAAAAACATGAAACTCGGCATGATTTTTGAAAAATCTTCAACAAGGACCAGGATCTCTTTTGAGGCGGGCATTTACGAACTGGGGGGCATGGGTATATTTTTAAGCTCAAGGGATATTCAGCTCGGAAGGGGAGAAACTATAGAAGATACAGCAAGGGTCATGTCGAGATATCTCGATGCGGTTATGATCAGGTCATTCAAACAGGAAAATGTCGAAACCCTGGCCCTTAATTCGGATATACCCGTTATTAACGGTCTGACGGACCTTCTTCATCCATGCCAGGCTATGGCGGATTTTCAGACAATACTGGAACACAAGGGATCCTTTAAGGGCTTGAAACTATGCTACATCGGGGACGGGAATAATGTCGCCCATTCGCTTGGCCTGCTTTCAACGAAATTGGGAACCGATTTTGCCGTTGCAACTCCCGATAAATACAGGATGAAGGATTCCATTACGAAAAAAATAATATCGAATGCGGAAATTTCAGGAAGCAAGGTCCTTATTACAAAAGATCCGGCAGAAGCCGCTTCCGGAGCAGACGTGATTTATACAGACGTCTGGGTTTCGATGGGGATGGAAGAAGAGGCTGCAGGAAGGATGAGCGAGTTTAAAAGTTTTCAAATAAATTCGGAACTTGTCCGCAATGCTGCTCCCGATTACATTTTTATGCATTGTCTTCCCGCCCACAGGGGGGAGGAAGTGTCGGGCGAAGTGATAGACGGGGAACATTCAGTTGTTTTCGATCAGGCGGAAAACAGGCTTCACTCCCAGAAAGCCATAATGCTTAAAATAATAGGGAAACAATAATGGCGAAGGTTTGGCAAAAAGACGGACTTGGGCAGATGGATCCCGATGTTGAAAAATACTGCGTGGGAATGGATTATATTCTTGACGGCAGGCTTTTTTATTATGAACTGGCAGCGAGCCTCGCCCATGCGATGATGCTGAAAAAGATCGGGATTTTAACTCCTGAAGAATACAGGGCTATTGAAAAGGAAATAAGGCTGTTATATAAAAATAACGGCAAAACCATGACCCTCGAATTTTCCGATGAAGACATCCATTCAAAGCTTGAAAATTTATTGACAGGGTCTATCGGTGAAGCAGGGAAAAAGCTTCATACGGGCAGAAGCCGGAACGACCAGGTGCTTACCGTGATGCGCCTGTATGAAAAGGATTCCCTGCTCGATACGGCGCTTGACTATATAGGCTGCCTTGAAGAAATCTCTTTACTTGCCCGGAGGGAAGGGAATAAAATCCTGCCCGGCTATACTCATGCGAAGCAGGCCATGCTGATGAACGTCAAATTCTGGGCGGCGTCTTTTATCGATGCCGGATTTGATAATTTACGGATAATTAAATCCGTCTTTGATTTGATAGACGCGAATCCTCTCGGCACCGGCAGCAGCTTCGGGGTACCTTTCGCCCTGGACAGGGAATTGACGGCAGAAATTCTCGGATTTTCACGGATACAGGAAAACGCACTGGCAGTACATAATTCAAGGGGTAAATTCGAATCTTTTATTATTGACGCTCTATGGAGCATTATGAACGATTTTTCGAGGATCGCTTCAGACCTCCTGATTTATAACATGGATGAGCTTAATTATATCAAAACGTCTCAATCGATAACTACGGGCAGTTCCATCATGCCCCAGAAAAGGAATCTCGACGTTATGGAACTTGTAAGGGCCAGAACCAGTACAATGACGGCTTATTCGGCGGAAGTGAAATGCATAACGGGAGGTCTCTTATCCGGCTACAACAGGGATATTCAGGAAACAAAAGAACCCCTCATGAAATCATTCAACCTCGTTCTGGATACTATCAAAGCAGTGAAAGCAGTCTTTAAAAATATATCGTTCGATGAAGAAGCTGTTAAAAGGAATCTTTCAAAAGGCATACTGGCTACAGACTTCGCCTTTAATGCAGTAAAAGAAGGCATGCCTTTCAGGGATGCATACAGATTTGCGGCGGGGAAAATAGACGATATCAAAATAACCGACAAAGAAATTGAGGAGAGCATCGAAAAAAGAGTGTCAAGGGGTTCTCCTGCAAATGTCGATCTCAGGGGGTATAAAAAGGGGCTGGAATCTTTAAAAAAATATTTCAGTAAAACGGCGGAAAATTTCCGCGGCAAACTCTCTGTCTTACTGGAATAAAGGAGATTTCCATGCTAGACAATGTTTTGTTTCCGGTCATTATGACGGAACTGACGGAACAGATGGTTGAATGCCTCGGCGGTATCGTGCAGAACGGGGTCCGGAACGTCCTTTTATTTCATGTTCAAAGCGTATCTGAGATCGCATCAGGCAGCATAAACAGCGCTTACGATGAAAGGATCCTTGAAAAATGGAAAAATATGCTTGCCGGATCCGGAGTAAATGCCGAATACAGGATTGCCGCCGGAGTTCCATGGATCGAAATAGTCGACCTTATCGAAAAAGAAAAATATTCATTCATCTTCATGGGCAGTCATGGAAATAATTTCCTTGACCGGGTATTCCTGGGCAGCGTCACTGAAAATGTCATCCATCATTCAACTAAACCGGTGCTGGTATATAAATTTCAGAAGATAGGGACCCCTCCGCCGGTTTACTGCAGGAATATATTCAGCAAGATCCTTTTCGCCACCGATTTTTCAGACACTTCAAAAAAATGCATACCCTACATTGAAAACATGATAAGCCCGAATACCCTGAGCCTTACGATCCTTCATGTCCAGGATATGAGAAATCTCAAGCATGCCGGTCCTGAAAAGCTCGAGGAATTCAACCGCCTTGACCTGGAAAGGCTCGAGAAGATAAAAACGCATTTTGAAGGAAAGGGCATAAACCGGGTAATGTCGCTCTTAACAAGCGGCTATTCGATCCCGGAAATATTGAATTATGCAAAAACCGAAGAGGCCACCATAATCGTGATGGGAAGGAAAGGGAAAAGCAATATCAAGGAAATACTCCTTGGCGGAGTCGCCGAAAACATCATCCACAAATCCCCCGTACCAGTATTTGTGGTTGAGGACAGCAAGGTTGAGGACGATGAATATGGAATTTAACGAGCCGGTAATAAAAAATTGACAAATAAAACAAAATAAGGTTATCCTCTATCAATTTATTTTTAAGGAGTTTGTTTATGCGTAAAAGTTACCCTGGAATTTTTGTCCTGTCAGCTATCCTGATTATTCTTGTCGTCAGCGCCTGCGGTTTCGAATTGAGTTATACGAAACCTTCGAACCTGCCCGCCGGAGGAAAGCCGGTAGTTCTCATCCTGCTGGATAAGCGTCCCCAGGATCATGGCGGTTCCGAACCTATGTCTGTAGGCAATGTAAGAAACGCTTACGGAATGCCGTTTTCAATTGATGTCGATAATCCGGTTCCGGCAAAAACGATTAAAAGTCTTGTTTCGGACTCTTTAAAATCGGCAGGCTACGAACCCGTCCAAGAGGGGCAGAATGCTCCCGAACTTACGGCTACGATCACCAATATGTGGTTCGACGGTTACGTCGGATATAACGCCAACCTTGCGATCACGCTGGAACTTAAAAGAGTATCCTCGTCCCGTGTAATGTGGAATGACAAGGTAAGTTCCGACGATGTCGAAACCGCGGTATGGGGAAGCCCGTACGACGCCGCCCAGGACGCCTATACGAAAGTAATGGACAGCGACATGCAGAAAATGATCGATCTTTTCAAGGACCAGAAATTCACCGACGCTTATAATTCCAGCAAATAGTAATGAAAAATTTTCCAGATTAAATAAATGGGGCCGTCCCGGAAAAGGGGCGGCCTTTTCTTTTAGTCTGCAGTCAGCAGTCGAAAGTCGTAAGTATAATTGACACTTGCTGCTGACTGCCGGCAGAAACCTCCTGTCTATTATAATTTGATTGATTTAAAAGAAAATCCGATATAAAATAGGTAAATGGCGGCCAAAAATGAGGAGTATAATTTTATGGACGAAAACTTAGCCTCCCTTATCAGCAAACCCAAAATATTCGGCGATCTGGAAAAAGAGGAACTTGAATCGATTGCAAAACTGATGGAAATAAGAGAATACAATGAAAAAGCGGATATCTTCGAAGAAGACTCCATCGGGAGCGAATTTTTTGTGATCATTTCAGGAAGCGTATGGGTCCGTAAAAAAGACAGTCATGGCAAGGACCACCAGCTCTCGATAATATGCTGCAGTGAATGCTTCGGCAAGATGACTTTGATCGACGAAATGCCGCGCTCGGCAAGCGTGAGGGCCCTTGAAAAAACCAGGGTCGCCGTTTTAAAGAGGTCGAGTTACCTTAAAATGAAGAAAGACAATATAGAAGTCTATTGTCATATTCTTGAGAACATTGCCAAGGAATTTTCGAGCCGGCTCAGGAACATGGATGTCAAATACGTAAAACTCATGAATCTCATCTTTTAACCGCACCCTGAAAATTCAATAACGCAGGAAGGATGAATGAACTGGATAGATTTTGATAAAATGGAAAACTTCATCAGGGACGTATTTATCGGGGCAGGGGTCCCGGCGCAGGATGCGGAAATTTGCGCAGAAGTCCTGATCACCTCGGATAAAAGGGGTATAGATTCGCATGGATTAAGCAGATTGAAGCATATTTATATAGACAGGATAAAGAATTCCCAGATCAATCCCATAACAAGGATCGATACCGTCAAAGAAGGTCCGGCCACCATCGTACTTGACGGCAATAACGGCATGGGACAGGTCATATCGCGGGCGGCGATGGAAAAAGCTATTGAAAAGGCTTCGCGGTACGGCCTTGGAATGGCTGCGGTAAAGAATTCGAACCATTACGGAATAGCGGGATATTATGCCCTGATGGCAGTTGAAAAGGGCATGATAGGTATTACGGGGACAAATGCCCGGCCTTCGATCGCCCCGACTTTCGGCGTTGAAAACATGCTGGGAACAAATCCTCTTACATTCGGCATACCGACGGACGAGGAATTTCCCTTTGTTCTGGACTGCGCCACTTCGATCACCCAGCGCGGGAAGATCGAAGTATATGCCAGGACCGGCAGGAGTCTTCCGGAGGGCTGGGTCATCGGCACCGACGGAAAATCTGTAACAGATCCTTATGCTGTGCTTAAAGATCTCGTGAACGGCTCGGCAGCCCTGACTCCGCTTGGAGGCATCGGCGAGGAAAACGGAGGCTACAAGGGCTACGGCTACGCCACCGTTGTCGAAATACTTTCGAGCGCCCTGCAGGGAGGGGCATTTCTTAAAGGTCTTCTCGGTTTCGACGGGAACGGGATGGTTCCGTACAGGCTGGGCCATTTTTTTATGGCTGTCGATATAAGCGCCTTTATAGAATTGGACAGTTTTAAAAAGACCGCGGGAGATATCCTCAGGGCTCTCAGAGCTTCAAAAAAAATGCCGGGCGAAGAAAGAATTTATACCGCCGGAGAAAAGGAATACCTGACATGGCTTGAAAGGCGCGAGAAAGGCGTGCCTGTCGATGAAAGCCTGAAAGAAGTAATTTTAGAGCTGCAAAAGGAATTCAACCTGTTTTCTTACGATTTCGATTTTTAAACCGGTTACTTTGAAATATTATAAACGCCGAATTTCCTGAATCTCTCGTACCGCTTCTGAGGGAACCTGGCCGACGGGATTTTTTTTAATTCATTATAATGGCGAAGTATCGCTTCTTTTGTCCTGATAAATGTTTCCTGGCGGTTCCTGTGGGCTCCTCCCCTCGGTTCAGGGATCACTTCATCGACCACGCCGAACTCAAAAAGATCTTTTGCAGTGAATCTAAGGGCTCTGGCAGCCTGTTCCATTTTCGTAGAGTCCCTGTAAAGAATGGAAGCGCATCCTTCGGGAGTAATGACCGAATAATAAGCGTTTTCAAGCATAAGTATCCTGTCGGATACTGCGATAGCAAGCGCTCCGCCGCTGCCTCCCTCTCCAAGCACAGTCGTGATGATCGGGATTTTAAGACCGGACATTTCGAAAAGATTCCTGGCAATCGCCTCGCCCTGGCCCCGTTCTTCGCTTTCGATCCCTGCAAAAGCGCCCTGCGTATCGACAAACGTCAGCAGGGGCAGCCCGAATTTCTCCGCTAATTTCATTGCTCTTAACGCTTTTCTGTAGCCTTCGGGGTTCGGAGAACCGAAATTCCTGAAAATTTTATCCTTTGTATCCCTGCCTTTTTCCTGTCCTATTACCATGAATTTAACGTTTCCCATCTTGGCAAAAGCGGTAACGATCGAGTGATCATCCTTGAATAATCTGTCGCCATGGATTTCAAGGAATTCGTCAAATATAGCGCTGAGATAATCGAGGAAAAGAGGCCTTTTAGGATGCCTGGCTACAAGGACGATCTGCCAGGGGGTCAGGTTACTATAAATCGTTTCCATAATAAAATCCTTTTGTTTCTCAAGTTCGGATATTTCGATTGAAAAATCCATTCCTTTTTCAGGATCGTTAGATTTTTTGAGATCAAGGATGTTCTTATCGATTTCCTTTATTGGGCTTTCAAATTCCAAATAAAAATCAGCCATTAATTTTCCTCTGTTTTAAATATGCCTATAAAAGCGATTCCCACTGACTTGCGCCAGTGGGAAAAGATATGTCAGGAGTTTTTACGCTCTTCTTCTTCTTTTTTCATTTCTTCGGCCTGTTTTTTAGCTCTTTCGTATTCGTTTGAAGGGAGTATGTCATAATGGTCAATTTCCATCTCGAAGCGTCCCCTGCCGCTGGTCAGGCTGTTAAGCACCGGAGAATAGGAAAGCATTTCGCTGTAAGGAGCGGTCGCATTGATCACGGTTACATCTTCAGAAATTTTATCCATGCCGATTACCTTGCCCCTTTTTGTCCCGAGGTCTCCCATGACGTTTCCGATATCGTTTTCATCGATATAAATCCTGACTTTGGCGATAGGTTCGAGAATGACAGGTTTTGCCGCTTCTATCGCTAATTTCGTGGCATGAAGCCCTGCTATGCGGAAAGCCATATCGGAAGAATCCACTTCATGGAAAGATCCGTCATAAACAATTACCTTCAGATCAACTACCGGGTAACCTGCGATAGTGCCGCTTTCGCATGCTTCTATCGCGCCCTTCTCAATGGCAGGCACATAATTTTTAGGAATAGACCCGCCGTAAATCTCCTCTGCAAACTGAAAACCTGCGTTCCTCGCCTGGGGTTCGACCTTGAGGTAAACTTCGCCGTACTGGCCATGCCCGCCGCTCTGTTTTTTATGCTTGTAATGTCCTTCGGATTTCGCCGAAATCGTTTCTTTAAATGAAACGCGCGGCGTCTTCGTTTCGAAAGCCAGTTTATGTTTATGCTTGATTATATCGAAAAGGATCCTTCCCTGGATCTCGCCCATGCATGACACCACCATTTCTTTTGTAATATCGTCATATCCGTACCTGAATGTCGAATCCTCCTGGGCCAATATATGAAACACCGAAGCGAGCTTAT
Source organism: uncultured Spirochaetota bacterium (assembly GCA_963796325.1). GTDB lineage: Bacteria > Spirochaetota > Brevinematia > Brevinematales > JAOACQ01 > CAVYGN01. The sequence continues at coordinate 1,695,419 of CAWCLF010000001.1, forward strand.
CTTCGGATTTCCTGTCGGTGGAATGAATTGCAACGAAATACGAGGGATTTGGCAGCCTAATGGGCTCAAAAATAAGAGGTTTAAGGACATCTGTTACGGTATTTCCTGTTTCAAGAGATTCTATTTTTGTAAGAATTGCAATATCTCCCGCTTCCAGAGTCTGTATTTCCTTGATATTTTTCCCGTTTATCATGTAAAGGTGTGCGATCCTTTCCTTTGCATTTTTAGCGACATTCAGAATTTCATCTCCGGTTTTCAGCACACCCGACCTTATCCGGCAAAATGATATTTTACCCGCAAAAGGATCGATACGGGTTTTAAAAACAAACCCGCTGAAAGGTTCTTCGGGATCGGGATGCCTTTTAAGGGTCTGCTCCGGATGAGTCGGATCTATTCCCGTTATCTCGCCGATGTAAAGGGGCGAGGGCAGGTAAGAAAGGATGGTGTCGAGCAGAGTGACCGTACCGATATTTTTCAATGCTGAACCGCAGAGTATCGGTATGACTTTATTATTGAGAGTGCATGATTTTAAACCGTTTTCGACTTCTTCCGTTGTAAGCTCTATTCCGTTCAGGAACTTTTCTATCAGGGCGTCGTCGGTCTCGGCAACGGCATCGCATAATTTTTCCCTGTATTCCTTTACCCTGTCCATCATGTCGGCAGGAATTTCGCCGTCTTTCGAGCCGTTTTTATCGGGATAAACGGCTTTCATATGTACAATGTCGACAACTCCCTTGAAATCAGCTCCTTTGCCGATCGGCAGTTCTATAGGAATGACAGGTTTTTTGAATTTCTTGCCGAGCATATCCGCCGTCGAATAATAATCCGCTTCCGGATCGTCCATTTTATTAATGAAAACAACCCTTGCAATCTTGTAATCGTCCGCGAAATGCCAGTCCTTTTCAGTGTCTATGGTGATCCCTTCGGAGGCGCTTATAACAAAAACTATCCCCTCAGTGACGCGGAAAGCGCTCCTCACTTCTGAAACAAGATCGGGTATTCCCGGGGTGTCTATTAAATTTATCTTGATTTCCTTCCATTCAACAAATGCAAGAGAACTTTTAAGGGACATCTTCTTTGAAATTTCTTCTTCATCGAAATCCATAACTGTCGTCCCTTTGTCCACGCTTCCCATCTGGGGTATCTGTCCGCCGGTGAAAAGAAGGGCTTCGGCAAGAGTAGTTTTACCTACATTGGGAGCGCCGGAAATGCTTATATTTCTGATAAATTTGGGATCGTATATCTTTCCCATAAACTCCTCCCCGAATTTAATTCAATAATGATAACATTATTTTTATTTTTATGAAAACTTTTAGGACGGAAAATGTTCATGCTTTAAGTCTATTCGTTTTTTTTTCGGCTGATGAGCATGAATATGTCCGTCAGCCTTTCAATATATTCATTTTTAATATCTGCAAAATCCGATATGTCGGGAGCCACTCTTTCCTTTATCGTGACGAAATTGATTATAAGGGATATGCAGAGCATTTTATCGATGATGGACATGTCCCCGAATTCGAAAGAATTCTCCCTCATGATCGATTCCATTTTGTCCCATATGGGATTGATAAAATTGATTATATCCATTTTAGTCTTCGGCGTTTCGAGAAGGGTTTCCGAAAGAAGGATTTTGACGATGTTCGAATTGGATTCGATATAATCTATCGCTATCACCAGCATATCCCGGAGCACGCTGCGGTAATCATTGCTGGGTTTGATATCGATCGACGAGAGCAGCATATCGACCTTGCCGATGTGTTTTTGAAGAATATTGATGAATAATCCTTCCTTGCTTGAAAAATAGTAATAGATCATGGCCTTGTTGATATCGGCTTTTTTGGCAATCTCGTCTATAGAAACCCCGTCGAATCCCTTTTCAGCGAACAGAACTTCGGATGCATTGAGAATATTCGATTTGATGTCCTGCCGTCCGTTTTCCATAATATATCTTATCATATCCGGGCGGGATGTCAAATCTATTTTGCACCCTTCTCCGCTATGCAGGAGCGGCATTGCTTTATATCATTTTTGATATATCAAATGAGGGCGGAAGGAATCATCCGCAGCGGGAAATCCGGCGGCTATCCGGATGACACCGCATTTTTAATTAATATTACCATTCCGGCCTTGAAAATGAGAAGATTGTAATATAAAATTAATAATGCGGAGGAACGGCGATGATTAAAAAATATTTTCCGGTCGTTATTTTTATTGTTTTCATGTTCCAGGCCCTGATTTATGCCGGGGAGGACAATTTGCCGGAAAAAGTTTACATAGGCGATATTAAAAGCCCGGCACAGATTGCAACAGAGGCATATGTACTCAAGGAAAAAATCAGGAGCATCCTCAGCGTATCCACAAATATAGTCCTGATCCAGGAATACCAGGCTACTAATTTTAAAGATATTTCCGATCAGGAAAAATTTATTTCACTGAATAATCTGAACGGGTTGATAGCCGGTGAAATAACGAGAGAAAATGGGAAAAGCTCCCTTATCCTGAACGCAACCGGCAGGCAGGGAAGGCTTGAAACGTATAAAATCGAATACAGCAGCCTGGATGAAGGAATTAATGAACTTTCAAGAAGTTTCATAACCTGGGCGGAGGGAGTATTCCCCATGCTGCAGAAAAGCGTTATTGTAAAAGAAGAGGTGGAAACCGTGACCATTGGAAAATTCGAATATACAAAGCCGGCGTTATTAGCGGAAGCCGGGCTGAGTTACGACTCTTTCGCCATAACCGGCAATTCTTTTACGTTCACTACGTTAGCCGGCCCTTATGCCGATTTATCTCTTCGTTATTCATGGTGGGCTTTAAACGCCGGAATAAAATGGGAAAGCGTGCTGGGACAGGACAACAGCGGCTCTTCCATTTTCTATTATGCGGGACCCGGAGTCAATATTCTTAAAGGGCTTTTAACAATATCCCTTGATTTCGGATTGGGAAACACAAAAGTAAATGACAGGGTTTCCGATACCAATAATCAGACGGAACTTGACTACGGGCTCCTGATCCTTGTTTTCGAGGCTAATGTCACTGAAAATTACGGTTTATCGCTTGGGCTCCTGCTCGGGGAGGGAAATCTGAATTCGGATTTCCTGACAAATAGCCAGAACAGTAAAACGACAATTTTCGGGGGTTTGATAAAGAACTCTATTAAAATAACGCCGGACCTTGGCATTGCATTACGTTACATGCTGGAAATTGATTGGGAAAACGATGAGGGCCAGGTTTTCAGCGTCGGCAGCGATATATATCTCGGCCTTACATATAAATTTAACTTTGGAGCAGCCAATGATTAAGAAAATTCTATCCGTTTTATTTATAACGGCCGGTTTGAATGCCTGCTTCTTATACGGCGATAGTACCGGCGGCAGGCAGTGGAACGTGAATATCTATCGCTTAAGGAACGTAAACGGCGGAAAGGCTGAGGAAAGCCTGAAGCTCGTGATCCAGAAATCGCTTGTCACGTTCCTCAACCAGGTCGATTATTTGAAAGTGTCGGCGGCGTCAAATGAAATTCAGGGAATAGACGAATCCTTCGCTTCTGCGTATAAAAACGGTTTTGACGTTATCATAACAGGAAGCTATGCCCTTATAGGGGATAAAATATACATAAACATAAGCGTTTACGACGTAGTGCAGAAACTCCTGAAATTCGAATCGAGTTATTCGGGAAGCGCGGGCACCGATATCTTCGACACGATCGACATGATAATAGCCAATTTAAAGAGGGATGTAATTAAGGCTGTAAAACCAATGGACGAGGCTACATACATAAAGTACAGGAAAAGGATCGAACTCGTTTCAGAGGATGTAAGCCTCTCCCGCAGTTTCATATCTACATTCGGCTTGAATTCCTCCTTTTTCGGGCAGGGCGGTTATTCGGGAGTGCCGTATATCGCTATGGACTGCAGGCTGGACTGGTTCAATTTCGGCCTTTCAACCATAATACCGTTTTTGATTCCAGAGAAAAACTCCCAGGATTACGGGAACAATACCATTGTAGATTTTTACGCCGGCTGCTCTTTTTCCGGATTCACCCTTGGCGCCGGTGTTTTCTTCTTTTATCCCGTGATCGCGCCGGATGGAAGCTCCGATCAGATGTATAACGGATTATTTGCATACTTCCGGTATGATTTCGGGAGAACGGCTTCCCTGAAGGCCATAATCGGCCCGGGTTTTAATTCCTCTCCTAACAATAACAATAACAATAATAATAACAACAACAACAACAACAACAACAACAATAACAATGATTATAACAATAATAACAGCAACAACGGCAGCGGAAACGGGAACGGCGATAATCAGTCTCCTGCGGTTATAGCAGGCATAGAAGCGGATTATTATTTTTCAGATAACTTCGGGATCCAGGCCGCTTTTTATTACGGCATTTCGCCCGGCAACATGTGGTCGAGCGCAATGGTCCTTGCCGCCCTGAGCTACCGTGTCGATTTCAAATAAAGCGTCGAAAACCGTCTATTTTTCCTTAAGCCCGGATTTTACTCTCGTCGCGATTATTTCAAGCGTTACAGCGAAGGCCAGGATGAAATAAGTGATGAGCCCCACCTCGTGCAGGTCGAAATACATAGTGCTTGACATGAACAGGTCGAAGCCTATCCCGGCAGCTCCGGCAGCGGCTCCCATCGCAACGGCATTCGAGAAATTCAATTCGAACCTGAGGAATGTCCAGGACAAAAGGTAGCTTGCCGACGACGGGATGACAGCCTGGAAAACGATCTGCCACCACCCTGCTCCCGTGGCCTTCAGAGCTTCTATTACCCCCCTGTCGAGTTCCTCGTAACACTCCGAATAAGCCTTTGTTAAATAACCGATGGAATGAAAAGACAGGCCTATTACCGCCGCCGTGCTTCCCAATCCGGCGGATACGGCAAAGATAAGGACCCAGAGGATGGACGGGACCGCCCGGATAAACGCAACGAAAGCTTTAACGATTGCAGTCACGCTTTTCGGCGCCAGGTTCTGAGCTCCAAGGAGGCCCAGAAACAGCGCGATGACAGCGCTGAAGAGGGTGATGAGAACGGATAGGCCCACGGTAACTGTAATTTCAAGAAAAATATCGAGAAGGGAAAGGCGGTGCGAATAAGGACTGAGGAAAATAATCCTGAAGTTGTTCAATGTATCCTTAATTGCAATCGGGATATTGGCTGTGCCATAATCCATGGTTATAAGGCCGTAAACCGTAATGACGCCCAATACCGCCAGTGTAAGGCGTATGACGATCATGGACCGGGTCGTCGGCATCGACAGGGAGCTTTTCAATGCCGATTTTAAATCTCTCATAATATTTCCCTTCTAACGAAATTGGAAACGGTCTCCATGGCTATGACAGTGATAACGGTGACTATTACCACGAGGCTCGCAACATGGTAATTGAAGGATTTATAATAAACATCGAAAAGAAAACCTATACCCGTTCCTGTGAGAAATCCCACAAGGGTGGCGTCGCGAATGTTCGTTTCGATCATGAAGAGGAGCCAGCTCAGCATCTGGGGCATGCCGGACGGCAGGACAGCCTGGAATATAATATGATAATAGGCTGCTCCGGTAGCTCTCAATGCTTCGACCGTACTTTCGCCTATTTCATCAAGGGTTTCCATAAAAGCCCGGGTAAGAAATCCCAGAGATCCGAAGAACAAGGCGAGAAAGCCGGTCAGGGAACTCTGGCTGAAGGCCAGCATCAGCACCATGGCCCAGGCCACAAGCGGCACGTTTCTAAAGAAGGAGCCTATGCCCCTTGCTGCGGCTGTGAAAATAACATGAACCCTTGTGCTCCTCGATCCCATTATTGCGAAAGCCATTGCAAACACGGCTGCTGCGACGCTTGAAGCAATCGACATAAGGATTGTGTCCCAGAGCTTTCTTAAAATATCACCCAGTTTTTCAAACGATTTTATATCCGGATAGAAGTTGGATATGCCCCAGACAAAGGCCCTGAAAACACTTAAGGCGCCTTTTGCCGGATCGAATTCCGTTATCAGCATAGAACCTGCGGCCAGCGCCGCTATAAGGATGATTAACAGGAGATAGTTTTTCCTGCGTTTAGAAAAGACGTCCTCATGCATAATTTATCCGTCTATCTGTGCAGGTACGCCTCTTTCATGATCATAACTTTCAGCTATCTGCTCGGCTCCATAGATCTCTGTGATGCGCTTGGGGGAGAGCTGCGACGGAGGTCCGTCGAAATGAACGGACCCTTTATTGAAGCCGATGATCCGGTGGGAATAATTCAATGCCACGTTAACCTGGTGAAGGCTGATGATCAGGGTTATGCCGCGGTCCCTACAGATGTTTTTAAGATAGTCCATAATAATCTTTGATGAACCCGGATCGAGCGATGCGATGGGTTCGTCGCAGAGTATCATCTTGGGTTTCTGTACCAGGGCTCTGGCTATGCCGACCCTCTGTTTCTGACCGCCGCTGAGCCGGTCGCACCGTTTATAAATATTATCCTGCATGCCGAGAATTTCGAGAATTTCAAAGGCCTCTTTTTTTTCCGCGGCAGTATATAGGCCTAATATGCCGGCGAGCGTCGATTTATAACCCAGCCTTCCGTGAAGCACATTTTCAATGACCGTCAGACGTTCGACAAGATTATGATGCTGAAAGATCATGCCGATCTTCGTTCTCACCTTCCTCAGTTCGGGTTTATGCAGTTTGGAAACGATAACTCCGTTGAAGGTAATTTCACCCCCGGTCGGTTCGATCATCCTGTTAATGCAGCGCAGGAGAGTGGTTTTTCCGGAGCCGGAAGCGCCTATGACAGAGATGAATTCCCCTTCGTTGACGGAAAAGCTGACATCCGCTAACGCAGGTTTCGGTCCCGTATAGCATTTCGTGATTTTTTTAAGTTCCAGCATTGCCATAAATTTACCCTCAAATAAATATTAAAAAAGGAGGGGGCGTTAAACAATTAACGCCCCTTTAAACTTATTAAAGACCTAATATCTGCCGCATTGTATCGTAATCTGAATCTGAAACTTTTACAAAGCGGTGAGGCTGCATGAAAAGTCCGGCCATGGATGTGTTCGTGGGCCGGAAAAGGATCGGGTCGTCTTTCACCCTGTCGGAAGTGAGGGCGGTAACGATTTTGTCGATGTTATCCCGGCTCAGGACGGAGGCGTTGGCCTCGAGAGGAGTATTAATGACAGGAATGACCTTGATGATAACGAATTCCTGGCCTGTCAGGTCTGTAAACGGAGCGACAGCGTCTTTTTTCACCCTGTAAACAGCGCCGGGCTGTTCGTCGGTTCCTGAGGTAAGTTCAAGATAGCTCTTAACATCGATATCATCGACAGCCGAAATATCGACATTGCCTTTCAGCAGGTTGGCAAGCGAAAGCTGATGGGACCCTGAAAATACAACCTGGCTGAAGAACTTTCCCGCTCCGCCCTGCATGAGGTCGTCTTTTTTGAGATTCTGCCACTTACCCATTTTATGGAAATTGGCAAGTATGGCCGCAGAAGGCATGTTGAATCCCGAGGTCGAGCTGGTGGAAACAAATGAGATCTTCTTGCCGGCGATATTGTCGATCGAATAAGTTTTTCCCGACCTGTATTTGCCTTCATTCCCCTTTTTGACCAGAAGACGGCTGAAGTACATGGCGTCGCTGATGGTGCCTGAATTACCGCTTTCGATGACAAGAGAGATAATATTGGAATTCCTGGTGTGGCCTGTAATATACTCGAAAGGCCCGAAGTAGCCCAATTGAGCGTCGCCGGATTCCAATGCCGCCATAGCGATATTGTAATCGGTTGTCAGCTTGTCTATCACCTTGCAGCCGGTAGCTTCGGAAATGACCTTTCCGAATTCTGCGCGCATGGCCTTTTCATTATCCCCGGAATTATTAGGCAGCCATGCCATCGTGATTGTCTTCTGTTGTGCGCAGCTTGTAAAAAGCGCAGCAAGCAGAAGGCTTACAGCGATAACCATAAAAAACCCTGACTTCTTTTTCAAATTCACTCTATCCTCCGCTTATAAAATATTCTGATATTATTCAGCAAATATTCTAGTATCATTTTGCATGGTTTGTGTTAATTTCAAGTTAATTTAACAAGAATTATTCCGGATAAGCCCAGCCTTGATAAATCTTCGGGCCGGGATTAGAATAATGACGGATCAGAGGAAAAATTAAAAGGAATTATAAATGGAAATCACCGAAAAACTTTTTAAGACTGTCGATGCTTATATTAAGGAAAGAGTTGGAATTGAAGATGAAATCCTGAAAATGGCCGGAGCTTCATCTAAAAAATCGTCAATGCCTGATGCGGCGATCTCGCCCAATCAAGGCAAATTTCTTCAGATATTGGCCAGGTCCGTTAATTCGAATAAAATACTTGAAATCGGAACACTCGCAGGCTACAGCACCATTTGGCTGGCCAGAGCTTTATGCGATAATGGAAAGCTGGTAACTATCGAACAGGATAAAAATAACTGGGAAATTGCGAAGAAAAATATAAAATCGGCTGATCTTGATAAAACAGTAACATTAATAAACGGAAACGCGCTTGAAATTTTACCGGGAATAATGGAGAGTAAAACCGCACCTTTCGATTTCATCTTTATCGATGCGGATAAAACTCCTTATGTGGAATATTTAAAATGGGCTATTAAACTGGGAAGGAAAGGGACGATTATCGTGCTGGACAATGTTGTAAGAAACGGGGAAATATTAAATAAAAATACCAAAGATCCTAAAGTTCTGGGCGTTCAACGGTTAAATGATTACCTGAAAGGATGCAGAGAAGCGGATTTTACCATTATTCAAACGGCCGGTGAAAAAGGATATGACGGAATGGCTATAGGAGTTGTTAATTAACATTCCATATATCCGGCTCATCGCAATCGATGATCTCCTGGGGAGAAACGCCCTTTTTGCGGAATTTCGTCTTAATATTCTCAACCAGTTCGGAAATCTCTGATATGCTTTGGTCGGCTTTCCATCGTCTGTAAATATCATAATAGTCCTGTTCGTTCATAAATCTGTACCCCATGATTGACCCTCCGGTATTTATTCAGGAGAGTATGTTAGATTTTTTAGATTCTGAACAGGAAAAGGTGGGGGTGGGGAATCTCATGGCCCCGGATGGTAAAAAAAATTTATTAAAGATTTCTATTGACTTTTTAAATTTTAATTAATAGTTTTTTTATAAATGAAATAGAGATAATAATTCATGAAAGGAGTTTTTTATGGACAATTTTCTCACAAAAGAAAAAGCGATGATTATCACCGAACCGTTTTACAATCTTTTCAGAGCCGGCAAGAGGGACTGGGACGTCGGTTTTGACAGCATGGCAGACGACTGGAAGGCTTATTACACCAATACCGAATTCCGCAATAAGACTGAAACAAGGAATTTTTTAAAGGGTTTTTTCGATCTGATACCTGATATCAATGTGGAAATAAAGCATGTCCTTGTCGATGAAGATTTCGCGATTTTCCGTACCGAATTGAGCGGAACTCCCAAGGGCGATTGGGTGGTTCCGTATACCGGCCGTTCCTTCCATGTAATGGATCTCGATATTCACAGGATTAAAGACGGAAAATTGATAGAACTGTATCATGTCGAGGACTGGTTCCTCGGTGTCAATCAATTGACAGGCAAGGCAAAGTAACTTTATAAAAGGGGGAAAAAATATGAAAAAAATACTCATGGTGGCGTCTAACTACGGGCTATGGGCGGAAGAACTCCAGGCCCCGTGGGACGTTTTGAAAAAGGCCGGACACCAGCTGACTCTGGCCACTTACCTGGGTAAAACTCCATTGCCGGGTAAAATAAGCATGGATCCGGATTTTGTCGATCCTATGCAGCATATAAAAATGAACCCCCCGGAACTTATAGCTCGAATAAATGAAATTTTAGATACGGGGGAATGGAGCCATAATATCAAAACAGCGGATGCGAAAATGGCGGATTACGACACCCTTGTCATAGTAGGTGGCGCAGGATCGGCCCTCGATGTGGCAGGCAGCATGCTTGTCCACAAACTGGTTTACGATGCCTATAAGAGCGGAAAAATTATCGGAGCGTTATGTTACGCGGTCGGCGCGCTCGCATTTACCCGCGACCCCGATAATGGGAATAAAAGCGTTATCTATGGGAAAAAGGTTACGGCTCATCCCCATGCCTGGGATTTTGTCGAGGATCTTCCTTATGATGTCGTACGGGCGACCGAAGACAACCCTGGAATAAAATTGAAAACAAGCGGTTTTGTATTTCCTCTGCAGCATATGGTTGAAGATGCGGTAGGCCCCGGCGGCCATGTTTATTCAGATCCTACGACGTCCCGCGAAAAACCGAGCGTAGTATGGGATCCGCCCTTTGTGACCGGACTGTCGGTGGAATCGTCCCTGGCTTTCGGGCAGAAGCTGGCCGAAGTACTGTCTTAAGAATACAGAAAGATAAATATTCGAGGAGGAAGCGATGGCTGACCAGATACCGGAACCTAAATACATTGTTCCTTTTGACAATGGAAAAGTTAAGATCCATACCTTCATTTCACCGGAAATTTTCCTTGCAAATGCGACGCATATAATCGAAAGTCCTAATTTCCTGGTAATGATCGACAGCCAATTGGCGGTCCCGTTCGCAAAAAAATTCCGCATGTACGCGGACGGGCTGGGTAAACCGATAAAAAGGCTCTACATATCGCATGCTCATGTCGATCATTTTTTCGGGATCGGAGCCGCCTTCCAGGATATAGAAGTTTATGCGCTTCCCCAGACTATCGAATATATCGGGAAATCGGGTGAAGGGGAGCGTGTCGCCCTGGCAGCCGTTCATGGAGAGTTTGTTCCGGATAAGATTGTTATTCCCGGAAACTTCGCGTCGGCCGGTGAGGAAACGATAGACGGAGTCAGATATATATTCAGAGTCAGCACGAATGCGGAGGCGGACTACCAATTGTCGATCGAACTGCCCGATCTCGGGGTTTATATCGTACAGGACCTTATTTACAGCGGGCTTCATTTATATATCACACAAAACATGGATAACTGGGTCAGGGAGCTTGAAAATGTTAAAAAATCGAATTGCAATCTGTTCCTGGCAGGCCATGGCGAACCGGCGGGCATGGAAGAAGTTTCGAATAATATCGAATATCTTTTGACGGCGCAAAAGGCTTTTATGAAAAAATCGGGTCCGGAGATATTCAAGGAAACGCTTCTTAAGGCCTTTCCTGATCGCGGCGGGGCAGGTATATTCGATTTCTACCTGCCGAGGCTTTTTTCATGATTTACGGCCTGATATTTTTAAAAAGGGGGATTATGTGAAAAACAAAGTGCTAATAGCAGTATCCGAACATGGTTTTTGGGCGGAAGAGTTCCTTCTTCCGTTTGACAGGATAAATAAAGCCGGTATAGAGATCGATTTTGTTACCGCGACGGGGAAACTCCCGTATCCTGAAGGAGGGAGCCTCGACAGTACATATAAGGACCCTCCCCTGGGACGGCCTGTTACAAGCGATGAGATCGCCGAACGAGGCAAAAAGACCGATTGGGAAAAACTCTTAGCCGGCAGGATTAGCCTCAAAGACTGGTTCCCTGTACGTCCTTATCTCAGTTCGGATAATTATGTAGCCAGTCTCGAAAAATATTACGCCGCCAGGGACAAATCCTGGGAACGAATAGAGAATTACGACGCACTGCTCATGGTCGGGGGCAGCGGGCCGATTATCGATATGGTAAACAACCCGCGTCTCCATGATCTAATCCTCGGTTTTTATTATTCCGGCAAGCTCATTGCCGCGGAATGCTATACTGTAACCTGCCTTGCCTTTGCCAGGGAGCTCGACTCGCGTAAAAGCATAATCTCGGGGAAACATTGCACCGGCCATACGATGGAATATGATTATACCGACGGATGGTCCGTTATGGCAAACGGCAGTTTGCTTAATTTCGGTTCACCGCCTTTTTCGCTGGAATATATAATAAGAGATGCGGTTGCTCCGGACGGTCAGTTCCATGGGAATGTCGGAAGGAAATTATCCGTAATTCTTGACTATCCTTTCCTGACAAGCCGTTCAGTGGCGGAGGCCGATCTTTGCGGCGAAATTTTCGTTAAATGTTTGAAAGAAGGGCTGAAAAAATACGGCTGGAAATAGAAATTAATTTTTAGCATGGCGGAATTATTAAAAGGAAGTTTTATGCTGACACCGGAAAACCGTAAAAAAACGATAGAATTCCTCCATTCCCTGCAAACCGAATCCGGGGGTTTTGCCGATTATTCCGGCGGTCCGGCGGGTCTTCAACCGACGCTAAGCGTAATCAAGGCCCTGCAGTTTTTCGGGCTTTCCTGCCGGAACCCCGACGCCGTTCTTTCCTATGTAAAGAGCCTCTACGACAGATCGAGCGGTGCTTTCACGGATACGTCTGCCGGTAAACCGGGAGTGTTCAGCACCGCCCTCGGATTATTGATCCTATTCAATATCAGGGCGGATAAGGTTTTCAGAAAATATGCCCCGATGTCGCTGGGATTCATATCTTCTCATGCTAAAGTCCGCGAGGAATATTTTATGCTTATCGGCTTGATGGAGGAATGCAGCCTGCTGCCGGCTCCCCCGTCATCCGTCGCTTTTTTCCGATCGATGGAAAATACCGAAGGAAATTTCGGCTCTTCTTTATTAAATAACGCCATTTCGGCGAGCGCGATACTCAGGAGCGGAGAAAATCTGGCAAATCCCGGAGCTGTAAAAGAATTGCTTATCTCCGGCCAGCATGAGGACGGCGGATTTGCCGAAAAAAATCTCGGTCCGGATATGTGGCTTAGCTACTGCGCCATGAGAACCCTCGATCTTTTGAAAAGTCCGCCAAGGACGGGACCTCTGGCCGGATGGATATCGGGATTTTTATCAGGGAGCGGAGGCTTCGCGACCCCAGGCAATATTCCTTCTGCAAACGTCACCTATCAGGCTCTGAGCATCCTTAACTGGATTATCAGCCCTGTCATGGATGCCTCGCGTTCAGGCGGCCTGGATATCGTTACAAAATGGCTTACCGAAGGAGGAAGTCCGGATATTTCCGACCTGAAAGGATGGACGATGCTGACCTGCTCTTCCGTCATGGGAAAATCCGGTATAGTGAAAATGCTCCTGTCGGATTCCGTTCCCGGAGGCAAACAGGCGGATCCCGGCGTCCGTTATGTCCAAGCCGATGGCCTGCCGGTTTACTGGGCAGGGCAGGCAGGCGACCTGGAAAGCGCAAAAATACTTTTAAAAAAAAACCCGGAGCATCTTTTCGCTGTTAACAGGATTAACGGCCATACTATCCTTCTCCAGGCTGTTTTTTTCGGATCGGAAAAGCATCTCGAATTAGTACGCTGGCTTCTTGAAAATACCGGGGAGATCCTCGGACTAGCCGAAACCGATGCTTCAAAAATTGAAAATGCACGGCTGAAACTGTTAACCGCATGCAATTTGCGGGGTTATAATGCGCTGGCTATGTCCAGGCTCTGGAAAAACAGCCCGATGGAACGGCTCCTTTTAAGTTACGACAGGAGCACCGATGCCCAGAGAAGCTCCAATTATAAAGAACTTCTGGCTTCAATTAAAATCCCTTCCCGGGCAGATTCGGGCGAACGGCATAAACAGGAGCTAAGCGATAAGTTCATTGAAACGATAACTGAAGGGCTTGGCAAAGCCTCGGTCCTGAATTGGTCCGAGCGGATGAGGATCGGAAGAAAAGTTAAAAAAAACATTTTTTCAGAATTAAAAAAGATAATTTCGGTGCCGGAATTCGATATAAACAGGCTCGGCGGGCCTCTCGGCTCGACCCCAATTATTGCGGCAATTACCGGAAGCGACAACAATTCTTTCACGGCCGGATTGAGGTTTTCAATAGTTTCATTCCTGCTTCTGAATAAGGCTGATCCGGACATTCCGGAAAACCATCCTATGGCTGTGGATGCCGTAATAAGGGCGGCTGTGCTCAATCATTTCAGGATACTGCGCCTATTAGCCCGGAAAATGGGGCCTCTCGCATTTGCCGCAGCGCTCAATGATAAACCGCCTGTCAACGGGCAGACCGCTCTTCATGACAGCGTGCACAGGGCTCTGACCGCTTCCGGAAGAAGCCTGAAATCCCACCTCGACCAGATCAGGTGGGAAATATCGAAGGGAGCTGATTACAATATAAAAGACCACACGGGAGTTTCGCCGAAAGAACTTTCGATAATCGCGTTAAAAGACATGGTGTTCGCAAAAAGGGCCAGTTCCGTTATAAAAGCTTTGGGGATCAATATAAAGGAGGATCTCGATGAAAAAAGGCGATAAAATCGGAATCCTGTTCGAAAGCGATTACGACGAACCGGAAATATTCTATTACAAATACCGGTTTGCAGAAGAGGATCTGGATGTAAGGCTGCTCACCAGGCTCTGGGGAAATTCGTTTCTTACATTCAGGGGTCATGATAACCACATCCCTATGGAATGCCATGAAAGTTTCGAGTTTATATCGGATAGCGAACTCTCTACTTATACCGCTTTTATCGTGCCTGCCGGAATGGTTTCGGACCGGCTGCGCTATACCGAAGACATTAATAAACTGCCTCCTGCTTGCGTTTTTATGAAACGTATCTTTGCGGATAAAAGGATCCTTAAGGGAATTATCTGCCATGGAATGTGGCTGCTCAGCCCGGTGCCGGAACTGATCAGGGGAAGAAACGCGGTAGTTCATAATAATCTCCTGGGAGACCTGAAAAATATGGGCGGCATCTACGTAAACGAAGACGTCGTCGTCGACGGCGATCTTGTGACCGGGCGCACGGGAGGCCACTGCCATTTGTTTGCCAGAACGATAATAAATATATTGAAGAAAGAATGACGGAACTGGAGGGAACAATTATGTTAAAAGGCTTTGAATTTTCCGATACAATCGCCGGCTATGTCAAGGAATTCGACAGGGCGGAAAACATTTTGAAAATCGAAACATCCGACGGACGGATATTTCCTGTAATCCTAGGTACAAACCTGTCGGGGCGGATACTACGGAATCTCGACGAACCTTACAGGGACTGTACTTCACAGATTCCGGATATGCTCTTACCCGGTCAGATGGTATTCGTATACGGGATTTATTACCCTAAAAAGGACGAATATTTCTTCGAAGCCAAGATGATCGATTTCCCGGGAGTAAAACCGGACAGGTACAGATTTGAAGAACCCGACTGGTGGATAAAACAGGTGGACAGCATCTGTGAATTTTATCTCAGGGCCCAGTTCGGCAGGGAAAAAATAATAGACTACAGGAATTACTGCACACTTATCGATATTACCGGAGAAAGGAAGGGCCACTTCGAAGGGAACTTCCGGCAGGAAACGGACACTATTTCGCGCCTTATTTACGGTTTTTCAACGGCTTTCCTGCTGACTGGAAAGGACATTTTTCTTGACGCCGCGGAGGCGGGGACTCAGTACCTGCGGGATCATATGAGGTTTTACGATGTCGACGAGAACATAGTCTACTGGTACCATGGGATAAAGGTCAACGGACCAAGAGAAGATAAGATCTTTGCTTCCGAGTTCGGAGACGATTATGACGCTATACCGGCATATGAACAGATTTATGCGCTTGCAGGGCCTACCCAGTGTTTCCGGATCAACGGCGATCCGAAGATCATCAAAGACATAAATATGACGATAGATCTGTTCGACAGGTTTTTCCTCGACCGGGAGAAAGGGGGATATTTCTCGCATCTTGATCCGGTCACTCTCAATCCGCGCAGCGAAAGCCTCGGGCGTAATAAGGGCCGGAAAAACTGGAATTCCGTCGGCGACCATGCACCGGCTTACCTGATAAACCTGTGCCTGGCAACCGGGGAAAAAAGATATCTTGATTTTCTGAAATACACCGCGGACTGCATCGCCGATCATTTCCCGGATTATGGGGAAAGCCCTTTTGTCCAGGAGAAGTTCTTCGAAGACTGGACTAAGGACCAGAAATGGGGATGGCAGCAAAACCAGGCTGTCGTAGGTCATAACCTGAAAATAGCCTGGAACCTGATGAGGATAAATAATATACTGCCTGAAAAACGTTATGTGGAACTAGCCGAAAAAATTGCAATGATAATACCTAAAGCCGGCATGGACATTCAGAGATTCGGATGGTACGACGTCGTTGAAAGGATCATGCGGGAAGGCGAGGAAATGCACAGGTTTGCCTGGCATGACAGGAAAGCCTGGTGGCAGCAGGAACAGGGGATCCTCGCCTACCAGATACTTTACGGCGTTTTAAAAAATACCGAATACCTTAAGTACAGCCGCGAAGGGACATCTTTTTACAATACGTTCTTTCTGGACCATGATGACGGCGCCGTTTATTTCAATGTTCTGAATAACGGAATTCCTTACCTCCTGGGAAACGAACGTCTCAAAGGAAGCCATTCGATGAGCGGCTATCATTCGACGGAACTGTGCTACCTCGCACAGGTTTATACCAACCTTCTGAGTACCGGACAACCCCTGACCCTATATTTCAAACCCCATCTGGACGGGTTCCATGACGGAATACTCCGGGTTCAGCCGGATTATCTGCCGTCAGGAAGCGTCAGGATAAGCGAGGTAACGGTGGATAGCCAGCCCTGGAACAAGTTCGATGCCGGAGCTTTGACAGTGGAGCTTCCTAACCTCACGCACAGGCCTAAGATCAAAGTCACCTTGCAGCCGGTACCGATGGAGGGAAAATAAATGATCCGTATCGATTCTCATCCAACGCATAGTTATGGAAATTTCAGCCTGCGGGTCGGAAAACCCCTCCCCTTCGGAGCAACGCTTGTCCCCGAGGGGGTTAATTTCTCGATATTTTCAAAGGAGGCGGTTTCCTGCGAACTCGTGCTTTTTCAAAAAGACAAGGATGAGCCCTATGCCGTTATCCCTTTTCCGGAGGAATACAGGATCGGCAATGTTTATACGATGATCGTTTTCGATCTCGACTTTGAGAATATAGATTACGCCTACCGATTCGACGGGCCGTTCGATCCCCATGAAGGACATCGTTTTGACAGGAGCAAGTACCTGATGGATCCCTATGCGAGGCTGATAAGCGGAAGGGACGTTTGGGGCACCCCTCCGGATTGGAACAGGGCATATCAGCACCGCTCCCGGATATTCTTTGACGACTTCGACTGGGAAAACGACAAACCCCTTGAAATTCCGATGGAAGACCTGGTAATTTATGAAATGCATGTGCGGGGATTTACCGCGCATCCCTCCGGGAAGATGAAACATCCGGGAACGTTTTCGGCCTTGAGGGAAAAAATCCCCTATCTGAAAGACCTTGGAATAAACTGTGTCGAACTGATGCCGATTCACGAATTCGACGAATTCGAGAACGCCCGAATATCGCCCGTAACCGGCAAGACTCTTTATAATTACTGGGGATACAGCAATGTGGGTTTTTTTGCGCCCAAAGCCGGTTATGCCGCTACAGGCAATTTCGGTATGCAGATCGATGAATTAAAGACGATGATCCGCGAACTCCATAAAAATAATATTGAGATCATTCTCGATGTGGTTTTTAATCACACCGCCGAAGGGAACGAGAAAGGCCCTTATATATCGTACAGGGGGATCGACAATAAGACATATTATATCCTGACTCCGGACGGATGGTATTACAATTTCAGCGGATGCGGCAATACCCTCAACTGCAATAATCCCATAGTCCGGTCGATGATAATCGATTGTCTGCGCTTCTGGGCATCGGAATATCATATCGACGGGTTCCGGTTCGATCTGGCTTCTATCCTGGGGCGGGACCAGAACGGCGCTCCGATGGCAAATCCGCCCTTAATTGAAAGCCTTGCATTCGACCCGATCTTAGGAAAGTGTAAACTCATCGCGGAAGCCTGGGACCCGGGCGGACTATACCAGGTGGGGTCTTTCCCGTCATGGGGCAGGTGGGCGGAATGGAACGGGCGGTACCGGGACGATATAAGGAAGTTCATTTCCGGCCAGTCCGGTACTGCGGGGGCAATGGCGCAGCGGATTCAGGGCTCTCCGGATATGTATGCCCGGCAGTATAGGGGCACGAACGCTTCCATTAATTTTATCACCTGCCATGACGGTTTTACCCTGATGGATCTTGTTTCATATAACGGGAAGCATAACGAAGCGAATGGGGAAAATAATAATGACGGATCCAACGATAATTACAGCTGGAACTGCGGATGGGAAGGCCCTTCCGCCGATCCCGGGATAAATTACCTGAGGATAAAGCAGATTAAAAATGCGGTATCCCTGTTAATGGTCAGCCAGGGTGTCCCTATGATCCTTTTCGGGGATGAAATAGGACGCACACAGGGAGGCAACAACAACTGCTACTGCCAGGACAACGAACTTTCATGGTTTGACTGGTCGCTCTCGGATAAATTCAGCGAATTAAGAACGTTTTTTAAAAGGATGATAGCATTCCGCCATGTGCACCCGGCGCTTCGGAATAGCAGCCATTTCAAAAACACCGATTATATGGGAAGCGGATACCCTGATATTTCCTGGCATGGGCAGAAGGCATGGCATGCCGATTTCGGTCCGGAGAGCAGGACTCTGGCATTTATGCTTTGCGGTAAGCATGCAAAACAGGGCAAAAGCCATGATAACGACATATATGTAGCTATGAATATGCATTGGGAAATGCATGGTTTTGAACTGCCCGGTCTGCCTCATGGAAGAGAATGGTACATTTTTGTAAACACCGACGTTCTCCCGCCTTTCGACATATGCGATCCGGGACAAGAGATAAAACTCGATAACCAGCATGAAATCCTGGCTGGAGCCAGGTCGGTAATAATATTGATCAGTAAATAGGAGGAGCTTATGGAATCGAAGTTCAAAACGGATTATGACGGCAAGGTATTAAAAATCACATTGTCGGGAAAACTGGATGCGAACAACTCGCCTGCTTTATCCGATGAATTGATCGGTTACAAAGGCAAGGAAATTTCCGATATCGTTTTCCTGGCAAAGGATCTCGAATACATTTCCAGCGCAGGAATTCGTGTAATAGTATTTGCGAAGCAGAAAATCGGAGAAAACAGCAAGCTCTACCTGATAGGGGCATCGGAAACCGTCATGGATGTCATCAACATGACAGGGCTTGCTAATTTTATTATTACCCAGGATAACTATTGATCTATTTTATGAGTAAAATTATAGCACCGGCCGTCATGTCTAATTTAGACGGATGCATTGATTTTATTTTAGCGGAGGCAAAGAGCCTGGGCTTCGAAGAACCGGTACTTGACAAGATCAGGCTTGCATGCGAAGAAATACTTGTTAACATTATTCATTATGCATATCCGGGGGATAACGGCGAGGTTGAAATCAACTGCGCTGAAAGCGCTGGGAAAAAAGGGCTCCGTATCGAATTTACCGACAGCGGAATCCCGTTCGATCCGCTTTCTTACGTTTCTGCCGATACGACGGGGATGCCTATAGAAAACAGAACGATCGGCGGGCTGGGGATACATTTTGTAAAGACCATTATGAGCGAGTTTTTTTACAGCTATGAGGATGGGAAAAATATCCTGACCCTGGTAAAATATTTGTAACGGGGATAATATGTTAGAAAATATTTTTAGTTTTATCGAAAGTCCGGGACTGATTGCAGGAATAAATAATATAATTTCTGTTGTTACGAATCAGTTCTATATTTTTATCAATCTCATGCAATTCGTCTGCGTTCTGCTAATTATGTTTTACATACTCTTCCAGACGGGTTTCCTGAAAAAGATCGAAAAGAACGACTCGTTCCGGGTAGCTATCAAAGAAGAGATCATTCTGATCGTTCTTTTCGGAATCCTCGGCATTGCAGCTACTTACCTGGGTGTACCTACAGTCCCTGGCAGCATGTCAAGCCCGCTTGCCAATGTCAGGAACCTTGCCCCGATGATTGCAGGGATGCTCGGAGGGCTATGGGCCGGAATAGGCGCTGGTTTAATCGGGGGGGTTTACTGTTACAGCCAGTTAACTGGAATCGAGTCAAGTACCGCATTACCCTATATGATCGATACGATTTTAGCCGGACTTATAGGCGGTTTAATTTTCATATTTATCAAAAAAAAATTCCCCAAGCCAATTTTTGCGGCGCTGATAATCGTTATTTTTGAAGTTATCGATATGGTTATTATCTATTATCTCGGGAGATATACAAGCCCTGCGGAGGCATGGTCAACCGTGAGCGCCCTCTTCATACCCGTAGGAGTTGCCGATACGTTCGGCATGTTCATATTCAGCTTTATGGTCAACAGGGCCCTGAACTACCAGAATATAAAGGCCGCAAAGGACATGATCGAGGGCGAGATGCAGGCCGCAAGCAGGATACAGACCAGCATGCTGCCGCGGATATTTCCGCCTTTCCCCGATCGGAACGAGATCGATATTTTCGCGGTAATGAATCCGGCAAAGAACGTAGGGGGGGATTTCTACGATTTTTTCTTTATAGATAATAACCGGTTATGGTTCATAATAGGCGATGTTTCAGACAAGGGAGTCCCTGCCGCACTCTTTATGACCATCATAAAAACCCTTTTGAAGACAGAGGCCCTCAGGGGCGAAGAGCCGGCTACCGTGCTCAAAAGGGTGAACGATATACTTTATCCCGATAACGAGTCCTGCTCTTTTGCTACGGTTTTTTGCGGGATACTCGACGTTACCAGCGGCGAAGTCGAATATTCCAACGGCGGCCACTTGCCGCCGATAATCGTATCGGATTTCAAAGAAATAAAAACCGTAAAGATCGACACGAATTTTATGGTCGGAAATATAAAGGAAGCCACTTTTACAACGCAGAAGCTCAAGCTCTTCAAAAATGACATGATTTTCCTTTATACCGACGGAGTAACGGAAACTGAAACTGAAAACGGAAAGATGTTCACTGGAAAAGGCCTCAGGTCTTCCCTCACCCGTTGCTGTACGATCGATATACCGACATCGGATATCGTCAAACTCATTCTAGCCGATTTGAAAGAATTCAGGGGAACGGCCCCACAGTATGACGATACGACGATCATGTCGATAAAACTGCTTAGTTAATGCCTTTCCCGCCGTTTTCCTTTTCCTTGAACTTTATTATTTTTTTTATCAAATCCATCGGAAGCTTTTCTTCGTACGGGAATTTAACCGTTTCTTTCGAATATTCATATCCCGACAGTTCTTTTTTAAATCTGGCGATTCCGCTGGCAGTAGGGTAAAAGCCTATGTAGTTCGAATGGGCGGCAAAATATACGATATCTTCGTCCAAATAAAAGCATGGAATCCTGTACCTGATTCTTTCATGCACCCCCGGGATCAGTTCTTTTATTACTTCTCTAAGCAGGGTCAATTTTTTTTGGATATTTTCAGGGAATGAGCCGATATACTCGTCAACCGATTTATATGTTTTTCTTTCCATTATGGTCTCCCGGCGGAATTCCGCCGTCATTATCCGATTTTATTAAAATCTCAAACAAATAATAGAAATATACAATTACAACGTCAAGGGAATTATCGGATATCGGATGATTCGGCGAGAAATCGGGTAGTTTCAAGCGGGAGAATTTTCAGGGCGATTTGAAGATGTGTAATTTCATAATTTCATTTGTCCCTTCACTGCGTTCGTGGACAAATTCGGCCATATGTTTTGCTGCGAGCCTTCGGCAAAATAAAATCATTGCCTCATTGCCCCCTCTCTTCGATCGGGGACAATTCGATCTGTTATTTGCAAAGCAAATAACGACCTCATTGGGCGGTACTGGGATCGAACCAGTGACCCCCTGCGTGTCGAGCAGGTACTCTTAACCGACTGAGCTAACCGCCCCTATATCTTGTGGTCGATGCCGGGCTCGAACCGGCGACCTCTTGCATGTGAGGCAAGCGCTCTAACCGACTGAGCTAATCGACCGGTTTATCCGGATAACCGTGGAATTTAATTATATAGCGAAGCTCTTTTTTTATCAAATTAGGCGATGGTAATCTATAGTCGGCAGTCTACAGTCTACAGTCGACAGTTAATAGTATACTCAACCCTGTTAACTGTAGACTGCCGACTGTTAACTATCGTAAATTATTTGAGTAAATATCCTGCAGTTGTTAAACTGTATATGAAACCGGACGGGTCTCTGGAACCGGAGGGTAAAGATGACGATAATGCTCAACGATGAAAAGCTAGATATTACCATAGAAAATGAAAAGACCGCTTTCGACGTCATCGACGGTTTATCGAAGGAACTGTCAAAGAAAGAGATCATCATTACATCCGTGTCGATCGACGATAAAAACTACGGCGCCGATGACGACATACTGAAACGTATCGGGATTGAAGATATAGGAGCCTTGAAGCTGGAGGCGTCGACAAAAGAGGACCTCATCGACAGCCTGCTCGAAGAATGTAAAAAAGTGCTGAAAAACGTCTCGGAGGATATAAAAGACAACAGGTTCGTTCATTCAAAAGAATTCGGCGAACTGCTCTCCTGGGTCAGGGAAACTATCGAAACAATCAACAAACTTTCGCTTTTCAATATGAACGAATCGAAGATGATTTTATCGACGATAGATAAAATAACGGAATATATAGGGGACGAAAACAGGGATGAAAGCAAGAGTTCGTCGATAATAGCGATCATTGAAAGCCTCGTAAAGTACATCGAAGCCATACGCTTTAAGTTTTCAGCCAATTATTCCGTTACCAGGGACGATATATTGGCGGCGGTTGAGGAAAGCATCGAGATCCTTCCCCTGATATCGGAGGCTTTCCAGACCGGAAAGGACAAGGATGCTTTCGACAAAATCAATAAAATTATCAGCGCCCTAGAGATCTGCAGCGTCTTTTTAAGAAAAAATTACGGGACTTTTTCAGTCAATGAAAAAGGAGAGATAGGGATCCTCTACGAAGATATCAATGCCCTGTTGACGCGTATAGTCGAAGCTTTCGAGAACAGCGATTCGGTCCTGCTTGGTGACCTCCTCGAATACGAGCTTCCGGACAAACTTGAAAGTTATAAAAGGATCATATTGAAAGGGTAGGTCATGGATCTTGAATCATTAAACTTGAATGAAATCGATTTAAAATACATTGCAGACCTTGTGTACGACAACTGCGGTATTGTCTTCAAGGATTCCAACCTGAGCGTGCTGGTAAGCCGCATTTCGACAAAATTGAAAGAGAAAAAGCTCGGATCTCATGAATATCTGAATCTTCTCAAGGAAAACAAAAAAGAGCTTGCTACATTCATAGATTTTGTAACTACGAATTTTACAAGCTTTTTTAGAAACCCTAAACAGTTCGAAATATTAAAAGAATTCATTCTTCCTGAAATTGTAAAGAGGAATACCGCTTTAAAAACTATAAAGATCTGGAGCGCAGGCTGTTCAACCGGAGAAGAGCCTTATTCGATCGCGATGGCTATGGATGAATTCATCAACTCCGGAAAACCGGGGATTTCCGGGTGGAATTATTTTATTACGGCTTCCGACATCAGCCTTGAAAGCCTCTTCATGGCCAAAGAAGGCAAATTTCCGGAGAGAAGCATTCAAAAAATCGAACAGCCGGTCGTCGAAAAGTATTTTATCAAAGCTGACGATTCATACCTGATAAAGGAAGAATTTAAAAAAAATGTAAAGTTCGATTATCACAACCTTATTTACGACAATGGAATCCGGGATGTAGATATCACATTCTGCAGGAATGTCCTTATTTATTTCGATGAAGAAATGCAGAAGAAGGTGATGACAAATATTTATAAATCGATGAAGGAGAAAAGTTACCTTTTGCTCGGCCATTCGGAAAGCCTGATCGGCTTATTCGAGGATTTTAAACCTTTATTTACAGATAAGGGCGTCATGTATGTCAGGCAATAGCAAAATAAAAGTCCTCGTAGTCGACGATTCGGTCCTTGTAAGGAAATACGTATGCCTGATCCTCGAATCGTTTGAAAATGTCGAACTTGTGGGCGTCGCACCCAATGGTAAAATCGCCCTGCAGAAGATAATCCTCTATAAGCCGGATGTCGTCATTCTCGATAATGAAATGCCGGAAATGACAGGGCTGGAACTTCTGAAGTATCTTAAGGAAAACTCTGAAAGCATTAACAGGCCGTTCATAATAATGTTCAGTTCGCTGGTAAAAGAGGGAAACGCCGTTACATTCGAAGCCCTGTATTACGGCGCAGCGGATATAATCAGAAAACCCGAGGGCCATCTTAATGAGAATCTGGAATTCCTGAAAAAGGAGTTCTATCTGAAGATAATGGGGCTTTACCAGGGTAAAAAAGAAACAAAGGCGGCCGATTATATTGCAGCCGAAACTCCGGCTCCTCCGGATTACGGAATTCTTCCGGTTTCCGACGTTTTAAAAGGGATGGCGAACCTTGATAAATTGATCCAGAAGAAACCGGTAAAACCCGAACTGATCGCAATCGGTTCATCGACCGGAGGACCTGCGGCGATCAGGATCATACTCGATAAACTCGGTCCCCTTCAGGTGCCGCTTGTAATCGCACAGCATATGCCCCAGGGATTCACAACTGAATTTGCAAAAAACCTGAGCTGCATCTATAAGCGCGAAATATACGAACTTGCCTCCGATGATCCGTTGAAGGACGGAGTTATTTACATCTGCCCCGGCGGCGTTCACTCGAAGATAGCCAGGGTAAACGGAAACCTGGTTTATCGATCGGATTATACAAATTACGACGGCCTGTTCTTCAAGCCTTCCATAGATATTTTTTTCAGTTCCGTAATAGAAGCCGTCGGCAGAAATGCCGTTGGAATCGTTTTAAGCGGCATGGGAAAGGACGGTTCCATCGAATCGGTCAATCTGAGGAAAGCCGGAGCTATAATGATAGCGCAGGACCAGAACAGTTCCGCCATATGGGGCATGCCCGGGAATTCCGTTAAAAACGGAGGCATCGACATTATTCTCGATATCAGGGATATTGGGGAAGCGATCAATATAATCACGGCGGGAAGCCGATAAATATTAATCGGAATCCCGGAGGGAACCGGGTAAACAACAATTTAATTGTTGATATAATTGATGTTTTGAAATATACTTTATTATATTTTGATATGCCGGGCAGGTATATCCCGTTAGAAATCAGGGGGAGGCTTGATGCCTGATTTTTCAGAAGAACTGATTAAGGATTTTCTTGATGAAGCATTTGAACTTCTGGATAGTATGGAAAAGAGCCTGCTTGTCCTTGAAAAAAATCAGGGCGACGATAAATCGATAAATGAGATCTTCAGATGCGCGCATACAATAAAAGGGGGCGCGGGGACTGTAGGTTATCCGGAGATTCAGGCGTTTACCCACATCATGGAAGATATCCTCGATCTTTCCAGGAAAAAAACGATAACTTTAAAATACGAAGACATATCCCTTCTTCTCCGCTGCAGGGACGAACTTGAAAAGATGCTCGAAGCGAGGCAGAAAAAAGAGATTTATACCGGCGCAAGCATAGAAAATGTTAAAAACGAATTGATGAAGCTTAAGGAAAGGGCCGGCGCCGGCGCTGCCCCACCGGCTCCGGGAAAAGCGGAATCAAAAATACCGGCATTCAATGAAAACAAGATAGTTGAAGAATCGGAACTGTTGAAAGAGGATCTTTCGATCCTGACAAAAGCGGATTTCGGAATGCTGCGCGCTCTTATCAATGCCGGGATTTCCCATTACGATCTTTCCCTGATCACGGATTTAATGAATAAAGGCCGCAACGTTTTTGTATTGAAATACGTGTTCAATAAAACCTACGAGATGAAAGAGGTTTCTTCTTTTCAAATCTACGCTCTTCTTAACGATATATCGGAAATTATTAAAATTCACCCGGCGCTCGATGAGCTTGAAAAATCTTTTTATCCCGAAGTCCTCTTCATAATCAGCACGGATAAAAAAGAAAAGACTGTCAGGGATAAAACG
This sequence comes from uncultured Spirochaetota bacterium, assembly GCA_963796325.1. Classification (GTDB taxonomy): domain Bacteria; phylum Spirochaetota; class Brevinematia; order Brevinematales; family JAOACQ01; genus CAVYGN01. Next base: position 1,721,325 of record CAWCLF010000001.1, read on the forward strand.
AACCTTACAGACATGGTCGACACTCTTTCAATACTGGAAATGACGCTCGATACTGTAAAGAGCCTCGATCAAATGGAAGGTAAAAAAGGGAATGTTGCCCAGGAGAAAAAAGAAACCGGTGAAAAAGGCCCTGAAACCGCCGAATCGGACGTACAGAAGAGGAATATTACGACATTGCGCGTCGAAAGCTGGAAAATCGACGAACTTTTAAATTTTCTCGGAGAACTCGTGATAATAAAGGCCGCGTTCAATCAGCTCGATAACGAATTCGATTCGATCGGCACGGATATTAAATCGACGCTGAGAGAGTTTTTGAATGGAGTTTTAAAATTGAACCTTACGGGTGAAAACGAAATAGTCAGGGAGAAAAACGCAACCTTAAGCGCCGCATTGAACAAACTTTTCGGCTCATTCGACCTCTATACTGACAGCATGCAGAAGATAAACAGGATCCTTACAAGCCTCCAGGAAAATGTGATGAACATGCGGATGGTGCCGGTCCAGATGGTCTTTTCGCGCTTTCCCAGGCTCATCCGCGATATGGCGGACAGGATGAATAAAAAGGTCGATCTTATAATCGAGGGAGTGGAAACGGAAATCGACAAGGGAATGGTCGACGATATATTCGATCCCCTGATCCATATTTTGCGGAATTCGATAGACCATGGAATCGAGCTGCCCGAGGAAAGGATAAAAGCCGGAAAACCCGAAACCGGCAAGATGATCCTGAAGGCGAACCATGAAGGCGACTCGATAGTAATCGAACTCCGGGATGACGGAAAGGGCATCGATATCGACGCAATAAAAGAAAAAGCGATACAGACCGGCGTTGTAAAAAAAGACGTGATCTCTAAACTGTCTCAAAGGGAGCTCCTGGGGCTTATATTCATTCCGGGCCTCTCCACCGCGAAAGTCGTGACCGATATGTCCGGCCGCGGAGTGGGAATGGACGTCGTGAAGAGGAAGATTGAAGAAATCGGAGGAAACGTCGGCGTTTCGACTTCGAAGGGAAAGGGAACGAAGATAACCATCAGGCTGCCGCTGACCCTTGCCATAATCCAGGGCCTGCTTGTCGTCGTCCATAAGATGCATTACGTAATCCCTGTCGCTTCGGTCGAAGAAACCGTTATCATAAAATACAGCGACCTCAGGGAAATAAACGGGAAATTGACATTCGAGCTCCGGGGCAAATTTATTCCGGTTATGTCGCTTGAAAACTATTTTTACAAATCCGAACTCAAACCGGATGCCGAAGGCAAAATATTCTGCATAGTATCCAAATACGGCGAAAATCTCGTCGGGATCCTTGTTGAAGAAGTTATCGGCGAACAGGATATTGTAATAAAGAGCCTTAATACGAAGCTGATAAAGAGCCCTGGAATATCAGCCGCTACTATAATCGGCAACGGAGACATAGGATATATAATAGAAACGGCGCAGATAATAATACAGAATTTCAGAACTTCCTGAAACTTTTGAATTGACAGGAGGAGGATTTTGGACCAAAAAATCCTTAACAAAAAAATCGAAGACAGGGCGCAGGAGAAAAAGTCGAAAGTTTTTTTCCAGGCCATATCGTTTAAACTGGACGATAATATTTATGCAATGGATGTCATGAACATTGTGGAAATCATTTTCGCACATAGAATATACAAGGTGCCGAACACCGACTCGAGGCTCCTGGGCGTATTGAACCTCAGGGGCAACATCCTGCCCGTATACAGTTTGAAAATGATTCTCGGCATGGAAGATTCCGTCAAGGACAGGGACGTTATCGACGAAGAGGAAAAATTCATAATAATGATCAGGAAGGAGAAAGATACATTCGGCATATTCATAGACGCTATCTATAAAAATATTACCGCCACGGAGGATAATTACAGGACGGGGACTTTTATTGAAAAATGGTCGAAAAACTCGCTTTTTAAAGGGGTTATCCTTGAAGAGGAGAAGGAAATTCTTATTGTGAACGTTGAAAGTCTCTTGAAATTTATTGTAACATTAAAGTAGAATCGGGAGGAATGCATGCGCATAGAATATATAAATCCTTTTGTCGAAGCGTCGTTCGATATTTTAAATGAAGTTCTTCAGACAACCGTTAAAAGAGGGCAGCTGTACCTTAAAAAACTCGGTGAATCAATGAAGGGCGTGGCGGTTGTCGTCGGCGTCGTAGGTAAATTGAAAGGAAGGATAGTCTTCGACCTGGCTGAAGATACCGCCATCAAGATAGCTTCGAAGCTTAACGGGGAAGAATTCAAGACATTCAACGAAATGGCCAGGAGCACTATATCGGAAATAGCAAATATGATTACCGGGCGGTCGGTTACAAAACTCGAAAAAGACAAGCTTAATTTCAGCTTTACTCCCCCTACGCTGATAACAGGCGAGAATCTGAATATTTACGAGTATGCGGATATGGAAGCCCTGATAATTCCTATCGATACCGGTATGGGCGTAATTGAAATTAATATAGCTTTTAAAGAATAAGGAGGTTGAACATGCCGATTGTTTACGACGAAAACGGTCTTCCTACAGGCAGGAAAGTGGGCGGAGGAAACGTTAAAGTCCTTATAATAGACGATTCCCAGTTTATAATAAAACACCTCAGCCAGATTTTCATGTCAAGGGACTTTGAAATAATCGGAACTGCCGATAACGGCAAGGTAGGGGTCGACCTCTTTAAAGAGGTGCACGATAAAACCGATATTGTAACCCTTGATATAACTATGCCTGAAATGGACGGACTGGAGGCATTGAAGCAGATAAAATCGATCGATCAGAATGCTGTCGTTATAATGGTTACGGCAATAGGAACAGCCGAGGCTGTCAAGGAAGCAATAAAGCTCGGGGCAAAGGGGTATATCGTCAAACCTCTCGACAGGGAAAAGGTAATTGAAAGAATCGGTCAAATTCTTAAATAACACGTCATCGGATTGGAAAAAATTATGGATCTTGTAATAGGTGTCGATTTGGGCGGTACGGCTATAAAAGCCGGCATAGCCGATGAAAAGGGGAAAATTTACAAATCGCTCGAGGTCCCTACAGGGGTTGAAGCGAATTCCCTTGAACTGATAATGCGGAATATAAAAAGCTGCATTTCAAAGTTAATCTCCGAAGCGTCCGGAGGAAAGATCCGGGCGATCGGAATCGGCGTTCCCGGGATAGTAAAAGATAACGGCAATATCAGCATATTTTCAAATATCCGCGTATTCGATAATTACCCGATGGGCGAAGACATCGAAAAGGAATTTAACATTTCTGTTTTTGTCGATAACGACGCTAATAATGCGGCGCGCGGCGAATTTATTTTCGGTGCGGGAACCGGCAAAAGAGATTTTGTATTGATAACCCTCGGCACCGGAATCGGCGGAGGGATTTTTATAAACGGGGATATCTACAGCGGCACAAACGGATGCGCCGGCGAGGCGGGCCACATGGTCATAGTACCCGGCGGCAGGCAGTGCGGATGCGGCAATTTCGGATGCTGGGAGGCTTATGGCTCAGCCAGCGCAATGATTAAAAGGGTTAATAACCTCATAGGAAGGAAATTGAAAACATCGCTTTCCCCGTATTATCCAGATAAAATGGACGCCAGGATAATAGCAAGGGAAGCGGAAGCGGGGGATGAAATAGCACTGCAGGCTTTTGACGAAACGGCTTATTATATCGGCCTGGGAACGGCGAACCTGATCAATATTCTCAACCCGCAGCTCTGCATATTCGGAGGCGGGTTATCGCATGCCGGGAAATTCCTGTTCGATAAAGTAAAGAAACATGCAAGGCTTAATACCGCACCTGCGGCAAGAGATTCCTTTGAAATCGTCACGGCAAAACTGGGCAACAAGGCAGGCGTTCTTGGAGCTGCGGCGCTGGCTTTCATGAAAATAAATCTTAAAAAGAGACGCTGATGAAGATAAAATTTTATATTCCGGCTGCCGGTTTCATCATCCTCCTGTTTATATCCGCCATCCCCCTGTATTCTTCTTTGATAATCGATTGTGAAGGGCTGGGATATGCCCAAGCCGAAGCATTAGCTCCCGGTTTTTCAAACTTGAACGTCAAAGCGGTTATGATCGGCAGTCCTTTCAAAGCTTATGAAAATAAAAAAAGGGACATGAAGGCATACGATTTTTTCGATACGGGAGATAGAATGCAGAGAGGTTCGATAGAGACAGCCCTAGGCAGCGCTTCCGATTTTTCGAATTTCGTGAGTTTTTTTCATGAAAAAAAAATAGAAGTTTATTGTCTTGTAGATCTTTTCAGGCAGAAACCGGGTTTTAAAAGGGATATGTGGGAAGCCTCCGACTTTACTCCCGACAGTTACGCCAGCGGAGACGAATATTATATCGATATAAACAAGGCGCCGGCCGTAAAAAAATTCTCGGGCATATTGTCATTTATAACGGCATTGCCGGTTGACGAATGGGTTGCAGACCTCCGGGGCATGCCTCAAAAAAATGAAAAATCATACCGGGAATACCTTCTGGGAAATAATAAAGGTAAAATAATAATACTGTCCGACAGCTCTCTTGAATATGAATTCCGGATGAGTTCAAGGGATTACAATTACCTCAGGGAAAAGATATTCATTATGCCGCTCCCGAAGCTTAATTCCGTGAAATCGTTCCAGCCGCACACCGCCTGGCTGCATCTTATCGGCAGCGACAGCCTGTCCGTCAATAATTTTGCAGTGATGACTTATCTGGTTTCCCAGGGGGAAAATGTCGTAATTCCTTATAACTTGCTGAATTCCTACGGCCTGGATATTTTAAGTTATTTTAAAGATTCGCCCCGCTTCAGCGTCCAGGCTATATCGGATGAAAAACTTGTTCTCTATTCTCAGGATAAAGCGGCAGCGTTCAATTTTTCCGGAGAATTTTCTTTCTGGAAATCTCTTAGAATATCCGGCATTAAAAACGGATCTTATAAAAGCGTTTTCGGGGGAGAAGTTTTGATTCAAAAAGAGGCTGAAACGGATTTTTTCATGTTTCCTGAAACAGAAGCGGTCTGGGACATGGAAAAGCCGCAGGCCGATTGATGCGGGGTTTTGTAAAAAAATGATAAAGAAAATAGCCGTACCTATTTTATTATTAGCCATGTTTCATGTTCCCAGTATTATAAATTCGACGAGCTTTACGACAAGGGAGAATATCTCTCCGCTTTCCATCTTCTCGACAGTATTAACGATAAAAACAGCATTCATTATCAGAGAAGGCTTTACCGTGTCGTAATCAAACTGGCATTGGACGGCGATAGCGATTTCATTGCAAAGCTCGAACCCATGATAAAAAATAGTCCGACGGCCGATGTGAATTCATATCTTGATTTCGGAACGGCATATATCGATTTTCTTCAGGCAAGGGATTCGCCGCAATACCTTTCAGTCGTTTCAAATCTGATCGATATGAATAATGTTCCTGAAGAATTCACGGTTTACGCTTTTAAGCTGAGGGGCATCTCGCGCTATAAACTGGGAGGTTATTCCGACGCTATCGACGACCTGGAAAAAAGCTATAAACTTATGCCGTATATCGACGATCTTTATTTTATAGGCAAATGTTATTACGGCCTGCAGGATTACAGGAAGGCTTACGATTATTTCAGCAAAGTGGACAGGGACACGCAAAATATGTATTTCAGGGGGCTTGCAAATTTCGAGATGGGAGAAATAGATTTTTATGAGACTAACTACAACGACGCATTGAATAAGTATATCGAATCGGTGAATTATTACTCGAGAAATGCCGTCTGTACATACAAGATCGCCAAATGCCTGGAAAAATTAAAATATAACCGTTTGAGCCCGAAATTTTACAAAACATCTCTGAGGATAACCAACGATTACGCTAACGCATGGTTTTTTCTTAATATCAATTGACAAGGGGACGGGGGCGCCGGATGGCAGCAAATAGAAAATATAATTACCTGGTGGCGGATGACGAGACGAACGTTCAGAAAGTGATCTGCGATATTCTCGCGATTCATCCGAGCACCTTATCCGTTTTTACGGCCAGCGACGGTGAAAAGGCTTACCAGTTATACACGAATAATAAAATAGATATAGTAATAACGGATGTTCTCATGCCCAGGATGTCCGGACTCGACCTTATCAAAAAGATCAGGGAGTACAACCCGGAAGCCAATATAATAATCGTGTCTGCTTCGAGCAATCTCAACATTGTACGCGAGGCTATGAGAAACGGCGCATATGATTATATCATCAAGCCTTTTTCGGTAGACGATATAATGTTTTCAATCAACAGGATAATAGAGCGGCTGAAGCTCCTCGACGAAAAAACCATTTACCTGGAGTCCCTCGAAGACAGGATTTCAGAGGTTACAAAAAAACTGAACAACTCTTTCCTGGATGCATTGAAAGTCATTCTCAACGCGCTTAAAATCAAAGACAGGACTATATATATTCATTCCCAGAATGTAGCCGATTATTCCGTTAAAATTGCAAGGGCTATCGCTATAGAAGAGAAAAGGATCGAAGATATAAGAACAGGTGCGATCCTTCATGATATAGGCAAGATAGGGATACCTGACAGCATATTGCTCAAGCCTTCGGTGCTGACCCCTGCCGAATTCGATATCATCAGGGAGCATGCGGTTATAGGCAGAGATATCGTCAAACCGATGTTCGGTTTTAAACCTGATATCCTCGATATAATTTATTATCACCATGAAAGATATGACGGCAAGGGTTATCCCGAAGGCCTCAAGGGAGAGGAAATTCCTGTTGCCGGGAGGCTGGCCGCGGTGGCAAACGCTTTCGACGCGATGATAACTGAAAGACCTTACAAAGCGATGAAAAGCATAGATGAAGCGGCAGAGGAGCTGAAAATTAACAAGGGGACTCAATTCGATCCCGGAATTATCGATGAATTTATCGGCATATTATGAAGGATGAGGAGAGCTGCCATGAAAATTAAAATAATACTTCCGCCTGTCTTCGTCCTGGCCGGCTTATTATTATCCTGTACACAAAAAAACGAGGCCGCAGGGAGCGCACAATACCTGCAATCTTCCACAACGATATTCGGAGTGGGCTACAATTCGGATACTGCGGAAAGCGATCTCAACTCGGTATTTTACGCCTACAGGCAGGGAGTTATTTATCATTTTACAGGAGAGGGGCTTAAGCTGAAGCTGGACTATTCCAGCAGGAAAGGGCTTCTGACTGTGGAGGACCTGACGAACGCCTCTCTTAAAAAGTTAGCGGACAATTTTTATATTTATGAATTGCCGTATACGGCATCCATATATATACAGGGCGGTTCCTGGAAAAGGTTCAGCACGGCATTTTCAACCGATAAGCCGGTCAGTTACCTGTCTAAAATGTTGGCCAGGGCAATTATCGAAGAACTGGGCAAGTCGCATAAAAAAAACCAGTCGGGATATGTTTATATTATGTCTCTTAAATACGGCCCCGCATCGGGGAACGGGCTTCTTATCAACGCGGATCTTTTATTGACGGAAACGGAGAATAAATAAAATGAATCATATGACTAAGGCCTTTATCCTTATTCTGTCAGGGCTTATACTTCAGGGATGTTCGCAGGAACATCTTATTATGATGAAAAACCTGAAAAACATCAAATTCATTACATTTAACGATATTCTTGAAGAAAGCGGGCTCCTGGGCAAAAAAAACAAACCCGCTAATCCGACAAACCAGGCAAACAACGAAATAACATCTGAAAATAATGTTAAATCCCCGGCAGGATCGTATAATAAAGAGCTTGTCATACCTGAAAATAAGGATTTTTCAATTAATATGAAATTGACCAGCAATTTCATAATTTTAAAATCGGTCCAGGGAGATGTTCAATACCAGAAAGGCCTTTCCTCCCAGGAGAAGGGAATATTCCTGTTTCACAGCGGAGCGAAGGATTCGAAAATAAGGTTCCAGGAATTCGATCTTTCGGGCGCGCTTACAAAGAATCTTAATTATTATATAAGGATAAAGCCTTCCGTTAAAGAAGAAAATTTTTCGGCAGTTCATTCAAGCTCTTCTTCCGTTCCGGTCATCTCATCACAGGAAAACACTAATATTATCCCTGCAGGAAATACCAATATGTCTTCAATAATCATCGCCTCGATAGAAGGGCTTTCACCGGGGGAGGCGCTCAGCGAGCTCGATAAAATGATCTCTTCAACAAATATAAACGACGAAGACAGGGAATTGATCCGCTATAAAAAGACCGATATTCTTATCAGTCAGGGAAGGTTTAACGAAGCCGACAGGGAAATCGGGAATTTGAAAAACCAGTATAAAAAATATTATTACATGGGGAAACTTTTATCGGAAAGGAAGAATTACAAGGAAGCCCTCAGGAATTTTATGGATGCTCTCGGCGGAGACGACGATACAAAGAAAGCGACTATTCTAGCCATGGAAAAACTGGTTCTTGCCATGGGAGTAGCTGAAAAAAATCTGCTGGACAGGCTCAAATCCGAAACGAACAGGTATAAAAACGATAAGGAATTCTATGTCAACTCGATGCTCGGCATAGCGAGGATCTATCAATACCTGCCCGATGTGTATTCGGCCAAGGACATTTATGAAATGATCCTGAACGGGGATTATGACGAAAATTTAAAGAATAAGACAAGACATTCATACGACGAACTCAAAAAGGAATTTCTGGAATACAGGTAGAATCCAATGGCATTTATCAGGGGCGTGGAGGGATTTTTACAGAAACCGGATCAGGAATCCCTTCCTGTCATAGAAGAGATGAGAGGGTTCGGCATAATAGGCCAGTCAAAGTCCGTGATACAGGCATTTACACGGGCGCAGAAAGCGGCCAAATCCAATGCCAACATCCTTATAGAGGGAGAAAGCGGGACAGGAAAGGAAATATTTTCACAGGCCGTTCACAGCATGGGCAAGAGAAGCGGAGGCCCTTTCATTAAACTCAACTGCGCTGAAATTCCCGAGACCCTTCTTGAAAGCGAGCTCTTCGGTTACGAAAAGGGGGCTTTTACAGGAGCCGGAAAGAGGAAACTGGGGAAATTCGAAATGGCAAATGCGGGAACCATATTCCTTGATGAAATAAGTGAAATGTCGCTGTCTCTGCAGTCGAAAATGCTGAGGGTTATTGAAGATAAAACAATAACCAGGGTGGGAGGGCTGGAGAATATCCCGATCGATGTGCGGATCCTGTCGGCTACCAACAGGGACCTGTGGCAGCATGTCTCCAGGAAACAGTTCCGCGAAGACCTCTACTACAGGCTTAACGTCATCTATTTCCGCCTCCCCCCTCTAAGGGAAAGAAGGGATGATATCCCTCTTTTAATCGATTATTTTATCAAAATATACGCGAAACGGGAGAATGTCATCATAAGGTCGATTGACGATGAAGTAATAAGGCTCCTTGTCTCGCTCTCCTGGTCGGGCAATGTAAGACAGCTTGAAAATGTCATTCACCATGCAATAATAATGACTTATGACGACAGGATATCCCTGGAAGATATACCTGAAAATATATATTCAAGCATACCTGCGGGAGCCATCCATTCCGTGGACGGTTATGTCAAGAAGGACAATGTCATCATTACGGATATCGATCTTAACGAAATGGAGAAAACCCAGATTTTGAAAGCCCTCGAGCAGTCGCGGTGGCGGATTTCGGAGGCTGCGGAAATACTGGGAATACACCGCAATACGCTCCGCCAGAAAATCAATAAGCATAATTTAAAATGAAATTCTCCGACGGTCTTATGCTTTCACCGAACCGGCCAGCAGCCCCCGTATGAAAAACCTGCCCAGGACAATATAAACTATTAAAGTCGGCAGCGCAGCCATGAGAGCCCCCGCCATCTGGACGTTCCACTCTACGATCTGGCTTCCTGCCAGGTTCTGCAGGGCTACGGTGATCGGCTGAATGCTGGGATCGGGAGTGATCGTCAGGGCGAAAAGGAATTCGTTCCAGATATTCGTAAACTGCCATATGATTACGACGACAAAGCCGGGCATCGATATCGGCAGAAGGATCCTCAAATATATGCTGTAAATACCGCAGCCGTCTATCATGCTGGCCTCTATGAGCTCGTCCGGAACTTCGGCAAAATAATTTCTGAAAATCAGGGTCGTTATCGGGAGCCCGTAAATGACATGAGCCAGTATAAGGCCCGGGATCGTGCCGTACAGGTGGATCGTATTTAAAAACTGTACAAGAGGTATGAGAACGCTCTGGTACGGTATGAACATTCCGAAAAGGATCAGCGGGAAAATAATATCGGCCCCTTTAAATTTCCATTTTGAGAGTATATATCCGTTGACCGAACCGATAAATGCCGAAATAACTGTCGCCGGTATGGTCAGGTAAAAACTGTTCATGAGGTTGGGAAGGAGTTTGTTGAACGCCATGGCGAAAGATTCAAGGGTAAAAGACCTGGGCAGGGACCACATTGTCGAGAGGTTGACTTCCTGGAAGCTTTTAAGGCCGGTCACGAGCAGGAGGTAAACCGGCAGGAGAAAAAACGCCGACGCCAGGATAAGGATAAGATAAAGCAGGGTCCTTGATACGATCCTCTTTATTTCGATCTTCGGTTTAAACTTCATCAGCTCTTCTCCTTTTTAAGGCTGTTGACAAGGTAAGGCACGATGACCAGGGCGACAAGGATGAACATGATCATCGATATGGCCGCTCCTTCACCGTAACGGTTTCCCCTGAATGTCTTTTCAAACATGTTTATACCGGGCACATCCGTAGCAAAACCCGGCCCGGAGCCCGTCATGGTATAAACAAGGTCGAATATTTTCAGCGATATGTGGCCAAGGACGATGAGGACGCTCAGCGTGATCGGCCAGATCATAGGAATGATCACATAGCGGTACATTTTGAATTCGGAGGCCCCGTCGATACGTGCCGCTTCCTTAACTTCGAGGGGTATGCCGGTAAGGGCCGCAAGGTACATGGCCATCGTATAACCGGTAAGCTGCCATGCGGCAGCAATAATTACAGGAATAAGCGCTACATGGAAATGCAGGAATTCGGCCGCCTGCGTATACCATCCCCAGGTCAGCGCCGTCATTCCGATTTTGGTAAGGAGGATGTTTATCCCCGCAGGACTTCCTTCCATGCCCGGATTGAAGATCCATCTCCAGGCGACGCCTGTGACGACGAAGGAAATAGCCATCGGAAACAGGAAGATATTGCGGAATATGCTTTCACCCTTCAATTTCCTGTCGAGCAGAATTGCCAGGAAAAGTCCACCCGCAACGCATATCAGAAGAAAAAACGCTGTGAAGAAAAACGTGTTCCAGAGGTCGATCTGGAACCTCGCGCTTGCAAACATACCGATATAATTGGAAAGCCCTGCGAATGTGTAATCGGGGTTGATCCCGGTCCATGCGGATAAAGACACCCTTAAAGTCCATAAAATAAAACCGTAAACAAAAACAAGCAAAGCTATTACACTTGGAAGAAGAGAGATCGAAGCCGCCGTGAATATTTTTTTAGATCGGAACATACACAGGTTACCGGCCAAATAAAGATTTTGTTTTTATAAGGAGCCGGCCGCCCACTGCGGGGCAGCCGGCTTTTAAATGAGCTCTGATTACATTTTCAAGGTTTTCTTTGCAGCATCGACAAGGCCCTGGTCAGCTTTGTCAATATTCTTATCGGATACAAATATAGTCATGACATCGTTGATCATGGTAACCCAGCTTTCAGCCGCTGCGGCGCCATGAGCAAGGCTCGGGACTATATTGTTGACTTTAAAATCGTCCATAGCCGACTGGAGATAAGAGTCATAAAGGCTCTTGTCGCCGTCGATCCTGCTGGGTATTGAGCCCTTTTTAGGATTGAATGCGTCCTGGCCTTCCTTGGATGCGCATACTGTAAGCCATTTTATCGCATTCGCCCTGTGGGGGGCGCCTATCGGAAGCCCGAAGGAATCGGAAAGCATATCGTATGAGCCATTGTTGCCTGGAGCCGGTGCCCACCCGAAATCTACATCGGGTTTAAGGTTCTTGGATTTAAAATAACCTTCGGCCCAGTCGCCCATGATGGTAACCGCGCATTTGCCGTCGGCGACAAGCTGTGCGGCCTGGTCCCAGCTAAGAGCATTATGGTTATCGTTAACGTAGGAAAGAGCCTTAACGAAAGTTTTCAAAGCTTTCTTTACTCCGTCAGAGTCCCATGCGGTCTGGCCTGTCCACAATCCCTTGTAGCCGTCAGGTCCGAGAGTAGCTATAAGAATGGTTTCGAAAAGCTCTGTGGAAGCCCATATGCCGTTGTCGCCAAGGGCGATCGCCGCGATCTTTTTAGCTTTCAGCTTTTCAGCCGCAGCGAAGAATTCGTCCCATGTGGCAGGCACCTTGATGTTGTTATCCTTAAACACCTTCTTGTTGTACCACATTTCGTTCGCCCTGTGAATGTTGACGGGAACGCTGTAAATATGGCCTTTCCAGGAAATGATGTCGATTACTCCCTTCGGATAAGAGTCCAACTGGTTGGAGAAGATAGAATCGATAGGTTCCATTTTCCCCGCAGCAACCCATGAATCGATCAGTTCATGTCCTGCATGAACCTGGAAAGAATCGGGAGGATTTCCGCCCTGCATCCTGGTTGCAAGAACCGCTTTTGCATTCTGGCCGGCCCCGCCCGCTACCGTCGCATTAATGATCTCAATCCCGGGGTTGTTATTGGAAAAGATCTGATACATGCCCTGCAAACCTTCGGCTTCACCCCCGGCTGTCCACCAGCTGAAAATTTCCAGTTTGTTTCCCGCCGCCTTTCCGCAGTAGGTTAAAACGGTCATTAAAACAACCAATCCTGCAAGAAAAGAGATCAGGATACCTTTACTTTTCATGACTTTCCCTCCTATAAAGATATTATTCCTAAAAAGTTAATAAAACACAATTAATAAGTCAAATGAAGAAGTGACCATTATAAAAAAGGATAGTTGAAAGAAAATTCTACCTCTAAATCGATAAATTGTCAATACAAAATTTTTTAAAAATTTTTTTAATATTTATAGGACGATATGTAACATTATTAAATTGCAAGACGCCGTTTCTTGTATTATCATGCAGATAAATTAAAAAATTCCGGATTGGAGGAAAACCTGTGAAGGATGATGTTTCTGTAAAGGAAAAACTTATCAATGCGGCGATCGAATGCATAAACGAAAAGGGTTTCGACGCCGTGACCATCCGCGGCATAGCGCAGGAAGCTAAAGTCAACAGCGCGGCGATAAATTACTATTTCGGAAGCAAAAAAAGGCTTCTGAACGCAGCGATGAAAAAGGCCCTTAACAACGCAATGTCGAATCTCGATATCCTCGGTGACTCGCGGGGAGATTATAAACTCCTGCTGAAGTTTTTTTCCCACAATTTCGAGGGCATGGTAAAGTATCCCGAGATAACAAAATCGGTGCTTCACCAGCCGTTTACAAGCAACCGCTACGACAGCAATACGCTGGAATGGATAAACGGATTTTTCGGCGCATTTTTTGAAAACATAAAAAAATCTGTCGCCGCAAAGGACGATGCTTCCGTGAGATTCATCGTTTTCCAGTTATTTTCCTCGCTGATTTTCCCTTCGATCTTTCCCGGCATATTCAAAAAGTTCACAGGACTTGACCTCGGCGATCAGGGCGTAAGGGATGCCTATATAGAAAGCCTTCTTGAAAAATATTTCAAAAAATGAAACCCTCTCCAGGGCCGCTTTAGAGAAAATAAATTCAATCAAATGATTGACTTTTACCCTTCCATGGATTAAAATAATCGTATGATTAAATCAATTGATTAAAAGGAGGATTTTATGAAAGGCGGAAGCATTCTCGTGACAGGCTGCTCTTCGGGAATAGGTTTCAGGAGCGCAGTTTTTCTTGCGGAAAAGGGATACACCGTTTTTGCCGGCGTGAGAAGGGAGCCCGACGTCCGGAAGCTTATAAGCCAGGGCATGGCTAACCTCGTGCCGGTCTTCCCCCTTGATCTGACAAACCCCGGGCAGATAAAGGAAGCCGAAGCTTTCGTAAGGGAAGAGCTTGAAAAAAGGTCCATAGAAGGGCTGTCGGCCCTTGTCAACAATGCCGGAGGAGGGTTCATCGCCCCCCTGGAGCTGGCGGATACAGGCGCTTTGAGGACCGAGTTCGAAACCAGGATAATAGGCCCGGTCGGAATGATCCAGGCTTTTCTTCCCCTTTTAAGAGAAGCGCCGGGGACAGGGAGGATCATCTGGATAAACACCCCGGCTTTACTGCCCATACCGTTCGATTCTTCCATACATGCCCCCGATTTTGCCGTCAACTGCATCATAAGAACGCTGAGGAACGAATTCGGGTTCAGGATCCCCGTGATCATGATAAGATGCGGCGTCATTAAAACAGAGGCCGTCGAAAGATCATACCATGAACTCGAGGAAAACCTTAAAATATGGCCGCCTGAAAAATTAAGCTATTATGCCGAAGCTCTCGGAAAGATAAAACAAAACTTCGAGCTCTACGACAAAAAGCGTACGGATCCTGTCGAGGTGGCTAAGATAATAGAAAAGGCTGTTTCCGACATTAAGCCCCGCAAAAAATACAGGGTCGGCCATTTATCGCTTTTATCCGGTCTTCTCGAAAATCTGCCGCAGGACGCAATAGACGCCTTGATGCCCAAAGCTTAGGATACAGGCACAAATACAGGCCAGGGGTTTGATATATTCCCGGCCGGCTGTTATAATAAGCACTTTTACAGATGCCCGGAATGGCGGGTTCGGCTATTTTTTATTATATTACTTACAGGCATATATAAATGAAGAAAATCAGCTATAAATGGATAGCGCTTTCATGCACTTCCCTGGGCGCACTGATGGCCATCTTGAACGGCGGCACCCTTGTCATAGCGCTCCCGGTAATTATGAAGGAACTGCATACCAATCTCCAGGTTGTCTTATGGATAATTATAGGCTACCTTCTTCTTATAACAATCCTGGTACCGGCCATCGGACGTGTCGCCGATATCATCGGCAGGAAAATGCTTTTTGTCGGCGGTTTTATCGTATTCACCCTTGGCTCTTTTCTATGCGGGCTGGCACAGTCGGGCATCCAGCTTTTTTTATACCGTCTCGTGCAGGCCGTGGGAGGGTCCCTGATTATCGCTAACGGTCCTCCGATCATAACTGACGCTTTCCCGAAAAACGAACTGGGAAGGGGCCTTGGCGTAAACAGCATGATAATAAGCGTGGCCCTGGTCATCGGCCCTGTCGCCGGGGGATTTTTAATTCCCATAGGCTGGAGATGGATCTTTTTCGTCAATGTGCCCATCGGCATTATAGGATCGATCTGGGCAATAATCCAGCTCAAGGAACTCGACGTTCTTCCGGCACACCAGTCGTTCGACTGGATCGGGACGCTGATTTTTTCTTCCGGTATGCTTGCGTTTTTAATCGCACTGTCCTTCGGAGGCTTTGCAGGCTGGTTCAATATCTATATCGATATACTCTTTGTTTATTCGATTATCGCAATGGCGCTTTTTATTCTCATAGAAATTAAAACAAAACAGCCGTTCCTGGATATGAGGCTTTTTAAATCGAGGCTTCTCGCCTTTGCATACGGGAGCACTCTTTTAAACGGCATAGCAAGGGGCGCAGTTACCTTTTTACTGATATTTTATTTCCAGGGAATTAAGGGTTACGACCCTCTCTATTCGGCTATCCTTCTTACGCCTTTCGCCCTTCCCATGATCCTGATCTCTCCTGTCAGCGGATGGCTTTCGGACAAATACGGTTCCAGGGAATTAAGTTCGATAGGGCTCCTTATATCCGCTATAGGATTGATAGGCTTCCTGTTTATCAATGCCGGCAGTTCGGTAACAGGGCTTATGATATGGATGCTTATAATGGGCGTAGGCAGCGGCCTGTTTTTCTCCCCCAATACTAAAGCCATTATGCAGTCTGTTCCCGTCGATAAAAGAGGCATTGCCGCGGGAGTGAGGACGATGATGAATAACGCGGGGGCGGTTGTCAGCCTGGCCCTGGCGATGGCGATCATTTCGTCGAGCATTACTCCCGATGCGCTGCAGGGACTCTTCCTGGGCACACAGGTCGGTTCAAAGGGGATCGCGATATCCGAATTCCTGTCGGGATTAAGAATCGCCTTTGTAATTTCTTTCATATTCAGCCTCCTGGGAGCATTCATATCCTACCTCAGGGGAGCGGAACCCGTCTGGAACAACGGCGATTAATAATTGCATAATTTACAGCCATTCCTTATATTAATACCCTGAATTGCCGGGGTTGAGTTGATTTTACACAGTTAAGGAGGAAGCCATGAACTTCAAAAGGATTACCCGCGGGATAGCGATCAATTCAACCGCTGTTCTTCTGTTAGCGGCTCTTATTGCATGCGGCGTCAGCACAAAACCCGGAAACAATAAGAGCCCGCTCGAAGCTTCAAAAGTGGCAATCGTGCAGTCTTCAAAGGCAAAAGCCGAGAACCTCAACTACAGCGACATACTGGCCATGGTTTCAAACGCCATCGAACAGGCGGGGGGCTTCAAGGGCTTCATCACCAACGGCATGACGGTTGTTTTAAAGCCGAACCTCGTTGTAAGGAACGATTATACGACGCCCGGATGGACAGGACCGCTAATTAAGACCGAAGTAAGCGGCAACTGCACCGACTGGCGCGTTACCAGGGCTGTCGTCGAAATCGTAAGGCATTTCGACCCCGACGGCAAGGTCTATGTCATGGAAGGAAGCGCCCAGGAACCTACAAAAATTGTAATGGAATACCTTAAATATACGCCGGAATTCATACCGGGAGTTACAGAGTTCATTGCCATAGAACAGGACAGCGGCGGGTACAGGGATGTAACGTCTACAAACCTTGTAAAAAAGGACCTGCCGAATGGCCTCCAGGCAAAGACATTTTACCTGAACAGGAGATATTACGAGGCGGACGTCCTGATCAGCCTTCCGTGCCTCAAAAATCACTGGAACGCTGCGATATCGGGATCCATCAAGAATATAGGAATAGGAGCTACCCCCGCCAATATTTACGGCACGCACAACGGTTCAGGGAACAATATGCGGACTTCGATGGTGAATCACGATACTTCCGCCCTCCACAAGTGGATCCATGATTTTTATATGTGCAGGCCCGTGAATTTTGCGATAATGGACGCCCTCCAGGGCCTGCAGAACGGCCCGACGCCTTCTTACGAAATAAGCAAATCTTCGAGGATCGAACAGGACCAGAAAAATATGCGCCTTATCCTGGCAAGCAGGGATCCTATCGCGCTCGATACGATTGCCGCCCTTGTTATGGAATGGGACCCCGAATCGGTTCTGCATTTAAAGTACCTCAGCGACGACAGGATGGGCAACCTCGATACCGGCAACATCATAGTCGCAGGCAAAGAGGTCGACGAAGTGAGAAAGGATTTTGCGGGAGTTACGCCTACTGCAGGCGGGGGGAGCAAGATCGCCGATAAAACGCCTCCCGACTTATCAATAGACAAGTTTTCAATGGAAGGCAATATACTGCACCTGTCGTTAAAGGCCGATCAAAAAACCAGGAAAATTCAAATTTACTGCGACGGGGCGCTTATGCTCCCTTTAATCACGCATGATTTCAACGACATGAGCGTCAGCCTGGGTAAAATTGCAGCGGGCAAGCATGAAATCAGGGTCGACGCATACGACCGGTTCCTCAACCGCACCGAAAAGACACTTGAAGTAGCCGCCGAATAGAACGGAAAAATAAAAGAGGCTGTCCCATTTTTACAGTTAAATGAAAAACGATAATACAATATCCACAACGATCTTTTACTTTTCAAGCACGGGCAACAGCCTTGCCGCGGCAAGACGGTTCAAAGATAAACTCGGCAATGCCGAAATTATCAGCATTCCTGGAATAATCGATTCGGCTGCCGATGCGTCCGCCGGCAGGATCATTATTATTTTCCCGGTTTACATGTGGGGGCTGCCTAATATTGTCAGAATTTTCCTTGAAAAGCTGAAAGTGCCTGAAAATGCGGAATTGTATACGGTCATAACTTATGCAGGACTTGCCGGCGATCCTCACAAAGCGGCGATTAAAATATTAAAAAAGAAAGGGATTAATATCTCTTCGGGTTTCCTCCTCTGGATGCCTGAAAATTTTACACCCAGGTACGGAACCTGGCCCAAATGGCTCGAAAAATTCGTCCTTAAGCTGTCTCTTAAAAAAATAGAAAGGATAATCGGAAAGATAAAAGGTAAAAAAAAGGGAATAAGGCAGAGAAGCCGGTGGGGTATAAACCGGCTTTTAACGTTCATTCATAATTTTCTCGCCAAAAAACTATTCGAGGAGAGAACGCTCAAGCCTGCCGATTACTTCAGGGTTCTGGAAAACTGCAGCGGCTGCGGGATCTGCATGAAAGTCTGCCCTGCCGGAAACATAGAGATGAAAAAGGGAAAGCCTTTATGGGGCGGTCATTGCGAACTCTGCACCGCATGTTTCCAGTGGTGCCCGCAAAAAGCCGTAGAGATCAGCTATTTCAGGGATACTAAACGCTTAAAAGGAAGATACCATCACCCCGATGTAACCGTAAACGATTTTATAATGAGATAAAGCCTATTTTATTCCGTAAATTATCGCAATATCCCCGACGAATATAGGGTTCTTCAATCCCCCGGGAATAAAGGCGGAATCTTTCGTATTCACGAAATCCGCTTTCCGGACTCCAAGGCTTTTAATATAGTCCAGCAGGCTGTTTCTTCCGCCGTAAAAAATCCTGCTGTTGAACATGTCCTGGAAAACGAATCTGCCTCCTTTCTTTACGACCCGAAGCGCTTCTTTAATATTATTTCTTTTATCCTTCATTTTACCGGCTTCATGGAAAACCATATTGCTTACTGCGATGTCGAATTCCTCATCCCCGAACGGCAAAGATTCGGCGCTTGCCTTTTCGAAGGTCATCCTGTCTTTCAGACCCTCTTTAAGAGCCTTTTTCCGGCATTCCTCTTTCGAATATCCCCACAGCCCGCCCCAGTAATCGACCCCGGTCACGGAGACATTCGGGCATTTTAAAGCCATTTTTATCGTCAATAACCCGTTGCCGCATCCGATATCGATCAGCCTCCCTTCCTCGCCGGCATCGAGATAATCGAGGACGAGGCCGGAAATTTTCCCCTGGATGTTATTCCCGTAAGTGGAGAACTGTCTCCTTGCATATATTAAATAGCCGAAAGCATAAATGAAAAAAAGGAAAAATATAATGCCGGGGATGCTTATAAAGAGAATTTTATAAAATAACACCGCTGCCGTTAAAAAAACCAAAGATAAGATCCCGGCAAAAGCTATCAATTTCACCGAAACCCAGTTTTCAATGTCGATTTTCATATTTACTCCTCTTCATGCAGACTTGCTTTTAATGACGAATTTTTTACAGGGAAATTGCATAGACTTCCCGATTTCCGTCTGAATTTAAATTATGGGCACTTCTAATAACCTGCCTTCGTCCTGAGCCTCTGGCTCAGGATTTGGCTCGGATAGGATGTGTACTTATCCTGGGCCGGACATACCCTTCGGGCACAAGTGCACAGGGCCCATAAGGCGGAATCATTAACTTTATTGCATATATAACCATATAAAATGCTAGTTTTTGGCCCTTAGGTCCTTAGGGACCTTCAGGGCCCTAAGGGAACCTCCATTATAACATATGGCAGCGGATTTTACATATAACCGTCTAAACCTGTCCGGCGTTTGAGCATTAACGGCGTCCTTCCCTGCCCGGCTGCAGTACTGAAATTTTTAAATAATTAAAATCTTTTATAATTATTCTTTTTGATTTTCTTTCCGATTTGTTTCATAATTATAAAGTTTTTAATACCCGGGAGGGATATATGAAAAAGAATTTCCATATAATAATATTTGCGGCTCTCATTATCACAATACTGCAGTGCTGTTCAAGCTCTCCGGGAGGCGGCTCCAGCTCGTCAGCTTCATCGAGCTTATCATCCTCATCATCCAGTGCCGGTTCCGGCACCCAGTTCTGGGCCGTCGACTTTACATCAGGCTATTATTACCCTCTTTATGCAAGCCTCCTTTACACCGGGTCGAGCTGCCTGGTTTACGGCGGAAACAGCGATATATCCTCGGGGGCAGTAACATCCGCCGAAGCCGCGGGGGTAGGCCGGGATTTCGACACAAATATTTACAGCCTGGATACCAATGTATTCGGAGCTGCGCCCGACGTGGACAACAACGGAAAGGTAATCATACTTATTTTTACATTTAACGAAGATCTGTCGGGCGGCAGTTTTGTCGCGGGATATTTCGACCCGTACCAGGAAATGACAGGCACCGATTCGACCGGCCAGGACATAGTTTTTTTAAACTGCGACCTCTACCTCCAGCAGGGTTACGGACTGTGCATCCCGGCCTCCGAATCGTTCGACCAGACAATAGCCCACGAATTCCAGCATATGATAAATTTCAGGGTGCGTGACATGAATGGGCTTAACGAGGAAGACACCTGGATCAACGAAGGGCTGTCGGTATCCGCAGAAGGGCTTTACGAAGCCAGGTATTACGGGGGATTTAACTATACGGATGACAGGGTTTCATTTTATAACAATAGTTCAGAGAATATCAATATAGCGGCGGGGATGAATTTCGTTTACTGGGTCGATTATTACGAAAATTACGTCACGGATTTCCTTTTCTTCCAGTGGCTCCGCATCCAGTCGGGCGGCAGCGCTACAAAGGATACCGGAATCGGCATTTACAAGGATATAATAACGAACAGCCTTTCCGATTACACCGCGGTCGTCGCGGCAGTCAACAAAGACACCACTCTCAGTTCAGCTTCCTGGCAGACAATATTGTGCTCCTGGTTTGCGGCAAACTGGATCCACTCTCCAACAGGGCTTTACGGTTATAACGGATTGATCAGTACGACCCCCGGAACGCTTAACAGCTTAACGAATATTTCGAACCAGACATGGCCTATATATCCGGGCTGGGGGGTTTATATCAATAATATAACGGCAGGTTATATTATGAACGCTTCAGGGACCATCGCATACGCCGGTTTGACCAACAACAATCTTCCCGACACTAACGCATCCATTACAAACGAAACAGTGCTTTTATGCTACAACTGGGAGGGCAGTCCGGGCGCCGGTTATACAGGCAAATTGCCGGACATCGTAACATCCATAACGCGCTTTCAGCCGGGCAGTGCGGCCGCATCCGGCAGCATGGCCAAAGGCCCGCACCCCGTCGACAGGGTTTTCCGCCGCGATCAAAGCATCGCAGCCCAGGTTTCTGAAGCCAGGGCAAGGAAAGCCGAAATGGGCAGGCTTATAAATAAAACATTGTTCGGGAGGGAGTAGGCCGGGCGATGAGATATTTTGTAATAATATTTCTTATCACCCTCTCCATGCTTGCCTTTGGCATGAAAGCCTCCGACGCCGCGCGGTTTACAAACGGCCAGAAGATCCAAGTGGAAGGAAGGGTGAGGCTGGTAGGCAACGAACCGTTCGCGAGATTCGTGATTTCCGCGACAAACGGCATCGACTTTTACCTGCCGGCTTCTATGAAAAAGACTGACGAACTTTACATCGGACTTGAAGTGAAAGCCCGTGGTTGCGTATATATAATAAAAAGGGAGACCGCGGACCATAAGTATATTTTATACGAAGCCCATCTTTCAAATGCTGTCATGCAGGCGTTGAACGGAAACTCGCGGAACATGCTCAACAGAAGGCTGCAGGATATCGTTAAATAAACAATCTCGCCGCCTGCCGCAGGGGCGCTGTTCAAAGCAGTAAATTCAAAGCATCCGAATGGATGATCATCCCTTGAACGATTTCTTCTGCGATTTGAATGATTTCGGCCTCATTTTTAAATCTTTCCGTAAATTCAGGGGAGCCGAACAGCCGGCTGTCATGGACAGCGTCAAACGATTCGTCCGGTAAAAACTTTAACGCGCCCATAATGCCAAGGTCGGCGTGAAAATATATAAAGTCTTCATTGTTTAAATCACCGATATCAATACCGGCGGGTTCCGCACCCAATTCAAACAGGATCCTGCAAAACCAGGGTTCAAACAGTGCGGTAAATCCTTTTTTTTTATTAAAAAAACCGCCGCTAAAAGACGCTGGTAGTCTGCTCGAGTTTGAACCGCAGGCGATATCCAGGATTTTTTTTCCGCTGACTAAAGCCGTATCCGGATAAGCCCCGGCAATCCTTCCCGTCATTTGAATAATAATCTCTTCCACATCCGGTTCAACGGACATTTTCCGGATCAGTAGCCGCCGCTCCCAAAATAATTTTTTAAAACCTCTTGCAATTTATGTAATTATAATGTATGCTAAATGTAGATACTTATTTCGGGGAGGTTTTCATGCTTATTCCAATTATCGATATCGGCAATTCCAGGGGGATCAGGATACCGCAGGCGGTTTTAAAACAGGTAAGCTTCGGGGACGAAGTCGAAATGATAGTATCCGAAGGAAAAATCACTTTACGCCGCAAGACAGGCCTGAACCAGGTGCAGGATTTTTCGAGCCTCGCGGGCATGGACGATACGTCAATACAGCGGGTGCTTCTGAAAATAACGGGCACGGATATGATCACGGCCCTGGTCGGCGCCGAAGACGGCGTTAAAGAAGCGGTTTACCGCAATCTTTCAGACCCTGTCAGGAATTTCGTCAAACCGAAAGTCGAAAAGCTCGAGCATGGGGACGCCCGCGATTTGATAATCGAGCGCAGCCGCAACATTATAGCCGAAGCTGTAATGGAAATAATGAAAGAATAGGGTAGGAGGAAATCATGAATGCATTAAGCGGATTGAAAACAATGACCGATCCGGAAATTCAGAACTGGCTTAGAAAAGTTGAAAAAGCCGGCGTAACGGCCCTTGTTTACGCAATGCTCGGGGCCGACGGCGAGACCAGGGATTGCGTATTCAGGAATATGTCTACACGAGCTGTAATCCTGTTAAAAGCGGATCTCTTAAAGTACAAAAAAATGAATATCGCCGAATCGAACATAAGGCTGAATGCCGAAAAACTCGAAAAATTAGTATAAAAAAGAGTTCGATTAAAAAAGGAGAAATAAAATGCCTGAAATTCTTAAAGGGGAAATCATCCAGCTTATAATTTATGCCGTTTTCGGCGTTATAGCCGCAGTAACCAGGTTCAAAAAAATGCTGTTTTTCGGCCTCGGATTTGTAACCGCAACAGGCATCCCGTCGATCCTGCTCGGATACGGTTTCAAGGGGATGAAAGCCGCTATGGCCTAAGGCAATACGGATTATGAAAAATTCCGCGGCCTGCCCGTAGCGAACGGCCTGTGGGGGATTTTGCATCTGTTATTAGCGCTCATCTATCAGAATATTAAAGATGAATTTAAAATCGGCCTGAATATCCGGACTTTCCTGCTGGCGCTGGGATTCTGCATTGTCTATATTCCGCTGTCGATCATGCAGGGGCAGGGATGACGCACGCAGCGGCACGGGGGGGGAGCGGACATCGCGGAATTTTGATAAATTAATGCAGTGCGATTAGAATATTAGGCTACCTTCCTAATACATAGGCAGAGGGATGAAAATGCAATTTATCAGGCACGCTACATTCGTTCTGAATTTTAACAGTAAAAAAATATTGGTCGACCCGATGCTTTCAGGCGTTGGAGAAATGCGGCCCGTTCCATCTAGGGCCAATAGAAAACGAAATCCCTTGATCCCGCTGCCGGTTGCAATAAATAATTTAATTAAAGATACCGATGCGGTACTGCTAACCCATTATCATTTCGACCACTTCGATAAAACGGCTCTAAAAATACTGCCCAAAAATATTCCCATATTCTGCCAGCCCGGCGATGATAAAAAATTAAAATCCAGAGGATTTATTAATGTAATGCCGGTCATTGATGAAATCGAATGGGAATCAATTTCATTCAAAAGGTTTCCCGCCAATCATGCCGAAGGTGTATTTCTTAATAAATTAATGGGAAAATCCTCCTCCTATTATATCCAAAAAGGATCCGGATCGATATTTATAACCGGAGATGCAATTCTTGACGAATTATTATTATATAGTTTAGAACAAACCAAGCCGGAATTAATAATTGCAAATGCCGGTTCCGCCGGGTTTCTCTGGGGCAAGCCGATTACATTAACGGCCGGCTCGTTAAAAAAAATTACCCAGTTATTACCTCTATCAAAGATAATTGCAGTTCATATGAATGCAATAAACCATTGCATGTTAACAAAAGAAGATTTAAAAAATTTCTTGATAAAAGAAAACCTGGCAACGAATATTTATATCCCGGATGAAGGAGAAGCATTTGCATTATAATAATGCAATAATAAATAGAATTTACAGAGATTTCAAAGAGCCTGCAACATACCTGACTTGAATTTTACGATTTCCATGATACATTAAAAAGAGCTGTAAAAAATCTGACGAATCCGGAAATAATGAGAGGTAATATGAAAAGATTAACCGGTTTAATTATTTTAGGTCTGCTGAATTTAATATCTGTCAGGCAATTAACAGCTCAAGACTTCATCATGATCAATGCCGTTTCATATAAGGGAAGCTCATACGATATAGGGTTTAAAGAGGGCAAGGAGGTCCTGAAGATCGAGCCGTATTTCAGGCAGGTTTTAAAAGCTCCCGTGTTTACAAAAACAACTTCAAGCAATTTCAATGAAGTTTCCGGGCTCTTAAAAGAATTCGATAATGATATCCTGGATGAAATGAAAGGATTTTCCGAGGCTTCCGGTATTCCCTATGAGGATATAGTAGTCAAATTAAGCGGATACGGGATTACAAAGCCCGCAATACCTCATGGCTGCACGCAGATAGCTGTTTTACCGGGTAAAACCCTAAACCGTCATTTATTAGCGGGAAGAAATTACGATTATACGGCTGATAAAAATTTAACGGATTTCATCCTTGTCCTGCTCTATCCCGATTCCTTCAAGTCATCGATCGGAACTTCCCAATTTGTTTTCGGGCGGATCGAAGGTATGAACGATTCGGGTTTATACGCCGGGATGTCATACGCGCATGGAACAGGCCGAAATGAAAACGGATTTTTCTTCCCTATTATAGTCAGAATGATCCTTGATAAATGCAGGGATACCGGAGAAGCGCTTGAAATGATAAAGAAAATTCCTCATTCCTGCGCATATAATTATCTTATAGCGGATAAAACAAATGCGGTTGCGGTCGAAGTAAGCCCGCCTAAAATCGCGGTAAGGAATCCTGAAAATAATATTATTGTTGTCGTCAATCATTATATAAAAGATGAAATGAAATCCGAGCAGAAATGGCTTATGCCTAATTCACAGAACCGGTACAAAATTGCAGCATCAAAACTGAGTAATGTAAACAATATAGACGGTTTAAAAAAATTTTTATCCGCACCTATGCCGGAAGGCGTTTGCCAGAATTATTATAACGATTATCTGGGCACCCTCTGGTCCGCCGTATTCGATTTGACGGATAATACGGTCTGGTATTCTTTCGGATCGCCGTCCTTGAACGATTACATTGCGATAGATTTTAAAAACGGCGAAATGTTAAACAAAACCATTAAAGGAATTCTGCCGCAGAACGAGCCTCTAACTAATTAGTCTTTGAAAAGCAGCTTACTTTAAAGAAATAAGGCCGCTCCTGGTCACGGTCACATTCCCTTTCGCTCCAGGGGCGTTGAGCACATGCCAGACCACATACTGCTCCGCGTAAAGCGTTGACGACGGCATCAGATCAACAGGCAGGATCACCTTGAAACCGCGTATTACGGATCCGATCATAGTCCCGAGGACCGCTCCTTCTGCGGCAGTTCCCGTTCTTTTTCAGATGCTTTTCAAGGTCAGTCCCGAAATATTTATCGACGCCCGATTTTACGACAAGCTCGTATTTTTCCTGTTTAACCTCGGGGAGGACCGCATCGGGACCGGCATCTTTTGTAATCGAATAAACGACAAGAATTTTATCAGCCCGGGCCCATTCGAGGAGTTTTTTTATTTTCGGGACCGCAGCAACAGCTCTGGGGCGGGACTGAACGGTTTTCTTTTCTATGTCGAGGATAAGAAGGGCTGTGGAAGAGGCATCGACTTTTACTGTTTTAAGATCAACTACCGGGGGAGCCTTAACCTTGTCCCACTGGCCGATGATTGTTTCATCATCTGCGAAGATCGAACCTGAAAAAATGAAAAATGCGGCAAATAATATCAGAACGGGCTTTTCCATAAAACCTCCCATGGATCAATCCCGGGGGCGGGGTTTCCTCTGCTTCATAAACCGGCCCCATCCCAGGTCCCTTTTTAACAGTTCCTTGATGTATTCCGATACGCCGATACCTTTATCTTTGCAATGCTTTTGTATATTATTGTAAAATTGGGTTTCCTGGGGGGTGAAATGGATTTGAATCGACATTCCTTCTTCCATAGCAAGCTCCTTTTAATATTTATAATAATAATTGATGCCGATTTATTTGTCTAATGAGTTAAGGGCAGTTCTAAAAACTCACATAAGTGGGTTTTTAGATTACTGCCCTTTATGGGCATTCCTAATCCAGTTAATAAGATATAATTTCGATAAAAACTTTTATATTATCGATATTGGAATTGCCCTTAACTTTTAATGAATAGCTTTTCTATTTAATCGGGATTTCCCGGATGAAAACTTGAAAAAAGTATTAAACCATGGTATAACTATAGAATATATAAAGAGATAATATCTTCCGCCGATGCAGGATTGCTCCGGGATGCTAAACGGGAAATTCCGAATGAATTGTTTTGCGGGGGTAAGTAATGCAAAAAGATAATGCAAGAATACTCGTTATAGGGGCGGGAGTTAATGGATGCGCCTGTGCTGCTGAATTATGCAATGCCGGAATAAATGTAACCATACTTGCAAGAGGCAAGCGATACGAGGATATTAAATCTGAAGGCATAATCATAGAAAACCCATTTAACAACAAACGTACAATAACAAAAGTCCCGGTTATTAATGAGCTTAAACCTGAAGATATTTACGACTATATTCTTGTGATTATCCGCAAGAACCAGGTATCGGCTCTATTGCCTGTATTGGCAAAAAATAAAACACTTAATATTGTTTTTATGGGAAATTCTCTTGCAAGCCCGGATGAATATACAAATGCAGTAGGCAGGGATCGCGTAATGATGGGTTCTGTTTTTGCCGGGGGTAGAAGGGAAGATAATATCATCAGGGCTATTATAATAAAATCTATTGCGGGAGCAGTCGGTGAAATCAATGGCGCTATTTCCCCAAGGCTTACAAGATTGGTTAATATCCTGCGCAGCTGCGGCTTCAAATCGGCATCTTCAACCAATATAGTAGATTCTATTATCACCCATGCGGCAGGACTTCCGGCAATAGCATTATTAACTTACAAGCATAATTTGGATGTAGGGGCATTAATCAAATCAACC
This sequence comes from uncultured Spirochaetota bacterium, assembly GCA_963796325.1. Lineage (GTDB taxonomy): Bacteria > Spirochaetota > Brevinematia > Brevinematales > JAOACQ01 > CAVYGN01. The sequence goes on from CAWCLF010000001.1 coordinate 1,748,737, forward strand.
GGAGATCTCAGGTTATTGGTTGACGCAACAAGGGAATCATATACTGTTATCAAAACTCTCGGGTATAAAATAATTCCCGGATCTACAAATATCGTCTATTTTATACCCCGTTTCATTATCATTGCCCTTTTACGCATTCTGCTGAAAACAAAAATATTTGAAGTCGGCGGTTTATATCATTTATCTCAGGCTCCTGATGAAATGAACTTTATTGCCGGAGAACTCAAACTGTTAGTAAAAAAATCCGGGCTTCCAGTTCCCGCTCTTAGAAAATTACTAAATATGGCGTAATTATCTTAGTGCTATTTTTCTAGAATTCTCAGGTAAAATTCGGGACGATTAACAATAAGCAGGTGAGGGATTATGAAAGCGATCATATGCACAAAATACGGGACTCCTGACGTTCTGGAGCTTAGAGAAGTGGAAAAACCGGTTCCCGGAAAAAACGACGTATTAATAAGGATCTTTGCAACGGCGGTAACGGCAAGCGACTGCATAATCCGCGGTTTTAACGTTCCCATCGGTTTCAAGCTCCCGATGGCAATTGCGATAGGTTTTACAAAACCCAGGCAGCCCATACTCGGGATAGTGTTTGCCGGGGAAATAGATTCCGCCGGTATTGAAGTAGAATTGTTTAATAAAGGCGACCGGGTTTTCGGATGGGACCTTTTTCCCGGTTTCGGCGCGTATGCCGAGTACAAATGCATGTCTGAAAAAGGGATGCTGGCAATAAAACCGTCAAATGTGAATTTTGAAGAAGCCGCAGCTATTCCTTACGGCGGGCTTTTAGCTCTGCATTTCCTGAAAAAAGGGAATATACGAAGCGGGCAAAAAGTCCTTATTTACGGAGCTTCCGGGGCAGTCGGCACCTCCGCCGTACAGCTTGCCGGGAGTTACGGAGCGAAGGTTACCGGGGTCTGCAGCACCGAAAATTTAGAGCTGGTGAAATCACTGGGGGCTGAAAAGGTAATCGATTATACGAAAGAGGATTTTACAGGCAGGGGAGAGCTTTACGATCTTATCTTCGATGCCGCAGGAAAAAGGAAAAGCTCAAAATTTAAATTACAATGCAGAACGGCTCTGGCTCCGGGCGGGAAATACTTGTCGGTCGATGACGGAACGCCGAAGCCTCAAATAGAAGATTTGATTTTACTCAAGGATCTGGTCGAAGCGGGAAAGCTGAAACCTGTCATCGACAGAATATATAAGCTCGAACAGATGGCCGAGGCCCACAGGTATGCAGATAAAGGGCATAAGAAAGGGAATGTGGTGATAACCGTTTAATAATTAAGAGGGAGTTTTTATGAATATCGGTATAACGGACGCCGATCGTGATCCGGCTTCAGGGCGAATGGATCCGAATGTCCATTTTTACATGGAGTAAAAATATATTATTAAAAGGAGCGCAGGCATATGGCATTTTTAGTTTTTTGGGCCATCGGATTAATTGCCGGGATTGTTACAACGATTTTAAACCCGGCCATACGAGACATAATTTCGGTATCGAATAACCTTTTGAATTATCAATTGACCCTATCGGTTAGCATGTCCGGCATTTCAGGATTTTTCGGGCATGTATTCTTTTCCGATAAACTGGCGGAATCGATAGGCTGGGCAAAAGGCAATCCTTTTCAAAAAGAACTCGGTTCCGCCCAGGCGGGATATATAATTTTAGGCATTTTATGCAATTACTATAAGGGCGGATTCTGGCTCGCCTCAATTATAGCCGTTTCTCCTCTGTTTTTAGGAGCTGCAATAATTCACATAAGGGAAATGATCCTGAAAAAGAATTTCAAAGCCAATAACTCTTTTGTCGTCGCCCCCGATTTATTGATGCCGGTTACATTGATCGTATTGTCGATTACCGGAAATTTGTGGAAATAGTATTATCTGGCCTTAAAGCAAAATATCAGATCCGGCGATAAAATTCTTACCGGTTTTCCATGATAATAGGCATAAAAGACCTAAAATCGAGCAATTATACGGATGATGACGGCGAGAATAAGGATTGAAGATTGAAAAGAAACTTTATAATATTGTTCACGGTAACTTTAGTCATAACAGTTTTTTTTAACTGCTTCCTTGAGTTTTGTGTTAGAATATTCGGTAATGAAGCTTTAAGCGAGATAAAATCAAGATATACTAAAGAGAGTCATAACTCCGGTGTAATGGCAAGTAAATTTATCCGTTCTATTCATTACATCTCAACAAATAAACAATACTTAATAAATTATGAATTTTACATCGGCGTCAAAAAATATGCTAATGAAGCTGAGGTCGATAAAGATTTTTTAAATAAATTGTCAAATGATAATACTGTCTTAATTAAATATGCTCCATTTTACCCAAGTTTGAATTATATAAAGGATTATGGAATTATATTTTTGGGGTTTCGTTTTTTTATTATAATTATTTCATATTCAATAATCATTATATTTATTAAAACTATATTATAATTTACCATTTGCCCCTCCTTATTTCTGCCGGATATTTATAATAGTATGAATTTCCCATTTAGAATATTGGAACTCCAAAAATCCGGTTTTCAAAATGATATACCAAAATTTTATTGAATTTGTTGCACCAAGTCAACATAAAGCACATCTTTCCCTGGTAAGAGCGCTGGAGAGGCAGGATTCATAGCTACAGGGTTAATTGGACGAAGTCAGCCCGGTCTATTCAGCTCTTGATATAGGATACCGGATTATTCAGCAGCAAATACTGCGAATCCTTAAGTTTCAGCACTTTTTTCAGTTCATCCCTGTCCATTGTAACCCTCGGCCTCGTCGCAAGTCCGGAGCCTGCGCAAAAAATCGAGATGTTCTCCGATACGATACCGGCGTCTTCCGCCGCCTGGGACATTTTCATCGAATCGTCGCCGGATCTGAACCTCGAGATATCCGAAACCAATAAGCAGAATACCGGGGCATCGGCGAAATTCGCCTGCCTGCCGGCGGCGAGCTTCCTGTAATCTCCGTCGGCTGCCAGTTCCAGATCCTCTTTTTTCGCATTGTAAATATAAACGCCGCTTTTCATGACAACATAAATATCGATGTCCTGGGAGTTCATCGACGAAGGGGCGGTCCTCTTGCCGTTATCAGGCCTGTTCACGCCGTCCGCGGCCCATAATAAATCCGACAGATCCTTCAGGCTTAGATCGTTCGTATCGAATTTGGACGCCGATCCCCTTAATGAAAAGGCTTTCATAACCAGAAATCCTCTGCCGAGGTCAGGCGGTTTTAACGCTATTGTCGCCACCGTTTGAGAAAAAACGGGTCCCGCCAGGAATGATAAACAGACAAGAACAAGCAATTTTTTCATAAATCATCTCCTTTTATCAGGCGGGTTTCGCATTTCGTGAAGCAGCAATTACTGTAACAGATCCTGGCTCCGTTACCCAATATCGTCTCGTTATTTCCTAACCAATAGCAGGCTATTGTAGGATCGTTCCCGTCATTTCCGATAGTATAGATACTGCCATTATATACAGAAATTGACTGCACCGATCCGCCCGATCCATTTTCTATATGTATTATTACCATCGGCAATATATATTGCATCGCTTCCGGATATATAGACAATGCCATTATAAATAAATATCGAATCTGTCTTACTCTGAGCCAAACCGCCATAAATTGTAATAGAATTATTTGAAGAACTGGAATTGGCACCGGAAATAACAGTAACGACACCAGGATTATATGAACAATAGGAGATCAAAATATATAAAGCAATACCGAATAAATATATTTTATTCTTCATGATCAGACAGTTGATCAATCAACTTATATAATTTAAATTCCCGATAAATCATATAAAATTCCGCATTAATTCCCCGAATTATATCATAACCAAAACATTATGTCAAAACAGTTTTGGACTGTCCGGATAATAAAATACCTCCTTTATTTAGAGAAATTTGGAAATTATATACCCAATAGTCAGGTTGTGAATGAAGCGCCGGAGCCGCAGCAAAAGAAAGCGAACTAATTTGACGGATCCCCCCAAAATCTGTATAATTAAAGGTTATTCGGGGTTATAAATCATGTGTTATGCAATACCAGGCAAGGTTAAATCGGTACAGGGCAAATGGGCCTACATAGATTATTTCGGAGAGGAGAAAAAGGCCTACAACGAGTTCTACGATCTCGCTCCGGGCCAGTATATCTATGCGCAGGGCGGGTTTGTCATAGAAAAGATCGGTTCGAAGGAAGCCCGCGAGATCCTTAAAACCTGGAAGGAGCTTTTCTTCGAGCTCAGGAATAAGGATGAACAACTCATTGCCGAAAGCAGCGCCGGTATTACATCGGATGCTCCGGTAAGGCGGCTCCTCGATAAAGCCCTCGGCGGGGCCGAATTGACAAAAAGCGAACTTAATACCCTCATGGGCCTCGATAAAAAGGAAGACATGGAATCGCTCTTCAATGCCGCAAATCTCATAAGGGCCAAGTTCCATAAGAATTCATGCTGCGTGCATGGCATAATCGAGATTTCGAATATATGCACAAGGAACTGCGCGTATTGCGGCATATCCCTGGATGTAAAGAAGATCAACCGGTACCGGATGACGCCGCAGGAGATCTTCGAAGCGGCGCATGAAGCCGTCGGCAAGTACGGCTTTAAAGCCCTCGTCCTGCAGAGCGGCGAAAATTGCGGCTACACGGTCGAAGAACTGGCGGGCATTGTAAAAAAGATAAAAGAGCACGATAACGTACTGATTTTCGTGAGCTTCGGCGAAGCAGGGGAAGAGGGGCTTAAAAAGCTTTACGAAGCCGGCGCGAGAGGTTTGCTGCTCCGTTTCGAAACTTCGAACCCTGGAATTTACGAAAAGCTCCATCCGGGCTATAAGCTTGAAGACAGGCTCGAAAATATCAGGAAAGCTTACGATATAGGCTATCTCATTATCACGGGCTCCCTTATCGGTCTGCCCGGCCAGACTCATGCAGATCTTGTCGGCGACATTCTTCTTGCAAAGAGCCTTCATACCGAAATGTACACCTTCGGGCCTTTCTTGCCGTCGCCGGGAACGATCCTGGAAAGGACTAAAAGGCCCGATGAAATCGACGTGCTGAAAACGATAGCTTTAACGAGGATCGCCGACGGGGAGAACGCCAAGATCCTTGTCACTACGGGCTTCGAAACGTTATCGAAATCGGCAAGGGAGAAGGGCCTGACTTCGGGAGCGAATTCCGTCATGATCAACGCGACTCCTGCAGCCTTCAAAAAGGACTACGCTATATATCCTAAACGGGCTCATTCAAACGAGAGCCTGAGCGATCAGATAAAAGACACACTGGAACTGTTGAAAGGGCTCGGCAGGGCCCCTACGGACCTGGGAATATAAACGGCAATAAATCATAAAGGAATAGACATGAAAGGACCTGTGATCAGCGTCAGGAACGTCAACAAGAGTTTCGGCGATATAAAAGCCGTGAGGAATTTTTCGTTCGACGTCGAAGAGGCTACCTGCTTCGGTTTTTTAGGGCCCAACGGCGCCGGTAAAACCACTCTGATGAAAATGATATACGGGAAGGCTTTAAGGGACGATGCTGCGGACAGCTCCATAAGCGTCCTGGGTTTCGATCCCGCCAGGAATTCCCTGGAGATTAAATCGATGTCGGGAGTCGTGCCCCAGGAGGACAACCTGGACGAGGAAGTAAATGTATTCCTGAATCTTTACCTGTATACGAGGTTTTACGCCATGCCTGTGCCGGAATCGAAAAAGAGGATCGACGAGCTGCTGGATTTCATGGAGCTTTCCGATAAAAAAAAGGCGAGGGTCAGGGAGCTTTCCGGCGGCATGAAAAGGCGTCTCATCATCGCGAGGGCGCTCTTGAATAATCCCGGTCTTCTCATACTTGATGAACCTACCACCGGCCTCGATCCCCAGGTGCGCCACCTTATCTGGGACAAGATAAGGAAGCTTAAAAAAGAGGGCGTGACAATCCTGCTGACGACTCATTACATGGAAGAAGCCTTCGAAATATGCGATAACGTGATCATCATGGATAAGGGGCTCAAAGTCCTTGAGGGGAATCCCCACAAGCTTATAGAGAGCCGGATCGAAAAGTATGCGCTGCAGATAATCATAAAGGAAAATGCGAAGTGCATTGAAGACAAGGTCGACGGCGCCAAAGCCAGGAAAGAGGAATCCGAGGAAATGATCGTTTATTATTCGGACGATCTTAAATACCTCGAAAGCCTTGCGGAGTGTCTGGAAGCGGGCGACTTTTACATACGCCAGTCGAACCTTGAAGACCTTTTCCTTAAAACTACGGGGAGGACCCTCAATGAAGACCAGTAAGCCTTTTGTTCCTTCCCTCTTGAGCAGGATAGGAAGCGTATTCTACCGCCACTTGCGCGTTTACCTGAAGAATTTTCTGACCAACGCTTTCCCTCCTTTCCTGGACCCGCTGATCTTCCTGGCCGGTATCGGGATAGGCCTCGGGATTTCCATCGGCAAGATGGAGGGAGTTTCATATATCGAATTCCTTGCCTCAGGGCTCCTGGTTTCGACCGCCATGTTCACATCGGCTTTCGAATTGTCTTACGGGACATTTATCAGGCTGGAATTCGACAAGGTGTACGACGGCATGATAGCCGCCCCCCTTACAACCTCGAACATTTTTCTCGGGGAGATCTTATGGGCGGGCGCAAAGGGGTTCTTCTTTTCGATGGCGGTGCTTATCATCGTCAAGATTTTCGGATATATCCAGTACCCTTTAAGCATCTTTACTCCTTTCATAGGTCTTTTAACGGGGCTTATGTTCGCATCTTTCGCTTTGTTCGTCACGTCGTTCGTCAGCACGATCGACCAGTTCAATTTTTTCTTCACCGGCTTCCTTTCTCCCATGTTCTTTTTTTCGGGGGTCTTTTTCTCGCTGCAGAATATGCCCAGGTTCATACAGATCCTCGCCGAATTTCTACCGCTCACTCATGCAGTCCGCCTTTCGAGGACCCTGTGCTTCAACAGGTTCGGGAATGTCGCGATATTCGATCTCGCATATGTCGCTGTTTTCATAATCGTATTCGCCTGGCTCGGCGTTTCGAGGCTGCGTAAAAAGATCATAGACTGAGGGGTTTGAATATGCATTATTACAAGTACCATGGACTCGGCAACGATTACATAATCATCGATCCGTCGAATATCGATATTGCTTTGAATCCGGGCATAATTAGGATGATCTGCGACAGGAACAGGGGCATAGGATCCGACGGCATATTATACGGCCCATTATTCGAAAATCATGCCATTCTCCTTAAAATATTCAATCCCGACGGCAGCGAAGCCGAAAAGAGCGGCAACGGCGTGAGGATTTTCTCGAGGTATCTTTACGAAAAGGGCTATGCCGGTGAAAAAAAATTTTCCTTCATGACGAAGGGCGGGAAGGTCGAAATAGAAATCCTGGACGGCGAAGGCTCCCTGGTTGCCGTCAATATGGGAGAATTCACATTCGACAGCTCTAGAATTCCCGTCGCGGGGGCGAAGAGGGAAGTGGTGAACGAGGAAATTGAAATTTCAGGGGCTTCTTACCGCATGACATGCGTATCGGTCGGCAACCCCCATTGCGTAATACCGGTGGAAAAGGTTTCGGAAGAGATGGCGAAGACTTTGGGGCCGCAGGTCGAAAATAATCCGCTTTTCCCTAACAGGATAAACATGCAGCTTCTTGAAGTGGAAGACAGGAACAATATTAAAATAGAGATATGGGAAAGGGGGGCGGGCTATACCCTGGCTTCGGGCTCGTCGAGCTGCGCGGCATCGGCCGCAGCCAATAAGCTCGGTCTTGTCGGGGACCATATAAATGTTAAAATGCCCGGAGGTATGCTCTCGATCGATATTGACGGGAGCTACATTCACATGACCGGTCCCGTTGCTTCCGTTTCTGAAGGGAACTTTTCCGGGGAGTTCCTGGGAAAGCTCGAAAAGGCCGTTCATGGCGAAGTTTTCTGAAGATAATTAAGGGTATTCCTGATGGACGCAGCTTCGTCCGCAGCATTGATGCTCTGGGCCGTATTCAGGGCTTTCATATAATAATAGGAAGAGTCTTCATTTTTGCCCATCTTGAAATAAATACCCGCTATGCTTTTTAAATCCTCCAGGATAGCGCCGCTTTTTTCGGCGATCTTGTCGTATTTCAGCGCTGAAAAATAATTTGTAAGAGACAAGCCGTAGTTTCTCTTATCGTCCCACACGCCGCCCAGGTAATAATAATTATCCCCGAGCGCATCGTAGATCTGCGCGCCTTCGTTGATGGATCTGGCTTTCTCGAACCATGATGCGGCATCGTCGAGCTTCTGGAGTTTTTTGTCGGCAATGCCCATGTTATTGTATGCGCCGGCCCTGTCCGCGTCGCTTGACGCGTTTTGCGAAGCTTTTTCATAATACGAATAAGCCTTTTTGTAGCCGTCGGGAGTTTCGTAAGCCTTTTCATAAAATTTGCCTATCGTAAGATCGAGGATAAAGTCTTGCGAAGTCATATTCTCTTTTTCCGAAAGGGATTTTGCGGCGAAAATATAGTTCGACGCCCCGGTATAGTTCGACACGCGCAAATACAGCTCCGACAATTTCTGGCTCGCGTCTATAACCCCGTAGGAATTATCGATGCTGTAAGCGCTCCTCAGTGCGTCCTCGAAGTACGATTCGGCGGATTTCATATGGCCTGCCCTGTACTCCTTCAATCCGAGCGATAAGCTGTCCGAAACGCTTTTTTTAACCGTATCCCTTACGGCGGGGTTTTTTGCCGGAGATCCGCAGGATGACAAAATAACGGCGCATATGAATAACGGAATCAAAATTTTCATCAAAACCTGTCCCCCGGATTTATATTTTTCTCCACAGGGGTCTTTTCACCCCCAAGGAAATTCTTGATCGCAATCAGCGTTAGCCTCAGCTCGACAAGGTTCTCGCTGAGTTCTACTTCTATGGTCTTTATATCTTCGGGCCTGTCGGTAGCTGTTTTAAGGTTTTTAAGCGTCGAATCCAGCGAAGTCATCATGCTGTCTACTTTTACCGAAAGCCCTTTTTTGTCTCTTATTATCGAACCTATGGAAGTATCTTCGGAGTTGATGTTCGACAGTATGTCGCGCGCTTCGGCGGTAATTGTTCTGATATTGTTCATCGTACCGTTTATCACGGGCTCAAGATGGTCTATATTGTTAAGTATCTTCTGGGCCATCGCATTGATGTCGTCTTTTTTTACCGGCGTTTTTGCGGCAAGCTTATCCAGTATAAGACGGCCGTCGTCCATATCGGACGAAAGTATCATCGAACCCGGGAGAAGCTGGATGGCGTTAGAATCCGACGATGGTATCAATACCAGGGACGAACTTCCGATAATCGACGACTGGACCTTTATGACGCTGTCCTGCCTGATCAGGTATCCGTATTCCGTGTTGAACCAGAGCGTCACCCTTATATGGGAATCCTCCGTGAGTTTCAAACCCCTTACCTTTCCAATCGTGATGCTTTTATACTTTATCGGGCTGCCGCTTGAAAGCCCGTAGCCGTCGTCGAAGGTGGTGATATAGTAATCCTTGATCGTAAAGAGATCGCTCCCTTTTCCGACTATGATGATAACAGCGATAAACAGAAAGATGCCTATCAGCAGGAAGGCGGCTGTGGCTCTCTGGGCGCCTTTAAATGTGAAGGGCATAATCCCTCCCCCCTATTCCATATTTAATATTTCTTTTGTCGGTCCGTAATCGGACGATTTTATTTCTTCCGGCGTTCCGCTCTCGACGATCTTGCCCCTGTTCAATATACCGATTTTATCGGCTATTGTAAAGGCGAAGTCAATATCGCCTGTCGCAATCACCATGGTCCTTTTTTCCTTTTTAAAATCGACGATGATATTTTTAATGCGGTTTCGATAGTGGGTATCCAGGTTGGAAAGCGGGTTGTCCCAGAAAATGAACTCGGGTTCATGGGATACGGCCCTGACGATATTTATCAGCATTCTCTCCCCCGTGCTGATGGTATTGGGCCGGAGTGACAGGTCGTTGTCGAAGCCCGTGTAATCGAGGTATTTTTTTATTTTTTCGTAAATTTCCTTTTCCTTGAAGTCGGTATGGTATTTATAATAAAGCGACAGGTTCTCGTAAATGCTCATATTGCTTATCAGAGCCGAATTCTGGAACACGAAACCGCAATGCCGGTGATATTCGAGCATCTGGCCCTGCGAATACCTGAATATGTTCCTGCCGTTCACTTCGACCGACCCGGAATTAACGAGCGCGAGTCCTGCTATGATCTTTAAAAGCGACGTTTTCCCGCCGCCTGAAAGGCCCATAATGACATAAACCTCCCCGTCGGGGATCCTTTCGGTCAATTTGTCGATAATGGTTTTCTTATCATACCTTAGAACGACATCTTTTACATAAATACTGCCCATAACACTCTCTACAAATATATAAAGACGGTAATTATTATATCTATGATAAAAAGAGCAAAAATGGAGCTTACAACCGCATTAGTTGTCACCTGGGGTATCTGCGGCGAAACGAATGCCTGGAATCCATGGTATATCGCAATGGCGGAAACGAAAAGGCTGAAAACGGCGCTTTTAACGATGCTGATCATTATGTCGGGCATGGTTATAGAATTGATGATGTAATTGATGTAAGTATCGAACGAAAAATCGCCGATAACGCTGCCGACAAGGAAACCGCCTATAAGGCTGATGGCGTTAAAATAGATTGTAAGAAAGATCCCGGCAATGATCATTCCGGCAATCCTGGGGAATACAACGTACTTGAGCGAGCTTATGCCGAGCATCTCCAGCGCATTGATCTCGTCGTTCACCATCATCGTGCCTATTTCGGCTGCAATGGCCGTCGCCGAGCGGCTCAGGATGATGAAGGCGGTGAAGATCGGGCCTAATTCCCTGATAATGACGATATTGAGGATGTCCCCAACCTGCTTTAAAACGCCGTAGTTGCTCAGGATGTAATAGGACTGGATAACCGTTACTATGCCCAGCGACAATGCTACCAGACCTACGATTTTAAGCGCCTTGTTCCCGGTAAAGTAGATCTGCATAACAATTATTCTATTGATCGCCGACCTTCCCCTTCTGTCGAAAAAATAATCCTTGGAAGAGTAGACGATCAGCGCGGCAATGCCCCCGTAATACCTGATCTTATGGTTTACGGAGGAAATCCCAAGCTGGAGTAATCGGCTTGCGGCGTTCATCGGTTAATTCCTATTTCTTCTCTCTTGAAACGATAATATTATAAATGAAAGAGAAAACCGATCCGGCTATAAAGGCGTCTATAAGCGAAAATACGGAGAGCAGAAAGATCGGGAAAAGGTTGTTCTGGAAGTTTTTCCCCACAGAAAAGAGCGGGTTATAGGAGAAATGAAAAATATTGGCGTAAAATGAGGAAAATAATTCCAGTATCTGGGAGCTGTAGCCTGTCAGAGAATACCAGATCCCGAGTATGAGCGTGACAATAAAAGCCATGACGGCGCAGGCTGCCCCGAAAGACCTTATGCTTAATTTCATCCTGTTCTCCTTTTCGATTATTTATCGGCTGTAACACCCTTGATATACGCGGTCAGTTTCATCCTTATTCTTACGAGAATATTATCAACTTTTTTTGTTGAAATTTCAAGCTCTGAAGCTATCGTTTTATAACTCTTTTTATCAATATACATTTCAAGGATCTTCTGTTCGAGAGAGCTGAGTTTCCTGACTCCGTCTTTCATGAGCTCCGAGTATTCGGTGTCAAGCGTATAGTTTTCAGGATTATTGCCGGAAACGATTTCCTCGATATCCTGGTCTTTATCTATATTTTTCCTGTGCTGCCAGAACAGGTCGAGGGCGTTAAGGACCCTGTTCTTGATGCAGACGTTTGCATAAGTGGAAAATTTGACTCCCCTGGTCTTATCGTAATTTTCTATCGCCTGGAAAAGTCCGATCATTCCTTCCTGGATGAGATCCTCCCGCTCCGGCGAACGGATCCTGTATTTGCGGAGAATGTTGATGACCCTGCCTTTATACCTACTGTAAAACTCGTTTTCCGCAATTTTATCGTTTTTTATTACAGAGAAAAGTTCGTCGTCCGTCAGGACCTTGTAAAAATTAGCAGTCATGAGTCACCGCCGTTATTCTCCGATGATCTTGATCAGGACCCTCTTCTTCCTTCTGCCGTCGAATTCGCCGTAAAAGATCTGCTCCCAGGGCCCGAAATCCAATTTCCCTCCTGTTACTGCGACTACAACTTCCCTTCCCATGACCTGTCTTTTAAGATGGGCGTCCCCGTTCTCCTCACCGGTCCTGTTATGCCTGTAGCTGGAGAGGGGTTCATGGGGAGCCAGTTTTTCCAGCCAGTCCGCATAGTCGCTGTGAAGCCCCTTTTCATCGTCATTGATAAAAACGCTTGCCGTAATGTGCATTGCGTTGACAAGGCACAGGCCTTCCCTGACGCCGCTTTCGCCGAGGGCCTTTTCAACAGTTCCCGTGATATTGACGAACGCCATGCGTTCCGGGATATTGAAAAAAATCTCTTTCCTGAACGATTTCATAAACTCTCCGTATTAAAGCTTCGAACATAATTCAATTATCATTGTTTAATATATGATCGTCAAATCCCTGATGTAACTTTTATCCAGTACGTAATTAATCAAACCGGTCATGTTTGATTTTTTGGCGCATCGGCAATATACTATCCGGTAAATTTTTGCCCAATAAATACGATTCAAGGTCCTCAAATGGTAAAACAATCAGCCAAACTTAACCTGAAATGGATAACGCTCTGGTCCGCCGTCCTTGCGGCGGGCATGGTTTATTTATTCTACGGCTTGGGAGCCGAATCCTTCTCCTATGACGAATCCTACACCGCCGCAATTATAGGCCATCCTCTAACGGCCATATGGAACATAGCGGCCCTGGACAGGTATCCTCCTCTTTACTACATAATGCTCCATGTATATTCCCTCGTTTTCGGGAATTCCGACTTGTCGCTGCGCTTATTTTCCTATGCGGGAACGATCCTGCTTTCGCTTTTCGGGATAGGCCCGGTCAGGAAAATATTCGGAAACCCTGCCGGACTCTTATATACGGCCCTGGTCCTGTTCCTGCCCGTCAATCTTGTAATGAGCCATGAAGCAAGGATGTACACATGGTCCGCGGTATTTGTAACCGGAGCCGCATTATACGTTTTTTTGGCCTCAAGAGACGGGAAAAAACGAAACTGGGTCCTCTTTATTATTTTTTCGATCCTTGCGGCATATACACATTATTACGCGCTGACGGCGGTAATAGTTACATCCGTATTCATATTTTTTTATCTTTATCCCCGGGAAAGGGGAAAATTACAGGCATATTTTATCTCCCTATGCATTATCTTAATTTCATATGTCCCATGGCTCCCGGCATTTTTTTCGATCCTGCAGAATCCGGTTTCCCGGATGCACAGCCCGCATGCCTCGATCGGAAATATTACCGACGCTTTTATTTATCCGTTCGGGGATATTTTCAGGAGCGCCTGGCCCGCCCTGCCTGCATTTGTAGCCGCGGCCGGTTTTATCGCATCGGGGCTTATCATGGCGCTTAAGACCTGGAAAAAGGAGGACAGGATGGCAGTCCTGGCGTCGGCAGTATATATACTGACGATTGCCGGGGGAATCGCCGCCTCCGATTTTATACGCCCCCTTCTTGCAGGTCGGTGCGTAATGCCCGTAACCGGCCTCTTTATTATTGCCGCCGCATATGGAATTAAAAAAACAAGGCCCCGCCTGCTGCAGCTGCCGGGTCTTATCGTTCTTGGGCTTTTGTTCATTCCCCAGCATATATTTATCCGGGAAAACCTTTTTAACGGTCCGGCAAGAGAGGCTGCAGATTATATAGAATCCTGCGCCAGACCCGGCGATGTTTTCCTTCACACCGATGAAGAAACCTTCGGCCTTTTCTGCAGGTATTTGAAAGGATACGGCCAGAACCTTTACCTGGGGACTGTTTACCAGGGCTACAGGAATTTTAATGCATTCGAAGGGCCGGGGACCATCTTTTCGAATAAGATGGCAGAATTCGCAGGAAATCATACCAATTTCTGGCTTGTAACAAAAAGCGGCGCAGCACAGACCCGGCTCTCGGAATCATGGATCGCCGCAGGGAAGCTTAAAATCAACGGCATGGCAATGAAATTCATGGACCGGTATTCCGCTTTGGATATAAATCTTTATCCGGTGGAGCGGACCCTTAAACCGGTAACGGAATCGGAATGGGGGATCCCCGATCTTACAAACAGCCTCGACCGGCATATCTATCCTGCGAGGTCGGGAATACTGAAAGTCAGGCTTACTGGCTTTAAGGACGATTCCGGCACCGCGGAGGTTGTCCTGTACGAGCATGGATGCATAGAACCCGGCAACATTTTCCGGTTTAAGAAAGCTCCTGTTAAAATGAATGAGGCCGCTGCCGATTTTGAAGACGTCCCGTACGGGGAATACGCGGTATTTGCTTTTCACGACAGGAATAATAATGAAAAACCCGATTCAATTTTCGGCATTCCGCTGGAAGAAGAGGGGATCTCGGCCGGCAGCGGGAAAAAGGGTTACGATTCGGCTGGATTTATGATTCTTGAGGATGAAAAGGATATAGATATCAAGATGGGCTCGATTTATTAAAAGGAGGCCGGCATGCCCGGAGCGGCGGCAGAGGGAATGAAAAAGAACCGTGCAAACTTGTATGAATTGAAGAGAAAAGCCGTCCCGTACCTCTTCATAACACCGTTTTTTGCAGCTTTCCTTGTTTTTAACGCGTTTCCAATACTATTTTCGTTTTTCCTGAGTTTTCAGCGCTGGAACGGCGTGAGCCCATGGCATTTCAACGGGATCGCCAATTTTATAAATCTTTTTATCGACGACAAGTTCTGGTTTTCTCTGCTGATGACATTTTCGATAATGGTCCTTACAATTCTTCCCCTTCATTCCCTGTCCATCTTCTTCGCTTTCCTTCTGAATTCAGCATTCGTAAAATTCAAGATCTTCTTCAAAGCCGTTTTTTTCCTCCCGTATATTACATCTTCGGTGGCGATCGGCGTCATTTTCTGGCTGATCTTTAGCCCGGGAGGAATATTGAATCATATTGTAGGACAGTATTTCCAGTTTTTAACCGGGCTCCTGAAGGTGCACACTCCCGTATTATGGATCAACGATTTATTTCCGCTGACAGTGAGCGTTGTTATGATATGGAAGCTTATAGGCTGGAACACGATACTTTATTTTGCCGCGCTGCAGGGAATTCCAAAGCCTCTTTACGAGGCTGCAAGGGTCGACGGCGCGTCATGGCCCCAGGTATTTTTCAGGATCACCCTCCCTCTTATACGCCCCATGATATATTTTGCCGTGACCATGTCAGTTATCGCCCTGATGCAGCTTTTTGACGAACCCGCCGTCATTGTAGGGACAAGGAATCTGTCCTGGGTGCCGCCTTTGACCGTGGTGATTTACCTTTACAAGCAGGCGTTCATATTGATGAATTTCGGAATGGCGGCAGCAACTTCCTATGTGATATTTATTATTATATTCATACTTTCGCGGATACTCAAACTGGTATTCAGGGACCAGGCGGAGACGGTAAAATGACGGCAGTTTTACATGCGGCGCTTTCCTTTTTAAAAAAAATACTTGTAAATACGGGAATATATCTGCCTGTAATATTGCTGGCCTTAGCAACTGTTTTCCCGTTTTTCTATATGTTCATTGCTTCCTCGAAGAACTACCACGAGATTCTGTATCAAGCGGACAAACTCCTGTTCGCCCGCGACTGGGTGGATAACGTAAAGGACAATTACAAGATCCTGACACAATGGACGCCTTTCTGGGGAAGCGTTATAAACAGCATTTATATAAGCGTCATGAGCACATTTTTCGCGCTCCTGGGGGCTTCCCTGGGAGGGTACGCTTTTGCCGTTTACAGGTTCAAGGGCAAGGAGCTCCTTTACGGCATTATGCTTGTCACGCTGATGATACCGCCGACGGTGGGCGTCATACCTCTGTTTTCAATGATGAAGGCTTTCGGATGGTTCAGCCAGGCCAGGGCGTTATACCTGCCATGTCTTGCAAGCGCTTACGGGGTATTCATGGTGCGAAAGTACCTTGAAAGTTCGATGCCCGGCGACCTTATAGACGCCGCAAGGATCGACGGATGCTCAGAGTTTAAAATTTATTACCACGTGATATTGCCCCTTGCTCTCCCTATACTGGGAGCCCTGGGAATAATAACCTTCATAACAAGCTGGGGGGCGTTCTTCCTGCCGATGCTGCTTTTACAGGAACCGTCGTCCTGGACCGTTCCCCTCCTGATGTCGCAGGTGCCGCCTTCGTCGGCGCTCCTGGCGGGCACACTGACGACTATTCCTTTTTCAATCGTATTTTTGATCCTGTCGAGGTGGATCATTTCCGGAGTGACCGAAGGGGCCTTCAGCGAAATCTGATTAAAGAGAGGCGCATGAAAAAAGTGAATTTTGCAAAAATAAGTCTTATAACCTTCTCGATAATTCTTTCAATCCGGTTTATGTCTTACGGGATTACAACTCCGGAGGAAAAGGCGGCAGACCTGCTTTCGAAGATGACCATAGATGAAAAGATCGGCCAGATGACACTGATCGAAAGGGGATACCTTTCCAGCGTCAACGATATCAAAAATTATTTCCTGGGAGGGCTGTTGTCGAGCGAACCGATGCCGGAAACAAATACGGCAGACAACTGGGCCCGGATAATCGATTCGTACAAGAAGATAGCCCTGGAGACAAGGCTTAAAATACCTTTAATTTACGGAATAGATGCTGTCCATGGCAACGGAAGGGTTAAAGACGCCGTTATTTTTCCTCATAATATCGGCATGGGCTGCACGCGGGATCCTGCTCTTATCGAAAAAATGGCGCAAATTACGGCGGAGGAAACAAGCGCCTGCGGCGCTAACTGGACCTTTGCGCCCTGCATTGCCGTGTCGAGAAACATCAGGTGGGGAAGGGCGTACGAAAGCTATTCCGAGGACCCTGACGTTACAGGCATGATGGGCGAAGCCTTCGTAAAAGGATTCCAGGAACCCCTTGCCGGCGGCGGTTTTTCTATTGCCGCATGCGCGAAGCATTATGCCGGCGACGGAGGCACTGGTGATTCCCTCTGGCAGAATATGTGGGGCGTCGACCGCGGAAACACAGCCCTGCCGCTAGATTTATTCAGGGAGATACACCTGAAACCCTATTTTAAAGCTGTCGGCGCAGGCGTAAAAACCGTAATGATTTCGTTCTCAAGCTGGAACGGCATCCCGATGAGCGAAAACAAATATCTGATCACCGATGTCCTTAAAGGCGAAATGAAGTTCAGGGGATTCGCCGTTTCGGACTGGGGCGCACTGGACCTTCTTCCGGGTGATTACAAAAAAGAGATCGAAACCTCCGTCAACGCGGGAATGGATATGATAATGGTGCCCGATAAATATGAAAAATTTACAAGAACCCTCAAGGAACTCGTAGGCGAGTGGAGAATACCTGTTTCGCGTATCGACGACGCGGTCGGGAGGATTTTGACCGTTAAATATGAAATGGGCCTCTTTTCGCATCCGTTCAGCGGCCCTGCATTGCTTGAAAATGTCGGAAGCCCGGAACACAGGAGAATTGCCAGGCAGTGTGTAAGGGAATCGGCTGTGCTCCTCAAAAACAACAGCCTCCTGCCCCTGAATAAAAAAATAAAAAAGATCTTTGTCTGCGGCAAGAATTCCGACAACCTGGGAAGGCAGTGCGGGGGATGGTCGCTCAAGTGGCTGGGATTTGACGGCAACCAGGAAACAAAGGGAACGACGATTCTCGAAGCGGTAAGGGAAGCCGTTTCGCCGGGGACTGAAGTTGTATATTCCATGAACGGCAGCGGGATAGATAATTCCGGAGCGGACGCCGCCATAGTCGTGCTGGGTGAAACCCCTTATTCGGAATACATGGGCGACCGTTACGACCTGTCCCTGGATGAAAGCGACTATAACCTGATCGATACGATAAAGAATTCGAAGATTAAAAAGCTCCTCATGCTTGTATCGGGGAGGCCCTTGATTATTACGGACATAATAGGGTATTTCGACGCCGTCATCGCGGCATGGCTTCCGGGCACCGAGGGCGGAGGGCTTGCGGACGTCATTTTCGGAGATTACAATCCCACCGGGAAGCTCTCGTTTACCTGGCCCAGGAGCATGGCGGGCGTGCCGCTAGATAAAAAAAATCCGCTTTTCCCGTTCGGCTTCGGCCTCTCGTATAACAGGCCTTTAAAAAATAAGGAGATTTGATATTATGCTCTGGAAGAGAATTTTGTTTTTTGCAGTTATGATAGGCTCGGGCGCGCTGTTATCCTATCTTTTGACGCTCGGATATGTGGAGAATATGAGAAGCATAAGCGACCTCTCGAAATCCTTCGAACCCGATAAAGGATATATAAAAGTATTCAGCACCGGGAAAACGAATTTGAACGAAGGCATTCTTTACCGTATCGGTCTCCGGACTCCCATGCTCGTGCACTTCTATATAACTGCCCGGTACGACGGAGATAAATGGATCGAGCTTAAAGGCGATAAAAAGATCGTAGGTGTAAACGGAAACTACGTTGATCTTCTCCGCGGCAATTACCCGCTGGCGAACGATTCTTTTCTCCTCCGAGAAGGCTCTTACGAGGTGATAGCCCAGAACCCCTATATTAACGGGAATCTGACGCTCTATATAAGCAACGAAAAACCCGAAGTTAAAACGGTTGCGAGGCTCCTGCGCATCGATTCCGGCGATCTGGATAACCCGCCTTCGGGTTTAGTAAAGGTATATTCCGCAAGTTTAAATCAATTTGAAAGCACGAATGCCGTAGTCTATGAATTCAGAAAAGAAACGGCTGGAAACGAGACTTTTTCAGTTTATGCAAGGGTGCCCAGGGGCAGGGTATCCGTAAAACTGCAGGGGCGCAATATCAGGGATTTCGAATTTATCAATGAAATGCATCCGGTATGCGATCAATTCACGACAACCCTTGAAAAGGGGGATTACCGCATTACAATAACCGCGGATCATCCCGGGGGAGAGGTCATGATATTCAGGAAGAAAAACCCGGGCTCATGAGTTTCTTTTTGATCGTTTCCGGGGAAATCGCCATTGCAAATCAATCCCTCCGTTTATTTTTGCATATATCGCCGATTTTCTCTATAAGGAAACGGTTCGCTTCCATGCTTCCGACGCTTATCCTGAAATAATTTCCGGGGAAACCGAAAGAAACCAGGGGCCTTATCGTTATGCCGTTTTTTTCAAGGTGTTCCTTGATCTCCCTGCTTTTAGGGCCAAGGTCGGTAAAAATAAAATTCCCGTATGGTTTTATATACCGGATTCCCAGTTCGGCGAATTTATTTTCAAGGTAAGCCCTCCCTTCATCGACCGCGGTAAGCGTCATTTTAAGAAATTCCTCGTCGCGGAGCGACGCGGCCGCTCCGCTCTGCTGCAGTGTTCCCAGGTTAAATGGAAGCCTGATCTTTTCGATCTCCGCGGCGATTTTTTCATGCAGGACCGCATAACCCACCCTGAGCCCGGCAAGGCCGTAAGCTTTAGAAAATGTAAAACAGATAATGAGGTTGGGATATTCTTCCCTCAGGGACATGAAAGAATTTCCTATGCCTGCAAAATGTATATAAGCCTCGTCAAGGAGCACCGCCGTACCGGGGGGGATCCTGTCGAGGAAGCCCTTTATTGCAGGTATGTCATGAAAAGTCGATGTCGGATTGTCCGGGTTGGAGAACATAACGAGCTTCGGCCTGCCGGATTTAAGCGCCCGTCCGGCTATAGCGTCAAGGTCGACTTTAAAATCCTTCCTGGGGATCCTTGCAAGGGCTGCGCCTCTTGACAGGGAACAGATTTCGTACATCGAGAAGCCGTTTTCGGAAATTATCACTTCATCGCCCGGGGATATGAAGCCTGCCGCTATCATGTTTATGATTTCATCCGCAGAATCGCCGAAAATGATTTCGCTGTGCTTCACGGGGACATTCCTTTTCTGCCAGAAAGCGGAAACGGCCTCCCTGAGTTCCGGCATCCGGGGATCCGGGTAAAGGGAAACCCCGCCGTTAAGTTTGTCTTTCATCGCCTCGATCGCGAGAGGAGAACTGCCTATGGGGTTTTCATTTGAAGAAAGCTTGTACTGCTTCAAATTCCCGGGAGCCGGGCTTTTGCCTTCGATATAGGGGGGGATGCGGAGTATTTCAGGTCTTATCGATTTCATTATTTCCATAATTTATTCCTTATTCCGGACAGGCTTAATCCGCCGGATCAGCTGTGTTTCAGTACCCATTTAATGGCCCTCCGGGCGTTGAATCCCTTCATGCCGTTCATATAGATAAGATCTGCCATGAAGAACCTGTCCGAAACCGGCGCATCGGCGAGGTAGGGGACGGCTATGCATGGCATGGAAGCCCTTACAGCAGCTTCAACTCCGTACCGGGAATCTTCTACGACCGCGCAGTTTGCCTGATCGACGCCGAGCCTTCGGGAAGTTTCAATGAAAACATCCGGAGCGGGTTTTCCCCTTTCTACGCTTTCGGCTGATACTGCTGCGGTAAAATAGTCCCTGAGGCCGGTCATGTCTATTATTTCTTCCAGGACTCCGGCAGAAGTTCCTGAAGCAATCCCGAGCTTATATCCCGACGCCTTTAAAAGCCTGATAAATTTGATCATTTCAGGAAATACCTTTGTATTGTTCCTGGCCTTTTCCATGTAGTATTCATTTTTACGTGCAAGCAGCGTTTCTATGCTGTCTTTGATGCCGTAAGCAGTTTTCAGGTCCTTCATCATTTCGAGGTTGCCCGTTCCTACATATTTATGCTTCATGGCAGGGGTTAGTATAATGCCGTAATCGTGAAGGAGGCGGCGGTCGGCTTCGTAATAATTGCCTTCGCTGTCGATCACGGTGCCGTCGAGGTCGAAAATTACGGCGCTGATTTTATAGCCGGGGAAAGCCCTGATCCGTTTCGAAATTTCAATTATGTTGCCTTCCGGGTCGGAAGCCGAGGCTTCGAGGCACCCGTCTCCTGTAACCCGCGGAGCATCGATATTCTCAAGGCCGAGAGCTAGGAGCCTTGCATATTCTTTATTTACGTCAGGCGAGTAAAAAGCTATATGATTCGGCCTCTCCGGCCGTTCCGGCTTTGAGTTTTCCCTTTCCAGTAGCTCGAGCTTTACTTTACCGTTAGAGAGGACTGCCGTGCGCAATCCCTTTTGATTTGAGCTTCTATAACGGTAAACAGTCCTGAAATCGAAGAATTTTTTATAGAAAAGCTCCATTGTGAAACTGTCGGACACTTCGATGCCTATGTGGTCCAGGTTCATAAAAAAACCGTCCTTATTGAGCGAACTTCATGGCACTATTCAGGCGCTTTATCGTCCGGGTCTTGCCGATGACCGGAATTATGAAATAAGTTTCGGGCCCTTTTGTCCTGCCTGTAAGAGCCGCCCGCAGAGGCAGGAAAAGGTTCTTGCCTTTAATCCCGGTTTCTCCGATTATTTTTTCAATAATTTCAGTGAAAACCTTTTCATCGATTTTCCTGTTCTCGTTGTTCAATATTTCAAGGAATTTAACGATTACTGATGCCGCTTCCGGTTTTTTCAATACCGATGCCGCTTCTTCGGTGAATTCGAAATCGTCGGTCAGAAAATACGATACGTGGTCCTTGATTTCCGAGAGGTGGGAGCAGTATCCCCGGGTAATCTCGAGAACCCCCTTGATAAACTTCCTGTTTTCATCGTTCCCGAGATATTTTTCATCGATGAGCCCTGTTTCGAGAATGAAGGGCAGGGACAAATTAAAGATATTCTCGATGCCGCTGTTTATTATGTAGTGCTTGGCAAGCCAGTCCAGTTTGGCCGTGTCGAAAATAGCCGGACTTGGCGAAAGGCGGTCAAGGTCGAATAATTTGACAAGATCGCTCTTTGACAATATCTCCCTGCCGTCGGGGCTCGACCAGCCAAGGAGGGCGAGGTAATTGACGAGCGCGTCAGGCAGGTAGCCTTCTTTTCTCAGATCTTCGACGCTTGCGGCCCCATGTCTTTTCGATAATTTCTGATGGTCCTTACCAAGGACGAGGGCCATATGGGCGAATTCAGGCACTTTGAAATTGAGGGCTTTATAAAGCATGAGCTGCCTCACGGTATTCGAGAGGTGCTCGTCGGCCCTGAGCACATGCGTGATGTTCATCAGGGCGTCGTCGACGGTTACCGCGAAATTGTAAACAGGCATCCCGTTGGACCTCATTATTATGAAATCGCCGACCATTCCCCTGGGAAAATTGACATTTCCCTTGACTTTATCGGTGAAACTGAAATCCTCGTCATATGCGATGAACCTTACAACCGGTTTCCGCCCTTCCGATTTATATTTATCAATCTCTGCCTTTGCCAGGCGCCTGCAGTGCCCGTCGTAAACAGGAGGTTTTCCGGATGCCGCAAGCGCAGCCTTGCGCGCTTCCGATTCCTCCGGCGTGCAGTAGCAATGGTAGGCGTTGCCGCCGTCGATGAGCTTCGACGCATATTCATTGTAAATCTGAAGCCTGCCGCTTTGAAAATAGCTTTCCGCGGGGCCTTTCCTGCCGGGACCTTCGTCCCATTCCAGTCCCAGCCATGCAAGATCGTTTAAAAGGTTATCTACATATTCCGGATGAGAACGGTCCATGTCTGTATCCTCTATCCTGAGTACGAATTTGCCGCCCGTATGCCTCGCATAGAGATAGGCAAAAAGGGCGGTCCTTACATTGCCGACATGAAGCATTCCTGTCGGGGAAGGCGCAAAGCGCGTCCTGACCATATGCTGCTCCTTAAATTAACCGGGATATTTTAAAGGCGGAAGCCATTTATATCAAGGACGGGGGATATAAGACGCCGCCTACTTATTTTTCATGCTTTCAAGGGCCTGCAGGAGCTTGGGGTCTTCGATGAGCTTTTCTATAAAACGGCTTTTATCCATCTGAAGGTCGACCTGGATAGGATATTTGAGGGGTTCCATTTTGCCGTTTATATAGATCACTACTATCGGACGGATCGTTTTTGACGGATCGATATGGATGACCTGCGCAACTTCCTTTGTATTAAGCATAACATATGAATTAAGCGGTATGAGCGGCTTTCCGTAAAGGCGGCGAGGCATGTAATTGATAAATTCGGTTGCAAACCTCGGATGGAATTTCACACCCGATAGGTTCTGTATCGCCAGGAATGAACTTGACACGGGGAAAGGGGAATGGTAGGGGGTTTCCGAAGTCAGGGCGTCGAAAGTGTCTGCGATGGTAATGACTTCGCAGATCTCGCCTATCTGGTCCCTTGAGATATGCATCGGGTAGCCGTTCCCGTCGTAATTTTCATGATGGCTCAGAAGGGAAGATTCGACGTCGGGACCGAAGTTTTTCTGATTCTTTATTATTTCGTAGCCCAGTATCGTGTGCTTCTGGACAGCTTCCCACTCGTTTTCATTGAGGCCCCCCTTTTTATTAAGTATCTCCTTGGGAACCAGTATTTTGCCAAGGTCATGGAGAATGGCGCCCATGCCGAGGGTTTTAAGCTTTTCGCTGTTATACAACAGCTCCTTGCCGAACAGTATCGATATCATGGCGACGTTGATACTGTGCGTATAGGTATAACTGTCGAAATCCTTCAACTTGAGCATATTGAGAATCGTATATGTTTCGCTTATCGATATTTCGCCTATAAGCTGCTCGATGATATTTTCTATGTCCTTTTTGGGCAGCGCCGTTTTTTTCAGGACGCAGTTCTCGATTTCTTTAGCCAGGTACAGGGACTTTTCGATCAGCTGGTTAGATACTATGTATTTGTCGAGGCGGTAATAAGTAGCCGAATAAACGGGTTTGTTGTAGTTGAATTTTTTAATACCCTGGTCTTCCAGGCTTTTAATGATATCCGCGGTTATTATTTCTCCGCTTTCGACGATTTTTTTGCCGTCAGGCGTGAAAGCGTCGCCTTTCAGCGCTATTCCGGGGTAGAGGTCCTTGGTTTCGATTTCGATGAGCTTATACGATTTCTGAACTTCGTTTGCGGGAGGCGAATAAAAAAGCAGTTCGATGTTTTCGGATTTGAGCTGGTTTATGAGTTCTTCCGTGATCGGTTCTTCTTTGCCGATCTTTTTAACATGATTATCGGTGAAGGCATCGGCTTCAAGGATCATCCCTGGCAGAAGCGTTTCCGTGTGGATCTCTACAAGGATCTCATTGTTGTCGCTGTTGATTTTAATTTCAGGATTCATAGATCGACATCCTGCGGCCCCCCGGAGCGTATAAATTTTTAATTGTAAATAATATTAATTGTATATTGAAGCGGTGAAAATTTCAATGAATAATTGCAACCGGTCAAACCGGGATCTGAAATATTTTTTTCATGAATTGCCTTTCATTCAATTTATTTCCGTATTATTATTATACACACTAAAATATCCGGGTGATAACTGTTTTCCTGCATTAAGAACGTAAAATATTAAAAGGGGGAATATAATGAAAATAAGCATAATTGCCCTGGGGACCCTGTTTGCTCTGGCGGTTATGATCGCGGCCTGTGCGGCGTCTCCGGGTTCGAATTCAAGCTCCAGCTCTTCCAGCTCCAGTTCGTCATCTATCTTCACGATCGTGGGAGCATGGACCCTGAAT
The DNA here is from genome assembly GCA_963796325.1 of uncultured Spirochaetota bacterium. Lineage (GTDB taxonomy): Bacteria > Spirochaetota > Brevinematia > Brevinematales > JAOACQ01 > CAVYGN01. The sequence goes on from CAWCLF010000001.1 coordinate 1,773,405, forward strand.
TATTCTTTTAACAGCGCCGGATCCAGATCGACCGTAATAATATTCAGCAATGACGGCACTTTCGGCGAGCAGGATCATAGCAAGGGAACCTGGAGCACTAATGCAGCTTCGGTCGTTTGGATTTATTCCACCGGTGAACAATGGTCAGGGATAACTAATGGTAATAATGATATAGTCGGCACAATGACCCTCCCGTTGCCGGGCATCTGGGAAGCGATAAGGCAATAATAAGCTCACAAAATGCCGCTTAACACAATCTCTATTCTTTTCAGAACACGAATGCTCCCATAATGTCAAAAATTGTGATTAGTGCGATTCTCGTTTAAAATATGAATATCTGCATAGATATTTGTATGAGGGAGAATAGTGTTATATGGCGGAAATGGAAACCGGCGGATCGATTCAAAGCGTCAATTTTATCCAGTCGATAATTAATGAAGATAACGGCAGCGGCGTATACGGGGGCAAAGTTCATACTCGTTTTCCGCCCGAACCTAACGGATATCTTCATATCGGGCATGCGAAATCGATATGCCTGAATTTCGGAACTGCGGCAAGGAATAACGGATTATGCAACCTCCGTTTCGACGATACAAACCCTTCCAAAGAGGAAACTGAATATGTCGAATCGATCATGCAGGATGTAAAGTGGCTCGGTTTCGACTGGGAAGACCGTCTTTTCTACGCCTCGGATTATTACGAAGCCCTTTTTAATTATGCGGTCAGGCTTATCGAATACGGCAAGGCGTACGTCTGCGACCTTACCGCCACGGAAGTAAGGGAATACAGGGGCACATTGAAGGAACCCGGCAGGCCGAGCCCTTTCAGGGACAGGGCCATCGATGAAAACCTTGATCTTTTTAATAAGATGAAAAACGGAGATTTCCCCGACGGTTCCAGGACTCTGCGCGCTAAAATCGACATGTCTTCGCCCAACCTTAACCTGAGAGACCCGGTCATATACAGGATACTGAGGAGCGCTCATCACAGAACGGGCGACAAGTGGTGCATTTACCCTATGTACGATTACGCCCATCCGGTTTCCGACGCTATCGAAGGCATAACACATTCCATATGCACTCTTGAGTTCGAGGACCATCGTCCTCTTTACGATTGGGTGCTCGAGTCACTCGAATTTAACCCGAGGCCCAAGCAGATCGAGTTTGCAAGGCTGAACCTTACGCATACGGTAATGAGCAAGAGGAAGCTTCTCGAGCTTGTCAAGGGCGGATATGTCGGCGGCTGGGATGATCCGCGGATGCCCACTATATCGGGATTCAGAAGGCGCGGTTATACCCCCGGGGCTATACGCGATTTCTGCGAGAGGATCGGCGTCGCCAAGGCTAACAGCATAGTCGATATTTCACTTCTTGAACACTGCCTCAGGGAAGACCTGAACAAGAGCGCTCCAAGACGCATGGCCGTTATCGATCCTTTGAAGGTTGTTATCGATAATTATCCCGACGGGAAATCTGAAAATTTCGAAGCCGAGAACAATCCCGAAGACGCCTCCGCGGGCAAAAGGACGGTCCCCTTTTCGAAAATCATTTATATAGAAAGGGATGATTTCATGGAGGATCCGCCTAAGAACTTCTTCAGGCTGGCGCCCGGGAGGGAGATAAGGCTGAAGTATGCATATTATATAAGATGCGTCGATGTCCTGAAGGACGCGAAAGGTGAAGTCAGGGAACTTCATTGCACATACGATCCCGATTCAAAGGGAGGCTGGACGAACGACGGCCGGAAGGTAATGGGCACTTCGCACTGGGTTTCCGAATCTCATGCCGTCGGCCTTGAAGTCAGGCTTTACGGCCACCTGTTTTCCGATGAAAACCCGGGGGAGGAAAAAGACGGGGCCGATTACAGGGATAACCTGAATAAAGAATCGCTGACCGTACTCTTAAAATGCAAGGGCGAACCTTCCCTTGCCGGTGCAAAAGCGGGGGAAAGATACCAATTCCTGAGGCAGGGTTATTTCTGCGCGGATCCCGACAGCTCAATAGGTAAACCCATATTTAACAGGACGGTATCCCTGATGGATTCATGGTCTAAAAAACAAAAAAAAGGCTCCTGAATATTTCTTTCGGCTATGCTTAAATGAAGATTATTATTGTTGTCATTTCCTGTTCTTTTCTTTTTTTTACAGTCATTTATTCCGGAAGCCCGATACCTGCCGGGGGAAACCTGGAAGCGATGCCTGTGATTCTCGAACCCACATATTATGATAATACGAATACGTATAAGGACATCGGGTTCGACTTTCCTCCTGCTTCCGTCATTGAACCTTTGTTATCGGCCGCGGTATCGAACGGGCTTCCCGGAGCGGTTATACTTATCGAATCTCCCTATTGGGGGGCATGGGCATGCGCAAAGGGCATGGTAGATATCAAAAACGGCATAGAAATGAAAAATAACAGTTTAAGCAGGGTCGGCAGCATAACAAAGGTCTTTGTCAGTGTTATCGTAATGCAGCTGGCCGAAGAGGGCAGCCTGTCGCTTGATGATCCCGTCTCCAATTACCTCCCTCTGGAGATAATCAGGAACGTTAATAACGCCGGGGCCGCAACGATCAGGCAGCTTCTCAATCATACAAGCGGCATAGCGAATTACACGGAGTATCTGACCCCGGAGAAGTATTATCTTGCCGGAAATAATGAAAAACTCAATTCAAAAAATATTATCGGGATGGTTTCCGGTAAACCGGCGTATTTCAGCCCCGGGAAGGGATGGCATTATTCCAATACGGCTTATATACTCCTTGGCCTTATTATAGAGGACATTACAGGAATTTCCCTTGAAGAGAATTTATTAAAAAGGATCTTTGCGCCCCTTTCCCTTAAAAGCACTTATTACGATCCGGATAATCCTGTTCACCTGGAAACTTCGAGAGGATATGTCGATTATTACAGCAACGGAAAATATCTTGATATGACCGACTTCGATTCGAGCTGCAGGACGCCCGACGGAGGGATCGTCTCATGCGTTTACGATCTTGCCGGCTTCATTGAAGCGGTTTTTAAAGACAGGCTGCTCCTATCCTATTCATCAGTTTATGAAATGACAAATAAAATGAATTACTGGCGGTCGGAATCTTCCGTAAGGATCGATTACGGCCTGGGGCTCGAGCGGCTGTCGTTTGCCGACGGGACCGTTATGTTCGGTCATTCCGGAGCCCATGGAAGTTATACCGCATATATGTATTATTGCCCTGAAGGGGAAATGTCTATTACCGCTCTTTTTAACAGTTCAAGGCTGACGGGGAAAAGCGCCCTTATCATCAACAGCTTATGGCCTAAGGTATTGTCAATAACCGAGAAGGCCGGTAAAGCGCATGATTTAAGACCTTAAAATGTCATGTTTCAGGTATTATCCTTGCTTTTGAAATACTTTACCGATTCTTCGTTAACCAGCGTCCAGATGCTGTATGCGCCCAGCGCAGTACCTACAGGTATGTGGGTCAGGTTGAAGAAAGAGATGACAATGACGGTGATGCGGCCCCATTCCTTTTTATATAGAACGCCGATCCCACCTGTTATGCCGGCTATTGAAAATACAAGCACAATCACTGCGATTATATACAGGATAATGGGGACTATATCCATTACCGTTTCGGGTATCTGACCGTGGTTACTCAGGCTTACCCTTAAAATAAAACCTGCAATGCGCCCGAACAGGGCTGCGAATAAAAAGAGCGCAACCCCCAGCGCATAGACAAGACTGCTGTATACGATATTGAGTATTCCGGCGAGTTTAATATGCTTTTCCATAATCCGCATCCGGCCTTTCTTACTGTTTAAGCTGGCTGTTTAGCCATTTTTCCTTGTTCCCGGTGTCGTTAATGACCTGGTTCATCTTCCCGTATTTTTCCCTCAGGTCCTGTTCATAAGCCGAAAGATTGACGGTCATCTTTTCTATGTCTTTCTGGCTTTGTTTTATCTTCTCATCGTTATAGGCTATCCTTCTTTCAAAGAAGCTTCCTGTTCCGATCCCGAGCCTTAATGCCTGGTTTGCGGCGACGGCAACGCCGGAATCCTTTACGAGGTCTCCATGAGTATCGTATGCAAAGATCTGTTCCACTCCGTCGAACCTCATTTTTAATTCCGAACGGAGTTTTTCAATTTCAATGTTTAAAAGCCCCATCCTGGCGGAGGTCCACTCCTCGGACGTCCTGTCGAACGATCCGTTTTTCTTCGTGTACAGCCCTATCTGCTCCAGGAGGTTCAGCTGCCTTTCATATACGGTTTTATAAGGTTCTTCCGTGATTGTGCGGAGCCTGTTCATGAGTATCGTTACCGAGCTTTCTGTTTCGAATACTCCGTCTTTAAGGTTTTCCTGGCTCCTTTTGGAGAGGGGCGTGTGGTCCAGATTCGGCGCCGTCACTATATGCAGGTATTCCATCGCCTTATTATAGCTGTCAACCCAGGCAAGTATTGCATCCTCGACCTTTTTATAGTCATGATCGATGCTGACGTCAACCGGTGTTTTCGATTCGCTTTTGAGATTGAAATTCACTCCGTCGACCAGGTCGCCTATCGCATTCTTGTCCCTTTTAACTTCGACGCCGTTGAAATTGATAATGGAATCGCAGGCCTTGGATATTGGATTTTTAGGCTGGATGCCGCCTTCGGAAATTTTTGTCGAGAATCTTGCATCGGAAATCAGGATTTCCTTGTCCGTGTTTTTATTCCTGACGGTAACGGAATCGACCGTTTTATCCTTATAAGTGGACAGCGAGTTGCTGAAGCTGCCGGTGTTGTCGATAAGATATGTTTTTACAGTACCGTCGCTGAATGTTAGGGTGAGGATCTCGGTAAAATTGCTTACTTCTGCCGGAAGCTCTTTCTTTTCCTCGTAATAACTTATCAGGCTTCCTCCCGCCACTGTGACATTTGAAACGGAAACCGGTTCCATTAAGTTGATATCGACGTTTGAAATGCCGAAATTCGTTCCTTCTGCTTCGGGTTTATATGCATTCATCGACGCATTGAAATAAAAAACTGTGCCTTCTCCGATCTTTATATTGTCGCTTGTCATGCTTACCCGGCCTTCGTCGCCGGGTTTCAGATCGACCTTTTTATTGTCAGAAACGATAGGGGCGCCTGAACTCGCAATTTTGCTGAAATCGATCGAATGATCTTCGGTTTTCGCTTCTCCCTGTCCAATAAGATTGATAAGGGAAAGGGCGCTGATATCGCCGCCGAACGACAGCTTGTTTTTTTCGCCGGTTTCCTTCCCGCTGACGACCAGGATGGAACTCGATTCCGTATCGTTGATTATCTGTGTCGTCAGGATATCGCCCGCCTGCTGCTGTATGGCGTCGGCAAGCTGGTAAATCGATCCGCCTGCAAATTTGATTTTGAGGGTTTTGCCGTTCATGCCGGCAGTGAATTCACAGGGAGGAAGGACCTTGTTCCTGGGTGTGGACGAACTCTTAAAGGAATCCGGCTTTGCCGTCTGCAGGACCGTCACCTTGTAATTTTCTTTCTTCGCTCTTCTTTCAGCGCCTGCTTCGAGGACAGCCGTATCGGAAGATGACCCGACCATGTCGCGGAAAGGGGATTTGAAATCGTACATGGCCCTTGATTTGTCGTCGAGGTCCCTGAGGAACTTTGTAAGGTCTTTTGCTATATCGTTTTCAAGTTTAATATCCTGTATCTCGGATTCCTTTTTCTGAATCGGCATCTTCTTGATGAGGATCAGTTTCTGGATCGTGTCTTCGGTGTCGAGCTTGCTGTTTCCCGGAATATTGAAAAATACCTTGCCCGATGTTTCCTCCGTGAACGATTTTATATAAAATAAACTCAAGAATAATAATATGATAAATAAGTATCTCATAACTTATCCCCTCTTACTATATAATATACGCTATTTCTTATTAATTATCGGAATATTTCTGATTAATATAATTTGCAAAAATCTTTGCCGGGGCGGGGGCCGCCATTGAGGCAGCCCCTGTTAATTTCTTTTGGATTGAATCCGGATTGGAGCCTTCTTTAAATTATTTATAGTTTCTTCCGGACAGAAATGGCGGATACATGAGATTCCTGAAGTGATTGCGATAAATTGGTCAATGCGCCGTTTTTCCAGTAGCAGGCGACATGCGTATGGCCGTTATCGTAATACCACCATCCGCCCGCGTATACGTCGCTGCCGTATAGAGTGATAGCGTCGACCCTGGATGTAACGTTAGTAAGAGGAGGGTATGCCGTATCGTTTTTCCAGCAGCAGGCCAGGACGGTATGATCGTCGGTAAAACCGCCGCAGTATACGTCACCCGAGGCGCTTACAGCGATTGCGTTGATTGCAGATTGTGCATTCGTGAGAATATGTACGATTCCGTTTTTCCAGTAACAGGCATTGGTGCCGCAAACACCGCCGGCATATATGTCGGATCCGCTGACCGCGATGGCATAGACGCTGGAAGTTATATCATTCGTGAGGGTGATTTGGACCCCGTTCGTCCATATGAAAGCGACATTGCAGGTGCCGTTGTAATATGAGCCTCCGAAATACATTACAGGCCCGTTCACGACGAATGTCTTATTGTTAATAAAGGTTGAAGGTGTACCGAGGCCTGCAGGAGTATTAATGGCGCCGTTCTTCCAGTAAACATACCCTGGATTGCCGAGGCTGTCGTTAGTCCCCCCGAGAACATATATATCCGAACCGCTGACAGCCACGGAAGTAAGATAGTAATCGGGACTAAAAATTGTATTGATTCCGTTAGTCCATAAAAACGAATTCAATGTACCGTTGCCGCCGACCGCCGATATGAGGGACCCGTTTACAGATAGCTGATATACGCAGGATGTTGAATTATTAATAAGGTTTCCGTAGCCGTTTTTCCAGTAGCAGGCGACTAAGGAACTGTTCCCGTCATAGCTGTCGCCTCCGGCGAATACGTCAGGTTCGTCGCTGGACGAGCTGCTTAAGGATGAACTGCTCGATGAGCTGGTCGACTGGCTGCTGGAGGAAGAGGAATTGCTGCTGCTGCTATTACCCGGGTGGACGGCGCATGCAGCTAAGAATGATATAACTGCTGCTGACAGGATCCAATGGATTGATCTTTTCATATTTTAACCCCAAACACAAAAATTTAACGGGATAATTATGCAGGTTATGTTAATGTTTTACAATGGAACTTTTGTACCGTTTTCCAGCAGGGCACAAAAATTTTTCTTGAATTTCCTGATTTTTGCGGTATTTATTTTTTTAAATCATAATTTCAATTAAAGGTATCTATAAATGAAAATTTCAGTAATTTTGGGCCATCCCGATATAAAAAGTTTCAATTATGCTATAGCGAATTCGGCATGGAGTCTCTTAAAGCTTGCGGCCGCAGAATCTCTGCTTTTCCCGCAGGCTGATAATTTATAAATTTATAAGTATTTAAGATTTCTTGGAGGATTATATGATCGACAGAATGAGCGAAGAAATGGTAAAGGCCTTAATAGAAACTCTTCCCGTCGAAATCACTATTATCGATGCAAATGACGAAGTGGCCGGCTGGAACCGCCATGAAACGAGGTTATTCTTCCGGCCGCTGACCTCGATGGGGCTCAACTTCAGGGAATGCCACCCAAAGGAAAGCCTTCCCAAGGTAGTCGAGATAGTCGAACAGATGAAGTCCGGGGAAAGGGACAGGGCCCGGTTCTGGATCGACCTGGAGGTCGGGAAGGGAGAAAAAAAACACAAGATCCTTATCGAATTTTACGCTCTACGCGATCAAACCGGCAAGTATATCGGCTGCATGGAATGTACTCAGGATATTGAGGAAATTTCCTCTCTTAAGGGTGAAAAAAGGCTCCTTGACTAGTCAGTTGTTGATATAATGAAAGGCGACGCCCGTGTAGCTGAGATGAAAACCTGCATCCTCTGCCGCTTCCAGGAGATGCGTATTTTCTGCATCGAGCCATAATTCCAGGAGACAGTAGCCCTTTAGTCTCGATTTTATGTCTTTGAGGAGTTCCGTTTCGGTTTTAACCTGTTTTTTACCCTCTTCAGCTATCACATCAAGAATTTTATATACCTGGCTTTCGGTCTGGAGGGTTCTTCTTGTTATTTCATCGCTGCCTACGTTGATGAAACCTGAAGTATTGCCCTTCGGGCCGTATACATAGCAGCCTGTTTTACCCTTGTAAAGGCTCCTCCTTGCATTATCCGCAAGGTAATCGAGAAGCCTTTTTTTATCGATGAGCCTTTCTTTAAGAAGAGAAACCGGGCGTGATAATTTTCCCAGGAACCTGTCTATTTCAGCCGGTTCGGGGATCCTGATTTTTTCATTCAGGCAGCTTTCGATATTTTTGCCGTTATTATAGAACCTGAAGATGTGCCAGCCCATCCGGAAATGGAAATTGCAGCTTTCATAGATCTGGATTGCAGGGTAATTATAAAAGTCCGTTCCCACGGTAATTATCTTTGCCCCGGTTTTCAGGAGGTTATCCAGGGCCTTTTCCACGAGGCGCTTTCCTATCCCCTTTCCCCTGAAATCATTATGAACGGCAAGCAGGAGTATGCTTCCTATTCTGCAGTTAACTGCATCCGAAAGGGGCCGGTTTATCGAATAATTGACGTATCCCGCAATTGAACCGTTTTCTTCCGCTACTATGGAAACCGAGTTGGGGGAGAGAAGCATGTCATAAGCGAAAGCGGGGTAATTTAATAGGGAGATTTCCTTCATATGAGGATCAAAAAGATAGGGGGATTTCTCGAACAATCTGGATAATTCGATAAGTTCGGGCATGTCGCTGTTGACTGATTCCCTGTAAGTCATTTATACGGTCCATGAAACTTGAAGTTTTCCTCTTAACGCAAGGCTCAAAAAACAAATCATGAATTATTATAATAAAACATGATTTTTTAAGCAATAGAGAAAAATATGGCCGGACCCTTAAAAAATGGTCCGGCCGAAATGTTAAACCCCCCGCCAGTATATTTATTATTATATGGAAAACCGGATATTTTAGTCAATACGCCTTTTTACGTATTTTTCATAATTTTTACCCAAAATAATTCAAGGAATATTTGGTTTTAATTATTATTGACATTTTTCCGGTTTCAATATGTTTATTTGTTAAATCTCATGAAATAATTTATAATATTGGCAGTTTTATTATCTCATGAATAGATGATTTTAGTTATGGAGGAATCAAATGTCTAAATCCATGAAGATGATGGATGGCTGCAACGCCGCAAGTCATGTTGCTTACGCCCTTTCGGAAGTTGCTGCGATCTATCCCATTACCCCTTCTTCGACGATGGCTGAATATTGTGATGAATGGGCCAGTGAAGGGAGAAAGAATATTTTCGGCAATGTATTGAAAATAACGGAAATGCAGTCGGAAGCGGGAGCTGCAGGCTCAGTTCATGGCTCGCTTCAGGCCGGAGCCCTGACGACGACATTTACGGCATCCCAGGGCCTTTTACTTATGATCCCCAATATGTATAAAATAGCAGGCGAACTTTTACCCTGCGTTTTCCATGTAAGCGCGAGGACAGTTGCTGCCCATGCATTGTCGATTTTCGGCGATCATTCCGATGTAATGGCCTGCAGGCAGACAGGGTTTGCCATGCTTGCGACGGGTTCCGTCCAGGAAATTCTCGACCTGGCTCCCATTGCACATATGGCCACCCTCAAAACACGTATTCCATTTCTTCACTTTTTTGACGGATTCAGGACTTCTGCCGAAATCCAGAAGGCTGAAGCCCTTGATTATTCCGATTATGAAAAAATACTTGATAAAAAAGCCCTTGATGAATTCAGGAACAGGGCCCTTTCGCCTGAAAACCCTGTTACAAGAGGTACGGCCCAGAATCCGGACATATTTTTCCAGGCCAAGGAAGCATCGAATAAATTTTATGATGCCGTTCCGGATGCCGTCGAAGAATGCATGAAGGAAATGAAGAAACTGACGGGACGCGAATATCATCCTTTCGACTTTTACGGCGCTCCTGACGCTGAAAACATAATAATTGCAATGGGGTCGGTTACCGACCTCTTAAAACCCGTCATCGATTTCCTGGTTAAAAAGGGTGAAAAAGTCGGTATGATCGCAGTTCACCTTTACAGGCCGTTTTCGGAAAAATACTTTTTCAAGGTTCTTCCATCAACGGTAAAGAAGATAGCGGTTCTTGACAGGACAAAAGAACCCGGATCGCCGGGAGAACCCCTTTACCTCGATATTAAGAATCTTTTTTACGGGAAGGAAAAATCCCCGGTTATCGTCGGCGGAATATACGGCTTGAGTTCCAAGGACACAACCCCGGAACAGGTGATAGCTGTTTTTGAAAACAATAAATTGAAGGAGCCGAAAAACCGTTTCACCGTGGGTATTGTGGATGATGTCACTAATAAATCGCTTCCCCTTGGTGAAAGCGTCGATGTATGCCCGGAAGGCACAGTCGAAGTTAAATTCTACGGTATAGGCGGAGACGGAACTGTCGGCGCTAACAAAAATTCGATCAAAATTATCGGCGACAACACGGATAAGTATACACAGGCATATTTTGCATATGACTCGAAGAAATCCGGCGGCATAAGCATTTCCCACCTGCGTTTCGGCGACAAACCCCTTCACCTGCCTTATTATATAACAAGGCCTGATTTTGTAGCCTGTCATGTGCCTTCATATCTTGACAAATATGATATGCTGAGAGGTTTGAAGAAAGGCGGGACATTCCTGCTGAACAGCATATGGGATAAAAAAGAGGTTGTGAATCATCTGCCGGACTCCATGAAAAAATACATGGCCGAGAACGATATTAAATTCTATATTATGAATGCGACTGCGATAGCTGAAGAAATAGGACTGGGCGGAAGGATCAATACGATCATGCAGTCTGCATTTTTCAAACTTTCCGGCATCATTGCTTATGATGAAGCTGTCAAGCTGATGAAAAAGGCGATTTATAAATCCTACGGCAGAAAGGGCGATGAAATCGTAAATATGAACTACGCTGCCGTCGATAAAGGCGGCGAACCAGTCAAAATCGATATTCCCGCCGCATGGAAAATTCTTGAAATCAAAAAGGATGATAAAAATAAAGACCTTCCGGAATTTATAAGAAACGTAATGATTCCCATCAACGCCCAGGAAGGCGACGACCTTCCTGTGAGCGCTTTCAGTGGACGCGAAGACGGGACATTCCCGCCGGCCACGACACAGTACGAGAAGAGGGGAATAGCGATCAATATACCGGAATGGGTGCCTGAATATTGCATTCAATGCAACCAGTGTTCCTTTGTATGTCCTCATGCAGTAATACGGCCTTTCCTGATCGATGAAAAAGAAATGAAGGGACTGCCTTCCGGGACTAAAACCCTAAAAGCGATCGGAAAAGGGCTTGAAAGCTACCAGTATAAGATCCAGGTCAGCCCGCTTGACTGCACAGGCTGCGGGAATTGCGCCGATATCTGCCCCGGAAAACAGAATAATAAGTCCCTTGTTATGAAACCGCTTGGAAGCCAGAATAATGAAATCGAAAAATGGAATTATATATCGGCGAATGTGACTTATAAGGATACCTTGATGGAAAAAACGACGATCAAGGGAAGCCAGTTTTCGAGACCTTTATTCGAATTTTCAGGGGCATGCGCCGGATGCGGTGAAACGTCTTATATAAAAGTCATAACCCAGCTTTTCGGCGACAGGATGATGGTCGCTAATGCGACCGGGTGTTCATCCATATACGGAGGCTCTGCACCCGCCACTCCTTATTGCGTCAACGATAAAGGGTTCGGGCCCTCCTGGGCGAATTCCCTTTTTGAAGATAACGCCGAATACGGCTACGGAATGGTCCTTGCCGACTACCAGTTCAAGGAAAAAATTGAAACAATGATGAAAAATGCGATTAAAGACGGTGTTTCCCCGGAAATTAAAACTGCGTTTGAAGAATGGATGAACGGCCATAATAATGCCGCCGCTTCAGTAACTTCTTCAAAAAAGATCAGGGAGCTCCTGAAAAACGAAAAATCAGGCCTCCTTGGAGAAATAAAGAAGCTTGATAAATTTCTTATCAAGAAATCGCACTGGGTTATAGGCGGAGACGGCTGGGCTTATGATATAGGTTACGGCGGCCTCGACCATGTTCTCGCATCGGGAGCCGATATCAATCTATTGGTTCTTGACACTGAAGTTTATTCCAATACCGGAGGACAGGCTTCCAAATCTACTCCTACGGCAGCAATTGCAAAGTTTGCCGCTTCAGGTAAAAAGATTAGGAAAAAGGACCTGGGTATGATGGCTATAAGCTACGGCTACGTATATGTCGCCCAGGTGGCTATTGGAGCAAACAAAGTTCAATTTTTAAAAGCTATCTCCGAAGCTGAAAGCTATCCGGGACCTTCCATAATTATCGCTTATGCTCCCTGTATCAACCACGGTATTCATGCAGGAATGGGAAAGTCTCAGGAGGAAGAAGAGAGGGCTGTTAAAGCGGGTTACTGGCATCTTTACCGGTATAATCCCCTCTTGTTGAAGGAAGGCAAGAATCCGTTTACTCTTGATTCGAAGGAACCTTCGGAAAGCTTCCGTGATTTCCTGATGGGCGAAGTCAGGTATTCGTCCCTTGTTAAAACCTTCCCCGACAAAGCGGAAGAGCTTCTGAAAATTTCTGAAGCGGACTCCAGGATCAGATACCAGAATTACAAAAGGCTTGCCGGGCAATAAATTTAATTAATTGCATAATGCGGCGGATAAGCCATGAGGTTATCCGCCGTTTTTTTTGTATTTTTATTATATAGGTTAATGATTATTGCTAATTTAGCCGAAAAATAGAAATGGAAATTTCCATTTTTTGACTTTCGATCTGTGTTTTGACACCTGTAAGGGGATACCGTATGGCAAAGAAAAAAACCCTCCTTGTTCTGCTCCTTGTTGTATCTTTAGCTTTAATGCTTGTAATAGTTTATTTTATAAAAACGAGGTACGGGTATTTCGGTTATTCATACCACCAGTATATAGAAGACATGGCGCTGAAGTATGATGCCGCGGTTGAAACCAACCTGAGTAAAATTAACTCTGATATTCAATATCTGTCAAAAGATAACCTTGTAAAATCGGTATTTGTAAGTTCCGGAAAAGGTGAATCCACGGGAAATTATTATCCCGATTTCGATAAAATCAGGAATGCCATTGAAGATTGCCAGAAGCTCCAGATCCTGGATTTTGACGGAAAGATAATATTTTCAGTAGACACAAATGAAATAAATAAAATTAAAATTGTACGCCAGATAATGACTGCGGTTAAAGACCATTTTCTTACCAATGATTTTGCTTATATCTACCTTCTCAACAAAGATCTCTTGGCCTCGTTTTATTCTGTCCCGGTTGAAAATACTTCTACAACCAACGGAGGGTTCGTTGTTCTCTATTATAAAATGAACAAGCTTTTTTCGGGTATTCCCAGGGGTTCTATCGTTGCCGACGGGGCAATATCGAACCTTCTTGTTACAAGCAGGATGTTTTTGAACAATAATAAGGTTAACTATCTCATGGATTATATGAAAAACCCCGAAACGTTTACAAAAATTGAAACGAACGAAAAGAGCGTGTATGTAGTAAGGAAAAATATACATGGCATAGAACTATTATATTACCCTTCAAATGAAAAGTTTATTCCGATCCTTGGAGGTATAGCTCTGACTGCATGCCTTTTGCTGTTTTTCCTTGTTGTGACCGCTCTTGTACTTATTTTAAGAGATGAAAAGGTAATACAGGACATGCCGGTCAAACCCGTCAATGTCTCAATCCATGAAGAACCGGTTCAGCCGGAAAAGCCTGATGAATTGAAGGATCTGATAAAGGATATTGAAGAGAACAAACCCTACGGTGAAAGCGAGGCGAAAAAAGGGATCGAAGATATGATAATGGCTAACGGTATTCACCTGACTGAAGCGATGCCCGAAATATCTTCGGAATATATGGATATGGAAGCCGGAACCCCTTCAGCCGGTGAAAAGATAAAGCAGCCTGAAAAATTGGAAATCCCCGAACCTTCCCAGGCTGTTCCGGAAAATCTCGAAACATATGATTTTATAAAACCTTCCAGGGAAACGGATCTTTTTGCTGAAGAAGAACGCATTTTAAGCAGCATAGAGTCCCAGGCGCCTGCCAGGGAAGAAAAAACTCCATCGCAGCACGAAACGGCGGAAGAAGATGAATTCATTTTAAATGAATCTTTTAATGAGAATGAGTTTCCGGGCATTGAAACCGGTTTGAAAAGCGAGCAGAAGGAAGAAATACCCGAATTCGAACCATTTAAATTTGACCTGGAAGATATTAAAAAAGAAGAACCGGCTAATGAAGAAATCAAAGCCGGGGATGAAATGTTTGAAATAACAGCCGAAGAAATGCCGCCTCTGTCTGAACTTGACCAGGCGGTTGAAACAATATCGCTGGATGCCGGTGAGATTGCAATGTCCGAGCCTCCTCAAAAACTAAGCACTATATATACGGTAGAAGATTACGGTAAAGTCGCCGTAGATCTTGCAAAAAACAGTCTTAACATAAACAGGATATTGATAATGAAAAGGGAAGGGGAAAAATTCCGGCCGATACAGAGTAGCGGCTATAAAAACGGCGAAATTAAAATGCAGGCGGATGATCCGGTTATCACATTGTTCCTGTCTAAACTTAAAGGCCTTGATATCAAGGGAAACCTGAGCGCCAGCAGGTATCTGAATGAAAGGTTCGATCCGGCGGATCTTAATAATATTAATGAGATTTTTATTGTGCCGGTCGTTAAAAAGGAAAATGTCGTAGGCATAGCCGTTTATGCAAAAAATAAAGAAATTAAAGAACCTACCCATTATCAAAAAGCCGAACTCTTTAATATGAGCTTCCTCCAGGAAGAATGATCCTTGTTTAAAAACTTAATTTGATTTATAATATTGATGCTACGGGAGTTAAAGTGTCTATTATTATCCTCGCCGCAGTCATGATAATATTGGCTGGCGGTTTTTTATATTATGCATATTTTGTGGAAACCGGCCTTTTCAGGGTCGTAAATGCAAAAGTGAAGTCCGCGAAGATTTCAGGCAAGTATTCTATTATGCATTTGTCTGATTTTCATTTATTCAAAAATATCGGAAAATCAAGACTGAACAAAATGAGAGAAATCATACTGAAATGGTCGGATACTGCTGATTTAGATTTTGTATTTATAACGGGCGATTTTATAGATAATAATTCTGGAATCGATCTGATTAAAGATCTATTATCCGGTATTAAGTCTAAGTACGGTGTTTTTGCCGTTCTTGGCAATCATGATTATTTTCAATATAATTTTCTGCATGTATTTTATCCTGTTTTCTTTTTCAATGAAAAGAAGCCGACAGACCTTGTATTATTAAAAAAAGTACTGCATGAAGCCGGAATAAAACTTCTCATCGATGAGTGCACTGAAATTGATACGGGCATCGATAAAATCAGGGTTATCGGAATCGATCCCGGATCGTTGAAAAAAAAGAGGATGCCGGTATTTACTGAAACTCAAACCGATGAATTAACGATTGTTATGTCCCATTACCCCGAAGCGGTAAAATATTATAAAGACATATCCGATATCATATTGTCAGGCCATACGCATGGCGGTCAGATAACCCTTTTCGGCCTGCCTCTTGTTGTAAAAAGCGGGATTGAGAGGAAAAATGCAAAAGGTGTTTCGGTACATGGCGGTTCATTGCTGTTCGTTTCGAAAGGCCTTGGTTCTTCCAGATATTTTCCTTTCAGGTTTTTTGCAAATCCCGATTTCAACATAATTGAAATTGAAGGAGATACTTATGAAAATAAATAAGATGATAATTATCGCAGGGATGGTTTTATCCTGCTCTTTTATTTTTTCAGATCAGCTTTCTGAAAATATAAACAATTTAAGAATATCCTACAGGGACGGAAAATTCATCGGTCTGTTAAATAACGCGTCCGCTGTTATAAATTCGGACTGTGCCGAACTTGAAAAAGACCTCTTTATTTTTATGCCGGTTGTTTCTAATTTTATTACTTTCCAAACCAACGGATCATTTGACTTTTCTTTGAATAGCGGAGAATCGGATTACAATATCTCGGTAGAAAAAGATATTTCCAATTCCGATGATACGGCGGTAATGACGATAGCAACATCTTCTTTTGATGTAGAGAGATACGACAATCTGATAAAAGGATTCGAATACCTGGGGGACAAGGGCGATTATGAAAAATATTCCGTTATTTTTATGAAAGTAAGGTACGATTACCTTATCGACAGAACTTCCGCTTACTTTGTCATACCGATAACCAGGGATAGCAATACGGGGGATATATCTTCGGGATTATTGTTCAAGATGACATTCGTGAAATATATCAAGACCGCTGAAAAAAAGAAGATTGTGGAAGATAGTATACAGGATTTTATTTTAAAATTCCGCAACAGCGGATTGATTTACATTTTCAGGTAGTTATTCGATATTCATTAAGCCAGATCGACTAAAATTTTCTTCACGGTGCCGGCCATATCTTTTTTTTCAGTGATCGAACGTCCCATAACAATATAATTTGCGCCGTTTAATTTGGCCTCTTTCGGAGTCATTACCCTCTTCTGATCGTCGGTAGAATCTTCCGCAAGCCTGATTCCAGGCGTAACAAGGATAGCATCGGCACCCAGTTCCTTCCTTAACATCGAGACTTCCATCGGGGAACAGACAAATCCCCTGATTCCCTCGTTGTAGCCGATCCTTGCAAGATGTTTGATCATATCAGGCAATTTTAAATCGATTTTCATCTCATCATGAATGATCCTTTCGTTCATGCTTGTGAGTATGGTTACTCCGAGCGCAATCGGCGTCTCCTTGACTGGACAGCGGGACATACATTCCTGCATACCCATTAAAAGAGCGCGGATCATCTCTTTTCCGCCGAGAAGATGAAAAGTGAACATTTTAACTTTCAGGCGGCTTACGACAAAACTGACTCCTTTGATGGTGTTCGGTATATCGAAAAATTTGAGATCCAGGAATACCGATTTCTCAAGGGAATTAATATATTCTATCACCTTTATGCCTTCCGCCGTGAAAAGCACGCTTCCTACTTTGAATACATCAACAAGCGGCGAAAGTTCATCAATAATATGTTTTGCTTCAATGTAATTTTCAGTGTCGAGAACTACTATCAGTTTGGTATCCATCGATGCGCTCCGATTTTAAACTTTGACTTCTCCGTTTATCGTTATTATGATATATTATAAAGCAAAAATGATTAATATTAAAATTTGATTAAATTTTAATATACGCTTAATCCGATAATATGAACGGATTTTCCATATTTTATTATAAGAAGGCCATTTGTGAAAAAGTTAATTATTCTTGTCATTACAGCGGGATTGCTCCTGGCTTTAAGCGCTTGCTCGGGAAAGTCGGTAAGGCCCAATACGGCATACGGCCAGAGAAATGGTCAAATGCAGAACAGCCGGGGCCAGAGCCTTACACGGTATGAATCGGCAGGTTCAATGCGGACGTCGGCAAATTATTCATATCATACCAGATCGTTCAGTAGAACGGGTCCGCTTTTCGGTTTGAACCTCAAAAAGTTTTTCGGTTCATTCAGGTACAATTTCAATGAATCGATCAGCGACAATTTTGCAGTAATTATCGTAATATTTGCCGTTCTGCTTATTGTCGGGTTTGTAATATATCAAAACAGAAAGAATGTACGGAAAGGCTCGTATCGTTAGGGGTAAAATGACTCTCGAGAGAAAAAGCGGCATATTGATGCATCCGACGTCGCTTCCCGGTCCATATGGGATCGGGACATTAGGCAAAGAGGCGTCGGAATTTATTGATTTTCTTTATGATGCGGGTCAGAAACTCTGGCAGATATGTCCCCTGGGTCCCACCGGGTATGGCGATTCGCCTTATCAAAGTTTCTCGGCATTTGCAGGAAATCCTCTTTTAATCGATTTCTCAAAACTGATCGATGAAGGACTTCTTTCATCTAAAGATGTTGACAAGACAGGTAAATTTGACGAAGATTTAGTAGATTTCGGCAGGGTTATTGAAAATAAATATGAAGTGCTGAGAAAATCATATCTTAATTTTTTCGGGAACAAAAATGAGATATCGGATCCGGCTTTTACCGCTTTCTGCAGACGCGAATCATTCTGGCTTGACGATTTCTCAATATTCATGACATTGAAAAATCTTCATAAAGGGGAAAGCTGGTCAAACTGGCAGAAGGAATATAAATATAAAATTCCGGGCGATATTAAAAGCTTCAGGGAAAAATCCATGGATGGAATCCGGTTTTACAAATTCCTCCAGTATATTTTCTACAAACAATGGCAGGAACTGAAAAAATATGCAAACGGCAGGAATATTACAATTATTGGAGATATACCTCTTTTTGTGGCTTTTGACAGTTCTGATGCATGGTCGCACCCTGAATACTTTCATTTTAACCGTCAGCTCCAGCCGGTAAAAGTCGCCGGTGTTCCTCCCGATTATTTCAGCAAAACGGGTCAGCTCTGGGGAAATCCGGTTTACAACTGGGGAATGATGAAAAAAGACGGTTTTAAGTGGTGGATCAGGCGGATTAAGAATAATATGGAAATGTACGATATGGTTCGCATTGATCATTTCAGGGGTTTCGCGGCCTATTGGGCTGTGCCTTACGGAGAAGCCACCGCTGTTAATGGCAAATGGGAAAAGGCCCCGGGCAATGAATTGTTTAAGATTCTTGAAAAAACATTCGGGAAACTTCCTTTTATCGCTGAAGACCTGGGTGTAATAACTCCCGATGTTGTGGAAATGAGGGAAAAATATAAACTCCCCGGTATGAAAGTTCTGCAGTTTGCTTTCGATTCAGGCCCGGGAAATCCGTATCTTCCTCATAATTATAACATGGATTCCGTCGTTTATACCGGCACTCATGACAATGATACGATTAAAGGATGGTTCGATTCGGTCGGGCCTAATGTAAAATCTTTCATCAGGAATTATATTGGCGGCGATATAGATGATATAGCCTGGATCTTGATCAGGCTTGCATGGTCTTCATGTTCCGCATTTGCGATTACCCCGCTCCAGGACATTCTCGGCCTGGGAAGCGCCGGAAGGATGAATATTCCCGGTACTGCATCAGGGAACTGGCGCTGGAGGTTCAGGAAAAGGGATATCTCAAAAGACCTTTCAAAAAGACTGGCTCTTCTATCCGGTTTATTCAGCCGTTGAGTTATTTTTCAAGCCATGATTTGTAATAAAGATAGCGGAAACAGTGAGGACACTGGTATAGATCGATATTCTCGCTTTTAAGTTCCTCGCCGAGTTCGCCCTGAAGATTCGTAGGAAGCACTGTATAGCATCCCGCGCAGGCATCCTGTTCTACTTCGACTATTGCTGTGCCGCCGGTTTTATTGATAAGGGACTCGTAGTATTCGATAAACTGGAGATCGAATTCAGTTCTTAATTTATTCTGCTCTTTCATCGTTTTATCGAGCTCTTTTTTATACTCTTTCTTAATCGAATTTATATGTTCTTCAAGTTCCGTTATTTTATCATTATTTTCGGTAATTTTTAAAGTGATCTTTTCAAGTTCATTTTTCATTTCGAGCTGTTTGGCGGTATCGTAATCAATTTGCGCCTGGATAAGGGAGAGTTCCTGCTGCTGCTTTTCCATTTCCTTTTCCCAGGATTTTATCTGGCGGGCAATTTTAATTTTTTCTTTTCCTTCCTCCAGATTATTGATCCTCTTGTTGATTTCATCTCTCTTCCCGAGTTCCTCATTGATCTTTTTTTCCATTTCGTTGATATTGGTTTTTATTTCATTCTCGGAAACTTCCAGGGAATCGTTTTCCAGCTTTACCTTCTCCATCTTTTTTTCTTCTTCAGAATACAGGTTCTTGATCTCCTTTTCCCTGTTGAAAAGATTCTGTAACTGGACAAGGTTTTTTATCCTAGTGATATTTTCCATTTTTACTCCTTGGTATGATTGATGAGGGTTCTGAAATCAGCGGCGTCAGATATGGGCCCACCTGGGCTCGAACCAGGGACCCACTGATTATGAGTCAGTTGCTCTAACCGACTGAGCTATGGGCCCTAAAAAAACTTATATATTTTAATTTTTAAAGGGATTAAAGTCAAATTATATCTGTAAAATTTAATATTCTGTCCAGTATTCTATACTGTAATGCTTCGCTTACATGATAATCTTCAATCAATTCCTTCTCCTCGATATCGGCAATAGTCCTGGCAATTTTAAGAAGCTTGTCGTATACCCTTATGGATAGTATGAATTTTTCCATTGCCGTTTTAATAAGGCTTTCGCCGGATTTGGAAAGGCTGCAGAATTTTTGTATCATTTTATGTGTCATCTGCGAATTTGTATAAAGACCGTAGATTTTAAGCCGGTCTCTTTCTATTTTCCTGGCATTAACAACCCTTTTCCTGATCTCTACCGAGCTTTCAGATTTTACTCTGGAGCTGATTTCCTCAAATTTTATCCTTGGAACCTGCAGGTGAATATCGATCCTGTCCAGGAGTGGTCCCGATATCTTTTTCAATATGGCAAAGATTTCCTTTGTATTCCATTGATCGATATCGGAATTTGAAGTTGAAGGGTTAAGGGCCGCTATAAGCATAAAATTTCCGGGAAATTCGTAAGATCCTTCGGCCCTGGATATGGTAATCTTCCTGTCTTCGAGCGGCTGCCTCAGGACCTGGAGCACATTTGATTTAAATAATTGAAACTCATCCAGGAAAAGTACTCCGTTGTGGGCAAGGCTTACTTCTCCGGGTTTCGGAATCCTCCCTCCTCCTATTATCGAAGCGTCTGATGCAGTATGATGCGGTGTCCTGAAAGGCCTCTCTACGATCAGCGGATGATCCTGGTTGATCATTCCGGCTATACTGTAGATCATTGTCGTTTCAAGGGCTTCGCACAGGCTCATATCTGGCAGAATAGTGGGTATCCTTTTTGCAAGCATCGTTTTACCCGTTCCTGGCGGACCGATCAATATGGCGTTATGCCCTCCCGCCGAGCATATTTCCAGTGCCCTTTTAGCCGATTCCTGTCCGACAACATCAGACATATCCGGCTTACCAGGGCTTCCGTTATTATCCGAAAGAGCGGAAAACCTGTAATATTCTGATTTTACAGGAGCTATTATTTTACTTCCTTCAAGATAGCTTACGGCATCATTAAGACTTGCAACAGGTATTATGCAGGCGTCGCCTATTATCGCCATTTCCAGGGCATTGCTGTCGGGGCAAAGTATTTTTTTAAAACCGAGACGGCCGGCTTTCAAGGCAATAGGCAAAGCGCCTGTTATATGCCTCAGCCTGCCGTCCAGCGATAATTCTCCTACGATGATGAATTGATCAAGGTTTTGAAAATTATGCTGCTCGTTCAAAATTCCAATTGTTATTGCAAGATCGAACAGAGTGCCGGTTCTTCTTACTCCTCCGGGAGCAAGATTCACGATTATCCTTTTCCCCGGAAAATGATAACCTGAATTCTGGATTGCCGATTCTATCCTCTTTGTAGATCCTCTTACCTCGGAATCGATCATACCTATAATTTCAAAGGCAGGGACCTTTGTCTGTATATCAACTTCAATTTCAACTGCGGATGTTTTAAGACCGTAATAGGAAATTGAAAAAAGCCTGCAGACCATGATTATAATCCCCTTAAATATTTATCCCCCCTTCCCATATATATACCGGGGAAGGGGGAATTCCCGAAACCCTAATAACCTTAATACCCAAAAGATGTTAAATAATGTTATAATTATAATAAATATATGTTAATATATAATAACAATAATAATCATATATGATTGATTGCTTAACCAACCTCCGGTGGCAGCTGAAAAAGGTCGTCAGGTTCTACAACTTAAGGGGTACAACTGAGCAATGGATCAAGAAAGTAAAGAACGCTATCAATTGGACAAGGCTGTCATACCACGACTTCATAGAAAACCATGTGAGGCTGCAGTTATTCGCTCTTGCATACAACCTGGGAAACTTCCTTCGGCAAGTTGCTCTGCCGAGGTCTATTCGTTATTGGTCATTGACAACGCTCCATGATAAACTTGTCAAGATCGGGGTAAAGGTTATAAGCCATGCACGTTATACAATATTTCAGATGGCTGAAGTTGCTGCAGGCTATTGATCTGGTTTCAAATGCATACGGATAGTATAAGGTGAAATATATTTCAGGAATGTGAAAATGTTGTACAAAAAGACTGACAAGGGTATAGGCATAAAAATTTATTTTGTATTATAAAATTCCGTTATGATGTCTTCAATTTCCTTTTTTGTCTTCTTCCTTGTCTTTAGAAGGTTTGATACTTTATCAGCCGACCTCATAACCGTTGTATGAGCTTTGTTGCCGAAAAGATTGCCTATTTCAGTCAATGAATGATTAGTATGCTCCTTGGACAGGTACATGGCGATCTGCCTGGCATAACTGATGTTTTCAAGCCTTCTTTCGGATTTAAGGTCGTTTACCGTTAAATTGAAATACTTCGAAACCACTTTCTGTATGTCGGTAATTGTAATATTTTTCGGAACCTCGGTCTTTATTTTGTCCCTCAGGATTTCCTTGGCCAGGTCGAGGGATACTTCCTTTTTTTTCAGACTTGAAAATGCAATGATCTTTGTAAGGGAGCCTTCGAGAAGCCTGATATCGCTTTCAACATTGGCAGCGATATAATCAATGACGTCGCCGGGTATATAAACCTTTTCTTCGGCGACTTTTAAAAGTAAGATTGCTTTTCTGGTTTCATAATTAGGCGGTTCTATCTTGACGCTGAGTCCTGAATCGAACCTGGTTTTAAGCCGGTCCTCGATCGACGATAAGCTTTTGGCCGGCCTGTCGCATGCAAAAATAAGCTGCTTTCGTTCATGGAATAGTTCGTTGAACGTATGGAAGAGTTCTTCCAGAGTACTTTCTTTCTGCTGAAGAAATTGAATGTCGTCTACGATAAGGACGTCGAAATTTCTGTATTTTTTTCGGAACCTGTTAGTTTCTCCATTTTTTATCGATTCGACGAATTCATTTGTGAAATTTTCGCTGGTGGTATAAAAGACGTTAAGCTCCGGTTTCTCATCGATAACTTTATGAGCGGTCGCCTGGAGAAGATGAGTTTTACCGAGAGCCGCATTGCCGTAAATAAACAGGGGATTATATGATTTTGCGGGATGGTTGGCTACCTGTTCGGCGGCCGCATGAGCAAAATCGTTGTTGGGACCTACAATAAACCTGTTAAAAGTATATTTCGGATTCAGAAATGATGTGTTGATTTTTTCATGCTTTCTTCCGGCTTTAACGGGTATATTGTGGTATATGTTGTCTGTATAAGCTATATCGATAAGAAAACGGTATTCCTTGTCAAAAAGTTTTTTAGAAATTGCTTTTGCTATATCCAGGTAATTATCGCTGAACCAGCCCGATGTCAGTGGATCCGGGGCAATAAGAACAATGGTATCGTTGTTCTGGATTTCCTTGAATTTAATCTTGTCAAGGATGGCCGTGTTTAATGAGGAATCAAAACTGTTTGTCAGTTCAAGATAAATTTTTTCCCATATTTCCGTCATTCCCTTTCCCCCCTTGATAATTGTTTTTCATTTGAAAAAAATGTTGGATTATTATATATTAAACTGTCAATAGAATTCAATATAAAAAATAATTGCTTGTATGATCCATAGTTAATGACCTCCGTTTTACGCACAAAGTTCATTCCTGCGCACCTATGGATTAGTTATATTTAACTGAACATTTTCATTATTTTTATATCGTTGTCAACAAACAAATTAAAAGATCTGCTGACAGCGCCAGGAACTTTAAAATTTTCAAAAAGGGACATAATTGATTAAATTTTAACTAATTAAAAAATCTGCAGTTTATTGTCCCGGGTTTAGCACAATAACGCACAGCCTGTGCTTTATATATCGGAAAAATACCGGAGATTGTCATGAAAAATGAGAAATATTTTTTAAGGGCCCTTGAACTGGCGGAATCTGCCAAGGGTCTGACATCGCCGAATCCTTCCGTCGGATGTATCATTATAAAGGAAGGGAAAATAATAGGCGAAGGAAATACCGGAAAAAGCGGAAGCGACCACGCTGAAATTTCGGCGCTTAAGATGGCAGGAGATGCTGCACGGGGAAGCGATCTTTATGTAACGATGGAACCCTGTATAGAATTCCCGGGCAAAAAAACGCCTTCATGTGCGGAATCAATTAAGAGGGCCGGGATCAGGAAGGTTTACATATCCATGCAGGACCCTAATCCTGAAATTTCCGGGAAAGGAATTTCACATTTGCGTAATTCGGGAATAGAGGTTAAATTTTCATCCGCTTATAAAAAAAGGATAGAAGTTCTGAACGAGGATTACAGCAAATACATAACGACCGGCCTTCCCTGGGTTTATCTGAAATGCGCTATGACCCTGGACGGGAATATAGCCGATAGGAATGGGAACTCAAAGTGGATCAGCTGCTTTGAGAGCAGGCGCTATGTTCATATGATGCGGAACAGGGTGGATGCTGTCCTGGTCGGCATAGGCACGGTACTGCAGGATAATCCAGAACTTACTGTAAGGATGGTCGGTAAAATGAAAGACCCTCTGAGAATCGTGATTGATCCGGATGGAAGGACCCCCGATTCTTCACATGTCTTAAATGATGAAGGCAAAACCCTATTTATCCTCGGTAAAGGATCCGGAAAAGGGTTTATGGAAAAATGCCTCCATTTTCATAAGGAATATGCGGAATTTGAATTATTGGACCCTGATGAAAAAGGGCGCGGCAGAATTGATTTAAGGGATTTGATGAAATTTCTTGGTCGGGAAAAGGGAATTGAGTCTGTTATGATCGAAGGCGGGAGCAGGATTTATTATAATGCGCTTAAAGACGGCATTATAGACAAGATTATGCTGTTCATCGCTCCGAAAGTCCTGGGCGGAAATGGAATGCCGTTTTTTAACGGGTTTAACGACCTGCCGGTAAATGAAGCGCTAAATGTAAAGGATTTTTCTACCGAAAATATAGGTATGGATATATTGGTTCAGGGCTATTTATAATAATATGGAAGCATTGCAGAAGAAGGAACTTTTTTACAGCGCCAAAGAATCCTTCAATAAAATGAATTTTGACGAATCGTTGGAACTTTTTTTAAAATCCTACAAGGAAGAAAAGTGCGATAAAAGCCTTGAATATCTTATTTATCTTTTCCTGTTAAAATCCAATTATAAAGAACTTTCTCATATTTTCCAATCCAGCGTAAAACCTGCCGGGTTTGCTCTCTATTCGCTTTACTGGTATAAATTCATGACCGGCGATCTTGATGAACTTTCAGATATCTTATATAAAATGCTTGCTGAAAATAATTATTTTCTCAGGGTATTTGCCATAAAGGAACTTCACAGGCTAAAAAAAATCGAAGACCCTCGGCAGGTCATCAAACAGAAAATAAAATTTTTCGGTCTGTCATATGAGCTTCCGATCGAAGAGCAGAGAGCTTCTTTTTATATGGATTTTATGTACCAGAGATACCATCTTTCAATTATCCAGGGCAAAACGATGCTCAAGGAATACCCGTCAATAGGGGATGTTTATATAGATTTTATTGAAATTTGTGAAAAGTCGGGCAACGCTTCCTTTATAAAGGATATAATAAATCATGAAAGTTTCGTTAAACTCGCTGCAACCGACCACAGGCTTCTGTATGTGCAGTCCAGGGAACTCTACAAGATGGGAAGACTTGACGAATCGAAAGATCTCCTTGACAAGCTGATAGGATACTTCAGGCATAACCCGATTTTTCATTATAACCAGGCTAATATTTATTCGGCAAAAGGGAAACTGCTAAAGGCCGCGGATTCATATGAAGAAGCGATATCCCTGGCGCCCCTGTTTGAAAGGGCTTATTTTAATTTAGGATGCATTTATTTTCAATTGAGGGAACTCGGCAGGGCGATGAAAAGTTTCGAAGAGGCGGTAAGAATATCGAAAAAACCTGACGCTCTCTACAACCTGTCGATATGCCTTATTGAGAAAAAGGAACTGCAGGACGCTTATTATTATCTTAATAAAATACCCAACTGGTATACTCCCAAATGTCCCCCCAGCTCAATCAAGGAACAGATAAAAGAACTTGTTGTATTTACTTGATCTATCCCTGCTTTGTTAAACCTCAAATTAATCTTCCGCACTTAAAAAATAAAGCATCATAGTAAGGAAACTTTGACTTTATAAAATGAGAAATCTATACTAAAAGTTAGTCTTTTCGGAAGACAAAAGATAGCTATAACATGGGAAGTAAAATGAAGTTTTGTTTAGCAACAAATTTTGATCCCGAGTTGATTGATGCTGTTAATAAATATGATTCTGATAAATCCATTACCGAGATTTTTGGAAAACTCGCAAAAGATATTATTGGAGGAGGAAGGCATTCCTTTGTTTTACCGAAAATATCATGGAAGGATCTGGCAAATTATGTATCTTTATGTCATAAAAATAAATTAAAATTTAATTATCTTATGAATGCATTGTGTACATCCAACATGGAATATGAAAATACGGACAAAGAAAAATATTAAAATTAATGGATAAACTGGCTGATATTGGTGTGGATGCTGTTACTGTTAATTCGGTTTATCTCTGTGAAATGATAAAAAAAATTATCCCCAATTAAAAATAAGTATAGGTAATTATACCCGCATTGCGGATCTGGAACATATCAGGCGCTGGATAAACAATGGAGCAGACGAATTACAACTGGTGCCGTCTCTTAATAGGAATTTTGATTTATTGGAAAAGATACTTTTATATACCAGGAATTTTAATGTTAAAGTCAGGCTTATTGCGAACAATCTCTGTCTTCGAAATTGCAATATGGAAACAAACCATGCAACAATGATGTCTCATACCACTAAAAAGGGAGAAAAAACTAAAGCAATTTTTGATTATTGCGTCTTTATGTGTACATTTGAAAAATTGAAAAACCCTGTAAACTTAATAATCTCTGAATGGATTAGACCTGAAGATATCTGCTATTATGAAGGAATTTGCGAAAAAACTGGAAATAATAATCTGTCAATAAAACTTGTTGATAGAACAAAGAATACTGATTTCTTAAAAAAGGTTGTCAAAGCCTATATGACAAGAAGTTATGATGGAAATTTACTGGATATTTTAAACCTGCAGTCAAATGAACAAATCGGGCATGTTGCTAAATTTACAATAGCAGGAAGAGCAATAATGGATAGATATAATTTCAAGGAAATCACAAATTATATTAATTTCTTTAACTTGCCTGAGATAACAATTGATAACAGAAAACCGGATAATTTTATTGATAAATTTTTAGGGGATTATCCTTGCGGGTCTCAACTTTGTAATCTTGGCGATAATACGGATAGTCGGCATACATGTTCATATTGTAAGGCATATGCAGACAAGGCAATATCTTATTCGAAAAAAGAAGTTAATGAACATCTGGATAAAGCAAAGATCTTATATGAGGATTTGTATAATGGGAATATTTTTAATTAGCAGCTTCCGTACAAAGTATTGATCTTGAATTGAATATGAAATTCTGCATACTTTCCAGCGGAAGCGAAAAAAACTGTTTTTATATCGAATCCGGCAGTTCTTCAATTCTTATCGATATGGGTATATCGTTAAAGGCCCTGCTTGATCATCTATCGATTTTAAATATCGATTTTCCTGCGATTAAGGCCCTTTTTATCACTCATGAACATACAGACCATATCAGAGGCTTGAGGACCTTTGTTAAATCGGCGGATAAACCTGTATTTATTAATTCCCAGAGCAGGCTTTTCCTGGATTTCAATATGACGGCATTTAAGGAACTTCTTCATGATAATCCGGTAAAGATAGGAGGAATGATTGTAACTCCTGTCAGGCTGAGCCATGATGCCGCAAATACTTTCGGTTTCAGGATAGCTGACGATTCGGCGGATATTTTTTTGGCGAGCGATATTGGAAAATTTGACGAAGTTACTATTTCATATGCGCGAGGCTGCTCCGCAATTGCCATAGAGTCTAATCATGACAGGGAAATGCTTAGGAAGTCATATTACCCTGAAAAATTAAAAAAAAGGATATCGGGCGGGAGCGGCCACCTTTCAAACGACCAGGCGGCTGAATTTATTGAGCTTACAGCTTCCGACAGGACGAAAAACGTATTTTTTCTTCATATCAGCGAAAATAACAATTCGCCTGTTATCATTAATGAAATCATAAAAAACAGGCTTGGAAGGAAATTTCCCAATATTGCATTTCATATATCGGACAGGGATTCGCCGTCACGGCTTATCGAGATTTAACTCCGCCGGGTATAAAGACAAACGTCGTTTATTCCGATAGATTTTACTGTACGCGTTAAAACACTTCCCTTTCGGAGTTCTTATGAGATATCAAAAATTCCTGGCGGTCGTGATAGGGTTCTTTTTATCATCAGCGCCTTTTATTCATGGAGAACTTCAGGTCGGTCTTCAATTCTACAGGGAAACATACAGGCTCAATGAGCCGATCCCTGTTCAGATCAACGTAATCAACAATTCATCCTCTCCAGTGAAGTTTTACGTATCTCCGCTGATATACGAATCCTTTTTCTTTAATATGAAAACCCCTAAAAACGAGGACATCTCTCTTCTTGACGCTTTCCAGGTCGAGATAAAAAACAATTCGTCTTCAAGCGGTGATTTTCGTGAAATAATACTGATGCCTCAGGAACAATTTTCAAGAATCATAGATATTACAAAATGGTTCGATATAAATGAATCCGGATATTATTATATCAACGGGGTATTTTATCCGAATCCGGACAAAAAAACCGACTTGATAGAGTCATTTAATTACAAGATTTTCATCAAGCCTCCCCTTGCCGTTGAAAAAGAGATATCGGGAGAAGAAGAGGAGCGGAAGGCGGAATTTGAAAATATTAAAAAACTTCCGCCGTACGATGTCATTGACGATCTGCTCGATGCCAAAATGAAAAAGGATTGGGACCGTTTCCTTGTACATATTGATGCAGACCGGCTTATAAAATCATTCGCAGATTATTACAATGCTTACCAGAATGCAAGGAGCGGCACTTATCAGCTTCAGGTCATCGATGATTTCAAAAAATATCTGACTGTTTACTGGCAGGACAGGATTTTGAGCTACAAGATCCTGGAAAGCCATATAAAGGAAAATGACGCTACCGTGATCGTTGAAGTTGATTTCAAGGTTAAACTTTTAACTTATACCCTGAGATATACTTTCAGCCTTTATAAAAATCATCTTAATCAATGGCTGGTCTACGATTATTCGGCGCTGAAAGTCAAATAATCCGGGGGCGTACGATGACCTTTTATCCCCTGTTCGGAAATAATAACGATTTGCAGGGAGAACTTCGCAAAATCGGCTGCGACGAGAAAGCCGTATCTATCCTGAATAAAAAATTCAATATTTTACCCGTAAAAATCATAGGGATGAAAACCAGCCTGGCAAATATCGTCAAGCAGGAGATGATATCATGCAAGGGAGATGCCGTAGTCAATGAAAAAACAGTTTCATGCGCTGTTGAAAAGACCGATGTCCTTCTTTTAGGAACCGAATCGATATACAATAATTTTTTCAGAAAGATGGAATTTCAAAACTCGCCGTCGCTTTATGAACTTTCAAAACAGCTAAAAAAAATGATAGAAAACTATCATAACAGGATTCCCGTTCAAATAAAAAAAAGAAACGATTTAATTAAATATTCAAAACCTGTAATAATGGGGATCCTGAATATTACAGAAGATTCCTTTTATGACGGTGGAAAGTATTTAGAAAGGGATAAAGCGCTTAAACACTGCGAAGAATTGATAGCCGAGGGCGCCGATATAATCGATATCGGAGGTGAATCGACGAGGCCCGGCTCAATTCCAGTCCCTCCCGATGCAGAAAAGGAAAGAGTGATCCCTGTAATTGAAGAAATTTCAAAAAAACTTAATGCAGTAATATCGGTTGATACAAGTAAAGCCGAAGTGGCCGAAGAAGCTTTGAAGGCCGGAGCCTCTATAATAAACGATATTAGCGGAATGCGTTTCGATGAAAAAATGCCCGGGATAGTAAAAAAATACGGAGCGGCAGTCGTAATCATGCACATGAAAGGTACTCCGAAGGATATGCAGAAAAATCCGGTTTATGAGGATGTTATAAGAGAACTTGTTGAATATTTTGACGAGAGGACGGCTTTTGCGGCAGATAAAGGCATACCTGCCGAGAATATCATTATTGATCCGGGCATAGGATTCGGAAAGAGGCTTGAGGACAATATAAGCATTTTGAAAAATCTGACGACTTTCAGAAAATACGGGCTGCCTGTTTTAATAGGAGCTTCAAGAAAATCTTTTATCGGATCGATCCTCGGTAATTTACCCCCTTCCGAAAGGCTCTTCGGCACTCTTGGCGTACATGCGGCGTCTTTTATGAGGGGAGCGGACATTGTAAGGGTTCATGATGTGAAAGAACACAGGGAAATGCTGAATTTACTCGATTATATTAAGTAAAATATGCCGGCTGACGACAAATATACTATGAGGTTGAAATGAGGGATTATAAAAACATCTTTCAGAACAGGTATAAAAAACTTGAAAGGGAAATCAGCAACAGCTTCAGGATAATAAATAATTTCGAATATAAAAATGGAAAAACTAAATTTTTATCAAATTTAAAAAGGCTCTTAAGGAAACCTATTATCATAACGCTTATCGTCGCTGCTGCCGCAGTTCCGATATTATTATTTTCAGTTATTCATTTTTCAGGCGGAAAATCTGTTCATTCTTATGAAAGTTCCTTTTTCGGAATGATGAAAATTCAGGAAGAGCTTGATTCCATGGTGAATATAAATGCGGCCGGCGGCAATGAGATAAAGATCAACGATACCAATAACAGCGAACTTAAATTCTTCTTTTACAAGATCAAACAGGGGGAATCGCTTTATACAATTTCTAAAAAATTAGGCGTATCGATGGATACGCTTATCAGCCTGAACAGCATCGAGAATGCCCACAGCCTGGGCAGCGGTAAAAGGATCATCATACCGAATCTGCAGGGGATTATTTATTGTGTAAAAAAGGGCGATACGCTCGAAAGCATCGCTTCCAGATACAAGATTTCAACGGAAGATATCAAAGATGCCAATGATATAGGCGGTGAAGAGATAACGGAAGGTGTACTGACCGAAGGTACGGTTTTGTTCCTTCCCGGTGCGACGCTCACGGAAGCCGAGAGGGCCAAGGCTCTGGGTTATTGGTTCATGAAGCCGCTTCATGGCCTCTTTACTTCGATTTTTGGCATAAGGAAGGACCCTTTCACAGGAGAAGCGGGCTACCATCCCGGAATTGATATTTCAGCGCCGTACGGATCGATAGTAAAGGCATCGAAAGAGGGGCTGGTGGTTTTCACAGGCTGGTATGGAGGCTACGGCAAATGTATCATAATAAAGCACCAATTCGGCTATGAAACGCTCTATGGCCACCTGTCGCAAATAATGATCAACAACAATACCTGGGTTAAAGAAGGCCAGGTAATAGGCCGTGTCGGAACAACCGGCCGGTCGACAGGTCCGCACCTTCATTTCGAGGTCAGGAAATTCGGTAGACCTACGAATCCGGTCAGAATATCCGGGCTTGCTAAAGGCCCGGGCCAGTGGTACTGACAGGGCATGGATAAAGTCTTGTCTCTTCTCATTCATCAAAAGGGCTTTGTTTCAGGGCAGGAAATAGCTCTTTTGGAAAACATTTCAAGGACCGCCATCTGGAAACATATAAAAAAGGCCAGGGAAGAGGGTTTTATCATATCTTCATCTCCAAACAAAGGGTACAGGGTCGAAAAATTTCCGGATAACAGGATTGTTCCGGAACTCATCGAATATTACTATAATGGTCCTCTTCCATATGAGATCGTTTATATTAATACTCTCTCATCGACCAACAGTTATGCCAAAGAACTCATACTTAAAGGAAAACAAAATAGTTTCATTGTCGTAACCGATGAGCAGAAAAAAGGAAGGGGAAGATACGAGCGGGTTTGGATTAGTGAAAAGGGCAGGGACCTGACATTTTCAATAGTTCTATCCACCGATATAAATATAAAGGAATTTTATAAGATGACAGTTGTAGCCGGCCTCGCAATAATGAAGGCCCTGACAGATACGGTCAGGCCCTATAATATTCCCGACCGTATCATGATTAAATGGCCCAACGATATCATGATCGGCGGAAAGAAGATATGCGGGATGCTTTCAGAAATGATCACCGAGGAACAGAGAATAAACCATATCGTAATCGGGATAGGGATCAACGTCAATTCAAGCCCGCGGGCGGAAAAGGCCGTATCGCTCTATAATATCATTCATCGGGAAACCGACAGGAATATGCTGATGTCTCTCATAATCAGGGTATTTAACAGCCTCGTCCTGGAACTGGGAAAAGGACATTACGGTGAGATTTTCAGAGAATGGAAATCCGGCCTGGGGTGGCTGGGGGAGACGGTGAGTTTTAACGATGGACAATCCCTGGTTAAAGGGATTTTAAAGGATATCGATGAAAACGGGGCTCTCGTTATCAAAACCGGGGAAGGCGAAAAAACATACTACAGCGGCGACCTTTTTATATGATAAAACTCATGAAATATAATTTATAAAATGATATAATTTATAGGCACTTCTAAAACCCACCCTTACGGGTGGGTGAGGCGGTGCCTATAGGGCTTATGTCCCCGCTAGGGGGCAATTATAAAGAAATTAGAATTACTAATTATCAATGACAAAACTAGTTTTTAGAACTGCCCTTATCCTGAAAATTGGAGGTTATATGGCTATTCTTATCGCAGGAGGAGCCGGCTACATCGGCAGTCATGTCAGTAAGCTTATGAATAAAAGGGGATACGATGTCATAGTTTATGACAGTCTGGTTCATGGTTACCGGGAATTTGCGAAATGGGGTGAATTTGTACTCGGAAGCACCGGGGATCCGGATCAGCTTGACATCCTGTTTACTCATTATAAAATAGATGCTGTAATGCACTTTTGCGCATTCATAGAAGTCGGGGAGTCTGTAACGGATCCGGAAAAATATTATGTAAATAATCTCAAATATACAATAAACCTGCTTGAGGCGATGAATAGGTTTAAAGTAAATAAAATTATATTCTCCTCAACGGCAGCCGTTTATGGAATGCCCGAGAAAATTCCCATTGAGGAGGATGACAGGAAAATACCTATCAACCCTTACGGACGTACAAAATGGATGATAGAGAATATCCTGGAGGATTATTCGGAAGCTTACGGCATTCAGAGCATCAGGTTCAGGTATTTTAACGCTGCAGGAGCCGATCCGGATAAGGAAATCGGTGAAGCTCATGTTCCCGAATCGCATATCATTCCCCTGGTTCTTGACGCGGCTGCCGGACGCAGGGACAGCATCAAGGTTTTCGGCACCGATTATGAAACGAAAGACGGAACATGCATAAGGGATTATATTCATGTGAACGATCTTGCCGATGCCCATATCAAAGGCGTGCAGTACCTCCTGGACGGAGGGAAGACCGATTATTTCAACCTGGGGTCCGGCGACGGTTTTTCTGTCCGGGAAGTCATAGAAACTGTCAAAAAGGTTACGGGCAAGGATTTCAGGATTGTCGAAACGCAAAGAAGGCCGGGAGATCCCGCTTATCTCATAGCAAAGAGCGATAAGGCCAGGCAGAAGCTGGACTGGAAAGTTGAATACGGATTGGATTCCATTATTGAAACGGCATGGAACTGGCACAAGATAAGGATAGGAAGAACCTTCAAATGATGCAAGAAAGAGGGGATTAATGATAAAACTTAAGATAAATCTTGAAAAATTCGTCGATGATTCATATACGATTGCCCTTGGAAGAGGAATCATGAATAAAACAGTTGAAGAAACTGCGGCGTCCTTTTCACCGTCGGCTATTGCTGTTATCACGGATTCGAACATTAAATCGATATGCCGCGATTCATTGAAAAATTTTGAACCCGGATGTCCTGTGTTCGTATTTTCATATCCCGCCGGTGAAAAAAGTAAAAATATTAAAACGGTAATGAACCTGTTTAGAGCGCTCGTGAAAAACAAACTTGATAGAAAAGTCCTGATCTTCGCAATGGGCGGTGGCGTAACAGGCGATATAGCCGGGTTCCTGGCATCGATATATTTGCGGGGAGTTAAGTTTGTACAGATACCGACAAGCCTTCTGGCTATGGTAGACAGTTCCATCGGCGGAAAAACCGGCGTGGATACTGCCGAAGGGAAGAACCTCATAGGCCGGTTTTACCAGCCGGGAGCCGTAGTGATCGATACGGATTTCCTTGCGACCCTTCCCCGTATCGAATTTATCAACGGAATGGCCGAGGTTATTAAGCATTCGCTTATAAAAGACCTGTCGTACTTCGAATTCATCAATCTCAACCGCGATAAAATACTGTCTCTAGATCCGGGATCTCTCATTTCGCTGGTTGAAACGAGCTGCAGGATAAAATCCTCGGTTGTGGAAGAGGATGAAAAGGAAAAGTCTCTAAGACAGATACTCAATTTCGGTCACACGGCCGGGCATGCTATCGAACGCGCAAGCGCTTATGAAATTCCTCATGGTTATGCGGTCGGCCTGGGCCTCGTAATCGAATCTCACATATCTAACGGCAGGAAGATACTAGCGGAAGCTGATCTTGAAAAGATAACCGGAATGATCGGGTCCTACGGCTTGTTGAAATATGCCGGATCGATAAAGAGGTTTTCCGCCAGGCTTCTTTACAATTCCGCGCAGACCGATAAAAAAAACGAAAAGGGCGGAGTATATTCCGTAATGTTAAACGGCATAGGCCATGTATACAGCGTAGGCGGTAAATATTCGTTCCCGGTCAGCGAAGATGAATTAGAAGCCGGACGGAAGTACCTTCTTAATGCAGCCGGTTAAAAAGCGAAACCGACCATAAACGGTATCTCTATATCCGTCATATCGAATGCGGCTGAAGCCTCGGGAAATTTGTAGCTGTCGTAATTAAAATAAATCCCTATGCTTACGATCATTATTTTAAATGTAAATTCAAAGCTTCCCCCCGCAAAAAATCCAGGTCCTGTTGCTGGCCCCGTAAAGAATACGAAATTAGGTGGAAACAGCGATTTAAAATCGCTTGTGAAATCGAAAAAATTATAATTCAGGCCTGCTCCCACTTTAAAATCGAAACCTATGCGGCTGTTGGAATAAAGCGGTATCCGGTAGGCGGGTCCTATATAAATTTTTGAAATATCTGCTATTGAAAGAGAGTTATAGCCGGATTTATTGACAAAAATTCCGTTGAACTCGTATCCGGCCATTATCCCGAAATTATCCAAAAAAAACCAATCAGCTTCCCCGCCGGCTAAAAGAAAACTCATGCTGTCGGGGATAGGCCTCAGAGCGTTTTTAATATCCGCAACCGCTCCGCCGGTGACCGCGCCTTCTCCGGCTTTAAACATCAGCCTGAAGTTTTTTTGATAATTCTGAGTGTTCGTGTCCGGGTCGCTGTAGCATAAAGCACCGATCATAAGCATAGCCAGGACACAGCCGAAAATCTTGATCATTTTTCCTCCTTTTTATTTGCCGCTTTTAATTATTTTCCGATGACGCACCAAAGTATAATACTTCAAACTGTATGAAATTATTAAAAAATATTTCCTGCAGATTTCACTATTTTCAATAAATTAGAAGTATTATAAATGATATCTAAAAAAAACCAAAAAATAACCGGAGCAAATATGAAAAAGACATTTTTATTATTATTCCCTGTTATGCTTTTATTTATCGCCTGCTCTACTTCTCCTATGGGCGGGGGTAACGGAAATGATGCTTCTTCTTCAAAATCTTCGGCCGTACCATTTTCTTCATCTTCATCAAGCAGCAGTTCATACGGTCTTAGTTCTTCTTCTTCAAGTTCACCTGTCCCTGGAGTGGTGCTTACGAACTTTACTTACATTGTAAGCAATACGCTTATAACGGGCTCTACAAATATCACAGGGCTCCAGGCAGGGCTTAATTTTTATGTAATAATACATAATCTTGACCCTGTCAATTCCTATACTGCCGGAATATGGGCGGATAATATGGACCTGCCTGCGTCGCAGTCGTACTCTGTCAGCCGGGCCGGGGCCGGAAGTCCAAACCCCCGTATCCACAGGGTCGACGGGTCGCCGATATTGGAAAATAATTTTAAATCGAAATACGGTTCGAAAGGCGCCGTACTCCCTGGGTTGAACCTCTCTGTATCCTCGGCCAATCCTATTGATTACGGCGACTGGCAGGCGGCATGGGGTGCAAACCCTGTAGGAACTTACAATACGAGCTTCTTCATAGCGGATCTTGTGACCGGGGGTTATGATACCGCTTCCTGCACTCTCAGGGCGGTGGGGAAATACTGCTACATCTTCGTGCAGGATTCTGAATGGGCTAACGGTCATATAAACCAGGCAGTAGTAGACAATCTCGTCAATTCTTATAATGCCATTTATCCGTCTGAAACCGGACTGATAGGTTATGAGCCCGGCGGCGGAGCCGGAGGCAACGGAGGTATCGACGCCAACAGGAATATCTACATAGTACTTGCGGATATAGAGGACGGATTCCCCAATAACGGCGGATGGTACGTCGGAGGTTATTTCGATCCGGGAAATGAAATGCCGGTGTCCTCGAATCCATATTCTAATGAAAAGGAAATGTTCGTTATCGACACTTACCCTGGAATCTTTTATTCCGGCCAGCAAAGCCTTTCCGGAGCCCAGACAACGCTCGTGCATGAATTCCAGCATATGATCAATTTCGCCCAGAAAACCGGAATGGAAGAAACATGGCTTAACGAGGGTTGTTCGATGCTGGCGGAGGACATATTCAAAAACCTGTCGGGAGTTACCGGCAGCGCTATCGTTTATAACGAGAGGATACCTTTCTATCTTGGCATGCCGGACAGGATCCTGCAGTCCTGGTCAAGTTTATCTGATGTGCTGTTCGATTATGCCAAATCGTATTCGTACATGGCGTACCTGGCGAGGAATACCGGTCCTGAGCTTCTGCATGAAATCGTCTCGGGTGCGGGTAAAAATTATACGGGTCTTGCGGCATTGAATGCCGCTCTTCAGGCAGTCGGATCGAGCAAAAGCCTGAACGATTCCTATACGGCATGGCGCGAATCGTACATATATTTCTTTGAAAAACCTGTACAGGGCGCATGGAACGGATATCCGGCCTCCGCTTCGTATTATAACGGCACTAATTATACCCTTGACGCATTCACGCTTTCCGATTTCAGCGCTTACGATGTCAATACTTCCTCATATACAAGCACGGGTTCCGGGCCTATATTTTTCAACTTGAGCCACCAGAGCATTAACGGAGCGATCGCCCCTTACCAGACTATTATATTCCAGGGCATGGTACATTCAAGCGGCAGCGTCAACATCCATGTAAACGGCAGCCTGGCGGGTTTGTCGACATCCGTACTTGTTTTAAGCAATTTCAATTAAGAGGGGAATGTCAATCGCGGACAGGATCTGAATCGGTTTTCTTATGCCTGTATTTGATAACGCTGACTTTTTCCAAGGTCATGAATCCGTCCTTGACATTTTCGTCAAGGTAAGGCAATATACTGTTAATATTTTCTTCCTTATCCACGATTTCGATAATCACAGGAAGATTGATCGATAATTCTAACAGTTTGGAACTATGCATATGAGAATCCGCCCCGAATCCCATGATCCCCCTTGAAACCGTTGCCCCTGCCAGCTTTAATTCCCTGGCTTTCAGCACAATATGTTCGTAAAGAGGCCTGCCTTTAAAGCCTGCCGTTTCGCTGATGAAAATTCTCAAGGATACGTCTTCTTCAGTGATTTTCATAAATAAATCCTCTCAATTCAAATGCCTGAAAACAAATCTCGAAATAAAAATCCCGCCGTACACTAGAGCCAGTCCTGCCAGGTTTGATAACAGGATATTAACTATTGCAAGTAATAATTCTTTATCCAGAATTAAATTAACAGTTTCAAGACCGAAAGACGAGAATGTCGTAAAGCCTCCCAGAAAACCTACCAGGCAGAAAATCCTTAATTCAGGAGGAAGCACGGTAAAATCGAACAGACCATAAAGGAAACCTATGGTAATACAGCCGAGAAAATTTACTGTCATGGTTCCAAGAGGAAAGACAGTGCTGAAAAGCTGGTATATTGTCTTTGAAAGAAGATATCTTGCAGCCGAACCGAGCCCCCCGCCTATAAAAACGAGTAAGTAATTCATTCAATTGGCTCCGATAAAATAAATGTTTCATATATTATAGCCTGAATAGATTAATTTGACTATGTTAATTGGGCATTTTAAACTGTTTTTCATGAAAATCATGAAATGGAATATTTATCAGGTGCTTTCCCTTCTGCTCTTCGGGTTTTTATTAATATGGATCCTCCTTACCTTCAATATGTACGGGACAAACTGGGATGAGCCGTTTCAGCATCAATACGGCCGGGAAATTCTCAGGTACTACTCAAGTTCCTTCCATGATACATCTGCGGTGACCCATGACGATCTCTTTTACTATGGCGGACTTTTTGAAGGTACTGCTGAAATTATCGCAGGGTTTCTTCCTTTCGGCGTTTACGATTCAAGGCACCTTATTGCCGCTTTGACGGGATTATGGGGGATTATAGGCGCTTTTTTGATCGGGAGGATCTTTGCCGGCAATGCCGGCGGTTTTTTTTCAAGCCTGCTTGTAGCGCTCTTTCCTACCTATGTCGGACACATGTTCAATAATTCCAAGGATATACCTTTTGCCGCCGCTTATCTATGGGGTTTATACAGCATAATAAGAAGTATAAAGAGATTTCCGGAATTTAATTTTAAAGACGCCTTATTTGTCGGTATTTTCTGCGGAATAGCTTCAGGGATAAGGATCGGCGGAATATTGCTGTTTTATTTCTTCATTCTTGCGTGGGGCCTGTTTTCCGCCTATAGCCTGATGCTGAAAACAACCGGCTGGAAGGCCGTCCTGAAATGGCAGTGGGGCCTGTTGATCCGCATCCCTGTTTTATTGGCCTCTTCAGTAATACCTGCTGCAGTATTCTGGCCATGGCTCCAGGCCGGAAAGTTGAAGGCGGTATTTTTATCGCTGGACCATTTCACTCACTTAAACGGAAGCGGAAGTCCTTTTTATATTCCAAAATATTATATGGTCAAGTTTCCTGAATGGATATTCCTTTTTTCTCTGATAGGCTTCGGATTGTTCGTTTTATGGCTTATCAGGAAAATCCGAAGTAAGGATTATGTATTTGACATAAGACCGCTGCTGGCCATGCTGATTCTGTTTCTCGGATTCGCACTGGCAAGTCTTTACCCTATCCTTCAGCATTCCAAACTTTACAATGAGATCAGGCAGATGATATTTGCAATGCTTCCCTTGCTGGTCGTCTGCGGAATATCTATTGCGCTTTTCCTGGAAAAAATAAAAGATAATTCCAGACTGAGAGTCGCCTTTTTAATTTTCATGGTTTTAGGTTCTTTTTATTATATTTACCAGATTGTTTCTTTAATACCTTACCAGTACAGTTATTTTAACCGTTTTGCCGGGAAAAACCTTGAACAGGCATTTTCACGTTACCAGGGACTGGACTATTATGAATGTTCAAAAGCCGAACTGATAAAGGGATTAAAAAAATACCTGGAAAAAACGGAAGGTATAAATTCAACCAATAAAGTTTATACCGTCAGCCTTAACGTTCATCCTTTGTTCCCGGTGGAAGGCCTGACTTATTATTTTCCCCCATGGAATCTAAAGATCGTTGACGGCGCCAGGGCCAGGTTTGTTTTTGGATACGGGAAGGGGGAAGGGAAAACGATATATTCCATAATCCGGCAGGGTGTCGTTTACGGTGCTGTAAATGACAGGGAAGTGAAATAGATAGATTTTGAATTTCAGGAGGAAATATGGGTATATTTTACAGGAACATTTTCTGGGGTGTCAT
Source organism: uncultured Spirochaetota bacterium (assembly GCA_963796325.1). Taxonomy (GTDB): domain Bacteria; phylum Spirochaetota; class Brevinematia; order Brevinematales; family JAOACQ01; genus CAVYGN01. The sequence goes on from CAWCLF010000001.1 coordinate 1,813,437, forward strand.
ACTGATCCTGATAGGAATAGCAGTTGTTTCGAACTCTTTTTTCCATATAAGCATTCCTGTTTCAACTTTAATAGTCGCCCTTATTCTTATTGCGATCGGCATCCAGATGATGACAGGCGGTTACTGGGGCGCGGAACATCATCACTGGCATGGCTTCGGATACCAGGTTATTAAATATGAACCGGGCAGCGGGGACAAGCAGTATGATCTGAAATATAAGGGGATGACCCTTGATTTAAGCGGCGTAACACTCGATAAGGGTACCGTTACTATCGACATCAACGGTTCTTTCGGCGGCGGGATTGTCATTCTCAATCCTGAACTGCCGGTAAAAATCGACGCTAATATATCTTTCGGGGGTGTGACATTTCCCGACGGGTCGGTTATCGGTTTCGGCCAGGGAGGTTACAGGAGCAGGAATTATACAGACGGTTCTCCCTGCCTTTTAATAAGGGTGAACGCATCCTTCGGAGGTCTGCGCTTCGTTACGAACAGGGATGATTATACAGACTGGCATACCATGAAACATCAATGGAAAGATGAAAGAAGGATGTGGAGGCACCGCTACAGAGACAGGTTCTAAAACAGCGGGGATTCATGCCCGAATATGAAATCCATTTCAATTTTTGCATTGGAATCGGAATCGGATCCATGAATCGCGTTCTGAGGGAGGCCTGAACCATATAAGGCGCGGACTGTTCCCGGCGCGGCTTTCTTCGGGTCGGTCGATCCTATGAGCTTACGGAATGCTTCGACGGCATTCTCCTTTTCAAGGACCATAGCGAAAACTTTGCCTGAAATGGTAAATCTGATTAGCCTTTCGTAGTATTCCGTCCCCTTGTGAACGGCATAGAACTTTTCGGCGCTCTCTATAGAGAATTGCAGAAGACGTGCCTTGACGATAGCGAACCCGTCGGCTTCAATCATGGAAATGATATTTCCCATATTACGGGATGAGTAACCGTCGGGTTTGATCATGGCGAATGTAAGATTCGAGGGCATGAAATGCTCCTGTAAAAAAAAGTTTCTTTATTTTAAATTGAAATTCCAATAAGCGCCATTTTTTTTCCGGGTTGGACGGCGCTCCGTAAAAAAATAATTTTACTTTTCTATTGACACAAATAATTTTTGTGCTAAAATTGGAAAACATTCAATAATTTTCAAAATAATCAAAAATTTTATTTCCGGATCGCATTAATTAAAAAATTGAACATGAACGCTGATTTTGTATTATTGTTATTGTAATTTATACTCAGAAACGTTTAAAGGGGGTTCTCTTATGAGAATGGATTATTCGAAGAAAGAACCTGATCTTACAACGTTGGAGTCAGATTCTGTTTTTGATCGCGCGGAGATTTTACCGCAAACCGTCGGCACTGAAATGTCCGGATCAAAAAATTATTCACTTAAAAAGGTGCCCCAGGTTTCCGCAGCTGCAAAGTAGGGAAGGGTGATGAACAGGTTCACCGGCAGCGATGCATTTATACATGAGGTTTATTAATGAAAATATTATGCTTCGTAGTTGCGGTAAGTGTTTTATTTATGGCCGGGTGCTCAAAACATGAAGATAATTCCGACGGGATAGGCAAAGGCGATATTAAAAGGCTGAATGAGGAAGAGGTTTCCAATTTCGTCGCTTTACTCCCCGAAGTCCTGAAATTTTCAGATTCGTATTATGACCGCCTCTCGAAAAGCGAAAGAGAATCTCCGGATGCCAATTTAAAATTTTTTAAGAGCCTCGAAACGGACGGCGGAATAAAAAAAATTCTTCCCCTGTACCATTTTTCAAGCCCCATGGAAATGATCGGGGTTTATAAGAACGTAGTACTGGAATATACTACGATTACCAGGGAATTCACAAATTATGCAAAGGATTTAGAAAACATGAGATCGACCGTCGATTCATACAGGTCTAATTATACTGCAGCCCTCCAGGACAGGACTCTATCCGCCGAGGACAGGAAATTGATTGAATCCAAGCTTAAGGATATTGAAAACGATATCGCCAGGCTCTCCAATATTGTAATCGTCAGAAAATATGAAAAAGAAATCGATGAAGCATACATTAAACAATATGGATCTAACAGGTGAGCAGTTTGTTACAGCTGTGAAGCTGAAAGTTTGCCTTTTACTTTGATGATTTCTTCCGGGTCGATCAGGTGATGCGACAGCCTGTACTGGAGAAGCGCCGTCTTGGGGCTCTCTCCGTAAACATAAGTCCTTCCCAGGTCTCTCAGTCCGTTTTTAAGAAACAATATTTTCTTTTTAAGCGACCGGATTTCTTCCATGGGATATCCTTCGAATTGGGTAAAAGGTTTCGGAACCAGGGGATTTATGGTGATAATAAATTCCGGATTATAATTGTGGAGTTTTGAATATGAATACGATTTTAACCGTAAAATTTTAACCAATTCAATAATATCATTTATATCCTGCGGGGTTTCGCCGGGAAGTCCAACCATGAAATACAATTTCAGCCTTTTAAGGCCCATGCTGAAGGCCAGGCCCGCTTTTTTTTCAATTAAATCGTTCGGTATCAATTTACCTATTGCATTTTTCATTCCGGGCGAAGCTGCCTCGGGAGCAATTGTCAGTGTTTTGTTTTCATTAGTCAGGATAAGTTCCATGAGTTCGTCGTCCAGGCCCTCTATCCTGAATGCTGAAAATGACAGCCGGAATTTCATCCTGTTAAGCTCCTTTATTATATGTTTGAAACCGGGATGGTTTGTCAATGTAGCCGCGATAAGCCCTATTTTTCCCGTCAGCCCGTAATATTTTTCGGCAGCTTCGAATATGTCTTTTTCAGGGTAGGGATAATACTCGCCGTAAATTTTAGAAACCAGGCAGAACCGGCAGTTATAAAGGCAGCCTCTTGAAATTTCAATAAGGCCCATTCTTGAAAATTCAGCCCTGTCCGAAATAATAACGCTATGCGAAAGTTTGTCGCCGCATTGATAATAGGGAACATTATCCCCGCTCTCAGTTCCCTGTGCATAAAACCCCTCGTGTTTTTCTAAATTCGAGAGGAAGTCCTCCTTGTTTTTGAATGCGGCAAGTTCTTCGGCAATGACCGGGATTGCATAACCGGCAGGTGCGCAGACAGTCACATCGGCTATACCTTTGAGGTAGTAAAACAGGAAAGAGGAAGCAATGCCCCCTGCGATGATCAAAGGGTTCTTCCTGCCTTTTGGCGATATTCCGATACCCGACCTTTCAAATGCATCGATAAGGTTCAATAGATCGGGTTCATAAGAAATGGTTACGAATACGGCATCGAATTCTCCGATGCTCTTTCCCGATTCAAATGAATTTATCGGAAAAGAGCCCGTATCGCCGCAGAAAGCCCTTTCGCAATGGATAAAGGGGTAAAGCTGCAGAAGATGATATAAGCTCTGGAAAGCAAGGCTTGACATGCCTATCGGATAGGTATTAGGGTATAATATCACTGTGTTCAGAATGATTTTCGATTTATTGTATTTGTAGAGAAACTTTTCCATTTAATAAGATTATAGACTGAAAAATCCGAATAATCAATCGAATACGGACCGGCCGCCGTATAATTCCGATTCCTCATTTTCCTTTTTCATGGTTTTTTTAAAATCGGCCTCGGGTTCAAGTTCTTCCTCGATTTTCCTTGATAAGCTGTAGAGCCTTTTAAGGCAGGACAATCTCTCGTTATTGAGAAGCCTGGACTTTCCGATAGCTTCGCGCAATATTGAAATCGATTCATCATAGGTTTTAAGCTTTACGGGGAACGGATGGGAGTCCTTACCACCATGAGCGAATGAAAAACGGGCAGGATCTTTAAACCTGGAAGGAGTACCGAAAATTACTTCGCTAACAAGAACGAGCGATTGAAGGGCCCTCGGTCCGACTCCGTTAATAAGAAGAAAAGAAGAGAAATCATGAGGCTGTTCTTCATATGCCGCTGCCAGCACAGCGCCCAGTCTTTTTAAATTGACATCTTCCGCTTTTATTTTCATGCCTCGAAGGCATAACGATCGACCTGATTTCGTGCATCGTTCTATCGGGAGTTTCGGCGGATAAACCGACGATGCTCTTTTTTGTGATCCCGGCTTCCCTGTCCGTCAGATTTAGTATTAAACCCTGGTTTTCTCCGACTATTCCGGTATGGGGTTCTTCGTCAAAGGATTTTACACTACCGCCAAGCCAGTGGTATCGCCTTGCCTTGCGGGTCTCAACATTCATTCCCTGCTGAACGACAGCCCAGTCTCCTTTATCGGTAACGATGAAATTGTGAAGGTACAATTGAAAACCGTCCTGAATAGCCGTATTGTCGATTTTTGCGGACAGTCTCGAAGCCCTGACAAGACCGTTTCCGTCAAGACCGGTCCGGAGAGATATCTCCATGAGTTCCTGCGGCGTCTGCCTGGAGTATTTTCCCCTTCCGCCGCAGATATAGATCCCGAGCTCCTTTGACAGGGGAGCCAGCCCTCTCTTCAATGCTCCCATAACCGATGTCGTTATACCCGACGAATGCCAGTCCATTCCCATAACACAGCCCAGCGATTGAAACCATAAAGGATCGCTCAATCGCCTTAAAACCTCTTCCTTTCCGTATATTTCAATGATAGACTCCATTATAAGCGTTCCGAGTCTTGTCATCCTGTCGGAAAGCCATCCGGGCACCCTGCCGTAGTGAAGCGGCAGATCTGCAGAACCTGTTCTTTGCATTTAGACAACCTCATATTCCAACCATTTTCATCCTTGATTCTTCATACCTCGTACCCGCTACATTACCGGGTTCGAAATCCTTGTTCAATTCGGATATTTCATCATCGCTGAGCTTTATATCGACAGCGGCGATATTTTCCTCAAGATAATTTTCGTGCCTTGTGCCGGGGATCGGTACAATGTCGTTTCCCTGCGCCATCAGCCATGCAAGCGCTATCTGCCCGGGTTTACACCCTTTCCTTTTTGCCATCGCTTCCAGTTTTTCTTCCATACCGAGATTTCTATTGAAGTTATCTCCCTGGAACCTGGGAGCCCTTGCCCTGAAATCATTGTTATCGAAAGATGAAGCTGATTTTATTTTCCCGGTAAGAAAGCCCCTGCCCAGAGGGCTGTAAGCCACGAATGCTATTCCTAATTCCCAGATGGTATCAAGAATCTCTGTTTCCGGATCCCTGCTCCACAACGAATACTCCGTTTGAAGGGCTGTAACCGGATGGACGGCGTTAGCGCGCCTTATTGTAGCAGGTCCTGCTTCAGACAGGCCGATAAAGCGAACCTTCCCTTCTTTAACCAATTCAGACATTGCCCCTACCGTGTCCTCTATCGGAGTTGACGGGTCGACCCTGTGCTGATAATACAGGTCGATTACATCGGTTCCGAGGCGTTTCAGACTCATCTCGCAAGCAGTTTTTACATATTCTGGTTTTCCGTTGACCCCAAGCCATCCCCCGTCGATACGCCTCATATTTCCGAATTTAGTGGCAATTATGACATTGCTTCGCTTTCCACCCTTTAAAGCCTGCGCAAGCAGCATTTCATTATGTCCCACACCGTACATATCAGCCGTATCGAAAAAATTAATACCCAGGTCGATAGCTTTATGGATAAGTCTGATCGACGCATCATCGTCGGATTTGCCGTAAAACTCCGACATTCCCATGCAGCCGAGACCTATTGCCGATACTGATAAATCGCTTTTACCAAGCCGCTTTTTTTTCATATTTACTCCTCCTGTAATCGCTATTTTAAAAGATTGGAGAATTCGCTTCGCGATAATTCGAGGTAACCGTTCGTGTTATATTGAAATGATGCAAGCAATGAGTTTTTATCCTCGTCAAACCGGTTTTCAACAGAGAACCTGTTGTTTGTCAATATAAACCTTCCGATATAGTAGATCTTGCCCTTATCAAGGTTCATTAAGAAGGGGTAAGGCAGCGCCCTGGCCGGGTAATAATAATAAGTGTCGGGATACGGATAATAATAGTAAAACCTCCACCTGTGAAAGCCCCATCCCCATCGGTAAGACTCGAAGTATAAGGGGTAATTAGGATAATATCCGTCATATTCAGGACCGAAAGTATAATAAACCGACCTGATGAAATGTTCACCGGACGGGATCGGTATGATAAAATAATCGGTTTTCCCGGGTGCAAATGGATGCGTATAGATCCGGTTAATCAAAAGGTCCGGTTCAGGTCCCTGGAAATCGAGGTATATAGCCTGGTCCATATCGATATTATAAGATCCGAACAGGAATGTATCAAATTGTTTTTTTACATCCGAAAAATTATCCGGAGCGACGATTACCGATACCCAGGGCGCGCATGCTGTTATGAGTATAATCCCGGATATCAATAAAATGTATTTTATGGCTCTCATAAAATCCTCCCGAAAGTCAATTTTCTTTTCCGGACGGTTTCAGGTATTTTACAAACCAATCAGCGGCCAGTTTTGCGACTTCCTCGATTGCTCCCTGTTCTTCGAAAAGATGGGTGGCTCCCGGGACGATTTTAATCATTTTATCTGATTTCAGCAATTTATATGCCTCTTCATTCATCCCGATCACGACGATATCTCTGCCGCCTACGATAAGAAGCGTGGATGCGCTTACCTGTGCAAGGTAACCGGAAGCCAGGTCCGGCCTCCCCCCGCGCGATACTATAGCCCGGATCCTTTTCCCGAATCTGGCACTAGCGGCGAGCGCTGCTGCAGCGCCTGTGCTGGCGCCGAAATACCCGAAAGGCAGCTTCTCAAGCATATTATCCGCAAGCATCATATCTGTAGCGCTGATAAGCCTTTCCGCCAGAAAATCTATATTAAAACGCAGATGACCTGTTATCGCATCAAGTGATTCTTCCTCGAGGGTTAACAGATCGAAAAGAAAAGTGGCTATGCCGGCCTTTTGCAGAACACCGGCAACGTACCTGTTGCGGGGGCTCTTCCGGCTGCTTCCGCTTCCATGAGCAAAAAGGACCAGAGAAAAGGCTTCGGACGGAATGACAAGGTCTCCGTTGAGTTCCGCATTTTTTGAATTTATCTTAACGCTTCTCTCAACCATGATACATACCCCGCAATATTCATCATTTAAATAAATAAACAGTTCCTTTTTTATTAATATATGAATATAAATTTTAGTTGTCAATTTGCTTTTCGTGCTGGAGATTAAAATCCCAGGCATTCCTTTACAAGTATAAGCGTTATATTTCTTTTAAGTAATGCGGCTTCCCTTTCAAAAATCAGTAATTTCCCGATCATACTGCCGGAATCGGGACCGTTAACCTTCTTCATCCTGGCGTCCTCAAGGGGAAAGACATATTCCCTCACCCTTTTTACCGCTTCATCAAGCGTCGGGGTTATTTTCTGAGCTCCCGCCACCCATATTACGTTTGTACTGGCAAAAACATAACTTGCCAGCTGGCTTCCGGTAGCGCTGGCGGCTATTATTTCTCCCGTCTGGGATATTGCATGGATACTGCCAAGGTAATAATCCGTTAAAACGGCTTCTTTACGAAGATTCCATTGTTTTACCGGATCCTTTTCGGAAAGCAGTTCGCCTTTGATGTTTTTCCATGGGTGGCTGCCTGAGATCAGGATATCGTTAAGCCCGATCTCCCTAAGCTGATCGATTCTTTTTTGGATGATAAGACAAAAACCATGTTAAAATAAAGAGGGGCAAGGAAATGTTTAGCGACCTTCCCTGCCCCTAATAAACACCTAACAGGTGTAAAAAGTGGTTGTCTAATTATGAAACAATTACATGAAAATCTCAAAAAGAACGCAAATGAAATAGTGGATATCGGAATAACAAACGACAGCTTATCCGGGAGAGGCGGTTTAGCTTTCATACTCCGTTATCTAAAGAAAATCAATATAATACCCGGGATTTGCGAAGTATTTAAAGGTGTAAGAAAAAGCAGGAAAGGCAAGGATATCGGGAAAATCATAAGCCAATTGATGTTCTACTTTATGGACGGAAGCAAACAGACAATGACAAGATTCGACGAATTATCGGATAACGAAGGATACAGGAAGACAATCGAGACATCGAATAAGGATATGTGTTCCTCGCATACTATGAAAAGGTTTTTTAACATCGCAAGTAGTGCTATGTTTAAAAAGCTCCAGACTATTCTTTTACAACTTTTCATCTGGAGACTGAGAGTTGAAAAGCCAAAGATTGTGATCCTGGGAATAGACACCATGGTGCTTGATAATAATGACGCGAAGAAAAGAGAAGGCGTGAGCCCGACCTATAAAAAGGTAAACGGTTATCACCCTTTGCATATTTACTGGAAAAACTATGTTGTAAACATGGCTTTTCATGAAGGCAGCGAAGCCCCAAATCATGATAACGACCTGTTCGATTCGATAGAGGCGACGGTAAAGATAATCAGGAAAAAATACAACCATAAAATCCAGATTATTGTAGTATCCGATTGCGGATTTTCAGATCAGAAATATTTCAAGTTCATGGATTCCTTGAAAGTGTATTTCATCTGCGGAGCAAAAATACTCGATTCGATCAAGCTGAAATTGATGCTGACACTTCCGAGAGAATGGGATAAATTCGAATACAGGCTTGAAAGCGGGGTAAGGCATTCCAATACGATAGAGTATCTTGATTTTAGGGACAAGCGTGACAGGTGGAAAAAAGACTATAGGGCCATATACATGAAGCAGGCCGATATCGACGGAGAGTTGCACCTTGAGTTTGACAGGCCCGAAACCTTGATCTACACCAATCTCGAAATCAAGGATGGGATAAAGAAGATAGGATTTAGGAAGTATCTTAAAGCGGAAGAAATAATCAGACTTTATCGAATGCGAGCTAAGGACGAACTTGTAAACCGGGGCCTGAAAGAATTTTCCGATGAAACGCTGCCGTTCAAAAGCTTCGATTCTAACGGAGTATATTACTATTTATCGCTGATATCGTATGATCTAATGGCGGCATTTCAGAAAGATGTTCTTTCTCCGATAATCCCTGCTTGCAGTTATCCGGACACGGTAAGACGTCTGTTTATCGATATAGCCGGAAAGATAGTAAAAACCGGAGGAAGGATCGTTATTAAGTTTCGCATTGAAATAATAAAGCAACTGAATCTGTTTGAACTGTGGAAAAGATGCGCGGCGGCAAGTCCCTTTTAGTAAAGAGTAAGAGCATCTAAAAATACGGGGATAACTGCGTTTTAAATTAATTATATGCTGAGATTTTTTGAAATGTTAGTTCCGCCAGGGTGACAAAATCATAAAAAATAACGAAATAGTAAAATTCCTGCATGACCGACGGTAAAACCCGTCGATTTTATTTTCTCGATAAATAGAATCGCTCAATTTAGGATCTCGGTAAGTGTCGTCGATGCAGCCGTCATGATACGAGCCCCGGCAGGCAGGAGTTCACGGAGCTTGTCCAGGGCTTTTTCCCTGTTATCTGCCGTAAAGGTATTTATGCCCCTCGATTTAACTGCCTCAAGCGTCCTGTTAATTATATCAAGTTTTGGAATTTCGTTATAGTTCATTTCGACCGCCTTCATTCATTTTTATGAAATTTAATAACCGGGAAAATTAAAGGCAAATCGGATTATCGAATCATGGAATCATCATGAAAAATTGGAATGTTTTGATTTTAATTGTTAAAATATTTAGATTTTAAACCGTTTACATAAAGAAAGGATGCAGATGCCGTCGTTTTTGGAAACAATAAGATCGGTCTTCCAACTGGATGATTTAATGAATATCCTTGGTAAGGAAGGAGAAGCAGGACTGGGACTGCCTGCGGGAGCGGTGCCGTTCCTGCTTGAAGGACTCGGAAAGTTCACTTCCTGCTTTTACATTGCGGGCAGTGAAATGGAAGCCGAGGATGTTTTCGAAAGTTTAAAGGCGCTGAAAATCGATGCCTACTTTTTCCCCGAAGTCGACGTGATTCCATATTCGAATGTATATCCCTCTCCCGATAAACTTTCCGACAGGATTTCAACCCTGTATGCGCTTTCAAAGGATAAAAAACCTGTAGTTGTGCTGACCCTTGAATCTTACCTGAGGAAAATACCCCCCGTCGAATTTTTTGAAAAAAGTATTGTCGGCCTCTCGAAGGGAACCGTTCTGGGAAGGGATAAGCTTATCGATATTCTTGTATCCTATCAATATATAAGAGATTTCAAAACTTCCGAACAGGGTTATTTTTCAGTCAGGGGCGATATTGTCGATATTTTCCCCCCCGATTTAAAGGAAGGCGTAAGGATCAATTTCCTTGGGGATGAAATTGAATCGATAAAGATGTTCAATACTGTTACTCAGAAATCTGTTGAAATGCTCGATCAATTCGACCTTATACCTGCGAATGAATTTGCATCGGTAAAAGAGGTAGTGAATGAAAAAGACCGGGATTATTTAATCGAAACCGGTATACATTCCAATTTCCCTAAATTTTACCGGAACTTATCACATATTCTGGATTATACGCGGGAAAAGGCGGTAATCGTTTTCAATGAAAATATATGGAATCATTTTGATGCGATTGACGGTAAATATTCGCAATTCGGAACGAACAGGGAAAAACTGATTTGGGATCCTTCCGAAGTAAGGGAAAAGGAAAAGAAAAACTCGATATTGAAATTGACCCGTCAATTTGAAAGCGATATCATTCCTGCAAAAATTTCGGCTCCGCCTGAATTCGGGGAGGGTTTTTCGAGGTTTGTTGCGGACATCGATGATGTTTATATAAAAAAAGGATACAGGATTTTTCTGCTTGTAGAATATGAGGATCTTGCTAAAAGGCTTAGCGGTATATTAAAAAAATTCAATCCCCAGGTCGCCGGGAGTAATACTGAACTGAATGACGGAAGCATGCTTGCAATTGTCATTATTAATTTTGAACATGGGTTCGAACTTGTAAAAGACGGCCTTAAATACCTGGTTCTGACGGAAGGGGATATCAGCGGGAAAAAACGCCTGTTTAGAAAAAGGATAAGGCAGATAGACACGCTCTTCGAGGACATAGAGGATATCCAGGAAGGCGAGTTCGTAGTGCATCTCAACTACGGAATCGGTATTTTCAGGAATATTGAAAGGATTAATGTTCTGGGCAAGGAAAAAGATTACATACTACTTGAATATGCACAGGGCGAAAAACTTTACGTACCGCTGGAACAGTCGAATCTGATTGGCAAATATGTGGGAGGCCTGACAAAAAAACCTGTTCTCGATTCGCTTGGGGGAAGAACCTGGGCAAAGAAGAAGGATAAGGTCAGGAAAAGCATCGAAGAATTCGCAATGCGGCTTGTGGCCATTTATGCAAAAAGGGGATCTCTCAAAGGTCATGTATTTTCACCGGATACGGCATGGCAGAAAGAATTCGAAGACAGGTTCGAGTATATAGAAACACCCGACCAGGTCAGGGTTATTGAAGAAATAAAACGCGATATGGAGAATCCGAAACCGATGGACAGGCTTCTATGCGGCGATGTCGGTTTCGGCAAGACCGAAGTGGCCATGCGTTCGGCTTTCAAAGCTGTAATGGACGGCAAGCAGGTGGCCCTGATCGCTCCCACGACAGTTCTTGTCGAACAGCATTACTATACGTTTACGGAAAGATTCAAGGGATTCCCGGTCAGGATCGAATATCTGTCGAGATTCACTGAAAGCAATAAATTAACTGAAATAAAAAAGGAAATTAAATCCCATCAGATAGACATTATCATCGGCACCCATAAATTGTTTTCAAGAGAAATCGAATTTCATTCGCTTGGGCTGGTAATTATTGACGAAGAGCATAAATTCGGAGTTAACCACAAGGAGATCCTCAAGGAAAGATATCCGCTGGTGGATTTCATATCCCTGTCGGCGACACCTATACCCAGAACAATGAATATGGCGCTTTCGACATTGCGGGACGTAAGCCTTCTTGAAACGCCCCCGGATATGAGGATCCCGGTAGAAACTTATGTTTCCGACTTTTCCGAGGATATTGTAAAGTATGCGGTAGAAACGGAAATTAACAGGCACGGGCAGGTGTTTTTTGTCCACAATACCATAAAGAGGCTGCCGGAGTATGCTTATATGATACAGAAAGCGGTTCCGGGCGCAAGGATCGCCATCGGGCATGGCCGCATGGAAGAAGAGGAACTGGAAAAGTCCTTTATAGGTTTTGTGAAAGGCGATTACGACGTTCTTGTATCTACAACAATCATCGATTCGGGGCTCGACATTCCGAATGCAAACACGATAATTATAAGCGATGCCAATCGTTACGGGCTGTCGCAGCTTTACCAGTTGAAAGGGCGGGTAGGGAGGTCTAAAAGGCAGGGCTATGCCTATTTCCTTTATACGGAAAATAAAAACCTGACGGAGACCGCTCAGAAAAGGCTTTTCGTCATCAACGAATATACAAACCTCGGTGCCGGATTTAACATAGCTTTAAAGGACCTGGAGATCAGGGGAGCCGGCAACATCCTGGGCCAGGAACAGCATGGAAATATAGTGGCTGTCGGATTTGAAGTTTATACCAGGCTTCTCAGGGAAGAAGTCGAAAAATTGAAGGGCGGATACAGTGAACAGACGGATACCCTGATAGATCTGAATTATAACGCTTTCATTCCTCAACCGTATATCGGGGACAACTCTACGAAAATGGAAATCTATAAGAGGATGCTGTCAGTGAAGAGCGAGGATGAGATACGGTCGCTTGTTCTTGAGCTTACCGACAGGTTTGGAACCATACCTGCTGAAGTCAACGCCCTTTTTGAAATTTCACGTCTTAAAATAAAAGCCTCGTCGCTGGGCATCGAATCAATAATAGAAAAGAAAGATATCATTGAAATTGTTTTCTCAAAATTTTCCAGGGTCAGCGCTGTAAGGGTTATGAATCTTAAAGAGGACGGAAAACACCCCATAAGCGTCAAGCCTTCCGATAAGAACAAGATTTTTTATAATAGTTTTGAAAGCAGCATTATGATAAAAGTAAAGAGGCTCATAAGCTTCCTTGATGATATCAGGGAATGATTCAAAACGGCAATAAGAGCAATTGGCAAATTATATCGCAAATAATTTCCTGATGAGGGGGATGAGTAAAAAAATAATCCCGATAATTACCGCATTAACAGAGGATAATAAAACGGCGCCTGCGGATATATCCTTGATGAGGGCGATTTCATAGTTCTTTTCCCCTCTGCATACCTTATCGCAGAGTTTTTCCATGGCTGTATTGAACATTTCAGAAACCAGAACGAAGAATATGGAAATGATGATAATTCCCCATTCCTGAACCTTTAGCCCGATATAAAATCCCGATATCAAAACAGGTATGATAAATATAAGATGAAACCGGAAATTCTGTTCGTTCCTGACCGTTTTAACGATTCCCCTGAAAGCGAATACGAAGCTTCCGGACATCTTCCTGAAATCGATAAAAATATTCATAATTTACAACATTATAATTCATTTACAATCTTTTTAAAAGGCATTGCCATGTGTTTTTTCATATGTTTCCTGATCGATTCCTTTACAACATGAATTTTTGTCAGCGGTATCATAAAAAGGTTAAACAGAACGAATCTTTTATCCCTCTGGGGAAAATCGAAAAGTTTATATCTTTTATAATACCTGTAATCGGCCTGGAATGGAAATTTCAGGTTCCTGTAAATTTCATCCCTGAATATTTTTAAACCCCCGATATTGAGGAAAGTTCCCGGATGCGCGAACTTCATTTCGGAAAATCTCACCAGCCTTGAAGCCAGACTTTCCAGCTGTCCGTCTATTTCTGAAGAATTTCCCGGTTCGTCTGAAACTATGCCCGCAACATTTCCTCCGAAGGATTCGGCGTAACCAAGCATGAAGTCGCGGATATTCTGATTCTGCGACAGGGGGCCTGAAATTATAAAAGCTATCTGCTTGCCTGATAGGAAGGGCTGGTGTGTAGTGAGAGAGAAACACCTGTCGATGAACATCTTGAAACGTGATGAAAAGAACCTGTCCGCTATCGGGAGGGCGTAAACGATAATATCGGCCTTTGCCAGATCGGTGTTATATATTTGCCGGATGTCGTCGCTGTCCCCGTATGCGCAGATATTATCGAAACCGCACCTGATGCAGCCCAGGCATCCGCCTTTGATTTTTATTTCATTGATATTGATAAGCTTTAAAGAGGCTTTATTCCCGAATAAATTTTGAAATGTTCCGGCCATCGCCGCTATATTGGAATTTTTACCGGCATAATCAGCGATGATGACGATCTTTTTACCGCCCGTTTCTAATTGTTCTTTTATTTTGCCTGGAATATAATTTTGAGGGGTGTAAGTAACCGGACCGTACGATTTCGAAGTCCGGATCTTTTCTCCTATCGAATTAATAAACTCCCCGAAGAACGACAGGATCTGTTTCCTTTCTTTTTCATTCATGAGATCGTACATATATGCTGAATAGAATCCTGTATATCTCATGCCAAGATCATCGGATACGGCCTCAATATAATTATGTGCCGTGTTGTCGAAAAAGTGAATGGAAGTTGAAAATGCGGCTGTATATTTTCCTTTAAATGCATTTCCGGCTTTTCTTTCGAAGACGAGTTCGATAAACCTCTTGTAGTTGGAATGGACATTTAGAATATAGAGGGGGAAGGCCCAGAGCACCCCGTCCGCATTTTCGATCTTTTCCATGATTTCATCGAAATAAGCCTGATTGTTCTCGATCTCTTTAATCGTCGAAGCAATATTTATTATTTCAAATTGGTGAGCGGGTAATTTCTTCTGAACAAATTGGACGTACTGCATTGTTATGCTCCAATCGCCCTTGGGACTGCCGTTCAAAACGAATATTTTCATTGCAGATCTCCTTTCATTGCCGGCAGTTCGACAATCTTTCGATAAGGCGAGACCATGTGCTCTATCATTTCCTTCCGGATCGACTCCCTGACGGGGGGAATTTTAGAGAAGGGGATCATGATAAGGTTGAAAAATCTTGCCTTGAGATTTTTTTGCGGAAAATCGAAAAGGTTATACTTTTTGTAATAGCTGTAATCGCCCTGGAAGGCGAATCTCATGTGGCTGTAAATTTCATCCCTGAATATTTTCATACCCCCGACTTTAAGAAAGGTCCCGGTCTTTTCATAGCCTGTTTTCGAATATTCGACGAGTTTCCAGGCCAGGGTATGCAGGAGTCCGTCTATCAGTGAGGAATCTCCCGATTCGTCCGTGACCGAGCCGGCAAAATTCCCCCCTGTTATCTCGGCGTAGCCCTGCATGATCTGGCGGAGGTTTTGTATTTGAGAAAGAGGACCTGAGACTATATAGGCGATCTGTTTTCCGAAATTTCTGGGCTGATGTCCATTCATAAAACTCCTGTCCAGGAACATCTTGAAACGGGAGGAAAAATACCTGTCAACAATATGAAGGGCATAAACTATGATATCCGCCTTAGCCAATTCCGTATTGTAAATACGCTTAACATCGTCATTTTCCCCGTAAACGCAAATATTATCGAAACCGCATTTAATGCAGCCGAGGCATCCGCCTTTTATCCTGATATTATTGATGTTTATCACCTGAACCTGTCCGTCGAACATTTCTTGAAACCGTCCGGCCATCCCGGCAAGGTTTGAACTGTCATCGCTGAAGTCAGCAACTATTACTATATTTTTATTGTCCGTCTTTATTTTTACTGAGTTAAGACCGGGTTTATAGTCTCCGATTTTGCCGGCAACGGGCAGGAAGGACTTTTCTGTAGGAATTTTATTGCTTATCGAAGAGAGGAAGTCCTCAAAGAACGAGAGGATCTGTTTCCTTTCTTTTTCTATCAGCAGGTCATGCATTGCAGCCGAATAAAACCCGGTATAATTCATATCGAGATCATTAGAAACCGCTTCAATATAATTATGGGCGGTGTGATCGAAAAAATGGATCGAGGTTGAAAAAGAAGCGGCATACTTTCCATGGAAAGCATTTTCGGCTTTCCTCTCGTTTATCAGCTCAATAAAGCGTTTATAACCCGAATGAACCAGCCAGTAATACAGCGGAAATGCCCATAGTACTCCGTCGGCGTTTTTTATTTCATCGGTAATCGAATCGAATTTTGACGTGTCGTTCTCGATTGCCGAAATGGCTGAGGCGATATTGATGATTTTAAATTCATGCTCCGGATGATTATTTTGAATAAAATGAATATACTGCATTGTAACACTGAAATCCCCTTTAGGGCTGCCGTTTAAAACAATCAGTTTCATAACTTCTCTCCTTATATCAATTGTAATTGACTATTTATTAAAATTTTCCGCAGGCCTCTACTGCGGTTCCCTGTATCTCGGTTTTTTTTACCGAACCGGAGCTGCCGATGCGGCATAGCCTGCCGGAGTTTCATTTATCATTGATATTTTCCTTTAAAAAATTTTCGTACCAGCCTATCAGGAATTGATAGAAATCCTTGCCGTAGCGATGGGTCGAAAGCTGGAATTCATCCGCCAGCGGACTTATCACCGGCTCGAGGCCCTCGATGTCTTTTTTTATAGATTTAACTTTATCGATAAACTGCCTGATTAAAGCTTTAGCATTTTCCCGGGGGAGGTACCTGTAAAAGAAAATTTTAATCAGCTGGTTTCCCTTGCCGTTACAGTACTCTATAGGCAGTTCAAGCCACTCTAAAAAGGCCTTTTTTCCCGGTTCCAGTATCGAGTAAATTTTTCTGTACTTTCCGCCTTCGACTTCTTCAATCGATTCAATCCATCCCTTTCCTTCCATGCTTTTCAAAGAAGGGTAGATGCTTCCGTAGCTTGTATCAAAAAAATGAGAGGTACTTATACTCATAAACTGCTTGATATCATAACCGCTCATTTTTTGTTTCATCAGAAAACCGAGAATAATAAAGTCTATCATAATAGCATCCTATCTAACTGGTATATATCGAATAGATATATTATATATTGATATAATATTGTTTTCAAGTATTAATGAAAAATATTTTTATTGCCAGGATTACTGTCCGCCGGCAGCAAAATTAATGGATGCTGTCCAGCCACTTTATAAGAGTCTCGGAAACCTCTTTGATATGGGAATTATAGCTATGGTCGACGCCTTCGAGCATAAAAGCATCGACCCGGGATGAAGCGGAAGCGCTTCTCTTTATGATTTCAAGGTCTTTTTCATCGCCGATCCAGCCCTCGTTCGTGCCGTAAAAGACAAGAAGCGGGCAGCGTATTTTCCCGATATAATCGTCGATTATTTTTATGCTGCCTTTTGCAAAATCGATAAAACCCAGAGCGCTCTGCGTTCCTGCCCCGACCGCTATTGTATTCCATGGCAGGAGATCCCGCCCTCTGCCATCACTGATCATCCGTTCCGCCAGTTCTAAAATTTCAGTATTGATATTGTGGCCCCTGAGAGGGGGCGAAGCCGCCGCCAGCCCGGCAATACGTGTGTCGGACTCTTTAGCCTGGTAAAACATGACTTTAAGGGCGCCGAGACTGTGACCGATGAGTACAAATTTTTCAAAGCCTGTTTGCGCCGTAAAATCGATCCAGGCGGAAATATCCGCGATCGATTCTTCGAACAGTTCCCAGCCGCCGCCGTAGAGAAGGGGAGATCCTTTCTCTGAATAGTATACAGATCCGAAATCATGGCCGCGGTTGTTTCCGGCTGTAAAGACATAACCGGCTCCAGCCAGCCTTCTGCCTATATTGATGGCGCTGTAATCGTAGAATCTGCCTGTAAAGCCATGGACCCAGATAACGGCCGTATCTTTTACAGGAATTCCGTCGGGCCTTATAACTATCCCCTCCTGGAATAGGGAATCGTTAGTTTTTGCATATACAATTTTTTCAGTAAAATCATCCATGTATTTTTCCCTGAATTTCGATAAGCCTGTAAATAAAAATCCCGCCCCCTTTTTAAGGAAGGGCGGGTTTAATTTGAATACGGGGTTGACGGGACTTGAACCCGCGGCACCTGGCGTGACAGGCCAGTACTCTAACCAGCTGAGCTACAACCCCACACAAGTTAGCGGGGGGGGGAGTTGAACCCTCGACACGCGGATTATGATTCCGCTGCTCTGACCAGCTGAGCTACCCCGCCGAAATATAATTTGCGGGAGAAGGATTTGAACCTTCGACCTTCGGGTTATGAGCCCGACGAGCTACCAGACTGCTCTATCCCGCGACGATAAACCCATATGGGAAGTTATTATATGCCAAAACCCCTGTTCTGTCAAATTTGGGGGGTTAAGAGGCGGCACAAAACGTGAATAATCCAGGCCTAACATTTTTTAAGCTGAATGAATTTCCCTTTTATCCTTTTGAATATATTTTTAATAACAAGACAGTCATAACTGTCGAGGCTTGATCTCAATAATATTTTTTTAATGTAATTTGTCAGACGCCATGAAGGCACGTTCCTGAAAAATTCCATTTCCTCTAACGCAGACTCGATGCTGCCTATCATAATATCGAAATCCTTTCGTGAGGCCGGAAACCTGTTATCTTTTGCATTGTCCGGCTTTGCCGTGTAAATATCGTAAAGTGCAATCATTACAGCCTGCGCCAGGTTTATTGAAGGGAACTTTTCCGATGAGGGAATAGAGCATACAAGATCGCAGCATTGTATTTCATCGTTTGTAAGACCGTATTTTTCCCTGCCGAAAACAAGTTTGACATTCCTGTCCCCGTATTTTAAGAGGTATTTAGAAAAATCACCGAGGTTAAAGTCCTTCCTTCTCCATTGACCCGTGCGGCGCGTGACGGCGGCGGATAATTCGGAGTCTTCAAGGGCTTTATCGAGCGAAGGATACACACCGGCATTTTTAAGAATAAGAGCTGCGTGCACTGCATAATTAAGCGAGTTCCGGGAAAGGTGATCGCAGAGCGGATTGACCAGTACAAGCCTTTCTACATCCATGTTCATCATAGCCCTTGCAACGGCCCCGACATTTTCTTCGCCTTCAGGTTCTACCAGAACGACTGTTATCATATTTTTCTCCCGGAACTATAGGGAAACACCAGCGCCATAACAAGACAAAATATTAAAGATGAGAATTGGGTTAGTCAATTAATTCCCAATCTGTTTATTCAGTCGAAAGTCGACATTATAATAATCACACAATGTATTAACTATCGACTGTCGACTGAGAGGGGTTCGGCGGAATAAATTTGTTTGATTTAATAAATCCGTTTGATTATAATAGTTCCAGGTCTTTGCGAAAGATGCTATCCTATAGTTAATGATCTAAAAACAGCAGGATCCGTATCATGAAAAAATACCGCACAGGCATTATCGGACTTGGACGGATAGGTTTTAAGCTCGGTTTTGACAGGAAAAGGGAACAGCCGGCTTCGCATACGGCCGCTTTCAGCGGGAACGGAAGGATCCTCCTCGACGGCGGGTACGATATAAAACCGGCGCGGATGACGGAATGGAAGAATTTCAATAAAAAGGCTGAAATTTATCCTTCGCTGGATTCATTCCTCTGCGACGGCCCATGGGATATCATTGTTATCGCTGTTCCGGAGGAATTTCATTATCCTGTTTTTATGAAGGCGCTGCAATCAGGCCCGGCCCTGATAGTGCTTGAGAAACCCGCGGCTCCGGAATACAGGGAAGCGGTCAGGATGAAAGATGAGGCCCTGAAATGCAGTGTACCCGTTCTTGTAAATCATGAGAGAAGATTTTCAAGGGATTATATTCTTTTAAAGAAAATTATACGGGAAAAAAGACTTGGCGATGCTGTAATGATCACCTCCAGTCTATACACCCCTTCGAAAGCCTGGAAAGCCGGAGTAGCGGCAGCCGGCGGAGGGTCGCTCTTAAGGGACGCAACCCACCTTTTTGATGCTGTCGGTTTTTTATTCGACAAAAGGATCGAAATCGAAAGCGCCGCCGCCGCAGGTCCTGATAAAAAAGGCGGTATTGAAGGCATCAGCTGTTTTGCCAGGACCGGGAAAACCGCATCGATCTTCAATATAGGTTTTATGACGGGACATTTTACATTCGAGGTGGATATCGTGTTCAAAAAAGGGAGGGCCCTGATCGGCAACGGCATACTTGAAATACAGAGAAGCCTGCCGAGCCCTTATTATGACGGTTTTAATTCGTTAATAAAAGACACATCCGTCAAAACCTTTAAAAGAACAGGATATTTTTCAGGTATGGTAGAAAATTGCATTGACTTTCTGGATGGTAAAAAAGGGATAGGATCCTCTCTTGAAAACGGCATCGAGCCCTTAAGATGCATTTCTGAAATCAGGAAATTCCTAAGATTGCATTGAATGGGAATTATCTTTATACTTTTTTTGTTTTATGCTTTATACTAATATAGATAAGGCCGCCTGGGCATTATTTCAGTTCTAATTTTATAATTCCGAAAACAATAAGGGGCGGTCCCGGCAGAATCTGCCTGCAAACCAATAGTATTTGAAGGATAAAAATGCCTGTTGAAAGAAAATTCGCACAAGGATCGATAATTTATTTCGACCATGAAAGGGGCGAAACTATCTTCATACTTAAAAGCGGCAGGGTGGATTTGAGTTTTATTCAGCCTGAAAGCGGAGAGAAAATAGTCAAGACGCTGAGCCAGGGCGAATTTTTCGGTTTAAAATCGGCTATAATCAACCACACGAGGGACGAAATAGCCGAAGCTGTAACGGACGCGCTTACCATAGAGTTCAAAATACCCGATTTCGAAGCCTATGTTTCGAAAAACGTCGAACTTATGAAACGCCTCCTCCGGGTCCTTTCCAACCAGCTGAGGAACCTCGGCATAAAAGTCAATAATTATTTAGGCAACAATACCCTTTATCCGCCGAACATAGGCCTGTTCAAGATCGGGGAATATTATATCAATAACAAGCTTTACAAGCAGGCAATCCAGGTATACGAGCATTATGTCGAACAATATCCGGGAACCAACATCGTTTCGGAGGCGAAATACAGGATAGGACTCTGCGAGGAAGCTGTTAAAACAGGTTTTATGAAAGACATAAAACCTATCGATCAGATCATAGATGGTGAGGTTGCAGGCAATTTAACGGGAGCCGTATCCGACACGAAAGAGAGCATGGAAAACGTGCATTCGAAGCTCGGCATCCGCGAGGTCATGGATAAATTTTACAAAGCCCAGTCGTTCTTTACCGGGGAAGACTATGCAAATGCGGAAAAAAACCTGAGGGAAATGTTCTCTGTCGACACTCAGATCGTTAATACCGATATGCTTTACAATGCGAGACTGATGTTCTTCAATTCCCTCTTCAAATTGAATAAATTCAACGAATGCAGTCAGGAAATTACAGAATTTTTAAAAACGGTAAAGGATGCGGTTTTAATAAAAAAGTCGCTTTTTATTCTGGCGGACATCTATAAAAACCTGAAAAACCCGGAGGGCGAGAAATCTATATTACAGAAGATAGTTATGATGAGCCCTATAGACGATCTGTCAAAAAAGGCCAAAGAAAGGATGGAAGCTTTAAAATAGGGAATTATTATGGGTGAAGAAGCTCTTGACAAGTTTGAAAAATCATTCAATCCCGGTGATATAATTTTTTGCGAATATGAAAAAGGAGAAGAATTTTATATTATCAAGGAAGGAAAGATCCGTCTTACTAAAATACAGGATAATAAAGAAAAGACCATGGACCTGATGGAGCCTCCGGCTATTTTCGGTGAAATGGCTTTAATAGAGGATGCGCCCAGGACCGCAACCGCAATAGCCGAAACGCCTGTAAAACTTGTAGTCCTGAAAAAGCAGAATTTCAACGAACTGCTTGTTTCAAATCCGAAGTGGGCTTTATCGCTGATAAAAATACTGTCAAAGAGGATATTCGACTGCCAGAGAAGGATAGAAATCCTTTCATTGCAGGAAAACGAATCCAAGGTCCTCGATACCCTTCTCATGCTGGTAGAATTGAAGGGGATAATTCCGGCCACTTACCAGGATAATAAACCTATAGAACTGGACAATGTAAAGGCCGAGGATATTGCCCACTGGTGCGGACTCGACAACATGGAATGCGAGAAATACCTTGTCCGCTACGCCAACATGGGAAGAATAGAAAGAACCGTCAATAAAATCGTCATTAAAAACCTGGCGGATATTTACAGGCTTGTCAAAAACAAGAGAAGACTCCAGGAAGCGGAGTCATAAGGGCGTTCTGCTACAGACCTCTCTCGAGCGGATGATATTTTTTATGAGTATTCTTCAATAATTCCGGCGACACATGCGTATATATCTGCGTTGTCGATATGTCGCTGTGGCCTAGCATTTCCTGCACAATCCTGAGATCCGCCCCGTTGGTCAGGAGATGTGTCGCAAAACTATGCCTCAGGGTATGGGGGGTAATATCTTTCTCGATCATAGCTACGCAGGCCCTCTTCTTGACAATGGACCATACCGATATGCGGGTGAGTTTTTTGCCGAGCCTTGAAATAAAAATTTGATCGGGCAGGCTGCGCTTGCCCGAGAGTTCCTTCCTGTAGAGAAGGTATTTCCGCAGGCTCGACAGGGCTTTTACGCCCACCGGAACAAGCCTTTCCTTGCCTCCCTTTCCGAAAACCCTGATGATCCTGTTTTCAAAGGATATATCTCCAGTCCTGAGCGAACAGAGTTCGCTAACCCTTAATCCGCTCGAATATAGGAGTTCAAGTATGCACGAATCCCTTATATCCTTAGGTGTTTCCGAAGAATTTGCGATCATTGACTCCACTTCCTCAAGCGTCAGGTAATGAGGCAGTTTTTTCATATACTGCGGGGATTCAATATTCGCAATCGGATTTTCACCGATCTGTTCCGTTTTTAAAAGAAAAATAAAGTAGGATTTAAGGCTTGATATTTTTCTTGCGATGCTCCTGTTCGATATGCCTTCTTCGTTAAGATGAATGATATATTCAATTATATCTGCCTCGCGGTAATCTTCCGTTCCTGCGGTTTTTCCGCAAAAGGCCATGAATTCCCTGATGTCCCTCCTGTAAGCATCAATAGTATTGCCTGACAGCTTTTTCTCGTATGCCAGATACATTTCAAAATCAACGGCTCCGCCAGTCATTTAACCTCTTCCTCTATATCCGCATTTTTGATTTTAACCTTTTGCTTTCCTTCCAGTTTCAGGATCTCGTCCCTGACCTCTGCAGCCTTTTCGAATTCAAGGTTTTCTGAAAACCTGTACATCAGCTTTTCAAGTTCTTTTAATAAAGCGCTTTTTTCAACATATTTCTTCTTGTATTCATCTATAATATCGACTTTTTCCGTTTCTTCCTCGAACTTCCTTTCAAGAATGTCCGTGATCTCCTTTTGGATCGTTTTAGGCGTTATATTGTATTTCCTGTTATGTTCAACCTGTATATTCCTTCTCCTTTCCGTCTCGCTTAAAGCCTGTTTTATGGAATCGGTCATTTCATCCGCGTACATGATGACTTTGCCGTTGATATGACGGGCGCTTCTTCCAATTATCTGGATCAGGGAACGCGCCGAACGTAAAAAGCCCATCTTGTCGGCGTCGAGTATTATAACAAGCGAGACTTCCGGCAGGTCGATCCCTTCCCTTAAAAGATTGATGCCCACAAGGACGTCATATGTACCCATCCTTAGTTTTTTGAGTATTTCGACCCTTTCTATTGTTTCGATTTCAGAATGAAGGTAAGCTACTTTAAGGCCGTTTTCAGTAAGGTAATCCGTAAGGTCTTCGGCCATTTTCTTGGTAAGGGTCGTGATCAGAGTCCTTTCATGTTTTTTGATCCTCTCCTTTATTTCAATCATGATATTATCGATCTGGCCTATAGTTTTCCTGACTTCAACTTCCGGGTCGACCAGACCCGTCGGCCTGATGATCTGTTCCACGATAGCCTGGCTTTTTTTTATTTCGTAATCGGCGGGAGTCGCCGAAACATAGAGGACCTTATTGAGGAGGCTTTCAAATTCGTCGAAATGGAGAGGACGGTTATCCAGGGCTGACGGAAGCCTGAATCCGAAATCCACGAGCACCTGTTTTCTCGACCTGTCGCCTTTATACATACCGCCTATCTGCGGTATGGACTGGTGGGATTCGTCGATAATCATAAGATAATCCCCCGGAAAATAATCGAGCAGGACGAAGGGCCTTTCGCCGGGTTTTCTGAATGAGAGGTGCCGCGAGTAGTTCTCGATGCCGCTGCAGTATCCCATTTCCTGAAGCATTTCAAGATCGTAGCGGGTCCTTGATTCAAGCCTGTAAGCTTCAATATCCTTGCCTTCTTTTTTCAGTTCGATCAGCCTGTTTTCGAGTTCTTCTTCGATGAGCGATACGGCGGATTTCATTTTATCATCGGTCGTTAAAAAAAGTTTCGCCGGATAAATCACGATTCTTTCAAGCTCTTCGATAATCCTGCCTGTAATGAAATTCAATCTCCTGATCGATTCGACTTCATCTCCCAAAAAAACGATGCGGATGATCTCCCTGGAATATGCGGTATGTACGTCTATTATATCTCCTTTTACCCTGAATGCGGCGCGGTTGAGGTCGAAATCGCTTCTTTCGTATTGTATTTTAATAAGCGACCTTATTACCTCGTCGCGTCCCTTCTGCATTCCCTTGCTTACCAGGAGCATCAATTCCCTGTAATCGGAAGGAGCGCCTAAGCCGTAAATGCATGAAACGGAAGCAACAACGACTACATCTTTCCTGTCCATAAGCGAAGCGACCGCCGATACGCGCATCCTGTCTATCTCGTCATTGATTTTAGAATCCTTTTCTATATAAAGATCCCTTTGGGGAATATATGCTTCAGGCTGGTAGTAATCGTAATAAGAAACAAAATACTCCACTGAATTGTCGGGAAAATAATCCCTGAATTCGCGGAAGAGCTGGGCGGCAAGGGTTTTATTGTGCGACAGGACTATCGTCGGCAGCTGGAGGTTTTCAATGACATGGGCCATAGTGAATGTCTTGCCGCTTCCGGTTACGCCCAGGAGCGTCTGTGCGGTATTTCCCTTGAGGAAATTTAGAGTCAGCTGCTCAATTGCAAGGGGCTGGTCACCCGATGGTTTGTAATTTGCATGAACTTTGAAAAGAGGCATATATCCCCCCCTTTTTTAAGAATAATACAGAAAGGACTTTTTAGCAAAAAATGATCCGGGATCTTCGGTTAGAAAAAATGCAGGATTTCAGTCTTTTTCCCATTATTGTTTTTATTGAAAAACAGGCAGATGATAATTATTATATAAGGCGGGGAGGCTGTTTTGGATAAAATTCAAATTGACGACCTGGCGAAGATCCTTCCGGCAATCCCGGGGATAAACGGAAGCAGCGAATATATCAAATCATCTGTCCTTATTCTTACTGCGCATATCGATGGGGAAATAAAATTCCTTCTTCAGAAAAGGGCCCGCAATGTAAGACAGGGCGGGGAAATATCCTTTCCGGGCGGAATGTTCGACCCATCGAAGGATAAAAATATGGAAGAAACCGCACAAAGAGAGACGATGGAGGAAATGGGGCTGCTCCGCAGTCAGATAAAAGTGATAGGACGCGCCGATACTGTGATTTCTTCGGGAATGATGATCGAAGGCTTCGTCGGATTTGCACAGATCGATAAAATTGAAGATATAAAAGAGAATCCCGAAGAAGTCGAAAAGGTCCTCGCCGTCCCAGTTTCTTTTTTCATCCTGAACAAACCTGAGGTTTACAGGGTATGCATCAAGGCCCATCCTTCAATCTACGATAAAAAAGGCAGGCAGAAAGTCCTGCTCCCTGCCGCGGAGCTGTCGCTGCCGGACCGCTATAGAAAACCCTGGGGAGGTTTTTTGCAGAAGATTTATTTTTACAGGTATGAAAATGAAATAATATGGGGTATAACAGCCCGTTTCATTTTCGACATAATTAAAAGATTAACGGCAGTTCAATAAATCAGGAAACGGTTTTCCCCTTTTTTTTATTTACCTGTCTTAATAGGTCGCCTGTCCTTTTGATGAATATTTCAAGAAAATGAAGAGAGGCTCTTAACTCTTCGCTTCCCAGGCCCCTTATGTTATATGATTTTATAAATATAATGCGCAGGTTTTTTAACAGTTCGATGAGCGATTCAAGCAATTCGGGGTAATCGGGAAGATCGTTCAGTACGATCCTGAAAACCGTTTCAAGTCTGGCGGCCTGGCATAAAAAAGAATATGAACTTGCTGCGCTGATCCTGCAGAGAAGGGGGAATAATTCCTTTTCGAGCATTATGCCGCCGCCTATGATATAGTTATCGGCGCCTTCCGTCAATCCTTTCAGACCCGGCAGGCTTCCGGCCCCTGCGATATTTACCGAACCCGATGTTTTAACTATGCCTGCCTCGCTTTGAATAACGGCAATCGGCGGTATTCTTGATAATGAAGGCGATATAAAGTTTTGCGCCATCTGCTTTAATATATTTACAGTATTAAGGGCGCCTACGGCCGAATGGTAGATATTCCTTACCTGGCCGGGCGAGAGGGGAACACCCATTTCAAGCGCGAGGTCGTTCAGGGATTTCAGGGATATCGAGTTTATACCGCCCGGGATCGAAAGGCCTGTCAATTCCTCGAGAGGAAAAAAAGGCCTGAAAAGCGCACATTCCATGAATATTATGCTGATTTTAATCCTCGGCAATTTCTGCATAGGCCCGAATATGGCTTTTTTTAAAACTTCCCTGCCGGCGGCAAGGCTTGAATGCAGCTCCTTTTCGACATTGTTTTTCCATTTATCAAGCCAGATGCTTTTATTCGCTTTTATCCCTGGGTCGGAAACGGCCTCGATCCCGTCTTCAGTCAACTGATAATAGAGGCTGAATAGAAATCTCGCTTCTTCAGGATCGAGCCTGAAGTTGGAAAATAAACTGTCTTCACCATCCGGCTGGAAGTCAAAAGTGTCGGGGCCGGGAGTATCGCTCATTGGGGGCTCTTTTTTAGACTCCAGCCTGAAAAGGCCTATTCCGGCGAGAAATATTAAAAAAAGGAAAATCGAGCAGGCAAATGAGCTGATCCTTAACAAAACAGGCGCTTTATCCAGGAATAATGCCAGGGAGATCAGTACAGGTACTGACAGGCCGGATGCTATGGCAATATAGGGCATCCTTTTTTTAACAGGAGGAAACTGCAGAGGCTTTATATCGTACAGTTCGATCCCGATGAGACCGCCCAGCCCCATTATAACTCCGCATTTCAGCCTGCCCGGTGCGAATATTTTTAAAAGCATGTAAGGCAGGGGACCGATAAAGAGGGTCCCTATCGAAAGGAACGAGGCGGAGACTGCGGAGGCTATCGAAAAGAGATCGCCAGCTTTGGCAAAGGAATCCATAGTATTGATGGTCTTGAAAACCGTATTGACCGAAATGCTTTTAAGAGCCGGATATTTATCGGTGATATTTGTCAATGTCCTTTTAAGGTCGGAAAGGGTGATATCGGCGTTGAAGTTTCTCCCTGAAAGGTTCCTCATTTCCGTTATCATTTCCATGAAGAACAGCCGGAATTCGAGCGACGTGGGATCGTTCATCCAGAAAGCCCTGCGGATGAATTTCCCGATTATTCTGTTCGCTTCAGGAGGCATATTTACCCTGTGCCCTGCAGCATACCGCCTCGATTTCCACAAGGGCTCCCTTGGGAAGGCCTTTAACCTCGACTGTTGTCCTCACGGGTTTATGCGAATCGAAATATTTCGAATAGACTCCGTTCAATTCCGGGAATTTCCCCATGTCGGTAATATAGATCGTGATTTTAATTATGTCTTCAGTTGAAAACGAGCATTCCTTAACGATGCTAAGAATATTTATTATTATCGTTTCGGTCTGCAATGAAACTGTGTCCCCTGTTATATTTCCGGTGCTGCGGTCCAGGCTTAATTGTCCCGAGATGAACAGGAAGCCGTTTTCCGTTATGACGGCGGTAGAATACGGGCCGGCAGGAGAAGGGCCCGATGACGGGTTGACGAACCGGTTCATTATTCGACTCCTTTTTGAACATACCATTCGAAAGTTCCTGAAAATATCCTGTTTTCATCTTCGTCGAACAGTTCGATATTTACCGGGATGAAAGACCTTCCTTTGCTTGTGAGATCGGCTGTCACTCTTTTTTTCATTTTTTCATCTAAAGATGCCTTTGAATAGACTTTTCCTTTGGCGGGTTTTGAAAATTTTATTTCCGTTTTGCGGACTACGGGTATAACACCTTCAGCCCAATCCTTGAAACTGGACAGAAGGAACTGCCCGCTTGTGGATTCTGCTAATGAAAACAAGGCGCTCGCATGCACGGTTCCGATATGATTGAGATAATTTTCATTCGATTCGAGCATAAATACGAATCCTTCTCTGTCGGAAAGCCGTATGCCTATGAAACTGTTGAACGGGATCGAGAGAACGTCCATAATGACCGTCCTGAATAACTTCATACCCCGCAGGGCTGGTTTTTAGAAGTGACCATATCACTTCCCCGATAATTATTGTAGAGTTTCATTCCAGGATTGTCAATTCGACCGATCGATAATGTTTTTTGACAGATATCCGCTCTTATAGTATAATATTTTCCTTTGAGCGGGCAACAGTGTTTGCCCCCTTCGTCTAGTGGTTAGGACACGGGGTTTTCAACCCCGCAGCGGGGGTTCGATTCCCCCAGGGGGTAATTATTATGTATCGAATTGTATAAGCATATCCTGCAGGCAGCCTTCAAAAGATGTTCAGTATTATAGCAATCTCAATACGAATTCCATCGAATGTTCTCCCTATTTTCCTTGCCGGCTTCATCCGGCAGAATATTGCTATATCTGACGTAGTTATCAACAATAATACGAAACAGCATTCCAAAAAAAATATTCAAAATTAATAGACAATGAGGGTAGATATTTATGATATTTAAAATAGTTGAAATAAAATTTGTTATACTGCGTCATTATTATTAGGGCGGTTCCCCTAAAGGACCTGTGGGCCAAAATCTATATTTTTGGAAAATAATTGTAATCTAATAATTCCGCCCAATGGGCACTACCTTACTGCCCCAAAGGGGCAGTTATTAGAAGTGCCCAATAGTAATTTTAACTTATTTACAACTTGTTTTATTTATATAATAAGTGTATTATAATACTAAAAATTACATGCCAGGAATAAGGGAGGCAAAATGAATATTATCGAATTGGAAGGCGTTAAAAAAGACTATCCTCTCGGTACAACAACCGTTCATGCCGTAAGGGGCGTGGACCTTTGCGTCGAAGAGGGGGATTTTTTCTCTATTGTAGGACCGTCGGGAAGCGGCAAAACGACTCTTCTCAACCTAATCGGATGCATCGATAACGCCACTGACGGCAGTATAAAAATACATGGTGAAGAAGTGACGAGCATGACCGACAAGCAGCTTACCGACCTCCGGCTGTACAAGATCGGTTTTATCTTCCAGACGTTCAACCTTATACCTGTGCTCGATGTCCGTGAAAATGTAGAATTTCCGCTTCTTCTAATGAGGAATTTATCAAAAAGCGAGATCCGGAAAAAAGCGGATAAATTTATCGATGAAGTCGGCCTCAAGGAATATGTGACTCACAGGCCGGCAGAATTATCCGGGGGACAGAGGCAGAGAGTCGCTATCGCACGAGCTCTCGTGACGAATCCCGATATCGTCCTTGCCGACGAACCGACAGCAAACCTCGATTCTGAAACGGGAGCAACGATTCTTGAACTCATGCAGGAATTGAACAAGATCGAGAAAACCACTTTCATATTTTCAACGCATGATCCGGACGTTTTAAAATATGCAAAGGATGTCGTGAAGATCAAAGACGGACAGATCATTTCAAGAGAAAGCCTTAACCATTAGAGGGGGAATATATGAGCCTCATAATTAAAATAGCATGGCGCAACATCCTCCGTCATAAGGGGAAAAGCATAATAATCGGCGTTATTATTTTTCTCGGGGCTTTTATGATGACCCTGGGAAGCGCTGTAGTGACAGGCATGGAAAGAGGCCTTCATAACAATATTGTCGACAGGTTTACGGGGGATTTCGTCATTATATCGACGAATCAGAAAAACGAGGCGGTAGTGGCCGGCGGAGGCCTGGAACCTACGGAAATAATATCCGGTTATACCAACATCGAAAAAGTCCTCGAAAAACAGAGTTACATAGACTCGTTCTTACCCGTTTGCCGCGGCTCCACCATGGTGCTCAATGAAAAAGGGGATATGGGCTATACGCTGCTTTTAGGCGTCGATATTGACAAATACGAGAAAATGTTCCATAACAATATCGAATCCGTTGAAGGAAAGCTGATTTCCGACGGGATCAAAGGGTGCCTTGTAACCCTGGGCGGAAGGAAGCAGATGTACAATAATATGGACGTCTGGCTTACGCCGGAAAATTCGCCGTTTATCGAATCCAACCTTACGCCTGAAGCGAAATCCAATAGAAATGATCTCAATATCCAGTCCAACGTGGTGCTTATGGGAATGAATTCGGAAGGCTCTCAGATGGATATAAGAGTTCCTATTGCAGGAATAATCAAATATAAATACCTCAATAATTTCTGGGAGGGCTACAGCATCCTCGACCTGCAGTCGTTCAGGGAATGCTTCAATTACAGCACGGCCGAAAGCGCACCGGTGAAATTGACTGCCGAAAAGAAGAAAATTTTAAGCGAAAGCGATAACCTCGATACCCTCTTCGGGGGATCGAGCGTCATAGAGAAGGTTGAGACAGGGAATGCGGCATATAAAATCGGAAGCCTCAAGCGGGCGGAAAAAAAACAGGAAACGAATATCAATGCCGACACCGGGATTTATAACCTTGTTTTCGTAAAGCTCAAAGAGCATGAAAATCCGTCTAAATACCTGGTTGCCCTGAATACGCAGCTTTCCAACGCACAGCTCGGGGTAAAAGCGGTCGACTGGAGAAAAGCCGCCGGGATAATCGGAGACCTTTCGAGCATTATGAAAACGATCCTCTATGTGTTTGTAGGCATCCTCTTTTTTGTGGCGGTGATTATCATAACAAATACGCTTTCCATGGCCGCGCTTGAAAGGACGACCGAAATAGGTATGATGCGTGCCGTAGGAGCGGGTAAAAATTTCATTTCAGGGATGTTCCTGGGTGAAACGGCGATTCTTTCCGCCATATTCGGCGGATTCGGAATAATTGCCGGCGGAGCTGCCATAAGGCTTACTTCCGCCGCCAGGATTAGCGGAGGAACCAACGGGGCCTTACAGGTGCTCTTCGGGGGGGATGTCTTGAATCCCGTTCTCAACGGAGTGGATATTATCGGATGTATTATACTTCTTGCATTTGTCACCCTGCTCGCATATATATACCCTAATATCGTGGCAAGGCATATTACTCCTCTGGAAGCGATCGCCAGGGATTAAGGAGAAAAATATGGGAATACTTTTTAAAATAAGTTTCAGGAACCTTCTGCGGCAGAAGAGAAGGAATTTTTTCCTTGGAATGGCGATAGCTGTCGGCATGATGATACTTGTCGCGACGAGCTCGTTCACGAAAGGCCTGACCGATATGATACTGAATAAGATGCTTGTATATTCATACGGTCATGTAAGCATAAACGGCTATGAGAACGGGAACCGGCAGAACCCGGTAATCAGGGATAAAGACAGGATAATAAAACTGATAAAAAGCGTTAAGGGCGTTAAGGAAGTCAATAATTATCCCGCGGATTATACAAGGGTCGTCGGGAACGGACGTTCCGATATGATGGCCCTGGTGGGAATGCCTCCCAATGAGGGGATCGATTTTATGAAAACCACCCTGAAGGCGGGCAATCCGAACGATTTTACCAATTCATCCATTGAAAACCCGGTGTTTATGTCCGATAAAAGGGCGGCCTATCTCAACGTGAAAATCGGCGACACGCTGAACGTCCGTTTAAGCACGATAAACGGGCAGGTGCAGTCCGCAAGGCTGACGGTGGTTGCAACCCAGAAGGAATTGAACAGCGGACAGGGCATGGCGTTTTACATTCCCCTTGAAAAGATGAAAGCCCTCAGGGGCTACAGGCCGTTTGAAAGCGGACCCCTCCAGGTCGTACTCGACAGGATGGACGACCCTTCTTCGGCCCTTGCGGCAGCCAATAAGATATACGCTCTCTTAAAACCGGATATAGCGTCTTTTTACGGGGAGTTCGATGCGGGAAACATGAAGACCCATGCCACCGTTCTCTCGTTTTATACCAACAGCAATACTATGAGTCTTATCGCATCCAATCTTGCCGTCGTACAGGGCAGCTGGAAAGCAGCTACAAACTCCAATGCGATCGCACTCTCCGCTGCCGTTTCCTCGAAGCTTAACACCCGCATCGGGGACATGGTTACAGGCATATATTCCAACAAGTTCGAAGGGGCTTTAACGACAAATTTATATAGAGTCGCAGCCGTGTACAAGCCGGGCAATATCCTTGGCGGCGACACCATCCTTGTAAGCGAAAACAATTTTTACTACGGTTATTTAAGGAATCTTCCCGCCGATATCGATTTGTACAAAGGTTCCTATAAAACGGCAACTAATAACGTTCTCCTTCCTGCACTGGCAACGGAATGGAAGCTTCTCCCCAGGACTGCGACTTCCGACGCCCTCCAGAAAAAGATAAGAAATGCCTTGAAGCAGGATTGGGAAGGCTCTTATTACGATGTCAGCACTATGTACGAGGCTGCGAGTTTCCTTCTGGATATGCAGAGGGGCCTTGATATGATATCGCTCGTCGCTGTAATGATCCTCTTTTTTGTAATACTGATAGGTGTTTTGAATACTCTAAGGATGACAATCCGGGAGAGGACCAGGGAAATCGGGACCGTCAGGTCGATCGGAATGCAGAAAGAGGACGTCAGAAGCACTTTTATCCTTGAAACATTTTACCTGACCCTTTTCGGATGCATAGCCGGCATCATCCTGGGGGTAGCGCTCCTTAACCTGCTCTCTTTGTTTACCATAGAAACCGACAGTATGTTCGGGATGCTGCTGATCAACAAGCATATCAATTTTGTAGTTTCCGCAGGCAATCCCGGTATAATATTAATGCTTCTCGTTCTTCTAGGTCTTGAAATTGCCGTTATCAGCCTCGACAACCATATTTACAGGTGGCTGGTCAGTACTCTTCTGATAATCTTCGTGCTTATCGGGTTTATGATTTCCGGTTCGGGAAGCGGGGTATTGACATTTCTCATCCTCATTTTGAATATGCTTATGGCCATAGCTTACTTCCCTGCAAGGAGGGCGGCCGCCATGGAAGCCGCTGCGGCATTGAGACAATACGAATAAAAATAGCGATTAAAGAATACAGGAGAATATCTATGCAGAAAAGAAGAATCTTGACGGCGGTTTTGCCGCTCTTAATGATAGGAGTTTCTGCCTGGGCGGCGCCTACCGGCAGGGAAATACTGAAAACCCTTGACGATTTCCAGAACCAGTCCAGCGATATCACATGCAAGGTGGACATCACGCAGCAGAGGGTCAGCCAGGGAGTAAAGGACCTGCAGTGGATTTTTTACAGGAAAGACAAGACAGATTCGATCCTGATAATTCAGACAGGGCCGGAATCAGAAAAAGGAAGGGGTTACCTGCGCGTGGGCAACAATTTTTTCCTATACCTGCCGAACACCCGCACTTTCCAGACGATCAACCGCGACGAATCCATAGGAGGGTCTGACGCAAGAGCCGGAGACTTTGAAAAAAGGAAGATGTCCGAGCTTTACAGGGTGGAAACGAATGCAAAGGGAGCCGAATTGATCGAAGAAGAAAAATTGGGTAAGATCGATACATATAAAGTAACACTTGTAGGCATTGTAAACGATGTAACGTATCCGAAGGTCGTCGAATGGCTCGACAAGACAACATTTATCCAGTACAAGGTTCAGGATTATTCGCTTTCAGGCACTTTGATGAACACTTCCTATTATCCGAAATGGACGATTATAGAGGACAAATATATCTGGGTCGAGGCCATCTTTATCGATGAGTTCGACAAGGGCAATAAATCCATAGTCGAGTTATCGGCTATATCGCGCGCGCCTCTGGAAGACTCGATTTTCACTAAAGCGTACCTTGAAAACCTGAGTAAATAAACCGGATTAACATGCCGGGATTTTTCCCGGCGGTATTCATTCATCGATAAAATATAAATTAGGAGAAGAAAATGTTTTTCAGGATAACAGTTCTATCCGCATGTCTTTTTTTTATGTACGCCATGCAGCATGCCCAGGTCAACGTACCTGACGAGAACAGCCTTTTCCAGGGCAATGAAATGGTTGAATCTAATAAGATCATATCCAATGCCCTTTTATCGAACCAGAACAGGAAAAGCGTCGAACTGACCGGCAATATTCAAAGCATATCGGCATACGGCATGTCAAGCAAATTTCTCAAGGGAAATACTAACACCGACGTTAACCAGTGGATCCCCGCCATGCAGGGCAATCTTTTACTGGATATAAGGCTGACGCAGGGCGTCAAGGCTTTCGCAAACGTTCAGGCTTCCTATACGCCTTCCAATCCCCAATATGCGCAGTATCTGACAGGTTCATCCGGTTCGGCGCCCGCATCGCCGGGGTCTGCAAACACCAATACCAGCACTACTACTCTTAACATCCAGGAATTGTTCATGGACGCGAATATCAATAACCAGGTATATTTCAGGGCAGGGAAGCAGGTCCTGCAATGGGGAGTCGGCAATTTCTGGAGCCCAAGCGATCTTATAAACGTTCAGAAGCAGTCTTTTTACGCTATTTCCGGCTACAGCCAGTATATAGAGGGGAGCTACGGTTTAAAGACCCATATTCCTTTCGGGACTTCGGCCAATTTATACGGTTTTATCAATATGAACGGTGCGACAAGGCCCGAGGATATGGCTTTCGCCGCAAAGGCGGAATTTCTTGTCAACCCGGTTGAATTCGCATTCGCTATATGGGCCAAGGATAAATTTCATCCGATTTACGCGTTCGATCTGACCACCAGGCTTTTCAACGCAGTGGATTTCAGGGGTGAAGCCAGCTTCGCGGATTACGATATGACCCCAAGGATCTCCAATGCCGTATCCACCGTGAATTACATAGTGTACGGCCAGACTATAAATATTACGGGCACTAATGCCGTACCATACAGCGTTTCCAACCAGTTCGTAACAAAGGCGTCTGTAGGCTTTACCAGGACTTTCGACTGGGATATTCCCGACAGGATTTCGCTGACACTTGAGCTTTATTATAAATCCGACGGTTATACTGAGAACCTGTTCAAAAACGATTACGACCGGCAGTTTTTAAGTTTTACTCCCGGGTACTACAATACGAGCGATTTTTATGCATATAACTGGGCGCTTATAACATCCTTCAATGAGTTCATCGATCAGAATGTCACACTTTCGCTCAATATGATCGGGAATTTTATCGATTATTCCTTTATTCTCGGCCCTACTGTCAGCTGGAGCCCTGTATACGATTTTACGATCAGCCTTTCTGCTTTCGGATATATAGGGGATGTGAACACTGAATATACTTTTTTGGGTAACGGGCTGACCGTATTCCTGACCGGATCGATACTTTTTTAGTCTGCAGGCAGTATCCGGGTTAACGTACAGGAGGAGAATATTCATGAAAAGGAAAAGTGTCATTATTATCGGTTCAGGTTTTGGAGGACTGGTAGCCGGGAATCTGCTGGCCCGGAAAGGTCATAATGTTAAGATCTTTGAATCCCATAATATGCCGGGGGGCTATACGGCCGGCTTCCGCCGCAGCGGTTTTTATTTTGAAAGCGGTACGCTTTCATTCGAATCTTCGGCATCTGTTTTTAAAGCCATGAAAGATATCGGCGTGCTTGATAAAATTGAATTTGCAAGGCAAAACGTCGGAATGATAATCAAAGACTTCAAAGGCACCCATCAGGTATCTCCTACCAAAGATTTTTATTATGAATTCTTTCCGGAGCATAAGGAAAAGCTGGATGTTTTTTTCAGGGAAATCGATCGCTTCAGCGGCATGGGTGATGTGATGGCGCTTCCCATGCCATACCTGTATAACGGCTTGTCCTCATTATTTGCAGTCATCCCGTTTATTCTGAAAGGCGGCAAATTCATGAAGCTAATGAAGGAATACAGGGACGTAACCTCGTCGGAGTTCCTGGAACGTTATTTTCCTAAAGAATCGAAAATATACAGGTTATTATACAGTTCCGGCTACCCCGACATGAATGCTTCATACCTGGCTGCCGGCATCGGCGGCGGCGGAATGATATCGGATTACTGGACAGTGAAAACAGGCATGCAGTCATGGGCGGATACTCTTGCAGAGAGTTTTAAAACCTGCGGCGGAGAATTACTGCTGAATTCATATGTAGATAAAATCATTACCAGGAACGGCGCCGCTGTGGGCATAGTCTGTAAAAATACCGAGTATTTAGCCGATTATATAATCTCCGCCTCGGATTATAAAAAAACTATGCTGAAGCTCCTTGACAATCCCGGTCTTTTACCGCAGGAATTAAGGGACAGCACAGGCAATGCCGAAGTATCCGCCGGTTTCTTTACTGTTTATCTGGGTTTGAACCTGTCCAACGAGGCGCTTCGTAAATACCTGCCGGTGCCTCACTCGATGTATTTTGACGAATCGGAAGGATCCGATATACATGATTCCGGCGATGACAGATTCTTTGAAAAAACATCGATAATGATCTATTCCCCGTCGCTGATCAACCCCATTCATGCACCCGAAGGCAAATCTTCGCTTATGCTCCAGACAATGGTTCCGGACAGGTGGATGGGGAATTGGGGAGACGGCGACAAGACAAAATATAAACAGTTAAAAGAACGGGCAATGAAGGCGATGATAGCTAAAACATCCGCGCTGATCCCGGGCCTTGAAGGTTTTATCGAGTATCAGGATGCTGCCACTCCTCTTACTTATGAAAGATATACTCATAACAGTTCGGGCGCTACATCGGCATGGAGCTGGAATCCTAAAAAGAAATTCTACGATCAAATTATGTCTGTCAACACCGGCACTCCGGTTAAAAACCTGTTTATAGGCTCCTGCTGGGCTATGCAAATCGGCGGAATACCGGGAGCCCTTGCTGCGGCTTACGTGTGTTCAAAAAGAATCAGGTGAAATAATGTCATCATTTCAGCGCAGGAACCCCTGAAACTGAACCACACCGAACCCTGACCATACTTGACTTTTTTTCTTTGTCTGATTAAATTTATGACATGAAATTTTTGGATCCGGGAGAGACCTGACAATGAATGAAGAGATCGATAATGAAAAAAACGATATAAAAGAAAAGGAGAAAATTGAAAATCCGTCTCATCATAAAGTAGAGAAAGATAACTCTGAATGTAAAAAATTAAAGGAAGAAATCGAGAAGCTGAAAATGGAATCGGCGGGTCTCTTAGAGGCAAATGCATCTCTTGATGATTCTTACAGGAGAAAAGTTGCAGAATTCGATAATTTCAGGAAAAGAATGACCAGGCAGATCGAGGATGCAGCTAATGAATCGAAAAAAAAATTCCTCCTCGAAATACTTCCCATCTTCGACAATTTCGGCAGGGCCCTTAAAAGCACCGAAGAAAACCGTAATTTCGACCAGCTTTTTGAAGGATTGAATGTCACTTATAATGGCTTTCTGCATTTTTTCGAACGTCTGGGAGTAAAACCGATGGATCCGGTCGGTCAGGAATTCAACCCTAATTATCATGAAGCCGTATTGATGGAAGAAAAGGAAAACCTGCCTTTTGAAACAACGGTTGTGGATGAGCTGGAAAAGGGCTACCTGATGGGCGACATGGTAATAAGGCACAGCAAGGTTAAAGTCGCAAAAAAAAAGAAAAGTTAATACAAGGAGATAGATATGCCGGGAAAAATAATCGGAATTGATTTGGGGACGACAAACTCGGTCGTTTCAATTGTTGAAAACGGACAGCCCGTCGTCATTCCAAATCAGGAAGGACAGAGAACAACGCCGTCCATAGTAGCTTTTACAGATAAGGGCGAGGTTGTTGTCGGACAGCCCGCTAAAAATCAGATGATAACAAACCATGACAATACTATTTATTCGGCGAAGAGATTTATCGGAAGGAGAATCGAGGAATCCGAGAAAGAAGTAAAAATGGTTCCGTTTAAAGTAAAATCGGGGCCGCATAATGATGTCAGGTTCGCCACGCGTTCGGGGGATTTCAGCCCCCAGGAAATTTCCGCCCGCGTACTCATGAAATTAAAACAGGCGGCTGAAGATTACCTGGGCGAAAAGGTCGACAGGGCCGTAATAACGGTTCCGGCGTATTTCAACGACTCGCAAAGACAGGCGACAAAGGATGCCGGCACTATCGCAGGCCTTAAAGTTGAAAGAATAATAAACGAACCTACGGCAGCAGCTCTTGCCTACGGTCTTGATAAAAAGAAAGAAGGAGTAGTCGCAGTATACGATTTCGGGGGCGGCACTTTCGATATATCGATTCTTGAAATCGGCGACGGAGTATTCGAAGTTAAAGCCACAAACGGCGATACGCATCTGGGAGGCGACGATGTCGATCACGCCATCATGGAATATATGATCAACGAATTTAAAAAGGATACAGGGGTCGATCTGTCAAAAGACCCGATGGCGATGCAGAGGTTAAAGGACTCCGCAGAGAAGGCGAAGATAGAGCTTTCCTCGAAGATGGAGACTCAGATAAATCTTCCTTATATTACAGCAGATTCCAGCGGTCCTAAACATCTTCAGATGAACTTGACGAGGAGCCAGCTTGAAAATATCTCAAGGCCTTTTGTTGAACGGTCTATTCAGCCCTGCCTCAATGTGCTGAGGGACGGAAATCTCACCAAGGAAAAAATCGATGAAGTCATTCTCGTGGGCGGTATGACAAGAATGCCGCTTATCGTGCAGACTGTAAAAAATATATTTGATAAAGAACCGTCTAAAGGGGTGAATCCGGACGAAGTTGTCGCAGTCGGGGCTGCGATACAGGGCGCCGTATTGACGGGTGAAATGAAGGACCTTCTGCTGCTCGATGTTACTCCGCTTTCATTGGGTATAGAAACCCTCGGAGGGGTATGCACAGTCCTGATACCCAGGAATACGACAATCCCGACAAAAAAATCACAGATATTTTCCACCGCGGACGACAACCAGACAGCAGTACAGATACATGTTCTTCAGGGCGAAAGGCCTATGGCCAGGGACAACAGGACTCTTGGAATGTTCATGCTTGAGGGAATACCTCCGGCGCCCAGGGGAATACCTCAAATAGAAGTAGCTTTCGATATAGATGCAAACGGAATTCTGCATGTTTCCGCAAAGGATATGGGGACCGGCAAGGAACAGAAAATACGTATCGAATCTTCAAGCGGTCTGAATGAACAGGAAATAAAGAAAATGCAGCAGGAAGCCGAAAAGAATGCCGAGGCTGACAGAAAGATCAAGGAATTGATCGAACTGAAAAACCAGGCGGACAACCTTGCTTATTCGACGGAGAAAACTCTGCGCGAGTACGGGGACAAGATTGATCCCAAGGATAAAATAGAAGCCGAACAGAAAGTCAAGGACCTGAAAGAGGCTTTGAAAGGGGATGATGAATCGCGGATTAAATCCGGCCTGGAAGAATTGAACAAAATATCGCATAAGATTTCAGAACAATTATATAAGAATTCCGCTTATACCCAGCAGGGACAACCGGGACAGGGTTCAGCCGGAGAGACCGGAAAGGGTGATGAGCAAGGTAAAAAAGACGAAAAAGTCGTCGATGCGGAAGTAGTAGACGATAATAATGACGAAAACAAAAAAAAGTAAAATGTCGGGCAAATAAAAATAAAGGCTGCCCCATTGTTAAAACTTGACTAATGATCATCCCGATTAATAGATTTAATAAAAGGGCTGTTCTACCCTTAAGGGTGGTTTATATAGAAGTGCCCATGATCTATTGATGCATGTTTTACTTTAAGTTTTAGCGGCAATGGGGCGGCTTTTTTTAGTATTGAGGTAAGAAATGGCAACCGGTAAGGATTATTACGAATTACTCGGGGTATCGAGGAATGCGAGCGACGAAGAAATAAAAAAGGCCTTCAGGCAGATGGCTTTGAAGTATCATCCCGACAGGAATCCCGGGGATAAAGTGGCCGAGGAAAAATTCAAAGAGATAAACGAGGCATACGAAGTGCTGTCAAACCCTGAAAAGAAGCGTATGTACGACCAGTTCGGACATTCGGCTTTCAGCCAGGGAGGATTCGGCAGTCCGGGCCAGGGCACGTCGTTCGATTTTGACGATATTTTCGGAGGAACCGGTTTCGAGGATATATTCAATACATTTTTCGGCGGATCCGCATCGAGAAGGTCCAGGGCCAAGGCTTCGTCGCGCGGATCGGATATCCGTGCGGATATTTCCCTTAACCTGGAGGATGTGCTTACTGATAAAAACCTGAAGATCAAAGTCAGAAGAAACGAGGCATGCGATGTCTGCCATGGCTCCGGAAGCAGGAGCGGGGGAAGGTCGGGAACTTGCCCGACATGCGGCGGAAGGGGAACGGTCAGAACTACCCAGGGATTTTTCAGTATTTCGACAACATGTCCGACATGCCATGGCGAAGGGAGCGTGATATCGGATCCATGTACGGCTTGCAGGGGATCCGGAATAAATGAAAAAGATTCTTTTATCAATGTGAAAATACCGGCAGGCGTGGATGACGGCATCAGGCTCCGTGTACCGGATGAAGGCGATATGGGCAGGAACGGCGGGCCGAGGGGAGACCTTTACGTTCTTATTCATATAAAGAATGATACGGAATTCGAAAGGAAAGGCACCGACCTTTACGGAAGGCTTAAGATAAGCTTCCCCAGGGCCGTATTCGGCGGCCAGATAGAAGTGAACTCGCTGGAAGGAAATAAGAAAGTTAACATTCCTTCAGGAGTACAATCGGGCCATCAGATAAGATTGAAAAACGAAGGCATCCCCGATCTGAGGTCCAAGATCAGGGGAGACTTATATTATGAAGTATATATCGACGTGCCGAAAAACCTCAAGCAGAAAGAAAAAGAAATTCTTAAGGAATACAGCCGCCTGACCGGCGATACAATTTAAGATCCGGAAAGGATCAATTTCCGAACACTACAGGTTTCCCTGTTACGGGATTTTTATATATCACTCTATTCTTAAAATAATAATTTATTATTTGAAGAGCCAGCGGGGCTGCAACACCGGAACCCCCGCCTCCATGTTCGACAACGACTGTTACGGCTATCATATCATCCTTGTTTGCGTCACCGTAAGGTGCGAAAGCTGTAAACCAGGCGTGAGTTTCCTGTTCCTTGCCGGCTTCTCCTGTTCCCGATTTACCGCAGATCGGTATCGGCGTCGCATCTTTTATCCATTTAGCTGTTCCATAAGTCGTAACTCCGTACATTCCCTTTTTCAGTATATCGATCTGTTCGGCAGACAGGTCGATGGTTCTCAATACATCGTTTCCGATATTTGTAATGATTTTATTATCGGAAAGGGATACAATTCTTTGAAGAAGGTGAGGTTTCATTACGACACCGTCGTTTGCAATGCCCATTGTCAGGGCATTCATTTCGATCGGGGTTATAAGAAGATCTCCCTGGCCTATCGAAATATTGGCCGTATCGCCGTTCTGCCAGGGACGGTTATATTTTTTCTTGAACCATTCCATTTCCGGCAGGAGGCCGACATTTTCTCCCGGAAGATCTATTTCTGTTTTTTTATTGACTCCGTAGTTCTGTGCAAAATACATTATTTCATCCCTGCCGACGGAGAGCCCCGTTGTATAGAAATAAACATCGCAGGAATTCGCGATTCCCCCGATCATGTTCTGCACGTGGTGGACGTCCCAGCATTTGAATATCCTGTTGCCGATCCACATATAACCCTGGCAGTTGACCGATTTATTGATGGAAACTCCCGTTTTCAGGGCTGCGGAAGCCGTAATAAGCTTGAAGATGGAACTGGGAGGATACTGCCCCTGGATGGCCCTGCTGAGGAAAGGCTTGTCGATATTGTTTTTCAGGACATAAAATTCATCGACTGTAAACCGGTCTGTAAAAATATTAGGGTCGAATGAAGGTTTGGATACCAGGGCCAGGATTTCTCCTGTTGCGGGTTTTGAAACAACGATAGCTCCGGTTTTATCTCCGAGGAGATCGTAAGCAAGGTCCTGGATGTCCTGATCGATCGTCAGAACTATGGTATTGCCGGGGACCGCTTCCTTTTCGATGTTCTGTTCAAGTACATTCCCGTTGACATCGACGACCCTGCCTATAATACCCTCTTTTCCCCGGATTGTCTCATCGTAATATTTTTCAATTCCCATTTTTCCGACAATGCTTCCATAATGGAATTCCTTGTTCTGTTTGAGTTTTTTTAATTCGTCCTTGGAAATGATCCCGGTATACCCGATGAGCTGGGCTGTTTTTTCCCTTTCAGGATATATCCTCCTGGGCCTGTTATCGCATTCCAGCCCCGGGTAGAGTTCGTAATGCTCTTTGAATTGAATGAGGACTTTGGTGTCGATGTCGTATTTGAGTATGACGGGCGTATATTTATCGAGCGCCTGTTCATTGAGGGTAATTTCTATATCGTTTATGGACATCCCGAGGAGCTTCGATACATTCGACAGTACCTTGAGCTTCTGTTCGGGGTTGTCGGGAAGGTAAGCCGGCGTGGCAATAATGGAAAGCGACCGCCTGTTGTAAGCAAGTTTGTTCATGCCGTTCCTGTCGTATATTTCGCTGCGGTAGGCCGGGATCTTGATGATCTGCGTCCTGTTTTCCATCGCCTGCCTGTAGTATTCCCTGCCGTTTATAATCTGGAGATAAAAGAGCCTGATGAACAAAAGCCCGGACAGGCAATACATTATTATAAAAATTGTTAATAGTCTTGATTTTGTCCTGGAGGCCAGTTCCTGCATGGGCGGTTTACCTCTTAAGGAGGGTATTAATTATACAAGAGAGACCGGGTCAATATCTATTTCCATGTAAATAAAACGCGATCCCGGAAGCTTTGCGGCAAATTCCTTCAATGAACGGATATAACCGTTTATTTCTTTAGCGTCGCGGGACTTGATAATTATATGATACCTGTAGTTATTTTTCAACTTTTCCAGCGGGCATGTTACCGGACCGAGAATTTTAAGCCCGGGGCCGAAGCTTTTTCTTGTTTCATCTATCCATTCTCTTATCCTGCCGGTAAATTCCATAACCTTGCTTTGATCGGCGCATCTGAAGACTACCCTGCCCAGCCTTACGAAGGGAGGATATTCGAACAGTTTTCTTTTTTCGATTTCCATGTTGAAAAAGGATTTATAATCCTGTTCCGCAGCCATTTTAACGGCGTAATGATCTGGAAGATATGTTTCGATTAGCGCTTCTCCGCGCTCCTCCCTCCTTCCGGCCCTTCCGATGACCTGGGTGAGAAGAACGAAGGCCCTTTCAACGGAACGGAAATCAGGGATGTTCATTATTATATCAGGCAGCACAACACCGACAAACTGGATCCCTGCAATATCATGGCCTTTAGCTACCATCTGGGTGCCTACGAGAATATCCACCTCTTTATTTTTGACCCTTTTCAAGATATCGATATAGCTGTTCCTGCCCCTT
The DNA here is from genome assembly GCA_963796325.1 of uncultured Spirochaetota bacterium. GTDB lineage: Bacteria > Spirochaetota > Brevinematia > Brevinematales > JAOACQ01 > CAVYGN01. Next base: position 1,856,940 of record CAWCLF010000001.1, read on the forward strand.
GTAGAATCAAGGTCCATCCTCTCAATCCGGTATGACGGGAACTGGTTCTTTAATATGCCTTCCAGTTTTTCCGTACCGCTTCCAAGTTCCGCGAGATTGGCGCCGCCGCAGGAGGGACATTTTAGCGGCAGGGGAAGTGCAAAACCGCAGTGATGGCAGATCAGCTTCATGGATATTTTATGATATGTCAGTGCAAGATTGCAGTCGGGGCAGGGAAAATTATGCCCGCAATCCCGGCACAGCATTACCGGCGCAAACCCCCTCCTGTTTAAAAAGATCAGGACCTGTTTTCCCCTTTCAACAGTTTCGATGATTTTATTGAGGAATTCGGCGGTGATAATGTTCCCGGTTTTTTCGTCCCTCAGATCGGATATTTTTACCGAAGGAAGCTTTATGTCTCCGTATCTTTTCAGGAGTTCTATAAGCTGGAATGTGCGGTTCAATGCAAAATAATAGCTTTCTATTTGCGGAGTCGCCGAGCCGAGGACAAGCAGGGCCTTTTCCTTTTTTGCCCTGAAATTTGCGACCTGGCGTGCATGGTAGCGCGGAGAATTTCCGGATTTATATGAAGATTCATGCTCCTCATCAATTATTATCAGGCCCAGGTTCCTGACGGGCATAAAGACAGCCGACCGGGGCCCGATTATTACACGCGCCTGTCCATGAAGCGCCCTCAGCCATTCGCCGAACCTCTCGCTCTGGGTGAGTTTAGAGTGATAAATGGAAACCTCGTTCCCGAAACTTTCATAAAAACGTTCCAGCGTCTGCGGCGTCAGCGATATCTCAGGAATCAGTATGATTGAAGATTTGCCAAGGGAGAGCATCTTCTTTACAAGGTGTTTGTAAATTTCAGTTTTACCTGATCCTGTGACCCCATGGATAAGGTATGTGCCGCCTTTGCCGATACCGGACTGGATTTTATCGAATGCAGTCTCCTGTTCCTTCGAGAGCCCGGCAAGATAGCCCGTATAACTAAAGGAATGGCTGTATTTTTTAGGTTTCCTTGCCGACGGGGTTATGGCTGACAGTGTTTCGCCCGCAGGGGATAAATAAAAGCGGCTCATCCAGAGGGCCGTCTCGATCGTATTTTCATCTATTACAGGGTCCTCTTCAATGACCTGCATAACAGGCTTGATCTTCATGCCCTCGATCTTATCTTTAATTTCATCATGATTGGCAATGCTCATCACGAACCCTGTTAAAAGCCTTCCGGCGAAATTCACAAGTACCCTCTGCAGCCTTTTTACCTCCAGTTCATCGGGAACGGAATAGTAGAAGGTTTCATCTATGGGTACGTTTACCGCAACTTCGGCATAGTTCATTAAAATTCCTTTAAGGCAGATTCTGATAATATTATCACACTAAAGCCTGAAAAAATAAAATACCAAAGGTTTGTTCGCTTTCTTTTGAAGGTTCTTAATTTAAATAATAAAGTAGTTTGCTGTAAAGACATGATGTTATAACATTCCGGATGAAAAATTTGTTTATCTTGTGTGAAGCTCAAGGATTGGCGGCGGGGCGGGGGGATCAACGATAAATGTTTGATATTTCTTCAAGTATTATCTCTGTCTGCATTTCCCGCGATTTTATCATGAGCCTTCTATCCGAATCCTCGATATAGACGCTCAGGGATTTCATCAACGGACCCGTGAGCCCGGCGATGAAGGGATCCGCCATTACCGCTTTTAATTTACGGACCTTGAATACCAGGGGTTTTGCCGTTATCAGTATTTTGCTGTTTTCATAGCTGCTCGTGACAGCCAGGGGTTCTTTGAGGAAATTCGGCAGCGCCAGGTAATAAATTCCCGGAGTTCCAGGGTCAATAAAGCGTCCGGCGATAATTCCGGACGACAGCAGATCTATTATTGGAAAATCGGTTTTAACCTTTATGACGAACGTTTTTGTAAAAGTTCGGCCGTCTTTTACCGATCTCGAAACATATTTAATATAGCCCTTATCTTTGAATAATTGATAATGCCAGTATGTCAAGCCTCCGTAACCCATGTTTCCCATTTCTTCCAGGGCGTTTGTATTGATATTTCCTTCCGAATCGACGGTTTGACCATTGACTGGATCAAAAATAATAGATACAGGCCATCCGGCATAATTGCCGGCTTCTTTACCGCCCCCGCCGGCATCTTTCAAATTTATATAGAATCGATACAGCAGATTGCCGTTTTCATCATTTGTCTTTCTCGCAACATAATAGTAATCCGAGACCTTTTCACCGCTTTTGTAAACGCCGTAGCGGAGGAACTCACCGTCGGCGATAGCCGTGTTATTGAAAGTTTTCTTTGGAATATTGTATTTTCCTATTGTGCAGGATTCGAAGGCAATGAGAATTATGACAGAAAATACCAGCTTTACAAATCGAAATAAAAACATATGTATAAACATAATAATTACCTCCTTTTTTTGACGATTATTTTTTAATAATTCCATCCAGGATGAGAGACACCGCATATATGATATCTTTGACCATTCCGTCGAAATCCAGCGCTCTGTTCAAGCTGTTTTTTGTCCGGTTATAGGCCTCGTTTTTCATCGAATAAATTACATTCTGGATTGTCACCGCGACTTTATTGACGTCGCATTCAATGATCTCATTATGTTCAAGGCTGTCTTCAAGGATAGAGGCAAAGTATTCGGCGCCTTTTTTTTGAGAGCTTTCCATCAGGTCTTCAAGAAAAGGGGTAAGTTTAATCAAAGTCCCCGTCGAAAGCTGGTTCAGGATGCTTGTGCGGCCGTTGTACTTAAATCCTTCTTTGATCCATGTAATGATCTTTTCCCTGCAGCCGCCGGCGGCCTCAACCTTCTTTTTTATCGATTCGCCGAATTCATCCGCTTCCCTGTTTATCACTTCGGTAAAAATAGCTTCTTTATTCTTGAAGTAATAATAAAGGGAAACCTTGTTCATCCCCGACATTTCCCCGATATCGTCAAGTGTGGTTTTATCGTAGCCGAACCTGTTAAAGCATTTTTCAGCCGCCCTTAAAATATCTTCTTTCCTGTCAGGGGTCATGAAAATCTCCTAAAATATTCTTATGTTCTAATATTATATCATATTGTTAGAATATTAGTCAATAATAAGCCCTTTCTTTTTCTCCTTACAAGGCCGATAGGACGACCGTCATATGCACCTGTTGTCTGGTTCTATGAATTCCTGTATAAGGCGGCATCCTGGGATCGTGATCGCAGGATAATAGCAAAGGTGGAATGGCGCCAGGGGGAACTCTTTCCCAGGGTCGGTTTTATCGTTACAAATCTAAGGGCTAAAAAGAGGAAAGTAGTCCATTTTTACAATATGAGGGGAACAGTGCCTGACCGGCAATGCATTAAGGAGGGCAAGAATGCTGTTAAGTGGACAAGGCTCTCCTGTCATGATTTTATCGATAATCATGTCCGGCTCCAGTTATTTGTTCTTGCCAACAATCTTGGAAACTTCTTCCGGCATTCAGCTTTACCCCTTAAATGGGAGAGTTTTGGGTGTTATTTGGGAAATATCGGTTAAATATGGTACAAAAGTTCCATTGCAACGCTTCATATCGTAGGCTATAATTAATAATTGAATAAATAGAATATAGAAGAAATTCTCAAAAGTGGTAATATTGGGGTATTATCTAGGAAATATCGGTTAAATTGGTTTTTGATAGTGGTAAAATGGGTTGAACCAGGGGTGTATGTTGTGTATGTAGTGATTAAAAAGATATTGCCAATCCTGTTAATTTCATTCGTATTTTCAGGCTTTATCTGGCCGAAACAGATTGAGATGAAATCTGTAACCGTGGCAGGTTTCATAAATAAGGGCAAGGCAAACCAGGGCAATATTAACATAATGATGGTGAAATCCCTTACCACTTTCCTGTCGAAAATATCGAAAAAGATCACTCCGTATAAGGAAGTGGAAGAGACAGCCAGGGGTAGCGGCTTCTGGGACCAGAAAGAATTTAACAGCGGCGGGGCGATAAATATCGCCCAACAGTTTTCAACGGAACAGGTAATTACCGGCGATTATCTGGTTAATGAGCAAAGCGGTACGATAAATATTAATGTTTATGTTTATAACGTAATTAACGGCCAGTTGTTATTCGGGAGGAACTACAAGGGGAATGCCGGTCCCGAGATTTTCAATACCATCGACAAAATGATACTTGATGTATCGGGCCTGTTAGTCGGGAAGACAATTTCTCTTGGATATTTTAAGCTTGCAATAAAGCCTCTTAATACAAAGTACAGATTATTCATCGATGACTCGTTCGTAAAACTGGTTAATAATAAAGATGGATACTTCGACAAGTTTATAACGGGCCAGTCGATCGATATAAGTTTAAAATCCGAGAAATCCGATGAGGAAGCGCTGAGAAAAATAATCGAGATCAAAAGCGGGAAAACGAATGAGCTGGAGTATAATCCTTCCGGGGTTTTAATCCTTGAAACGATGAAAGACGGCATAGATGTTTATTTGAACGGAATAAAAATCGGAAAAACAGACAGTTCCGGGGAATTTAAAATCCCGAATATTGAGGCCGGTAAAGAAAACGAGATAACTTTAAAAAATGGCAGCGAATTGTTATCTGGAACGAATATCGTAATCAAAGAAGGGGACACTAAAGTAGTTGTATTTAAAACTGCCGCGGCTCTGACAGGTGAAAATGACCAGATCAAGTCCGACCAGGGAAAACCGGCTGAAGAAATTGAGGTTTCGGCAAGTGTACCACTCGGAACAAAATATATTGCTGCGATACCCGGCATTTATAAATTTGTTATTGAACGAGGAACATTTAATATAAACCATAATTCACCTTATATAAGTAAAATCCTGGTCTATACAAACCGGGATGTTATTTGGGTATTGGAAGGAATGGACCGGACTCCTATAAATTTTGATTACCAGATGGGCAGCGATGAGGCCGAAAATATTTATAAAAAGGCTGAAAAAAAAGTGAAAGGCCAATCTATAACTATAATAATGAAGGAAGGCGATTTTGTGATTTTTGTTCCCAAAGAAAAAACTATGTACGGGGGGAGTTACGAAGGAGGTATTTATATATCTGTCAGTAAGTGAAAATAAATTCATTCACTGCCCGGTCAGGAGTGAACTGTAAATGGCATGATTTATACGGCTTTAAAGCATGTGTGTTTCAAAGCGTTTGTAACAGGGGACTTCCCCGGCATGAAGCTGTGGACTATTTCCGAATTACAATTCTTTAAAGCGACGATATTAAGATGTTTGTTTAATATCCTTAAAAACCTTTTTTGCTTTCCTTCCGGTATATAAATGTTTAATATTCAATGAAATTTTATTTTTGTCGCAGGATACTTCCTTAAGAACTTCACCATGCAATACATAATCAACCTTGATATCCTTGAAAATTTCCCGGCAGTTTGACGGGTTAAAGTCATAATTTTTTATCCTTTAAAGCATTGTATTACCGGCTTAACTTTGAAATCCCGGGTTCGGGATGCGGCCAAGCGGTGTACAGGAAAAATTAGATTTTTAACGAGCTGATATAAACCATTTTGAGAATAATCATTAATGAAGCAAATTCTTAAATTCGAAATCGGCCGGCTTAATTTTCTTTAATATATTTCTTTGACTACCTGACCAGGCTGCCGCAGCCGAATAATGGAAACCTCTGTTGTTTTAATTTTGCCATTTGCATATTCGATTGTTTAAACTATCAGCAACAAAAATAAGCCCCGTTCCATCAACAAATATTCCGCTAGGATTAAAAAAACTCTGATAATCGATTCCGTGAGATGCTCCCGAGCCGGTCTGCCATCCGCTCTTTCCCCCGCCGATCCATCCTTGAGCGGTGCCGTATTTATCCCATTTGCATATCCGATTGTTGTTCGGATCCGCAGTATAAATATTACCGGATCCGTCGACAGATAATCCATAAATATAAGAAAAACTCTGATAATCGTTTCCGGAGGATGCCCCTGTCCCTGTCTTTTTTCAGCATATTAGCTTATGAATTAAAATATTGCAAGTATAATCTGCGATTTATTTAACAAGTTAAATAATAATTAAGCTTTTATTCATATTCTTATACCTAACTCCATTAAGAGGTGGCAGGGTGTTGCTCTTCGTGTTTGAATTTTTACACTATTAACAGGAGCCGTAATATTATATTTTTGACTATTAATTCCGTCCGAACTATAATACTTATCAACAGGTGCCGGGTTTCGTTGAAACCCGGTTAAAAGGAAAGATGGTGAAAACCCATCGCGGTCCCGCCGCTGTAACCGGGAACGAAATCTGAAAATGCCACTGAAAGGAATCTTTCGGGAAGGTTCAGAGAGTAGGAGGATCCGGGAGCCAGAAAGCCTGCCTGATAACAGTAAATATTAAAGGCCCTCGTGGGGTGGGGTAAAATGTTTTTTAGAATATTCTTATTATTATCGATAGTTCTCCTTTCATGCCAGCCGGCATTTCCTTTAAAACAGCCCTTTCATTTTCAAAGGATAGTATCATTAGGTCCGGTGCTTACCGAAGGCGTTTTCCTCCTGGGGAGGGGGGACGATCTTGCCGCGGACACTATTTACTGCATTTATCCCGAAGCCGCAAAGCGGAAGGAAAAGATCGGCAGCATAACGGATATCAACGTCGAAAAAATCTATCGCCTCCAGCCCGGCCTTGTGCTGGCTTCCCCTTTGACGGACGGCCGGCAGCTCGAAAAGCTCAAATCGATGAAACTTCACGTGGAAATATTCGGCCAGCCTGAAAGCTTCCGGGGCATCTGCGGGGAATTCCTGAGGCTTTCAAAACTGCTCGACAGGGAAGATCTCGCAAAGGGAATCGTCGACAGGGCGGAAAACGAGGTTTCGAATTTAGTTAAAAAAATCTCAATTTACCCTAAAAAGAGGGTCTTTGTCGAGATAGGCACGAACCCACTGTTTACCGCGGGCGAAAAATCTTTTATCAACGATTTTATAATTTTCGGGGGCGGCGTCAATATCGCCTCCGATTCGGGCGTCGGGATATACAGCTCTGAAATGGTTTTGAAGAAGGATCCCGAGGTGATCATAATCTCCGACATGGGCATCGATAACGGACATGAAAAAGATTACTGGCGCCGGTACAAATCGGTCTCTGCCGTAAAAAATCATGCGATTTTCAGCATAGATTCGTATCATCTATGCAGCCCCACGCCGGTTTCCTTCGTGCAGACTCTCGATGAAATAGCCCTTATGATCCATCCTGAATTTAAAGAGCGGGCGGGCGGCAAATGAAAAATAGGGGATTGAGGAATATAACAATAATTGCAGCGCTTGTCATGCTTCTCCTGATTTCCGTTTTAATGTCGCTTGCCGTAGGCTCGTCCGATCTGGGTTTTATGCAGAGCATAAATGAGCTTTTCTCTAAAAAAGAATCGATAGACAGGAGCATTGTCCTTTCAATCAGGCTTCCCAGGATACTTCTGGGGCTGGCTGTGGGCGGCTCTTTAAGCCTTGCCGGTGTAATTTTGCAGGGACTGTTCAGAAACCCGCTTGTAGAGCCTTATACCATAGGTATTTCGGGCGGCGCGGTGCTGGGCGTGGCTCTCTGCATATCTTTCAATATTATGAGTTTCTTCGGAATTTTCAGCCTTCCTTTTTCAGGTTTTGCAGGCGCCCTATTGTCGATAGCCGTCCTTTATTACCTGTCGGTCAGGAAAGGCATGATAGAGATACGGAACATCCTGCTTATCGGTGTAATGATCAGCTTTATCTCTTCGTCGCTGATGCTTCTTATCATGGCAATTTCAAAAACCGAGAACCTGCAGGAAATAATATTCTGGATGATGGGTTCCATGGGACAGAACGACTGGGGTCTGATCCGGGCAACCCTGATTTTGTCATTCCTGTGCCTTTTTATAACATATTTTTTTGCAGTCGACCTGAACGCGCTTTCCCTCGGGGAGGAAGAGGCGGCGCATCTGGGGATAGACATCGAACGGACCAAGCGCGTCCTCTTTATCATAGCCTCAGTTATTACGGGATTATGCGTATCCGTCGCCGGAGTCATCGGCTTTGTGGGCCTTCTTATTCCCCATCTTATGAGGCTTGCAACGGGCAGGGATCACAGGATCCTGATCATAGCATCATTCCTGGGCGGGAGCTCTTTTTTGATCATATCGGACACTATAGCAAGGACCATAATAGCGCCGCAGGAACTTCCCGTCGGGGTAATAACCGGGCTGGCGGGAGGAATATTGTTTATCTACAGTCTTTCGACAAGGAAGGTCCGGATATGAGCCCGATCCTTGAAATCAGGAATATGACCGCAGGTTACGGCCGGCAGTTTTCCCTGAAAAACATTTCTTTTTCATTCGATGAACACGGGATCATAGGGATCATAGGACCGAACGGTTCCGGTAAAACGACGCTTTTGAAAGTTATCAGCCGTTTATTGAAACCCGGGAACGGGAATGTTCTATTCAGAGGTACGGATATCTGGAAGATGGGGATAAAATCCTTTTCGCAGAAAGTCGCAGTGATAAGCCAGTCAATAGATTTTGCGCCTCTGTCAGTCTATGATTATGTAATGATGGGAAGGATCCCCCACAGGAAGCCTTTACAGTTTTTCGAAACCGGAGCTGACATGGAGAAAACTGAAAAATATATGACGATTACGGGCATCCGGGCGATCGGGGACAAGCTTCTCGATTCGATAAGCGGGGGGGAGCGTCAGATGGCCCAATTCGCCAAGGCCCTCAACCAGGAGCCCGGGCTTTTACTGATGGACGAGCCCACGTCCCACCTCGATATCAAACACCAGGTCGGCATACTTGACCTTACAAGACAATACAACAAAGAAACCGGGCTGACCATAATCATTGTTCTGCATGACCTTAACCTCGCTTCGGAATACTGCGACCAGCTGATACTCCTCAAGGACGGCTGCATCCGCTATTCCGGAAGCCCGCCGGAAGTCCTGAATTACAGGACCATTGAAGAAATATACGAAACGGTTGTGATCGTAGAAAAAAACCCGTTATCGCATAAGCCTTATGTATTTTTGGTTTCCGGAGAAGAACTGGAAAAACGTTAAAGGATGGATTATGAAATATTCGATTGCCGCATTATTTATTCTGGCTGCCGCTCTTACAGCGGGCGTTCTTTGTGCTGAAGAGACGAACCTGACCGGAACTAACCGTGCCGTTCCCGGCGGGGCGCAAGTCACAGCCCCGGAAATTGTCATTACCGCCGACCGTTACATTACGCCCCTGGCGGATACAGGCGAGTCCGTCAGCGTTATAAATGAAAAAGAAATCAGGGAAAAAGGAAAGACGTTTGCGGATGACCTTATAAACTTTGAGCCCGGCGTCACCCTTTCCCGGTACGGAGGCCTGGGCGGCGCATCGGTCCTTTCGATACGGGGGGCTGAAAACGGCGGAACTGTTGTGCTTATAGACGGCATACCCATGAATAACCCGATCGTTTCACAGAACGGCGATAGCTATTTCGATTTTGCAAACATGACTCCGGACAATATAGGGAGAATTGAAATAATCCGGGGCCCGTTCAGCGCCCTTTACGGCTCTGAGTCCATGGGAGGCGTTGTCGACATTATCACAAAGGAAGGATCGGGGCCGCCTGAGGGAAAAATAGATATTACGGCCGGAAGCTTCAATACATTCAAATGCGGGGCCGGCGTAAGCGGAGGAATGGATGCATTCAATTATTCATTGTATCTTTCCCATATCGGATCGGACGGATTTTCCCATGCTGTAGTAACGGATGAAACCGTTACCCCTCCCAAAAACGGTTATAACAATACGACATTGTCCTCTAAAACGGTCTATAAGCCGTTCGAAGGGGGTAAACTCTCATTCGTCGTCCATTATAATTATGCGGATTATTTCATTCCCGACGGCCCTTTTGCACCTGATGACAGGAATAATTATATTTCCAGCGATGCAGCATTTAAACTGGGTTTTGAAGATGTCCTGAATAGCTGGTGGGATTACAGCGCGTCGGTTTGTTACCTCAATTCCGATGTCGAAAACTCGGATAACCCGGGCGTTTACCAGAGCGGAGTTGCCGGCAGTTTTTACAAAGCGGATAATGTCAGGCTTAGCTTCATGAATAATTTTCATATACTTGACATCGATACTGTGACGGCAGGGCTGGATTTAAACGAAGAAGACGGAAGGACCCATTATTTTTCATCCAATGCCTACGGTTCGTATACCAACGATCTCTACCTCGTTTCCAGGACAAACGGAGGGGTTTTCGTCCAGAATAGAATAGGGCTTTTCGATTCCCTTTACAATACATCCGGAATCAGGTTCGATTCAAGCCCTTATTCAGGGTTTGTCATCAATTACAGGACGTCCCTCCTTTACAGGATAAATGAAGCGGGGCTTTCGCTTAAAGGCAACCTGGGCACAGGCTACAAGGACCCCTCGCTTTTCCAGCTTTATTCAAGCTGGGGAAGCACTAACCTGGCGCCTGAAACAAGTTTCGGGTTCGATTCCGGCGCCGAAGAAAATCTTTTTAACGGCGTTATAACGCTTGAAGCAGTTTATTTCCAGAATTCTTTCAGCAATATGATCATTTTCGATCCGTCGCAAAATATCTACACAAACGAGGCGAGAGCATTGACGAAGGGCCTGGAAACCTCCCTGGCTGTAAAGCCTGCCGGTTTCCTCGAATTGCGGGCGTCTTACACATATACCTGCGCAATAGACCCCTCCACCGGAAAATCCGCGTTGTTCATTCCAAGAGATAAAGCTGTTTGCGATATAATCATCTATCCTGTCCGCTGGATATCGTTCGACCTGGAATATATATATACGGGAAACAGGGATAATATAAAATTCAATCCCGACGGTTCGAGTTCACATGTCCTGATGCCGGATTACTCCCTGGTCGATATAAGCCTCCGTGCAGATCTGGGAAAATTCGATGTTTATGCTTCGGTCGACAACCTCTTCAACCTGGTTTACCAGGATGTTTACGGATACGATCCCGGGGGGTTCATGTTCAATGCAGGGATCGAGGTAAAACTGTGAACAGGATTGTATTTGTATTGGGAGGCGCAAGGTCCGGAAAAAGCAGTTTTGCCGAAGATCTTGCCCGGGAGATAAAAACCGGCGGAGGCTACAGGACCGGCATTGCATTCCTGGCTACCGGCGTTGAAGTCGACGAGGAATTCAAAAAGCGCATCGAACGGCACCGTGAAAGAAGGACCTCTGAATTTGAAACTTATGAGGAAAGCATCGATATAGCCGGAAAGCTTGCGGAAGTTTTTGAAAGGCACCAGATTTTCATCATCGATTGCCTCTCGACATGGCTGGGCAACATTTTTATGAAGATGAACGAAGCCGCGGTCGAGGATTTTGTCGGTTTGACGCTTGAAAAGATCGATAAGATTTTTAAAGGCCGCCTCAATCCGGTTGAATATTCAGGAGTTAAAGAGATGCTGCAGGCGGCGGAAAATAAGACGTACGATACCGGGTGTGGCCGTCTTTTATATCCCGGGAAGGAAGATAAAACTCTCCTGGTCGTTTCAAACGATGTCGGCCAGGGTATAGTGCCCGGCGATCATATGACAAGACTCTACAGGGATATTCATGGACGTATGAACAGGAAAATGGCTTCTTTATCCGATTATGTTTATTTAATGAATGCGGGTATTCCGGCGAGGCTGTCATGAAAAACTGGCTTTCGAGCCTTTATATCTGTTTTGCAACGCTGACCTCAATACCTTTGCCTTTCGGGAAAAAAGTAATCTACAGCGGGGAAAACCGTTCACGATCCACCGCTTTCTTCCCCCTTGCAGGTCTGTTTTACGGCCTCTTCTCCGGAGCGGTTTATTTCTTTCTTTTTCCCGCTATAAAGGACCCCGGCCTGACGGCTTTTGTTTTGTTGTCGATACCCTACCTTGTCAGCAAATTTTTTCATCTGGACGGCCTTTCGGATACCCTTGACGGACTCCTGGCCGACCGTACTCCGAAGGAAAGGCTCGCCATCATGAAAGACTCGAGGACCGGGTCCTTTGCGCTTGGCGGAACGGTCCTGTTTCTTATCCTGAAATTCCTTCTCCTGAAAAAAATGCTGTCTCTCAATGATCCGCTTCCGCTTTTCATTTATATTCCCGTTTTATCCAGATTCGGGATCGTATTTCTTTCTTTCATATCGAAGCATCCGCAAAAGGACAGCACCGCATTCAGGATAATCGGTTATGTAAAACCCGCCTGGATGATCTTCGCCTCATTACTGAGTTTGCTCATTGCACTTGCCCTGGTCCTGACATGGGGCGCCGGCCTTGTTTTCCCCTTGGCATCAGGGCTGATAGTAACCGCAGCGGCTGCATCGCTGATAAGATTTTATTCCTTCAGCCGGATAGGGGGCGTAACAGGCGACGTCCTGGGAGCTTGCCTCGAAATTTCCGAAGCAGCTGCGATAGTTTTATTTCTTGTAATATGTTGAATATCAATATAAGGAGCAAATATGCTGTATGATGAGACAGTTTCAAAAATCGAGCCGGTTAATAAAGACCTGGAAGTTCAGGCAAGGCATAAAATCGATTTTAAAACAAAGCCCCTGGGTTCCCTCGGCATGATGGAGGAGATAGCTTTAAAAATGGCGCTTATCCGGAACGACCTCAACCCGGTAATAAAGAATAAATCTATGTTCGTATTTGCCGGCGATCATGGAATTGCCATGGAAGGCGTCTCCGCTTATCCACCGGAGGTAACGCCCCAGATGGTGCTTAATTTCCTTCACGGGGGAGCCGGCATTAACGTTCTCTGCCGTTATAATCATATCGATATGAAGGTTGTCGATATGGGCGTAAATTTTGATTTTAATAATGCGGAAGGCCTGATAAATAAAAAAGTGCGTAAAGGCACCAGGAATTTCCTTACTCAAGATGCGATGACTGAAAGCGAACTGTTCCAATCCCTTGAAAGCGGTATGGAAGTCTTTTCTGAGCAGTACAAAGCGTTAAATACCGATATCGCAGGGGTGGGGGAAATGGGCATCGGCAACTCTACTTCGGCGTCGGCTATAATTTCAGCGGCAACGGGCCTGGATCCCTCCGAAACGACGGGAAGGGGAACGGGAATCGACGACAGCCGTCTTAATAATAAAATTTCGCTGATAAGGAAAGCGTTAGCTTCGAGAAAACCGGATAAAGAGAACGGCCTGGATATTCTTAAGAAGATCGGAGGCTACGAGATTGCAGGGATAACCGGAGCGGTCCTCGCCTCCGCTTCACGAAAAGTTCCCGTTGTTCTTGACGGACTCATTTCCACGGCCGGAGGCCTGATCGCATGTATTATTAAACCGGAAACTGCAGGCTATCTTTTTGCCGGGCATAAGTCTGTCGAACCGGGCCATGCAAAAGCGCTTGAAATGATGGGACTTTCACCTATAATCGATTTAAAAATGAGGCTTGGAGAAGGAACCGGCGCCGCGCTTTGCATGAATATAATCGAAGCATCCTGCAGGATCCTCTGTGAAATGGCCTCTTTTGATGAAGCCGGCGTCAGCAATAAGGAATAATTGTTATTTTGCTTTAAAACTTCCCGTATTATAAACTATTGCCGTGATTTATAAGGGGCAGCCGTTATGACCGGCAGGAATGACAGGGCATCCATAAAATCAAGAATTGAAAATCTGAAAAATATCATCGAAGAACATAATTACAAATATTATGTCCTGGATGCTCCCGAGATTGACGATTACAGCTATGATCTCCTGGTTAAAGAGCTTGAGAAACTTGAAAATGAAAACCCCTCATTGAGGACCCCCGATTCGCCTACTCAAAGAGTGGGCGCCAGGGCCCTTGAGAGATTTGAAAATTATACGCATCCTTTCAGGATGTACAGCCTTGCCAATGCAATGAATATCGATGAATTCCGTGGTTTTTACTCGAAGGTTGCAAAAGAAACCGACGAAGAATCCCTTTTCAACAATCTATCGTTTTGCTGCGAACATAAATTCGACGGGCTTGCAATCGAACTGATTTATGAGGATGGTTTGCTGGCAAACGGTTCGACAAGAGGCAACGGCGAAGTAGGTGAACTAATTACTACCAATATCAAAACAATTAAAAGCATTCCCCTGAGGCTTAAGGGAAAATTTCCTTCGTTCCTGGCCGTATACGGCGAAGCCCTTATGTTTAAGGAGGATTTCTTAAGGCTCAACCAGGAAAGGCAGGATTCCGGAGAAGCTCTTTTTGCAAACCCCAGGAACGCGGCTGCAGGAAGCCTGCGCCAGCTTGACCCTTCCGTTACTGCACGGAGAAATATGAAGTTTTTCGCTTACGATGTCAAATCTTTTCCGGGGGACAGGGTCCTGGGCGCCATCGATTCTCATTTCGACAGGATGAAGTATCTTAAGGAAACCGGCTTTCCGGTAAATAAATACAGCGTTAAAACTTCAAGGCTCAATGAAATTATCGAATATCATTCAAAATGGGAAGGTTCAAGGGAAGAACTTCCTTATGATATCGACGGTGTCGTTGTAAAGATCGATCCGGTATCTTTCCAGTCGAGACTGGGTTACGATGCTAAAAGCCCAAAATGGGCGATAGCCTGGAAATTCAAGCCGGCCTCCGCTCTCACGCTGCTTCGGGATGTAGAGTTCAGCATAGGAAGGCAGGGTACGGTAACACCTACAGCCGTATTTGATCCTGTATATCTCGCAGGTGCAAAAATATCGAGGGCGACACTGCATAATTTTGACGAGATAAAGCGTCTTGATCTGATGATTGGAGACACTATCAAAGTTGAAAGGTCGGGAGAAGTGATCCCGAAGGTTATAGAGGTGATTAAGGAAAAACGGAAGGAAGCCAGAGCGATAGAGATCCCGGTAAAATGTCCCGTATGCGGGTCCGCAATAGCCAGGACGGAGGGGGAAGTGGCTATAAGGTGTATAAATTCCGCGTGTCCTGCTCTTGTAAAAGGGAAAATCAGGCATTTTGTTTCGAGAAATGCATTCGATATCGAAGGGCTTGGCGAAGAGATCGTCGGACGCTTTTACGATGCCGGGTTCCTGAAAAATTATTCGGATATTTTTCACCTGAAGGAAAAAAGGAACGAACTTCTTCTTCTTGAAGGTTTCGGTGAAAAAAGCGTCGATAATCTTTTAAGTTCGATTGAAACAGCTAAACATATTGAATACTGGAGATTTATATACGCTCTCGGAATAGATTACGTGGGAGAAGAAAGTTCAAGGCTGGTCGCCCGGCATTTTTATCCCCTGGAAAAGCTGATGAAGCTGCCGGCCGATGAATTCATCAATATCCAGGGTATCGGTACGGTTATTGCCAATAGTATCAGGGAATATTTCCTTAACGGTGAAAACACTGACACAATTAATAAGATCCTCGAAGCAGGAATTGAAATTACATATATTGAACAGGCTGAAATCCTGATTAACCCGGCTGTGACAGGTAAAAAAATAGTATTTACCGGAAAAGCGGAAAGTTTTACAAGGGAGGAATTTTCCTCGATTGTAAGGAAATACGGCGGTTTTCCAACCGAATCGGTTTCGAAAAATACAGATTTCCTTGTCGCCGGTGAAAATCCCGGAAGTAAACTGGAAAAGGCGAAGGGACTCGGGATAAAAATTCTTTCTGAAAGCGAGTTTCTTGAACTTTTAAAACAGGGTTGAATATACCAGTAAATTCAAATATAAACCGGAGGGATTCGTGAAAATGGAGAATTTTTTATTTACAGGTTTGTTCTGGGGAGCCATACTGATACTGGCGGGTCTTTTGGTCGTTCTTAACGGGATCCTGAATCTGCAGATTCCTACTTTCAGGATCATCATAGCTGTAATCTTCGTTGCGGTCGGCATTACTTTGTTGAGCGGCGGATTTAAGATTCCGAGGCAGGCAGACAACAATTCGGTCGTTTTCGGAACTGGAAAAATAGAACCGCAGGCCGGCGCGACGAACGAGTATACCATTGTTTTCGGGTCGGGACTTGTCGATTTATCTGATATCGTTCCGGATAAAGGTATTGTCAATGTAAAAGTCACTACCGCATTCGGCAGCGGCGTCATTGAAATAAAATCCGGTACGCCTGTCAGGATTAAAGCGACCGCCGCCTTCGGAGATGTCAGGCTTCCCGACGATTCTTACGTTTCTTTCGGCCATAATGTGTATGAATCTGAAAATATCAAAAAGAGCGGCAATTACCTTTCGATCGATGCGACGGCGGCATTCGGAAGTCTTAAGTTCGTCCGAAAGTAAAGCGGATCGTTTCTAGCGTATCGACAGGTACTTGTCTATACGTTCCAGAAGTTTCCTGTCTTCGTCGAAGATGAGCGCTTTAAGCTTGTCCGTGCCCAGATATGTCCAGAGCCTGTACTGGTAGATGCTTTGAATGATGCTTTTCTGAATCAGGAGCACAAGCGAATCGTTCCTGCTGTAAACGGCTTTTGCATTCTTTTCGTCGTTCATGTTCATCAGTATGCATTCTTTGCCGTCGACGCAGACAGATACATATGAATCCGGAATTTCATCCATCCTGATATTTGTTTCCAGTTTAAAGGAATAAAGGGTTATCCCTTTTGTTTCGAGGCTGTAATAAGAAAATATGTCGACATGAATTCCTTTCTGGAACTTTTCTTCGAGAATTGAAAGCAAATAATCAAGATTTTCCTGGTTCTGAACGCTTACATAAATATCCTTTTCCGCATTTTCAATCATCTTGATAACTGAATTTATTATGTTTTTTTTACCTATTATGTTCCAGAAAAAGTCTGTATTATCGACTATCAGGAAATTCCTTAGCGTGCCGGCAATATTTTTTTTTGCATCCGTGAAATCGCTTTCAATATTTTTTAGAAACTCGTCAATTTCAACAGGTATATAGGTATCGGGGTTCGATTTAATGATCCTCGCTCCGCCCTTTTCGACGAGGCGGTTCAGCATTTCATATACGACAGGACGGAGAATGCCGCTGTTTTTAGAAAGCTGGTAGCCGGTTATGGGATGATTTTCAAGAAGCGCGAGGTAGACTTTAGCTTCATTGGAAGAAAGTCCCAGTTTTTCAAAGCTTGATATGATGTCCGGCTGTCCGTTGATACTCAAGCATTCCTCCTCGGTGAAGGTCTGTTAATTGGATTCATACTTGTAAAATCCGGCCCCTTTTCCTATCATACTCATAGTCTCGGTATCTACATCGAATATTATTTTATCGGAGAGGAACCTGGATTTTTTTTCAACTAAATAAGGATTGCCTGTCAGGTACATTTTTTTTTCCTTGGTATAGTATTCACCCCATTTGCCGTAAGCTTTTTTGTTTTCCTGGACAATGACGACATTTCCCAGAAGGTTTGCTTTTTCTTCCTTGTCGAATTTTTCCATCACGATGGAATAAGCCTGAACATTCTTGTCCTTGAATGTTATTACCGGGTTTTTTGTTATCCTGGAATAGCCTATATCTTTATAATAATCCAGCCTGCCTGAATTGATCGTATAACCCTCTTTTTTATCCTCCACGTTGACATGGTCTATTGCCGTATAGCTTTCCAGGCTTCCTTTGGATGTCTGCATGCTGATTTTATCGGCTTTCATTACTGTTTTCTCCTGTGTTGCACGGGCATGACCTATGACCACGATCAGTCCTGTTTTTTTATACATAGTGGCATGGTCGCCTTCTATTATGAAATTCGTATTTGTAATATGAACATCTCCGATCATAATTATAATATCGCTGTCGGGATATATCTTCATCATATCGCTTTTGGCCAGCGTATTGTCCTTGAGCGACAGTATCTTCGGATTCTGCCTGACTATTATCTCTTTCAGTTTTGTATTGTATGTGCCTTCACCTGACGTCAATATGATCTGTTCCGCGCTATTGCGGTAATAGAGGTTTCCGAAAGCGTAGCCTATCTCGGTTTTATTGTCATATATCATCATATCGGCTTTAAGAGATGATTTTCCCTGTGTTATAAGCGGAGTAATATTATTGGAATTTTCAAGAATGACTTTTTCAATATCCCATTTGTATGTCATTTTTCCCGCCGAAATATCGACAGGTTCGTTTGTGGATACCTGGAATGTCTGGGAAAAACATAGACAGGAAACACATGATAAAATTAAAACCGTTAAAAACTTCATTTTATCCCTTATTTTTTGATATTTCCCGCTCCCTTTTCCAGGGTTACCTGCTTGAGGCCCGCATCGGCCTGAAGATTATATCCTCTTATAACCGAATTACCCCTTCTTAAAGTTACCAGTTCATTGGGGTCTGAATAGAATAATTTTTTAGAGTTGTCCCAGTACACTTTATTTGCTTCCAGCATTGACTGGTTTTCAGCAAGTATCTTGACCTTCCCTTCGGCGTAAATATTTGAATTAAGCTGGTCTATGTATCCTCCGTTGGCAGCGAGGAATGATTTCATTGTTCCATCCGCTTTAAAAAAAGTCATAGCCAGATTATACAAATAAATCTCTTTTTTTTGATTGTACATCTTGGCTTCGCTTGCCCGGAGTTCCCACTCCTTCAGGCCCGTATCGTCAGCCGATTCGTATTTGAAATCTCCAAGGACCAGATCGGGGAAATCCGTGTTTTTACCGGTCGGACTTTTAAATATCACCGTACAGGAAAAAAGGGGAAATAACAATATTACAATCAAAAAAAGCTTCTTCATACCGGTTCCTTGATATTATTAAGAAAAAAAGAAAGGAAAGAGTGATATTTTAATGAAATTTTAGTAGTAATTTTCCTACTCTTTAATTATATTGAATAAATTAAATAATTGCAAAGAGTTTTATTTATTATCGGCAATTATTTCTTACATTGTGCGATTCTTGAAGAGCGTGTATTTTACAATTAAATAATATGATTGTATAATTATCGGGTTTGTGCTCCGGTTTTCGATTTGCCGGGATGCGGAGTTTATGTCTTTTATGAAAAATAAATTGATAGAGAGGGCGCTCGAAATATCACTTTCACGCGACATCGACAGGGCCTTCGGACTGCAGAAAGCTCTCGCCCGTTATATCAGGTATGACGATACAGCCAAAGTTATACGCTTTACGGCAGGGGTGGATATTTCCTATTCAGGTGAAAATGCCTTTTGTTCGATCATCGTTATCGACAGTTTTTCTTCCGATAAAAAGATAGTTGAAAAATCATTCGCAACCAAAAAAGTTTCTTTTCCTTATATCCCGGGTCTTCTGTTTTACCGCGAGTTTCCTGTTTTCTTCGAATGCTACAAGTCCCTTAAAAAGTACCCCGATCTTCTTATTTTTGACGGGCATGGACTGTCGCACAGGAGAATGATGGGTATTGCGACCATGGCGGGAATTCTGCTGAATAAACCCAGCATCGGTTGTGCAAAATCCCATCTCTACGGCGAATATAAAATGCCTCAGGATAAAAAATTCTCATGCCGGGAATTAAGAGTTCATGACACCGTTGTAGGATATGTTCTGAGGTCGAAAGAAAAAGTAAAACCGATATTTGTTTCGACAGGTTATGCCGTTTCCCCGGGGAAGGCCCTGGAAATTATAAAGGACCTTCTGACCGGATATAAGCTTCCTTTGCCGACTCATTATGCTCACCATTTTTCGGAAGACTATAAAAAGGGCGGTTCAAAATATAACAATACCACACCGCCTTAGCTTGTACCGGCTTTGTCCGGTGCTTGTACCGGCTTGTCCGGTGCTTGTACCGGCTTGTCCGGTGAAAGTCCGTATTTAGAAGTTCCCAAAGATCTCATGCAACAAGTTATTGAATTAACACTACTATTATATCTTTGCTTAACCGATAATTAATAAAAAAATCCGGTTCCGGGATAAAATGCTGCCGTATAAATTGACAGAAGAAATATTAATATTATAATCATAATCCTTGGAAAATAAGGGGAGACAATGAGGATCAGCGTCCAGGAAGCCTGTATGATCAACGATAAATACGAAGGGGAAGTGCCGATCATATACCTTACGGATGTCAGGATAAAAGGTGAACCCGATTTTATCACTATTCCGAAAGAAACGCCCTTTGACCCTTCCCAGTATGAATTGCTCGAGAAAGCATCTATCCATGATATAGACGTTCATTATAACGAGAAACTTTATGCGAAGCTTGTTTCAAATTTTCCCGTCATTTACAGGGCTCCTATCGGCAGGAAGAACGTAATAGAAATGGACAGGTTTATAGATGAACTTGAATCGTCCAATACGGCAAGCAAACGAAAAAGATGCATCATTTCACTCTGTGAAATATATAAGAGATCATCATGGGGTGTGGACGAACCCGTAATTAATTACGGTGAAAAATTAGATCATAAAAGATGGAACGATACCAAAGTCAATATTGGAAGAAATGTGCAGATCGATTACAGATATGATGAATGCGGAATTATCGTATTTTTCATACTGCAGGCGTCAGACCCGAATTATTCTCAAAAGTTCATGAAATTCACCGAACTTGTCTCTCTAATAGTTGACAGCAAAAGGCTCGGGGTCATATTTAATCCGGATTTCATCCCTGAAACGGATGTATATTGCCAGAACAGTAAAAACGACCTCCTGAAAATGTATATAGAAACGGGCGCATCACTGATTATTGCCGGCGAAGACCTTGACAACCAGTATAAAGAAGCCCTTTCTCAGGTTAAATTATATGACAAGTTTGCACGGATGATGGTCATAAAGAACCCCGAAGCCTCAAAAAGAATTGAAATATTAATGCAGATAAAAAGTGTCTATTCCAGCAGGTTATGGGAACAATAATGAACTTGATTTCAAAAACCTTGTGTTTTTTTGAAAATATATTCTGGTATAATTTAAAACGCTTTAAACCTTTAAGTTTCTGGCGTGTCTTTTTTTTCCTTATCAATTTCATGCTTTTCCTTTCGACTCTTCTGGGTCTGCCGGAAAGGACCGAGTATTATATTTTTATAATAGTCACATTGTCAAACTGGCTGTTCATTTTTACCCGGATCAACTCCAGGGCCGAGTCATACCAGCTGCTGAAACAGCTCGGGGCCTCCCGCATTTTCATAATCACCGATAATATTATCGAGGTTTTTATCGTTTTCTTCATTACGGTATTTTTCTATTTTGTTCTTACCCTTTACGTTAAAACTTCTCCCCGATCGTTTGTTTTTATTTTATTCGAGGCTGCAGCGGTATTGCTTTTCATTCCTGCAGTTTCTGTTTTTATTCTTGCAAGAATGGAAAAAGAGATCCGGGAATTATGACGGGTGTTTTTATGGATATTAAACTGATGCACATCTCAAAAAAATATAAATCGGTAGGCAATAAATTTATCAAAAGCCTCGATTCGATAAACATTGATATTAATTACGGGAATTACGTTTCTTTTGTCGGCCCCTCGGGCAGCGGTAAAAGCACTCTTCTTAAGATCCTTACTTCCAATCTCAAACCGAGTTCCGGGGATGTTTTCTGGGGTAAATACCGTTTATCCGATATTTCTGAAAAAGATGTTACATTTCTCAGAAGGTCGAAGTTCGGAATAATTTTTCAGGACAATCAGTTTGTCTATGAAATGTCTGTCGAGGATAACATTCTTTTACCGCTTGCTATCAACAACACGCTGATCAGGAACAAATTAAAATACTACGATATTTTGATGGAAAGCCTCAATATCGTGGAACTTAAAAAAAGGACTCCTCATGAACTCAGCGGAGGCGAAAAAAAGAAGGTCGCCATAGCCCGTGCGCTTATTAATAACCCTGAAATCCTTGTTGCGGACGAGCCGACCGCGAATCTCGACGATGTATCCGCCAGGGAAGTCTTCAACATCTTCGGCAACCTGAATAATTTAGGATTGACTATTATAATAGCCACGCATGATCCGAGATTCGGAAATTACTGCAAGGAAATATATTTTATGGCAAACGGCAGGATCGAGAGTTTCAAGGGTAAAAACTGATAACTGATGCTGCCGTCCCGGAATACATTATCAATATTTTCTCCGGACTTCCGATATGTACCGGTAAAATTTGAGGAAAGAAAGATGATAAAAAAATATTTATTCGCTCTCTTCATCAACTTCATACTGTTCGGAATTCTATTCTTTCTTTTCATCGGCATAGATATTAATATAAACTCGGCAATAAACAGGGTAATGACTTCGAATTCAACCAATGCCGCAGCTCCTGTTCTCCCTCCGCAAGTCTCCGCCTGCAGTAATTTTATAAACTGGGACTCAAGCTTTTACAACGATCTTAATAATGCCAATGATGAAACCAATTATGAAATAATAACGATTTCGTCAAACATCTCGGCCTATGCCGCTTTTTACTCGATAAAAAAGTCATACTACCGCTTCGAAGTGGAGCGGTTCCGCCTTCGCGGAAACATAGACCCGTTTAAATGCAGCATTGAAATATACAGGAATGGAACAAATGTCGGAAGTTACATGGGACCTAAACGCCTTTATTTTACGAAAATCAGCGGCTGCTATGCTGCGAATTGGGTTGAAGGATGGAAACCGGAGACGGGCATTTATAAAGCCGTCCTTTTTTATGACAATAATCCCGTTAAAACTACTTCCTTTGAAATAATAGCGAGGAAACCTCTTGAATTTAAAAAGACGTTAAGCATTGTCAGCCTTGAATATAACCAGTCTATAATGAAAAGACCTGTTTACAGCAGCCGCGGTCAAAAAACCGATTTCCTGAGCGGATTGATCGACTGGATGGATTACGGAAAGATAGACGCTTTTTTTGCATTGACCGGAGAAACGACAGGCTGGGGGAATATCTCCGCCGATAAACCCTGGGAATATTACCCGCTAAAGAATCTTCAAACAATCGGGACTGCTCTTCATGCTGCTAAAAAGATGGTCGGGGCTTATATAATGTGCTTTTATACGCCGCATGGAGGGTGGGAAAAAGCGGGTTATAAACCTGCAATGGGTCTTGATCCTTATAACGGAATAGGGCCATCCTCAAGGAATTTCGTCTCATTCAATGATGAAAAGAGATTCAGGGATATAGTCAATTTCGCAAGATACCTTAACAGTCTCGATTATGTCGATTTTATCGGGTTCGATTTTGTGCGCTTCGGTGAATTGGCCGGCTATGAAAATGCAGATGAATTTATTGCCGATATGAATGTGGAGACCCCCTCAGGCTGGAAGAATTATACCGGGGATGACAGGATGCTGTGGCTCGGCCGGAAATTACAGGGAGAGGAAAACAGCCCGGTCAAAGAAAAATGGAATCTATGGATCGCTCATAAAACTGCGGATTTCATCTACCGTGTGAGGAACTGCGCCGGAATTACCAAACCTATCTGGGTTTTTACTCTCGGCTGGGACCATGGCAGGGAGCATGGCCAGGATCCTTATTTTTTTCAGGATGCGGGAGTGTTTTCAGATTTTGTTATGCTGTACGAAGCTTCTCCCGATATGTTCGAAGCTATGAAGAAGAGCTGGACCGCATATCTGGGTGATGAAACTCTTAATTATATCCCCGGCAACCAGATCGATTCCGTGCTGTTAAAAAGCATGTACGGCTATAACCCTGTTGAAGAATATTCTTACAGGTTGAAATCCGCCGTTAGTTACGCTCCGTATTTTTCAAGGGGAGTTTTTATCCATGACATGTCAAGGGCATTCTGGGGCAGGCTGGGTGATTATTCTTCTCTTGAATGGCTGATTTCAGGGCTGTCAAGTGTAAGTTTTGTCAGGTGGCTGAATAGCGAGATACCTTATAAGATTGAAATAATTACAAACGAAGCGGAACCGTCATACGGATATGATCAGGGCATACCGGTCAGAATTGAATTTAACCCGGCATTTTTTCCTTTTTTAAAAGGAAAAACGATTACTATTGAAAATATAGGAGATAATATTTATCAAAAAATTGACATTCCGGAAAAAACTAATATAATAATAAGCGTTAAAATTAATCCGAAGATAGGTAAGGTTCGATGGTTCGGGCTTTGTTCCAGAATCGACGGCTATCCTCCCTATTTTGCTTTCGACTACATAAGAAAAATTTATAGAAATATCGCTCTTAGGAAGATTCCGAAAGGATCAGGAAAATACTAAGGTATTATCTATTCTGAATAAAAATAATAAGGGCAGTTCTTAAAACTAATTTTGTTATTAACAATTAATATTCTAAATTGTTATAATTGCCCAATGGTCACTACTTCACCTGGATGGGTTTATAGAAGTGACCATAATCTATCCATGAAGGGGAATAATATTTCTCGCAGTGATTCGCTTTTCTTTTTTATAAAACCAATATTCAAAATAAACAAAAAATCTTTGTATATACTAACCGGGAAACCTGGATAAAATATATTTCAAAACCGACTGAGGAGATAATTATGCCGAGAAGGATAAGATTGAAAAACGGGAACGATGCCGATGAAAAATTAATGGATGCTCCGGATAAAATAAGTCAGGACGATAAAATAAGCCAGGATATTGAAGATACTAAAAACGACCTTTTCAGTTCATACGTCCATACCAATGATCCTGAAGAGGTTATGAAGCAGATATTCACAGATGATAAAAGAATTTATATTAATAAGCTGAAACAGCTGTCGATCACTGAACTTACCATCATAGCAGAACAGCTCAATATAGATAATTACGAGTCGATGCATACCCAGGAAATGGTATATCAGATTCTGCGTAAGCATGCCGACAACGAAGGCATTATTTACGGCGGAGGCATTCTCCAGGTTATAGAAGGAGGCTTCGGTTTTCTAAGGTCTCAAAGGTATAACTTCCTGCCGAGCTCGGACGATATCTACGTATCCCCGTCGCAGATCTCATTATTTAAACTCAGAACGGGCGATACGGTTGAAGGACATATAAGGCCTCCGAAAAGGACCGAAGAGGAGAAATTTTTCGCTCTGCTAAGAATTGAAAAGATCAACGATAAATCGCCCGATGAGGCAAGGAGAAGGACCCTTTTTGATAACCTTACTCCTCTTTTCCCTGAGAGAAAGATTAAGCTTGAAACTGACAGCGATGAAATAGCGATGAGGATCATGGATTTATTTACACCGATAGGCAAGGGGCAGAGAGGACTTGTCGTATCTCCCCCCAAAGCCGGTAAAACCGTTTTATTAAAAAAGATAGCGAACAGCATAACGGCCAACCATCCTGAAGTCCGCCTTATAATATTCCTTGTCGATGAAAGACCTGAAGAAGTCACGGATATGCAGAGATCCGTCCAGGCGGAAGTCCTGAGTTCAACTTTCGACGAACCTGCATCGAAACATGTCCTTGTCGCTCAAATGGTGCTTGAAAAAGCGAAGAGGCTTGTAGAAAGCGGCTATGACGTCGTCATTCTTCTCGATTCCATAACCCGTCTTGCCAGGGCCTATAACCAGGTCGAACCGGCCAGCGGTAAAATCCTTTCGGGAGGCATCGATTCCAACGCTCTCCATAAACCCAAAAAATTCTTCGGCGCAGCGAGGAATATTGAGGAAGGAGGCAGCCTCACTATTATAGCTACGGCTCTCGTCGATACCGGCAGCAAAATGGATGAAGTAATATACGAGGAATTCAAGGGAACAGGCAATATGGAAATCCATCTTGACAGGAACCTTTCGAACATAAGGATTTTCCCGTCCATAGATATCAAGCTTTCCGGTACCAGAAGGGAAGAACTTTTGCTCTCCAACGATTCGCTTGAAAAGATCAGGATGCTCAGGAAAGTTTTTGCATCCATGCCCAATGAAGAGATCATTCCCAAGCTTACAACCGCAATGCGGAAGACCGATAAAAACGAGGATTTCCTTAATAATATCCAGTATTTTTCAAACATATCATAGTTATATCCCCCGGTTAGGGCAGTAATAACAAACGAATATTGCTTATTATACGACAATAATTTTTTTATTTCGGTGATGAGGCATGCATTGTCTGCATTGATGCCGTTTAACGCCTGAGGAACGCTTTTTTTGACTTATAGCCTATAATATATTATAATTTTATATTATTATACATAATCAGGAGAAGGCAGATGAAAGAAGGAATCCACCCCAAGGTATTCAATACCAAGGTCAGATGTACATGCGGCAATGAATTTACAATTCAAACCGTGGTTCCTGAGATCAGTGTTGAAATCTGCTCTAAATGTCATCCGTTCTATACCGGCCAGAAAAGAATAGCTGAGAGGGGCGGTATGGTAGACAGGTTCAAGAAGAGATATAATATCAAATAATAAGATAAATGAACGGGCATACGTCACAGGCCTTAAGCGTAAGCGCTGTCGCTAAATTCGTTTATTCGATCATATCTCAGAATATTACACCGCTCTGGATCAGGGGCGAGATATCAAATCTTAAAATCCATCAAAACGGCAATGTTTATTTTAACATCAAGGATAATGAAGCAAAGCTCAATGCAATCATAATGTCGGATTCACCCGCTCTTAAAAACGCGTCGGTCTTGCGCGACGGCATTGAAATTGTCGTGCATGGAAGAATTTCGTATTATAAAAAAGAAGGTTATATATCCCTTTTCATCGATGAAGTTGAGCTTATAGGCGAAGGAATTCTCAAGCAGAAATTCGACGAGCTTAAAAACAGGCTTGAAAAAGAGGGGCTCTTCGCCCGTGAGCATAAAAGGAAAATTCCGGAATACCCTCAATGCGTCGGTGTCGTCACATCCGGAACCGGGGCTGCAATCCGGGATATACTGAATGTCATAAACCGCAGGTTTTCAGGTGTGAGAATAATACTTTTCCCTGCTGCTGTTCAGGGTGAAACTGCGGTAAACGAGATTGTGAATGCTATTAGAGCTGCAAACGATTTTGCTTCCGATTTCCTGGATGTTTTGATAGTAGGGAGAGGAGGGGGGTCTCTTGAAGACCTCTGGTGCTTCAACGAAGAAGCTACGGCAAGGGCGATTTACTCTTCAAAAATTCCGGTAATATCCGCCGTCGGCCATGAAATAGATTATACGATAGCGGATTACGTAGCGGATTTAAGGGCGCCGACCCCCTCGGCAGCAGCTGAACTTGTAGTCAAGGATAAAAAGGATATTTTAAACCGTATTTCAAGTTTAAAAGACAGGATCGGGAAACTTTTAGAGATACAATTAGATTACCTTCAGAATTTTCTTGAAATAAGGGGTAAAAACACTATCGAAAGGCTATTCAGGGACCAGCTTTCCGATTTATCTCTGACATTGGAAAACCTTTCGATAAGATTCACGAATAACTTCACGAATTATCTTTCCGCAGCAAAAAAATCTGTTGATTTTTATCAGAGCAAGCTTAAAACCCTTCATCCCTATAACACTCTGAAAAGAGGATATTCAATAACCGAACTTACCGACGCAAGCGGTTCAAAAAAAGTCGTAACGTCAAAAATCGATGTAAGCCATGGCGATAAGGTTACAACAAAAGTCTATGACGGCTCTTTCGATTCTATCGTTCAGTCGTAATCATGAAGGGACAGGAATTTTGCATCGAGTTTGTAATCTGCCATGTCAAATGTTATTAAGATCGGATTCTGTTTATTAGGCCTTTCAAGGTATACTGCTCCGAAAGTGAACAGGGTTGCCTTGTAATTGCCGCCCTGGTAGGTAAACTCCAGCACATAGGGCGTTTCCTTGGTTACTATCACATTCTGGACATCGGCAAGCGGGATTCCGGCGCCATGGTAAGCGAAACCCTTGAATGGGAAAACCACGTCGGCAAAATGGAAAGAAAACCCGGCCGAATATACGGATAAGAAAATCAACAATGAAACAGCTATCGTCCTGATACGCATAACAAGCCTCCTACTTTCGTCAAATATATATTACTTCGATTTTCATGTCATGTCAATAGGGATTTTATAAGCCGGCAGCCGGAAGCCGGAAGTCATATTTGCCGTAAATTGCTATCGAAATCCGCTCGTAAGGCTTGAGTTCGGCTTTCATCCATAGAGAATTATTGCGGTGAAATTATTTATTTCATAAAAGCTTTTCGCAGTCATTCCGGCGTCTTCAAAACCAGGTTGGAGATCTCTTCGAGCTCTATTTCCATGCCCATTCCCCCTGCTTTTACAGGGATCCTCCTGCCGGAATCTTCGACATACCAGCTTGCGTCTTTTAAAATCTCTCCGATAAGGCTTCCTAAAAAACGGTCTGAAACCGAGGTTTCAATTTTATATGTATTGAATTTCCCGGCTTTTACGGTAACAGTCTCTTTTTTAACTTTCCGGAGGGTTACAGGAAGCGGGTCCTTCATGAAAAAGGGCATTATCCAGTACATTATCCCTCCGCTGCCGGGATCGATAAGCCGGTAACTGATGAAATTTTTTGAAAGAGCATCAGTAGAAGGGTATCCCTTTTTAATTTTGATCGTACTTGTCATTGTCGAATTTATGTTGTTCGTTACCGATCTCGATGTATATTTTACCAGGCCCTTTTCAGGGAATAAAAGGTAACGCCAGTAAACCAGCCCGGATGCGCCTACTTTGGAAAAATCCTGCAGTTCGTCAGGCTTTAGATTCCCAACGGATTCGATAGCGGATGCCGTTTCCGGATCGATGAGGCACGAGACGGGCCAGTTAGTGTATTCGTACGATAATTTTTCTCCCTTTTTAACTGAAATGACATCTACATATAGCCGGTAATAAATGCCGCCTTTTCCGTTTGTCACAATTCTGGTTACATCATAAAAATCGCTTTCCTTTTCACCCCCGTTATACATCCCCCAATGGAGAAATTCACCATCGCGGATATCAGGCGAACTGTAAATTTTCATCGGGCCGTTAAGTTTATTGTTTGCAGAACATGAAGTTATCATTATTAATAGCGCTGCAAATAAGATACATACCGGAAAGAACATTATTCCTTTCATGATTTATCCTCCCTTATTGGTAAAACAGAATCCGGGCTCTTAATTGAAAAAACATTAATTTTTAAAGGATTTTATCAAATTTTCCATCGAGATCAGGTAGTCGTCAAGCTCCTTTATTCCCATCTCGCTGATCGTAACTGTCGTCAGCGGCTTTTTATCTATAAATTTTTTATCGATAAAAATATAGCCCGATTCTTCCAGTATCCTCAGGTGTGTCGAAAGATTGCCGGCGGTAAATCCGAAAAATTCCTTTAAATCCGAGAAACTCATTTTGCGCAGAGGAAGGCTGGCTAATTTCATCAGTATTAAAAATCTCGACCGTTCATGGATGATATTGTCGTCCAGCAGATTTTTATCGATTTCGATGCTCACTTTCTGACCTTTTTTGTTTTATTTATTTTATTTACTATTTCAATGATAAAGCCCATTGTAAATATGGACAATCCGAATGTCGACCCCGCCCAGACAAGAGTATCGATAGGTGAGGAGTTGATAAACAGGATAGAGGAGGCTCCCGGGACAATGAAAATGATTCCGGGAATAAGAAATTCGTTGAGGGAATATAAGATTCCTATCATTACGTACAAAAGGCCGGCGGCGATCGCTATCACGGGGAAAATCATTTGAATCGAACCCGATAAGGAAAAGTATGCCGAGAAATATACAGCCAGGACGCCTACGATCGAAAAAAGCCGTATCAATTGCCCGCCCATTGTTTTTTGTGCCATTTTAAAGACGGATAATTTCGGGTCGATATCATGTTCCATTATAAACAATTTTACCAGGCCGATCAGAATCAAAATCAATATTCCCGCCGAGATCATTATTATTCTTATCCGTACAGGAATCTGCAAAAAACTTCCATACCTGGAAATGAAATAATAAAACAGCATCGTGAAGAACAGGATGAACGAACCGGAAAACCATAAATAAATACGGAAAGATTTGGTAATAATAATTTTACGGATAAAATCATGATTGCGAAGAAGCATGGATCGGAAGAATTTTAAATCTTCGCTTATTTTCATTATTTCATCTGGAATTTGCGCCATAAACAACTCCTGTAACACAAACAAGTTTGTATTACAAACTAAGTTTAATTAAGCGGATTGAAAATGTCAATAGTTATAATCAAAATTATCGATTTTATTTTCAGCCTGATCCAAGCGGTTTTGCAGCCAAGCCTGCATAATTTAATAAATCATCCATTGAATATTTAATTGTACTGTTGACTTCCGACTGTTGACTGTCGACTGTCGAGTGTTATTTTGATTTTTCCATCTTAAAGGCTTAAAATATATAAAAGGTTAATGGAGAAATCAATACGATGGAATTCAAGGTTACCGCCAGAAAATGGAGACCCCAGTCTTTCAAGGATATAATAGGGCAGGAAAACCTTGTCAAAACCATTCAGAATTCAATCTCCGCGGGAAGAATACCTCATGCCTTTTTATTTTCAGGTGTTAGGGGAGTAGGGAAAACAACTACTGCCAGGATTGTCGCCAAGACTTTGAACTGCAGGAACCCTGCCGGTATGGAGCCTTGCAACGAATGCCCCTCCTGCGTCGAAATTACGGGCGGCTATTCGCTCGACGTGATGGAGATAGACGGGGCGTCGAACAGGGGCATCGATAATATAAGGGAATTGAAGGATACGATATCGTATATGCCCCTGTCGGGCAAATACAAGATATATATTATAGATGAAGTCCATATGCTGACGAACGAGGCATCCAACGCCCTTCTTAAAACCCTTGAAGAGCCTCCTTCCCATGCAATATTCATCCTTGCCACGACCGAAGCCCACAAAGTCATCCCTACAATTAAATCCAGGTGCCAGCATTTTATTTTCAAGAAAATTTCAGTTAAAAGCATAATGGAACAGCTCAGGAAAATATGCATCGATGAAAAGATCAAATTCACCGAAGAAGGACTTTTTATTATTGCCGGCGCAGCCGACGGTTCGATGCGCGACGCCGAAAGCACTTTCGACCAGGTCTGCGCCTACTCGGGCGGCGATATCAATGAGAAAAACGCGAGCGACCTCCTGGGAATACCGGATACCCGTTATTTTACCGAGATGATTGAATCCGCAGCCGGCGGAGATATAATAAGGATGCTGAAATCCGCAGATCTTTATATTGAAAATGTCGGCGACATCAAAATTTTTGCAATGAATATGATAAAATTCCTGAAAGACGGGATTTTGATCAAAAAACTTCCCTACGATGACGAACTTATCAGCATAACCGAGAAAAAATACTCCGAACTTTCGACGCTCTTCAGCCCCTTCAAGGCTCTTGATCTGATAAATATCATGAATATTTTCGTCGATCTTTACAGGGATTTAAAAGGCGATCCGGGCGAAAGGTTTTTGATGGAAACAGCTCTTTTCAGGATGATGGATTATAAAAATATAATAAAAGCCGGAGACCTGAGAAATGAAATTCTCGCTTTTATAGAAAACGACAAAAATGGCAGGCCGGCAAATCAGCCCGAACCGGTAAACCAGCCGGCACCCGGCGATCCTCAAAAGATTTTATCGGCAATTTTATCGGAAAGCCCCGTTTACAGGTCGATGCTTAAATCCGTAAAAGGCATCGAGTTATACAACGGGACTTTGACTTTAAGCATATCGGATTCAAACTGTTACGAGTACATGGATCGTAATAAAAAAGAACTTGAACGCGAATTGCAGAAAAGAACGGGCCATGATCTCCTTATACAGCTCAAACTTGCGGAGGAAAAGAAAGCGCCGGAAGGGGAAGTGAAGCCTCAAAGTCCCGGAATAAGGGAAAAGGACGATGAAAAACCGCAGCTGGTTAAGGAAATCATAAATCTTTTCGACGGAAAGATTCAATGAATTTTAAGGAGGACGGCTATGCCCGCCATTAATAATCTCAAGGATATGACAAAGTTAAAAAAGATGGCCGACGACACCAAGAAAATCATGGAAGAGATCAGGGCCACAGGGGTCTCCAAGAAAGGCTACGTAAAGATCACGCTCGACGGGGAGAAGGGGCTCAAGAATATCGAATTTTCAAGCGAAGCCCTCAGAATAACACCGGAGGAGCTCTCCAAGTGCGCCAAGGAGGCCCACAAGGCTGCGGCAAGGGAAATCGACAAACATGTAAAAAAGCAGATGAAGAATTCAGGCCTCAGCAATTTCCTTATGGGAAAATAATAATGTTTTCCGCGGCTTTAAGGTCTTTTATATCCGTTTTTTCAGAGCTTCCGGGTATAGGCAGGAGGTCCAGCGAAAGGGTGGCTTATTACATCTTATACCACAGCCCGGAATTTTCCTTAAAATTGACTTCGGCGATAATGGATTTGAAAAATAATACTTTTGTATGCTCCATATGCGGAAATTTATCCGATAACGATCCCTGCAGCATCTGCAGCGACGATTCCAGGGACCATGAAACCCTGTGCATAGTTGAAAATCCGTCCGATATTTATCATATCGAGTCGACCGACAGTTATCATGGCCTGTATCACTCTCTGGGAGGCGTTTTATCCCCCCTGAACGGTATTACTCCCGGCGACCTGTCTATAAAGGGGCTCATTGACAGGATTGAAACAGGCGGATTCGGCGAATTGATATTTGCGACAAGCGCTACTACAGAAGGGGACGCAACGGTTTTATATATCAAGAATCTTCTCAAGGGCCGTAATATTAAATTTTCACACCTTGCCAGGGGAATTCCCATCGGGTCCAGCCTGCAGTACGCAGGAAGCAAAACTCTTACGGAAGCTATCCGGGGCAGGGAAAAGTTAACCGATTGAATATCAGGATAGATCATTAATATATCATTCCGTTATTAATAGAGTCGGGGAGATTAAATGAAATTTTCAAAAGCCTTCAGAGTTACGCTTTGCCTGGAGCTGTTTTTTTTACTTTTCTCCTGCAGTTCAAAACCTGAGATTACAGACTGGGCCGTAACCGCCAATAATCCGGCCGGTATCGAAGCCTTCGTATTGACAGGACCGGGTTTGAATGCTAAAGATGTGACATTAAACGGCCTGTCGATAAACGCTTCTACCGTCGGATCTATTTCAGATTCGGTTAACGCGATCAGGCGGTCCGGATATCCCGATCCTCTGGCTATCGAGGTCAGCAGTAAATCGGAGGACTTTACAGCGGATTTTTCGACAAATTCGGGAAAGGTGCCCGGATTGTTCTATGGAATCAATATCCAGATCGCCAGCAAGCGCTTTCTTACATTGCCGAAATACAGGGAACTAATCCGCCACATCAAAGTAGACATAGCCAGGTTCCCGGGCGGCCAGGAAAGGGTATTTTATACGCGAAACGGCGACGATATTCCGGATCTGGGCTCCTTTAAAAAATACCAGGAACTCCTGACGGGTAACGATGTTTCCAATTATATCTCCCTCTGCCGTGATTTAAAAATCGCCGCAGAACCGGAAATCAATATATATAACTATGACGAAGTTATGGAATCCAGCCTTATCGATCAAATCGTCAAGGGGTTAGGATACGATCTAAAATACATTTCGGCCGGCAATGAACCTAATATAAATGCTTTCAGCAACTGGAATTATCTGGATTCTGCCGATGAAAGCGGCGCTGTAGCCGCTTATACGCACAGGTATTTATCTTATTCGAAAATATTGAGGAAAATCAAACCGGATATTACGTTCGTACTGGGAGAATTGGGCGGAAATTCTGCGAAAGATCTGCCTTATATTCTTGATCAGTTAAAAGGAGACAATCCGGGTGCAGTATCGGTTCACTGGTATTTATTAGGGGATTGGGGAGAAAGCCCTTTATATCCCGGATATCCTTCGATCAATCATCTTTCCGTAAGCGGCAATAACGGCATAAATATTAGTTCCCTCGGCCTCATGTACTCAAATATGAAGGATATTTCCGGCCGTTATTTTCCGCATATCAGGCTTTTTGTCGGGGAATGGGGGGCTTCCTGGAGCGCTACCATGAATACTGTTGATATTCACGATACTCTTGCAACGGCTATTTTTACCGCTGAGGTGCATGAATACGCCAAAAATACCGGTTATGACTGCATCGAGTATTTCGGGCTTTCCGATCCCAAAAATTTTTATCCCTGGAACCCTGCTTTAATAGCCGTAGACGGCGATAATTTTACGGTAAGACCTCAGTATTATATACGTTTGATTTACAAATATCTCTGGGGAGACTGCATAGTCGAAGTCCGGGACGCCCGCAGCGAAGACTATTCAATCTATGCGTCAAGCGATTCGAATTATAACTACCTGATGCTTATAAACAGGACGGAAAAAACAACTTTTGAAAAAATTGTTAAAGTGAAGACCATGGATGCTGTAAAAAAATATAGAATCAAGATTCTTCCGCATGCGGTAACTGTCCTGAGATTGCGGGCGGGCAACAGGCGGGCAACAGTTAATTGACTAAATTAAAATATAACGCTATAATAAATCCGGTCATATTTTCTTTAAATATATGGAATTGTTAATGTATAAAATAGGCGAAAGGGTGTTCTATCCTTATCACGGGGCCGGCGAGATACAGGGTGTTGAGGAAAAGGAAATACTCGGTCAGAAGAGGATCTATTATATCATCAGGTTTCCTCTTACAGAGACTACGATAATGGTACCTTCCGACAACACCAAGGAACTGGGCCTCCGCGACATAGCAAAGCCCAGGGAGATCAAAAAATGCCTCGAAGTGATCTCATCGGCTACAAGCGATGTCGACGAGGACTGGAAGATCCGCTACAAGAAGCATCAGGATATGCTTAAATCGGGCACCATAGTCGAAGTATCCATGGTGATCAAAAACCTGTTCAACAGGAACCAGGTTAAAGAATTATCGACAACGGAAAAAAAACTTTACAATACGGCGCTCAATATGCTTGTAAGTGAAATAGCCCTTTCTGTAGGCAAGAAGCAGGAAGATGTAAAGGACGAAGTTTTCAGGCTCTTAAGCGACTCTGTAAAGTAGCATCAATCCGCCCGGTCATTTTCAGGTAAGGTAGATAGCGAACTTAACATAATATATCTTATAGGAAATTGAACATGGCGAAACCGATTGTTTGTTTGATCGCCTTATTTTGCTTCATATGGGGACAAAAACAGGCAGCTTTTTCCTATATATCGATAGATACCAACGATTTGAACCGTATAACGAACACTATGAACATGCCTAATGCCGAAGGCCTGACAAATATTCCCACAAAAACAGTTCCCGATCTTGAATATCCGAATAAATATCTTTCCACAGGTAAAATCGAGGTCGAAACGCCTGAAACTGCTCAAAGAAGGTTCGACCTGGTATTATGGATTGCGATGCCTGCGATATTTTATCTGACTACATCCATAATGTACCTGAAAAATCAGTATGTTTTCAATACGATAAACGTCGACAATACGGACAACAATTATATTTATTTCAGTACATTCATGATACCTATAGCAGCGGCTTATTATGATTATTTATACATGCAGGATCAGTACAGGGCCAAAGATAAATTTTTATCGAAGAATAACTCGCCTGAAGATTTATGCATGATCATTCCACTGTTTTATTACGAATTTTAATTGGAAACGGTATAACGGGATCATGAAAGTGCTTGTTGTCAATTGGCGGGATATTCACAATCCGGAAGCCGGCGGAGCTGAAATATACCTGGATGAAATTTTAAAAAGGAAACCGGACGGCTGGGAAATCGATTATGTCGCCGCATCGTTCAAACAAGCGCCTCCGGTTGAGAAAACCGAAAATTATACGATCTACAGGATCTTCAATAATTTATTTTTTAATTTCACATTCAGGCATTACTGGAAAACACATTTATCCGCAAAAAAATATGACCTTGTTATAGATTCGGTTTCCAAGATACCTCTTGCAACGCCGCTTTATATCAGGAATATCCCGATTGTCGCAATACATTACCATGTCCATGGCAAAAGCCTGTTTAAAGAGCTGCCGTTCCCTGTGGCCTTTTATGTCTATTACATGGAGAAGATACTGCTTCAATTCTATAAAAACACTCCTACGGTCCTCATTTCGGAAAGCAATTACAGCGAACTTGCCAGGGATTACGGATATAAAAATATCGTTATCGCATATCCCGGTATAGAATTCGGCTTGATAAAACGGTATTCTCCGAATAATAGGTCGATTCACCCTACTCTTTTTTGTTTCGGAAGATTGAAAAAATATAAGCGTTTCGATCATATTCTGAAGGCTTTCAGCATAGTATTGAAAAATTATCCTGGATCAAGGCTCATCATAGCAGGCAAAGGAGATGACGAGCCAAGGCTGAAGGAAATATGCAGGAGTTTAAAAATGGAAAATTCCGTCGATTTCCCGGGATTTATCACGGAAGAAAAAAAGGCTGAATTGATAAAATCTTCCTGGGCGTCCGCAATAACATCTGAAAAAGAAGGCTGGGGAATCGTCGTCATCGAAGCGAACTCGGGAGGACTCCCTGTAATCGGTTATGATGTCGAGGGGATAAGGAATTCGATCGATGACGGACATACCGGTTTTCTTGTTCCCAACGGGGACATCGGCGCTCTTGCCGATAAGATCGGGATACTCTTCGGCGACAGCCGGCTGAGGAATGATATGTCCGGGAATGCGGAGGAATGGTCAAGACGGTTTACCTGGGATAATACCGCAAAGATATTTTACAAACTGGTCGAAAACACCTTAAAGCAGAATAAAGAGAGGCTTGTAACAAATTGAACTACAGTTTCGACGCTCTGGAATTCAATAAAATTACACCTTTACTGGATAAATACATAAAAACTTACGCGGGAAAAATTGAAATTGAAAATATCAGGAAGGTAATCGAAGAAGGCAGCCCCGAAAACGAACTTAAACTGACGGAACAGATGACGAACTTCCTTAAATTCGATTCGAATATTTCTTTTGAAGAAATCGGCAATATTGAAGAACCGGTAGAAAACTCGAAGATTAAAGGTTATGCTCTCTCTATCGAGGACATTCTTGAAATAAAAAAAGCCCTGGGAATATTCAGGGATATATATGATGTGTTATGCCCTTTTGCCGTTAAATACAGCCTCGTTTTCTCAATGATGAAAGATATTTTATTTCCTGCCGGCCTGCTTAATGAAATAAACATCGCTATGGATGACAACGGTACAGTCAAAGATTCGGCATCTATAGAATTAAAAAGGATCAGGAAAAGGAAATCTTCGGTCAGGATCGAAATACATGCGGCTTTATCCTCCCTGATGGAAAAAAAGTCCTTCAGAGATACCGTCCAGGATAAGATCATCACGCTCAGGGAGGGCCGTTTTGTAATTCCTGTAAAGTCGCAATCCAAAAACACGATAAAACCGGAGTTAAAATATATCATCCATTCTTTTTCAAACACCGGCGGAACAATTTTTGTCGAGCCGGAAATAGTTATACCTCTGAATAATGAAATGATGGAAATCGACGGACTCGAATGGGCCGAAATAAACAAAATCCTCTTAAAAATAACCGGGCTGGTAAATGACAATTCCGCAGAGATTCTCTCGATCTTCAACATCATAGGAAAGCTCGAACTTCTCTACAGCAAAGCAAGGTTTGCTATCGAATACCGCTGTAATTTTCCTGAAATAATTATGGACAGGCCTTTTATCAGGCTGAGAAAGGCTTATCATCCCCTTCTCGGTTCTAATTCCGTCCCCATCGATATCGAAGTCGGTTCCTCCTGCCAGGGACTAATAATCTCAGGCCCGAATTCCGGAGGTAAAACGGTAGCTCTGAAGACTGCCGGCCTGTGCACACTTATGGCGCTCTGCGGTATTCCAATTCCGGCGGACACTTCTTCTCAGATCGGATTTTTTAAAAAAATATTGGCAGAGATAGGAGACGAACAGAGCATTTCCGAAAACCTTTCCAGTTTTTCAGGTCATATAGTCAGCATTTCAAGAATGCTCGGCGCCTGCGACGATTCGTCCCTTGTTCTTATAGATGAAATCGCAAGCTCAACCGAACCAAAGGAAGGCGAAGCCCTCGGCAAGGCTATAATACTGTCTCTTATCGAAAAAAGGGCTAAATTTGTAATAACCACTCATTATCATGCGCTTAAAGAGATTGCGTATAACGACAAAAGAGTAAAAAACGCTTCCGTGGATTTTGA
Source organism: uncultured Spirochaetota bacterium (assembly GCA_963796325.1). Classification (GTDB taxonomy): domain Bacteria; phylum Spirochaetota; class Brevinematia; order Brevinematales; family JAOACQ01; genus CAVYGN01. The sequence continues at coordinate 1,894,826 of CAWCLF010000001.1, forward strand.
CGAGGAAAAGCTCATACCTCTTTATACATTGAAAACCGGGACTTCCGGATCGAGCTATGCATTCAGGATCGCTAAAAAATACGGCCTTTCCACAGGTGTCGTAGAGGCTGCGGAAAGCTATCTTAAAGAAAAATATTCCTCTGCCGAAACCCTCCTGAAAGCTATTGAACTGGAAAAAAACGACCTTGACAAAAAGAGGGGAATCATAGAAACCAATATCAGTGAAAGCCGGATCATAAAATCCCGTTATGAAAACCTCCTTAAAAATCTCGAGGAGGAAAAACTGTCTCTTCAAAAGAAGGGCCTGGGGCACCTGAGGAAAGAACTGGATGATGCATTGCAAGAAATTTCAGCATTAAAAAGCAGCTTAAAACTCAAAACCAAAGAAAGCCTTGTAAAGGCCGGGAAGGATATTAAAGAGGTTGAAAAGGTTTTGAAGAAATCGGAAGATGAGATTTTGAGGGGTGAAAGGAAGCGCCCGGACGGAATCGCTCCCGGAAGGAATGTCTATGTCGGAGGATTCAATAAAGAAGGGTACATAGAACAGGTGCTGGGCGACAAGGTAAGGGTCAGGCTGGGAATTATCAGCACTATCGTCGGGCTGGACGATATTTACAAATCGGATAAAGATGAGGTTTCAGGCGGGAGGGCGCCGAAAATATCTCTTTCCGGATCCCCTGTTCTTCTCGTTATCGATGTAAGGGGTAAAAACGCAGAGGAAGCCCTGAAAATAGTTGAAAAAAACATCGATCTTGCTTTTATCAAGGGAGTGCCGGGCATCTCAATTATTCATGGAAAAGGCGAAGGTATTCTCCGCAGGGAAATATGGAATTTTCTTCAAAAACAGGATAGTATTAAGAATTTTAACTACGCCAGGCCGGAAGACGGCGGGCAGGGTAAAACCATAGTGACGTTCAAATAAATTCATCTCGTTTTCAGGTATCCGATGATAAAGTCGTCTATATCCCCGTCCATTACAGCCTGGACGTTTTTATTTTCAATTCCTGTCCTGTGATCCTTGACAAGCGTATACGGCTGGAAAGTATAGCTTCTTATCTGGTTTCCCCACTCTATCGATTTTTTTTCAGGGCTCTTCAACCGTTTTTCTTCCTCCTGCTTTTCTTTTTCCATTTCATACATTTTCGATCTCAGCATTTTCATTGCCATTTCCCTGTTCTGGAGCTGGGAACGCTCGATCTGGCATGCAACTACGATTCCCGTCGGCATGTGGGTAATCCTGACGGCTGATTCCGTTTTATTGACGTACTGTCCTCCGGCCCCGCCGGCCCTGTAAGTATCGATCTTCAGGTCTTTAGGGTCTATTTCAAGATTGATATCCTCATTGACTTCCGGTGAAACAGTTATTGAGCAGAAGGACGTCTGTCTCTTGTTATTGGCATTGAACGGCGACAGCCTTACAAGGCGGTGAATACCGTTTTCCGCGGAAAGAAGGCCGTATGCATAAGCGCCTTTGATAAAGAGCGTCGCATCCTTAAGGCCGGCAACTTCTCCGGGTTCGCAGCTCGCAAGGTCGAAGGAAAATCCCCGCCTTTCAACCCATCTCTGGTACATGCGTAAAAGCATTTCCGCCCAGTCCTGAGACTCGGTTCCTCCCGCTCCCGGATGAATGTTCAGGAAAGCATTGTTAAGATCGGTTTCTCCGGTAAACATCATTACCGTTTCAAGCTTTGCCAGCTGACCCTGCAGTGTTTCATATTCCAGGTTAACGCTTTTGATCATTTCTTCGTCATTTTCATTTTCTGCGATGTCCGCCATTTCCACAGCATCGGCAATTTTCGGTTTTATTTCGATCCATCCCGATAATTCCCTTTCAAGGGCGGATGCCCTGGAAGAAAGTTCTGAAGATAGTTTATGGTCGGTCCATGCCTTTTCATCATTAAGTTCTTCTCTTATCTTTTTTAGTTTTGCAAGTTTTTCATCGCCTTCAAAGATGCCTCCAGTCTTCTTCAAGCAATTTCATAAGATCTTTGCATTTAAGAGATAAAGCTCCCATATGTCCTTCCTTATTTATTCAGAATATTATAAAAATCCCGGCTGTTTAATTTTACCGGGTTAAACTTACTCCCTGCCTCTTCCGCAATCGATTCCTTGTCTTTTCGGCTCAAGCCGAGTTCATCGATATCGGGTATATTCAATTTCCTTTTGATCTCATATAAACGGTCGACAAGAAGCGAACAACCCTCTTCAATATCGGTCCCGCCTGCCCCTGAAATTATAAAACCGGCATTCGCATATTTTTTCAGAGCTTCTGTACCGTTCGATTCATGAAGCCTGGATATATTATATTCGGTAACCGGCCCGAGCAATACCGCGCATATCGTTCCATGGGGTATATCGAAATGTCCTCCGATTATGCCTGCAAGCCCATGAACCGCGCCAAGTCCCGCATTGGCCAGGGTCACACCTGAAAGATATGATGAATACGACAGTTTTTCCCTTAAACCGATATCTGCCGGGCTCCTTGTGCATGCCGCTTCCAGGGTTCCGCCGCTGTGCATTGAGATGCCGCAGACCGCAAGGGTGTCGGATAAAAAGGTCGATGCCGTAGATACATAGGATTCTAAAAGCTGCGTCAAGGCATCCATCCCGCATGCCGCAGTCACTTCGACAGGACAGCTCAAGGTCAGTTCCGGATCGATCAGGGCGATATCAGGTACAAGATTATCATGGCGGAGCGATTTTTTAAAACCTCCGGGGCCTTCCTTTTTCAAAACCGCGTTCCTGGTAGCTTCGCTCCCGGTGCCGGCTGTTGTCGGTACTGCTATAAAAGGCACTTTTATTCCGTTATGAGCCTTATTCCCGACTTCTTCAAGGTATTCCGACGCAGAGCCTGTTTGCGGAATCATGGCCGATATCGCTTTTCCTGCATCTAGGGCGCTGCCGCCTCCTATCGATAAAACACAGTTTATTCCCTTATTCCTGTAATAAAGAGACGCTTCGTCGATGAATCGAGTCGTCGGCTCCCCGGTTACCTCAATCTCATTATATTTAATTTTCCGACCGTCAAAATCTTTAAGGAGCTTTTCGCGGCAGGACGTGTTTTTAAAAGATGAAGCGCCTGTAACAATAAGAATATTCTCGCCTATTCCCTCCGCAATGCTTCCAAGCTTCCCGACAGAACCGGGCCCGAAATAAACTTTGGGATTGAAAGAAAAATTGAAACCTGCCGCCATGAAAACCCCTTTGCCGTATTATCCGATCAATACGCCCACCGGGCAATGGTCGGAACCCATGATATCCCTTAAAATAAAACTTTCCCTGACATGCGGGAAGAACGATTCGTTTACGAAAATATAATCTATTCTCCAGCCTATATTTTTCATTCTTGAATTGAACCTGTAAGACCACCAGCTGTATTCGACCGCCTCCGGGTGCCGGGCCCTGAATGTGTCTACATAGCCATGGGATATGAATTTATCTATCCATGCCCGTTCGATCGGCAGAAAACCCGAGCGGTCCTTATTTTCCTTCGGGTTTTTCAAATCGATCTCGTTGTGAGCGGTATTGAAGTCTCCCATGATGACGAGATTTTCTCCGGAGTTCTTTAACCTGTCGGCATATTCAAGGAAGCAATCATAAAATCTCATTTTATAATTCAGCCTTTCATCGTCCATCTGGCCGTTAGGATAATAAATATTGAACAAGGTGAACGGGACGGAAATATCGCTGAACCGGGCTATTATGATGCGGCCTTCATTATCGAACTCGCAGATGCCGAAGCCCTTCTCTACCGATGCAGGCTTTAATTTCGAGATCAGCAGAGTCCCGCTGTAGCCTTTCCTTGCTGCAGGGTTCCAGATCACTGTCTTATCCTTCGGGTTCACCATGCCGGGATAATCCTCTGCAAGCTGCTCCGGACACGCTTTGATTTCCTGCAGGCCTGCTATATCGGGGTTGATTTTTATAAGGCTCTCCTGCATGCCGTTTTTAAGGCAGCCCCGCAGTCCGTTCACATTCCAGGAAATGATCCGGATCATATATACCTCGTCAGTCGACAGTCGACAGTCATGCCGCATCCGCTGAGTATTGATTATTCATTGACTGTCAGCTGATGACTGTAGCGACTTAGTAAAGTATAAAATAAAAAGCAGTATTATTCAAATTGACAATTTATTGAATTATAATTAAGATATTTTCATAATTTTTTTATCATCGATGAATTGTTATCATGGAATCAGCAGAAACAGTATTGAATATAATTTAAAAAAATAATGGGAGGATTTTGATGAAGAAGATTGTGCTTGCATCATTTTTAATTTGTATTGCTGTATCCGTATACGCTATGGATATGTTAAAACTCGATATGATGGCCGGGATCAACTTCGGTTTTACGCCTGAATACCGGAGCGCGCAGTATGATCTAACACATTTTAATAATAACCCTCAAACCAATATCCAGTCTTTCAACCAGAGTTATATCGATTTCAGCGCTTTTTTCGACGCTACGTACGCAAGGATAGATCTGGGATACATGGTTAATCCTGTTTACGGCAGCCTGACAACTACCACAGCTAACCAGGGTGCGACTTTTACGACAAACATGATTGCGACCAACACCATGAGCTTTCTAAGCATCAGCTTATTGGGTAAATACCCTTTCAAGATTTCTGAAGGAATCAATATATGGCCGGTAGCAGGTTTCGAATGGGATATCAACACCGTATATACAGTCAACAGTACAAATATGATCTCCACGAACAATTTCAGCGGGTTATGGCTTAAGATCGGCGCAGGAGCAGATATTAAAGTCGCCGATCACCTTTACATTGTTCCCCTTATTATGTTCGGATTCGACCTGACGCCAAGAAGTTTAATCGCATCTCCGGATTCTACAATGTCTCTTTCCGACTATATCAGCAATTATCATTATTCTGAATCCGCATTCAGGTTCGATATCAATGTGGGAGTAGCATACAAGTTTTAAAATTTTAAATTTCTTCATAATTCCTGCCGCCCTTAAAAGGCGGCAGGTAACTGCACCGCCTGTTTTATCGGTCCTATCGTTGACAATTCATTGAATTTTCATTAAACTAATTTCCGGGCGCTTCTAAATGGTTTAGTTTTTTAGAACCGCCTATATTGCCTGACAGGAGCTTTCATGAACTCAAAAACCGGATATTCGATCGGCGAACAGATGAAAATTCTGACCAGGGGAACGGTAGAAATCATACCGGAGGATGAATTAAAGGAAAGGCTTAAAAAATCTGAAATTGAAAAAAGACCGCTGAAAATTAAATTCGGCGCAGATCCATCGGCGCCCGACCTCCATCTCGGGCATACCGTGCCCTTGCGGAAATTGAGGCAATTCCAGGAATTCGGGCATGAAGTTATTTTTCTTATCGGCGATTTTACAGGAATGATCGGCGATCCTACGGGAAAATCGCAAACCAGGAAGAGACTCACAAAAGAAGAAGTGCTTGTAAATGCGGAGACATATAAGGCTCAGATATTCAAGATTCTCGATCCGGCGAAAACCAGGATAGTTTTCAACAGCGACTGGTGTTCCAAGATGAATTTCGCTGATGTTCTCGAGCTTACAGCTCATTACACCGTTGCAAGGATCCTTGAAAGAGACGACTTCAATAAAAGATACGTATCGGGGAAACCCATATCGATGATAGAATTCATGTACCCTCTTATCCAGGGTTACGATTCGGTAATGCTCCATGCGGATGTCGAGCTGGGGGGCACCGATCAGAAATTCAACCTGCTTGTAGGCAGGGATCTCCAGGGGGAGTACGGACAGGAGGAACAGATAGTAATGACCATGCCCCTTCTTGAAGGAACCGACGGCGTCAGTAAAATGAGCAAATCCCTGGGCAATTACATCGGCATATGCGAGGAACCCGGACAGATATTCGGCAAGATAATGTCGATACCGGACAATATGATTTCGAAATACTTCGAACTTTTAACGGATGTTGAAACCGAAGAAATCGAAAAATATAATAAAGAAATGAGAGAGGGACATAATCCGCGCGATTACAAGGTATTATTGGCAAAATCGATTGTTTCTCAATATTATTCGGCCATCGAAGCCGACAGGTCATTCGAGGAATTCGAAAGGGTTTTCAAGGATAAAGGATTGCCCGATCAAATAGAAGAATTTCCTCTGGAAGAAGAAATGATCCTTATGGATATACTTCTTCTCTCAAAGACCCTGCCCTCAAAAACTGAAGTGCGGAGGATGCTGCAGCAGAATGCAATATCCATCGACGGATTGAAGGTAAAAGAGGAAAAAACGCTCCTTCATCCCGGCGATGAAAAGATCATTAAGATCGGAAAAAGAAAATTTCTCAAAGTAAAATAATCCTGGGGGCTGAATATAATGATGCTGCAAGGAATCGACCTGTTTATGGATTTTATTATGAAATCCGATTATATCGTGGCTCTTACGGGTGCGGGGATCTCGACCGGAGCGGGGATTCCCGATTTCCGCGGTCCTGACGGGTTGTATTCCAGAACCGATATCCTGGCCGATAAAATGTTCGATGTCGCATATTTCAAAAAAGACCCCGTTCTTTTTTACGATTATTTCAGTTCGCTTGTCGAATTGTTCGAAAAAGCCGTACCGACAAAAGGGCATGTTTTTTTAAAAAAATTAGAATCTCTTGGTAAATTAAAATCGATAGTGACCCAAAATATCGACGGTCTGCATAAAAAAGCCGGAAGTTCGAATGTAATTGAACTCCACGGGAACTTCGATAAATTTTACTGCACTGAATGTTATAACGAAATTCTCCGGGATAATCCGCTGTATGATAAAATTTATTCAGACATGAAGTTAAAAAAACCTCCGAAGTGCGCCAGGTGCGGAGGCTACCTGAAGCCGAATGTGGTATTTTTCGGAGAATACGTCAGGGACCTGGAAAAGGCGCTTACCGAGATCCAGAAATCCGATCTCCTGATTACAATGGGAACATCATTGACCGTATATCCGGCTTCCACCCTGCCCTCGTACCTTCCCGACAGTTCCAAGCTTGTAATCATAAATGAAATGGAAACACCTTTTGATGCAAAGGCAAAAGTGGTTCTTCATGAGGATATAGAGACCGTTGTAAGCAAACTGAAGCTGATCTGAGATTAATATACTTCAGAGGTACTAATGTCGAAAGATTCGATCCTTATTGTAGAGGACGAGATACTGGTTGCAAAAAACCTTCAGAATATACTCGTTTCGCAGGGTTATTACGTGCCCTTCATATGCGATAACGGAAACGATGCTATTGAAAAGGCCAGGGAATTAGGACCTTCTCTGGTATTAATGGACATTATGATAAAGGGTAAAAATGACGGGATTGACACGGCGGATTACCTGTATTCAAGGATGAATATTCCTGTAGTATTTTTAACGGCATACGGCGATGAAAACACACTCGATAGGGCGAAGTCAGCAGAACCCTACGGTTATTTATTAAAACCGATATCGGACGGCATCCTTTATACAACAATCGAAATTGCTATTCAAAAACACAGGCTGGAGAATAAAGTCAGGGAAAATGAAGAATTGCTGTCGATCATTCTTAAAAGTATGGATACGGCAATTTTTGTAATAAACAAAGATATGACTGTTAACTTTACAAATCAGGCCGCTGTGAATCTTCTTTCAAAAAAACAAAATTCCGTAGTTGGAAAACATATTAAAGACCTCTTAAATTTTATGGAAATGGAAAAACCGTTAAATATTGAAAGTCTGATAAAAAATGCCAGAAATAAAAATGAAAAATTTGAATTTTTTACCAGGATTTACCTGCAGATGGGGGATGGATCAAAAATTCCGGTCGAAGGCAGCATCATGCCGTTATGGAGAGACCCGGCTTCATGTATCCTCCTGATATTAAGGGATATTTCATCTCTGAAAAAAATTGAAGCCGAAATGCTGAGGTTTGAAAAGCTGGAATCTTTAAGCATTTTGGCGGGCGGAATAGCTCATGACTTCAACAATATGCTGACGGTGATTATTGGAAAGCTCGCCTTTTGCAGACAGAAAGACATCTCAAGGGACGAATTGGACGCTTATCTTGAAGAATCCGAAAACGCATGTCTTAAAGCGAAGGAATTGACCCATCAGCTTATGACTTTCTCAAAAAGCGGCTTTCTCAACATCAAAAGCCATAACATTAAAAAGATGCTGTTATCGGTTGCATTCTTTATTATGCATGGTTCTGAAATCAATGTTGAATTTAAACTTCCGGAAAATCTGCCGAATGCCGCGATTGATGAAACTCAGATAGAACAGGTTATGCAGAACATCATAATAAACGCCCGTGAAGCCATGCCTAAGGACGGAACTCTTACCATATCTGCTGAAAAGATAAATTTTAATGATGAATTGGCTGAAAGCGCCATTTACGGAATCTCTTCGCTGAAAAAAGGGAATTACATAAAAATTATAATAACGGATAATGGTCCCGGCATCAGCGAGAGCGATCTTATAAGGATATTCGATCCGTATTTTACGACAAAACCTAACGGCACAGGGCTGGGACTATCCACTTCCTATAATATTATAAAAAATCATGGAGGCATTATCACAGTTGAGTCTGAACCCGGCAAAGGAACTTCATTTACCATATATATTCCTGTCTCGGACGGGGACATAGGGAATTGACAATATCAAGTTTTAATAAATCTTAAAAGGAGCAGACTGTGGCTTTTTCAAAAAATGCCCTGTTTATCATGGAAAAATTCTACTACAGAAAAGATAAAGACGGCAATCTTATTGAAAAAAAATGTGAAGAGACTTTTACAAGGGTTGCGGATTTCATCGCTTCAGCCGAGAAAAACAATGAAATTAAAAAAAAGGTTAAAAAACAATTCCTTGATCATATGATCAGGCAGAAGTTTATGTTTTCATCCCCCACTTTATTCAATGCAGGAAGCGATTTTCCCCTTTCCTCAAGCTGCTTTGTCGGCGGCCTTGAAGACGATATGGCTTCCATAATGAAATCCGCTTCCGATACTGCTATAACATTCAAATCGGGCGCCGGAATGGGCATGAATTTCGGAATATTACGGCCTAAAGGAGCGCCGGTTGGCCGGGGAGGCACTTCAAGCGGTCCTGTCAGCTTTATGAGGCTTTTCGACGAAGTCGGCGAAGCTGTCAAGAGCGGCGGAGTAAGAAGAGCCGCTTTCATGGCCATGATGGATGTCAGCCATCCCGATATCGAGGAATTTATTACATCGAAGGATTATTCCGCAGATATCGCCCGGGTCTATCCCGATTCCGTTAAATCGGAAGATTTCAATTTAAAAATCCTGGACGGGATCAACGAAGCGTTATTTTCTGAAATAAAAAATAACGACATTGCCCAGGCAATATACAATGAAATAGTAAAAATACTTTTCGAACCTCTCAGCAATATGAATATCAGCGTAGCCATTACCGACGATTTTATAAAAGCGGTTCAAAAAGATGAAGAATACATGCTAAAGTTCAAGGATATAACAAGAAAAGTCCAGGCCAGGGAAATTTTCCACAAGATCGCTTCATCTGCATGGAGAACGGCCGATCCCGGCGTCTGGTTTATCGACAGGGCCAATGAATTCGACACCGTACCGTCAATGGGCAGGATTTTATCGACAAACCCCTGCGGGGAGCAAAGCCTCCATAGCTACACAAGCTGCAATCTGGGTTCAATAAACCTGAACAGTTTTGTCAATGAACAGGGTTTTGATTATGATTCTTTCAGGGAGACGGTAGCCATTGCCGTGAGGGGTCTTGACAATGTCATTGAAGTTTCGAGCTTTCCTACACCTGAATTCAGGGACAGGACAAGGAAAATCAGGCCGATAGGCCTAGGTTTTACAGGACTGGCGGAAGTCCTTTATAAGCTCAAAATTCCCTATAACTCGGAAAACGGCTTCGAATTTGCATCGAATATATCGATGATAATGACACAGACCGCTATTGAAGCTTCCATCGAACTTGCAAGGGAAAAGGGTCCGTTCGAATTGTACCCCATGAACAGGGAAGCCCTGATAAGTGTCGTGAAATCTTATTACGATTCTGACGGGGAAAAGGAAAAGATCGCAAACTTGATAACTAAGTACGGCATCAGGAACAGCAACTGGACAACGCTCGCACCAACGGGAACTATAAGTCTGATACTCGATGCATATACATATTCCCTTGAACCGCAATTTGCCCTGGCTTACATGAAAAATCTTATTGACGGCGGTTCGCTTGAATATGTCGATCCTGAATTTGAAAATGCAGTTCATAATGACAGGGAGATAATAAAAAAGGTGATCGAAAACGGGGGAAGCTGCCAGGGCATTGATGAAATCCCGGCCGAAATCAGGGATGTGTTCGTTGTAAGTCATGATATAACTTACCAGGACAGGATTAAAATGCAGGCCGCAGTTCAGAAATATATTTCCAACAGCATATCTTCAACAATAAATCTCCCCAATTCGATAACTATCGAGGAAATTGAAAGCCTTTACATGTCCGCCTGGGAAAACAGGCTTAAAGGAGTGACAATATACCGTGACGGTGTCAAGCATTTCCAGCCGATGACAAAAGGCGCAAAAACGGAGAAAAGGAAGGAAAAGGAATCATGCCGGAAATGGGAAAGACCCAGGGTCCTTAAAGCCGACATTTTTAAAACCAAAACGGGAAGCGGTACCCTGTATACATCGGTGGGGCTGGATGAGGAAGGACTTCCGGTAGAGATATTCATCAATATATCTAAACATGGATCGGATGTGTCCGCATTTTCCGAAGCTCTGGGAAGAGTGATTTCAATCGCGCTTCAGAACGGAATCCCGGTCAGCGGCATCGCGGAAACGATAATCGGAATCATGGGAGATTCATCCGCCTGGGATTCCGGCAAACTTATCAAGAGCATCCCGGATGCAGTCGGCAGGATACTCAAGGAATACGGGGAAAAGCTGAAAACCGTTTCACAGGAACCCGAACTTTTTCAAAAAGAAATTGAAAATAAACCCGCTAAAAAGCCCGAAGAAGTGAAAGGCGCATTAATATGCCCCAATTGCGGAGAAAGGGCGTACATCAAATCAGAAGACTGCAACAACTGCCTTTCATGCGGTTTTTCGAGGTGCAGCTGATAATAAGCTGTTAATGAAATTAAATTATCATATTTAACAGAATTCAGTCTATAATTTTGTTCCTGATTAATTCATTTAATGATGGAATAGAAATCGTTAAGTAATTTGAAAAATGTTTCTTTATCCTGTATCCAGGGGAGATGCCCTGCATTTTCAAATATGACATTTCGAGCGGTTTTAAACCTTTTGAAAGTATATTCCCGGCTTTTACCATAAATATCATATTGACCGTAAGCGATCAATACAGGAAAAGTTAAATCAATAAAACTCCCATCAAGTTTTGATGCCGTCATATTCACAATACTCTGCGTTATTCCATTAACTGCTGCGGCATGTATGCCCTTAAGCCAGCTGGAATCAGCCGGAGGAGCTTCTTTCGGATTCTTAAAATACCATCGCCAGATATTGCCATAAATATATCGATAGGCCGAGTCACTGCCAGCCATTGCCAGCGGGAAATTAATAAAAGTAAGAACAGTTTCTCCTAAATCAGCTTTTTTCATATTGTAATCAAACACTTCTTTTTCCATTTCCAGCCATTCACTGCCAGTGCCGGAGCTGGGGCTAAGAAGGAACATGCTTTTAATTCGATTTTTGTGCCCCGATGCATAAATTTCTGCAAGAAGGCCGCCCCAGGAATGGCCAAAAAGATGGAATTTATATATTCCCAGTTCCGCCATAACCGCATCAATATCATTTGTTAAATTCTCCAATGAATAATCGTTACTAATCGCTTTAGAACCACCGGAGCCGCGCTGGTCAAAACGTACGATCATAAATTTGCCTTTCAGATTTTCAGCGACAGCGGCCAGATAATCCGGAACACCCGGCCCTCCATGGAGCATAAGTATTACGTTGTCGGTGTTTGTTCCATCTATAAAAACTTTAATTTCGGAATCTGAGGTCTTAATGGTTCGTATTATTGTTTCCCCTCCGAAAACAAATGAAATTCCGGAAAATATCAGAAAAGGAATGAAAATATTTTTACAAATCATGATTGCCTTCCTTTAATATAATCTTATCAAATCACAGTCTTTACATCAGGGTAACGCTATTCAGAAAACCGGAATACCATTTGACAATAAACTGGTAGTATTGCCTTCCATAATCCAAAGATGCCATTTCAAATTCATCTGCATTAGCCTTGACAATAGCTTCAATTTTATCCAATTCCCTGATTTTAGTCCTAATTTCCAGGATGAAATCGCCAATAAGATTCTCGACAATATTCTTAGGTAAATGCCGGTAGAAAAAGAGGCGCAGAAGGTATTCATGATTTACTGCAGACGGTTTGATAGGCTGACATAGCCAATCGAGAAATGCTTTTTTTCCGCTTTCGCCGATAGAATACTCGATTTTCTTTCGCCTGGAATCCTGTTCTTGCGGTATGATCCACCCCTTTTTACCCAATCTATTTAATGCAGGATAAATAGAGCCGAAGCTTGCATTATAGAAATTGGAAGTACTGACAGTTATTTTACGGCGAATAGCATAGCCATTCATCGGTTTCTTCATTAAAAAACCTAAGATAATATATTCTATCATACCATCTCCAATATATCATTACGATATATCTTATCGATATATTAATTAGTTTTATTTAAATTGTCAATATTTTTTAATTTATGTGCGGATTTATATATTCAATTAAAAATTCAATCCTGAATCCTACCGAAGGTATGATCGGCGCGTTAGTGTCGCCGCCGTTCCAGCCAACGCGGCATCTTGTAAAATGATTCTTTACCGTCAATTTTCCGGGCCCCTATTCCGATAAATTAAAGAATATGAAAAAGATATTATCAAGACTCAACAACCTGATTTCAGGTTTTGCCGGCGAACTGAAGGTTCTCTATTACCTGTTCAAAAAAGAAAATGTTTTCAGGTATTTCATAATCATATTCATCCTTATGATCGTCTCGGCAGTCTTTTATTTTATATTCGAATACAATAATTTCTCTATCGCGGGAAATAAAACAAGGTCATTGTCAGACCAGATCATATCTGTTTTATACTGGGCGATCGTAACGATATCCACCTGCGGTTACGGCGATATCGTTCCCGCCACTCCTGCGGGTAAAATTCTTGTTATAATAGTGCTCTATTCAAGCATTGCGACAGTTTCTCTTTTTACGGCGAATCTTGCTTCCGCCCTGACTACTAAAAAACTCATGGAAAGGAGAGGAATTATGAATCTCAGGGAATTAAAAGACCATTATGTTATATGCGGGTGGAAAAAAGCGATGAACCAGATATTATCCGAAATAATCATCCGTAATCCCAGGCTGAATCTGAATAATATAATAATAATAGCCAATATAGAACCCGAAGATATCGAACTATTCTACCAGCAGTATCCCGAATATCAGCAGATAACCATTATCCGCGGCGAACATTATAACGAAGCGCTCCTCAAGAAGGCCAACATTCTGAAAGCCGCCAAGGTTATAATACTCTCCGACGAAAGTTCTTCATCCTCCCCGACAGAGGCCGATTCCAAGACTGTAATAGCCGCCATGACGATAAATGCAATTTCCAGCAATATAAAGATATGCGCCGAACTGATGGATATCAAATTTGAAAAATATCTTAAATCAGCCCATGTCGAAGAGATTATTTATACCAATGAATATAATAAAGTCCTTGTAGCAAATTCATTCACGGAGGTCGGGATAACAAAAATAATAAACAACCTCCTGAATGCTAATGCCCCGGGGTTTATCACATCAAAAAAAATTCCTTCGCCGTTTATTGGGAAAACTTTTAAGGAACTGCGCGATTATTTCAAAAACAAAACGAACGGTCTCCTGATAGGCATCCTTGAAAATGTCGGAAGCTACGTGCAGAGAAAAAGCGAAGCGATACGCGAAGCTCAGAAGACCGCAGATATTTCTAAACTTATAACCAATCTTAATGCCGCAAAAAAAATGGAAAACAATCTTCCGAATATAAACCCGGACGATTCCTTTATAATACCTTATAATTCAATGGCCGTTTTGATCGAAAGGGAGAAAAAGATATGAATATTATAGACAGGCTGAAAACCATCTCTCTATTTGCGGATATCAGGGATGATGATGAAATGCTGACTAAAATATGCACAATAATCAAAAAAGAAAATTTCAAAGCGGGAGCCTGCATAATAAAAGAAGGCGAAATCGGCGATAAGATGTATATTTTGAACAGGGGTTCCGTTAAAATTGAAAAACAGACTATATATAACGACAGCTTTGTCGTCGACATCCTTCACGACGATATGAATATCTTTTTCGGAGAAATCGCCCTTATGGACAACGATTTTCGTTCGGCTTCGGTGGTCGCTTTTACAGACACAGAATGTTTTGTAATAAAAAAAGGCGATTTCGAGAAATTATGCAGAGAGAACCCTGAAATAGGTTATTACATAATTAAGGAAATAGCGAAATCACTTTCGCTGAAATTCAGGAAAATCAACCAGGACAATGTAAATCTGATTAATGCCATCATCAGGGATGAAAATGATAGCTAAGAAGCATCCATAAGGGATTTTATTACTTCTTCTGATCGGCCAGGAATTTTACATATTTCTTTATAATTGCCAGAAGGTCTGTCTTCTTATCATCTTCATCAAATATGAATTCAAAGGCCACATTCAAACCGGCGTTATCACCGGGCATATAATGGTACCTTACAACCCGTGAGGGGATATCGATCTCCTTGTTATCCGTTTTGATATTGACCATTACTATGTTGTTCTCTTTTATCGAGTGAGTGAGATAGACATTCTTTGTATTGGCAAGTATTCCTCCGACCGACAGGTCCATGACTTTGAAATTGGCATTGGTGCTGTCGGTTTCCCCCTGGCCTTTGACGATGATTTCACCAAGTATATCAGCCAATCCTTTTATATAAAATATTTCGTATATGGAAAGATTCTTATATGAAGGTTCGTTAGGAACTGAAACCTCTATGACTCCGACTACCCTTTCCCCTACAATGATCGGCACCATTGCGTACGATGTTATGCCCTTGGACAGGTAGTTCTGCCTTATCTGTTCAAGTATTTCAGGGGCAGCAGTTTTTTTAACAAGATCGAAGTATTTTTCATATCCTATTATGCTGTATTTATCGCCAAGATGGAGATAATTATTGAGATTATCGGTATCGCCTATCCAGAATGTTTTTTTGAATGTGCTGACGACTTTTTCAATAGGAGAAAGAGCCGACATATCTTTGAAGAGGTTGATCCGGAAACGGTTTGAATATCTTTTCAGCTCCTCTCCGACCATTCCGACGATCTTTTTTATATCGGGCTTTTCAACCTGCAGTTCCATGTATATATTTCTAAGCGTTGCAGGAAGTTCGTCAATATTAATGTTTTGGCCGCCGTCGGATGCTTTCGACTCGATCTTTTTGATGTTGAATTGAAGCGAATCGGAAATATCGACCCTTGCAAACTTTCTTATTGGATGGTAGTAAAATTTCTCCGGAAGATAGATTTCAATATTTTTTATCGGAAGGTTCAGCTGTTTCAAACCTGCCGATTCTGATGTATAAAAATTCCTGTTATAATCAAAAGTGACTTTAAGATTTTTTAACGGCATATAATCGGGAGTCTGCTCGAAAAATATTGATATTGAATTGGTATCCGCTTTTGTAATAAAACCGGTTATTAAAAATTCTTTTTCCTTTTCAATTATTGAAACCGAAAGATGCTTGAGTCTTATATTATTAAGAAGAGCGACAATTTCATTCCGCTGCAGTATTTCTTTTTCCACTTGCCCCCCTGAGGATTATGCTTTTATTGTGTGATTTTCCAGATTTTAATTGTTCTGTCCCTGGACCCGGAAGCAAGAAAATTACCGTCCTGACTTAACCCGAGGGTCATAATATCGCCCCTGTGTTCTTTAACAGAATATATCATGGAACCCTTTTCAATATCATAGATCATAATATAATCATCCTGTCCGCCTGAAATAACAAATCTTTCATCCTTGGAGAACAAAGCGGTAAGAACGCTTCCGTTATGGCCTTTAAGTATTCTGTAAGGCGTATCAAATTCTCCCCACTTCCAAACCGATATCGTAGAATCTGCATCGGCGCAGAGGATATACTTCGAAGTAGCAGAAATGTTCACATATTCAATAGGAAATTTATGAAATTTAACTGCATTCTCCAAAGTAAGCCCCGGAAATTTCCATATCTTTAAATATCCGTCTTCCCCGCCGCTGACGGCATATCTATCGTCCGAAGAAATGCATGTACTCCATACTTCATTTTCATGAGCCTTTACAGCTGAAACAGGTTTAAGATCAGGAATGCTCCATACTTTAAGGTCGCTATCCACACCTGCTGTAATAATATAGCGATTATCATGTGAAATATCAAGTGATTGAATGCCCTTATTGTGAGCTATTGTATTCGCTATTATCTCAAAATTATTATTAACAGATGCTAATTTCAGCGTCTCGTACGAACCTATAGCAAGATATTTACTGTCATGAGTAAATTTAACCGGAATGCCCCAGAGTTCATAATAATTTTCCTTAATAATTTTCAAAGGCTGCCAGGTCCGGCAATCCCAGATAATTACGTTTTTATCGGCGCTGCCTGAAGCAAGGAACTTTCCGTCGCTGGAAAAATCCACCGAGAAAATATAAAGGTAATGTTCAGTCAGATTATCCAGAAGCTGCAGTCCTGAGGCGCCGGCAGATTCGGATCCGGATTTCACGGAAGAGTTAATACTCTGATTTTCCACCTTGACATTGCCGGCGGCACATGATAATAGAAGCAGTAAAAAGACTCCTGCTATAAACTTGTTCCCTTTTTTCCCCATATTGATACCGTACCGTATAAAAAAAGGCCATGGAAAACTCCACAGCCTTTTTAATTTATAAAATATCTTGACGTCCCCTTGAATCATGACTTAAAGAGTTATTTTCTACCAATTGTCTATCATATCGTCGGGGTTCTGGTTCTTTTCGCTGAACAGGTCAGTATCGGCGGTTAAATAATCAAAGTAAGTATAAAAAGGCCTTCCAAGTTCATCATCAGGGTCGAATTCGATCCTGAAGCCCAAAAATGTAATTCCCCTGTCTTCAGAAATCTTATAATTTTCCTGGTCAATTGTATCGGGAATATTAATATTGACCTGTTTCCAGCCTACCCAGATCATCGTATCGGCCCTCAAATATTTGGTGTTTTCAAGATAATCCTTGAGGACAAGGAAAAGCGTGTGCTTGAAGTTCCTTCCGACAACCCATACCGATACGGTTTTACATATCCCTTTGATCTTTATTGGTCTTGCCGGAATAATACTGCACCAGCTCCAATCCCTTTTCATAAACTCGACTCTGACGCCAAGAACATATTTATTCTTGTCGTTTACCAGGTCTTTCGGACCGCCTTCCCTTCTCATGGCAGTAGCTATGCCGTAATCCCTGGGCATAAAAGCTGTCCATTCACCCGCTTCTTCAAAATCGTCAACAAGGAGTGTCTGGACAAGTTCCGTAGCTGTGGTTTTATTCGTATTCTGGCTGGCATTCGTGTTGATTACAGTCAATTCGGCAGATCTGTTGGCAGCGTTGTTAGCATTGCCGGTGGGGCCGTTGCCGGCATTGGTATTAGCATTTGCCTGAGAAAATCCCGCACCGTAAGCCGCCAATGCCAATATAAATGTTATACTGAATAATTTCAATTTCATAATCTTTCCTCCACCTTAAATTACCATCTTTTATTCGCCAGATCATCGCCGTTGAAGCGTTCAACATATACGTCAGTCTGGACTTGCAGATAGTTGAAGTAACAATAAAACTGGTCGACTCTTTCCGTCGGATAGCTCCACAGCTTTATCATCTGCAGGCTTAGCGATTTAAGAAAAGGAACATGCATTTCAGCCTGCGGTATGGTGTCGGGTATTTTAATCATAAGGTTTTTCCATCCAACAAAATCAATATCGCCCGCTCTTAACCTGTTTAAAAAACCTTTATAATCAAGAACATAAAATTCCATCCAGTAATGATAGTTGCCGCCCCATACCCATATATCCATGCTTCTGACCTGACCCGGCAGGGGAAGAGGATAAATTTCACCTTCTGTAACAGCCGGTTTTACCTGCGCATTTGTCTGGCCTGCATTGCTTGTCGATGTCGGAGTCGGCGTTACAGTCGATGTACCGGTACCGGTACCTTTTACCGGAAAAACCTCAATCCAGTTGTAACCTTTCGTCAGGAATTGCGCCTTTACCCCCAGCGACCATTTCTGCCTGGCATCGACCAGCTGAGGCAGCCCGAGGGGTTTCGCTTCTATATAAGTAATATTACAGGAATTGGGATCGGGCGGGCTGTTTTCCTGCATAGGGTCCGCAGGCTTTGCAAATTTTGAAAATCTTGCATTCCATTTGACATTATTTGATTGGTCATTTTCATTTCCGAAATCCGATACTACGAGGGTTTGAAGATTTACGGCATTTTTTTCAAGACCGGAATAGCTGAAAGGAAATAAATTGACTTTACAAAAAAATATTACTATCACTGAAAGTAAAAATAACCTTAATAAACCAACATGTCCTTTGTAACTCATAGACCTCTCCTTAGATCTTATTTTGCTTTATAAGATTTGCTTAATTTTATTATCGTCATCAACGCATATGATCTTAGGTTTAACTTTGCCGGCCTCCGATTCTTCAATTTGCCCGAACGCTGCTACAATAATCCTGTCTCCGACCCTGTTCAAATGAGCTCCTGCTCCATTCAGGCATACAATACCGCTCCCGGGAACACCGGGTATGGCGTAAGTAATGAGCCTTCCTCCGTTTGTCAGGTTCCATACATGAACCTGTTCATAAGAGTAAATTCCAGCTTCTTTTAGGAGGTCTCCATCTATGGTTATGCTGCCTATATAATCCAGGTTCGTTTCAGTAACCACCGCTCTATGGATCTTAGCTCTCAAAACTGTCAGCAGCATCAATAAATAAGCCTCTTTAACTATTTATTTTAATATACAAAAAATTTTATGTAAAGGGTAAAAAAGTTATTTTTCCCCTGTTAAATATCTATTTTATTATCACGGCCTATTACTTAAGGGTCACAACATTTTTATCGGGTATTCCCCAATATCGGCCTTCCTTTTTTAAAACTTCATCGTTAGAGTTCTTTATTTGATAATATATATAAATATTATAACTGCCGGCCGGCAGGAAATCGTCGGATGTGTTCATTCCGTTCCAGATCCTCGTAAGCTGCGACTGGCCGTTCACGATGTTTATGTTTCTCGCTTCACCTATCAAATAATCTTCGATAGTCTTTTTACCTTTCCCTGCAGGCATTGCATAAATGAAAAAATCGCAGTATTTTGCTTCCTTTAATTTACTTGTTATTACAAATGTCATTTTCAGGTTTTTTCTCGGCGCTGCGGTCGGGGTTACCGAATCGTTGCCGATCAGGATAATAACTCCGCTTTTAACTGCCGGGGTCTCAATCTCCCTCTGTATAATTTCAGAAGTTTTCTTTACAGGTTTTTCCTTTACCGGTTTCGATTTTTTTTGAGTTTTCTTTTCAGGCTGCTGCTTTTTAGGAAGCTCCGGTTTTTCCCTTTTTATTTCAATTTTCCGGCTGATAACATTTGTTTCATTATTCTCTTTTACCTGACCCACGCCAACCTCGGGTTCGATTGGAAGCGAACTCTTCGATTCCTGCGGGATGAGATTTGTCAGATTATTATTAGTTACAGGTTCCGTCATACTGATGTTGGTATTAACCTGTATATTATTGGTATTTGTCCCGGACATTTCATCTTTGATAGTTTCGCTGTAAATATCGCTGGATTGGTTCGAGGGTTTCTTCCCGAAATTAAATGTAAATTTTTTCTGGCAGCTTACGGAGGAAAAAATGATAACTGCAGCCAGGATAACTAAAAATATCTTCATCAAATCCTCCACCGGATATGTTATCCGATTTTTGAATATCTGAAAGAATAAAGCATAGCACCGCTCGTTACCTTGGGATAAAGACTGATCGAATTATAGGGCATCCATTTGCCTTTATCGGCAAGTTCAATGAGTTTCATGGCATCGATTCCGTTTGTCAGGAAAGCTCCGGCGTAATCGCCGTTTTTAACTGCTTTTAATGCTTCGTTATCCGAATATGCATACCCTACTTCATCTTCATAATTGCTGTCATTAATGCCAAGGTAAGATTTGAATATAATCGATTCGAGAATTTCACTGTCAGCCCTGTCCTCTGTAACAGGCATATCCATATTCAATATCAGATACCTGTTAGGGATAGCTTTAATATAAATTCCGTATGTAACAATCCCTCTTACCTGGCTGTCATTTAAAATCATCCTTATTTTTTTAGCGGCAAGCTTTTCAGTATTCGGATCCGCAAAGGGTATGGCAGCCATTTTGTATTTCTGTGACAGGTTCTTTATAAAGTCCGCAGGCTTTATATTGAAATTCCTGATCAGCCTGTTCACAGGGTAAAATCTCATCGCCTTGTCATATGCATTGAAGAGGTTTACAAGCACGTAACTGCAGGGTTCCCTGCCCGTAGCCCTGTCTCCCAATGACGAGGCGACATCTTTTTTATATAATAGGGCTGCTTCATACCTGTAGTCATCTATTACATAAAAAGTTTTATTGCTGAAATATTTTATTACGCGGGTTTTTAATTCTTCATCAAGGATCCTGTATATGTTGTTTGAATTACCGTCAATGTCGGTAAAAGAGAGAACTTCAGCGGCTGATTCCGGCTTTCTCGAGCCGAGCATTGTGTTAAGTTCGCCTGCCCCGTCCTTAACAAGACATACAACCGGTTCAAGGCTGCATTGAGTTTCCTTAAGCAGAGAGTATTTTTCATCCCTGTATTTCTCGATCGTCTTTTCCTGTTTTTTGATTTTTCCGTCATAATCCTCAATTTTCAGCAATCCTATGATGCCGTAACGCCTGTATTCAACTCCGTCGATCAGAACATTCTGTTCATTGATATATAAATACGGTTTTTTATCTATGACAAGTACATCCCTCAGAAGCCATCCGTATAATTTATGAACAGCGTTCTTGTATTTATCTTCTCCTTCGCCTTCACTGCAGATAACGTTGCAGAAATTATTTGCATTTTCAGCCAGCTTGGCTGCCCTTTCAGGGTTAAGATAATCCGTTGACGGACATAAAAGGTCGCTTATTTTATTTGATTTTTCAGAATTATAGTAAATACCCGTGAAAGGTAAGATTTCAGCCATAAAGATCCCTTCCCCTGCCATAATATTGATACGGAATAAGAAGTTAGATATATTTATCTCTTAATTCCTTATCGGCAATTTAATAATAATAATTAACAGCCCGGCCGGTTTATTATGGGCGCTTCTAATAACCCACCCTTACGGGTACAAGCCCTTTTCACCGGACAGGAATTTAATCGATTCTTATTTATCCCGATCCCGGTAAACACGGTTTGCATGGATAAACGGAACCTCGATTCGAAGAGTGCCGATCGGGAATTGCAGATTTATATTAATTATGACATACTATTTTAAAGGATTTTTTAAAAAAAATAAATGTTTGATGCAGGTATGATCAAAATCATAGCCGCCACACATAATAGCGGCAAATTAAAGGAAATAAAACAGATATTGAACTCCGCAGATGTACTGTCGCTTTTCGACCTTTCATATTTCGAAGACATTCCTGAAAACGGCAGCACTTTCTACGAAAATGCTCTCCAAAAGGCTTTTATAATCAGGGATGTATTTAAGAACACTATCGAAGATTCCTACATCCTTGCCGACGATTCGGGTCTGGAAGTCGAAGCGCTGGGAGGAAGGCCTGGAATATATTCCGCCAGATACGCCGGTGAAAACTCGACGCAGGGAGAACTTATAGACAAGATTCTTGGCGAATTATCCGAAACTCCGGATTTTAAAAGAAGTGCGAGATTCGTAAGTTCAATGGTCCTGCTGGCGCCCGGCGGCCTGATACACGGTTATGAAGGATACTGCCGCGGACGGATAGGCCGCGAACCAAGGGGTTCCAACGGTTTCGGATACGATCCGGTATTTCTCCCGGAGGAGTATAATTATGAAAAAACTATGGCGGAACTCTCCGACGAGGCCAAGAATGAGATTTCACACAGGCGAAAAGCCCTTGACGGCATAAAAATAATTGTGGAAGAAGAATCAGGTTTATGAAAAGACAGGAAATAATTTCCCATATTGCATCGTATTTAAAGGAAGAATGGATCGGCGATCCCCGCAAAGATCTTACCGAGAAAGGATCCGCTTTTGGCAGGCTTGAAAACGAATGTCTTTATTGCCGTAAATGCCGTTTGTACGAAACTGCGAATAATCTCGTTTTTTCCGACGGAAGCCCCGATTCTTCTATTGTTTTCATCGGAGAGGCACCGGGAGCGGATGAAGATGCACAGGGCCTGCCTTTCGTAGGAAGAGCCGGTAAACTCCTTACAAATGTCATAGAAAAGTCGGGACTGACAAGGAACGAGGTATATATCTGCAATATATTAAAGCACCGTCCGCCTGATAATAGAAATCCTCTTCCTGATGAAATCGCCGCCTGCACGCCTTACCTTGTCGAACAGTTGTCGCTTGTAAAACCGAAGATCATCGTTACTCTGGGTAATTTTTCTACAAAATTCATGCTCGGTACCGAAGAAGGGATTACCAGGCTTCGGGGGAATATCAGGAAATCGGAATTCGGATATGATATCCTGCCTTCATATCACCCGGCTGCAGTATTGCGTAATATGAACCTCTTAACCGATCTTGAAAACGATATTAAGAAAGCGGCAGCATTGACCGGGGGCCGGCGGCAGTAAATTTCAATCGATCATCCTGTGCAGCGTCACCGTGTTTGTATACATATCGAGAATCGATCCGATGTAATCGATATCGGCCAGGTAATAAGTCATTTCCATGCCGTTTACCTCGGCAACCGGGGACGCCCATTTTTTATATCTTTCAAGGGCCATCGAATAACCGGTGAGAGCACTCTCCAGGATTTCAAGCTGGCTTGTCCTGATTTCCCTGCCGTACGTTATACTATCCATTAAATTCCTGATCCTGTAATCAATCGAGTCTGCAGTCTCTTTTTTTACCCACTCGAGCCTTTCAAAATTACCTTCTTCCTCCCTGATCATTCCGGCCGTTTTTGATACGGGCAAAAGACTGTCGATCGGCATGACGAGCTCAACCCCCGTATTCCAACCGGTCAGCCACTTCCTGTCGCTGTCCAGGTAGTGCTCTTTTTTTAAATCATAGTCGTAATTAAAAAATCCCGTAAGTACAGGCCATCTCATGCCCTCCGCTATATTCCTGCTTATTTTGCTCATTTCAAGCGAGTAATCTACAGTCTTCAGTGTGATATTATTCGATTCTGCTTTTGCAAGGGCATCATTATATGAAATATTCTCATCCAACGAATTTGTCGCGCTGTAAAAATTTCCTAAAAATTCAATATTTGACGGATCAGCCTCGCCGATTTGTTCGCAGATTGCATTTTTTGCGGCATAAAGCGCATTTGAAAGCTTATAAAGGGAAGGAATAGTACTTTTATACTGTACTTCTGCTGTCAATTTATCGAATTCCGAAATATATCCGCCTGCATACCTTGACATTATTTCATCGAAACGGGTCTTGAAGTGTGAATTTATTTCCTGATACATATCGAGATTTCTTGCTATGTAAAGATAGCTGTAAAAGAGCGTCCGGATAAGGGCCGATATTTCCTTTTTCTTGTCATGGAGCATCTCCTTGGACATATCGAGATTGATTTTCCTCAGTTCCATGGAATTCCACAGTCTGAAGCCCGAAAACAGCGTTTTAGTTATGCCCAGGCCGACGGAATAATTGTCGAAGAATACATTTGTGACTTCATTTGACTGCAGTACGGGCAGCGACACGGGCCCTACCGATGCATTGGATACGACATTGAATGCGTTAATAACAGAACCTTCAACAGATCCCGGATCGATAAGGTTTATCCCTGCATTCACATTTATTCCGGGAAGCCAGAAATCCCCCGCACTCTGGTCGAACTGAGCCTGGGCTATTTTAATCCCCGCTTCGAATTTACCTATCTCATTATTATTTTTCAGAGCCTTTTCAATCGCATTTTCAAGAGTATATGTCACGGTTTCGGATATCAGACAGCTGCAAGGCAGGGATAATATAACAATTATTATTGATAATAATCTTTTCATAAGGGGTTTCCTCCTTTTAAATCTCCCTTTGTTATGACGCTGGTAACGAATACATCCTCAAGGGATGGAAATATTTTATCGATACTGTAATTTTCGATTTTTTTCAATCCGAAAACTTTATTTATCAATTGAACCGCATCGAGGCCCTTATCGCATAGTATATGGATATCGGCCCCGAAAACGGCGGCTTCATGTATAAAATCAAGACCGGATACGGCATTAAAAATATCAATAAGATTTTGAGATTTAATGTTGTATACATCGTAAGGCAGCGAAGTTTTCAAACCTTCGGGTGAATCCAGCGCAATTATCCTGCCCCCCAGGATCAGGGCGATCCTGTCGCAATGTTCGGCTTCATCCATATAATGAGTCGTTACAAAAACGGTTTTACCCTCTTCTGCAAAAGAATAAATAAGGTCCCAGAAATTCCTCCTCATAATCGGATCGACCCCTGAGGTGGGTTCATCAAGGAAAAGCACGGCCGGATCATGCAGTATAGCGCCGCCCAAAGAAAGGCGCTGTTTGATACCCAGGGGGAGTCCTTTTACCATTTTATTCTTCATACCTTGCATATCCGTCAGCTCTATGACAAGATCGATTCTTTTCCGGAGAATATCGTTAGACAGGCTGTAAATGCTTCCGAAGAACTCCAGATTTTCAGAAACAGAAAGATCGTCGTACAGTGAAAATTTCTGCGACATATATCCGATGCTGTTTTTTATCATGAACTGTTCTTTTGTTATATCGAACCCGTTTACATGCCCCGACCCGGAACTCGGGGAAATGATGCCGCAAAGCATCTTGATCGTTGTGCTCTTCCCCGCACCGTTCGGGCCCAGGAACCCGAATATTTCCCCCTTTTTTACCCTGAAGCTTATATTATCGACTGCAGTGAAATGGTCGAACCTTTTTGTGAGAGAATCCACTTCCACGGTAAAATCCATTATTCGAGCCTCCTTCTAAATCTCAGGGCTGAAAGATAGAAAAGGAAAAAACCCAATATAAGAAGGGCGGACAGGTCCATCCACAATTCCGGAAACGACGACCCTTTCAGAAAAACGCCTCTGACTATGGTGACAAAATACCGCATCGGATTGAATAGCGTTATTAACTGAATGGATGCAGGCATTGAATATATAGGGAAAACAAAACCCGAGAACATCGTCGAAGGGAAAAAATAAAGGAAAGTCGACAGCAGAGCCTCCTGCTGGCTCTTTGAAATTGTCGAAATGTACAACCCGATCGAAACCGTAGATATAATAAAAAACAGGGAGCCTGCCAGCATGAACAGATAGTTCCCGTTAAAGGGAACTTTAAACCAGAATATCGATATTACTGATATTACAATGACATCGAAGAAACTCAGGATTACAAATGGAAGGGTTTTACCGGCTATCAGTTCATAAGGCCTGACCGGAGAAACGATCAGCTGGTCTATGGTTCCGGTCTCCCTTTCTTTCACTATGGACATGGCTGTTAAAACAATTGTTACAAGAGATACGAGAAGGCCCAGGACGGCGGGCAGAAAAAAATTCCTGCTGTTAAGGTCCGGATTGAAGAATATTCTTTCCTTCATTTCTATATTTTGCCGGAATTTTATTCCGGTGATTTTTTTATTCAGGATCAGGAGCCTTATCCTTTTACTGAAATAATCGAAGGAGTACCCTGCAGTTATTTTATTGACATAAGAAACGATAACGGCGGCCCTGCTTGAATCGGTACCGTCTACAATAAGCTGAACGGAGGTTTCCTTTCCTCCCTTTATCCTGTCGTAAAAATTCCTGCTGATGTGAATGTAAACTTCTGCTTCGCCGGAGTCAAGTACATTATCGAGTTCTTTCGGGGAAGAAAGATACCTGTAAACTGAAAAATATCCGGAACCGGTGAACTTTGAGATAAGATCTCTGGAAATGCGGGTACGGTCTTCATCCAGGATTACCATCCTGACATCCTTCACATCGGTGCTGACCGCATAACCGAACAGGAAAAGGAGAATAACCGGCGCGGCGATTATCACAAGTCTCATGCGCGGATCTCTGAACATCTGCTTGAATTCCTTGATCAAAAATGATTTTAAAAGCGAGAACCTTATCATGACCTTTATCAATCCTCCGGTAATTTCATTACAATGTTTTTCAGGCTTGCAAGGCTCGCGACAAGGGCAAAAATAAATAGAAAAACGATCTGGACCCAGAGGAGCTCATAACCTATTCCCTTGAGGGTGATTCCCTTCATATAAATGATGAGGTATTTTGCAGGGATAAGGTATGTTATTGCCTGGACGAATATGGGCATATTTTTAACAGGGAATATATACCCCGATAATATAATCGAGGGCAGATATGTCAATATGACGGCTACCTGGACAGACAGGACCTGGGACCTTGTCGCCGAAGAGATCAATATTCCCAGGCTCGAAGTGCCGATCAGGAAGAGAAGCGCCACTAGATACAGTTCAACAAAACTGCCCCTTATAGGAGCCTGGAACAGGAAATTTCCAATGCAGATCGTGACGACAAGGTCAAAAAGGGCGATGATGACATAGGGCAGGAGCTTCCCTATGAAAATCTCATGGCGACGCAGCGGCGTCGTAATCAGGCTTTCCATCGTACCCCTTTCCCATTCCCTGGATATGGTAAGAGAAGTAATCAGAGCGGATATAATGGACATTATTATCACAATTATGCCCGGGACTATAAAATTGCGGCTTTTCAATTCCGCATTATACCAGATCCTCGTCCTCATATCTACGGGGAGAGTCATGCCGGCCAGTCCGTAAATGTTCATTTCACCGATCTTTTTTTTCCTGTTGAACTCGAAAAGTATATTGGATACATATCCCAGCGCGACAGTGGCTGAAGTGGAGTCCGATCCGTCAAGAAGAAGCTGGAAATCGGCGGATTTTCCCGTTTTGAATTTCTTTTCAAAGTTTTCAGGTATTACAAGCGCCATTACAATACTGCCTTTATTCAGCATCGAATCTATCTCGCTGTAATTAGAAGCATATTTATAAAGTGAAAAATATTCAGTGTGAAAAAAAGTTTCAAGGAATTCCCTGGACAATGCCGTCCTGTCCCGGTCGAAAACCGCGAAACTTACATGCTTCACATCCATTGTCAGCGCATATCCGAAAAGCAGGATCAGCATAACGGGAAGAGCCAGCGAAAGCACCATGCTCCTCAGGTCCCTCCTGATCTGTATCCATTCCTTTCCGGCTACGGCGCCGATCCTCCTGATCGATTTAACGGCTTTTTTCATTGAATAACCCTCATAGCCAGAATCTCTACGAAGCAATCTTCAAGTCCCGGAGAATTTTCACGCATGGAGATGATTTTTACAGATTCCTTCCCCAGGATTTCCTTTATCTTGACAGATGCCGGCCGCGTCTCTTCTACAAAGAGCTTAAGCGTAGCCCCGGTAAGGATAACGCTTTTGAATTCCTCATATCCCTTTAAAATCCTTTCCGCTTTCCTCGAATCCGAAGTCATCACCTCCATGAATTTCATACTTACCATGCCTTTTATTTCCTTGGGACTGCCCAGGGCTATTATCCGGCCTTTATACATCAGTGAAATTCTGTTGCATCTTTCGGCTTCGTCAAGGTATGCGGTGCTTATCACTATCGTTTTTCCTTCACGCAGGAGGTCGTACAGTATCTTCCAGAATTCCCTGCGCGAGACCGGGTCGACGCCGTTTGTCGGCTCGTCAAGCAGGATTATATCGGGATTATGTACAAGACAGCAGGCAAGCCCCAGTTTCTGCTTCATACCTCCCGAGAGTTTCCCCGCCATTCTTTTTTTAAAGGGCTCAAGGTGGCTGAAAGAATAAAGCATACCTGTCTTATTCCTGATTTCTTTATTTGACAGTCCGAACAATTTTCCAAAAAAGAAAATGTTTTCCTCGACGGTAAGGTCTTCGTAAAGACCGAATTTCTGGGGCATATAAGCCATATTATCTTTTAAGTCGCGGATATGCCTGAACAGGTCCCTGCCGTCGACATTGATATATCCCCCGGAAGGATCGAGTATTCCGGCCAGGATCCGGAGAAGTGTGCTTTTGCCGGAGCCGTCCGGTCCTACAATTCCGAAGATCTCTCCGCTTCCTATTGTAAATGAAATACCGTTTACAGCTCTGTAAGTCCCGAATTCCTTGACAAGATCTTTAACTTCTATCAATTGGCCGCCTCCGTGTAAATGACAGCATCGGCAGGCATGCCCGGCTTCAGGGCCTCATCGGGATTATCCAGATTTATTTTGACCGCGAACATGAGTTTGACCCTTTCATCCTTTGTCTGTATAGTCTTTGGGGTGAATTCGGCCTCCTGCAAGATTACCGATACCCTGCCGGTAAAATCCTTCCCCGGGAAGCTGTCCACATGGACCGCAGCTTTCATTCCCAGTTTGACCAGGCCGAGTTTTTTTTCATCGACATAGATCTTGATATAAACATGCCTCAAGTCCGCTATTGTAAGAATCGATGAGCCGGGAAAAGCGGTTTCTCCGATCTCCAGGTTTTTCTGGAGGACGGTTCCGTCGACCGGAGAATATACAAGGGCGTTTTCAATATCGGCGGTAATAAGGTCCAGGTCGGCTTTGGAAACCCTGTAAACGGCTTGCGCGTTATCGAGTTCTTTTTTGGATACCGAACCGTCGTTGTAAAGGTTCCTGACCCTTATAAGGTTAAGATCTGCATTTTCAAGGCTGGCCTTTGCAGAATTCAATTGAGCCGTCAGTTCATCGTACGCCAGTTTTACTATAAGATCGCCCTTTTTGACCTCCACACCCTCGTCGGCAGGCAGCTCCTCTATCCTTCCCGAGATCTTCGAACTGATCTCTATTTCAGTTACTTCTATCGTCCCCGATCCCTCGATATTCATGTTTTTTTTATTTATATTCCTGAATACCTCGAAATACAGAGTCGCGGCCAGGAGTACTGCGACGACAGCGATAACAGGAATAACGACCCTCGGTTTCATTAATGCCTCCTTATGGGATCTTTATCATCCTTTTTTGGAACCGATATACTGTCTTTCTCATGAATAGTCCTGAAAAGAGTGTCGGAGAACTTTTCCGAAAACGCAGCCTTCATCCTGCCGATATCGAATCCGTAAACCCGGCTGATGTCCTCTGAAAGCGCATAATACATAATGAGAGGAAGCCCCTGAAAAAAAAGCATCTTCGTTATAAATGAATCCTTCTCTTCTTCAATTCCTCCGGCTTCTTTGAGCATTTCATAAATATCCATGTAAAAGTCACGCAATAACGAAAGGACAATACTGATATCCATATTATTCCTCAGAACTTCCGAAAGAATGATGCGTATGAACTTCCTTTCCCTGCTTATAACCGCGTCAAGTTTTACAATTATCGTTTCAGCCCTGATTTTATGTTCCCTTTTTATGTCGGTTATGGCTTCTCCAAGCCCCTCTTTAGCCTTGCGTATTATTCTTCCTATAAGTTCCCTCAGTATGTTTTCCTTGCTCTGGAAATGATAATACAGCATGACCTTGTTGACGCCGGCTTTTGCAGCTATATCCTCCATTTTCGTCCTGTCGTATCCTTTCTCGATCAGCATTGCTTTTGCGGATTGAAGAATATTTTCCTTTGTGTCTTCAGTGTCGTGCTTTTTATCCATATTCAACTCCGGGTTTATACTTGAAGTTTAAACTACATGTATAATTATAAACATGCAAAAATAACCTGTCAAGGATTTTTTTATAATTTCCTTATACGGGACTGCCGGAAAAAGTTATCAGATACAGGTGAAGAATTTATAATATTAATTGTTAATTGATATGCCGGTAAAAGTTTTATCTTTCGATACTCCTGGTAATTGCCTGACAATTTACTCTCAAACTAATTATTATTTTGCTTTACTGTATCCTGGCCGCTTCGGCTTTTTTGCTCTCAGCCTGTTCCAATTCGCCGGGACCGTCGAACGGTTCGTCATCTTCGAGTTCAGCTTCGAGCAGTTCCTCGTCGTCATCGTCATCGTCTTCTATATCGCCGGCGACCAATTATATTTCAGCCAATATCGGCACCCTGGTCTATATTCCCTCCGGCACATTCCAGTATGATTCTGACGCGAATGCCGTATGTACGATATCGAAGGCGTTCCACATGAGTGCAAAGGATATTACAGGCGCCTAATTCGCCGCGGTGACCGGGATTGCCGACCCCAGCACTTATCATGAGGCCGATCATCCTGTCGAAACGGTCAATTTTTACCAGGCTATCGTATTCTGCAATGAATTAAGGGCGGTTCCAAAAACTGCCCTTACATGTACAAATAGGCTAATTTAAGATAAAATAATAGTCAAGATTAACATTTTAGAGGGGAATATTAAAATGACAAAAATCAAGAAGCAGGTGAATCAGAGGTTATTTGAATATCAGGAGCGAATGGAAATACTTGGCAAAACTCCATTGGACAAACTTAACGAATATATGGAATGGGAAGATTTTCGTCCTATACTCACTGAACTACTTGCTCCAAAAGAACAAAAGGCTCCAGGCGGGGCTTCACATTATGATTACGTTTTTATGTTCAAAATCCTCATTATACAGAAGTATTATAACCTTTCCGACGAGCAGACCGAATTCAGGATAAATGACAGTCTGTCATTGCAGAGATTCCTGGGAATAACTTTGGCGGACAAGGTTCCAGATCATAACAAAATATGGGACTTCAGGGAAAAGCTGATGAAATCAGGGGCTATAAAGGGCCTTTTTAAAGCGTTCGATACGGTTCTTGAAAGTCAGGGTATTGTCGGAAAGTCTGGATCAATAATAGACGCCAGTTTTGTCGAAGTCCCCAGGCAACGGAATAATCGTGAAGAAAATAAAAAGATAAAAGATGGTAAAACGCCTGAAGGATGGAAAGATAATCAGCATAAGCTTTCACACAAAGACATGGATGCTCGCTGGACAATTAAGCATAATAAAGCGCATTACGGATATAAAAATCATGTTAAAGCCGAGATATTAACAAAAATAGTAAGAGAATATTCTGTAACCGATGCAAGTGTTCATGACTCGTTAGAAGTAAATGATTTATTGAATGAGAAAGATACAGGAAAATCATTATATGCTGATAGCGCCTATGTTGGACAGAAAGTAGAAAGTATAGTGAGCAAATATAAAATGAAAAACTTCATTCATGAAAAGGGATACAGGAACAAGACTTTAAGGAAAGGTCAGAAGAAGCTTAACAGACTTAAAAGCGCCATTCGATGTCGAGTTGAGCATATTTTTGGCTTCATTGAAAACAGCATGAACAGAAGCTTCATCAGAACAATCGGGAAAAAGAGGGCAGAAGCTAACATTGGTTTAATGAATCTTGTATATAATATGGCAAGATATACATTTATAATGAGGCAAAAGGCTCAATATTTTGTATAAACCCCCTTGAAAATGGGAATATTTATGCCACCAAACAGTTTTGTTTAGAAATATGAAAAATATATGACGAATCTAATAATTCCGCCCAATGGGCACTACCTTGCTGCCCCGAAGGGGCAGTTATTAGAAGTGCCCTTAAGTATTATAGAAGGACTTACTCCGGTATATTCTATCGGCGGCAATACCGCTCCCTGGAAATGGGGCGCAATACCGACAGGATCTGCTGATCCTACCTGGGATGCCGTAACGGCGGACTTTTCCGCCGACGGATACCGCCTGCCTACCGAAATGGAATGGCTGTGGGCCGCAATGGGCGCGGCCAGCGACGCCCGAAGCGGCGATATTGCCGGAGGCGTTAATACGGGCGGCTTCTCAAAGGGATATGCCGGCAGCACGGAAGCGGGAAGCGCCCAGGTTAATATCGACAGTTATGCCTTAACCGCAGCCTTCAGCCCTGTACCCACCACAACCACAAATACAGGTTTGCTTCTTGCCAATGAGCTCGGCCTGTACGACATGACAGGAAATGTATTTCAATTATGCTGGGACTGGTATGATACTTATTCTTCTAAAGCGATTACCGATCCGGGTTATACATCAAACCTGGCATCCGGCGAATATCGGGTCATCAGCGGCGGCTGCTTTGAACAACCGGAATCGTGCGCTGCGCTTCTTTATAGTTTGAGCTGCTTCCCATATTTCCCGAGCAACGAAATCGGTTTCAGGGTAGTGAGGCCTTGAATTCGCGAAGCGAAATCAATCAGCCGAACTATGAGGCCTTGAATTCGCGAAGCGAAATCAATCAGCCGAACTATGAGGCCTTGAATTCGCGAAACGAAATCAATCAGCCGAACTATGAGGCCTTGAATTCGCGAAGCGAAATCAATCAGCCGAACTATCCTGGCATAGGGTCGTGCGTCCCTGAGCTTCGCTCATGGATAAACCCTGATCTGCGAAAATAAGCGGAGTTTTATCAAATTGATTGGAAAAATACAAGTCAAGATTGCAGGAACCCGAATACGGGTTCCCCCGCCGCAGGGTGCCAGACCCTGTCGAGGTCAGGACTGATAAGGCGGATCGCCCCCTCCTCGCTCGATACATAGAGGGTGCTGCCTTTTTCCGCAGCGACAAGGGGTCTTAATTTCACCCTGTCCGAAAGGGCCATAAAGCCGCCTTCGAAACCTATAATAAAGGCGAACGGACCGTTAAGGAGCAAACTCCCGTAAACGATCCTGACGCCGGAATATATCCTTTTTGATTCTTCGTCCATATCCTCGATATCCTTCCAGAAAGGGGCCGCGAAGATCCTTGCGATCACTTTCCATGGAAGATTGTGCCTGCGTTTCAGGAGGTCGACCGCATAGGCGACGACTTCTGTGTCGGTGCGCATCGTGCATTCGTAGCCGAAGCTTTCAAGGTACCTCCTGTTGATGCCGTATGACGATATCTCCCCGTTATGTACGACCGAGTAATTGAGCATCGTAAAAGGATGCGCGCCGCCCCACCAGCCCGGCGTATTTGTGGGAAAGCGGCTGTGGGCTATCCATGTATGCGCTTTGTATTCGTCAAGCCTGAAAAAATCCCCGATCTCATGCGCTTCGCCTACTCCCTTGAAGGCGCCCATATTCTTGCCGCTCGATACGACGAAAACGCCCTCGATATTCTTATTGATGAAGAGGACTTTCGATACTATGTAATCGTCCTCTTTTTCATTGCCCAGGTGCGCATCGGAAACCCTGCAGAAATACCTGAAAAAAACAGGCGGTTTTGTAATAGTCTTATTATTTCTTGTCGGGATCTGGTCTTCGTATACGATTTCAAAATTCTTTTTAATAAATTCCTTGCCTCTTTCCATTGAAGAAGCGTCGTCGTACATTACATGAAGGGCATAATAATCCTTGTAAGAATCGTAAAGACCGTAAACGGCAAAACCGCCCCCCAGGCCGTTGCCCCTCTCCTTCATGTGCTCAATGCCCTTTATGGCGTCGGAACCCGTGGATTTTTTGCCGCCCCTGTTTATAAAACCGATGATCCCGCATCCTGAAATATCCTTTTCTCCGTAAGGGCTTTTGCATATATAATCCGGCATAATGTCAACTCCGTACCTCTTTTTACAGGGTAATATTATATGGAATAATAAAAGGAAAGACAATTTTTTAGCTCGATAACGGAATAAGGGGTTTACATTAGTTATTTTTTTTATATTTCGAAAGCAATTCCCGAATCCCTTTCAAATCGATTTTTGCCGCAAACTTTTTCATATAATTTGTAAACTGCTGCAATTCAGGTTTATCGATGGAAGTTTTTTTGATGTATTGCCTGATTCCAATAATATCTCCTGCTTCAGTCATTTCAAATAACCTGTTTATATCTTTAAGAGGCGGAGCCGGAAATTCATCGGAAATAGAAATGCCTTTATCTTTTATCTCAGCCTTTTTTAAGGTTATACCGGAATATAAATCGTTTACCTTTTCCAGATAAATATCGAAACTGAAAACGCTTCCTTTCCCGGGCTTGCTTTTTACATAAATATCACTGCCCAATAACCGGATAAACTGCCGGCTGATCGAAAGTCCCAGACCGAAACCTTTTGTCTTGAAATGATTTCCCTGCGGCGCCTGATAGAACGGTTCGAAAATCTTATCTGCCTGTTCCGGATCGATGCCAATGCCCTCATCTTCAATTTCAAAATGCAGAATGCTCTTGGAAGACAAACCCACTCTTAATATAACCTTTCCCCGTTCGGTAAATTTTACAGCATTGTTTATCAGGTTCAAAATTACCTGGCGAAGCTTGACTTCGTCTCCAGTAACCAGAACAGGTATTTCTTTAACCGTCTCAATAGAAAACAGCAGGTTTTTCTCGGCAGCCTGATAACCCGCAGTTTCAGCTATATCTCTTATCAGATCGGGAAGATTGAAAGGTTGCTGATTTATTTTGAATTTACCCGATTCAAACTTCGAAAAATCAAGCAAATCATTAATAAGACTGAGAAGAATTTCACCATTCTTGTGCAAGCTTGTTATTATATTCAACTGGTCTTCGTTTAAACTATCATCGTTCTTCAGAATCTTCGAATAACCCAGTATTGCTCCTAAAGGCGTCCGTAATTCATGATTGACATTTGACATAAAAAGTGCTTTGGCATTATTCAAATCTTCGATTTTTTTAGCCTTTATTATTTCTTCTTCGGCTAACTTTATAACCGATACATCCATTGCAGCCATATATAATTTGTTTACCTTGCCGTTTTCATCATTGAATGGAATTATATCCAGCTGTATATGTTTTATGATGTTGTTAACAACTTTACTCTTTACTATACAGGTCTGCCTTGCATTTGTATTGTATACTAAATTAATAGACTTATGAAAAATATCGAAGTATGCGGGATCGATGAAAAATGTAAAATTATAACCTGTCATTCTTGATTTTTCTATGCTGAAAAGCTCCGATGCCGTTAAATTAATTTCGAGAATTTTTCCATTACGGTCTAAAGTGAGGTAACCGGCGGGTGCAAGTTCGTAAAGTTCGAAATATTTGTTTTTTAATTCCTCATTTTCAGTATTAACCCTTTGAAGTTCTTCATTCTGCATTTCGAGTTCAATCTGGTGGACCTGCAGCTCCTGGATAAGGGACTCCATATCATAGCCGGAAAAGGACCGGTCGGATTTATTTTTATTAAACAGGCTCATTGCTTTTTTCAGCAGTTCATCTTTTTCAGGCTTTTTCATATTCAGCTCCCTTCTATTTCTTCAACAGTCAATAATAAAAATTTATTCTTATTATTTTCCCTGAAAATAGGGCGAATGTTTATTTTCAATTTTTTTAGTCCGATCTTATGAAAATCCTTTTTTATTATAAGGTTGTCAAAATTGTTATTAAGCGATATCGAGGAATGAATTTTAGCGATTAATTCAGGGATGTTCCATTCTTCCCCTTCGATTTCATAAATATATCTGTTTTCAGTTTCTAAAGGTCTTATCTTAAACGAAGAATAAAATGTTCTGTTAGCCGATATTATTTTGAGGCTGCTGTCCAGTATTAAGAGGGGATCTTTAATCGCCTCAACAACCGCTTTAGAAAAATTCCCGGCATCCTCCAGCGACGCTTCCAGTTCTTTCATGGCGGTTATATCGGAAAATGTAATGACAACGCCATCGATAAGGTTTTCAACTGTCCTATACGGATATATCCGGGTCATGAACCATTTATTTTTTTTATTTTGAACCTGGGATTCCTTAAAAACCAGCTTTTTAAGGACCTCCATTGAATCTTCTACCAGGGTGTCATTTTTTAAATTTGTCGCTATGTCCGACAACGGCCGGCCGATATCTGTCCCGATCAGGTTGACTATTCTTGTTGCAGAGTTATTGTAACGCCTTATCTTCAGATTAATATCAAGGTAGATTGTCCCTATTTCGGTATTGTTCAATAAATTTATTAAATCGTTATTAGACTCGGATAATTCGGATATCTTGACTTCCAGTTCGCTATTCACGGACATAAGTTCTTCATTTAAAGACTGCATTTCCTCCCTTGATGTCATGAGCTCTTCATTAGTGCTCTGCAACTCCTCATTTATCGATTGAAGTTCTTCATTGGTCGATTTCTGTTCCTCCTGTGAAGCAATCATTTCTTCAAGAGTGTTCTGAAGGTTTTCTTTAGCATCTTTCAATTCGTTTTCCAGGTCCCTTATATATTGAGATTCTTTTAAGTGATCATGTCTGACAATATCTTTCTCTTTAATAACGACCGGAGCAAATTCCCTGAAAACTACAAGGAGGAATATATTCATATCAGTTATAACAGGCGATATTATGATATCCAGGTAAATTTTGGACTCGACGATCGTCAATTCAAGAGATTTTAACATGATCTCTTTTTTTTGGGCCAGAACCTTTTTTATGCCCTGACCGAGTTCGTATCTCAAGCCTTCCCTGGCCATGGAG
The DNA here is from genome assembly GCA_963796325.1 of uncultured Spirochaetota bacterium. Lineage (GTDB taxonomy): Bacteria > Spirochaetota > Brevinematia > Brevinematales > JAOACQ01 > CAVYGN01. Next base: position 1,931,462 of record CAWCLF010000001.1, read on the forward strand.
AAGATATTCATATTGACTTTGCCCGTCGCAGGTTCAAGGTAATTGCCGGTTTTACCATTAAAATACAGGATATCTCCCTGTTCGTTTATCAGAATGCATGGAGGTGTAAATTTTTCCAGGAGTGTTTTTTTTATAAGATCGGTAAAATTAATTGAATGCTTGTTTTGCTCCCCGTCCGGAGAAGTTTCATTCATCAAGGCCTGGAAGGGCCTGGGTGAATAATAGCTGTCTATATTATGCGGCTTTGCACCCTCCCTGCGTTTGAATAATTTCCACTTGCTGTTGAAAGCTGAAAAAAGTTCGCTTTGAGTGCCGATAGACTCCGAAGTGCCTAAAAAAATAAAACCTTCCGGATTTAAAGAATAATGAAATACTGATAATATTTTTGCCTGGATCTCGGGGATAAGGTAAATCAGGAGATTCCGGCAGCATATAAGATCTATTTTAGTTAAAGGCGGGTCGTATATGACATCCTGTTTCGAGAAGATTATCATTTCCCGCACCTCTTTTTTTATCTTATACCTGTTTCCCTGCTGCAAGAAATAATCAGTAATATATTCCCTGGGAATAAAGTTAACTATGTTCTGCGGATATAATCCATGCCTTGCAAAATCTACCGCTTCAGTGTTGATATCGGTCGCGAAAATCTGTACTTTCATCCTGTTAACAGGATTTGATTTTTTTATGTAATCGAGAAAAAAGATGGCTATCGAATAAGCTTCTTCGCCGGTTGAACAGCCTGCAACCCAGACCCTGATAACGCCTTCATTTGCCCTGTTTTTATAAATAGCCGGAAAAATATCTTTTTTTAACACGTCAAAAGCCGGTATATCCCGAAAAAATTCTGTGACGCCGATCAATAATTCCCTGAAAAGCAATTCTACTTCGTTTGGGTTATTCTGCAGATAAAGGACATAATCCGAAATGCTTTTTACCAGGTTAATTTTCATCCGCCTTTCAATCCGCCGGTAAATAGTGTTTTTTTTATACTGAGAAAAATCCTGCCCTGTTTTTTTCCGAAGGAGAATATATATTTTGTCGAGGCTGCTTTTATCCTTTTCAGATAACCTGAAATCTTCTTTTTTGATTTCAGAGATATTTTTATAATAATTGATTAAAATCCCGGGCATTTTTTCAACAGGAACTATGTAGTCGGCAATTCCGGTATCTATCGCACTCTGGGGCATTCCGCCGAATTTGGCCTCTTTGGGATCCTGGATTAAAACCATACCTAAATTATCTTTTATTTCTTTTATTCCCAGAGTTCCGTCTGTCCCTGTTCCTGAAAGGATAACTGCAGCGCAGCTGTCTTTCCTGTCCTGCGCAAGATCCTTAAAAAAGGAATCGATCGGAAGTTTGAGCCCGCCTTTAAGCGGCAATTCGAATAAACGAAAAGTCCCATGAAGGATTGAAAAATCCATATCCGAGGGTTTTATGTAGATGTTCCCGGGTCTTATTTTAACGCCGTCGGCGGCAAAATTTACTTTCATCGACGTATATTTTCTTAATATTTCCGGAAGAAGGCTTTTTTGGCTGGGATTGACATGTGTTATTATGATAAAAGACATACCCGTATCGGGAGGGATGGTCCCGAAGAACAATTCGAGGGCTTCCAATGAACCGGCAGATCCGCCGATAGCAATTACAGGATTTGATGCTCTTTTTGATAATGTGTTTTTATTAATCATGAGATATCCTAGGAATTACCCGGATAAACAAAAGCGCCTAAAACATTATAGGACAAGCAAATATAAATAGCAAGAGTATTTTTGTAATTCCTTACCCCGTTTAAAATAATCGATTGACTTTGGCAGCAAATCAGTACTATAATACATTTTGAATTCCGCTTTACCGTCATAATCTTACGATCCTTAAGCACAATAGCATATCCGGGTCTGTTTTAAAGAACTACCCGGCTTTTTTGACCTTCAGGAAGGTACCGTTCCTGTATTCGCTAAAAGCGGTTTCAAGCTCCTCTCCGGTATTCATGACTATAGGACCGTACCAGGCGATCGGTTCCCCTATCGGCTTGCCCGATAAGAGCAAAAAACGCGCCTCTTTATCTTTAGTCTCAACGTTCAGACGGTCGCCGTCCCCGAAAAGAACTACCGACCCGTTAGAAATGAAAGGGTCCCATTCCGCTCCGTAATAGCTTCCGCCCTCGGCATCGAACGAAAACGGCTTTTTTTCTCCGCAGAAATAAGCTCCCCCCTCTATGACATATGCAAAAACGGTATGGCCTTTCAGGGTGTCGCAGTCGAAGGCCGAATCGGGCGGAACGGTGATATCAAAATAACTTGGATCTGTAACGATATCGGTAACCGGCCCGTGAATTTCATTGAACATGCCGCTTATCACTTTTACCTTTATTCCATTATCCAGTTCCGCTACAGGAATTGTCGAACTTTTGACATCCCTGTACCGCGGGTCCATCATTTTATGCGTTGCTGGAAGGTTAGCCCATAGCTGGAAACCTCCCATGACGCCGTTTTTGTCACCCTTGGGCATTTCCTGGTGTATAACGCCGCTCCCGGCTGTCATCCACTGGACATCCCCGGGTGCAATAACCCCTGAATTGCCGAGGCTGTCGCCATGCTCCACGTTTCCGTCAAGCATATATGTTATTGTCTCGATCCCGCGGTGCGGATGCCATGGGAAACCGCTTAAATAATCCTCCGGCTTGCCCGACCTGAAATCGTCAAGAAGGAGGAACGGGTCGAACTGCGGCAGTTCGGGAAAACCGATAGCCCTTTTAAGATAAACCCCCGCACCTTCAATTACGGGTTTGCTTTTGAGGACTCTTCTTATTTTCCTGTTTTCCATAGCCTCCTCCTTTTGATTTATTCATATCGGTACCGGTTCCAGGATCATTTATAAGAGTAGTAATCAAAAAAGATAAAGTCAATACGTTTTGAAAGGATTAATCGGGTCAGGCCGAGATCGTCAAACTGCGGTTGATTAATTTTGCTCTTAAAACTATACTATCACATGACAACTTAAAGGAATCATTATGGATAACGTCACAGACATAATTTCGCGGCTCACGGCATCAAGCCCCTATCTTTCAACGCTTATCGATAAAAACCCCGATATAGGCAGGGAATATTCAATTATCATAGAATCCCGGTCCGACAAAAAAAAGCAGGACGGCGGTTCCGTTTCCCTTTTCGGCAAATATCCCTTTCCCGCAGGCTCTAAAACCGATGAATTGTTCCTCCGCATAAGGCATATCAAAAACTACGAACTTGCAATTATAGCTCTTAAAGATTTTCTCTTAATAAATACAGTGCCGGAGACTCTTTCACAGCTGTCGAACCTGGCCGATTTCTGCATAGATTGGTCGGTAAAAAGCCTGGCTGCCGCTTTACCGCCCGGCTCTAAAATATCATATGAGAGACTCTGTGAAAGCATTGTAATAATCGGCATGGGGAAACTCGGAGGGAACGAACTCAATATAAGCTCCGATATCGACCTTATCTTCCTGGGGGTTGACGCAGGACTCGAGGACAACCTCCTGAGAAAAGAACTTGATACTTTCCTTGCCAGCCTTCTCGATTTTTTAAGTAAAACTTCCGAGGAAGGGTTTTTGTACAGAGTCGATATGAGGCTCCGGCCTGAAGGAGATATCGGTCCCCTGATTATGGGAATTAATAATTCCCTTGAATATTATAAAAACAGGGGGCGTAAATGGGAATTGCAGGCAATGGTCAAAAAAAGGCTGGTCTGGGGAAGCGATGCCGTCTATAATGAATTCAGGGAAAAAATTGACGTGCTTATTTACCAGCACCACCAGCCCCGGCAGATCCTTATCGATATCAGGAAAATAAAAAACGAGATAGAGCTCAAGATCCTGAGGCAGAATTTCTCATTCAACATTAAACTTTCGCCGGGCGGTATAAGGGATATCGAATTCATTATCCAGTTTCTTCAGCTCATCCATGGAATCCGTTATCCCGAAATAAGGAATTCTAATTCTCTTGCGGCGCTTTCTTCACTCGGTATTTTCCATATCATAACGCCCGAGGAATTTTCCACTCTCCATGACGGATACATTATCCTTAGAAAGATTGAGAATATATTACAGCTCAAGGACAATACTCCCGAACATTGCCTCCCCCTTAAAGAAGGCGACATATATAACCTTTTCGTTTCATGGAAGCTGGAGGAACTGGAGCAGCCTGCAGGAGATTATGAAAAAAATTTTATACATAGCCTTGAGAAGATCATGGCGAAAATCAGGAGTATCTTTACTTCGCTTTTCGATGAAACGATCCGCTATATCGAATTAAAAGACAATATAAGGTCCCGCCGCCCCGACCTTCCCGCCGCTCTTCTGGACGATCATTTTCTGAGAATGGACAGCGAGTATTTCCTGCGTTTCCAGGAGGAGGAGATATGCAGGCATATTATCATGATCTCGCTGTTAAACCTCGATAATCCAGCTCAGATAGATGTCGAAGAACTCGGGGAAGAAAGATGGAAGTTATGCATAGTAGCCTTCGATTATTACTACGAATTTTCAAAAATTTCCGGACTGATTTCAGCATACTATCTGAAAATAAAGAGCGGAGAATCGTTTACTTACAGCGAATATGCTTCCGGGACGCCCGAAAACCCTGAAATGTTCTACAGGAGGAAAAAAAAGCAGATTTATCCCTACTCTTCCGGTGAAAATTATGTTTCCCTCATATACAGGCGGAAAATCGTATGTTTTTTAATCGTTGAAAATTTAAAAAGCGGAGGCCCGGAACCCGACTGGAATTCTTTTAAACGGGAACTCAATTTCATCCTCCACTGCCTTGAAACGAACAAAGTCCGTGAATCCGAGGAATTTCTGAACAATAAAATATTGTCCCTCATTCCGGCAGTGCAGAACCGGGAGCTGGGCCCGCTGACGCCGGTCGAGATTGACGTAGACAACGAATCGAGCGCGCAGTATACGATACTCACGATCAGGTCAAATGACAGTTTCGCTTTTTTATATACATTTACAAATGTTCTGGCCCTTAACAATTATTATATATACAAGGCAGAGATCGACACGATCGACGAAAAGGCGTACGACAGGCTTTTCATACTCACAAGGGACGGTAAAAAAATACTCGAAGAGGACAAGGTGGAAAACCTGAAAATAGCCGTGGCTTTTATCAAGCAGTATTCATCCCTCCTCAGGAACGCCGTCAACCCGGATAAAGCTCTTCATTATTTCGACGAACTTCTCTCGAGAATACTGGAGAGCGGTGAAAAAAATGAACTGCCTATCCTCGGCCAGGAAGATGTCCAGGAGAAGCTGGCCACGATATTCGGGATAGGAGATTATTTCTGGGAGGATTTTATAAGGATTCAGTATACCGATATGCTTCCTATCCTTAACGATCCTTCACTGGACATATCTTTTTCAAGGGAGGAACTCACTGAAACGTTTAAAAAAATTATCTGCGCCGGAAAAATAACCCGGAAGAACGGTCTCGAAGATTTCAGCCTTCTCTTCAACGAATGGAAAGACAGGGAAATGTTCAGGATCGATTTGAGGCAGATATTGAAAAAGATCGATATGATTCAATTTTCCTTTGAACTCACAAATCTTGCCGAAGCGGTTATTGAACTGGCAGTTTCCAGGATCGAACGGGAAATGACTGAATCGGATTCCTTCCCCGAAGTTCCGCCGTTTGCGCTTTTCGGACTGGGAAAGCTCGGAGGAATGGAACTTGGATATGCTTCCGATATAGAAATAATGCTTATATACGATGTTCCTGCAGGAACGGAAAATGCCTATACGGCGGACTCGTATTTCGAAAAAATGGTCCAGTCCCTTTTAAGACTCATAAAATCAAAAAGAGAGGGCATATTCGAGATCGATCTGAATCTCAGGCCTTATGGAAAATCCTCGAAACTGGCGGTTTCCCTTTCCAGTTTTATTGAATATTTCGTTGAAGGAAAGGCTTATTACTTCGAAAAGCAGGCCCTTGTCAAACTGCGGCCTATTGTATCGGGAAGGACCGGCGGATATATCTGCAGTGAAATATCAAAATACAGGGATAATTTTGTTTACGGAAGCGGAAAGCCCGACATTGATGCGCTTCTTGCTTTGAGGCAAAAACAGATAGCCTCCTATATCAAAGACCCTTCGCTTATCAATATCAAATATTCAAGGGGATGCCTTGTCGATATAGAATACCTGGTACAGACGCTGCAGATAGCTTACGGGGGCAACGACCCCTCCCTTCGGGAAGTTTCAACGCTTAAGGCTCTCGACTCGCTATACAAAAGCCGGGTAATCGATTTCAAATCCTGGACGGGGCTTCATGAAAGCTACATCTTTTTCAGGAACCTGATCAATACCCTGCGGATGGTTAAAGGCAGTGCGAAGGATCTTAACGTTTATCCTGAAAATACAATAGAATTCAATTACCTTGTAAAAAGGAGCTTTTTTGTAGGGATTATCAATGAGGAATCCTCAGCATTATTAAAGGAAATTATTGAAAAATACAGGGGATTAGTTACGGAAACTTTTAATAATGAAATCGGCAGATTACGCCCCGGCGCATTTTGACATTTTGTTATCGTACATTAGCTCGTCGGCATTCCTGATCGCATCCATAAGGGCGGAGCGTCCGAATTCGTCCAGGCTCGATATGCCGAAGCTCAATGAGAGCCTGAACCGCCCCTCTTTCCTGTTATATTCATCAATATAACGTTTTATACGGGAAATGACAGCGGATTCAATGTCCTCGGACTTCCTGGTTATTACAAGCACTGCAAATTCATCCCCTCCGATTCGGGCGATCACATCCCATTCCCTGAACACTTTTTCAAGCAGAAGGGCCGTTTCCCTGATTGCCGTATCGCCCGTTTCATGCCCGAGGGTATCGTTGATTTTCTTGAGGTTGTCGATATCGATGTAAACTATATGCGCACAAAGTCCGTTTGCCGATGCAAACTCATGCTGTTTGGCTGAAAGAGTATAAAAACCCCTCCTGTTGTAAAGTCCGGTAAGATCATCGGTCTTTGAAAGGACGCTCACGGAATTGAAAAGATTGAAGCGCTCTTTGGCAAATTTTATTGCCCGGCATATATTGCCTGTGTCGATCTCGGATTTAACAAGATAATCCTGAGCGCCGGAGCGTATTGCGGCAAGGGCGGACCTTTCATCCCTCAAACCCGTAAGTATAATTACCGGGATATCGGTTGTCAGAAACCTGATGTTATTTAATGTTTCCCTGCTCGCGGAGTCGGGCAGGTCCAGGTCGAGTATGACAAGATCTATATTATCCGAGGACAGCCTTTCCTTTCCTTCTTTAAAAGTCCTCTCATTTATTATTCTCGTTTTTTTTAAGTCCTTTACATATTCTTCAAATAGCCTTGCATCTCCCGGATTGTCCTCGATAAGCAATATATTCAATTCATCCTTAGCCATTTATCCTTCTCCGGGCAATTTCACAATTGAAAACCAGAAATTCTCTATCGCATTTACTACATTTATCAGGCCGTCAAAATCCACAGGTTTCTTAATGTAGCTGTTAGCATGCAGCCCGTATGCTTTCAGAATATCCTCCTCCGAATCGGAAGAAGTCAATATGATAACAGGAATTGTTTTTAAGATCGGATCGGTTTTTATTCTTGAAAGAACTTCCCTTCCGTCCATAAGAGGAAGATTGAGGTCAAGAAGTATGATATCGGGTCTGGGCATATCCTTGAACCGGCCTTCCTTATTTAAAAACATCATGGCTTCCACCCCGTCCCCGACATTATAAATATTATTGATTACCTTGTAGTTTTTAAAAGCCTCCCTTATCAGACCTATATCGCCGGGATTATCCTCCACAAGCAGGATAATTACAGGATCTAATTTATCTACTTTCATCCATAACCTCTTTATTGGATGCAAAGCTGGAATTTCTTTTATATAAAGCTAATACAATAGGTCTTCCGGGGCAAGTAAAATTATTAAAAAAAGGGGCCGTCCCTTTTTCAGGACAGCCCCTGTGATATTCGAGAAGTATTATTAAATGTCGTAGTAAAGGAAGAACTCGTAAGGATGCGGCCTCTGCTGGATTGCCCTTACTTCGTTCGTTATCTTGTAGTCTATCCAAGTCTCTATAACGTCTTTTGTAAAAACGTCGCCCTTAAGCAGCCATTCATGGTCGTTCTTAAGATTATTGAGAGCTTCTTCCAGAGATCCGGGAACATCTTTTACCTTCGTCTGCTCTTCAGGGGGAAGGTCGTAAATGTTCTTGTCAAGGGGTTCGCCCGGGTCTATCTTGTTCTGAATTCCGTCAAGTCCGGCCATGGTCATTGCGGCAAACGCCAGGTAAGGATTGCAGCTCGGATCAGGAGTCCTGAATTCAAGCCTTTTTGCAGCAGGATTGTTCGAATACATGGGAATCCTGACCGCAGCGCTTCTATTCCTGGCTGAATAAGCAAGTTTAATAGGAGCTTCGAAACCTGGCACGAGCCTCTTGTATGAATTCATTGTCGGGCAGGTTATGGCGACAAGAGCGTTTGCATGCTTCAGGATTCCGCCGATATACCATAAGCCTTCCTGTGAAAATCCGGCATATTTATTCCCTGCGAAAAGGTTTTTGCCGTTTTTCCAGATACTCTGGTGGCAGTGCATTCCGCTTCCGTTATCTCCGAAAAGCGGTTTGGGCATGAAGGTTACGCTCTTGCAGTTGTTGACCGCTACCATTTTTGTCACATATTTGTACAAAAGTACCTGGTCAGCCATTTTGACGAGGTCGGTGAAGCGCATATCGATTTCAGCCTGGCCGGCTGTTGCGACTTCATGATGGTGCGCTTCGATGCGGATGCCGACTTTTTCAAGCATCTGAACCATTTCACTGCGGATATCCATCAGTGAATCGGAAGGGGGTACAGGGAAATATCCCTCTTTATGCCTGATCTTGTAACCCTTATTGCCGCATTCTTCTTCCCTGCCTGTATTCCAGACGCCTTCGTCGGAATCGATATGATAATAGCCTTCCCTTGTATTCTGGCCGTATCTGATATCGTCAAAAATGAAGAATTCGAGTTCGGGCCCGAAATAAATCGTATCGCCGATTCCCGTGCTCTTAAGATAGTTTACAGCTTTCTTTGCAATATGCCTGGGATCCCTTGAATATTCCTGCCTGGTTATAGGGTCCTTGATATCGGCAATCATGATAAGAGTCGGATACTGTGAAAACGGATCCAGTACCGCTGTTCCGGGATCCGGCATTAAAAGCATGTCCGATTCGTTGATCCCCTGCCATCCCCGGATGGATGATCCGTCAAATCCAAGACCTTCTGTAAAAGGGCCGTCATCCTTGAATTCTGATACAGGATAGGTACAGTGCTGCCACATACCCGGAAAGTCCATGAAGCGTAAATCAACCTGGACCACACCTTCCTTTTTTATCAGATCCAATACTCCCTTAGCGTCCATGTCTATACCTCCTTAATTATATGAAAATAAACTCATATCAGCATTCAAGAAGTAATATATGCAATTATTGTTCCATAATTGAGTTATGGTATGAAATATTTAGTATTTTATTATAATTCAATATATTAAAAACTCAACTTTTTTACAGACTGAATTTTTAACGAGAGATAATTTGATCATTTTTTGACCAATATTTATAATAATGGTCAAATAACAGTCAAAATCGGAAATATAGACAGGCCTTTTGTTTTTATCCTGTTTGTCGAATTGATTCGAAATTGATCGTTAATGAATTTTCATGATTTATTATTAATCATAATATTGCTGATGAATTATAAACATTCCGGAGTATAACAATGGATGATATATATATTAAGGAACTTGAGGAAAAGATCAAACGGCTGAAGCTCATACAGTATCTTTCAATCGCTATGAACGAAACAGCCGATCCGGCTGAACTTCTTAAAATCATGCTCGATAAATGCATAGCCCTGACCGGCGCCGACAGCGGCTCGATAATGATAAAAGACCCGGACCCCGGTTCCAGGCATCTTCGTTACGAAGTTTTCAAGGGACTCGATGAACAGATGGTCAATAAAACCCCGATAGCAGTTGGCGAAGGGCTTACAGGAACGGTTTTCCTTGACGGAATACCGCGCCTTGTCAATGATGTAACTATGGATCCTGTATACATTCCCGTAAGAAAGGATATAAAGTCCGAACTGGCGGTTCCGCTCTCGGTCCAGGGAAAGATAATCGGGGTCGTTAATGTCGACAGCGCAAAAAACAACGCTTTTACCGAAGACGATCTGGAACTCATGCAAACCATTTCCAACCAGGCGGCCCAGATCCTCGTCAGGACCGATCTGGATCATGAAATCGAGAAAAAAATGAAATTCAAGGACATCCTTCTTGATATTTCTTCAAGTCTCGAAAAGATCCTGGAACTTTCGGATTCTTTCGAGATAGTAATGAAAAAGCTTGCCGACAGCTTCGGGATCTACAGGGGAATGCTCGTGCTCTTCGAAAACAACGAACCTGACAGGCTGTCGATTTACAGCGCTTATAACATTACCGATGAAGAAATATCGCGCGGTATTTACCAGGTCGGCGAAGGAGTTGTAGGGAAGGTAGTTGAAACAGGCAGGGCCATTTCCGTCAAGGATATCAATAAGGACAATTCCTACCTCAACCGCCTGCAGATAAAGAGGGATAAAAATATACCGATTTCCTTTATAGCGGTTCCGATTAAAATCGAAGGGATAGTTGTCGGAGTACTTTCGGTGGAGAAGGATTTCGAAAACGACAATACCCTGAGAGACGAAGAAGATATGATGATCCTGATAGCGAATATCATAACCAATAAAGTCAAAGCCTGGGAAAGGATCTCCGGGGATAAACAGAGCCTGATTGCAGAGAACCTCAGCCTGAAAAAAGAGCTTATAAAGAATTTTGCAGTGGACAATATCATCGGGAAAAGCAGGGGCATGATGGCCGTAATTGAACTCATTAAAACTGTTTCCGATTCCAATTCATCGATCCTTATACTGGGTGAAAGCGGGACTGGAAAGGAACTTGTAGCGCAGGCCCTTCATGCAGGAAGCGTAAGGAAGGACGGTCCTTTTGTCAGCATAAATTGCGCCTCCATTCCTGAAAACCTTCTGGAATCCGAGCTTTTCGGCTATAAAAAGGGTTCCTTTACCGGGGCGGTCTCCGATAAAAAGGGCAAGTTCCAGATAGCCAGCGGCGGGACTATTTTCCTGGATGAGATCGGCGACATGCCGCTGTATCTGCAGGCCAAACTTTTAAGGGCCATCCAGGAAAGGGAAATTGAGCCTCTCGGGAGCGAAGTGAAAGTAAAGATAGACATCAGGATCATTTCCGCTACGAATAAAAACCTCGACAGGCTTATCAAGGACGGAAAATTCAGGGAAGACCTCTATTACAGGCTCGATGTTGTCGAGATCAAGGTGCCGCCTCTCCGTGAAAGGAAAGATGATATACCGCTGCTCGTAAACCATTTCATAAAAAAGTATTCCGAACGCGACAGCAGGAATATTAACGGGATTTCCCAGGAGTCTTTACGCCTCCTGCAATCTTATAAATGGCCCGGAAATGTCAGGGAGCTTGAAAATGTAATAGAAAGGGCTGTTCTATTAAGCAGGTCTCAGACCATTGACGTCGTCAGCCTCCCCGCTTTTCTCATGGAAATCGAGGAAGTCCCCGACATTCAGATCTCTAAATGGATCGAGGGTTTTATAAGGAACCCTTCGTGCAGCGGAAAGATTCATGAAAAGATTATAGGACATGTAGAAAAGGAGCTTATCACGAAATCCCTGATTTTCAACAAGCGCAATAAAGTCAAAACCTCGGATTTTCTTGGAATAAACCGGAATACGCTCAGAAGTAAAATGGAGGAATACAATATAAAGATGTAGGCTTATTTTAATCCTATAAAAGAAATGCACCTTTCGTTTTTATCGCCTCCCCTGTAGGAATAAAACCCCGGGTTCCTGCCGCATTTCGTGCACAGTTCAGAATTATATATATTTTTTTCCTTTATACCTGTTTTACAGAGATCATCCATGATGATCGACCCGAGATCAAGCCTTGCAGCCGAATTTCTCACTTCATAATAGCGGGAGTCGAAAAGATTTATCATTCCCTGACCCACTTCATAACAGCATTTCCTTATATGCGGACCCAGTACGACATTCAGGCGCTCTGCCGGAACCTTCAGCCTCTTTATTATTTCTGCAGCCATTTTCATGTGAATACCTTTTTGTATTCCCTTCCATCCGGCATGAATTATTCCGGCGAAACTCCTTTTGATATCGGTAAATAAAACAGGAACGCAGTCGGCGGTTAAAACGCCGAGGAGGATCCCCTTCATAGTAGTAATTAAACCGTCTCCTTCGATATAAGGATTATTGGTATAATTGAGTATGTTAAGAGGATTGATATGATGCAGTTCATCGGAATGGACCTGATCAAGCGTCAAAAGCCCTTCGAATCCCATGTCGCGCACCAGTCTGTCCCTGGATGTCATTGCGGCTTCAAGTTCGGAATTTGACTCTGCAGTATGAAGGGAGTAATTCAAACCCCTGGTCGAAGACCCGGCAACGATCCCGCCTTTCAATGTTTCCGGATAAATGATGAGATTATTTTGCATAAATTACGGTATCTTGAAAACTATCAGGGTCATATCATCCCATTGAGGCGCACCGTTCGCCCATATATCGATTTCCCTGAATACAACATTGACGATTGTCGACGAGTTCAGGGATGAATATTCTTTAATGACTTTTTTAAGTCTTTCCAGGCCGAAATCGTCCCCGCTGTCATTGACCGCATCGATTATTCCGTCCGTAAAACAGAATACCAGGTCGCCCTGGCTTAATTCGATCGATGCCGTCGCATAGTTTTCCGATTTTGTTATTCCAAGAGGTATTCCTTTGCTCGATAATGAAATGAATTGACCGGTGCCGGGTTTGTAAACATACTGCAGATTATGACCCGCGTTTGAGAACTCCAGGATACGCCTTGTAAGATCCAGAGTCCCGTAGAACATTGTGACAAACATGCCCACCCTTGAATCGTCCACAAGAATATCGTTGGAATATTCAAGAAGTTTATGAGGCTCCTTTGTATGGTATGCATAAGCTTTTATAACGCTTCTGGAAACGGCCATGTACAATGACGCAGGCAGTCCTTTGCCTGAAACGTCGCCGATAACGAAACCCATTCTGACAGGCGACAGAGAATAAATATCGTAAAAGTCGCCCCCGACAATCTCGGCGGTCTGCATTCTGGCGAAAACGGATATATTTTTAAATGAATTGAAATCATTGATAAGGAGCGCATTCTGCAGTGTTTTCATGATATCTATTTCTTTTTTTATTTTTTCATGTTCAAGCTGTTCGCTGTAATTCATAATGCTTTCATAGGTATGCCCGACCTGGTTGGCTATCGTTCTCATGGTTTTTATCATTTCCGGCGTATACCTTGCGCCCTTTCTGGGCTCCGATATATTAATCAGCCCTATGCAGATGTTTTTTATTTTGACCGGGGTGCAGATAAAACTGGAATTCTTATACCTGAACCGTTTATTCTTGCCGAAGCCGTTCTTTTCTATATCGTTTGCATAAATCGTCTTTCCCGATTTCATCGCCTTGCTCGATATTTTATCAACATCCAGGTTATGCTCCATTTTATCCACTACCTCGGGAGGCATCCCGATAGCGCTTTCTATATATAGATTCCCTGTTTTCTCATTTATGAACATAATGGAAACCCTGTGCGAATTAAATACTTTCGACAGGAGTTCGACTATTTTTGAAAAAAGCACCTTCCTGTCGTAAGTCAGATTTGTGAGATTAGATATCTGGTAAAGGTATTCAAGCTCTTTGGCCCGGTTCTGAAGCGCCTTGTAAAGGAGGGCGTTCGCGATTGCCGTAGCAGCCTGTTCGGCAAACTGCTTGAGCAGCATAACGTCATCGTCGGTAAATATATTCCTTGCAGGATTAATGACTTCGATTACACCGATGGATCTATCGTCATGTATCATCGGCATAGCAAGGAGATTGCGCGTTTTCAGGTTTGTTTTTTCATCGACGCCCCTGTAAAACCTTTCGTCTTTTTCAGCATCATATACGATAACATGCTCCCCTGTCTGGGCGGCATAACCGGCTATTCCTTTTCCCTTTGGAACTACAACGTCGTAAAGGGCGTCTGCGCTTTCTCCGAACGCGACCTCGAAAAAGAGATTACCGGAATCCGGATCTACAAGCAGGATCGAAGCGCCTTCCGCATTCAGCAGGGCTCCGGCATAATGAGATATATCGTTTAAAATCGACCGGACGTCTTCAATCGAGTTAATTTTCCTGTTAATATCCAGAACGGCCTGTAAATCATCTATCTTGAGAGCCATCAGCTCCTCCGTATTCAATCGCTATGTTCAACATGAAATCCTTATCAATTAATTTTATAAAGCCGCCGAATAAATTTCATGTATTTCCGCCCTGCCGGCCGGTCTGGGACTGTATGAAAGAAAATCATACTCTGATCCGATCTGAGCAGCTTTACTCACAATATCCTGATTAATATTGTATTCCATCAGTCTCTGCGGAATATGAAGGTCCATCATAAGTCTCCTGATAGATTCAATAGCCATGATCGCCGCTTCAATGACCGTGATATCGGCTACTTTTTCGCCGAGAGCCATAGCGATCTGTATGAATTTGTTGGCTGCTGCAGTCAGGTTGAACTCCATGACATGAGGAAGAATCACGCTCGCCCCTGTCTGTTCTGAAAGCTCTGAAGCGGCGGCAAGCCCCATTGCGCATGCTGCCGACATGCCGGGGCTTGATCCGTAGACAGCCATGGATGCCAGCAATGTGCCGATGCTGAGGTTTCCCTTTATTTTAGTATTTGCAGGCTCAAGCACAAGCCTTTTCAAATTTACACTCAGGTATTCAATGGCTTTAAGGCTCATTGAATCGGAGATAGGGTTCGATTTTTTCGATATGTACGCATCGAATGAATATGAAATCCCCTCGAGGCTTGAATAGATGAGATCGTTTAAAGGCACATCTTCAGTGATGGAAGGATCTATGATCAGCGCGTCGGCAACCGATTCCTTTTCGATATAAGGTTTCTTGATTTTATCGGTTTCATCTATCACGTAAGTTATCGGTAATATGCCCCAGGTTACTACCTGGATCGAAGGAACCTCTATATAGCGGACTTTTTTTACAGAAAGTTTCCCGCTTCCGCCTTTTGAGATTTCCTGGGCGCTGAACTGGGCGATGCACTTTGCCACGGATAGGGCATTAGCTCCTCCGATGCCGATAACCACATCGGTCCTGCTTGTCTTGGCGATATTAACGCCTTCGAAGAGGTCTTTGGTGCTTGCGTTTGAAGGTATCTCGTAAATGATAATATCGTAGGCATATCCCTCGATAAGCCTCTTTATCTTGCTTGTGAGACCGGTTTCAGAATATTTCTTCTCGGCCACAATAACGACTTTTTCATTGCTTGGGCAGGCGATTTCAGACAGTTTCTGAAGACTGTCCGATCCGCACAGGATATTTGTCGGCACCTTGTATTCGATCAGGGACATCTAATTTCTCCAAACTCTTATATTTAGTGTATCATAAAATAAAAAATTAATCTAAGATTGTAATTAAAAGCCTGCCGGGAGTTATATTTATCGGTAGTAATTATTTTATAAATAAATTTAATAAATATATTATACCGCTGAGGCTTATAATGCTGAAAAGAAGGGAAACGAATACAATTTCACTGGCAAGTCTTGAATCGCTGTCGAAATGACTGGCAAGGATCGAGCAGTAAATGGCCGAGGGCATTGCAATCTGAGTAAGGGTTACTTTCATATCCATCCCGCGGATCCCGAGCATGAAGAGGATCGGAATGGAGATCAAAGGAATTACTATGAGCTTAATAAAGCTTATCAGAGATACTTTCAGGATATTTCTATTGATCCTGATATCAGAGAGTGTAATTCCGACAAAGATCAAATTCAGAGTTATGCCGCTGTATCCCATTGCTTTGATACCGGTCATAACCTGGTCCGGGATGCCGATCTTGAAGTAATTAAATATCAGGGCTGCCGCGAAGGCATAAAATACCGGGATCTTCAGCATCTGCCTGAAAGCTTCCCCTGCGGTGCTTTTATCGGAAGCGGCTATGAAAACTCCGGCTGTATGAGTATAAAAAATATAGAAAACCATCACTATGGTCCCAATGACCAGGCCCTCGCTTCCGAAAGCGTATTGGGAGATCGGAAGTCCGAAATTCCCTGAATTTGTCAGTATAAGCGTCAGCATAAGGATCACTTTAAATGATTTTTCAAAATGGACGATCCTGTCGATGATTTCAATGATAACGATGGTAATAAATATAGTCAGTGTGACCGCTAAAAAGATCCTGGCAGTGGAAAACGTAAAGAATGCCGTATATTCATATACAGATGAAAATACAAGAGCCGGAGTCAGAACGTATATCGACATTATGGAAAAGGATTTCCTGTTTAGAGGAAACAATTTTCCTATTAAATAACCGACGCTGAAAATTATCAAAACCGGAAACAGGACATTATAAAAGACATTGATCATGTTATAAACGCTTTGTTCTTGACCTGTAATACTTTAATACATTCGGTTCTCTTTTCACTTCTTTCCCTATCCTGATATCCTTGCTTATGGCGCCTATCTCCCTTTTCTTTTCAAGCTGTTTTATCATTTCCGCAGCCAGTTTCTGAGGTGAAACCGGGTTTATATAAATCTTTGTGTTGCCTTCGAAACCCGCCGGAGTATGTATCCTGAGCTTTATACATATATGCCAGGGCAGGCTGTAAACTGAATCGAACGGCGAATAGTACCACTCTTCGTTGCATGTCGTCTGGCTTGTAATAACGCAGTGTATCGAGTGGACAAGATCGCTCATTCCTTTTATTTCTTCATCGGTTTCTTCAAAAGGCCTGGAAGTTTCACTTTTTGAATAAATAACGACAGTCGGGAATCTGTGTCCGATTTCCGCCGCCGCGATTGCATATTCATTCTCTGCGATAATAAAAGAATGATAAATTCCAAAATTAATTGAAAATTCATTGTAAAGATTGGGATTTTTTACAAGCTCCGATATTTCCCTTTCCATCTGCACTCCCCATTCGTCAAGCCCGACGAGCTGCTTGTGCAGATGATCGAAACTGGCTCCGGCCGGCCGCAGCCAGTTTTGAAAAACGCTTATATATCGTATGAAGGGATTCTGTTCGAAAATATCCCTGAGGCTCATAGATGTAAAGAGTATATATTGAAAATGTTCTTCCGCGGAAAGTTCGCCCGAAGAACATAATTGGTGCGTAAATCCGGCATTATCTTTGTAATGCCGCTTCCCGATTATAAGGTCATGAGATCCTCCGAAAAAGGGATTCAGCTTTTCAATTTTTTCATCCTCAGTAAGAGAATTATAATCCGCGCCTATCCTGTCCATTTTCAATTCAAGCATTTTCATTGCATGACTGTAGCCTTTCGGGTTTGCAAGGTAATTATCCTTCCAGTCCCTGCAGCTTTTCGTCATTTTATACCTGTAATTCTTGGTCCAGTAGTCGTAAGTTACAATCTCGAAGAGATTGCCCACCCTGCGGAAATCTGCATCGCAGCTTTCCAGGTTTTCCGGCTTGATCCTGTATAATTTTTCCCAGGCAAGATCTTTATTCCTGAAGATCCTCGCCTTTTCAGGCGTGCATAATTCGTAATTAGAACAGCAGAAATCGCAGTAATCTTCAGGCACTTTAGGGTTTAAAACCACGGGATTTTCAGGGATCCCGTTCAATATGGGCCCCTTTTTCCTTTCCTCGACACACCAGACTTCGGTTCCGTTATACGGATTTACCTGCTTGAGCGTGCCGTCCGGCATCCTCTGGTAATATTTATCGTAAAACGACATTTACTGTATCCTTTTAATTAGACTAAGCCGGAAATTATAATCTTTCAAATAAAATAAATCAAGTCAAAATCCGCAAAAATGATCCGCTAATGTACGCCGATACATACTAAATAATTTCGGGGCAAATGTTAATTTAATTCTTGCATGAAAAATTATTGATGCTTGTTTTCAATTTAAGATCCGCAGATTTACGCAGATGAATGGGACCACAGAATTTGGGAAAAATAGCACCATAAGGATTTAAGGGAAACCATCGGAATTTGCCCCTTCCCGGGCCGTATGAATATTCCAGCAGAGGCCCTGTAGAGGGCATAAATTCAGGGGTGAATAACGCTTTCTTATAAAAGAAATCCCTATTTAAATGCCTTCCCCCTATTTTAACTCTTCATAAAGTTTCTATAGGCTGTTAAGTCAAAGTAAATAGTAAGTTTATTCAATTTGCTTTTCTTGATTTCCCAGACTTCAGCCACATCCTGATTCATCTTCTTGCCATTTGGATTTACATAATCATAGCTGACAATTGCACAGGCATCATCACCATCTACAATCAATTTCTTTATTTTAACTTTCTCTATTCCTTTAATAAATGAGATAAATGATTTAATCACAGCTTCTTTACCCTTTGCATTTAGAATTTTTGCGGCATCTGAAAAAAACGCATCTTCTGAATAAAGTTCCTGCCATTTATCATCTTTATTATTCAGGCTTTTATAATAAGTCCGAATGAGATCTTCTGTTGACATTACTTTCTCCTCCTTATATTTAAAATATATTTATAAATAAAATAATTGGCAATTTTCAAAATTTCCAAAATAATTCTATGCACGATACCTCATTTAAAATGCAGGTTTAATAAAGCAAAGTGTTGTAAACTGAATTCCCAAAAGCCAGGCTGTGGATCCTTACGATTCTAACAGGAAAACCCCCTTCATTTTAAAAATCAAACGATTCCGGCATACCAATACCATTATCCTCCACGACTTGTAAAAATATTCTCACAAAATAAGAGTGATTTACTTGCATATTATTATCTGATTCAATAAACTACTATTAGTTAAAGGAAGTTTTCAATTACGAACATAAAAAATATATGGAGGATAAGTAATTAGTCCGAATGGGTAGCGCCGGACTACAGGATCGATTTTTCTTGATAAAATAATCGATAGTTGAAAAGCAAAAAAAATAATAGTGAGGGTACAATGAAAAGAAACAATTATTTTTATGGAATTTTAATAGCATTGGGAGCTCTAGCGGCTGCCTGTTCCAATACGCCGGGAACTTCTGGCAATTCGTCGTCAACAAGCATTAGTTCGAGCTCGAGTTCTTCAACTTCGTCAAGCTCTTCGCCAAGCTCTTCGCCAAGCTCTTCGTCAAGCTCTTTGCCAACGCTCGATTACATTTCGACCAACATCGGAAGGTTGATATATGTTCCCGCCGGGGTGTTCCAGTACGACACGACGGCCGGAGACACCAACAGAGTTTCGGAGCCGTTCCGTATAAGCAAACACGACATCACGAGGGCCCAGTATACCGCCGTGACCGGCCTGGCCGACCCGAGCGATCTAACCTGCAGTTCAGGGACGTCCGACCCGGTACAAAAAATCAACTGGTACATGGCTTTTTACTTCTGCAACAAGCTGAGCATGCTGGAGGGTTTGACCCCCGTATATTCCGTCAACGGCAGCACCGATCCATCGACATGGGGGACGATCCCTACTACCGATGATTCGACCTGGGACGCCGCCACGGCAAACTGGTCGGCGAACGGCTACAGGCTTCCTACTCAGATGGAATTAATGTGGGCGGCCATGGGCGCCGATACGGCGAACCCCGGTCTTATAAATACGACCGGATACCTCAAGGCTTTCGCGGGCGACAACGGGGCCAACAGTATCGTAGATTATGCATGGACTTCGGATAATGCCGGCACTACGACACATCCCGTCGGCAAAAAATTACCCAACGAACTCGGCCTTTACGATATGAGCGGTAATGTTTTTCAGTGTTGCTGGGACTGGGACTGGGCTGCGGCGGCTCCAACAGGTTCGCAGACGGATTACCGGGGGCCCGCTTCGGGAACGTTCAAGGATGCATTCGGGGGAAGCTGGGAAAACGCCGATTCTTTCTCCAAGATTATCAACTATGCTTCAGCAGCGCCTTTCTTCCCTGAGAATAATGATGGAATCCGCGTAGTACGGCCTTAGAGAACCGGCGGCTTATTAATGGCAAAATGACATCTGCGTCCCCTACTCCCCGACTTTCGTGACGACGACTATATCCACCCTTTTGTTTAACGCGCGGCTTTCAGGTTTATAAGGATAAATGGTCCGGTGAAGATACTTTAATTTTAGAGTATTTTGAGCTCTGGATTAGAAGCAGTAAAATTCAGGATATATTTCAATTTGAAAATAATGCGGTTAAAATGACTGTTCAATCGACTGTAGGTGAATTTAAACAGCAGTTTACAGGGAAAATTGAGCAATAACATTCATGATCGATTTAATTTGTTGATCCCTGCTATCTGCGTTATCTGCGGCATCTGCGGATTTATTATTCGTTCCATTTATTGTTTTATGAATAACTTATCTCTAATTGAGGATTGACAAATCCCTTGCCCGTCAGACCAATAATTTGAAATAAGCAGTTCCTGCGGTTAAAATAACGATTCATTATTAATTAAATCGATAGGAGACATAGCTTATGATCTTCCTGAGGATTTTCGAAGATTCCTATAAAAGCTGGAAAAAATATTTCATATTTTTTTTGACGGCATCGTTAATCGGGGCCTTGAACCCGTTTTTTTTAATAATCGAGGCCGGCTCATTCAAGGGACTTCTGGATTTCAGTAAATTCAGCACTATAGGCGAATTTATCAACTCTTCATTTCTTCAGACCCTGTTTTATACTTTAATTATATTTACCATACAGGGATATTTCCCTCTTTCGATTTTCTCGATGGATCTCCAGAATAAAATTTTAACTGAAAAATACACGGGATTTAAGAACTTTTTCAAAGGGACAGGCAGGACTTTTCTGAAATTCCTGCTGCCGTCGGTATTTCTTATTTTTATTTATGCCGCGCTGACTATTCTCTTTTTTACAATTGCGCTTTTTTATATTACCGGCAATGTACCGGTTTATATGATGGCCATGGTCCTGTGTTTTGTAATTTTTTCATACCTGGTGCTTTTGTTAACCGGGTATTTTTTGATACCGATGCTTGTCATCTATAAAAAATTGAAATTTTCGGAAATACTTAAATACTCTATGGAACTGGCTGTAAGAAACGCGCCGGTTGTATTATGCATCCTCATTGCGGACACTGCCGTTTTAGTATTGCTTACTCTGGCCTGGAAATCGGCTCTTATATTCTATTACGGAATATCTAATATATTAAGATTGTCGCTGGCTGGTGAAATAGTCTCGAAATACGAATTCCCCCCAAGGACAGGTTTTTTGCAGAAAAACGATTTTCCGGACAATAACAAGTCTCCCTGGATCGATCTCATGGAAAGTAAAAAAGAACGTCTTCAGTCGGGAATCGGAAGCAGTGAGCACAAGGATAAATAACGGGATTATGTCTTGTAAATGCCGATCCCTTCGAAAGCCTTGCCGTTGGCCCTGTAGAACCTGGTGAAAAATTCATAATACTCGAGTCTCAGAACCTGGACAGCTACAATAAACCCTTCCAGTCCTATTACAATGACATTTCCGAGCAATAACGCGAACCACTTGACCGCGGGGTTCGCCGACATACCGGCAAATACGAAGACAACGCTCATCAGCCCGACATGGTTCAGTGCGAAAGCGCCGACCCTTATAAAAGAGATCGTATTGGAAAGGAACGACATTGCCGTTTCATACATATCGACAAGGCCGAGCCCAACGCTCGGTTTCTCGCTTTCCTCCCCTTTGTGGCTTGGGAAAAACCATCTTTCAAGGAATTTTTCCAAAGAGATAACTATTACGCAAACAGCAGGTATTATATATAAATAAGCGGGGAAGGGCCTGTTGCCGAGCATGCTGTAAACAGCGATAATCAGCGGGCCGTAAAAACCCAGGCCGGCTATCCCGTTAGATGAAAATAAAAACCTGGCGTAATTTTTTTCAGCCAGGCTGTTTATCATATTAAGGATCATGGCAAAAATAATGACAAAAACACCGAAAGTGACTGCCAGGGTAAGAATATCCATAATATGATCCATAGGCCTCATCCATAAAGACATAATAACATTCTCATACCCGAATACCGCACCGTACAGGAATCCGAAAATCATCGACGAAATCCCTACCCCTATCATAATAGCGCCGAAATCCTTGAAAGGCTTGAGCTTCCTGATAACGAACGTAAGCACCCCGAGAAGAGCTATACAAAGTCCCTGTCCCACATCGCCGAACATTGCGCCGTACATCAAAAGATAGCTTATGGCAAAAATCGGCGTCGGATCCAGCTCCCTGTAATTCGGCAGGCCGAACATTGAAACGAGCCCTTCGAAAGGTTTAATGAAGAACGGATTCGAGAATTTAGTAGGAGGAATCAGACCTTCCAGGGACATGGCTTCCTCGGCGCTCTCTTCCATAAAAACGCATTTATTCCCCGTGACATCTTCGATTAAATTTCTAAGCCCGGCTGTCTCAACGGCAGGGACCCATCCTGAAAAAATGCATATTTTCCCGGACGAAGCCATTTGACCTTTGAGGCATTCCATTGCAATGTAATATTTTATACTGTTTTGAAGCGTTTGCAAAATTGAAACATATTCAACTATCTTTTTTTTAAATTGTTTTTCCTGCCAGAGTTCTTCATCATATGCTGCCGTGAGCTGGAATGCATGACGTATGAGAACATTATTATCAATTTCGGATGCATTCGCCGGTATACCGTAATCCTTGAAGTAAACTGTTTTAAGGATCTGCATTATTTTTCCCTTGACTCTTGAGGGTACTATGTAAGCAATTAAATCTTCATCATCGATAATGTCGATCTTCTCCAATACCGACGGAAGCGTTTCCATTGCGCTCACAAAACCGTCATAACTCGATATCGGTATGCTTCCCATGCCCATTGTAAAATATTCAAGAACGGCAGCTTTTTCCCAGTTTATAGCCTGACCTGAAAAGTAATTTATTCTCCTGATCCTGATTTTTACATCGACCTGTTCCGTCTTTAGTTTCTCAAGGGTGCTGTAATGGCTGTTAAGTTCGGACTCGATTGTTTTCAGGTTATTTTCGAGATCGTCCTCTTTCATTATCGAGGTTTTTTTTATCTCGCCGGATTCCTTCATCCCGATTTTTTCCATGAAAGTCTCCAGGGATGCCAGCAGGTAATTGACTCTTTTATCCATATCCTGGTAGCGCGCGATATCTTTTTCTGAAGATACTTTGCTGAGCATGTATTTCCCGGCTTTTTCACCAGAGATTTCTATAATCTCGAAATCGCCGAATTTTACCATTTCTTTCGACACTTCATCCCTGAATTTCTTCATAATAAGAAAGTCGATTTTCTTCATTCTCTCTGATACGAACATCCAATACTCCGTTTAATCGAAAACAAGCATTTCCATTATTTTTGCGTTATTAATATTAAGTTTTTTCCCTTCCAGTATAGTTATAAGGTTTTTAACATGTATTATATTCATGACATAAAAACCCAGGAAAACCCCCAGGCTGAAAGGCGACCCGACCAGATAACCCCTGCATTTCCTGAAGAGCTTGTGGTACATATCCCTTTCAATACTAACCGTTCCCGAACTTCTTACATCGATCAGGCCGTTGTCTTCCAGGATCTCGATGAACATCTCCTTTGTCTCGGCATCCAGCAGTCTAAAGTATTTGAACTTTGAGAAAACCCCCGATATATTCGGGACATTAGCTATAATTTCTTCGCTGGAAAGCGAATAATTGAATTTGGCCCTGTATATCCATAGGATCCTGTTCAGATTGAGATAATGGTAGAAGATATCCTTAATTTGTTTTTTTTCGGCTTTTCCAATGTGGACCATCTTTTTTTTAAGGTTATAAATATAATTGTTATCCAGATTCATTTCAAAATAAAATGTGGTTTTTTCACTTTCTATTCTCGGTAAAGCGCTGGAGTAAAGCCTGTAATATTCCGTACCGCTTAAAAGTTCCTGGAATTCATTGAGGCTTTTGATGCTTTTAACGAATTCCATCTGAACCCTGCTTTTTTTCTGGATTTTGTAAAGAAAATTTATAGGTCTTTTATTGATCAGAGCTCTCGTTACGATTTTCAAATTTTCTATTTCATATAATTTCCCTAAATTCTGGATAAAATCTTTTATATAGCCGATAAGATAGCGGCTGACGCTTTCAAGGAAAAAAAATCCCTCCTGCTTTAGAAGTCCTTCAACCAAAACCAGGTCTTCAGTGTTCATATCAATTTTTTTCGATATTGTTTTCAGATAGTTTACATAATCGGCCAGATTCATATCCAGCACCTCATTGATTTTCGTTTTCGAAAGAATTAAAGAGGCGGCCCAGCTCTTCACCTTTGGATAAATGGAAGTATATTCTTCACCGAACATAAATTCCTCTTTATTAATCCTGTCCTAAAATCATACCGATTATTTTCGACTGAATATCTTTTTTTCTGGAAATTAAATATTCTTTTCTTGTCTTGATTTCAGATTCGAGTTCATTTTGAAGTTTTTCCCTGTATTCTTTTATTTCGCTATCGAGTTTTTCCAGATTTTCATTTTTTTCCTTTTCCAGTTCGTCAGCCAGTTCCTTTTTTTTCAATTCAATTGTTTCCTCGGCCTGCTTTTTAATTGCAAGGACCTTCTCCTCCGTAATTCCGGCTTTTGTCTTCAATTCTTCCTCGGCTTTCAATACCGAATCTATCAATTCTTTCATACAGACTCCCCGATAACAATGATATCGTACGTGATATTCAGCAGAAGTTTCCTTTCAATTGGGGAAAAAATATCCTTCAGGAACTCGCCTCCGCATTTTTTTATAATGCAGACAATTTTGCGGTCGCTCTCATCATGCTTGATATAATCGATAAACCTGGAATACGGATCACCTTCCATCATAACGGGCGTTACATTAACCCCGTTCTCTTTTCCCAGTTTCTGAATATAATTAAGGTACCTATCGGCATCTTTAGCCATGCCGTTCTTGATAATGGATGTTTCTTCCTCTATGAAAATCCTGTATCTTTCCATTTTTAAAAGCAATTCGTGATTGACCACGGCTATAGCCGTCAGATCCAGGTGAAAATCCCTGGAAATGGATATTACTTTAGGGATAGCTTTCCTGCTTTCAGGAGAGCCAGTTACCGGAAAATATATTTTCCCCATAAAAGACCTCCCAGCCCCTACTTTGAAGAAATCTGAGCATTCTTGATTCTTTTCATCTGGAAAAATGTTTCTCTTTCCCTTTCCTCCAGAGTATCCTGGATGAATTTTATGATTTCCCTGAAATCAGGGATGAATATATTTTCCAGCGCATTGACACGCCTCTGAGTTTTTTTAATTTCATATGCAAGCCTCCAGGCAGAACTTTCAACCTGGGCTACAACGATAATGAGTTTTATTATCTGTTTTATATTCATGGATAAGATATCATAATTGCTGCTGGATGAAGAAAATGAAACATCAGGCTTTCCGGTATCCCGGATTTCTTCTTTATATTTGACAGACGGAATATTGACGCCCATGACTCTTTTTTCATGGACATCTATATCGGACAATAATTTATGTGTATCTGCAATATTCCTCACTTCAAGTTCGCCTATTTCGAGCTCGACCGTCTTTAAGAGGCTGAAACTCTTCTCGAGCAGGCTGTCGAGCCTTTCCCTCTGGTCCTTGATCTTCGATATGATTTCGACAAGGTGCATAACGAGAATTTCCCGTTTTTCCTCCAGAAGCGAATGACCTTCGATTGAAAATCCGAGCTGAGCCTTATAATCGAGCAGATTTGTTTTTGTTGGAGCTATTTCGGATAAATTCAAATTCTTCTCCTTGTTATTTGTCCTGTCCTGAATAATATGTATTTATTTCTTCTTCCCTCAAACCCGACAATTCCGATTTCGGAAGCATTGAAACCATTTTCCAGCCGAGTGCAAGACTTTCTTCCATTGTCCTGGCTTCGTTAAATCCCTGGTTGATAAAATGGTGTTCAAATTCATCGCCGAATTTAAGATACGCCTTATCGACAGCGCCAAGCTCTTCCTCTCCGACAATCGATGCTATGGCCCTTACTTCTTTTACCCTTGCATAACTTGCGTAAAGCTGCATGAAAAGATGGGGGTGGTCTTCCCTTGTATAACCCTTTCCTATACTGTCTTTCATAAGCCTGGATAGCGAGGGTAATATGTCTATCGAAGGATAAATACCCTTCCCGTTCAATTCCCTGCCCAGAACGATCTGTCCCTCCGTTATATAACCGGTAAGATCGGGAACAGGGTGGGTAATATCGTCATTGGGCATTGTCAATATAGGTACCTGTGTTATACTGCCCTTTTTATCCTTAACCCTTCCCGCTCTTTCATAAATAGTGGAGAGGTCGCTGTACATGTAGCCTGGGAACCCTTTTCTTGCAGGGACTTCGCCCCTGGCGCTGCCTATTTCTCTCAACGCTTCGCAATAGCTTGTCATATCTGTCAATATGACGAGAACATGCATGTCTTTTTCATAAGCAAGATATTCGGCGACGGTAAGAGCTACTCTTGGGGTGATGATCCTTTCAATCGGAGGATCGTCCGCAAGATTCAAGAACATCGCTACATTTTTAAGCGCCCCCGTTTCCTCGAAATTTCTGATAAAAAAGAATGCATCGTCATGCTTTATACCCATTGCCGCAAAAATTACCGCAAAATTACCTGCTTCTTCGCCCGGCAGCTTTGCCTGGGCGGCGATCTGGGCCGCAAGTTCGTTATGCGGAAGGCCTGCCGAGGAGAATATCGGCAGTTTCTGGCCGCGGACAAGCGTATTCATAAGATCTATAGTCGAAATTCCGGTTTCTATATATTCCCTGGGATATGCCCTGACTACGGGGTTAAGAGGCTCGCCGTTTGCGTTCCTTACAACTTCCGGAATTATATCGGAAAGTCCGTCCGTCGGTTTTCCGATGCCGTTGAAAATCCTTCCCAGCATTTTTACCGACAGACCTATTTCAAACGGCTTTCCATGAAAAGATACCCTGGCCTTCTGAGGATTGATACCGCTCGAGCCTTCGAATAACTGGACTATAACTGCATCGTCGGAAGATTCCAGAACTTTTCCATGACGTATGGAACCGTCGCTCATTTTAAATTCAACCATTTCGTCATAGCCGATACCCTTGACGCCTTCAACGATGGCTAAAGGTCCTTTTATTCCGGCGATTCCCACGTATTCTTTACTCATTTCCATGGCCATTTTATTCTCCACATAATTCGCGTTTTATTCCATTCATCGGGGTTAAAAACTGCGGCGTCATTCGGAATATTCCTTTATAAGCGCGTCGAATTCGCTCGTCATTTCCGCTTCGATGCCGTCAATTTCTTTGAGGCGGTCGTTTGAAACGGAAAGCTTGATCCTTATTATCCTTGGAATGCATTTCATTTCCCTTATTGTCAAAATCGGCGCGCCAAGTTTTATCAATTCTTCCGCCCTTTCAAAGAATTTGAGAATAAGCCTCAATATCATCAATTGCTTCTCCGGAGTGGAAAACGTATCTATTTCGTCGAACGCTCCCTGCTGGAGGAAACCGAATTTTATTATCCTTGCAATTTCAAGATAAAGCCTTTCACTGTCCGGAAGAGCGTCGGGGCCGATGAGCTTGACTATTCTTTCAAGCCTGTCTTCTTTTTGCAGAATTTCATAGGTTTTAATCCTTACATCCCTGTAATCGTCCGATACGTTCTTATCCCACCATTCCTTGCAGTCGTCGACATACTGGCTGTAGCTCCTCATCCAATTGATTGCCGGGTAATGGCGGCTGGATGCCAGGTTTTTATCGAGTTCCCAGAAGCACCTCACGAACCTCTTCGTATTCTGGGTTACCGGTTCTGAAAAATCACCGCCGGGAGGGGACACCGCGCCTATTACGCTGATCGAGCCCGGAGCACCCGAGAGTGTTTTTACAAAACCAGCCCTTTCATAAAAAGCCGCAAGCCTCGATCCGAGGTATGCGGGGAAACCTTCCTCGGCGGGCATTTCTTCGAGCCTTCCGGATAATTCACGCAGCGCTTCCGCCCATCTGGACGTGGAGTCGGCCATTACTGCTACATCATATCCCATATCCCTGTAATATTCTGCAAGCGTTATACCGGTATATATGGAAGCTTCCCTGGCAGTGACCGGCATATTCGATGTGTTTGCTATCAGGACGGTCCTTTCCATGAGGGGTTTTCCTGTCCTCGGATCTATCAGTTTGGGGAAATCCTCGAGCACTTCCGTCATCTCGTTCCCTCTTTCACCGCAGCCGATATACACGATGACCTGGGCGTCAGCCCATTTCGCAAGCTGGTGCTGTGTTATTGTTTTTCCCGTTCCGAAACCTCCCGGTATGCCGGCAGTTCCACCCTTTGCTATCGGGAAAAAGATGTCGATGATCCTCTGGCCCGTTATCAGGGGAACTACAGGTTTCGACCTGTCGATAATGGGTCTCGGAGTTTTAACAGCCCATCTGTGGTATAATTTGATTTCTATTTCTTCTTCTTCAGTCCTGAGTACGGCTATCACATCGTCAAGCCTATAATCGCCTTCCTTTTCAATTTTTACTAATGTTCCCTTTTTGATCTCCGGATTTATAAGAACACGGTTCTCAATGACGCTCGTTTCCTGCACTGTACCCAGTATCGAACCTCCGCCGGCGCTGTCTCCCTCTTTCAGGGACGGTTTAAAATGCCATTTTTTATCCCTGTTCAGGGAGGGAATATTGATGCCCCTGCCTATATAGATGCCGCTTCTCTTATGTATTTCTTCCAGAGGTCTCTGTATTCCGTCAAAAATATTACCTATTATTCCCGGCCCGAGCTCTACCGATAATGGAAGCCCGGTGCTGTAAACAGGATCTCCCGGCTTAATGCCGCTTGTATCCTCGTAGACCTGAACAACGGCCTTGTCCGCCTGAATGCTGAGCACTTCAGCAACCAGGTGCTGGTCGGATACTTCGACAAGTTCCATCATCCTTATCATTTCATCAAGCTTGACGGAAATTATCGGTCCGTTGATTTTTACAATTGTACCCGCTTTTTTATTTTCCATAATCTTCCTCAAAACATATCTTCAGGATTCAAGTTCCCTGATTATACCGACCGGCGTCTGTTCCGAACTCTGGCCGAGGGGATTGTCCCTTAGAACAGTTAAAAGCCAGTTTTTATCGATCGACCTGTCGGACCTTCCTAAAATCCTGCCGCCCAGGTCGTTTAAATCAACTATTACCGCAGGATTATTTACAGTTTCGGAGATTTTATAAGCGACGTAATCGGGCCTTTCCGGACCCAGAACTACATATGCATTATACGGAGGCAGAGTATTCGGCGTCGGTCCGTCGATCGACGACGCCCTGTAGCCGGCGATCCTGTAAAAATCTCCCTTGCGCCTGATGAGTTTACCGATGAACCCTGCAGCCGCTGCAGCGAGGATTCTT
The DNA here is from genome assembly GCA_963796325.1 of uncultured Spirochaetota bacterium. Taxonomy (GTDB): domain Bacteria; phylum Spirochaetota; class Brevinematia; order Brevinematales; family JAOACQ01; genus CAVYGN01. Next base: position 1,960,956 of record CAWCLF010000001.1, read on the forward strand.
ATCAGCCCGCATTCCCTCAATGCCATTTCCATTGTTTCAGGAATGCCAAGGCCTATTCCGCTTGGAGTTTTAGTTACATGTCTTGACAAAAAAACCGCAAGAGGCCTTGGTTTTATGCTTTTTACCGGATAGGCCCTTCCCTGCGTTATTGCAACAGCCTTTTCACTCAGGAATATTATATCTCTTTTTTTCAATGAAGGAAGAACATATTTCCTTACAACTTCCACTATATCGTCGCCATACCGGATGACGTGCGTTTTGATCGGCAGTCTCAGGTATTTCTTGCCTCCAGCCTCAATTTCCTGCTTTTTTTCTTTCATCTGGCAGTCCTTATAAAAATTGGAGTCTATAGCTTGTTTAATTCGAGAGAAATCATTTTAAGAAAAACAGGCCTGTATTTTTCAAAAATATTTTCCAAAGAATTATCCACGTAACTCCCTCCGGCTGTGCATATCACGCCGGCATCGATTTTAACATCTTCGGCAAGCCGGATATTCCCGCCGAAATCCCCGGCGATTTCATCGAAAAGAACGCGGTCGTCCCTGTTGAACGAAACATTAACGGGTACCGTTCCCAGGAGGTCTATAGACGACCTTATCAGTTTTATTAGAAATTTTTTATAAATATCCCTGTTTTCTTTTAAGCTGTTAAGGAGCACGCCGAAGGATTCTTCGAGGAGATCTCCGATCATATTTACTTCCAGTTTCTGTCTTTCGCGGTAGATTTCCAGTTCAACTTTTGCCGTGAGTTTTATTCTCATGCGCTTTAATTCAAGAGCAAAAGAATCCTTTTCTTTTCCCCTTTCCAGCTCCAGCTCGTCCATTGCTTCGACAATCGATTTATCGGCATCAAGTTTTGCAGATCCTATAGCTTCGTTATATTCCTGGTCCGATTCACGGCTGATTTCATCAAGAATTTCCTTAAGCCCCATAGAACACCTTCATTACATTTATTAAACTCTGATCCCTACGGCTTCCCTGATATAATCCGAAAGGGTTTTAATGCCTTCTATATGGCCCCTGGAATCAGGTATATCGATTACAAGCGGAAGCTCTTTTGAAAACCTCATCTGGTTAATCAGGTCTCTTGCCCACTCCGCCACTCTTTCAGTAACGACAATCAGGCCGCAGCTTCTGGATTTCCTGATCTTCTTTATTTCTTCAATGGCATTTTCCTGATTTTCGACAATCCTGCTTTCAACACCTTCCAGCCCGAACAGGAGGGCAGTTTCCTTGTCGCCGAGAACTATTAAATTCATTTTCTATTCCCTTTTCAAACCCTCGCCAGGATCAAGATAGCTATAACAATACCGTAAATCGCAATTCCTTCGCCCATAACAACGAAAACAAGGGCGCTGCCGAATACCTTGGGGTTTTCCGATATCGCACCTACAGCTGCAGCTCCGGACATACCAACGGCTATACCTGCGCCAAGACAGCTTAAGCCGACCGCAAGAGCGGCTGCAAGAAATCCAAGCCCGGACTGGCTTTGCGGCGATGTCTTGGAAGTTTCAGTATTTGCCGTTTGAGAGGATGCCGTTTGTGCGCTCATTTTATTGGCCGGCAGTGCAAGGAGTCCGACGCTGATCACAAATATCGATAAAATGCTCGTTACCAGTATTGTTTTAAGAAAAGAACTCTTCAATTTTCCTGCTATATCCTGTTTTTTAAGGCGTATGAATACCAGCGTCATCAGGCCGATAATAATCAGGAAAGTAATAATACCGAGAATTATCATAATTTCCTCCGCAATGTATTTTATTAATAATTATATAATTTTTCTATAATTTCCGCAATGGTTTTACCGTTACCTTTCTTTCGCCGCGAGGCTGTCTCTCAACCTTACAACTTCACCATTCGCCTTTTAAAGCCCACGAAGATGAAACTCTGTGAAACCTTAACGGGTGCCTTGCCGGGTATCTGGTCAAATATAATTACTTAAAGGCGGCAAAGTCGAACAGGGACAAAATCGGCAGGAGCGCGAAGAATAGAGAATTAAAATTGTTCTGCAGGGCATGTGACCCGGGAACTAAATGCAGCGGCCAGAAAAACTTCAAATATTTTAATGAACTAAAAACTTGCAAAATTTTAACAGGGGTAATATAACTTTAATGATTCTATAAAGAAAACTCGGGGGTTAAAAAAACGGACATTTTTAAAGCGGCAGAAAACGGCGATGTCGGGTATATCAAGAGTTATCAGGGTGATGTCAATTTAATGAATAAAAACGGCATGACGGTATTAATGTTTGCGATCCGAAACAATCATATAAATGCAATTAAAGCATTGATCGAAGCCGGGGCCGATGTCAACACGAAAAATAACAGCGGCAAAACAGCTTTGATGGAAGCGGCCAACAGAGGTCATACGGATGCTGTCAAGACATTGATCGAGGCCGGGGCCGATGTCAATGCTAAAAATTATGGCAGCAAGACGACTTTGATGTATGCGGCCCAAATTGGGGACATGGACGCGGTTAAAGCATTGATCGAGGCCGGGGCCGATGTCAATGAGATGGATAGGATCGGCTATACGGCTTTAAGCATCGCGACCAAAACAGGGTACCTGGACATAGTCAAGGTATTGAAAGATGCCGGCGCTAAATAATCTCTCTATCACTTCGCTATAATTCGGCTATGCTCACTTCGTTTCGCAGCCTCTACCCCTTCGCTGTCGCTCAGGGATAATTCGGCTATGCTCACTTCGTTTCGCAGCCTCATTAAGCCAAAAAAGAATGAACTGCAATCCTCAACATTGTTAAGATAATCCAGGAAATACATGAAACAATGATTATTGTCCGCATATATTGCGCCCCTCCGTATGACCCGGGAATTATATATTGGTCATGAGTATTTTGTCAATGGATAAGATCCGGCATCTATTTTCAATCAAAGGCATGGAACATCTTTTGAATGCAGTTTTTTCTGAAAAATGATTGGAACAATAAAATTTGGCATTAATCGGGTATTAGATATAAAATTACCGGATTATAAAGCGCATTTTAGCGGAGGCTCGTTTCATGAATCAATTGCCTTTTAACCTGGATCTTATTCAATTTATTGCTGATCACAGGAATGCTATTCTTACTAAATTCTTTCTTTTAGCAAGCTTCTTCGGCAGCGCCGAAAGCTACATACTTATCGTTATTTTCATCTATGTCATATTTGATAAAAGAATTGCCATCCGGCTTTGCGTTATGGCAATTTTCGCAGCTTCTTTCAACAGCATTTTGAAGATCATCATAAAGAATCCGCGTCCCTTTATCCGTGAAGGCACTTATATCAATAAATGGGCCGTATCGCCTGAAAATGCCGGGGCACTTGCTGCAGAGTATTCGACTCCCTCGGGCCATGCTATGGGTTCAGCATCGTTTTATCCTTACCTGTATTCTTTTGTAAAAAATCGATATGTGAGAATTTCCGCAGTGACTGCTATTATAGTTATCGGGTTATCGCGTCCTTATCTCGGGGTGCATTATTTTGAAGACATACTGACCGGCTGGATAATCGGATTGGCAATCGCCTTTGCAGCTGTAAGATATGACGAAAAATTTGTCTCGTTATGGGGCAGGCTCTCTTACTTCCGGCAAATAGCAGCCGCAATTATATCGAGTATTGCACTATGCCTGATCACTATAGCTTTAAACGGCTGGATCATTGACGGGAAGCCCAGGGAACTCCTGGGATACACTGGATTTTTAACAGGAATTGTAATTGCAGCCCCTCTTGAATCGAAAATCGTGAATTTTGACCCGCGTAGTTCTAACCCGTTATTCAAAATTCTTAGGTTTATCCTTGCCTTCTGCATGGTTATATTGACCCTTTGGGTTCTTGAAAGGCTTTTTGGCGGGGTCTGTGTCAAGTTTTCCATACCCGGATATTTCCTGCAATACGTCCGTTATTTGACAGCAGGTTTAGCCGGTATATTTTTTGGGCCGTTAGTTTTTATTAAGCTCGGACTTTCTGAAAAATTCCACGAACAAGTTCAACCCGGAAGACCATTGATATAAACATTAGCTCCGTCTGATAACATTTAGCGAAGACCTAAAATGCCGGATTTCAGATTTAAAATTATCCGCATAACTAAGTTGACAATTATTACAAAATTCAATAATGTATCTAAATTTATTAGAGGGTTTATATGGAAAGAACCCGCACTTTTGTTTTTATTGCTTTATTGAGTTTTATCATCATAAAACCCTGCATAATCGCGGCCCGGACCGGCGGCGATTACTACCCCGGCGATACCTGGCGGGTTTCAACACCGGAGGCGCAGAGGATGGATTCCGGATACCTGTCGGATATGCTGGATTTTATTAATTCGAATAATCTCGACATCCACAGTGTCATCATTATCCGGCACGGATATGTTGTCCTGGAAGCCTACAAGGAGCCTTTTTGCAAAGATATCGTTCATACCCTTCAATCGACCACTAAAAGCGTAATGTCTGCACTGACAGGCATCGCTTTAAGGGAAGGATATATTATTAGCATCGATCAAAAGGCTGTCGATTTCTTTCCGGGACAGGAAATTAAAAATCTTGATGAAAAAAAACACCGGATAACTATCAGGAATTTGCTGACGATGAGTTCGGGAATAACCTGGGATAAGGACTGGGGTAATTCGGATTATTTAAATTCCATCAACTGGACTCAATATTATCTTGATCTCCCGATGAAAACAGGGCCGGGCAAATCCTTTAATTATGATTCCGGCGGGGTGAACCTCCTTACGACTATTGTCAATAAAGCCTGCGGCATGAAGATTTCTGATTTTGCGGATAAATTCCTATTCAAACAGATTGGCATTACGAATTACAATTGGGAAACCGACCCGCAGGGAGTTGAAATAGGAGGATACGGTCTGTCCTTGACCCCGATCGATATGGCAAGGTTCGGTTATCTATATTTAAAAAACGGTAAATGGCACGGTAAACAGGTAATTCCCGCCGCCTGGGTCGAAGAGTCCGTTTCAAATCATATCGATACGTCGGGCGTTCCAGCTAAGGGTAATTTTATTAAGAAGGGGTACGGCTACCTGTGATGGATGCTTCAATACGGAGGCTTTACCACATTAGGCCACAGTGGCCAGGTAATCCAGGTCATGCCCTCAAAGGATATGGTTGTGGTCTTTACAGCAGGTGTTTTCAATTATTGGGAAAATATGAAATATTTAACTGAAAACTATATAAACCGATCCGTTATTTCAGACATAAGCATCCCTGATAATCCCGGGAAACAGGCGAAAATGGAGGCCGCAGTCAAAAAATTCGCCAACCCGGAAGAAGTAACAAATTTTGATATTCCTGAAACAGCCCGGGCAATTTCAGGTAAGAAATTTATCCTTGACCGAAATCCATGGAATATCAAGGGTATTATCCTGAATTTTAACGGGAAAGACGAATGTTTTTATGAAGAAGACAGGTTTATCGATTACCGGTTAAAGATGAAAGCCGGATTGGACGGGAAATACCGGCAAAACAGTTTCAGCACGAATATAAACCGCCGCTATCTGGCAAGAGGCAGATGGACCGGAACAAATACTTTCGTTCTGGAATATTACATGCCCTGGACTTACGGATGTAAAATCCGATATTCAATGCGGTTTATAGGAGACACTCTAGAAATGATAAACGAATCGGCATCCGGAAAATGGAAGATAGAGCTTACAGGAAAAATGGAATAGGCGTCAGCATGCCGTACTCAAAAGAAAGCGAACAAATTTACTTTTTTCGTTACAGCCGTTAAAATAATGGGCACTTGTAAAAAACCGCCTTTCACCGGACAAGCCGGTACAAGCCAAGGCGGTGAGGTAGTGCCCATAGGGTGATTATTAGAAAATCAGAATGTTAATTGTAAAACAAGTTTTGTTATAGAAATACCCTAATGAAATCCGTCCGGTATACGGATAGTAAAATAAGGATCGGTTTATGATAGACCTTCATTCTCACACTCTCTGGAGCGACGGCGAGCTCATTCCCTCGGAGCATGTCAGAAGGGCCTTGCAGGCGGGATATGAAGCTATAGCCCTGACCGATCATGCCGATTCGTCGAATATAGAGGAAATCTGCAGGGAAAGCGTCCAGTTTGCTTCAACAATAAACAGGATTCAAAGCGAGATCACGGTTTTATCGGGTCTCGAACTTACCCATCTTCTTCCGGGGGAAATATCCGAATTGACACAGTATGCAAGGGGCAAGGGAATATCCATTATAGTCGTCCATGGCGAAACGATCGCGGAACCTGTAAGACCGGGGACGAACATGGCGGCGATAAAAGCCGGCGTCGATATTCTAGCGCATCCGGGGCTCATAACGGAAGAAGAAGCTGTATTAGCCTCAAAGAACGGCGTTTTCCTCGAAATTACGGCAAGAAAGGGGCATTCCCTGACCAACGGCCATGTTGCCCGCATGGCAATCCATAATAATTCATCCCTTGTGATCGATACGGATGCTCATTCTCATAATGATTTTATAAGTTTTCAGACCGCCGAAAGGATCCTGCTCGGAGCCGGGCTTGATGCCGAATTACTTCCCGGAATTTTCCTGAACTCAAGAGAAATTGTAAAAAAGAAATTCAAATAGATGTCCGCTGAGGTCGATATGCCTTATTCCGATTCAATTTCGATAGATCTTTTCCCCGCTAACATCCCCGGCGATCTCTTATTCATTTCGGAAAAACTGAAATCGAAGGGTTTCGAGGTTTTCCTTGTAGGAGGATCGGTCCGGGACCTGGTTCTTGACGGCGAATCGGACACAGGGCGGCTGGAATACGATTTTACAACCAATGCAACACCCCAGGAAGTAATGTCCATATTCAGGAAAAGCGGGACTTTTAAAGTTTTTACAGTACCCACGGGTCTTCTGCATGGCACTGTTACCGTATTCGTATCGAGGGACGGGAACGTCAGGAGTTACGAAGTCACTACTTACCGCATAGACAGCGATTACAAGGACGGGCGTCACCCTTCCTCGATAAAGTTCTCCACTTCCCTCTTAGAAGACCTTGCAAGGAGGGATTTTACAATTAATTCCCTTGCATACGATATACAGGAAAAAAAGATCATCGATCCTTTCCAGGGACTGAGCGATCTAAAAAAAGGCGTCATCCGCACCGTCGGCGACCCCATGTCCAGGTTCACAGAGGACGGGCTTAGGCCCGTAAGGGCCTGCAGGTTTGCGGCCCAGCTTGATTTCATGATCGAAGCTGAAACTCTTGAATCGATACCCGGCGCCCTTGATACGGTAAGGATGGTCTCGCTTGAAAGGATCCATGATGAGCTGATCAAGCTGATGAAGGCAAAGAAGCCTTCCATAGGAATAGAATATATGAGAAAAACCGGGCTTTTGGAAATATTCATCCCTGAACTGCTTGAAGGATACATGCATAATCAGAACGAATTTCACAAATTCGACGTGTATTACCACAATCTTTATACCTGCGATGCGGTAAATCCGGGTAAACCGCTCGTGAGATTAGCAGCCCTTTTGCATGATATCGGCAAGCCCAGGGCCCAGAATTATGCCACTGCCAACGGAAACGGAAATGTATTTTACAACCATGAGGTTATAGGCGAAAAAATGGCGGAAAAAATTCTCAAACGCCTAAAATTCAGCAATATCGACCTGAAAAAAATAAAAAAGCTGGTAAAACTCCATATGTTTTACTATACGGAGGAATGGAGCGACGGAGCTGTAAGACGGTTTTTAAGAAAACTCAGGGACGATTCTATAAACCTTGGCGAACTTTTCGATCTGAGAAAAGCCGACAGGATCGGCAGCGGACTGAGGTCCGGGGATGCTGAAATCCTCGATAAATTCAAGAAAAGGATAGAAGATATTACCAGGGAGGACAATGCCCTGAAAGTTACCGACCTGGATATTAACGGCTACGATATAATGCAGAGATTCGGCATAGGCCCTTCGAAGATCATCGGAGATATGCTGGAACATATGCTGCAGAGGGTCCTTGACAACCCCGACCTGAACCAAAAGGAAAAACTCTTCTCAATAGGAGAAGAATTCCTCAAAGCAAATAAAAATCAGTCTTCTGAAAGTAAAGCGGACGAAATGCCTATCCTTATTTAATAAAAATGTACTTTTTATCAAATTGAACTTGGTGTTTTAGAGCAATTTCGCTAATAAGATAGGGCATGCCTGCCGGCATGCCCAATTAATTAAAAAACTTCTAATAAGTACTATTCGTTTGCCGTGTCCATGTAAATCGACTGGATTTCAGTACTGCTGAGACTGCGGTTATAGACGCGTACATCGTCTATAGATACCCCTGTAGAAGTATTTTGTCCCCAGCTCCATATTAAACCGATAGTCAAATCCTGGCACCCCGGATTCTGCGGTTGAGGATTTACGGAGGATAGATTTCCATTATAGAAACCGGAAGATGAAACTGCCGACCCATTTACGCTCAAGGACATTACTCCTGAAGTTGCATTATAAGCGGCGACAACAAAAGACCATTTCCCCGGAGTTATGGAATTTGTCAATCTGATTGCCGAATTGGGGTTCCCGGCATTTCCGGTCCAAACGCTGAACATCAAATGGCCGTTATTAGCCCCCTGTACGGACCAGCCGCCCTGGAGATTGTTGTCACAATGCCCTACCATCCCGCCGCCGCCGGAGGAATTAGCTGCAGGATTTACCCAGAAACAAACTGTAACGGCACTTGTTATTGATTTTATTGAAGAACCGTCTCCGCAGTCGATACTTTCGTTAATAAAATTAAAAGCGCTGTTTGCATTACCGAACCTGTCGCCGGTCAGAACCGCGCTATTAACTGTTCCGTTGTTGCCGTTTCCGCTGGAATCAACTGCATTTCCGTCAAGCAAATATTCTGCTACAAGTCCTGTCCTCGGGATATTGTTAGGCTGGCTGATATAAACCTGTCCGCCCAGAAGTACACTGATAGTATAATTGTATCCGCTCAGTATATTGATCACTGTGCTGGCAATATTGGTGTGGCCAGCGTTATCCCAATCCGTTACAGTCAGAGTATAAGCTCCCAGATTCAGGGTCTGGAAGGTATAGGTTAATGACTGCCCCGGAGCCCAGTTCGTGGAATATTGATTATTGCCGCCGGCTAATGTTATTGTGGCGCCGATAATCTCGTTGCTTGTTACAGTAATCACCGATTTGGATATACCGGATGCACCGCTCTGTGCTGAAGTTTCAAGGCTGACTGTCAGAGATCCTGTTGAGAGACTCCCCGATGAGGAACTGGAACTGTCTGAACTGTTTGAAGAAGAACCTGGACTGCCGGAATTCGAACCGCCGGTCAGGGAACACGAGTAAACCATGAACATACCTGCAAGAAACAACCCGCAAAACAACTTTTTCATTGTATTCCTCCTAAAAATTTTTAAATAAATATTTCTCATGACATACATTGTCCCGAAGGAAATTATGGAAATACTATAAATTGAAATTTACCGGAAGAAATTATAATTTTTGATGCTTTTGAAGCCCCCATTTCATGTAAAAAATTACTGATAAAAATTATACTATGAATTCATTTCGAAAACAACATTTCATTGAAAAATACTGCCAAAAAAATAGCAATTACTTTTCCGGGCAGATTACTTCGACCTCACCTTCACTTCGACAGACATTCCGGGTAAAATCCGCATTTTTTCGGGGATATTGTCAAAAGCGATCCTGACCGGGACCCTCTGGGTGGTTTTTGTAAACTCGCCTATTGAAAATGGAGGGGCAACAATACCGTAGCCGATCATCTCTACATGCCCTTTAAACCTGTAATTCGGATATGCATCGACTGTAATTTCAACGGGGGCGCCGGGACTTATATGCCTGATCTTGGTTTCTTCGAAGTTGGCGACTATCCAGACATTTTTAAGATCGTTGATTGAAATAATAGTCTGTCCGGCAGCTGCCACATCCCCCTGCATTAGCACCTGCTTTGCAATATAACCTGAAATCGGCGCCGTTATCCTGGTATTTTCGAGTTGTGTTTCAATGACTTTAAGCTGTGCCTCTGCTGTTTCAACCTGGGCCCCTGCAATGGCATACTGGGCGTTTGCCGTATCCAGAGCCTTTGAGGCATGAATATACTGTTCCTTGGTGCTGACACCCGAATCAAACAGGGACTTCGTACGGACAAGGTCGTCTTTTGTCTTATCCTGATTGACCTTGGCCAGGATCAGGTTCTGCCTGGCGTAATTGAGCGAAGCCAGCGCCTGGACTTCCTGGGCATGCAGGTCGGCATCATCAAGCTGGATCAATAATTGCCCTTTTTCAACCCTGTCACCTTCGGATACGGGGATGCTGCTTATCCGCCCCAACATCTTGGAGCTTAAATTTACATGATCGCCGTCAACCGCGGCATCATCCGTTGCTACATATCTGATCGAGTCGACAAGCCAGTAAACTCCGAACCCCAATCCTGCCGCAATGAAAACAACCAGTATAATGGTTCCGATAAGAACCGGTCTTTTTCTTTCCTTTTTTTCCACTTTTTTTTCCATATTTAATTCTTCCTTGATATTATTTTCCTATATTGTCTGTTCATCAGTATAAGCTCCGGTAAACTGGCTGTTGTATAGATCAGCATAAAAACCGCCGCCGGCCAGGAGCTCCCTGTGATTTCCGATTTCGATAATTCTGCCGTTATTCATAACCAGTATCTTTTCAGCGTCCCGGATAGTTGAAAGCCTGTGAGCTATTACAAAACTGGTCCTTCCTTTCATAAGCTCTTTCATGGCTTTCTGTATATATACTTCAGTCCTTGTATCCACGCTTGAAGTTGCTTCGTCGAGTATAAGAATGGCAGGATCCGACAGGATTGCCCGCGCGATCGTCAAAAGCTGCTTTTCACCCTGGGAAATATTTGACGCTTCTTCATTTAAAACCGTATTATAACCCTCGGGAAGAGCTCTAATAAAGTGATCCGCATGGGCAGCTTTCGCAGCCTGGACGATTTCTTCAAAACTCGCTCCTTCCCTTCCGTAGGCGATATTTTCCCGGATAGTGCCGTTAAAAAGCCATGTATCCTGAAGCACCATACCGAACATTGTCCTCAGATCACCCCTTTTCATGTCCCTGATATCGATCCCGTCCACGCTGATCTTACCGCCGTTTATCTCGTAAAACCGCATCAGCAGGTTGACCAGAGTGGTCTTCCCCGCCCCGGTCGGTCCTACAATAGCGATCGTCTGGCCCTGTTTTACATCTATATTCATATCTTCCATCAGGACAGTATCTTCCTTGTAACCGAATCTGACATTCTGAAAATTGACATAGCCCTGAGGAGCTTCAATTATTACCGCATCCTTTTTATCGGGTATTTCCTCTTTTTCATCCAGAATTTCAAAAACCCTCTCTGCCGATGCTATGGTGGACTGGAGGATATTGGCTATATTGGCCGTCTGGGCTATAGGCTGAGTGAACTGCCTGGAATACTGGATGAAAGCCTGTATATCTCCAAGCTTTATCGCTTTTTTTGCCGCCATAATGCCGCCGACAACGCAAATCAGAACATAGCCGATATTATTAATAAAGTTCATCACCGGGAAAATTATTCCCGATACAAACTGGGCTTTCCATGCAGCATTATAGAGTCTTTCATTGATTTCATTGAATTCGCCGATCGATTCGCTTTCATGCCCGAAAGCTTTGACAATTTTATGTCCTGTATACATTTCCTCGACATGACCGTTTAGATTTCCAAGCTCCTTCTGCTGATTGCCGAAATATTTCTGCGAAAGCCCTGCTATATTGGCCGTTCCCAGGAAGGAAAGCGGCAGGGTGATAAAGGTAATCAGCGTTAGAATGGGACTTATTGTAAGCATCATGACGAGCACGCCGACGATCGTACATATGGATGTTATCAGCTGGGTTAAACTCTGCTGCAGTGTAGTGCTGATATTATCGATGTCATTGGTCACACGGCTCATTATTTCTCCATGTGTGCGGGAATCGTAAAATTTTAGAGGAAGCCTGGATAACTTTTCGTTGATGTCCCGCCTCATGAAAAAAACGGTTTTCTGAGAAACGCCGGCCATCTGGTACTGCTGAATATAACCGAATAAGGCGCTGATAAGGTACAGTACGATCAGTATGATGATGATGCGCCCGATATAATAAAAATCGATCGAAGGCATGGGCTTTTTCAGGAAGAGGGCGGTATACTTGCCTAATAATCCGTCGAAGAGCTTCGTTGTTGCCAATCCCAGGATCTTGGGCCCGACGATATTGAAAACAGTGCTGAGAACGGCAAAAATCACAACGGCCGTTAACTGAACCGTATGAGGCTTTAAATAAACGACAAGTCTTTTCATTGTCCCCATAAAATCTTTGGGTTTTTCGGCAGGACCTCTCATCATCATACCGCCGCCGAACCCGCCGGGCCTCCGTCCTCCGGGGCCGAACTGCCCGCGCGGCTGTTCCCGGGGCCTATCTGTTCTTTTTGTATCGCTCATTCTATTTCCTCTTCTGAAAGCTGCGAAGCCACGATCTCCTGGTACACCCCGCACGTTTTGTAAAGCTCTTTATGAGTTCCCAATCCTGCTATCCTGCCTTCATCCAGAACGATTATCCTGTCGGCGTCCATGATTGTAGCGACTCTCTGTCCTACAATAATAACCGTCGAATCCGACGTTTCCTTTTTCAACGCCGCTCTGAGCCTTGCGTCCGTTTTGAAATCCAGTGCAGAGAAACTGTCGTCAAAAATATATATCTCCGGTTTCCTGACCAATGCCCTGGCGATCGATATCCTCTGTTTCTGGCCGCCGGAAACGTTTGTCCCGCCCTGGGCTATAACAGAATCATAACCTTCTTTCATTTCTTTGATAAACTCATATGCCTGTGCAATCCCGGCGGCTTTATCGATATCTTCATCCGATATGTTTTCACCGCCGTAACGGATATTGTCTTTAATCGTGCCGCTGAACAGGATCGCTTTTTGAGGGACAAGACCGATTTTTGCCCTTAAATCTTCCTGTTTCATATCTCTTATATCAATATCGTCAATCAATATTTTGCCGTTATCTACGTCATAAAAGCGCGGGATGAGATTGATCAATGTCGATTTACCCGAACCGGTGCTCCCGATAATCGCTGTCACTTCGCCGGGTTTTGCTGAAAAAGAAATATCCCGGACGGCAGGCTCTTCAGCCCCATGATAGCTAAAACTGACATTCCTGAATTCGATATATCCCCTGCTGCTGTCGGATATCCTGTTAAGAAAAACTTCTTCGGAATCCCTGATTTCAGGTTCGGTAGCCAGGACTTCGTTAATTCTTTCAGCCGAAGCCTGGGCGCGGGGGAGCATAATAAACATCAGCGAAGCCATCAAAAGCGAGAAAAGTATCTGCATCGCATACTGCAGGAATGCCATCATATTCCCGATATTCGATGTCCCGCGGTCGATCCTTATGCTGCCGAACCAGATAACGGCAATTGTCGTTAAGTTCATGACCAGCATCATAACCGGCATTAAGACCGCCATCATCCTGTTAACCTGGATCGAGGTTTCCATGAGGTCCTGATTTGCTTCATGAAACCGCCTTTTTTCGTCATCGATGCGGTTGAAAGCGCGGACGACACGGATCCCTGTCAGGCCCTCGCGCAGAACAAGGTTGATCTTATCAATTTTCTTCTGGATGGCCTGGAAAAGTGGAAATCCTCTCATCGCGACCGTTATTATTACAGCGGCAAGTATGGGTATCACGATAATAATCACCCATGACAGGCCCCTGTCTTTGGATACTGCCATGATGATTCCGCCTATGCATGTGATCGGCGCGCTGATCATCATCTGCATCATGATCATTGTCACATTCTGTATCTGGGTCACATCGTTCGTATTCCTGGTAATAAGCGAGGGGGTTCCCAGTTTGTCGAATTCATGCAGGGAAAAGCTTGTGACATGAGTAAATAATTCACGGCGCAGAATCTCGCCGAAACCCATCGAGGCATGCGCCGACAGGTAGCTTGCAAGAACCGCGCAGGCAGTACCGGCCAGAGCGACAGCCAGCATTAAACTGCCGGTTTGAATAATATATCCGGTATCAGCGTTGGTTATACCGTTATTTACAATATCGGACATTAAATTCGGCAGATAGAGATCTGATATCGAGCGGAAAAATACAAGAACTACAACTGCCGTCACAGGAATAATATATGGTTTTAAAAACCTTGATAACCGTATCACAGGCTCTTCCCCCCTGATTCTTTCGATGTCAGAAGTCTTTTCAGGACATTCAAACCGTTCATAATTGCATCTATTTCTTCAGGCGTTCCTTTTTTAATAATTTTTTCAATATTTTTATTGGCTTTACTTCTGTAATCCTGGTGGAATTCGTCGAATTTCGATGACAGGCTTGCATAAACCACCCTTCTGTCCTCTTTACTTCTTGAGCGTTCGACTATTTTATGTTTTTCCAGCCTGTCGATAATCCCGGACAGTGTGCTGTTCGTAAAACCGAGCGACCTGCTCAGTTCATTTATTTTCATTTTTCCCGATCCGTTCAGGATGCCTACAACCATGGCCTGCGAAGATGTTAATCCGCTTTTCCCGCATGCCTTTATCATATTCTTTTTAAGAATATGAATAATTTCCTTTAAAAGCTTTAACACCTCTATGCTTTTATCATTCATTATCGCCCGCCTGCCGTTTTTTCAGACCGTTATTTTCTACACTAATATTTCGTATACGAAATATATTTTAGAATAAATAACGAAGAATCGCAAATTTTTTATTTTACTTTCTTTTTAGAAAAGAAACGAAAGAAAATTACAAGATCGATTATAAGTCAGTTTACTGAGTGAGACTTGATTTTTTAGAGAAGGTATTGCGGAAAGCTATTTTTTCCGGCCGGCTTCTTTTTTCAATCTCTTGGTTTCCTCTTCCTTTTTCCTGATATCGAGCTCCAGTTTGTCCTTCCATTTTTCAATTGTTTTTTTAGCTTCCTGGGCCTGAATCTGTTCGTTCAATATTATGTAAATCCTGACCAGGAGGTTGAGGAATTCTATGCCCTTGTTCATATCGGAAACATCCATTGTGGACAGCTCGTACTTGGTCCTGTATTTCTGGGCGGCGCTTTCTATCAATCTTTTGGATATCTGAAAAAGTTCGTTGATTTCCGAATAGAACGGAGCCGAGGGATCGTAAATCTGCTGAGCGAAAACCTTGAAATTGATCAGATTTTTTGTCAATGCAGCCAGTTTTCCGTACATTTCCACAAATGTCCACTTCCATTTGGATGTTTCCCCTTCCGACAGCTGTATAAGGGCTATAGTATATTCGATCTTTTTGAATAGATTCAATAGCCTCTTCGGGTTAAGGAGAGTAAGCTGTGCAAGAATATCGGCATTATCGGTCAGAGATGAATCCACTACGGTCCCCACTATCGTTTCGAGCATTTTTATCGCCTGGTATATGTTCTTCCTTGCATTCGTCAGGTAAAGATCATTTTTTATGTCCATTATCTGAAGGCTGTATTCATTCATCTTGCCGTAGATTTTCACCGTATCGAGGTAATTGTTGCTTGCGGCTACTCTTTTATAAAACGAAACAATTTCCTTGTCCCTTAAACCTTCGCGCTCGTATTTCTGGGCTTTTTTCTGAATGATTTCTACATTTTCCCTGAGATTTTTTACAGTAATGTTGTATGCTTCCTTTTTTTCCTTAGGAATCTGTTTAAGCGGCACTTCCTTATCGCTCCTTTCTTTTAATAATAATTATTATATTATATAATTTAATAAAATATAATATAATATCCGGATGCTATTTTAATGATCGGTAATATTGCCATCGAAATAAAGAGGCTTGACCCCGATGGATAACAGGTTTTTTGAAAAGCTTATCGAAAACATCCCGCGTCTCGACGAGTCGAAAATAAAATCGGTAATGGAATCCCTGGAATCGGAAAAGCGCATATACAGGGATGCCCTCGAACAGTCTGATGAAGCCCTGATTATTATTAATGATAACAGGATAATTTTCATCAATCAGAACGCAAAAAAACTCCTGATAATGCCGATTACTGTCAAAATCCCCTCTTATATAACGGATATAAAAAAAATAGTCGGAAACCAGGCGCTTTTTGAGTTTATTAGCGATTCAATAACAAAAAACGACTTTAAAAACGAATTCTCCGACGACTCGCGGGAAACCAGTTATTATAATATTGAAAAAGTCACAATAAATAAAAACGTTATCCTGATCAAATTCCAGGATATTTCGGAGAACAAGCATATTGAAATTCAGCTGAAGAACCTGGAATCGTTATCTGCTCTTAATACTCTGGCAGCCGGTATTGCGCATGAAATCAAAAATCCCCTTACCGCAATCGACCTCCATACTCAGATACTGAAAAAAGGCATAAATAAAAATATGATAGAAGTTCCTCCTGAAGTCGTTCAGTATGTAGATATAATCGATGAAGAACAGCGAAGGCTTGCATTGATAGTAAATGATTTTCTTACAGCCGCCAGAAAAAGGGATTTAAAGCTGACATTCGACGATATCAATCAATACCTGAAAGATATCCTTTTTCTAATCAAGCCCGAAATCGAAAAGAATGAAATTGAATTGATCGAGAAATACGACGATGTTCCTAAAATATTCATCGACAGGGATTACCTGAAACAGGCTGTCATCAATCTTCTGAAAAATGCCATGGAATCTATGAAGCCTCCCCCCGAAGGCCGGGTCAAGAAAAGCATCCTGACAATAATGACATTCTACGATAAGGCCATGGATTCCGTCGGGATTTCAATCATCGACAACGGGCCGGGGATAGACAGTGAAAAAATAAAAAAGATCTTCGAACCCTATTATTCCACCAAGGAATACGGGACAGGCCTGGGCCTTACTATCGTATATAAAATTATAAAGGAGCATGGGGGTGAAATCAAGGTGCACAGCGTCAAAGGGAAAGGGAGCGATTTTACCATTTATCTCCCGCTCTCCAAGGGAACAAAACTTATCCAGGGCGAATAAATGCCGATCTCTAAGGCCTTCTGAAAAGTCCGGACGTTTTGGGATTGAAGAAATGATCCAGAAGATAACCTGCCCTGGGATTCCTGAATGAAGCGAAAACATTATTTTTAAAATTCGGAATTTGTAGGGATAATTCCCCTATTATCTTTCTTATACGGTCCCGGCGGAGGTTCCTTCCGATCATCCGGGCCGGGCAAACTTCCCCGAAGACGGGCAGGGTTTCCTCCCTTGAATATATGAAACTTTCCAGCTGGGTCTTCCTGATATAGCAGAGCGGCCGTATAAAAGCCATTTTACCTCCGAAAATATCCAGGCGCGGAAGCATCGAAGACAGCTCCCTCATATAGAAAATATTCATGAGGCTGGTTTCAACTATATCATCGAGATGATGCCCCAGGGCTATCCTGTTAGAGCCCGTTTTCGAGGCGTAACGGATCAATTCGGTCCTCCTCTTTTTAGAGCAGATAAAACAGGTGTCCCTTTTCAGGGTTTTACCGCCTGTAAGGGTTTTTACAGCCTTTATCCCGATCACAGTCATGCTTAAACCTGTCTTTTCCATTACGCATTTCGAGAGTTTTTCGATCTTTGAGTTGTAATCGTTATTTTCCCTGTTATAATTGTCGACAAAAACAGGCAGGAGTTCGTATTTTACAGGAATCCTGGCAAGGCGCCCATGTAGAAGCAGCAGCAGGGCCAGGCTGTCCATTCCGCCTGAAAGTCCGACGACGACCCTGTCTCCGCTATTGATCATATCGTAATCGTTCAGGGCAAGCCCCATGATTTTAGAAAGATTCTTCTCGGTCAAGAAACGCCTCGCTTTTCAGCGGTATATTCTAACGAATAGTTTGAAATTATTCACTTTTTAAATTATTATTAAATTTCCAATGAGTTCAAAGGAGATTTGCTTGAAGGAATTCGACAGGCTGTTCGAAATTGTAAAAACTCTTCGAGGTGAAAACGGGTGTCCATGGGACAGGGAGCAGACGCCGGAATCGATGACCGGCGATCTCCTGGAGGAAACGTATGAAACCGTCGAAGCGATAGAAGATGATAAAAGGGACGATATCCGCGAAGAGCTTGGCGACATGTTCTTCCTGGCGGTTTTTATCACCTGGCTTTACAGTGAGAAAGGGCTTTTCACGATACAGGACGTCCTGAATGACGTAGCCGAAAAGCTTGTCAGGCGTCATCCGCATGTCTTCGGCGCCCTCGATGAAAAAAATATCGATAAAATTCTTGTCAATTGGGAATCAATAAAATCTTCGGAAGCAAAGAATTCCAGCCGGAAATCTGTTTTCGACGGCATTCCTAAACGTTTGCCGGAAATACAGAAATTTTACAAAATACTTGAGAAAGCGAGGCGGGCCGGTCTTGAAGCTGATAAAGTGACTGAAAACGACCTCCTGGATTCTATGAAAGAATTCCTTAAGAACAGGGAAAATGCCTCTTTATCGAATTTCCTTGAAAAATTCCTTACTTTTACATATCTTGAAAAGAAGAGCCTCCTGCCCATGATCAGGACTATCGGCAGGAAAAAAATCAATTCATATAATAATTCAATAAAACATTAAGTAAATTAACCTAAATATCGATATTATATATATAATTAAAAAGATGCCTTTCCCGGTATGATCAACCTGGAAAACATGGATGGGGCATCAAATTAAATTCCAAGGAGGGAATTTATGATCATTAACGGATTGAGCCCTGGTGTAGCTTATGCCGATCCTGCAGCTACAAGCCTGGAAAAAGAAGAACTTGAGCAGGACATCAACATCGAAAAACGTGAGCTTGAGAAAACCGCTTCTCCCGAAAAACCTAAAGATGAAGACAGGAAAAGCCCTGCAAATGAAATGAACGATTATTACTTAAAGGAACTTTTATTCCTCATGAGTTCAAAGGGTAATTCTGCCACGATCGAGAAGCTTGCCCAGCTCTTGAAAAAGGAAAGAGAAACACTTACCAGGATCAAATAGCGGAACAGACTCGGTTTGTTCCGCTTTCCCATGCCGGGCAGCTGATCCGGCGCCTTTCTTTATCAGCATTGTCCTATTCTCCTGTTTGAAATAATTTCTTACCGGTGCTATTATATTTATCTGTTAAGATACTAATTTTTCATATGTTTTTGGTCCTCCCTGTGAATTATCGGAGTTGACAAATGCCTATATGGAATCCTCAAATAGAATGCATGCCCAGAGAACAATTAAAAGAGCTTCAACTGTCGAAACTGAAAAAACTTGCCAATTATGTTTACGAGTCCGTCCCGTATTACAGGAAAAAGTTCGATTCGATGAATCTTAAGCCTGATTCCATAAGGAAGCTGGACGACATAAAATCGCTCCCCTTTACAACTAAGGACGATCTCCGGGACAACTACCCTTTCAAATTATTTGCAAGGCCCATGCGCGATATCGTAAGGATCCATGCCTCCAGCGGGACGACCGGCAGGCCCACTGTAGTAGGTTACACGAAAAACGACCTTGAACTCTGGAGCGAAATGACAGCCAGGATAGCGTCTGCAGGAGGAGTTACCCGCGACGACATAGCTCAGATCTCATTCGGCTACGGACTTTTTACAGGAGGATTCGGGCACCATTATGGACTTGAAAAAATAGGCGCGACAGTCATTCCAGCCTCCAGCGGCAATACTGAACGCCAGGTCAGTCTAATGAAGGATTTCGGGACTACCGTCCTTATATGCACTCCCTCTTATGCGCTGCACATTGCAGATGTGATGGAAGAAACCGGCATCGATCCCGCAAAGGACCTGAAATTAAAATACGGCTTATTCGGCGCGGAACCATGGAGCGAATCTATAAGAAGGGATATTGAAAGGAAGCTCAAAATAGAAGCGACTGACAATTACGGTCTGTCGGAACTAATCGGGCCCGGAGTTTCAGGGGAATGCCTTGAAAAAAGCGGTATGCATATAAATGAAGATTCGTTTCTGGTCGAGGTCATAGATCCGGTTTCCCTTGAAAGAGTCGATGACGGCAGTAAGGGAGAACTGGTCATAACTCCGCTCGATAAAGAAGCCCTCCCGCTTTTACGCTACAGGACAAAAGACCTTTCAATCGTAAATGAAGAACCCTGCAGATGCACGAGAACATCGGCCCGTATTATGAAGATCATGGGAAGGACGGACGATATGCTTATCGTCCGCGGAGTCAATATTTTCCCGTCTCAGATTGAAGATGTCCTGCTCGATATCGAGGGGATCGCTCCGCATTACCAGATCATCGTAGACAGAAAAAAGAGCATGGATGTTCTCGAAATACATGTGGAAGTCACCGATGCCCTGTTTTTTGATGAAATGAAAAGAATAGTCGAAATGGAAACATCCATCGTGGACAGGCTCTATGCAATCCTCGGCATCAAGGCAAAACTCAAGCTTGTAGAACCCGGGACTATCGAAAGGAGCATGGGTAAAGCCAGGAGAATCATAGATAAAAGGGAAATTTACTGACGGCCGCTTCCGGGAAAGCGCCTGGAGGCCGGCGATATTAATCGAAATCGACGCTAAGTCCGTCATAGGCAAAGCTGAATCCGGGCGGCAGGGTCTTCGAGTCCCTTTCATGCATGAAATTGTGCGTAAGGTGTATAAAAAATGTTTTTTCGGGACGTATAATGCCGGAAAGGCCGATCGCCTCGGAAAGGCTGAAATGGGTCGGATGAGGTTCCCTCCTGAGCGCATTGACAATAAGCACTTTAACGCCGGCAAGTTTTTTAATGCTGTTCAGGGATAAAAAACTCGCATCGGTAAGATAAGCCAGTTTATTTATCCTGTATCCGAGAATAGGTATCCTGCCGTGCAATATCTTGATAGGTTTTATCACCTGCCCGTTTATCGAAAAATCGCCGTCCACCCTTATTAAATTAAGCTGCGGTTTTCCCCCTCCCTCCTGTGTTTTCCTGAAAACATATCCGAATCTTCTTTTGATTTCAGCAAGAGCAAAACCGTTGCCGTATATATCTACATGCTTTTTCATTATAAAATTATACTGCCTCAGTTCGTCAATGCCTCCTATGTGGTCCTGATGGGAATGGGTTACCAGTATTCCGTCTATCCAGTCGATCCCGTATTTTAATGCCTGAAACCTGAAATCCGGACCCACATCTATAAGTATCTTCAAATTATTTCCTGTTTGAATGAAAGCGCTGGACCTTAGCCTGTTGTCCCTCTTATCAGCCGATTTGCATACCTCGCAGGAACACCCCGGAACAGGCACTCCGCTTGATGTTCCTGTACCGAGGAAAGTAATTTTTGACACTAATCCTTCTCCTCTTTCATGTTTCCCGATTTCAGCCTGGCAATCCAGTCCTTTATCTTTTTCTCGAAACCCAGGGACCCGGGTTCATAATAAGACACATCTTTTTCAGTGTATTTCTGGTCAATATAATGATTGTCATAATCGTGAGGATATTTATAACCGATTCCCCTGCCAAGGTCGGTAGCGCCTTTGAAACTCGAACTTTTAAGATATGCGGGAATATTCATGACATTGCCGTTTTTTATATCGGCCGCCGCGTTTTCAAGAGCCATGTAAGCGGTATTGCTCTTGGGAACGCCTGCAAGCAGGGCTGTTGTAAAAGCCAGAAGGATTCTCCCTTCGGGCATTCCGATTTTTTCTATCCCTTCATAACAGCTTACGGCTGCCGCGAGTCCTTCGGGATATGCAAGCCCTATATCCTCGGACGATAGGATTATCAATCTCCTTGCAATGAACAGAGGGTCTTCCCCCCCTTCAAGCATCAGGGCCAGGTAATATATTGCAGCATCGACATCGCTGCCCCTGACTGATTTTATAAATGCCGAAATAGCGTCATAATGCCCTTCCTTATCGGAATATCCTGTATCCCCGGACTGCATTATTTCAAGTATCGATTGCTTCGTCACGGTTATCTTTTTTTCATTAAGATGGGCAAAAACAGCCATTTCAACGATATTGAGGATTTTCCTCCCGTCTCCGGAAACGTCGATCAGAAATTCACGTGCGCCTTTTTCAAATCCGATTTCGATTTTAGACAGCACTGTGTCGTACTTAAGGGCGTTATCGAGCATCACGGCAAGCTCTTCCCCCGTATGTTTTTTGAATTCATATATGAAAAGCCTCGATCTTAAAGCCGGCTGCATTACAAAATAAGGATTTTCAGTTGTAGCCCCGATAACGGAAATCTCACCGTTTTCAAGGGAAGTAAGGAACGCGTCCTGTTTTGGCTTTATCAGCCTGTGGATTTCATCTATAAAAACTATTGTTTTTATCCCGGCCTTTGCGGCTTCTTCCGCCGCAGACAATATCCTGCGTATTTCATCTGAATCGAGCGTGACGGCGTTCGTTCTTATAAAGGAGGATTTTAATTCGTTCGCTATTATTTCGGCAAGGCTTGTTTTGCCGGTTGCAGGCGGCCCGTAAAATATCATTGAATATATTGTCTTATTTTCGATCATTGCCCTGACAGGCATGCCGGGACCTGTAAGATGCGGCTGACCGATAAATTCCTTGAGGGTTTTGGGCATCATCCGCTTGGAAAGCGGCAGCACGTTATTCCGGAAAAGTTCCATAAATCACCCCCTGGAACCCCCCATTATACCTATGAATTCATTAAAAAGATAACGGGAATCATGCGGACCCGGGGACGCCTCCGGATGATATTGTACTGAAAAAGCTTTATATTTTTTCAATTTCATTCCCTCGATGGTATTATCGTTAAGGTTGATATGAGTGACCTCGAGATCGGAAGGTATGGAATCCTCGACAATTGAAAATCCATGGTTCTGCGACGTTATTTCGACATTACCTGTAGACAG
Source organism: uncultured Spirochaetota bacterium (assembly GCA_963796325.1). Lineage (GTDB taxonomy): Bacteria > Spirochaetota > Brevinematia > Brevinematales > JAOACQ01 > CAVYGN01. Next base: position 1,983,740 of record CAWCLF010000001.1, read on the forward strand.
GTTCTTAACGGGCTGATTTGCTCCCCTGTGGCCGAACTTAAGCTTGTAAATGCCTGCTCCGCATGCAAGTCCCAGGAGCTGATGCCCAAGGCAGATCCCGAAAAGAGGAACTTTTCCCAGTAAAGCTTTCACGGTCTCTATAGTATACCTGACCTCTCTTGGATCGCCCGGTCCGTTGGCAAGGAAAACACCGTCCGGTTTTAGTCCCAGGATCTCTTCGGCGCTGTAAACCGCCGGTACAAGGGTTATATTGACTCCCAGCGATTCAAATATCCTCATGATATTATATTTTACTCCCGTCTCCACAGCCACGACATGGGGGGAACCATTTTTAAATTCCTTCCAGCGGCGGGGTTTGTCGATCGTCACCCGGGGCACAAGGTCGAGACCCGACATATCCGGAACATCGTTTAATTTTTTCTCCAAACTTTTAATATCGAAATCTACTGCCGAAAGTATCCCGTTCATTGCTCCGGTGATTCGTATTATCCGTGTTAATTTTCTTGTGTCGATGCCTTCGATACCTACTATGGAATTACTTTCAAGGTAATCCGAAAGGTTTCCGCTGCTCGTCCAGTTCGAATCGATTTTCGAAGCTTCCCTGACAACCAGTCCGGCAGCCTGAATTGAGCCGGATTCGGTGTTTTCGTTATTGATCCCGTAATTACCGATAAGAGGATAGGTCATTGTTATTATCTGGCCTTTGTAGGAAGGATCGGTCAGGATTTCCTGATACCCCGTCATTGCAGTATTGAATACTACTTCGCCCGATGTCTCTCCCCTGCAGCCGAAGTTCCTCCCCTGGAATATTTCACCGTTTTTCAGCAGAAGGACAGCTTTACCCATTTTTCTCTCCAGGGTTATTCTAACATAAAACCGGATATCTTTCCATGAATCCTTATATATAGAAGGGCGATTATTGTCTTGGAATCCTTTATTTTCCCTTCGTCAATCATTTTTAACGCATTTTTAAAAGACACTTTTTCGCATGTAATAAATTCGTCTTCGTCGGGGGAGACGTCGCCGGGACAGAGATCCGTTCCCGTATAAAGATGGAGTTTTTCCGTGCTGTAGCCGGGGCAAGGAAAATAGGAACAAAACCGTTCCAGTTTTCCGGCTTTATATCCTGTTTCCTCGAGCAGTTCCCTGTATGCTGCTACCTTCAGGTCTTCATCCGGATGATCGAGCTTCCCGGCCGGAATTTCATAGAGAACCTGCCCTACAGGATAGCGGAATTGCCTGACCAGTATTATGTCATCCTTGCCGATAAAAGGCACTATCCCCACCGCTTCGGGATAAAATACATAATCTTTTTTTGTTTCCCTTCCGTCGGGCAGCTTTACCCGGTCGGATTTAAAGCTGAAAGATCTGCCTTTGTGGAGAGTCCTGCTTTCCAGCATCTCTTCATGCAGGTTATTTAAAAACGTTTTGTCTGATTTCATTTTCAAATCCGCCTTTCGAAAATGTGCTGATGGAGGTAGGATATTCACCGTCAAAACATGCCTTGCAGTAATCCGTTTCCAGGGCTTCATCGTCGAAAAGGCCCTTGGCGCTGATATAACCTATAGTTTCGACCCCTATCGACCTGGCAATTTCATCAAGAGAACCGGTCATGTTTGCTATCAATTCTTCATATGTAGAAAAATCGATGCCGTAATAGCACGGATAACGGACAGGCGGTGAAGCAATACGGAAATGGACTTCCTTTGGAGAACAGCTTCTCACAAGTTTGACTATTTTACGGCTGGTCGTACCCCTTACAATCGAATCGTCGATCAGTATCACTCTCTTGTCCTGGATCACTTCCCTTACAGGGATAAACTTCATCCTGACTCCGAAGTCCCTTATTTTCTGTGAGGGTTCTATGAAAGTCCTCCCTATATAGTGGCTCCTGATCAATCCCAGGGCAAGCGGTATTCCGGATTCATGCGAATAGCCCAGGGCTGAAACTATACCCGAATCGGGGACAGGTATTATATAGTCGGCCTCTACCGGGTGCTCCCTGGCCAGCCTCCTGCCAATATCGAATCTGTAATTATAGACGCTTTTATCGAAAACCCTGGAAGAAGGCTTTGAAAAATATATCAGTTCGAAAACGCAATGATTGACTTTAACCTTTTTATCAGTCAGCGTATAGCTTTGTATTCCGTCGCCGGTTACGGCTACGATCTCGTTGGGTTTTATGTCCCTCAGTTTAGAAGCCTCGACGATTGAAAAGGCGCTGTCCTCGGATGCAAATACGATAGTATCCCCCATTTCAGGGATATTGGTTCCGATTTTCCCCATCGACAGGGGACGGAAACCCATCGGGTCGCGTGCTGCCAGGATCATATCTTTTGAAAGGATGAGTATCGAAAAAGAGCCTTCGAGCTGTCCAAGAGCATGCCTTACCGATGCAATGAGGTCCTGTTCCGGTGCGTCGGCAATCAGCTGAAGGATAACTTCGCTGTCGCTCGATGAATGGAAACTCATTCCCTTTTTCATGAGCTTATCCCTGATGCTGTTGGCATTGGTTATATTTCCATTGTGAGCAATAGCGATAGCGCCTTTGGATATTGCGGCAGTTATAGGCTGGGCGTTGACGAGCGTCGGAGAACCTGTAGTCGAATACCTGACATGCCCTATTGCACTGAAACCCTGAAGGTATGACAATTTAACTTCATCAAAGAAATCCGAGACATGTCCCAGGCCGACCTGTTTATATAAAAAAGATCCGTCCGAACTTACAATACCGCATGATTCCTGGCCCCTGTGCTGGAGCATGGTCAGGCCGAGATAAACATATCTGGACGCTTCGTTGAAGCCGAAAATCCCGAATACCCCGCATTCCTCTTTAATCATTTTCCTTTCTCCCCTCTTTTCCCTTCTTATTAATTCCCTTAATGTACGTTTTATTTTACATACAGTTTTCTTATTTTCTTATACTCGTCCCTTTTTATAGGCGAGTATATGCAGGACTGGTTTTTTCCCAGAAATTTTGCTTCATACAGGGCATTGTCAGCCTCATTCTGAAGCCGCTGGAAGAGTTTATCGACTTCCTCGGGATCAAGGAATTTTTTTTCTGTAAAATGATAGTCGATATAAGAAATTCCTGCGCTTATGCTGACCGATAATTTTTCATTTTCGCATGCAATCGAAATTTTCCTGGTCAGTTCAAGGATCTTTTTTGTATATATCGATGCCCCTTTGAGATCAGTCGATGGAAGGATCACATCGAACTCTTCGCCTCCGAAACGGATGGCGTAGTCTGTGGGCCTCGAATTTTCCCTGATTATCGATGCAATTTCTATCAGGACCTTGTCGCCTATATCATGGCCGTACCTGTTATTGAATTGGGAGAAATCGTCTATATCGAACCTGACAAGAGATATCGGATAAATTATCCCTTTAATGCCGAAAAATATCCTGGAAGCTGTCTTGATTATCGTGACAAGATAATCGTTCCTGTATTTTAAAAGATTCGTTTTTTCGTCGATATTGATCTTTTTTTCAAGAAGTTTATATTTATCGAGAAGGGAAAAATAATCAAGTTCGCTGGATCTTAATGTTTCCACAATATCATCGGTTACAGCGTCATAATTCAGGAGATGGGTCAGGACATGAATATTCCTCATCTGGAATTCCGTTAATGTCCTTTCTTCCTGTTTCGGCTTCATAATATCCTCCCGATTAATTTCCCCCCGATAAGCATGATATTTTCGACCCTTTTCAATCAAGTCTATAATCCCATTATCTTCATTGCAGATTTTACAGCACTTACCGCATCTACTGAATAATGCGCCCCGATGCTTTCTGCGAATTCCCTCGTGACCGCGGCGCCGCCGACAAGGACCTCGTATTTACGGTTTTTTTCCTTCAAGAGATCCATGAATTCCTTCATCATCTGCATGGTTGTCGTCATAAGCGAGGAAAGTGCAATAATATCCGCTCTAAACTCTTCAGCCTTTTCAAGAATAACCTCATTGGGGACATCCTTGCCCAGGTCCATGATGTCAAAACCGTAATTCTTCAATAACAAGATGACTATATTTTTACCGATATCATGAACGTCGCCCTTTACCGTTGCAATAACGATCTTCCCTTTAATATTGATTTCACCGGTTTTTAATAGAGGTTCGAGGATGGAAAATGCAGTTTTCATAGCTTCAGCGGAAAGCATGAGCTGGGGCAGGAAGTAAATCCTTTTCTCATAAAGATTCCCTGCCTGGGCCACTGCAGGTATGAGATGTTCGTTCAAGATCCCTGCCGGGTCCATTTTTTGCTCCAAGGCTTCTTTTATCAATCCTCCGATATTATTGACATTGCCTTTAAGGATAGATTCGTAAAGCTGGTCCTTTGTCCGGCTGCCGGGGACGGTTCCAGGCGCCTCCGCCTTCACGGTTTTATTGCTGTTTTCGTATTGTGAGTAATAGCCTATATATGCGGCGGCATTCGGATCCCTGGATAAAAGCACGTCGGAAGCCCTTACAAGTCCCATCAGTTCTTCGTCAAGAGGGTTTGCAATTGCGGCTGTAAGTCCGGAGCCGACGGCCATTGAAAGAAAATTCCTGTTAATATAATTACGTGCTGGAAGTCCGAATGAAATATTTGATAATCCAAGCGCCGAGAAAAGTCCAAGTTCATCCCTGTACATTCTTATAGTTTTTAACGTCTCGGCCGCACCTCCCTGTTCTGCGCTTACTGTCAGAACAAGCGGATCGGCAAGTATATCCTTTTTATCGATACCCAGTTTAAGGGCTTCATCCGTTATTTTCCTCATCAGTTTAATCCGTTCACCCGCGGTTTTCGGGATCCCTTTTTCGTCGATTGGAAGCGCAATAAAGGCGGCGCCGTATTTTTTTACTGTCTTCAGAAGGTCCAGGCGTTTACGTTCTGCGGAAATAGAATTGAGGATCGGTTTTCCGGGATACAGTTTCAATGACAATTCGGCTGCCTGTGCATTGGCTGTATCGATGGAAAGAGGCGTTTTAACAAGGTTCCCAAGTATCTCTATTCCTTTTTCAAAATATGCCGCCTCGGAAATTCCTTCAATCCCCATATTAAGATCGAGTACATGAGCTCCAGCCTCTTCCTGGGATAGAGCTTCATCCCTGAAAATCTCAAATTTTCCGGTTTTTATGTCTTCCGAAAGTTTTTTACGTGCTGTGGGGTTAAGCCTTTCTCCGATAATGGTAAAGGGCTCTTCGAAACCTATTTTCCTGGCAATATACCGGCTTGACAGCTTCATAAAATCGACTTTAATTTCCTTCCGGTTAATTGAAGCCATATCTCCAATGACATCCCTTATCCTCTTTATGTGGTCCGGAGTAGTACCGCAGCAGCCTCCGACGGCATTAGCGCCCTTTTCAATCATTTTAACGGCTGCATCGGTATAGCTTTCAATGCTGCCCTTGAAAACCGTCCTGCCGTTCGAGAGAAAAGGAACGCCTGCGTTTGCCTGCGCAATTATGGGAATCGATATGAGACCCCTGGCTTCATCTATGATATTTATCATATCGACGGGACCTGTACCGCAGTTAGTTCCGGCCATATCGGCCCCGAGAGCTTCGATCATCGTAAAAGCGGCGCCGGGAGTGGAGCCGGTGACTGTCCTGCCGTCCCCTTCAAAAGTGACGCTGGCAATAATAGGAAGATCGCATACTTCTTTACAGGCTATGATGGCAGCCTTCAATTCAAGAATATCGATATGAGTTTCGAAAAAAATGCAGTCGGCGCCGGCATTAGCCAGCACTTCTATCTGTTCGGAATAAATATCCTTCATTTCGTCGAAGGTAATGGGGCCGAGGGGTCTCACAAATTTTCCCGTAGGCCCTACATCTCCGGCTACTATTGCTCTATCCCCTGCCGCCCTTCTTGCAATTTTAACAGCCGAGTCATTTATCTCTTTTACAGAATCTCCCAGATTAAACTCGGAAAGCTTGACCCTGTTTCCGCCGAGGGTATTGGTAATGATAAGTTCGCTGCCCGCATCAATATAGCTTTGATGAACTGAAGCGACGATTTCGCCATGGGTAATATTCCATATTTCAGGACATTCCCCGCCTGCAAGTCCGTACTTCTGGAGGAAAACCCCCATCGAGCCGTCGCTGAACGCTATGCTGTTGCGGGATTTATCATAAAAATCCTTCCAGTTCACAGGTAAATTCTCCTTTATCGACTTTTAATTCTAAATTAAATCGATGATAATATCGAATCGTGTTAAGGAATGATTTAATTATGTAAATATTTATTAATTGATACGCTGATGCAGCCCTGAAATCTTGAATTGTTTTTATTATTTTTATCACCGTATCATCATAGCATATTTGCTGAATTCTGTCACTTTATATAGTCGACATTCAACACCCGGCAGTCGACAGAATAATTGTTGCATGATTGTCGACTGCCGACCGCCGACCTCCGACTATCGTTACAGCGACTGGTTTATTTTAATTCCCTTTTTAGAAAGGGCCGGATATAATTTTTCTATTTCTTTGAAGATCTGGCTGGAAACAGGAGGACATCCTTTTATAAAGATCCCGCCGTCTTTTTCCAGGATTGTGCAGTTGCCGATAAGAAGCGTCCCCTTTTCCTGCCCGCCTATTTTTTTCCCGATCGCTATTCGCAGGGGCTTCCCGGGAGAAAGATAATCGGCAAAGTCCATGTAATAGCGTTTTAAAAACATCAGCACTGTAGAAAGGCATGCGCTGCAGGAGTCCCTGTCTTCTACAATAACATTTGAATACTCAAGCGATATTTTTTTAGGGGGTGGCTCCATTTTTACCGACCATTTCAAAAAATCCGGAGGGTCAATTTCCATTGGAGTGAATCCAAAATCAAATCTTTTATCGAGTTTTCCTTGAAGTGCAATTGCTTTATGGAGATGATGGACGCTGCCCGGATCAAATCCCATGAGCCTGACCGCCGTTGAGTCGGCCGCCAGGCAATTCTTCGACGCGATGACGAGCCCCAGCTTTACCGGACTGCCTGCGCTCGGCCCCATTCCTTCCTGGGCTATCGTACCGTCAATAATTGTGAAATCGGGCATCAGTATCCTGGACATATCCGCTATCGCCAGATCAAGCGGTTTTACGGGCCCTTCCCTGCCGCGGGCAGGGGGAAGCTGGTGCAACATGACTTTTTCCCTGCCGTAAAGACAGCCTTTCATATTTTTAAGTCCGAGAGATACCTGTGTATGCATATGCGTTTTCATAACAGGGACTGAAATAATAAAACTATCGTTTAAGACGCCTCGGCATACTTTTAATTTTTTTATGACAGTTCCTCCCGGAATTCCGACCGTTTCATATCCCGAGGCGTCAAGGTCAATAATTTTGACCCTTCTTTTTCTTGCCTCCTCCGCAATACCGCTGATTTCGAGGGATTCAAAGGCTTTAACGCCAAGTATCGGGCTTTCCGCTACCGCTATATCCGTTTTGCCGGCATCCAGAAAATAATCAAGGATTCCGCCGATAACAGCGGGACTCGTATTGATGCCCGACCCCGGTCCGGCCATACGGCCGGCATTGGGTTTTATTATTACACTTTTTTCCCCTATACCGAGGCTTTCTACCGGAAATTCCTTAAGGACTTCCCGCGTTACCGATTCTGCATCAGAACCCTGCCTTACGACAACACTGTTGAAATTCAAGAGCTACTCCTTTCCATTTTAATGACCGATTTTCTATTAATGTCGTTGCATATATTCCTGGCATCTTCCGTATATAAAAACCTGATAGTATCTTTGTAGACTCCGGCGATCCTGTTTCTGACCATTTTCATAGTCGAATTGATAAGGCCGTTATCTTCAGAGAATTCCTCGCTGATAACAGCAACTGCAGATGGAAACCAGCGTCCGGGAAAGGCCTTTTTGCGTATTTCCGATTCTTTTATTCTCTTTATTTCATTATCGATAAGCATGAGCACACTGTCCTGCCCGGGAGCGGTCCGTAACGAGATACACCTGGCTGAAATCCAAGCTCCGACAGCAGCCCTGTCAGGCACAACAAGCGCTACGGTACATGGGCATTGATCGTTATAAAGCATTACCTGACTGATAAATCTTGAATTTTCAGTAAGCGCTTCCTCGATGCCTTCGGGGGAGAACTTTTCACCGTCATTGCCGATAAGAAGGCTTTTTGTCCTGCCGAGAACATAAAGAAAACCGGACCTGTCGATATAACCGATGTCTCCGGTGTAAAGCCAGCCTTTCCTTAGCGCGATGGCTGTCGCCTGATCGTTTTTCCAGTAGCCGGCCATCACATTTTCACCTTTTACTGTAATTTCACCCTTTTCTCCCGCCGGCAGACTTTTATCATTTTCATCCCGGATTATGATTTCAAGGCCTCCGACCGGACAGCCGGATGAACCGATTTTATGCCTTTTAACCGTATTAGCCGAGATTACCGGCGCTGCTTCCGTGAGGCCGTAGCCCTGGAACATCGGAATTCCCAGAGCATAAAAAAAACGCTGCAGGTTTGCATCGAGCAGGGCCCCTCCTCCGATAAAAAATCTCAATCGGCCTCCAAGGTTATCCCTTATTTTAGTGAATACCAGGCGGTCGAATATTCGGCATAACGGCATAAGAATGAAACGCCATCCTTTACCCTTTCCGTATCCGTCGGAATTGAAAGCATAAGCTGTATAAAGGGCTATGCGGAAAAGAAAGCCGGCGAACCTTCCCTTTTCATTGACCGATTTCTCAATATTCTTCCTGAGGCTCTTTGCAAGGGCAGGCACGCTTAAAAGGACCGTCGGACGAGTTTCCTTAATGTTCAGGGCAATATTTTTCAAAGATTCGAGCGGCGTCCTGCCTGACTGTACGGAAGCTATTGAACCTCCGTTTTTTATCAGAGTATAGATGCCGCATGTATGAGCGAACGCATGATCCCATGGAAGAATCAGGAGGGTCCGGTCTGTTTCATAAACCCCGACGATATCGGAAGATTGTTCCACATTAGCTGTATAGTTCCTGTGAGTAAGGAGAATCCCCTTGGGATCGGATATTGTTCCGGAAGTATAACAGATATTGGCATAATCGTTTTCTTCAACCCTTTCCAGGATTTTACCTAACATTTCAGGTGACGAGGAAAGCAGCTTAATACCCTTTTCAATAACGTCCCGAATAAGGATCTCATCGTCTTCCGGTTCCTTTATCTCATCGAGAACTATGATTTTTGTTAATCCCGGCAGGTTATTTTTTATTTTTCTGATCTTTTCAAGCTGCATTCCGGATACTACAGCCATGCAGCAATCGGAATGCCTGATACGGAATTCAAGGTCTAAAATCTCATCTATTTTTACAGAAAGAGGCACGTTTACCGCCCCGGTGTATAACACTGCGATTTCACTTATTATCCAGTTATTCCTGCCCTCCGAAAAAAGGCAAACCCTGTCCCCTTTTTTAAGCCCCATAGATATAAGACCGGCGGCCAGGCGCCGGACAATAACCTGAACCTCTTTGTAGGTTGTTTCTTTATAAGAACCGTCCTTTTTTTCAAGCAGCATGATATTATCGGGGAATCTCTGCACGCTTTCTTCGAAAAGACCGGGTATAGTCCTTCCGTTCACTCATACCTTCCTTTAATAAAAAAGTGCCTGATATAATCTTATACGGGCAATTTTAATAACTCAAGAATCGTCAGCCTGCAGTCGACAGTCGAGAGTCTACAGTCATGCCGCAGTTATTCTGTCGACTGTCGACTGTTGACTGTAAGCGGCTGATTAATCAGCAAGATAACGCCATATTTCCTTTTGCGGATCGCTGAATTTGTCACTGATGGTTGAAAATGAGATGGGATTCACGATAGTATTCGGATCTATTGCCAGGTCGATCTTATAAGGCTTGATTTTGTTTAATTTCTCATCCAGAAATATCATAACGACAGGCCTGTCCAGCTTTGACCTGTTAACGCCTGTAACGATTCCTATTTTTTCATCCTTCATAAAGACCCAGGTCCCGACGGGATACATGGATGCCGCACGGATAAAGGCATAGACTACATCTCCGTCAAACTTGCTCCTTTCATCTTTAAGAAGGTCCATGATAAATTCGCGGGGATTCTTCCGGTTTTGCTGAAACGGGTTTACTGTCGTAGATTCTATAAAATACTCGGCAAAAATAAGAACAGGCGTGTATTTGGAGAAAAATCTCGGCATAAGACCGTTGGGAAACCCCGAGCCGTCGAAACGCTCGCAATGCTGGTAGATGGCGCTTTCAATTTCAAAATCCAGATTAAGCTTTTTTGACATATGAAAACCTTCGCTGGGGTGAAGTTCGCATATTGTCTGATCCATAAGGCTGAACCTGTAATCGGCAGTCAAATCAGGAATGTTCTTTTTGAAACTTATGTCATGAAGAAATGCTGAAATTCCTAAATTTATCATATCTTCAAGTGAAAACAATTTTTTACTCAGGATCAAAAATTGTTCAAGATCGGTATCTTCCAGCAGTTCCCATTTTTCATGTACCATTTTCGTCAATTCAATAGCTGTAATAAGAGAAATAACCGCAACCTGCAGCGAATGGTTGGATAAGAAATCCCTGTAATTATCATCTCTCCCGACTCTTGCTAAAAGCCCGTTTGTAAGCTTGTAACCGATATCGCTTAGGAGATCGGCAAGAATGACTTCGACAAAAGATGCATAAACCTCCCGGCTGTTAATGACGGCGTTTAAAAATAATTCTGCATCTCTTTCATAACTTTCCATTTTTTTCATAAGCTCTAAAGGCGAAGCAGGATCGAGTTCCTGAAGAGCTTCCAGATCGCAGCTGGCTATCGAATATTCATTTATTATTTTAAGCGTTTCTTCATGGAATTCAATGCTGCTTTTTTTCAGGATGTTTTTGAATCTTTCCTGCTCTTTAATTTGCCTTTCGTATATTTTTTCCGGGTATCGTTCGCCTCTTATGAATCCTTTCTTTAATTCAATGACCTGTCTAAGTTTTCCGGAAAGTTTCTCATCTGAGATCGATAATAATTGCTGGTCGGGAGGTAAGATCTCTTTTTCTATTTCCGCCTTGATTTCCCTTCTGAAAAGATCCCTTATCGAGACTTCCCGGTCTGAATCTTCAGAATCCGTGTTGTCGATTAAAAATACGCGGACCTTAGGAAGGTTAAGCGTTATTATTCTTTGAATATCATGTAATGACAGTACATGACCTTTAGACATGCCCAGGGCTAATATATTATCGCTTAATACATTTCCCGGTTTTAATTCGCTGACGTTTACTTCTCTTAGATTTCTGAATTGAAATTTTTCCTGGAAATCCATAATTTCCTCATTTTTACCATTTAGCCCCTATAAAATACTTAAGATCATGTAAAAAAGAGGAAACCTAAACTAACCCTTTACCCCGGATTACTATAAATATCATCAAACAATTTGTCAATAAAGCAGGTAAAAAAAGATTATAATACCGTCAGGGTTTGACAGCGACCAGGAAAATCCTGTTGAAATTAAGTTCAAGATTGTTATTAGGCATCGCCTGATTCTCGAATTCATTTATCACTATTGATTTAAAATCGCGGATATATTCAGGGTTTATTTCAACATTATAATATTCCCGGTTGAGATACCCGGTAATTGCGCCTGATGAGAAAATATCGAAACATTCCGCAGCCGTATGACAGGAGCTTGTTTTCCTGATTTCCGAATATTTTACCAGGAAGCCCGACTTTTCAAAAAGTGAAGAGTAGTCATCGGCTTTTTCGGCCATGAACCAGGGATTCTTCCATTTCGAAAATATGGATGAAGTCCTGTAATCCGTTTTAACATGTTCGACAGCTTTCATAAAATTATCACAGTATTTCCCCCCTCCCGGGGCCTGAATTCCGACCCGTCCCCCTTTTTTTAAAGCTCTATAGAACCCGCCGCACGCTTTCAGCGGATCATGGCTCCATTGAAAGGCCGAGTTGCTGAAAATGACGTCAAATTCCCCTTTAAATCCGAGTTCTTCAGCATCCATTGTATAAAACTCCATGGAATCGTTTCCGTATTTCCCGAGAGCTTCATTTATCATATTCTGAGAAACATCCACTCCGGCAACTCTTCCTTTTGTCAGATCTTTAATTTTCCTTGTCAGGTTTCCGGGTCCGCATCCGGCGTCAAGGACTGATTCATTGCTTTTAATTTTTATCAAAGACAATAAAATTTCTGCCGCGCCTTTCTGAACGATCGATTTCCTTTCATAGTTCCCCGCAACCTTGTTGAAATCAATGCTTTCATTCATAAATACTCTCCATATATTTATATATACTTAAGTATATTTAGTATAACTTAAGTTTATTCATTTGTCAACTCACTCAGGTATTATTACTTTAAAAAAAGGGGAAATATTTAAATGATAATATCCGCAATTTGAATTAATAGAAATTGGATGGTATACTTATAGGTTTTCCAGGCCCAAGGAGGTTTTATGCCTGAGAACGTCTGGCACTCGACCACTGTTGTCTGTATAAGGAAAGACAGGAATATCGCAATGGCGGGAGATGGACAGGTTACTCTTGGAGAAACAGTAATTAAAAGCAATGCGGTAAAGATCAGGAAGCTTTTCAAAGAAACTGTCCTCGCGGGATTTGCAGGGTCTGCAGCCGATGCTTTTGCCCTCCTTGAAAAATTCGAAACAAAGCTCGAAGAATTCTCGGGAGATATTCTGAAATCCAGCGTAAGCCTTGCAAAAGACTGGCGTCTTGATAAGTACCTGAGACAGCTTGAAGCTATGCTTATCGTAGCCAACAAAAAAAATACACTTGTAATATCGGGAAACGGCAATATACTGGAACCTGAAGACAATATTGCAGCTATAGGTTCCGGGGCTCCATATGCCAGGGCGGCCGCTCTGGCTTTCATGAGTGCAAGCCCTGAAATGCCTATCAGGGATGTAGCTTTAAAATCTCTTAAAATTGCCTCTAAAATCTGTATTTATACCAATGACAGCATCATAGTTGAAGAGTTATAAGAACAGGAATTTTTATGTATGAACGCGGAAGCTCTATAGTTGAAATCCGGGAAAATCTCAATAATTTCAAGCCGGCTGAAATAGTAAAATCGCTTGACAATTATATCATTGGGCAGGACAGGGCGAAAAAACTTGTTGCTATAGCCTTAAGGAATAGAATAAGAAGAAAATTCGTTTCTGAAGAACTCAAGGACGAAATAGCTCCGAAAAATATCCTTATGATCGGACCGACAGGAGTGGGAAAAACAGAAATAGCAAGGAGGATGGCCCAGATACTCGACGCCCCTTTCATTAAAGTTGAGGCTACAAAATTTACGGAAAGAGGTTATGTAGGCAGGGATGTAGAGTATATGATCAGGGCCATTGTAAATTATTCGGTTAATGTCATTAAATCGAGGATGAAAGAAGGCGCCAAGGAAGACGTATATAACGAAGCCTTAAAAGTAATTCAGAAAAATATATATGAAGAATTGCTGCGAACGGGAGAATTAAGCTCAGAAATTATGGAACAGATCGATAAAATAAAAATTAAAAACGATATAAAGAAAAAGATCAGGACCAATGAATTCGATAATATGATGATAAATGTCAAGCTCAAAAAAAAATCGAATCCTGTATTTCCCATGGTAGAAATTTTCCCGGGCATGGACGACGGCGAGGGTTCGTTACAGTCCATTTTCAACGATATGGGAATGGAAACCGAAGAAGTAAAAAGGATTACAGTTAAAGAAGCGAAGGAAGCCCTGACGCAGCAGTTTATCGAGGAGAGAATTGACAAGGATAAAGCCGTCGAGCTTGGCATAAGATGGGCCCAGGAAATGGGCATCGTATTTATAGATGAGATAGACAAGATCTCCGATAAAGCGAAAGGACAGGGTCCCGAAGTTTCCAGGGAAGGGGTCCAGAGGGATTTATTGCCGATAGTCGAAGGCACTTCGGTAAGTACAAAATACGGGACTGTAAAAACAGATCATATGCTTTTTATAGCAGCCGGGGCATTTCATGTATCGAAACCTTCCGATATGATACCTGAATTGCAGGGCCGTTTCCCCATCAGGGTTGAACTTTCCAGCCTGCAGCAAAATGATCTGAAAAGGATCCTTATAGAACCGAAAAACTCTCTTTCCAGGCAGTACAAGGCCCTTTTACAAACGGAAGGAATAACACTGGATTTCGAAGACAGCGCTTACGATAAAATTGTTGAAATCGCTTACGAAATAAATAAAACTGTAGAGGATATAGGAGCAAGACGCCTGCATACCGTGCTTGAATACCTTCTTGAGGATATTTCATTCGAAGCGCCGGTGCTGAAAGAAAAAGATATTCTCATTACCGAAGAATATGTCGTAAAAAGACTTGCCTCCATAATACAGAGTAATGATTTGACAAAATACATTTTATAACGGGTCCGAATGAAAATTATTAAAAAATCCCTGTTTTCTTTGATATTACTCACATTGATCATTGTAGCTTCGTACGGAATATATATACAAACATGCCCCGTTTCTTATAATACTCAATACATGCACAATATCGGAGTCGTTTTCGGAGCCGGAATAACCAGGTCGGGAGATCCGAGCACGGCTCTTAAATTCAGGCTCGAAAAATCGGTGAGTCTCTACAAGGACCAGAGAATTAAAAGGATTTTTGTAAGCGGAAGGATTGCCGAGGCTGCCGTTATGAAAAATTTCCTCCTTAAGCAGGGTGTTCCGGGAACCGATATTATCGCCGACACCCGGGGAGAAACCACTTTTGTCACCGTTAAGAACACAAAGCAGTATATCCTGGATAACGGCATCGCCGACGGCCCCGTTTTCATAAGCCAGAAATATCATATTCCCAGAATTATTTTTATCGTAAACAAGCTTGGCATAGAAAAGGCCGAATTTATCGCCGCGGTTCCCAACAAAGTCGATATTATTGAAAGTTCCTTTACCCTGTTCAGGGAAACCTTCGCCTGGATCAAAAATATGATCATCGATTAGAAAATGGAATCGGCTAATATTGTTGAAATTTTCCACTCCTTCCAGGGCGAGGGCTTTCTTGCCGGCAAACCTTTCCTTTTTGTGAGGTTTGGCGGCTGCAATCTGTCATGCAAATTCTGCGATACTAAAAAAATCTCAAAGCCTTCTAAAATCTGCAGAGTAAAAGCGGGTCCGGTACATACATTCCTGTCCAATCCCGTTACCGTCGACAGGTTCAGCGGCATACTGAACAGCTTTAAATTTTCAATTGTTTCTTTTACAGGAGGAGAACCGCTCATTCATGCAGGTTTTATAGAAGAAATTCTCCCGTTATTTAAAGGCAGGGAAACTTTCATCGAGACAAACGGAACTCTCTATAATGCGGTAACCGACAGGCTCATCCGGGAAATCGACTACTGGTCCGCCGATATAAAGCTCTTAAGCACTTCAAAACTCGATCTGTTAAACGATCACAGGCTCTTTTTTAAAAGAATAAAGGATGTAAAAAATTTGCTGATAAAATGCGTATTTTCACCGAAATCGTCTATTGATGAGATCCGGGCGGCATACGATCTGGCCCTCGAAGTTCACTCTTTAAACCCGCGCACAACATTAACTTTTCAGCCGTTGACCGTAAGAAACAGGATAAAACTCGGGATAAATGCCGGTTTTATCGAACAGCTGGCACTTGAAGGCCGGATGGATGTACGCCTCATACCGCAGATGCACAGGATCCTGGGAATAAAGTGACCCGCACCTTACTTAACGCCTTACGAAAAGAAGCGGTATGCATTTTTCCTGACCAGGACTGTTAAAAAATAAACGATAAAGCCTGCTATGATAAGAAGAATAAGGAATTTTTTACTCAAAAACCAGAGCAGAATTACGGCGCTTACTATCAAAAAATAATACAGAACGGCATAATACCTGCTTTTCTTAATAATTTTTTTTTTCAGATAGGCCAGTGATCTTACCTTGTTTTCCTTTATGCTTTCTTTTTTACATCTTTTATTGAAATAATTTATCTTATAAAAAAACGATTCCCTGTTTTCATTGATCAGCCTTATTACAAAATAGATGCCTTTCAGTGTAACCATGAAGCTGGACTTGATATATTCGATCTGCCTGACCTTTTCATTTATCAGTGGATCGAGAAGCGATGCAAGCGACATAAGAAAGGCCCTGTCAAAACCTGTTTTCATGTTGGACAACAGATAAAGGGCTGTAAGTATGCCGAGCTTTCCTGCCGGAAGTTCCATGACAGCAGAATCCGTATTATTGACAGACAGAACAAGGTCGTTCTCTTTTTTATAATTCATACCGGGAGTATAATGATCTACTACAGTAAGGTTGATATTATGCACGCTGTCGTCAAGTACAAACCCTACCGATTCATATGGGAAAAAGAATGTGCCGGGTGAGATTTCCTTGAACATAACACCCTCCTCTTCCCAGGCCTCCCTGTTTACGAGGGTGTTTCCGCCTTCATAATTTTCGATAAGAAAATTTTTTAAATAAGGGGTTTCGACAAGATATTTAAGTATATTCCAGAACGATATGACATTCTCAAGTTCTGCCGTATAAAGATCGTTCCCGATGTATTTCAGTTTGAGCGGCATCAATTCCTCTTGACTATATAAAGATTTCCCGTGTGGGCTGTCCGTAAGGTTTATAATAAGCGCTCATATGATAATATTTTATTATCATTCGCGCAAATTTTTCTTGATTAAACCATGCCTGCAGTTTTGATAACTCAAGGATGCAGCCTGCTGTATAAAATTTATCACAACCGGCTTTAGAATTAAAAAATTCGCTTGCAAATTTTATGGATTCTGCTATCATATTGATGGTTGGGGGGAATAGATAATCAAATAAATCTTTTCCTTTCAAATTACCAAAAATAATATCATTGGATGCGGTCAATGAAATACATTGAAGAAGAATCCATCGGAAAAATTGTGAACTTCGACTATCATGACCCTTTTGAGATCCTTGGTTATCATGAGATACAGGAGAACGGTAAAAAAAGAGGAACGATAAGGGCTTTCATTCCTTCAGCCGAGAGCGTATCGGTGATCAGGAACGGATCGGAAAAAGAAGAAACCATGGAACTGGTTCACCAGGAAGGTTTTTTTATATATGTCTTAAACCGGGACGAGGGATACACACCCTACGAATTAAAAATTACTTATGATTCCGGGTTTGTCGGCCGAATACGCGATCCTTATTCTTTCCTGCCCGTTATTTCAGAATTTGACAGGCATCTTTTCAACGAGGGGACGCATCTTGAAACATATGAAAAACTCGGGGCGCATATTCTCTTTATCAAAGGTGCTGCGGGAGTCCATTTTGCCGTCTGGGCCCCGAATGCCAGGGCCGCAAGCGTAGTCGGAGATTTCAACGGCTGGAATAACCGCCGTCACCAGATGAGGGTGCTCGGAAGCTCCGGGATCTGGGAAATATTCATACCCGGAATCGGCGAAGGCGATATATACAAGTTTGTGATAAAAGCTAAAAACGGCGATCTTCTTGAAAAGGCGGATCCCTATGCGTTTTTTTCAGAATACAGGCCTAAAACGGGATCGATAGTGTGCGATATCTCCAAATACACCTGGACTGACGGCGAATGGATTTCTAAAAGATCCGGCATAAAAAACCTCGAATCGCCAATGAGCATTTATGAACTCCACCTGGGTTCCTGGATGCGCATCCCCGATGAAGGCAGCCGGTTCTTAACATATAGGGAAACTGCTGTTAAACTTGCTGATTACATAAAAAAAATGAATTACACCCATATCGAACTTATGCCGGTCGCTGAGCATCCCTTCGACGGATCATGGGGTTACCAGGTTACGGGGTATTTTGCTCCTTCGAGCCGCTTCGGCAGGCCCGAAGATTTTATGTTTTTTGTCGATTATATGCACCGTAACGGAATCGGGGTTATTATCGATTGGGTTCCGAGCCATTTTCCCAAGGACGCTCATGGTTTATCCTGGTTTG
This sequence comes from uncultured Spirochaetota bacterium, assembly GCA_963796325.1. Lineage (GTDB taxonomy): Bacteria > Spirochaetota > Brevinematia > Brevinematales > JAOACQ01 > CAVYGN01. The sequence continues at coordinate 2,001,644 of CAWCLF010000001.1, forward strand.
ACGGAACTGCGTTATACGAGCACTTTGACGACAGGAAAGGGGAACATAAAGACTGGGGGACCAAAATTTTCAATTACGGCAGGAAGGAAGTCAGGAATTTTCTGATTTCCAATGCACTGTTCTGGCTTGGAAAATATCATATCGACGGGCTCAGGGTTGACGCTGTGGCATCCATGCTTTACCTGGATTACAGCCGCAATGAGGGCGAATGGATACCCAACCAGTTCGGGGGCAGGGAAAACCTGGAAGCGATCGATTTTTTAAAAAAGATGAATGAACTTATATTCATTAAATTTCCGGGTACTACAACTATCGCGGAAGAGTCCACTGCCTTCGGAGGTGTTTCCAGGCCGACTTATGTCGGGGGTCTGGGTTTCGAATTCAAATGGAATATGGGCTGGATGCATGATACCCTTGTCTATTTCAGTAAAGAACCAGTTTATAGAAAATATCACCAGGGAACACTGACCTTTTCAATGATATACGCTTTTTCAGAGAATTTTATACTTGTTCTTTCGCATGACGAAGTTGTCCATGGAAAAGCCTCTCTTTTGAGCAAAATGCCGGGCGACACCTGGCAAAAGTTTGCGAATTTAAGACTTCTCTACACATATATGATGACGCATCCGGGCAAGAAGCTTTTGTTTATGGGCCAGGATTTCGGCCAGTGGGACGAATGGAGCGAAGAGAAAAGCATTGACTGGCACCTTTGCGAGTATGAACCTCATAAAAAGATCCAGAAGCTCGTTCAGGACCTGAATTTTATTTACAGGAACGAGCCGGCTCTTTTTGAAGTCGATTATGAACCGTACGGTTTCGAATGGATCGATTTTTACGATTCGGATAACAGTATTATCAGCTATATCAGGCGGGCAAGGGATGGAAATTTCATCGTCGCAGTGCTCAACTTTACGCCGGTTCCAAGAATTCACTATAAAGTAGGCACGATCGAACCGGGATTTTACAGGGAAATTTTCAATTCAGATTCAAGCGATTACGGAGGCAGCAACATGGGCAATTCCGGCGGGGTCAGTTCGGATGAATTGCCCTGGAACGGCAAAAAATTTTCCCTGGATATAACACTGCCTCCTCTGGGCGGCATCATCTTTAAATTATATTCGGATTTGGGGGATGATCATGAAAAAGGATAAGACTAAAAAAAGAATAAATAAATATTTGATGGTAACCTTTCTTTCACTTGTCATATTCTGCATCATCGCAGGCCTTTATTACATTGTTCCTCAAATTCTGCCCGGTATAAGGTTTCTGCAGGGTTTCGAGAATAACTCCGTAAATTTCCGGTTTTCAACAAAAACATATCTTGACGGCAGGATGCTTAAAGTTGCCAAGAACCCTATTTACAACAAAATCGTCATCGCAGGCATCGATGACGATACTATCGATGAATTCGGGGGTACTTTCCCTTTCGACAGGAAAGTCTGGGCCGATGCCCTGAATAGTCTAAATGACAACCCCAAGAGACCCGACCTTGTCTTTTTCGATATTTACTTCAGCGATCCTTCCCAGAAACCAGAAAGCGACAAAGCGCTTATAGAAGCATATAAAAATTACCAGGGAACCCTGGGAGAAGATATCATCCTTGAAACGATCGAGGGTTTGAATATAAATGAGCTTATAGGCGGGAACGAGGAATCTCTCTTAACCCGGCAGGACATATCGATAAAAAACGCCCTGGATTACAATTCGCCGAGGATACAGGCGATGCGGCAGTTCGAACTTCATGTAACCAATGTTTTCCGCATATATAACAAGGTCTCGCCGCTTCTAAAGGAGCTTCCGGAATACCTTGATTTCCTGGGAACGGCAAACCTTGTGCCCAGCGATAATATTTATAGAACCGTACCGCTGATCGTCTCCACATATTACAAGATTTCCCGGGGCGGCGGATTTATCCTTACTAATGTAAGCTATCCTTCGATTGTGCTTGCAATTGTATTAAAAGAGCTCAATGCCGGTATTTCCAATGTTTCCGTTGAAAAGGACGCAATTGTCATAAAGGACGCTATGGAAAGCGGACAAAGGAAAGATTTCAGGATACCTATAGACAAAGGCTGCCAGATGAATATCAATTATAAAGCTTTTCCGAACAGCGGCTACATCAGGAAAATTCCCTTTAAAGACATCAGGAACACCCAGCTGCCGGAAGACTCTCTCTTATTCATAGGCATGTATTCAAAAAAAGGCTCAAGCGACATATACCTCACCCCTCTTAAAGAAATGTTCGGTGTCGAACTTTTGAGTTATGCCGTAGGGACCATCCTGAGCCGGGATTTTATATATGACGCTCCGGAATGGCTCAATTTCTTTTACATACTTTTTTTAACACTGGGCGTAGGACTTGTTACCGCCCGCGGATTGCGTTATGCAGTCGTGGCTGCAGCGCTGTCCTTGCTGCTGCCTATAGTTCTGGGAATAATAATGTTCCAGTTTAATATTATTGTTATAACTTTCATACCCGTATTGTGCGGCATACTCGCACTTATCTCTACACAGGTTTACGTACTGTTTACCGAAGGAGTCGAGAAAAATTTCATAAAATCGACATTTTCAAGCTATTTAAACCCGGAACTTGTCGATATCCTGATTAAAAACCCCGACAGGATCCAGCTCGGAGGCGAAGACAAGCATGTAACCGTATTATTTTCAGCTATCAAAAATATTACCGACATTTCCGAGGGATTGGATGCTAAAAAACTCATCGAATATCTGAATTCTTATTTTTCAAAAATGTCGGACATCGTGATGGAAACGAATGGAACACTCGATAAATATATCGGTGATTCCGTTATGGCGTTCTGGGGCGCCCCGATAGATATTCCGGAACATGCGCTGAAAGCCTGCGAGGCAAGCCTCAGGATGCTGACGGCCGTTGAAAGTTTTAATTCCGAACAGGAAGTAAAAGGCTATGATCCTGTTATCATCAATATCGGCATCAATTCCGGAAATATCACTGTCGGAAATGTCGGTTCCGAAAGGCAGAAAAATTATACGGCGATCGGCGACCCAGTTAATCTGGCCTCGAGGCTCAAGGGTATTAATAAATTTTATCATACCCAAGTAATCATCAGCGAATTTACATATGAACTGGTAAAGGACAGCGTTATAGTAAGGGAAATCGATCTTACCCGTGTTAAAGGGAAATTAAAACCCGTCAGGATTTATGAACTTCTAGATATTAAGTAACCAGGGGGTGGAATATGGCTAAAAGCGGCGGCAAAAAAAAATTAAATAAATTCACTGTTGTGATATTGATTTCAATGGCTGTTATTCTTGTTATCGCCGGGTTTTATTTCCTGCCCCGCGAATATGACTTCCTGACTGTCCGTAAATTCCTCCATGACATTGAAAACCTTTCACTGGAATGGAGATTTGTCTCAAAGGCTTATCAATCCGGAACATTCGTCCAGACGAGGGGGACAATTCACAGGAACCAGGTCCCGGGTGTTTATTCGAAAATGACCGTATTCACCGCCGATGACGAGTCAATGAAATTTTTCAACTCCTATCCCATTGACAGAAAGGTCTGGGCAAAGATACTTGACCATTTCAATGCATCGAATCCAATTTATAAGAAACCGCATACATATCCTCCCGACCTGGTATTATTCGATATCTTTTTCAATGAACCGAGCCCTAAACCTGAAAGCGACAAAGCCTTCGCCGGGTCTCTTTCTAAATTCAAGCAGCCTGTCGGTGAAGACTTCATACTTTATCCTGTTTCCCGCTTTCACCCTGCTCTGGATAATGATCAATATATAACTAATAAACAGGATAAAGGAACCATTCTCGCAAACGGACTTTCATACGACTCCCCCGAAGCATCCAGCCTGAGAAAGTTCGAACTTGATATAAAAAAACCCATAAAGGGCCTCAGGACCAATTATAAATTGACATCCATTATAAAGGAAATTTCATCAAACCTGAATTTTGCCGGAGCAGCCAATATCGAAGCATCGGAACCGGGTGATGATATTTACTGCAAGAATCCTCTTATCATATCGGCCGGTTATTATATCCAAGACAAAGATAAAATAAGGTTAACAAATGTCTATTACCCTTCTGTAGTTTTGTCCGCAGCAGTCAAACTGCTCAATTCCGATGTATCTAATATCGTCCTTCTTCGAAATCAAATTGTAATAAAGAATACGGAATGGAACGGGATCAAGGGGAATTTTAAAATTCCCGTCGACGACCAATACAGGCTTTTCATAAATTACAAGGCGTCTCCCAATTCCGGTTTCATCCAGTCCATGTCCGTTATGTATGCTGAAAATGCTCATTTCTCGAAGGATTCGATCTTTATTATCAGTGTTTTAACATCGGGAGCCACATTTAATAAACTGCTTTCCCCGCTGGGAGAAATGTACAGCGCAGAACATATCGGATATTCCCTGGGAACAATACTCAACAGGGATTATATAAACGAATTGCCGCCGGTACTCAATCTGGCTTATATAATCATATTCACCCTTGTCGTATGTATTTTCCTTTCCAGGGGTATGAGAAGCGCGGTTCTTGCGCTGCTGTTATCGGTAATATTCCCGCTGCTTCTGGGTTTCATCCTTTTCCAGTTCAATATGCTTATCATAACAATTATACCCATGCTCACCGGCGTTCTGGCGCTGATTATCGGTGAAATATATATTCTTCTCACTGAACAAAGGGAAAAGCGGTTTATTAAATCCACTTTTTCAAAATATGTCAGTCCTGACCTTGTCAATATTCTGGTTGCCAATCCTGAAAAAATCGAATTGGGAGGGCAGGATGCCGAAGCTACAGTACTTTTCTCGGATATCAGGGGTTTCACAACCCTTTCCGAGGGAATGCAGCCTAATGAACTGATCAACTTTCTTAATTCATACCTGACCAAAATGACGGATATTGTAATGGAGACAAAGGGCACCCTTGATAAATATATAGGGGATGCAGTTGTCGCCTTCTGGGGAACTCCGATAGAACTTTCCGATCATGCGCTCAAAGCCTGCCAGGCCGGACTTAAAATGCTTGAATCGCTCCATTCCTTTAACGAAGAACAGCTATTAAAAGGCTATAAAGCTGTCAATATAGGAATAGGACTGAACACGGGTTGTATTACTGTGGGAAATATAGGTTCCGAAAAGAAGAGGAACTATACTGCAATCGGAGACAACATGAACCTTGCCGAAGACCTGCAGGATGAAAACAAATTTTACCAGACCAATATCATCATAAGCCAGTTCACATACGAACAGGTCAAGGAATGGGCAATAGTGAGGGAACTCGACAGCATATATGTAAAAGGCGTTAAAGAACCCGTTAAAATTTATGAACTCTTAGATCTGACAAAGTGGGAATAACAAGTATTACTTTTGACTGTAACTCATTTCCAGATTATAATATTCCGGGTGGTCCCAAAAATCCCGCTCTTGCGGGAGCCTTGAGTTAAATCGTACTCAGGACAAGCGCCCAATAATGAATTATTTAAAAAAGGTTCATATGCGTTTTAGATGCTTGCTTTTCATGCTGTTTATTCTTATTTGTTCATGCACATCGGGTTTTATAAGGGAAGAAGAAGCCAGGCAGAGAACCAATATGTCGGATGCCATACTGAGTACTTTTCCCTACCGTTATACGATAAGTATATTTCCTTTTCAAAACCTGACCGGCGATCATGACCTCGATTATCTTACAAACGCCGTCCCGGATATGCTTGATAGCCATTTGAAACCTATTGAAAATGAGACATTTTTTTTACCCTTCGACAAGCTCAACTTCAAAATGACAACAAACATTGTTCAGCTGGCCGAGCTTTCGAATTCTATATTTTCGAATTACCTGATCCTTATGCCCGCTGTCATCACTCAATATAACGAGCAAATAAGCACGAACGGCGTAACGACGGTCATCATGACAAATTCCATTACAAATTCTACAAATAAGATTATTACTAATGCTCCATCTTTGCAGAGCCTTTTAACTGCGGGCCAGGGCCAGTTCATAATTACAACCAATTTAGTAACAAATATCATCACGAACAGGACCGTTTCGAATATCATAGAGACAAATCTGCCGAGGCTGGTCAGGGATAATTATATTTACCTTTTATTCAATGAATTCTCCGCCCTTACAAACACAATCTGCTATTTGCCTATCGACTTAAGGCGGACAAACGACAGGCCTGTATCGAACTTTATTTCGACAAATAAAACTGTTATTTCAAACACGAACCTTTCCGGCACGAATACAAATATAATTTCGAATGCGTCGCCGAATTATTACAGTGAAATCAGGGGACGCATCAGACTGGTCGAGAAGAGGATCGGTCCGAATGTCCTCAGGATAGACATTACCGTTACTAATATTGTTTATAAAACAAATTCCTTTTCACTTACGACAATTTCCAGGGAGGACAGGCTGCCTGATAAGATATTCGATTTTGTCAAGCCTCTCAGGACGACATATTTGAACAGGGAATCCGGAGATGTTTTAATCGATACCCAGCCGGAGGAAACTAGTATTTATTATGATGATACATTTATCGGTAAAAGCCCCCTTTATTATCCGGCAATACCGGCAGGAATGCACCGGTTTTCAATTTTAAAGCAGGGTTATTCCCAGGTGACCCTGCAGGCTGATATAATTAAAGATAAAACGAATTTCATATATAAATCGATATCACACCTGGAAACCGGAGGTCTGGTACAGATAAAGTCGATACCGACGAATGCCCTGGTATTTATAGATTCATCTTATGTCGGGAATACTCCTCTGTCCCTCACAGACCTTACCCTCCAGACCACCCACAGGTTTTCCATCGAAACGAAGAGCACAAATTATGTTCCGTTTTACGGTAATTTTATTCTGCAAAGCACGAACCAGGTTTACCAGGTCCAGGCGGTGCTTGTTGGAAGCCAGGGAACGCCTGACTGGGAAAAGCGGGCTTTATGGTGGGGGGTTTACGCAGGATGGGGTGTGACTTTATTTTTTATCGGCGAGAATATCTATTCCGATTATGAAAGGGCGTATTATTCAGACCTCTATTACAAAAACAAAACCGATGACAATCTTGCCAGCATGAACTACTACGATTCAATAAATCATTCTTCGACGACATGGGGAGTAGTTTCTGCCATGGCTACTCTCGGGCTTACAGGCTACGCATTGCTGAACGAGGAAATATATTTAGGCCTGGAACTCGATCCGGGGAGGACGGCCGGAGCTTATTTCTGTTTAAGATTTTAGCCCCTGCTTTTAATGAAATCGCTGAGTATCCTCGAACCTTCCGGGTGCCTGCCGATATACAGGAGGATTGACTTAAGATAGCTTTCAGGTTCACCGGTATCAAGCATTAATCCTTCAATCTTGTAAGCTACGAATTTACCCATTTCGGCCAGTTTATTTACAGCATCGATATGATAATATTCACCCTTATTATTCATGTCATAACCTTCTTCCAGCACATCAAGCATCTCGGGAGTATACAGATAACGGCCGATAGAGACAAAGTTCCCTGAAGCTTCTTCCCTGGTCGGTTTTTCCACTATTTTTTCTACTTGAAGGACTCCTCCCTCACTCCTGCATTTTATTACGCCGAACCTTGAAATATTATCGAGTTCAGTCCTGGCAGCAAGTACATTTTTACCCGTCAGGTTATATAATTCGGTAAGTCTCATTGAAACGCCGGGCTTGCTTAAAACAATATCGTCCGGGTAAGCCGCAATAAAAGGTTCGGTGATGAAAGGCTTCAACAGAAGTAAAGCATGCCCGGTCCCTTTCATTTCAAACTGCCTGATAAAACTGAAATTCATCTTCCTCGGCTTGATGGTTTTCAGCAAATCGTTCCTGTTATTTTTTTCGAAGACATGCTCGAGCTCTATCTCCCTGTCCAGGTAATCCTCCAGGACCTTTTTCCTCCTGCTGGTTATCACGATGACATCCTCTATTCCGGCTTCCTCGAATTCGTCAAGTATGAAATCGATAAGAGGCCTGTCGTAGAGCGGAAGCATTTCTTTAGGCATGGATTTCGTGAGCGGCAAAAAACGGGTTCCGTAACCGGCCGCAACGATAACTCCCTTCATATAATCTCCTGTAAAACACCAGCGATTGGCCCTCCCGATCCTTTAGCACCTGCTCAAGACAAGCCATTCGGATAGGAAGCGCCGGACAAGCCGGCACATGCGCCGGACTGCTTTTATTATAATTCTTTTTCATCCTTTATAACAAGAAAAGTAATAATTCCGATATACATTATGGGTGATTCCCTTATGGAGTAATTGATGAACCCTATCGACTTCGCTGTAATCATACTGCTTATTGCCGGTTTTATCTGGGGCTTTACAAAGGGATTCATTTATATGATTTTCAGCCTTCTTGCCATAGTGGGAGGACTTTATGCCGGTTTTAAACTGACCCCTCTCCTGGTCCCCATTTTCCCGGCACAGTATTCACAAACCGGTTATATTGTCGTTTTCATAGTTATTTTTATCATCGTATACTTCATTATTAAAAAGATAACCTATCTTTTCAACGATATGATCGAATTTCTCGAACTTGAATGGCTCGACAGCCTTCTCGGAGGTATAATAGGACTTGCCCAGTTCCTCCTGATAATAGGCATTATCTTTACTGTCGGCAATTCATCAGGATTCCTGGCGTTCATCCCCGCTTTCCATGATACAAAAATCGCCTCTGCCGTTTCTTATTTTTCAAGTAAAATCATAGGATTCATCGCCGGTAATTTTGTCTCCTGATCGCCTGTTCATCTTATAGGGTCTTTTATCTTATTTAAGACGCCGGTGACTTGACCTGTATTGAAACATTGATTAGAATGTAAAAGGGTGGTTCCCCTAAGGACCTAAGGGCCAAAAACTAGCATTTTATATGGATATATGCAACAAAGCTAATGATTCTGCACCCTTCGGGCATAAACCCTATGGGCCCTGTGCACTTGTGCCCGAAGGGTATGTCCGGCCCAGGACAAGTACACATCTTATCCGAGCCAAATCCTGAGCCAAACCCTGAGCCAAAGGCTCAGGACAGGTGCTCAGGACAAAGGCAGGTTATTGGAAGTGCCCTAAAATAATATTCAGGATGAAAGGAGCCTTTTCATGAAATTTATTCTGCCGGTTCTTTTATTTTTTGCCCTATGCAGGTCTTTATACCCGGTTGAAATAAAAGCGGCTGTATGCGAAATAAGGGAAGCAATAACACCGGTTACCGAAAGATACGTATCAAGATGCATGGAAGAAGCCCGGCTCGAGAAATTGAACGCTATAATTTTCGAGATGGATACACCCGGCGGACTTCTCGAAAGCACCCGTAATATTGTACAGACCATCCTCAATTCAAAAATCGATACAATTGTCTATATATCACCCTCCGGGGCGCGTGCAGGCTCCGCAGGGGTTTTTATCACTTTATCGGCAAAATATGCGGCGATGGCGCCCGCCTGCAATATCGGAGCCGCGCATCCTGTGACGATCGGCAGCCAGGGGAATTCAGAGGATGAGAATTCGAAAAACCTGTCTCAAAAAATTGAAAACGACACAATCGCCTTTATCAAATCCATAGCGAAGGATAGAAACAGGAATGTGGATTGGGCCATTGATTCGGTAAAAAAAAGCGTTTCGATTACAAGCGAGGAAGCCCTTAAAAACCATGTTATCGATTATATAGCCGCTGACAGTACAAGCCTTATGAAGCAGATCTATGGAAATGACGCTGTTATAACCGTCAAACCGTACCCTAAGAACTGGGCCGAATCCCTCCTGTCAGTTCTGGCCAATCCAAATCTGGTTTATTTTCTTATGATTCTGGGATTTTACGGCATACTTTATGAAATAATACATCCCGGGACAATATTTTCCGGAGCTACCGGCGCCCTGCTTCTTGTCGTAGCTCTTTTTTCAATGCAGTACCTGCCTTTCAGCTTTGCCGGATTTTTCCTGATAGTCCTTTCATTCGTCCTGTTCCTGATAGAAATCTTTGTCACTTCGCATGGACTGCTCATCATAGGAGGCCTGATAAGCCTCGTTCTGGGATCTGCGATGCTATTCGACTCCCCCCTGCCGTTTTTCAGGGTATCTTATGAATCAATAGCCGTTGTTGCGATAACAACACTCTTTGTATTTACAGGTCTCGTATACCTTGTTTCAAGGGTGCTGAACAGGAAAGCGGCTTCGGGCAGGGAAGGCATGGTAGGAAAGAAAGCGGTCGCCCTTGAAGATTTTCTTAACGGCAGGGGCAAGGTTTTTTATCATGGTGAAATATGGTCCGCCGTATCGGAAACACCGGTTATGAAAAACAGTGAAGTTGAGATTAAAGGCATAAGCGGACTCGAACTCAAGGTGGGTTAATGCCGGATTCCGTCAGTCCGCATTGTAGAGCCATGCCGTCTTTTCAGAATTTACTTCATAGCGGTTCTTTCCTGCAGCTTTTGCTTTATATAAAGCCTGGTCTGTATGTTCGATGAAATGTTCCGCCATCTTCTGGAAGTAAGTTTGAGGAATAGGCCTGGGCATTTTCGATGTATCGAATGACGGTACTCCCAGAACTCCTGCTCCAATGGAACATTGAACCTGTATGCGCAAGCCGCCGATTTCCAGGGGATTATCATTCAGGAATCCCAAAATGCGCGCGACAACAATCAACGCAGCCTTTTCGTCGGATTGCGGAAGCAGGACTGAAAATTCGTCGCCTCCGTATCTTCCGATAAAATCGGTTGATCGCGTCGCTTTGCGGAGGGCCTGCCCAAGCAATATCAATGCCTGGTCCCCGGCCAGGTGTCCGTTCCGGTCATTTATGGTTTTTAGATTGTCGACATCGATCATTAAAACAGCCATATTATAATTATTCCGGAAAGCTGTGCGGAGCTCCCGGATCAGGCATTGATGGAAAAATCCGCGGACGAGGACGCTGGTCAATACATCGGTTGTAGCGACCTGGTACAGACGGGAATTGTGAATGGCGACTGCTGCCTGGTTGGCAAATATTTTAAGAAGTTCCAGCTCCTGTTCATCTTCTATTTCCTGATCGATATATATAACGCCGACATTATAATCCCCCACGCGAAGTGGCAGGATCGTGCTTCTTTCCATAATTTTAATATTACCGTCCTGCAGAGATTTTTTGATGATTTCGATTTTATCGGAAGGAAGGTATTTCTGGATGCTTTTCTTTTCCTTGAAATGACCTGTTCCGGACTGGACTATTAAACCAAGGTCCTCATCAACCATAGCTAAAAATGAATCTTTATGATCTTCATCTGCCTGCAATAATTGACGGTTCAGGTTGAAAACCGCCAGGAACGAATTTCCGACGCCCAGAAGGCCCATAACCTGGATCAATATGCCTTTAAGCAGTTCATCCAGGGGCTGTATTTTATGAAGGTCGGGGGTCACATTGAGAATGTAATTCAAACTTTCACGGCTGCGATTGATGAACTTTATTGTCTTTGCTGCTTTCAGACCTACATCCACCCAGAGGAGCAGTTTATTCGGCCCTTCGCTTTTATCAAAATATCCCTGTATTTCCAGTCTTCTTAATAATTCCCTGGGCGGATGTTCGCTTGCATATCCGGTTTGCAGGATAACCTGCATGATCTCATTGAATTTGCGCAGTTCAGCTATAAATTCTTCTCCGGTCATTCCGGGCATATAATAATCTACCAGGACCAGGTCAAAATTCTGCTGTTTCACTTTGTCAAGGGCTTCGATTCCTGAAGAGGCTGTCGTTACGTCATGACCATCCCGCTGGAGAAGCATCTTTGTGGCTTCAAGGTATTCCAGATTGTCGTCGATCAAGAGGATCTTCGAACCGTACCTGTTTTCCTGTTTATACTTTCTCGCCACTCATGACCTCCTTTATTTTCGGAAAGCGGAGAATAATTTCAGTGCTTTCACCGGGGATGCTTTCAACATCTATTTTCCCGCCGAATTCTCCAAGGATAATATTGTGCACAAGGGTCAATCCTAGACCGGTCCCGACGCCGAACGGTTTTGTAGTAAACATCGGATCGAAAATCTTTGTCATGTTTTCCCTGGATATGCCGCATCCGTTATCCCTGATCGTGAGTACGGTAAACTCTCCATCAGTTTTCAAACTGATGCGTATCAACCCGTTTTTTTTGTCAGTGCAGGCGTCGATAGAATTATTTACAAGGTTTGTGACAACCTGCGAAAACCTTCCCGGGGCGCCGTAAAGTTCCATGTATTCGCTTTCCGGATCTATAACCGCTTCACAATGTCCATGTTTTAAAGAATGCCCGAGAAGGAGAAGCGCTTCCCTGATGATCGTAACGGCATTAAATCGAAACCTGTCTTTGGGATCGAGATCGCGGGTCTGTGATTTTATTCCGTGAACAAAAGCAGCGGCTTTCTCCGCCGATTTATCGGCCAGTTCCAGTGAATGAAGCATTTCCTGAATGATCTCCTTAAAATCGGCATTGGTAACATCAGGGTCGCCTACCGACCGGTCGAGTTCAGTAATCAGGCGGCTCATCTCGGTAAGGGACGTCCGGATCGCCGCTACGGGAGTGTTCATTTCATGAGCGATCCCTGCAGTCATTCTGCCCAGCGAAGCCATTTTCTCTACGATCAGCATGGTTTCCTGGTTGGTCTTAAGAGACTGGTATGCTTTTTCCAGTTCATGCTGTTTTTGCTCAAGATCCCTGAAAAGCTCCTCAAGCTGGCGGTCTTTTAATACTTCCTGGATCATAATGACGCCGGTAAGGGCATTGGAAACGCTTTGCCGGATATTTTCCATCATATCCAGCGGTTCCTGAATCTGAAATACAATGAACCCTATGATATCTTCATAATCCATTACAGGTTCAACTACCAGATCGTGCCTTTCTTCCTCTTTAAAACTGGGTGGAAAAATATCTATGGTCGGGAAAATTTCGCCTTCTCTATCCCAGTAAACCCTGCCGTCCTGCTGGAAGCTCATAAGAAGCCTGCTTTTCCTGAAATCATCCTTTTCATAAAGCGCTATTGAACAGCCGGATATACCGAAATTCGGAAGTTCAGTAGAGATGTATGTAATAAATTTATTCAGGTTTATAACCTGGTAAAAATTTGCGCTGAATACCATTAGTAAAAAATCACGCTGTTTTATCAGCATACGGCTGTATGACTGAAGATTGTTGCCTGTTTCGGCTATAAGAATTCTGGCTTTCTGAAAAAAGTCCTCGATAAATATCAATTCAGCCCGGTCATTACTATACTGCACAATAGCCTTCGAACGCCAGTAACTGAGCATTTCATTCCACGAATCCAGATCATCCAGCCCGGATTGGATTGTTTTCCGAATCAGAAAATCAAGAAACATCAGGAGTTCACTGTCTTTTATGCTTTTGACAGCGCTCTCCATTTTATCCCATAGTTCTTTTTTCCAGCCCCCGGCGAGTAAGCCTTCAATTTTTCCGAAATCGGCATTTTCCAGGGGATTATCCCCGGCCATAACCGGTTCTACCTTCCCGCCGTTCCCGGGTTCACCCCGGAGAATATTGACTGAAAGACATCCGCATGACTTCCTGACAACAAGTTCTGCAGGCAGCCTGCTGATAGGTTCTACTTTTTCGCCTTTTAGAAGTTTTAAAACAATTTCATGAGCAGCTTCAGCCATTTTCTCCGCCGGCTGACTAACAGTTGTCAGTGGTACAGCGCCGTAGCGAGCCGTTTCAGTGTTGTCAAAACCGCTGACGGTGATCTTTTCAGGCACCGGTATTCCATGTTTTTTAAGAACTTCCATGGCGCCCAGCGCCATATCGTCATTCGATGCTATGACCGCATCGAATTCTTTCCTGTCCTGGATAAGCTCTTCCATAATAATCTTGGCAAAATCGAGCCTGAAGTCCGCCATACGGACCAGTTCGGGATTGACATTCAAGTTATTCTCTTCCATTACGGATTTGAATGTTTCATATCTTGAAATCGCTTCGGCATTATTTTCCGGTCCTTTTAAAAATACAGGTTTGCGGACTCCATTTTCCAATATCATATGACGGACCACGGAACGCATTCCGTATTCATTATCAATTAAAACCGAAGGCATTCCCGGCACTTCCATGCCAATGCTTACAATCGGAATGGATTTAAATTTGTTCAGGAATTCATAGAGCTTATCGGGTCCGCAGAAATGAGAAATAGAAGCCGAGAGGACAATTAAGGCATCGATTTTCGGAGAAGCGGCAAGATCGTATATACGGTTCCATTGCCTGTGCATTTTATCATCGGAGTAAAGCATGCCCCCGCAAAGAGTTATGATATTGGTCCTGTTCTGCGAAGCCGCAAGCAATACTCCCTGCCACATGCGGCTATTATATGTCCCGCCGGTATCAAATGTAATAAATCCGATAGTCGGCAATTTTATCCCCATAAACACCCCATAGAGATGCTAAATTATAGCGGAACGGCGGGACATTGGCAACTTTGCTCTCTTTCTTTTTATTAAATAAATTTCAAAGAAAATCCGAGAATCGCAAAAAAATAAAGTCTAAAAATTTCACATGCAGCTTATTTTCAGCAGTATATTATTTAGAAATCATAATTAATTTTAAATTTCAGTTTTATACTTTAATAAAATAATTATGGACAAAATATCAAGATATTATATAATTAAAAGGGTCATGTTTCTCCAGGAGAATGGAATGGATATAAAAGTCCCCTCTCATCCTCAGAAAACGGCTCTTAAAAGATCTTTCACAATCAAGCTTTACAACAGCGACAGGAAAACAAACAAGGAAATAAGACAGGCTATTGAAAGTATTTTCAGTAAATACAAGAGAAGCGATCTCACGGAAGTCATATTTTTCTGCGTGAAGGAACTTATCAATAACGCAATAATGATGAACGTCAAATCCCTATATTTCAAAAAAAACGAACTGAACATCAACAATATCGCCGACTATGTAGCCGGGATGACCAGGTTCAACGATATGATTGAAAAAAACGAGACTAACAAATATTTTTCCGAATTGCCCTCGGAGGACCTCTGGGTCAAATTTCATGCCAGCCACAGTAAAAACGGGCTGAAGTTTTTAATAACGAATAATTCTCCGATCGTCGGCATTGAGGAAAGGCAGATAAGGATGAAGCTCCAGAAATCCATGATTTATATAGATTTGATTGATTTAAACAGCGATATCGGATATGATCCCTATGATGAAAAGATGGGTCTGGCGCTCGTGGCGATACTCCTTAAAAAAGCCAACCTTGATGTCAGCCTCTTCCGTATCGGCACAGCTAACGGAATTACGCTGTCCAGAATCGAGGTGCCGTTTTCAAAAAGATTCAGATCCGGCAGAAAGGCTCCCCGCAAATAAAAAAATGCCGGGGTTTATCCCGGCATATTTGTATTGCCGGGGACGAGACTTGAACTCACACAGGCTAACGCCCACTAGCCCCTCAAGCTAGCGTGTCTACCAATTCCACCACCCCGGCATATCGGTAATGATTATAAAACAGCCCTGTCCTTTAGTCAAAAAGCAGTTGAGAATAATTTAAAAGTCGATTAATGTTCCGAAATAGAATCTTCCGTCGGTAGCATATTGAAAACCGATGCTCACTAAATCGTAAAGGTTCTTTTTAATGGCAAATTCATATATCGTAGGCGCGTAACTCATAAGAAGCTCCCTTATGCCGAAAGTATATCCCTGGTATTCGACACCTTCCTCAAGCCGGAGCCATGACCTGTAGCTGTTGTTGGTGTAAAATTCCGTTACTTCCGCCATGCCCTGCAATTTGAACTCGCCAGCCTTATAATTAGCGCCGGAGCTGATCTGGCAGAATATATTATAATCGGTCGGATCGAAACTTGAAGGGTCCGCATGTTCATACTGAACAATCCCTTTAACATAAAAAATGTCGGAAGAATACCTGGCGATTATCGACGACGGTATGAGATGCCTGAAATCACCCTGGGAATATCCTAATTCGAAAGAATCCGTCCTTATCCCTGCCCTGATTCCAGCGGCATTTACGAAATTCGGAATATACTGCAATGGAGCGTCGTACTGCGCCGGATCGTCAAGAAGGTTATACGGGGCAAAAAGAAGTATCGTATCGTAATTCATCTGGTAGCTTGCTGCACCCCTCAGTGATATGAATCCGTATTTAAATAAGGTGTATGTTATCCCGTAATCATAAAGATTTATATTGTTTAAAATATAATCGTTGTAATTGGTTTCCGGATTATGGGTATCCTTGTAACCGTTAACGGTAGTGAAGAACTGGAGATCCTCCACAGTCAGATTATATCTTAAAAACAAGTATCTTACATTGAAAGTATTGCTGTGAAAGCCGTAATCGAGAAACCCGAAAGAATGGAATGCATTAATATTAGTTTCCTGGTAATCGTCATTGATATAGTCCGTTCCAAATAAAACAGGCGAAGTATTGACCGCTGCAATCAATACTATGATTAAAACAGCCGCATATTTTCTCATTTAACCCTCCGGCAAACGGATTTAATAACGAATGAAAATTATAAGATCCTGATGAAAGGAAGTCAAGAACAGAGTTTAATCAGATGATTCCCAGGCGGCTGTTCAGAATAAAGAAAGAAATAAGAAACGATACGATCAGTATCAGCATGCCGGATGCGGTTTTCAGGAATAAACTTTTAGCGCTTTTCCCATTCTGTATGATGGAAAGGTCAAGAAGGGCCTTCACCCTTAACAACAGCGGAGATGTTTTAGAATAAAGAGGGGATACGCATGAGAATTCCTGGGACTTTACATAAAAAGCGGCTTTTTTTAAAAGATCCGCAGAGTATAACTGAATTGCAGTTATAATCGATGCAGCTCTTATCGCATGCAAGTTCTCTTGTCGTATTTATATTTTGCACATACGAATGAATGAACGGTATAAACCAGAAAAATGATTTCATGAAAAGCATCAATAATTGAGTTATAGAATTCCACCAGCCGATATGTCCCATCTCATGTATGATCAGCGCTTCGAATTCCTTTGGATTCAGCTTTTTATAAAAATTTTCCGGAATAATTATTCTTGGATTTATTGTACCGTAAGAAAAAGGTGAAAACCCCTCTTCAGGCGAAACCCTGATTTCAATATTCATTCTTTTTATCTTTTTAGCCAGTTCATTATTGTTTATAACCCTTCTGGAAAGGTGAGAGCCTGAAAACAATATCTTTGTAGTAAGCATGGAATATATCAATTTTATGCTGTTGAATAAAATAAAGAAGAGTGAAACCGTCAATATGGAAACAACGATTATCAGAGTATAATAAAAGCCGATGGATTGTGTAATCAGGTCTGTAATGCTTACCGTATACTGTTTGTAAATTGAAATATCGAACCAGTAAAAAAGAGGTATGAACGGCTTGATAAGACCTGCACCCATATGCAGCATCATTGAATTCGGCACACGATTAATAATATCTATGCCGTTTCCGACAGCCCACGTTGAAGTGTTGAAATTAAAAATGACATCGTAAATGATCTTGATGAACGGAAGCATGCGCATGTAATACATGGTCTTGAACATCTTTCGTTTATTCATGCGGATGATGAAAATGAATAATTCAACCGTTAAAGCGCTTATTCCGAAAGCTATTATACTGTTAAAGAAAATATTCGCTATAAAAAATACTAAAATTTCTCCAGGCATTTAAGGCAATTCCCTCTTTAATTCTTTTTTTCTCTTTTCGATCAGTTCGCTTATAATTTCCAGCTCTTCTTTCCGGATATCGTCGGCGTTATCAATAAGATAATTCACCATCTGAAGAGATTTACCTCCGAAGACGGATCTTTTGATCTTGTCAAGCATGGAACTCAAAGTTGTACCCTTTTCCTCTTTGATCGAATATACATAGTTCTTGCCAACTTTGGACCTTTCTACCATGCCCTTTGAATACATCCGCGAGAGCACTGTCAGGATAGTCGTGTATGCCACATCCTTTCCGATAGAGTTTACTACATCAATAACACTCGCTTCCTTTTTTTCCCAAAGCACATTCATAACCTGAAGTTCCAATTCTCCAAACATTCTTTTTGGTTCCATGATCCATCCTATGCCATAATTTTATCTATTATACTACATATGTAGTAATGTGTCAATAGGAAATGTGTTTTTTACCGGTAATATTATAATAATAGCTGATTCTTATTAGGGCGGTTCCATAGTTCGGGCATTTTTTTCTGGCAGGGTTTCCGAAATTATTTTTTTTTCAAGGCTGAAATGTTTGAAATCCCTGCAATCTCGATCATGCTTACCGTATTTTTCAGCCTGACCAGGAGCCTTCGGGGAGAATCTTCCACCCAGAATAACATTTCCTTCCGGTAAGGCTCCATAAGCCGGCCTAAAAAAGGATCGGTGGAAAGAAGGCCGATTTTAACCGTATGGAAATCTCCCGACAGGGTATGAAGTGTCTCATGGCCCATACTTACCAGCGAAACCGGGATAGGCTCTTTAAGAATCTCGGGAACAACGAAAAAGAATATTCCCGATTTTCCGGTTTCCATGAACCTCAGCGCAAAGAAAGACCCAGATATGGAATCCCAGGCAGGAAAACCCGGCCTTGTTTTGATCCTGCTTCTGCGGCTTTTTATCTCATATCCGTTCCAGTTTTTATTTTCATAATCTATCCACCCGTTTTCAGGATTAAGGCGGTAATTCCATTCAACGAGCCCTTTGTATCCTGCCGGAGCATTTTCCTCCCTGTTGGTTCCATATCCGCCGGATGATTCAAGCAGGGTCGCTGATTTTAGATCTATCCGGAAAAA
This sequence comes from uncultured Spirochaetota bacterium, assembly GCA_963796325.1. Taxonomy (GTDB): domain Bacteria; phylum Spirochaetota; class Brevinematia; order Brevinematales; family JAOACQ01; genus CAVYGN01. The sequence goes on from CAWCLF010000001.1 coordinate 2,020,390, forward strand.
CATATTATAATTCGTGTATGAATCGGGAAGCTTTTTTGGCCGGGATACCCTTATGCCTTCTTCATATACAAAAGCCTCTCCGCCTTCCGGCGGAATGATGCTAACAAAATAGATATCCATGTTCTTTTCACCGCCGATATACTGGATATAATGAAGGAATTCACCGCTGGGAACAGAAAGATTTTCCGCCGGTTTCATCGGGGCCATCTCAACTTTTCCGGCCATGGGAAAAGCAATCACAACTGAAAATATAATAAAATTAATTGCCGCTGTTGCGGCTCGGTAATATCCATGCATTGAACATTCTCCTCAATTATTTCGAGTCATTATAAACTGAAGTAAAAAACATTACAATAGGACCGGAGTCCTTTTTTAAGTTATTTTAAGTTACTTTTTTAGTAGCAGGGCAAATCCGATCTCATGTTCAATTTGCTTCCGTTGATTATTTTTTTCATAATGATTTCTTTTAATATTGAAAATTAAAGAAGCCCGGCTCCCGATAGGAGCCGGGATATTCAACGTGCGCGGCATTTTATACCGGGCTAAATGTTCATTGACCGATGTAATCACCCGCGCTGTCGTAAATTACTCTCCCTGTGCAGAAAGGGTCCAGGTAGATATCATTCGATGTAGGGGGATTATGAAGCCAGGTATTACCTACAGCGTCGATCTGTGTATCAGTGTTTGACCACATGCTGACTGCGTTCGTAGTGAGCCTGCTGAAGTCGTTATTTCCGGGGTATAAGGCTGTCCCGATATCGGGATTGCTTTCCGGATTGCCTGTTTGATGCTGAATTACAATTGCATTATTAGGGCATACGAACACATTGCATCGGATTACAGGCGCACCTGTCCATACATTAATAGTCCCGTAAGAAATGCCGCTGTTTGTGAAATAATTGTTTGAAATCAGGGGCGTCCCCATCTCGCACTGAACGCATCCCGATATTGCATTATTATTAATGACAGGGGTCCCCGCGTCTATCCTTATGGTAAAGGCCGATGAAATGAATAAATTGTTCGAGATTACAGGCGACCCTGATGTATTATCGTTGATAAAAATACAGTAACAGTCAATAGCGCTGAATTTGTTGAATGCAATTATGGAATTATTGTTATAATCGACGACTATCCCGGCGTAGGATTCCAGGTTGAATGTATTGGATATTATTGTAGCGTTTGCATTGCTTACAAATATAGCCATGCTGCAGACAAGATAGGTGGACAATCCCATTGAGAATCCCGATATTACAGCGGTGTTTGTAATAAATATTAATGGCGATTGCCAGCCTTCTATGAAATTAGTGTTTGTACCTGTAATAACCGTCGGTATAGTACCGGTCCCGAAATTGTCCGGATCTCCGTAAAGGCCCTGTCCTGTTTTCAGTATTAACGGGAATATTTCTCCGTTCGAGTATGTGCCGGGACTCACCTTAATGGTCTTGTTAGGTCCTGCAACCTGCACGGCATGGGTGATAGTCCTGAACGGGGAGGATAATGTTCCGCTGTTGGCGTCATTTCCGTTTGTCGACACGTAAAAATCATATGATACCGATGAGACGCTGGACTTGCTCGAACTCGAACTGCTTGAAGAACTGCTTGTTGAAGAGCTGCTTGAAGCAGAATTGCTTGAAGAACTTCCGTTTCCACCCCCTCCGTTCCCCGGTGAACTCGAGCAGGAAGCTGCCAGTATGAAAAATAAAACACAAAATAGACCCTGCAGAAGGTAATTCTTCATAATTTTTCTCCTCATTATTATAAACCGATATCTCCCAAATGACTCACAGTATTATCCCTTTTGAGAGATTCTCTTATTATTATAAAATCATAAAATAACATTGTCAATGTCAATTTCATGTCAATTTAATGTTTTCTTTTCATGAAATTCCTTCAAAGTTTTTATTGTATCAAATTTCGGGCATATTCAAAGGAAGTTGGTTAATATACGCATCATTATGCGGCAGGCAATTATATTATGATCCAAAAAATTATAAAAAATATAAGCCGGGCGTTTTAACCGGAAGACGGTAAATCTCGCCGATTTTTTACTTTTTATAAAAAGAATCGGTTTCATATGTTCATTCTTTTAATTGTGTTATTTGCCTTGAAATATTAAAATATGACAATACTAAAATATTTTTTAACAGGGGTCGAAATGCTTCAGGAAAAACCGAATCTTAAAATAACAGACCCGGAAATTTTCGATGCGATAAATTGTGAAGAACAAAGGGAACAATTGAACCTGGAACTGATAGCCTCTGAAAATATCGTTTCGAAGGCCGTCCTTGAAGCCCAGGGATCTCTCCTGACAAATAAGTATGCCGAGGGATATCCTGGTCACAGGTATTACGGCGGCTGTGAATTTGTCGACATAGCCGAGGATCTTGCCAGGCAGCGGGCCAGAAAAATATTCAATTGCGAATATGCAAATGTTCAGCCCCATTCGGGTAGCCAGGCCAATATGGGCGTTTACTTCAGCGTTCTCGTGCCGGGCGATAAAATTTTAGGAATGGACCTTGCTCATGGCGGCCATCTTACGCATGGCTCGCCTGTCAACTTTTCAGGCCGCTTCTTTAAAATAATAAATTACGGAGTAAAGAAAGATACGGAAACTATCGATTACGATTCATTAATCGAAAAGGCCGCAAGGGAAAAACCGAAGCTCATTATAGCCGGCGCAAGCGCTTACCCCAGGACTATTGATTTTAAAAAATTCAGGGAAGCCGCAGACATCTGTTCCGCCTACCTTATGACTGACATGGCCCATATTGCGGGCCTTGTAGCGGCCGGGCTTCACCCGTCTCCTCTGCCCGATTCCCATTTTGTAACTACAACGACTCATAAGACCCTGAGGGGGCCCAGGGGAGGTATGATCCTTATGGGCAGAGATTTTGAAAACAGATTGGGAATTAAAGCTGCCAAAAGCGGCAGAACGAAATTGATGAGCGAAATCCTGGACGGCAATATATTTCCCGGAATCCAGGGCGGTCCGCTCATGCATATTATAGCTGCAAAGGCCGTTGCATTAAAGGAAGCGATGGATCCCGGTTTTAAAAGTTACCAGGCCCAGATTCTTAAAAATTCACGCGCACTGGCAAAAGTCCTTGAAGCCGAAGGTTTCAGGCTGGTATCCGGCGGAACCGACAACCATCTTATGCTTGTCGACCTTACTAATAAAAACGTCACCGGAAAGGAAGCCGAACTTGCGCTAGATAAAGCCAGGATTACCGTCAATAAAAACGGTATACCTTTCGATAGTCAGCCTCCGACAATTACAAGCGGCATAAGGATTGGAACACCTGCTGTTACAAGCCGCGGAATGAAGGAAAAAGAAATGGAAGAAATAGGAGAATTTATTTCAACTGTAATTTCTTCCATTAATAATGAAAAAACACTTAATTCGGTAAGAGAAAAGGTCGAAAATTTATGTAGGAGATTTCCAATTTATTAAAACAAGCTCCTTTTACATTTTTTGGAAAAACGGAGTTAAAATGCCTGATGAAATAGTATTCGAAGTAGCCAATTTTAAAAAGAATTCTTATATAATAATTGAAGACCAGGAAGATTCAAACGAATTTTTCATTATTAAACAGGGCCGGGTTACTGAAAACAGGTCTGCGTCGATGCTTGAATCGGACAGCGGGACTTCTCTGACCGTCGGCGATTTTTTCGGAGTAATATCATGCATGACTAAAAGGCCGAGAATTGAAACCGTTCAGGCCCTCGAAGACACTTCGACGATTGTTGTAAAAAGGGAGTATTTCGGGTCCCTGATCCAGAAAAACACTCCGATTGCGATGAAGATCCTGAGATATTTCGGAAAACAGCTCCGATACTACGATTCTCTTCTTACCAAGATGACTCTTAAATCTTCGATCGAGGAAAATCCTAATTACCTGTTCAATATCGGAGAATACTATTACAGCGGACAAATATTTACAAATGCGGCGTACGCTTATCTCCATTATATCAAGTTCTGCCCTGACGGAGGCTATGTTCCGCAGGCAAAGATGAAGCTGGCGAAGATAAATCCGTCTCCCGATGCCCTCCTGCCTGTAAAGGAAAGTTTTTATTCAATCTTTAAGGACGGCCAGATAGTATTTCTCGAACATGAACCCGGATCCGAACTTTATATAATTCAGGAAGGAAAGGTTAAGATCACAAAGCTGGTCAATGATAACGAAATACTTCTCGCCGTTTTGAAGAAAGGCGATATATTCGGAGAAATGTCCCTTCTGGACAATAAGCCCAGGAGCGCCAGCGCCATAGCATTCGGGCCGACCAAGCTTATGGCTGTAACCAAGACTAATTTCGAACCGATGGTTCAGGCCCATCCTGAAATTGCAACTAAAATTATAGAGCTTCTCAGCGAAAGAACATGGATCATATACAAGCAGTTTTCGAATGTCCTGATCAAAGACCCCATTGGGAAACTATACGATGCGCTTTACACCCATCTGCAGAAGGGCCGTGTTCCTATCAATCCGAGCTCTCCCCATACATTCGATTTCGGCTCCGAAGAACTCATAAAACTGGTCGGATTCAACCCGCAGGAAGGGCATGTCTACATCAAAAAATTTTTCGATGATGATAAGAGCCTCTCCATCATCGACGGGAAAATACAATCGAAAGACGTAACATCGATCGAAAAAATGGTGCATGTTTACCGCAGGAATATGGAACTCGAGAAAAAGAGGCAGGCGCCGCAGCAAACCGCATCAATGTACTAACGGCAGTCGACAGTCGGTAGTCGATAGTCACGGAGATAACATGACTGTGGACTGATGACTGATGACTGAAGTATCTTTACCTTTTTATTAAAATGTGTTAAACTATCGGTATAATTTCATATTTATTTCTGTTTTAAGCTGTTTTTCTCGATACTAACTATGAGGATGAATATGGCAATTTACCGCTTGCAAAAATGCAGCATCTGCGGTGAAGAGGAAGCTCTGATATTTGTCAAACTGATATCCGAAGACAGGGTTGAAGAAAAGGGCTTGTGCGCGCATTGCGCCATAAAGTATATGAACTCCAGGGACAAGATAAAAAGCATGCAGTTTGTAGACAGGCGGGTCCTTGACGTTCTCGATGAAATGAAAACTCTTTTATCTGCAATTGTTTCGAATATCCAATTCATAAGCGATATTCTGAACAAAGACGGGAAAGCCATGCTTAAATGCCCTAATTGCGGCCTGTCTTTGAATGATCTTAAAAACAGCGTTTTTTTTGGATGTCCGGCCTGCTATCAGACTTTCAGAGATTATATCAACGATTTTATACTTGAAGTTGAAAGAGGGCCGTCACATAAAGGCAGGATGCCCAGGAAATATATAAGATTATTCCTGTTGAAAAAGGAGATCATGTTTCTGAAAAACCAGTTAAAAAAATTCATATTTCATGAAAAATACGAAGAGGCTGAGAAGATCAAAAAAAAGCTTGAAAGACTGATAGGCAGCTATCCTGTCGGAAAGGAAGATGAGATCAATTGAATTCCCGAAACATCAGGACAGGAAAAGGAATACCCTTGATAATTTCGTATTTTCAACGAGGGTCCGCATAGCAAGGAATCTTGAAGGCATTAAATTTCCATCTCATCTGACTGAAAAAGAAAAAAGCGATATTTGCATCCAGGTTGAAAATTATATTAAAAAACTTCCTCTTGAGATACAGGTAGAATCTCTTGACGATATGCCCAGGGAAAAGATATTGATCTACCTTTCAAATCATATAATAACAAATGAATTTTTGAAGGGCGGAAGGGTGCTGGCTTACGACATCAACGGCAACTGGGTTATACTGATAAACGAGGATGACCATATAAGAATAACCGCCCTTGAAGAGGGATATAATGCCAAAAACATATACAACAGGCTGTCAAGCATACTTATTCAGCTTGAAGAAGAGATCGATTTTGCTTATGATGAAAAATACGGTTACCTTACGGCTTCGGCGCTCAATTTCGGAACGGGATTAAGGCTTTCTGCGCTTGTCAATCTATACGGCCTTACAGCTTTGAAAAAAATTGAGCAATTGATAGATAGCTCAAACAAAACAGGTTATTCCATCGCTAATATTTCGCCTGAAAATCATGACTCTTCCCTCTTCATTATAAGTAATTATTTCTCACTTGGAATATCGGAGGAAGAGCTCTTAAATGAATTTGAAACATTTCTTCATAAGCTGTACGAGCTTGAAAGCGAGTCAAGACATGTACTTTTCAGCAACAGGGATGAACTCGACCTGTCGATCGAGGAAATTATGGAACAGAAAACCAGGGATAAAATAGAATGGAACAATCTTATTTATTACATCAGCCTGATAGATGCAATGAACAAAAAGCACATCTCTACCGATAATATTAATCAATTAAGGAACTTAATATTCCAGGGAACGGATGATTATCTCTTATACAAGCAAATGATCGAGCGCCCTGGAATTCCTGAAGCCCGGCAGAGCATCCTTAAAAGTTACCTGGCAGGTTTAAAATTCAAAACCCGGAGTTTTCAATGAATGATTTCACAGGATTCACACCGAGGGCTCAAAAAGTAATAACAATACTGGCGCAGCAGGAAGCAAGAAGGCTGTTCAACGACCAGGTTCTGCCCGAACACCTGTTCCTGGGCATATTGAGGGAATCCGATAGTGCAGGCATAAGGGCGCTGGTTTACCTGGGGCTGGATCTGGACGATATAAAAAGGGAAATCGAAATGATCCTCAGGAGCAAATCGACAAATACGCTTACACTCGGAGGCATTCCTCCTTCCGGACGGTTTAAGAATATAATTGAATTGTGCAAGCAGGAATCGAAAATAATCGGGCATAATTATATCGGTACCGAGCATATCCTTTTAGGCCTGATAGCCGAGGAAGATCCCGATGCTCTAATACCCATAATTTTCGCCAACAGGAATATCGATATACATTTTATGCGCCAGGCTGTAATTAAAACAGTCGGGTACGGCGAAATAAACATCACTAAAGTAAAGAAAAAGACTGTTAAAACACAATTCCTTGACAGGTTCTCCAAAAATCTCACTATAATGGCCCAGCAGGGCAAGCTCGATCCCGTAATCGGAAGGGGTAACGAAATAAAAAGGATAGTTCAGGTCCTCTGCAGGAGACAAAAGAACAATCCCATCCTTATCGGAGATCCGGGTGTAGGAAAAACTGCAATCATTGAGGGACTTGCACAGCTAATTTCGAACAACACCGTACCGGACAAGCTTATCGATAAGAGGATAATGCTTATGGACCTCGGGCTTGTAGTAGCAGGTACGAAGTACAGGGGTGAGTTTGAAGAGCGGATGAAAAATATTATCAAGGAAGCCGAAGATTCCGAGGACGTCATACTGTTTATAGACGAGATACATACGATCCTCGGCGCAGGCAACGCCGAAGGGGCCCTTGACGCATCGAATATGCTTAAACCGGCTTTGGCCAGGGGAACTATAAGATGCATCGGCGCCACGACTTTCGATGAGTACAGGAAGAGGATCGAGAGAGACAAGGCTCTCCTCCGCAGATTTCAGCCTATTATCGTAAATGAGCCGACAATAGAGGAAACTATCGAGATACTGTCGAAAATAAAGACAAAGTACGAACAATTTCATAATGTCACATACACTGAAAAGGCCATTGTTTCAGCGGTAAAGCTTGCTCACAGATATATCAGCGACAGGAAACTGCCTGATAAGGCAATCGACCTTATTGATGAAGCCGGCTCGTTTTGCGGAATATCCCTTGACGGCAAGCCGGAGGATCTCCTTAAAGTCGAGCACGAGATTACAAGCCTCGAAGAAAAGAAAAATACCCTTGTAAAGTCCCAGGTTTATGAAAAGGCCGCCTATATAAGGGATAAAATAAAAGAATTACGCGGCGTCTACGATGAAGTAAAATCTCAATGGCTGCTGTCGAATAAAAAGGAAAAAGTTGTTATCGACCAGAAACAAATCGAGCAGGTGCTGTCAAGTATAACCAGCATCCCCATTCACCGTCTGGATGATGAAACGAACAAGCGAAGGTACCTGAATATAGAAAATGAATTGACAAAAAGCATAAAAGGCCAGGATAATGCCGTAGCTGCAGTTTCGAATGCGATAAAAAAAAGCGTCGCAGGCCTCAAGAGGATAGGAAAACCGATTTCAAGCCTTATATTCATAGGCCCGACAGGCGTCGGTAAAACAGCACTGGCCAAAGAGATCGCAAAATTCATATTCGGTTCAGAGGAAGACCTTATCAGGGTCGATATGAGCGAGTACATGGAAAAATTCAACGTATCGAAGCTCGTGGGGGCCCCTCCCGGATATATAGGTCATGAATCCGGCGGGGAACTCACCGAAAGCGTAAGGCGAAAACCATATTCGGTAGTTCTGTTCGATGAACTGGAAAAAGCCCACCCTGAAATTTTCAATATGCTGCTTCAAATCCTGGATGAGGGATTTATAACGGACAGTCTGGGCAACAGGGTCGATTTCAGAAATACTATTATCATCCTGACTTCGAACCTGGGAACCGATAAATTGACAAATAAGGGCAACATGGGTTTTCTTGACAATGCATCGAGCGATGGGAAAAACAGGGATTTCCTTTTTTCCGAATTAAAACAGTACTTCAGGCCCGAGTTTATCAACAGGATTGACGATATTGTCATTTTCAATCCCCTTGACAATTCGGTACTTGCAGAAATTTTCGACAAGATGATCGCCGACCTCAATGAAGGATTGACCCTTAAGGGTATAAAATTCAGCGTCAGCTCTGAAGCCAGGGACTATATCATATCCACAAGTTATGAAAGCAAATACGGCGCCAGATCCCTGTCCAGGGCCATCAGTAAACATATAGAAATTCCATCTACGGAACTTCTATTGAATGAAAACATCACCGTTGAAGACCTCAAGAGTCCTATAGTCCTCAAAATCTCAATTAAAAACGGTAAAATCATGCTGAAGATCAATAAAAGGGGCTATAAGAAAACTCAAAATCAGAGCGCAGAGGAAAAAGAGAACGCAGGTCTGTCAAAGCCTGGATAGCAGCTCTTTAAGAAGCTTTATTTCATCATTTTCTTCGTAAGAATTGGATTCGTCGAACGGAATATCGAGCCCTCTTGTTATCATATCCTTAGCCTTTTTCTTATCGCTATCCATGAGCATTTCGGCATAAAAGCGGAATGCCGTCCTGTTTTTATGGCCGATTTCAATCGCTTTCTCATAGTCTTCCCTGGCCTTCTTCATGTCGCCTACGCTTATGAAACCGGGCGCCTCCTGATAAACACGGCCCCTCAAGGCATACCCTGCTCCATCTTCGTATGAAGGGTCGATCGTTATTACTTTTGTGGCCTCTCTGAGTATCAAATCCGCTGCGGCAAGACTGTCCAGAATTCCGTTGGCTTCCGCCCATGAACCCAGGCATATCCCAAGGTAATAGTGGCCTTCCACCTTTTGAGGGTCCAGATTGGTAGCCGATTCAGCCGCAAGCTTGCCTTCGGTGAAAATGACCTTTTTTGATGCCGCATTCGTCAGGAAATTATCTGCATAAAAATGTGCAGCCCGCGCAAATTTCCATGCATTTTCATAATTTTTTTCATTATTATACTGCTGCTTGTAATACTCGTAACCGGCTTTTGCCCCGTCCGCCGTATTCCTGTTCTGCCAGTAACTGTCATCGTCTGCGTACGAAACAACTGCTGCGATCATGAAGATAAAACCCAGGACATATCCTTTAGCCATAACTTCCTCCTACATAAGTCGATAGTCAGCAGTCCACTGTCTGCAGTCTTGACACTCGCAACTCAGTTGACTGTCGACTGTCGACTGAAGTAAGTATAATTCAATTTAAAAATATTTGCTATTTCAATGATTGATATTTACAATCAGTGAATTTTTCAAGGATAACAGGATGAAAGCAGTTGTCAGCGGAGGGCGGACGGGCGGACACCTCATACCCGGAATTTCACTCTATGAAGAATTAAAAAAGAGGAATATCGGCTGCCGTTATGTGATGAGCGCCTTCGACCTGAATTTCCCGGTCGCTTCAAGGATCTCCGAAGAAGACCGGTTTTTCCTGCCTCTCAGAAATATGTCGAGGAAGCTGTCGTTAAAAACCCCTCTATATATTTTAAAAATCCTGGCTTCTTTTTTTAAAATATTCGGCCTCTTCAGAAGATATAATCCGGACTTCGCAGTCATCACGGGGGGATACATATCCAACCCTGTCGCCCTTTCAGGCGTAATACTCGGAAAACCTCTCTATATTATCGAGCAGAACAGCGTTGCAGGAATAACGAACAGGTTTTATTCCCCTTTTTCAAGAAAAGTATTTACATCGTTCCCGGAAACAAAAAATGTTCCACCTCAGAAAATTGTTTTTACAGGCAATCCTTCAATTCATCATAACAAGCTTGACAGGCTGAAAGCAAGGGAATTTTTTCAAGCCGTTAATTATGATCCTGTAATTGGAGTCACCAGCGGCAGCCAGGGCTCAAGAAGGGTAAATGAGTGTATAATTGAAATTCTGCCCGGCCTCCTGCAAAAAAATATAGGTATCGTCTGGAGTGCAGGCTCTGTTGAATATAAACGGATGGATGAAGCAGGCGCCATCGATAGATTGAGAAATGATTTTCCCAATATCAGGATTTATCAATTCATTGAAAGAATGGATGCTTTCTTTTCGGCTGTCGATTGCGCTATTTCCAGGGCCGGAGCTTCTTCAATAACTGAAAGCATTAATTATGAACTTCCGCTCCTTCTTATTCCGATCAGAAATTCACCTGACAACCATCAGGAAAATAACGCCCTTTATATCGAAGATAACGGGGGCGGTATTATCGTGAGGGAAGACGGGCTCAATCCTTCGGCTTTGACGGCAAGCCTTTTTAAAATTATCGATAATCTGCCTTTTTATAGGAAAAATATGGCGGTTCTAAATTCAAAGCGTCCGCCCAAACCCGAAATCGAGATCATCGACCGGATCCTGGCTGATTATTTCGGTATGAAATATTTTTAAACGGTTATCTTCGGCGGGGTTCTTCAAATATTGAATTGAGTTTTGCGAGTGTTTCTTCATAGCTTGATTTTTCAAATATTCCCTGTTTTGTGAATTGATTTATTTTCTGGATTTTTGCCAGAGCAAAATCGATTGAAGGATTTGAGCCCTTTACATATGCCCCGATATTTATCAGATCTTCCGCATCGTTGTATGTCGCCAGGACTTCCCTTAATCTGTTCGCATTCGCCTGGTGAACATCACTTGTAACATCTACCATAAGCCTCGATATGCTTCCAAGTATATCAACCGCAGGGTAATGGTTCCTGGCCGCCAGGCTTCTCGATAAAATTATATGACCGTCAAGAATACCTCTTACTGCATCGGAAATGGGTTCATTTACATCATCGCCTTCTACAAGGACAGTATAAAACGCAGTAATTGTTCCTTTTTCCGCAGCCCCTGTTCTTTCAAGGAGCCTGGGAAGCACAGAGAATACACTGGGAGTGTAGCCTTTAGTCGCCGGGGGCTCCCCTACTGCCAGGCCTATTTCTCTCTGGGACATTGCGAATCTTGTAATTGAATCCATCATCAGCATCACATCGAGACCCTGGTCCCTGAAATATTCGGCGATGGTTGTCGCCACATAAGCTCCCCTTATCCTCATAAGAGGCGGTTCATTGGACGTGACTGAAACGACGACAGATCTTTTAAGACCTTCTACCCCGAGGTCCCTTTCGATAAAATCCCTTACTTCTCTTCCTCTTTCTCCAATGAGGCCGATAACATTAACGTCGGCTGTCGTATTCCTGGCAACCATTCCAAGGAGTGTCGATTTCCCGACGCCGCTTCCCGAAAATATGCCGATCCTCTGGCCTTTGCCGACAGTCAATACTCCGTCTATGGCTTTTATACCGGTCGTTATAGGTTCCGTTATCCTTTTTCTCCTGTAAGCATCCGGAGGATTCCTGTCGACCGGGTAATAATCACTGGCTTTAACAACTCCTTTTCCGTCGATAGGGGTCCCGTCGCCTCTTAAAATCCTTCCCAAAAGTTCGTATCCTACAGGTATTTCAAGTTTTCTTCCCAGGTTCATTATCCTGATTCCGGGCGATATTCCCTTTACCTTGCCCAGGGGCATGATAAGAGTTTTGTTCTTTTTAAATCCCACTACTTCGGCTTTGAGAGTCCCATGAGTCTGGTCGTTCGTATCTATCAGGCATACGTCTCCGATCGATGAAAACGGCCCGATCGATTCAATAGAAATACCGACAACATCGCTGACTTTTCCTAAAGTTTTTATGGTAACGGCTCTATCCAGCGATTTTTCGTATTTTTCAAAAACGTCACGGGATTTGCCGGGGTTTAACGCGGGATTATCGTTCATAATTATTATCCGTTTTTATCCATCAATGATTTCTCGGCTTCATGCGAAGCATCGTCCTCTATTTCTTCTTTTCCTATTTTATCTTCCTTCGAATCAGCCATTTTACCCTGGACTTTAACGGGCATATAATATTTGATTTTATTTTCGATTTCTTCAAGCTGAGTTCCTATCTTGGCATCTATTTCACCAATATCCGTTTCAATGTATACGCCGCCTTTGTCTACCGAAGGGTCTTCCAGGATCTTGACTTCCGGCATTCCCTCTATCAATTTTATCAATTCATTTTTATGTCTTGATACAAAATCGAAATCCCCCCTGTTCACATGTATATAAACCATCATAGCCCCTCTTATCAGCGACAGGGCCTCTTTAACATTATTAATTACAACCTTGGAATCTTCCTGAGTAAGTTTCTTCACTATTTTTTTTACCATTGTCAGAACGAGGTTCATTATCTGCCTTTCACTGTTTATCAGTATCTTTTCTCTTTCCTTTATCGTAACGGCAATAATTGAATGGAGCCTCTCGATCATGCTTTTGATTTCTTCCCTGCCCTCATTGTAACCTTCGTCCCTTCCCGCCTCAAAGCCTTCCTGCCTCGCCTGCCCTTTAATTTTGGTGGATTCTTCATTTGCCTGCCGGATTATTTCAGCGGCATCTTCTTTTGCCTTGCTTAAAATGTTCTCTCCTTCCTGAGACTGCTCAGCAACGGCTCCTTCTTTTTCCTCCATCGATTTCTTGACTCTCTCGAAGGCTCCCTTTTCAGCTTCGCTGATGATTTTTTCAGCATTCGCTTCGGCATTCCTGACTATTTCATTCGATTGCTTTTCGCCTTCTTCCTGTTTTTTAGCAATTTCATCTTCAAGTTTCTTGATTTCATTGTGAAGATCTTCTATACGTTTCGTCGATTCGTCGACATCCTGTTCCTTTGTCTTCTTGAAGACCTTGGGAGCCTGTACTATAAACCTGTTTGATTCAATTAAATACTGGCCGGCCCTGAGTATCTTGGCATGGCTGTCGTTGTATGAATTCGCCATTACTGACCTCCGATCCGGTGATTTTTATACAATGATCTCATCTTCAGCATTCCTCGATAATACGATCTCGCCCTGTTCTTCCAGTTTTCTGATAATATTGACTATTTTCTGCTGGGCTTCTTCCACATCCTTAAGCCTGATCGGGCCCATGTATTCCATATCTTCCTTGAGCATCTGAGCAGCTCTTTTCGACATATTTCTATAGATCTTGTCCTGCACTTCCGGATCGACAGCCTTCAGAGCTTTTGCAAGATCGGAAGTATCGACATGCCTCAATACCTTCTGGATCGATCTGTCATCGAGAGTTATGACATCTTCGAATACGAACATCTTCTTTTTGATCTCTTCTGCAAGGTCCGGATCATCTTCTTCGAGCGCTTCTATTATGTTCCTTTCAGTAGACCTGTCGGCATTGTTCAGTATCGCAACAACCGAGTCGATGCCTCCGGCCGATGTGTAATCTTCGCTTGCAAGCGTCGAAAGTTTTCTCTCGAGGACCCTTTCGACTTCACGCAGAATTTCAGGAGACGTCCTGTCCATGGTCGCTATTCTTTTCGCGACATCTGCCTGTATCTCATGAGGCAGCGCGCTTATGATATGCGCCGCTTTCTGTGAATCAAGGTATGACAGGATAAGAGCTATAGTTTGAGGATGCTCGTTCTGTATGAAGTTTATCAGATGTACCGGATCGGTCCTTCTAATAAAATCGAAAGGTTTGGTCTGGAGGCTCGAAGTAAGCCTGTTTATGATATCAACAGCCTTTTGAGTCCCGAGAGCTCTTTCAAGCACTTCCCTGGCGTAATCGACTCCGCCGTTCACGATGAAATCCTGGGCCATCATCAGTTCCTGGAATTCCATGAGAACTGTATCCCTTTCCTCGGAATCCACTTTGTCTATCCTGGCTATTTCGAAAGTCAGTTCCTCGACTTCATCCTCTTTTAAATGCTTGAAAATATCGGCTGAAACTTCCGGGCCTATCGAAACCAGAAATACTGCCGCTTTTTCCCTTCCGGTAAGCGCCTTCTTCTTTTCCCTCTTGCCTTTTCCACCGCCTTTATGCTGAGCTCCCCCGACGGTCTGTTCGGCTGTAGCCGTACTATCCTGGTTCCCTGACTGGTTCATTTTATTGTCTGCCATATATTCCTCCTATTCTTCAGCAAGCCATGTCCTGATCAGCCGTGCTACATCATCAGGCCTTTCCCTGGAAATATTAATAGCATTCTCCAGAAGCTCGGCCCTCGCTTTTTCCTCAATAGAAAGCTCGACTGTCGCTGCTTCTTCCTCTGCCGCCCTCAGTGCGGCTTCTCTCATAGCTTGCTGCTGCCTGGCTATTTCTTCTTCTCTCAACCGCCTTCTTCTTTCAAACTCGCGGGCAAAAGCCCTGTAAGCGAGTGTTGCAAGGAACAGGAAGAAAAGCACTACGATAGATGCCAGAAGGGTCCTTCGAAGCTGGATCTTTTTCCTGATTCCTTCATCATCCTTTTCAAATTCCTTTGTATGGTCGAACGCGATCGTCCTTACAACAACATCGTCGCCCCGTTTGATATCATAGTTGACTGCGGCCTTAACCCATTCTTCGTAGTTTTTCAGGCTGTCCTGGTCGACGGAATGATATAGCCTGACTATCCTTCCCCCGTTTGTGATAACCGGGTCGCCGTCGTCTTTCCTTACAATTTCCCAGATGCCGTCAATCGCAACAGCCACTGATATTCTTTTTATTTCATACGGAGCCTTTTCCTCCATCACTTTTTCCCTGCTGTTCTGATAATTCACTATATTTTCGTTTTTGTTATAATGAGTAAAGCGGTCCATTTTGTCTTTCAGAGCAGGGGGTACATTGTTTTCAACTCCTGCAGGCCCTTCCGGCACATAGGCCGGACCCTGGAAGTCTTCGGTAGTTGTTTTTTCACTTACGGGAACATTCACCTGGTTCGAACTGTTATCGTAACTCAAGAGAGGATCCCTTTCCTTGACAACGGTCGGAATTATCTTATCCGCTTCGGACTTTTTCTTAGTCCAATCGAACTCGATGTCGGCGGAGACGATCAGTCTCTCGGAATTTATAGACTGATTCAGGGCGTCCCTTATCCGTGCGATAAGAATTGCCTGCTCCCTCTGTTTGATCTGGAGATGCTCCCTTGCCAGCTTGACGGCGTCGGAGCCTTCATCCGGAATGAGAAGATCCGAAAGAACGTTACCCTTGTTGTCGACTACGACAATGTTTTCGGGTTTAAGGTTAGGAATTCCGTAGGCTACAAGATTTACAATGCCTTTGACCTTGTTTTTGTTTTCCGTCAATTCACTGTAAGGCTTCGGTGTGATAAGGACGGAAGCAGTAGTCGGAGACTGGTAATCAGAATAAAGCGATTCCTTTGGAAAACTTATTTCGATGCTTACATCTTCGATGTCATCCAGGCTTTTTAGATGTTTTACCATTTCTCCGATAATGGCTCTTTGAAGGTTCACATTCCTCTCGAAATCCGTCGTCGTAAATTTCTGCGTATCGAACAATTCCCATCCTTTTACGCTTGTAGGAATTATTCCTTCCTGACCGAGTTTCATCCGGATGGTCCTTGACTGTGCTTCATCCGTAAGAAGAATATACTTATCGTCCTTAGTTTCAAATTTGACATTCCACTCGCCGAGCTTTTTAGTCACCCTTGCATATTCCTCCGCAGAAAGCGGTGACTTGTAAAGCATTGAATAAGTTTGCTTAGTGGAAAATGATGATATAAAAAAGATGGAACCGATGATGCCCAAGACTATGGCTCCCAGTATGACCCTTTGCATGAGGGTCATTTTATTGAAGATCTCCTGAACTCTCTTCAATAACTCACCGAAATTCGGCATACTCCCCTCCTCCCGTTAACTACCTCAGCATCATTATATCATTATACGCTCTCATTGCTTTTTCAGTGATGCTTTTTAAAAATGATAATGACAATCTCGCTTTTTCAGACGCTATCATTACCGCATGAATATCGACTTTGCCGGGGTCCATAGTCATTTGCTGTTCAAGATCATCGGATTCCCCCGCAAGTGCATCGGTCTCTTTGACTGCGTCGAATAAGATCTTGGAGAATGGGCCGCTGTTTTTTTCGTTTTTCCGCGCAATTTCGCCGTTTTCATTGAAATGCATATCGCTGGTGGTTAGAAGGCCGGGATTTCCACCCGCAGCCTGGTCTCTTGAAATAATCATTGTTCCCCTCCTCCCCGTAGTAATTTTTTAACTACTAATATTATGACTTTTTTTTTATATAATGCAAGCTTTTTTTTAATTATTTTTTTGTTATTTGCCTAAGCTCAAAGCCTTTTCGAAAATCTGTCTGGCCGAGTTGATTACCGTTACATTTGCTTCGTAACTCCTGTTTGCAGCAATCATATCGACCATTTCCTCTACTATGTTGACGTTCGGCATCATAACATATCCTTTCCATTTCCCCGATTGTATTGCATCAGGATGCGTAGGGTCGTAAACCATTCTCGGGGGTTTTTCATCCTTTTCTATTTTAAGCACGCGTACGCCTTCTCCGGTCTTTTTTTTCAGCTCATCGGGCAGGAGGTACGATTTGAATGTAAGACTGTCGTCAATAGGACGAAGCACTACCCTCGAACGCTGAAAAGGTCCCCCTTCGGTGGTCCTGGTCGTCGTAGAATTTGCAATATTGTTCGCTATGACATCCAGCCTCAGCCTCTGTGCCGTCAGCCCGCTTCCTCCGATGTCCAGGGTGCTGAACATTCCCATTTTACCCTCCCTACCTTATGACCATGTCGATTATTTTCAGATTCCTTGAATAGCTTTCGAGAAGAGCATTGAACTCGAGCGAATTTTTTGTCGCATCGGTCATTTCTTTGTCTATATCGACATTGTTTTTATCGTTTTTCGATATTGAATCGTATTCGACCTGGATCCTCGGCTTGACTGTCCGGTAATCTATTTTTTCATCGAAAGGAATATGCCTTTTATCGGTCAAAAGGGCAGGAAATTCCGGTTCTTTTTCGGAATCTATGGCCCTCTCGAGCTGCGATTCGAATGTCACATCGGAACGTTTAAAGAAAGGCGTGTCGGCATTTGCGATATTGTCCGCTATAACATCCCTTCTTACCGAATTCGCGTTCATAGCCATTTCCATCATTTCCATTTTTTTGCTGAAGCCGCCGTCGATGCCGAAAAACATAAGTTACTCCTTTTAAATATAATATCTCCAAGGTTCTCTATAAACATATCGGAACGAGATTTAAAGTGATTAGTTTTACGGCATAAATTTTTATTAATAAAAGTTCGTAACAGAGTCTTGTGCCGGCGGCTCCTCCGGCTCAAGGCTCTTTCTATTGTTAATGACTTGACCGGTTAATGGTTCCGTTCAGGGTTATTTCCAGTAAGTCAGAATTATTCCAATAACAATCAGCGAAATAAGCCAGTAAGCGTTATTGAGAATCCACAAAGACCAGGGCTTTTTCTCATAAATTACCGTGCCGAGCGTAACGGGAGCGATAAAGCCTATCCAGTTGATAAACGCCCCTATCAATGCGAAGCAGATCCCGGTCATTTTCAGATAACCGCCGACAAATATCAGCGCCTGATCAAACACCCAGCTCATCAAGAAAACCCCGATCAGGCCCAGAATAATAGGAACGGCAGCTGGTTTGAATTCCTTGATCCCTGAAAGTTTTAACCAGGGTTTCCCGAAAAAGGGGCCGTACCAGAGCCACCCGATGATGTAAGCGGCCACCGCCGCAACTGCTACCGCAAGGTAATTAATATTAACTTCCATATGCCACCTCCGTTTAACAAGCGATTATGATCGCCTT
Organism: uncultured Spirochaetota bacterium; assembly: GCA_963796325.1. Lineage (GTDB taxonomy): Bacteria > Spirochaetota > Brevinematia > Brevinematales > JAOACQ01 > CAVYGN01. Next base: position 2,038,609 of record CAWCLF010000001.1, read on the forward strand.
TATATAAATAAGCTAAACCGTTAAATCCCGATCGTCAAGAATGGATTACAGTCCGCAGAGTCTGTCGCAAAATCTATTTAAAAAGGTCGAAATCCGCAGATTAACGTCTATGAAAGCAGATCGGCAAGTTCATATGATCCTGGAGGGGTAAGCTATCTGTGAATAATATCTTATCTGCGGAATAAAAAACCCCGCCCTGTTGAAGGCGGGGTGTTTATTCTCGGAAAATTGAGTGATCGTCAGTCCGCAAACCATGCGAGAGCGTAAACGAGCGCCGCGTTCCAGTTTATCGCGATTTCGTTTACCCTGTAGTTCTCCTGGTTATCCTCCCAGCTTAATTCATCTGGCCATCCTCCTCCAACAAGATAACCGGGCCAGGGCATTCCTGAAGCTCCGGATCTCCTGTCATGCGGATGCTGGGGAGGATTGTAACCGATTCCGGTCATAAACGAGCGCATATAAAAATTACGTCCGAATAAATAACCCAGGGAATTCAAGCCGGCCTTCATATACTTTGAATCGGGATGAATTGCATCTGCACATTGAAGAACAAGGGTCTGGCGGGCTACGCCTCCGTTGCATCCCCAGTAATAGCTGTCCCCAAGAGGGCGGCGGTAAGCGTTGCTAAGAGAGGTCGAAACTATATCATCGGCAGTAGAAACCAGGGCGTTTGTAAGCTGTGTGTAAATAGTCATGCTTTTCCCTTTCCTGGATGAAGTGATATAAGTTATCATGCCAAGATTCTTGACATTTTGCCAGTCAAAATCTGTATCGATGCTGTTTACTCCGAATTCAGCCGCCTTTTTTTCAAAATTCTTCAGGTAAACCTCGCTGCCAAGCGATTCCCACATTTCGGCATCGGCCCACAGCCTGCAGCTGTAATCGCCTGTCTGGTATGCTCCGGTTGAAAAAGCGCTGATATCCGCCTGATGATTAGTCGGGTTTTTGACAAGAAAATCGTAGGAGAGCTTTGCCGCATCGATGCATTTTTCAGCAAAAGCCTTATCGTAAGGCTTGTATATCCTGTATGCCATTGCCGCCATAGCTGCAAATTCTGCTGTCGCCGCGCTGCCCCATGGGCTGAAGTACCTGGCGGTAGTTTCGTCTTCCGGCATCATGAACCCCCCGAATGCCGACGTGCTGATCTTATGGCTCACACGGCCGCTCTTGTCGGGATACTGCATTTTCAGGATGTAAGTCATTTCCCATTTGAGTTCCGATAGATATGCCGGCATGGATTTGTTCTTTTTCTCGGGCACATCGATTTCTATTTTTTCTATTTTATTCTTAAAATGTTCCCAGGCCATGAACAAAAGGCCCATTGTTACGCCTGCGTTGACAGTATATTTATTATAATCGCCGGCGTCATGCCATCCCCCGGTCCCGTCCCTTTTGCCGGAAATTCCTTTAAGTCCGAGAAGATCGACGTTTGCGTCTTCCAGGTGGCAGGCATTATGATAATAAAGGTTTCCATTGTAATTATTGGAAACCGCCGTGCCGCATCTCCATAAATAAAAACCGAGCATAGCGGTTTTAAAAGGCTCTTTATATATGCCATTCCGTATGTTGACGGGGAAGGACCGTCCTATACCCGTTACATCGAGGTAATATGTTCCGGGATTGGTGACAGCCGTAAAATCGGCGATATAAAGAGACAAATTATTGGATGAAAGATTGAAAGGCCCTGAAACGGTACCTTTTAGCACGGTAGCGTTCTTATCGTCGACAAGTTTGAAATCCTTGCAGGTCCCGTTTATCGTGGCTTCTTTCATTTGATCAGGCAGGAATCCCACGGAATTAAGACTGATCTTTGTACTTGGAGAACTGTTTTCCGCTGTAAAAAGCGGCTGAGCCAAGAAAATAGACAGGGCGATAAAGATGATCATGAATTTTCTCATGTCAATCTCCTTATAATATATTAAAAAGACCGCCCTTCTTAAAACAGGCGGCCTTTAACGGCAGCCGTGTTCTAATTTAAACACCATTATAATATAAATCAACGAATGAATAATTACAATAAATAATTAATTTTTCCCGGATTGTTCAATTCTTTTTTCACTTAAACTGTACGTCGTTGGGTGTGTTTCTTCAGCCAGGCTTATAACTGAATGGTTACCAGGTAACGAATATTATAGGGATAGTACCAATTAAACGAATGCTTTGCAATATTAATATTTTTATAATATATACTGCATTCCGGGCATATCGTTTTTTCGCAAAGTATCCTAAAGCCCGATCAGCCCCTTTTTCGGTTCTCCAAGATAGTAACCCTGTGAATAATCTATTCCGATCTCAAGGCATTTGTCATATACTTCCTTGGAATGAACGAATTCCGAAATGGTCTTCAAGCCAAGTTCCTTCGCGAAACTCGCGATCGTACGGGTTATGATCTGCGAGATCTTATCGTTATTTATGTTCTTTATCAGTGAAGCATCGATCTTGATGTAATCTATCTGCATGTGAATCAAATGGGAAAAATTTGAATAGCCCGTCCCGAAATCATCTATGGCTATCTTGCATCCGCACTTTTTTACATAATTAATAAATTCGGTAACTTCTTTATAATTTTCAATGTTTTCAGTCTCCAGGAGCTCGAAAACAGCCCTGCAGGATGCCCCCTTGCTGTTCTTGATCAGATCGTAAAGGTAGCCGATCGTTTTTTCATCCATGATGTCGTCAAGCGATAAATTAAGCGAAAACTCAAATTCATTGTCTCTGAAAAAATCAAAGGATTTCTCCAGCATTATTTTAGTAAGATACCTGTAGAGTCTTGCCTTTTTAGCGGTATTAAGGAAGTTTAGTGGCGCTATTACGCTGCCGTTTTCGTCAATCATCCTCATAAGGCACTCGTATTTCTCAATCTTCCCGGTATAGTTGTTCAGGATGGGCTGAAAATAGGGTACAATACGGTCATCCTTTATAGCGCTTTTAAGTTTTTTCGTCCACTGGATGTTGTTTTCATATTCTTTTACTATTTCCATGAATTCCTGGTATATTACGTACTTTTTCCTGGAAACTTTAGCCCTTTTAAGGGCCATATCGGCGTTCCTGAGAGCATTCCTGCCTATTTCGAGACCGCTTTCGCCGTGAGACATGTTCTGTGCTGTTCCAATACCCAGGCTGACTGATATATATATTTCCGTGTCCTTGTAAATGAAGGGCCTATCCATGACCTCTTCCGACAGGTAGATCCCCCAATAATCAAGGTCCTTCAAGGTGCCCGAATTTTCTATAAGAATTGTATATTCGTCGGCATGCATCTTGTAGAGTCTGTATGAAATTCCGAGGTTCAGATACCTGAGCCGGTTCGCGAGTTCCCTCAGGATCATGTCCCCCACCTCTGTACCGTAAAAATCATTAATTTCCTGAAAACTGTCAATGTTAAAAATAATGACAACCGGATCTGAGCATAGAGCAAGATCCTCCATTAATTTATTCCTGTTGGACATATTCGTCAAAGGGTCTGTCATTAGCTGTACGAGAAGGGTTTTATTCGAACTTTCGACCTTTTCAATAAGGATCCCGCTTTCCAGCGAACTTGAAACCAGCGTTGCAATTGTTTCATAAATTATACCCTCCATGGGGCCTGTTTCGATGAATATCAGGCCCAGATTCTCATTCCTGATATACAGCGGGGCGGCTATCATGGTGTACCTTCGGTCAGCCGGGAAAAAGCTTTGCGGAAACAGTTCGCTGCTTGGATATGAAACCTCATTTCCATCCAATGCGATCTTTTTACCATCATAGGCTGTAAAAATTCTTAATTTATCGGTATTTTCAGCGCCGTCTTCGTAAAGCGAAATATAAAAACTGGGAAAATCAAGCCGGGAAAGCCCGCTGACTATGTTCTCAAAAAGTTCCGCCCTTTCGAAACAGCTTGATATGGCCTGGGACAATATGCTCAGATAATAGCTTCTCTTTTCTGAATTCTGTTTCTGTAATGAAACTGCCTGAAAAGAAAGATCGCTTATATAATAATTGGCTTTCTGGAAAAGGCTGTCGGCCAATAAAAACTCATCTTCTTTTCCTATAAGGGGCAGGATCGAATTTTTAAGAGTATTTATTACATCATGCCAGAATGCTATATCTTTACCGGATGAGATTGTTTCATTGATGGCCAGAGCAAGGATGCTGAAGAATTGCCCTTCTTTACCATCAACTATCTCGGAATAGAAAGCATCCAGAACTTTTTCGGCCTTTGAAAAACCGGACTGCCCGCCAAAAAATTCTTTTAGACCGGCAAGAATTTTCGGCCTTTCAGAAGCAAGTGAAATTTTATAATCGGTCTTCAAATTAAAGAATCTGATCGGGTCGAAATTTTTCATTATGAAGGATCTGCAGCCGCATGAAAGCCTTATGATGCATTCAGCCGGCAGATATTCATTCTCCAATAATGGAGCTTTCCCCTCTAAAAAATCAAGAAGCAGATCACCCGCCCTTTTTGACATTTTTAATATAGGCTGCCGGACCGTTGTCAGCGGCGGGTAAAAAGTGGCGGCTTCCTCAATATCGTCAAAACCTGTAACAGCCACTTTATCAGGTACATTTATTCCTCTTTTTACAAGCTCTTTTACAGCGCCAATTGCCATCGTATCGTTTGAAGACACGATAGTTTGAAAAGAAGCCTTTTTTTCATCCAGCCAGCTCCTGACGGCTTCTGTGCCAGATTCTTCAAGATAATTTCCTGTGTATACTAAATCAGGCTCATATTGAAGCCCGAAATTATTCAGCATTTCTTTATAAACATTGAATCTTACATCTGCATCATTGTTTCCCGCGGGGCCGCGTATGAATGCTATTCGATTATAGCTGTGTTCTTCATAAAGGTGCTTGATCACGGCCTTCAGTCCGGAATAGTTATCCATTAGAATACTTGGTATACCCTCTATCGGCCCTCCGATGCAAACCATCGGTAAAGGCCTGTACCGTTCGGCAAACAGCCTTAATTCATCTTTCGATATATAATTGCCGATAGAACTGCCCGCAATAATAATTCCATCAAGGGAATTTCCGTTTAATAAATCGTAGATCCTGTTTTTTGTTTTCTCATATTTATTATTCGGGTTATTGTCTACCGATCCCCCTGTTACCACTATAAGATTGGCGTTTCTTTGTTCGGCAGCCCGGGCCAGCCCCTGCCAGGCGCTATGCCATACTGAGAAATTACTTCCAATTCCGCAAATACTGTCGATAATAAGGGCAATTGTATGTCTGGTATTATGCATGATAATCTAGATCCCCTATATAGCTCATTATTTTTGCCAATATCGAAATCCCCTTCATTCTTATCGCAATTATAACAGGACCAAAACATCATGTCAAACCAGTTGATAACTGCCTGATAATTGCCGGCTCACCAAAAACCTCAATTCTTTCACATCCGGCATCCCATGGGAATTCCCGGGAATATGCAGAACTTGACTCCCGGCTTACCTGAAAATATAATTCTGTATGGAATTTTTAAACGGCAGAATTGAGGCCATAAGGGCTGACATTACTGAACAGCATACTGACGCCATAGTCAACGCTGCAAATTCGAGCCTCATGGGAGGGGGAGGCGTCGACGGCGCCATACACAGCAGGGGAGGCCCGGCAATTCTAGAAGAATGCAGGAAAATCAGAAGTTCCCTTTATCCCGGCGGCCTGCCGGCCGGCCTGGCCGTATCGACGGGGGCAGGCAGGCTCCATGCAAAATGGATTATACATACGGTAGGTCCTGTCTGGCATGGAGGACGAAGCGGCGAAGAAACAATCTTGAAGAATGCTTATATTAATTCCCTGCAGGAAGCGATACGCCTCGGCTGCAAAACGATTTCCTTCCCTGCAATATCGACCGGCGTCTATTCTTTCCCGCCGGAAAAAGCCGCCGCGGCCGTTTCCGAAGCTCTCAGGGATTTCATTACGGCTCATGATACCGATATAAAAATATATCTCGTATTTTTTAGTTCCCGGGATTACGATATATTTGTTAAATATCAGAATTTTTAAAATTAAACCTAAAGCTGGAGGAAAAATGACAGGTCTCCTGATTGAAACTGCAGATTTCGATAAATTTTCTCCTGTTTCATCGACCAGGTTCCTCTGGGACATTACATGCGGGATTTTTACACCCCTTGAGAGATATTCAGGATTATTTCCGGGTATTTCAGTGCATTCTCCCCGTCTCGGCAAAATACCCTATTCACATCTTTTCAACCTGATTAAAGACAGGGCTTATAACCCCGGCGGCAATATCGATTTCATTTTCAATGCACAGTACATCCCGGCAGGAGAACCGCCTCATAAAATCAATACTTTGTATATAACGGCGGAAGGCCGGTTTATATCGCTCTTTGCGCAGGATATCGGTCAATCCGAGATAGAATCGATTGAAAACAACGAAACAGGCGGCCTCATTTCACGCTTCAGGGTTGCTGAATTGAAAACGGGGATCTTTAACCGAGGCATAACGGACATGATCAAAAATAATTCCCGTGCAATAGAACTCGACTCGGCTGCCGCATTAGGAAACCCGAATTACGCATCGGTTGAAAAAAACATAATAATCGATAAAACGGCCCGGGTCCGGGAGTTCGTGTCTATAAATGCGGAGACAGGGCCGGTAATAATCGGAGGTGGAGCCGTTATCAGACCTTTTTCGATTATCGACGGTCCCGCTTTCATAGGCAGGAACTCTCTTGTGGACAGCGCCAGGATCAGGGGCGGCACGACTATAAAAGATGTCTGCAGGATCGGCGGCGAAGTGGAATGTTCGATAGTTGAAAGCTACTCCAACAAGCACCATGAAGGGTTTCTGGGCCATTCGTATGTCGGTGAATGGGTCAATATCGGCGCCCTCGCGACTACAAGCGATCTCAAGAACAATTACGGGATCATCAGGATCAATAACGGTTCGGGAGTTATAAACACAGGCATGAATAAACTGGGCTCCATTATCGGAGATTACTCGAAGATAGGAATCGGCATTATGCTGAATACCGGGTCAGTCGTCTCCGAAGGCTGTAATCTTTTCCAGGAAGGATTGAAAATTCCTTCATTTCTGCCCCCGTTCAGCTGGGGACTGAGCGGAAAGAAATACAGGATCGATCGTTTTATCGAAGATACTGAAAAGGTGATGGAGAGAAGAAATTTAAAGCTGTCAGGCGATAAGGCGGAATTTTTAAAGTCCCTTTACCGGTTCCGTTTAAATCTCGATTCAGACGGCGCAGCTGAAACGGCATAGGAGCCGGCCGTCAGGTTCAACCCCCTCCTTATTTTTATTGAAGGTTTTCACTTTTTAATTTATAATTATTGAACTGCCCATAGCCGGCGGATAATAATCCTATATAGAAATATCCTGAATTTAATCGGAGAATATAATGCGTATTTTGAGCGGAATGCAGCCTACAGGTTACATGCACCTGGGTAATTACATGGGAGCTCTCCAGAACTGGGTAAAGCTCCAGAACGACACCTCCCGCAGCATCCAGACATACTACTTTATAGCAGACCTGCATTCATTGACATCGAACCAGTCGGGTTATAAAAAGGAGACCAACGATTATATATTCCAGATGGTCGTCGACTGGCTGGCCGGGGGCATTGATCCTGAAAAATCGGTGCTGTTTCTTCAATCCGACATCCCCGAACATTGCGAATTATATTCCATTCTGTCGATGATAACTCCCATATCATGGCTTGAAAGGAACCCGACTTACAAGGAAAAGATGGATGAGCTCGAAGGCAAGGAACTGGATAACCTCGGCTTTTTAGGCTATCCGGTTCTCCAGACCGCCGATATAGCCCTCTACAAAGCAGACTCGGTTCCTGTAGGTAAAGACCAGGTTCCTCACCTGGAGATAAGCCGCGAAATAATCCGGAGATTTAATTATATTTACAGCGGTGAAATACTTGTCGAACCTCAGCCTCTTCTTTCGCCTGTTGCCAAACTGAACGGACTTGACGGCAGGAAAATGAGCAAATCGTATGATAACGCCATATTCCTTTGCGACGATGAGGATAAGATAAAGACAAGGATCATGTCGATGGTTACAGACATTAAAAGGGCTCGTAAGACTGACCCCGGCCATCCCGACGAGTGCAACCTCTTTCCTTATTATTCGGCTTTCTGCAGCGACAGGCAACTTATCGATACTGTCAGAAAAGACTGCGAATCGACTGAAATGGGCTGCGTCGAAGACAAGAAAAAACTGGCGGCTCTTCTGTCGGATTATTTTAGAGACTACCGCAGTAAAAGGTCGGCTATTGAAAAGGATAAGGACACCGTCTACGATATCCTCAGAGAAGGAGCTTCGAAAGCGCGTGAAGAAGCCAGAAAAACAATGGAAGAAGTAAGAAAGGCTGTAGGCCTGTCAAGTAAAATCCGATACGGGAGTTGACATGCTCGGCGTTATGAGGAAGGGGTGCGCCCTTACGCTTAACAATTTTGAAGGACCGCTCGACCTGCTGCTGGAGCTGATCCAGAATGAAAAAATGGATATTACCGATATTTCAATTTCCAGCATTACCGATCAATACCTCTTATATATAAAGGCGCTGCAATTATTTAATGTAGATGTTGCTTCCGAGTTTTTCGTCATCGCAGCCACGCTGCTATTCATAAAGACAAAGAAGCTTCTTCCAGGGTCGCATAACGGCGGTATCGAAGACCTTCTGGATGAAAAAGAACTCCTGGCCAGGCTCAAGGAGTATAAACAGTTCAAAAATCTCGCCCGGTCGCTCTGGCATCTGAAAGAGGCCGGCGACATATATTATTCCAGGGATTATTCCATGACTATCGCCGGCGCGGCATCGCATAACCCCTCATCTGAAAATATTGACAAGATCACCGTGGGAGATCTGATTCAGGCTCTTTTACGCTACAAGGGCGCTATCATTCAAAAAGCAATTCCTATTAAAAGGAAGGAAGTCAGCGTCGAGGAGAAAATGACTCACATACTCAATCTTCTCAGTATGAAAAAAATTGTAAAATTCAGTGAAATCGTTGAAAATGATAGGACTAAAATCGACAGGGTTGCGTCTTTCCTGGGCGGCCTGGAACTCAGTTTCCGCCAGAAAGTTATGTTAAAACAATTGTCCCTTTTCGCAGATATTGAAATATCGAAAAAGGACAGGGTACTATTATAAGAGGGCCTGACAATGAATAATTCCTTGTTTATCAATAAAACATACTCCAGGAACGAATTAAAAGGCCTGTTTGAGGCTATATTATTCGTCAGGGGCAAATCTGTGCCGATAGATGAACTGCAGAGAATATTCGAATCCCCTAAAGAGGCTGTAATATCATTGATCGATGAACTTAACAGCGATTACTCCTCCAGGAAGAATGGTTTTTATATCATTCCCGTTGCCGGCGGATACCAGCTCGTATCGAATCCCGATTACCGCGAAGAACTTGAAGAATTATTCGGGAAAAGGAATGAAAACGTGCTTCCAAAAAGCTGTCTTGAGACATTGGCTATCATAGCCTATAAACAGCCCATATCCAAGGACGATATAGACAGGATAAGGGGCGTATCGAGCACAAGAAGCATCAATACGCTTCTCGTACTCAAACTTGTAACGTTCAACGGCAGCGCCGACGATATTGTAAGGTCTCCTCTTTATGCTACTACTGAAAGGTTTCTCGAGTTTTTCCGCATTAAAAGCCTCGAAGACCTTCCGTCTCCCGGCAGCATCGAGTTCAGTAAAATTATGGAGGATTCCTCATATGATGACAGCATCGATGAGGAAGAAAATGAATCGGAAAATAATGGAGAAAGCGGAATCCCATTCGAGGGAAGCCCTGAAGTTCAGAAATGAGGGAGGAATAATGGAAAAAGTTAAAAATGAAATCGACCTGGCAGCACTCAGGAAAAAAATCGACGGCATCGATGTCAGCATAGTTGAACTTCTTGATAAAAGAGCGGAAATTGTTAAAATAATCGGCGAGTATAAAAAAAATCACAATATTCCTATATACCAGCCTGAAAGAGAAAAAGAAGTTAAAGAACTTGTAATTTCAAAATCGAAAAAAGAATTCCCTGAATCGGCGCTTCTGCAGATATTTACAGAGATTGTGTCTGCCGCCAGGGCGCTTGAAAAACCTATTGTTGTGGCTTTTTTAGGACCTGAAGGCTCCTTTACCGAACAGGCTGTCCGTAAACACTTCGGCAGTTCCGTTATTATGAAACCTATCGCTTCGGTACCGGATATTTTCAGGGAAGTCGAGAACGGCAAGATGGATTACGGTGTGGTTGCTATTGAAAACTCCCTTGACGGTTCGGTTAAAGAATCCCTGGACGAATTTATCGACTCGCCGCTCAAGGTTCTCGGGGAAGAATATCTTAATGTCCATCAGAACCTCATGGCAAATGTAAATTCAATTCAGGAGATCAAACGCATCTATTCGCATCCTCAATCCTTCGGGCAGTGCAGGACATGGCTTGAAACAAATATGCCGAATGTGGAAAAGATCGAAGTTTCGAGTAATTCCAAAGCTGCAAGCATGGTTCCCTGGGAAAAATTTTCAGCGGCGATCGGTCCTGCAATAGCGGCCGAAAAATATTCGCTGCATATCCTGGCCGATAATATTGAGGATAACCCTGAAAATTACACAAGGTTCTGGATCATCGGAGGCGGAAAGCATGAATTTGTAAACCCTGAAAAGACTTCCGTTCTGGTATCGATAAAAGACAAAGAGGGCGCCCTTCTCAAACTTCTTACACCGTTCCAGGAATACAATATCAACCTGTCAAAGATCGAATCCAGACCTTCAAAAAGAAGGCCCTGGGACTACCTGTTTTTTATCGATCTTGACAAGGGCATCGGGGAAAATTCAGTTCAAGAGGCCCTCGAAAAGGTTAAGGAACAATCCGTATTTATGAAAGTCATAGGCTCCTATAAGAAAGGCTCCTATTAATTTCCAGCCTGAAGACAAATTTCATTATATTGACAATTGTCCGTTTTATATTATTATAAAGGCACTTCTGAAATGAGGTCTTGAATGCCCGGTAAAAAAACAACTTCATACTGGATGCTGGTTCTTCATTCCCATCTTCCGTATGTCAGGCATCCCGAATACAATGATTCTCTCGAGGAAAGGTGGCTTTATGAAGCCATCCTGGAAACTTATATCCCCCTTCTCGATATGCTGGAAAGGCTGCAGGCGGATAATATCGACTTCAGAATTACCTTATCTCTCACTCCTCCTCTATGCGCAATGCTGACTGACGAACTTCTACAGGACAGGGCCGGAAGGCATATTGAGAAATTGATAGAACTGGCGCAAAGAGAGGTCAGGCGCACTATCTATATGCCTTTATTCAACAAGACAGCCCTGATGTACCTGGATAAAATAAAAAAGGCTTACGAAATATATTTTGAAAAATACAAGCGTAATCTTATTGCCGGATTCATCAAATACAGGGACATCGGCAAAATCGAGATAATAACTTCGGGGGCAACGCATGGGTATCTGCCGCTTTTAAGCTCCGATTCAACCGCCGTAAGGGGCCAGGTCCTCACCGGAATCAGCGATTATATAAGGAATTTCGGTACAAGACCCAATGGAATCTGGAACAGTGAATGCGGATATTACCCCGGTCTCGAGTATTTTCTCGAAGAGGGAGGAATAAAATATTTTTTTGTAGATACACACGGTATTCTTCATGCCGATGCATATCCGAAGTACGGTGTTTATGCCCCTATGTCTACAAAGAACAACATAGCATATTTCGGAAGGGATATGGAAACTTCCCGTTCAGTCTGGAGTTCAAAGGAGGGTTACCCCGGTGACCCTGATTACAGGGAATTTTACAGGGATATCGGTTTCGACCTTGATTTCGATTATATCAAACCTTTCATTCATGAAAGCGGACTCCGCATATCGACAGGCATAAAATATCACAGGATCACAGGTTTAAGCGTTCCGATGGAAAATAAAGAGCCGTACGACCCGGATAAGGCAATAAAAAAAGCATGCGATCATGCAGTCCATTTCGTTTTCAGCCGGGAGGAACAGGCTTCGAATCTTTCGATAAAAATGGACAGGGAACCCGTTATCGTATCGCTTTATGATTCGGAGCTGTTCGGCCATTGGTGGTATGAAGGCCCCGAATTTTTATATAATGTCCTCAAATTGATGGACAGTTCCAGAACTGTAAAGACAATTACTCCTTCGGAATACCTGGCTAAATACCCGCAAAACCAGGTTGCCACTCCGCCGATGTCGAGCTGGGGTTACAAGGGGTATAACGAATTCTGGCTTAATCAATCGAACGATTGGATATATCGTCATTTGCATAATATGGCCCAAAAAATGACACAACTGGTCGACAGGTTCGGGAAAAACCCGGGACCGCTGGAAGACCGGACCCTTAAACAGGCGGCAAGAGAGCTTTTGCTGGCGGAGTCCTCCGACTGGGCTTTTATTATGAAAGCGAATACGATGGCCGAATATGCAATAAGACGGACAAGGGAACATATTTTCCGTTTTAACAGTCTCTCGAGTATGATGGAAAAGGAAAAAATCGATGAAAGCTGGCTGGCGAAAATTGAAAGCCATGACAATATATTCAAGGATCTGGATTACATGGTTTACAGTGGAAAGAGTCCCGTTCAGGAGTTATAATGCATGTAAAGAATTATAAAAAAATCGATACTTCAATACTTTTTGTTGAAGATGACGAGGATACGAGAAACGGGGTTGCGGAATTCCTTAAACTAAAAATCAGCCGTGTTTATGTCGCTGTCAACGGCCGCGAGGGGATCGAATTTTATAAAAAATACCATCCTGACATAATCATAACAGATATTAAGATGCCGGTAATGAACGGGCTGGATATGATTAAACAGATAAAAGCGATAAACTCCGAGGTAGCTTTTATCATTGTAACGGCATATAACGATATACAGTTTCTTCTCGATACCATCGAGCTCGGGATCAACCATTTTATTCTCAAACCGATCGACGAAAGCAAACTTATCAAAGCCGTGGAAAACTGCATGAAGGTTTTTTCCCTCGAGCAGGAATTGACGAATATAACAAAATTGCTGTCGGAATACAAAAAAGCCATCGATTCCAGCTGCATAGTTTCCAAATTCGACTTGAAGGGAATTATCACCTATGTTAACGACGCCTTCTGCAATGTCAGCATGCTCCAGAGCACAGAAATTATCGGCAGGCCGTACAATTCCGCCATCAGCCCGGATATCGGCGCAGGTTTTTTGAAGGATATTATCGCAGAGGCTTCGCTATCCAATTTCTGGAAAGGGGAGATCAAAGGGAAAAAGAATAATAGTGAAGATATTTATTATATAAATACTACCATTATCCCAATAAGAAACGCGCATTATGAAATCGAAGAATTTATGAGCATTAGTTATGAAATAACCGAGCTCATCGAAAAAAAGGAAGAACTGACAAGCCAGCTTTATATAGACAGGATGACCGGTTTCCCTAACAGGAGAAAGCTTCTCGAGGACGTCGAAAAATCTTCGAATCCGATCCTTATTATCATTAATATCGATTCCTTCCAGGAAATCAATGATTTTTATGGAAATGAAATCGGCGATTATCTCATACAGGAGATGGGCGCAAGGCTCAAGACCATACTGCCGTCGCGGGATTACAGGCTTTTTAAAATGCCTGCAGACGAATACGCCATACTTCTGGATAAAGATATCTGCAGGGATGAATTCGAGCAGATGATTCTTGTCCTGATGAAGCTCTTCCGGGAAGAGATCAGCGAAAGAGATTTCCTTTACCAGGAGACTGTGGTCCATATAACCATAGCGATCGGCATCGCTATCGGCAGTGAAATAAACCCGGACAGGAACACCGGCGGAAAATGGCACAACCTGGCACTGAACGCCGATATGGCCCTGAAAAAGGCGAAAAGGCTCCAAAAAAACTATATAATTTATAATGAAAGCATGCAGATATCCAAAGAATATGAGTACAATATCAGCTGGGCAAAAAAACTGAAGGATTCGATTAAAGAGAATAATATTATTCCATACTTCCAGCCCATCCTCAACAACCATACAAAAAAGATCGAAAAATATGAATGCCTTGTAAGGATGGTCGACAGCGAGGGAAAGGTTCATTCCCCGCTGCTGTTCCTTGACATGGCAAAAAAATCAAAACTGTACCACGATATTACGAGGATAATGCTGACAAAGTCGATAAGCAAATTTGTCGAAAAGGATTACGAATTTTCAATCAACCTTTCCGTTGACGATATTATCGATGAGGAAACAAACACTTTCATAATAAAAAAATTAAAAGACAACAAGCAAGTCGCTAAAAAACTTGTTTTTGAAATCCTGGAATCGGAAGGCATCGAGAATTATACCCAGGTTAAATCGTTCATCGACGCCATAAAAGAATACCAGTGCAAGATTGCAATAGACGATTTCGGAACCGGGTATTCTAATTTTTCCCATATACTCCAGCTCGATGTGGATTATATTAAAATAGATGCGTCTCTTACAAAATATATTCACCAGGACAAGAACTCGCAGATCATAACCCAGACTATCGTCGAATTTACAAAAAAACTCGATATAAAAACAATCGCCGAATTCGTTCATTCGAGGGAAGTCTACGAGAAGGTCTGCGAATTGGGGGTAGATTATTCACAGGGTTATTATTTCGGCGAACCTAAAAATAATCTTCTGACATAACGGAGGACCCATGGACATAGATATTCCGGATAAACCGGATCAAAAACCCGGAAATCCCGGCAAAAAGAATGAAAATGATGGAAATGCGGCCTTAAGGAATGCCGTTCTTCTCTTTAAAAAAAAGGGGACATCCAGGGATTTTCAGAAAATCATTGAAATTTTAAATGTATATACTGAACTTCATCCGGGCGATGTTCTGGCAAACAAGCTTCTTGCATTTTCTCTCTGCGAGATCAAGTCCTACGAAGAGGCCCGGCTTGTTTTCCGTTCCATATATAACAATTACCCGGATGAAACAGACGTGTTGAACGCACTGGCATGGCTCGGCCTCCAGGATGGAAATACGGAAGAATCAATAAATTATCTCCTGGATGCAATTTATATCGATAAAAACAATCTGCAGCTCAAGAAAAACCTTGAAGACCTTAAAAACCTGAAAGACCCCAGGGTATTTTTCAGGATGTCGCGGTCCAGGGATTTCCTGTTTACCAATCTTCCCAGGGAAACAGCGGTGGAAAAGATCGAGAGAGACTTGAACAATGTTTTGAAATCGCCGTTAGCCCGTACAGCAGTAATTTTAGCGTCTGTTATCTTTTTATGCCTGATCATTTATCGCAACTATCCGGGAATTGTAAATTTATTCGAGGAATACCGTTTCAAGAAAGGGCTCGGACAGGGCCGTGTCACTCATGTTACAATTCAGGATATAAATAAAATAATCGACGAAAGAAAGCTTTACAATATCAAACTGTCCGAACAGGATATTAAGAAAAAATTCGATCTCTTAAATAATTATATGGAAGAAAAAAAGCGCAACCAGGCGATGATGCTGATCAATGAACTTCTGAATTCAAACGCAAGCGATTATGTTAAAGAAAGGGTTCTGGTCCTTAAAGAAGTAATGCCCGATATCGATATAAACAAAATCGATTACCAGCCGAGCGTCCAGGAAGTCACACGGATACCGTTTTTATACCAGGACGTTTATGTCAGGTGGTACGGTACTGTTGCGAACCTTGAACATAAGGAAAGACGCGAAACGGTATTCGATCTTCTAATTAATTTTATAGATAATGCAGTTGTCGAAGGCATTGCCGAGTCCCATTTCCAGGGTTTCCAGAATATAACAAGCGGTGAAAAAGTCGGAATTGTCGGGCTGGTTGCGGGGATAACAATTGATAATAAAATTATTGTAAAAGGACTTCAAATTCAAAGGCTGGATAACAGGTAATAATGATAAGGTTCTTCATAGAAAATTACGGCTGCCAGATGAATTCGGGCGAAAGCGATTCCCTGAGGGCCGCCTTGTCCGGTGAAGGATTCATCGAAGCTTCGAATCCCTCCGAGGCCGATGTGGCAATAATCAACACCTGCAGCGTCAGGAAGACGGCGGAAGAAAGGATCATCGGAAGGCTTGGATTTTACAGGGGCCTCAGGGAAAAAAAGGGTTCCAGGGTAAAAGTTCTTTTTTTGGGATGCATGGCCCAGAGTAAAGGCATTGAAATCAGGGAAAAATACCCGGATATTGTCATTGGAGTATGGGGAACATATAATAAGGCTGAAATTGCAGATTACCTGAAACGGAGTTCCTGGGAAATTGAAAATCTTGATCTTTCTAATTATCGATTCATGGAAGCTTCGCCTCAAAATAAATATCCCTTTAAGAGCTTTGTTCCAATTTCACATGGATGCAATAATTTCTGCAGTTACTGCATAGTTCCGTATGTAAGGGGAAGGGAGGTCTGCAGGAAAAGCTCTGATATACTGGATAATATATTCTCCCTTATGGACCGGGGCGTGCTTGAAGTTACCCTCCTCGGGCAAAACGTTAATTCTTATAAAGACGGAAATGTCGATTTTCCAGGACTCCTTGACATGATATCAGTTAAAACAAAAATTCCCAGGATCACTTTCCTCACTTCGCATCCAAAAGATATGTCGAAGGAACTTATCGAAGCCGTTAAAACCCATGATAATATCCTTAAAACGATACATCTGCCTCTTCAGTCCGCCAGCGACAGGATTCTCTCAGGAATGAACAGGCATTATACATTCGGTGAATACATCGATAAAATCGAAATAATCAGGACGATACCCGGAGTCGTGATAAGCACCGATATCATTGCGGGTTTCCCCGGCGAGACTGATGAAGAATTTATCGAGACGCTCGATGCGGTCGGCAATATAAAATTCGATGAAGTTTTTATGTATTACTACAACAGCAGGCCCGGTACGGCTGCACTGAATTTAAAGCCGGAAGTCCCGTTAAAAATAAAGAAAGAACGGCTGGGGATTCTTATAAAGCTTCAGCATGAAATTTCAAGGCAGAGACTTTCATCTTTTACAGGCTTTAAAACGACGGCCCTTATCGACGGGAAGAGTAAAAAGGACGGGAGCGAATTGACAGGACGGACCCACAACGGTCTTGCGATCTACCTTTCAGGTGATCCGGGCCTTACAGGCCGGATCGTCCCGGTCCAAATCACCGGAAGAAGCGGCACCGGTTTAAAAGCGAGTATAATAACCGAATACCTGCGTGACTCTACCCTGGTATAAGGAAGAACATTCCGCCCAGAATTGAAAAAGCCAGGGCCGAATATACCCCAAAATAATACAGCATGATCATGCGTGATTTCCTGAGCCTGTCCAGCAGCCAGATTATAACAGCAATTATAGGTAATAATACGGGAAAAATATAACGGAAATCCGCCAGGCATGAAAACGGCATCCTTATTCTTAAAACAATCATCGAAGCAAGCGCGATAATGAAATATATAAGAAGCGTATCCAATTTTCCGATTTCCATTTTATTTAATGAAAAAACACCTTCGCTTTCTAAAGATAAAAGCATTGAAGGCATGTACCCCGGGTGAAGGAAGAATCGTTTTCTTGCCTTGAGAACCGGAAGGATTATTCCTCGTAAAATTATTATTATTCCGGCAATAAAATAACCGGTAAGCAAAAGAAGAAGAATGGAGAGGCAAAAACTCAGGATCTGGTGGTAGGGGCTCGGAAAAAAGAATTCTCCGAACAGCGAGGATTTCAGAAGGAAATTCCAGAAATACTGGCGTCCTCCTTCATCGGTCCATGTCGATATATATGGAAATCCTGCAAATGCAGGAAAATCGAAATAGGTATAATTGACAAGCTTGTTGCCTACCCTTAGACCGTTGTTGATATTGGACGGGTCTATGATTATAGCCGCCATGTACCAGTCGGAACGCCGGTCATTCAATGCATAGTACAAATTAGAGATCCTTGGCAGAATAAAGGCGCCGCTGAATAACAGGACTGCCAGTGCCGCTTTTTTTAGGAAATCTTTTAAATTTCTTTTTTCATATAATCGGATCAGGAGAATCGATCCCGTGACGGCAAAAAGGATAAGTCCGCTCGATTTCGTCAGAATATTCAAAACCGCAGATAACAGTAACATAGCCCATGAGAATAATGAATTTTCTTCTCTCCAGACGACGGCATAATAAAGGAAAGCGGCGGTAAATAAATAAACCATGTCATCGTTGCCGATCCGGGCGCCATTAATAAATCCTGAAGGCCAGAAACATAGAAGAGCAGCACAGATATAGATCCATTTGCGGTCAGGGATCAAGCGGGACAATAAGCGGATGCCGAAATAAAGAAAACCCAGGTAACAGATGAAGGAAAAGCCCTGGAGCATTTTATAAAGATCTTTTATTCCGGCATTTTGACCTGTAAAGTATAAAACGGCTGATAAGACATAATAGAGGGGAGGCTGGTGATATTCCCAGCCCCGGTCCGGCCTCGGCAGGCTCCGGTTGTTGACAATATATTCTATATAATTGATATGACCGGTATTCCCTTCCAGGATATCATAGGTATTTTTATCGAACGGCGTATAATAGAGATAGAATAAATGGACGGCAATTCCCGCCAGAACAATGATAAAAAGTTTTTTATCCTTAATAAAAGAATAAAGAAAGAAAGCTATGAAGAATAGCAGAATTGCGGCAAGGAGCAATACGATTATGAACCGGAACGGATTCTGCATAACCGGCGCATTCTCGATCCTGATCCCGGCCCTTCCCTTTCCCCTGTCAAGTATTGAAATTGAAAAATGGTTTTCACCTGGTTTAAGATAGTTTTTCAACTGCAGTAAAATCCCGTTGACAAAATCGCTTCTTGCACTTTCGGGAAAAGGTTTTAAGGATACTTCGGCATCGTTGATCCTGACCGATTCAATATAATCGTCAGGGACAATCTTTACGGCCGGATAAGAGAACGATCCCATGAATATTGTCCCCTCGAAAATATAACGGAGCCTTTTTGAAGATTCAACGCTGTAAGGAAGAACCGCCGTGAGATAATTTGTCGCTTCGGTATTTCCGTTTGTAACTATGTTCAAAAGCCTTGTTTCACGGATCTCAGGATCGATTCCCGGGGAAATTATGCCGTACAAGAATGCTGAAGCGATAACGATAAATACTGAAGCCCACCTCGAGAATAACTTCATCCTCAATTTCCGGTACTTTATATCATTATCGTTAATTGCCGGATTCATCTTCTGCATCAACCTTCATATGCCTTTTCATATATCTTTACTTGATTATATTTGATCCTTCTTAAAAATTCAAAAAAACTGCCTGCCGGAAAAGACGAGACTGTTTTATCGGGGTCGGTCTTAATAAAATCTCCCTGTTTTCAATTCAAGAATTTTTATTCCGAGTTTTTTGACAAAAAACGGGTTTCAATTCAAAATATTCCTTCATGATTTATTAAGTCAGCTTTCCCGGTTGTGTAACGTTTAAAACGATTAATATCCAAGGGGGATATATGTCAAAAGACAATGTTCTGCACATTGATGAAAGCATGATCGATACTGTCCTTGCAGAAGACATTAATTTCCAGGGTACAATGAAGTTTACAAAATCCCTTATGATCAAGGGAAAATTTGAAGGCCAGATCGAAGCTTCCGGTCATCTTATCATTGGTCCGAACGCCGTCGTGACCGCCACGATCAAATCGGGAGTTATCACCAATTACGGCCAGATCAACGGAGACGTCGAGGGCACGGAAAGGCTCGAGCTTTTTAACAATGCAAAACTTTCCGGCGATATCAAGACGCCCGAATTGATCATCGAAAGCGGGTGCAATTTCAACGGAAACTGTGTTATGGGCGACAGAAAACATGCTCCGTCGAGCCCTTCCTTAAACGTATCACAGAGTTCGGCACAGCAGCCGCAGGCATCGGCACAGCCCCAGCCGTCCCAGCCTCACAAAAGATAATCCGCCGGTTTCAGCCAAGAGATAATTTTTTGAGTACCGACGAAAAATCAGCGGGAATTTCAGCTTTAATCGAGATATTCCTGCCCGTAAAAGGGCATTTGTATGATATCCTGTAAGAATGCAGCATCTGCCTTGCGATCATTCTGAGACGTTTATCCGTAATTTTCTTGAGGCCGTATTCCTTGTCCCCTGCTATGGGGAAACGGATGCCGGACAGATGAATGCGGATTTGATGTTTTCTTCCCGTAAGAGGTTCTATCCTGAAATAAGAAAATCCATTGTTTTTTTTAATCAATTCGATAACCGAAACTGCCTTTCTGCCGTCAATATCCCTTTCTATAGTTACAGTGTTGAAATCTGCCTCATTGTAAGAAACGGCGAGATAAATCTTTTTAACCTCCCCGCCCTTCCAGATCGATTTAAATCTTTCGAAAACCTCATTGGTTTTTGCATACAGCAATACCCCCGATGTATCCCTGTCGAGCCGGTGGATAGCCCTGATATTGCCGTTTTTATATTTAGTCCTCAAGGCTGACTCCAGGCTTTCCGGATCATCGTCTGATAATATCCGCGGAGGTTTATCGGCCGCCATAATATATTCGTCTTCATAGATCAATGAAACATCGGAACCTTCGGCCGCATTACCTGCATATTCCACCACATCGCCTTCGCTTAATGGATGCGATGCAATCCAAATCCTCCTGTTGTTGACAAACACAAGCTTTTCATCGATCAGGTTTTTTGCTTTTTTTTTGGAAATCGATAAGACTCCGGACAGGAATGATACAAGGCTTGAAGCCTCTTCTATAACCCAGCGGTTCATTATTCCGCTTCTTTATCCCCTTTAAACCTGATAGCCAGACCTGCAATGACGACGCCGAGGCCGATGATGACTACTGAAATCGAAAAGAATGCCAGAGTACCGTCGTAATTTGTTGTAATAAAAGAAATAAGAAAGAATCCGAAGTAAGTCAACAGGATGCCGACAATCACAAAGAGCCAGTTCAGCCTTTTCATCAGGCTTTTTTTCATTATGAAGCCTCCGTAGAGATCAGGAATATAATGAATTATAATTTATTTTCATAAAACCTTCAATTTTCCATAAAGAATTTAAAGATGGTGAACAGTGAAAACATTCAATGAAGATATTATTTTGCTTTTACATGCTCTTTATTTTAAACTGGATCAAAGTAATAACCGGAGAACTGCATGATCAGACTGGCCGTCATAGGCTGCGGCGAACATTCACATGTTCATGCAAAGGCTGTATTAAGATCGCCCGGAATCCGTATTACAGCCTGCTGCGATACGGATGAAAACAGGGCAAAAGACTGGCATTTGAAATACGGCTGCGATGCATATTATACTGATATAGCCGGAATGCTGAAAAAAGAAAATATCGACGGGGTGATCATCTGCACCTGGCCTGCACTTCATCTCGATCAAATTAAAATCTGCCTTTCATCAGGAATTAAGAATATACTTTGTGAAAAATCTCTTGCGGTGTCGGGCAGAGAGGCTTCCGAAATCCACAGGCTCTCGATCAAATACAGGGCTTTCATAATGGAAGCCGCCATGTACCGCCATCATCCCTGCATACGCAGGCTTGAGAAACTTTTATACGAGGGAAAAAATACCGTTATTGAAAGTATAAACGCCCTGTTCACAAATTATGAAAACGAAGAGGCAAATAAAGGGGAAACGCTTAACTGGAGGCTCAGGCCCGAGTGCGGCGGCGGGGTCCCTTTCGACTGGCTAAGCTATTGCGTCAGCGCCAGCAATCACTTCAGCGGCTCCAGGCCGAAACGGGTCTATTCAGCCGGAAGCGTAAACCCTGTTTATAAAGTAATAGACAGCATCTATGGAATAATCGAATATGATAACGGAATTAAAGGGATTGTGGAATCGAGCCGCAAGTCTAATTTCAGCCAGATGCTCAGGATAAACTGCAGATCGTGCATATTCGAAATTCCCGTAGCCTGGAACGGCGACAATCGCATTTTCAGGCACAAAAGGAAAAGAAACTGGAATTTTATATCGACGGATGTGATCCGTTTAAAAATTAAGAACCCATACGAATTGCAGATTAAAAATTTTTGTTCCGTTATAAAAGGCAGGGGGAAACCTCTTGTTCCGCTTGATGAATCGGTAATCAATATCTATACTATAGAGGCCCTTAACAACAGTCTGACAAGCGGAAATCCTGTTTTGATTAATATTCCCGAACAGGATTTAAAATCTGTTTAAAAAATCATCCTGATGCAGGTACCGTTTTCATATTATTACTATTTTCAGGAGATAATGATGCAGTACAGGAAATTCGGCAGGACTGGTTTTCAGGTTTCCGCCCTTGGATTCGGATGCATGAGGCTCCCGGTTTTACAGGGACCGGGGGATATTATCGATGAAAGTGAAGCCGTGCGCATGATCCGGCATTCGATCGAAAGCGGGGTTAATTATATAGATACCGCCTACTCTTACCATAACGGAAACAGCGAAATAGTAACCGGTAAAGCACTTTGCGACGGATACAGGCAGAAAGTAAAACTTGCAACAAAATCCCCGGTCTGGTTCATTAACAAACCTGAAGATTTCGACAGGTATCTCGATGAACAGCTCGGAAAACTCTTAACAGATCATATTGATTACTATCTTTTACATGGTCTCAATAAGCCCAGGTGGAAAGATATCCTGGACCTGGGAATAATCCGCAAAGCCGAAGAGGCCCTGAAAAGCGGTAAAATCGGCCATATAGGTTTTTCCTTTCATGACGAGTACAACTCTTTCAAGGAAATTATTGACAGGTATGATAAATGGGATTTCTGCCAGATCCAGTATAATTATCTGGATATCGGGAATCAGGCCGGCATGAAAGGATTGAAATATGCAGCATCGAAGGGGCTTGCCGTAGTAGTTATGGAACCGCTCCTCGGAGGCAGGCTTGCAAACCCGCCCGATGATATCCTCCGGGTATTGAGAGATTCAGGATCTTTGAAATCCCCGGTGGAACTGGCGATGAAATGGATATGGGACCAGCCGGAAGTAACTGTGATTTTAAGCGGTATGACCACGATGGAGCAGGTAAAACAAAATCTCGATCTTGCCGGATCTTCAGATTCTACATTGTCTTTAATCGATAATGAAGCAATTAATAAGCTCCGTGAAAAATACAAGGAAAGGTTCCCCATACCATGTACCCGCTGCAACTACTGCATGCCCTGCCCTAACGGGATTAATATTCCATGGAATTTTGAGCTCTTCAACGACGGAATGGGCCACAACGATCTGCCCAGAGCGAGTATTATGTATAAACAATTCATGGGCGAGCATGAAAGAGCCGGAACCTGCATCGAATGCGGTGAATGCAGTGAAAAATGCCCCCAGAATATAGATATAGGCTCATGGATGACCAGGATTCATGCGGCACTGGGTTAAAATTATAACCGTTACCATTGGAGGTGGAATTATGGATAAAGTAGTTCATTTTGAAATTCCTTTCGATGACAAAAACAGGGCATCGAAATTCTATTCAGGGATTTTCGGATGGGAGCTTATTGATATTCCGGAGATGGATTACATGATGGTTCACGCGGCCCGGACCGGTAAAGACAATATGGTAACGGAAAAGGGCGCGATTAACGGCGGCCTGTTTCCGAGGAATAAGGAAGCCAGGGTACCGATTGTCGTTATCGGTGTAGAGTCCGTGGACGAGACTGTCAGTAAAGTCATTGCAGCAGGAGGAAAGCTTATTACACCCAAGCAGAGAATCCCTAACGGCTCATATGCCCGGGTGGCTGATTGCGAAGGGAACGTCATAGGACTGGCGGACTCTTCTAAGAGTTGAATATTTACAGATCGATAATTATATTAAATGCATCAAATAATTTTATTCCGAATAAACAAAGGAGATGAAAAATGAAACAATTAACAGTATTGATCCTGACGGCAGTTTTACTCACCGCTTCGTATGCTCTCGCCGCTCCCCAGCACAATTCACAGAATAATAATAACAGCAAGAAACCGGTTCCAACCAAAACAAGCAGCCAGACGTCTAACCAGGGTAAACAAACGAAGACATCTGCACGGCAGCCGGTGATAATCAATATTAAAAGTCCGTCCAGCGGGGGTCATAACCGCAATTTTCCATCCCAGCAGCCGAACAATGTACGCCAGCAGCCTTACTCCGCACCCGCTTACGGCAAACTGCAGCTGGCGCCCGATAAAACAGGACAACAGTTGAACCGGAATCCTGTTAAACCCGGCGTTACAATTAACCAGAAGCCGGGAGTGAATAATACCAGTATGAATGCCAGTGTAAGCCATCATCATCCGTACGAACCGAATTATGTACGCCAAAAATTAAAAAAGATCGGGGTGACATCGGAACCCGGTTACATCGTAAACAGGGAAGAAGTTGTCCATACAGACAGGGCACATTCCATCATTCAATTTCCAAAACAAAACTATGACAATAACCCCCTGAATGCAACTGCATTTTCTTCACGTCATTTCAATGATAATATTATCCGTACGCATATGTCGCAGGTCGACAGTATAGTTTGGCAGAACAGGATCCGGAGTTTCAACCAGTCAGAAAACCAGCCCAACCGATATTACTGGCATACCGATAATAATTTCAATTATTGCCATTATATTGATAATTCGGGTTATCACTGGTACGGCTGGTATATCGGCAGTAAATTTTTCTGGACACGCATTTTCAACAACCGCTGGTGGTGGTATGATGCCGATTATGACCGCTGGTGTTTCTGGAATAACGGCTTCTGGTGGTGGCAGGATCCTTATCACGTAGGAGATCTTTACTGTTACAACGACGCCAATTATATACCTGTTAACTCTTCCGAGGATAATGTCGCAGTAACAGTGCCGGATAACAATAATACTCATAATTTTACAAGTCCGGACAATACACGGATTGTAAAAGTTGTTAACGACACACAGGATGCTTTCCTGTACGATGCTTCAAATCCCCCTGCATTCAACCCGATTTACCTGGCTTCAGGGGTTCAGGACGTGATGTTTTCTGATCCTTCCAACGGCAGGCCGCTTGAAATAATATTAAAACTCAACGACCAGTCTTTCGATATGTTTGACGGTAACGGAAACTCCTATAACCCGTCTCCTGTGGAAGAACAGACAAACCAGGCCGGGCAATAGCAAGCATCTGCAGCCATTATAATCCTTGACAGTATAATAGTTTCCATCTATAATTTCTCTTTCTGATTTAAGGTACTGCAGATTAAAAACGGAGGTTCCAATTGGGAGGCAGCATCTTCATTTATGACACTACTCTGCGGGACGGCAAGCAGGCCGAGGGAATAAATTTTTCCACAGTGGATATGATAGCCATAGCCAAAAAACTCGACTGGTTCGGCGTAGATTACATCGAAGGCGGCTGGCCGGGAGCAAATCCTAAGGATAACATTTTCTTCGATGAGGTCCGGAAGATCGAGTTAAAAAATGCCAGGATCGCCGCGTTCGGCAGTACAAGACATGCAAAAAACAAAGTCGGCGAAGACAGCAATATCAAAGCGCTGCTCGATGCCAAAACTCCTGTAATTACTATTTTCGGAAAAGCATGGGCCTTGCATGTCAGGGATGTATTCCGGATCGAGCTCAGGGAAAACCTTGAACTGATAAGCGATTCCATTTCATATCTTTTAGACCATAAAAAAGAAGTCATTTTCGATGCAGAACATTTCTTCGACGGTTACCAGGATAATCCCGAATATTCGCTGGAAGTTCTCAGGACAGCCGAAAAATCCGGAGCAGGAACTATTGTTCTCTGCGACACGAACGGCGGAATGCTGCCCTACCAGATTGCCCAGATAATGACAAAAATCAGGAATGAAATAAAAACACCGCTGGGTATTCACTGTCATAATGACAGCGATTGCGCAGTAGCAAACAGTATCGAAGCCGTTAAAAACGGAGCGGTACAGGTACAGGGAACAATGAACGGGATAGGCGAAAGGTGCGGCAACGCCAATTTATGTTCGATAATACCCGATCTTATGTTTAAAATGAATTGTACATTCGCAGGCATAACCGGTGAACGGCTGAAAAAACTGGTAGAACTGTCTCATTTTATGTATGAAATCGCAAATATGGCCCCTGACGGCAAACAGCCTTACACAGGCATAAGTGCTTTTACTCATAAAGCCGGTGTTCATGCAAATGCGATGGAAAAAAATAAGAAAACTTACGAACATATACCTCCCGAATCGGTCGGCAACAAAAGAAGGATTCTTATATCCGAACAGGCAGGCAAGTCGAGCATTCTCGAGAAGGCCAGGGAAATGGGTATTTCGATACAAAAACAATTTATCCCGCATCTTGTCGACCGCATCAAGGAACTCGAAAATATGGGATACGAATTTGAAGGCGCCGATGCCTCATTTGAAATCCTGGTCAAAAAAATTTCCGGCATATTCAAGGAAAAATTCTATGTCGAGTCTTTTAAATCATTTACATACATAAGAGAAGGCACCAATCCCGTTATTGAAGCAACGGTCAAAGTAAAGGTGGGAAATCTCGAGGAATTGACCGTAGCGGAAGGCGACGGCCCTATAAACGCCCTCGATACCGCTCTTAAAAATGCCCTGTCGGTATTTTACCCGGTCGTTAAAAATATATCCCTGCTGGATTATAAGGTCAGGATTTTGAATCCAAAAGCCGGCACTGCCGCTATAACCAGGGTCCTGATATTTTTCCGTTATAACGGTTTTGAGTGGGGTACTGTAGGGGTATCGGGCAATATTATCGAGGCAAGCTGGCAGGCTCTTGTTGACAGCATGAATTATATCCTTATGAAAATTGAAACGGATAAAAATATTTTAATATGAGATCGACCGGCCGGCCGCATATAATCCAAATCGAGCCGGTTTAATAAAAGTACAAAGTTCTGATTTAGGAGACAGAAAAATGAGATATATCTGGATCATTATTTTTATGGGCCTGACATTGACCTGCCGGGCTGTTATAGTTGACTCCATAGTTGCCAATGTAGGCAAGTATTCAATCTCGAAATATGACTTGCAGAGGATGGGGGAATTCCTGCAGATAAGTAAATCTACCAATAACGCCTTTATTGAATTATTATCGAGTTACGCTCTTTTCACGGCAGTGGAAACCGACCCCGAAATAATTTACCGGAACAATGAGGTGGATAACTTTATTACATCGCTGACGAACTCTACAAACTCAAACGATCCGTCGTTCAAAATGAGGCAGCAGCTTTTTCATGATTATCCCGGCGAATACACGATAGAAATCAAAAGAAATACAATGACAAGGTCCCTTGGATTTTATAAGACAAATTTTAAGGCAATGTCAGACCAGCCTATCCCTGATAATGAATTAAAGGATTTCTACGCCAAAAACAAAAAATATTTTACCGATCCTCCCAAATTGGATATGATAGTAGTTTCACTGCCGCAGCCTCCGGAAGCCGATCTCGACACTCTTGCAAAAATTGAAAATATTCTTACAGCCATTACTAACAGTCTTTACAGAACCGACGATATAAATCCGGTTCTCGATAAATACAGGAAAATTATTAATTTTGAACCTTATTCCGGCAGGACAGGATTAAAGGATGTCTACGAGATATTTCGTTCGGGATGCCCTGAAGAGCTCATCAATATAGCCCTTATGAAGAGTATTCCGCAGCGTTCGAGCCCCCCGATCATAGTTAAAAACGGGACCATAATCGGCTATGAAAAATATATTTTTAAAAATTCACCAAATAAGGTGCATTATTTTATAGTTAAACTGATCAGCAGGAAAATGGAACAGCAAAGCACATTTGAAGAGGCAAAACCCTCGATCATTAATTTGCTGAAAGACGAGAAGCTTCTTAGTCTTATCCAGAAATATGTCACTGATAAGATAATCCGGGGAGAGATTCCGGTCGATATTGTCGATAAATCTTATGAAGGAGTTTATGATGAATATTTACGAAGGTAAATTATCGGCTAAAGGAATCCGCCTTGCCGTAATTCTCTCTAAATTCAATTCTTTTGTAGGAGACAAACTCCTTGACGGCGCAGTCAATGCCTTTTCCCAGCTGGGAGGCGATCCTGATTCTCTCGATGTTTACAAGGTGCCGGGCAGCTTCGAAATCTCCGGACTGTGCAGGAAGCTGTTAAATACAAAAAAATATAACGCTTTAGTCTGCCTTGGCGTTATAATCAGGGGACAGACCCCCCATTTCGAATATATCGCCTCAAATTCGGCAAAATCGATAATGGAACTCTCTTCCGAAGGCACGATCCCCGTCATTTACGGTTTGATAACGGCAGACGACATTGACCAGGCTATGGACAGGGCGGGTACAAAGAGCGGAAACAAGGGCTACAATGCCGTTCTTTCAGCGGTTGAAATGGCAAGTATATATTCTCAAATTAAATAGAGGAACAATTATTTAATGTCTTCCGGTAAACTTGGAACGCGTGAACTCGGGAGGGAACTTGTATTTCTCGCCCTTTATATACATGACGCTCATTCTTTCTCACCGGATGAAATTAAGGACTTCGACTGGTATGATAAAATGGCTGGAATATCCGATGATGAGGAAGACTTGCTGTTCATTCCGGTTAAAAGGCGGAAAGAAATTTATGAATTCGGACTGGAATTATTAAACGGCACACTGTCCAACCTGGAAAGGATCGATTCTATAATAAAAAAACACCTGGTAAATTGGAGTTTTAACAGGCTTCATTCCGTAGATAAAGCAATTCTGCGGCTTTCTGTATATTCTATATTATACAGATACGACATACCGGCTGAAGTAACGATTAAAGAGGCAAACGAGCTTTCAGATGCTTACAGCGATGAAAATTCATCCAACTATATTAACGGCATTCTGCATAATGTTAAACTTGAATACAGGAAAAATGTCCTGATCGACAATTCCTGAGATATCAATCGCTGTCAGCCATATATTCATCATGAGAGGCGGGTTTTGGGCAGGAAAAAAAAAGGGCTGAAACAGACTAAAAGACAAATAAAATGGCGAGCGTTTGATAAAAATTTTATTCATTTTTTGTCAAAGAGAAGGTTTCGGTTTTTAACGGCATTTATGCGTCTCATGAGCAGGATCGGAAACGGCTACCTGTGGCTGTTTCTATGTTTATTATTTATCCTTATAGGACTTCTCCAGGAAGGCGAATTCACGACCGGAGGTGAAGTATCTACAGGATTGGCGCTTTCATTAGGATCGCTTGTGCAGGTTTTTTTACAGATAATAATCAAGCGCATATTCAACAGGCAAAGGCCCTATGTAAAGCATGAAGATATTTCCAAAGCAATAAAGCCCCCGGACAGGTTCTCTTTTCCTTCAGGTCATACGGCGGGAGCTTTTACAATCGCATTTGTCCTGTACTATTACCACCCTCTTCTGTCGATACCTTTTTTTATAATTGCCGGTCTTATCGCATTCTCGAGGATGTACCTGGGAGTTCATTACCCTTCCGATATACTGGCGGGAATATTACTTGGTTTTGTAAGCTCCAGTCTGGGCATCTATCTTTCACTTTTGATCAGTTTCTAATGCGGGAGAAATCAAATGATTGATTATACCCGGTTAAATAAAGCATCGGATACATTCCCGCATATAGTCAGGACAAAAGACAATCTCTACACAGTCAGGATCAACAATCGATTTGTCCACAGTTACTATACATGCGCCAGGGAAGCGATGCGCCTGGTAGAAGATATTTTAAAACTTGAACGGGATAAAACCCTTGTGATACTTCTCGGAGCCGGATTAGGATATCATATAGAGATCCTTGAAAAAGAAGGTTTTAAAAAACTTATTATAATAGAGCAGGATAAAGAAATTTATTCGATATTCAAAAGTATCTACAATGTAGGCGCAGGAACATACGTAATATCGCCTGATGATGAAGCTTCAAGGATCGATGCCGTTTTTTCTCTTCTGGACATTGAAAATCTGAAAAACATTAAAACGGTAATTTTAAGGGGTTCTTATGATAAGGAAGTTTACAGACCCTTCGAGGAAAGAATAGAAAGGATACTTCAGGTCAAACTTGGAGATTTTTCGACAAGGCTGAAATTCGAGGAAATATGGTTTATCAATATAATAAAGAACATTGCCAATATTAAAAAATCACTGCCTGTAAAGAGGCTGTTCGGGGCTTTTAAAAATGTGCCTGTTCTTGTAATTTCTGCCGGTCCGTCTTTAAAGGACTCGATTACCGCTATAAGAGAATTCGAAGGCCGATGCATCATAATCGCAGTAGATACGGCTCTGTCAGTATTATATGAAGCCGGTATAACACCGGATTTCATATATTCGCTCGATTCCCAGGTATATAACCTCAGCGATTTCAGCATGATACCGGACGATTATTTAAAAAATACCAGGCTCGTCTACGACATCGTTGTCAATCCGCTCCTGCCGGGCCGCTTTAATTCTCTTTATGAAAATGCAGATAATTATACAATCGCTGCAAATACAGCCCATCTCGATTTTGATTATAACGGCAATTCATACCTCATTAAAAACGACCTTGTCAACTGGATTGAAACTGCCGGGGGTTTCAGGATAGGCGATATAGAGACCGGCGGATCGGTTTCAACTTCCGCATTTTATTTAGCCTACCAGATGGGCGGAAACCCGATAATACTTGCAGGCCAGGACCTGGCTTATACCGGGCTATGTTCTCATTCTGTTTCGACTTCACATTTTTATAAATTTATCAGGAACAGCTCAAGATTGAAAACTCTCCAGAGCATTTTTATGAATATCCTTTTTTCCAGAAAATTTTCGGAAACATCCCCTCTTTACAAATACGGAGAAAATGACGGAGTCTTATATACGGATTTCGTCCTGAATAATTTCAGGGGGTGGTTTGAAGAATCGGCGGCAAGTATAATTAAATTCAACTCTGATATCGATCTTATCAATGCCAGCGGGCAGGGAACCATTATTAAAGGATTCAAGCCGCAAAAACTTGGCGAATATTTAAATGAAAACAATTTCCCGAAGATAGACAAAGTAAAACTTTCCGGCTCATTTTTGATAGATTCTAAAAAAATAGATAAAATTATAACCATGCTTAAACCGCTTGGAAATTACATTAATGAGCTCGAAGCTGATCCGGCAGTCTTCGAATCGATAGAAAATTCGGAATGGAAATTTATAAGGCGTTATTTTATGAGGGAAAAAATAATTTATGAAAGATATGGTAATTGCGACAAGATAAATATTGAAAGGAAACTGCATAGACTGATAAAAGCGATAGAGGAAATAAATCATGAGAAATGATAAATTAATGGATGAAATTGAAGAAAATATTTTCATCATATACGGTGAAAAACCCAGTTCGCATTCATATCTCTTAAAGGGTCTTTATAAAAATGTACTTATCGATACAGGGACAAAAAACAATTTCAATAAGATCGTTCAATCCGCTGCAAAAGTCGGCCTCAAGGCCGGCGATATACACATGGTCGTCTGCACGCATGAACATTACGATCATATAGGGGGAATAAGTTTTTTTTACGAAACGGCTATCCTGGCAGCCGACCGGTTCGCAGCTACAAAAATCGAACTTCAGGACGAGTATGTGATACATGCCGCCGTGCATGGCGAGGAGCTAATTAAAACACGGATAAATATATGGCTTGAAAACAGGGTGCTTCTTGATTTCGGGAATTACAAGCTGAAGGTCCTGCATACGCCTGGTCATACGTCGGGATGCATATGCCTCTACGAACCCTTCAGGAATTTTATGTTTACCGGCGATACTGTTTTCAACGAAGGGATAATATCAAAGATATCAGATTCAGGAAGCTACGGGGATTATATCAATTCCCTTGAACGTCTTAATACCTATAAAATAAAAAGGATGTTCCCCGGACATGGCAAAATATGTGAAAATCCCGGAAACGCGCTGAGCGAGTCCATCAAAAATGCCAGAAAAAAGCTGGCTGATTACACGGGAAGTTTCTAAGATTTCAACCGAATTCGTAATGTTTTTTTACCGCTTTATTTATCTTCCATATGCATGAAAGGCCTTCTTTCTTTTTCCCCGTAATCCCGGTCGAATTCTGATTTTTCATGGTTTTGTTGTAATAAATTTCCTGCCGTCTCTTCTGCATACGAGCTGGATGACATCCCTTGCCGTTTTAACTGCAGACGGTATTCCGCCGGGCGACATTAACCACATCCCCGACATATAAAAATTTTTCAGTCCTTTTATTTGTTTTGGAATATTTTGTATCATTCTTGAATTACGAGGGGTAGAAACCCAGGTCATAAAACTGCCTTTCCAGTTTCCGGTATATTTTTCATAAGTAAGAGGAGTCGTCACATCGGTCATTTCGACTTTACCGGCGAAGCCCGGAAATTTCCTGTCAAGAACTCTTAAAACATCATTTGCTGTTTTTTCCTTTTCATTGTTATAGGCCTCAGGACCTTCTTTTTTTAATCTGTCCCAATATTCATAAGAACTGTCTATTAATGACATAACATATGTTTTACCCCGGGGGGCAAGAGTTTTGTCAAAGTTGTAGTTTTTAAAGAAGAGCCATTCTATTTTTCCTCCTGCTATAACAAGGGGGGTGTCGAGTCTGAACCTGTTTATAACGGCATCAGAACCTTCAGTGAAATTGTCATTAAGTCCGAAGGATACCTGGATTCCGGTCGAATAAACCTTTTCATTTTTGAACAGATCTTTATGGCCGGAATCAAACCCTTCGGGAACCAGTTTTTCAATCACGGTTTTAAGGTCGCAGGCGGAAATTACAAAATCGGCAACAATTTCCTTCCCGTTTTCAAGTAAGATACCCGCTGCCCTGTTATGTTTCACGAGGATCTTTGCAACCCTGCTCCCGCAGCTTATGGCGCCACCCAGTTCAAGATACCGCTTCATTATTGCCCGGGCAAATTCCCGGGAACCTCCTTCGGGAAACCCGGTAGTTCTTACATTAAGCGCAGACATCGACATTACAAGCGGAATCAGAATCGTATCCGGACTTATCGCATTGGAAATTCCGTAGCGTATCAACGGATCCTTAAACCTTGAAGCAAAATCGGCGGAACTTATACCCGAACACTTTATGAAATCCTTCATATAAGGCTGAAGCGATTTCAGCATTTTCCATGTATCCATGAAATTATATAGTTCCATAGGTTTATCCATATCTATTTTAAAGGAGCCGAATGTCCTTATAAGGGAGCAGAACTCTTCACCGGCCGAACTGTCAAGCGGCGAAAGCTCCTTAAGATGATTCTCAAGTTTGTCGACGTCGGAATAAAGATTGAATACCCTGCCGTCGCTGTCCACATACCGTGTAAAAATTTCCGGATAAAGAATATGCCGGCCCTGGATGGCGCCGAGTTCTTCCCAGAAATTATAAAATGAGCTGCCCTCCCTGGTACCCATAAGCCAGTGTATGCTGCCGTCGATGTTGTAGCCTTTTCTTTTCCATGATGTGCACAATCCGCCGGCTTCGGAATGCATTTCATAAATTTCCGTTTCAAAACCGTTCATCCGCCCGTAGCACCCTGCAGTAAGACCCGCTATGCCGGCGCCGATAACAACTATTTTTTTCGTCATGATCTATCTCCTTGAATAATTTCAATAATTGACTTTCGAATAATATTCAGCGATCCTGTTCCCGTGTCTTCTTATGTAATTTTCAAAAAAGACCTGTATCCTATGCAGAGGATAATCTTTCGGAAGATACCTTTCCGGGAAAGGGGGTTCTTCGACAAAGCATTTCATATATTGTACAGGACCCAGATAAAAGACTCTGCGGGCGGATTCTTCGCCTGAAATGCCTTTTTCATTTAAAAACTCTTTCATATCGGTAAAAAATTCCTCCAGGAATCTCTTCCTTCCGTTCATGTCGAAAACTTCTATTATTTTCTCCTTTAGAACAGGATCTTCTATATCGGGGCAATTGAAAAGATAAAGGTTCCTGTCAATACCCTCTTCCCTCATAATATCTATTATGTCTCCTGTTTCAACCCGGCCGTTAATATAAGTATTTTGAGCTATTCTTTTAAATCCGAAGTTATGCAGTGTGTCCCGCACTATTTTCCTTTCCCTTTCATTTTCCTTTTTAAATGAAAATACCGCCAGCAGAAACCCTTCAGGTCTTGTAAACTGCCCCTCTACAACCCTGCTTACTGCTTTATATTTATTTGTAAGGCGGTAGCGCAGCTTCCCTTCATTATCCCGGAAAGAAATCGCCTGCCCCGACGCCCTTTCCCTTGTCAAGGCGGTCCTTACAGCATTATAAGAAAAACCTGCATATTCGGCTAAACTCCGGATTCCCTGCAGGGAGGGGTATTTCAATTTACCGAAAAAGGGAATATTCTCCCTGAAAACCATAAGACTGTACATGACCTGTTTCATTGAAAGAGGATATTTTTCCCTGAAGTTCATTGGCGCCTCTATGTTACATATTAAATATACATGATACATCTATTGTAACACACCTGGACCATAAAAACAAGACGTTGTTACAAATTATATTTTCATATTATTATTTTTGTAACATCATTGGCCGAAATGTCCGCCCCTTGAAATTAATTTAATTTGATAGTCTGAATCTTCCGTTATATAATAAATAAACCTCTGCAATTCATATCTATCCGGAGTGTGATAATCATATGTTCAGCGATCTTGTTAAAATTCAGGATGATCTTGTTATTGCATTTTCTTCAATCATAGCTGTTATCCTGGCAGGCGTTATCGGCATAACTATCCGGAAGTTTTTTTTCCGCCAATCGCTTGAGAGAATTCTCCACTCAGGTCTCAAAAGCAAACGCTACAGCGAAGTCATCGATAAAGCCAGGGAGATTATAAACGGC
This sequence comes from uncultured Spirochaetota bacterium, assembly GCA_963796325.1. Taxonomy (GTDB): domain Bacteria; phylum Spirochaetota; class Brevinematia; order Brevinematales; family JAOACQ01; genus CAVYGN01. The sequence goes on from CAWCLF010000001.1 coordinate 2,073,410, forward strand.
AGGAAAAATAAATCCGTGAGCCTGTTTGTCATATATTACCTGGCTCAGGCTTACGAGGCTGTCGATTCTCATAATAATGCGCTGAAGTATTACAATGAGGCTTGCGCTCTTGCCCGCAGCCATAAAAAGCTTTATTCATCGATACTTCTTCATATTGCAAAGATATCGGATAAATTAGGCAAGCAAAAAGAAGCAGTCGCCAATTATCTGATGCTTCTTGATAAAGATCCGGATAATTTTGAAGCCCTTTATGAACTGGCACGCTTTCATTACAGGAATAAAAATCTTAAAAAAGCAAGGGAATACCTTGAAAAGGTGCTTAAAAAAAGAAGCGGCATTATTGAAGCCCGTATTCTTTACGGTATGATCCTTTTCGATACGGGTAATTATTTAAATGCAGGAAGGCAGTTCAAGCTTCTTGAAAAATACGATCAGAATAACTATGAAATATTTTTTTACAGGGCAAGGTGCTTTGAAAATACAAAAAAATATTCGGAAGCGGTAAAGGTTTATCAGTTCATATTAGGTCGAGACTGGCAAAACGCTCCTTCCGGGCCGTATATGCGGCCGATAATGGAAATCAGGGAACAATGCCAGATATCCATCATAAACCTGTTTATCAAATTGAAGGACTATCATTCAGGAATATACTATGTTTCAGAGTATCTTTCTCTTCCCTCGTCCGATAAAACGAAGACCGAGCTGATCTACCTGTTCGCCAATCTCCTTTGGAATACCGGAGAGGAATTCCAGGCGCTCAAGAATTTCGAACGTATCTACATGATGAATGCAAATTATAAAGATGTCGAGATAATGTATGAAAGATATAAAAAGATACTCCCCCACTCCTATCTCAAACTCTATTTTACGAGTAATGAGGGCCAGGAAAACGCAAATTTCGATTCCTTATGTAAAAAAATCCTGTCGAGGCATTCATTCAAGCTTATGTACCGGCACATTGATTATTACATATATGAAAAAGGAGTATTTTACATCGTTTTTTACAGGCATATAGAGCCTATTCCGTTCAGCAAACTTACAGATATTGAAGTGCTTCTGAACAGTTTCGAAACAAGGCCCCAGAATATCGAAATATATTCACTTTCAGGCGTTATGGACGACGCCGTAACACATTACCTCTTAAAAAATTCCCATCTGATAGAGGGTGATGAATTTATAGGCATTATAAAAAAAGCGACACGGTCGTCATGAAAAAAGACAGGCTGCTTGCGATCGTCATGCTTCTCTTGAACCGCAAAAGAATGTCTTCTGCTGAACTTGCACGTCATTTTGAAGTTTCTCTGCGCACTATTTACCGGGATATCGATGCTATCGGGAGAGCCGGAATCCCTGTTCTTTCAATCCCGGGAAGAAGCGGCGGTTTCGGCATAATGGAAAGCTACAGGCTGGACCGGAATGTATTGGACAGGGACGATATGTCTTCGGTTATAACGGCCCTCAAGGGGGTCAGTACGGCTATTAACGACTGGAAGATATCAGGGACCCTCGAAAAATTCCGTTCTTTTATTCAAAATTCAGGAAAAAATCTTGTTCCCGGAAGGGAAACTCTCGTTTTTAACCTGAGCGGTTACGGCAACAGGAGATATGACAACCTTATAAAGCTTGTCAGGAAAGCTGTCGACGAATGTCAAGTGCTTGCTTTTAATTACCGCGATTCCTCCCTGCATGAAACCTGCCGGGAAATTGAGCCGTATACACTGGTATGCTACGGATCTGCCTGGTATATATATGGTTTTTGCAGGTTAAGGAAAGATTTCAGAATATTCAGATTATCCCGCATTAAAGACGCAGCTTTAACCGGCGAGATTTTTAGTCAGCGCGAAATCGATTGGGAATCCAAACCCTGGGAAAGGATCTGGATAAACAGGGAGACGGCCGAGATGTTATTGAAGATTTATCCGGGCGGACGATCCCAGGCAGAAGATTTTTTCGGTTCAGAAAAACTCGAACCCTGCGGGGATGGCAACTTTCTTGTCCAGGCAGTTTTTCCGGTAGATGACTGGGTTTATTCATTCATACTGGGATTCGGAGATAATGCCGAAGTTCTAAAACCCGAAGAACTTCGCGAATTAATTGCAGGCAGAATCTGCAGAATGGCGGATCGTTATAAATAAATACTTTAACCGGATAATATATTTAACCCTGACATAATGCTGTCAGAATTATTGTTTTATAATTAAACAGAATAAATTGAAGGGGAAAAATATGGAAAGTATGATCGCTTACTGCGGAATCGACTGCTCCGCCTGTCCGGCATTTATAGCCACAATGAAAAACGATGACGCCGAAAAGGAAAAGGTGGCCTCTCTATGGGCAAAGCAGTTCGGAATCGCCGTGACAAAAGAAAATATCAACTGCTGGGGTTGTAAAGCCGAAGGCAAGCCTATATCCAAATATTGTGAACTCATGTGCAAAATACGCGGCTGCGCGCGCGGAAAATCTTTGGGGACATGCGCAGACTGTCCTGATTTTGCCTGCCGGCAGCTTTCGGAATTTCTTCTTCATGCCGGCCCTATCTGCAGAAACTGCGAAGCATCCCGCAGTAGAAACAGGCAGTGAGGAGGATAAATTATGTCAGTGTTGGAAAAACTGGCCTTTTCCCTGGGAAGAAGGGATGAAGTGCCGAACCGGGAGCTTGCCGAAGAACTGGCTAATAATAAGGATATAGCCGGGGTCGGGGAAATCGTCAAAAATTTAAGGAATAAAAATAAGAATATAGCCAATGACTGCATTAAAGTCCTGTACGAGACCGGGTACATCAATCCTGAAATGATCCAGGATTATTCCGGTGAAATCCTGCAGATACTCAAAGAAATCATAAACGGTTCAAATAACCGCATGATCTGGGGTATAATGATTACGCTGGGATTGATTGCCGGCCGTAAACCTCAAGCGGTCATGGATAATTTCGATCTGATCTGTGAAGCAATTGAAAAAGGCTCTGTTATTACTATTGATAACGGCATTAAGACCCTTGCCCTGGCCGCTGCAGCAGGCAAGAAATATAATGAAAAAATATTTCCTTAACCTTTGCGGGATGCTTAAAAAATGCCGGCCCGGCAGTGTCGCACAATATACGGAAAGCATATATCCGGCGGTCAATTCCGGAAACAAAGATGAATATATAAAAATTGTCAGATCGAGGATGGCCATTCTTAATAATTCAAGCCGGGCAAGATTGAAAAAGATTCTTAAAAAAATAGAGGAGTAAAAGTTCAAATTTTTTCGAAGTTATATTTTCCTGCACGACCAAAGATAATCCCGTCATAAGAAATTGAAATCCGCTTCATTAAATGATATACTAACTTATGGGCACTTCCAATAACCTCGCCTTCGTCCTGAGCCTCTGGCTCAGGATTTGGCTCGGCGAAGTAGTGCACTTGGGGTGAACGCAGAATTCGGGAAAAATAGTACGCTAAGGTTTTTCAATTGTCCTTAGCGGTCGAAACGCCCCCTTCTCCGGATTCCTTCCATGAGGCCAAATGTAATCTCCGGTAAGGTTTATATGCTCCCACCCCAGAGGGGAAAGGTATTGAAGTAAATCAATATCGATATCCCCGTTATCCATGATAGAATTTGTCGCTCGTTCAAGGTAAACAGTATTCCATAACACAATAGCAGCGGTTACAAGGTTCAGGCCGCTTGCCCTATACCGCTGCTGTTCGAAACTGCGGTCGCGGATTTCTCCCAACCGGTTAAAAAACACAGCTCTTGCCAGGGCATTCCGGGCTTCTCCTTTATTCAGGCCGGCATGGACTCGTTTTCTTAATTCAACGCTTTGAAGCCAATCGAGTATGAATAAGGTTCGCTCGATACGGCCGAGCTCCCGAAGGGCGAACGCTAGCCCATTCTGGCGGGGATAACTACCCAATTTACGTATCATCAAAGAGGCGGTAACTGTTCCCTGCTTAATCGACGAAGCAAGGCGAAGAACTTCATCCCAATGACTGCGGATACTCTTTATATTAATTTTGCCGCCTATCATAGTGTTCAGGGCCTCATATTTTTTATTATAATCCGGGACATACAATTTGATTTCCTTCAGGTCGCGGATCCGCCGGTTTGCATTTATTATAGCTTTTACGCAAATTCGTTCGATCACGTCCAATGACGGCAAAATAATACGTTTTTCGCGAAGAATATCTATCATATGGGAAGCAAGCATCAACCCTTTGTCTGTTTGCATGGCCAGATCCGTCATTGAACTCACCATATACCGGAAATGAGTTATCCCGAAAGTTTCCAACCGGAGATAGGTTCGAAGTTCCTGGTAGTGTTCACGGCGAGTCTTATCCCTGAGTGCGTAATTCGGCCACTCACGAGGATCGACGCCAATTTGCTGTCCGATCCAATGAAGGACCGGATCCGTAATATCCAGCTCGTCGGATAAGGCAGTTCCCGGATAACGGAATAGGGCTAATTGTACGGCAAATCCTATCCGGTTTGAATCTCCCCGGCGCTGCCGGATCAGCGACAGGTCGGTTTCATTAAAAGTGTAATAACGTATCAAGTCGTCCTGATTATCCGGCAAAGAGAGAAGCCCGGTCCGTTCCGTATCGGATAAAATCGGTTGGTATGCCATTAGAACCTGCTCCTATTGGAGACCCATCTTCAAATTTGCCCTCTGTACAGCCTCTGTTATGTGTTTGTTGGAGAATTTCACGTAGACGAGGGTGGAAGCGAGGCTACGGTGGCCTAAAAAGTCTTTCAGCCTCACTACGTCCAACTCTCCGGATTCCAATAGCTGTATTGCCCTGGTGTGTCTCCAGGTATGGGGATGGGCTTTATCCGGATCAATCCCAAGTTCTTTGCAGTGGCGAAGCATGGACGACCAGACGACCTGGTTGGATATCGGTTTCTGGTCCGGTCCATGGGCCAGGATAAAATCGGATGGGGACAGCTTGTCCTTGACCTGGTGCATGAGTATCATGGATTTAAGCCTGTCCGAGATAATGAGGACCCGAAATGCTGGACGGCGCTGTTTAAGTGTTGTAACCCTGATTTTGTTGGTATCAAAATCCACGTCATTTAACCTTACTTCTCTTGCCTCCTGGATACGGCACGCCGTTTCAAAAAGAAAAAGGTACACCAACTGGTACCATCTTGAAACGGAAGAAATCAGGAGGCCGGCCTCGGCCACTGAAAAATACTTTATCGTTTCACCGTCGTACCATGTCCCTTCTGTGTGTTCTGATCCCTGTGCCGGAACTTCGGAAAGCTTGACGGATATTTTTGACATTCCAGCCTCACTGATATTATAATATTTTATCAACATTTTAGCCTGTTTAAGGTCAAAAGTACAGTATTATTAATGCGTATTTACCGGCTTTCAAAGACGGGACGTTGATAAAATAAATGGTTTTATCAATGTGCTTTTTCACCTTTAAGTCAACCGGCTGGCAATAAGATTTATTTGTACATTATTATCGACTGCATTAAAATATTTCCAGTAAAAAAGCATTCTTATATTCTATGGGAATATAAAAGCATAATGGAGGATAAACATGAGAAACATTTGTTTTTTCGGTATCTTTATTGCTTTAAGTGCATTGATTGCGGCTTGCTCGGCGGCGCCGGGTTCCGGCGGTGGCGGAGGTTCAAGCTCCAGTTCGTCATCAAGCTCCAGTTCGTCATCAAGCTCCAGTTCGTCATCAAGCTCCAGTTCGTCATCAAGCTCCAGTTCAAGTGCTCCTTCAGCAGCGACCAATTATACTTCTGCCAACATAGGCACACTGATCTATATTCCCGCCGGCGCGTTCCAGTATGACGGCAACTCAGGAGACAAGTGTACTGTACCGGCCCTACATATGAGCAAATATGATATAACCGGCGCTGAGTTCGCCGCGGTGACCGGGCTTGCTGACCCAAGCAGTTTTACAGAGACAGGACACCCAGTTGAAACTCTCACCTGGTACGCCGCCATTTATTTCTGCAACATTTTGAGCATGAAGGAAGGACTTACTCCCGTATATACCATCAACGGGCAGACTAATCCAACCAACTGGTCGGCTACAGCTATATTAACGATAACTACAGACGCTCCCGCTTATGACACGGTTACGGCTAACTGGTCCGCCAACGGATACCGCCTGCCTACCGAGATGGAATATATGTGGGCGGCAATGGGGGCGACAAGCGACGCCCTGAGCGGCGATATTGTTGGGGGTGTCAACACTGGTGGTTACCTTAAGGGCTACGCGGGCAGCACGGAAGCGGGAAGCGCCCAGGTTAATATTAATAGTTATGCATTAACCGAAAATAGCACTCCGGCCCCAACATCGACGGAAGCCGTAGGACTGCTGCTTCCCAATGAACTTGGCCTATATGACATGAGCGGTAATGTGTTTCAGTGGTGCTGGGGAGCGTATGATGGGGTATCCGGATATCCCGGAGGTGTGTTGACTGACCCGACAGGTTATAGCGGGCAGGCCTGGGCTTCGGGCTTTAACCGTATCATACGAGGCGAATGTTGGGAAGGTCCTACGTACTACGTCACGTTTGACGCTCCTCGCTGTGGCGACCTCCCGTATTCCCTTAACGGCGGGATCGGTTTTCGGGTTGTGCGCCCTTGATCGGAGGCCGATCAAGACAAGCCCTGAGTTCTGCAGATGCTCGATCCCCTTTGCCGCGCAGGGTGCCTGTGCCCGAAGGGTATCAAGCCGGAGAGGCATAAGGAAATCGTAAACTAAAGACACACCGCGTTGTCGCGGCATCGATTTATATTAAATTGGATATAGCTATGCCTATCACTGTATAACGCGAAACTGGGGGTTTAGCGTACTATTTTTCCCGAATTCTGCGTTCACCCCTACTTACGCCAGGGCGTAAGCACTGGCGCACCTGTCCTGGGCCGGACATACCCTTCGGGCACAAGTGCACAGGGCCCATAGGGCGGAATTATTGGTATCTATAATCTGAACTTAGGTCCTTAGGGACCTTCAGGGTCCTAAGGGAACCGCCCTTAACTTTTTTTATGAGGTATTTGATGAAGTACTGTTTTTTTATTTTTGCTCTGATAATTATACTGACCGCCTGTACCCACAATACAAAACCAGAAAAAAAATTTAATGCCATCCCGTATGAAAAACGTATCCTGATTGCCGTGGGAGATCTTCAGAACCGGACAGGCGACGCAGATTATGATTCAATTCTGGATCCCCTTACCGGGATTTTCATAAACGAACTCCAGAAGACATCCTGTTTCAGGCTTGTGGAGCGTCAGCGCCTTAAAAGCTTGCTCGAAGAAATGAAATTAAGCTTCTCCGGTCTTACGGATCCTGCAGCTTCCAAGCAGGTAGGAAAGCTTCTCGGTGTAGACGCTTTCATTTTCGTCGACCTGTCGGCGGTTGATTACAATAACGACAAAAATGAAGTTGGCGACCATATCGAGAAGGGTGATGAAACATTCATCGTTCGTTCGGATGCCCGGCTTGTAGCTGTCGAAACAGGCGAAATCTACGCATCAAGCGCATATTCCGTAACCATGGAAAATTCATATTCAAAAGTCGGCAGCATTTTAAAAGGGCAGAAAGCCGATAAAAAGGCTTTCGTCGAAGAGGCCATGGAACAGTCTGTAGAATATCTGGCGCAGGATATTGCCGGCCAGGTATCGAGGAACGGAGTAACCGGAAATACAAATAACTGAAAACCATTCAATGCAGTCCGGATAATATAAAAACATTAATAAACCGGCTATTTGCAGCATATTTTTGCGATTTATAACTGATGTTATTACAATATGAATAACCGGCCTGGTTGCATACTATTCGATGGAGGTGCAATCAATGAACAAAAATCCTGACAAACAAGACGGCTTCCTTGATGATTCATCAAATTATGCCAGATGCCTCATAGAAGCATCCCCGGACCCTCTTTTCACGATAAACCCGGATGGGAACATCACCGATGTTAATAAAGCTGCTGCCAGGCTGACAGGCCTCAGCAGGGATAGTCTTACAGGAACGGATTTTGCCAGCTATTTCACAGAACCCGATAAAGCCAGGAAAGTTTATAAAAAAGTTCTTATTAATGGATCTGTAACGGATTACCCCCTGATCATCCGTCACATCGACGGAAGTCTTACTGAAGTTCTCTATAATTCTTCTCTTTATAAAGACGCCGAAAATAAAATACTGGGAGCTGTTGCCGCAGCACGCGATGTGACTATACCGAAACAGGCGTCCCAGTATGCAAGGAGCCTTATCGAAGCTTCCCTCGATCCGTTAGTCACAATAAATCCCGACGGCAAAATCACCGACGTTAATGAAGCGACGGTCAGGGCGACAGGTGTTGACAGGAAAAGCCTGATAGGCACTGATTTTGCTAATTATTTCACCGATCCCGGTAAAGCCCGGGAAGGCTATAAGCGGGTCCTCGCAGAAGGATTCGTTACCGATTACCTGTTAACGATATGCCACCGGGACGGCAGGCTTACGGATGTTCTGTATAACGCTTCAGTATACAGGAATTCGGAAGGTAAAGTCCTTGGGGTATTCGCAGCAGCGCGCGATGTTACGGAAACAAGAAGGAAAGCCGAAGAACAGCTTGCCGACCAGAGGAAAAAGGAACTGGAAAGGATTGAAGAGCTTGAAAGATTCCAGAAACTTACTGTAGGCAGGGAATTAAAAATGATTGAACTCAAAAAAGAAATAGACGAACTGAAAAAGAAACTTTCGAATCAGGATGGTTGATTTAAATGAACGGTCCGGCAGGTTCAAGCGGTTTCACGGAGGAACAATTCGACCGTGAAATGACCATTAAAGCGACCTTCAACATCCTTGAAGACCTCTATGACGAAAAGAGAGAGCTGGAAAATATCCAGAAGGCTGTTATGAATATCCTGGAGGATTTTGAGGCAGAAAAGGCAAAGGTCGAAAGGTATAATGTTATTCTCAGCAGGACAACGGAGGAACTGAAAAGATCTAATGTTGAATTGGAGCGTTTTGCCTATATCGCCTCGCATGACCTTCAGGAACCGCTCAGAATGGTAGCCAGTTTCGTTAAAATGCTCGAGAACCAGTACGGCAGCAAGCTGGACGACAAGGCCGTCAAATTCATCCATTATGCCGTCGACGGTGCCGAAAGGATGCAGACCCTGATCAACGACCTGTTGAAATATTCACGCACCGGCACACAGAATATCACCCTGGCGCCTACCGACCTGGGAAAGGTTCTGGACAATGTCCTCAATAATCTGCAAATAAGAATTTCCGAGAGAGGAGCTCATATAAATTATAATCATCTGCCTGTAATTACAGCCGACGAAGTCCAGACGAACCAGCTGTTCCAGAATCTTATAGAAAATGCTATAAAATTTTGTCCCGGCAAAACTCCGGAAATCGGGATTTCAGTTGCGGATAATAAGGACGAATGGCTTTTTTCTTTCAGTGACAACGGGATAGGAATAGATCCGAAGTATTTCGAACGGATTTTTATTATTTTCCAGCGCCTGCATACCCGGAATGAATATTCAGGAAACGGAATCGGGCTTGCCCTCTGCAAAAAGATCGTTGAAAATCATGGCGGCAGGATATGGGTGGAATCCGAAGCCGGGAAAGGGTCTGTTTTTTATTTTACCATACCAAAAAATATAAAAGGGGACTGAATTATGTCTGAAGAAGAAAGGAAAATGATCCCTGTCAGGATACTTCTGATCGAAGACAATGAAGCCGATATCGTTTTGACAATGGAAGCCTTAAATGAAAGCAAGCTGAAGAACACAATCGACTCGGTCGTGGACGGCGAAGAAGCCCTGGCTTTCCTCCATAAAACTGGAAATTACAGGGAAGCGAAAAAACCGGATATCATTCTTCTCGATTTGAACCTTCCGAAAAAGGACGGAAGGGAAGTTCTGGCCGAGATCAAGACCGATCCAAACCTCAAGAGGATCCCGGTAGTAATACTTACTTCATCCTCCGCTGAAACGGATATTATCAAATCCTACGATCTCCATGCGAATGCTTATGTTCAGAAACCCCTGAACCTCGATCAATTCACTAAAATCGTCAAAAGCATAGAGGATTTCTGGTTTACTGTCGTCAAACTGCCGCCCGATTGAATTCAGAGGAATTAATGGAAAATCCTGAAGTTATTAATATTCTGCTTATCGAGGATAATCCCGGAGATGCCATAATTTTCCGGGAATTGCTGGACGAAAAAAAAGGTACGATTTTCAAACTTTTTATAGAAGAAAGGCTCGACGCTGGTTTAAAACGCCTTGATCTCAAGGATGAGAATTTTAATATTGCAGTAATAGACCTTAACCTCCCTGACAGTTCGGGGATAGAGACTTTCAGGACCTTGTATAAGTCTGCAAGCGATCTGCCTATAGTTGTATTAACCGGCGCTTTCTATGAAGAGGCGACAGGAATTCAAACTGTCAAGGAAGGCGCCCAGGATTATCTGACAAAAGATAATCTCAACAGCACAATTCTTTACCGTTCTATCCGATATGCCATCGAGCATAAGCGGCTGGAAGAAACCCTGTCCTATCTTGCGACTTTTGCCGAACTCAACCCGGCTCCCATCATCGAAGTAAGCCTTGACGGCAATATTAAATATATTAATCCTGCTGCAAAGCAGATACTTCCTGAAATTGAAACTGAAGGAAAAGCACATCCATGGCTCAATGGGCTGGAATCGATAATCGGGCAATTCCAGAGCGGAGAAGTGACCCTGACAAGGATCCTTGAGATGGGAGACAACTGGTACCACCAGGTATTCCATTACCTTGATAAGCGAGGATGCATAAGGGTATACGGAAGAAATATTACAGAGCTCAAACAGGCGGAAAAAGTCCAGCGGCTGGCCAAGATCGCTGCCGAGGATGCGAATAACGCCAAAAGCAGGTTTATCAGGAATATGAGCCATGATTTACGCACACCGCTTAACTCGATCCTCGGTTATTCAAGGCTTCTCTTAGAGACCGGCGGCTTAACGGAAAAACAGCGGGATACCATTAAAACGATCTACTATAGCGGCGACATTCTTCTGCATATGATCGACAATCTTCTCGACATGTCAAAGATCGAGGCGGGTAAATCCGTACTGGAGTATAAACCTTTTCAATTTCAGGATTTTTTGAACAACCTGATCGAAGTATTCAAAATACAGCTGAAAGATAAAAATATCGATTTTATAATGAAATTTTCCGATAACCTGCCTGTTACGGCAATATGCGATGAAACGAAACTCCGGCAGGTCCTTTTTAATCTTTTAAGCAACGCCGTTAAATTTACCGAAAAGGGAAGTATAACGTTCGGCATTCAGGTTTTGGAAAAAATTACACGCTTCGAAATTGAAGATACGGGGATCGGTATTCCTTCCGATAAGCTTGACCTGATCTTCGAACCTTTTATTCAACTCTCCGGCGCATCTACGTCGAAAGGATCCGGCCTCGGACTGACCATCAGCCGCGAATTTATCCGTATGATGGGGGGCGAACTTATTGTCAGGAGCAGGTACGGCGAAGGAACTAAATTCTGGTTTGATCTCACTCTCGATTCTATTTCACAAGAAAAGGGCGGGAAGAAAGATGAAATTTATGAACAGGAAATAAAAACTGACGATATCATACCGCCCCCGCAGGCAGAATTGAATGAATTATACGGTCTGGCTGCAACAGGCGATATAATGAATATCAGAAAATGGATAGAGAAGAACAGTATTGAAAATAATGATATTTCAGCTTTTTCAAAAAAACTGGGAAGGCTGGCAAAAAATATAAGGCTTAAAGAAATATCCGAATTCCTGAAGAAATATATTTCAGCAGGTTAGAAAATTAAAATGCGCTGATAACTTCGCCTTTGAGGCCGGTCTTTTTCAATTCCAGTTCTTTTTTAATAACGTCGGCAATCAACTTGATTCCCTGGTCGATCTGGCTGTCTGTCGCATAGCTGAAGTTCAGCCTGAAAGTATTGGCCCCGCCGCCTCCGGGAAAAAACGATTTCCCTATTACATAAGCTACATTATTTTCGATCGCTTTAGGAAGCAGTTCCACCGAGTCCATAAACTCCGGCAGGGTCACCCATATGAACATACCGCCCTCTGGTTTGCTCCAGCGGACTGATTTCGGCATATACTTATCCAATGCTTTCAGCATGAGGTCCCTTTTATTGCGATACATCCGCTTGATGGTTTCGATGTGGGGAAAAAGCATATTTGAATGCATGGCTTCATAAACGCAATACTGGCCGAAAGTATTGGTGCATAGATCCTGTGACTGCTTCGCTATACAGGCCTTCTGGATAATTTGGGCCGGGCCTGTCATCCAGGCGATCCTGAAACCGGGCGCCAGTATTTTTGAAAACGATCCGAGGTAAATTACACGGTTTTGCTCATCGATGCTTTTTATCGGGTCCAGGGCTTCTCCATCATAACGCAGAAGTCCGTAAGGATCGTCCTCTATAAGGAGCAAATTATACTCACAGATAATATCATAGATAGCTTTTCGGCGTTCTTCGGAAAGCGTAATTCCGGTAGGATTTTCAAAAGTCGGTATAAGATATATAAACTTCGGAGACTGCCCCCGGTTCTGGAGGATTTTAAGTTTATCCCTGAGAGCTTCAGGATTGATCCCCTGGTCGTCCTGCGTGACCGCTTCGATATTAGCCCTGTATGCGTTGAATACCTGGATTGCTCCCAGATACGTCGGATTGCCTGTAATAACAGTATCTCCCGGATTAATAATTATATGGGCCAGCAGCGTCAATCCCTGCTGAGACCCGCCGGTGATTATGATGTTATCCATTTCCGTCTTGCAATGAAAAATAGACTGCATCCCTTTCGCAATGGCATCGCGCAGTTTATTATGGCCCTCGGTCGGGCAATATTGGAGCGCATCTCTGGCATGCTCCTTCATTACATGATCAATAACAGGCTGGAGCTGTTCAATCGGGAACGCATCGGGGTTGGGAAGCCCTCCGGCAAAACTTATCATGGAAGGTTTGTTCAAAAGTTTTAATAATTCCCTGATCTCCGAAGCCCGTATATTTTTAGAATTTTCAGAAAAAATCAGATCGAAGTTCATTTTTTTGATATTAACCATCCTCTGTTTTAAATTCAGTTTGACAATGAATTTATTAGTATATCCCGAAACATATCCTCTGTCAATTTTAATAAACAGGGGAAAGATTTTCTTTTAATTTTATTAGTCTAATAGTCAGCTGTATATTATATTTTCATCAGGAGGAGTTGTTAATGAACGGCAAGGATAAATATACGGTCCTGGTCGGCGGAGCAGCAGGAAAACAGGGACGTGCCGTTATCAATCTCCTTCTTAAACATGGTCATAATGTCATCGCCTATGTCCATTCTAAAAAGCATCCATATGTATCCATTCTTGAAGCAATGGATGTTAAAATAAGAGAGGGAGACATTTCGGATGCGGAAGCATTGTCACGGGCTGCAGCAGAAGCGGATGTGATATTCAGCATAACAATCCCATTCGGTAAGGAAGGCGCCGAAGGTGAGATCAGGCAGGGGAAAACGCTGGCAGATACCTCAAAAGCTCTTAAAAAGCGCCTTATTTACTCTTCGGTTGCAGGAATACGCGCAGAAAGGGCTGATCTTGAGCATACAACCGGCAAGAGAATAGTCGAGGATTATATAATGAAGGAAGTTCCGGACTATACGATCGTCGCTCCCGTTTATTTCATGGAAAATCTCTTCAACTTCGATTTCAACCAGCTTCGCAGGGATATCTACGCACTTCCGCTGTCTCCTGGACTGAAAATAGATCAGGTTACGGTGCTGGATATAGCCGGAACGGCAGTGCATGCTGTCGAGCATCCTGAAAAGCTTTCCGGAAAACGGGTTGAAGTAGCCTCCGATATCGTTTCCGGAGAAGATGTTGTCGAGATTTTATCAGGATTACTCGGCCGTAAAATCACTTATTACCATATCCCCGATGAACAGGTAAGGAAAGCTGCAGGCGATGCTTTTGCAAAAATGTACAGGAGGTTCGAAGAGGATCCGTACCACATAGATATCAAGGCTTTGCATGAAAAGTATCCCGAGGTCGGCTGGCATACATTTAAAGAATGGACAAAGACTATAGATTGGAGCAGACTGCTGCCCCGTTAAATTTTAACATTTTCGAAGTATCTCTTCGAAGTTATTTATAAACTCTTCGATATCCGTTTCCTGCACTGTCAAGGCAGGATCGATCCTGAATACATTCAGATTCGGCCGTTTTGCAATAATAAATCCTCTTTTCAGCAATTCGCTGTAAATAAAAGATGTCAGGGAGTTGTTTTCATCGTCGTTTATTTCTACTGCAATCATCAATCCTCTGCCGCGGATTTCTTTTATCTCATTATATCGTTCTTTTAATCTTTTCAATTTACTCATTAATTCCATTCCAATAGTATTGCCCCTGTTTATAAGGTTTTCTTCCCTGATTACATGAATGACTTCTTTAGCCACAGTTGCCCCTAATGGATCGTTCATATGAGATTGAGCATATTTAAACGATCTGGTTTTTAAAATATCAGCCGTATCGCCGGTTATTGCCGTTACGCTGACAGGATAGCCGCTGCCGATTCCCTTCCCTATCGCTACAATATCCGGTTGAAGATCATAATGCTGAAAACCGAACCATTTTCCGGTTCTCCCTATTCCGGTTGTAATTTCATTTATCATCAATAATCCGTTGTCCTCTTTTATCCTCCGGGCTATGTTCCGGATCATTTTTTTCGGCGGAAACCGGACTAAACCGGAAGAACTGCCGGGTTCGAATAAAAATCCCCCTATTTTATCAAACGGTATTTCCTTTAATTGTCTGCAGTTTATATCACAAATTTCAGAATCGGGACAATCAGAACATTTTTTCCAGTCGAAACTTATCCATTCCTTCTCCGGTTTTTTATTTGCGGAACCGTAAGCCCCGAAATACGAATCGGATAAAGTCAGTATTAACGGTCTTTCCATTAATTTCCGGGCAACCTGCACTCCGAATTCAACAGCCTCGCTTCCCGAACTTAGAAAAACGCATTTCCCGCCTTTAAAATCCAGTACGCTTAATATTTCTTTTGCAGATTCTTCAATAACAGGGTCAGCATAACAGTAGCCGGTATGAATTATTTTATGTGTGCGATCCTTCATCGCTTTGATGATTCTCGGATGGTTATGCCCCACCGAAGCGCACCACATCCCGGATTCCAGGTCTATATATTTCTTACCGCCGGAATCATACAGATAACTGTTTTCAGCCCTCACAATATTGTCAATAACCAGTTCGTGTCCGATGCACCACAGAACATGTTCCACTTTTTTCTCCCGTTATCGGACTATCAATCCGAATTTAATGACAAAAATTGTATAATAAGCCCATTATTATGTCAAACTGCCGGGTAATCCTGCCGGGTAATCTTGGCAAAAAACCGATGAATTTTTAGACATTTCTCATTTCATTTACATTTTCATTATTCCTGTGTAATATTTCTATGAGCCGGGAGGGATCTGTTATGCATAAATACGCCGTACTTCTCCGCGCCGTCAATGTCGGCGGCACATCGATAATAAAGATGAACGATCTCTTGGTCTTGTTCGAATCTTTCGGCTTCAAAGACGTATCGACCTACATCCAGAGCGGGAACGTCATATTTTCATCCGAGGAATCCGATGCGGGGCGTTTGAAAGAACTGATAGAAAAAAAACTCGAACAGTCGCTCGGATACAAAGTGACGGTTTTCGTTCTTACTCCAGATTACCTGAAGAAAACAGCCGAAGAAAATCCCTTCGACCCGGAAGAAATGGATAAACGGATGTGTCATATAATGTTCCTGTCGGACGAACCCGACAGTGTTCATGTCGAAGCGCTTATGGCTATGCAGGGCAGCGAATACATTTTCCATGTCAGCGGACGCATCTTATATTACTCTTACCCGGCTGAAATTGCAGGGGCCCGTAGAAATATCAACTTCGAGAAAGTCCTCGGCGTCTGCGGCACATCACGCTCCTGGAAAGTGGTCGCCAGGCTTATAGAGCTGACTGCCCCCGAATGATCCGCAGGTTCCGGTGCGATTCCGGCAAAATCCCAAAACCTTCATCGGTTTCGCTTATAATCCCGGCAAAAAAAGGCTTGATACGGGA
The DNA here is from genome assembly GCA_963796325.1 of uncultured Spirochaetota bacterium. Lineage (GTDB taxonomy): Bacteria > Spirochaetota > Brevinematia > Brevinematales > JAOACQ01 > CAVYGN01. The sequence goes on from CAWCLF010000001.1 coordinate 2,089,523, forward strand.
TTAACTCCATGCATAAATATAGGTGCCTGTACCCAAATTCCTATTGAATTACCATCCGGAAAAATTTTATAATCAATCCTGAAATAAAATATTGAAATTAACATGCAGGAGGAAAAATGAAATTTGTTTGCAGCATTTTCATAGCGGCGGATATAATAATGCTTAGTGCCCTTTCAGGCTGTACAGGGGCCCCCGATGATAAGAAAATATCTTCTATAATAGACGGATTTAATTGGTCCGGTTTTTATACATTCAGTTTAAAGCTTGGCGGCCTGAAAGCGTATTTCGACCCCGACCCGGCGAAAGTTGTAAGGCGGCTCGGCAAAGACGATTTTAACACGGCCGGAATTATCTTTGTCACTCATGATGACTCCCACTTAGGCGACGACGATGTAAAGTCGATGATTGAAGCGCTTACAAACAACTCGACCATTATAGTCATGCCTTCCCTGGAAGCATTTTGTCTTACAAACAGAAATCCCGGTTATAATGTTAAGGGACTTTTACCAGGCAAAAGTATTAAAATAGGCGAACTCGATATTAAGACTGTTCCCGCATACGATATTGTTTTAAGCGATATGGCAATGATCTATCACCCCCGCTCCAACAACTGGCTCGGTTACATTATTACTACGGGAGGCGTAAGAATATATTATACAGGGGCGACCCAATTGATCCCCGAAATGAGAAATATTCGCTGCGATATACTGATATCCGATATTTACCTGAAGCCGGAACCCGATATTTCCCCGCTTGTCACGCTCGCCAGGTGGACCGGGGCCAAGGTCTTGATCCCTTTAGGCTACGCTCCGAACGTGATTTATTCCGGACAGCTGGAGAAGGCCCGGAAGGCATTGTCCGGAACATGCTCTATCGTAATACCCGCAATCGATTACAAACAGGAGACCCTTTTCGATGCGGCGGCAAAAGGGGATACCGTGTTCATCAAAAATTATAAAGGCGACATCAATTCCAAGAATAATTACGGCTGGACCGCAGTGATAACTGCGGCTTATTACGGCCGGGCGGCTGCAGTCAGGGCGCTGGCAGAAAAAGGAGCTGACGTAAACGCGGCGGATAATGAGGGTAATACCGTTTTGATGATTGCTGCCCTGAATGGCCGCACGGATAGCGTTAAAGCATTGATAAAGGCCGGGGCTAATGTAAACGCTTTACATGAAAACGGCTGGATGCCCTTGATGATGCCTGCTGCATTTGCAAGCAATCACCCCGGCGGGGGTACTGCCTTGATGGATGCGGCAAGGTGCGGTTACACGGACACGGTTAAAATATTGATCGAAGCCGGGGCCGATGTCAATGAATTGCGTTTTGACGGCAAGACGGTTTTGATGGAGGCGGCTTATTACGGATACGCGGACGTAGTAAAGGCTTTGATCAATAAAGGGGCTGGCGTTAACGCAGCGGATAAATTCGGCAGGACCGCCCTTATTTACGCTTCCTACAAAATGCATACGGACATTGTTAAAGCTTTGAAAGAAGCAGGTGCGAAATAAGCCGCTGAGATTATAACAGGAAGCCGAAGGAAACTCCTGCAATAATTGCGCTGCCGTAAGCTCTAGATATAGGTAGCATCTCTACTGCACCTGATGAAGGTGTCGGCGTTAAATCAAACCCGTAAAATACATATGGTATAACGACAAAATTATCTATTTTTAAATTTAAACCTGCCCCGATCTTTAATAGCAATGGGCTGAATACATCATATTCATCCTGGTCTTTTTCAACAGGGCCGCCGTTATAAGTTTCATTTAACAAAAAAACTTTTTCAATCCCTACAGCAGGCCAGAAACTAATAATACCGGTGCCTATAGGGTACTTAAGATATAGGCTCAGATCAAAGAAGGTATCGGTGTAACCTTGAACTGTTAAACTTGAAGAAACATTAGTGCTTTGAGTCGAAACTCCCAAAGAAGCGCTGGGCTGACCGGAATTAATGCCATAACCTGCGCTTATGTTCAAGTAAGTCCAGTCAAAATATGCACTTGCGAACATAATCGGTTCGTTAAATGTAATATACCATGCAGCGGATGTATTATCATAATTATTTAGCGTATAATTGCCTGATAATGCATCCGAATATGCCATAAACCTCCAATCGACACCGATGCTTATATTCCTTGACTGCTGATTAGTGTCTTCGCCATAAAGCATAGCCGAGAAAAACAGGATCGATGCGGCAAGTAAATATTTCTTCATGGATATACCCTCCTTTTTATTGCGGCACTGCAATAATTCTATTGATGTGCCAGTTATTTGTCAAAAAATACTGCTTCACGCAGCATTTCATTTATATGTGACAATGAGATCCATCTTATGATATATTATTTTTGCATATTATTATCACACCCTATAAAATCTTTCCCAATTGCGGAAATAACAATATTCTTCAGCAATATATGTTAACAGCATATTTTCCGCATAAGGAGTTATTAATGCGAAGATCCGGATTTTTTATTGCGGCAGTAATATTTATGCTGCCGGTAATATGTGCGGCGCAGGATAACCTGTACAAAGTGGAGAAGATTATTAAAGCCGGAGGAACAGGCGGATATGACTATGTCTATGCAGATTCTGACGGACGTAAATTATATGCCGCCAGAACCGGCAAAGAAAACCGGCTCATGGTTTTCGATCTGGATACATTGAAATTATTGGCTGAAATTTCCAATATAAATGCCCATGGAGTTGCCGTTTCCGCAAAATCGGGGCATGGTTTTGCTTCGAGCAAACCGGTTGCAATGTGGGATACAAAAACATTAGGTCTCCTGAAGACAATTGAAGTCGAAGGTAACCCCGATGGTATCTTATACGACGGGTTTAATGACCGGGTTTATATATTCAGCCATAAAATTCCCAACGCTACCGTGATTAACGCATCAAGCGGATCTGTTATTGGAACAATTGATCTGGGCGGCGCACCGGAACAGGCTGTTACCGACGGCAAGGGGCATGTTTATGTGGATATTGAAGACAGGAATAATATAGCTGTAATCGATGCCTGTAATTTAACCGTAATTTCTCATTACAATCTTGCCGGCAGGGGCGGCAAATGCGCAGGTCTTGCAATAGATCCGAAAAATCAAATCCTGTTTGCAGCCTGCCGCGATCCTCAAACCATGGTGATCCTGAGCGCAGTAAACGGAAAAATCATTTCAGCGCTGCCCATCGGCAAAAACTCGGACGGGGCAGTATTTAATCCTGATACTATGGAAGCTTTCAGCTCTCAAAGCGACGGGACTCTAACTATAGTCAAAGAAAACAATCCTGCCGGTTTTATCATTGAACAAAACCTTTTAACTATGCCGAATGCAAAAACCCTGACGCTTGATGCCAAAACAGGCAGGATATTTCTTATTGCCGCAGAATTCAGCCCTTTACCGGCGGTTCAGGAGAAGGGGAAGCATCCGCAGCATGGACCTATGGTTCCTGATTCTTTTTCCATAATCGAAGTGAGTAAATAAAAAATGCGAAGATAGTTGTTTAAAAAGCACAGCCTGTCAAATTACATCCCGGTATCTTAGCGTGATTGCTTTTTCCGGGCATATTTCCTGGCAGCAGAAACATGAAATGCAGACTTTGGCATCGACCATGGGGATATTTTCTTTCATAGTTAAAGCTGATACCGGGCAATGAGATACACAAGTTTCACATCCGGTGCAGGTTTCCGGGTCGGCCGCGGGAAACACAAAGGTCCGTTTTCCAAAGATTCCCTGCATGGCTGGATTTCTGGAAACAGAAGCCTCTCCGCCGAGAGGAGGGAGTTTAAAATCAGGGATTCTCAAGAGTTTTCCGATAATTTCAATTTTCTCCGGATCGTAATCACCTAGCCCGGTTTCTTTTGCTTTTTGCAGAAATCGGAGCTTGCCCGGATCGCATCCCATCATCACTGCCATAACGGCATCGACGGCGACGGCGTTATCCGAGGCAATAATACTGCCGATATCTCTCAGGTCCGGTGAAGCCGGGCCGTTGCCCTCCATGCCTGTAACCGCATCGACTATAATGAGATCGGGAACTCTGAGCCTGAATACATCCACAATTAATTCATGAAAACCCCCGGGGGTTCCTGCCGCCCTGTGAAGTCTGCCCTTCTGAGCTCCCGGCAGAATTCCGAAACTGTTTTTTATTGCACCCGATACTACGGTCAGACCATGCGTCTTGAACTTGGGAAGGCTGATAACAACATCCGCTTCGATTACAGCGCTCGAAACGTTTAATGTTTTAAACCCGTATTTATTGAATTCGATCTGTTTTGCATCGGATCCGATATTCTTATAATAGCCTTTTGAAGCTTCCATAAGCCCTGTTGTCTTAAAACTTTCTTCATTTTCACCGTAATTGTACATCCCGGGATTATCGCCGACGATAATCGATGATGGATTGAATGTTTCGACCTTGCTTATTACTGCCGAAAGGACGGCTGGGTGTGTCACTATATTTTCATCGACTTTCGATGCTCGGAGCACATTCGGTTTCAACAGGACCTTTTTACCTTTGAGTTCAACCGGAAATATTTCAAATGCAAGGTCGATTGCGGATTTAAGATTATCATACGACGCTTTGCTTATCATTACTTTTGACATAGGACCTATCCTCCATTTATTTCAAGAAAGAATTTAATATATTCAAAAATGCAGTTTTCAACCACTTGATTCCCTGCCGACTTATTTAAGCCTCCATTTTTGACAAATAATAAATCGGCAATTAAACAATAGCAAATAATGTTAAAAACATATGAAAGGCAGCCATCTTGAGTCAGACCGGTTTATGCAAAAAAGCAGGAATTTCAGCCGGCTTTTGTGAGTTTTACAACAGCTTCCATATGTATGGTGTGCGGGAACATATCAATACCCCGGGAATAAACCGCTTTATAATGCAGACCCTGCAGGTCCTTTAAATCCGCAGCAAGCGACCCTGGAGAACAGGAAACATATATGATATCCCTGGGATTAATCCTCGATATTTCTCTTAAAACCCTCCTGCCGCAGCCTTCCCTCGGCGGATCGATTATTACGGTTATGAATTTTCCCGGTTTTATATCCCTTATAACCTTTTCCACATCGCCTGCTATAAAATCACAATTCGTTATCCCGTTGATCGATGCATTTATACAGGCTGATTTAACGGATTCCGGTACAAAATCTATCCCCAGGACCCGGCCTGTCTTACGGGAAGCGCTTAGAGAGAAAAATCCTGATCCGCAATAAAGATCGAGTATGGCAGGAGGTCCTTCATCTATAAGATCCAGTACCGAATTTAAAAGAAATTCCGCCTGTGTAAAGTTGGTCTGGAAAAAACCGTTAAGAGGAATCCCGTATGTTATCCCGTTTATTTTAGTTTTTATATTGTCAATCCCTTCAATCATTCTGCAAAACCTGTACGACGAAGCCATTATCCCTTTTACATCAGGGATTTCCTTGATAATTCTCCGGGCAATTTCATGAACAGATCTGGTCATCCTTTTCACAAATAAGCAAAGTCCGGCTTTACCTTCCAGAGATCCCCTGATATGGACCTGCAGTATCTCAAGAGGCCATGAAAAACATTTAATAATTTTAAAGATACTGCGGTTGACATCGATTTCAAGCGGGCAGTCGCTTATATGAAGTCCATTTTTAGAATCATCCCGCGTAAACACAAGCCTGCCGTTCGAATTAAGAAGCGACATCTTGTTCCTGCAGCCGAATGGTTTTTCCATCCCCTTGAATTTCTCAAGTTTTACAATTTTAATACCGTTCAGGTCAAAATCATCTCTTAATATTTTCTCCTTGTAATCTAGCTGCGCATTATAATTCATATTGAGCCATTGACATCCGCCGCACATCATGCCGAAGGAAGGGCACTTATCAGGGACCCTGTCCGGCGAAGGTTCAAGTATTTCTAATATTTTTCCGTAAAGAATTTTGCCGCCGCCTCCGGCGACCCTGACCTTCAGAAAGTCCCCCGGAACGGAACGCGGGACAACGATCTTTCCGCTTTCCGATGCTCCCCGTCCGTCAGGCAGGAACGATTCAATGCGGACTTCCATAATTTTACCGGCCGGGTTCATGCCTTCTTTCACATTATATTCCTTTTATAATAATATATAACAACGCAGTTAAAGAATAAAGTATTATCGATAAAATCAATAGAAAGGCAGCCGGTTACGGCGAGGAAGGTAAAGCCCTTCATCCGGTTTTCCCTGTTGGAGGGTCGGGTTTGTTAATATTATTTTCGCACCTCATTTTCAATAGATTTCTCGATCTCCCAGAATTTGGCGAGGGCTTTTCTGAATCTTCTCTTCCCTGGATCATAAACAGCATCGGTTTTTTCAATCTCTCTGCCCAGATCGACCTCCAGAAGCGGCGACTTTTTTATCGACAGCACCTGGGACGGATAAACGCTTCGGTGGCCGGTAATCAGAAAACTTATAATACAGGAGATCGCCGCATAAGGAGCTATTTGAGGGCCGAAAAGCTCTACCGCCATTATACTGGCGGCAATCGGCGTATTGGCGGCGCCGGCAAGGAGGCTCACAAAGCCTAAAGCGGCGAAAGTTGAAACGCTCAGTTTAAATAAGCTTGCATAAAACGCACCGGCTGTCGATCCCACAAAGAAAACCGGCGTAATAATCCCTCCGCTTCCCCCGAAGTTCAGGGTTATGCTGGTAAAAACCGATTTCATCAAAAAGTCGTACCATTTAACAGGGTTCCCCTGGAGGCAGTACTGGATCGTATCCAGCCCGAGTCCAAGATATTTGCCTGAAAGAAGAAAAGTAAAAATGACAAGAACGGCGCCTCCGATGATCCCTTTAAAGGGCGGCCATATTTTATTCATTGCGCTTGAGATGTTCTTTCCAAGAACCATTATTTCTACCAGTAAAAAGGAACAAAGCCCGAAGAAGATCCCGGCCAGCAGGACTTTTGAAAAGAACAACCCGGTAAATTCGGGGATAAAATTCAACTGGCTATGAAAATATGTTATGCCCAGGGATGATGAAATCTCGTAACTGATAATTCCGGCCATGAATGAAGGAAGGAGGACATCGTAAAGCAGGCTGCCGACAAAAAGGACCTCTATCCCGAAAATGGCCCCGGCAATCGGAGTACCGAAGACGGCTGCAAATCCCGCGCTGATCCCGCAGATCACCAGTTTTTTACGGTCTGCGTCGTCAAACCTGAAAATATCGGCGAATATGGACGCCAGGCCGGCGCCGATCTGGGCGCTTGGCCCTTCCTTACCTGCGGAACCCCCCGAGGCCAGCGTAATGACCGTTGCCGCAAGTTTTACAGGAATAACAGCCGCTTTTATCCTGCCTGAATTTTTATGGACTGCCTCTATCACTTTTTCAGTTCCATGGCCTTCGGCATCCGGCGCCAGGTATTTTACAGCAAGAGCAGAGAGGAAAAATGCAACGGGGAGAAAGAGAAAAGTATAGGGAAATTTATGGGCTATATCGGTACTCCAATTCAAAAGTTTCAAGAACCCGGTTGTGGACAATCCTACAATAATCCCTATTACGGTTGAAAGGAAAAGCCATTTGATTATGCTTACAAACAATATAGTCTGTTCTGAAATTCTCATTTTCATCTGTTGGTAATTCTCCTTTTATTTTGAACAAATTCCGGCAACGATAGACCGGACATATAGCATTCTTTTATCCGGATCATTAAAATAATCCCTGAAATCGGGTATTGTTTCCCTGGCAAGCGGAGGGTACATAATAGCGCCTCTGAGCTGGAATAGTTTCAGATAAACATCTTTTTCTCTCATATTGCCTGATATTTGTTTGAGCAAATTGAGGTTTCTCAACACGATATCGTTCTGCAAAATCACAAGCTCCCGGATATATTCCTCCCTGATCATGCCTTTTATCATGATTTCGTCGAAATAAAATAATCCGATAAGCGCCGGGTGATACCAGAAAATTTCCAGCATCTTCTCAAACAGGGCGGCAAGCTTATCGATCGGATTTGTTGCATCATCCATCGATTCATATACTTTGCTCATCACATTAAAATAATTCTTCTTCAGGGTCTCCAGAATCAAATTCTCTTTAGACTTGAAGTAATAATTCACAAGGCTGACGTTTTTCAATCCCAGAAATTTCCCGACCTTCCTTGCAGTTATTCCTGCAAAGCCTTCTTTTCCGATGATTTCCATAGCCGCATTACGGATCCCGTTTTTAATATTTTCCCTGTCTTTTTTTTTAGTTTCCATGTTCCCGCCTTAATCAAATCTTCTTCAATGCTTCTGCAGGCGATAGTTTTCTTGCCCTGTATGCCGGAACCATCGATGCTAAAGAGGAAACGGCAGCTGAAAGGACGATAGTTAAAACCAGGATAATAATGCTTGCCGAAGGGTAGATCATATTATCAAGAGGTATATCCACTTTATCCATAAATACCGAGATATCTACGCCGGTAAAACTAAACATCAGGACGAATATATAACCCGCGATTCCCCCGATAATTCCTCCGATTGAGCCTATAATTCCGCCTTCAAAAATAAAATTGATAAAAAGCTCTCTGTCTGTCATGCCAAGGGCTTTCAACATTCCTATTTCCTGCATCCTCTCGAAAACCGCCATCATCATGGTATTGACAATCACAAATGATGCAAGAAACAGTATCAGCACCTCAAAAAAGATCATTATATTATCCATCATTTTCAGAACATCGTAAAAACTTCCGAGCTGACGCGAGTAGGAAAGCGCCAGAAAACCGCCGGGCAGGACTTTCCGGATTTGATCAGCAGCTATATCCGAATACTCATTTTTTTTTGTAAAGACATAAATTTCGGATACGGCATCCCCGGTTTTGAGGAGTTTTTTAGCGTCGTCCAGCCCGATAAAAAAAAAGTCCCTGTCCATTACCGTTACACCGAAATGAAAAATACCGGCGATAGGAAGTTTTATTCCGTTCAGCCCGCCTTCGCTTGTTTTTGTCGCCAGGAGCAGTTTCTCACCGATTTTAACTCCAAGATTTCCGGCCAGTATATCTCCGATATAAATTCCATGAGTAAGGAAATTGCCTTTTTTTATAAAACGCTTCAAGTCAAGCATGCTATCTTTAAGTTCAATGCCTTCGCCTGTCGCGGGAACGGTCTGGTCGCCTTTTGCGAGAAGGATCCCGAAACGCAATCTTTGCTCAACTGAAGCAACCCCGGAGATCTTCATGATTTTTTCTTCAATTGATGCCGGTCCGTTAATAAGTTCGTCAACAGGAAGAAAACGCTCCCTTTTATAAAATCCGCCGGTGACGATGCGGACATTTCCCGTCTGGTATTTCACATAACCGTTCCAGATATTATCCATCACTCCGCGAACCCAGCCGTCTGTTGATGCCGCTACTACAGCTGCTATAAATATCGAAAGGCCTGTCAGGAAAGACCTTTTTTTATTCCGGAACACGTTCCTGAACGCGAATATAAATAAGTTCATGCAGCCCTCCTTAAATGTTTCTAAGGCTTTCGGCGGGCTGAAGTTTAACGGCTTTTCTTGCCGGATATAAACTCGCCAGGCAGCTAATCAATACCCCGGTAATGAATCCGGATATCATTGCAGGGAGATCCCATTCGGCTTTTACAATCCCCATAAGGTCGTAACCGAGGTTCCCTTTTGCGTTCGCTGTTGCGATTGTAAAATTGAATCCGTTTTGGACAAAATACAGATTTATGGCGCATCCTAATGCCAGTCCGATCGTACAGCCCAAAAACCCCATCCAGAAACCCTCCAGAACGAAGAGAAATTCGACCTCCCTGTCGGTCATTCCGAGAGCCTTTAGCATCCCTATCTCCTTCTTCTTTTCAAAAATTGAAAGGAGCATCGTATTGATAATGCCTACGACAGCAATCACCGCCAAAAAAAAGACGAAGAAATATGCGCTGGTAGCATCTGCCTGTGCAAATTTCAAATAATACTCGCCGAGCTTACGCCATGTATAGATCTTTTCACCAGTAAAACTTTTTTCCAGGTCTTTACTATAAAAATCAGCCTTGCGGATATCCGGGGTTACAACGGCTATCTCCATAACACCGTCTATATTAAGAGCTTTTTTTGCGTCATCGATATCTATATAAACCGTAGAATTGTTGACCTGGGGATCGGCAGCCTGCACAATTCCGGTTACCTGGAACCCTATGGAATCAATAGTCCCCTGGCCGTTGCGGAAAGTGATATATGCCTGGTCCCCCATGCCGATCTTCATATCGTCGGCAATCGATTTTCCTAATACGATGCCTCCGTTTGTCAAATTCCCTTCAATAAAGAAATTCGTTAGCGAAAATACGGACGGGTCTCTCTTCAGGTTTACTCCCACAACAACTACAGGAAGTGAATCGATGCCGTTATCCAGATCGGCGACAAAGGAAATCCTTTCAGTGTAAGACCTGACATATTTTTTACCTTCCAGGATCTTTTCAATTTCAATATAATTGGTTATAAAATTACTGATCGAGTAAGGTTTCGTTTCGTTAAAGTCCCCTCCCCGTATTTTGAGATGTGAAGTCTCGAAGCCTATTAAGTTTTCCTTTTGCTTGTCCTGAAACCCGCGTATAAGGCCTGAAAATGAGATAAACATGGCCATCCCGAAAGCGATCACGGAAACTGTCAATATTGTGCGCCTTTTCTGTCGAAGTATATTGATAAAAGCAAGTTTGATTATGTATAACATACTGCAATCCCGAAGATCCCATTTTAATACAATATGTATTAATTATAAACATTTATTCAAATGCTGTCAAAAATATAGTGCCGACCTAAAATTTACCCGTACAATAAGCGATAAGCTCCCAGAAATAATGGTCAACTGGAAAATTTGAAAGAGAATATATCCCCATTGAAGTGTCAACCAGGGGAACATTATTGATAAAAGCTGAAAGAAAACCGATTATTGCAGCCAGCATCGTAGCCGGTATAAAAGTTTGACCGGTCCGTCCCTGTCAAAGGTCCCACCCCGTATAGAATATTCTTGCGGGCACAAGTACTGGCCATCGAACCTGCCCCTGAACCTTAGGCTCAAGACAAGCCTTGAACTTCGCTCAAGATAAGTGCTCATTACTAGAGATTCAGAAGAGGAAAGATTTACAGCCAAGTTTGTCCTGTATCTCCCTGATATTGTCCCTGAGAGGATTGATTTTTAAGTTATTTCTGGCATTTGACAATAACTATGTTTTCTTCTATAATTAGCGTATGCTATTTAAAGGAGAAATAAATTCATGGAAAATACCAGCCGGATTAAAAGAATTTTCGGGGTGATGAGCGGGAAAGGCGGGGTCGGTAAATCCACCGTTACTTTTCTTGCGGCAAACGCGCTGGTTCTGAAAGGCTATAAAGTCGGCGTACTGGATGCGGACATCACAGGCCCGAGCATTCCCCGGTTATTCCAGCTAAAGCGCGGCAGAATTCTCTCCGACGGCGCCAAACTTCTACCTTTTCAAACAGATCAGGGAATATCGGTTGTTTTGATGAACCTGCTGCTGGAAAATGAAAACAATCCGGTTGTCTGGCGGGGGCCGCTTCTCATAAAAGCCATCGAGCAGTTCTGGACGGATGTGGAATGGGGCGAACTGGACTATCTGGCTGTGGATATGCCCCCCGGCACGGCCGATGTGGCGCTGACAGTCATGCAGAAAATCCCTCTGAACGGGCTTCTGGTAGTGACCACCCCTCAGGATATGGTTTCCATGATCGTGAATAAATCCATCCAGATGGCGGATATGCTGAATATCCAGGTTCTGGGCGTCATTGAAAATATGAGCGCCATTGTCTGCCCGGAATGCGGTAAAAGTTTTTCATTCTTTCCTGAACCGGAAGAATCAATTCTGAAAGAGAATATTTTAATGCGCATCCCGATGACCAGGGAAATATCGGCCATACCTTCGCAGGGGCTTAATTTGACGAGTGAAATAACGCTCGGGTTACTTGAAGAATTATCTGAAAAGATCGAAAAATCTCTGGATCACGAAATATAAACCGTGGAGGAAAGAAGATGTTTTTTTAAATCAGGAACTATTAGTAAAAAGCTTTGAAATAAATCTTTACCGGCTTCAGAATAGGATGTAAGAAAATGGGATTAAAAAAGACCTGGATTGATATGAAATTTTTATAAAGTAATTTTTAATGATCATTTAAAATAATGTCTGGTTACATAAAATAATAAAAATGAGGTTTATATGCCGCGGCCGCATAAATGCAGAAATGTTGATTTTAGTCCCGATACCCTGTTTTTCAAACCCGCCGGAATTCCGGTATCTAATCTTGAAATAGTCGCATTGACCCTGGATGAACTGGAAGCCCTTCGCCTGGCTGACCTGGAAGGCCTGTACCAGGAAGAAGCCGCTCAAAAAATGAATATTTCCCGGCAGACCTTCGGTAATATTATCGAATCGGCAAGAAAAAAGGTCGCGGACGCTCTCATTAATGGCAAAGCAGTTAAAATCGAAGGGGGGCATGTCAATATGTCGGAAAGAAAATTTGTTTGTAATGACTGCAGGCATGTATGGCCTTTACCTTTCGGCACAGGACATCCTGTAAATTGCCCTCAATGCCAAAGTGTAAATATTCACCGGCATCCGGATGACAGGCGATTCTCACAAGGCAGGGGATGCGGGCATCGGCATATGGGAAAATCCGAATAACAGGGATGCAGATATAATTCTATTCGGAGAAATTTTATATATATAAAATTTTCCGGGGAGGCATAATACTTATGATTGAAAAAACAAAAAAGTTTGACATTATACATGATGAAACGACAAAAAGCTTTTATTGCGACCTTGATGGGTATCGCTGCGAAGCGGTTTATGAATTTATCAATTCCTCGACCGTTGATTTATTCCAGACCTATGTCCACCCGGACCTGCGCGGGCAGGGGATCGCCGAAGCGTTATTGACCGGATTTTCCGATTTCGCGCGTGAAAAAGGGCTGAAGGTCAATCCGTCCTGTTCTTACGCCGTTACTTTTTACCAGCGTCATAAGGAATATTCCGGAGTTCTTGCAAAAGGTACGGATTTAAAGGATGACGGTTGCTGCCGGCTGCCGGAAAAACCGTCTAAATAGGAACTTGTATGGGATTATATGAAGAAATAACAAAGGCCAGGCTGATTCTGGACATTCCGGAACAGGCGAGAATCAGCGTCGTAACCCAAAAATATAAAGACCTGCTTAAAAAATGGCATCCGGACAGGTGCAGAGAAGATAAAATATTATGCGAAGAAAAAACAAGAGATATATTATTCGCCGGTAAATTACTGATAAATTACTGCAATGAATATCCTGTTTCTTTCTCTAAAAATGATGTTGAAAAGCAAATTTCACAGGAAGAGTTCTGGAATAAAAAATTTGGAAACGACCCGTTTTGGGGGAATCCGAATGCCGGGCGTTGAAATTTTTAATCAATACCCGGATGATTATGAGAAATGGTTTGAAAGGAATGAAGCTGTTTTCCTTTCAGAGCTGGGGCTGATTAAAAGCTTTATTCCCGAGGGGTTAAACGGGATTGAAATCGGCAGCGGCAGCGGCCGGTTCGCACTGCCTCTTGGAATTAAAATGGGAATAGAACCTTCCGAAGAAATGGTGAAACTTTCTCTAAAAAAGGGCCTGAAGGTCATCCGGGCTTACGCTGAAAACATCCCTCTGCCGGATAATGCATTTGATTTCGCGTCGCTGATTACAACCATTTGCTTTTTAGACGACCCGGCGCACGCATTAAAGGAAGCTTGCAGGATAATCAAACCCGGCGGTTTTATCCTGATCGGTTTTGTTCCCCTGGAAAGTAAGATAGGCCGCTTTTATTTTGAGAATAAAGATAAAAGCAGATTTTATAAACATGCGAAATTTTACAAAGTAAAAGAAGTCATTGAGCTGTTGAAATCCACCGGCTTTAAAGGGCTGGAATCAAGACAAACGCTGTTTGAATTAGAAAATAAACAGCAGCCCTTTAAAAGAGGGCATAACAAGGGCGGATTTGTCGCATTAAAAAGTTATAAAAAATAATAGTTTTCTATTGGAGGAATATATTATGAAAGTCGCAATCCCTACGGAAAACATGAATGGATTGAAATCCATTGTTTACGGCCATTTCGGCAGCGCTCCCTATTATGCCGTTTTTGAAGCGGAAACCGGCGCTTTGAGATTTATTGACAACGGCAATAAAGAACATGAGCATGGCCAGTGCCAGCCGGCTGACGGATTAATTGAAAATCAAGTCGAAGCTGTTGTCTGCGGCAGCATGGGTATCCGCGCCGTTGAAAAACTGAACGCCCTCGGAATGAAAGTTTATTATGCCGAAAACGCGCTATCCGTCGATGAGATAATTATGAAATACAAAAAGAATGAACTCGATGAATTATCGGCGGAAAACGCCTGCCGGCATAGCCATTGCAATTAAGTCAAGGTTAAGGATCACGGGGAAAATCCGGGCACCGGAGGAGGTTCCTTGAAGATCACCACTTTAATAGAAAATACTGTTTTCAGTAAAAATTTGATTGCAGAACATGGATTATCACTTTTGATAGAATCGGATGGTAAAAAAATTCTTTTCGATACCGGGCAGGGCGGATATTTAATAAAAAACGCGCAAAATCTCGGCATTGACCTATCACAGGTTGAATCGGTCATTATAAGCCATGGACACTATGACCACGCCGGGGGGCTTGAAACATTCTGCCGGATAAACCGGAAGGCGCCACTTTATATCAAAGAAGGCTTTTTTGTCCCGAAATATAAAAATAAAGAAGAATTCATCGGTATAAAAAATGATATGGCGCTATTCGGCCATAGAACCAGATTCGTAAAAGATAATACCGAAATAGGCCCGGGTATTTTCGTTATTCCAAAAATTGATATAAAAAACGCCTGGGACACTCATTTTACAAATATGTTCATCAAAGACAGCAATGGTTTTCTTGAAGATACTTTTACGGATGAATTGTTCATCGTGATCATCAGCGACAATAAAATGAATATCATCAGCGGAAGTTCCCACAGGGGAATTTCAAATATTATTTTATCTGCTATGGCTGTTTTTCAAATCCCAATAAACCTTGTTCTCGGCGGATTTCATACAAAAGACGCGGATAATAATCTAACCATTGGTTTAATAAGCGAATTACTAAAATACAATATAGATAAAATCGGCGTCTGTCACTGCACGGGTATAGAAAAATATGCAATTATGAAGGAGTCCTTAAAAAGTAAAGTGTTTTATAATTTTACCGGGAATATGTTTGAAATTTAAAATTCAGACAATCCGGCTACTCCTTCAAGGTAAAAATATAGTAACCAGGACATATCTTTTTGTCAAAAGCCTTATTTTAACCGGGATTTCCCAGATGAAATCTTGAAGAATGCCTAAAACCATGCTATAACTAACGTGTAGAGAAAGAGATAGAGCGCAATGGGCAGCAAAAAAAGGGAGAATACGATGGGTGAAAGAAGAAAATCGGCATTTTGCCTGAATTTTGATAATAATATACGTCTCGAATTTCATGGAACATCTATTACTTCCGATGCAGGCTTACTTGCATACCGTGAACTTGACCATGCTTTAGGACTCACAGAAAGTGCGAATCACTATCTTTCTGATAGCCGCCCCGGTAAAAACAAGAGACATTCCCTTGCCGCTCAACTGCGGCAATCTGTTTTCTCAAGGATTGCGGGATATGAAGATACAAACGATGCCGACAGGTTGAGTATTGATCCGGTAATGCGAAGAATTGTCGGCGGTCGTGCCCTGGGATATACAGCCGCTTCAACGAGTCAGATGAGCAGGTTCGAGACTGAGGTTCTTTCATCAGACAATAATTTAAAAGTGTTGATGCAATTACCGGGAAAGTGGATTGACCGGATCAGAAGCGCAGAATATCTTAAGCGGATAGTGCTTGACATGGACAGTTCGGTCAGTGAAACCTATGGGAATCAGGAAGGCTCCGCTTACAACGGTCATTTCGGATGTACCTGTTATCACCCGCTGTTTTGTTTTAACCAGTCAGGAGACCTTGAATCTGCGATGCTTCGTGAGGGTAATGTCCATAGCGCCAATGGATGGAAAACAATGCTTAAACCTATTGTTGAAAAATATAGAGATCAGAATCTGGACTGCTATTTCAGGGGAGATGCCGCTTTCGCAAATCCGGACATTTACGAATACCTTGAATCAGAAAACTTCCTTTACACGATCAGGCTTCCTGCTAATGATATTCTTCAAAAGAATATCGCACATCTTCTGAAACGCCCGATCGGAAGGCCGTCCTTCGCCCCCGTTGTCCTGTACCACGATTTCTTCTATCGGGCAGTAAGCTGGGACAAGGGACGCCGTGTAATAGCGAAGGTTGAGTGGCATCGTGGGGAACTGTTTCCTCGTGTCGGATTCATCATAACAAACCTCCGATGGCAGCCGAAGAAGGTCGTCAGGTTCTATAACATGAGAGGAACGGCGGAGCAGTGGATCAAGGAAGGAAAATACGCTATCAAGTGGACAAGACTGTCATGCCACGACTTTACAGATAACCAGGTGAGATTGCAGTTATTCGCTCTTGCTTACAATCTGGGAAACTTCCTTCGACGGGTTGCACTGCCTCGGTCTATCCGGCATTGGTCGATGACGACCCTCCGGGATAAGCTTATCAAGATCGGGGCGAAGGTTATAAGCCATGCCCGGTACACGATATTTCAGATGGCTGAAGTTGCTGTCCCAAAGGAAATATTTGAAGCGGTACTCGAAAGGATAGAACGGTTCCGGTCTTTGGCCTTGGAATCATTATAAGGATTGATGCAATGAAAATAATAAAGGGGTTCCTGTTGTCGAATTTTAAGAAAGGGTTGAATTCTACCGCTTTCATGCCGTCTTGGACTGGAAAGAGAGGAATTTTATGTTGACATGCCCTGATAAGGTTGATAAAATATTGACAGAATGCATTGGGATCCGGATTTTTGGAGTTTCAATATGCTAAATGGGAAATCCCGATTTAATATTAATCTATCCTAAATTGAATAGAACAGGTTTTGATTTCTGAAACCATTGTTCTATCCGAACGTTTGCCCCCTTTTCGGATGCAGGATTTATAAAACTATTCACAATTCGGGCATGCCTTCCAGGAAAATGATGGAAGAGTCAATTACTGAAACCCTTGAAAAGAATTAGAAAACAAAATGAATCCCGGCAAACATTACCGCTTTTCCCTGTTGACGGACAAATCGCGAATGTTTAACATTGTTATATATAACAAAGGAGACAACTATATGAAAGAGATAGATCCGGTTTGCGGAATGGAAGTGGATACAGGCAGCGGCCTGCGGACCGATGTTCGCGGAAACATCTACTATTTCTGCTCTGCGAGTGATAGGGACACTTTTCTGAAAAATCCGGAAAAGTATATAAAAAAGGAAGCTCGGAGCAGTCATTCGCATGCCTGATACCGAAATACGGCTCGTCATCAAACCTTGAAAAATGCGGAAGAAATGAAAATTATTAATTTAAAGCGGGGGGTGTATGACATATCAGTGCCCGATGAAATGCGAAGGCGAAAAGACCTACCCGGGGCCGGGGAAGTGCCCTGTCTGCGGAATGAATTTAAAGGAAACCCGACAGAGGCATAATCACAATAAAAATCCGAAGTGCATCTGCGGAGAACCGGGCTGCAACGGCGAATGCGTCATGGACAGCCAGAGTTCCTTCGAGGAGATGAGCCTAAGGAACCGGATAAGCACCGATTCCTCAGTCTCGAAAAAAGGGCAGTATATCTGCCCGATGCGCTGTGAAGGCGGGAAAACCTACCCGGCGCCGGGAGACTGCCCCGTCTGCGGCATGCACCTGGAGCCTGTATTGGTGTTCGGAGCCGAGCAGAAAAAGGAAAATGACGGGGATATCATCGCCTACAAAAAAATGGCAGGGCGGTTTGTTGCAGCGCTGATTTTCACATTGCCCGTTATGTTCCTTGCGATGAACGGGCTATTTCTTGGACAGGGCGGGTTCGTGGAAAAAATTCTTCCCCTGAAATACAGCATCATTATCCAGTTCGTCTTATCGCTTCCGGTAGTTACCTATTCTTCCGCTTTCATATTTACAAGGGGCATCAAGAGTATCTTTACATGGAAACTGAATATGTTCACCCTGATTGCCATCGGCGCCGGTGTTGCATGGGTATACAGCGTAATGGGTGCATTTATTCCATATATCTTTCCGGCAAGCTTCAAAGACATCCGGGGAAATATTGCCGTCTATTTCGATACATCCTCCGCTATTCTGACGCTGGTGATACTCGGGCAAATGCTGGAGATGAGGGCGCATGTCAGGACGAATAAGGCCATCAAGAGCTTGCTGAACCTTGTGCCGGCCAGGGCCATTGTTATCCGGAACGGCATGGAGACCGAGATTGAGCTCCAGGATATTATTAAGGGCGATGCGGTCCGGGTCAGGCCGGGTGAAAAGATACCCATTGACGGGAAAATAACGGAAGGAAACGGAATCATCGATGAATCCATGATCACCGGCGAACCGGTTCCGGTTGAAAAAACGGCCGGGGGCAGAGTAACCGGCGGAACTGTCAACACAAATGGCAGCTTCGTATTCATTGCTGAAAAGGTGGGAAAAGACACGCTCCTGGCCCGCATCATCGATATGGTTAACAGGGCTTCGAGGTCGAAAGCGCCCGTCCAGAGGCTGGCGGACAGGATAGCAAAGTACTTTGTCCAGGCTGTGGTCCTGGTTGCCGTAATGACTTTTCTTACCTGGGGGTTTATCTTTTCAGCCTGGGACAGGGGTCTTTTATACGCCATAGCCGTTCTGATCATAGCCTGTCCATGCGCCCTGGGGCTGGCCACTCCGGTATCGATCATGGTCGGAACCGGCAGGGGAGCAAGCTTCGGGATACTGATCAAAAACGCGAAAGCGATAGAACAGATGCGCAGGGTCGATACCGTCCTGGTCGATAAGACCGGAACGCTGACTTTGGGCAGGCCGGTCCTGCAGGAATTCATGGGTTTCGGCGGCTTAAGCGACAATGAAGCTCTTCAATACGCAGCTTCCGTGGATAACAACAGCGAACACCCGCTTGCGGCGGCTATAGTCAGGGGCGCTAAAGACAGGAATGTAAGACTTCTGGACACGAAGGATTTCAAGTCCCTGACCGGCCTGGGCGTATCGGCAAAAATAAACGGCGTGGAAACGGCCGTAGGCAACGAAAGGCTTTTGGAACATTACCGGATCGGGTTCGACGACGAAAACGGGATTGTAAAGGAGCTCCGGGGTAAAGGCCAGACCGTGATGTTCTTACTGTCGGACAGTCGATTGAAGGGCGTCATCAGCGTGGCGGACCCTATCAAGGAAAGCACGCGGACGGCGGTGAGGGAGCTTCATGAAAGGAAAGTAAGAATTGTAATGCTCACGGGAGACAACAGGATAACCGCAAAAGCGGTTTCAGACGAACTTTCGCTGGACGAATTCAGGTCGGAATACCTGCCGGAGGACAAATTCAATGCTGTTAAAGAATTCCAGGCAAAAAAAGCGGTCGTAGCCATGGCCGGGGACGGGATAAACGATGCACCGGCTCTGGCTCAGGCGGATATCGGCATTGCGATGGGAACGGGCACTGATGTGGCTATGGAAAGCTCGGATATCACCCTGGTAAAGGGCGACCTGATGGGGATAGCGAGGGCGAAAATATTAAGCGGCCT
The DNA here is from genome assembly GCA_963796325.1 of uncultured Spirochaetota bacterium. Classification (GTDB taxonomy): domain Bacteria; phylum Spirochaetota; class Brevinematia; order Brevinematales; family JAOACQ01; genus CAVYGN01. The sequence goes on from CAWCLF010000001.1 coordinate 2,109,199, forward strand.
GGTTATGCGAAATATAAGGCAGAACCTCTTTTTCGCATTTATTTATAATTCCATCGGCATACCCGTCGCGGCTCTGGGGCTGCTTAACCCAATATTCGCCGGGCTGGCTATGGCCATTAGTTCCGTTTCGGTTCTCACAAACGCCCTGCGCATCCAGAGGGCGAGGCTGGAGTGAAAAATGAATTTTTAATACTAAAGTAAATTATTAAATTTATAGTATCTATAAATTCAAAGGAGGAGCATATGCATGAAAAATTGTTAGTTTCTTTTTTTACGTTGTTGCTGGCTTCTTATCCATTGCTTGCTTCGGCGCCCCGTGTGTTAGGATAGTTGTCGCCTAAAATATTAGGGGATAAAAAATGAATAGTCAAATTCATTCAGAAGAATTCAGGAAAGCTGCGGTTCAAAAGATGTGTATTCCTGGCGGAAAGACCGTGATTGAATTGAGCAAGGAAATAGGAGTGAGTGATCAGACCCTTTACAATTGGAGGAAAATGATCCAGAATAATGTATCTAGAGGATACCAGGAGAGAAGCCCGAGAGGCTGGAAACTATCTGATAAATATCAGGCGGTATTAGACACTGCAAGCCAATCGGGAGAAGAGTTGGGCCAGTGGCTAAGGAAAAACGGACTTCAGACAACGCATATCGAACTCTGGAAACAGGAGTGTAAATCAGTGTTATCTAATAACTCATATAGAGAAGAAAACAAGGGTTTGAAAGCAAAAATCATAGAATTAGAAAAGGAAATTAACCGTAAGGATAAAACTATAGCCGAGGTTACTTCTCTGCTGGTGCTTAAAAAAAAACTGAACAAGCTATTCGGCAAAGAGGAAGATTAACTCCCATGGATATACGGATAGATATCTGCGCCTTGATTAATGAGGCTGTAACAGCAGGTGCAAGCAGGGATAAGGCTTGTGAAGAATCAGGTTATGACATCAGGACCATACAGCGCTGGGATAAAAATCTTGAGGGAGACAGAAGAAAATTGAGAAATGTAATGCCTTCTAATGCCCTGTCGGCCGAAGAAAGGGAGGAGATCATCTCCTGCTGCTGCAGCGAGAGATTTAGAGATATGACGCCGAATGAAATAGTGCCGTTATTGGCCGAGGAAGGGGTCTATAAAGGATCAGAATCTACTTTTTATCGTGTATTGAAAGATAATAATATGCTTCATCATAGATATGAAACAAAGCCCAAAATGGCAAGGAAAACGCCAAGAGAACTGGAAGCGACAGGGCCTAATCAGGTATGGAGCTGGGATATTACTTATATATCCAGTCTTATCAAGGGCCAGTATTTCTATCTCTATCTGTTTGAGGATGTCTGGAGCCGTAAGATAGTCGGCTGGAAAATGCAGGAGGAGGAAAGCTCTGAACATGCCGCAAGGATGATGGCAGAAATCGGAGAAACCATTGATTTGAAAGGCTTGTATTTACATTCTGACAATGGTTCTCCTATGAAAGGAGCAACGATGTTATCGACCTTGCAGAGGCTACAGGTTATGCCTTCATTTTCAAGGCCGAGCGTAAGTAACGATAATCCTTACTCAGAATCATTGTTTAAGACATTGAAATATAATGTGAAATACCCTGGCCATTTTGAGACAATGGAAGAGGCAGAAATATGGATGCAAAATTTTGTAGATTGGTATAACAATAAGCATCTTCATTCAGGTATTGGATATGTAACGCCTGCACAGAGGCATGACGGTAAAGATAAAGCTATCCTACAGACAAGAGAAAACACTTATGAGGCTGCAAAAAGTAAGCACCCTGAAAGATGGTCAGGAGAATGTAAAAAATGGGAACGTGTAGAATCTGTATTTTTAAATCCGAGTAAGACTAACAAGGAATCGTTGATTGCTGCGTAAAATAAAAGCGACAACTCCCTTGACAAAAACCGGGCGCAGGCTTTCAAGGACGGAGGCTACGGATACGGTTACGGACCGATCCAGGCCCTGGAGCAATCCAAGGAAGTACAGGCCGAGCTTGCGAAAATCCGGCAGGAACAGGGCTTGAAGGAAGGGCAGACCATCAATCCGGATAAGGTGAGCCCGAAGCTTCTCGGAGAGCTGGGCGATACGGTAATGGATGCCGCTATCGGCAATAAAAAGGCCCATGAATGGATGGACAATATGATGGGCGGCGAAGGCTCGCAGTCGCTCGAGTATATGCATGAGCGGATGGGGTACCGCTACCTGCTCGGATTGCCCATTGGCATGATGGGCCTGGGACCACAGGGCTATTACGGTATGCCGGGCTACGGCGGAGGATACGGCCCCGGTCCGTTCCGGGGAAATCCATTTTATTATACAAATAAAATAACAAACAATTTCTGGAAAGGAGGTCCTATGATGTGGAATTACGGCAACGGATACGGCCCGGGTATGATGGGCTGGGGATTCGGCTGGGGAGGTATGCTTATGGGTTTGATATTTCTTGTCGTGGTGATCCTTGTAATTGTATTTGCGGTAAGGGCTGCGAGGGGAGGATATATTACAGGTCCCGCTTCGCATGAGACGCCTCTGGATATTCTGAAGAAACGATACGCCAAGGGCGAAATATCGAAGGATGACTTCGAAAGGATGAAAAAAGACCTGCAGGGCTGATCGAATAACGATAACCGGTAAAGGGGAGCGATTTCGTCGCCTGGCAGGTCCCGCAGGCAAGGATTTCGCCGCCTTAATTCCGTCCCACAGATTTATCAAAATTTTTTATTTATGGTACATGATAAGTGGCGCATAGAATACAATATTCAGCCTCAGATAGGTGAGAGAGGACAAAAGAAAATATTTTAAAAAAGCTATTGACGAATTCATAAATCGTGATAATATTTGATCTCAATATGGGAAAAGTTTTTCAGGAGGCTTTTATGACAACAGCAACAGAAGTGAAAAAGCTGAAGCCGGCCGATTATTTTGAAGTTGTTGAAAGGAGAGCTAATGAACTTTTTCTGGAACGTATTGATAGAGCGGCCGAAGGAAATTACATATCTGACTGGTCCCGGGCGGAAAAAGAAATTAAGTCAAAATACCATCTGTGAAATTATATTCCGTGCTTCGACTTTATTTCTTTCTCGGCCTGGAACCAATCCGACACTTCGTCTCCCGAAGTCCCTTTTAATTTGCGTTCTACATATAATTCATAAGCCCTCAATCTGACTTCTACATCGAGCAGAATATTATCAAGAATAGATTTTCCTTTCTTGTATTTGATGAAATCATTACTTTCAGGCATATGTTCCCCTGAAATTTATATTTGAGTTCTCATAAGAGGTTTTAGAAATTTTTTGAGTTCATTATATAATCCAGCTGTTCATCCGATAATTGCTCAAATTTTACCCCGATAATATTTCCATCCACCCTGTCGACTGTTGCGGCAAAATTATTTTTATCCAATGTTATATTTATTTTATCCCCAGCCATTAGAAATCCTTTTACTCTAATAGTCATTCCCTGGGATGTTATATCAATAATCTGGCACGAACACATTGTCTTGTTAAATTCATATTTGGCATCCAAAATAAGAGGCTTCCTCTCATTGTTCCGTCTTTCTTCAAATTTAGAATCCATTTTTTTGCTCGTTATCATTCAGATTTCGACAAATCTTCACTCTGTCCCCGGGGATTATTCTTTTTTTCAGAATCCTCACCAATTCCTCCTTCTTCCTTCCCGTTTTTATTATCATCCCCAACACAGGATATTTTTTTAAAAATGTACTGAGAAATAGCGCCTCTTATTTCTGCTGCCATATTTTTAAACCGGAACGCGCAAAAATTTTTCTGGTATACAACAGTCTCTCCATCTATAAAGATATCCTTCCCATCTAAAATGAACTGCATATTATTTATCTCAGAACCGATACTTATTGAATCGGCAGGGAACGACCCGACTAATTCGACAGCTATGCCGCCCAAACTGATATCTTTAATTTGACCTATAATAAGCTGCGAATTAACGGGAGAACGAAATTTAATACCGATCCTGTCATCAGGGTCGATTTTAACCCGCACATATTTTCTTTCAGGAGGAACGCCGCGGACCTTTTGGTATGCATCCATAATATATTTATTTACAAATTCTTCAGTGGCATTACTTTTAATAAAACCGATAACGCCGTACTGAATTGCCGATTCAATGGTTTGCTTATCGATTGAGCCGATGAGAAGAATTATACCCGTCTTGTTCACTTCCGGAGAGGAATGATTTTTTATTTGTTTTACCAGTTCAAAGATGGCATCGAAATCTTCCTTTATAACATCTAAAACCGCTATTTCAGCCGAATGCCGTTGAATATCATTGATGAAGTTATCCGAATGTTCTGTGTGATATAACGTTATTCCTGCTGAAAACAAGGCATTGACAAATGTACTTCTGGCATAGTTGGACTGTGTATAGATCAAAACATTCATAGTTTTTCCTTTCCAATATCCTGCCCGCTATAAATGATATACTCCCATATCAAATGATAATGATATCATCAGCCGCCTTTATTTCATTTTGTACATGCTCTTAATCTCTTCTTCAGCCTGCAGCCAGTCGGACATCTCATCACCTCCGATCCCCTTTTGCATCCTTTCCAGATATATTTCATGCGCCCGCTTTTTAATTTCCCCCAAAAAATCTTTCATTTCTGATTTTGAAGCTGATTTATTTGTTTCCGACTTCTTGCCTGGACTCTTTTTTTTCGCCGGTTTTTTAGCCGCAGTTTCTTTTTTAGCAGGCATTACATTCCTCCTACTATTATTTAATTTCATATATATAATCGTCATTCAATAGTGATAGCGGGCCAGGTTACCGATCCTCTCTCTTTTCACCTTGATATTAGTTAAATTTTGAAAAATGACAAGCATTTTTTCATTTAAAAATTGTTAATTTTTAATTAAAATTATATGAAATGCTTATGGAATTGTTAAGGAGTCATTATTATTCCCCATCAATCTTAGATCACCAGGAATATTTACTTGATCGAAATTATAACAATTTTTCAACCGGGACCGGTCCACCATGTTATGCACCCTTCTGCGAAGGGCCCAAACAGTATAATCCGGCTTGGATGGAAAAAGGATGGGCAGGGTAAACCTGCGGTAAAATGCTATGATAATAACATTCCGCCATCCACGATGATCGTTTCACCGGTTATATAATCAGCATCGGAAGAAGCCAGGAATACGGCTACCTTGGCTATATCATCAGGAAGGCCCATCCTGCCGAGAGGTATCCTTGCAGTAAAGGCATCAACCATCTGTTTCATCTGTTCCTTTGTCATTCCGCTGCCTTCAAGCGGTATTGAAGCGCCCTCAGTCTGGATTCCTCCCGGTGCAATGGCATTGACGGTTATTCCATAATGTGCCAGCTCCAGGGCCAGGCTTTTTGTGAACATCACAACCCCTCCCTTGGATGAATCATAAGCAGCAAGTCCAATCATAGAGGGGTGAAAGGAGTCAATGGAGGCAATATTGATAATCTTTCCCTTTTTTCCACGCTCTATCATTTTTCTTGCCGCTTCCTTTGAAATAAATGCCAAACCTTTCAGATTAATCCGGTAAACCTTGTCGAAAATATCCGGTGTCATCTCGAGCATTGGTTTCTGCGGGTAAATACCGGCATTGTTGACCAATATATCAATTTCTCCGAATGTTTTAATGCATCTTTCCACCAGCTTACCCCATGTACCTTCGTCAGACACGTCAGCCAGGAAAGTTGCGACTTTATTAGGATCTAAATTTCCAGCGGCTTTTTTTAACGCTTCTTCGTTAATATCTGTAAGCAGGACATTTGCCCCTTCTTCTGTAAAATGCTTGACTATGCTCAAACCGATTCCCATTGCTCCGCCGGTAACTATTGCCGCTTTCCCTTTTAATTTGCTACTCATTTCATACCTCCAGAAATCAGAATATTATTAAGTTAAGTATTTATATAAAACTAATTAAATAATTAGAAAAGTCAACTTTAATAGAATATAAAATTATTCCAATGGAGGATGGAAAGGGAAAGCGTAGTATTATTTCTGTTTTCACTTTATGAAAATATCATTTATATCTTGATCTTTCCTAAGCTGATCGATTCTTTTTTGGATGATAAGACAAAAACCATGTTAAAATAAAGAGGGGCAAGGAAATGTTTAGCGACCTTCCCTGCCCCTAATAAACACCTAACAGGTGTAAAAAGTGGTTGTCTAATTATGAAACAATTACATGAAAATCTCAAAAAGAACGCAAATGAAATAGTGGATATCGGAATAACAAACGACAGCTTATCCGGGAGAGGCGGTTTAGCTTTCATACTCCGTTTCTCCTGCGCCCTTTGTCAAGAACAATTATCCAAAAGGTTTAAGGTGTATCCAGGGTTAAGCAGCTTTTCTTAGTGCAAATGCTCCATAGTAAACTTCATCGGGGGTAGAGTATTCCAGGGATTGATGAAACCTTTCTTCGTTAAAAAATTTAAAGTAATTGTCTATTCCCTCCTTTAATTCTTTCATATCAGAGTAGTCTCTCAGATAAATTTCCTCGTACTTCAATGATCTCCAGAGCCTTTCAACATATATGTTATCCAGGGCCCTTCCTTTGCCGTCCATGCTGATTTGTATATTTCTGCTTTTTAATACATCGATAAACTTATCAGATGTAAACTGGCTCCCCTGATCGGTGTTGAATATAGCTGGAACTCCATACTTTCTCAAGGTTTCTTCCAGAACCTCGACGCAGAAATTAGCGTCCATTGTGTTGGATAATCTCCAGGATAAGACTTTACGGCTGTATAGATCGATAATCGCTGCCAAATAGACATAAGTTCCTTCCAACTTGACATAGGTTATATCCGTGGCCCAGGCATGGTTTGGAGCAAGAAAGTTTTTACCTTTCAACAAATATGAATATTTCGGGTGCGCTTTATTCGGAATGCTGGTCCTCATCCTGGGATATATCGCCCTAAGTCCTATCTTTTTCATCAATCGCCTGGTGATCTTCCTTGTCAGTCCATGGTCTTTTAACGACAAACAAATTTTCCTATACCCATAAAAAGGGTGTTTATGGTATTCCTTCCTTATCAGGCTTACCTTTTCAAACTCATCATCTTCAATGGCAGAGCTGTTCGCAGGCTGGTAATAATACCAGGACCGTCCGATTTCTAAGCCCTTACAGAGCTTTGAAATTGAAATTCCTTGATTATTGCTCTCTAAAATTTCGGATCGTGTCCAAAGATAGCCTTGTACTTTTTTTTTAACACACTGTTTTCAATCTGCAATTCACCGAGTGCATTAATATACTGGTTTTCTTTTTCCTGATGCCTGCGTGCTTCATCACTTTTTTTATTGGGACGTTCAAATAATTCCGCAGCGCCTTCCAATAACTGCTTTTTCCATAGTCCTATCTGATTCGGGTGTACATCAAATTCAGAAGCCAGTTGAACAATCGTTTTTTGCTCTCGTATGGCTTCAAGAGCAACTCTCGCTTTAAACTCATTCGTAAAAGATTTTCTCATGGTGATTTCTCTCCTTTCTTGTTTTTCGGAGGATACCACCTTAAACTATCAGTTCAGATTGTGCAATTTTCAGGGCTCATTATAGTTATCTAAAGAAAATCAATATAATACCCGGGATTTGCGAAGTATTTAAAGGTGTAAGAAAAAGCAGGAAAGGCAAGGATATCGGGAAAATCATAAGCCAATTGATGTTCTACTTTATGGACGGAAGCAAACAGACAATGACAAGATTCGACGAATTATCGGATAACGAAGGATACAGGAAGACAATCGAGACATCGAATAAGGATATGTGTTCCTCGCATACTATGAAAAGGTTTTTTAACATCGCAAGTAGTGCTATGTTTAAAAAGCTCCAGACTATTCTTTTACAACTTTTCATCTGGAGACTGAGAGTTGAAAAGCCAAAGATTGTGATCCTGGGAATAGACACCATGGTGCTTGATAATAATGACGCGAAGAAAAGAGAAGGCGTGAGCCCGACCTATAAAAAGGTAAACGGTTATCACCCTTTGCATATTTACTGGAAAAACTATGTTGTAAACATGGCTTTTCATGAAGGCAGCGAAGCCCCAAATCATGATAACGACCTGTTCGATTCGATAGAGGCGACGGTAAAGATAATCAGGAAAAAATACAACCATAAAATCCAGATTATTGTAGTATCCGATTGCGGATTTTCAGATCAGAAATATTTCAATTTCATGGATTCCTTGAAAGTGTATTTCATCTGCGGAGCAAAAATACTCGATTCGATCAAGCTGAAATTGATGCTGACACTTCCGAGAGAATGGGATAAATTCGAATACAGGCTTGAAAGCGGGGTAAGGCATTCCAATACGATAGAGTATCTTGATTTTAGGGACAAGCGTGACAGGTGGAAAAAAGACTATAGGGCCATATACATGAAGCAGGCCGATATCGACGGAGAGTTGCACCTTGAGTTTGACAGGCCCGAAACCTTGATCTACACCAATCTCGAAATCAAGGATGGGATAAAGAAGATAGGATTTAGGAAGTATCTTAAAGCGGAAGAAATAATCAGACTTTATCGAATGCGAGCTAAGGACGAACTTGTAAACCGGGGCCTGAAAGAATTTTCCGATGAAACGCTGCCGTTCAAAAGCTTCGATTCTAACGGAGTATATTACTATTTATCGCTGATATCGTATGATCTAATGGCGGCATTTCAGAAAGATGTTCTTTCTCCGATAATCCCTGCTTGCAGTTATCCGGACACGGTAAGACGTCTGTTTATCGATATAGCCGGAAAGATAGTAAAAACCGGAGGAAGGATCGTTATTAAGTTTCGCATTGAAATAATAAAGCAACTGAATCTGTTTGAACTGTGGAAAAGATGCGCGGCGGCAAGTCCCTTTTAGTAAAGAGTAAGAGCATCTAAAAATACGGGGATAACTGCGTTTTAAATTAATTATATGCTGAGATTTTTTGAAATGTTAGTTCCGCCAGGGTGACAAAATCATAAAAAATAACGAAATAGTAAAATTCCTGCATGACCGACGTTAAAACCCGTCGATTTTATTTTCTCGATAAATAGAATCGCTCAATTTAGGTCTTTGGTTCTATACATGAAATTATCGAAAATTTGCTTTGCTAAATTAATGGATTTGGTGCCCGTGTTGAAAGCTGAACGCTGCCGGACAGCAAACGCTTATTTTGAACAGAAAACCTGATATAGTTATAGCCATTATTGCGCCGATTCAATCCCATAAACAAAATACCCCTTCACAGGTTATTACCGTAAAGGGTGGCTACAATTTGGCTTCAAAATGGCTGCAAGTTGTTAAATTGCCGTTTTTTTCGGTTTTTCGACTTCACTATCTCGTTTGCACACAACCAGATAGAAATTACATATTACTTTGGGGCTAGCTGGAGTCGAACCAGCGGCCCACAGTTTAGGAAACTGTTGCTCTATCCCTCTGAGCTATAGCCCCGGTAATCCGATAAAAAAAAGCGGGTATCTCTACCCGCCCCATTATTTTAATAAATGGCGCAGGGAATGTCAAATTCGGCCCTCGAACAGGACCTATTTTGCAGGCAGGTAAAAAGTATCCTCTAAAACCCATTTATAAATTTTGACTGCGCCCCAGGGCAGATAAATACCCAAGGTGATCAGTATCAGCAAAGCCTGCCCCCATATCAAGAGAAATCCGCGGCCGGTTTTCCCCTGGAATTCGAACCTTCCTAAAACCCTCCCTTCTCCATGTATTTCCGTGCGGGCGGCAAAATAACGGTAAATCCTGATATAAGCCGCCGGCCAGTATATAAAGAAAGTGATTAATGTCAGCAGAAGCTGTCCGAGCATGAATCCGACGGAAGGCCAGAATTGCGTGTTCCACCCGGTACTCCTGCCCTGCCATGAAGTGTTATTGAACATCCATTGGTAAATCTTATATCCGAAAGGGATGAACAGGATTTGCGCCAGGACCTGGGAAGAAATTCTATACGGCATGCCAGCCGGGGAATTCCGGAAGGCCAGGCTGAAGGCAATCAGGATGATTAAAGGAATATAATAAGCCCAGAGCATGGTGACAAAAAGTTCTCCTCCCCTTCCCTTGAATTCCAGCCTTTTCCCGTCATAATCGATCTGTGTGATGATATAATTCATAATTTTCCTTATATACCACGGGAGATAAATTGTTAACGTTATTATGGAAAGGAAGATGCCGAGAAGATTCATCCCTATGAAAGCGGGTATGCTTCCGTTGAATTTAAACTGCCTCCCGTTAAATTCGATGCGGTTGATAAATTTTCGATATGCCTTGATGCACCAGCCGATAATACACAGCAAAACAATAAAGATTCCAATGCAGCAGAAAACTGTAATCAACGCCGGATAATTATAGGAAGCGCTGGTTACGATCTCCAGGCTGCAGGCTATTATAACCGCCATAAGCAAATAAAGGAAAAGGAAAAGCAAGAACCAGTTTTTTCCTGTTAAAGTAAATCCGAATGATTTTTGCATTTTAAACCTCCCGGCTTGTTATCAATTTTAATATCAGAAGAATATATAATAAGACCATTTGAAAATAAAGCAATAGGGATTCAGAATTTTTGGCGGTTGAGTGCTGCTTGATGCTGTAAGAAAATGAGGGGAAAGCTTTCCATCGGAATTATATCGCATAATTGATGTAATTTTTTAATTGCCTATGTCAAGACCTTGCTTGATCGCCAATTTATTATTATAATATGATATTTGATTACTGATAAATTAATTAGTATCTTTTTTAATACTGGATTTTTATTATTTATCAATTAAGGGTTTTTTATGCTGAAAAACGGATTGACTCTTTTAATAATTTTCCTGTGGGCGATACTCGCGGCAGGCTGCAGTATTTTATATCCTCCGGGCTTGAGCCAGGGTTCATCTTCTTCCGCCGTATCGAGTTCCGCTTCATCCGCATCTTCGATATCAAGTTCTTCCGCCTCATCTTCATCTCTTTCAGGGCCCGCTGTCACAATGACGAATCCGGCTTTTAACACCAATGTCCAGGATACAAATATCGTATTGAACGGCATCGCTTCGGACGGCATAACCAACATCACGGCTGTATATCTTTCTGTAAACGGCGGCGCATTTTCTACTGTAACCGGAACGACTTCCTGGACGACTAATATTACCATAACACTCAATAGCAATACAATTTCGGTTTACTGCATAGATGCGGCAGGAAATTACAGTATTACCAATATGAGGAAAATCAACCTTTTTATATGGAGAAACCTGAACCTGTTTGTAGGATTGGCAAGTTATTGCTGTGTAGCGATCGGACAGGGCGGCATCCCTTATATTGCCTATCAGGATTCGACATCCCGGCCCACGGTGCTCACTTACAGCGGTTCGTCATGGAATCCTGTAGGAACAGCAGGATTTACCGCCGGAAAACCGGCTTATCTTTCTTTGGCTGTAAACCCGGCCGGAACTCCATATGTGGCTTACCAGGATAATAATAATATAAATAAGCCGTCCGTCTGGTCATATAACGGATCGATATGGACCGAAACCGGAGGCGGACCGATATCGTCAGCCGCGGCTTTCTATACCTCGGTTACATTCGATTCGTCAGGTAATCCGGTCGTTGTATATTCGGATTACAGCAATAACAATATTGCCACCGTGCAAGAATTCAACGGTTCGATATGGACGCCTACGACAATTTCATCCGGCCCGTCAGCTTACACAGCGATTACGGCCGATAAGGCGGGAATACTCTACGCGGTTTTCCAGGACGGGGGAAGCAATTTAATTGTCATGACTAACGCCGGCGGAGGCTGGGCTAAATTGGGTCCCTCGTTCCCCTCTACTTTGGCAAGCGCAACTTATTCAACTATTACAGTCGATCAAACCGGGGTACCCTATGTTGCATATCTCGATTCGCTCCTTGGCGGCATTTCGGTAGCGACATTTACAGGCGGAAGCTGGGTTTTTGTCGGCAGTCCCGGTTTCTCGAGTTCCGCCGGTTATATTTCCATAGCCATAGGCCCCGGTAATGTACCTTACGTAGCCTTCCGAGGTACGGGCACAGGATTCGCGACTGTACTGAAATATGCCGATCCTGCATGGGTAAGTACCTCTAACGGGAACATTTCACCGGGATCAGCTTTTAATGAATCGATAGCTATCGACCGGAACGGCTTCCTGTACTTATTTTATTGCGACGGCAGCAGCATCGGAGCAGTTATGAAATATGCCCCCTGAAAGCCTTAAAAAATCGGAACGGCAGCCGGATCAGGTATTTATGCATGGAAGGCTTCTTTGTTTTTTTTATTTTTTTATATTATAATTCTTTAGTTGCGGGCACCTAAAAAAACCGTCCCTAAGGGACGGTAAGGCAGGTATATTATGGCTGGAACTCTTAAAATCTGTCCCCTGACAAAACAGAATTGCGATCCGTTCGACTGGACCGACAAGGATGCTGCCAACCGTAATTGCACTTTTTATGTGGTGCCGGAGCATACGATCGGCCAGTGTCTTTATATCGAAGCTATGAAATCTATTCCTAAGATTGCAGAAAGTATTAAAAATTTAAAGATCAGCACTTAAAGAGCGGGGTAAATATGGAGTTGAATACATGGCTTAACAAGGACCTTCCCGTTGTTGCACATAAGCTTGAAAATCTCAACAGCCGTAACATTATGAGCGAAAACACCATCGGATTTACAGGCAAGGAAACAGTATACAAGATTATCAGGGAACTCCGCGGGGCGCTTTTCCCCGGAGTTTTCGACGAACAGCCCTTCGATAAATCAAGGACCAATATCCTTGTGGGCAATCTGTTAAGGGATGCGGCAATCGATCTTTCGACCATACTGGAAAAGGCCTTCGAGTTTTACTGCCTCAGGGAAAATTGCGAAGAATGCGACTGCAGGAAAAAGGCGAACGAAGTTACTATCAACCTTCTTGAAAGCCTGCCGAAAATAAGGGAGATCCTCCAGCAGGACATCGTAGCGGCATTCAACGGAGACCCTGCCGCCAAATCCGAGGAGGAAATCATCCTGAGCTATCCTTCGATAGAGGCCCTGAGCATCTACAGGCTTGCGCATTTTCTCTGCGAAAAAGACGTCCCCGTCATCCCCCGTATTATGTCGGAATACGCTCACCAGAAAACAGGCATCGATATTCATCCGGGCGCTTCAATAGGTTCTCCGTTTTTTATCGATCATGGGACAGGAGTCGTTATCGGCGAAACCTGCACTATCGGGAATAACGTAAAGCTTTACCAGGGTGTGACGCTGGGCGCTAAAAGCTTTCCCCTGGATGATAACGGTCATCCTATCAAGGGTACGAAAAGGCATCCCGATATTGAGGATAATGTTATAGTTTATGCGGGAGCGACAATCCTGGGCGGAAGCACCTGCATAGGGCATGACTCCGAAATCGGAGGTAATGTCTGGCTGACCCATTCTGTTCCGCCTTACACTCATGTTTACAATCCTCAGCCGTCCCCTATAGTCAGGCATAAAAAACCTGTCAGGATTAAAGTCTGACGGGACAGGAAGTTACATAATAAGATCGATAATAAGCCCCTTTATACCGTTGACAAGTTTGAGATACGACAGCCTGTTATTTTCATTGGAAAGTATCATTTTAGCGATAAGAGAGAGTTTTAAATCGATCGTCTCGATGGTTTTGTAAATCTTTTGTTTTGAAAAACTCACTCTTGATACTGTATCATGCACTTCCAGGTTGCTCATCAATATTGAAAGGAATGCTTTAATATGCTTTTTATACTCATTGAAATTTTCAGGGGTCGGATTCTTTGAAAGATTCTCGCCGTATTGGGTCAACTGATCTGCCAGTTTCCTGAAATCGCCTCCGGAATTTTCAAGATCGGCTTCTAATGTGTTTTCCTGATCGATATTTTTAAGCGCATCTGCAAAATTCCCATCCTGCTTTGAAACCGTTCCTTCCTTTTTAAGAAAGCTTTTACCCGATAATGGTTTTGTCTCAATTCTCATTTGCAATCCCTGTCATTTCCTGAGTGTTACGAAACTTGTTTCGGTTTCCCACAAAACTATTTCATAAAGTTCATAGCTGTCGCTTTCAAATATACTTTCAAGCTCTTTCCAAATCCAGTCGGCAATATTTTCCGCAGTGGACAGTTTTATTGTATCGTTAATGTAGCTGTGATCCAGTTTATCTATTATCTTTTCCTGGACACGGTTTTTTAACATGCCGAAATCCATCATCATTCCCGTTTCCGGATCGGCCTTTCCTCCAAGCGTAACACGGAGCCTGTAAGTATGTCCATGAAGATTTTCACATTTACCTTTATAATTGATAAGATTGTGAGCGGCATCGAATTTGAATTCCTGTGATAATAAAAGTTCCATAAAATTATGATAATCGCCTGCCTCTTTTTTGTCAAATGGCGACTCAGTCGACAGCGATAGTCCACAGTCGACAGTAAAGAGTAACGATTTATTAACCCGTAACTCGTTACTTTGAACTCGTTACTCGTTTTTGCCATAAAGCCCGATTTAAAATATAATATGGCCTCTGCTTGCCATTTTAAAAAATACTTTCATATATTATTGACTGTCGACTGACGACTGAGTGGGGGAAAATGCCGGAATTCATTCATCTTCACAATCATTCTCATTACAGTATTCTGGACGGTATAACAAAAATAAAAGACCTCGCCTCAAGGGCTCATGATTTCGGACAGGCTGCGGTCGCATTGACTGATCATGGCAATATGTTCGGCGCAATGGAATTCCAGAAGGAGTGCGCATCCTTTAATATCAAACCTATTTACGGCGCCGAACTGTACATCGCTCCTAAAAGCCGTTTTGAAAAGTCCAAGGATGAAAAATACAGCCACATAGTCCTTCTTGCCAGGAATTATGCGGGTTATAAAAATCTGCTTAAGCTGACATCCCTGGGATATCTTGAGGGTTTTTATTCGAAACCGAGGATCGACAGGGAAATCCTCCAGGAATACCATGAAGGCCTCATAGTGCTTACGGCATGCCTTTCAGGTGAAATTCCGAGGCAGATCCTTGCCGGAAAAGAGAAGGAAATATACGAAACCGCCGATTGGTATCTGGATGTATTCGGCAAGGAGTATTTTTATCTTGAAATCCAGAATCACGGGATGCCCGAAGAAAATACCGTTGAGGCTAAAATGATTGAAATATCCGGGAAAACCGGAATCGGAATTGTCGCTACGAACGATACGCATTACATAGGCAAGGATGATTCCAAGCTCCAGGAAATCGTATTCGCAATAAGGGATAAGAAAACCCTGAAGGACCCCAACCGTTTTATTTTTCCGAATTCAGAGTTCTATTATAAATCGCCTGAAGAGATGGGGGAACGGTTCAGGGAAATGCCCGAAGCCTTGAAAAATACTTTAAAAATATCCGATATGTGTTCGTTCGATATTAATTTTGCAAAACACCTTCCTGTTTATCATTTGCCTGAAGGAGAAACCGCAGACAGCTACCTTTACAAATTGAGCTATGAAGGTCTCGAAAAAAGGAAGATCGGGAACGATCAGCAGTACGTGGAACGCCTCGACAGGGAATTGAATCTGATAAAACAGATGGGATTTTCGAATTATTTTCTAATAGTAACGGATTTCGTCAGATTCGCTAAAAACAGGGGAATCCTTGTAGGCCCGGGGAGAGGGTCTGCGGCTGGCGCTCTTATATCTTATGCCCTTTCTATAACGGATGTCGATCCGTTGAAATACGGCCTCCTGTTTGAAAGGTTTTTGAACCCTGAAAGGATTACAATGCCTGATATCGATGTCGATTTCCAGGACGACCGGCGGGATGAAGTTAAAGAATATATCAGGACAAAGTACGGCTACGACAAAACGGCCGATATAATCACATTCGGAGTAATGAAATCCCGGGCTTCACTAAAGGATACCGGAAGGGTGATGGAAATCCCGCTTGAGAATGTCAATAAAATAACAAAGCTTATCGACAACAGGACAGCGAACGAACCCCTTAACGATGTCATAGAAAAGATCCACGAATTGAAAAAGATCAGAAATGAAGGGACAAGGGAGGAAAAAGAATGGATAGAATATTCCGCCAAGCTGGACGGAACTATAAGGAATATCGGCACTCATGCCTCCGGTCTTATTATTTCAGAATCACCTTTAACGGAAATCGTTCCCCTTTATAAAGATGTATCTTCCGGTCTCATATCCACTCAATTCGAAGGCGATTACCTGGAAAAAAACGGGCTTCTGAAAATGGATATCCTCGGGTTGTCAAACCTTACAATGGTAAAAGACACCCTGCAGAGGATTAAAAAAAAGCGGAATATAAAACTGGACCTTTCAGCTATACCCCTGGACGATCAGGAAGTCTTCAGACTATTCCAGAGGGGCGAGACCATGGGCATATTTCAGTTCGAATCTGCAGGAATGACCGATTATCTCAAAAAACTGAAGCCGACATCGATCGATGATCTTATAGCTATGAATGCTCTTTACCGCCCGGGACCGATGGATAATATTCCGACTTTTATTGCACGGAAACAGGGGAAGGAAACAATAGACTGCTTTCACCCCCGCCTGGAGCCGATACTGAAAAGCACATACGGAGTAATTGTCTACCAGGAACAGGTCATGCAGATTGCCCAGGTCCTTGCAGGTTTTTCACTTGGAAAAGCGGATGTCGTAAGGCGAATGATGAGTAAAAAGAAGCCGGAAGAACTGGATAAGATCCGGCCGGAATGGATAGAAGGCGCGATAAAAAACGGTTTTACCAGGGAACTTGCCGAAAGGATTTTTGAAATACTGATCCCGTTTTCCGATTACGCTTTCAACAAGTCTCATTCGGCCGCTTATGCCGTTCTCGCATATCAAATCGCATATCTGAAAGCCCACTATAAACTTGAATTCATAACTTCGCTCCTGACGCTTAACATGAGCGATTCCGACAATATAAGATTATACTGCCAGGAAGCCGCCGCATGCGGAATCAAGATACTGGCCCCCGATATAAATAAAAGCAGGCTGGAATTTATAGAATCCGCCGAAGATGACAAGTCCGTATATTTCGGGTTCGGGGCCATTAAGGGGCTGGGTGAAGGAATATCGCGTTCGATAGTGGAAGAAAGGGAAATGGGCGGTAATTTCCTTTCTTTCGACGATTTCATCAAAAGAATGATCATTCTCGAAGAATTCAAGAAGGCTTCTGTCGAAATACTCATAAAAGCGGGTTGTTTCGATTCATTTTATCCGCCTGAAAATAATCTTCTTGAAAAAGCAAGACTCCTGCATGATCTCGAAAAGTATATCGAGAGAGTGGAATCCGGTCTCAAGGATAAGAAAGAAGGGAAGCTCAGTCTTTTTAAAAGCGACGAAAATGCTTATCATGAAACCGATGCCGGGAAGATTTTACCCCTGACACTGAAGGATGATTTTGAGAACGAAGTGGCGATTTTCGGTTTTTATTTAAGCGGTAAATTATTTCAATATCATAAAATACAATATGGTTCAATTTCCCACTGCACCGGTGAACTCGTTTCAAGGCTGAAACCCGGAACGAACATGCTTCTATGCGGATTTATCACGGACCTTGTTATAAAAACGGGAGCCGGCAACAGGAGTTTCGCTATTTTCTCCATTGATAACGGTTTAGGCAGTTTCAAGATTTACCTTTTTTCTGAAAAATACGACAGGTTTAAAAATTTCCTGACTCAAAACAGTTTTATTATGATACGCAGCATGCTGGCGGAAGGTAAGGGAGGCAATGTCATCGATGTAAAAAGCATCAAACCGATCGAATCGCTTCCGCAGGAGAGATTTACCGAGCTTCACATATGCATAGAAAACATCGAGTCTGCAGAAAATATCAACGAATCCCTATCTTCCCTGAAAGAACTGGCTCAAAAACCCGATACGCGAGGAGTTATAAGGATAATATTTCACATCATCGAGGAAAAAGAAAGGGAACTGATCCATGCTTCCGATAAATACCGGGTAAAATATTCGAATTCGCTTGTAAACGCTGTTTCAGCCATACCGAATATGACGGCTTACTGGTTCTATTAATAAAGCCCGAAATAACAGATTTTAACCGATATTTCCTATCCCGGATTCATTCCGGGCAGGATAAAAATGGTACATAAGTTCTATTTCTTTTGCGGCCTGAATAAGTTATATTTATCCTGCTCGAAAACAGACACTATGACGGAAAATATGTCGAACATATGGAATTGGGAAATAATATAACCGAAGTTATAATCAATCCGAATGATTATCAATTAACACTCCCATGTTTGGCAATTTTTCTTTATCTTTGATATAATAATCGGGTTTTAGAACTTTATTAACTGTAAATAATTATTAAGGAGTATTTATGTCGGACAAAAAGGAAATGCCTTTTTTTTCAGGTAAGAAAGCCTTGATTACCGGCGGGTCCAGCGGAATCGGACTGGCGGCGGCAAAAAGGCTCGCTCTTTCCGGATCTGATGTCTGGATTATTGCCAGGGACATAAAAAAACTCGAGAAGGCGAAAGCCGAGCTCGAAGCTGCAAGGGTTTCACAGACTCAAAAAATCGGCTTCACCGCCGCCGACGTTTCAAAGGAAAAAGAAGCGGTTAAAGCCGTCGAAGAGGCGACAAGCGCAATAGGAGCGCCGGACATAGTTATTAACTCCGCAGGTATAGCCCATCCGGGTTATTTTCAGGAATTATCCGGAGAAATATTCCGCGAACAGATGGAAGTGAATTATTTCGGCACACTTAATGTCATACGGGCGGTAATACCCGGAATGATCAAAAGGGGTTCGGGCCATATCGTAAATATTTCCTCGATGGCGGGAGTAATAGGCGTTTTCGGTTATACTGCTTATGGAGCCAGCAAATATGCAGTCAGGGGCTTGTCGGATACACTCCGCGCCGAGATGAAGCCTCATGGCGTCAATGTCAGTATTATCTTTCCCCCTGATACCGATACGCCCCAGCTTGCATATGAAAGCAAATTCAAACCGTTCGAGACAAAAATAATTTCCAATACAGCCGGGATTACATCGCCCGACAGGGTTGCAGGAGATATTCTCGACGGCATAATGAAAAAGCGCTACATGATATTTACGGGTTTCGACAACAAACTGTTGTACTGGCTGATGGGGAAACTGGGAAAACTGCAGTATCCTATGATGGACATGATGGTTAAAGATGCAATCAGTAAAAAGAAGAAAGCGGCAAAGGTAAAGAAAAGCAAATAAAGGATACGGCCGGCAGGACCGTTAAAACAGATTGAGCTCTTTATCCTTTACAGGATAGCCCATATGCTCGTATGATATATTCGAAGCCATTCTGCCGCGGGGACCCCTGTTGATAAAACCCTGCTGAATAAGGAAAGGTTCATACACGTCTTCTATAGTATCGGCTTCTTCGCTTACTGCGGCTGCTATGGCGGAAATACCGACCGGTCCTCCATTGTAATTTTCGATTATGATCTTGAGTATTTTTCTGTCCATAGCGTCCAAACCCCTGCCGTCGACCTCCAGCTTATTCAGGGCGTAATCCGCAAATTCCCGGCCGATCATGGTTTCACCGCGGACAAGAGCAAAATCGCTGACCCTTTTTAAAAGCCTGTTTGCAATCCTGGGAGTTCCCCTTGCCCTTCCTGCAATTTCAGCAATGCCGTCCGTATCTATGCCGATTTTCAGGAGAATCGAGCTTCTATTAAGGATCTTCTTAAGGCTATCAGTATCATAATAATCGAGCCTTTCAATAATTCCGAATCTTGAACGAAGCGGGCCCGTTAATGTTCCGATCCTTGTTGTAGCTCCAATTAGAGTAAAATGCGGCAGAGTTATCCTCAGCGTCCTTGCTCCGGTCCCTTCGCCGATGATTATATCGACTTTAAAATCTTCCATTGCCGAATACAATACTTCTTCAAGGTTCTTTTTAAGCCTGTGAATTTCATCTATGAATAAAATGTCTCCTTCCTCCAGGCCCGTCAGAATAGCCATAAGGTCGCCCTGTTTTTCAACGGCATTCGCGGTAGTCATCTTTATAGTTCTGCCCAGTTCGTTGGATATGATCTTTGCAAGGGTTGTCTTGCCCAGCCCGGGAGGTCCGTAAAGAATAGTATGGTCGAGAGTGCCTTTCCTCAATTTTGCGGCTTCAACAAAAACTTTAATATTATCCTTGACTTTCGTTTGCCCGGCAAAATCTTCAAAATTCTGCGGCCTCAGAGGTTCGTCTATATCCCCCTTCATAAAATCCGCTGTCGTTATTTTTTCTTCGATCATAGTTCCTCCGCGGCCCGGTCTTTAATCAAATTAAATTATAATTTAAAACCTGCTTTTTAACAAAAGTTAGTCTTCCTGATTATTCATCAATAATTTTAAGCTTGTTTAATCAGGAGTTTGTTTTATAAATAAAGAACGGTTTGTTTTTTGTATGATTTTGAAATTATAATACAGGGAATAAAATACAGTGTTGGAAAAATATTCGCGAATAATCAGGGAACCTGAAATTATTTGACTAATTCTATAATATAAAATAAAATATTCGCTGTTAACTCGTAGATCGATAAGGAGGAAAAGGTGCCGATCATCAAATCCGCAAAGAAAAGAGTTCGCCAGGAGGCCAAAAGAAGAGAAAGGAACAAATCATTAAAAACTTATATGAAAAACCTTCAAAAAAAGACTTTATCTTTATTATCCTCTGCCGACTCTAAAAATGAAGAATTGACGACAGCTTTGAATTTTTATAAGTCTCAGCTCGATAAAGCATGGGCAAAAGGTATTTTTAAAAAGAACAAATCTTCCCGTCTGAAATCCAAAATCGACAAGCTCTTCATTAAAAAAGGGAAAACTGAAAACATATAGGAGGAATAAAATGGGTAGGAGCAAGATGACTAAATCCGATATCGTGGATACCGTTTTTGAAGATTCTGAAGTAAAAGAATACGGCATGTCCAGGAAAGAAGTCGCCGTCGTTATTGTGAAATTTATCGAAAAATTAAGGGAATCCATTGAAAATTTAAATCAGAACGATAGAATAGAACTAAGAGGCTTCGGCACATTCGGAATCAAAAAGAGAAAAGCAAGGATCGCAAGAAATCCCAAAACCGGTGAAGAAGTCAAGGTTCCCGAAAGAAAATCGCCGTTCTTTAAGGCCGGCAGGGAAATGAAACAGACAATAATGAATAGTTGAATATACCCCCGCCTTCCTTCCGGAAGGCGGGGATTTTGCTTCTTACCCCTAAAATCCTATTCAAGAAAAATTCTTAAATTACCGATAACTATTTAACAAATCATTAGATAAGAGACTTTTATGATCACTGAGGAATTATATAAAGAAGAAAAAGAAATCACAAAGATCGTAGCGATCATGTGCGCTAACGGAGCCACCGGCCTATTGTCGGACAGGGATAACAAATTCCAGGTAAGGTTCCGGGAAATAAAGAACGGCCAGGTAGTTTTTTCAAAGGTTGAATCTAACAAACCGGATCTGAATTTCGAATCCTACAACCTGAGACCTTTGGAAGCCGAAATAACGCTCGGTTCCAGTATTTACCTCTTTACTGCTATTCCCATGGGAGCTAAAAGCATTTCCGTTCCTGAAATGATTAAATCGCATCCCAAGCGTAAAACCGTCAGGATTAAAGTTTCAAGCAATCCCTTTATTCAAAACATGTATACTCTAATTTCTGTCAAAGTTGTAGATCCTACGATCCAGGATGAAGAACTTTCAAGAAAGATACACCTGATCATGAATACGATCGAAAGCACTCTTGTAAGATCGGAAAACTACGATATCGCTAAAATTTCACTTTTTGACGGGACAGAAAAGAGCGCAATAATAAAATTACTGAAAAAATTCCAGAAGCCGTTCGTAGTTTTCGATACAAAGAACCTTTCATTGAAGGAAGATACTGTATTGACATATGAAGATTTCGTTAAAATTCTCAGCGAAGAAGGGTCCAATTTTAACGAAATACTATCCCAGCTCGACAAAGTAAAGGAATTTTATCAAAAGAACCAGATCAAGAGCGAGGCTATAGTTCCTCTCGTTTTTGAAGAGGAAGTTATCGGACAGATACAGGTAGTTTCATTAAAGGAACTGATAAACCGTCCTCATGTCATCCGCCTCAATAACCTGGCCCTGAATGCTGTAGACAATCTGTTTACTAAATGCGCTTTTGAAATAGTATCGAAAACCCCGCAGACAATAATAGATATGGGTGTTAACGGGGCAAAATTCATTGTTTCGGAAGCTGATTTCTACAAATATATAAGGCTCATGAAACGTATATACCTGCAACTGTATTTCCCGGACCAGACTATTATCAAAACCATGTCAACTATAGTCAACCTTTATGAAGATACGTCTGAAGGGTATAAAATTATCGGCGTAAAGTTCTCGGCAAATATGGACTGGAAAGATAAGAACAAACTGGATGAGTTTATTCAGAGCGTCATCAGGCTTCAAAATTCCGAATATATAGCCTAAGGATTATGATTTTTTCTTTTTTCAATTGCAGGCAGTTTCTGATACTGGTATACTGCTTTGTTATGTTCTTCGAGGGTTTTTGAAAAGTAATGAGTACCGTCGGGTTTGGCTACGAAATAGAAATAATCAGTATCAGCCGGATATATTGCAGCAAGAATGGAAGTCTTATCAGGATTTGATATCGGTCCGGGCGGCAATCCGTAATATTTGTAGGTATTGTATCTTGAATCGATCCCGAAATCGGCATAATGAATTTCACCGTCGTATTTCCCGGCCTGTATAAGGGCATAAATTAATGTCGGGTCGGCCTGCAGTTTCATACCTTTTTTTATCCTGTTGTAATATATGCCGGCAATTATCGGTTTTTCAAATTCGAACCTTGCTTCCCTTTCCACTATCGAGGCAATTGTCAGTACCTTGCGGAAATTCAAGCCCTTTCCGGCTATCGCATCAAATATGGTCCGGTCGACGGTCTTATCGAATTGGTCGATCATCATCCGGATAATTTTATCGCTTTTATAACCGAACGGGATCATGTATGTATCCGGATAAAGCAGTCCCTCGACTGTTTTGACGCCGGGCATATTGAATTGAGATATGTAAGCCGTATTACTGCATTCCTTTAAAAAATCTCCATTCGAAATAATATTTTTCTCTATCAGAAGGTCGTTTATCTGGAAAATATTATAACCTTCCGGAACTGTTATTTTTATCGAATATGTCTGTCCCGATGCGAATTTTCCGATCAGGTCTTCGTATGTATCGCCCTTCCTGATAAGATATATCCCGAATTTATAATCCCTGTCATGTCTCATTAATTTGGAAATGATCTGGAAGCGGAGAGGGTTCCTTATTATATTTTCCTTTTTCAGCCTTTTCGATATTTCATGTATGGATTCACCCTTTTTTATTTCAAATGTCGTATTGTCCTGGTTAATTGTAACATCTGCGCAGCCTGTCAGTACAGCAAAAAGGGATAATGTAATACAGAAAAGATAAGCTCTTTTCATTTCAATGACCCCATAAAAGATAAAACCCCGCTCTTGTTAAAAAAGCGGGGCAATAAAAATATATTTTTATCTTGCATTCATATGTTTCTTGCATTTGTCAGCATAAGGAATTATTTCAAGTCTTTCCTCTTCAATTGCTTCGCCGCAAACGGTGCATTTACCGTAATTGCTGTCTTTAATCCTCTGTATGGCCCTTCTTATGTCCTCTATTATCCTTTTCTGCGAACTCGATAATCCTTCGCTTACTGTTGCCGAACTGAAAGCTTCAGCCCTGTCAACGAGGTCGCCGTCTATTTCAAATGGATTTTCTTCTTCACTTGTTTCACTTTTTATATTTTCAAGCATTTCATTTTCCATTCTTATTAATTTTTTTCTGAAATAATCCAATCTGGACCGGTTCATAACGCACCCCGCTCTTTATTTTTCGTTGATCAAAACTGTCTTATGACCTTTTCTTTCAATAAATTCTACCAGGCCGTTCTTGAGCGCATAGATTGTATGGTCCTTGCCCAAACCAGTATTAAGACCGCAGTGAAACTTCGTACCTCTCTGCCTGACAATAATATTGCCGGCTTTAACCGCTTCACCTTCGAACTTTTTTATTCCTAATCTTTTAGATTGGCTTTCCCTGCCGTTTTTTGCAGTACTAGAACCCGCCATCGCAGTCCTCCATTTCAATTTTAATATATCCCGGATATTGCTCTTCGAGCGCAGCCAGGCTTAACACGAGCGATTTGTAAAGCAGCAGTTCTTCCGTTTTGTATTTCTTTATTTTCGCTTTGAGACTGCCGCTATCCCGGTCGATTGTTATATCGGCCAGGCATATTTCCTTTTCACTCAGGCACCAGCTTTGAATAAGGGCGGAGACCGAAGCACAGATAATATCGGATCCCTTTTTATCAAAAAGGGCATGTCCGGATGCGCTGACTAAGAGGTCATTTTTTCCCTTTTTCAGGCTGATGGAAATCATTTATTAAGAGGCCTTTTCTTCATCCGTTTTCTTTTCGGTTTTCAGCTTTTTTTCCTTTTCAGCAATTTTAATTCCGGTTATCTTTATCTTCGTGTATTGCTGACGATGGCCTGTCTTTTTTCTATAGCTGGCCTTTTGTTTATATTTGAATATAACTATCTTTTCGCCTTTTTTAACAGGTTCAAGGACTTTGCCTTCGACATGAACGCTTTCAAGGTATGGCCTGCCTATCATTATCTCCTTATCCGTCCTGTAAAGGGTCACGGTATCGAATTTAACTTTCTCCCCTTCTCCTGCTCCAAGCTTATCAACGAAAAGTTCGCTTCCGTTTTCTATCCTGTAAAGTTTGTCACCGATTTCAACTACAGCGTACATATAACACTCCCCTGTCATTATTAAGGCCTTCCGGTTGTCATTCCTTTTTCAAGGAACATCACTGTCATGAAACTAAAAAATCAGGCTATAATATTAAATACTTACATCTAATTTGTCAAATTAAAAATGTCCTTTATTAAAAAATATGAACTCAAGAAATGGCCGGTTCCCGGCGATAAGTGCCTATTTTGGCCGGATTCGAAATGGCCTGGAAATAATTGAAGCTTTACTGGACTATGAGACGGGCCTTTAGATTGCCGTTTTTATAAAGAAGCTGGAGGATTTTTACGATGTCGTTGCCGGAAAATCCTGTCTGGTTGAGACTGTCGACAAGGTCCTGGACAGTTGCCGTACCTTTTAACAGTTTGACATTCCCCTCGTTATTGCGGGATGAAGCGCCGCCGCCTATCTCCAGTTTCATTCCGCCGTAAGAGACAGCGGCATCCGATATTACCACATTGCCTCCCGAAATAAGTATGCCGCTTTTTGAATCGACAAGTACGCTTGGTTCGTCTTCAATATCGACGCTCAATTTAAATATTTCATCGACGAATTTGTAAGCCTGCATATCCTGGGGTACTTTAACCTTAATCATATTCTGCACGACACCCTGTATCGCGCCTGGATATTTCTGATTTATAGAGTCTGCCGTTTTATTTACCGCACTGAATCCCAGGGAATCCTGGACAATAAAAGTCATATTATTATTCGAATCGACTATATTATTTTCAACGCTCTTCTGGATTATTGCGCCCTGCAATACGACCCCCATGATTCCGCGGGACGACCTTTCAGTCATTATGCTGCCTTCAGCAACGGCATAAATATCATTATCTCCCGCCAGAAGAGGGGTTAAAATCAATTCACCCCCTTCAAGGGATTTTGCGTCATATATTGAAGATACCTTGACATCGATCCTTGACCCCGGCTGTGAAAATGGTGTAATAACCGCGCTTATCAGAACCACAGCTGAATTTTTAGGTTTTATCCTGTCTGAATTTATCTTGAAACCGAAATTGTTCGCAATCCTCGATATGATTTCTTTAGTCTGTACGCCGCTGTCGCTGTCGCCGGTCCCTTTCAAACCCACGACAACGCCGTATCCCAGAACAGGGTTTTCCTGGAATCCCTCGATCCTCAGGATATTGCGGAGATTGACAACGGACGCGTCCGCCCCTGCCGCCGGAATAAGTACATAAATGCAGAATGATAAAGACAATAATACCTTATTAAAGGCTTTCATATAGAATCCTTCAATTTTACCTTGAATATTTTCCCGCTTCTATTATTTTCGACAAGGCAGGTCTTATCCTCAAGCATCCTGATTATTCTTACTTTCATTACAATCGAGATATTCCCTTTTCTATACAGAAGGTCGGCTTTGAAGCCGGAAACATTGACAAGCTCGAGGCTGATGCTGTCCTCTACGTCATTTCCTGCATTATTTTCCATGTTTCCATTATAATAAAAATCGGCAATGAAATTTGTCAATTCGCCTGTATCCCCATCGAATTTTATGCAGTTGATAAAAAGTTTTATATCATTGGAGCATATTGAATTTGAAATTCCGGTAATTATACAGTCCTCAGGCAATCTGAAACCTTTCCAGTCGGACCTGTATGGATCAAAACCCGGGAAATTGCCCGAAAGATATCTCTGCAGATAATCGCCGGGTTCTTTCAGGGTTTTAATTACATACGTCCCTTTTCCTATCAATACTGTTTCCCTTATGCCGGCTTTGTTCAATATCCCCTGTATCTCGCTGTTAGAAAAAAACCGGTTCGAGACAACCTGCAAAAGAGTGCCGTTTTTCGGGATATTTTCAACAAGATCATTGATAGAGATAGAATCTTTTTTTATATATACAGCTTCTTTCAGTACAGCCTGGATCTCGCCGAATACCGGACCCGATGATAAAACAAAAAAGATCGTTAAAAGAACGGATGTTTTCATATTCAATTATAATATCGGATCATTTTTATATTATTTAAAATAATTATGCACCGGAATAGTGCATATATTGTGCATTTTGAACAGTGCATTATGTATTTATGTTTTCTTCTATAATTATTTTCTATATATACTGCAAATAATTAATTCAATAATATCAGATTATGGCATACTATTTGCTTAAATAAGATAAAGCCCCCTTAAAATACATTTTTTCTGAAACCCTCTCCAACCCCCGGAGAGGGTTTCCTGTTTTATGAAGACATTTCAGAGGAATAAGTATAAATAATAGGAAAAGTTTTTATTTTCAGAATGGCTGATGACAAGACGGTAAGAAACGCCTTTTTTTTCCACAATCATGAAATCACCGACATTTTTGATTTCGAAGTGCTTCAGGACATCCGAAAAGCACCTTCCCTCGATATCTTTTTCTATCAATTCGAGCGCTTTCCTGTTCGCAAATATGGTCTTCTTAAAATGATTGGTAATGATCAGCGGGGACTCCAGGTCCTCGAGCACTCCCTGGACTTTAAAGCGGGGAGAATATTCGTCGAAAAAAAACTGGCATTGAAACTCATCGTATGAAATGATCCTTAAGAGAGCCCCTGCCTTGTCTATAACCGGCAAAAGCTGGTTTTTCAGGGAATCGTTTCTGAAAAGGGTCTGCGTAAGCTGGGACACTTTCAGGATATTAATATTTTCGAAAAGGGAAAATCTGCCTTCCATGATCCCGATTTCTATATCCCTTTTAAGTACAACTCCAAGGTAATCATTATCTTCAAAAACCAGCAGCCCATGAGCTGCCGGCGCCAGAAAAAAAAGCTGCATCAGGTTTTTTGCAAGAACGAGTTCATTATCCATTATATTTTTCCTTATTTATCATCCTGATGCTTGCCGCGGTCCATTAATCCGGCGCCCGCCCTTTTAAAATTTTTCAATTTATAATCGTAAACCAGGTAAACGAGGCCGGGCTTGTCATTCAACATTACATATCTCATTCCGCCGACAGGCGTGCCGAATCCTGCCGTAAGAACAATCGAATTCGAATCGGACAGTATAACGGTCAATTTCAATGACGGCCTGTCTAATCCGTATTCATGAAGCCTGCTCCCCTCTTTATCCGTCAGGACGCTTTCAGCGACAATACCCGGAAGATCGTTGAGAAGATCTCTGACCAGCTCGCCGTCGGCCCTTCCATGCAAAGGAGAATTAAGAAACCAGCTGCCCCCTGTAAATTCGAGGCTTGTCAGGTTATTTGTCCTTCCTTCACTGAAAGAAATTGTCAAACCGGAAATATCTTCCCTGACAAAGCCAGCAAATAAGACTGTCCTTCCCGCCGTTTCCTTTCCGGGGAGACCGGGAAGATAGCTTTTAAAATAAAAAAATGCTGCAGCTGCTAATACGGCAAGTAGAATAATGATATTAAACAGGCTTTTTTTTAATAATTTTTTCACAATTTCCCCGCAAAAGATATAAGAAATATTTAAAGCCACGCAGTATTATCAAGATACCATTTGACAGTCTTTAAAATGCCTGTGTTGAAATTTTCAGCCGGCTTCCAGCCCAGTTCATTTTCAATTCTGCCTGCATCCATGGCATACCGCCTGTCATGACCGGCCCTGTCTTCAACATATGAGATAAGTTCTTCGTGATTTTTACCGCTTTTTAAAGGCCTTTCCTTATCCAGAATGGAACATATCTTGGCCGCTATGGAAATATTCGTCATTTCGCTGTTTCCCCCGATATTGTATGTTTCTCCAGGGGTTCCCCTGTGGTATGCAAGGTCTATGCCGGTACAGTGATCGAGTACATACAGCCAGTCCCTGACATTTTTACCGTCGCCGTAAATCGGGATCGGTTCGGATTTAAGGGCTTTCCTGATAATTGTCGGTATCAGTTTTTCCTTATGCTGTTTCGGCCCGTAGTTATTGGAACAATTTGTGGTAACCGTAGCAAGTCCGTATGTCCTGTTGTATGCCCTGACGATCATATCGCTTGAAGCCTTCGAAGCGCTGTATGGCGAATTAGGGGCATAGGGTGTTTTTTCAGTAAAAAAGCCCGTTTCTCCCAGGCTCCCGAATACCTCGTCTGTCGAGATATGATGAAAACGGCAGCCCTCATGATCTTTCCTGTATAAAAACGGTTTCTCCATCCAGTATGAACGGGCCGTTTCCAGCAGGTTGAAGGTCCCGGTAACATTTGTACGGATGAATTCCCCGGGGCTGGAAATGGAATTATCCACATGGGACTCGGCAGCAAAATGGATGACGCCCCGGATGTCGAACCTTGAAAAGACGGATTTCAGTATGCCTCTCGAGCATATGTCGCCCTTTATAAAGCGGTAGCGGGGATTGCCCGCAGTTTCGGCGAGATTTCCGGGATTGCCCGCATAGGTCAGTTTATCGATATTGACGATAAAGTAATCCGGATATTTTGAAATAAAATAAGGGATGAAATTCGATCCGATAAACCCGGCGCCTCCCGTTATAAGAATTGATTTTAAACCTTTTGATTTAACCATTTTTAATCCCCTTCAAGCATTCTTTAAGCGAATCGCGCCAGTAGGGGATAACAATCCCGAATTCCCGTTTTATTTTCTCTTTTGACAGAACGCTGTAAGGCGGTCTTTTTGCCGGCGCAGGATAATCCCCTGTCTTAATCGGCAAAACC
This sequence comes from uncultured Spirochaetota bacterium, assembly GCA_963796325.1. Taxonomy (GTDB): domain Bacteria; phylum Spirochaetota; class Brevinematia; order Brevinematales; family JAOACQ01; genus CAVYGN01. The sequence goes on from CAWCLF010000001.1 coordinate 2,138,622, forward strand.
GGCGTTTTTATTCCTCTTAATTCGCAGATGGATTTAGCAAAGTCGTACCATGAAGCGACTCCTTCGTTGGAGTAATGATAAATCTCCTTTGTACCGGGCTTGATTCCTGGAAGCATTTTCAATATCGCATCGGCAAGGTCGCGTGCATAAGTCGGCGTACCTGTTTGATCGTATACAACGCGAACTTCGTTTCTTTCACCTGCCGCCCTTATTATCGTCTTTACAAAATTATTCCCGTGGCTGGAATAAAGCCATGATGTCCTTATTATAATATAGCTTTTTGCCTTCGATATTATCCTTTTTTCTCCCCCGAGTTTTGTGAGTCCGTAAACCGATAAAGGACCGGTCAAGTCGGTTTCAACATAAGGTAATGACTTTTTCCCATTGAAGACAAAATCGGTTGAAATATGAAATATCATGAAGCCGTATTTTATTGAAAGCCCTGATAAAATCGAACACGCTTTTTCATTGATAAGCATCGCTTTATTTTTTTCGCTCTGGGCCCTGTCGACAGCAGTATAAGCGGCGCAGTTGATTACGATATCGGTTGAATTTTTCTGGAAGTATTTATCCATGGCTTTTTGATCCGTAATATCCAGGCTGTCAATGTCGCTGAAATCAAAAGAATAATCTTTATTAAAGCCGGGGCAGAGGTCCCTTATTTCGCTTCCGAGCTGTCCTCCGGCCCCGGTTACATGCACCTTCATAAATCTTTCCTGTAAATAAAATTATTTGCCGCTTCCGCAAGCAGGGGCAATGTCCTGTCTTTTTCTGAAATTATTATTTCGTCCGGTTTGATCTTCCAATCGATTTCAAGAACCGGGTCTTTATAATTTATTCCGGCTTCGGACCTGGAATTATAGAAATTATCGCACTTATAAAAAAACAAGGCTGATTCGCTCAATACTGAAAAACCATGGGCAAACCCGCGGGGAATGAACAACTGGCGCCTGTTTTCAGCTGACAATTCAACCGCCACCCATTTCCCGTAATAGGGAGAACCTTTCCTTATATCCACTGCTATATCGAGGACTTTCCCGGATACCACTCTCACCAGTTTCGCCTGGGCATACGGGTTCTGCTGATAATGCAGACCCCTTATTACTCCCCTGTAAGAATAGGACTGGTTATCCTGAACAAAATTGCAGGTAATTCCGGCCGATTCAAAGATCCGGCTGTTATAGCTCTCGAAGAAATGTCCCCTGACATCACTATAAACCTCGGGTTCAAAAATGATAACTCCGGGCAATTCCGCCGCTATAAAGGGCATTAAAACCGCTCCTGTTTAGCTATTTTTAAAAGGTATTCGCCGTACTGATTTTTTGAAAACGGTTTTGCAAGATTGAGAAGTTCCTCCCTTGAAATATAACCCATCGAATAGGCGATTTCTTCGAGGCATGCGATCTTGAGACCCTGCCTGTGTTCTATGGTTTCTACGAAATTTCCTGCTTCCAGCAGGCTTTCATGCGTTCCCGTGTCGAGCCATGCCATTCCGCGCCCCATTATTTCAACCTTCAAAAGGCCTCTTTTTAAGTATTCCCTGTTGATATCGGTGATTTCCAGTTCCCCCCTTGCCGAAGGTTTGAGATTCCTGGCGATTCCGGCGACATTATTGTCATAAAAATAAAGTCCGGTAACCGCATAGTTCGATTTCGGCTTCTGCGGTTTTTCCTCTACGCTGATGACCCGGCATTCCGAATCGAACTCGACAATGCCGTATCTTTGAGGATCGTTGACATAGTATCCGAAAATGACGGCGCCCGCTCTTGTCCCGGCGGCTTTCTTAAGAGTATGCGATATATTGCCTCCATAGAATATATTGTCGCCGAGAATAAGGCAGCATGGTTTGTTTTCGATAAATTCTTCTCCGATTATGAATGCTTCCGCAATTCCCCTGGGATCTTCCTGCTTTGCAAATGAAATGTTGAGCCCCAGGCATGAACCGTCCTGGAAAAGATCCCGGAAAAGCGGAATGTCTTTTTCCTTGGTTATGATAAGAATATCTTTAATGCCTGCAAGCATCAGTATCGACAGAGGATAATAAATAAGCGGCTTGTCGAAAACCGGCATAAGCTGTTTTGATACGGACCGGGTAAGCGGGAACAGCCTTGTGCCATGCCCCCCCGCCAGAATAATGCCTTTCATAATTAAACCACGCTCCTTTATTTTATATCGGAAAGCCCGTAAATTATGAAGCAAAAAAGTGAATATCGCAATCTAGTCGACAGTCGAGAGTCGAGAGTCATCAGTCGGAGGCTGCCTGCTGTCGACTTCGACTATAAAGCCCCATTTACATTAAAAATGGAAATTTTAAATCCAGCCCTGTATAATTTTATTCACTCTTTCTTGAAGATCGTATTATTGATAGGATGTATTATGCCTGACAGTCTATTATTGGAAATCGGCGTGGAGGAAATCCCCCACGAAATCATCACTGACACATTACAGCAGTTAAAAGAAAAGGCGATATCGGCATTTGAAAGGGCCGGCATTGAGAACAGCGGAATAAATGTCTACGGGACTCCAAGGCGGCTGGCTTTAATTCTGACAGGAGTTCTGCCCGGTACAAAAGAGAAATCAGTAGAAAAAAAGGGGCCTCCCGTGAAAGCCTCCTTCGATAATGATGGAAAACCGACAAAAGCCCTTCTGGGTTTTCTCGAATCAAACAAAGCGGGGATCGAAGATATCGTAAAGAAAGAAATCTCCGGATCGCTCTACACTTTCCTGACAAGGAAGGAGGGAGGACTTAAAACGGCATCGATTCTTCCCGCCGTTTTGAAGGACATTATCCTTTCGCTTTCCTTTCCCAAAGCGATGAAATGGGGTTCCTGCGACACCCGTTTTGTAAGGCCTATCCGCTGGATAACGGCCCTGTACGGTAAAAAGATCGTTCCTTTTTCACTGGACGGCATCGAATCGAAAGGATCGACATTCGGACACAGGCTCTTGTCCGACGGTAAAAGCTTCGCCGTTGAAAAACCTGAAGATTACACGAGCGCTCTGCGTGACAGGTTCGTTATCGCCGACCCGGATGAAAGAAGATCAATAATAAAAGGACTGGTCGACAATACCGCTAAAGGATTCGGAGCGAATCCCGTTTTAAGCGAGGGGCTCCTGGATACCCTTGTTCAACTCACTGAATATCCTCTTATTGCGGCAGGTACGTTCGGTGAGGAATTCCTCAAACTGCCCAAAGAAGTGCTCGTGTCGGAAATGATCGACCACCAGAAATACATCCCCCTTGAAAACAGGGAAGGCGACCTTATCGCAAAATTTCTCATTATTACAAATACCAGGCCGAACGATATCATCGTAAATGGTAATGAAAGAGTCATAAGAGCCCGTTTTTCCGACGGAAAATTTTTCTTTGACGAGGACAGACGCATCAGTCTTGAAGATTATGTACCGAAACTCGCAAACGTCTTATTTGCAAAAGGGCTTGGGACCCTCGCCGATAAAACCGGAAGACTGCAGGAGATCACGACGCTCATTGCCGGAATGACGGGCTATTCGGATCATATTAAGAATGCGCTGAGGACCGCACTTCTATGCAAGGCCGATCTTGTTACCAATATGGTATATGAATTTCCGGAACTGCAGGGTATAATCGGTTATTATTACGCTCTTAATTCGATGGAAAATATTGATACTGCAATATCAGTCAGGGAGCATTACCAGCCGAGGTACAGCGGAGACATGCTTCCCTCTCTTCCGGAAGGGATCCTCGTTTCGCTGGCTGACCGTTTCGATAATCTGTTCGCAATGTATTCAAAGGGCAATTTCGTAAGCGGTTCTAAAGATCCGTTCGGCCTCCGCCGCCAGACACTCGGCATCATCCGCATATTGATCGATAAAAAAATATTCCTCGACATCGGCGTTTTATCGGCAAAGCTATCCCCGCTTTACAAAGGGTTCCTTTCTATAACCGGAGAAGAATTCGAATCCAAAATTCTGGGTTTCCTCACCAGCCGTATTAAAACAGTTCTCAAGGAATACGGTTTTTCCTACGACGAGATAGAGGCCGGAATCAGCGGCGATGTTGCAGATATCTACGATTCTTATCTGAGGCTCGAGGCTATCCATAATGCAAGAAAATCTGATAATTTCATCAACCTCGCCGTCGCTTTTAAAAGAGTAAAGAATATCATAAAAGGACAGAAAGCGGGCGCGCTTAAAAAAGGACTTTTACAGGATGAATCTGAAAAAGGACTCCATTCAATGCTGGAGGACTCGAGCGGCGTATTCCTCGATTCGTTAAATAAGAGGGATTATACCGGATGTATATCGATTCTGACAGCTTTCAGGCCTTCAGTAGATAAGTTTTTCGACGATGTTCTCGTTATGGACAGTAATCAGGATCTCAGGAAAAACAGGATTGCGCTTCTCTCCCTTGTCGACGGACTGTTTATGAAGATAATAGATTTCGAAAAAATAATCGTGGAATAGGACTAGTTTATGAATATATTAATTCTTATTGCCTTCCTCCTTCTTTCGTATCTTTTGGGATCGATCCCTTTCGGCCTTGTTTATTCGCTTGCCAGGGGGGTGGACATCCGCAAGGTCGGATCTAAAAATATCGGGGCGACCAACGTCAGCAGGGAATTCGGTTTTATTTCCGGATTCCTTCCTGTTTTTATCCTTGACCTCCTGAAGGGAGCCGTCCCGGTATACCTGGCCGGCATCCTTTTCAATAATTATCCTGTCGGGCGGGATGCCGCAATGGTGCTTGCAGGCGCTATGACCATTATAGGCCATATCTTCCCCGTATACCTGGGATTCAGGGGAGGAAAGGGTGTGGCAACCGCGCTGGGCGTTTTCCTCCCGATCGTACCTGTTGAAGCGATGATCTGCCTTGGCGTTTTCATGGTCACGCTTACGACTTTCAGGATCGTTACGATTGCGGGAATGCCTGAATCTCTGAAAAAGAATATTAATACGATCAAGCTTATATTTATGGACCTGCGTAAAGGGGTCGGACTGTCGTCAAGCGCGGCAGCCTTCTTCTTTCCGATCTCGGTCGCGCTGGTCGATTTCAACAGGACTCTTATTTTTGTCATATCTATAGCGGTCGCCGTCCTGGTTATTTTCCAGCACCGATCAAATCTTGCAGGTTACCTTAAAGGAGGCCGGCAATGAATAATTCGGAAATCACCTCTCTTACTATAAAGCAATTGTCGGAAGCCCTTAAGAATAAAAAACTTTCCTCGGTGGAAATAACAAAAGAATATCTGAAATCCATTGATGATGATTCCCGCCTTGAGAAACCTGTAAACGCATATATAAACGTTTTCAGGGATTTTGCGCTTTCAATGGCGCAAAAAGCCGACCGCAGGATTGCCGAAGGGTCTTTCACTCCGCTTACAGGGATCCCTATCGGCATAAAGGATAATATGAACATAAAAGATTTTCCGACAACCTGCGCATCCGCTATACTGAGAAATTATACTGCAACTTATAACGCAGCGGTCGTCGAAAGCCTCATTTTCGAAAATGGAATGGTGCCCCTTGGGAAAACGAATATGGATGAATTCGCAATGGGTTCATCCACCGAAACATCATCCTTCGGGATAACCCGCAATCCATACGACAGGGACATGATCCCCGGAGGATCGTCCGGGGGTTCGGCAGCCGCCGTAGCCGGAGGGCTTGCTCCGGCTGCGCTGGGAAGCGATACCGGGGGGTCTATCCGCCAGCCCGCTTCCCTATGCGGAGTCGTAGGTCTCAAACCTACTTACGGACTCGTGTCCCGTTACGGCCTGGTCGCTTTCGCATCAAGCCTTGACCAGATAGGGCCTATTACCAGGACTGTCGAAGACGCTGCAATGCTCCTGGGCTCCATGGCCTTTCATGATAAAAGGGATTCTACAAGCCTCGATATCGTAAAGCGTCCCTACAGCCCAAGGGCTGACGTCAGGGGCTTGAAAATAGGTATGCCGAAGGAATATTATATCGAAGGCCTGGACGGGGAAGTTGAAGAAGCGGTCCGTAAAACGGCATCGGAACTGGAAAAGGCGGGCGCTGAAATTATCGATATAAGTCTGCCTAATACCGAATATGCCGTCCCTGCATACTATATTGTCGCTACGGCGGAAGCAAGCTCCAACCTCGAACGCTACGACGGGATAAAATACGGTTTACGGGCGGAAGCCGGAAGCCTTTCCGAACTTTACGGGAAAACCCGCAGCATGGGGTTCGGAAGCGAAGTAAAAAGAAGGATTATGCTCGGCACTTATGTCCTTTCGAAAGGTTATTACGACGCTTATTATCTGAAAGCGCTCAAGGTCCGCTCTCTCATCAGGAACGATTTCGAAAAGGCCTTCGACACTGTCGATTATATTATCGGGCCGACATCTCCAACTCCCGCGTTCAGGATCGGTGAAAAAATAAACGACCCTATAGCAATGTATCTCTCTGATATATATACCATATCCCTCAACCTTGCAGGACTTCCGGGAATATCGGTGCCTGCCGGATTTACAAAAAAAGGCCTGCCGGTCGGAGTGCAGGTGACGGGAAAGCTTCTCGATGAAGAGGGTATTTTTAACGTTGCAATGGAAATTGAAAGATCCGCCGGTTTACGGCAGGCTTAAATTGTATGTTATTAAAAGGAATAAGGTTCAACCGTAAAATCCTGTTCCTGTCCCTGATGCTGGCCCCTGTCGCTGTTTTTTTTATAAATCTTGCGGTATTTTCGGTCAATATACCTTATAACGACGACTATGACACTGTTTACGGCTTCATGTTCAAATATCTTGATGCTAAAACCTGGCTTGACCGATTCAATCTCTTAACAGGATTCTGGAACGACCACCGCGAAACTTTCAATAAGCTTATAACCCTTCTTCAGTACTCCATATTCGGCCGGATCGACGTCCGCCTGATGCAGTTTATCGGTAATTCAGGTCTAATAATCATCGCAGCGTCACTTTACCGCATGTTCAGCCCGAAAACCGACAAAATCATGTTATTTGTACCGGCGGTATTCCTCTTCTTCCAGACAGGCTACTCCGAGAACAGTTTTTTCGGGATGGCGAGCCTGACAAATTTTTACGTAATGGCCTTCGGTTACCTGTCTATCCTTCTTTTAAATGAGAAATATTCTTCATGGGGCTGGATCGTTCCTGCATTCTTCCTGTCATGTGCGGCATATTTCACCCAGGCTAACGGAATCTTATTCCTGGGCACAGGGCTTTTTCTTCTTTTGTTCAGGAAAGAATGGAAAAAATCGGTATTATGGATCGCCCTTTCCATCCCTGTTATTATTTTCTACCGGTGTTACTCTGGAAATTTCGCAGCCTGGGATTTCGGAAAACTTGCCGGGACCGGCCCTTCCGGATTCAATTTATTGTATTTCTTTTATTTCATCGGGAACTGCTTCGGAGCAAGCTCTGCGGGTTACCTTTCCGCAAACGGAGGAAATCTTGTTCAATCATTGAGCCGGATAATTCCCCTGATTGCCGGTATAGCTGTAACCGCCTACTTTATTTTCATTACAGCCGTAAGGTATTACCGGAAAAATCCTGCGCTGTATGCCGTTTTTCTCTTCCTGATGCTTTCCGCACTGGGAGCCGCGGCTGTCAGGGGAACGGACCTGGGAATGTCCCAGGCCATTACATCACGATACAGGGTCGTTTCGGTTCAGTTTATAATGCTGATCTATCTCACGTTATCCGAACTGCCGGAAATCACCGCCCGCGTCCGCTGGTTTTTCCCGGCCTGCCTGGCCCTGTCGATAATCTTCTGCGGCCTTGTATATTATCTTAAATTCGAACCGGTACGCAGGCATCGCAGCGACCTCGAGTTAAGCCTCCGCAACTGGGAGGCAAGCGGCAGGGGCCTTTATCCCCTTGCCTATCAATGGAACGATTCGGCGGACAGGGTGCTTGCCGGGGCCGTAAAACGGGGCCTTTACCGCATCCCGCGGGAGTTTTGATGCTGGCGGCATTATTGCTGTGGATAATAATCGTGTTAATTTCGTTTATCCTGGGCCTGTTTACCGTCCGTATTTTCGGAATTATTTTCAGGCTCCCTGAAAATACAGTTCTGCCTTTCCCTGTTACCGTCATCGCGGGTCTTGCCTTCATGACAACCGTTTCCTCATACTTCACCATGATCACAAAAATCGGCCTTTACGCCGATCTCTTCTTCCTTGCTTCAGGCGTCATTTATTTTATAACAGATAGAAAATATATCTGGAGCGTGATCGCAGGGCTGAGGGAAGAATTAAAGCAAACCGGCATATGGACTGCCGTAGTTTTCGCCGTTACTCTTGTCATCATCCTCATAGAAACATCCCTTTATTACCCGAAAAATTTCGATACCGCCCTGTATCATGCCCAGGCGATCCGATGGATCGAAACATATCCCGTCATACCCGGATTGGGAAATCTTCATAAGCGCTTCGCCTATAACAGCAGCTGGTTTGTCACAAACGCCGTTTTCAGCTTCTCCTACCTGAAACTGCAGTCCTTTCATGTACTGAACGGTTTTATCCTGTTCCTGGGTTCCCTTTACTTTTTTTCTCTTATCGGGAGAATTTTCAATGGGGAAAAGAGGGCGGTTAATTTAATGGCCCTCTCCATCCTTCCGGTAATTCTGTATTTATCGGTCAATTTCTCGTCGTCTCCCGGCACAGATATACCCGCAGCGGTTATTATATATACCATGTTCCTCTACATGACGGATCTATTGGGCGCCCGGAAAGGGATCAAAGCCGGAATATCGATCGAGTTCATATTGATATTTTTCATATCGTTCTTCCTTGTAACAATAAAACTATCCGCGCTCCCGATCCTTATACTTTCATTATATATTATCGCCGCTGCAGTTTATAAAAGGGATGTAAGGAGCTTCTTATTATTGGCCGGATTATCTTTTTTTACATTGCTCCCCTGGCTTATCAGGAACGTAATTATCTCGGGATACCTGGTATACCCGTTCAGCGCACTGGATATTTTCCATGTCGACTGGAAGATCCCTCCGGGCATTCTATCGGGAGATATCCAGGGTATAAGGGAATGGTCTTTTCCTGTCGGAGACCGGAGTCTCTTGACTTATATTCCCGAATGGCTGAAATTCATTAATCTCCAGTATAAGACAGTCATTTTTCCTTTACTGGCTTTATTCCTTTGCAGTCTTGTTTATTACATTTATTATTTAATGTCTCATTTTAAAGAGATCGGGAAAATCTGGAAAAGGGTTAAACCCTATCTTGTTATTTATATTACAGGATATTCAGGCCTTGTTTTCCTTTTTGTTACCGCACCGGATGTCCGATACGGTTCCGCTTTTTTTGTAATGTTTTTCCTGATTCATATCATTCCGGCATTAATGATCCTTCTCTCAAAATTAAACTCCGGAACTTTTTCCGTGATAATAAAAATTACACTTTCAGGATTTGCAGTTTCCCTTATCTTTTTTGAATCGCTGCTTTTCCATCGGTATTTTAATCTGCCTGCGGATACGGAGTATGAAAAGGATAATATAAAAAATATCCCGGCGAGATTTTTAATTCCAGCAGGGTATTCCCGCGACGATTCCGGATACAGGACATATATACTCAGTAACGGAAACTACAGCCTGACCCTTTATTTAAACAGGACAGAGGCTAAATGCTGGTATGAGCCGTTTCCCTGCATTACGTCGCATGAATTCGTACTTATTAAAGGAATTGAATTGAGGGGCGATTCCATACTGAAGGGCTTCATGATAGCCCGGGAGGAGCGTTAAATGCTGCTTACAGCGGTACTATGGCTGTATCAGTTCATAATATTTGTACTTGCAGGATTTATGGTTATGAGGCTCTTCATGCCGGGTGATAAAAACAATAACTGCGATACAATAATGGCTTCATTCATGGGAATAGCGGTTATCGGTACGATCTGTGCATGGTCGTCGCTCTTTATCAGGACCGGACTTGAGGTTAATATAGCCGTATGGCTCGTCCTGGCGGCCTATGCCGTCATAGACAGGGCTTTCATTGCAGTAGCCTTTAAAAGAGCCCTGGCGGGGATCGGATCCTTAAATTTTACAGTAATAGCATCCTTTTCAGTTCTTTTTATTATTATTCTCGCCGAAACCTCCCTGTTTCTTCCGAAGAATTACGACACCGCCCTGTACCATGCCCAGGCTATCCGCTGGTCCGAAACATTTCCAGCCGTTCCGGGCCTCGGCAATCTCCATGAGCGCTTCGCTTATAACAGCAGCTGGCTGCCTTTAACCGCTTTTTTCAGTTTCTCCTGGATAGACGGGTTTTCTTGTCACAATCTCAACGGCTTCATCCTCATGCTTATTACTGCTTATTTTATCCGCGGTGCGGGCAGGAATAAACCCGGCCCCTCGCCTGTGCTTAAACTGGCGCTTCTCCCTTTTGCCCTGGCTCTTTACCTCAATTTTTCATCATCGCCGGGGACCGACTCTCCGGCCGCATTACTGGTATGGATCATAGCTGTTCTTTTCCTCGAATACTCGGAGAACCCCGGTGATTTTCTTCCGTTCATAATTATCGTACTTTCATCCTATGCCGTTACGGTCAAGCTGGCGGCGGCGCCTGTAATGGCAATTCCCCTTTGCCTTTTCATAATTATTATTTTGAAAAAAGACCGCAAAGATGTCCTGGCATACCTCGCCGCAATTGTGTTCATTATTGCGCCATGGATTATACGGAATTACATTATTTCAGGCTATCTCATTTACCCCGTTTTGCTGACCGGGTTCGTTCCTTCCGGCTGGAAAATGCCTGTTTATATCGTGAATGCAGATATTAACGGCATTAAGACCTGGTCGTTTGCAATGCCTCCGGGAATGCAGCCGGCCGCATATCTTTACAAATGGCTGGCCGGACTTAAAACAGAATACAAGGCGCTGCTTTATCCGGCGGCCCTTTTATCGTTAGCATCTATAATCCATTATATTTTTTATATTTTCAGGACCCGCGCCGTCATTAAAATAATCATTGTTAAATTCCGGGCGCTTTTCCCCATATTTTTAACCGCCGTCCTCGGCATCGTTTTCCTGTTTTTGAGCGCTCCCGATTTCAGATACGGAGCGGCATTTTTCCTTCTCCTGCCGTTATGTACAGCGGTCCCTTCCGCCGGCAAAATTCTTTCAAAACACAGGGCTGCGATATCAACTATTTATCTCCTGAGCCTCGCGGTCCTGACCGCATCTTTCGATATTTACCTGTTCCACAGGTATTTTTTCGAGGCTAAGGTCACACCTATGTTCGAAGATGAAAAACCTTCCGTAATAGCGGACCGGCTCCTTTTACCCTCCCCTTATTACGATAATTCCGGTGAAACATATCCGGTAAGCCTGGGCAGCGGGGTCCGGATTTACCTTACAAGCAGAAAGGACCGCTGCTGGTATGCCCGGTTCCCCTGCGTTCCTTTTTACCGCAGGGGTCTTGCGCTCCGAGGTACCGGACTTAACATGGGCTTCATGATCACTAACAACTGATGGTTCTGACTGTTTATGTCCTTGACTTGTAAGGGCAATTGGCATATAATTATGGACATTTCCCGTCTGCGGAATACAGGTGATTTGTGTGAAAGTAGTAATACTTGCAGGAGGCCTCGGGACAAGGCTTTCCGAAGAGACGGATCTCCGGCCGAAGCCTATGGTGGAAATAGGCGGTCAGCCTGTCCTCTGGCACATATTAAAAATATATTCGCATTTCGGTTTCAACGATTTTATCATCTGCCTGGGCTACAAGGGATACCTTATCAAGGAATATTTCGCCAATTATTACCTGCATATGTCCGATGTCAGTTTCGATATGAAAGAAAACAGTATGGAGATCCACAAAACCAAGGCCGAACCATGGCGCATAACGCTCATCGATACAGGCCTTAATACCATGACAGGCGGAAGGATCAAAAGAATCCGGAAATATGTCGGAAACGAGACATTCATGATGACATACGGTGACGGTGTCGCCGGCATAGACATCCCCGAACTTCTCAAATTCCATAAAAGCCATGGAAAATACGTTACCATTACTACCGTTCAGCCATCCGGGCGCTTCGGCGCATTGAACCTCGATTCCGGGAACCGTGTGCTGTCCTTCGAGGAAAAACCGGAGGGGGATGGGGCCTGGATCAACGGCGGATTTTTTGTCCTTGAACCCGCTGTTTTCGACTATATAGAGGGGGATGCCATTACATGGGAACGGGAGCCGTTAGAAAAACTTGCCGGTGAAAATCAGCTTATGGCATACAAACACCGCGGTTTCTGGAAGCCCATGGATACTCTGCGGGACAAGATCGATCTGGAAAAGGACTGGAATTCCGGGAACCCCGGCTGGAAGGTCTGGAATGACTGATTTTTTCAAAGGCAAAAGGGTCCTCTTAACCGGACATACGGGCTTCAAAGGCTCATGGCTTTCCATGTGGCTTGACAGGATTGGCGCAGTTCTTACGGGCCTGGCCCTCGAACCTCCGACTGCTCCTTCCCTGTTCGAAACGGTAAAACTTGACCGGCTGATGGATCACAATATCGGCAATATTCTCGATTTTCAGAATCTCCTGGATATTTTCAAAAAGTCGAAGCCCGAGATCGTATTCCACCTCGCCGCCCAGCCGCTTGTCCTGCGCTCCTACGAAGAGCCGAAGCTGACTTATGAAACTAATGTAATAGGCACAGTCAATCTACTGGAAGCCGTGAGATTATCCGGCACCGTCAGGTCGGTCGTCATTATAACGTCTGATAAATGCTATGAGAACAGGGAATGGGCATACGGATACCGCGAGATAGACCCTCTCGGCGGATTCGATCCTTACAGCTCGAGTAAAGCATGCACGGAACTGGTCGTATCGGCCTACCGCCGCTGCTTTTTCAATCCCGATGAATACGGCAAATCCCACAGGACCGCAGTGGCATCGGCAAGGGCAGGGAATGTCATAGGCGGAGGAGACTGGTCGCCCGACAGGCTCGTCCCCGATATCATAAGAGGACTTTTGAAGAACGAACAGATACTGATAAGAAATCCTTCGTCTATCCGGCCATGGCAGCATGTCCTGGAACCTCTTTCCGGATACCTCGAACTTTCCAGGAGGCTCTATGAAGAGGGAGCAGGTTTCGGACAGGCCTGGAATTTCGGCCCGGACGAATGCGATGCCAGGACCGTCGAATGGATCGCCAATGCTTGTTGCAAAAAATGGGGCGGGAATAATACCTGTAAAATCGTTTCCGGAAAACAGCCCCATGAGGCGCGATATCTTAAGCTCGATTGTTCCATGGCAAAAAGCGAGCTCGGATGGAGGCCCCGCTGGGATCTACCTAAAGCTATTGAAAAAATCGTCGATTGGACTATGGCTTACAGGGACGGCCTTGACATGCTCGAGGTGAGCCGGAAAGAGATCGAAGAATATGAAAATACTTAAGAATTGATCCGGAGATTTGCCTAATGCTCAAGCCGCGCACTTTAATCCTCTCCCTTGCCGGATGCTTTTTTGTTATTGCAGGGCTTGTTATCGTATATGACCGCGATATCTCGATCTTTCTTTTAAAGCTCGGTTCTTCATTAAAAGGCAAGGCGGAAGCCTCAGACTGGGCCTTAAAATTAAAGGGGATCGGATGGGAAGGCGTCAAATCCGGGTCCCTGCTGCTGGTATGGGCGGCCGCAGTTCAATTTTTTATAAAACCTGAGGTTATGCCACGGGTTTCAAGCCCGGAATCGGCAACTGGTTTTAAAAGGGAATATATATATTTTACTCTGAGTTTCTTTTCTTCCATACTTCTTTACTGCATAATAGCATATATTATCAGTAAATTGTACCATCCGGATATAGAAGCAATCAGGGAAAGAGCCGCAGCTGTCACTATCCTGGATCCGTCCAGCTTTAACCCAAAGCCGCTTGAAAGACTGCTTTTTTTAACAGGACTGGCGGGTATTCCGGTATTTTTATTTATTTTTTACAGCTTCTTCAAACGGTTTTTGGGGAAACTCGATCCCATTAAAATCGATGGGATTTATTCCGTGATATATCCTGCTGGCATCGTTATCTTCATAGCGGCCGCAGGCCTTGGTCTTTTCCACAGCGATCCGGACCATTACCTGCTGAACGTCCAGTTCTATTTTTTAAAGTCCCTGCCCTATCTGCAGTTCTCTATTTACACCCTTCTCATTTTCCCATTGATCTTTTATTTCCTTGTAAATAACAAGGACGCCGAAAGCCCCCGCATCGAAAAATGTCTTCGGGTATTTTTTACAGTTCTTTATATATATATGTTCCTTCTTTTATTTTTTATTAATATTTTCACAATCAATCTCACGGCGGAAAATGCCAAAATGTTCAACTCCCTGTGGAGCTTCTCTGCGTTATATTACCCCATGACACAGGCTGCCGCCGGGGTCCCCATGCTGATAAACGGTTTTACCAGTACTTACGGCCTTTACCCGCAGTTCCTCGCGCCTGTTTTCAGTTTGACAGGCCTGAATGTTTTAAAATTTTCAATTGTCATGTCTTTTATGCTATGCCTGTCATTCGGGTTCCTGATGATTTTCCTCTTCAGGAACACCGCTAGCAGGGTAATAGTTTTCCTGGGCTTTACAACAATCCTGTTCGTCTCATACCTTTACGGTAAAATAATCACCTGGGATTATTATTTCCAGTACCATCCCCTGAGGTTCTTCTTCCCCATGATGCTCCTTATGCTGTCGTCGTTTTACTACGGATACAGGAAGAAACGGCTTTATTATGTTTCCTTCATCCTGTATTCGCTGTCGATCCTGTGGAATCCCGACTCCGGCCTGGTCGTTTACATATCCTGGCTTTTATACCTGTGCTATCTCGAACTTGAAAATACCGATCTAAAAAAGGCGGTTCTCAGAATTCTCGTTCATTTTGTCAATGCCGCCGCCGTACTTGCACTGGTTTTCGGGCTATACTCACTGTCGATACGCTTATTTTACGGCAGCTATCCCGATCTCTTCATGATGTTTTCAACCATAACAGTTTTTTCCAGTCTGGGTTTCGGCATGCTGCCGATGCCGCTTGTTCACCCATGGAATATCGTCATCGCAGGTTATATCTTCGGCTTTTTATATGCGGCGGCCGCAATCGTCAATAAAAGAGCGGATAAAAAATCAGCGCTTATTCTGCTTGTCTGCCTTGCAGGTACGGGAGCGTTCAGCTATTACGAAGGCAGGAGCCATAACTGGAACCTTGTCAACGTGTGGTGCTACTTTTTTATACTGATAACCCTGTTCGCCGACATGGCTCTAAGCGCCGTCAAGAAGACAGGACAGGCGAGGGCATGGACCGGCATACTGCTTTTTATCCTGTCGTTTTCATTCATGGACATTTTAACGAATTCCGGGGACCTTTTCGGCCTCTTCATAAACAGGAATAATATTATTAATAATTCGACGGTGCCGGAAAGTACTTTAGGGCCGGTTTCGGACGGAATAGCTTTGATCAGGAAACACGCGGCAAAAGGCGAAAAAATCATCGTTTTAAGCAAGATCTTCGAGGGAGTTTATTTAAACGAAAGCGGGACCGTTTCGGCATTTAATCCGGGGTTTGTCGAATTCGAAATATTCATGAAAAACGACGTGGAAAGGCTGGAATCTGTCCTGACAAACGATAAACCGAAAATTTTCGCCGACAGACTCTCTACAGTATATGATCCTTTTTTTTCCTTTATCTGGATGATAATCGGAAAGCATTACAAAAAGACGGATTCGAGCCCGGTCATGGATTATTACGAATGGAAGGCCGATTGATCCGGATATTATCTTTTAATACGGTTTTCGAGCAAAAATTCCAGCGCCTGGTTTTCATCGATAATATCCTTCGCGGAGGGCTGCGGTTCCCTAATAGCCGTTATACCTGTGTAGGAAATAATGTTTGTCGATTTTACGGGAACTTGTCCCGTAATATCGTATGTTTTCGTTTTAACCGAATATCCCCTGTACAGGATCGGCAGTATCTCATGCGTATCGCCGAAATAGCTTTCGAGATGCCCCTCTTCGATTATACTCCTGTTATCCTTGAGCATGGAAATATTGCCAATTATAAGCAGGGCCAGCAGTATTTGAATGAACGGCTTATATGCCGGATATTTTTCTTTTATTTTCTCAATCAGGACCGTCAATAAAAAAAGGAGAATGAAAGTGGCGGGAAGCCAGTAAAACTCCCTTCTTACATCAGGCCATAAAAGCGGGGAATGCCTGGCCAGCATTATCGAATTCATGAAAACGATCAATGCCGCCGCGGTTATTATTATCAATACTGTAATTTTACCCGGCTTCATGACAAGATAGAAAATGATCATAACAAATATCGATGCCGCGATCGATAGAACGGCAGGAATATTGCCAAAAAAGAGCCGAAAGGTATCGAGGTAAAGGCCGATCGATTTTATCACGGTTACAGGTTCGAAAGCGCTTATGATTGAAACATCCTGGTATGAAAAATTGGCATGATAGCCGAAGAGCCTGAAAGTGACTGCCGGAGAAATAATATAATTCCAAGCCAGGTAAATAAAGAGGGCTGAAATAACGGGTAGTCCGCACGCCTTAAAAATATTCGAATTCTTGTCGTTCAGGGAAAACAGAACGATCAAAAGTACCAGGCCGATGCAGAGGAAATATCCCTGCTTGTCGAATAGGCATGAAATAAGGGAAAGGATGGCAATGACGGCGGGCATATACCATTTTGCATGCCGGCCGTCCTTTATATAATTTGCATAGATCATCACGATCAAAGTATAAAAAGAAACGGCGCACCCGATCTTGGCAGTGCGGTAAAAATTGCCGGACATAAATACGCAGCAGGCGGTATATAAGAGTAATAACGTCAGTAAAGTCGTTAAAAAACCGTTTTTAAGGACCTTCCTGCAGAAGAGGTAATGTATAATACCGGCAGCTATCAATGCAAGCATATAAGTAACGGACATGAAATGCGGAAAACCGTTATTGAAAGAAAACGAAATGAAACTGCAGTCGAAGATATCGAAAAGGTAGCTCAATTCGCGGGCCTGGAAAAGGCCGTAATCAGTCATCCTGATATCGAAGATTTTCTCTAAAATGCTCTTCGATTTCGACAGGTAATGAGGCAGCCTGGTATTCGTTTCCGGATGCAGGAGCCCTCCGTCCAGTGAATAGTACATGAATATCAATGAAACCGCTATCGTTGCCGACAATATCGCCAATTCGACGGCCGACAGATACTTTTTGTTTTCTATTCCCCTGATCTTATACAGGTAAAAGATCAGAAACATCAGCAGGATGAAAACGATCATATAAAAATATGAAAAGTATTCTGACACTGCTAACCTGAAAAGATCGGCCCATCCGCCCCAGTTGATCGCAAGAGCATTCCCTTTGTAAATCAAGGGAAAATGCCCTGCTACATTCCCCGGCGCCCGGAAAACGGAGTAATCGATGCCGGCCGCAGGTATGCCCGGGTTTGAAGCAATTCTAAAATTCTCCTTGAATTCTTTCCCTGAAAAAACGAAGGATTTACCGCCTATGCCGATTTCGACACTGCCGATCCTGCCGGCCAGGCCATTCTTCATACCTATCATAAGGGTTTTAAAATACCCGGCATCGTCGGAGATCCACAGACCGTTAAGGTTCGTCAGTTCGAAAGCGTCGTTTTTCGGAGAGATCCGGTAGACATGAATGCCGGAAAGCGCGGCAGGGGGCAGGCCTTTTACGGCAACAGTAACAGTTTCGATATTCCTTGCTTCCCTGAGCAGGTCGTACGTTACATTGACGAAGGATAGAAGCGCCGCACACAAGAATATGATAAAAACCGGCATGAAATATTTTTTGAATTTATCATTCATTTTTTATCCTTATCTCGCGTTGTTCGGGAAGGAACGAAGGCGCTGGAGCGCTGCGGCAATTATTTTATATTCCTTTTAAGATCCTGTAAAGGAAATTTCGATCACCTATCCTTCCCTGAAGAGCCCGGTTATGGTATAATACTTATATGCGGGGAAATTGTATAAATGTATTATTTTGATGTATTAGGATCGATGGAAAAGAATAAAATAAAATATCTTGTAGTAGGCGGGCTGGCCGTTAACCTTTACATCAATCAAGTCAAAGAGATGGAAAATAAAAAAATAATTGATAAGGGTATCGGTTCCAGTATATGACGTTAAAGGAAAAAGCTGAAATCCGGAAGGAAATATTGGAATACAGTAAATTATCCGATGAAGACAAATTGAATTGGCTTTATGAATATCTATTATTTAATAATTACGGTTTTTCAGATGACGATAAAAAGAAAAGAGAAAAAATAAAACAATTTCTTGATGAATAGATTGTTGTTTTTTTAAAATATTATTAAATTCACGCTTTTTCTAATCTGATAAATAAGTTATAATAATATTGATTTGAGAATAGTTAACAGCGGGGTTATTATATGAATTACAGGGATCATCTTGAAATAAAACCTTCTGCTGGAGTCTCCGGATGCTGAAAAAAGAACTGTCTGATCTTATAAAAAAACATTATGAAGAGAATCTTATTAAAAAGCCCTTCGTTCCCGGCAGGGACATGGTCAGGTATGCTGGAAGGGTTTTCGATGAAAAAGAACTGCTTAAACTTACGGAGGCGAGCCTCGACTTCTGGCTCACCGAAGGACGTTTCGCGGAGGAATTCTCCGAAAAGATAGCGGATTTCCTGCCGACAGCCAATGTCATTCTCACGAATTCCGGATCATCCGCAAATCTCCTGGCCCTGTCCGCCCTGACTTCGAAAAAACTGGGGAATAAAAGGCTGAAACCCGGAGGCGAGGTTATATCGGTAGCAGCAGGTTTTCCAGCCACGGTTACCCCGATAATCCAGAACGGACTGGTGCCTGTTTTCGTGGACGTGGATCTTAAGACCTATAATATCGATATAAAAATGCTTGAAAAGGCTGTAACAGAGAAAACAGGGTGCATCTTTATAGCCCATACGCTCGGCAATCCCTTCGACGCCGACGGGATCCTCGAATTATGCCGCAGGCATAACCTGTACCTCATCGAAGACAACTGCGACGCCTTAGGAAGCGCCTACAAAAACCGGCATACGGGCACATTCGGGCATATCGCCACACTCTCGTTTTATCCGGCTCATCATATTACTACCGGGGAAGGCGGGGCCGTTGTCACCAACGACGAAGAGCTCGCCAGGATAATAAAATCCTTCAGGGACTGGGGAAGGGACTGCTACTGCCAGAGCGGCGAAAATAATACATGCGGCAAGCGCTTCTCACAAAATTTCGGGTCTCTGCCTGCAGGCTACGATCACAAGTACGTGTATTCCGAGATAGGCTACAATCTGAAAATGACCGATATGCAGGCCGCCGTCGGAAGCGCCCAGATGGACAAGCTCGAGGCTTTCTGCGCCAGGCGCAGGGAAAACTTCAAAACATACATGGGAATGTTCTCGAAGTATTCGCAGTACTTCATCCTGCCCGAAGCGTCGCCGGGCTCCGACCCTGCATGGTTTGCATACATTATCACGGTAAAAGACAGCGCTCCCTTTAAAAGGGACGACCTTGTAAAGCATCTAAATGCAAACCTCATTGAAACCCGTTACCTTTTTGCCGGAAATATTACGCGCCAGCCATGCTTCGAAGGCGTTCATTATAAAGTCGCCGGCAATTTGAAAAACACGGATTATATTATGAATAACACATTCTTCCTGGGCACCTACCCCGGACTTACTCCTGAAATGATGAATCATATAAAGGGGTGCCTGGATTCGTTCATGAAAAACTATTGAGAGGCCGTCATGGCTATAGTAAAGAAATACAGATCGGAAGTTTATGATATAAAACACCCCTTCAGCGATATTTACGTAGTAAGCTTTAAAAGCGACGAAAAGCCCTACAAATATCTCCCGGGCCAGTTCCTGCACCTTGCGCTCGACGATTACAATCCCTCGGAACCGTGGCCCGAATCCCGCTGTTTTTCAATGCAGTCCTGCGACGAGGATGAGTTCTTGAAAATAACTTATTCTGTCAAGGGCGCCTTTACAGGCAGGATGGCAAAAGAGCTCGCCCCAGGCAGGATGATCTGCCTTAAGCTTCCCTATGGAGAGCTTTTTACAAAACCGCATTCAAAGGAAAGTGCGGTATTCGTAGCCGGCGGTACGGGGATCACTCCGTTCCTTTCGCTTTTCGGTTCTTCCGGTTTCAGCTTATATGCAAACCCTGTACTTTACCTGGGAGTACGCAGTGCAGGTTACAACATTTACGGGCCCGAGCTTGAAAAATCCGGGCTTATCAATAAAAGTTTCAGGATAAATATCGAGTGCCAGGACAGTGAAGGGATGCTCGATATCGAAAGGATCTATAACGATAACGGCGGCGGTTCGGTATATTTCATTTCCGGCCCCCCGCTGATGACGGGGAATTTCAAGAAGTTCCTGCTGTCGAAGGGGCTTGGAACCGACATGATCAGGACGGACGACTGGGAATAATCGAATCCCTGAACGATTTCAAATGGTCCTTGAAATTATCCGCAACCGACTTCCAAACATTAGTTTTATCATTAAACGAATCTGTCAATATCATTACCAGCAGGACGATCATTATTAACGGATCTATAACGGTGCCGTCATAAAGATTGTTTTTCAGGATATGGAAATTTTTAGGTATTAATATAAGGCCGAATAAAACAGCATAATTTAGGTCGTTCTTTTTCTTTTCTTTATCATTAATGAATAAATAAAAGGCCGGGAACATGTTTAAGAGTTTATAATCACCTGAAACGGGAGTAAAGAGGATCATCAGGATAACAAAACCCGCCGTCTTTTTCCAGAGAGGGAAACGCCCCAGAAAGAAATAAAGGCTCAATAAAATAACAATTGCCGATGAAAATATATTATAAAAATTCAGGAAACTGCGCATATCCGCTGTGCCGTTGAAAAGGTAGAGCAAGGCCTTAAGCATGCCGAACAGCGA
Organism: uncultured Spirochaetota bacterium; assembly: GCA_963796325.1. Taxonomy (GTDB): domain Bacteria; phylum Spirochaetota; class Brevinematia; order Brevinematales; family JAOACQ01; genus CAVYGN01. The sequence continues at coordinate 2,159,534 of CAWCLF010000001.1, forward strand.
ACAGCCGAAATTCAATCCTCCGTCCTGCATGGCGTAAACTTCCAGGTACGACCTCATATTGACGTACATTCTCCGGGCATTTTCAAAAAATCCCCCATGGAAAATCAGGAGCGGAAGAATAGTCAATATCAAAACCAAAGAGATGCAGAAAAGCGTTTCCCTGTACTTTTTTTTATGGATCAATAAAAGGATAAATAGCGCCGGAAACCCTTTCATAGCAATAGCCAGGGACAAAAATACGGCGCCCGCGAAAGGTTTTTCATTGATATAAAAAAACATGAATAACGCCAGGAACACGAAAAGCACAAGTTCGAAATTCCCGCGGTCCATGGCAAATAAAAACGGGAAAGAAAGAAATGTCATTATAAAAACCGTCAATGCATCGGCAATTCCTCCCTTTGTACGCATGAAGTATATGTTAAGGAAAAGAAAAGAAATCATGGATATAGCCAGGAACAATATGAAACCCGGCCAGGCTTTTATGAAGGTAAACAAACCGGCGAAAAAAAATGCGAAGGGAAAATAATTCCTGTTCGGGGATACGTTATCGCCAAGGTAAGGATTGAAATTAGTGCTGTAACCGAATACATCGAAAAAATCGGAGAACCTGCCGCGGGGGTTGAATAAGAAGCTATTGAATGGAAAATCGGAGTTAAAATATGCGCCCATGATATAACTGGAGGCTATCCCGAAAGCGAAGCCCGCCAGCACGATGAAAGCGATGGTAAATATTTTTTGGTCTTTTTGCATATTATCCCCGTTTAATTCATGGTCATTGTAATAAAAATTTATATAAAGTATCGGAAACTTTATAGCCCTGGTGAAATTACCGGGTTTTTTGCGATATTTATCATTTTAAATCATAATTTAAAGGTTTTCCTATGGTATTGAAAGGGGTTTTTAGTTTTGATAAAAAATCTTATTTTTGATTTTGACGGTACTATTGTCGATTCGAGACCCGACATTGCTGAAAACTTAAAGAAAGCATACGGTATTTTCGGGATCGATATCGGCAAGGAAATCATTATAGGACCGCCTTTAATCGAAATGATCGATTTATTAACTCCCGGACTTGAAACCGGTTTGAAAAAACAGATTATTGAAAAATTCAAGGAATTTTACGATTCGTGCGGTTTTAAAAACACAAGGCTCTTCAGCAATATCGATATTGTTTTAAAGGATTTCAGGAAAAAAAGAAAGCGCTTATTCCTTGCCACCAACAAAAGAAAGGTCCCCACCCTCAGGATCATCGATGCTATGAAAATTAATTATTTTGAGGATATTGTTACGATAGATAATAATGATATTCCGGGGAAGGACAAGAAATCGATGATATCTTATTTATTGAAGAAATATTCATTAAATAAAAACGAGACGGCCATGATAGGCGATACCGACAGCGATATGAAAGCCGCCGAGGATAATGGAATAATTGATATCGCCTTTAAAAACGGTTACGAGAACCGGGATTTTAACGAATGTTCGCCGGCATATTCTGTCAGCGATTTACTGGAATTATTAAATATTGTACAATAGCGGAGGCTCTTTATGAAATCGGATCTGTTCGAGGATTTATTCGTTCTGGAACTGGCAAACAATCACTGGGGAAAGGTTGAAAGAGGAATAAAAATTATCAGCGATTTTTCAAGAATTGTCAGGTTTAACGGTGTTAAAGCCGCTATTAAACTCCAGTTCAGGGATGTAGATTCTTTTATTCACAAAGATTTCAAGGACAGGACCGACATCAGGTATATAAAAAAAACGCTGGATACTAAAATGTCGATAAGCGATTACGGAACCCTGGTTGATGAAATCAGGAAAAACGGCTGTATGACAATGTCGACCCCTTTCGATGAAAATTCAGTCGATGTCTGTGTTTCTTTAGATGTTCAAATAATAAAAATCGCAAGTTCCGACTTGAACGACTGGCCATTAATAGAGAAAATATCTAAAACAAAAAAACCGGTCATCGTGTCGACGGGAGGTTCTTCCTTAAAAGACCTGGACGATCTTGTCACATTCTTTAAAAACAGGAGCATTCCCCTCGGAATCAACCATTGCGTGTCTTTATACCCGAGCGAAGACAACGAACTGGAAATGAATCAGATCGATTTTTTAATAAAAAGATATCCGCATAATGTAATCGGATTTTCGACGCATGAATACCATGACTGGCAGTCGTCCATAATGATTGCTTATGCGAAAGGCGCCAGGACTTTCGAACGGCATATCGATATAAAATCTGACGATGCGGAAGTTTCGAAATACTGCTCGCTTCCCCAGGAGATAGACGCCTGGTTCAAAGCGTATAATAAAGCAAGGGAAATGTGCGGCGGATCATGCAGTATAAAGAGAATACCCTCGATAAGGGAAATAGACTACCTTGATTCGCTTGTCAGGGGAGTATATGCAAAAAGGGATCTGCCGGAAGGTTATGTGTTGAACCACTCGAAAATAGACGACGACATCTATATGGCTATACCTCTGCAGAAGGGCCAGATTTCCTGCCGGGAATTGATGACCGGTGAAAAGCTTGTAAAAACGATTAAAAAAGACGACCCGGTAAGGATCGACGATATCGACAGCCCGTATTCGGAAGTCGCCAGTTTAAAAAACCTTATATATAACAGGGGTATCTGAACCGGTGAAAATAAAGAACATACTATTGACGGGCGGAAGCGGTTTTATCGGCAGAAACATCCTGGAATCCGGCCTTTCCAGGTCATATAATATATTGTCCCCGGTTCATGGCGAACTTGACCTCCTGGACGAGAATTCCGTTGAGGCTTATTTCAAAAACAACCCCATTGATGCCGTAATCCATTGTGCAGGCAAGCCCGGACACAGGAACGCAAAAGACCTCGCGAACCTGTTCGGGAGCAACGTCAGGATGTTTTACAACCTGGCAAGAATGCAGGATTCATATAAAAAAATGCTGGTCATGGGTTCCGGCGCAATATACGACAATAGATATTACCGCCCCAAACTGATGGAAGAGGATGCTTTTCTGCATATTCCACAGGATGAGCATGGCTTCTGCAGGTATGTATGCGGCAAGTATATCGAAAAATCCGAAAACATAATCGATTTGAGGATCTTCGGCATTTTCGGAAAATACGAGGATTATGCGATACGTTTCATTTCAAATATGATCTGCAAAACAATATTCGATCTTCCGTTGACAATGAAGCAGAACAGGGTCTTCGATTATCTTTATATCGACGATCTTATGCCGGTACTCGATTTCTTTTTACAAAACGACATTAAATATAAAGCTTATAATATAACCCCCGGCAAGTCGGCGGAACTGCATGCAATTGCCGAAAGTGTGCTCGCGGCAGCCGGCAAGAACCTGCCGATAATAATGGCGCAGAGCGGCATGGGGCCTGAATATAGCGGTGATAATTCCAGGTTAAAAGCTGAAATGAAGGAAATCAGCTTCACACCCCTGGAAACCTCGATAGATAAACTTTATTCCTGGTATCTCTTGGAAAAAGACAGGATCAACAGGGATTTGCTCTTAACGGATAAGTAGGAGAGGCCGATGTCGATAAAAGTATCGGATTATATTGCAAAACGCCTGGTTGAATACGGTATTACCGAAATTTTCATGATATCGGGCGGGGGCGCTATGCACCTTAACGACTCGCTGGGCAACTATCCCGGTTTGAAATATATCTGCAACCACCATGAACAGGCTTCCTCCATTGCCGCCGAAGGGTATGCCAGGGTTTCAGGGAAGCTGGCTGTAGTAAACGTCACAACAGGACCTGGAGGAACAAATACTGTTACGGGATTATTAGGGCAGTGGACCGATTCAGTCCCTGTTCTCTATATTTCAGGACAGGTCAAATTTGAAACGACTGCCGCTTCCGTTCCTGAACTTCATTTAAGACAGCTTGGAGACCAGGAAGGCAATATCATAGATATCGTTAAACCCCTTACAAAGTATGCCGTTATGGTGAAAGATCCGCTTGATATAAAATTTATCCTTGAAAAGGCGATTTTCCTGTCTACACATGGAAGGCCCGGACCCGTCTGGATCGATGTGCCTATGAATGTCCAGGGAGCTGTTATCGATGAGGACAAGCTTAATAATTACGACCCCGGCATTGAAGCGGAACTTTTTGACAAGGCGAAAGCGGATAAAGAAGCGGAAGAAACCGCAGTGCTTCTTCATAATTCAGCCAGACCGGTTGTCCTGGCCGGACATGGAATACGCCTGGCCGGAGCTGCGGATGAATTCATAAAATTCATAGAAAAGCATCAATTGCCGGTACTTTCGACCTTCAACGGGGTCGACTTGATTCCGTCCGGTCATCCCCTGTTTATGGGGCGTATCGGCACGCTGGGAAGCAGGGGCGGGAATTTCGTCCTGCAGAATGCAGACCTCGTTCTGTGCATAGGAACAAGGAATAATATCCGCCAGATCAGCTATAACTGGCAGTCTTTTGCACGCGCCGGGAAAAAAGTCATAGTCGATATCGATCCCGCCGAATTGAAGAAACCGACAGTACATGCGGATATTGCCATCCACTGCGACGCCGGATATTTTATAAAGAAACTCGGCGCCCTGCTTGAAAACATCGGAGTGCCCGACCTTCGGTACTGGAAAGAATGGTCCCTGGCAAGGAAAAACCGTTACCCTGTAGTCCTCGATGCTTACGGACAATACAGGAAACTTGTTCAGCCCTATTACTTTATAAAAAAATTGACAGAAAAAATACCTGAAAATACAATTATTGTTTCCGGGAACGGTACGGCCAGCGTTGTCCTGTTTCAGGCGGGACTCGTTAAGCAAGGCCAGAGGGTGATCTGGAATTCCGGATGCGCTTCAATGGGTTATGACCTGCCCGCCGCTATCGGCGCATGCTTCGGGAGCGGCCGCAGAAAAGAAGTGGTTTGCCTTGCAGGGGACGGCAGCCTTATGATGAACCTGCAGGAGCTTGCGACGGTTGCCTATCATAATCTCCCTTTAAAGCTTTTTATTTTGAACAACAGCGGTTATATATCGATCAGGCAGACCCAGGAAGCATTCTTTGAAAGCAGATTTGTGGCATGCGATGCGAAAACCGGCGTAGGAATGCCCGATTTTCAAAAAGTCGCGGCTTCTTTCGGCCTGCCGGTTACCGTGATAGACTGTCATAAAGGCATTGAAAAAAAGATTGAAACGGTATTAAGCCGGAAGGGACCCGTTGTCTGTGAAGTTAAACTTTTACCTGACTACAAGTTCCTTCCCAAATTATCATCCGAGAAAAGGGATGACGGAAGTATCGTTTCAAAACCGCTTGAGGATCTATATCCGTTCCTGGACAGGGAAGAGTTCAAAAGCAATATGATCGTACCGATAATTGAAGAATAAAATTCCTGAAGGTATTGTAAAATATGAAAAAACTTATCAGCGTATTAACCGCCTGCTACAACGAGGAAGAAAACGTCGAAGAATTATACAGGCAGGTAAAGGCGGCTTTCGATTCTCTGCCGAAATACAGGTATGAACATATATTCATCGATAACTGTTCCTCCGATAAAACCGTTGAAATACTGAAAAGGATTGCCGGAAAAGATAAAAAAGTTAAAGTTATAGTCAACATCCGGAATTTCGGACATATACGTTCGCCTTACTACGGCATAATGCAGGCCTCGGGTGACGCCGTAATTTCCATTGTATGCGACCTGCAGGACCCTCCGTCCATGATTCCGGATTTTATAAAGAAATGGGAGGAAGGCTACAGCATCGTCATCGGCGTTAAAAAGAAAAGCGATGAAAACCCGCTGATGTTCGCTATAAGAAAACTTTACTATTCCCTGATCAAAAAATTTTCCGAATCGGAACAGATCCCCAATTTCACAGGTTTCGGCCTTTATGACAGGAAATTCATCGAGGTCCTGAGGGGCCTGAACGAACCTTACCCCTACTTCAGGGGGCTCGTATCCGAGCTCGGGTTCAACCGCACGGAAATTTCCTACATCCAGCCGGTAAGGCGGCATGGAAAAACCAAGAACAACTTTTATACGCTTTACGACATGGCCATGCTGGGTTTTGTAAGCCACAGCAAAATACCGCTCAGGCTTGCCAGTTTCATCGGATTCATTGTCGCGATGATCAGCCTCCTGGTTGCGCTCGGTTATTTCATTTATAAGCTCATTTTCTGGCAGAAGTTCGATGTGGGCATTGCACCGCTCGTAATAGGCCTTTTCTTTTTCTCATCGGTGCAGCTTTTTTTTATCGGCGTTATCGGGGAATATATCGGCGCAATCTATACACAGGTTAAAAACAGGCCCCTGGTCATTGAAAAAGAGAGAGTGAACTTTGATTGAATTCTTTAAAAGATTATTGAGAATGGAGTTCCTGCGTTTCCTGGTCGTGGGCGGAATAAACACTCTTTTCGGATACGGGGTTTTTGCTTTTTTTATTTTTTTAAAATTTCATTATTCGATTGCGGCGCTCTGCGGAACCGTCCTTGGAGTTCTTTTTAATTTCCAGACGATCGGAAGGATCGTTTTCAGGGAACATGACATAAAACTGATCTTCCGTTTTGTCGGGGTTTATGCAGTTGTTTATGGAATAAATGTCCTTGGATTGAAGGTTTTCGACATATTTCATGTTACCGCATATATATCGGGGGCCGTGCTGGTTCTGCCCCTTGCATTGCTTTCATATTTCTTGAACAAACTCTTTGTCTTCAATAAGAAAAAGGGGCAGCCTGATGATGGAAATCCTTAATTCCCTATGGAACTTCATATTATTAATAATAATCATTTCAGGCGCTTTGCCTCTTTCTTATTTTTTTACATACAATCTCACGCGGGGCGCACGGAAAAGAAGTTTCGCCGAAAGGCTCCTCTGCCTTTTATTCTTCTGGTGCCTGTTCGAGGTCCTTACAGGGCTTTTGACCGGAATAATCGGGCAATTCAACCTTACCGCAGTAGCAATATCTGAAATTTTTCTCTTCGCCGCAGGCTTATATTTATTATATGAAAACCGCAGCAAACTTAAAGGCATGAAATTCTCCAAACCGGGCTTTTCCGGAAGTGAAAAATTAACGGCCCTTTTCTTTTCCCTGATTTTTGCATGCCTTGTCCTGAAAATATTATTATATCCGCCCGGCGACAGCGACAGCCTGGCTTTTCACATGCCCGCCATGGCGGTATGGTTCCAGAAAGGCTCGCTCTGGGAACACCTGCAGATACCGTACCCCTATAACTGGGAAGTTCTTTCGGCCCTCTTCATTTTGCCTTACGGAAGGGATACCTTTGCCGCAATGCCCAATATCGTTTCATTGATAATATTGGGACTCTCCGTTTATCTTATACTCCGGACCGCCGAAGCGGGGAAATTCGCGGGCATGTCAATGTCCCTCCTGGTAATGACAATTCCGGAGATCCTCAATAACGTTAATACTTTCCATATAGATCTCGCCTTTGCCGCCTTTTTTACAGCAGGCGTATATTTCCTGTTCATGCATTATAAAACGGGGGATGCCGACTGCATTGTCATGGTCCTTTTTTCAATAATGATGCTCCTGGGCATTAAGGCTTCCGGCCTTCCCTACGGCATATTGCTCCTTGCGGCGGCCGTAGTTCTCATTTTTATCAAAACGGTCAGGAAGAGCTACCCGAAGTTCTCCATTTCAGTTCCGGCAATTGTCCTCCTTATTGTTTCGTTTCCTCTTGCCGGCTCTTTCTGGTATATTAAAAATTTCATTGAAACGGGCAATCCGCTTGCCTTTGTAAAAATAAGCCTTTTCGGGAAAACCCTTTTCCCCGGCATTTACAGCCCGGCGGACCTGTCGAAACTGTCCCTCTTTCATATCTTTAAATGGAGTAATCCCGAGCATTGGAAGATAATTTTCCTTGAGATTCTGAAAAGGTTCCAGCTGCCGTTCGTCCTGATTGCCGTTCTCGGCCTGTGTGCGGTCTTCATGCTGTTTTTTAAAAGGATAAAAGAACTGCGCATAAATATCGTTCTTTTTTTAAGTTTGGCGCTGTCGGCAGGATTTCTCTATTGGAGCACTCCCTTTTCGGCGGACAATCCCCTGACTCCGTGGATTGGAGCGGCATTCCGGTACGGTTTTCCTTTTATTGCAATGCTGGGCGTTCTTGCCGGTATCGCCCTGCCGCGGATTAAGATCGGCAGATCCGTTGTCATTTTTGCCGCAGGCGCATGCATGCTGGCGGGATTATTCAATTTTATCGTGCTTGATACTCTTCGTTACGACAGGAGCCTCTTATTATCGCTGGATGCTCGCAATTTTCCCTCTATCCTGGCCGCCAATCCGGGTATTATGCTTCCGATTTCAATAAATATGGCAGGCATCGCTTTACCTTATGCCGTCCTTTCGGCCGCCGTAATCCTTGCATGGCTTTTAAAGAGCTATGATAACCCGGTCCGGTCGTATTTTAAAAAATTGACCTGGAGTAAAAATTATCTTTTTATGGCAGCAGCAGCCGTTTTTATCGCGGCCCTTCTCGGATCAGGCTTATACTTCATGCAAAAACAGAGGGACGCACACAGGGCGGCATATTACGGGGAAATTCCCGAATACATCGACAGGCATATCATATCCGGCGAAGCCGTAGGGTCCCTGTACTGCGATATAATTTATCCTCTTTATGGAAAAAGATTGAATATTCCCGTTTATTCCATCGACCCCGATCTTACGAATTTTTCAGAATTGATCGGGTTCCTCAAGAAAAGAAATATCCGATATATAGATGCCGGCCCGGTAGAGGGGCCAAGGAACGATATAATAAAGAAACTGGGAAATCCTATAATTGGTTTTCTGGAAAAAAATAACGGGGCCTTTGCCAGGGTCGCCGGGGAGGACATCAGAAGCATCCCGATTCCGGATAAATCCTCAATAACTGAAACCGATTATTTTTTAAGGAAAGACCGGGGAAGGGCTCTTTACAGGCTTAAATGAAAAAAGAGAGGAATTTTTGAAACAGAATAAAATCGAACGTCTCAACGGATTTATCAACAGGGGACTGCAGTATCTTTTCAGTATAATCATGGGCCGGCATATTATCATCAGGCGTTTTACACAGCTCTTTGCCGTCGATGTAATTGTTAAACTGATAGGATTCATCCTGCTTCCGGTTTATCTGCGGCTTATGAGCCAGACCGAATACGGCGTCTTCGGATATTTTCTGGGCATTGTCGGGACGTTCAATTCTTTTTTTAATCTCGGATTATATGTGTCCCAATCCAAGCTCTTTTTTGATTACAAGGGAGAGGAGCGGAAATCCTTTTTATTTACGATGAATGTCCTTCTTTACGTATATATTTTAACCGCTTTTATTTTCATTTATTTTTTCCGGCTTGATTATATGCTGATAAAAATTCTTTTTTCACACCCCATACAATATGATTCATACAGGGCGTCTTTATTCATAGGCATATTGATGAATATCATGATTTCAATGCTGTTTAATTTCCTCATGACATCCGAAAAGATACGCATAGCCCAGGTATACGGCCTTATAAGGATTGTCGTTGAAAATGCGGTGATACTCACCCTGCTCGCGGTATTGCCCGGAGATAAGGCCCTGATAAGGATCAATACTTTTTTTATCATGGAGCTTATTTTAGCCATGGGATTCAGCTTCTTTTATTTCAGGGAAATGAGGCCGCCGTTTAATTTCAAAATGGCCGGGCGCGCCCTTAAGATAGGTCTTCCGATTGCCGCCGGAGGCGTCATCGGCATTTTTTACAATTTCAGCGACCGGTTCATACTGGAAAAAGTGACGCATTTCGCCGATATGGCTATTTACAATCTCGGAACTACTATCGCCGGCCTTGTCGGCATGGTTTTTTCAACATTTCATAATATATGGCTGCCTCTTTTTTACAAGGAAAAGGATTTAAAAACCAATTACAGGAAATCGAACAAGGCAGTCCTTATGCTTATAGGAGCCCTTGCAGTCCTCGGCTGCGGACTCTGGATAGTGACTTTCCTGCTGCTAAGGTTTTCAATAATCAAGTCTGAATACAGGCAGGTGCTTTTTTTGCTGCCTATCCTGTTAACCGGGCAGGTTGTACAATCGGTCACTTTCCTGTATAATAATTTCATGACATATTTCGAAAAATCATATATCGGCACGGCAATGGGTATCGTAGCGAGTTTCATTATGCTGGGCTTCAATTTGCTTCTCATCCCCCGGTGGAAAATATTCGGCGCCGGTTTTTCACTTGTCATTACCTCCGCAGCCTGCCTCACTATCTATTTCATCCTTGTTAAACTGATGGTAATGGTCCGCATGAAGAAAGCAAGAGCAGTGCAATGATCGGGGTTAAATTGCATGGCAGGTTCGGGAACCAGATGTTTCAATACGCTTTCGCATACTCAATGGCAAAAAAGCTTAAGACTTCATTTTTCATCGATCCCTATCTTAGCAAATTCGAACTGCCTCTTTATTTTGAACTTAAGGGCCAGTCCAGACTGAAATCGATACTAGCCGGCTCTTTTTTCCTTCTTAACAAATTCGTATTAAAATTAACAGGAAGGAGCCTAATGAGGGTATTGCCTGAAAATAGCCAGGATGAAGATTACCGATTTTTCAATCAGCGTGGCGAAACCCCCGCCGACAATGTAATCTATAACGGATATTTTCAATCGGCCGATTATTTCAGAGATTGTGAAAACAGTATTTATAATATTTTCAGGATAAAAAGAAAATATACCCGGGAATTTGAAAGAAAATACGGGAATTTATTCAAGGAAAAGACCGTAGCGGTTCATGTAAGAAGGGCGGATTACACAAGCGCAGGATGCGACGAATTGGGAGGCAAGGATATCAGCCTGCCTGTCCGGTATTATCAGGCCGCGCTGGGAATGATAGAGAACCTCGACAGTTACAGGGTAATATTTGTAAGCGATGAAATCGAGTGGATAAAACAAAACATTAAAAATGAAAAGAATTTTTATTTTTTGAACAATTCGATGATAATGGATTTTCAGTTGATTATGAACGCCGATATCGCCGTTATATCGAACAGTTCCTTTTCCTGGTGGGCCGCAGCTTTAAACAGGAATGTCAAAACAGTATATGCACCTAAATACTGGCTCGGACATAAATCGAAAAAAGAGTACCCTCCTTGTATTTGCAAGAGGGATTGGAATCTGATAGAATTCTCTTAATAAATTTAGGTTTAAAATACCTTGAAGGATGACGGACGGAGTTTTCAGGATTATATATATGGATAAAATACCGGTCCTTAAAATCTGGACAGATAAAAGTTTTGTCCCTGCAGAGGTTAATTATATCCCCCTCCTATATCCATACTGGGGCGTAATACCAGAGCCGGAAGGTTCGACGGATAAAGGACGTTACGATGATTATGCTGAAATCGGCGGAAGTTTCTTTAAAATCACATCCGATAAAGGTGAGGCCGATTTTTTTTTATCTCCCCTGGCGTATGAAATGCCGGGCGGCCGGGATGCCGCATTCGAAATATCGAAGATTGCAAAGAAATATCAAAAGAAAGTTATCGTCCTGTTCAATCATGATTCGGATGAAGATATACCTATCGATAATGCAATCATATTCCGGACCTCGTTTTACAAATCCCGGCAAAAACACTGCGAGTTTGCCATGCCGGGATGGTCAAGGGATTATATGAAGACTGATTTCGGAGGGCATATTGTAATCCATAAAAAACCTGAAATTCCGGCCGTCGCATACTGCGGTTACACCAATAAATTCAAAAAATCCGTTAAATTGCTTTATAGTTATTTTCGAGGGAAACTTCCCATCAGAAGATTTTACGATAGCCAGGCTTTACGGGCCAAAGCGGTTAATTATTTAAATGCATGCCATGGGATAAAACAGAATTTTATCATCAGGGACTCGTTCTGGGGCGGAAAGGGGGCCGACAGGAAGAGATTGAATAAAGAATTCGTCAATAATCTTGTCGAGTCTGATTATGCGCTGGCGACACGCGGCATGGGTAACTTCTCATACCGCCTGTATGAAATTATGTCCTGCGGGAGAATACCCGTTTTTATCGATACTGATGCGGTCCTTCCCTTCGATCATATTGTCGATTACAGGAAGTATTTTGTCTGGCTGGAAGACAGGGATGTCAGGAATATCGGTAATATTTTATTGGAGTATCATTCGCGCATTACACCGGAAGATTTCATAAAGCGCCAGTATGAAATCAGGGAATTATACGATGAATGGATAAGTCCGACGGGTTTTTTTAAAAATATATGGAGATGCGTCCGGGCATGCATGGAATGGGAGGCATAGTTATGACAAAGCCTGCACCCATTGTTTTATTCGTTTACAAGCGACCCGATCATACAGTAAGGACCCTGGAATCCCTGAAATGCTGCCCGATGGCAAAAGACAGCGACCTGTTTATTTTCTCGGACGGGGCCTTGTATAAAAGAGAATTCAATATAATCGAATCGATCCGGGAATACCTGAGCCGGCTTGAAGGTTTCAGGAAAATTAAAATTATAAAAAAACGTTACAACTTCGGACTGCATAACTCCGTTATCTCCGGTGTTACCGAAATCATTAAAACATATAAAAAGATCATCGTCTTGGAAGACGATCTCATTTTTTCAAGAAACTTCCTCCTGTATATGAATAGCGCCTTGGATTTCTATGAAAATACTCCCAATGTCTTTTCTGTATCCGGCTACTCGTATCCTTTTCCGAAACCTGCGGGTTACGATTCGGAAACATTTTTTTTCCAGAGAACATGTTCATGGGGATGGGGAACCTGGGATCGTTCCTGGGACAAATTTGATAAGGATATAAAAGATTATGAAATTTTCATAAAAGACAGGGCGGCCGTCAGGAAGTTCGAAAAAGGCGGGAAGGACCTCGTCAAGCTGTTAAAATACCAGATGGAAGGCAGGATTTCTTCCTGGGCTATCAAATGGGCTTATACGGCGTTCAGGAATGAAGGGCTCACTTTATATCCTGTAAAAACCAAGGTAAAGAATATAGGGACGGACGGTTCGGGTACTCATGAAGACAACACAAAATCGATAACGGACCAGTGCTTCGATGCAAACGACGCTTCCGGCCGTTTCGAGTTCCCGCCGAACGCTGTTTCCGAACCCAGGATGAATAAAATCTACCTGGCTTGTGTCGAAAAAGTTACGATAGAACCGTTATTATCCAAGGCCGGGAGAAAAATAAGAAAAATAATTCCATATTCAATAAAACTTATTAATAACTTTTGCAACAGGAGAAAATCGGTATTTATAAAAAATGTCAATAAAGCTTCGGCGGGCTTTCACAAAAAGTCCGCCCTTATCTCGCTGACCACCGGTCCGTTTCATAGAGAGCGAAAAGCAGCATTTACCGATTCAATAAATTTGGAAGCTTCCGCGATAGCCGAAGTGCTTGGGGATCTCGGGTATATTGTAGATGCGGTAGGCTGCCGATACAGTGGCAGGCTCGATATCGCCGGTTACGACCTCATAATAGGCGACGGTATCCCTTTTAACAATGCTATCGACGGGTTTTACAACAAGCCGCCTCTCAAAATATTATATACGGACGAACCGGGCATCTTAAATTCCCGGCTGTCACTATACGAGAGGCATAAATATCTGTCGAGCCGGAAAAGCTTCCCGCTGAAAATGCCGGCAGCCGGTTCCGAAGCTTTCGGTTTTATGAAGTCGGTTAAATTTGCGGACGGAGTGATAATTTCCGGAAGCGGAAAGAACGGTGTTTCAGAATACAGGAAATTGAATCCGAATTTATTCCTGTTAAACAAGCCTTTAAACCTGGAAAATATTCCGTTCACTGATCTGGATTCGAAGGATTATAAAAAAGCGGCATGCAACTTCCTGTGGTTCGGCGGGTCCGATCCGGTTCATGAGGGCCTTGACCTTGTTCTGGACTCGTTTTCAGAATTGCCTCATCTCAATCTGCATATTTGTGGAACGTTTGAAAACTATGCAGGTTTTAAGGGCCTGTATAAAAAAGAACTGTCCGATATGTCCAATATTAAATATTACGGGCATGTAAAATTCGATTCAAAGCTGTTTAAGACGTTAATAGACCTGTGCGCATATATCCTTCTGCCTTCCGTTTCCGAAAGAGGAGGAGGACAGGTTTTAACCTTTTCAGCGGCGGGGCTCGTTCCAATTTTTACAGCCAAAGCAAATATCTGTACACCCGGCTTCGGCATTATACTTGAAGATTTTCACATCGATTATATAAAAGGTCAAATTTCGGAAGCTTCAGGAATTAACGCTGAAGAACTCGAATCTATGTCATTATTCGCTATGGATTATACCCGCAAGAATTTTAGCCAAGAACAATATAAGGCCGGATTAAGAAAAACGATAACCGAATTCCTTAAAATCCCCGGCAGGGAATAAAAATAAAGACCCATACCTCTAAATATTGAATTAATTTACCTGCCCTATTATAATTTATTTCTTCTAACTTAATGGAGTGTAAAGGATTAGTTTGATGAATAACTGGATACCGATTTCAGAGCCTTCCATTACCGGAAAGGAAATCGAATATGTGAACGATGCCGTTTCGTCGGGCTGGGTTTCTTCGATAGGAAAATATATAAATGAGTTTGAAGAGAAATTCGCCGAATTTTGCGGAACAAAATATGCCGTAGCCGTAATGAACGGCACGGCGGCTATCGTACTGGCACTTGCCGCATGCGGCATTGAAAGCGGGGACGAAGTTATCGTACCGGATTTTACTTTTATCGCCACTGCCAATGCCGTCAGGCATTTAGGGGCGACCCCAGTTCTAATCGATATAGACAGGAATACTTTATGCATGGACCCCGATAAAATAGAAAGAGCGGTCACGCCAAAGACAAAAGCCGTTATTCCCGTCCACATTTACGGGCATCCCTGCGATATGACCCGGATAAATAAAATCGCATCGAAATTCAATTTACGGGTCATAGAGGACGCAGCCGAAGCGCATGGAGCGGAAATACTCGGTAAAAGAACCGGCTCCCTCGGAGATTGCGCCACTTTCAGTTTTTACGGAAATAAAATCATCACTACAGGCGAAGGAGGAATGTTAACTACCGATAACCAGGAAATCTTCGAACATGCAAAAATGCTTAGGGATCATGCAATGAGTAAGGAAAAACGCTACTGGCATAATGAAATAGGCTATAATTTCCGTATCACGAATTTACAGGCCGCCCTGGGATGCGCCCAACTGGAAAGGATAAATGAATTCATCGAAAAAAAGAGGGGAATATTCTCATATTACAGGCGGTATTTAGGGCATCTTGACGGCATTCGATTAAATCATACGGAGGATTGGGCAAAAAATGCGTACTGGATGATCTGCATGGAAAATAAAAACTGGAACGAGCTCAAAAGAGAAACATTTATGCGGGATTTAAAAGACTTCGGCGTCGACAGCAGGCCTTATTTTTATCCGGTATCGGATATGCCTGCTTACACGAGGAGCGACACGCCGGTTACCCATTATATTTACGACAAAGGAATAAATCTGCCGACATTTTTCAATCTTACAGAAGAGAACATTAAATATATATGTGAAAAGATTTCATTCCTTTTGGCCCGAGGCCTGAATGGATAAAATAGGCATTATTGCGTTTTCCCCCAGGAATAACGGAGGCACTTTCCAGTATACCCAGTCTCTGATCGACGCTTTAATACAGGACAAAAAGAACGAATACGTGATCTTTACAGACCATAACGACCTTGACCGTTATCAAAACCTTCTTACCGTCAGGCATATCAGCCAGCCCGCGCTCTCTGTTTTTCAGAAAATCCTCAAAAGGATCCTTTTATATTTAAATATCCGCAAACCTTTTATTTTTAATATAAAAGAAAAGGAGATTTTTGCGGATATAGACTTTTTTATTTCCCCCACGACAGAAATTTATCCGCATTTCTGGCTTGACAAGCCCTATATAGTAACCTTCCATGACCTGCAGGAAAAATATTACAGGAGTTTTTTTACAAAAGGGGAATTAAAAAAAAGGCGCTTATTCAATATGGTTATAGCAAGAACGGCCGACCATATTTTATGCGAATCTGAATATGTTAAAAATGATTTAATCGAATATTTACATATAAAAGAAAATAAAATAACGGTTATTCAGGCCCCTCCTCCGAAAGCGTTCCTGGATATTTCATACAACAGGGCATATTTAAATTCGGTATGTGAAAAATACTCGCTGCCGGAAAGATTCCTGTTCTATCCCGCTCAATTCTGGCCCCATAAAAATCATATGAAGCTTTTGGAAGCCTTCCTACTGGTACAAAAAAAATATCCGGATGTAAGCATGGTCTTTACAGGTGCAAAACTTGTAAGTTTCAACGATGTATACAACAAAACCCAATATTTGCAGCTTACCGGCAAGGTTAAATTCCTGGGCTATGTCGACTACGGCGATTTGCCCGCCATTTACCTTATGTCGGAAATGCTGGTTATGCCTACCCTGTTCGAAAGCGTAAGTATTCCGATTTATGAAGCCGAATCTTTGAAAGTACCCGTATGCTGTTCGAATATTTTAGCCCTTCCCGAACAGGTGGCCGACAGCGCCCTTTTATTCGACCCTGAAAATCCGCAGGATATAGCCCTGGCGATAGAAAAGCTCTTATCAGACGGCGCTTTAAGGAAGGACCTCGGAGAAAGGGGATATGCGAGGATACGGAATTTCAACCATGCCGGTTATAGTAAAAAATTGCAGGAATTGATCGCCGGGGTCTTCCGATAAAATTTTAATAATCTGAAAAGGATATCGAATGCCGAGTTCCAGAACAGGGTATCAAGCTTACAATCCGGATTTTGCAACTACAAGGATGTTATATAAAAATGGAAAAAAAAACGGCTTTTCACATCTAAAAGACGGATCTCTAAACAGCGGCGGTTTAAGGGCCTGGGGTTTCTACAAAAAAAGCGACCCGGGGAAACCCCTGATAACGGTAATAACCGTATCCTTCAACTGTGAGAAATTCATCGAGCAGACAATAAAAAGCGTTATCGGGCAGACTTACGACAATGTTGAATATATTATCGTAGACGGCGGATCAACCGATAAAACCGTGGATATAATAAAAAGATACGATGAAATGCTGGATTTGTGGACCAGCGGGCCTGATAACGGCGTTTACGATGCAATGAACAATGGCATAAGAGAATCGGGAGGCAGCTATCTTTTATTTTTAAACGCCGACGATTACTTTCTCGATAAAGACGCCGTCAGCCTGGCCGCAGGGGAAATAACCCGCAGCATGGAACCGGACATTGTTTACGGCAGGACGTTAATGGCCGACGAAAACCGGAACGTTTCGCTTTTAATGGGAAAAATGATCGGCATAGAGGATCTGAAAAAAGGGATCACAATTCCGCATCCTTCGAGTTTTATCAAAAAAGATCTCCTGGTAAGATTCGATATGTTCAACCGGGATTATAAAATTGCCGCCGATTTCGATTTTTTCTGCAGGTGCATTATTTCAGGATGTTCTTTAAAATTCCTGGACAGGGTCCTTGTATTTTTCAGGATCGGAGGCTTGAGCGGTAATTTCAACGCCGTTCTCGAAACGGCATCGATAATAAAAAAATATTTCGGCTTCCGGCCCTTCTTTAGATATAAAACCCTGCGGTATTCGAAGGAATTTATCAGGAGAATATTGGTGATAACAGGTTTGATCCGGGCCTGGAGAAAGATAAAAAGCCTCGCAACTAATTTGGAAAAATTTGAAAAACAATATAAAATCAATCGGGAGGACCGGTGAAAATCGCAATCGTCACCCGCTATAAAAACTTTCCCGATAACGGCGCCGGCGGAGCCGAAACTGTGCAGAATATGCTGAAATCAGTTCTGGAAGAAGCCGGTCATGTTGTCGATGTATGGGGAATCGACGATGCCGGGAGCCTCAAACTTTCCATCAATCCCTTTCTGCGCACCCTCATCGGAGAATGTTACATAACCGGACAGGTCTTTGCTGCGGCTTCAAAAATACATAAATACGACCTTGTGATCGCGTCGGGAATGTACGGATTCGGCATACGGCACAGGTCGGCTGTCGACCTGTTTCATTTCTCCTCTTACGGCTACAGGGAAAATTATCTTGCGATATACCCTTCCTTGAAGAAGAAGATCGCCTTCATGCGGGGAATCGCACTTGAATATCTCAGCGCCAGGGGAAAATATGTCGTATGCGTATCCGATTATCTCAAATCTTTCCTGGAAAGGGGGGGGGTCCGCGTCGACAGGGTGATAAATAACTGCATCGATCCGGATAAATTCAGGAGAGATCGGAATATTATTAAAAACGGGAAGTGCCTGTTTGTCGGACGCTACGATTATTACGGCAAAGGTTTCGACATCCTGGAAAAACTGGCTGAAAAAGGCGTCCCGATCGACTGCGTAACCAATATCAAACCAGGCAAGTCCCTGGGATTTATCGGGACAGTAGAAAGCGGTGAGCTTGTAAATTTGTACAACCGCTACTGTATTGTAATATTCCCGAGCAGGTTCGAATCTTTCGGGCTTGTGCCCCTCGAGGCCATGGCCTGCGGCACCCCTGTCGTTATGAGCGATACGGGCATCGGAAACCATCTGAAAGGGATCGTTCCGGAATTTGTCGTAAACGGCCGTGACGGGGATGAGGTTACGAAGTATGCAGGACAGATAGAACTCATCATGTCAAAATATAATGAGTACTCCGAAAAAGCGGAGAAATACGCCGGCAAGTACTACTCATATACAAGATTCAGGTCGGAGTGGCTGGATCTCTTAAAGACCCTGACCGCCCGGGAGGGATTTTGAAAAAACCGGACCTTTTATTCATATCGACTCACCTGCCGAGTCTTCGGGTGCCCCAGGCGGGCCACAAAACGGCTTATTCGATCTTGTCTGGTATGAGCATAGATTATAATATCACCGCGATTTTCTTCATGAACGACCTGGAAAAAAGGTATTTCTGCCGGGACGATTATTCGTTCTGCAGGGAATTTATGATTTTCCCGGTCAGCCTGTTTTCAAGGATAAGGGGTATAATAATGCACCCGGCTCTGCCCCTGAGGGCGGCTTCGCGCGCAGATATGAAAGCAGCCGGAAAAATCAGGGAGCTTTATGAAAAAATAAAGTTCGGAGCCGTTCATTTCGAGTTCACGGCTGCGGGTTTCTACAGGCAGTTTATTACAGGCAAAGTGACGGCTTCGTACAGCGAGCATGACCTGACCTACCAGTCCTACGAGAGGAAAAAAGCCGCAAAGAAAGGGCTTATGAGGCTTCTGTATTCGATCGAATACAGGAGGCAGAAAAAATGGGAACTGAAAGTGATCGGAAATATGGACAGGATCATTCTCCACAACCCCAAGGATATGTCGATACTTATAAGCGACGGGACCCCCGAAAATAAAATAGAATTGATAAAACCCTATGTCGATTCGATTTTCAAAAAAAACGAAAGAAAAAATATAGAGAGACACAGCCTTCTTTTCTGGGGGGCAATGAATAGATTGGAAAACAGGGACGCAGTTTTATGGTTTACAGATGAAATTTTCCCGCCGGTGCTCGAAAAGTACCCGGATGCAAAATTTTACATCATCGGGGCCAATCCGCCCGACAGCATTAAGAGACTTGAGTCGGGAAACATCACGGTTACCGGGTTCGTTGAAAACCCCCTCGAATATTTCGGTAAAGCCGAAGCTGCGGTCGTCCCGCTGCGGCTGGGCGCGGGAATAAAGGTAAAGGTGCTTGAATGCATAGATGCAGGCCTGCCTGTCATAACGACAAGCGTCGGCGCCGAAGGCGTTACGGACACTGAAAAGCTGACTGTGGCCGACGGCAGGGACGATTTTATAAAGGCTATCGTTATTTTATTTTTAAAGAACGATCTGATCGGGAATTGACAAGGAATTGAATCAGAGATACGGCAAAAACAAAGGGAAGTATTTCGACCGACTGGTAAAAGAGCGTTTCGATTATCACGCCGGCCGTTGTAAAAGAGAGGAGCATTTCTCCCCTTTTCATATTCATTACCGCTGAGAAGATCAGGCTCCCGTAATAAAGTACAGCGCCGAGAATCCCGTAACTCAGGATCATTTCAAGCAAACCGGATTCAAGCGTTGTAGTTGCCAGGGGAGAATTAAAAGCCATTAGTTCGTTATGAAAGAAATTATTGACGATATTGCTTGAAAATCCCGTATACTCCCCGAATATCATGTTCGTTTTAAAGAAAGCGTTCAAACCGGACGACCAGATGGAAAACCTGGAAATATTGCCTTTATCGTTGAAGATGAAAATACGCACGGCAAGAGTAGCCGCATAAGACCTCAGGGGTTTTACGGCTATTAACACAATAGTTACGGCCGCAGCCAGGCATAACAGCGGTATTAATATTCTCAGGATCCTTCCGCGGGACCCGGCGTCCTTAATTATGACAGCCGCCAGTCCTGCAAATACAAAAGCGCTTATTATCATGCCTGAACGGGAAAAGACCAGGAACGGAACCAGGAGGAAAACAATCCCGGACAATTTCAAATACCTTTTCCCGGCAAATCGGAGGGCGGCTGCGCCCAATAAGGGCATTATGATGGGAAGATGAAGGTAACTGCCCGTCAATGAAGCAGGACGGTAAATAATCCCCGCCGGCGTAAGCGACACAGCCTCGCCCGGAAAGCCGGTCAGCCTGACTGCCAGTTCAAAAACCATGAACAAAACAAGTATTATACCGGTGACTGATATGCTGTTGCCGATAATTCCTTCCGGTTTCATATCCCTGCAAGACAGGATATTGAAGAATGAAAAGATGAAAAAGAGGTAAAGCATGACAAGGGAAAAAAATACTATTTCATAAATAAAACGGAACCTGGCCAGAGTAAGCAGGCAGCTTACGACGACTGCAAGCGCAAAAGATAAATAAACGATAATGAATACAAGGGAATTGCCTTTGACATTTATTCTTGAAACAAGAGCCGCTATAACCAGCAGGGATGCAGAGGACAGGAATTCGATAATAAACGCGGCCTCTTTTGACCCGGTAAGGAATTCGAACAGGCCCCTTGAAAACAGTACGAACAGGAGGGAAAAAATCATGACGGAAAATAAAATATCCCTGGAGTTGATTTTACCGGCAGCGTTCATAAAAATTCCTTTCCGATGACTGATCTTAAAATTTTTACTTGTTTACAATGAACCAAAAACCGATTGCCGCTCTGCCAAACCTGGATGCCTTTTAAAGTTTACATCAAACGTGGCATAAATGTCAAAATTAGGGTTGGATTTCAGGAATTTTTTGTGTGAATAGAATTCTATACTGAAAGTTCCAGGGTCGAGCTTACTTATTCATTTTCATTCTGCAATTTGACATTTGGTATAACTATGGTTATACTAGATTTATGAAAACGGCAATATCCATTCCCGACCCGCTTTTTAAAGCCCTTTCATATTATGTCAAAAAAAAAGGCGTTTCAAGAAGTAAATTAATATCGGAAGCCGTAGAAGAGTATATTAGATTTCATGAGTCCATTGATGTTTCCGAGAAATTAAATCGGCTTTATTCCGGAGAAGAAAGTTCTATTGAAAAGCCTATCTTGAAAACTCAGACAAAATTACTTGAAAAGGTCGAATGGTAATGACCCGAGGTGAAATTTGGTGGGCTAATCTGCCAAATCCGGCAGGTTCAGAGCCTGGTTACAGAAGGCCGGTATTAATTATACAATCGGATGATTTTAACCAAAGTAAAATCAACACTGTTATTTGCCTTGTAATAACTTCAAATCTGAAGCTGGCCGATGCTCCCGGAAATCTCTTAATAAAATCTCAGGAATCGAATTTATCTAAAGATTCTGTTATAAATGTTTCCCGGATAATTACATTGGACAAAAGTATCTTATCAGATTGCACCGGGGCTATTCATGAAAAAACTATGAAAAAGGTTGAAATAGGTGTTAAACTGGTTTTGGATATCGAATAAATTATATATTAATACCCCATTAACTTTATATTAAAAAAGGTAGAAAAATGAATGAAATAATTTTAAATGCTGAAGAAAAGGATATATTAGATTCTTTAACATATTACCGGAGAATCTAGAATGGACAATATCGATATCCTGCTGCCGGTTTACAACGGTTCGCCTTATCTTAAAGTCCTGATCGATTCTATTTTAAGCCAGGAATACTCCGGCTGGAAGCTTATAATCAGGGACGACTCTTCAGCGGACGGGAGCCTCGATATCCTCGAAAAATACTCGGGCGAACACCCCGGCAGGATCGAGCTCTTAAAACCGGACGGCATAAAGCTTGGAATAATGAAAAATTATGAAAAACTCCTCGGCGTTTCTACCGCAGATTATATCATGCTCTGCGACCAGGACGATAAATGGTTTCCCGACAAGGTCGGAAGGTCTTATCGGAAAATAAAGGAAATTGAAGAGGAATGCGGCAGGGACCTGCCTATACTGGTACATTCCGATCTTACGGTAGCGGATGGAAATCTTAATATAATCGACAGGTCGTTATGGAATTACCAGCGCCTGAACCCGGAAGCGGGCAGAAGTTTAAACCGGCTTCTTGTACAGAACTGCATAACCGGCTGCACGGTCATAGTCAACAGGAAGCTCAAGGAGTATTCATTGCCGTTTCCCGATGAAGCGGTAATGCATGACTGGTGGATGGCCCTTAACGCCGCCGCTTTCGGCAGGATAGGATATATTCGGGACCCGCTCATATATTACAGGCAGCATGGCACCAACGCCGTAGGTTCGTTCAGTTTCAATTTGAAATATATTATTAATTCTTTCGTATATAAAAGAGAACTGATTAAAAAAAACCTTCAAAATGCTCAGAAGCAGGCGTCGGCTTTTTTAAAATTGAACGGGAAAAGGCTCGGCTCCGGAAATTATAAAATTACATTCGATTATGCAAATATAGCAGGGTATAATTTTATTAAAAAGCGCTGGATACTTTTGAAGAACGGTTTCTTTAAAAGCGGTTTCGTCAGGACGATCGGGCTTTTCTTTTTTATCTGATTCCGGCTTCAATTACTAATTATAAGGATGCTTTCAATGTTAAAATTCCTGATAACCGGTTATTCGGGGTTTGTGGGCGGACATTTCATAGATTACCTTGAAAATAACAGGATCGATTCTGAAATCATGGGGATCGACGTCAACCCGGCAAAAGAGCCTGTTAAAAACTACAGGTACATAAAATGCAATTTTATAGAACAGGACCTGTTGGACAAGGATAAGATCCGTTATTACATCAACCTCTCGAAGCCCGATTATATTCTGCACCTGGCCTCTTATTCAAGCGTGGCTTTCAGCTGGCAGAACCCCATCATGAGCTTCCAGAACAATATCAATATTTATCTCAATCTCCTGGAAGCCGTCCGCATCCTGAAAATTAAATGCAGGATACTGTCGGTAGGATCGAGCGAGGAATACGGCAATATCAACCAAAATAAAATACCGATCAGGGAGGAATACGAACTGGAACCTCTGAGCCCTTACGCAGTCGCCAGGGTTTCCCAGGAAATGCTTTCAAGGGTTTATGTAAGAAGCTACGGTCTGGACATAGTGCTGACGCGTTCTTTCAACCATATAGGGCCGGGTCAAAAGGACAGTTTCGTTGTGCCGTCCTTCGCGGGACAATTGATAGATATCAAAAACGGGATAAGGAAGGAGCTGGTCACGGGAGACACTTCCATAATCAGGGATTTTACGGACGTGAGGGATGTTGTGGCCGCTTATTACGCCCTGTTCATGAAGGGCGTCAGGGGAGAGATTTACAATGTCTGCACAGGCAAGGGTTATTCGCTGAACGAAATAATCGGCATTATGGAGGAAATATTAGGCGTCAAATCCGCTATTAAAATCAATCCTGATCTGATCCGCCCCGACGACAATAAAATTACCATAGGTTCGAATGAAAAACTGGTAAAGGCGACAGGCTGGAAAACCAGATATGATATCCGCAGGACCCTGGAAGAGATCCTGAGCTGATTTTCATAAAAGCCTGTAACCGGCGGACTTCGCGTCGTTGTAAAACATTTTTACTGTATCCAGCGAGTACTCGTTAAGATCCTTGCCGATTAGGGGCAGTTTTTTAAGAATGTCCGGTAAAACCGTTATTATATGGCATCCCGCCTCTTCAGCCTGGATAATATTCAAAAGCTCCCTGGGGCTTGCCCACAGTACCTCGGCATTCGGATTATGGGAGCATATAAGAACCGCTTTTTTCATGATCGGGACCGGGTCCCGCCCTGTATCCGCTATTCTTCCTGCAAAGATCGATATGATGTTCTTTACCTTCGGATCGATAGCATCTGCGACTTCTTCGACCTGTTCCAGGGGCATAATAGCCGTTATATTCAGGGACAGGCCTTCGCCGGTCAGTCTTTTTATCAAAGGTATTGAAGACTCCCCCTTCGTATTGGTGACCGGTATCTTTACATAAACGTTTTTCCCCCAGCCGGCAATCTTTTTGGCTTCCTTTTCCATGGATTCGAAATCGTCCGAAAACACTTCGAATGAAATAGGCAGATCTTTTATCCTAGAGAGCACATCCCTTGCGAAAAGTTCATAATCTCTTACCCCCGCCTGCTTCATCAGGGTCGGATTCGTGGTAAATCCGCTTACCCACCCTTCTTTATAAGCTTTCTCCATATCATTTACATTCGCGCCGTCTGCAAATATCTTGATCTTTAGTTTAACGGGCATAAATTCCTCCTACAGAATTTTTTACAAGCAGGCTGACCGCATCCCTGAGGTTGTCGGCGGTAAAGTCTGGAATTTCCTTAAGTTTTCCCGGATCTAATATCTTTTCTTCGCTTTTAACAAGGATCGTCCTTACACCGGCGTTTTTCCCGCATAAAATGTCGCTTTCCCTGTCTCCTATCATCCATGACTGCTTCAAATCGATCCCGTATTCCTTTTCGGCTTTTTTAAGAAAATAAGGCTCCGGTTTTCTGCAATTGCACTTTCCGGAATATCCCGGGACTATTCCTGCCGGATGGTGGTAGCAATAGTAATATTCCTTAAAAAAAATATTGTTTCCAATCATTATTTCATCCAGCCTTTTGTGAACGCTTAAGAGATCCTCCAGACTGCATTTACCCTTTGCGTAATCCGGCTGGTTTGAAACCAGGAAAAGATCGAACCCGTTTTCCATTACAGTCATTAAACTTTCCAGCGTCCATGAATACAGATTTAAATCCTCGATCTTGTGCGGCGGTTCAAATTCGCCGTTTGCCTCATTAAAAATCAGTTTGTTTATAACCCCATCCCTGTCGAGAAATACGGCCGTATTCATTATTTCGTCGACTCCCATTTTGCAGTGTTAACCTGCAGTTTAGGATGGGATACGAACATGTGCCAGATCACAGCATGGTAAGCCTCTGTTAGAGGCGTAATCAGGTTATCGTTTATTACGGGAACTATTACAGCGGCGTCGGCTACCTTTGCAGTATATCCGCCGTCGCGTCCGACAAGACCGATTATTTTCGCACCGGTTTCTTTTGCGAATTTCAGGGCCTTTACCAGATTGACGCTGATATTTTTCTCTTCATTGCCTCCGCCTACGGAGATCACCATTATACAGTCATCCTGATTGAGCCTTGACCCTTTCAGCCACCCGGCAAATACGGTATCCCAGCCGTCGTCGTTTATGCGGGCCGTCAGTTCCGATACATTGTCGGTCGGGGCATATGATTCGATCCCCGCAAGCTTCCTGAAATCGTTGACGGCATGACTCGCATTGGCGGCGCTTCCGCCCACGCCCAGGATAAACAGGCGCCCCTTTTTCACCCTTGTATCAAGCAGGAGATTAACGGCTTTTTCCATCGATGATCTATCGATAGTCTCGGCGATTTTAATGACGCCCTTGAAATAGGAATCAATATGTTCCCTCATTTCCATTGAATTCTCCTTTTTTAGAGGATTTTCTTAAAAGATATTCCCTTGTTTCTTCAATGCCCCTGAACGAACCGATCTCGTAAAATCTTTCTTTTACCTCGTAACCCAGGAGCTGTTCTTCGTTTAAGAGGTCTCTGTAAATATCTGCAAGATCCTTAACCTCGTTTTCTTTAATCTTGTCGAAAACTTCCTTCCTCAATATACCCAGTCCGTAATCGATATATTTCATTCCGGGATCTTTCGAATTCTTATCATAATTGACAATCCGGCCTTTTTCAAATATTACGTTGCTTTTATCCCACCAGCCGTCATTTTTAAGCACCGTCATAAGCCCTTTTTTATTGTTTCCCGTAAAGAAATCCGCAATTTTTATGAAATCGACGTCGAGGTATGAATCGCCGTACATCACGTAAAATAAGTCCTCCAATAAAGGCATTGCCTTTTTTACGGCGCCTCCTGTTCCCAGTAGCCTGTCCCCGTCGAAGGAATACCTCGCGTTTATCCCGAAAGCCGAGCCGTCCTTTACATAATCCTTAATCAGCCCGCCCAGGTACCCGGCGCAGATAACTACCTCTTCGATCCCTTTCTTTTTCAAAAGCTCGAGCTGGTGCGCGATAAAGGGCCTGCCGTTGATATCTATCATCGATTTGGGAATAGTTTCCGTTACCGGCCTGAGGCGTGTAGCAAGGCCGCCGGATAATAACGCCAGACTTTTGATCATATTAATGTTTGTCACTCTTTTTTTTCATAAATATGTTAATTTTTTTAAAAGAGAAAAATTTCATTATCAAGTAATTATAAATCGTGCTTATAATGATTGAAAAAGTCTGCGATATATATTCATTGCTGATTGAAAAATCAGGAATAAACCTTATTTTTAATAAGAACATCATGAAATAAAACGATATTTCACCTATAATAAGCAATCCGATATAAGCGATACCGAATTTTATTATCTGATAAATAATCTTTTCATTGAAAGCTTTAAAGGTGAGCGTTCTGTTAAGGATAAAACTGATTATTGTTCCAACGGAAAATGCAAAAGCAACGCTTAAATAATTCGGAAGAAATTTATTAAAAATAAAAACAAACGATAAATAATTAGAAACAGCCGCTGTTAAACCTACAAGTAAAAATATTAAAAACTGCACTGAAAAAAACAACTTGAAAATTTTAATTGTTAAAGCTTTAATTTTTACCATATTAATTTTTTTCATTCA
Organism: uncultured Spirochaetota bacterium; assembly: GCA_963796325.1. Lineage (GTDB taxonomy): Bacteria > Spirochaetota > Brevinematia > Brevinematales > JAOACQ01 > CAVYGN01. Next base: position 2,186,619 of record CAWCLF010000001.1, read on the forward strand.
ACTTCTCAGCCATTTTAATGCTTCTTTTAATTACGTCGTCCATGTTTATATATTCGAACTCGCCGAATCTGCCCAAAAGGTTTACCCCGATTGATTTAAAATATTCTTTTATCAGCAGAATATTTTTATAATATGATTTGTTATAAACAACATAACTGTATTCAAAGCTCTTGATATCGGTAGTACAAATTTCATTTTTTTCAATAATATGCATTTTATCCAAATCGTTAACAACTCTTTCAATAACGAGCGGATCGTTCAATTTATAGAATTCATTTTTCGGATTTGTTGTTATTTCACATATTACAGAAGATTTACCAGCCGGAACATTCTGTTTGCTGAAATATCCCATGTAGCATATCCTGTGAAAACTGATATCTCTATCGGGAACATATACGGCGCTTTTATCAAGAAGAGATTCATTGTTTAATCCAACCAGGATTACTTTTACCATATTATGTTTTAATTCTTCGGCCGCTTTAATGATTTTAGCAGGCACCTTCCTGAAGCACTTGACTGCGTCCGTTAAAGGAAATGTAACCACAATCTCATCGAACATTTTTTCTGCAATATCATTCGATACAACCCATTTATTATCTTTATAGATAATTTCCTTTATCTCAAAATTTACAGTTTGTTTTTTATCAGGCTTAACCATGGATTTTACTAAAGTCTCGATTCCTCCTTTATTAGGATAAATGAAGTTAAGCTGGTGAACATATCCTTCGGTCTCAATACCCAATGAGGATTTAACTATATCTTCCAAAGGCGGTTTAGGGATTCTTTCAACCCATTCAAGGCTCATTTCATTGAGATCGGTCTTCCATATTTTGCTGTTATATGGAACCAGATATTTTTCTGCGATTCCTTTGCCGAAAGTATAATATATCCATTCGTAAAAATTTGTAGGTTTCTTATATTCGTTTTTAATATATCCTATCAAACACTCGTAATTATCTTCTCTATCCAATGCGTTTAACTCATTTTCGAAAGGATATTTCATAAATCTGTCTTTAAAAAATATTTTGTTATTTCTTCTGCAGTTATTGATATTATCTTTCAATACTGACTTAATGATTTTCATCATAGTATCGTCTTTCGAATATAAAATATGGCCGCCAATATCGTAAATAAAGCCGGCTTTTTCAAAGGATCTGCAAAGTCCGCCTATATTAATTTCTTTTTCCAGAACTTCGCTTGTATGCATTAAATGTTTTTGTAACGTGATGCCGCTTAATCCGCCGCCTAAAATGCCTATATGCATTTTATTATTCCCTTTCTCTTTTGAACGATCCGAATCTTATAGATAAAATCCTCTTTAATGTCCAATAGGCGCCTTTTAAAGGTTCCATTTTACTGACGCCTATCCTTTCTTTATATTCAATAAATATCGAAGAGTATTTGTATTTCATCTTAATCGGTTTTAAAAGCAATTCGACGGGCAGGGCTACGCCTTTTAAATCAAATTTCATCCGGTCAATCATTGATTTCCTGTAGGCTCTCATGCCGCTGTGAAGGTCTGTAAACCTTCTAAAAAACAGCATGCTCGCAAATAATGCGAACCCCCAATTAGCCAGATAATTAATCAAAGGCATTGCTTTAGGTTTGTTCTTTAACCGCGATGCATCTACAATATCATACCCTTTTTTTAAAACAAGATCGCACATAATTGGAATTTGGTCCACGGGATAGGTATCATCACAATCCATTGTGACCACAACTTCCCCTGAAGCTGAACGAAGGGCTAAATCCATGGCTTTGCCGTATCCCTGTGCAGGAAATTGTTTAATAACATTCGCCCCTTCTTTTCGGGCTATTTCGGCGGTATTGTCGCTGCTGGAATCTACAATCAGTATTTCAGCTTCCGGTATAATTCTTTTGATATCTCTTACAACTGTTCCGACCGCTTTTTCTTCATTTTTTGTAATCATTGCTACTGTAATCATTTTAGTCAGATCCTTTCCTTGCTATTATTTCCAGACTTCCGCCGCTTAAAAAAGGGATTATTTTATTATCAAAATTTTTAAACGGATTGACAATGAAACTGCTCCATCTGAATAATTCAACCATTCTTTTCCGAAGCTGTTTTACATCTCTCCATAACAATTGCTTCTCTTTTATTTTAAATACTTCAAAGCCGGCTTTTTCCATTAAAGTTTTAATAGTTTTTTTAGAAAAATAATAATTATGACTGCTTGGATGAATAGCAGGCCATTTTTTCCGTAAAATATTAAACAATATATTCCCGGAGTCAGGCGTTGTCATAAGTACATAACTTCCGGGTTTTGATATCTTATAGATTTTCTCAGCCATTTCAAACGGATTTAAAACATGTTCGATCACTTCAAAAGAAAAAATAAAATCGAATTTTTCTTCCGGATTAAAATTTCCAAAATCCATATTTATTACATTTATTCCTGATTCATTTGCAATTTGACATGATTTTTTATTCAATTCGATTCCGTTTAGTTTAAATTTCTTTTTATCCCTGAATTGCTTGAGGAAAAATCCGCAGCCGCAGCCGATATCAAGAACATTGACCGATTGGTCTCTGGATTTTGTTTTCGAAAGTACAAAGTCGAATGCAAATTTATAATTTTTATTTAACGCCTTTTCAAGTGACAGATAATCGTAATATCCTCCTTCCGATTTTTTTTCATCAGCCCAAAAATAGTTATCGCTGTAAACTTCATTTAAATCAATTCTCCGTTTGTTATTAAAAATGAGCCCGCATTTATTACATTTAACTAAATACTGCTCGGAATTTAAATGAAATAAAACCGACCAATCTTTTTGTTCTGAAAGGCATATAACACAGTTTTTTACTTCATTAAACATCTTTATCCCATTAAATATTAGTTAAAATATTCTGAATAATAATCCGAATTCCTGATAATTTCATTAATATATTTTCTTCCTTTAACATTAAACCACACTATTTCATTATACATGGTCCCTATAAAACCCAGAATCTTTGCAATAAAAGGAAGATACATTATTTTACCGATAATTGGAATACTTCTTATCATTCTTTCAATATATGATACAAGATCATTCCCCAACTCAGGTAAAATGAATTTATCAGGTATGAATTCATCGCCCGATAATTTAAATTCCACTGATCCTATGCCTTTCTTTTCGCTTGCAGTTACGTGCTCCGCAAGTTCTACAGGTATTCCGGCATATTTTAATACTGCCATATCGACGGCAACCCTGTCGGCGCCACCGAATAGAACGGAACAAATTTTAGGTTTTCCCGTTTTCGGTCCGCTTCCTTCCATGCAGATTGTTGCATCTACTATATTAAAAATCGTATGTTTTATCTGCTTATTAATTTCAGAAATAACTTCCGTCATTCTCGTATGATATTGATAACGAAACCTCGGCAGCATGCCCCAATGGTTTTTAAGGCAGCATGTAATTCCGCTCAAAACATGAGTTTTTAAGACAGGAATATTAATGATTGAATCTGCAGATATTATCGTTTTAGATACTTCTAACCTGGGACAGGCAGGATTCTGCGTCTCTATTTCAATTAACTTATCTTCCGATAAATTAACAATATTTATACCATACTTTTCAGCAATTTTATCATATCCCCAATTCCTGCATGCCTGTCGAAACTGCTTAAACCCGGCTACATCGCAATCACCGATAATAAACTCCGTACTCTGGAATTTTTTTGTCAAATTGGATACTGCAGCTTCCAAAACCCAGGGACTTGTATTTCTTCCCGGAAGTACTTCCCGGGACATTGCATTAATCTTGATAAAACATTTTTTACCGATTTTCCCGGAGGTTATCCCTGAATTTTCGATAATATATTTTATCGCTTCGAATATACTTTCATATGAAGGTTTATCTATTCTTTTGAAAATTACATTGGACATTCGTTACAACCCCTGTAAATAACTGGAAACCGGGAAGAATTAATTTCCTTTTTTCCCATCCATTATTATAAATCAGATCTCATTATATTTCATTATTCAGAAATAAATTGCATCTTTTAATAAACAAGTTTTCCGGCTATAGAAGACCCGGCAAGACCTTATTTTAATTCTTTATCCCAGTTGAACTTATCCAGCTTTGCGTCTTCGAACATCAATTTTACAGAGGCATAAATAGCCTCTTTTGCTGAATATTGATTATTCCAGCCCATCTTCCTTATCTTTACCGAATTCAGCCTGATAACCGGGACATCGCCCTTCCAGCCCCTGTTCCCGCCTGTGAATTTATAATTTACATTTTTTAGATTCATTACTTCTGCAACAATATCGGCGATTTCTTTTACTGTTATATAATCAAGCGTCGCAACATTAAAATATGAGAACGAAGGTAAATCGGCCTTTTCGCAGGTTCTCAAGGCTTTGATAATATCGGTTATATAAATATAGGATTTGCTCTGTGTGCCGTCCCCCAGGATGCTTAATTCATCAGAATTCTTCAGTAATTTTTTTATGAAATCATAGCCTACTCCATGCGTCTGATGAGGGCCGACGACATTTGCAAATCTGAAAGCGCTGGCCCTCATATCGAACATATAACAATAAGAGGATATTAAAGCTTCGCAGGCTAATTTACTCGCGCCGTATGTGGAAATGGGCAGCATTGGCGAATGGTCTTCTTTAACCTCCAATAACCCTGTATCGCCGTAAATCCCGCTTCCCGATGCGTAAAACAGCCTTTTTATGCCATTAATCCGCATCGCTTCCAAAACATTATCGGTTAAATATGTGCCCTCCCAGAAATCGATATCGGGCTGTGTGACTGCTTTCGATATATCAGGATTAGAGGCAAAATGGTAAACGATATCCGAACCTTTCATTGAAGCCGTCAGGAAATCAGCGTCCTTGATATCCCCTTTAATAATTTCAATATTTCCTCTGTCCTTTATTTCATCAAGGTGCCATAATTTTCCTGATGAAAAGTTATCGAAAATTTTAATGTCTGCTTCCCTTTCATCTTTAATGATCGAACTGGCAAGGTGACTGCCGATAAAACCGGCGCCGCCGGCTATAAAATATTTTTTCAATTTTAGCTCCCAATCGATTAAACGTTATAAATTGAACAGGTTAAAGCCTGCATTAATTATGAAATATGATCCTTGCGCCTTCAGGTTCGAAATTGAACCGCATCGGCGATAAATTAATCTTTTCCATAGCGGAAATCATTTTTGACTTGTTTTCAGGGCAGTACACCATCAGAAAACCGCCGCCGCCCGCTCCTACGATTTTTCCGCCGGTAGCCCCGTTTTTTCTTGCTGTTTCATAAGCTTCATCTATATAATCGTCCGATACTTTATCGCATAGTCCTTTTTTTGTCATCCAGTGCTCATGGAGAATTTCCCCGAATTCGTCGATCTTTCCGCTTTCAAATATCTTTTTTGTGTAAATTCCTATTTCCTTTATTTTATGAAGCCTGTCGATTACGGATTTATCTCCATTTTTGCTTTTCATGTCTTGAACGGCAAGTACCGAACTTGCGGAACGTTCCTTTTTTAAATAGAATAAAAACAGGTGGCTCTGCAATTCTATTAAATTTCCTTCCTTTATTGCAACTGGCTCGACAGCTACGCTTCCGTCTGTATTGAACCAGTATGCGTTAAATCCGCCGAATGCAGCCGCATACTGATCCTGTTTGCCGATAGGCTCTTTAAGTATATTGATCTCGATATTGCATGCAGCTTCTGCCAGCTGGTATAATGACAGATAATCTCTTTTATATTCAAAAAGCACATTAAGCAGTGCGACGGTGAATACTGAAGATGTACCGAGCCCGCAATTTGCCGGGACATCGGCGACCGAAACAAGTTCGATCTGTTTATTTATCCCTGTCTCACGTAGCGATTCCCTGAAAATCTTATGTTCAATATCGTTCACATTGTTTACTATTTCCGTTTTTGAATATGATAGCCTGATGGATTCGTCGAACCTTTTCTCTGCCATAAGATAAACATACTTGTTTACAGCTGCAGCCATTAAAAACCCGCCGTATTTCTTATAGTAAGAAGCCAGGTCCGTGCCGCCGCCGCCCATCGACAATCTGACAGGAGCCCTTGAAATGATCATATTTCAAAACCTCTATATGACTTGAATGGTTGAATTTGATAAAAGAGATTTTAACTGGAAATTTCCATTTTGGCAAATTGCAAAAGCATAAAGTATAAATCTGTTCCGCTTATAATTTATAGATCTTTTCCCCGGTCTCTTTTACGGCATTTCTCAGATCGACCACCAGCTTTGCCCTTTTTACAATATCCGGAATATCGAAGCAGCTGTGATCGGTTGTAATAATGAAGCAGTCCGCATCGCTGAATAAATCATCGGTTAACCGGACCGACTCGTATTTTCTTTTATCCCCCGTCTCTACAGCGGGAATGTACGGGTCATGATAATAAACGATCCCCCCCTTCCTTGAGGCTTCATCCATGATTTTCAATGCGGGAGATTCCCGCGGATCGTCTATATCGGACTTGTACGCCACTCCCAGGAAAATTAACCTGGAACCGTTAATAGCTTTCTTCTGCCGGTTCAGGGCTGATTGTATCTTTATGCACATGCGGTGCGCCATGAGGTTGTCGATTTGACCGGCAGTATGGATCATGGTAAGGTCGAAATCGTATTGCCTGGCCACGTATTCAAGGTAAAAGGGATCCAGCGGAATGCAATGTCCGCCGATGCCCGGACCCGGATAAAAGGCCTGGAAACCGTAGGGCTTTGTTGCAGCAGCTTCGATTACCTCCCAGATCATGATATCCATTTTACCGCATAATAATGCAAGCTCGTTCACCATTGAAATATTCACCAGGCGGTAAGTATTTTCGAGTATTTTCACCATTTCCGCTATTCTCGGGGAACTTACATGATAGAGTGTTTTGATGACTTTGCCGTAAACCGCTTCGGCAATTTTACGGGCGTCTTCGCCCAGCGCCCCTATGACTTTGGGGGTGTTTTCCGTTTTATATTTTTTATTGCCGGGATCGACCCTTTCCGGTGAAAAACAGACCCAGAAGTCCCTGTTTACTTTCATCTTCGATTCCCTTTCAAGGATCGGCAGCATGAATTTTTCCGTCGTAGTCGGATATGTCGTACTCTCAAGGGAGATAAAAGAACCTATTTTCATATTCTTACCGATTTCGATCGAAGCATTTTCAATATAGCTCATATCAGGTTTTTTGAACTTATCAAGCGGGGTAGGAACGCATATTATCAGGATATCGCATTCGTTTATCCTTTTAAAATCTCCCGTAGCCGATATTTTTTTATTGCCGGCGGCTGTTTCAAGGTCGGAATCCTCGATATCCGATATATAATTCTCCCCGTTATTGACAGCCGCTACCTTTTTTTCATTTTTATCGAAGCCGATCACCCGGAAATTGTTTTTGGCAAATAAAACCCCGAGAGGAAGGCCCACATAGCCCAGCCCTAAAATTCCGACAACCGCTTCGTTTTTATCGATTTTATCAATGAGGGATTCAACTGAGTTTTCCATACCGCCCCCCCTGTCGTTCTTTAAAGGTTCCTTTCATCTTAACCGTATCGAAATTAACAGGCATGCGAACCGGTTTTCCCAGCTTCATGGATTTGTAAACCGCCAGGATGATATCGAGGGATTTTTTACCTTCCTCGCCGCTGATGAACGGTTCGGAACCGGTTTCTATCGCCCTGACGAAGTCAGCATAAACCGCCGAGTGGCCGGTGCCGTAAACTGTCGGAGGGTCTTTAAGCATCGGATCGATCATCTTTTCTTCGGAATCACCGGCTTCAGAGCTGTCGGAGAATCTCCATGTTTCAAGCCTGTTCATGCAAAGCCCGCCGACGACGGCCGAACCCTTCTCACCGAAAATGCTTAATGTTTCATTGAGGTTTTTCGGATAGATATCGGCCGAACCCTCGATAATCCCTACGGACCCGTTTTTGAACTCAAGGATTGCACTGCAGAAATCCTCGGCTTCTATCGGCCTTAAAAAACGCCGTGTAACTCCATGGACTTTTACGATTTCATCGTCCATCAGCCATTGCAAAACATCGACGCCATGCGTGCACTGGTTCATCAATGTTCCGCCGTCGAGCTCCCAGGTGCCCCTCCAGTCCGCTTCCCTGTAATACTGATCATTCCTGTTCCACCGGACCTGTATCATGCCATGCATCATCCTGCCGAAGCGTTCTTTTTTGAGGGCTTCGTAAACTTTCAAAACCGGCTCGTTAAAACGGTTCTGAAAGCATACTGCCAGCTTTTTATTAACCTCCCTGGACCGCCGGATCATAGCTTCGGCATCACCCGTCGATAAAGCCATAGGCTTTTCCACAATGACATTGGCTCCGGCATTCAGAGCATCCAGGCTTATGCGGCAGTGATAGCCTGATTCGGTTGACACTGCCGCTATATCGGGTTTAATTTCAGAGAGCATTTTCATATAATCGCCATAAACGGCCGGTACAGACCCGGGCTGAAAGCCCATGTATTCTTCAGCCTTCTCTTCGGCCCTGTCCGGGATTTTATCGCATACGGCGGACAACTCGATCTTATCGCTGTTTTTAAAGCATGCTTCGATATGTTTTGAACTGATCCTTCCGCAGCCAATGACCGCAAGTTTTAATTTCATAGTATTTCCGCAAGACCATTTTCCGACCGTTCATATCTCTTACGGCAGGCAGGGCAGTTCAATTCCTTATCCAGTTTCGTCCCGCAATAGCAAACCCATCCTTTTATCGATGCAGGATTGCCATAAGCAAGGGCGTAATCCGGTATATCCTTTGTAACCACAGAGCCCGCCCCCACAAAGGAATATTTTCCCAGTGTTACTCCGCAGACAACCGTTGCATTGGCCCCGATGCTGGCGCCCGTTTTTACCCTCGTTGTCTTATATTCATTCTTTCTTTCAATATAAGACCTTGGATTGATCACATTCGTAAAAACGCAGGACGGTCCGCAAAATACGCCGTCCTCGATAATAACATCTTTGTAAATTGAAACGTTATTCTGGACCTTGACGTTGTCTCCAAGTACCGCCCCGGATCCGATATTGACATTCTGCCCTATTATGCAGTTCTTCCCTATTTTTGCATCTTTCATGATATGGGAAAAATGCCAGATTTTAGTATTGTTCCCGATTTCGGACCCTTCGTCGGCATATGAAGATTCATGGATCTGGTAGGTCCCTTCGTTTTTCGCCTCTTTAATCAGGACTTCAGGCATAAAAAACATCTCCCCGGTTCGTATATACCAGTCAAATTATATGTAATCTAACCGATTATTATAAAACAATAATGCCGTTTTTTCAAACCTGTTCTATTAACAATAGATGCAAAGGTTTCAAAACCGTATTATAATTCCTTCTTCAGTTCTTCACAGACGGTCATGGCGTCTTCCGCAGCCAGCCTGGAGTAAACCGGCAGGGTGATCTCGTTTTCGTACATTTTAAAAGCGTTGGGATATTTTTTTATATCGTAACCCAGCCTGGTATATGCCGGATGCATCACGACGGGAATATAGTGAACATTTAAACTTATCCCCTTTCCGGCCATTTTTTGAATTATTTCGGCCCTTTTTGTTTCGCTGCCGTTTTTAACCCTCAGCATGTAAAGATGGCAGTTGCCTGTTCTGTTTTCATCATTTACCGGGGGGCTGATAACACGGCTGTCGTTCAAAAAGGCTTCTTCATAAATGTCATAAACGGCTTTGCGTTTCGGAATAATTTCCCTGTCATACCGTTTCAACTGGGCCAGGCCTATAGAGGCTGAAATATCGGTCATATTATATTTATATCCCGGCAGTTCAATGGAATACTTCCAGCTTCCGGCTTTCATTTTTGAAAGCGCATCTTTACTCTGTCCATGCAGCGAAAGCAGCTGAAATCTATTATAGATTTCTTCACAGCTAAAACCTTTCATCTTATTGAATGTTATGGCCCCGCCTTCCGCGGTCGTTAAATTTTTAACGGCGTGGAAGGAAAAGACAGTGAAATCCGCAATGCCGCCGATTTTTATCCCTTTATAAACAGAGCCGAAAGAATGAGCGGCATCGTCCATAATAACAGGCCTGTCGAACATATCCTGAAGAGTATTTTTTCCTGGTTTGAATTTCTTTTTATTATTTTCGAGAACGTCTATGATCTTATCGTAATCGCAGGGCCATCCGGCTATATCGACCGGAATTACCAATTTTGTCCTTTTTGTAATTGCCTTTTCGATATTATCCGGTGAAATATTGAAATTTCCATCTTCCAGGTCCGCAAACACTGGTTTTGCGCCGCAGTGAAGAATGACATTGGCGGTTGCAGCGTATGTATAGGGAGTTGTAATCACTTCATCGCCGGGTCCGATATCCAGCAGGCGGAGTACCAGTTCCAGCCCGGCCGTAGCGGAATTCAGGCAGATTGCCCCGCCCGTACCGCAGTAAGATGAAATTTCTTTTTCAAACAACTTTGTTTTAGGGCCGGTCGTTATCCATCCGGACTTCAGCGTGTCGACGACTTCATCGATTTCATCCTGCGTGATATCGGGGGGGGAAAATGGAATTATTTTACGTACCATCAGATGTCTCCTTTATATTCCGGCACATATTTTTTAATAAGCCTTTTAATATCCATGGGATCGTATTTTTTCGACGCCTCGGTAAATTCTTCAATCAATTTATCCAGTTCCTGCCTTGATAAAAGGTCTTCCCTGTGATGTGAAATAAAGAGCTTTTCAAAATTCGTCTTATCCAGGTCTTCCATTTCGCTCAATACTTCTTCATAGAGCTTTTCTCCCGGCCGCAGCCCGGTAAAGACGATGGGTATGTCCGCCTCGGAAAAACCCGAAAGCCTTATCATTTCCTTTGCCAGGTCTATTATTTTGACCGGTTTTCCCATGTCCATAACAAAAACATTGCCTGTTTCTATGGAAGCAGTCTTTATAACCAATCTTGCCGCTTCCCTTATCGACATGAAATACCTTGTTATGTCCGGGCTTGTTACCGTCACCGGACCTCCCCTTTCAATCTGTTCCCTGAAAACAGGAATCACGCTTCCGCGGGAACCGAGGACATTTCCAAAACGCGTTAAAGTAAGCCTTGTATTATGCTGGAGGCCGTTCATTGATAAAACTATTCTCTCCGCTATGCGCTTGCAGGCTCCCATTACCGAGGTAGGATTGACGGCCTTGTCTGTCGAAACAAGGACGAACCTTTTGATTCCGGCTTCAACGGATGCGGCCGCCGTATTATAGGTTCCCAGGATATTGTTTTTTACGGCCTCGTCGGGATTGTCTTCCATCAGCGGGACATGCTTATGGGCGGCCGCATGGAAAACAAAATGAGGACGGTATTTCTTCGATTCATGAAGAAGTTTCGAATAATCGCGGACATCGCCTATCGCATAAGCGAACCTTTTATCCCGGGCATGCCGGATGATCAATGAATGAATGGAATTTTCGCCATGACCGAACGCAACGACTTTTTGTACCGGAAGTTCAAAAAGCTGGTTGAAGATTTCCGATCCTATCGAACCTCCGGCGCCGGTAATAAAAACTGCTTTATCCCTGTATTTCCCGGCAATGACGTCCGTATCGAAACCTACTTCCTCCCTGCCTAATAGATCCGAAGGCTCTATAGTGCGGATCTGGTTATATGTAAAATCTCCTTCAATCACTTCATAAAGGCCCGGTACGATCCTGATTTTTACCGGAGCATTTGAAAGGGATTGCATAATATGCCGTACGGCAGACTGGTCGGCGGAAGGGATTGCGATAATGATTTCATCGATCAGCTCTCTTTCTATGACCGTTTTTGCACTGTCTATTTTTCCAAGGACGGGGAAACCCAGAATATCTTTTTTACCGCTGTCATCGTCCAGTATTCCGATAAGTTTATATTTTCCGGAAATCCGCTCATTTTCCAGTATTTCAGCAATTACAAGTTTTCCGGCATCGCCTGCGCCTATTATAAGAAGGTTTTGCATAAGTTGCCTACGATCCTGATCCTATATCATTCAATAATTTTAAAACGCTTGCTTTAATATCGAATATTTTAAGCGCTTCAGCAAAATTATTTTCATAATATTTTTTATCTATCGGCATCGCCTGGATAATCCTTTCGGCTAACTGGCCCGCATTTTCCTTTTCAAAATAAAAACCGAGGCTGTATTTAATAACAAGGTTTTTTAAATCGCCCGCATCGGCAACAATCATCGGTAATTTCATCTGCAGCGCTTCCGAAAAAACGACAGGAATGCTGTCAAACCTCGATGGAATAATCAAAAAATCGGCGGTATTCATCAATGAAGAGACTTCTTCCGCTCCTGCATAGCCATGAATATCCATGTTCTTTATTTGATACTCGTTTTTCCTTTTATTCAATAGCTCTTGATCTTCACCGCCGCCGTAAAGATGAAAATGGCACTGCACGGCAATGTCATGAGGCAATAAACGGGCCGCTTCCAATAAAAGATCGGCGCCCTTGCTGAAATGATATCTGCCGACGAAAAGGAAGTTCTTTTTAGTCTTATCGAAGGGGCTTTTAAGGTCCTGTAAAACCGGCCCGGGAAGGACCCTTGTCGTAGGCAGGAATTCGCATTGCCTTCCCCCGATTTTTTGCGTTTCTTCACTGAGGCTTATTCCGTCGGCATAAACCTTCAAAGATCCTTTCAGGATCATACGGATAAGCCATTTTGTCAGCGGTTTCCTGCCGTAGTTCCAGATGTCCGAGCCCAGGGACCAGGTTACATAGGGAATTGAATAAAATCTGGAGGCCAGGTAACCCCAGAAACCGGCCGGAATTGCCCACATGCAGATCAATACATCGAATTTTTCTCTTTGATTGAGTTTAGTTAAAGCTCTCCATCCGTTTATAATAATGGAAAAAAGTATAACAATATCCCGAGGGTTGTAAATTTTAAGAGAGGAAAGCCCCCCGCCTTTTTTAATGCATTTAAAACGAGTAATATTAATTCCCTCATCATCTGCTGCCGGGCCCGGCCGTTCGGGCGTCAGCACATAAACATTGTTTTTCTGTCTTGATAGCTCCATCGCAAAATCCCGGGCAAAAAGGCCTGCGGCTTCGCCGCCTCTGTTCGGGTCCATGGGATAGGAACTTGTTAAAATGCATATTTTCATTGTAAAGCCTTTAAGCTATTTATAAAGCCGGTCGTTATCCTGAATGTCCATCCACATAGCAAAAAAAAGGGCCTGAAAAGAGCTTATAGACAGGAAAATAAAAACGATCAGCGACTGGTAGGTAACCGACTTGCCCGATACCAATTCCAGGATAATCTGAATAATAACCGGAATATCGAGGACCATCAGTAAAAAACTCATGTTATAAAGCAGGAAGAGTGGGTGGAAATCCCTGAAAAAATATTTCTTCCATAAACGGTATATAAAAAGCCTGAACAGAAGCAAACTTACTTTTGGAATCACTTTCCAGATTTTCATTTTGGATTTCTCGCCGACGCGGTATATGGGTTTGATCTCGACCTCTTTTATCGTGCAGTAGGCGATATTAAGCTTGACCAGCATATCGTTGGGCATGCCGTATTTTTTATATATTTTATAAAGCTGGATCGCATTCAAGGCGTTTAAGCTTATAGCTGTATAGCCTGTCTGTGTGTCCGAAATATGCCAGTATCCCGAAGCAATTTTCGTCAGGAGAGACAGAACCGAATTTCCCATGAAGCGGGCCCTTGGTATTACGTAAGGAGCGGACTTGTGGATAAGACGGTTGCCCTTGACATAATCGATCTTTTCTTCAATCACGGGCCTGCAGATATTTTCAAGCTCTGCAGGGTCCATCTGGCCGTCTCCGGCCATCACTGCAGTACAATCGATATTATGGTCCTTGCACCATTTGTATCCGGTCGCTATGGCCGCTCCGACGCCGCCGTTTTTTAAATGATCGATAAGTATTATCCGGCATGAATCGTTTTCTTTATTATCCGGTTTAGACGGAGTAAAATATTCCGATTCCCTGATATTCATATCGTTCAATACCATTTCCGCTTCGTTATACCGGCTGGGTTCTATTATTCTGACGCAGCGTTTTATCTCGATTTCAGACGGGTTTTCTTTTTCAATAAAACCCATTACGACATTAGAAGTATTGTCCTTTGAACAATCGTTCACGACGATAATGCGGTCGACAAAGGCCGGCATTGTCTCGATCACCATGCCGATCTGCTTTTCTTCATTGTAAGCCGGTACGACAACTGCTATGGTTTTATTTAACAGCATTTTCGCCTCATTAATTTATTTTACAGATCAACTGTGATTGAACCACCCCGCGTCCGCATTGTTCAGGAAAAATAAAAATCCCCCCGTAATCAATACAAAAACAAGGATCAAAGATAATACCAGTTTAATGATACTGTTGAATCTATTCATGTAGCTTAAGCCGAATAAAACGGCAATCCCGCTTAAAACAGGGAAATTATACCTGCCCTGCAGTCCTGCCGCAGCGAACCTGTTTGAGAGGTAGTTAACATATTGAAAACAGAATAATACAATAATGTATGCTGAACTTAAAGAGAATAAAACCAGGATATTCTTATCGCTTAAATAGTTCCTGATATTTAAAAGGAAAAGAATAAAAGAAACCATTATGAAAACATTGAATAATATTAAGTCTTTTCCAGTTCTCATCATGCCCCTGTGCGCCAGGATCCCGAAAATCGAGGCTTCTGTAAAGTAAGTATATTCCTTTACATATTTAAAAAAGGGTTCGATTTCACGCTGGCCGATTGTTTTATTAAATTCGACATCTCTTGAGAACTGGGGATAATATTTCATCGCATTATCATAGGAAATCACCTTATCGGCTGAAGGAAATACCTGGTGATATTTTATTATATTATTCCCATATAGATTGGCGTTTAAAACTGCCAGAATAATGATGACTGCCGACAGGACCGCTTCTAACGCTCTAATTTTTCCTTTTAAAAAGATATCCCTGTTCCTGAGAATATCCTTTGAATTGATCAGTAATATCACAAGCTCAATAATAACTAAAGGCGGATATGTGATCTTTGTCAGGCTCCCGGCCGCCATGGTAAAAAATACCGCCAGGAGGTCCGGCCTGGAATGATTTTTTAAAAAACGGATCAGATGGAAGATCGACATAACTGCAAGCAGGTTTATCAAATTGTCATAATTGACGGAACCTGAAAGAAAAGCATACATCATCAAGTTTGTCGCTGTAAACAAGGCGGCAAGCTGAACCCACCCGTCTTTTGTAATTTCCTTTGCCAGATAATAGAGATAAATAAAAGACAGGACTCCCAGCCCGATATTCAGGAACCTGAGATAGATCGAGTCGCTGATCTGAAAGACATTTAAATAAAGCAGTTTGCCCATAACCAGTTGATATAAATATGGATAGGCGCTTACTGCTCCGAAGGGATAGGTTTCGATGCTGTCCTTTATAAAGATTCCGGGGATCTGCCGGTAAAAATGGATTAATGAATAATGATGAATTTCGTCGGGCGGGATCCCCAGTTTAATATTCAACGCAAAATAAACGGCTTGAATAAGATACCAGGCCAGGACAGCCCAGAATAAGACAGTGAAAAGCTTTTTATCCGACAGCGCATCTTTACAGGGAAGCGCCGGGTCCTTCAATATATATTTAATTACGAAACCCCTGACCGGCCTGACGATCGAATCGGATATATATTCAAAACCCCGTACTTTCTCAATCATAAAATCAACCTGTCAATAATAAACTTCTACCGGATATTATATTCGTCATGGTATTAAAAATCAATAACTCCCGGCCTGAAAGTCTTTAAATATAACCTCATTCTGGACAAAAGCTCTTATAACCCCTATAATGATCAGTGAATATATGAAGAAAATTGTTTTGCTGGTGCATCAGTTTTTACCGGAATATTACGGCGGAACTGAAATTCTCACATTGAACGCTGCCAGGGAATTTATAAAACGCGGATATGAAGTAACCGTATTTACAGGTTTTCCGGTAAATGAACACATCGAGGATAAAAACAGGTTCGGCAGCTATACCTATGAAGGGATAGATGTAAAATGTTTTTATTACAGCCGTGAACCGATAGGAAGCCAGAAGAACAATTTTGAGATTGAATACAACAATTTGTTTTTTGCGGGTTTTTTCCGCAGTTTTTTAAAAACCTGGAAACCTGATTTTGTGCATATTTTTCATCTGCTCTATTTATCCGCTTCGGTTCTCGACGTCTGTAAAGAAGTTAAAATCCCTGTATTCTATTCGGCCACCGATTTCTGGATGATCTGTCCCCAATGCCAGCTTCTGCTGACCGATGGCTCTTTATGCTCCGGCCCTGACAGGAATTCTCTTAACTGCATAAGGCACATGCTTTATCTGTCCAGGATGAAAAAAATAAAGTTCATTATGAAATTGATTCCCGATTGGATACTTTTTTTAATGTTAATCGCTGTTAGGAAAGTAATGTTCAGGGCCCTGTCGGAGCGTCCGGAATTTTTCCGGAAAAGGATGAATTATATCGATACGGTTTTTGTGCCGACTCATTTTATGGGGAAAATGCTGGTTAATAACGGCCTTGAACAGCGGCGCGTTCAGTATTTACAGTTCGGGATTGAAAAAAATAAAATGCCGGTTAATACTTCGAGAGGAAATTTGCATATCTTAAGGATAGGATATATAGGAACCCTATCATGGCACAAGGGAGTCCATATACTGATCAAAGCCGTCCGGATGCTGGCGTCAGGCATTGACGCCGATTTAAAGATATACGGAAGCCCGGATCATTTTCCCGGATATTACCGGCATCTGCAGAAATTAAAACGAGGGGATGAAAGGATCTCATTTTGCGGTACTTTCCCCAATGAAAAAATTGAAAAGATATTTTCTGGAATCGATGTCCTGGCAGTTCCTTCCATCTGGTATGAAAATACGCCTTTAATACTCTATACCGCCCAGGCGGCAGGCTGTCCGGTGATAGCGACGGATCTGCCGGGGATGTCTGAAGCCATTGAGAATGAAGTAAACGGGCTGTTATTTAAAAAAGGCGATGCAAAAAGCCTCGGGAAGGCCATAATAAGGTTGGCCCTGGAAAGGAACCTGCTGTTAAAAATGTCCGGCAATTCAAGACAGCCGAAATCGATCTTTGAATATGTGTCAGAAATAGAAAAGAAGTACAATGAAATTAATAGTTTAGAGAAAAATCCCCTTTAGGGGATAAATTAGGATTGTAATAAGGATCGCCCCTCTCGAGCCAGCCGCTCCATCTTTTTTTAAATAAAGCAATCTCTTTCCGGAACCGTTTCTGTTTTTCAGGAGTATCCTCGTAACCCCTTGTCTTCGATTCGGTATGATATAATTCGGCATACGGTGTCCACACTATCAGGCGCCCTTTTTCACAGACCTTAAGACAAAGGTCCACATCTCCGTAAGCCAATTCGAATTCTTCGTCAAAACCGCCGGCATCGAGGAATACGGCTTTTTTAACCATCAGGCAGGCTGCCGTAACCGCGCTTAAGTTCTGGACCGCCATCAGTCTTCCCATATAACCATGGTCATCCCCCGGGAAATTGAGATGGGCATGGGCAGGCAGGCCTCTTTTAGCAATTATTATCCCGGCATGCTGGATCTTCCCGCCTGGATAATACAATTTTGCTCCGACCGCGCCCACCTCTTTCCTTTGAAGATGCTCAGCCATGCTCCCGATCCAGCCGGGGGAAATTACAACCGTATCGTTATTCAGGAATAAAACATATTCGCCGCCGGCATAATTAACGGCGTAGTTGTTTATCTTAGAATAATTGAAGGGTTCGTCCAGTTTTATGATTTTAATATTTTTCAGTTCTTTATATTCGTCATAAAGCCTGAAAACGGATTCATCGCTGCTGTTGTTTTCAACTATGATTATTTCAAAATTCCTGTAGGCAGATTTCTTTAAAATCGAATCGATGCAGCTCTTAAGATCGCCGGTATGGTTATGGTTCGGAATGATGATTGAAACAAGCGGTTCCTTTTCAATATGGTAAGAAACCCTGTAGCTGTCCGTGTACAGGCCGTCCGTCACTTTTCCTTTAAGGTTCCTCATTGTAAGATCCTCTGTAAGAGCCCTTTTTGACGAATCGAAAGCATATGTTTTTGCCCACTGATTTCCCGACATGGAACCCCTGCCGATTCTCCAGTGATATAATATCTTTGGGATGTGAACTATCCTTCCGGCTATTTCAGAAGCCCTCAATATTAAATCGTAATCCTGCGAACCGTCGAAGCCGCCTCTAAACCATCCCGCCTTTTCCCCAAGAGTCCGTTTTAAAACAAGAAAGTGGCATATATAATTATAACTTCTTAAAAGATCGGGGCTGTAATCCGGCTTGAAATGCGGGCGAAACCTCGACCTGCCGTTTCCTGAAATTTTATCCTCATCCGAATATATAAAATCAGTACCCGGATTTTCATTTATGCAGCGGACTATTTCATATAATGCAAAAGGTGCGATCGTATCGTCATGGTCGAGAATCGCTACATATTCTCCCGAAGAAAGCGATACGGCTTCATTAGTATTCAATGCAATGCCTTTATTGCCGGATAATTTTTTTATTACGATCCTTTTTTCTTTTTTAAATGAATTGTAAATTTGATTTCTTCCGGCGTCGATTTTATCGCTTCCGTCGGCTATGCATAATTCCCAGTTCCCGTAAGTTTGATTTACAACCGAGGTTATCATGGCTTTCAATAACAATTTCGGAGTATTGTAGGCCGGAACAACGATGCTTATAAGGGGTTCTAATGCAAAAACATATCCTCGTTGCTCATCCAGTTCCATACTGCCGGGTTCATTCCTTTTCAGCCAGGATTTATATCCTGAAAATATTCTTTTGAATATTTTATTAAACAGGCTGAATTTATATGTATTAATATAGAATAATACCTTCCCGAATACCTTCATAAATTCATTCGTCCTGTTAATGAATATCTCTATACTAATTTGAATAACAAAACTTCAAATTTATTAATTAGTTACATTAATCATCCAAAAGAAATCCATACTTATTAAAATAAGAGGAGATGTTAATCTTTCCGGTTTAGTAAACTCTAATCTATTTGTATAATTAACTTATTATCTCTTTTTTTTGAAAAATAGTTTTAATTTCAATTACAGTTTTATAAATAACCAATAAAATAAATGCTATCATTAAAGGATAAACAGAGATAGTATATACGGTAATTATTGCATTGCCCGAAACAACGGATACCATAGTTAACAGCCATAATCTCGAAAATACGGCAATCAGTAAAGAAAATGTTATGAGGCACCAGACAAAATCCATACGTTTTATTATCGATTTAATAAATAAAATTATAAATAATAAAATTGAAATCAATGAAATAATCGGAGTGAAAATCTGATATATTTTTCCAATAAATGTTAAGATTTTGATTTTATTGGAATCTAAAATATTAAGATTATTATTTCCTGCGGGAGAGATCTTAGATTCAGTCACTTTTTCGATGCGGGTTAATGATTCTTCTGAGCCGGCGCTTTGCAGCGGAGTGGCATAAAAATTCCGGAAGTTAATTACAAAATCAACAGAATTTATAAAAGTACGGATCAAAGGCTTAAAATATACATTACGCCATGGGGGAATAAAGCCGACTCGTTTCCCTGAAACGCTTTCCAAAAGCCCGGTATTGCATGCCGAGTTTACTTCAGCCGCCAATCTCCTGTAATAACTCACCTCTTTTTCAGCGGAAGAATAATAACCTGCTTGGGCAACGGCATCCCTGAATGCCCATGAAATCCACAGGTAATACTCACCATCTTTAATTTCCGGATATTCCATGAGCCAGACACCTTTTGCATTTTTTTCCCAGACCCGGATGCCGCTCAGCCAGCCTCTTTTCGAATCAACATCTAAATACGATTTTAGTTCTCTAAAAGCCGGGCTTACAGCATATATGCGTTCCATTGTTTCCCTTGAAACAGGGTCCTGGGGGATGAATTCCGCAGGTTTAACACGAATCAATGATCCGTATGCTTCCTGGAAAGGAAGAGAAAGAAAATCCGTTACTGCGAAATTTTTATAATAAACCCAGTTGATTAAAGATATCGAGAAAATGGAAATAAATAATATAAAGACGGGCGCCAGACAGATCAATATCCTTTTAATACGGTCTGTTATTTGCTTTTTCCAGATAAGGTAAATAGATATAATTATAAAAATAAACAGCCAGGGCAGCATCCAATGCCCGTCTTCCCTTGTCAGCCAGAATGCCGAAAAACTCAAGCCCAATCCAGCCGACCAGACTATCATTTTTTTCAGGTTTTCACCTATAGAAAAAAACATACCTATTGAACAGGCTGTAATAAGAATTACCATGTCCGGGCAGATGGAATCCCTGATTACCCGCGTTACCGGATCTGTTGCAAAACTCATAGGATTGAACAGCAGGATTGAATAAATTATTAAAATACTTGAATATTTCTGTACAAGAGGACGTATTGCGATTATAAATATGAAACAGGAAAGAGTATAAAGAAGATGCTGGGCGAACGAAAGAGGTATGCTCAGTAAAAAACACAACGATATCCAGATAGGATAAAAAGGCCCTTTAATAAGAGTCATATCGTCATAACCGCCCATCCATTGGCCCTTTAATATACTGACCGCATGGCATACATACCAGTAATCGTCATGAGCCAAATAACCCAATGCGGTTATCGATTGGCTGCCGACAAGCCATAATTTCAGCAATGTAATTGCAATAATAAAAAAGCAGATTTTAACCGGAAACGGCAAAGGAAGGACGCTTCTAAACCTATCGATCTCATTGATTTTTTTTGAAATCATAATTTCCTCAAATCAAGCATTACCGGGTTTTAAAACACGATTTAATCGGTTATAAGACTGAAAGTGCAATCTTTTACTTTATCCAATATATTGATTAGTATTATACTTCAGGGCATTTATTTTGTACAATATATTCAAATTCCTTTATCTGGACAAATCCTGATCAGGCTGTTAAAATATAAACGGATCTATTTTTATTTCTTGCAGAGGATTCCCGGGAGTCTTGGAAATTAATGATAAAAATAATCGGTATAAAGATTAATAGTGAAATTATTAATTATTGTAAAAGAAACAGGTTAATAAATTTTTTATACAGAAAAGCTGTAAAATTCATATCAATGGCATTTTTGAAGGTTCGGAAAAGCGGTGTATTGTCTCCTGAAATCGACATCAATCAATTCAATTTAAAAAAAATCAGCCATGATTCAAATATCTCGGTTATCATACCTACAAAAAACGCCGGAAATGAATTTCATGAATTATTAATTAGCTTACATAAACAAATCGGCATAAAAAAAATGGAAATTATTATCGTCGATTCCGGAAGTTCTGACGATACCGTAAAGACCGCTGAAAAATATAAAGCAAAGGTAATTAAAATTCCTGAAAAAGAATTTTCGCATTCGTATACGCGCAACCTAGGGGCGGAAAATGCCGGCTGCGATTATTTATTATTTATGACGCAGGATGCCTTCCCGACCTCCGAATTCTGGGTTTACCGGCTTCTGAACGTTATAAAAACATTCAATGTAACTGCCGTATCATGCATGGAAGAGATGAAAAGCGATGCCGAACTTTTTTATCGTGTTATTAACTGGTCTCATATGCAATTTTTAAAATTAGACTTCGGCGACCGTATTCTTTTCAAACCTCCGGTTATTAACCATCTAACTTTACGGAAAAATGGGCAGCTTAGTGATATAGCCTGTCTGATTAAAAAATCTGTTTTTATGAAATACAAATTCCGTTATAATTATGCCGAGGATCTCGATCTGGGCATCAGGCTGATAAAAGACGGTTATAAGCTGGCTCTCCTCAGTTCCGTAAAAGTCATTCATTCCCATAACAGGCCTGCATTTTATTATTTAAAAAGAAGCTATGTCGAAACCCGGAGTTTATCCAAAATTTTACCAGGTTTTCCAGTATTGAATCTTGATTATAATAATTTAGTAAATGATATATGTTTTAATTATTTTTCAATATATGATATGTTCGATAATGATCTTTCTCAAATCAGGCTTCCCTGTAAAATAAATTATTTCGTCGAATTTGTTTCCGGTAAATTCCGGAAAATATCATATGATAAAAATCTAAAAAAATCCGGCGTTAATAATAAATATTGCGACGAGAAATTTAGTTCATTTATTCAAAGATACTTTGCGGATTTTATGGATCCTGCAGCAGATAATAATCATTTTGAAAATCTATTATCTCAACCGATAATCGATTTTGTAACTTCCATATTGAAATACATGAAGGTTTATTATGAGAATATCGATGCTGATTTACTTAATGAGTTTGAGCATGCGGTTTATAAATATTTTGCTTTAGTATGCGGCAATCATCTGGCATTCTTCTTTATCGCCGGCAAGACTTCTGAAAGTAAATCGATGGCTAAAATTCATAATGAATTGAGCGCAGGTGTATAAGGGGAGGTTTTTTAATATGACCCGAAAAACAAGTTTGAGGATATAATAGATGAATTGCCTGGTTTTGGGCGGCGGCGGTTTTATCGGCTCCCATTTATCTAAAGAACTGCTGGAAAATGGGCATAATGTTACCGTTTTTGAACGCCCTCTTTTAAAAATAAATGCCGGACTGGCATCGGCAATTGGGAAACCCTCCGCGAGCCGCCCTCTTAAATGGATCGAGGGAGATTTTACCAATGAAAACGATATAGAAGAAGCTTTGAATGGAATAGAAATAGTCTTCCATCTCATATCGACGACCCTGCCTAAAAATTCTAACGATAATCCCTGTTACGATATAGAGAGTAATGTTGTATCAACACTGAAAATGCTGGACGCTGCAGTCAGGCATAATGTCCGGAAAGTTATTTTCATTTCTTCGGGCGGTACCGTTTACGGCATTCCCGAAATTGTCCCGATTCCTGAAACTCATTCCCTTGACCCTATCTGCTCATACGGTATAACGAAGCTGACTATCGAAAAATATCTGCACCTGTATTTTTATCTTCATGGCCTTGATTACTGCATATTACGCGTATCGAATCCTTACGGAGAATGGCAGAGATCTTCCGCCCAGGGTGTCGTCACTGTATTTTTAAATCATGCCTTAAAAAATGAATTAATTGATATATGGGGCGATGGAACTGTTGTACGGGATTACATTCATATAAGCGATGTTATTAATGCCATGCTGAAATCTATGGATTATGAGGGAGATCACAGAATATTCAATATTGGAAATAACAGCGGGATCAGTTTGAACGATCTCCTGGAAATTATCGAATCTTTTACTGAAAGTAAAGTGAAGCGGGTATATAAAGGTGCAAGAAAACTGGATGTACCGGTAAATGTTTTAGACATTTCAAGGGCAAGGGAGTTCCTGAAATGGCAGCCGCAGGTTGATCTCCGGGAAGGCATTAAAAAGACTTTCCTGTGGATGAAAAGCAATATCAATAAATAAAATTCTTTAAAACTATTAATTATTCCTTTTTTATCAACCCGTATAAAATATCTTTAATTTTACTTCCTGCAGATTCGACAGAGTATGAATTTACTTTTTCATAGCACTTTTCGGCAAGGCTTTTCCTCAAGACAGGATCCTCAGCCAGTTCAACTATACCCTCTGCAAATTTATGAATGTCCAGGTATGGAATTAAAATACCGCCGTTATCTCTTATCAATTCTCCCGTCCCTCCATTATCGCTGAAAGAAATGATAGGCACTTTATATTTAACCGCTATCAGGTTCACTATGGGAAAAGGATCTTCCCTGGAAATCATGGCAAAAATATCAAGGCCGGCGATCGCCTTTTCAGGATTTTTCTGGAACGGCATAAAATGCATATTATCTATATTCGCTTTTTTCATATCGTATTCCAGGCAGAATTTATCATGTTCCGGGATATTCCCGAACCATATTAAATGAATATTACGGCGGCTGATGTTTTTTACCTCCAAAGCCAGATGCAGGATCAGATCTTTTCCTTTTCTCCATTCCCAGAATCCCATGCAGCCGACCAGCAATGCACCTTTCGGAATTCGGTTCCTTTTTTTAAGATCGATCGGATTTTGCCTGTTCTTTTCGATATTATAAAAATCATGCACTAATCTTATTTTCCTGGAATTTATTTTGAGAGAGGATTCCAGGAAAATCTTTACGGCTTCGGAACCTGCAATAAAAATATCTGTCGAAGATTTAACCATTTTCAAACCGTTCTCAGAACAGACTTTTGTCGAATATTCAAGTTCATGGACATAGCACACCTGGGGGACGCCGAGCACTGTCAAAAATTTCTGGATATGGCCGTTCGTTATGGTATTTGATATTATTGCTTTTACATTATATTTTCTTAATAATTTCAATAATAATATTTTATTTACCGATTTATAATTTAAAGTAATAAAATCATGCGAGATATCGTAAATCATTTGTTTGCATGACCTGCGGAATAAAAATATTATTTCATCGTTGAAATTATCTTTCCACCAGTTTGCCAGGGACAGGAATAAAATCGGCGCTCCTGTGAAAGTGTCTTCATGCGATAGGAATAAAATTGCATTATTTGAATTCCTCTTTTTAAAAAGATAATAAATTCCGCATAATTTAATGTTTTTCCTGGAAATCGCAATAATTTTTTTTAACAATTTCAATGGATGCTTGATCTTTAATATAATACTTTTAAATTTCATTATTTATTGATCCGTGTTTTTTTTATAGTTTTTATTAATCTTAACGGAAACGCCATTAATGGCCGGCTTATACAATTATTAATATCCGTTAATTTTTTCAATATATTATAACAAACAGGATAATATTCTAAATCAATTTATTAAATATATCTAATAATAAATAAGCTGAATTTTACCGATAATTTTGTTATTTTTGGCAAATAGATCGATTTCATATATATAATTTGCCGTAATGTTTGATAATTCTTTAAGAGGCTTTGTCGTTATTTTTTTAATTCAAAAAATTTATTTTTATATCCTATTACGAGCCCTGTCAGGCCCAGCATAATTTCAATAAAAATATACATTAATCGAGTAATAATCGGCAGTAAAAGGGAGATATTGAAATTTGAAATGTTTTTCAGCATGATAAACATCAATCCTTCACGTATTCCCAGCCCGCCGGGACTTATAAAGGTCAAATAACCGACAATCCAGGACACAGACATTGATGCCACGATTGCTAATATCAGGCTTATCTGTAAAGTTAAATTTATGCTGATTAAAAGGATATACCCGCTCAAACCGGCTAAAAACCAGGAAATCAGGTACAATAACTGAACCAGCAATAATAAACCTTTTTTAATATTTATCTGCGGTATCCGGCGTTTAAATAATTTATTAATATAAAATATCAAAATATTAAATATTTTAACGTTCATTGTAATAAAAATAATATCTAAAATAATAATGCCTGTAAAAATTAAAGTTGAAAGAAGTACTGAAAATAATTTCATATAATATAAGAGGTATAAAATCCCGAAATTAGTTGATACTATTATGGAGCTGGCCAGGCAGATAATGTTAACATATATAATTAACGTTTTTGATATATTTTTTTTCGCCATTATAGTTAATTGAGCCGTATAAGCCCAGATCCTTCCGGGAATATATTTAAATAAATTGCTCGTATTCACTACAGCCACGCTTTCAAAAAATGTCAGTTTCTTATCTATATAATGATTAATGCAAATCTGCCAGATATATGTTTCAAGCAGGAAGGATGCGGATAAAAAAATGAAAGCTGTAATTAAATAAATAAAATTAATATTAAATTGATAGTTTTTTAATGCGGAATAATTTTTATTTATTTCAAAATAGAAAAAAATAATTATTATTCCAATAACTATTACAGTTAAACCATACTTGATAAAATTCTTCAAATTCATCGGTCTAAATTCCCTTTGTAAATGTGATTTTTCAAAATCAATTGCCTTTTCTTATCATTAATGACAAGCCGGCTTTAACAATCGGATTTCCGATAAAATATATATTATAAGGTTTCTCTTCGGCATGGAAAGAATCTTTAAATTGTTTTACACTTGTCAGTTTTCCGCTGGCCCCGAAATTGAATATTTCAAAACCGGAGTCGATGGCTTCTCTTATTGCTTTTGTCAATATAAGGTGATTAGGGCAAAATTTCCCGTAATTTTTATCCATAGCTCCGAACCAGTAAAAGTACTGGCTGTTTAACTTGATTAACACAATACCTGAGACAGGCTTATTCTGGAAATATGAGATCTGGATCTCAAAATAAGGTTTATTAATGAAACTTTTAAAGAACCCAATTGAATATTTCGGTTTTGATCTTCCCCACCTCCGATTAGACAGCAGGTAAAGATAATAAAATTCGTCGACAAAACTTTCGTTATTTCCGGATTTGATATTCAAATCGGATTTTTCCGCTTTTCTGATTTGATTTCTAAGTTTGCTTTCAAAAATATTTTTGAACAGGAAATCATATGTAATGTCTTTTAGGCGGAAAAAATGCGTATAAGAATTTGTAATTACATCCAGACCCGACAGGTTAAAATTTTGATCGAACGGATTTTGAACAACTATACCGCATTTTATAAAATCTACGGCAATTTTCAGGATCTCTTTATATAATTCGGGTTGAATTTTATTTTCCGATAATATACCCCCATATAATCCGAACGGCAGGCCGAAAGCAACGGGATACAATTTAACCGCTCTTCTCTCTATCAAGGGTATCAGAATTTTATCATTTTTATAATCAATGACAATACTCTTATTCTTGAATTTACAGGCCCCGGCAAGAGTTTCAATAAAGTCGTAATTTAAAAAAGATAACAAGGTTGTTTTAATAGCAAGTTCAAAATCATTGCAGGTTGCATATCTTATATTATACATAACATCTCATTCTTTTTTTACAAAATAAAACAGGCAGTCCATCCATTTTCTGCCGATATAAAGGTTTCTCAGGAAGTCGTTATAATTAAAAAATATCTTATAAATAAGTGCGTCCATAAATACAAATAAGGGTATAAATGTTTTAATAAATTGGAACCTAAGAATATTTAATGAATTATAAAATAATCCATTGCCTGTCCCGGGTAAATATTCATATTCCTTAATATTAAAATATTCATTGAATAAATTATAATATTGATCGGCCGACCTGTATATTTTTAAGAAATTTCCATTATCGGTAAATTCAATACTTGATTTATCCCTGATTTGTTCTATAAATATTAAAATACCATACGGTTTTAGTGTACGGTAAATTTCCTTAGTAATATTTTTAAGGGTTTCGTCGCTTTTTATATGCTGGAAAACCCATGTTGATATAACAACATCAAAATATTCTGACTCAAAAGGTATTTCATGTCCGTCAAAAATATGAAATGCCGATTTTTCCCTGTTTTTCCACTTTTCTTTCGCTTTCAAAATCATTTCGCGTGAAAGGTCGATTCCAAAATATTCAATATTTTTAAATAATCCGTATTCTAAAACCCTGCCGACGCCGCAGCCGAAATCCAGCAACTTTATATCGTTTTTTGACGATAAAATTTTTTTTAATGCCTTTTCATGAACAGTTTTAAGGTAGGATGATTTTAAACCGGACTTTTCATTGGGGTCGATTACGCTATTATAATTTAAGTCGTTTTCAGCCCTTTCCTGCCAAATATCCATAATTTAAATCCTTTATTATAACAAAACGGCCGGTTAAGAAGCGGGATATTCCGATTCGAAATGTTAAAAAAACAGCGGCAAGGCATCTTGATAATTTTACTTACCATGGCTTGAATATTATTCCCCTTTCGAACAGTAATTCCTTGATTTTATCGACGCTGTCTTCGGATACGGCGGCTTCCAGCACAAGATCTGCGGAAATATCGGTATCCGGTTCGCCGACCCATATTACATGGATAAGTTTTTCATCCAGAACGGTTTTCATGAGATCCAGGTCGCCCTGGGTCAGTCCGACCGCCGTTATAACGAGTATAACCCCTGCATCCATCATAAGAAAGGCGACTTCGGCAAGGCGCCTGATATGCTCCTCCCTGTATTTCAAACGGTCATTGCCCAGATCCGCGTCGACGCCGTAAAGGATGTTGCCTATGCCGAGGAAATAGACCAGTTTTCCTTCCTGGAACAACGCTTCTTCGAGCCTCCTGGCCAGTTTTTTCTTGCCGACGTCTTTATCCCCGGTAATCAGAAGAAGGGCTGATTTCTGACTGTAGCGTTCCGCTCTCAAAAATGAAGGTATATCGCTCTTTTCCCACTTGTAATTTCTGAGCATGACCTTTTCCCGCACTCCGCTCTGTTCGTCCTGCAAGCTTTCGCGGACGATGCCGCCGCCCGATATTTCATACTCGTCGACAATAACGAATCTTCCCGTTTCTGCAATATCGCGGTTCAAATCGAAAGCCACGGGCGTTTTCAGGCGGATTATGCACTCACCGGCGCCGTTCCGGTTTACTTTTTCCGCATTTTCAACTGATTCGAGGGTCGAAGCGTCGATCAATAGCGGTATCGATTCTATCCTGCACGGTACTTTTGCAGTCCCGAGTTTGAAAAAATATTCCTTGTTTTTTTCGAGAGGATTTTTACCGAGCCAGAACATGTTTACCCTCAAGCGCAAAGATACGAGGGGTTTCGCCTCGCCGATTTTAGCGATAACTTCGCCCCTGGTTATATATATCTCCTCTTCCATTGTAAAACCGGCGGCATAACCCGCCTCGAGCCCTTTTAAGCCGGAGGGCGATTCTATTGTTTTAATCCTGTTTTTTTTGCCGGAAGGGTAAAAAACAATTTCATCGCCTGCCTGCACGCTTCCCGTTTCGATCGTTCCCGCTACTATTCTGCGGTTGTCCCCGTATTTCGTGAATTTATAAACATCCTGCACGGGCATCCGGAAAGGCTTTTTAAAACGGTCCTGCTCTTTTTGAAATAAGTCCAGCGACTTGAGCAAGGTAAGACCCTTATACCAGGGCATATTGACGCCGGACTCCGCGATATTATCGCCGTAAAATCCGCTGACCGGTATAAAGGGGCAGGGGGGAATCGATACGCTTTTCAGGAATTCCGAAAAATCCCTTTCGATCTCCCCGAATTTAACGGAGCTGTAGCCGACCAGATCCATTTTATTGACCAATACTATGATCCGGCTGACGCCGAGCATGGATAAGAGGTATCCGTGCCTCCTGGAATTTTCTTTTATCCCTTCCGCCGCGTCTATTACAAGAAGGGCCGCTTCGGCCCTTGAGGCGCCGGTTACCATGTTCTTTAAAAACTCTATGTGCCCGGGAGCGTCGAGGATTATATAATGCCTTTTTTCGGTTTTAAAAAAAACCCTCGCGGTATCGATGGTTATCCCCTGGGCCTGTTCGTCTTTTAAGGCATCGATTAAAAAAGCGTATTCGAAAGGCTTGGAATTCCTCTCGCAGTTCGCACGGACCTGTTCGAGCTTCCCCTCGGGGAGGGAATGGGTGTCCGCCATAAGCCGTCCGACAATTGTGCTTTTACCATGATCGACATGTCCTACGATCACGATATTCATATTTTCTTTTTCACCGGTCATTATCGATCTCCTGATCCTTACATGTAGCCGTCGCGCCGCAGGGTTTCGAGCCCGCCGCAGTCGTCCCTGTCCTGTGCCCGCCCCGAACGTTCGGCGATATTGGCAAACTTGCCGGTTTTCAATTCCTCGATAATTTCTGCGGGATTCCGGGCTTCGGATTCGACCGGAAACGTGCAGGGATAGCAGCCGAGCGAACGGTATCGCTTTCCTTCACCCCGGTTGTAATAAAGAGAAACCGTCGGAATCTTTTCCCGCTCTATGTATTCCCAGATATTGAGCTCCGTCCAATCCAGCAGGGGATGTATCCGGAGATGCGTCCCCGGTGCGAAATCGGTTTTGAACTGGTTCCAGAATTCCGGGGGCTGGTCCCCTATTTTCCATATATTTTCCTTGTCCCGGGGAGAAAAATAGCGTTCTTTCGACCGCGAACCCTCCTCGTCTGCGCGTACGCCTACGATCACCCCCGTATAAGCCTCCGAAGACGTTTCCTGATCGTAACGGCCTGTCTGCAGGTTCAGCCTGTAGCGTTTCCCGCTTCCTGCAAGAGTTTTTCTCAAAGCTTCGGTTTTAAGATTCCTGCAGCAGGTTATCCGGTCGACATTTCCGTCGGGGAAAGTTTCTTTCTTCATAAGGGCGTCCTCGTTCTTTCCGTAAATCATCGTCAGTTTATATTCCATTGCGAGCCTGTCCCGGTAGGCTATCATTTCGGGGATTTTATAAGATGTGTCTATATGAACGAGAGGAAAAGGCACATGGCCGAAAAAAGCCTTCCTTGAAAGCCATAAAAGGGCCGTGCTGTCTTTCCCTATAGACCATAGCATGCAGAGGCTCTTAAAATTCGCGTAGGCTTCCCTGATGATATGTATGCTTAAATTTTCCAATTTATCCAGATGATCCATTTAAGACTCCTTGTTTTCCAGGAACTTAAGATAGCTGTTTTCCTCGAGATATTTAAAAATTATATCCGCCGCTTTTTCAGGCGGTTCGATGCCTGAATCTATGATTATTTCAGGGTTCAGAGGTTCTTCATACGGATCGCTTATTCCCGTGAAATTTTCGATATCTCCTTTCCTGGCTTTTTTGTAAAGGCCTTTCGGGTCCCTTGTTTCGCAAATATCGAGGGAACATTTTACATATATTTCGATAAATTCGCCATTTCCAACCATTTTCCTTACTTCGTCGCGGTCTTTCCTGTACGGGGAAATAAAAGCCGTCAGGACTATTATGCCGGCGTCCGTAAACAGTTTCGCCACTTCTCCGATCCGCCTTATATTTTCAGCGCGGTCCGGCCGGCCGAATCCCAGGTCCCGGTTAAGCCCGCAGCGGATGTTGTCGCCGTCCAGGACATATGTGTGAATTCCCGATTCGTTCAGTTTTCGATCCAGCAGCCGGGCAATGGTCGACTTTCCGCTGGCTGAATGCCCGGTAAACCATATTATCGCGGACGAATGGCCGTTAAGGCGGCGCCTGTCTTTTTTTACGACCGATAACATATACGGATATAAATTATTTTCCGGCATTTCAGCTTATTACTCCTTTGATATATTCTTTAGTCAATTCCTGTTCGGGGTTTTCGAAAATCTGTTCCGCCGTTCCGAATTCCACGAGCTCGCCCATGTACATAAAAAGGGCGTAATCCGCTATCCTTTTAGCCTGCCTTAAAATATGGGTCACGAATATGACCGTGTAATTTTCTTTCAATTTGAGGAGCGTTTGTTCTATATGGCGGCTGGAAAAAGGGTCGAGGGAGGACGTTGGTTCGTCGCCTAAAATAATCTCGGGCTCTACGGCAAGCCCCCTTGCTAAACAAAGGCGCTGCTGCTGGCCCAGGGAAAGCTTCGACGCCGGGGTGTTCAGCCTGTCTTTCACTTCTTCCCAGAGATTGACCATCTTCAGGTATTTTTCAACTATCGCTATGACGGCTTTTCTTCCTTTCAGGCCATGTATCCTCGGCCCGTAAGCCACATTATCGAATATCGACATCGGCAGGGGCGAGGGTTTTTGAAGCAAAAGGCCCATTTTTTTACGTATCCTCGTTACATCCGCCCCTTGAGCCAGGACATTCTCGCCGTCTACGATGATCTCCCCCTCTACCGTCACGTTTTCTTCCAGGTCGATCAGGCGGTTGAACGACTTGAGCAGCGTCGATTTCCCGCATCCCGAAGGGCCGATTATCACAGTCACCTTTTTATCGGGAATGACAAGGGATATGTCTTTGAGTGCTTCCACGCCGCCGAATTTCACTTTCAAGTGCCTTACCGTAATGTGGGCGGGATTTTCAATCATAGTTTCTTATCCTTATTTTATAGTATTTTTGATAAATTTCAAGTTTATCAGCCGTATAATGATATTGATGATGAATATAAAAACAGTCAGTATCAAAGCTGCAGAATACGCCCTGTTCTGGACCTCGGGGTAAGGAGTCCCCAATTGGAAAAATATGGCTAATGGCAGGGTGGCGGCGGGCGAAAAAAGGGAATCGGGAATATTATCCGTAAATCCCGCTGTAAACAAGACGGACGCCGCGTCGCCGACGCCCCTTCCGAAAGCGATTATTATGGCCGTTAAGAGGCCGGGCAATGCCTGCCTTAAAACCACCCTGAATGCCGTTTCGAACCGGGTCGCTCCCAGGGCAAAGGATGCGAGCGTCAGATCCGGGGAAACCAGCGCGACAACCTCGTCAAGCATCCTGGCAAGGATGGGCAGGACCAGGAGGGCCACGGTTATAATTCCTCCCAGGAGCGAGACCTTCAGGCCCAGGTAAAGCATTAAAGAAAATCCGAACGCGCCGTAAACGATGGAGGGAATTCCCCATAATACGTCGAAACAAAAGCGTACGGCATGTACGAGCCGGGAGTTTTTGTTTTCAAAAAGATGCATGTAAAGGACTACCGGCAAAGCTATAAATAGACCTAGAATAACACCGCCGATGCCGATGTATGCGGACCCCAGGATCGCGTTCAGGATGCCTCCTTTCCCTCCGAGATAATAACCTCCCCGGGGTGTTTCGAAGATCATATCCCAGCTGAAGCCGCCGATTCCTTTCGAAAGTATGGTGAACAAAATCATGCAAAGCACGGCGAATATGACTAATGAGCACAACCTCATCAAAATAATAAAAATATGTTCTTCCATCTTTCTCATATTCATAAATGGAGTCCTTTTTCAATCCTGATAAGAAGCCACCGGGAAACTATGTTGAAAAAAATTACTACGGCCGTTAAAATCAGCGCAGCAAGCATGAGCGCCGAATCGAAGAGGGGGATGGAAAGCATTTCACCGTAGCTGTTGGCGATCAAAGCCGGAAGGGGATATACCGGATCGAATATGGAACGGGGTATTTTAGCCACATTGCCGGCTATCATCAAAACAGCCATCGTTTCGCCGAAAGCCCGTGACATTGCAAGCACTATTCCGGCTACGATGCCCGGGAAGCTCTTCCTTAATATCACGTTTTTGACGGTTTCCCACCGGGTCGCGCCGACCGCCAGCGAGGCCATCCTGGTCTCTTTGGGTATTGTGCGGAATATTTCCACGAAAATATTTATCAATACGGGAGTGATCATAACCGCAAGCACGAGCGAAGCCGAGAGCATGGAATATCCTGAAACATGGAGCCCCCAGGCGGGCGCTGCGAATTCTTTGACCCATGGGACGATCACAAGGACTCCCCACAACCCGAAAACAACCGAAGGTATGCCCGCCAGAATATCCACCATCGGTATAAAAAAATTCCTCAGCACTCCCGAAGCGTACTCCGAAAGGTATATTCCCGTTAAAATGCAGACCGGCGTTGCAAGGATAAGCGCGCCGAAAGTGACCCATAGCGTACCGATAATAAACGGCAGGAATCCGAACTCTCCGCTCATCGGATGCCAGTTTTCCGAAAACAATAATTTTGCAAGAGGATTTTTAAGCAGTATAGGAAGCGATTTTATGAACAGCATCGTAAAAATGAAAATCAGAAGGATCATGCAGAAAAAGACCAGCATTCTCGCGCTGCCGCCGAATAAACGGTCTTTAAGGTAACGGAAGTTGAACGACATCAGCCGGTCCGTCAAATACCGAGGGTTTTCATCTGTTCTTCAGCCCTGGATTCTTCTACCGGGACATAACCGTTTTCTATCATATATCTGCGTCCTTCGGTCGACGCCCAGCGTACGAATTCACGCACGATCTTTTTAACGGGCCTGCCTTTAAAAGCAAAATACAGGTCGCGCGCCGGAGGAGAGGGATATTTATTTTTTGATATCGCCCGTGTCAGTTCCGAAAGACTTCGATAAAAATCCTCGTCCGGATCGATCTTTCCATTACCGTTGATGTCGATCGGCAATATAGCGATGCCCGGGACAGGTTTGTCCGTCCGGGAATCATAAGCGAAATTGATATTGTTGTAGCCTATACCGAAAACGTCTTTTTTAACGGCTTCGACGACGCCGGGGTCCCCGAAAACGCCTATCCCCTTCAGATCCTCCTGCTTTTTCCCGAAATAGACGGCCCAGGTGCCCGCCGCTCCGCAGGAATCGGAACGGGTATATATATCGATAGTGTCGTTTTTATCGTATCGGTTGAGTTCTTTCCAGCGCGTCAGAGAACCTTCTATAAAAATCTGCTCCAGCTGCTTCTTTTTTAATCCGGATTTAAGGATTTCGCCCAGGAGCGGATTATTCGCGTTGACAGTGCATACCACCGCGTCGCGAGCCATCGCGATCCAGGTTATTCCCTTTTCTTCCTCGGATTTTGAAATTTCACGGGATATGCTGCCGATATCCGCCATGCCCGTAAGAGTATCCACCATTCCTTTTCCGGCCCCGGCCGCCGAGATATCGAATTTCACCTCCGGGTGGATTTTCTTGAATTCCTCAGCCCATTTGACTTCCATCGGATACAGCGCGAAAGCCCCTGAAATGCTGATCGTTTTTTCCGAAGAACCTCTGCCGCAAGAATAAATAATCAATGCGACCGCTACAAAAAACGCCGCTTGAATAAGCTTCTTCATTTTTCACCTCAATCATTATTTTGCTTTATATAAAGTCCTGAAGGCTTAAATTTTCCAGGCGGTTCGAAGTATAATCCCGGATCTCTTTCATAACGCCGAGTATTTTCTTTTCGCTTTCAATCGGCGTATGCTCAAAAAAGAATTCGCTTGCGGATTCGGTAGGCGCCAGGGCGCCGTCCATTAACCTGATGATCTGCGCCAGTGAAATTTCACCCGGGTCTTTTGCCAGCTTATATCCGCCGCTTGGGCCCCGCCTGGTTTTAAGGATTGAATTTTGCTTCAGCAGTATGAATAATTGTTCCAGGTATTTTTTTGAAATGCCGAATTGCCGGCAGATAGATTCAATTTTTACATATTCCCGGTCTTGTTGATGACGTGCTATGAACATCAGGGCCAATAGGGAATATTCGCTTTTTGTCGTCAGCTTCATTACATTTTCTGCTTTATAAGTTTATAAATAGTATAGACAATGTATACAAGCATGTCAAGTTAGGTATGCGGGTTCTTTTTCAGGCTATCCAGAGCCCCTCTATGCGGACCTGCAATCCGTCTTTAATTTTATATAAGGCGTTGACCAGGCCGCAATGACGCCACTGGAGCATGCAGTACCGGGGCTGGAAATAATAACGCTTCCCGATTTCCAGTTCCATGCCGGCTGTTTCGTACGATCCCTTCGTAGGCCGTAGTATTGTAAAATCCTATATTGATCCCTCTTTCCCTTGCCTGGAGCGGACCGGTCACATTCCAGACAACGACCCCGTTAAAGTAATCGGGTTCTTCGACTATCACTCCGGCATGAGTAACCGGGCATCCGCATGAAATCCATGCCGGCCTGCCGTATATAACATCTCCCCTTTTCAGTTTTAATTTTTCCACGTTAGCCGGATTGAAAAGAATGATGGTTTCCCTCGGGCCAAGTTCCCCTTTAAATTTATCAAGGACAAAATCGTAATCACGGCCAAGATTGTCTTTCCAGCTCGGGTTATCAAAAGTCTCGTCCTGTCGATTTTCCTTTCCCGATTTTTCATCCGTAAAAATGCACCGTTCCAATAAATTCGAATCGAGAGCGGCTGAATCGGCCAGTTCATTGCAGGTTTTAAAGCCGCAAATACCGCAGTTTTTTCCAGGCAGTTTGAATTCGCTGTTTTGATCCATGATCATTCTCCCCTATAAAAAATATCCGAATCCAGCGGCCGCAGCACGCCATGATGGGCTTCCTTGCCGATTTCTTTCTTGCCTACGCATATCGTGCATGTTCCGACGGGCGGATTGCCTTTAAGTAAAATCGGATAGCGGAGGCTTTCAACGTCCATTATCTTTTTCGAAACATAACCGATGTTGATGCCATGAAGCGCATCGCTTTCTATAACCGGAACAGAAGCCGTTTCTTCAATCGTTGCACGAAATACTTCCCGCTCCGCCTGTGAAACCAGGTCTATCTTTGTAACGACGGCAATATCCGCCAGGGATAGCATAGGGCCGATTTTCCTGGGAAGGTTCATTCCGCTGGTCGCTTCTATAACAACAATCCCAAGGGCATGATCGATATAAGGCGAACATCGCAGGCATAATCCGGCCGTTTCCACTATGAGGATATCGGAGGATTCGTTGACCGCCCATTTGATGGCGTCGCCCAGAACGATGACATTGCAATGGTCGGGGCAAAGATCGCCCGAATATACTTTTTTAGTCGGTATCCCGAATTCCTGCCGTATGATAGTATCTTCATCCGCGAATTGCACGTCGATTTTAAGGTAGCTTACTTTCAGTTTTTCCTGCTGTAATTTTTTAATGACCTGTTTGATAACGGTAGTTTTACCGCTGGTCGGCGGTCCCGCAAAAATTGCCGCTTTCATTGTATGTTTTCCCCCTTTGACGGACTATATCCGAATGCTATAAGCCTTTCATTGAGCATATCTTCCGTCAATCTTTCTCCGTTTCTGATCTGCTTTCTAAAATACAGGATGATATCGTCAAGTTTCTTGATCTCCTCTGCAACCCTGAGTTCTTCATCATGCGCCATAATCAGTTGCTGCATCGCGCCGTTTTTCATAACGACGCGGTAATCTGAAAGCAGTGCAATTCTTGGGTCATGTGTAACAAAAATAAAAATTTTCTCATACTTTTTTAGAAGTTCGAGCGCTTTAGTACGGTGTATTCCCGCATTCTCGATTTCATCCAGCAGTATGATCGGAGAATTTCCTATTATTACTGCATCCGCAATTAGAAGGGCCCGGGTCTGGCCGCCCGAAAGCTCCGTCATTTTATTGTGAACTTCTATGGGTTCTCCCGTCAGCTGATTTGAAAAATCCAGTGTTTCCTCGATTATAGAATCCGGCCTTGAAGTTTTCCGTATCCGTGCGTGTTTAGTTAAAAAGTCGCTCACATTCAAATCGGAAAGAAAATTCGTGTGCTGGGTTATAAGGGCGATCGGATGAAGTGAAGGCTCCAGCGTCCTGTCATTCGCCGTTCTCTCTCCGTTGATAAAGATCTTCCGCCGTGTCGGAGTGTTGTCGTTTGCAAAGAGTTCGATGTCGTTTATCAGGGTGGTCTTACCCGATCCTGTCGGCCCGACGATACTTATAATGTCGCCCATTTTCAAGGTGATTTCCGCGATTTTGTCCGGTTCTCCCTTTTTACCGATTCCCCCGATAATAGTCAGGGATTGAATTTCCATAGATATCTCCTTACAATTCGTTTTGCCGAATTATTATTTTATCTCGACCATATTGAATTCAGGCTTTTTACGCTTTTTATCAGTACATCCAGAAAATAATCGATATCTTCATCTGTTGTCTGCCTGCCCAGTGTGATCCGCAATGCTCCGATAGCCTGGACGGGATTACGGCCTATAGCGGCAAGTACATGAGAAATTTTTTTTGAGTTAGACGAACAGGCCGAGCCTGTTGAAACGCATATGCCTTCCCGGTCTAATTTCATGAGTAAATTCGGGGCCTGTCCTTCGAGTCCGTTAAACCCTATATTAATATTATTGGGCAGGCGGATATCCTTATGCCCGTTAAGGTAAACCGACGGTATATTTTCCGTTATTGTCCCGATGATCCTGTTACGCAGTGCCTGGAGCCGGCTTGATTCTTCTTTTAATTCGTCCATGCACAATTGAACAGCTTTTGCAAAACCTGCGATCCCGGGAACATTTTCAGTCGCCGACCGCAATCCGTATTCCTGCCCTCCGCCATGCTGCCATGGCGTTAATTTTATTCCTTCCCGGATATATAATGCGCCTATTCCTTTCGGGCCGTAAATTTTGTGGGAATTAACCGTCGCAAGATCGACATTGAATTTTTTAACATCGAAAGGAACCTTTCCGAACGATTGGCATGCATCCGTATGAAAACAAACCCCGTTATCCCGGCAAAGTTTACCGATAATTTCAATCGGCTGTATAACTCCGATTTCATTATTGGCATGCAT
Source organism: uncultured Spirochaetota bacterium (assembly GCA_963796325.1). Taxonomy (GTDB): domain Bacteria; phylum Spirochaetota; class Brevinematia; order Brevinematales; family JAOACQ01; genus CAVYGN01. The sequence goes on from CAWCLF010000001.1 coordinate 2,224,589, forward strand.
AACCGATACCATAATAGTTTCAGGGCGTAAACTGTTTTTCAATCGATCGGCATCGATAAGCCCGTCAGCGTCGACCGGGATATATGAGATATTAAAGCCCTGTGTCTGGAGCCATTTGCAGGAATTTATAATGCAGTCATGTTCTATCGAAGAAACAATGATATGATTCCCTTTTGTCCTGTTGGCGAATGCATATCCTTTCACCGCCAGATTATTGGATTCCGTCCCTCCCGATGTGAATATCAATTCTTCGGCATTAACGTTAATTGAAGAAGCTATCTCAATCCTGGCTTGCTTAACCGCTTCGCCGGCTTCAAATCCCATAGTATGAAGGCTGGAGGGATTTCCAAAACCTTCTGAAAAATACGGCAGCATAGCTTCCAGAACCCTTCCGTCCACAGGCGTCGTGGCCGCGTTATCAAGATAAATCGTTTTCATCTCTGCCTTTCAAAAATTAAATTATTGTATATATAGTCCATAGACAATATATTATATTAATCTTAGCGGTTTGTCAATGATAATTTAATAATTATTTTACATGCCTATCCAGTTCGTTAAGGTAATTCTCTTCATAATTCATATAATATTTTTAAAAATATCATCTGAAATTTTCGTTTTTTTTACCAAGAGATCTTTTCGAATTGCTATGCTTGATGAAATGCACTTTATGAAAAGAGGGCGATATAATGCCCTGGCTGCAGATAAATTGAATAAAGTCCAGGAAGATGTCATAGTTTTGTGAGTAAAAATGTTCTCAATATTGGTAAATACGGGAATTATTTGGGAAATATCGGATTAATAGTGTAAAAACATCATCATTAAGCTGGAATTCATCATCGACTTTGCCTGGAATGACCATAAACGCCAATGATATCGGTTAAATATAGAGGGTAATGGAAATGATGGGTTTTAGTGTAGGGGTACTTTAATTAGGTACGTTACCGATAGAATCGACAGTAGACAATATAATATAAATAGGTGGGATGTTTTTTATGACTGTTTTCAGCCATCGGGAAAAAGTAGGCGGGCTTTGGGATTTAATCGGCAAACTGCAATTTGATTTTCTTGTCAATGAGGGACTAAAACCTGAAAATTTTTTATTGGATGTCGGATGCGGAAGTTTAAGAGGGGGCGTTCATTTTATTAAATATTTGAAAATTGCCCGGTATTATGGAGTTGATAATGATGAAGAATTATTGAATGCCGGCAAGAATATTGAGTTAAATAATTATCATATTACCGATAAAAAACCAAACTTATTGCTGATAAATAATTTTGATTGTTCCAAAATTACTCAAAAATTTGACTATGCGTTAGCGCAATCGGTTTTTACTCACCTGGATTTAAACAATATTATAGTTTGCCTCATTCAAATCAAAAAATTATTAAAACCTAAAGGCCGTTTTTACGTTTCTTTTTTTGAATCTAAACAGGACATATTTGAATTGCTGCCTACAAAAAATCATTATTTCAATAAGGATCCATTTCATTATAATTTTCAAATATTTGAATGGATAGCTCAAAAAATCGGTCTTAACATCGATTATATCGGTGATTGGAAACATCCGAGAAATCAAAAAATGATGGTTTTTTATAAAAATTAGAATATGCTAATTTAATCGTCCTCTTTTACCATGGCTTAAATATTATTCCCTTAGAATAGTAATTCCTTGATTTTATCGACGCTGTCTCCTGATCCTTCGGAAAAAAATGTTTTGTCAAGAATTAATTTAATATAATGGCGTATACCGGGTGGATTTTTTTAGAAGGGTTGTGAAGGCTGAAACTAGCCGATCTACTTTATTTCTTCCAATCGCTGCAGTCCCAGTTAAGCAGACTTTCCACTTCTTTGATGTCAGCATCAAATAGCGGTAAAAGGATGCTTTTTTCCCTGGCGGAAATTTTTGTATTGTAGTTTCCAGGAAATATGATTACTTTTTTGTATGAAAACAATTCCGGGTCCACTCCAAGGAAATTGAAAATCTTCGAAAGACAGGATTCCTGGTTAGTTATAAAATCTTCAAACTTTAAAAACATAACCTGGTTTTCAGGGAAATAGCGGTAAATCCTTTTTATCTGGCCGGCATAAAGGCCTCTCTCTATATATGAAAACCTGCTTTGAAGAGGCAAGGCTTCCCCAATCCGGACTGTTTCATATTCAAGCTCTTCAAGAAAATCCTTCCTGACTTCGTCATATCTGGATTTTTCCATATTCCATTGAGAAAAAGCCCTTTCGGCAGGGTTCCGTAAAATGGCGATGATTTTAATACGGGGGTTGTATTTCCATATTCTTTCGATGGAAGGGTTCCAGAACATATAAATTGGGGTGTTTCGCCCGCTATTTTATGGTTTGGTGAAAGTATGAATTGATCGTCGAGCAAATAATAATCCGCTTTATCGTTTTTAAACAAGTCTTCATTGTCGAAAAAGTGAAGTTCCTTAATTTTACTGCAGCATATTTCAGGATGATTCCTTAAATAATGATCAAGTGAACACGTGCCTCCTTTCTGGGTTCCGACTACGATAAAGTCCATTTTGAATGCTTTTTGGTTTAAGATAATGCCTGAATTTGCGGATTGTTTTCGAATGAAATGCCTTCCGGAAAAATTTTTATAGGCGGTAAAAATACTTTTAATTTTTCTGTAACCGTACCTTAATCCCGGAATGGACTTTAATAACATTTTTATCGATTTATTTTGCTGATTAAAATTCATCAACCCGCCAGTATCAGTATATTTTTTATTATATTGAAAACAGGATATTTTGTCAATACGCCTTTTTACGTATTTTTCATAATTTTTACTGGAAATAATTCAAGAAATATTTGGTTTTAATTATTATTGATATTTTACCGGTTTCAATATGTTTATTTGTTAAATCTTATAAAATAATTAATAATATTTGCAGTTTTATTATCTCATGAATAGATGATTTTAGTTATGGAGAAATCAAATGTCTAAATCCATGAAGATGATGGATTGCTGCAAAGCGCAACTTTTTATTGTCAACCAAAAAGCATTGACCGGGTCTATTTTTTGACTTTCGAATAAAATAAAATTAAAATTACTCTCAAATTATATATTAAAAAATCAAAATATTATCGAGGAATAGCCGTCATATGGAACAAAAATCGGGTAAAACATGCATAATCGTCCTGGGGATGCACCGCAGCGGTACTTCTTTGCTAACTGGAGCATTAAATAAAATGGGCCTATATCTCGGCGAAAAATTGATAAATCCGGCGCCCGATAATCCGAAAGGTTTTTTTGAAAACACGACGGTATTTGAAATAAATGAGAAAATATTTTCATACTACGATTCGTCATACGATGATGTTTTTATTTTTAACGAAGCGCTTATTAAAAATGAAAAGTATCCGCAGATATTGTTCGATATTGAACAATTTATTAAAAAAGAATTTTCAGGCTATACTGTTTTTGGGTTAAAAGATCCACGATTGTGCAGGCTTCTTCCTTTTTGGGAAAGTGTGCTTACAAAAATGGAAATAAATGAATATTTTATTATTCCGCTTCGAAACCCGCTTGAAATAGCCGCATCGTTGGAAAGCAGGAATGGCTTTACCAGGGAAAAATCACTTATCCTCTGGATGAATCATATGTTAGAAGCGGAATTATATTCAAGGGGCAAGAACCGTATTTTCATTAATTATGATAAACTGCTTAATCACCCTGAACAGGTCCTCGAATATATAACCGGAAAATTAAATATCGACTATTTAAAATCCTATCAAGAAATTAAATCTGAACTGGATGATTTTTTCGATTCGGATTTAAAGCATTTTAATATCTCAAATTTTAAGAGCGATGAACTGTTTATCAAATTTGTTAAGGAATTTTACATTTCATTGCAGAATTTATCGAATAACGATATTAATGAAGAAGAATTGACAAATATAAATAGGCAAAGGGAAAGATATTATAAACTGCATCGTTTTTTTTATAACAAGGATTTAATAGATTTATTGAAAGAAGCTAAAAGCACCAATCATATTTTGACTAATGAAATAAGGCGCTTAGTACGGGAAAAAGATAACTTATTACAGGAAAAAGAAAATATAATTCAGAAAAAAGAAAATATATTACAGGAAATTTACAATTCAAGATCCTGGAAGTTAATTGCAACATATCGAAACTTAAAGAATAAAATTTTCCCTAAACATGATTAGCCGGTTGATCATCCGTCAGGCTTCCCGAAACTATCGGCAGGCGGAACGATTCTGAAGATAAGCTGACTCCGTCAGATTAGCGCAATTCCGGATTATATTAAGGGCAGTTCCAAAATCTAATTTATTTTAACTAATCTTCAGTATTAAAACAATTGGACTGATAAATAAAATCCTAAATTTAATTCTGGTTCCTTTTATTCAGATAAATCATGCTGATTTTAGGCAATTTTCCCTCACCAGGAACGCATATCTCATCATATTGTAAACTATGTTCATCAGGCCAATACTTGTTTCTGCCCTCTTTATTCCGATTGTCCTGATATAGCTCCCATTCATACTGTTTTCAATAAACCCGAATATGTGTTCAACCCTGCATCGGATTCGACTCTTTAGATAGTTTAGTTTCTTTTGTCCTTTCCTGAGTTTCTTGTTCCTGAAACCTTTGTCATTGATGCGATTTATAAGTTTAAACTTTTTTATCAATCCTTGCTTCTCTGCCCCGATATATGCGCTATCTGCAAATATCCTTTTACCTATATCCTTTTCATTTAATAATTTTTCCATCGTCTGGGAATCATGGACGCTTGCGTCGGTAACTTCATACTCTCTGATTATCTTTGACAGGATATCGGCTTTTATATGATTTTTATACCCGTAATATGTTTCATTGTTTTTCTTTGTCCAGCGGGCATCTGTGTCCTTATGGGATAACTTATTCGGTTCGTCTTTCCAGTTTTCAGGAATTTTTCCTTCCTTGATTTTCTTGTTATCATCCCGATTATTCCGCTGTTTCGGCACTTCAACAAAACTGGCATCTATTATTGCTCCTGTTTTGCCGATTACTCCCTGCTGTTGAAGGTAATAATCAAACGCATGAAATAATGCCTTCATTTTCCCTGATTTTGTAAGCCTTTCCCTGAATTCCCATATCTTGTTATGATCGGGAACTTTGTCCGCAAGCGTAATTCCAAGAAATCTCTGTAACGAAAGGCTGTCGTTTATCCTGAATTCAGTCTGTTCATCAGAGAGATTATAATACCTCTGTATAATTAGAATTTTAAACATGAAAACATAGTCATAATGTGAGGCACCGCCTGGTGCTTTCTGCTCCTTTGGGGCAAGAATTTCGTTTAAAGCGGGTCTGAAGTTTTCCCATTCGATTACATCATTTAGTTTTTCCAAAGGATTTTTTTCGAGTGTCGCCATTCGTTCCTGATAATCAAAAAGACTTTGATTTCCCTGCTCTTTCGTTTTTGTCATGGTTAATGCACCCCTTTAGTTAACCTTGACTAATATTTTATAGCATTTTACGATAAAAGAACATGAAAGGGCAGTTTTTGGAACCGCCCTTAAGTTACCGGGAGATCAAACGGGAATCTTGAAATATTACGGCATATAATTTATAATCTATGCCGTTTCAAATGGTTATGTCAAACATTTGAAAACAAGGACTTAGAAGAAGCATGTTTAAGGAAATTCAGGAAGCGTTCAAATACAGGTTTGTCATACAAAATTATGTTTATTCAAATCTCAAGCTGAAATACAGAAGGTCTTTATTAGGTTATCTGTGGGCCGTCATCGCCCCCATGTTCAGATACCTGGTGATCGGCATAGTATTTTTTTATATAGCTAAAATGAGGGACCCTCACTATTTCGGTTTCATGTTCATGGGATCCATATTTTACAGTTATATGAGCGTCGTTCTGATGACAAGTTCGAATGTTTTCATACAAAATGAAATGTATATTAAAAAGATCTATGTGCCCAAACTTGTATTCGTACTGAACATCGTTTTTTTTGAAATGGTTAATTTCGCATTGGTATTGATCGGCATTATACTCCTGGGCCTTATTTTCAACCAGTTTCAATTATCCCTTTACATGTTCATGATGATATATGCCGTGATTATCACGACTTTTTTTTTAATAGGATGGTCCGCAATTTTGGGAGTAATGACCATCTATTTCAGGGATTTGACGCATATGCTGGATATAGTTCTCCAGGCCGTTTATTTTGCGACGCCGATCCTTTATTCGATTAATATTCTGCCGAAAACATTCGCCAATCTTGTCAAGCTCAATCCTTTTTATTATTTTGTAGAATTATTTAGAGTGCCTGTACTTCAGAAAATGTTACCCGATCCGGACATCCTGCTTGTAACATTCGGCCTGTCGTTTTTATCTTTCTTTCTCGGTTTGTTTATATTGAAAAAGTTCAATAACAGAATCGTATTCAAATTATAAGGACATTATAATGACCCCCAAAGAATGCAAAATAAAGTTTGAAAATGTTTCGCTTACATACGACCTGTACTATGATAAAACGACATCTTTAAAAGAGTTCCTGATCAATCTGTTAACCCGGAAAAAATTCGTTGATAAGAAAATGGGCAAAATAAACGCATTGAACAGGATCAACCTGGAAATCGGGCATGGCGAAAGGCTCGGCGTTATCGGGCTGAACGGGGCCGGAAAGAGCACGCTGCTCAAGGTCATAGCCGGACTTTTAAAACCTACGGAAGGCAATGTTGAAATTTACGGAAATGTCCAGCCATTGATAGAAATAGGCGCGGGTTTCAATATAGAATTCAGCGGAAGAGAGAATATTTATTTTAACGGGGCTATGCTGGGATTCTCAAAGAAGGAAATAAAGCAGAAAGAAGACGAAATCATAAAATTTTCAGAACTTGACCGTTTTATCGATGTACCTGTTAAATATTATTCGTCGGGAATGATTTTGAGGCTGGCTTTTACTATTGCGACAATAATTCAACCTGAGATCCTGCTTCTCGATGAAATAATTTCCGCAGGAGATATCGAGTTTATCCAGAAAGCGAAGGAAAGGATCGATAAACTGCTTACTGCGGCCAAAATCCTGGTAATTGTAAGCCATGACCTTGGCTTGATAAGTTCGCTGGCTTTACGGACGATAGTACTGGAAAAGGGAGAAATAATTTTCAACGGTAAAACAAACGAGGCCATTGAATTTTACCATAAAAAAGCGGCTAAAGACCTTGAAACAAGAAAAAACAATGAAACCAAGGAATCAAAATAAGCGTAAATTTTCCGGCTTTGCATCTTAAATCGATTCCCCGGGCTGCCGGCAATTTTTCACATACCACTCGTACGTCTTGCGGATGCCTTCCTCGAGGCTCGTCCTGTATTTCCATCCAAGCCCCGTAATTTTCGACACATCCAGAAGTTTCTGGGGAGTTCCGTCGGGTTTGGAGGGGTCGTATTCGATAACTCCTTTGAAGCCGGTAATATCGGCAATGAGCCCGGCAAGACCCGATATTTCTATGTCTTTCCCGGTTCCTATATTTATATGCGATTCCCCGTCGTAATTTTCCATCAGGAATAAAAGCGCGCTTGCAAGGTCGTCGGCGTACAGGAACTCCCTGCGCGGCCTGCCGGTCCCCCATACTACCACCTTATCGAGTCCCCTGACCTTCGCTTCATGGAACGCCCTTATGCGCGCCGGAAGAACGTGCGAGTTTTGCATGTCGAAATTGTCGTTGATCCCGTATATGTTCGTTGGCATAGCCGAAATGAAATTGCAGCCGTACTGCCTTTTATAGAATTTGCACATTTCAAGGCCCGCAATCTTTGCGACCGCATACGCTTCGTTGGTCGCTTCGAGGGGCCCCGTCAGGAGGTATTCCTCCCTGATGGGCTGGGGGCAGAGCCTCGGATATATGCAGGAACTGCCGAGAAAGAGGAGCTTTTTAACTCCGTACTTATAAGATGAATGAATTACGTTCGATTCGATCATTATGTTGCCGTATATAAAATCAGCGGGATAGGTATCGTTGGCGCATATCCCCCCGACTCTGGCGGCGCCCAGGAAAACATATTCCGGATTTTCTTTTTTGAAGAAGGCCTCGACGTCCCCCTGCATCGAAAGGTCGAGTTCGGCATGGGTCCTGTAAATAAGGTTTTCGTATCCGTTTTCGAGGAGGGCGCGGAGGATGGCGGAGCCTACGAGACCCCTGTGGCCTGCGACATATATCTTTGATTTTTTATCCATTTTCTATCCTTTAATTTTAACGCCGCGCAAACCCGGCCGGAAATGTATTGAATATTATAACATTTTCTTTTAAAAAATTCACCGGTACCTGCAAACCCTTTACGTCAGGGTGCCAGGCTTTTCAATAAAGAACATAACTCCTGATAATTAGTATAAATATCGAAACTCCCGGTGCCGCCGTAGCCGTTCGGGCCCGGAGGGCCCCATGCAAAGGGCAGGCAGCCGGAGGCTCCCGCCGAAACGGATGCCGAGATGACCGTCTGATAGAGATTGGACATAGTAGTTAAAGAATTGGTGGTTACACAGCCGAATTCCCCTATGACTGCAGGTTTATTCAGGGCCAGGATATTGGTAACCCTTATCGTCAGATTGCTGACATTGGACGGATCCACTGGGTTATAAAAGGATTCCGCGGCGTAATAATGCAGTTCTATAAAATCCAGGTTTGCGGCGGATATTTCGCTCCAGTCCTGCTGGCCGGGGGCCCAAAAGGAATTTTCCGCCCCGGCGATTCCAAAAGTGATCAGATGGTTGGGATCTATGCCTTTTATATAATTTTTTATATCGGCAAGCCAGGGGCCTGTAACTCCCAGGATGATATTCGGTTCGTTGATCAATTCCCAGGCCATGATATTTTTATCGTTTTTATAGACTGTACCGGTAACGGTATTGGTCCTGTTCAGCACGTATGAAATAAAGTTTTTATAATCCGCAATAGCTGCCGGATTTGTCAATATTGCATCCTTGTTTGTCACGCCCGGTCCGGCGCCTATGAACCAGTAAGGATCATATGAGCTCGGCGGCCAGGGACTCCATATGTAATCCCTCAAGGCTATAAGGCAGTAGATTTTATTTTCCACGCAGGCCGCTATAAGATAATCGAGCTGTTTAAAAGCCGCTTCATTATAAGTGCCTATTACCGGTTCAAACGCCCCGCCGTTGATGTGCATCCTGACGACTTTAGCTTTATTATAATTCACGGCGTTATTGACCCAGCCCCGGATATCGTCCTCCGAATATACTTCGCCGGCGGCGGTCATAAAACGCCATGGGTCGATATTAGCGCCTGAAAATTTAAATCCCCCCGAGAAACCCGTGCCGTTGACGCTTAAAAACGAGGTGAATGCCGTATTATCGCTGCTGCTGCTTCCTGAACTTGAACTGCTGCTGCTGTTCCCGGAACCCGGCCTGCCGCTGCAGCCTGCGATAAAAAATATGGAGAGAAGAATAACTAATGGACATAATACTCTTAACATAATTCCTCCGGAATTAATCAGGAAATTTGATAGAATTTAAAAATTATTTTATTAAATCATGCATGCTCGAGATCATGCTTTACCATGATCTTTACAAGCTCCTTGAAAGAAGTCTTCACAGGGTTCCAGCCTAAAATATTCCTGGCTTTGGCAGGATCGCCCAGCAGGAGTTCGACTTCTGTCGGCCTGTAATACTCTTTATCGACTTCGACAAGGCTCTTCCCGCTTTTTACATCGATCCCCTTTTCATTTTCGCCGGTTCCTTCCCATTTCAGTTCGATGCCCGCCTCCCCGAATGCAAGGGTTGCAAATTCCCTGACCGTGTGCATTTCGCCTGTAGCGATCACGAAATCGTCCGGAGCCGGCTGCTGCAGCATGAGCCACATGCATTCGACGTAATCCTTCGCGTATCCCCAGTCCCTCCGGGAATCCAGGTTTCCAAGGTAGAGTTTCTCCTGCTTGCCTTTTTTGATCCTGGATGCCGCCAGCGTTATCTTCCGCGTAACAAAAGTCTCGCCCCTCCTCTCGGATTCATGGTTGAAGAGAATGCCGTTGCATGCGTACATGCCGTATGCTTCCCTGTAATTCTTAGTGATCCAGTATGCATAAAGCTTCGCCACGCCGTAGGGGCTGCGGGGATAAAAAGGCGTCGTTTCCTTCTGGGGGGTTTCCTGGACAAGGCCGTATAATTCGGAAGTGGAGGCCTGGTATATCCTTGCTTTTTTTTCGAGTCCGAGAAGCCTTACGGCTTCCAGAAGCCTCAGCGTCCCCACTCCGTCCGTTTCGGCTGTATATTCGGGAACTTCAAAGGATACCTTTACATGCGACTGGGCCGCGAGGTTGTATATTTCCGCGGGTTCTATCTCCTTGACTAGGCGGATCAGGTTGCTCGAATCGGTCATATCGCCGTAATGCAGCCTGATCTTCCTGTATTTATGAACATCCTTTATCGCTTCTTCGAGGTACAGGTGTTCGATCCTTCCGGTATTGAAATATGAACTGCGCCTGATAATCCCATGTACCTCGTAATCCCTGTCGAGCAGGAACTCTGCTAAATAAGAACCGTCCTGCCCGTTGATCCCCGTAATAAGCGCTTTCTTCATAATTAAGCTCCTGAATCATAAATATTATATCTTAAAACAAAATAATAATCTAAAAAACGGTTTTGAAACTGCTGCGTTCATTGCCCGGCGGCATTTGCATAACATATGATCCCGTTTTATAATAACGGGTATGAAAAAATATAATTTAAGAGCGGTTCTAAAAACCTGTTTTTTAAAAAAGTACAGATTACGGAAGCCAATAATTCCGCCCTATGGGCACTACTTTGCCGAGCCAAAGGCGAGGTTATTGGAAGTGCCCATAAATACCTTTGCCGCCGTTTCCCTGACTTTTATACTTGCAACCGACTGCGTGTTTTTTATTAAATACGCTTCGAGGATTTCCGGTTTCCTTGTCGCCTTCATAGCTTTACTGATAATCATAGCCGTCAAATTATGTCTTTTTTTGCTGATCAGGCGCGGCAGGCGGATCGGACTTAACTCCCTTATCCTTTTCATACCCCTTTTGATCGTCCTTGCGATCGGGCTTCAGTTCCTGCCGCCCGGGAAAATCAACGTCGACCGCTGGGATACCATTTATTACTGGTGGGACGCTTTTATAAAGGGAGTGTATCCATATTCGGCCAGGACAAGGTTCGGAGGCCTGGCCAATCAGCTTCCCTTCCTGCAGTATTTTTATTTTCCCGCATACCTGTACATCGATTATATAAGCCTGCTGATCCTCGCGTTTATATTTATCAATATAATAGTCCGCAGGTCCGGCGGAAAATCCCCGCTTTTTTACGATAATTATTCCCTCTCCGTGCTGTTTCTTTCCATTACATCGTTCGCTGTCCTCTGGGATATAGTCTGCAGGAGCTCGCTTTTCGTGAACAGTTCCCTCCTGCTCCTTGTCATTTATTATCTTTTATATAATAAGGACGCTTCGTTCAGGCGCTTTATAATCGGCGGGGTATTGGGCGGCCTCGTCCTTTCGACGAGGCTTGTGACCGTCATCCCCCTCTTATCAGTCGCCGTTTTCATACTGGCAAAGGATAAATTCAGGAACTTTGCGGGTTATATGACATTATTTATCGTAATCATCGTTACTTTTACCTTGACTTTTCTCCCCCTCTCTTTTTTCCCTCCCGAATCGATAAAAGCGTTTAACCCTTTCATCATTCAGGACTCCCACATGCCGCATTATCTGACAGTCTCCTTCTGCATCCTGGCTCTTGCGGCAGGGTTTTTCTCAAAATCGCGCAGGACCCTGATATTCTTAAACGGCATTCTATTATGGCTGATGGCTTTTACCTATATTGCCAGGCAGGTATCTATTATCGGACTCTCCCAGGCATATTTCGGTTCGAGAGGCGACATTTCGTACCTGGTAATGTCATTGCCTTTCTTCTTTTTTATCCTCCCGGGAGACGAAGGATCGAAAGAATATCCCGATGCGGCTGGCTAAATCGTTATAATCGGTATATAATAAAAGGCCTCCGGCGGGCGGTTCTCTATTCGCCCCGGGCAAAATTTATCCGGGATTTATTATGTACTATTCCATCAGGGGCAGGCTTGAATTCATCGAAGAGGGCGTTGCCGTCGTTGAAACCGGCGGAGTGTCCTATGAGATCCTTGTGCCTAATTCCGTTACAAGGAACCTGGCCGGCATAGGCGAAACCGTCACTCTTTTTACAAGGATGATCGTCCGGGAGAACGAGATATATCTTGTCGGTTTTACGGCCCTCGAGGACAGGCGCCTTTTTGAAAGCCTGACCACCGTTTCCGGTATCGGCCCCAGGCAGGGGCTTAAGATCCTTTCCGAATTATCGGCCCTGGAAATAAGGAACGCCATAATTTCAGGCGATGAAAGCGTGCTTTCCCGCGTTAAGGGGATAGGGATGAAAACCGCCTCCCGCATCATTCTGGAGCTGAAGGACAAGATCAGGAACCTCCAGATCGAAGGACATATCCCAGCGCCCTCCCCTTCTTCCCCGGAGCGTAAAAAAACGGAAACCCTCATGGCCCTCCGGGTCCTGGGATACACGGATTACGAATCGAAGCGGGCCATCGACAATGCGTTTTCCAACCCTGAAGTCAAGGGGATGGAAGTGGAGAATATAATTAAAAACATCCTGTCGAACATGGGACGCTAATGGACGCCAGGCATTCGCGGTGCTAAATACGGCATTCTCTTCACACAATTTAGTTGACAAAAGTTCTTCCTTGAGGTAATATTAATCACTTGTTTTAATCAAATGATTATGTAATTCGGGGGGAGGATAATCTTATGAAAATTAACCGGGCGTTTATCCCTGGTATTTTAATTTTACTGATTTTTTTTACTGCCGGATCATGTTCAAAAGTAAAATCAAAAAATATCCCTATGAAATCCTGCAATAATAATGAAATCCCTGACGGCGAATACCTTCATTACGGTACCTATAAAGGAGGAGAAAAGACGGCGGATCAATATTTCGTCTCGAGAAGGATCTCAAATGCGCAGGGCGGATTTTTTTACCGGATTTATTTCGATATAATAAATATTTCCGATCATAAAAAACCGCCCGCCGATTATGCAAAATGGCCTGCATACCTCATAGCCGATCCTAAAAAAGCCCAGGTAATCGAATCGGAAGGCAGTTTTTCGCCTCTCGATTCAAAGAACTGGAGCAGTATCGGAGGGTCGGGCATCGTCTACTGGCATTATTTGCTTAACCGTGAAAAATGGGTAATGGAATATACCTCTAAAAATGAAAAAGACAACGTGGTATTTTCAAAAAATTACAGGATCAATATAAAAAGGGATTTCCCTTTATTCGATTTGTTTTCGATAAATTTCCTGGCTTGCCGTTTGATAGATCCATCGGGCGGCGGGTATATGTATTGGATTATTCCCAAGTTATTAAAGGAACCATTAGCAGTTTCGGCCAGAATTGACAAAAAAGAGGTTATTACTACAGGGGCCGGCGCCTTCAGGGTCATAAAGATCGATTTGTTATTGGGGGACCCGTTTATATCCAGGCTGGCGGAAAGCCTGTTGAAAAGTCATGGCTATTATGTCGAAGATTCAAACAGAAAACTTGTTATAAAGGAATTAATACCTGGTGGATTCTCAATACTTGAAGATATTACAAACGTAATTCAATAACCCTCCGCCGCAGACCCTTTCGAGGACAGAATTTGACTTCCAATCCTCAACCCTTTAGTATATAAGGGATTGAGCGAACTTTACGACCGGGGGCCGCGATGAAAACCTTGATAATTTTTTTTCTCTTGTTTTTTACTACTGCCGCCCTGTTCCCTCAGACTGTGGACGAGATCAACTCGGAGAAAAACTTCAGGATCGGCATGGACCGATTTTATAACAGGGAATACGAAGCCGCAATACAGCTTTTCTCTAAATCGCTCTCCTACCGGAAACTTAACAGCAAAGCCAGGTATTACCTGGGATGGGCATACCTTAATTCCGGCTATACCAAGAATGCGATCGACGAATGGGAAAACATCGTAAAGTTCGGAGATACATCCTACCAGATAAAGCAGAAACTCAACGACCTTTATTTCAGGCTCGCGATCGATAAAAGCTACGATTATTCGAATCCCTACGTTTTTTCCGGACTCTATAACGGACTTATTAACGGGATGCACAAGATCGACAGGCCAAGTTTCATAACATACGATGAAAAGAGCGATTCCATCATAGTCTCTTCTACGACGACCAGGTATGTGGTCGAACTTGACGGTTCCGGAAGGCCCGTGCGGGAGATAGGGAGGAATTTCGGGGAATTGCCGGTATTCGGGATGCCTACGGGAATCTGCCTCTATAACGGCAAATTCTATATCGCTGATTACAAGACCGATAAAATTTTCATTTTTGACAGGGAAGGCCGCTTTTTAGGAAAATTCGGTTCAGGCGGAGTCGCTTCTACAAACATTGCAGGGCCGATGGGCCTGTATGTTTCAGGCGACGAATATCTTTTCGCCGTCGATAACGGAAACGACAGGATACAGAAATTCGGCCTCAAGGGAGACTGGATACAGAGTATAGGGGAAGGAATTTTAAAAAGGCCGACCGGCGTCGTGGGCTCGGGAAATATTATCTATGTATCCGATACATTCAATAAAAGGATAGTTTCCTTCGATACTTTCGGCAACATGCTCGATACGATAGGTGACGGAGTCCTCCAGGAACCTCTCGGGCTCTCCCTTAAAAACGATAAACTCTATATCTGCGATGCTGAAAACGGGCTTTATATATACAATATTTCCGGAAAAAACCTCGAAAAATTCGAGAACGACCGTGACAAGGTCCGTTTTTCATTCGATTCCTGCCTCGATTCCAAAGATATCCTCTATGAAACGGATTTCAACACGCCTAATATTGCTATTTTCAATCCGCTCCAGCTCCAGTATGCAAACCTGGGATTACAGGTGTCGCAGATCTGGCTGTCTAAATATCCTGATAATCTGCTTCACCTGAGAGTCTGGGATAAAGCGGGGAAACCTGTTTTCAACCTCAGGGAGAACAACCTCCAGATATACGAAGAAGGAACCGAAATACCTTTTATCAGGCTGGGACCGACATATGAATACAGGAAAAACATGTACACGAAGATCATAGTCGATAAAAGCCTTTCAATGAAGGAATACGAACCGGAACTGACGGAAATGCTGAATTCATTCCTGGCAAAGTCCACCGGCGACGACTGGCTCGACCTTTTAACCGTAAACGACAGGAGGGAAAGTTCCGGAAGGATGGCGTCAAGCCTGCTCAAACCGATAGATTTCCTTAAAAAAATACCGTACGAGGGTTCGTATCCTGAAAATCTGGACTCGGCCATCCATTCCTCTATAATGGAACTGCTTAATATAAACAGGAACAAGGCAATAATAATTTTCACGGCCGGAGAGATCGGCAATTCGACCTTTTCCAATTACGATGCAGATATGCTTTCGACATACGCCAAGCAGAATGCCGTACCGGTATATATCATCAACTTCACGGACAAAAACAGGGAAATATTCGAAAGGATAACCGATGAGACTTTCGGGAAGTATTATTCGATCTCGAACCTCAAAGAAATACTCAATATTTACCAGGAGATCAAGAATGCGCCTCCCCTCGAATATATCATAAGCTATGAAGGTCTGAACCTGAAAGGTCTCAGGAATATGTGGGTAAATGTGCATATAAAAGTCAGGTATAAGAACCTGATGGGCATAGACGATACGGGTTATTACGTTCCTGAAGTCATGACTGGCGAATCGCCTTTCACCCAGTAATTTTTATGCACGTCTCTTTTAAAACTATTTTTATTAAACAGTTAAAGATCCGCAGATTTCGCAGATTTCCGCAGATGATTTTATTTATAATTAAGAACCATTCGCTTGAATTCAAGCTTTAGCCTTCCGAAATTTAATATTAATGCCCTATCTATCCCTGAAGCCTATAAATAATTAATCGCTTGAGCTTCCTCGATCCCGGTCAATGTATTTAGAGCTTTTAATTCAATAATGACTGACCCATAGCAAATGACATTGTGTACAGACATGGCTGCACCAATAATTGCAAAGGTATATTCATCCCTTTGATCTGCGCTTATCTGCGAAATCTGCGGATTTTTTCCGTTTCTCATGACTATAATTATAACAATATATTAATGATATTTCAAAATCTTATACTTTTGTTCAATCGATGATATAATTTTTTACCTTATTTCCTCGATCTCTTCATAAACGATTTTCTGCATTTTTTCCAGTAATTTCGTATCTTTTTCATCATGATAGGGTTTGATATCGAGGTCCGGGGGGATTTTTTTAAGCATTTCATGGCCCGCGGTTTTAATGTATTTCTGCATAAAACCGTCATAATCCCTCCATTTTATTCCCGAGGCCCTGACAGCCGCTTCCTCGGCCCGGAGCGCTATCTGGTGAGCATGCTGGTATACCAGTCCGAGTGCGTCAAGGAGGGATTTTTCCACTGATTCATGAAGGATCAAAAACGGGTCTATATCGTACTTCTTCCCGCCTGTTTCAAGGTATTTGGGCAGGTGCCTGTCGATATAGATCCTCTTGCCGCTGCGGCTGTAGCCCGCAAGATATGGAATATCCCAGGTCCTGTCGAGTTTGATCTTCCTGAGGATCTTTGCCACGGCGTTTCTCAGCATTTCGGCGGATACCAGTGTATCGTCCCTTCCTATTCTCTTCTTTTTCCTGTAAGGCGCTTCTTTTGCCGTCGATTTTACTTTACCTGCCATAAAAAGTCCCTCCTTATCAAAACATAAGAGAAATGCATTCCTTGATGTTTTTTACCGGGAAAAGTTTGAATCCTTCGCTCTCTTTGAATTTACCCGCCTGGTTGGGCACCATGATTTTCTTGAATCCGCTTCTCGCGCTTTCCATTATCCTCTTTTCCAGCTTTTTAACGGCCCTTACCTCGCCGGTCAGGCCGACTTCTCCGCAAACCATAAGGTCCAGCGGCGAAGACAGCCCCTTGTATGACGAATAAATCGCCGCAGCTGCCGGGAGGTCAAGCCCCGGGTCCTGTATATGCAGGCCGTTTGTCACGTTAAGATATATATCGTATTGAGACAGGTTGATCTTCAGTATCTTTTCCATTACCGCAATCAGCATAAAGAGCCTTCCAATATCTAGTCCGTCGGACGTTCTTTTCGGATAATTGAATTCGGATGGGGCGGTAAGCGCCTGGATTTCGACCGGTATTACCCTGTTGCCTTCGGCCATAGGGAAGAACGATATCCCGCTTACAGGTTCTTCATGCTCGTATAGAAAAGCTTCGGTAACGTTTCCTATGCTTTTAAGGCCGTTTTCTTCCATGGTAAAAAAACCGATTTCATCTGTTGAAAAGAACCTGTTTTTATTGCTGCGGAGTATCCTGTAATATCCCCTGCCGTCCATTTCAAGGAACAATACCGTATCCACAATATGTTCGAGGACTTTCGGGCCTGCAATCACTCCGCTCTTTGTCACATGACCGACAATGAAAAGCACTATATCCATTTCTTTGCATAGTTTTACGAGTACGGAGGCAGTTTCCCTCATCTGGACTATGCTGCCCGGCAGGGACTCGAAAGACGGGGAATAAACCGTCTGGATTGAATCGATAAATACAAAACGCGGATTTTCTTTCTTTATTGCGTCAGTTACGTTATCGATATCGTTTTCCGGATACAAAAAAATATCCCCGGGCCCGATACCTGTCCTTACCGCCCTCTGTTTTACCTGGGAGTTCGATTCCTCGCCGTTCACATATAAAACCCTTCCATGACGGGCCAGGTTTCCCGCCACTTCGAGGATCATCGTCGATTTGCCTATACCCGGCTCCCCTGAAAGGAGTATGGTCTGCCCCGGTATCAATCCGCCTGTAACCCTGTCGAATTCGGATATTCCGGCATTGTATCTATCTTTTTCCTCTCCATCTATAGCCGATATACCTGTTATTTCCGCCCTTTTCGATCCCGATGAGGATGCGCCCCGCGGATGCTTTGCAGGATCTTTTAACTCTTCCTCCACAAAGGAATTCCAGGTACCGCATTCAGGGCATTTCCCGAGCCATTTCGCCGATCGATACCCGCAATTACTGCAGATAAACAGGATTTTTTTCATTTTCTGGTTTTGGCCTTCTCTCCGGGGACTTTAATGGAATCGGCTTCAGGTTTAGTCTCGACGCCTTTCTTTACAGCCGCAGCGCTGCCGCTTTTGAAGATCAGCGAGTATGTCAGTAGTCCCAGGATATATCCAATAAGAAGACTTATCAGGATGACAGTTATCACGGCAGGTTTGCCGAGGTAAACAAAAAAGTAAACATCAACGGTACTCAGGTTCTGGGTTACGAATACAACCAGTAATATTAGAAGAACGATTACAGTTATGAGCCTCGCCAGGCTATTCCTTTTCATTGCAACCTCCCGCAAAATATAGTAATAAAAATGACTTTTTTATTTGGTTAAATAATCCGCGGATTTTCATTGCCTATATATTATATGGTGACTTTTAAAAACCGCCATTTTATGGCGGCTAGGTAGTCACCATTGGCGGATTTATTATATTCTCTGATTTATTCATTGTTAATATTACTGGGTTTAATAACCGCCCATATATGGTGACTTTTAAAAACCGCCATTTTATGGCGGCTAGGTAGTCGTCATTGGCGGGTTTATAATATTCTCTGATTTATTCATTGTTAATATTACTGGGATTAAAAACCGCCCATATAAAATATCTTTGTTTTTCAAATAAATTTTTTTGCTGCCGCTTTAACTTTATCGGTAATACCGGCCATATTCTTTTTTGTCGTCCTGACCGCGAACATCCCCGAGACCTTGCCGCCGCTTTTTTTTATTCCTGCAGAAAGTTTTTTTAAAGCTCCGGAAGGATTCGAAAATATATGAGTGCAGAA
This sequence comes from uncultured Spirochaetota bacterium, assembly GCA_963796325.1. GTDB lineage: Bacteria > Spirochaetota > Brevinematia > Brevinematales > JAOACQ01 > CAVYGN01. The sequence continues at coordinate 2,243,519 of CAWCLF010000001.1, forward strand.
AATCACGATTTTTTTATTTTTAATTTCCGCTTCATCAATGAATGCATTTACTGCAGGAACAGGGCTCCCTGCCCAGACCGGCGTACCTATAAAGATCCTGTCGTATCCTAATAGATCGGGATTATACGGCCTTAAATCGTTCCTTATATCGAAAATTGCACGGACCGTATTTATAAGATTGTATAAAAATCCCCTCTTTATTTTAACTTCCTCGATCCGTCTTAATTCCCCGCCTGTAAGGGATTGCAGCGCGAGAGCCGCTGATTTTGTTTTCCCTTTCCACGAATAATAAAATATGAGGGTTTTCATTTATTGTCCCCGTAGCGATTTCATTCAAGGTTAAGTTCTTTCCGCAGTCTCTGCTTGATGTCGCCGGTAATATCGAATTCCTTGTCGGCAAACAGGAGAATATCGCTCCCTTTCCTGAAAACAAAGCTGAAGCCTTTTTCAATGCTTACTTCCTGTATGACTGTAGCGATCTTGATAAATACCGGCTTGGAAATCTCTTCTTTGAACGCCTCGACCTTGCTATCGGATTCCGTAATAAATTCATTAAGCTGTTCTCTTTTAAAACTGAGTTCGGCTTCGCGCCTCAATTTTTCCTGAGGAGGGAGACTTGCCGAATATTCTTTTTCAAGGGCTTCGATTTCTGTTTTTCTTTTATCGATCTCGAGCTGGAAATTCTTCCTTTCATCCATTATCCTTTTCCTGATATCATCGATCCCCGGATAGGTATTAAAAACCTCGTCTACATCCACATACCCTATTTTTGTCTGGCGGAGGGAGTAAACGCTCCCTGTAATAAGAAGAAGAAGGACAGCGGCAGGCGCCATGATTTTCCTTAACATATTACCCTCCTTTTTAAAAAACTCCCTGGATGCTCAGAACCGGCGTTAAATTGTCAAAGAGGTTCTGGTCCTGGTCAAGAACAAAAGATCTTCTATCCGGATCCCATTCCCCTTTCCTGGCAATGTAGATCCTTATCGGCAGGCCCATAATATTGACCTGTATTCCGATACCGAAACTGAACAGGTAACCGTCGGGTGAAAACGGGGCAAAACCATTATAAGTTTGGTAAAGATTGCCCAGATCATAAAATAATACTCCCCATACAGGGTCATATATCTCGAAGCGGATTTCACCGCTGTAATAAGCCTTGCTGAGCCCCCTGATCGAAAGGTTGTTCCAGCCCCTCAACTGGTAAACCCCGTCGAACCAGAGCATATCCGAAAAATCGTATACATAATCGCTTTGACCCGATTTATAGGACCATCCGTACTGCGGGATCATGAACTCTGCGTCTCCATAGAGAGCGAGCACTATCCTCCAGACCGGGTTCCAGTACCAGCTGTATGAAATTGCCGGTCTCAGAAATTGCGCATACCCGCCCATGACTCCTCCGTAATAATTGATGTTGGCGTTAAATATGCTGCCGTAAAGCGGACGGAGCGGATGGTCTGTAGAGTTTCTTGTAAACCCGAGTGAAAGATAATTTTTAAATAAAAATCCTGAAGTCAGCGCGTTTTCAAGCTGAAAGTTCGTATCCCAGTGATCCGTGAATATCAAGGGGTTATTGAAGTTTGCGCCGTAATCCCGGTAGAAAATTGTCCCTATTCCCGCATCGACCTGCCAGTAATCGGGAAGCCGCCGGCCCAATGAGCCTCCAAGCGCCCATTGATCCACCCAGTAGGAATTGCTCGATACATAAATACCGATAGAGTTTGACGGATTCTCTATATAATTTATATTCGTCCCGTCGATAAAGCCGTTCCCGGCCGTATCCGCAGGAACATCGATTATCTCCTGGCGCATGTATGAAAAAGTAATGCCGGCAAAATAAGGCAGATCGAACAGCCATGGCTCCTGGTAGCTGATCGACGCTCCCTGGGCGGTTTGACCGACAGTTGCCTTCAAAGTTATATCTCTCCCGGTCCCGAACAGGTTCTTTTCGGCGATCTGGCCTGAAAGGTTAAAGAGGCTGACAGTTCCATAACCGACGCCGAATGTTATTATACCCGTCCTGGCTTCTTCAACATTGAGATCCAGGTCGATCAGGCCTTCGGCGCTTCCCGGAAGGAAGACAGGTTTAACGTCATTGAAATACTGGAGATTCATAAGTCTTTCATATGCTGTCCTGACCTTCCACTGGACATACTGTTCTCCCTCGTGAAAATCCAGTTCCCTGGTTATTACCTTTGTTTCAGTTTTTGTGTTGCCGCTGACCGATATGTGCTCTATATGCGTCCTGGGTCCTTCCACGATTACGAGTTCCGAATCGATCATCCTGTTGGTCGCAGTTCTATTCATCAACAGCGAGACATTTGCGTATAAATGCCCGTCGTCGCTGTACTTGTTGAATATTTTCAGCCTTGTATTATCCATTTTGACCTTATCGTAAATATCCCCTTGTTTTAAATCAATAAATTTCTGAAGTTCCGCGGTCGTAAAGAGAGTATTTCCTGTTATTGATATCTTGCCTGTCCTGTACTGAGGCCCTTCGGCAACGTCTATATTTACGACAATTGCCTTGTGCTTATCATCTCCCAGGTTTGTAACCTTCCAGCTGAAATCTTTAAAAGTCACGTCAATATAACCTTTTTGCTGATATAGTTTCGTTACTTCTTCCTTGTCCTTTTCAAATTCATCTTCTTTAAGAGCGCCGGTTACAAAAATAAAAAATACCGTCTTTGTTTTCATAACGCTCCTGATTTCATCGGCTTTGACATTTTCGTTGCCTGATACATCTATTTTCTCTACTACGATCCTCCTGCCGGGAGTTACCTTGAAAACAAGATTGAAAGTCTGTTTCTTGACATCGACGACATTAAGTTTCTGTGAAACGGTCACTTCTCTGAAACCGTCCTCAACGTACTTTTTCTCGATGGCGGCGATCGATTTAGCCGCTTTACTTTCGGAATAGTATGAATAATCTGTAAAGCTGATAACTTTTTTCAATTCATCGGAGCTGATTTCGTCATTGCCCTGGAAGTCCACAGTCTTCAGATAATAATTTTCCTCTACTAAAAAAGTAATAATAAGGCCGTTAGTTCCGTTCGTTATATCCGCTTTGACGTCCTTGAACATATCCAGCGAATAAAGTTTTTTAAGCGATGTATTCAGGGAAGCTTCATTATATTTTCCACCTTCTTTTAAATCTATTAAAGGTTTAAGATCTTCGGCATGCCCGTTGATAAGACCTTCGAATTTGATTTGCTGAATTGCAGTCTGTGAATTAACTTCCTGTCCATATGAAAAAGTGACGGATAATATGAAAAGCGCGGTTAAGAATAGAATTCTACGGAACATAATCACTCCTTTTACGTAAAATTTAATAAACCGGTAATTGTACTACATTTGTAGTATTATGTCAAAAATACTTAAAATTTTTGATTGACATTCAGCTCGAAAAACTGTTCGTATAACACCTGCTTCCCGAGTTCTGTAAACGGCTGGATCTTCCAGCCCAGGTCGAATAATCTCAAGTCCAGATCCAGGCCGAAAGACTGTAAAGGTATCAGATCTTCTACAGCTAAAGGATTTCTTGAAATTATCAGGTCATATTGAAGGTAAATATCAGGAATTATATATTTGCCGAGGCTTATCGTGGAACCCTCGAAAATGTCGGCATTATTGATATAGGTTTCTCCGAATATCTCCCTCCTGGCCCAGTTGTCGATTATTCCGGTTCTTATTGTGAAAAGATCAAGGCCGAGCCTTCTCCTTAAATCGATCGTGAGGGGAGAAAATATGAAAGCATTTTCCGCCGCCATGCTCACGCCTCCCGGAACAAACCCGCCTCCGGAATTCATATTGGAAATGGTCGGCACTTCGTTCTGAGACTGGAGGCCGAGGATTGCGGAAAGTTCTCCTGTACTTTTTGTCGGTATAGAACTGAAACTTGAAAGAACAATATTGTCGGCTTTCCCGCTGAATGTCAGGAAGACTTCGACGGGGCTTCCGTTTTCATCCCTGTATTTATAGGAGGAATCAAGCTGGACATATGGAATAAGATCTCCGGGGTTCCCCTGGAAAACCGCTTTTCCGTCAATAACTGAAAAGTCCCTTCCAAGATAGGACAGCGTCCCGCGGTCAACTCCGATATTCCCCTTCAAATTTAACGTATTGTCCGCCAATGCTCCCTGAAGCGTCAATACATCGTCTTTCCGCAGAAATATATCAATGAACTCGTTTGAAAATTTAACCCCGCTTCCGATACGGATCGGTATTTTCCATTTTATATTATTGATAAAACTGTTGTTAATGCTGTTGCCCGAAGATGCTGAAAGCCCGAAACCCGAAAGATAGATCAGCATATTTTCAAGACCGGCATCCCCCGAGATGTTAAGGCTTCCTACTCCTCCGTCAATTTTTAATTCTTTTATCAGCAATTTTCCGGATATCTTGAACCTCTGATCGTTAATATTCATTGCAATCGAAGGCAAGTCCTTACCCAGGGCTTTTACCGACATATCAAAATACGGATTCGAAAGATTATTAAAATAAATGCTTCCGTCAAGATTAAAATTCCCGCCCGGCGTAATGAGAATGATGTTTGTCAAAAGCATCCTGTTATTTACAATTAACAGGTCGGTATTCAGGTTTTTTACCCTGGTATTTATTTCATTGAATTCTGCATTGATAATGGACAGGTGCAATTTCCCGTTTATCGACGGTTTTTTAACATCGCCGTCAAGTGAAAGGGAAATATCGGCGTCGCCCTTAACATCCTTAATAAAGCCCAATCCGGAAATTACATCCAGCGGAGTTCGTAAATTGAAACCGGCTCTGATGAAATTGCTCCTGATAGCGCCTGAAGAACCGGCATATATGCTCCTGTTGAGAAATGATATATCCCAGTCGGCAGTTTTTCCGCTCGAGCGGTAATATCCGTTAAAGCCGCGGTTATTATTGTCAATGAACGAATAATTATTATTACTGTATGCCGTCGCCAGCCCTGAAATATTTGACAGCACTCTTTCAGAAAGTGCAAGGCTCCTGATATTGTAGTATAGATCCTGCCTGTTGGTCTTTATTATATAATCGAACGATCCTTCGGCTTTAATGACGTCGTCCATGTTGAATCTTCCGTTAACCCATACCGATTGTTCCTGCCCTCCATGTTCATATGAAAGGTTAAAATCAGCTTTATAATCGGCCATCTTAAGGATTATTCCGTCAAATGCCCATTCTCCGTCTTCCAGTTTCAAGGAAGGGATATCAAGGCTGAATTTTTCGGAATTTTCAGAATTGACGATGTTAAGATTCCCGGTCACATCCGGATTCAATAAGTCTCCTGAGAAACTCAGTTTGCCTGAGACCAGTACATCGAGCGCATCTTTAAAAATATTCTTTATTAAAAAATCGTGGAATAGAAAATTACCGTATATACTGTCATCTGTAAGAGATAAATAAAGGCTGCCTTTCCTGTCGAAATCGACCTGGCCGTAATAGCCGCCCTTCATCTGGTAGAGTTTTCCATGGCCGATAAAGTGATCGTCTCTCAGGTCGAGCAGCAGCCTGTCTATGGATAAATAACCGTCCGTCCTCGATACATCGGCGTAAAGTCTCATTACCCTGTTGAAATTGGAATACTGGGCATCCATGTTCAGCATGTCTATCCGTCCGTTAGTAAGACTCAGGGAATATTTCATATTAAGAGTGCCGGCGGACCCGATGCGGGACAAAGGATAACGTAATGCGTATATATCTATTGAAGAGGCGTCGTTACCGCTTTCCGCATTTATCTTTATGCCGTTATCCACCAATATTTCAGTTGTTGAGGCATTATCATCCCCGTTTATGAAAACCCTGCCGCTAAGCGGTAAAGTAAATCTATCCTGCAGCATAGTCCTGCCGGAAAGATCTATCGACATGCCGTTCCTGTTGGAAACTCCGAAAGCAAGATCGAAATCCGCCCTTATGCCTTCGTTGGTAAAATTCATGCCCCTGAAACTCAGAACATTGCTGTTAAAGCTGATGCTCGTTACGGCGAAATTTTTATCTCCCTTTTTTAAACCGGAATCATATCCTTTTACATGCCCTGCGAGTTCGATTCCTCCCATGGCATCGTTAAAAATCCTCAATTTCCCTGAAAACCGGCCTTTCCCGACCCTGAGGAGGTCGAATCCGATGTTGCTTACTATAGCTTCACCCGGAATATCCAAAGCGTCGACCAGCAAATCGTATTTCCCGCCTTTGATAAAACCATTCATCAAAACGTTCGCTCCTGCGAATCCGGATGTAAACAACAGGCTGTTTGATACGGAGCTTGCTTCGGTATAAACATTTCCGATCGGACCCCCGTTTATCGAAACATTGTCGCCCGTAATGCGTAAACGCCCTCCTGAATTTTCAAAATGATATTCACCGCTCAAATCCAGAAACTGTATAAAAGAAAAATTCCGTAAGAAGACGGTCCCTTCGGGAAATATTGAATCTTTACCGAATAAAAGGTCCGTTTTTAATCTTCCGATCCTCGACGACTCGATATCCCCTCTGGCAGCCCAATTATCTCCCTTCTTTTCAAGATCCAGGCGCATCCTGTTGGAATCGGTCTTCGATCCGACTCCTATTTCAAAACCCTGTACATTTTCATTGGTATAAAAAGAAATATTGAAATGATAATTCCCGTCCGGGAAGATATAATCCAGAAGGAAATATTCCCGGGATCTTGCGTAATCGATCCTGATATCCCTTTCAATCGAATAATAAACCGTTCCGTTCTCGTTTTTGACGGTTTTAGATAAAAACGATTTTTCCAGGTCGGGAATAATTTTCCCTTCGGATGTAAAATAAGCATCTTCGCCGTCAGCAATCCGGGCTCCGCCTATATTTACATTATTGAAGTGTATTTTCCCGCTCCCCGATCTTTTATCGAAATCGTATCGATAAAGAAAGATAAGGTCCGCCGTCAGATAACCCACTGATGTGCCTAAGTGCAGATCGGATGAAATATTGAGGTCTATGTCCAGTTTATTATTTATTATTTTTAAAGAGTACTTCCCGATGTTAAAATCCGAATTGATGTTGGAAATCAGGCTTATGGAAATGTCGGCGTACCTGCCCGATATCGTAATATCCTGGATAATGCCGGTAAAGGAATTTGTCCTTAATTTCCGCCATGCCTCTGCAGCTTCAGAACTGCCGCTATTTATTTTAATCTTTCCGAGTGAAATATGATAAACGGAACGAGCAGGTCCCTTGAGAATATATCTGAACGGATTGTAGTAAAATGTAATACGCTCGATAGTGCCGGATGACTTCCCGTATCCGATCTCGACATTATTAAAAGTCAAAGACACGAAGGGAAGGTTGAAAATGCTTCCGATAGAAACATGGCCGTTCTGCAGCAGGCCTGCTGTTTTTTTCTCGATTTCATTTTTATAACCGTATGAAAGGAACTGCAGGATGACTGTAATTATGAAATATATTAAAACGGCAGAAAGGACCGCTGTCGTTATTTTTTTAATATTAAAACCGTGATACATATTGAACCGTTATTTTTAAAATTTGCTGATCTCCCCGTCGAGTTTATCCGTGATCTTTTTTGTGGCGTTATCGACCGCCTGACCTATATTAAGCCCCATTCCCCTTGAATCGATGGTAACGCCTTTCTCCGTTTTCCCCGAATCGATGTTTATGAATGAAAGAATTAATTTTACCTCGGCGGATTTAAAATTGCTGTCGTTCAGATCGTAGTCCTTGAATACTATGTCCTTGCCTATTTCGCCCAGGTAATTGATCTGCCGCATGCCGATAAGAACTCTTTTTACGCCTGAATAATTGGTCTTAATATAAGCTATCATCGCCTGTTTTATCCTGCCCTCGTCCCTGGCGGCAGACACTACGGATTCAGGTATCTCGGCCGAGATAATATTATAGCCTGCATCGGCCATCTTACCCGAAACAGTTTCCTGTAATTTGGGCGACAGTTCGCCCTTAAAATTCTGCTTGCCCTGCTTTATCATATCGAAAACCACAAGGGCCGTCGTTATTGCCTTGTCCCTGCCTGCAGCAGTCAGGCTGAATTTGAGGGCCTGAGTCCCCTGGAGGTTCGACAATTCTTTATAGAAATCCTCGTCGAATTTACCGACGCCGGCCAGTTTGGCGAGTGAAAAAGTGGAATAAATATCGAGCTTATCGATATCGGGGTTTACGATCTTGCTGACGTTAAACTCGACTTCGCTTTTTGCATCGGTCGAGTTGCCTGTTTTCGATGCCATTACTGCATTTGTGTTTGCCTCGTTAACTTCAACCAATAGTCCCGGCACGCTTTCCGTAGTCTTGGTCGATGCGGCCCTGATTATAATAGGGTCGCTTCCCCCCTCCTTGTAAGCGTACTTCGGGCTGCCCTCGAGCGTAAAAGAAAGGCTTGAAAGGATAAGCAGGATCATGTTCTTCGACTGGTCGTATAAATCCGAATTCTCCGCGGCCTTTTCGCTTATAAAAAGAGCCTGGACAGCGAGATCAAGCGATTTTGAGAGCGCGCCTGCTTTTAAAGATTCGTCGGCTTCGCCCATATATTCCTGCGATTTCATCCTCTGGTCGGCTACAAGTTTTGCGAGCCTCTTCCTCTCTTTTTCAACCCAGTCAACCGGAAATTTCAGGAGACAGTACATATTGATCGTACCGTCGGAATACTGCTCGTAATAAAAATCCTCTATATCGATATTGACGCTGGCTGTTCCTTTTCCTTCAAGCGTCTGTTCGATGTTTTCCTTGACGCTCGATACGTTATCGGAATCCGACATCTCTTTCGTGCTTTTGAACCTGGCAGTCGCCCTGAAGCCTATGTACTCCACAAGCTGCGAAGCCGCATCGTCCACAGCTTCCTTTTTAGCGGCTTTGATATCGGGGGATCTGGAGCTCATCCCCGTAAAATATACAAAATCGGCCGATTTCTTCTTCTTCAGGATCCAATCGGGCATCGATGGAGAAGAGGTTTTAACGACCTTGGCATTTTCACAAAGCGCCTGCGCCTGAAATAATGAAATCATTAAGATTATTAATATGGGGATGTGAATTCCAATTTTGAATATCCTCATGATAATCCTCCGGCAATATGATACAATAATATACCATCGTTTTTAATTTTTTTTTGATTTTTAGCATCCGAGTAAAGGGGAAAAATTATAAGATAATTCCCTGTGAAGAGAGATAATTCCACCGGATAAGTATAAAGGATTGTCAAAATAAAATCAAAAGTATTTCAATATTACTTAAATCAGCAATGAGCAGTCGACATTCAACAGCTACTCAACACTCAATGCGTGCTACAGCATAGCAGTCGACAGTTGACTGAAGACTGCCGACTGTATATCACTTTGAACTCAGCACGAATACTCCGTCCCAGTCCGCCGGAGGCGGGTTCTTCCTGTATTTCTGGCACCTTTCAAGGTAGGTTTTAGAGGGCGGGTCGTTCGAGTTTTTTGAAAGTTCTCCGAAGAGTTTTACAGCCGCTTCCCAGTTCTTATTCCTGTATTCCTGGAGGGCTTTATGATATTCGTCGATAATATAAATCTTTTCGGCAGCCACTTCCCCTGCCCTGCCGACCAGTTCGAACACTTCCGTAGGAGTCGTTTTCCCGACTACCCTTAAAAGGTCCAGTTTCCTTACCACGAACCTGTCCTTTACCTGGTTACATGTAAATTCGGAGATCATCGTGTAGGTCCCGTAAGCCTTGTTCGCTCCTTCGAACCGGGAAGCGGTATTAACGGTGTCTCCCATCATCGTGTAGTCCATCCTCTGCTGGGACCCCATATTCCCGATAATGGCCGGGCCAGTATTGATGCCCATCCTTGCCGTAACAAGGGGATACCCCTCTTTTATCCATTCCTCCCTGAGGCTTATAAGGGCGTTCTGCATATCGACGGCGGCATTGCAGCACCTTGCAGCATGGTCCTTGTGAGGGATAGGAGCGCCGAAGAATGCGACGATGGCGTCCCCTTCGTACTTGTCCACAGTCCCGCCGTTGGCCAGGATTATATCCGTCATGGCCGTCAGGTATTTGTTTAGCAAAGTGACGACTTCCTCCGGGGTAAGCTTTTCAGAAATGCTCGTAAATCCAGCCACATCCGAGAAATACGCGGTTATCTCCCTTCTCTCCCCGCCCAGTTTCAGGAGGTTTGGATTTTCGATCACTTCTTTTACGACTTCAGGGGAAAGGTACTGCATAAAGGCTTTCCTTATGTAATTCTTCTGCCTGTCGTATGATATGAACTTGTATCCTGTGAACAGGGCAAGGCTTGAGATCATGCTTGTAAGGCTCATGATATAATTTAAAATGATCCCGAAAACCGCAAGGAAGAGGTACTCGATCAATATGACTCCGGCTATGATAATAAGGCTTGCCATCGACTCCCTGAATGCAGAAGTGATCCTTATGCTTGCCAGGTAAATTAAAAGGACGATAGCCAGGGATATAAGGATATTCCACACATAGGGAAGCCCCCAGAGGAAAGCCTTCTGCTTTATCATGTTAATGATATTCGCCTGCATCAGCACCAGCGGCGCCGAGGGATCTATGGTTATTTTCCCTATATCCGTGCTTGAATTTGCCGTCTCTCCTGTAATTGTTATTCTCCCTTTTATTACGGAAAGCTTGTTGGAAAGACTCTGGAAAATAGCGATGTTGCTTTTGATAGTATTCCTGTCGTCTTCCGATATGTCCTTGCTGTCGAGGTACGGCAGCTCCTCGTTCACAGCCTTTTTCATGTTATAATAGTCGTAAAGGGCCACGAAGGGTATATGGCGTGCTTCCCCCCCGAACGCGTTGGTCCAGTCCTTCGTCCAGTTTATGTACATCCTTCCTTCGGAGTCGACTGGTATCCTGATTACATCCCTGTTCGCGGTTGTCATTTTTATGTACTGGCCCGGTTTTATCTCGATGCTGTTGGTATCGACCCCAAGTTCGTCCATTATTACAGGAAGCGAGAGCTGCGGCACCAGGTAATTCTTATATATCCTGAATAACGCGATCTTGCGCAGAGAGCCGTCCGGGTCCTTGTCGGCAGTTGTGAAACCCAGGCCCTTGGCCGCAAGATATAACGGGAAAACAGGGCTTTCCATGTACTTATCGACCGGAAGACTGTTTGTGAGGCTCCTGTTTTTCAGCTTCAGGAAAAACTGGTCGATCAGCTGGAGTTCGCGGAATTCGTCGATCTCGGCTACAGTCCTCGTTTTTTTTGTCTCTTCGACGCCCCTGCATGCCAGGTACACATTTGTAGGTCCCGTCCCGAACACTTTTGCCAGATCCCTGTCGGGATCGGCGACGAGGTTTGTAAGAATTCCCTGCAGAGGGCGGGATGATCTCTCTTCCTTTATGGTATCGTAATAGTCGCTGTTAAGCGACAGAGGCGCCGGGTTTATGTACTCGATATCGAGCAGGATCTTGTCGGCGCCCAGGTCTTTCAGGGCCGCAATCCCTTTGGCAAATTTATTCCTGTCGATAGGCCAGCTTCCCATGATATCTATTGTCTGGTCGTCGACATTGACGAAAACTATCTTATCCCATTCCCTGGGCTGGGGCTTTATGCCCGAAAAAATATCGTATATCTTGAGATTCAGGACATTGCCGGCCGGGCTTATCGAAACTGCAATGCCTATAATGAGGCAGAAAAAAGCGAATGCCGCTTCAATCCAATTCCTGCTTGTCAAATGCATGCTCCTCAGATTTTCACGCTTACCCCGCCGATGAATTTATACTTGTCGGTAGTATCCTCGAATGCGTTGCCCTTGATGAAGTAGCCGCCCGTTAAAAATACGGTCAAATTCGGGTCTATATCGTATATCAACGCCCCGGAAATTTCCGACCCCACGGTGTAGCCGCTCCCGTCGTAAAAGTAATTGACATTATCGCTTGTCGTCATTCTCATAAAATAAAAATATGTGCCGTTTAATGTTATCTTGTCGTTCAAAGCCTTGATCAGGAATCCGGCCTGAGCGATCATGAGGTTTGCGAATTTCGGCCCGATGACTATGCCCGTGTTGTATTGCCCGAACGTATCGAACTCGGAATACCCCTTACCGGAATTATTGTCCCCCGATGCCAGTGAAAATTTTGCTATGAGTCCGTACTTGAAATCCTCCCCGCCAAGGTAATATGCAGCGATATTCCCCGCATAAGCGAAGATAGAGGTAGAAGAGTCGAGCATTCCCGTTTCCAGTACCGCGTTCGCTTCAGCCGCAAGGTCTCCGATTATCGTTGTTTTATAATCGAGGCCGATGTAAAGGGGGTTGTAGAGCTTATTGGCCGAAAGATCCGCCGAGTAAAGGACCGAGGCGCTTATCGATTCGCCCAGGAAACCCTTTCCTTCCAGCACCGCGCCTCCGAAGATCCTGTTCGGGCCGTTGGAGAGCACAAGATCCGAAAGCGTCATATCGAACTGGTTGATTTCCTTGGGAAGTATCCCCGAATAATAAACGTAGAACCTCTCCTTTATCCCCAGGAGGTTCAGGCTTGCGCGAAGCCCGTCGGCAAGGTTCCCGATCAGTATTCCGTCTCCTTCTACATAGTAATCCCTTCCCAGAAGAGCTCCGAAGTAATCGCTGTAATAAGTATAGCTGAGCCTGTCGATATAAAGGCTGTTAGTGCTAAGAAGGGCAAAATAGGTATCCTTGAGCCTGAATTTTAAATACGACTGGTCCTCCAAATAAACCTGGAGGCCCACGTTTGCAATGTTGTAAAAGCTGTAAAATGCGGCGTTAGTAATATCGGTACCGATGATATACATCGGTATGTCCTCCACCGTGAGGTCATAATTGAACGCTGCAGCCCGTCCCGCCAGGGCGGCGAGAAATACCAACAAAAAGACGAATTTTCTCATTATTTATCCCCCTACAGTCTTTCGGGTTCCGAGACGCCGCTGCTTGAACTCTGGCCGCCGGGTAAAGGCGGAGAATTTATCAGCGAATTCAGGAATTTATTGAGGTTGCCGTTTATGGTATTGTTATCTACATCGTTATCATTAAACCGCCAATCCTGGTTTAAGCCGCCGAAAATATTATCGAAGCCGCCGAAGAGTCCCTTTCCCTTTACGCCTCCTTTCTCGCCCTGCCCGGCTGCAAAGCCGGCTCCGCTGTTATCCAATATTAATATGTTTCCTTCAATTACATCGACCGTCATTCCCTTGAAAGAAAATCCGACATCCTCCAGCGTCCCCAGCACCGATGCCGTTCCTTTAGGCGTCTGGACCCTGAATGTGGCGGAAGATCCCTTTAACCTGGCAAATCTCACCCTCACTTTGCCCGTGTCGAGGGTAAGTTTCTGTTCATGCGTAACTCCGGCCCCGCTTTCATGGAAGGTTACCATCGACATTTCGTTGACCGTAAAAAACCCGCCTTCGGTATCGATCGTCGCCTTCGAGCTTATGCCCGTCATGATCTTGTCGCCGTCCGATACCGGCATGTTCGTCACGGCCTTCGCCCATTTCCCCGCGAGAAGGATATCGACGCTGCCCTCCAGATCCTTTACGGTCCCGGCCGTTATAACGCCGTAAACAAAAACCGCCGCCGTAATTATTATAAATCTTTTCATAACCGCCTCCTTTACCCTGCCTTTCACTTTTCGTTCTTTAACGCGCTTGTCAGTTCGATCAGTTCCTTGCCCGATATGGGTCTATTCCATGAGAAGCTTTCCGTGTAGAGCCCGTCATAGACAAGACTCTGCGCAGCAAAGATAGTAAATCCCGTCAGGGCATACAAAATCCCCCCGCGGGCCTTTTTCATTTCTATCGCTATAATCGCGAACGCTCCCGCGTCCAGGTCCGCGCCTTTATCGAGGGCCTGGATCCTTGCGTTCGTGACAAGGGCCACGTCGGCCTGCACGGAAGCAGGGTTATCGATCGAATAGATAAGATATATTGCGTCGCTCACTGCAGCCGTCTTTTTATCCATTATAGTACGCAGGTCGTCGTTCGAGACCCCGTAACCTGACACGGCCACGCAGAGCGCCGCCAGCAATATCAGCATTCTCATTTTTAATCCTCCTATCAGGATTTCTAAGGGTTATTCGTATTAAACTGATCGGGATAATTCAGGATTACCGTCGAGCCTGTAAATAAATCGCTAACGGAATTCACATGGCCCCAGACCCCTCCGCCGAGCCCGCTGCCGACCGCGTTGCTTGCACTATTGTCGATAATCGTACTGCTTACAATATAGTTGGGAGAACTCAAGGCGTCGAAATAGACTCCGCCCCCGTATAAATCGCTGTAATTACTTGAAATGGAACTCGACGATACGACGTTTCCGATCGAGTTAGAAAAGGCCATGCCGGCGCCGTAGTGTGAAAAGTTCGAAGTAATCGTGCAGCTGACAAAACTGTTTCCAACTCCCCCTACGACAAAGACCCCCGCACCGGAATTGGCGTTTGTACCGATGCCGGCATTAAACCAGGCATAATTATTTGAAAACACATCGTTCGCCATTATTATATTGGTCGAATAGTAAATCAATAAGCCGCCGGAATTGATATACGGAGATGAAGGCAGGAAAACGTTGGTTGCATTTCTGATCACAAAATTCATAATAGTAATATTCGAGCAGTATTCTATCTGCAAACCTTCTCCGTAAAAAGTGCCCGCCGAATTATATACGTCCAGTATGCTCTGCCCCGCAATATAAGTGAATCCGGGATCGAAACCTCCGATGATAACAAGGTTCGACGCATACGAGATTGTTAAGGGACTCCCCTCGTTAGTGTAAAGGCCCTGGGCCGCATATATTTTATTGATATTATATGTATATACTGCTGCTGACCATGCCGAGCCTATAGTCTGCATCGGCGATGAAGGAAGAAGACCGTCATTGGCATTGTTGCCGGAAGGCGAAACATAAACCGTATCCAGAGGGATATTTAAAGACGAGGGTATCTCTTTGTCGAACGTCATATTATTATACCTGTAAAGGTCGTAATTCCCCTTGCCGTACCTGTCCGACGCGAAATATACCTTGTACCCTCCTGCCTGGTCCATGAAGGGATGGGCGTCGTTATAAGCAGATGAGTAAGGCTGGGATGGAAACAGCATCGCAGTATTTAAACCTGCCTGCCCGTATAATTGAGAATTTGTCGGTTCAGTTCCTAATTCTCCATACAATTGATTCAGACTGCCCGGAATGACACCGGCAATAATAAAATCCTTGAAAAAGGGGCCTGAGGTTTGCTCCCAGCAGGACGCCGAATAAATATTGGCACTGAAGGTGTAATACATCGCGCTCTGCCACCCGCTGCTGAAATAGAACATATATAAATTGGTTGTTCCGGATGATACCAGCAGATAACTTTTATTATTGGGTCCGGTAAACCCGCTGAGGTGCATAGGAGTACTTATACTGGTTATACTGCCGCCGTCATCATAAGAAAAATAAATATAAGGCGGTATATTAGTCGAGCTTGCCTTAAAACCGGAATCAACCTGGTAGCACATTATATTAGTGGACCCGTTAATCTGGATATATGTGAGGTAAGTCAGCCCGCCATACCGGATGACGACCGGTGAAAAGCTTGCCGTTCCGGGCGTATTGATATCGTTCCCCAGTTTGGTAAGGTTGAAAAACTTGCCGTCCGAATCCATGCCGGCGTAATAGATGTTATACTGCCCGTCCCTGTCCGAAGCGAAAAAGATGTAAGCGTTGCCGCTCGAATCCCTGAATATGAAAGGCGTTATATCGTTCGCCGTATCGGAGCTCAGGAACCCTCCTCCCTCCATGGCCTGGCCGAGCCTCTCGACCTGAACAGAAGCTTTCGTATTATTGTATGGGTTCGACCCGCCGTGATGGCCGGGAAAATATCCTGCGCAGGAACATATTAACAGCATAGCAGCGGAAATTATATGATATTTATAAAAATAATGCATATAACCCTCCTTCGATAAAGGATAATAACCTTTAACGGCCGGGTCAAGTCCGGATAAAAAATTATTAACCTGTTAAATTAGTGTTTGAAGTAATATCGTTCGGTATATTTCCGTTGGTTGAAATATCTATTATACTAAAATTATTAATATAATAATCGATAATAATGCCTCCGCCGTCAATGCCTGCGGAATTATAATCAATAATGCAGTTGGATATTATAAAATCAGCGCCGGAACCTAAAAACTCCAGTCCGCCGGCGATCTGATTGGCCAAGTTATGGGAAATCGTGCTGTTCATTATGCCGATCCCGGGCAAGTACCATGCATATAAACCTCCACCGGAATAAGCCTGGTCGTAGGATATTGAACTGCCGATAATGGAAATGTTAGTCGAATAATTAAAGGAAAATCCTCCGCCGTAGACATATCCATATAAAGTCCCGTTTGTTCCGTTATTCGTAACTATTAGATTGCTGAAAATGATGTTGCTGCAGTATCCGCAGTATATCCCCTGGCCTGCATATAAATTGTTATTGATCAGTGCCAGGTTGTTCAGGGAAATATTGAACGAATTTGTCATATATATTGTCGTATAGGTAAACCACCCGCCCTGGGCGTCGAGCACGCTCATGCTTCCTGCAGAAGAGAATGCGGAGTCGAATCCGCCGGTAATGCTGATATTTGAAACGTTGGTTATCCAGAAGCCTTCCGACGAGGTTGCGGCGGCGACGAGGCCGCTGCCGGGAGTATATGTCCCGGCCTGGAGGAAGACATTCGTTATGCCCCATGTAAACGCGTCGTCGATCGCGGTTTGTATCGTCTGAAAAGGAGATAATGGCGAGACGCCGCTGTTTTTATCCGACCCTCCCTGGGAAGCCGGCGCTACGTACATGGCATTGAGGCCGTTTTTAAAGTAAGAGGGAACTTCCCTGTCGTAAGTCGTAGTATTATACCTGTAAAGGTCGTAATTGCCTTTTCCGTACCTGTCGGAAGCGAAATATACCTTGTAGCTGTCGCCCGTATCCACGAAAGGATAGGCGTCGTTTGCCGAAGATGTATAATCGGATATATTGAATGCGTTCAGAAAATTTGTCCCTGCCTTGGCATTCTGGCTCCATAGTTCTCCGCCGAGCTGATGTATTCCGCTGTTTACGCTGTCATACAGGAGGAAGACGTTCGCGAAACCGCCAGATGTAAGCAGGTATCCGCCGATCGAATTCTGGGGTGAGTTTACCGTTATCGTTGAATACAGGTTCCATCCGTACATGGTAATGCTGAAAATTTGTATCGATGCGCTTCCGTTAGCCGCAAGCATGTAGATATTGCCGGAAGGATCGCTGTACACGCTTATGTGGGTCGGATTCTGGGGTGAAATCGACATGAAATTGATAAAGGAACCGTTGGTCTGGAAGGCCCCGTTCAGGCCGGCCGTTATGACATTTGTCGAATTCCCGCCAGTTATAGAGATGTAACTGATAAAATTGGACCCGTTAAGCTGGAATACCGCAGGTGAAATGTTCATTGAGCCCAGGTTAATATCGGACCCCATTTTAGTGAGGTTGAAAAACTCTCCCTGCGCGTCCATCCCCGCATAATAGATCGCGTATGCCCCGTCCCTGTCCGAAGCGAAAAAGATGAAAGCGGACCCGGTGGTCTTGTCCCTGAAAATGAAAGGCGTTATATCGTTCGCCGTATCCGAGCTAAGGTACCCGCCACCTTCCATCGCCTGGCCGATCCTCTCGGCCGCTTGCAGGCCTTTCTGATTGTTATTATGCGGATTGCCCGGGCCGTGATGCCCCGGGAAATACCCGGCGCAGGATAAAAGCGCCGAAATCGAAAAAACAGTCACTATAATACTTACAGAATATTTCTTCATGCCGGAACATACCCCCTTTTATGCAGTTGCAACAGCCGCATTAGCCCCATGATGACGAAATAATATTGATTGTTTTTTAATTATCGATTATTGATAATTATGCTAACATAATTGATAAAATAATGCAATAATATTTTGATGATTTTATCAAATATTCAGTTAATTTTATCAAATTATTCTATTGAAAATATAGGTTTACACTTCTGCCCCAATTTAATCGATCACCGTGATACTGTCAGTAATTTTTCTTTACTGTATTATTTCGCGGATCAGCGAGTTCCCGTAATCGGCGACAAAAACGTTGCCGCTGGAATCGACAGCTACTCCGTTCGGGTTTTTGAACGGAGGGCTGGCGTTGCCGCCGAGGTTGATTACCGCGCCGGTAAACGTTATCTCGCGCACAAGGTTGTTGCCAAGGTCCGTAACATAAACGTTGCCGAATTTATCCACCGCTACCCCGCCCGGCGCTATAAAAGCCGGGCTTGCGCCTGCGCCGAGTGTCGTTACCGTGCTGTCGTTCGAAATCTTTTTGATCAGGTTATGGCCCTGGTCCGCGACATATATGTTGCCGTACGAGTCTATATCCACATCGGCGTCAAAAGAGAATGCAGTGGTGCCCCCGAGAGTAGTGACAGTACCGGCCGGTGAAATCCTGCGGACAAGGCTGTTGCCCAGGTCCGCGACATAAACGTTGCCGGACGAGTCGACCGCTACGCCCTGGGGAAGAGAAAATGCCGGGCTCGCGCCGGTGCCGATGGAGGTGACAACGCCGCTTGCCGAAATCTTGCGGACAAGGTTGTTGTTCCTGTCCCCGACATAGATGTTTCCGGACGAATCGACCGCTACGCCCGTGCTGGCGTTAAACGGCGGGCTGGGGCTGCTGCCGAGTGTAGTGACAGCGCCGTTTGTCGATATCTTGCGGATCAGGTTGTTGCCCCTGTCGCAAACAAAAACGTTGCCCGAAGAATCCACATCGATATCCGCAGGTCCGTTAAACGCCGGGCTTGCGCCTGAGCCAAGGGTTATGACGGTGCCCGCCGCAACCGTAACCTTGTAATACTGCATTGATCCGTCCGCCGCTACGACCGAGAAGGAAACCTGCCCCGTGAAATCATTCGCGGTCGTTCCGCTGGTTTGAACCGTCGAGCCGACTTTCACTACCGATCCTGTCGTTGTAAACGTCGCTTTGAGAGCCGTTACCGTTGTGCCGTATGGTACCGTTAAATTTATGTTCGTCCCGGCGATAACGCCGCTTACATCAAAGAAAATTCCGGCTCCGTTATTTAACGCGCACGTGAAAATTAACGACGTTATATCCTTCGCCGGGCTCAATGCCGGTATCACATTGACCGTATAGTTCTGCGCCGTGCCGTCGGCCGCAATTACCGTATAGACTGCGGTGGTTGTAAAATCGTCCGCCGAAGAACCGCTTGTCTGTACAGTCGTTCCTACTTTTACCGTCGATCCGACAGATGCGGCAAATGTAGCTTTGAGGGCCGTCAGAACCGTCCCGAACGGGACGTTCAGCGTTATGTTAGTGCCCGATGAAAACACGCCCGATACATCGTTCGTTATCCCCGCCCCGCTGTTCAATGCGCTCGTGAACCCGAACGCCGTTATCGCTTTAGCCGAATTCAGCGCTTTCGCTGCAGTAACCGTATAATTCTTCTTCGTACCGTCGGCGGCCGTCACCGTATAAACGACAGGACCTGTAAAATTGTTCGCCGTAGTTCCGCTCGTCTGCACTGTCGATCCTACCTTCACCGAAGCGCCGGTCGTCGAATACGTCGCTTTGAGGTTCGTCAATCCGGCGCAGTAAGGCACCGTCAGCGCGATGTTCGCTCCCGAGATCACGCCCGTAACATCGTTCGTGACCCCTTCCCCGATATTGACGGCGCTCGTAAACCCGAACGCCGTTATAGCCTTGGCGTAACTCGGCGCCGCGATCACGGTAACCGCATAATTCCGGGTGCTTCCGTCAGCCGCGGCGACGGTATAGATTACGGGTTTCGTAAAATTATTGGCGGTAACTCCGCTAGTTTGTCCGGCAGAACCGACAGATATGGACGCTCCCGTTATCGTGAATGTCGCCTTGAGGGCTGTTACGGCCGTGCCGTAAGGGACGTTCAACGTTATGTTCGTGCCGGATATCGCCCCTGTAACGTCGCTTGAAATCCCGGCCCCCGAGTTCAGTGCGCTCGTAAAGCCGAACGAAGATATAGCTTTTTCCGAAGACGGCGCCGATGAACTGCTGCTGCTGCTTTTATTGCCGCTGAAGCTGCTGCCGTTCGCCGCTTCGTTCGATACGTCGCCGGGATGGAAAAGCGAACCGCAGGATGCGAAAAACGCGAGGATGACGATAAATAAAACCGAATATTTTATTCTATCCATATATTCTAAAACCTGAATCCTATTCCGACGAGGGGGTATATTACCCCGTCTTTTATGCCGTAACGGATTCCGCCTTCAATAAAAAACGAATTCCAGTCCGCTTCGGCCCTGACCATCGGCGAAACGATAAGCGGGCTGACAAAATAGCAGAACCCGCCTGCCGCGGCTCTGAACCCGAATTCTTCGATATTGAAGAAGTTCCAGGACAGGCCGATCTCGGCTGCCGGGATTATAATGTTGTCCATGTACACCGCTCCGCCGTAGGCGCCGATCCTGAAAGAATTATAAAACTTGTATTCTGCGCCCGCCGATATTCCCGGCCCGCCGGAAAGCGCCTTTATCGATAGATCGAAATCACTGAGTAATCCTTTGTTCATTACGGCGGTTTCTGACGGTTTCGACATTCCGGCAGTAACTGCCTTGCCTTTCCCGTTCGAATATACGGCATTGCTGATGCCCGTCCATGAAGTTATCTCGCCGCCCAGGCTGAACGCGGCGCATCCTGTGTATTCAATCAGCGTAAGAAAGCCTGCTATGACTGCGGACATCAATACTTTTTTCATAATACCCCAACCCCGGATTTACAGGTTCATACCCCCCGGTATACAGACCTTTCCATCCATTTATTTTTACTTTTTTTATACGGAACAACATATAAAACCTGTTTCGAAAGTTAAGCCTGGTTGAAAATAGAATTGAACGATATGAAGAAATGTAAAAACAGGGATAAGCAAGTCATATAAATTTTTCATTTAGAACTCCGCAAGGAGCCCGGCAATTCGCCGATTAAGAGCTTTTGTTCATATTGTATCATTAATTACTTTCTATTGTCAAGATTACGAATTGCCTCATTAATTGTTTCAACAGAAAATCGGATTGATGCTGATTTTCATCCTGCAACAGCCGGTATCAAATTTTATTATAAGGGATTTTACCATTACTGATATATCTTTCTTATCCTGTTATTACCGCTATCGGCCACATAAATGTTGCCGAAGCTGTCCAAAACCACACCGCAAACACTATTAAAACGTGCATTAGTACCTAAACCGTCAGCATAACCAACAGTACTACCGGCCACAGTAGTCACAATACCGGCAGGTGTGATCATTCGTACCATACAGTTTTGAAAATCACCTAAATAGACATTGCCGGAGCTGTCCAGGGTTATACCGTCTGGAGTGGAAAAAGGAATACCATCGGTAAAAACACCAAATCCATGCCCTGCAATTGTGGTCACAACTCCGGCAGGAGTGATTAAACGGACAGCTAAATTATTAGCATCCGCCACATATATATTACCGAGGCTGTCCACAACTACGTCATTTGGTATAGAAAAGCTTGCGTTTGTACCGGTCCCGTCAGCAAAAGCGGCAGTTCCCGATCCGGCAATTGTACTAACTACGCCCAAAGTAGTTATTTTCCGTATGCGGTTGTTACTTGTATCTGCTATGTATATATTGCCAAGGTTATCCACTGTAACACCACAGGGGAAATGAAAACTCGCATTTGTACCGGTCCCATCGGCAAAAGTACCATTTCCCGAACCGGCAATTGTATTAACTACGCCCAAAGTAGTTATTTTCCGTATGCGGTTGTTGCCAAGATCTGCTACATATATATTGCCGAGGCTGTCTAATGATATACCATGCGGTTGGTTAAAGCTTGCATTGGTACCGGTCCCGTCAGCAAAAGCGGCAGTTCCCGAGCCGGCAATTATACTAACTACGCCCGAAGGGCTTATCTTCCGTATGCGGTTGTTATAGTCATCTGCTACATATATATTTCCGAGGCTGTCTATTGCCAAGTTACGCGGACCATTAAAGCTTGCATTGGTACCCTGTCCGTCGGCATAAGTAGGTGCGCCTGAACCTGCAAAGGTTGTCACATAACCATGCACCCGGTAAGTCAGGCAGCCTGGGTTGGTATTTGCCGAAATGTTTGTATAGCTTGTCCATGGGAAATTGTTCGTCGTCCAGTTCGTAATGTTGGTGACCGCCGTCACTATGAGCCCGTTTGAAACGGCATAAGCGGCGACCTGGTTCGATATCCAGTATGAGCTGAAGACAAGGGCCCCCGCAGGGCTCAGATTTGTAGAGGCGTAATTGCTGTAAACGAATGCGGTAGAAACCCAGTTTGAAACGGCATAATTTACTGAGGCCAGCGACAGGAAATTTGTCTGCGCCTTGTAGTTTATCCCGTTAGTCAGCGTATATATAATATTGGAACAGCAATTCGTTATGGTATAATTTAAGATACTGCCGTTTGAAACTATATACCCGCTGACGATAAGGTTCGTCCATGAGATTCCCGCCATGCCGTTATAATTTGTCGAGCTGTTAGTCAGCGTTTTTCCCGCTATGGTGTTGCTGAAATTGACTGTAAAAGCTGTAGAATTCGTAGGCCCGCTCTGCCCTGACATGTTCATGGCGTATGCAAGCATAGTATATTTCCCGCAGGAAAGACCGGGAAGGTTTGTATGCCAGATGGAAATCCCGGATTGAAGCAGGAAAATCGTCGAATTAGGGCTTACACTGACATAAACACCCGACGCCGAATTCGACGGGGAAGCCGAACCTGAAATTGTGACATTAGCAGAATTAGTATTAACCGGGATTATATTGATGGAAACATCTGTTACATTCACTGAAGTATTTTGGGAAGAAGCGGAAGAACTTGAAGAGCCGGAAGGACTGGAAGAACTGCTCTGGGAATTGGTCAACTGGCTGGACAGGCTGCTGCAGGAATATAAAATAAGCCAGAATAATATTAAAAAAATAATATTTTTCATTGACTGCTCCTTCTAATATTTACTCGTTTCTGAGATCAATTCATATAATCAGTAAGAAAATATAAAAGTCACACGCCGGTTTTTAGACCTGCCCTCCTCATCCGAATTGGAAGCGACCGGCTGGCTCGAACCGTAGCCTGCAGAACTGATCCTCGACGCGTCTATACCCGCCGCTATAATAACATCCGCCGCGGCCTTCGCGCGCCTCCGGGAAAGCTGGAGGTTGTTGTCTTCCGTGCCGGAATTATCGGTATGCCCTTCAATGCTCAGCTTGACGGAAGGGTATTTTTTCAATCTTAAGGCTATGCCATCCAAAAAGTCCCGGTAAGCGGGAAGAATGTCGGCTTTCCCTGTTTCAAAAAGTATGTCCGACATATTGAGCACTATTTCGTTGCTTTCATTTTCAATTGTCGTATTGGTTTCATTCCGGGTAAGCATCGCCTGCAGATCTCCGGCGAGATTGCCGGCAGCCGTTTCCTTTACAGGGATCTGCGCCGGTTTTTCCTTCTCCTGGAAAAAAGTTACATCGGCGAATATTTCAAAATTTTTGATGGACTGGGGAAGAAGGAAATTAAAACCGCATCCTATTCCGACAGCTGCGGATTCGAGCTGCGCCTCGACCCTGAAGTTCGCATTTATGGGGAAGGTCAACCTGTTGGTATTAACGCCCGATGTAGCAAGCAGGAGTTCGCCCGCGCCTGCGGAAATGCCGGGAACAGCGAAGAATTGGGACCCAAAGATCGGCACCCTGTACTCCAGCGCTATATAACCCGCATAGCTGAAAAGATCCACTGAAGAAAATCCCCTGTTCACCTCCAGGCCGCCTCCCGCCCATAGCCCCTCGCCGCGGGAATATGGGAAAAGGCCCGTATCGTAAAACAAAGATACAGAACCCCCGAATCCATTTGCATCTGAGTAGAAGTCCATCCATGGCTCGATGGATGTCTTAATAGAGGAAAACATAAGAGCCGACAGAAAACATATGAACATAATCAAAATTCGCTTTTTCATTGCATAATCCCGAATGTTATTTTTAAATATATTTTATTCCCGTAGGAATCTACCGAAATAACCTATGAACTAACAAAATTGTTTTTCTTTATCCTCTTTATAGTTATCTAACCATCCCTCTATTAAAAACTATGACAATTGTTAAATATTATCATAGTTTTATCGTTATTACAAAATAAATTTGATTATATTTTTTACAAGCCTTTGTACTTTTGACCTATTCGTTATAATTCTTTAATATATAGTATTGTATGGCAGTTATGAATAAAAATACTAAGGAAAATTTCTTCAAACAGCTCGATTTCGCAGCCGGCAGGCATACTTTTACCGACTGTCCTTATTATCCATGCCATGAAATGACAGGACAGGCGGCCCTGGACTGCACCTTCTGCTACTGCCCGTTCTATCCCTGCAAGGGCAGTCCCGGGGACGGCAAATGGATTTACGATAAAAAGACGGGAAGAATCTGGGACTGCAGTCTCTGCGATTTTATGCACCGTTCCGGCGTCGTAAGGAGGATCACGGAACTTGCTTACGAAAACAAAAAATTTTCACAGATTAAAAAAATGATAGCGAAGGAATTCCGCCGATAATCTAACTGAAAGATTTTATGATCGAGAGGTTCAATGGCAAGGAAGCATTTTGTCATCGGGTTGACCGGCAGGAGCGGGTCCGGGAAATCGACCGCGGCCGGGATTTTCCGCGACGATTACGGTTTTACAGTCATCGATGTCGATGCGGTCGGGCATGATATCCTGGAAGAAAACAGGCTCGGCGTAATTGCGATATTCGGCTCCGGCATCCTCAATGAAAAAGGTGAAATCGACCGCGGGTTTCTCGGCGATATTGTATTTTCCGATCCCGGCAAACTCGCCGCCCTCAATTCCCTTCTTCATTCCGGGATGAAAAAAAGGATAACCCGCCTTATTTCGGGCTTATCGAATAAACTCGTGGTCCTTGATGCGGCGCTGCTTTTCGAGATAAAGCTCGATGAGCTGTGCGACTTCATACTGTCCGTCGAGGCTCCGGATTCCGAGATTATCGACAGGCTTAAAAAATGCAGGAAGTGGACCAGGGATAAAGCCTCCAATGTGCTTAAATCGCAATCGGGCATGGAATCACGCCGCCAGGAAATAGATTATATCCTTTTCAACAATGCGGACGAAGAAAAGCTCCGCAGGCAGATCGAATTCTTCATATTGACGGTTCTATAGAGTTTTACGCCTGTACCGATAATATTACTATGAAAAATATCTACAGGCTGCCGTTATTATTCACGGCTTCAATCATTCTGGCCCTTGAGGGCTGCGCCCTTTATCAGAAGCCTGTTTCAGGCGCGTCGCCTATGATCAAAGTCCTCATACACTCAGGCGCCGGCATTGTGCTGCGGCCGGATGCGGGCTACATCATTTCGTTCAATTCCAGGAAAGAGGCCGGAGAAGGGCCGGTGACCGTCGAATTGAAGGACGGGGCCCTTTACCTGAACGGCGTTGCGCTGAAAACCGGGCTTATTGAAATTTATTCCGGCGGCAGCTTATCCTTCGAAGGCAGAAAATACCCGGGAAGCATGACGATATCCCTTTCGGATAAAAGCCTAAACCTGATAAACGTTACCGATATCGAGACGTACCTCAAGGGGGTCCTTCCCGGAGAAGTACCCGCGGGCTGGGACGCCGAAGCTCTTAAAGCCCAGGCCGTCGTTTCAAGGACTTTCGCCCTGTACGAAGTCGTAAGCGCAAGAAAATCCGGCAGGCTGTTCGACCTTTACGGAGATACCCGTTCCCAGTCTTACGCAGGGATGGACGGCGAAGCCACCTCGACATCGATGGCGGTAGATACGACGATCGGGGAAGTGCTGCGCTATGAGGGAAAGATCATTCATGCGTTCTTCCACTCGGCTTCGGGCGGGATGACCGAATCCTCTTCGAATGCATTCGGGGATTACAAGCCCTACCTCATAAGCGTCCAGTCGCCTTATTCCTCAGTTTACAAAGACGATAAATGGAAAACGTCAATTCCCCTGGACAGGGCATCGAAGCTTTTGGGTCTTACAAACAGGTTAGCTTCTGCAGTTGTGACGGGCCGGACAGATTCGCTGAGGATCAAAACAGTCGAGTTTTCGGACACGGCCGGCAATAAAATAACCCTGCAGGGTTCAAACCTGAGGGAATTAATCGGACAGAACCTCATGAAAAGCACGAGGGCCAACATTAAGGTTACAGAAGACAGCCTCGTAATATCCGGCGCCGGTTACGGCCATGGCGTAGGGATGGGCCAATGGGACGCGCTGGGCATGGCCAGGCAGGGATTTTCCTACCGGAATATACTGGCATACTTTTACAGGGGCGCAGCGGTCGACAGGATCTGGTAGTCATCCGAAAAGCTTATTCATCTTCCTTTCATATACACGGCAGAACTCTTCAAGGCCGGTTCCCCCCATGTATTCCCTTGTAAAAATCCTTCTGCATAAACCCCGGTTTAACATCTTCAATTCCTCTCTGATCGAACACGATTCGGTTTTAATCCTTCTGAGGATTTCCGCGTCCCTTGAAAAAAGCCCGGAAATATTCCTCATGGCCGCTTCTTTCTCTCCAGCCGGGCCGCCTTTTATCTTCCTTATCCTTTCGAGAGAGGAAAATTCGACCCCTCTGCTTAAACTCGAGCATCCCTCGAAAAGCTTTTCAGCCGTTTCCCTTACGAGAGAAAACTGCCCGCTCGTAAACATTCCAATCCTGTCCAGGGGGATTAAATCCTTCCGCTTGAGAAAATCCGTACTATGCCCGGGCACGGTGTGCAGCCTGTCCGATTTATACATGAAATATTCATCGAAAGCGTTCCCCCGGCTATGGGTCCCGGCCGTGACGGAATAAGCCAGGTCGAAACCGGCAAATATCACCGGCCCTCCGGTTATGCTTCTTGCGATCATGCCCGCGTCGATCGTTACCGAAGGATATTTAACGCCGAAAGAGCCGTCAAGCGCTTCTTCAAGATCATAAAAAACTTTCCTGTTCGGCATCGATTTCAACAGGGCGCTCGATGCGAACACGCTTGAAAGTACGGGTACGTCTGCAGGCAGGCCGGCGCCGTGGAACCCGTTATATACCCCGGCGTCGCTCATAACTATAAAGTCGGGCTTTATTCCGGCTTTCAACAGGCCTCGCGCCGCCGACAGCACCGACATGATAATAATGTTCCCCATGGCGGATCGTATCTCCCCAAGGGCGTTATCCAGCGACGGGCCGGCGGCGGCGACCAGGATGGGAACATCAACAGCCGCCCCCCCCCTCCGGAGGCATCTCGCTCCGTCATCCCCGGCGAAGAGGGAAAGATTCCTCGCAAAATTCATGAACCATACTTTCGAAAAATAGGAGGTTACCTTTATATTCTCCGCCGCAGCCCTTATGGCCTTACCGATGAAATCCGTAAATTCCCCGTATTCGCCGGGATATGCCCTGCTGACCGATTCGGGCGAAAGCACCAGGGGTCTTTTATGCTCCATCATCAGTTTTTCGAAAGGCAGGGGATCTGCCGGCCCGCCTGTTGCAACGGGAAAATCGGGGTATGCTTTCCTGAAAAAGTCGAGGCACACAGGGTCGTTTTCGTATATGAAGATATCCTGCGGCTCCGCACCCCGCTTGAGAAGGATCTCCAGGCCGTACCCGAGGAGGCTTCCGAAGAGGATATAGAATGCTTCGCCGGTTTTTTCAGGTACGGTTTTTTCGATAAAGCGCTGCATCTCGCGCACCGGGTCGTATGAACTTAAAAGGTAGGCTCCGTCCTTTATTATTGTAGGCATGCCGTTTTTAGCCGCGGCTATGACCGTCATGAAAGCCCCGCAAAATCGGCTTTCCTGCCGCATGAAGAACATTTGCCGTTTTCAATGCCTGTAACCGAAACTTTATAACCCTTCCTCGACACCAGCAAATGACCGCACTCCGGACATAAAGTGTCGGAGTTTCCCTCCATGTTTCCCGTATAAACATAATCCAGGCGGCTTGCCGCCATATCCCTGACACTTTCAATAAAGCCCGTGTCGGTCGGTCTTTCATTATATTTATACTGCGGGAAATACCTTGACAGGTGATAAGGGATCGACCTGTCGACTCCGGCTATCCATTTTACAAGCTTCTCAAGTTCCCCCATATTATCGTTAAGCCCGGTAACGACCAGGGTTGTGAGCTCGATATGGACCCCGGCTTCCTTGAAGGCTGTGATGGAATCGAGCACAGGTGCGAGTTTTCCGCCGAGCTTCCTGTAATTTTCCTCTGTAAAGGCTTTGAGGTCGATATTTGCCGCATCTGTCAGAGGCAGCAGCTCTTTAAGAGGTTCCCTGTTTATAAAGCCGTTCGTAACAAGGACGTTTTTATAGCCCTTTTCCTTAATAAGAGATGATGTCTCCATGACAAACTCGTACCAGACGAGCGGTTCCGAATATGTGTAAGCCACTCCCTTGAATACTTTTATCCCGGGAGGGCCGGACTTCTTTTCAACCGCGGCGACAATATCGGACGGTTTTGCCTGTTCCGTTAAAGCGAGGGAGGGATTGTCGAAATACCGCGAAATATGGTAATTCTGGCAGAACGGACAGTGAAGGTTGCATCCCACAGTGCCTATCGACAATATTTCAGATGAAGGATAATAATGGTAGAGCGGCTTTTTTTCGATGGGATCGTAAGAGAACCCCGATACTATGCCGTAATTCTCCGAATAGAGTTCCCCGTCCGAATTTTTCCTGGCCCCGCAAATTCCGGCTTTGCCGTCGCTTATGAGGCAGTTATGGGGGCACAGGCTGCATTTGACTTTCTTTTCCTCTTTTTTATCAAAACAGCAGGCGGTTTTCATCCTTTAAATCGCCTCCCCCGGGCGTTTTATTTAAACTCAAAACACCCCGATAACGATTTTCAGTCAATTGTCAATTCGACCCTTTTTTAAGGCCTTTATAAAAGGCATCCCAGCCTTTGTCATTCCTTAAGTTCGCCAGGTCGGGATCTTTCAGGAAATATCCGGCATTCTGGTATCCGGCTTTAACCGCTTCCTTTAAGTAACTGTATGCTTCGGGAATTTTGTTCATTTTACTGTAAGCGCATGCAATATTATAGTCAGCCGCATATTTGTAGTATCCCAGGCTGATTGCTTTGTTATAATCTTCTATGGCTTGTTTATAATCGCCGGAGCCGGCATAAGCAATCCCGCGGTTGTTATACGCGTCAGAAAATTGAGGATTCAGTTCGACGGCTTTATTGAAGTCTTCGATGGCGCGTTTAAAGTCGCCGGAGTTGGCATAAGTATTTCCGCGGTTGTTATACGCATCTGAAAATTTAGGATTCAGTTCGACGGCTTTATTGAAGTCTTCAACGGCATGATTTATATCGCCGGAGTTAACATAACTGATCCCGCGGTTGTTGTATGCATCGGCAAATTTTGGGTTCAGTTCGATGGCTTTGTTATAGTCTTCCATGGCATGTTTATAGTCGCCGGAGTTATAGTATGCATTGCCCCGGTTGTCAAACGCTTCGGCATATTTCGGATTTAATTCGATGGCTTTATTGAAATCTTCAATGGCATTTTTAATATCGCCTGATTTAATACCTTCGACCCCCCGGTTATTATAATCAGACGCAGTCAGCCCATAAATCATACCTGTTAAAGAAATAAAACAAAGCATGATTAATACTTTCACCCCGGTTTGTCCAATTTTCATGAAATTCTCCATATTTTTATTTTTGCATTAACGTTAATTTTATCTGAATTTATATGAAAGTCAATTAATTCCTGTTTTCCAGGCTAAAAATGTACATATCCTTTTTTCAGTTTTTCCCATGCCAGCCTTTTGCCGGAGTAATATACCTCCCTGCCCTCGCCGGTCACTTCGCCGATCATTGATACCCCTGTTCCCGTTTCTCTCCTTACAGTATCGGCATCGATAATGTCAGGCGATGTAAAGAGGATCTCGTAATCCTCCCCTCCGCTCCATGCGAATTCATAAAAGAATTCCCTTTCTTTTTCAAATGCAGGTCCGATAGCATCGGTTGAAACCGGTATTTTATCGGCATCGATCCTGAAGCCTTTTCCGCTCTCGAAAGCGATATGCTCCAGATCGCCCAGAAGGCCGTCGCTGATATCGATCGCAGCTCCGATCCTGTAATGACTTTTCAGGTACTGCATCTCCTTCACCCTGGCATCCGGGCGGTTATGCCTCATGGTAAAATAATCCCTGTCCCCTACATCGTATTCCAGGCCGCCTGATAATATTGAAAATCCGATCGAGCTGTCGCCGAGCGTCCCCGTAACATAAATATGTTCGCCGGCGGCGGCTCCGCTCCGCATTATAGGCCGGGTATCCGTATAACCGGCCATTGTCACGGAAATGAAGAGGCATGGGGATCTGACGGTATCGCCGCCGACAAGGCTGCAATGTTCTTTTTCCAGTATGCCTCTTATTCCTTCCAGGAGCGAATCGAGTGCGCTGCCTGAAGTTCCGCCGGGTATGCCAAGTGTAAGAAGAGCATAAGCCGGTAAGCCGCCCATCGCCGCTATGTCGCTCATATTTACGGCCATCGATTTATATCCGAGGTCTTTATACCCGGTAATTTCAGGTGTAAAATGCACCCCTTCGACCAATGCATCGGTAGTAAGGAGCATCTTCTTCCCCGTCCCGTTCCCGATGACCGCCGCATCGTCGCCAA
This sequence comes from uncultured Spirochaetota bacterium, assembly GCA_963796325.1. Lineage (GTDB taxonomy): Bacteria > Spirochaetota > Brevinematia > Brevinematales > JAOACQ01 > CAVYGN01. The sequence goes on from CAWCLF010000001.1 coordinate 2,274,128, forward strand.
TGCCCGTTACAGGACCCTCTGTCTTGAAAATCTCCCGGATCCTGTCTATAAGCTCGAATTCTCCGTATTCTCTCATAAAATCACTTCCTGTTTTTTTTGCCCGCTTCTCCCTCCCGGGTTTTTGTACATCTCCATCTCGCATGTCCCGCAGTTGAATTTCAGGGTAAAAGACATTCTTCCTGCGGACAGTACGAGGTCTTCATGAGAACCGCACATCCCCAGTTCATATCTTACGCAGTACCTTGTCTTTAAAATGAGTTTCCCGTCCAGCCCGATCCCGCCTCCGTCATAAACGCTTTCCGCGGCTTTCCCGGTCACGGCAGCCCCATGCCTTTTATAAAAGAGAGCGGCCTTTTCATTCGATATGTTCGATGTATAGTCCAGCACTTTTTCAGGGTACGGATAATTGTTTACAGCAGGTTTTGTTAAAGTCCTTTTATAATTTTTCAGCCTCTCGGAGTCGAGTTTAGTAATGATTTCGCGCCTCATCCTGTTAATGTCCTTTATCGGGATGAAGGGTATTTTTTTCATCTTTATGTCTATGCATGACGCCTTATACACTGTGTCTCCGAGTTTTCTCAGCTGCTTTTCGATATTCGACAAGGCTTCTTCCGGGTTTTTAGCCTCTATTATATCCATTATAAATTCCAGGGTGACGGAACTGCCTTCCATGTCGCCCGCCTGGAGCTCGATGCCCCCGGCTGTTTGCATGCATGAAATTATGACGGGGATTTTTCTCTCCGGTTTAGATTTGACGAGCTCCTTCAGGAAGGATGAATTGCGGTTCCTGTATATCGATGCCCCTTTTTTAATGAACCTCCCTTCGAAAGGATAGACCCTTCCTTCCAGGACCATGTTGACGAGCGTACCGCAGAGCACCCCTTCACCGTCATAATAGCATATGCCGTCCCCTTTTTCAAGGGCCTTGCCGCCCGGGGCCATCGTAAAATAACCTCTTCCGGCATCCCCGACCGTTCCGATATATTCACCCGTCGATTTCTGAGTGCGGAGGGTCGCAAACCCTTTTTTCCTTCCGTTGATGAAATAATCGGTGTATCCCCTGTTGAAAGTTTTTTCCGGGTCGGGAAGAAATCCCGTGCTGCATTCGCCGGACGAAGTTTTCAAGAGGTCCATTTCTTTCAATATCCCGTCAAGTTTCCCTCTGTAAAAACTTACTATGTTTTTAATATAATTTTCATCTTTAAGCCTTCCCTCTATCTTGAAGGAAGTCACTCCGGCTCCAATCAATTCCCCGAGGTGACCGGAGAGGTTAAGATCTTTGAGGGAAAATAAATAAGAATCTTTTTCAATCTTTCCGCCCTTGCCGTCATAGAGCGAGTAATACATCCGGCATGGCTGAGAGCACACGCCCCTGTTGCCGCTCCTTCCGCTGACGGCATAGCTCCATAGGCATCTTCCGCTGTAAGATACGCACAGGGCCCCATGTATGAAGCATTCCAGTTCGATCCCCGTATGAGACCTGATCTCTCTGATTTCGTCGAGTGAAAGCTCCCTCGCCAGTATGGCCCTGTAAAATCCGGCTTCCTCGAGGAACCTGATCTTACGCCAATCGCGGTTGTCCGCCTGGGTGCTGGCAATAAGGGGAAGGGGCGGCATATCGATTTCCAGGAGGCCCATATCCTGTATTATCAGGGCATCCGCCCCGTCTTCATAAGCCTCCCAGGCGTAAGAACGGGCTTCTTCCAGCTCGTTATCAAAAAGAATGGTGTTAAGGGTAATATATACTTTTGCATTATAGCGGTGCGCATAGTTCGACAGCTTAAAAAGGACATCCCTGCCGTTGGAAGCGGCAGCCCTTGCGCCGAATTTTCCTGCGCCTATATAAACAGCATCGGCTCCGCAGTCTACTGCGGCAATGCCGCATAATAAATCCCGCGCCGGGGCTAATAATTCGATCTTTTTTTTCATATTATTATTAAAATTGCGCCCAAGAGGAATCGAACCTCTGGCTTTCAGCTCCGGAGGCTGACGCTCTATCCAGCTGAGCTATGGGCGCAATTAAAATGTCAGCTCCTCTTTTTTATAGAGGATCGGCGACAGGTAATAGAACAGAGCCCCGATAATTATATTGTACACGATCTCGCCGGCCATATTCAAAACCATCAGCCAGTCCATTATCCAGGACGCCTTGAACAGGAGGCTCAGCAATACAAACAGTATATATTTGATTATGGTGGCGATTACAATATATATAAGGTAAGCTACGATATCGGACACGAAAATGTATTTCCGGTAAACACTTGTGAACCAGCTTATAAAAGTAAGTATAAAGGCGTTGAAGCCGAAAACCTCTCCGCTGAAAATATCCTCGCAGATCCCCGCTATAAACCCGAAAATCTCCCCCTTGTATTCTCCTTTGTTGATACTGTGCAGGACGCAGAGAATAAGCAGGAAGTCCGGATTTATTCTGAAGATGGATATGGCTCCCGACATCTGTATTGAAAGAAATACGGCAATCAGGACTCCCAGGACGATGTAAGTGACTGCATTTTTTTTCATACCCTACTCGCTCGCTTTTTCTATAAGGCTGCCGATGTCCGAATTGGGTTTCCAATCCATAATGAATACGTCTTTTGTCTTTGCGAAGCTGAACACCGGCTTGACATATAATTTCTTGAAAAATTCTTCCGTAGGGGCTTTACCGATCCCTACGATCTTCCCGATGAGAAGCCCCGGAGGGAATATATCGCTTTCCCCCGATGTGATAACATCCTCGCCGACGAAGGTATCGGCTTCAACGGGTATGTATTCGGCCACGCAGTTCTGGTTCCAGGATCCGTTCCCCCTGAGAACTCCGATGTAGCCGCTGTACTTGAGTTCTATTCCTATATGTGAATCTGCTGCCGTTATCAGTCTCACTTTCGAGGCCGATGCATTGACTTCGGTAACCTTTCCTATAAGGAAAATATCACCGGCGTCGTCATAAGATATTACGGGCATATCGGGCTTTATTCCATCGAACGCCCCTTTATCTACTATGAAGAAATCGCCGGTCAGCCCCGGATCCCTGAAAATGATCCTGGAGTAAACCGTATTGTAATCTATCTTGCTCTTGATGCCGAGAAGCTTTTTATATTCCTCGTTATCCTTCTGAAGCTTTGAAAATGGAAGGAGCGTCTTTTTATATTTGTCGAGGCTTTCCCTGGTTTGCCTGAGGTCTTCCTCGAGTTCCCTTATTTTCGAAAAGCCTACAAACGAATTGGAGAAAAAGTCTTCGACCGCAGATATGGAATACTGAACGGGATAAGCGATAAAAAAGAAAACTGCTCTCAGGTTGAGAAAGCTGAATTTTACATTAAAAAACATCAGGCACAGGGAAATCGAAATAAGAAGTAAAAAAGTCATGAACGATTTGTTTCTATAAAAATAAAGGTTCTGCATAGGATATTAAAGCCTGGCCCTATCCGAAATACTGGTTCTCGTATTTTTTTATATTTTCCAGATATTTGCCTGCACCAAGCACATCGCATGTAAGGGGATTTTCAGATAGAAAAACAGGAACCCCGGTATTTTTCGAAATGAATTTAGGCAGTCCGCGCAGTAGCGACCCGCCTCCGGCCATTACAACTCCCCTTTCAATAATATCGGAAGAAAGCTCGGGCGGAGTCTGGTCGAGTGTCTGCCTGACGGCGTCGAGCACCTTGTTGACCGTTTCCTGCAGGGCCTCCCTGACTTCCACGCTGTCTATTTTCAGTATTCTCGGCAGGCCGCTGATTGCATCCCTGCCCTTTATTTCCATTGTTTCTACGGTTTTAAGAGGGTAAGCGCTCCCTATTTTTATCTTGAGCTCCTCGGCCGTCTTTTCACCTACGATGAGGTTGTGGTATTTTTTAAGATGGGACATGATCGCTTCATCGAACTTATCCCCTCCCACCCTGATTGAATTGGAAATTACGATCCCGCCCAGCGAGAGAACTGCGACTTCTGTAGTCCCCCCTCCGATATCGATCACCATGTGTCCTGCGGGTTCGTCGATCGGGATGTTTGCTCCAAGGGCGGCTGCTTTCGGCGCCTCGATAAGGTATATTTTTGTAGCTCCCGCCTGTTCCGCCGCTTCCCTGACAGCCCTCCTCTCCACTTCCGTCACTCCGGAAGGCACGCCGATAACAACGCGCGGATGAACAAGCTTTCTGCGCGTCTGGCTTTTAGATATGAAATATTTCATCATTTTGCCGACAACTTCGAAATCGGCTATGACTCCTTCCCTCATTGGCCTGATGGCGACGATATCGCCCGGCGTCTTGCCCAGCATGTTCTTAGCTTCCCTTCCTACAGCCATGACTTTTCCTGTTCCGGTCTGTATGGCAACGACGGAAGGTTCCGAAAGAACGATTCCCTGTCCCTTTACATAGATGAGAGTATTGGCGGTGCCCAAGTCTATAGCAAGATCGTTGTTGAATGCGTCTTTCAAGACGGTTAAAAAGTTCATAGCACCACCTTCCTCTCGTTTCCGTTTTAATTTAATATTTTAACTGATGAATGAAAATTATTCAAGGTTTACACAGTCGATAGTCGAAAGTCAACAGAATAGTAAACACAATAACTGCCGACCGCAGACTGCCGGCAGCCGGCTAAGTTCAGTAATCAAACGTCCCTTCAGCCAGTTCTTTCATTATCTTCGAAGCCTTTTCCTTTCCGGGGTAGCCTTTTTCCCTTCTGTGAAAATGTATGCCGTGCACCTTAAAAGACACGCTTTTATGAAAAAAGCCGGAGTTTTTTCTTTCCAGAAGCTCTTTCCTGTCCTGGTAATGAAGGAGTTCATGAAAAATTACGAATTCTATGACGGCCTCAGGAATAGATTTATTTATAAGGACCGGATGGATCCTTACCTCATCCTTTCTGATATCGTAAGTTCCGAAAGTGAGTTTCCGGTATTTTTTTTTCATTTTTCCCCTGCTCCATTTTATCGATGGAAGCTGATTAAATTTAAAATATGTATTATTCACTTTTATCAGGTATTCATGGAGATCGATATCCAAAGGTTTCCCTCCCTGTGAAGCGCTTTATTTAGATCCGGCGGTTTTTGCCTTTCCGCCGCCGCCTTCCTTGTTGAATTCTTGCTTGATGGAATTGTATTCATGAAGTGTAAGGAATATGAGGACGGTATCGAAAACTGTCAGCGCCGCCACCCATGTCGAAGGCTTATAGATAAACATATAGACCTGAATTGCGATAAAACATAAGAGTACGATTATGGCAAAGGGATACGCCCACAATTTTCTCTTCCAGAGGAAATAGACCATGAACACTTTAACCAGGCCATGGGAAAACAGGTAGAACACGGCGAAGTTGCGGGTGTGGATAGAGAAATTCCTGAGGAACAGCAGTATATGGCTTGCAATAAAGTCATGAGGATCTTCGGATAATCCCTGGTCTATAAGGAATTGGGCGATCCTGTGCATCCTGGCGGGTGTCAGAAATATAAGGAAAAGCCCCCCGGCTGTTTCAAGGAGTCCGTTTAAGCCTTTGAGAAGTATCCCGACCTCGAAACTGTCATGCAGAATATTGAATTTATTAATAAAGGATTGAACCTTTTTTAAAAGACCTTTTAGCATTTCCCCCGCCGCCGTTTTTAAGCCGGTAAATTCATATGTCCCGGATTTTGAGATAATTATTTTAACACCAATTGCCGAATTAGCAACTTTCGCCGCTGAAAACTGTTGTCTTTTTACCGCATATTTATTAATATTAGAGGTGGTTTTAAAAATTAGTTATGATATTTATTATTGATTTACAAATTTTATAAAACCGCCTTAAAATTTCTTCCGGGAGTTATTTATGATGGAATTTCAGCATATCGAGGGTAAAGACCGCGGACGGATCGTAATGTTCGCTCTGAGCACCTGCATATGGTGCCGGAAAACAAAAAAGCTCCTGCAGGAACTGGGAGTAAGCTATTCATATATCGATATGGATCTTCTTGACGATGAATCAAAGGAAAAATATACCAGCGATCTGAAGAACTGGAACCCGAACTGCTCTTATCCCACCTTAGTCCTTAACGACAAGGACTGCATTGTCGGCTTTGAAGAGGAAAAGATAAAAGAAGCTCTTAAATGACTCCCGGGTCCCGTCCCCGTGTAGAATGGAAGGAAGTTGAATCTCTCTATGAAAAACTGGATAGAGAGACGGAAAGCGGCGGATATCATCTCAATCCGGATACCGAATTTACAAAGGCGCTGGTTGAAAGCCTTCTTATAAACGAAAAAAGGTATGGATACTGGGCCTGCCCATGCCGGCTGGCTTCAGGCGAGAGGTTTGATGACCTGGATATGATATGTCCATGCGACTACCGCGATCCGGACCTTGAACAATACGGCAACTGTTACTGCGCACTTTATGTAACAACTGAAATCAAAAACGGATTTAAACAGGCAAGATCAATTCCCGAAAGAAGACCGCCCAGGGAAATGAGACAGCAGTATAAGGCGCCTGCGGCTCGAGAGGCGCAGGTAACGGGAAAGCTTGCCTATCCAGTCTGGAGATGCAGGGTCTGCGGTTATTTATGCGCAAGGGACAACCCGCCGGAGGTGTGTCCCGTCTGCAAGGCAAAAAAAGACAGGTTCGAGAAATTCATGTAAATTTTATTCCCCTTCATCTATTGCAGCCCTTTTTACTGCTTCTTTTGCGGTAGTAATTTCGTAGCCGTTCCTTATCAAAAGCCGGATCATCTTCATTTGAGGTATTTTGTTAATTGAGCGCGGGAATTTTGTCCGAAGAAATTTCACCGCCGAATCGGCCGGGTCTTCCCCCGAGGTTATCTCTTCAAGTATGTTTTTTATAACTTCCTGATCAATCCCCTTTTTCCTTAATTCGATGTCGACCTTTTTCCTTCCGAAGTTCCTGCCCGACAGCCTTTCCCTGGCCCAGGCCTCTGCAAAAACCGTATCGTCCAGGATCCCCTCTTCCAGGAGCCGGCCGATAATTTCATCACTTAATTCCTTCGAGTATCCCTTTTCCAGGAGCTTTCTCCTGACCTCCAATACGCTCCTCGGCCTGTATTTTATGAAGCGGATGGCGATCTGGTAAGCTTCGCTTTTTTCTTCCCGTTCCATATCATTCCTTTTTTTACAGCCGGATTCTATGCATTCTTTCTTCAAGTTCAATCATCAGATATCCGAAAAAAATACGGGCGCTTCCAATATACCGCTCCGGCAGGCTTTATTCAGGATAAGGCATTTTTCCTTATAATTCAATAAATAATGCCGGAAATAAGCTCACAATTTTATAAAGGAATGAATGATGAAGATGTTTCTTTTAGCTTTGTTTTTAACCGTCTCGTACGCCCTGGTTTATGCCGACGGCAAGGCCATTGCCCTGTGCTACCATACGTTTCTCGGCTTAAACAGGGATCAATATGATTTCTCGCCCCGTTCATTCGGATTCCAGATCAGGAGTCTGAAGAAAATCGGCTACAGGTTTATCAGCTTTGCCGATTTATTGGCTACAAACGTTTCAGGTAATACAAATATCCTGATAACGCTGGACGACGGCAACAGCTCTATTAAAAGCATATATAAAAATGTCCTTGAAAACAACGGCATAAAGCCGGTTCTTTTTATTTATCCCGCTGTAATAAACCGCATGCATTACGCCCTGAATTATTCGGACCTTGAAGAGTTCGAAACGCAGGGCGCTTCGATCGGCGCTCATGGCTATTACCATCTTTTCGTTACCGACAGGCTGTATAAAAGGGATCCGTCCTTATTCAGGCAGGAAATTTATAAACCCATGGAAGTGCTTGACAGGAACCTCTCAAACAGGATAAATATCTATGCGTATCCTTACGGCTGCTATTCCAAAGTTACTGTCGAATATCTTAAAAAAGCAGGATATTCCTACGCCTTTACAATTAAACCGGGAATAATTAAAATACCTCTTGAAAGGAATCCCGACTCGTTCAGCCTGCCAAGGTACCTGGTTACCAAGGCAAGCTGGAAGCAGCTGTACCGGCTTCTGAAATACAATGTGCGCCAGAACCGCCGGTTGCCGAAAGGAAAAAGCGATGAGGTTATTTAGAATTTCCGTCTGCCAGTTCAATTTTAAAGTCGGCGATATAGAAGGTAATGCCGGTAAAATAATAGAAGGGACCGGAAGGGCTATCGACGACGGTTCGGATATCGTAGTATTTCCCGAACTTTCGATAACCGGATACCCCCCCGAGGACCTGGTTTTCAAGACCGATTTCATAGACAGAAACCTGGCAGCCCTGGATAATATTGTAAAATACTCGAAGGATAAAAAAATCCTTATCATAGCCGGATTTATATCGAGGGGCAATAATGGCGACGATATATACGATTCGGCAGGGATAATTTACGACGGCCGCCTTGCGGATATTTACCGTAAAATTTTCCTTCCGAACTACGGAGTATTCGATGAACAGAGGTACTTTTCACAGGGCCTCGTCCTTCCGGTTTATCTATACAGGGATGTAAGGATTGGAGTCAACATCTGCGAAGATATATGGTATCCGACAGGCCCGCTTCATTACCAGTCTACAGACCTTAATGCTGAAATTATTGTAAATATAAGCGCATCCCCATTTCATTACGGGAAACAGGACTACAGGGAAAATATGAATTCCACCAGGGCAGGGGACGAATCGGTCATTCTTGTAAACTGCAATCTGGTCGGAGGCCAGGACGAGCTTGTATTCGACGGATTCTCAACGGCATATAGCGAAGCCGGAGAAGTTATCGCGCGGCTTGCCGGTTTCGAAGAGGATTTTGCCTCTTTCGATGTCGATGCCGATTCGGTCTTTAGAAAGCGCCTGAAGGATATAAGAAGGAGACAGGAAAAAGAGTACCTGAAATGCCCTTTTGAAACAAGGACAATTGAAATCGGAAGCCCGGGTAATGCCGGGCGGCAGGGCGGATTTTTACCCCCTCCATTGAAGAGTAAAAAAAATGAACCGGCCTCGATTTATGACGCTCTGCTGCTCGGGACAAGGGATTATGTAGATAAAAACGGTTTTGAAAAAGTCATAGTCGCCGTCAGCGGCGGCATAGATTCGGCCATGGTCGCAACTATTGCGTCCGATGCACTGGGACCTGAAAGGGTCAAGGGTATTTATCTTCCGACAAATTATTCCGCTTCCATAAGCGGAATCGATGCCGGGGAATTATCAATCAATCTTGGAATAGAGCTTTTCGAGATTTCAATACAGGACCTTTTTCTTGAATACGGCATTAAACTCGGAAAGATATTCAGAGGCCTTCCCGCAGGCGTGGCGGAAGAAAATATCCAGTCGCGGATAAGGGGTAATATCGTTATGGCCATCTCCAATAAATTCGGGTGGCTTGTCCTTACGACAGGAAATAAAAGTGAAATGAGCGCCGGTTATGCGACACTTTACGGCGATATGGCCGGCGGGTTTGCAGTGATCAAGGATGTTTTAAAAACAACCGTCTATGAACTGGCTCATTACAGGAATTCAATAAAACCGGTAATTCCCATAAGGATCATAGAACGCCCCCCATCCGCCGAGCTTCGTCCCGATCAGAAAGATACCGACACGCTTCCGGATTATAAAATCCTCGATGCAATCATCAGGTATTATGTAGAAGAAGACAGATCCGTCGATGAAATTTCATCCCTGATCGGCGATGCAGCCCTTGTAGGAAAAGTTATAAATCTGATTGATAAAAGCGAATATAAACGCCGTCAGTCCCCTCCGGGCATTAAAATTACCCCCAGGGCTTTCGGCCGGGACAGAAGGATGCCTATTACAAACGGTTTCAGGAGTTAGACTGCTTCCGTGGATTCGGTTTCCGCATTTCTTACGGCATTCCGTCCGATCTTCAGACCCCCGCCCCTGATAAATACGAGGATCCCGCCGAAAACGGCGGCTGAAATAAGCGCGGGGACCATCCAGAAAAAAGTATAATTTATCTGTCCGCCGGAAGCCCTGAAAAGGTCCATCATCCCGCCGGCTATCATGCTTCCAAGGAAACTGCCGAGGCCTACCGCAATAATGCAGAACATCTGCTGAACGCCCGTCCTTGATTTTTTGTCGCAAAATCCGTCAAGGTAGATCAGCGCGGATATGGAATAAAAAACATACGTCAGGCCATGCATCGACAATGCCGCTATTAAGAGAGCGGGAGGCCCTCCCGAGGCAAGGACCGTAAAACGAAGAAATTCGACCAAAGCCCCCGCGGCTAAAACGGTTTTAACCGAAAAACGCGATAGAATCAGGCCCAGCGCCATCATGGCAAGGATCTCGGGCAACTGCCCGATAGACATGAGCGGCATTATGACTCCGTCATGAAATCCGGCGGACTTGAGATACGGCGCCGTCCCGAAATAATAGTACCGGTCGACGATATTGATAAAAAGGCTTAATGCGGAAATGATAAGAACCGAAGGTTTAAGCATTACTCCGAGGGATTCTACCGGGAGAAAATTCGGGGGCTTGACAAGCTTCGTATGAGCAAGAGGAAGTGTAAAAGAATACAATCCGAGTACGAAAGATGAAATTGCGGAAACCTGGAGCGCAAGCCTGAGCCCTGCCTGGACGGTGTCAGAACCCCCGCCCCTCCAGAGAAAACCGAGCACCCAGGCTGCCGATATCCAGCCGATGGTGCCCCATACACGGACCATGCCGTAATTTTTTTTAGCATCAGGCTGATGATGAAGAACAATCGCATTCGTAAGACTGAACGTCGGACCCATGGTCATTGAATAGAGAATATAAAGCACGAGAAATGCCGGGAACCTGTCCTGGAATGACAGCATGAACATGATGACGGCGCCGGAAGTCTGGCAGATGCCGAGGAACCTTTCCGAATTTATTACCCTGTCGGCTATGAAAGCGCCGACAAGGGGGGATATTAAAGCCGAGATGGATGACATTGCGAGGATTAAACCCGCTTCGGACCCGGAAAATTTCAACGTTCCGCATAGATAAAGACTCAATATAGGCGTTAAAGCCCCTGAACTGAAAAGCTGAATGAACATCATTAAAGAAAGGCGAGATTTAATAAGGCGGACCAGATGATTCTCCTTCGTACACGCAATACCAGAGGATCGTGAATCGATCCCTCTTCTTATTGTAGTAGATGAAGGATTATTATAAAGTGAATTTATTAAAAATCAAGAAAGGAACTTCCTGCACAATTGAAACCCGGCTTATTTAAGGGCAGTTCCCTTAGGGCCCTGTAGGTCCCTAAGGACCTAAGGGCTAAAAACCGACTTTAGGAGGTTTTTAGATTACTGCCCTTTATAACAATTTTCCTGCGCTTCCAGTTTTTAAGTATTTCCTTATACCTCTCTTTTACTTCCTCTACAGCCTTTTCCCAGGGTTTGTTTAAGGATTCCTGTGCATTTTTCCCGACCCTGGCGAGGTTATTCCTGTCGGACAAAGCTTTTTTAATGACCAGGGCCATCGCTTCGGCCGAATTTTCCGTATGAAAGCAGTTGAAATTGTCAATGGAACCTTCCGCCGTATTGCTTCCTTTCACCATTATTGAAGGTTTCCCTGCAGCGGCGGCTTCCTGGACGACCAGGCTCGAAGTGTCGTAAAGAGATGGAAAAATGAAAAGGTCCATCCTTGTGTAAAGCTGCCTTATCAGATCCCTGTCGGAAATAAGTCCGGCGAATATCACATTATTATCAAGGCCCATTTCCTCTGCCGTCTTTTTCATTTCGGGTTCGGCGTCCCCTCTGCCGACAAATATCATTTTGAAAGGCAGATTTTCCTTTTTTAATATCGAAAGGGACTCTATTGTCATCTTCAGGTTTTTCTGCCAGACATGCTGGCCTATGTAGACAAGAATATTATCGGAGTCTTTGAGGCCGTATTTACCGTTGATAAATTCCCTGGCCCTGGCAGGATCGGCAGGCGCTTCGTAATCGTTTCCATTGGCGGCCACCTCGATATTCTTTTTAAATCCGTAGGATTTGAGGGTTTCCGCCGAGGATTTGTTGGGCGTCCAGACAAAATCGCATTTCGAGTAATAATCGATTATCCATTTAACCAGCATATCTGCTGCCGATTTTATTTTTACAGCCTGGATAAAATCATCATAATATTTCGTATGGAACGTCGCGATAATCGGTATTTTTTTCTCCCTTGCCGTTTTGAGGCCTATTTGCCCTGCGCTGAAAGGGCTGTGAGCATGGACAAGGTCGAAAGGCAATGCCCTGAGTTTTTTCAGGAAATTTGAATCCAGCCTGGGCAAACCGAGACGGTAAGGCCTTCTGACAGGCTGGGGAAGTGAAAAATAAGTAAGGATCTCGAATTCTTCGTCGTATTTATAATCCGGAACAAAAGGAGTAACGACGATGGATCTTACATTTTTCCTTTTAAGCCACTTTGCATAATTGAATGTTACGTTGGCCACTCCATCGACTACGGGAGCGAACGATTCGTTAAAAATACCCGCGCAGAATTCAAAGGTGCCGTCCATTAATCTTCCTCCATCGTTTTTTTTTATCATTCATGTAAAATATATTATAATATAAAAGATCGGCAAAAGCATCATATTGATATCTTAAATTAAATGTCCGGTTAATTGCCGGCCCAAATCGAGGGAGGATATATGTCTAATGTTACCATCAGGACAGCCGGGACAAAAAAAGAACGGCTGGATTTTATCAAAATGCCCTGGAGCATATATAAAAATGATTCCCACTGGGTGCCTCCTCTGATTTTCGATCAGATGGAATTCCTTGACCCGGATAAGGGAGTTTTTTTTGATTACGGCGAGGCAAAACTGCTTATGGCAGTAAGGGATGGCAAGCCTGTCGGAAGGATATCGGCCCATATCAATAAAAGGCATGAAGAAATGTACAAAGACAAAAAGGGATTCTTCGGTTTTTTTGAGTGTGAAAACAACCCCGATACTGCAAGGCTTCTGGTCGGCAAGGCGGAAAAATATCTCCTGGAAAAAGGGAAACGGTCGATCGAAGGCCCATTCAACTTCAGTATTTACGATGAAATGGGGATCCTTGTCGACGGATTCGATTCCGATCCTTACGTATTGAACGTGCATAACCCGGATTATTACGGAAAACTGATCGAGGGATGCGGATTTAAAAAATCCGTCGATTGGTATGCTTTCAGGGCCAGGAAAGGAGAGACCGATGCCGCTCTGGATCCGCGATATTTCAAAATCCGCGACAGGATTATGAGGAACCCGGCGATAAATATCTACTCTCTTAAGGGCAGGAATATTGATAAGGAAGCCGAAAAAGTAAAACCGATATTCCACAGCGCCTGGAACCGGAACTGGGGGCATGTCAATTTTACCGACAGGGAATGGGCGAGGCTCAAGGAAGCCGTCAAGATGATGATGGTGAGGGAGTCGAGTTTCGTTGTCGAATATAACGGGGCGCCTGTAGGTTTTGCCGTTTCTATATACGACGGGAACGAAGCCGTTAAGAAAATGAACGGAAGGCTGTTCCCCTTCGGCTTCATCCATTTTCTGAGGATAAAGCACACAAGGCGATTGAGGCTGATGCTTCTGGGAGTCCTCGAGGAGTACCGCCACCTGGGACTTGAGATCGCCCTTATAATGTCCGTAGTCGAAAGTTCCGTTAAAAACGGGTTCGTTGAAGCGGAAGAATCGAACGTAGTCGAAACAAATACCAGGATGATCGATTCGATGAAGCATCTGAATGTCGAGCGGTACAAGACTTACAGAATTTACTCGAAGGAAATCTGAAAAATTAAATCCCGGCTTTTAAAAACTGTAGTCGAATTTCATATAAACCATACTGTAATCCTTTAAAAGTCCAAGGCTCGAATTGTCCGCTCCCGTGATTCCATAAACACCTATTTCCGCTGTCATACCGGAGGATGGACTGTAAGATATGGAAAAGAGGCCTAATATGCCGCTGTTATTCGTCAGATAGGAATTAAAATCTTTTGATCCGAATAAATCCGGGAGATTGTTTATGTCGGCAAAACCCGTGACGGCAAATTTCAGCTTATCTTCAAGAAATTTCTTTTCAATCCTTATCAAAAAATAATCCTGGAGCCTTTCCGGTCCTTCATTTCCCCTTTCATTGAAAAATCCATGATTATACTGAACGTTAACATACCAGCCGCCTTCAATATTCTTGTCCACGCCTATGGTATATTTGACATAAGCGGAATTGGAAACGGTAACGGCTTCCATCGTATAATTGGTGCTCCCGACATAATTGCCCATGAAATAATTATCGCTTTGTACAGCGGTATATGTTCTTTGTTCTTCCGGAAAAGTTACTGCCATTTCTCCCCATAAAAGCATGAATCCCATGTCCCTTGAAAAATCAAAACCGGCTTCCTCTTCCCTGTAATAAGCCAGGCTGTACGACCTGTTTTCCATTGTTACATTAGTCACTGTGCCCAAACCGTATAAATCGGTCCTCAGACCGACATTTACATTTCTTACTGTCGGAATATCATTTATCCTCGAAACATAATTTACGGATACATCGGCCCCCAGTAAGGTTCCGGCAAGTTTTAAACCTGCAGTTGAATTGGACAGACTCGGCGCGGGAGTGTCTACATTCTCTCCAGACCAGCCTGACGATGAATCGTTAAATGAGGTGACTCCGTTTCGTGAATTACTGACAATTCCCGAATAAAGCTGATTTTCAAGGCTTTGCTGCATAAGTGTATTCAGCCTTGCCACCGATGAATACGGTTCGAAGACGAATTGCAGGCTGGACTCGAGCACCGTAAAATGATATACGGTATTTACCGCGAGGACAGGGATTTTCCTTCCGAAGTCGAACGGGTCTGAAAAGTCGTTCGGGTCAAGGATATCGGTTGGATTGAGCTTGTCTGCAGTACCCCAGGCTATGCGCTCCTTCCCTGCCGTAAGATCGAGCCTTTCAAAAATAAAATTCTGATATGTGAAATAAGCCTCGTCAAGCGAGATCTCGAACGGCTGGACGGAATAGAGGATCCCCAATTCATTAAGATCCAGCGTTCCGTTAAGGCTGTCCCTGCCGATTGGATTGTCATAATACCTGAACCTTATTGCCGCCATTCCGTACAGGTTTTCATCAACCTGCTGATCAAATTTGATCCTGCCGTTTTCCTCGTTGAACAGGTAATCTCCGTTTGAAATTGAAAATCTTGTTTCAGTACTGAAATCTCCTTTTATATCGACAGTAAAAACCATGCAGGGAAAAATTAAAAGCGCTGCAAAGGCCGAAGCAACTTTCTTCATATCTTTCCTCCTTCGTTTTATCGTTTGTTCATTCTGCAGTACTTATAACCTTCGCTACATTTCTTTTTTCTTTAAAAATCTCTTTGTGAACACATCGCGCCCTTCAAGGTTCCGGTCGAATTTGACATCGGAAAGCAGGATTTCGGTGTAATGCTTCAGATTCAGGTCCTCCATCCTCATTTTTACCGGGACGGCATAACGTTCATCTTTTTTAACGTCTGAAATGGTAAGTATCTTTTTTACCTTTCCATTTTCATAAAGCTCCATTTTCGAAGGGATGAAATCATTCTTATCAACTGTCATTCTTATGGAGTCATACGGTTCGATAGACTGCGGCTTTCTTTTCAGTTCCAGGATATAGGTGTCCGTATTTTCAGTTTCAATTTGAGCGCTGTAGTCTTTCCGGTACTCGTAGCTTGAAAGTTCGTTATACGAGAAATCGGTCCCCTGAAAATCCTCGTTCTTCGAACCTCCCTCTATCCTTCGTATTTTGTTCATAGAGGGAAGGTAAAGATACATTTCCTCATCGCTTTCTACAAGAAGACCGATGCCGCTGATTCCCGCCGGCTCCATAAATTTTATGAGCCTTTTCTGTTTTCCCGAGGAATACATTTTCAGGAGCCTTTTTTCAGCGCCTGTGCCGTCAATGTCTCCAAGAGTCATTACGCACCTGGATTCCATATCCTTCGGGGCCGTTAAAGTATCCTCAACCCTGGCAAGTATATCGTCCCCTGTAAGCGAATAAGCAGCAGGCATTCCCGCCATAAATACGGTTAAAAAGAGAAATATTTTTTTCATATGATCCTCCTTCCTCTTTCATGATCCTGAAATATTTTTTATTTCTCCCATATTTTCTTTACCTCCGTTTTTCATGACTTTTCCCGATCCGATAACGGCCGGCAGCAGAACGAGAGATGCTATACTGCTTGTAAGCATTGCTGCAAAGAGCAGGAATCCGAGATTCCTCAGGGCTATTATGCTTGAAAAAATCAGCACGGCAAATCCGAGCCCTACGGACAGCGCATTGAATATTATGGCTTTGCCTGCCGTAGAATAAGTTAAACGGATAGCCGCAGCGGGGTCTCCGGAATTCTTTTTCATTTCAATGGAATACCGTGCTATAAAATGAAGCGTATAATCGATGCCTATTATAGATATGCTTCCTATAGTCACCGTCACTATATCGAGAGGAATTTTGAAAACTGCCATAAGGGCGAAATTTATTATTAATGTGAACGGCATGGCTATCATGGATAAGAGACCTTTTTTAAAAGAGCGGTACGCATACGCATTGAATATGAAAACCGCCAGGAGAGTTATTCCAAGGCTCATTACCTGGTCTCTTAATATCTCGCGCCTGAGCATTTCGGCTACATATGCATACCCCGTCTGCCCGATCTCCTGCACGGGAATCCTGCCTGCGATTTCTTTCCCTCCCGGGTTTTCCGATGGTATTGTTTTCCATACAAGAGGGGCGACCGCATACCCGAGATCATCGCCTGTGACAATGCCGAGAGCTGCGGAATACTTCCCGAGGATTTTTTTAAGGAATTCTATCCGTGCATTCCTGTTATCCTCGCCGATCAAAAAAGCTGCGCTTTTTGCAAATGCCCGGATATCATCTCCGCCTGTACCGGCCGGAACCTCATCTCCTATTGTTTTAATTATTGATGCATCGTCATATTTTCCCGACCGAACGATTAAAGATATCAATTTAAGGGCCTGTATCCTGTCAAGGGGTATTTCCGATTCATCGCCTGTCATATATTTCAACAGTTTTTCCCGGTCGAAACGAGGTACAAAAGTCTTATTCGATAAAACCAGTTCTGAAACTATTTTTTCGATTTCATTGCCGCTGAAATTTTCCTTATCCCGGTTCAGAGTGTTTCCTACAAAGATTTTTTCTATTCCCGGCAGCTCCGGATTGTCAGGATAATTGTTTATCGAAACGATATTATCGGTGAAATGTGAAAGGTAGTTTTTAATGTAGCTTTCAAGTCCGTTTATATATGGAGGATCGGTGCTTTTAAGCATGCAGCTCACAAGGGCCTCTTTCCTGTCTGCCGTCATAAGGCTGCCGATCTCAGGTTTCCCTTCCGTAAAAAATAAGAGGTTTTGAATCTCTTCCCCTGTATCGGGGATTGTTTTCACGCCTGTCATCGCCTGGTTCAATGCAAGCACCATGTCCGCAATCCCGCTGGGATTCGAATGAGTGTAGGATTTCATCATAGCCTCCGATATCAGCATGACTTTTAAAACATCCGGGCTTGCAATATCGGATCTTATATATATGCTGTAAGGGAAGTATCCGCCGAACTTATCCATTGTAAAATCGGCTGTAACGCGTGGTTCGCTTTTTTTATCGAAATAGGCAAGATAATCCACTTTCGAGATCAGTTTTGTGGAAAAGAATAATCCGGCGAGAGATGCGGCTGTAAATACGATTATTACTGCCTTCCGGTGTTTCATTGTTATATTTGTAAAATATTCCGATATCTTCCCTGTTTTAACCGTCCCTGTCCCCGAGTTTTTCATTCTGAAACAATTTTGTTTTTTCCCTATGAATAAAAACGATGGAATGAACATGAGTGAAATGAATGTTGCAAAAAATATCCCTATCCCGGTAAAGATCCCGAAATCTTTTACAATTCCGATCTGGGCGGTAGAAAGGGATAAGAATCCGAAAACTGCAGTAAGTCCCGAAAGAATTACCGGCAGGCTGATCTCAGACATCACTTCTTTTATTATTTCCTTTTTATCGTTAAAAAGAGTCAGCTTCTCGTAGTACCTGTTTAAAACATGTATGCCGTAGGCGTTGCAGCATGCCACAAGCACAACGGGTATTGTGACGCTCATAATATTTAAGGGAATCTTAAAAAGCCCCATCAGGCCCAGAGCCATAAGAGTTGAAAAAGCAACCGACAATAAGGGCAGGAATATGCCGCGAAGCGTCCTGAAAGAATAGTAAAGAACGGAAACAACAACAATAATGACAAGAGGGATAAGGATGACAAAATCTTTTAAAACAATAACTGTTATCGAATTCAGGAACGACGGCAGCCCTCCGAAATAAACAGTCACTTTTTTTCCGCTTGTCATCGATTCGACTTTTTTTCTTATATTAAAAGCCGTCGTATCGCTTCTATAGTTATTTGCAGGTTTGACAATAATCGCCGCGGTCGTGGAGTCTTCGGATACAACGGTCTGCCTGAATAAATCGCTTTTCAATACATGATTTTTCAGCTTGCTGTAGTATTCTCTATCCATTGGAAGAGGGAACTTGAGCAGTTTCGATATCTTTATAGAGCCGTTTTCGGATGATATGTCATCCATATCAGCCAGTGAAAGAACCATGTCGACTCCATTCATGTCTCGAATGGAATCTGAAATTAATTTAAGGAGAGTCAGGTTTTCATAAGTAAAACAGTCGTCGAATTTAAGGAGAACTAAAACAGGAGTGCTTGAACCGAATTTTTTTGCGGTGTAATGAGGAAGCCTTCCAATCGAACTTTTTTCAGGGATCCAGTCGGTAAGATCATTATCAAAATAAAGGTTTTTGATAAATATCGAAAGTATCGCTGCGGCGGCAATTGATGAAAATATAATAATGCGGCTGAATTTGATATTGACGGCAGTTAATATTTTGACCAATCTTTGCAGCATTGCGGCCTCCGGTCTCTTTATTAACCGAATATTTAGTTTAACTAAATGTTTAGTTAATTATATCAAATTTTTTTCCTTATGTCAAGGGGTACTTCAGTCGTCAGTCAATAGTCGTCAGTCGGCAGTTATAACAGCAGTACCGAGCAACGAGTAACTAGCCCCGTACCTCAGCTGGACAAAATGGCGAAGGGTTGCTTGATATCGCAACTCGTTACTTGTCACTATTAACTAAATTATTAGTTGCTTAATGATTGACAAATTTTTAAAATAAGAGAAAATATAGGAACGTCTTTGTCAATATTTGTTTTTTTCAGACTGTGCCGAAGGGGAGGTCCATATGAGAATCGGGGAAATAATGCTGAAAATGGGGATTATTACAGATGAACAGCTGGAAAAAGTGATAAAGGAACAGGAACTTAACAGGGAAAAGTCGGGCTACCAGGAACCGGTCGGCAATATTTTGCTGCGCATGGGTATAATCCGCGAGGAGCAGCTTGACAAATCGCTCATAGCTTATTTTCAATACCTTATAAATGATAACGAACAGCCTCTTTATGTCAGGGAAACAGCCAAAGTCGCCATGAGATCTATGGAAAGGAAATCCAACGGAAACAGGTTGTCTGAAGAAACGAAACTGACAATTTTAAAAAAGATCCAATGAACATGAAGAAGAAATAATCTATCTTGAAAAATCGTTGAAAAACCTGGGCGTTATGGAACCGAAAAAGATCGTAACCGATACGATCGACAGAGAAAACAGGGAAATTAAGCAGTTAATGGAAAAAATCGATATTTTAAAAAAGGACCTCGAGTGTTTTTCTTGAAAAAAATAATAAATTTATTGACAGCTCTGGCGGTATTCATCGTATGCTTTACCGGTGCCGCCGCTCCGCTGACTAAAGAATTCTCATTCATGGGGCTTAAGCTTGGAATGACGGAATCTGAAGTGACCGATATTCTTACCCGCGGTTCGATGCTACAGATCGACGAGTCCCGTTACTTCGGGAAAATAAACGAAGCAGTTCCGTTTATAATTAAAGCCGATTATTACCCTTTCATAGACGGCGTTTATATCCAGTTTTACAACAACTCCGCGTACGGTATTACGATACAGTTCAACCAGGGATATTTCGACTTCTTTTCGATATTCGATAAGCTCAGGGATAAATACGGTCCGCCGAGTATAAAAACTTCTAAACTTGTCCTCTGGGATGAAAGCGCTTCCGCTGCCGTTTCGAACGCGCCCCTCTTATCGCCGTCAAATTCAATCCAGTCGAATTCCGTAATGACGGATTCAGCCCTGACAAATCCGGCCTCATCCGTATTGAACAGTCCGAACAGCGGCACAAAATTAAGGCTTGAATTTCCATCGACCGTCAAGGTCATTAATTACGACATAATGCAGAAGGTCAATTCCGAACTGAGCCAGAACACTGTCAGAATTACCAACGAGTCGATCATTCAGTCAAACCGCAGGGCGCTTCTGGATGAATTTTAAAAGTCATTTGAAAATGTCCCCCGTATCCATGTAAATAAAAACAAAATCAAGATAATCCATGGAAATGCCTATTCTTTTTGAAAAGGCCGTCATCTCCTTTTCAACGGCAAGATAAGTATTCCGGGTAAGGCTCTTTTTGTCTCTTTGAAGTACCCCCAGGGATATAAGGTTCCTTACGACATGCCTGTCGAGAATTGCAAAAGAAGATTCATACCCCGTATTCCTTAAAAAATGGCTTGCTTCCTTGTAACCGAAACCTTTGATGTTAAGAACGAGCCACTCCCTCTTTTCAATGCTGCTGCTTGAAGAATCAAGGACGCTCTTTAAAAGAGATTTTCCTTCATTAAAGAAAAGGGACCTTGCCTCGCAAATATATCGGGCTTTGTGGTGCCTGAACCGGACGATGCCGAGCTTCAGGGAGAGTTCCTGTTCGCTTCCCAGGTAAAGGAGATTATCTTTTTTTAAAAGGTTTATCGCTTTTTCGGCCTGCCTTGCTTTTGTCTGAGGGGTCATGAGGCAGAAAGCAAGTTCTTCAAATAATTCCCCTTCATCTCCTCTCTTTTTCAGATTATCGAATTCCAGGAGCCTTTCCCGCACCCTGTCCCTGATCTCCGAATAATATGAAACCAGCTCGATCCATTTATTTTCCACTTGCGCCAGCCCGCCTATTTCCTGAAAATCATCGAAAGAATCACGATAACAATCAGGGAAGGAAGAAGATTCATGGTTTTTATTTTTTTAATATTCAAAAGATTAAAACCTATGCCGATAATCAGGAGCCCCCCTGCCGCGATCATCTGGTTTATGACGCCTGCTTCTAAAATCCCCCCCGACAGTTTTGCCAGATATGTAAGGAGGCCCTGGTAAACAAGGAGCGCGATGGATGAAAAAAATACGCCGGATCCGAATACCGCTCCGAGGGCGATCGAGGCGAAACCGTCCAGTATGGATTTGGTAAAGAGAAGAGTATGGTCTCCGCTTATTCCTTCCTGCAGAGATCCCATTATTGTCATGGAACCTATGCAGAAAATTAAAAATGAGCCGACCAGCCCCTCGGTGAAAGAGTCGTTAGCAGAGTTTATCTTTTTTTTTAAATAGCTGCCCAGGGCGTCCAGCCTCTCTTCAAGCTTTAAGAGTTCTCCGATAATCCCGCCTGATACAACACTGAATACCATTATGAGTATATTATCGATTTTTAAAACCATTGAAATACCGATAGCCAGGGTACATAATCCAAGAGCCTGGAATATGATTTCCATTATTGAAGGCGGTATCTTCCTTCCTAAATAGATGCCGATAAGACTGCCCGCCATTACTGCGGCAGCATTCACAACTGTACCCAGGAACATGCTTTCTCCTTGCGGTTTATTAATCTTTATACGATTATTTTACAACCGTCTGTACATTATATAAAATAACAGTCCGTTTGAAAAGTTTTATAAGAATATTCCGGCGGGTCAATATGAAATATCTTCTTAATATCTTCGATCTCGACGGGACGCTCCTGGACAGCTCTGTTTCAATAAGCTGCGCTATAAATGATACACTGGATCATTTCGGTGTAAAAAGGGTTGATATAGATACCGTCAGAAAATTTATCGGTTATCCCTTCGGCCCGGCTCTGAGGAACCTTGGCGTCGATGCCGGGGACCGTGAAATCATGGAAGTATACCGCTCTTTTTATTTCACTTATGCAGTCAAGTATCAGAAACTTTTTGACGGTATACCCGATATGCTCAAGGTCCTTAAGAATAAGATCCTCATGGCTATAATAACCAATAAAAGCCGGAAGGGGACCGAACTTTCCCTGGGCAAAGAATTTATTGATTATTTTGATCATATTATTACTGAAAACGATGTTAAAACAATGAAACCGTCCCCCGAACCTCTCGACAGGCTTATAAGCCTCTTCAGGCATGAAGGGAAGCCGCTCGTTAAAGAGGATATCCTTATGATAGGCGACAGTCCTGTCGACAGTTTATTTGCTTCAAACTGCGGCCTGGATTTTGCATTCCCCGAATGGGGGTTTTTTGCCTTGGGCGACCTTCCGGATAAGCCCGCATATATTCTTCACAGCCCTGCCGACCTTATTGAAATAAACGGCATTAACGACCCTGTCGAGGTTGAAATCACTGAAGAACTCGATCTTCATACCTACTCTCCTAAGGAATCGGCCGGACTCGTGAAAAATTATATAAAAGCCGCCATGGAAAAGGGCTTTACAACAGTCAGGATCGTTCATGGCAAAGGGAAGGGAGTCCAGAGGGACATTGTAAGGAATATATTATCCGGCTTCCGCGGGATCAGGACTTTTTATGATGCGCCTGCATACTTAGGCGGCTTCGGCGCAACCATCGTAGAGTTTGAAAAAACCAATGCCGAAGCATCGGAATTAAACCGGGATAAATAATTTTATGGATGCAAAAACCTGCGGGATTATTATAAACCCGGTTGAGATAAGGCGATACTCCAGACGAGAGCGGAAACTTATGAAGCGGCTAAAAACAAGCATCCTGAAAGATGATCTGGAGAATCTAAAAAATGGGAACGGGTGGAATCGGTATTTTTAAACCCGAATAAGACTAACAATGAATCATTGATTTCGGCATAAAATAAAAGCAACAACTCTCCCCGTTGACAAAAACCCCTTTCCAGTTGTCTGATCGGGAATATTGATTAAACAGCAGCTCAGGATTAGAATATTTATGGCTGTGTGTATAAATATTTGAAGGAATTATTATGTTCGATAAACCAATTTCAAATATTCAAGAAGCAAAAGAATATTTTAAATTAATGGGTTGTTCTCATTTTCATATGGCTAGGGAATATCCAGAAAGATATTCGGAATATAAAAATCTTTTAATTCCCAAACAAACTGAAATTGATTGGACAAGTGAACAACTTGAAGAAAAATATAAAATCATTAAAAATGAAGAAGATAATAAATCCCTTTGGCACATTCATAGTTCAATGACTGAATTAGTTTTATCCTTAAAAACAGATGAAGCACTCAAAAAAATTATAGATGTCACTGAATTCATCAAAAATAAAATACCATATAGTCAAAGGGTGCTTGTTGCAGAAACAATTAATGGACGAGGTTATAGAAAGTTTCGGGGTGGATTGATTTATTTATCCTTTGATTTAAACAACAAAAAAGTTGCCAAAGAATTTGTTGAATTGGCACTTTATTTTTCAGATAAGGGCATTGACACACAAAGATGCAAAAAATCTATGAAGTTAACTAAAGAAATAAAAAAAGAATTGAGATTATAAAATAAAAGCGACAACTCCCTTGACAAAAACTGCCTGTAAGCCTAATTTTCTATTAAAAAATTTGAATTTATTGCCGGTTTATTGAAATACCGGAGGATGGTTAAGAGGGGCGGGGTAAAAAAGAAAGTGAACAAGATCCATTTGACTTATAAGGTTTTATACCTTAAAATGTTCGGACTTGATAAACCTGTTTTAAAGCCGCAATTAACAATTCATTAAAAGTTTTCAGATTATTTTAATATTCCTGCATATTTAAAAGATCAGGGGGTATAAAGTATGCTGATAAAATCCTTTATGTATTTATGCATAACTATGTTTACATTTATTCTCTTAACTTTTTCATGCTCGGGAAATACTAAAAACAATGATGAAAACGTATACCTCGCAGTCGCTAAAGATACGAATGCGGTCTTAATTAAAAAATACAAGCTCATTATCGTGCCTTTCAAATATGCCGGAAATACTAACGATAAAAGCAGAGAAGCCGGGACCGGGGTCATAAGAAATATCGTTTTCAATTCGATATATTCGCTGGTTTCACTTGTACCTAGTTTCGATGTCCCTGAAAAGGGCTACCTCAAAGACATGTCGATTGAAAAACCTGAAGAAACGGCTTCCGGCGGCAAAGCGGATTTTATCGTATACGGAGATTACAGCCTGACCGGCGGCTCGGCCGATATCAAGCTTAAAATATGGAGCTCGATTACAAAAGGCGTCATAACAAGCGACTACAAACTGCCTACCGATGAAGATATTTTTGAAGGCGTCGACGGAATAATGAGCTATATTGTAAAATCTATCCTCAAGGAAGACAAAAAGCTCGCCTTCCTGAATTTCGGCAATTTCAGCATGGACCCTGAAGAATACGAACTGTATGTTAATAACAGGCTCGTGGCAAAACCTGCAAGCAGCGATTTTTCGCTGTCCCTTAAAGTTCTTTCTAAAACAAAATACTGGATATTAATGCAGAGGGTAAGCGACCAGGCTAACGTTATCGACAGAAGCATCTCCCTCGATGCAGGCGAAACCACCAACATCGGTTTTATTACAAACACGAAACTGATCACAGGGTTCGAGAATAAAAAATCCCAGGAAGTCGATCTCGTTTCATACGAAGATCAAATTTCAAGCGTAACAAGAAACTTTTCGAGCTCTGTTAGCGGACTCAAACAGCTTTATGAAAAGGGCTGCAGAAGGGCCCTGATCGTCTCGTATGCAGGAAGAAGCGCCGGGATGCAGATGAATTTTACAGGTGACCAGGGTAATTGGACGGGACTTGACGCCGTATCGTTATGGGTCGCCGGAAACCTTACGAGAAAATGGTTCAATATCAAGTTCCTCGATGCATATAATGAAAGATGGCTGTACATTGTGGACGATACCTGGGTAGGATGGAAAGATATCAGGATAGCCTTCGATAAGCTCAAAAGAAGAAGAGACGATCAGCCTGTAAATGGCATCGTGAACGGGGTTTTTGATTTTCCAATAAAGAATATGGCGATTTTCGATGTTGATGCATCAAGGGGCGGCAGGCTTGGTTCATACGAAATGTATTTTTCCAGGATAGAAGCTTACAGGTAATTAAAAAATTTAAAATCGTCCGGAATAAAACGCCGTTTTTCGCGTCAGCTTAATAAAAAAATAGATATTTAATGGAGGTTAAAAAATGGATTACAAAGTAAGGGATATATCCCTCGCCGGTCTTGGACGCAGGGAAATTGAAATAGCTGAAAAAGAAATGCCGGGATTGATGTCGGTCAGGGAAAAGTTCAAATCGGAAAAGCCTTTAAACGGAGTCAGGATAAGCGGTTCCCTCCACATGACCATTCAAACCGCCGTTCTTATAGAGACCCTTGTTAATTTAGGTGCGGTTGTGCGCTGGGCAAGCTGTAATATCTTTTCAACCCAGGATGAAGCTGCAGCGGCTATAGCGGCGGCCGGCATAAGCGTTTTCGCCTGGAAAGGCGAAACCCTGGAGGAATACTGGTGGTGCACGAAACAGGCGCTGTCTTTCCCCGGAGACCTCGGCCCTCAGCTGGTCGTAGACGACGGTGGAGACGCAACGCTTTTTATTCACAAGGGATATGCCGCTGAAAATGATCCGAAAAAACTGTCGCACCCTCCTTCAAATGACGAGGAGGCAATTATTATCGATCTCCTGAAGAGTATTCAAAAGGAAGAACCTTCGTTCTGGCATAACATCGTTAAAGACTGGAGAGGCGTTTCCGAAGAAACCACCACGGGAGTGCACAGACTTTACCAGATGATGGAAAAGGGCGAGCTTCTTGTGCCTGCGATCAATGTGAACGATTCTGTGACAAAATCAAAATTCGACAATTTATACGGCTGCCGCGAATCCCTGGCTGACGGAATCAAGAGGGCTACGGACGTGATGATCGCCGGCAAGGTTGCCGTTATCTGCGGATACGGCGATGTGGGAAAGGGCTCTTCAAAATCCCTGAAAGGTTTCGGAGCAAGAGTCATTGTAACGGAAATAGATCCGATCTGCGCCCTTCAGGCAGCCATGGAAGGATATGAAGTTAAAACGATCGAGAATACGCTCGGGACGGGCGATATCTATGTAACTGCAACAGGCAACAGGGATATTATAACGATCGATCATATGGCCGCCATGAAAGACCAGGCCATCGTCTGCAATATAGGCCATTTTGACGATGAAATCCAGGTAGCAGAGCTCAATTCATTCCCCGGGATAAAAAAGATCAATATCAAACCCCAGGTTGACAAATATATTTTCCCGGACGGCCATTCCATATACCTGCTTGCCGAAGGCAGGCTTGTAAACCTCGGCTGCGCTAAAGGCCACCCTTCCTTTGTAATGTCCAATTCTTTTACAAATCAGACACTCGCCCAGATAGATCTCTGGAAGAACAGGGACAAATATAAGCCGGGAGTAACCAGGCTGCCCAAAGCGCTTGACGAGGAAGTCGCAAGGCTGCATCTTGATAAAATCGGAGTAAAACTTACAAAATTGACGGATGTACAGGCTGACTATATAGGAGTTCCTGTGGAAGGGCCCTATAAACCCGATCATTACCGTTATTGAAATAAAGAACAGGGAAGGATTATTTATGGCTGCAGCCATAAAAGTTTTAACGGTTCTAATGCTGTTTTTCAACCTGTCCCTTCCGAAAGCCGGGACCAAGATCGGACATTTCCCTCTTTATATTTCAGTCATTATTACTCTTATTATTATACTACCTTTGATGTTCTATAAGAGTCTGAAAAATTACAGGGCAAAAGAGGAAAAGCTTGCACTTATCTATATCGGTTTTTTAGCCCTTGTTTCCCTGTTCGGTTTGACCTTTGAAAACAATCCTAATATTCAGTTCTCATCATTTATTTCTGAATTATGCCTGCCGTATTTAACCGCCATGGCCTCGGTCTTTCTTATCTTTACGGCAAAATATTCGGGTATCGACATGAAAATTTTCAAATATGTCATTTTGACATCTTTCTTCCTGTTGACAGTTTACGGGCTGATCCAGAAAATCTTCGGGGATATGAATACGATCATACCCGGCATTACGTTCAACTATGCCGAATCTATCGGGCTTCATAGCGACAGCCCGTTAAATTATTGGGCAAAACATAATTACAACGAAGCGCTTAAATATATCAAACTCTCTTCAACATACCAGAACGGAAATCTTTTCGGCGTTAATTATATTATGCTGTCCTGGTTCGCTTTTTATTTCCTGAAAGAAGGAAAAAAATTGTTTTCCAGGATTATTTTCTACTCATCGATAATTGTTTACATAGTGATCTCTATTCTCACAGCATCCGCGACTGTATACATAGGTGCCGCATTGAGCCTTATACTTCTTTATTGCCGGTCGTTCATTGACTTATATTCATCCGGAAGAAAAAATAAAAAAACTCTGATAGCGCTTTTTATCATTGTCCCTGCAGTTCTTCTTATTTTTTCATTTATTGTTTTCAATTATGTCGGCGCGTTTCATTCGCTCTTAACCAACAGGCTCCTGGGCAGGGACCTTCTCGGAAATGAAAGGGTGACATATTTTATGGGCTATATAAAATACCTGGAGGAAAATAAGGGGATACTTAAATTCCTTTTCGGTTCTTTTTTTACAAATCCCCCCAATACAGGCGGTTTTGAAATAACATTGATTTATATATTTGTGAATTCCGGTATCCTGTTCGCCCTCTTTTTCGTTTTTTTCATATTTGCCTTTGCACGAAAGCTCAAATTTACCGTTTATAATATAGGGATATTTTCATATATTGTTATGTCGTTCTTTGACGGCGGTTTCTGGCTTCCTCCTACGCCTTTCTCATTCTTTACACTGCTGGGGATGAGCATCTATCTCATGGGTCGCAGCGGGGTTAAGGAAAAAGTGAGTCCGCAGATTTCTGCTGCGGAGAAACCGATCAGCTAATACGCATATTTTATCTTTAATTCATACTTACAAATATATAGAAACCTGTTTTTAATTGGGGATCCGCAGATGAACGCGGATTGCACAGATATATTTCTTTGTTTTTCTTTGGTACCTGCAGTTTTTTTCCCAATGAATATAAATCTGATAATCCCCGATGTTAGGAAACTGTTATCCGCAAAGTAACCACTGAGCAAAAAGCTCAGGGATGAACGCTAATGACGCTACTGCGAGGTTTAGCGTTTATTCGCGGATCTCACGTAAAGGATCCGTTCAGATGAATCCAGATTGCGATCCGTCCAGAAGATCCTCACCGTTTATAATAGCCTGGTCCCGTATAACCCATAACGTTTGAAATTGGAAGGTCTTTACGGCAAGGCAGCTCAATTTCATCAATATCTATTGAATATTTAATGCTGTTTGGATTTTGATTAATTATTATCAGGCTCATATCCTTTGATCCAGTATTAATACTTTTATCAAAATAATTGTCTTTGACTTTATGATATATTAATTCACCTTTAAGGAATTCGCCTTTTTTCAAGAAATATTCCGTGTTTTTCTCGCCTGTAATAATTATATCAATAACAGAATCAGCCCTTATTCGTATTTTTATAAGGCCATACGGCGATGATCCTAATTTATAAACAGTTGCAGAAGATGATTTAAGTTCTTCCATATTTCTCCCCCTATTTATCTTTACCAGAAGAATATATTGAATTTATTTTGGCATTAAATTCCATATCTTTATATTTTGATAGCGTTGTTATTTTATATATTACCACGCGAAAAAATAGAAGCCCTGCAAAGAATAAAAACCCAATCCAATCCTTACTTATCAAATCTGCTAAATTTGTTACACGTTTCAAGATATCACCATCATTCCATAAAACTATTTTTAAAAGCCAAATAAAGGCGGTCGCCAATATAAATCCTACAATCAATAATTCAATTATTGATAATAGAACCTGGTAAATGTTTCCCATTGTTGTATAAATGGGAGGTATTTCCTCTTTGTCTTTTTCTTTGGGTTCATTAATCTTTCGAACGCTTTTTAAATCAATAGGGGGATTAATGTTTTCTAAATTGATTTTATAATCATTATCTCCCATTATTTACCCCATTAATTTGCTTCGTAATTATATGATAACACAAATTAATTCTGGTTTCAAATTTTTATGGCCAACTCCAAGGATCATCCGGACCAGTACCGATAATTGCAAAAGTATCTTTATCCCTCTTATCTGCGTTTATCTGCGCAATCTGCGGATTTTTTCCGTTTTCCATAACCTAATTATAACAATAATTTTATGATTTAATAAATTTAGCGGAATAAAAAAACCCGGCCTCCTTCGAGACCGGGCCTTATCAAATATTATTATCTTAAAAGCTGCAGCATCAGTTGAGGCTTTTGATTTGCCTGGGCAAGCATTGCCGTGGCAGCCTGTGAAAGTATCTGGGATCTCACGAAGTTGGACATTTCTTCAGCCATATCGGAGTCCCTGATTCTGGATTCCGCGGACTGCATGTTTTCATATCCTACCATCAACCCGACGGATGCCTTTTCAAGCCTGTTCTGGTAAGCGCCCATATCGGCTCTCTGCTTGGAAACTTTCATAAGAGCCAGATCGACCATACCTATGGTCATGTTCGCCTTATCGGGCGTGGAAAGACTGATAAAGGAAGCGCTCTGTGCATTGCCTATGGGAGATTTAAGGCCAAGTCCCTGGGAACTCATCGTTCCGATGTAAAGCCTGATCCTCTGGTCCATGTTGGCGCCCATATGCAGCCAGATGCTGGCCATAACGGTGTTCTCCCCTGTCGGCCTTGCAAATCTTCCTGTCAGCAGGTTCATTCCGTTAAACTGGGCGTGGCTGG
Source organism: uncultured Spirochaetota bacterium (assembly GCA_963796325.1). Lineage (GTDB taxonomy): Bacteria > Spirochaetota > Brevinematia > Brevinematales > JAOACQ01 > CAVYGN01. The sequence goes on from CAWCLF010000001.1 coordinate 2,304,055, forward strand.
CAATCCTGTCGATTTCCGCCACAAGCTCGGAAACTTCAACCTGGATCTGCATCCTGTCTTCAGTGCTGTAAATACCGTTGGAAGCCTGGACTGCAAGTTCCCTGATACGCTGGAGTATGGTATGGGTTTCATCCAGGTAGCCTTCGGAAGTCTGAATGAATGAAACACCGTCCATTACATTCATCTGGGCTCTTTTTAAACCCTGGATCTGGCTGCGCATTTTTTCAGAAACGGCAAGCCCTGAAGCGTCGTCACCCGCACGGTTGATACGCATACCTGAAGAGAGTTTTTCAATGCCTTTGTCGCTGTCTCTGTTGTTAAGGAAGAGCTGGCGATGGGTAAAAATGGCACTGATGTTGTGGTTGATAATCATGGTATCCTCCTTGATAATTTTTGAGAACATCCTTGTTCTCAACTTATTATTAATTTCGGAAAATAAGGAATTTCGATTAGGATTATGTGAAATTTTTTTTAGGATTAAACGTGATTCTAATGGAGACGGCGGGGCAGATATAATAATTCGGGCTGGAGGGATTCGAACCCTCGGCTTCTTGGTCCCGAACCAAGCGCGCTAGCCAAACTGCGCTACAGCCCGATAAAAAGAATATGAATGATCCGTAAACGGGAATTTAAAATGAGTCCCCAAACTTGAGCCCGAATTTGATTGATAATGCACCTAAAGGGAGAGACTGACTGCTGGCAAATAAATAATTATAACCCAGGTAAGGTTCCAGGAAAATGCCTCTTGATTCTTGAGACAGGAACTTGTAGCCGAAATCGGCTCCTAATCCGGGAAATGATATTGAACCGCCGCTGTAATTAATAAAATTATAATCGAAACAAATGCCTGCAAATAAGCCGCCTGCAGCATTACCGGTAAAGTACCAGCGCGCTTCGGCCCCCGGTGAAAACATGGAAAATTCAGCCCCGAAATACCCGATATTTATCATTGCAGACAGATTGTCGGTAAAAGTCATTTCGTAACTCGCACCGATTCCATATCCGCCCAGTATCATACCGGTAACTGTAGGACCGACATCAATGGCCAGTGCATATTTCGGCCCCCCGGCAAATGCGCCTGTGAATATCATAATCAGCAATAAACCGGATAAAATAATCTTCATAAATATATCCATTCCTGTTAACCTGAATTCTCGGTCGCCCTATGTAAAACACCGCTTTATTTTAAAAAACAACGGAATTAATGTCAAAAATAGTCCTGTCCCGGATTTTTTAAACGGTCACACGCTGAGGCGTCATTTTCCAGGACTTACATAATAAAATATTTGTTGCTAGATGTTATAAATTGTAATAACATAAAAAGGTCGTTTTTTTAATATTTCATATTAAGTTAGGGAGGTGTTTCATGTTACCTGAAATGCAGGATATTGCAAGGAGGATAAGAGAATTACGCGATATTAACGGAATTTCCCTTGAAACCCTTGCCAGGGAGTTCAATGTTTCTGTTGAAGACTACGCCCGCTATGAGAGCGGCTCTTCCGACATACCTCTGGGTTTTCTTTTCCAGCTTGCAGGAAAATTCAACGTGGATATGACTGCGCTTGTTTCCGGCGAGGAGCCCAGGCTTAAGGTTTTCAGCGTTGTAAGAAAGAACACGGGTATTTCCGTAAACCGCAGAAAGGAATATAAATACAGGGACCTTGCCTATAATTTTATCGGAAGAAAATCTGAAGTGTTTTGTGTTACCGTTGACCCCATAAGCGGGGACAGGCCTTCTAATTTTTATTCTCATGAAGGCCAGGAAATCAATTATATCCTTGAAGGCACTCTCAAGGTTTATATTGACACCCATGAAGTTATACTTGAGGAAGGAGACTGCCTTTATTTGGATTCAGGGCATAAACATGCCATGATAAGTTTAAATAACAAACCTGCCGTTTTCCTGGCAGTAATATTATAGATTAATATAATATATGAGGAAGGTTAAAAATGCTTGACAAATTTGTAAACAGGATCGATTTCAAGGATTATGAAGACTATTACAAAAATTTCAAGATCAATATTCCAGATAATTTTAACTTTGCATTCGATATTACTGACGAGTGGGCTAAAAAATCTCCGGATAAAATTGCCATGGTCTGGTGCGACGACAACGGCAACGAATCGGTTTTTTCTTTCGGCAAACTCAAGGAAATGAGCGACAGGACAGCCTCCTTTTTCAAATCGATCGGCATTAAAAAAGGAGACCCTGTTATGCTGATCCTCAAGCGCAGGTATCATTTCTGGTTTGTTTTACTGGCCCTGCACAAGATAGGCGCAGTTGCCATTCCTGCAACCCATCTCCTGACAACCAAGGATATTATTTACAGGAATAATGCCGCCGATATAAAAATGATTGTTTCGGTAGGGGATAAGGAAGTTCTGGACCATGTTGACGAGGCTCAGGACAAATCTCCGACACTGGCATTAAAGGTCAAAATTGAGGGCGAAGCCAGGAAGGGCTGGTACGATTTCAATGATGAGATCATGAAAGCGTCCCCCGTTTTCAATCGTCCAAACGGCGACGAATCTGTGAAGAACAGCGATATGTTCCTCCTTTATTTCACATCGGGAACTACAGGGATGCCCAAAATGGTGGTCCATAATTATGCATACCCGCTTGCCCATATCATCACGTCGAAGTACTGGCAAAACGTCACCGATGACGGGCTTCATCTTACCGTATCGGATACAGGCTGGGCCAAAGCGGCCTGGGGCAAGATTTACGGTCAATGGATATGCGGAAGCGCAATTTTCGTATACGATTACGGTACAAAGTTCAAGCCGAAAGACCTGCTTGATGTCATTGAAAAATACGGCATCACTTCATTTTGCGCTCCTCCCACGATTTTCCGTTATCTTATCAAGGAAGATTTGAAAAAATATAATTTCTCCAAATTGAAATACTGCACGGTCGCCGGAGAACCTTTAAACCCTGAAGTTTATAACCGGTTCCTGGAAGCTACCGGTATAAAATTGATGGAAGGGTATGGACAGACCGAACTGGTGGTGACCATTGCCAATTTTACAGGAATGAAGCCTAAACCGGGTTCAATGGGTAAACCTTCGCCGGGTTATGAGGTCGTACTCCTCAATGACGAAGGCAAGTTATGCGAAATCGGGGAAGAAGGCCAGATCGCTCTGCATACTGATGTCAATAAACCCTGGGGAATATTTGACGGTTATTACAGGGACAAGGATCTGACTCAAAAATCATGGCATGACGGATATTACTATACCGGCGATATGGCATGGCGTGATGAAGACGGATTCTACTGGTTTGTCGGCAGGGCTGACGATCTTATAAAGAGTTCCGGATACAGGATCGGACCGTTCGAGGTTGAAAGTGCAATGCTTGAACACCCGGCTGTCATGGAATGCGCGGTTACGGGAGTTCCCGACCCTGACAGGGGCCAGGTTGTAAAAGCTACAGTTACACTGGCCAAGGGTTATACACCCAGCGACGACTTGAAACTAGAACTGCAGGAACATGTCAAAAAAGTGACTGCCCCTTATAAATATCCGCGCATTATCGAGTTTGTCGCCGAGCTTCCAAAAACGATCAGCGGTAAAATACGGCGCGTTGAAATTCGTGAAAAAGAGGACCGGGACCCGAGTTAGATATTTTTTTCCATAAGATTGAGTACAAGGTTATTGAACTTCACCGGATCCGGCAGATCGGCTCCCTCTGATATAAGGGCGTATCCCAATAAAAGCTCTGCATAATCGTCAAGGACCGGATCGTTTTTGTCCTTCTTAAATCTGTCCCTTATCCGTGATATAAGCTGGTGTCCTGGATTTATTTCCAGGATCCTGCGCTTCAGTGGGTTTAAAGACTCCGATTCTTTTTTCATTATCTTTTCCAGATAGGGACTGACATCGAATTCTTCGCCTGTAATGCAAACCGGCGAATTGACAAGGCGTTTTGACAATTTCACTTCTTTTATCGTGCTTTCGAGTTTCTTGCCCAGGAACTTGAGAAACTCCTCGTATTCCTCGCTTTTTTCTTTCATTTCTTTTTCATTTTTTTCTTTTTCTTCAGGGCTTTGTATATCGATATCTCCCTTTTCAATAGGCTTGATCTTCTTGCCCTTATATTCGGAGAGCGAACCGGCCATTATTTCATCAATAGGGCTGAGCAGGAAAAGGACTTCATATCGTTTAAGCTTAAGGGCTTCAAGGAGAGGAGAATTTTCCGCGATCGCCCTCGATTCTGCGGTAAGTGTGAATATCTCTTTCTGGTTCTCATTCATCCTTGAAATATAATCATCCAGGCCCGTCAATTTGCCGCCGTCCTGCGTGGATTCAAACAAGAGCAGAGAAGCGATCTTTTCACGGTTTTCAAAATCCGAAATTACGCCTTCCTTTAGGGCATTGCCGAATTCCTTCCAGAATTTTATATAAAGATCCATTTCCTTCCCGGCAATTTCCTGGAGTGTATCAAGGACCTTTTTTGTAAGGCTTTTTTTAATCTGTGCCACGTTCCTGTCCTGCTGGAGAATCTCCCTGGATATATTGAGGGGCAGGTCGCTCGATTCGACGACGCCTTTTATAAACCTGAGATATTTCGGCAGAAGATCTTCAAAGGCTTCCATGATCAGGACTTTTTTTACATAAAGCTGGAGGCCGCTTTTAAAACCCTGGTAATAAAAATCGAATGGGGCTTTTGAAGGAAGGAACATCAGCGAATAAAATTCGACCGTTCCTTCGGCCTTGTAGTAAATATTCTTGAGTGGTTCATTCCAGTCATGAGATATATGCTTGTAAAATTCTTTATACTCCTCATCCTTGACTTCCTGGGGAGGCCTTATCCAGATCGGCTTCATCGAGTTCAAAGTTCTGTCTTCTGCAGTCTTGACTTTTTTGCCGTCAGGTTTCGGTTTTCCGTCCGCTCCTTTTTCAGTTTCTTCCCTTTCCTCCTTCATAATGATGGGATAATTAATAAAATCCGAATATTTTTTAACTATACCTGAAACGGTATAAAAATCGGTGAAATCATCGATCCCGTTCTCTATGTCGACAGGCTTGAGATGAAGAGTTACTGTTGTCCCATGATTTTCTTTATCGCTCTGTTCAATGGTAAATTCGCCTTCTCCTGTCGATTCCCACCTGTAAGATGTAGTTTCTCCGGATTTTTTTGTATCGATTATAACCCTGTCGGCCGCCATGAATGCCGAGTAGAAACCGACTCCGAATTGACCGATCATTTCGTTTACCGATGCTTCGGTTTTACTTTCCTTGAATTTTTTTATGAATTCCTGGGTGCCCGATCGTGCGATCGTACCTATATGCATAATCAGGTCGTCATGATTCATACCGATTCCATTATCGATCACTTTGAGGGTCCTGGCGGCAGGATCAGTTTCCAGGCGTATTTCAAACGATTCTCCCGGCACTAAAAGATCAGGCCTTGTAATCGCTTCGAAACGAATCCTGTCGATGGCATCGGATGAATTTGAAATGAGTTCCCTTAAAAATATTTCCTTGTTTGTGTAGATGGAATGCACCATCAGATTTAATAGCTGTTTTGATTCAGCCTGGAAAGCAAATTTTTCAGCTGTCTGGCCCATTGGTTTAAATCCTCCCTCCCTTTAAAGTTATAATCCTCCGAAATTGGTTTCGGATGTTTCGGGATTGTTTGTAGCGGATGTCATCGAAGTTACTGGAATCTGGTTAGTTATACTGCTGCCGGCATAAAATTCGGAGTTCTCATGATGATAGGATACGAAAAACTGCCTCCTTTTATGACCCGGATCGATCAATGAATTGTTGTCGCCCAGAAATAAAGTCGGGAATGTTTCTCTCCTCATGTAAAAGGCCTTGTAAACCATGAAATGGAGATGCGGACCGCCGGTAAAACCGGTATTGCCGCTGAAGCCGATAATCTGTCCTTTTTTGACGCTATCCCCCGGTTTTACAAGGCTTCCGTTTTTCATAAGATGCACATATTCACCGAAAGATCCGTCTTTATGATAAACGGTAATATAATTCGCCAGTTTAGCATATCTGTAACGAAGCCCTCCCCAGCTTGAGTCCTCTTTGACATCAACTACTACTCCGTCCCTTGCTGCGCAAACCGGTGTGCCTATATTCATTCCAAAATCGATTGAATATTGAATCCAGGTGCCTGCCTGGTGTGAAAAACTTCCTTTGTAGCCCTGATTTACCATGTGTTCTGTCCCTTCCTCAAAGGGGATGAAATAAATAAAATTCGTGTCGGGAACCGCATCCGGGTCGCCCATGGCTTCTTCCACAGTAAAAGCCAGGCTGTTGGAAGGGTTCTGCCATGTTATTACACTGAAAAGGTATAAACCCTTTTCCTGGGGTTTAAGTTTCGTATAAAACGGCACATGCACGCTCAGGCACAGCTGATCGGCATTTTTAAGATTGACCAGTATTTGATAGGGACAGTAATTTTCGTTATCGGCGTAGAAAACGTATTCATGCTCGCCGGCTTTAAGATAATATACCTTGATGTAGCTGGAAGAGAATAAAAAAATATGGAAAAGGAATAAAAAACCGGTTATTAAAATTGCGATCCTTGAAAAATACTGCGGAAACTGATGCCTCATAGAACACACTCCATTAATTCGTTTTATTTCATGACTTTTCCTATCGATCCTGCAGCTTGTAAAAAATCCCCCTTCCCCCTTCCGTTTTCATAATAACTGTCCTTATGATCCTGTCGTAAGAAAGTATCTCAAGGTATTTTATGATATCGTCACCCTGAATATTCAGGATTTCTGAAAGATCCTCCAGTGTAGAAGGCCTCCTTTTCAATATATCGATAACTGCCTCTTCAACATCTTTTCTATATATCGGGAGATCTGATCTTCGTTCGTACTTTTTTATTATCTCGACATTCCCTAAATTCAGTTTTTCACGCACTTTTTCAAGCACTTCAAACGAAGCCGGTTTAACCCATTCTTCAGCGCCCGGCCTGTCCAGGGTGTTCAACTGGATCCTGTCCGGTTTTATGTATAAAAACGCCTCTCTGAATTTGGTAATATTATAATCATCGGTATTGATATCGTCAATAATAAAGACCTCAAGCCACACTTCTTTCCCCGGTCCCTTTTCCCTGAATTCCCGTGAAAATTCAGCCATTCCTTTGATCATTGTCTCAAGTTTTACTTCCGGGTGGGGCCTGTCGATTTTGATATATGTTTTTTCATCGGCCGAATCCAGCGAGGGAAGTACGAGGTCAGCGGCCATCAATTCATCCCTCACCTCTTTCATATTCATAAGGCTCCCGTTAGTTATAACTGCGATTTTAACATTACCCGATTCTTTTTTAAGGGATTTCAATATCCTTCCCAGGCCCGAATGAAGCGTGGGCTCTCCCGAACCTGAAAAGGTGATATAATCGGGATGAGGATTATTTTTTAAATAATCCCTGATCTCCTCAATTATCTCATCTTCAGGATAGTATTCCTCCCTTTTATTTACAAGCTTGATGCTTTTACCGCATTCACAGTACAGGCAGTTATAATTACATATTTTATGGGGAAGTATATCTATTCCCAGCGATATTCCAAGCCTTCTTGAAGGCACAGGCCCGTAAACATATTTATACATATTGAAGCAACTTCCCGTTATTCCTGAGCTCGCTGATGTTCTTCACTCCCGTAAATGTCATAATTTTCATCAGTTCGCCTGCAATTTTATTCAGGTACTGTCTTACGCCCTGCACTCCGCCTCCTACAGCGGCTATCATAACCGGTCTTCCAATCATTATACAGTCGGCGCCCAGGGCGATTCCTTTTAGGACATCGTTCCCGCTCCTTATGCCGCCGTCCATGATTATAAATGCGGAGCTGCCGACCGCTTTTTTTATTACAGGTAAAGCCTCGATCGGTGAAATAAGGCTGTCATTGACCCTTCCGCCATGATTCGAGACGATCAAGCCCCTGACGCCGGCTTTCACAGCGAGTTCTGCATCCGAAGCCGATAAAACTCCTTTTAAAATAAAAGGGACTTTCGTAAAATCTACAAGTTCTTTCAATTCTGAGAATGTTTTTGTGCTTGTGCTCTGGCTTCTCTGTTCCATCGTCATAAAAGATGCCGCATCGATATCCATGCCTACTGCCAATGCCCCCGCTTCCTCCGCAGCTTCGATCCTTTCCATAATGAGTTTATTATCATATCTCGGCTTGAAAATGGGCACTGCCATGCCGAAATTTTCAAGGATGACTTTTATGCCGAGCCTGTATTTTATCGGCGTGGCCCCGTCCCCGAGAAAACCTGCAACCCCTGCATGCAGGGCCCCTTTGACAATCGCCCTGGCCAGGTCGAGTTCCCCTATTGCTCCTCCAAGGTTGGTAATTGCCCCCGTAATAGGAGCCGGAACTATCGGAAAATTTATCGTCTGCCCGAAAAAATCTATTCTCGTGTCGATTATCTTGGCGTCATTGATATAACTTGGAATTATTTCCAGGCTGCGCACTTTCCTGACATTATTGATAAATGCATTGCCCGTACCGTTACCGCCGACCCCCGGCATCATGCCTCTGCATCTTATCCCGTCGCAGTCGGGGCAGACAAAACACCTTCCGTTGAATTTCGCCCGCGCCTTATCATTTAAACTGGCTTCAGGGATAAGCTGATCGCTGTCTTCCATGGTCCGGACTTCGATTTTCCTTACCGCTTCATGCGAAGCCAGAAGGGCTTCATGGTAAGTAGGAGCAGATGTTATTACATGGCCGTATTTATCGAGGTTGTTGCGTGGCGCCAAGACCTTATCTCCCGTTTTTCCGTCAAAGAAAACATTCTTGACAAACTTCGAATTCTCGGCATTTTCTACCCCTTTTATTTCCTTAATTATGCCGGGTGCGGGAATTATAGCTCTTTCGATCGAGACCCAGTTTTTATTACCCCTGAGATCGCCGGGAGGAAGATCGAGGGCAATAAGAACCATATTTTTCATGAGATCGACGCCTGTTGAATAAGGATATGTATACATTGACATGAATCCGCCGGAAAGGCGGGCGGCTATTTCTCCGATATAGCAGCCGCTGCCGGAGACCTTGATATCTCCCTTGGCGGCGCCTCTGGAAATGCCCAATGCCCTTACGCCGTTTTTAAAAGTTTCAACGGCAAAATTTACAAGATCGGGCTGAAGCTGGCTCGGCAATATATGTCCGGTTTCAACAAAATACGGATCGTATTCAATTATCCTGTCGGCTATTCCTGAAACAAATATTTCGTTCTTATAAATCAGAGCATCTATGCTTAACTCGGGTGCATCTATATATTGCTCGATCAATACTTTTCCGTTATCCGAATAGTTTTTAGCCAGTTCCAGGCTTTCCTTAAGGCTGTCGATATTGTTTACCCTTATGACCCCTCTGGCGCCCATATTCTTTTGAGGTTTCAGAACGCAGTCTATTCCAAGCCTCTCCATCGCCTCGACAGCTTTTTGATATGAATCGACCAGTTCAAAATCGGGAACGGGTACTTTTGCCGACCTGAGAGCCGTCCTCATAAGGTATTTGTCAGTCGCCCTCAAAGCCGCCTCAGGGTCGATCCCGGGCAGGCCTAACTTCCTGGAACATAATGCCACCGTATATGATGCGTCGGTCCCTACGGTGAGAACACCGTCGATCTTTTTTGTATCGGAGTTAAAATTCTCTAAAAGTATGGAAGTCGTTTCCGCGTCAAGGGTGCTTGATTTTATAAAATAATCCGATAAACCCACTCCCGGCGCTTCGGGATTTTTATCGACCGCTACAACCGATAGACCCAGAGACTTGGCAGATTTTATAACCGGAATCTGCAGCAGGCCCGCGCCGATAACCGCCAGGGTCTTGCCTGTTAATTCGCTCATTGCCCCTCCGCGATTCTAAAAAAGAAGCTCCTTATCTTCTATTCATGACAATACATGGGTAGATCTTTCAACGCTTTTTTAACATCTTCTTCCGGGTATTCATAATCTTCAAGCTTGCCGTCAAGATACATCTGGTAACTGTTAAGGTCGAAAAATCCATGCCCGCTGAAGTTAAAGAGGATGACTTTTTCCTTGCCTTCTTCCTTCGCAATAAGTGCTTCTTCAATAACCGCTTTGATTGCGTGAGTCGTCTCGGGTGCAGGTACGATGCCCTCGGTTCTTGCAAAAAGGACGCCTGCTTCAAACACTTCATTTTGATGATAAGCCCTTGCTTCCGCGAAACCCTGCTTCACAACGGCGCTGACAAGCGGCGCCATTCCATGATAGCGGAGTCCTCCCGAATGAATTGCCGGCGGCATAAATCCATGCCCCAGCGTGAACATTCTCATCATAGGAGTCATGCCGGCCGTGTCGCCGAAATCGTATTCATATACTCCTTTTGTGACCGATGGGCATGCCTTGGGTTCCGCCGCCACGATTTTTATCATCTTTCCTTGTTGAATTTTGTCCATTATGAACGGAAATGAGACACCGGCGAAATTGCTTCCTCCGCCAATACACCCAACTACGACATCAGGATAAGCGTTCACATATGCCAGCTGTTTTTTGGCTTCAAGTCCGATTATTGTCTGGTGAAGAAGAACATGGTTCAATACGCTTCCCAGGGAATAATTGGTATCCTTTCTTGAAGCAGCCTCTTCAACCGCTTCGCTGATCGCAATGCCGAGGCTTCCCGGATTTTCAGGGTCTTCCGCAAGCAGTTTCCTGCCGAAATTTGTTTCGCTCGACGGGCTGGCGATGCATTCGGCGCCCCATACGCCCATAACCTGCTTTCTTCCCGGTTTCAAATTATAGCTGGCTTTTACCATGAATACCCTGACTTCGATCCCGAAAAGAGCTCCGGCAAACGCCAGTGCGCTTCCCCATTGGCCGGCGCCAGTTTCAGTAGTAAGCCGTTTTATCCCTTCCTTCCTGTTAAAATAAGCCTGCGCTATGGATGTGTTCGGCTTGTGTGAACCTGCCGGGGATACCCCCTCATATTTATAATATATCTTAGCCGGAGTCTTAAGCAGTTTTTCAAGATGGATTGCCCTGAAAAGGGGTGAAGGCCTGTACCGGCAATATCCATCCAGAACCTCTTCCGGTATTTTTATCCATCTGTCTTTTGATACTTCCTGCTCGATAAGGCCCATCGGGAAAATCGGCGTCAGCTGTTCGGGTCCTATGGGTTTTCCGTCAGGACCCAGAGGCGGTTCAAGCGCTACAGGTAAATCCGCCTGTATATTATACCATTCTGTCGGTATGTCCTTCTGAAGCAGGTCGATTTTCTGAATATCCATTTTTTTCCTCCTTCGGTCGATATAATAAAAGAGGCACAAGCGAGACTCCCTATAGAGCAACGCTTATGCCTTTTACAGTAGAAAGATTACCGTATCACCGGATACTGCCGGTTTTCACTTGAAAGCTGAAATTGCGTCGCTTTCGTTATCATAGATGTCAAAAAAGCTTGTCAGTTTCGTCAATTCAAAAACTTTCCTTACAGATGCATAAACATTTATCAGCTTCAAAGCGCCGCCGATTTTCTTTAAATTTGAAAGGCTGGAAATCAGGACGCCTATTCCTGAACTGTCAATATAGCTTACCCTGTCAAGATTAATGACAACATTAACCTTATTCTTATTTAATTCGTCTTTAATTTTTTCTTTAATTTCGGGAGCGTTATAAAGATCGATTTCTCCGTTAATATCAAAAATGACGATGTCCCCAACCTCTCTTCTGTTTATCTCCATATCTTCCTCCTGAAATATTCATTATTCAAGGCTTCATTTACTCTTCAGCACGAGCAGAGTTTCGTCATCATGCTGGGGAGCCGCGCCGCAGAAATTCGTTACGGCTTCAAGAACCCTGTTGCAGAGTTCTCTTGCACCTTCTTTTTTATTGACCCTTATAACTTCCTTGAACTTTTCAAGGCCGAATTCTTCATGAGCCAGATTCATCGCTTCACTGATACCATCAGTATAAAGAATGGCTATATCGCCTTTTTCCAGGATCGTATAACTCTGCCCGTATTCAACACCGGACATTATTCCGATAGGCATACCTTCGGTATCAAGAAACTCAAAATCATCCGTCGCAGCCCTGAATAAAATAAGCGGTCCATGACCTGCATTCGTATAACTCATTATACCTTTTTCCGCATCAAATAGCAAGTAAAATCCTGTTGCATAACGGTCTTCAACAATTTCCTCGGCGATCGTATTATTAAGCCTGGCTATAACATCCTTGGTATCCTCGTTCAGCGATGCGACAGTTCTTAAAATACTCCGGATCATTACCATGATCAGGGCGGCCGGCACCCCCTTGCCTGAAACATCGAACATTGTAAGAACAACTTTATTGTTTCCGAAATCTATATAATCGTAGTAATCCCCGCCGACTCCCTTAGCAGGTATTGAAAATCCGTATATATCGAATTTGTCGGATTGCGGAAATGAATGAGGAATAAGAGAAGCCTGTATTTCCCCGGCAACTCCGAGCTCTTTTTCAGCCTGCTTTTTATCAAGGACTTCCTGGTACATCTGGATCTGGGTTATGGTGATAGCTGCCTGTTCCCCGAGTGTTTCAAGAAGGCTCAGATCATTGTCCTGGAATATTTTGGAATCATCCACGACCGACAATACTCCGAATACGTCCTCCTTGGTTTTAAGCGGTACGGCCAGGAAAGACCTGACCATGATATGGTCGCTGACGGTCTGAACAAAGCGCCCGTCCTTGTAAACATCAGGGATATAAATCGACTGGCCGTTCTCGGCAACCTGCCCCAGCAAACCATCGCCGACTGCGATTTTTTCGGATTTGAGCTTTTCAAGTATGATATTTTCCGTAATAGTAAGGTTTTGAATATTCTTTAAAGGCTTTGTGGGCGGATAAAGACCTCTGACATAGCTTACGCTGAGCCTGTTTGTTATTTTATCCTTAATAAGGATGACGCCGCCGCGGGCATTTGTTCCCTTAACCGAATTGTCCACTATAGTCCTGATTACCGTTTCGAGATCGAATTCTCCGCCGCCGACGACAAGGCTGATCTCTTTCATAAGCTGTATCAGGCTGTCCTTTTCCTTGATAAGACTGCCTATCCTTTCCTGGAGAGAATTAACATAATTGGAATGAGTCCCGAAAACAAAAACGCTTAATAAAACGAGGGAAGAAATCTGTGTCGAAAACCAGAAAGGAATACGCGTATAATTGAAAAGGGAAAATACATGATAAAAAATCTCTATGATTATATAAATATAAAGTATCGTCCGGTAACGCGTGAATATCCTGACCTGGTTCGAAACGGAAGTCGATATTACTGTTAAATTCCGCCAGGATATTACGAGCAGGGTAATCATACCGGCAACGAATATCAGGTTTCCAAGCCAATTTTTTATTGTTTCAATAAAATCTATGCCGGTTTTGAATTCCGAGTTCCCGCTGTTAACAGAAAAGTAAGTTACTACTGCAGCGAAGACGGCGGCGGCAAGGCCGAGGCCTATGCTTAGAAATGTAACTCCTCTGGCGCTGTTATCCTCAGCGATTTTCCTGTTATAACTCAGGATATAAAAGAACATTATGACATAAATAAATTCGAAAGCCTGGTAAATCTGATAATAAAGGTCGAACTTAGCTTCATGAAGAGCCGGGGATGCATTGTCGGTCAGCCTGAGAATGAGATAAAAGATCGCTTTAGCCAGAGTCAATGTATAGAAAAAAAGGAAGAACCTGAATAATTTTTCTTTATATTTGATATAGTCGATCAGCATTAAAAGACCAAGGAAAAGAGAAATAATGGCTTCAATCCAGAATATCACACTGATGCCCATTCCGCCCTCCTCGCAGCAATTGAACTAATATCCTAAAATTCTTTTTAAATTTGTCAAGTATTTAGGCAGGAAATACTCATTTTTCATTATATATTTGCCTGCCAGGGATTCATAATTTCTTTCCTTATAATTTGTGACTATTTTTATATCGGACGAATAATCGCGTAGATTCATGATTTTTAAAACCGATACCTCTTTTAAATCCCCGTGACCTGCATCGAAAGCCCCGAAAGTATCGCTGTTATTAATTCCATTCATTGAACCGGCTGACAGATAATAAATACCGGGCGATGATTCCTCACCGATTATCCAAATTGACGGCAGAAATTTATCGACCCAGTTCAAGAACCGGTTTACCGATGTGTTCATTTCTTCCATTTTATAATTAAGTGACAGGGAATCTATCATTTTGCCGTTTTTATCATACAGTTTAAACTGCAGGTATGAGTATGATTTATCCAGTTCTGCCGTGACAAAGAAACTGTAATTATTCTCCCTTAAGTATTCCAAAACAGCATTTATTCCCTGTTCTTTTCGGTAGTCCATCGAAGAAAACTTGAATTTGCCGAAATATATGGAATTATAAAGAACGGCATCCGAATATACCCTTGGGAAATTAAAATAATCCCCCATGACAAGTATCAGGCCCCTGTATTTGTAATATTCCGGTTTTTCAAGTTTAAGGGTGTTATTAGTAATTCTCCACTCGTAATTTTCTATTTTGTCATGGATCCTGTAATTCTGGTCGACCTTAACCAGAGATTGAAGTTCCTGATATGAATCATAAAAATCGTTTTTCTGTTCAAAATATTCGACAAGCTTCTCCCTGGGTTCGACTGATAGGGGATAAAGGGTGGCGGCCCTTTTCAGGTTAAAAAAATAAGAATCGTTGTCCCCTTTCCTATAACTTGCCTTTGCCGCATCGAGGTGATACATGGATAGTTCGCTCCTTACGGGAGAATCCACTCTGAAATTATTGAGAGCGAAATATTCAAAGGAATTCCTGATGTATTCATTGCCGGGCTCATAATTGAGAGATTCCCGGTAAGAGTCTACCGCCTTGGCCTGATCCACAGTTTCATAACTGTAGCCTATTTTGTAATAAATACCGCTCAGAAAATGATTGTCCTTTTGAGGCCCGTTTTCCCTGATCCATAAATATTTCTCTATGGCCTTATCGTATCCTTTGCCTGTAGCGTTCGCTTTGGAAAGATAACAGTCGGCCAGGAGAAGAATTCCGGAATAAAAATTGTTAAAAAGCTTTTCCCCGCTCTCGAGAAGCGATATAGCCTCGTCGTAATTATTTATCGAGCGATAATAATCGGCAAGAGTAACATAAACCTGCCTTTCGGTAGGATTCTGCATCAGGGCTTTTTTAAAATATTCCTCGGCGTCAAGGGGTTTTCCGGTTTTCAGGTAATAATTGCCGAAAGAAATGTAATTTTTCCAGTAATTTTTATTTATCCTGTCCGCCTTTTCAAGCATCGACAGTGCAAGAGGAAACCTGTTCATTTTCATATAAAGCTCTGCCATGTTGCGGTAAACTTCCACATATGCAGGAAAATTTTCCACTATGCGGTTGTAATAATCAACGGACATGTCGTATTGCCCCAGATCCCTGTAAGAATTAGCCACGATAAGCATAGCGTCGGGGTCGTTGTTCGAGTATTTCAGGGCGTTAAGCGAATTTTCGAGGCTTGTTTTATACTCTCCAAGCGCAAAATAGACTTCCGCCATATATTTATAAGCATCACCGTAAAAAGGGTTGACCTCCAGGGCATTCCTGAATGAATCGATCGCTTCAAAATACTTTTCCTGTTGATAAAGGCTGATCCCGTTATCCAGGTATATTTTGGCGCTGGATCCCTCTCCGCTTGAATATGCCGTACCCCATAAATAGAGAGCAAAAATTAGAAAAGTTCCGGCGGATAAAATCAAATGCTTCACGCTTTACCGGCTCCGTCCTGATTTTCAGGATGGTTATGCACTTCTATATCATTCAGAGAACTTTGAAGGTTTTCGTTTTCTTCACCTACCTTTTCATAGATCTCTTTGGCAAAATTAAGCAGAACCTCCGGCCTGTCTTTCGCTTTCTTCCCGATACCGAAAACCTTGCTTAAACCCCTTTTGATATCCTCATAAGCTTTAAGCTTTTCATACGGGTCTTCGATTAAATGCGAGTTTTTGAATTTAAGGACTGCGTTGACATAAAGCACTCCATCGTAACCGAAATTCCTGTCAGTATCGGGACCGAGACTCTTTATGTTTTCCATCGGCTCCATCGCTTTCGACTGGTTGATTATGGCGAGGTCATAATATTCCATGGCTTTGATATAAAAAGCCTGCATTAAATCCTGGTATTTTGCGTCATTCGTTGTTTTGTAAAGATCTGAAAAAAGCCATGCGCTCCGAAGATAAGCGATGCCGATTTTGATCGACGGAGAAAATTTCTTTTTATCGAAAAAAGGATATGAACTTATTGACAGGATATAGCTTGCCGTCCCTGCTATCAAATCCCGCCTCTCCCTGTATGCAGGGATCCTGCTGAAAATCTTTATAAGGTAATTTGCCCTTACATCCTTATAATTCTTGATATTCTGTACTGCTTTCGGAGGAAGGCTCAGGAAATCGAAATCGTCGGCCGCATAAAGACAGGTCGGACAAACAGTTACCGGGTAAAGGAGAGGGTTTATCTCCTTTCCGGCTTTTTTTGTCGGTATATAGGTCCTTCTGAGCTCATTAGTCAGTTCCCCCGCGCTCAGCCTGCCTCTTCCCGTGAGAAGCTCCTCTCTTTTAAAACCGGTATTGCAAACCGGGCATTCAATATCTTTCTTCGAAAAGAAAGTAATATCATCTGCCATTTGAAGCGCCTATTTGAAAAATTTCATTGAGATTCCAACCCAGAAAGACTGCGGTAATAAAATCAATATAAAAAAGATCAGTAAAAGAACCATTATGATCAAGGCGGCCGGATTCTTAAGGAGCCCGGCCGGCAGAATTTCCTTTTTGTCCTTGTCCATCAAATCCTCCGTAATTGAGTTATTGCCGCCTGCTAAAACGGCACATATATATCTTCAAGCTGCAAAACATTTTCGGACAGTTCGCTGGCGACTTCCGAAAAAAGTGAAGGCCTTGCCTCGAAGCTGAATACCTTATCGAATATCTCCCCGTTTTTCTTGATCCTTACCGATAAAATAAAATTCTTCTTCTCGAACGGAGGCAAGGCTGTTATCGGCTTTGGAGCGAATGAAAATATACCTTCGTCCCTCGGATTTATTTCAGCGGGATTTTTCCAGAGTTCGAACAGCGTCTGAGCTATATTGTTATCTATCAGAAGAGATACGAGGGCTTCCTTTAAAGGTAAAAGTTCCTTGGAGGAAATGATCTTACCGTATATTTTGGGAAATATATAATAAAGTCTGTCTTTTTCAAGATTTTCCGAAGCATCGTAAATTATGGAAGATTTTTTTACTATTTTCAAAGCCTCATAAATGCGAAGCATGATATCTGCAACGAATTGAGGATCATTTTGATATTTCAGTATGACATTGTTGAACCCCTTGTTGCTTGTTATGTACATGGGCTTCAGCCTGTTGAGAATATATGCAGCCATTTCCTTTCTTTGATTTTTATCGAGGCTTCCGGTCCGCGCTTCCTCAAGACCGTCAATAAGATCAAAAACTATATCTTCGGTAATGTTCTTCAATTCAACCATATATACCCGCTCAGGTTATATTAAAACCCGTGTACTTGGGACCTGGATTAGTCAAGAATAGATCGGTCAGGGTATATTTTAATTTAACAGCGCCAAATGTCAAATTTGCTTTTGAAGTAAATCTTATTTAAAATAATCGGCGGCTGCGATAGTCGACGGTCAACTGATGACTGTCGACTGCCGACTGACGACTACCGTAAGGAGCATCCATGTCATCAAGAACAATATCCTTCGATCCTGCAAGGCAGGAAGAACTTGCCCGATCGCTAAAATCCTGCGGTTTCATTTTTTATGAAAACGACCATGCCTTCTGGAGGGCAAAGTCTAATGACTTAAGCATAATATTCTATAATAAGGGAATAGTCCTGCTCCAGGGGAGCGGCAGCGCCATTGAAGGAATTCTTTCGAATCCCGGCATATTTTTTAATATTGTAAAGGATGATCCGTCGATTGAATATCCGGTTATCGGCCTTGATGAATCCGGAAAGGGCGATTATTTTGGACCGCTTGTTCTGGCCGCTGCGGTTCTCGACAGGGAAAATGAAAATTCCGCGGTCAAAACAGGTGTTATGGATTCTAAAAAAATCCAGGACAGGTATATAAGGGAGATCCATTCCCGGATAAAAGATAAAATAACACACAAGGTCAGGATTATTGAGCCTCATGAGTACAATTCCATTTATAAAAAATACGGCAATCTGAACCTTCTTATGACATACGAGTATATTAATCTTGCCGGAAGTTTTAAAAAAGGATCTTATAAAACGCTCATTCTTGATAAATTTTCACAGCCCCGTGAACAAAATGAAGTTTTCAGGAAAAGCACAACCGGCAATGTCATCATCACGGAAAAAGCTGAAGTTTATCCGGCTGTCGCTGCAGCTTCGATTTTAGCGCGTTTTTATTTTATCGATTGGATCTGCAAAAAATCGTCCGAATTGAAGATCGACCTGCCCTTGGGATGCGGCAGCAAGGCTTCAGCCCTTTACAGGAAAATGAAATCCGAAATGCCGGCGGATAGATTCGAAGATATTGCAAAATCGCATTTCAAGGCTCAAGGATCATAATTGATAT
The DNA here is from genome assembly GCA_963796325.1 of uncultured Spirochaetota bacterium. GTDB lineage: Bacteria > Spirochaetota > Brevinematia > Brevinematales > JAOACQ01 > CAVYGN01. The sequence goes on from CAWCLF010000001.1 coordinate 2,322,596, forward strand.
ATCATAAATGATCAAAACCTTTCCCCGGCAGCCCCGGACGGGCTTAAGGCCGGAGATTATCGATAAAATTCTGGTATGAATTTTGCATATATCATATAGATGGAGGAAATATGCCCCGGGTTTTTAAAATTCAAATTTATATCCTTTTTTTTATTTTTCTTGTCTGTCAATCGTCATCCCTATATCCTGAGACAACAAACGACAGCCGAATCCCCATAGCCGTTCTTGATTTTGAGCCCAAAGGCGCTGTAGACCCGCAGACAGCTGATTTTGTAACCGAACGCATCAGGATAGAAATGTTCAGGACAGGCAAATATAAGATACTGGAAAGACATGACATGAAAAAGATCCTGGATGAAAAGAAGCTGGAACTTTCAGGTCTGTCAGGAAGCGAATATGCAATTAAAATAGGTGAATTCCTGTCTGCCAGGAAGATCATGCTCGGATCTGTAACTCTCATAGACAGCAAGTATTATATAAATATGAGAATCGTTGAAGTGCAATCGGGAATAATGGATTATGGAGACACCGGGACATCTGAATCGATATCCGGCCTTTCGCCGCTGTGCTATGGCCTTGTTAACCGGATGGAGGGAGGCACCCTGACGCCACAAAAGGAAATCCGGGAAAACGGATTTTCCATCGATAATACTATTGATTATTTTCTCGAAAAGATCCATGTTCTTGTAAACAAAGACGCCGATAACAATTCCCAGCCGATTGAAACAATACAAAATGCACAGGCCGGGCAGAATACCGCCGGATCCCAAAAAGTGGAAAAACCCAAACCTTTGAATAATAAAACCTCCATACCTCTATTTTACCTTTTAAGCGGTGAAATTGCCGGCCTCTGCCTCCCGGGCAGCGGGCTGGCCCATTTTATCGTAGGAGACACAGGAACAGGTTTTACAATACTCGGCGCCACTGCTATTTCTGCGGGTGTCGCCGCCGGAACTTATTACTCTGTGAAAAACGGCTACCTGAAGGATAAGACTGTTTCTTACTGCCTGTACGGCGCCGCCGCCGCCGTTGTTTTAACGGTTTATCTTTGCGACATTATCGGAGCTCCCTTATATTTTTTCAATAATAACAGGCAGGCGGCAGCGGGAAGCATGCAGGCGCCTGATCCGCTCTCTTTAAATAACGATATAGGAATAGGTTTGACAGTCTTTAAGAGCACTTTTTAGCAGTCGACATCGTCAGACGGCAGTCGTATGTCGACAGTCAACGGCCGACTGATTAGACGGTAATCTACTGCCGACTGTCGACTGTCGACTTAGTGACTCTCGACTTTTGACTCTCGACTCTCGACTTAGTTGACATTCTTCACCGGAAAATTTATAATTATTGAATTCACCTGCAAAAGGAGGACCTTTCATGATGGGTGTAGTTTTATTTTCACTGGCTTTATTATTTTACGGAATTATTTTGTCAGGGGAAGCTGCAGTCAAAGCCTTTCCTAAAAGCAGGGTATTTTTTGACAGGATCGACGCTTTCATAGAAAAGGGCGCCGCCAAACTTTTTTTATCTCTTATCTCTCTTATTATAGGGCTCTGGAACCTGTTCTCCCCTAATTTTATTGCAAGTGCTCCTCCGATAATCGGTGCGCTTATACCTTCCCTTCTGTTGATCCTGGACAGCGCAGTCATTTATCCCGAACTTGTTGAAATTCTCAGCATCCCGGATGAAACAAAAGCTAAATATTACGAATTCATTGGAAAATATAAAGGCATAGCCGGCATCATCACATTTTTTGCCGGTTTACTGCACCTTATCCTTTTCAGACAGATACTGTTTTAATCTTCGCGGTCATCGTACAGTGGCAGTACCCTAGCCTTCCAAGCTAGAGGCGCGGGTTCGATTCCCGCTGACCGCTAATAAAGCTTCTCTTTCAAATCGATCGATATAATCCTGCCGTTATTTAGTTTTAAAATCTCTGGTAATATGTCCCGCATTATTCTATAATAATTGAATAAAAACTTCATCTTTGATTTTCCGAATTCCGGGGTCCGAATGAAAAATACTTTCTCCTTGCTAAAAACATACTGCTTCCTTTCGGGGGCTGTAATTATATTGTTTTCAGCCATTATGCTTATACCGATCGGTATCAGCAGGGAATATATATCGAATATGGAAAAACGCAGTCTCAAGGATAAATCCCTGTTTGCCTGGTCTTTGCTCTATGAAAGGATCCCGGTAAGCGGGAAAACGGAAATCAGTAATTACATCAGCGAGTATCTTGAGGCAAGCGGGGACTCGATCACTGTTTACGATAATAGCGGTAATGCAATCGCAAGACCGTCAGGAATACTTTCGAATTTTAATGTCCATATTTCCCTTCCGATCAGTAATAACGGCAGGCTTTCCGGGACAATCGGCATCGATCACTTTTCACCCGGTTTAAAAGAGGAAGGGGAAGAGGTCATCGTCGGAATGGCTGTCCTTTTAGCCGTAACCCTTTGTATAATTGCTTTAGTTTTGATTGTAATATCACGGAGAAAAGACCGTTTTAAACAGGCAATGCTGGCGGCGATGGAAAATTTTTCCGGAGGCAACTATAATGCCAGGATATTTCCAGGATTCAAGGGAGATCAAAGGACTATTACGGACTGTTTCAACAATTTTGCAGAATTGATTTCCTCTTTTTTCAGAGATCTTCTCAAGGAAAAGGAAGAACTCGAAACGCTTGTATCCAGCCTGTCTTCAGGTATCGCCGTTATCGATAAAAGAGGGAAAATCACGCTGTCCAACAGGGTTTACAACAATATCTTCAATAATCCCGCTGTTATCGGACGCTATTTCTGGGAGATTATGATAAACGCAAGGATAAGCGACCTTATTACAAAAGTCCAGAAGGAAGAAAGATCCGCATCCGGAGAGATCTCGTATTTGAACAGGTATTATCATGCGGACCTTATTTATATAAAGGAAAATATGGAAACAGTCCTGATGTTAAGCGATATAACCGATTCCAAGAATCTCGAAAAGATAAAAAAGGATTTCGTTGATAACGTTTCCCATGAATTGAAAACACCTCTTACTTCGATAAAGGGTTTTACAGAGTCTCTCATAGCGCTTGAAAAAAATCCTGATAAGAAACATAAGCTGGGCATTATATTGAGAAATTCCGAACGTCTTAACAACATCGTACAGGACCTTCTTAAAATTTCAGAACTGGAGGAGACATCAATTATTATTAAGCCTGAAAAAATCAGTATAGCTGAACTCCTTCAAAATGCCGCTCTCTTATTCACGGATCCACTCAAAAAGAAAAATCTTACTCTTGAAATAAAATCGGATAAGGAATTGCCGTTAATTGAAGGAGATCCTTACAAACTCGAACAGCTGTTCGTAAATTTAATCGATAATGCCGTAAAATATACGGATTCCGGGGGGATTTATATAAGGGTATTTCCGGAAAACGATTCGGTCATCGTCGAAATTGAGGATACTGGCATCGGAATCCATGAAGAACATATACCGCGCCTGTTTGAAAGATTCTATGTTGTCGATAAGGCCCGTTCAAAAAGTACGGGCGGAACGGGCCTCGGTTTATCGATAGCAAAACACATAGTGCTTCTGCACAGGGGCAGGATAGGTGTTCAAAGCCGGCAGGGAAAGGGAACTGTATTCATAATAACTCTTCCCCTGTCATTGTAATGATTAAACAATAAAATCCGGTGCGATATTGAATTTTTCAGCTATCCTGGTCAGGGTTTTCATTATATGAACGGGAGCGTTTTTGTTTCCTTTCTTATTAATAATCCTTGTCAATTCGAGATAAATTATATTCTGAATTTCATACTTTTCAAAATCGATGGTCGATTCATTAGCAAAGTCGATAAGCTTTTCTATGTTATTGAGTTCCTTTGTATCCAAACAGGCAAAACCCCTGTCCAGTCTTTTCAGGATGTTATCCTGAAGATGAGGCAATATATCCTCGAAATCTATCTTCAATCCTGCAATTCTTACTTTTTTTATAATATTTACGAGATATGAAAAATCATATTTTGAAATATCCCTGTTCTGCAGTTTGATAATTTCATCAAAGATTATATTGTTAAAATAATCCTCCGCGGCCGTCAGATCATTTTTCTTCATCAAAATTCCATGCCTGTTATAAGCGGTCACCATTCCCAGAATTTCTTCAATGCGCCGCTTTCCTCTTTTATTCGAAATATGCAGGGACCCTATTACATCCGAATATACTTTCGACAGAAGGAATTCCCTGACATCGTAAGTCAGGCTGGACGGTTTATAAAAACCCGGAAATGACCTTTGAAATAATTCGATGACATCTTTTCTATCCGGCTGATTATTCAGGGAATCGTAATAATTAATTTCTTTAGAGCCGCATGTATCGTTAATGAAAAAGTAAAATTCGTCAAGCCTTATAAAAAGATAAGCTATGTAGCATTTCTCCCTCAAAAGCAGGCCGTTATGGACGTTTGCCATGGTTTTATAAACGGCCCAGTCCTTCTTTTTAGACCGGCTGAATAACTGAAAATCGACATCATAAAAATAAATTTTAAATTTTTTCCCTGCCGGTATCCTTTTACCGCCCGCAGCACTTTTTATAGCAAGTTCCAATATAAGCTTGTTTTCATCATACGCCTCTTCAATGATCCTGTTTTTAAACATCCATTCTCCATTATAAAATTCTGTATTATTCGAGTTTGCATTCCTGAGTATACCCAGGAAATTCGTTAAAGTCTCCTCGGGAAGCATATCGCCTGCAAGTTCAAACACATTCCATGCATATTTCAGGTTCTGCAGCGTTTCAATCCCCGAGATATCCGCAAAAAACCAGCCGCAGCTTGTATACATTAAAAGGGCGTCATGCATCGCTTCGCACAGCTTCAGGACCATAACCGCCTCATGGCTTCCTGGCTTTGTTTTAGTCTCTTTTTCAAGCAGGAGTTTCCCCGCCTTTTCCCTTTCAGTCTCGTTGTCTGCATATATAACATTATGATATTCCCTGCGTAATTTCCGGATATCACCGCCTGCAGACGATAAATTACCGAGAGACGATTCAAATAGAGTATCCCTGAGATAATCGAGGGCTTGCCGGAGCGGCATCCTCCATTTCTGGTCCCATCCCGGCTTTCCTCCCGTTGAACAGCCGCAGTCTTTATACCATCTTCCTACTCCATGAGGGCAGCTCCAGGATGTGCCTCTTCCTTCTCCTCCCTCTTTCAGGCTTGCATAATCCACCGGGGGATTTATTTCAAGATATTCCGAATAATTTGTAATGATAAAATCGTTTTTTGTCCTGTTGTCAAATATAAGCCTCGCCAGGCACATATCCCCGAAAGGTTCATGATGCCCGTACGATTCTCCGTCTGTTGCCGTATGAATGAGCTGATTTTTTCTCCCTATCACCCTGTGCATGAGTATCTCGTTCCTTAAAAAATCGGCATTCCAGAGAATATGTTCGAAGCTGATCTTTGCGGCGATATCGCTGTAGGTAAAAAATACCGCCAGGTTGCCGTTTTTTTCCTGGAGAAAATAGGGTTTTGACGGATCCGGCAAACCCCCGCCGGAAGTTTCGATACCCTGTTCGGGGGTCAGGATTATGAATTTTATGCCTTCGGAGATCAGGAACTCGGCGACCCTGTCGCTTACGGCCATTTCAGAGAGCCACATCCCTTCAGGGTCTCTTTTAAAATCCTTTTCGAAGGAGAGAATTCCCCATTCTATTTCCGTCCTGATATCGTCATCGCTTGCCAGCGGCATGATAATATGGTTATAAACCTGGGCGATCGCGTTGCCATGCCCCCTGTTCCGCTTCATGCTTTCGCCGTCGGCTTCGATAATCCTGGAATAGGTAAATTCGTCGTTTCTTTTAAGCCATTTTAAAAGTGTCGGGCCGAAGTTAAAACTGATGTAGCTGTAATTATTGATAATTTCCAGTATCCTGCCCCTTCCGTCAAGGATCCTCGAAGCGGCATTGGCCGCGTAGCATTCCTTGCTGATCCTCTCGTTCCAGTCATGGTAGGGGAACGCCGAGGGCTGGCGGTCGATCTCGTCAGTGCCCGGGTCCTCCCTGGGTGGCTGGTAAAAATGCCCATGCAGGATCACATAAAGATTGTCGCTCTCCGGCATAACATTTCCTTCGATATTTTTTATTAATATTAATTAGAAAACGGGAGAAGGGCAAAATGCCTGGGAATATGCTCATGAAGTATGCAATGGCAACTTCACTCCACTATTGTTATATTGGCATCCCCCAGGTTTGAAGGCGTCCAGGCCGTCCAGGTCGACGCGGAATATGACGGTATTGTAAGAGTCAATGTTCCGCATGATTCAAAAATAGTTCCTCCAATCGAAGGGGGAGAGCTCTCGTTTACCGTGACCGATATCAGACCTGTACAGTCGTAGAAGGCAGAATTTCCTATTGTCGTGACGCTCGCCGGTATGGTAAGGTTGGTCAGGCTCATGCACTGATCGATCGCACAGTCGCCGAGTGAAATCAGGCCCTGAGGCAGCATAAGGTTCGTCAAATTGCGGCAGTAATAAAATGCAAACTGGCCGATATTGGTGACGCCTGAGGGAATGGAAAGACTTTTCAGGTTTGTCGCACAATCGAAGGATGCGTCGCAGATGTTCGATACTCCGGCCGGGATTGTGTAGGAAGATGCGCTGCTGCCGCTGTTATACTGGATAAGACGGGACTTGCTTATATCGAATAATACCCCGTTGACCGACGTGTAAGCAGTGTTCCCGGGAAGCACGGTTATATTCGTCAGCATGCATCCTGTGAAGGCCATATCCCCTATGCAGGTAACTCCGGCAGGTATTATGATATTCGATATGCGGAAGCAATTGTCGAAACATCTGTCACCTATGTAGTTGACTCCGCTGCCGAGGATGACATTGGTAAGGATAGTCCCAAAATCGCTGCAGAATTCATAGGCCCCTACATACTGGACGCTGTCCGGAATGACAAAGTTCGCCAGGTTCGTGCAGTCATAGAAGGTGGAGTCACCCAGGTTCGTCACCCCGTTCAGGATCGTAACATTCGACATGCTTAAGCAGCCGATGAAAACAGCCCACCCGAGATATTTTACGCTGCCCGGAATGGTGACGCTTGTCAGGTTCGAGCACCAGGCGAACACAAACTGGCCCCCCAGGGAAGTGAAGCTGCCAGGTATCGTGAGGTTCGTCAGGCCGCCGCATCCGTTGAACGCGTAATTGCAGATCCCTGTAACGGGATAGCCGGAGATGTTGGAAAGGAAGGCTATGTTCCCGGATGCGCTCTGGTTAGTCAGGACGAGCCATGATGACCCGATGTTGGTATAGACTATACCGCTGTAAACGACATTTGTAAATAGCGCTGCCGGCGAACTGGAGCTTGAGCTGGAACTTGACAATGACGACGAAGAACCCGGACCTGATCCGCCGCCGCCCGTACCCGGCGCCGCCGAACAAGCCGTGATCAAAACACATAAAGTTATCAGCACACAAAAAAACAATATAGTACTTTTCATGATTGCCCTCCTTATTTATATTTTTTGTGTTGGTGATTGGATAATTTCAATTTTAATCATCCGGAAAAATTCTAACATCGATATATCAAGATGTCGCCCGTCCCTACCCGGAAGGACTAATTTATTTTAAAATATTTCCTGATAATAAGCAAGACCCGAAAAACAGTATGCCGGACGGCATCCTGGAAGGCGAAGGAAATAGTTGTTTCTTTCTGGAGAGTTTTAATATGCTTCGTTGGTAATCTCCGTCATGCAAGCATTAACGGAATGAAGGCCTTCTCCGGCCTGCTCCGCCCCCGTTTTTCCATGACCATTCCTCAGTATAATCAATATTGCTATGATATTTACCAAAATATTTCATGTCAACAATATAAAATAGAATAATATAAAATAGAATAACTATGTCACACCGTACGCGCATTATCCATGAGCGATAGCGACCGGCAGGCAGGGAGTTGTACGACCCAGCCCCTGCGGTCCAACCTTACTGTTAAAAACTTAATCTATTATTTTGCATATTTATGTAACAACTTTTATTATTATTATAGAATAGCAATTAATTTAAAGGAGGCAAATTATGGCTGATTGCGATTGTCTTGCAGGTTGTCCTTTTTTTAATGACAGGATGGAGAATATGCCGACCATCGCAGGTTTATTGAAAAAAGAATATTGCCAGAAAGATTTCATGAATTGTGCTCGCCACCTAGTAAAAGAAGCTCTCGGAAAAGATAAAGTGCCATCGAATCTTTTCCCGAATCAATCGGATAGAGCAAGGATTTTAATAACTCAAAATAATTGATTCATTTGCATTATAAAAAGATGGAAGCATGAATTTTCTCCTATTTTAGACAAATTTTACACATATTGTAATCAGTACACAAAGGGTAGAAAACGGGGTAAATAATCATGCGGTTGCGGACCAAGCTTACCATGTACGGCGGTGAAGGTCGCGCCCCTGTACACCATTTTTACTATAATCTAAAAATTTGTATTATAATCTGTTTATTGTCATACAGTTGGTTGGTGATCAGGGTTTTCTTTCGGTTCACTTTCTTTTGCGCAAAAGAAAGTGAACATGATATTGCCAAATTCCCCTAACCCTGATACAATATCGTTATGGTCACTTCTAAAACCCACCCTTACGGGTACAAGGCCTTTCACCGGACAAGCCGGTACAAGGGCGGTGAGGTAGTGACCATTGGGCGGTTTCTAGGTAATTAGAATATTTCTTGAAAAAACAGAGTTTGTTTTTTAGAAAAGCCCTTATCCCTTGACCGGATTTTCTGCGCCCTTTACAATGAAGCCCGGCAGGTATCTCCCCTGCCCGTGAGCTTTATATTTTGATTCTTATTGTCGATCTTTCATGGAAGGGCAATTAAGAGGGGGGAGGATTTTTGTGAAAGGTTTAAAAATCGGCGCCAAGATCACTCTTGCGAATCTATTGACCCTTATAATTTTATATGCTGTTTCACTGATTGTGATATGGTATCTTTTCGGCATCAATAATGATTTAAAATTAAAGAGATTCAGGGAAACGATGCTCAATGAAAGGAAACACAATCTTGTAGCAGTAGTGGATATGGGCTACAGCATCCTCGCGGTCAATGTGACCAATTACATAACCGAGAAGGGTAAAACCAGGGAAGTCCTCCAGGATTATAAGAACGAAGCTACAGGCGAAATCCGGAATATGAGGTACGACAACGGGACCGGATACCTTTTTATTAACGACACAACCAAACCCTTCCCCCATATGGTTATGCATCCTACCATGCCCGAATTGAACGGCAGGGAACTTGACAGCCCTCAGTTCAATACTGTCGGCAGGGAAAAGAAAAACCTGTTTGTCGCCATGAACGATCTCTGTGAAACAAACGGGGAAGGCTTCATCGAATACCTTTGGCCCAAACCGGTAGGAAACAATCTCACCGAATACCAGCCCAAGCTGACTTATGTCAAGCTTTTCAAGCCCTGGAAATGGATCATAGGCTCCGGTTTATATATAGATGATATTGATTCCGCTGTAAACATGGAAAAATCAAAGATTGACAGGGACAGCATCGGTTTGTATAATTCCCTGACAATAATAATGGCGGCAGTTACTCTGTTTATGCTGATTTTCCTGTATTTTATTTCAAACCGCATGACAAACCCCTTAAAGCAGATGATAAAGTCGCTTGATGAAATAACGGAGGGAAAGGGCGATCTGACAAATAAGATCGTTTATACAGGAAAAGACGAAATCGGCGAACTGGGGCAAAGCTTCAACAAACTGCTCGGAATTCTCAAGTCCGACCTTGACGAGGTCGCAAGTTTAGCCATGCAGGTCAGGGATTCGTCGGGAAAGTCTCAGAAGCTCATGGATGTCTCGATCAAGCCCAGCCTCAATATGATCAAGGAAACGACCCATACTCTCAATATCGAGTCTGAAAACTCAACTTCGGGAATAGAAGAACTGTCGGCTACGCTGGAAGAAGTTGTAAGAAATATCGAAAGCATCATGACCAATATGGTAAAGCAGGCCTCCGCCGTCGAAGAAGGGTCGAGCTCCATCGAGGAAATGGCCCGCAATATTGAAAATACGGCTGAAATGTCCAACAAGACGAAAAGCATATCCCAGAACCTCAACAGCGTTTCAATCGAAGGCAGTTCCGCTGTAAAAGCGTCTATAACATCCATACGCGAGGTTGCCGAATACTCTCAGCAGATTTTAAAATTATTAGGCCTCATTTCGAATATTACCAAGCAGACCAACCTGCTGGCAATGAACGCCGCTATCGAGGCCGCTCATGCGGGAGAAGCCGGGAAAGGCTTTGCCATAGTGGCCGACGAGATAAGAAGACTTTCGGAAGACACGAATAAAAACGCCAGGGATATCGGCGACGTTGTTGCTACGATAGTAGGCCGCATAGACGATTCGGTCAGGCTGGCCGAAAAGGCAGGCGTCGGCCTCGACATGATCACCGCTTATTCCCAGCAGAATGTTCAGATCATAAGCCAGCTCAATGTAGCGGTTGCGGAGCAGAATAACGGGGCGAAGGAAATATTGAAATCGACGCAGGATCTTGTAAAGATAACTGAAGAGGTCAAGCTCTCGATGGTCGAACAGAAAGACGCCACGCTGGATTTTTCAGGCGCCCTGAAAGACCTTAGAAAATTAGCCCTTGAAAACAAGGAAAGCACCAAAAAGCATATCGAAACCCTGAACTCGCTGCTTCAAACCATAGAAGAGATCAGCGCCAACATTCAGGATAATACGGACAAAGGCGCAGCTTTAGGAAAGTACGCCGATAAATATGTTCATGGGAATAACGGCACTGCCGTTGAAAAAACAGGCCTTAAACTCGTCGAATAAATTAAAACAGGGTCTTGAAGCCCGCATCGAGGGCGTCGAACAGCTCAGGGTCGAATTTATTCCTGTCCTGTCGGAGTTTCATATAATGTTCTCTGTCTGAACGGTTTTTAATGCTCCATTCCCCGGATAAAAGAAGGGCTGCATAATTCGATAGCGATATAAGCCTTGCCAGAAAAGGCAGGTCCTCTCCGGATAGGCCTCTCGGGTAGCCGCTTCCGTCTAAAAATTCTTCATGATTCAATACGGCCTGCATCACTTCTTCAGGCAGGTCATGCCTGTCGGTCTCGGATTTTAAAAGCCTGTATGCCTCTACCGGGTGCTGGTAGAATTCCTGCTTGTTCAGTGTCATTTCCACCCTTTTCATATCAAGGTGCTTCGCTTCAATTTTCAATAATCCGATATTATGAAGCATGGAGGCATTGATGATATTTTCGACCGTCCTGCCGTCTATCATGCCTGAATTTGTCGAGAGCGCATAGTTGTAATATGTAAGAAGCGCGATATAGCATGTATGGAGTGAATTTTCGAATATTTTCTTCGAGAACGTTTTTAATTGAGACAGCTTCCATACCGAGTAATCGGATTCCCTTAAAATTCTTCCCAGGTATTTCTCGATAAATTCGCACCTTTCATGGGTGATTTTTTTTGCATAAGGAGCCTTTTTAAAAAAGGCGACGGCATAATCCGCCCACTTTGTTCTTTTATCCTCGTCGATATAATGAGGGATTACCGTCCTTACATGAATTGTTTTGCGGGTATCGTTATTATAAATTTCCCTGAGTTTGGCGACGTCTCTCATAGTGAGGATTTTTTGTGTGCCGAGAAGAAGCTTTGCATTTGAATCATAAACCGGTTCGCATAGCACATAGCTTTTCCCTTTTTCAACTTCGGCCTCGAGGGAACTGATAAAAAAAGTAAATTCTTCCATTAATTCCGCCCCGTCAATCAGTACTCTTCCGAATCTATCATATAATTCGGGGCTTCTTTTGTGATTATCACATCATGCGGATGAGATTCCCTGAGAGAAGCGTTAGTTATTTTCATGAACCTGGTATTCGATTTAAACCGGGGAATATCCGGAGAGCCGCAATATCCCATAGCCAGTTTCAATCCTCCGATCAATTGATATATGACATCCTTCAGATCTCCCTTGTACGGCACTCTCCCCTCGATACCTTCGGGAACCAGTTTTTCAGCTTCGTAGTCATCCTGAAAATACCTGTTCTTCGATCCTTCCTGCATTGCAGCAATAGAACCCATGCCCCTGTAGGCTTTATAGCGGCGGCCTTTGTAAATAACGAATTCGCCGGGACTTTCCGTCGTACCGGCCAGGAGATTGCCTATCATAACGCTGTCGGCGCCCGCGGCGATAGCTTTTGCAATATCACCGGAATATTTGATCCCGCCGTCGGCTATCATTTTAACGTTATTCTTTTCCGTTACCGTGTATACTTCCATAATTGCTGTAATCTGAGGAATCCCGACGCCGGCGACGATCCTTGTCGTGCATATCGATCCGGGCCCTATCCCGACCTTTACTGCATCGGCGCCTCTTTTGATAAGCGCCAGGGCCGCATCGGCAGTGGCAATGTTGCCTGCCACGACCTGGATATCGGGGAATTTATTTTTTACTTTTTCCACCATATCCAGAACACGCTCCTGGTGTCCATGGGCTGTATCGACAACTATGACATCGGCATCAATTTCTGCAAGTCTTTTAACCCTTTCAATGTCCGTCAGTGACGTCCCGACTGCCGCTCCAACCCGGAGACGCCCTTTCTTGTCTTTTGTCGCATCAGGATACTCGGCTATTTTTGTGATGTCCTTTAATGTGATAAGCCCTGTTATCTTGTCGGTCTTATCGACGATCGGCAGCTTTTCGACCCTGCTTTCGCGCATTATTTGGCTTGCCTTCGTAAGGTCGACAATTCCTTCGTAAGTAACCAGTTCCTGCCGCGGAGTCATAATATCTTTGACGCTTTTTTCAAGATTTTTATCTGCGTCTACAAAACCGAGGTCCCTTTTCGTGACGATTCCAACCAGCTGATTTTTATCATTTACAATGGGAATGCCGGATATGCTGTACTGTTTCATTACATTCTTGACATCCCTGATCTTCTTATTCATATTCAGGACTATCGGATTATTTATTACGATATTCTCAAACCTTTTGACTTTTTGAACTTCATCGATCTGCTTGTCGATATTATTGTTCCTGTGAATTATCCCTATACCGCCCAATTGGGCGATCGCAATGGCCAGGTTCGAATCCGTCACGGTATCCATCGCCGCTGAAATAACGGGAATCTTCATTTTTATCTTTTCGGTCAGGTAGGAATGCGTATCCGCCATGGCCGGCAATATTGAAGATTTTGTCGGAACAATAAGAACATCGTCAAAAGTAAGGCCTTCTATATCTTTATAAAATTTATCGGAATTTGATATTTTCAAGGGCACCTCCCTTAACCAAGACCCAGGACATCTTCGATTGTATATAATCCCGGACCCTGTTTACATATATATTTCGCGGCTCTGAGCGCGCCTCGCGCAAATGTCTCCCTGGAAGTCGCCTTGTGAGTCAGCTCGATTCTTTCCCCTTCTCCGTAAAATCCTATAGTATGATCCCCGACTACGTCGCCTCCCCTCAGGGCAAAAACTCCGATCTGCCCCACGGGTCTTTCCCCGGTCAATCCCTGCCTTCCGTAAACGACGTTTTCGGTTTTGTAAACTTCCTTGAGGATATCCAGCAATCTCAATGCTGTTCCGCTCGGCGAGTCCTTTTTCTTCCTGTGATGAGTCTCCGTTATTTCAGCGTCGAATTCACCTCCGAGGACTTCTGCCGCAATTCTTGTAATTTTAGCCAGCAGATTTATGCCGACGCTGTAATTCGGAGACCAAATTACCGGGATTTTTTTACCGGCTTCTTTAAGAAGTTTCATGTCTCCTTCATTCAAGCCCGTTGTTCCAATTACGATAGCCTTCTGCATTTTCATCGAGGCTTTAATATTTATAGACGCCGCCTGCTGTGTTGAGAAATCAATCAGAACATCCGATTTTTCAAGAGCCGTTTCAACATCGCCGACGAGAGGAACATTCAGGGATCTTCCTATTCCTCCCAGAATGCCCGCATCGATCCCGATATACGGACAGTCTGAAGCATCGGCTGCGCCGGACAGTACAGAGTCCCTGTCCTCGCTGATAACTTTTATATTCGTCCTGCCCATTTTTCCCGATGCACCGCAAAGAGCTATTTTCAGCATAAAACTTTCCCTTAATCCGTTAATCGCCCCATGGACACTACCGCACCCCACCGGAAGGGCGGGTTTTTAGAAGTGCTCATAAGTATTTATTATATATAATAATTAAATATTAATCAAAAAAGCCTGTTAAACGCCGCCGATCACTACATCTTTTATCACGATGTGAGGACTGCCTGTTGAAACCGGCAAACCGCCCTGGCCCCCCTTTCCGCATCCGCCAAGCCCTCCATGATGATTGAGATCGTCGCCTGCCTTTGTTATGTTTTTCAATGTTGAGAAGACGTTTCCGGTCAGGACGGCATCCCTTATAAGTTCCCCTATTTTCCCGTTTTTTATCCTGTAGGCATAAGCCGAGGAAAATGTGAACATCTCCAGATTGGTCATGCCGCCCAGATAGTCGATTGCATAAATACCGTCGCCGATCGAGGAAAGTATATTTTCGAAAGATTCATTTCCCCTGTCTATATATGTATTGGTCATCCTGACAATCGGCTGAAAAGCGGGACTGACGGCCCTTGCATTGCCGGAAGCTTGTTCCTTCATCTTGCTTGCCGTTTCCCTCGAATGCAGCCTCGCTTCAAGGAGGCCGTTCCTTATGAGATAGGTTTTGCCTCCTTTCACGCCCTCGTCGTCGTAGGGAGTATACCCGGCAAGCCCGGGTATGGAACCGTCGTCAAGGATATTCAGAAAATCCGGGCCGAACCTCTTTCCCAGTTCCATTACCGATCTCATCCTGGGATTTTCATACAAAAAATCCGATTCGGATAAATGCCCGAAAGCTTCATGAGCAAAAACTCCGGCAAGATTCGGATCGAGCAGTACCGTGTAAGTTCCCGATTCGACTTTTTTGGCCGTGAGAAGGTCAATGGCCCTTTTTTTTATTTCTTCAACCTTATTATCGCGGTTTAAAACAAGCTCCATTCCTCCGTACTGGCCTACCGATTCGAATGCCTGCTGCACGTTTTGACCGTCTTTTGCCATGGCCGAATACGAAACGCCGGTAAAAACCTTCGTTTGAGATAATGCCGAGCCTTCCGTGTTTACAAAATATTTTTCAACTTTCCAGTCGGCATAAATGACTCTTGTCGAAGCTATCCTGGGGTGCTTTAAAATATTATTGTAATTGTTCGCAATGTCGTTTTTATCTTTTAAGGAATAAGTGTCCGGTGAAATTTCATAATCCGTTTTTATTTCGGCCCTGACCGGGCCTGTTAAAATTATGCTGCTTTTATTATCCGTTTTATTGCTGCTGACAAGGCGCGCATTGGCGCATGCCGCTTCAATGTTGCTGTCAAAATCGTTTTCATTAAATGATGAAAAACCCCACCCTCCCCCGATCAGGGCCCTTACATTCCCCGAGGATGTTTTGGATGTTTGAACCGCTTCGATATTATTATTAGAGTAAATGATCCTTGTCTGGTAGAGCATTTCATAATGTATTTCACCGTAATCCGCATTCATCTTCCGGATTTTGTCCGTTAAATGTGTTAACATTCATACCCCCGTAAAAAGAAGTTCCGGATAAGATTATTTGATTTTATTCGCCTGGTCCTCAAGAAGTTTTTCAACCCTTTTCAACTCCTCTTCAAGGTGGTTGACCTTGCATGAAACTACATGAAATCCTTCAATTATTTCTTTACTGATTTTTTCCATTGATTTTTCGACTGTTTCCAGATGGGTTTTTGTATTGAGGACCCTGAACTCGACCTTGTCCAGTTCCTGCTTGATGCTCTGCACTTTTTCCATCACATTGTCCAGATTTTTTTCCATCTTTTCCTCCAAATTATATATATAAATACCGGGAAAAACTCTCCGGGATATTTTTACCTTTTTTTTGATCGATAATAATAAAGCATTTCAGGCTTTATATCAAAAATATTTTCTCTATGGAATTATCACCCTGGGAAATAATTATTGCCTATTTGAAACCTTTATTCTATAATTTTTAGAACCACCCTTAATCTGAATGTCCATGCGATTGAATCGCATCTCGGATTTTAGCGACGGTAATTGAAAGAAATTTATGTGGTGAAATTATGAAACTGTTATACTACGACTGCTTTGCCGGAATAAGCGGCGACATGAACCTGGGAGCCCTTATCGACCTGGGCGTAGACGGCAGCTATGTCCGCAATAGCCTTTACAAGCTGGGATTGGACGGTTACAAGCTCAAAATATACCGTGACAGCAGGAAGGGCATCGAAGGGACCCGTGCCGAAGTCGTAATTAAAAAACCTTCGAAGGAATCTCACGGACATGAAAAAAGAGATATTTCTTCCATCCGCAGGATCATCGGCGGAAGCTCCCTCAATGAAAACATCAAGGCAAACTCGATAAGGACGTTCGAAGCGCTTGCCGCAGCTGAAGCAAAAGTGCATGGGGTCGAAATTGAAAAAGTGCACTTCCATGAAGTCGGAGCTGTGGATTCCCTTGTCGATATTGTCGGCTGCGCAATATGCCTCGATTTCCTCGGACCTGCGAAGGTATTGAGCGGTATTGTCGAACTTGGAAGCGGTTCGGTTGCCTGCGAGCATGGCATATTGCCTGTCCCCGCTCCTGCTACGGCAGAACTCATGCAGGGAGCGCTGGTAAAGACAGGCGGCGCCGCTTTTGAAATGACGACTCCGACCGGGGCGGCAATCCTTAAAACCTATGTGAATTCCTATTCCGGCATGCCTGACGGCAGAATTATTAAAACCGGGTACGGAATAGGCGGCCGCGATACTCTCATTCCAAACGTTCTGCGGGTATTCATATGTGAAACGGAAGGATCCGGTTCCGACCTTGAAATAGAATATGAAAATATGATCGAAGCCAATCTTGACGATATGAGCCCCGAATCATGCACTTATCTCCTGGACCGCTTTTTTCTTGCAGGAGCCCAGGATGTGTTTTTCACGCCCATTGTAATGAAAAAATCGAGGCCGGCGTTTAAAATAAGCGTTCTATGCCCTC
The DNA here is from genome assembly GCA_963796325.1 of uncultured Spirochaetota bacterium. Taxonomy (GTDB): domain Bacteria; phylum Spirochaetota; class Brevinematia; order Brevinematales; family JAOACQ01; genus CAVYGN01. The sequence goes on from CAWCLF010000001.1 coordinate 2,339,656, forward strand.
CCGGTAAAGAGGAAAGCTTAAGGGATATCCTTTTAACGGAGACGACAACTTTCGGGATCAGGAGCACCGGGATAAAGAAAACGGCATTAAGGCGCGAATATTCGAAAATAAAGACAAGGTTCGGCGAGGTTACGGTAAAAAACGGCTATTATTGCGGCAAAAAAATTAAATCCAAGCTTGAATTTGAAGAGATCCAGAAGATCGCGCTTGAAAAAAAACTCCAATACAGGCAGGTCGAATCATTAATAAAAAAGGATGCGTTAATTGACTGAATACAGGGTAAAATCGTATGAGTCCTGACCAGATCGCGGCTGTTCTCTCAAGGGTCCGCACAGGGGAAATATCGGTCGAACAGGCCATGGAAGAACTGAAAGATCTTCCTTTCAAAGACCTGGGTTTCGCTAAAATCGACAATCACCGGGAAATACGCCTGGGGTATCCTGAAATAATTTACTGCGCGGGAAAATCAGCGGAGCAGGTAGTTTCCATATTCCGCTACCTTCTGGGACAAAACAGGAACATACTTGCAACCAGGGCTTCCCCGGAGATTTATAGAAGTATTTACGATCTCGATCAGACGGCCGTTTATCACATTGAAGCCAGGGCTGTAACAATCACAAGGAAAAAATTGAAACCCACCGAATCGGTTATTGCAGTGGTCACTGCAGGAACTTCCGATATGCCCGTAGCCGAGGAGGCTGCGGTCACGGCCGAATCTTTCGGAAACTCCGTTTCCCGCCATTATGACGTCGGAGTCGCAGGAATTCACAGGCTCTTTAAAAGCCTGCCTCTCATCAGGAAGGCCAGCGTCGTGATCGCTATTGCGGGTATGGAAGGCGCCCTGGCAAGTGTAATCGGCGGCCTCGTTGACAGCCCCATAATAGCAGTACCGACAAGCGTCGGTTACGGAGCCTGCTTCGAAGGGCTTTCGGCGCTCCTGACGATGCTTAACAGCTGCGCCCCGGGAATTTCTGTTGTTAATATCGATAACGGTTTCGGAGCGGGATATCTTGCAAGTATGATCAATAAAATGGGAAACGGGAAATGAGTTTCCCGGCAGCTCTGGCCGGACTTCTCACTTATGGAGAGATCGCATCGGCCCTTGTCGTTTTTTTATTTCTCATGTTTATTCCAGCCCCTTACGGCAAGCATTCAAGGCCCGGCTGGGGAGTAATGGTTGATTCCAGGCTTTCATGGTTCTTCATGGAATTGCCGGCCGTCGCCGTAATACTATTCGTAGTCTTACAAAATCCTCTTAAAACTATGAATTTTATTTACCTTTGCTTATGGGAGTTCCATTATATTTACAGAACATTCATTTTCCCCGCATTACAGAGAGGGTCAAGGCGCTCCTTTCCCCTTGTACTCGTTTTCCTTGCATTTATATTCAATATTAATAACGGCATAATCAACGGATACGGTATTATTTTCAACAATATGACGTTAACGGGAATTTTAAATCCGGCGCCGCTCCTGGGGTTAGCATTATTTTTAGGAGGGTTTTTACTGAACGTCCATTCCGATATAGTTATCAGGGACCTCAGGCGGGACAACGATGTGAAGTACCGGGTCCCTCTTAAAGGGGCCTTCCGCTGGATAACAAACCCGAATTACCTGGGCGAGATCGTCGAATGGGCGGGATGGGCAATTTTAACCTGCAGCCTGCAGGGATTGGCTTTCGCAATATTTACGTTCTGCAATCTTTTTCCAAGGGCGATATCAAATCACAAGTGGTACAAGGAACATTTCAGCAGCTATCCTTCCGGCAGAAAAATAATTTTCCCGTTCCTTTTCTGACGTTATTTCAGGTTATGTTTTTCAAGGAATTCATTGTCGGCCAGGATTTCTTCCGACCCCCCGTCCCTTATAATCGTATGATTTTCCGATATAACGACAGTCCTGCCGAAAACTCCCTCAATATACTCAAATTCATGCGTGGCGCATATTATGGTCTTCCCGGCTTTGTTAATATCAATTAAGAGGTCTTTCATGAAACGTTTTACCCTCGGATCCAGGCCGTCCATCGGCTCATCAAGCGTCAGCACATCGGGGTTCAGAGCAAGGACAGCGGCTATGGCCACTTTCTTTTTTTCACCTTCGCTCAGGTGATAGGGCTCTCTGTGCTTCAGGTTTTCAATGCCGAGCAGATTCAGGCAGTCTGCTACACGCCTGTTGACCAGTTCTTCCTCCATCTGCATTTGTCTTGGTCCGAAGGCTATTTCTTCAAACACATTCGGGCAGAAGAGCTGGGCCTCTGAATTTTGAAATACAAAACCGATACTTTTATGAAACTGTTTGAGCTTCTTGTTGTTCTTAAGCATCCCGGGATTGATTTCATTTCCTTTAAAAAGGTAAACACCGCTTTCCGGAAATTCAATACCGTTGATTATCTTAAGAAGGGAGGATTTTCCGCTTCCATTCGGCCCTATTAAAGCTATCGATTCACCCTCATTTATATCCAGGTCGATATCCATTAAAGCGGGTTCGTCCCCGTACAGGAAATTGACTTTCCTCAATCGGATGATTTTTTGCATTTATATTCCTAATTAGAGATCAAAAAAAAGGCGGCGATAAGCGCCGAATTAACCCCGGCATATATGAAATCCCGGTAATGAACATGGGTCTTATAATAAAGGCTGTATTTCCCGCTGAAGCCCCTGCATTCCATTGCCGAATAAGTGAGCTCCGACATTTCAATCGATTTCAGGAAGAGGCACCCTAACAGATTTGACAGGGACTGATATTTTTTGTCATTTCTTCCGACGCTGCGCAGGCGGAGCGCATCAAGCATGTGTATCGAAAATTCGCCCAGTATGATAATATATTTTATGGCCATATCAAGCACAAGGATAATAATATCGGGCACATGGAAAATTTTCATCGCCCTGGTAATACTGGTCCATTTGGTCGATTGGGCCAAAACATTGAGGATCACTGCCGAACCGGTAATTTTCAATAAAAGTTTCAGTGAATTATGCCAGTTGCCGGATAGTGCGGACGGCATGAGTATTACCGCTGAAAACACGGTTACAAAAAAAGCAAGGATCGATACCCTGCCGATATCTTTCAATTCAAGGAGACTGAGCATCAGCAGTATGAAAGCGTCACTGAGAAGGACATATTGAAAGCTTCCGGATAACGATAGCATGATAATCAGTGAAAATGTGAAAGCGAATTTTACCGCAGGATTGATATAATAGATAAAACCGCCTTTCGGATTGACGCCTCTTCTTACACGGGACAGCACGCCCAGGATCGACAGGGAACTCTTTCTAATGAAAATGTCATCGTCGGGAGGAGATGAATATTCCTCTTTTATCAACAGCCAGTCGACCACATGCTCTCCATTTTAAATTTGTTTTTCAGGATTCTTTTTTGGCCCGGTAAAGGCCTTGATTATTCTGAATAATAAAAAAATTACAGCCAGACCGGCCACCCCCGAAATTAGATAACCCGACCAATCGTTTTTCAACATGCCGAAGTTATAGTCCCTGAGGGGCGCCTGCAGTGTGAAGCCATGCCCAATTGCCCGGGGAAGAGGAACAGAACCGAGCTTTTCCTTCAATTCGCCGGGAGACCATTCGCCCCATGCCTTTGCTGTACTCAATATGCCGACAGGCGTAAGTATAGTCAGCACAGCGAGTATTATGTAAAGAGGGCTTAATATAAATTTTTTATCCGAATCGCCGGCAACTATTCCGGGCGACACCCTTCTCACATATGCCAGAACTCCGGCAGCTATTATCCCTTCAATAAAGCCTACAAATAAATGAGGGATAATCATTGCCGGGATAGAAACGGCCAGGGGATAGGGGCAGTAAAGAGGTCCGGAAGCGTCTCTGAAAAATATCGGCTGTATCCCGAATTCGACAGCGGCAAAAAATGAAGCCGCAACTATCCCCAGGTAACCGCCCAGGAAAGCTCCGAAATACTTCGATTTATCGTTTTTCCAGAATCTTATGACAGTCCTGTAAACAGCATAAGCTGTAAATGGAATTACAAATGCCATATTAAAAGAGTTTGCGCCGAAACTCAGGATGCCTCCGTCGCCGAAAAGAAGCGCCTGGATAAGAAGGGCTATCGAAACTGCTATGGATGCCGCATACGGCCCCATTAAAATGGCTATGAGGGCAGCTCCCGTTGCATGTGCAGTCGTACCTCCGGGAAGCGGTATATTGAACATCATTATCAGAAATGAAAATGCCGCCGATATTCCCAGAAGGGGTATCTTCTTTGCCGTAACTTCATCTTTGATCTTTTTTACGCAGATACTCCAGACCGGGACCATTACTGCTCCCATGACGGCACAGGTCTGCGGGCTGAGATAATTATCCGGGATATGCATTGATACTTCCTTGGGGCGTTACAGCCCGGGATCGTTACTACAGATTTAACCTGAAATTATAAATCAATTAATTCAAATTGACAAAAATTACCCGTTTCAAATCCGCACCCGGTCCCAGGATTTAAAACCAAAATCGCTTGCTTTTGAAAAATATGATATAATATAGGCACCGAAGGTTATATTCAAAGCGGCCATATACCGCTGATATCAAGGAATAAGAGGTAAAATGACAGGTTCCAAATTTGAAAATCTGAAAGAGCTCATAGGTTCGTACAATAAAGCCGCCGTAGCTTTTTCAGGCGGCGTGGACAGCTCTTTCCTGTCTAAAGTATGTTTCGATATGCTTGGGAAAAATACCGCAGCAATAACAATTGCATCGAGTATGAACCCGGAAAGCAAGATCAGAGAAGCGGAAGAAATCGCCGGTTCGATCGGAATTCAGCATTATATTATAAAAGAAGATTCGATCGATGAGGAAGTAAGTCTTAACCCTCCCGAAAGGTGCTATTACTGCAAGAAGATCGAATTTTCCCTTGTAAAAAGAAAAGCCATGGAATTGGGCATTGAAACAGTCCTTGACGGCTCGAATTTCGATGACGTCAGCGATTACAGGCCCGGTCTGAGAGCGCTCAGGGAAACAGGTGTGAAAAGCCCCCTTAAGGAAACAGGCCTTACAAAACTGGAAATCAGGGAACTTTCAAAGACGCTGGGGCTCAGAACATGGAATAAACCTGCTTATGCGTGCCTTGCATCCAGGATACCTTACGGCGAACGAATTACCCGTAATAAGCTCGAACGCATCGAAAAGGCCGAAGATTATCTTAAAAAACTGGGTTTTATACAGTTCCGGGTAAGAAGTCATGGGGATACGGCAAGGATCGAGATCAGCCCGGATGAAAGATTCAAGATTTTCGATACACGAACGATGGATGACATTTCAAAAAATCTTAAAGCCGCCGGCTTTGTTTACGTCTCTATGGAACTGGAGGGTTATAAAACAGGCAGCCTCAACAAGGCGCTCTTGAATAAATCGAAGGACGATCAGGAGAATTAAAATTAATGAGGAGATCCGGTTATGGGGATAAAAATTAAAATCAATCTCGGCGATCTTGTTTTATCAATGAAGAACAATGACAGCTGGTTCGACAACTATCTCGATTTAAAGGACGGATCGATCAGGACCGGCCAGGATGATAAAAGAGACAAAGCATCTGTTTCGGCCGCAGAACTAAAAGAAGATCCCGACAGGTATCTTTTTATCGAAACCTTCCCGTCGAACGAAGCTTACCTCTTAATGGAAGAATTCATCGAAGGGCTGACCGATAAAAAGGCAAAGGACAACCTTGTTAAAGCCGTTACGGGCAACAAGCCTTTCAGGTCGTTTAAAAACGCCCTTCAGGAATTCCCCGAAATAAGAGACGAATGGTATAAATTCGAAGATATGCGTTTGAAGCAATATGCAGCCAAGTGGCTGAACGATAATAAGATCGAATTCGAAAACATCTAAAGGCCCGGATTTCAGCCGGTCTTCATATTATCGGGAGGGATGTCTTCCCCATAAGAAAGAGATCTATGAAATGCGCCGCCTTGCGCCCTTCAGAGATCGCACGGACAATGAGAGACTGTCCGCTCCGCATATCGCCGGCGCAGAAAACGCCCTTTCTTTCAGTCATAAAATCGCTCCCGGTCATGACTCCCCTTTTATCGCATTTAATTCCCATTTCTTCTATGAGACCTTTACGGACAGGGCCGGTAAAACCCAGCGCAAGTATGACAAGATCTGCATCGATAGTAAATTGAGAACCCGGAGACTCGTTCATTACAGGACGCCCTTCTTTATCAAGGTGTGAAAAATCGACTCTGACGCATGAAAGCCGGCTGACCATGCCGTTTTTTCCTATAAATTTTTTAGTAAGCACGGACCAATCTCTCTCGCCGCCTTCTTCATGGCTTGTGGATGTTTTTAAAATCATAGGATATGACGGCCATGGATAATCTTCAGTCCTTTCTCCGGGAGGCTGAGGCAAAAGTTCAATCTGGACGACGCATTCAGCTCCCTGCCTGTGTGCTGTTCCCACGCAATCCGCACCGGTATCGCCGCCCCCGATAACGACTGTTTTCCTGCCTTTCGCATCTATTAACATATCCGCAGGAATCTTTTCACCTGCGACTCTTCTATTGGATTGAATAAGATAATCGATGGCGCTGTAAATCCCTCCAAGTTCCCTTCCCTCGATATTTAAATCGCGCGGCTCCCTTGCCCCCCCTGCCAGGCAGACAGCATCATATTCTGCGGCAAGAGCCCCGGCCTCAATATCGATGCCGGCATTTACGGACGTGACAAATTTTATTCCCTCTTTTCTGTAAATATTGATTCTCCTGTCAAGGATCGACTTATCCATTTTAAAATCCGGTATTCCATAGCGCATGAGGCCTCCGATCCTGTCGTCTTTTTCAAGAACTGTGACATTATGGCCGGCTTTGTTGAGCTGGGCAGCGCAGGACAAACCCGCAGGCCCGGAACCGATAACGGCTACTTTTTTATCCGTCCTGATGAGGGGCGGCTCAGGTTTGATAAAACCGGATTTAAATGCATGTTCTATGATATCAAGTTCGTTATCCCTGATTGTCACAGGATCGTCATTGATTCCCAGGACGCATGAATATTCGCATGGCGCCGGGCAAAGCCTCCCGGTTATTTCAGGCAGATTGTTGCAGGCTTGAAGAAGTTCGACCGCCCTGTGCCACTGTCCTTTGAATACGGAGTCATTCCAGTCGGGTATGTAATTGCCCACCGGACAGCTCCAGTGGCAGAACGGCGTTCCGCAATCCATGCAGCGGGAAGCCTGATCTTCCGAAATGTCTTCTTTCCTCAGCATTCCGACTTCCCTGTAATCGAGGACCCTTTCGCAAACCGGCCTGTATGGAGTTTTTTTTCTTTTGACCTTGAGAAAACCGTCCTCTTTACCCATCGTAATCCTCCGAAAGGTCCAGTTCCCGGGTTATCTGCCCTGCCTCAAGGATCTTTTTATATTCAAGCGGCATAACTTTAATAAAACGGCCCTTCAGCCTGGCAAGATTGTCAAGAATATCCTTTGCATAAACGCTTCCCGTATATTTATGGTGATCATATATCAATTGGCCGATCAGGTTAAGGTCTTCCATGCCGATTTCCTGCAGTTCAACCATGTCAAGATTGCATTTCTTTTTAAATTTTCCGTCCGCATCAAAAACATATGCTACGCCTCCGGACATCCCGGCGGCAAAATTCCTGCCTGCCGGACCAAGGACAACTACCTTGCCCCCGGTCATATATTCGCAGGCATGATCCCCGACTCCCTCCACAACGGCCAGAAGTCCGGAATTCCTGATGCAGAATCTTTCTCCCGCAATTCCGGAAATATATGCTTCGCCGCTGATAGCCCCGTAAAAGGTCGTATTTCCGATAATAATATTCTCCTCGGTTTTATAACTTGATTTCTTATCAGGATAAATAATTATTTTACCGCCTGAAATCCCTTTGCCGACATAATCATTTGCCATCCCTTCGAGCTCGAAGGTCACTCCTTTTGAAAGCCATGCTCCGAAGCTCTGGCCGGCGGTTCCTTTGAAACGGAACCATACTGTATCGGCAGGCAGGCCCTGTTCGCCGTATCTCTTGCATATCTCGCCGGACAGCATAGCTCCAGTGGTCCTGTCGCTGTTGCGTATTGTGAATTCTCCTTTCACCGGTTCTGATTTTTTCAAAGCTCCCGCTGCTTTTCTTATCAGTTTCCTGTCAAGCACGTCCTTGATCCCATGGTCCTGTGCTTTATTAAAATACAGGACATTCTCCTGTGATGCTTCCGGTTTATATAAAACCCTGCTTAAATCGATATTTTTTGCCTTTCCGCAAAGCATTTCCTGATTGATTTCCAGGAGTTCGGTCCTTCCTATCATTTCATCAACGGTTCTTACACCCAGGGATGCCATGATCTCCCTTAACTCCATTGCAACAAAATGAAAATAGTTGATTATATGCTCGGATCTTCCCCTGAACCTGTTCCTCAGTACTTCATCCTGTGTAGCTACGCCGACTGAACATGTATTGAGATTGCAATGCCTCAGCATGACGCAGCCGATGGCTATCAGTACCGCCGTTCCGAAACCGAACTCTTCGGCGCCGAGCAGTGCTGCTATTGCGACGTCTCTGCCTGTCCTCAACTGTCCGTCGGTCTGGAGCCTTACCCTGTTCCGAAGGTTGTGCAGAACAAGTGTCTGGTGAGTTTCAGAGAGGCCGAGTTCCCAGGGCAGCCCCGCATTTCGTATCGAACTCAGGGGAGAAGCTCCTGTCCCTCCGTCCCCGCCCGATATCAGTATCATATCGGCATGGCCCTTTGCCACGCCTGCAGCTATTGTTCCCACTCCGATTTCCGAAACAAGCTTTACACTTATCCTTGCGCGGGGGTTTGTATTTTTAAGATCGAAAATGAGCTGGGCCAGGTCCTCTATCGAATATATATCATGATGCGGAGGCGGCGATATCAGGGTTACCCCCGGGGTAGTATACCTTGTTTTAGCTATATTCATGCTTACCTTATGACCGGGAAGCTGACCCCCTTCTCCGGGCTTGGCGCCCTGCGCAATTTTAATCTGTATTTCTTCGGCATTACACAGATAGTTAGTCGTTACTCCGAATCTTCCTGAAGCCACCTGCTTTATCGCACTGCGCAGGTTTTCACCGCCGGGCATTATTATAAACCTTGAAGGATCCTCGCCGCCTTCACCGGTGTTCGATTTCCCTCCAAGACTATTCATAGCCCTGGCAATTGTTTCATGAGCCTCTTTTGACAGGGACCCGAAACTCATGGCCCCCGTCGCAAACCTCCTGAATATTGCTTTCAGGGGTTCGACTTCATCGATCGGGACGGGCCTTGCATTTTTGAATTTAAGCAAGCTGCGGAGAGTAACCGGATTATTCGACTGATCGTTGATAAGGCCGGCAAATTCCTTGTATCTGTTATAATCATTTTTTCTGACAGAATCCTGAAGACTCGCAATTGTATCGGGGTTCCATAAATGTCTTTCTCCGTCTTTTTTCCATTGATAGATCCCGCCCATATTGAAAAGCTCTATTTTTGAATCCTGTTTTAATGGAAAAGCTTCACGGTGCCTTTCAACAGCTTCAAGAGCGGCGGTGTCGAAACCGATCCCTTCGATTCTTGATACCGTCCCTGAAAAACAGCTGTCGATTATTTCCTGCGAGAGGCCGAGAGCTTCATATATCCCGGCGCCCCGGTAACTCTGAAGAGTCGATATGCCCATTTTGGAAAGTATTTTTTGTATTCCTTTATTTACAGCCTTTATATAATTGCTTACAGCCGTTTCGGGACTTAAGCTTATTTCCTTTTCTTTTACCAGGTATTTTACAGCCTCATATGCAAGGTACGGATTGATGCAGTCCACTCCGTATGCAAGAAGAAGCGCATAGTGGTTTACCTCTCTTACTTCCCCGCTTTCTATTATTATTCCCGCACTTGCCCTTTTACCCTCTTTTACAAGGCATTGATGAAGGTAGCCTGCCGCAATCAGGGCAGGAATGGCGGCATATTTTTTACCTACTCCCCTGTCGCTCAAAATGAAGAAATAATATCCGCCGGAAATCGAATCAAGAACATCCCTGCACATGCCGTCAAGACTTTTCAAAAATGTCCCCTGCAGGCCGGCTTCGAATAAAATGGGAATTGTTTTCGCCTTCAATCCTGCAGTTTTTAACGAAGCTATCCTTTCAAGATCCGCATTCGTCAAAACCGGTGTTTTTATCCTGATCCTCCTGCAGAAAGCCGGAGATTCGTCAAGCAAATTAGCCCTGGGGCCAAGGTAACTTTCAAGGCTCATGACGATTTCTTCCCTGATAGGATCGATTGCCGGATTGGTCACCTGCGCAAACAACTGTTTAAAATAATTATAAAACAGCTGATTTTTTTTAGATAAAACCGCATGAGGAGTATCGCTGCCCATTGAACCGGCCGGTTCCTGAGCGTTAACCGCCATTGGTTTGAGTATGAACCTCAGGTCTTCCCTCGAGTAACCGAAGGCTCTGAGCAGGGTCAGAAAATCAAGTGCATCTTTCGGATCCGCTTTTTTTATTACCCTCGATTGAGGTAATTTTTCAAGGGGCGTCATGTTTTCATCGATCCAGGTCCCGTAAGGCTTCCTTGAGGCCATCTTCTGCTTGATTTCTTCATCGCCGATTATTTCTCCGGCCGCGGTATCTATCAAGAGCATTTTACCCGGCGTAAGCCGGGCGCTTTTCAATATATCCTCCGGCGGTATATCGAGGACTCCGACCTCTGAAGCCATAACAATAAGACCTTTATTCGTTATTATGTAACGGGCAGGACGAAGTCCGTTCCTGTCCAGCATTGCGCCGAGGTATCTGCCGTCAGTAAAAGCTATGGCGGCAGGGCCGTCCCATGGTTCCAAAAGGCATGCATGATACTTGTAGAAATCCCTGATTTGTTTATCCATGGAACTGTCTCTTTCCCAGGCTACAGGTATCAGCATCATCATAGAGTGTGCAGGCGATCTGCCTGATAATGTCAACAATTCAAAAACATTATCCAGTGAAGCGGAATCGCTTCCCCCCGGCGTTATAACGGGAAATATTTTCTTTAAATTATCTCCGAAAAGTCTGCATTCCAGGAGGTTTTCGACTGTTTTCATTGAATTAATATTGCCTTTCAGAGTATTTATCTCTCCGTTATGTGCCAGGAATCTGAAAGGCTGCGACAGCTCCCACGATGGAAATGTGTTTGTGCTGTAGCGGGAATGTACAATGCAGACGGCTGTCTTTATATCAGGGTCTCTGAGATCGGGAAAAAAATTTTCAAGCTGAGAGGGTTTTAGCAGACCCTTATAACTCAATGTTCTGCTTGAAAGGTTGGTTATATAAAAAAAATGTTTTTCCTCAAGTCTCGATAAACATACCGTATTTTCAATTATTCTCCTTGCAAGATAAAGTTTTCTTTCAAACCACAGGTCATCCCTGCCCTTCAAGGGATCCGGCCGGTTGCCCATCCCTATAAAGACCTGTTCAATGAAAGGCTCGGTCGATCTTGCATATTCTCCTATATCCGTATTATCAATAGGCACTTTCCTCCAGCCTAAAAGTTTGAGATTATTTTCCACTATTGTTTTCTCAAAAATATTCCTGCAAACTTTTCTTTCTTCAGCATTCTGCGGCAGAAATATCATTCCTGTGCCGTATTCTCCCGGCGAGGGGAGGCGGATATTTTCCGTCAGGCAGACTTTTAATAAAAAATCATGGGGTATCTGAATAAGAATTCCCGCTCCGTCGCCGGTTTTAGGATCGGCGCCGGTGGCTCCCCTGTGGGCGAGCCTGTTCAATACCTCAAGTCCCTGCCTTAATATTTCATTTGATTTATCTCCTTTGATATTGCATACGAACCCTACTCCGCACGAATCCTTTTCAAAACCCGGTTCATAGAGGCCCCGGCTTTTCAATAACATACAATTACCCCGCTGTTCATGCATTAAACCCTTTTCTACCGGGCGAATAATTCATCACAAAAACCCTTCCCGGTCTCCTGTTTTATATAGTTATTTTTTAGACCCCCCTAATAATTGTCCCACTTCCTCGTCTGTTGTCTGGGTAAAATCGTCATACCATTCGCCTACCGCAGAAAAATATACAGGTTTTGAAAAACATATCACTTCGTCGGCCATAATCTCCAGATCCCTGCATGCAGAAGCCGGGGCTACAGGAACGGCAACAACAATTTTTGCGGCCTGCAATTTTCTAAGAGCTTTCACTGCCGCTTTCATTGTCGCTCCGGTTGCAAGCCCGTCATCGATCAGGATCACTGTCTTATCTTTAATGACCGGCTCCGGAGAGCCTTGCCGGTATTGAAATTCCCTGCGTTTAAGCTCCTCTTTTTCCGCCTCTGTAATTTTACTTATGTCATCCTGGGAAATACCCAGGCTTCTGACTACATCGTCATTAAAAACAGTCACTCCTCCGCCGGCAATAGCGCCCATGGCCAATTCGGGGTTCCAGGGAGTACCGAGCTTGCGGACGATGAAGACATCGATCGGGAGCTGAAGGGCTTTACCGACCTCGTATGCTACCGGAACACCGCCCCTGGGCAAAGCAAGAATGATTGTATCGGGACTTCCCAGGTATTTATCAAGTTTTCCGGCTAATAGAGATCCCGCTTCCCTTCTATTCTGGAAAACAATATCCATAAAAACTTCCTCAGGGAGGATGGTACAAATCCGGGATGAAAGGTATATTTTAAAAAGCGATATCCACGCTTGATTCCCAGAGGCCATGAATATTACAGAGACTTTCAGCAATAAGCTTCCCGGGAACATCCAGCTTCAGGTTGAATGTTGCTATGGAATTAGAATATACCGGACCCTTGTTCGGGCCGTCGACAGCCTCTCCATGCGCCGAGAAGATGCTCGATCCTACTTCATAAATGAACTTGCCGCCGCTTGGCATGAAATACAGCTTGATCCAGGAGATGTGGTGTTCCGTTGTATTTGGATGAGGAATTTCCTTGCCTACGGTTACAGTTACCGTGAAGGGAGCCCCCTGCCTGGCGCTTGAAGCACCGTCGATAACAGGAACATGCTTTTCCTTTTTGAAATCTTCGGTTTTTACATAGTCGCCGATCATAGACATAATATGCCTCCTATCTCTATTCAATAATAACCTTGTGTCATTTCAGGAAAAGATCTCTCAACAAATCTTGATTCAATCTTAGGAAAAGTTAATAATTATTAAGAAAATCGGCAAATACCAGCTCCGCCCCTGCACGCCGGTGGTTAACAGGGGCGGTACCGGTTAATCTAATGTACGTTATTGAAAACCTGGAACTTAGGCGTGCCGCTAAGTATGAATATATCTCTTTTAATGAACGGCTGAATAACCGAAACGACGGCCGAATAACCGTTTATAACATCTGTCGGCGTAATGCCGCTGTATGTTTTACTTAAAGCCGTCAGATCATTCTGGTAATTGTCCCCGGTTGTCTTGATCCCCCACCATATATACGGCTGTGCAATGTGTAAAAATTCGGTCCTTATATTTCCGAAATAGAGGATCACTCCCGGGTCCACCTTGAAATCCTTGCCGACATTGACGGAATCGAAGTCCTGACCCTGCATATTCAGGACTATGCTTCGCAGAGTATATTCACCGGGATCGAGCTTTGTAAAGAAATATCCCTGGTCATCATCTAAAGCTATGTAAATTTCTATATCAGGGCTTGATTTCTTCACGATATCAAGGGCAAGATACGGCTGATTCAGCGAAAATACAGGACTTCTATCGGCATATGAATATGTCCCGTATATATAAGCAAAATTGATATCCGGCCTTCCCCCTGTTAAATCATCCGGTCTGATATTCTGTTTATAATTTACAGTACAGGCTGTGATTAAAATCACAACTGGCAATACAGCTGAAAGTAAAAAGCTTTTCATGTCAGCCTCCTTATAACGGATTAAACGAATTGCGCGCACCAGATTGAAAGTTCACTCCTTCATTAATCTATAATTAATTAAGTCCCGGTTGTCAAGTAAAGATGCACATAGTTATCAGTCGATCTTCTCAAATTTTTTTATTATTAAAGATAATATGGGGCACTTCTAATAACTGCCCCTTTGGGGCAGCAAGGTAGTGCCCATTGGGCGGAATTATTAGATTCAGTATTAAATTATTTTCCAATAATCTAGTTTTTAGAACCGCCCTATGGTATAATAAAAGGTCTTTGTGGGGTTGGTCATTAACTTGATAGGAGGAATATTATGTATAAACGAAAGCTCACAGGACATTCTTTGCCGGTGAAGGTTCTGGCAGTTCTGGCGCTGGCATTCTTATTGATCCAGACCTTGCCATCGGGAATGCATGCAGATAAGGTTATCGAAGCAAAAGTCGAAAAAATGATTAAAAAAATGTCGCTTGAAGAGAAGATCGGCCAAATGACCCAGGCCGATAAAATATTTCTTCGAAAAGACAGCGACATAAAAGATTATTACCTGGGCTCGCTTCTAAGCGGCGGAGATTCCTATCCCGATGCGAATAATCCCAAAGCCTGGGCCGATATGATCGATAAATACCAGGAAATAGCCCTGAAAACAAGGCTTAAAATCCCTCTTTTATACGGGATCGACGCTCTTCATGGCAACAACAGGGTATATTCCGCGGTAATTTTTCCCCAAAACATAGGTATGGGATGCACAGCGGATCCTTCAATTGTGGAACAGGAAGGCCGCATTACAGCTCTTGAAACGGCCGGAATCGGCGCTTATTTCGCCTTTTCGCCCTGCGTGGCGGTGGCCCGTGATATACGCTGGGGCAGGACATACGAGAGCTTCAGCGAAAACCCCGATACAGCGGCTCTTTTAGGGGCCTCATTTTTAAAAGGCGAGCAGGGCTCGGATCTGTCCAATTCCGACAGCATCCTCGGCTGCCCCAAACATTTCCTTGCCGACGGGGGGACTAAATACGGCACCGGGTTGTACGGGGGGCTCGACCAGGGAGATGCCCAGGTAAGCGAAGAAACCATGCGCAGCATGTTTCTGAAACCTTACGACGATGCGCTTAAAGCCGGAGCAAGGTCGATAATGGTTTCTTTTTCCAGCTGGAACGGAAAGAAGATGTCGGGAAATAAATATCTCTTGACGACCGTGCTCAAAGGCGAAATGAAATTCGACGGTTTTCTTATTTCGGACTGGAAAGCCATTAATCAGCTTCCCGGTTCCTATGCGGATCAGGTGGAACTGGCGATAACCTCCGGCCTGGATATGATAATGGTTCCGGACGACTATGTATCATTCATTTCAACGTTGAAATCCCTTGTTAAAAAAGGCAGGGTTCCTTTAACTAGAATTGACGATGCCGTCAGGAGAATCCTCAGGGTAAAATACGAAATGGATATTTTCGATCACCCGTATGCGGATAGGAAACTGACAGCCGGGATCGGCTCAGCCGAACATAGAAATATTGCCAGGCAGGCGGTCAGGGAGTCGGTTGTTCTCCTGAAAAATGACAATAAGATCCTGCCGCTTTCCAAAAACATAAAAAAGATCATGATCGCAGGTAAAAGCGCGGATGATATAGGTCTGCAGTGCGGAGGCTGGACGCTGACCTGGCAGGGTTCCTGGGGCAGTATAACGCCCGGCACTACTGTCCTTGCGGCGATAACCAATGCCGTTTCAAAAGATACGAAAGTGGTTTATTCCATAGACGGCAGCGGAGCTGACGGATGCGACGCGGCTGTCGTAGTTATCGGGGAAACTCCTTACGCCGAATATAAGGGTGATATATTAAGCTCCGGAGAAAGGAGCCTGGCCCTTGACGATTACGATACGACCGCCATCGATAATGTAAAGAAATCCGGAGTGCCGATGATCATAGTCCTGATTTCGGGGCGGCCCATGATCATTAGCGATGCGCTCAAGGGTGCGAAAGCCTTTCTGGCAGCATGGCTGCCGGGAACGGAGGGAGAAGGTATAGCTGACGTCCTCTTCGGAGACTATGCGCCTACAGGCAAGCTGTCATTTTCATGGCCTAAAACCATGGAAGAGATCCCGATCCATATGGGCGACACGAATTACGATCCTTTATTCCCGTACTGCTTCGGTTTAACCTATTGAAAAAAGTCGTCAGTCGAAAGTCGGTAGCCGGCAGTCGAATGGTTATGAAAGCGCCAATTAGACTGTTGACTGCCGGCTGCCGGCTGTTTACAGGGGAGCGGTTATGACCGTAAGTCTTCTTTCAATAACCGGTGATTCTGAAAAGTTAATAGAATACTGTTCGCGGATATGCTACAACTCTTTTCACAGGATGCAAGAATCATCGCATGAAGCCCTGCTGTCAGGCCTCCTTAAAAACGGCCATCATTCTCTTTTTGAACATGCATGTGCGACCTTTCTTATAGATGAAATATCCAGGTCATGCTCGCATCAGCTTGTAAGGCATAGATTTGCATCTTTTACTCAGGAATCCCAGCGTTATGTCAAAGAAGAAGCCCTCAATTACACAGTTCCTCCGTCGATCGGCAGCAATCCCGAAGCGATGGAAATTTTCCAGGAATCGCAGCTCAAAAGTCATGAATCCTATAACCTTCTTATCGATCTTGGAATAAAAAAAGAAGATGCAAGGTATGTCAATCCTAACGCAAGCCGCACCACGATTGCAATGACGGCGAATTTCAGGGAATGGCTGCATATTATTGATTTAAGGGTCAGCCTCCATGCCCAGTGGGAAATACGCGATCTCTGTACCCTTGTCTGGAAGGAACTGTTCAGGAACGCCCCGTCGGTATTCGGTTTTTGCTATTTTCAGTATTGGAGCAAGGATGCCGATTATAAAAAAGAAATTTTTGAAAATAAAATAAAAATGGCTTGACACGATTGATAAAAAACTATAAACTTAACCGGAATGACAGAGCGGAAATCTTCTGCTCGGTAAGTTTATCATATAATCCTTAATTAAGGACCGCTATGAACAAGGTCGAGTTTTTTGAAGATAACGGCATCAGCATTATCAAACCGACAGGCGAAATGATATTTTTTTTTCTTGAAGAGGTCAGCAAATTCGTAAAGGATAAAATAAAATCAAATTGCTACCGGTTTGTTTTTGAGCTCAGCTATGTAACCTGGATTGATTCGATAGGTCTTGGTCTTTTTGCTTTAGCTATCAAGGCGGCACTTCTCAACCAGACTAAAATCTGCGTAATTAACCCCAGAGATAATATAGTTCAGCTATTCAAAATCAGTAATCTTCTGGATCTGATTAAAATCTGCGGTAACATGAAGGAAGCGGTGGATTATTTCTATCATTGAACCGGCGGGGTTTGGATCGCCGTTTTCCGGCGGTCATTAATATTTTTTTAATTTTAAAACTAAAGGATATGCGGGTTGTATATGAATGAAAAGAAAAAAATTCTGATCACGATGGTAGAAGCGGGAGCCGGCCACAAAATGCCTGCTCTTGCAATCAGAGATGCTATTGAAATGCTCTATCCGGGCAGATTCACGATCGACGTTGTCGATTTCATGAAGGTGTCCGGAGCCCTCGGCGACGATACAACGATGAAAAACGTCTGGGACTATGCCCTGGCGCGGCCGCTGTTGGCAAGGATAGTTTATCACGCCATGGAAATTATCAGGGTAAATACGAGAACTTTAGTAAGTATAATGCTGGCGCAGGCTAAGAAGAAGTGCCGGGAATACATCAAAAACTACAATCCGGACATACTTGTCGCTACTCAGTTTTTCTGTGTCCCTCTGATAAGCATGGCCAGGGATGCGCTGCACCTTCCGGTCAAGACGGTTGGATTCGTAACCGACCCGTTTTGCGGTTATTCGCTCTGGGCGGACAGGGGCGCGGATCATCTTATAATATCCTCCGAAAGAGGAAGGCAGATGTTAATAAAGCGCAAAATCAGGCCTGAAAGGATAACGATACTGCCTTTCCCGGTAAACTGTAAGTTTTTCAATATTACAAGATCGAAGGATGAAATTTCAAAGGAATATTCGATAAACCCTTCCTATAAAACGATACTTGCGACTGCCGGCGGGCAGGGCATCAGTAATATGGGAAATTTTGTTAAAAAGATTTATAAAAAAAGTCTTCCGTTCAACGTCATTACGGTTTGCGGAAAAAATGAAAAACTGAAAAGGGAACTTGAGGAGCTCAAACAGAAGGTCAAATCCATTACTAACCTCATACCCGTCGGTTTTGTGACAAATATGAACGAACTCCTGTCGATCTCCGATCTCAATGTTGCGAAAGCGGGGGCTTCAACGACATTCGAGGCGCTGTTCATGCAGAATCCGATTATTTTTACGCATTATGCCGCGCCTCCTGAAAAACCGAACATCGATTTCTGCCTTGAAAATAAAGTCGGATGGTATGCACCGGGCGAAAAGGAATTTTTCAGAGTTATTGATAAGATCCTGAATACAGGAATTCTTGAGGAATATAAGAATAATTTGAAATCTCTTTCACTGCATTCGGGAAGCGACGATATTGCCGAATTCATTGTAAAGCTGCTGTAAAGATTAAACCGGCTCCTTTATCCTGCTTATCAGCACGGCTTCACCGCTTTTTTTATCGATATCGATCACGATGCCCTGTATTTCAATCGTTCCCCTGTCTTCAGGCGAGAATCTTACGGGAAGGTGCGCGATGACCTTTCTGTAGGACTCTTCTATCTTCATACCGATCACCGAATCGATCGAACCGCACATTCCTATATCGGTAATATATGCGGTTTTTTTTGGAAGGATCCTTTCATCAGAGGTTTGAATATGAGTATGGGTTCCCCAGACGGCGCTGACACGCCCGTCGAAATACCATCCGAAAACCTGCTTTTCGCTTGTAGCTTCGGCATGAAAATCGACAAGGATAATGTTGACGCCTTCCCTTTTCAATCTCTCTACTTCACTATCGACAATCTGAAACGGATCGTCGATAGCCTCCATGAAAATCCTGCCCATGGCATTGATTACGGCGGCCTTTAATCCGTTAACCTCGTAAACGAATGTGCCATGTCCGGGGGTCTTCGGCGGATAATTGACAGGCCTGAGAAGATTGGGGAAGCTGTCGATGAAATTGAAAACCTCTTTTTTTTGCCAGACATGATTCCCTGTTGTCAATACATCGATCCCCGTATTAAAAAGCTGATTCGCAATCTGTTTCGTTATGCCGAAACCATGAGCGGAGTTCTCGCCATTGGCAATGACAAGATCCGGAGAGAGTTTTATTTTAAGCCTGTTTATAACATCTGAAAATGCCTTTCTCCCGGTTTCTCCTATTATGTCGCCGAAAGCGAGAACCCTGAATATGTTTTCAGATTTCATATTATTACCAGCCGTTACAAAAATGAATGGGGACCCTTTTGAAAGGGTATTAAGATTAAAATATTAGCATTAAAAAAGCAAAATATGCATCAGTCGTCAGCGACTGCTGACTGTTGACTGTCGACCCGGTAATGTATTTCTTAACTCAATATCGGTAAAAGAATCGTTTACTTCGGGTTTTTTAGATATTTAATAAGGAATATGTTATTACCCCGTCCTTCCCTGTATTCATGGGAAACTTCATCCATAAAATTTTTCACTGCATGAATTCCGAGCCCATGATTCTTTAACATGGAGATATGCTCATTTATATCTACATCGGGAAATCTGTTCGGGTCGAAAGGCTTGCCATGATCCTTGACTGTTATACTAATTCCCCCGGCAATTTCTTCAGCCTCTATTTCAATTTCACGGCCGGAGGGCGGAATATCGGGATCGGGCAAATATGAATATTTTATTATATTTGTGCAGAGTTCATCGACGGCCATAACAATTTCTGAAGTGCCGATTGAATCGAAACCCGCCTTTGAAGCGTAATCTCCTGCAAATGTGCGGATTTTTTCAAGATTCGAGGTTTCGCCCTGTATTTTCAATATTAATTTTTTCTGCATTTTTTTATTTGAACATTGCTTTCGCTTGTTCTATCGAAGAGGCGATTCCTATGACTTTTGTAAAACCCATCGTATCAAAAACATGCCTGATCTTATCCGGCATATTTGCTATGATGATGTTTCCGCCGGAATTTTTTGCTTCATTGAAAGAAGCAATCAGGACCCCCAGTCCGGCAGTAGCGATATAATCCACTTTCGACATATCGAGAATAATTTTTTTTGACTTTCCAAGAATGCTCTTCATCCTTTTATCGAATTCCGGTGTGGAATGGGCGTCAAGAGAGCCGCCTATCCCCATAACGCCTATGTTTCCTTCCATTTTCAGATCAAAAAGAGCTTCTGCCATATTTATCTCCTTATGTAAAATTACCGGCCGTCACATTGTAAGGTCGAACTCCAAAAGGAAATTCTGCTGCGGGATTGTTCCGGGCAATTCACCCAGCTCTTCGGTGTAATAAGCGGTATTGATCGAAAACCCCGGGAAAACCAGCCCTACTCCTGCCGTCGGATATCCTTTATAGAAACCTCCCCTGAGCTTGATAAATTTAAATATGCTGATTTCAGCGCCGAACCTCGTTTTCAGGAAGAAATCTTCCTTGAAATCAAGGATGTTGTCGAGATCAAAATAAAGGATAAGATCAGAAATAAAATAACTGGGAAAAATTGTCTTAAACCTGTAGCTTGACCCCACATCCAGCTGGGTGGGCCAGTAGGTCGGGGCAGTGTTGTTGGTGCTGTTGATTTCCTGGAAGTTGTATGAATATTCCCTCCAGGAAAATTGAGTGCCGAACCAGTCCCTCAGTACAAGCCCGAGCGCAAGATCTTCGTTTTTAAGGAGCAGACCCGCATCCGACCCGATCGCCTGTCCCCATAAATAACCCTTCTTGAAATCGAAAAGACTGATCCCGAGATCATAAGCTTCGATAAGGGAGAGCCTCGGATTTTCGTATTTGATCCTGTTGATATACTTGACGGAGACTCCCCCGTATATTTCCGTGAATTTGCCCAGGAATACCGGAACGGGGATTTTAAAACCGAAACCTGCGATGCACCCGATATCCATGTAGCTTCCGAAATCGACGTAGGGCAGCCCCGGATCCTGTTTGGTAACCTCCGACACCAGCATCTGGTCGTATACAAGGAATCCTATTCCCTGCCAGAGAAAACCGAGGGCAAGAGGACCTGTAGCCCCGATTTCCGCCTTGGAGTTGATCAGGTTTTTCCATTGGCCGCTTGACAACTTTGAAAAATCCGATCCGTTTTTCGATAAGGTGTTATATATATCGTAATAATTATAGAGATCCAGGTTTGCCGAAATCCCGGCTCGAATCAGGGATAACATAAGGTCGTCATAAAGGGCGAAAGCGGCGGGGTTCATAAAGAGCATGCCGAAATCATCATAACTGGTAACCCCGGCTCCGCCGATACCGATAATATCGATAGGCGGCGTCAGTTTCTTTTCGACCGCTTCTCCGAATGCAACGGCAGCCGGCAAATATAAAGAAGCGGCAATAAGTAAATAAAGCAGAAACCTCAATGTCCCTCCCGGCAAAGATCTCCAGGGAATAAATCTTTAAAGGCCGAAATAATTAGTTATAATCTGTTCAATTGTGGTTATGCTCGGCATCAGGTTCGTAACATCGGATTCGACGGCTAGTCCGCTATTTAAAACATCACTGGTAAACGAGGAATAATCCCCGTTCGCGTACCCTGCGTTTGCAAAGCTGCTGTTTACCTGCGGAACGGTAGTTGTCGTTAACGCTGTAATATTCGTATAGATCGGTATCGAATTCGTGATCGAATAATAGTTTGTCAAACCCAGAGGGTTTATAGCAAAATTATAAGTAACCCCAAGAGGGATCGGAGGAGGAGGATAAACCAGTGAAAAAGTATAATTGGTATTGAACATATTGATGATCGATAGAAGAGAATTTATGGCTCCCCCTATCTGGCTCGTTATTCCGCTCAATTCCTGCTTGGCCTGGTCCGAGGCAAGCGCGCTTATCACATTGGACATAGCCTGGTCGGATCTTTTGAGGTTGTTTGTAATGAAATTTTCCTTCTGGTTTATTATTACCATGATCGGGACAACTTTTAAAAGGGCTATGGGGTTGATAAGGTTGCTGATATTCGTCATGATGCTCACTGCGTTCGACAGCCTGGCGCTGGTCGCGGGATTGAAATTATCGTCGATTGAAATGAGGTCGTTCGTGTCGTTCTCGACGTCTCCGTTATTATCCGTATCGATGAAAAAAAACAGCGAATAAATATCGTTGAAAAAATAGAAATTGAGGTTTATATTCACATCGTTTGCAGGTATCACTCCGTCCGCCTGGTTGTTGATGATTGTGTAAAGATGGGCTTGAATGTAAGTCGATACGTCGAAGAGCTTGTTTTTCAAGCCTTTAATTGAATAACTTTTATTGAGTATTGAAAGTATGAGGTTGGTTACCGGGATCCTCATAAACAGGTATGAAGTGCATGACCCCTCTATCGCCCTGGAATTCTGCGGCGCCAGGCCCATCGCTTTCGAGTAAGCGTTGAAAGCGTCTGAATAATCCAGGTTGTTAAGGTAATAATCGCCGAGGGCGATAAGGGTATCGACATCGTTGACATTGTTCGGACTGGACGGATTGAATGGGGAAAATATATTATAACTGCAGGATAAAAAAACCAGCGCAGCTATGACAAGCGGCAGTAAATTGATCAGGATCGCTTTCCTCATTCGTTTACTCCCTGTCTTTTTTCACAGGTCCCCATCGTTATTAGATTTTATGAGTTTAAGGGTTTTTTGTCAAGGGTAATGCACATTTATTAATTTTTTATGCACAATAACCAAATTTTTTGATAAATAGTAGGTATTTTTTTACTACTATCGCTAAAATATGCTTAAAACTATTGACAGAACGAAAAAAAAAAGAGATAATCTTCATATTTTATTTTACTTTTTTACGGGCGCTTCTAAAACCTCCGGATAGGATGCCATTGAGCACCTGCAAGCGCCCATAAGGATGCATTTAGAGTTAAATAGAAATGTTATATTAAATGGTAATATTCTTGAGATATTAAAACTGCCTTTACCATTTTCTGGAATTGGAAACGGGGAATCGAATGGGTCTTACTGAGAATATAAAACGCTATAAAACCAGGAAAATAGGCGTTCTGATGGGCGGATTATCCTCGGAAAGGGAAATATCCCTCTTGTCCGGAGAGAATATTTATAATTCCCTTACAGAAATGGGTCTCAATGCTGTTAAAATAGATGCCGGACCATGTCTGGTGGAAGATCTTAAAGCAATGAAAATAGATATCGCCTTCAATGTGCTTCATGGAAGATTCGGAGAAGACGGAGCGGTGCAGGGTCTTCTGGAAATCCTGAATATTCCTTATACGGGTTCGGGCATATTGGGCAGCGCGATCGGTCTCGATAAAATCGTATCCAAAAATATTATGACTCAAAACGGAATACCGGTTCCTCCACATATCATTATCGATAAAAACAATCCTCTCGCGGCGGCTGACGCAATCGGGAAAAGTATTGGTTTCCCTTTTATCCTGAAACCCGTCAGCGAAGGTTCAAGCATAGGAGTAAGGCTGATCAGGGACCAGGCCCAGTATGCAAGGGAAATCAGGCCGCACATTGATAAATACCCGTTATCCTATGCTGAAAAATTTATTCAGGGAAAAGAAGTTACTATCGGGGTCGCAGGCTGTATGGACAGGACTATAGTTCTCCCTATCCTCGGCTTAAAGCCGGCTGGAGATTTCTATGATTTTGATTCCAAATATACGAAGGGTCTGACGGAATTTGAACTGCCCGCAAAAATTTCGGAAAAGAAAACGGAACTTATAAATAAATACGCACAAACGGCCTTCATGGAAATGAGGCTTTGCGGCGTCGCCCGTTTCGATGCCATACTGGACGATGATGAAAACCCTTATTTTCTGGAAGTTAATACTATTCCCGGCATGACCGATACGAGCGATATTCCTGCAATGGCAAAGTTAGCAGGATGTTATGAGGATTTATTATTTTTGATTCTTGACAGCTCGATAAAATAGGAATGAAAAATGGGAAAGACAGCATCTGCGTTTTTTATTTTCGTTTTTTTCGGGAGCATCCTCTTTTTTCTTCATTACGGCCTTTATCATCTGTTGTCGAAACAGGGCAGGCTTAACATAAACACGGTTGAAGTCGAAGGGAACAATCTTCTGTCCGGAAAGGCTGTAGTCGAAGCCGCCATGCTTCCTGCGGGAGCCGGTATTTTCGATTTCAATCTCAGCGAGATCGGAGAAAACATCAAGAAAAACTATCTGGTCGAAGATGCCGTAGTGATGCGTTATCCTCCCGACAGGATTCTGATCAGGGTAAGCGAAAGGGTTCCCGTCGCCGTTATTGTTGATAAATCGAGGACCGGATTCCTGTGCGACAGGAAAGGATTAATCCTGGAGAAAAACAGGACAAGAGGTTTAACCGAAATTTTTCTCGATTATACAGTGCCTGAAGGACCTTATATCAGCGATGAAGTTGTTAAAATGCTCCTCTTCAATCTTTCCCGTTTTGAAAGGAAAAATGAAATCGAGAGCATAAATGTAAATAAAAAAGACGGTATATCTATGATTGCGGCAGGTATGGAATCGACTGTTTTTTATGCGGGCAAGTCGATCCCTGACAGGGATCTGTTTAATAAAATGCTCGGCATTGCATCGAGAATAAAGGCAAAAGGCCTCTCGATTAAATATATCGACATTAATAAGGATAGCGCAATAGGTTACGAATGAATCGAAACCTCTTTCTGAACGCCGCAGTAACCTGTATGAGGAGGAAGATTTGGATTCGCGTATAGTTGTCGGTCTCGATATCGGCACAACGAAAGTCTGCACAGTGATCGCAAAGATCAGCGAAACCAACGATCTTGAAATAATGGGGGTTGGAGTCGCTCCGTCAAAAGGACTGAGAAAGGGCGTTGTGATAAATATCGACAGTACGGCCGCTTCCATAGCATCGTCGGTAGAAAAGGCCGAAATACAGGCCGGTTATGAGGTAAAAGGCGTTTATATCGGCATATCGGGCGGGCATGTCGAAGGCATAAATTCCAGGGGTGTTATTGCCGTATCCGATAAAGACAAGGAAATAACTGAAAATGACGTCAGGAGAGTAATTGACGCTGCCACGGCTATTGTCATTCCCGTCGACCGCGAGATCGTTCATATTATTCCCCAGGAGTTCATAGTCGACGACCAGGACGGCATCAAGGACCCGGTCGGCATGTCCGGCATTCGCCTGGAAGCAGTTGTGAATATAATTACTGCCGCGGCTACATCGGTGAACAACATAGTAAAAAGCGTTAACAAAGCAGGTTTTGAAGCCCTGGACATTGTACTTGAGCCGCTTGCTTCCGCTCAGGCTATCCTGACGGAGGAGGAAAAAGAACTCGGCGTAGTCCTGATAGATATCGGAGGGGGGACATCCGATTATGTCATGTTCGAGGAAGGATCTTCAAGACAGACCGGGATACTCTCGATCGGGGGAAATCATATAACGAACGATATAGCTTTCGGCCTGAAAACCCCGATATCATCGGCTGAAGAGATAAAAAAGAGATACGGAGCTTCCATTGCCGAATACGTAGACGATAATGAGGAAATAGAAGTGCCGGGTCTCGGCGGAAGGATGCCTGCCAGCGAAAAAAGGCGGAAGCTCGCGCAGATAATCGAACCCCGAATCGAGGAGATCCTCTCGCTGGTAAATCAGGAAATTGTCAAGACCGGCAAAAAAGATTACCTTGCCGCCGGAGTAGTATTGACCGGAGGAGTGGCGCTTACTCCTTATATCGTGGAATTGTCCGGCGAGGTCTTCAACCTGCCTGTCAGAATCGGAAGGCCTCTCGGCATCAAGGGTCTCAAGGATATCGTCGACAGCCCTGTATATTCGACGGCGGTCGGTCTCACTCTGTACGCCCAGGACAATCTGCCTAAACTCGGGCCTGTAAATTCCAGGGACGAAGATAAAAATTTTAAATCGATTATGGACAGGATAAGGGAATGGTTCAACGAGTTCTTTTGAAAAAACTGCGGGAAAGCCCGCTATGACTCAATAAATACAGGGAATCGGGAGGGGAATAATGTCATATGAAAGATATGAGGAAGAACCCAGGGAATATGCCGTTGAAGAGTCTATGACTAAGATCAAGGTAATCGGCATCGGCGGCGCCGGATGCAACGCTATCAACAGGATGATTGAAGACGGAATCGGCAATGTCGAATTTATAGCCGTCAATACCGATGCTCAGGTTTTAAAGAATTCGCTTTCCAAAAATACCATGCAGATCGGCGCCCGTTCCACGCGCGGGCTCGGCGCCGGAGCGAAACCTGAAGTCGGAGAAAAAGCCGCCCAGGAAGATATAGAAGAGATAAGGGCGCTCCTTGAAAAAACGAATATGGTTTTCATAACAGCCGGCATGGGCGGAGGCACAGGAACCGGAGCCGCACCAGTTTTCGCTAAAGTTGCTAAAGAGACCGGCGCGCTTACTGTGGCTGTAGTCACCATTCCCTTCGACTTCGAGGGAAAAAGAAGGATCGATACGGCATACCAGGGCATTTCACGGTTGAAAGAGCATGTCGATACCATGCTTGTGATCTCTAATTCACGTATTTTTAAAGTTATCGAAAGGAAAGCCGGGGTCAAGCAGGCTTTTCATAAGATAGACGATGTGCTCAAGCAGGCCGTTCAGGGCATATCGAGCATAATAACCGAAGTCGGTATTATTAACGTCGATTTTGCAGACGTCAGGACAGTGCTTTCCAACAGGGGCGAGGCAATTATGGGCATCGGCATCGGACAGGGCGACAACAGGGCGGCGGATGCCGCCAGGCTTGCCCTTGAAAATCCTCTTATCGAAAATTCATCTTTTAAAAATGCAGGCGCCATGCTTGTCAATATAATAGGCGGACCGGATTTCGGAATGGTTGAGTACGACGAAGCCGCCAAGACAATTGCCGAATACTGCAGATCCGACGCGGAAATCATAGTCGGCCTGAACGTTGACGAAAACCTCAAGGACAAAGTCAGGATCGTTATCATTGCAACGGATTTTATGTCGGGACAATTAAAAGATGAAGAAAAAGATGTAATACCCGCGGAAAATATCTTCGAGGAAAGGAAGGTCGTTTCACTTTCAGAACTGCGCCAGGAAAGGGGAAAAGCCAGGATCCAGAACGACGGTTTCAGATCGATTCACAAGATCGTATCCCCTGCGGAAAATGACTATGAAACGCCGGCTTTTTTAAGAAAAAGGAAAATGGGTTAGGTCAGTTCTAAAGCGCCCTTTAGTTTTTGCCTTGTCATGGCGGAATTGAAGCCGCAGAGCGCAATTGCCAGGGCGTCTGAAATATCGTCAGGGCCGGGTATTTCCGGTATTGAGAGTATCATTCTGACGGCTGTTCTGACTGCCTTTTTATCAGAACGTCCGTAACCGGTTGTAGCCATCTTGACCTGGAGAGGCGTAAACTCGTATAACGGCAGGTTGTGAAGCGCCGATATAAGAATTATCACCCCTCTTACTTCGCTGACCGTCATCACGGTCTTGACGTTCTTTGCAAAGATCAGCTTTTCCATGGATATTATCGACGGAGGCCTTTCTCTTACAAGGGTCTCAATGTCATTATATATTTGAAGGAACCTTACTCCCTTTTCATCTTCCTTTTTTGTTGAAATAAGTCCGAAGGATGGTGATTTGATCGTTTCACCGTCGTTTACAATAAAGCCGTAGCCGAGCCTTTCGAAACCAGGGTCAAGCCCGAGCACTGTCATAATACTGTTTTCCTTATTAACCAGTCGGCTATCTCTTTTTTGCTTCCTTCCACAGGTTCGCCCACCTGCCCTTCCCTTGAGATCAATATTACCCTGTTGCTGTCGCCGCCCATCGGGCTGAATCCGCTCTCTGTATCGGTTTGATTCAATACTATAAACGATAAGCCTTTATCGGTAAGCTTTTTTTGAGCATGGATAAACCCGTTTTCCGTTTCAAGAGCGAATCCGACCATCAGCTTCCCCCTTGAAAGCCCGGATCTCGATACTTCTTTAAGTATGTCCACGGTTTTTACAAATCTGAAGTTTAAAACGCCTTCATCTGCCGCTTCCTTTTTTATTTTATCAGGGGAGAAAGATTCCGGCCTGAAATCCGCCGGGGCGCCTGCCATGAACAGCCCGTCATATAAGGGCAGGTTTGAATTTACGGCCTTCAGCATATCTTCCGTTGAATCGACGGAAACCGACGGCATCCATGACGGCGGTTCTATGGAAGTTCCGGCGCTTATGACAAGGACATCGGCGCCGTATTTAAAAAGTGCCCCGGCTATCTCCATTCCCATTTTACCTGAAGAAAAATTTGAAATATATCTTACCGGATCGATCTTTTCCACTGTACCGCCGGCCGTTACTATGTATTTAAGCCCCTTTAAAGGTTCGTCCGGATCTCTTACCGTGTATGAATATATTTTTTCAGGCGAAGGCAGCCTTCCCCTTCCGGATGTTCCGCATGCAAGTTCCCCGGTATCGGGTTCGACGACCGTAAACCCGTAGTCCTTCAACTTTTTTAAATTTCCCTGGAGCGCATTATTTTCATACATCCT
This sequence comes from uncultured Spirochaetota bacterium, assembly GCA_963796325.1. GTDB lineage: Bacteria > Spirochaetota > Brevinematia > Brevinematales > JAOACQ01 > CAVYGN01. The sequence goes on from CAWCLF010000001.1 coordinate 2,368,126, forward strand.
TGTATTCATTGCCGGAAATATGATTTTCTTTTTATTGAACGCCAGCATGGTCGTACTTAAAAGATCATCCGATAATCCGGAAGCGATTTTAGCGATAAAATCCGCTGTTGCCGGCATTACGGCAAAAACATCCGCCCAATCGGACAGCTTGATATGGGCAAGAGGTTCGCGATAATCGAAACCTTTTACATAAACCTCTTCGCCGGATATGGCCTTGAAAAGGAGAGGACTGACAAGCCTGGCCGAATTTTCAGTCATCATAACCCTTACAGTATGACCGTCCCTTTTGAGCATCCTGATAACATTCGGTATCTTGTAAATAGATATGCCGGCCGTAACCCCGCATAAAATCTTCATGAGATTTTCCTGGACTGGACCTTGATCCACCGCAGAATTACAAAATAATTATTATCCTTCACCAGGATGCTGTATATCTGCCCGTCGTCATCTACATAAAAGCCGTAATTGGCATTTTCGTCCGACAGTATCGGCGCATAATAAACTTCTTCGTTCTTCGAGGGTGAATTGATGTCTATGAACCTGAAACGGACGCCATGATTAGGTTCATCGTAGGAATAAAGAACCAGTATGTCATCCCTTGTAACTTTTAAAAACTGGTCCATATATTTTTTTTGCTGAAAAATATTTTTTGTTATCGCATTCTGAAGTATGCTGTAAACATCGAGAGAATGATAAGTATCCGGGGGTTTTCCACTGTCAGCCCCCGCTTTTTCGACCTGATAGTAATCCGTATAAATTACGAGCCGCTCGTCGTTTTTCAAATTGTAAATATCGCCTACCCTGCCGACATATTCGTTGCCGTTCTTTATATTCGTGCTTGAAATATATTTTGTGCTGAATTCAAAGGATAATTCGCCCGAAGGCGAAAACCTCTTTACGAGCCACACCGGGTTTTCCTGTTCGTAAAGCTTGTAATAAGCATAAACATTATCGAAAAGATCTATATCGATCCTGTCGGGATAAGGCATCGGTTCCGAATGTATTCCGTTATTCCCGATCGAGTAAATGAATTTGCCGTCCGGAGAGAATTTATAAATATAAAAATTGCCGAAGCGCTTCATGGCGTTCGTATCGGGGGAATCCTCGCCGCCGTAATTTGTCTGGTTTTTGTATTCTACATTCGATTGCGAAGCAAGGAGGTATATTTCACCGTATTTATTCAGCACGACCTGGAAAGGAGTGCTGAAGCTGTAGCCTTCCCCTGTCTGCCCCACGTAAAAGATGTTCGAGCTGACGCCCATTAAAGGGAAAACAAGGAGCCTTTTATTATACTTGTCAGCCAGGTACAGCTTATCCTTGAAAATATCTATTGAATTAGGCACGTCGAGGTAATCGCCGATTAAAATTTCCGATGAATTTGTATAAAAATTGGTTAAGAGGGGGATGTTGCTGCCTATCTGGTTAACGCCCTGCCCCAGCTCCGTATAAAAGACAACCTCGTATTTCATATAATTCGGCCTGTTGCCGCATGACATAAAAATAATCCCCGATAATATGCAGATAGCAATATATTTGATCATTATTTCACCTTTTTATAATAATTTAGAGCTAAATTTCCAAGTATATCAGCACCCCTTTTCAGGGTTTCGTCTTTAGTTGCAAAACACATGCGGAAATGTGTGTTTTCTTCCGAGAACACATTCCCTGGTATTATAAGGACCTTATTCTTAATGGCAAGCTCGACAAATTCCGATACATTGCCGGCTAAGAGTTCGGGAAACATATAAAAAGCTCCGGAAGGCTTTACTATATTAAATGTGTCTTTCAGGCCTTCATAAAGAATATCCCTCTTGCGCCTGTAGCTTTCCCTGTACATGGACATATCGGTATCAAGGGCCAGCACCGCAGCATATTGAAACGGGGCCGGGGCGCAGACAAACGAGTACTGCTGCAGCTTTATCATTTGAGAGACGACATCGGCATTTCCTACGGCATACCCCAGTCTCCAGCCCGTCATAGCATAGGTCTTTGAGAAACCTCCCAGAATAAGGATGTTTTCATAATAAGTCGACGGACTGACAAATGCGCTGTCATAGACAAAACCGTCGTAGATTTCATCCGTTATAAGCAGAATGTTTTTCTCGCGGGCTACCTTTATAACGGTATCGAGATCCTGTTTTGAGTACACATATCCGGTCGGGTTGGTCGGGCTGTTTATTATAATGGCTTTCGTCTTTTCGCTTACAGCATCCCTGAGCTTGTCTTCTCTTATGTGAAAATCCGGATATGTGCTTACGATCCTGGGTTCCGCATCGATAAGCCTTATAAGGTGCTTATACATAACAAAATAAGGATCGAAAAAGACGACTTCGTCTCCCGCGTCCAGTATGGACAAAAGCGCAAGGAAAAGCCCTCCCGAAGTGCCTGACGTTATGATGACTTCCCCCGGTGTAAATTTTCTATTACGCGTTTTTTCTATATGATCAAGCACCTTTTCTCTCAGTTCCCCGATGCCCTGCGTCAGGGTGTAGCGGTTCATCCCCTTTCTGATAGCCTCTATTGCCGCATTTTTAAGAGAATCGGGAACGTCGAAATCCGGCTGTCCTATGCTGAAATCGACGGGATTTTCAATAGACGCTCCCAGTTCGAAAACCTTTCTTATACCGGACGAATCTACTCTTTTCGCTCTTTCTGATATCATATGAACCTTCTTCCCGTATATTATCGTTTAAGGGCTCACCGCCTTGAAAAGGGGAAGCTCCCATAAATCTTATTTTATGTCATTTCTGAAATAAAATCAATTTAAGTAAATAGTGAAGTGTGACGAGTAACGAGTTCCGTGTATCTGAGCCAACTCGTTACTCGTAACTCGTTACTCGTAACTCATTACTTGCGTTTCCTTGTCAAAAAATCCCTGTTCGAATAAAATAATCGTATGCTCAAAATGGTTTTCGATTATTTCATAACGCTCTTCGTTATAATAGACCCTTCCGTGTCGCTGGTCATACTCCTTGCCGTACTTCCCCAGTCAAGGGATAAAAATACTTCAAGGATAGCTCTGAAATCTTCCCTTGCGGTCCTGATCGGAAGCGCGGTCTGCATCCTTTTAGGCACCTTCGTACTTCAGATATTCGGAGTGGATATTTCATCATTCAAGGTAATTGGGGGCATAGTGCTTTTATTGTTATCCATCCAGATGGTCCAGGCAAGGATAAGCACGACGCGGTATGCCGAAAAAGATGCCGATGAAGCGAAGAAAAAGGCCGATATTTCGATCATACCGCTGGCCATACCGGGAACTCTCGGACCGGGAACGATAACAACCCTTCTGATTTACAGGAACCAGGCAAACTGGGAAGGCATACTGGCCCTCTTTATCGCCGTTGCTTTTAACTGCGTAATACTTTTCTTCATTATTTCCTATGCAAAAAAAATAGAAACTTTTCTCGGTAAAACGATTATCAATATGTTCACCAGGTTCATGGGTCTGATGGTCGGAGCCATTGCAGTACAGTTTATAATATCCGGCGCCAGGGAGCTGTGGCTTAAGTAACAGGCTGGAATAGAAATGAAATACGACATAGAAAAAATATGGAAGGACTTCAATAATAGAATCCGGGCCTTTATCAGCCCATCCTGTATTATGCTGCTGCAATAAAAATAATTAATTATCAAAATTTGCGTCTTTTATCATTATTCATCGTCTAACTTATATAGTTTGCCATACCCAAACTGAAAAAAATGCCATGGGATGAAATGAAAGATTACCCGCGTTCTTTCCTGCTTGAAAACTGTGAAGGCAGGGAAGAACTTGCCGAACTTGTTAAAACTTACACTTTACCTTCAAAAAACAGGGAAAAAATAATTGAAACAGATTAGCTTGTAAGGAGGCTCTGCATGTTCAAATTCAAAAAATCGATGGAAGGGATTTCGGAAGAGGAAAATTTAGAATGCCAGTGCTGCGGATCCATGTACGATCCGGGCCCGGAAAGCCCTTCGGAATGCCTGCCGGATTGCGGATTAGAAAAAGATTCCGGACTTAAAGAAAAACCTGAAAATGAATGATCCGTGTTTTCCTGAAGGTTTCCTCTGGGGAGCATCGACTGCGGCATATCAGATTGAAGGCGGTTATAACGAAGACGGCAAGGGAGAATCAATATGGGATCGTTTCACCCACACTGCCGGTAAAATAAAAAACGGCGATACCGGTGATATCGCCTGCGATCACTATCACCGCTATAAGCTCGATGTAAAACTGATGAAGGATATGGGGATCAAATCATATAGATTCTCAATTTCCTGGTCAAGGATATTTCCTGAAGGAAAAGGTAAACCGAACAGGAAAGGAATTGATTTTTACAGGAACCTTGTTGAACTTCTCAATGAAAACGGCATAATTCCTGCGGTCACGCTTTATCATTGGGATTTGCCTCAAAAGATTCAGGATAAGGGAGGATGGGCAGAAAGGAAAACCGCCGTCTATTTTGAACAATATGCGGAATACATGTTCAGGGAACTGGGTGACGGCGTACCGATCTGGATAACCCTTAACGAACCCTGGGTTTCATCATTCGCGGGATACTTTTACGGCAGCCATCCCCCGGGAATTAGGGACCTCCCGGCCGCCGTCACGGCTTCGCACAACCTGCTGCTTGCACATGGCAAAGCCGTGCGGACTTTCAGGGAAATGGGAATGAAAGGAGAAATAGGGATTTCATTGAATCTTAATCCTGTATATCCCGCATCTCTAAACGAGCTTGACCAGGCAGCTGCCGGAAGGTATGCGGATTTCCTGAACGGGTGGTTTCTTGACCCGATACTGAAAGGCTGTTATCCGGCGGAACTAGTCAAATGGTTAAGAGTTAAGAAACTTCTCCCGGAAAACGATCCTCCGGATATCGATCTGATCCATGCTCCTGTTGACTTTTTAGGCGTCAATTATTATTCGGGCAGCAGTGTGGCTCATGATCCGTCGAAATGGCCGCTGGAACTTTCTTTTATGAGTACGGGCAGGAAAAGGACAGATTCGGGATGGGAAATCTTTCCCGAGGGAATTTACGATCTATTAACATATCTTTCCAGGGAATATAACGGCATCAAAATGATTGTGACTGAAAACGGAGCCTCGTTCAAAGACCAGGTCGGCAAAGACGGAAAAGTCGATGATGACGGCAGAATTTCCTACCTGAAGGATCATATCAAACAGATTCGTAAAGCGATGAAACACGGCGTAAATCTGGCGGGATACTATGTATGGTCTTTAATGGATAACTTCGAATGGGCCCTGGGATACGGAAAAAGATTCGGGCTGGTTTACATTGATTTCGCAACTCAGGAGAGAATAGTAAAAAAAAGCGGCATGTGGTATGGGGCATTAATTTCAGGCGCCGATAATAATATGAATCCCGGATAAAACCCTTAACGGGATTAAAATAAATTCTTGATTTTTTGATGCACGCCTATTATAATTATTTAAGATATAAAGCTTTCCCAGCTTTCCCCTGTAGCTCAGTTGGCAGAGCAGGTGACTGTTAATCACCGGGCCGTAGGTTCGAGCCCTACCGGGGGAGTGTCCGCCCGGCCCTCTTTTTTGCGGGCCGGGTTTTTTATGCCCCGTTGATTCAATTTTTTCTTTAAAAATGGCCGATAATTAAAATTGACATTCCGGGAGGCATGCTTGATATACCTGAGATCGCTCATGAGATACACTTTTACTCTTATCAGGACCTTTTTTTTTATTTTTGCAGTCCTACTTATATATTTCTTCACTGAATCGGTATATTTCAAATCGATCGGCGACCCTTCATTTTTTATCGATTCGATGAAAAATTTCGGAGCGGTGATAATAAGGATACTGCCTTTCATTATTATCCTGGCAAGCCTGTTGTATTTTTCCTCCGTTTCAGCCGTAAATTCCAAGCCTTTTATGATCACAATGGTGCCGATATTGACTGTATTGAATACCTTATTGCTTCTTCTTTCGCTTATGACAAGCGCCGATTTCAGGCTTTTTGATCCGGATACCAGGATCTATTATTATCCCGACCTGGGCGTCGACAGCATCAACTCGATAGGCGATTATAAAATCGCCCTTACGGGAAATGCTTCAAAAGGGATCCTTTTCTATAATAATGCTTTTATATTCAACGATTTAAAAATTATAAAGGATGAAATTTCAATTAATACAAGTCTTGTCGTCGGTAACTCAGCCGTTGGCCCATCTTATAATAACTTTATGATTCCGTACAGGACACCGGCGCTTAAGCTGCAGGAAACGGGAATTTCAGCCTATATCTTGAATTACATTTTTAACCTGGGAATCAATCTTGAAAATGCGTTCCTTTCCACAGCGGCCGGTACGGGTTTGCCGGCCTTGATAATATCATTTTTATTCATATATCTTGGTTTTTTTGCACTGGCCTGCGGCCTGTCGGTCTTTTTCGGAGACAGGCAGACTATTCTCCTTTCATGGTCGGTCCTTTTTGCAGGCTCTGTTCTCCTGTTCGCGGCGCTGCCGCATTATTTGACCCTTGTATCGATAATAAAATCCGGAATAAAAAACGATCAGTTTAGATTGATTCTCCCTGCGGTTTTTGTCGGTATTCCCGGAGGACTTGCCGGGTATCTATTGATCAGCATGAAAGCGGAGAATTCTTTAAAAAAAACCGGGCGTTAAGTCCCATGAGAGAAATCTGATATGACAAAATTTAGAAGCTTTTTATCAATGATAATTCTTTTATCTCTTTTCGTAATAGTTTTTTCACTTATTTATTTTTTAAGGTTTGAAAAGATCCAGCCGGATTGGATGGTATTTGACATAACTAAAAACCTTCTCTATTACATACCGGTAATATCTTCGCTTTCAGTCTTATGGCCTGTCGTATTCAGGACCAGCCGGGAATCCGGATATGGAGCCGGCAGATCCGGCCTTAATTTCAAAGTTACGGTATTTTTGTTCCTGGTAGCCGGAGGAGCTTTTGTTTTACAGGAAATCGCAGTCCCATGGATGTACGGCAGCATCGTCTATTCGGAAATGATGAAATCCTCCGGGATAAAGTTGAAAAACCCCGTCAAAGATGCTACCGGGGAAAATTTCAACATGGCCGAATTCGGCATGGTCAACTCGATGAAAGTAAAAAATAATATCGCCTTTTCAACAGGCAGTTCCTACATGTACTTCGAAAGAATGTACGACGGGAACGGAGCTTATTATGTCGAAGGCTTGCGGTTTATCGGTTTGACTCCAAAAAAAGAACTCGATTTTGTAATCACGGCCGATTACGCAAAGATCGTATCGGATTTGATCTACGTCGTTAATCCGCTTTATTTCGATTATTCCCATGGACGGAACACTCCGGCAAAAAGAACCGGAGGTATAAAAAAGATAGTGCTGGCTTACAGGCCTGCAGGGATCTTTGCCCTATCAAGCGATTCGATTCCTGAAACCGTAAGTCTTATCGATGTTTTCCTGTACAGCGATTTCGCTTTCAATTCCGGAATAAATTTTTTTAGATTAGGCAATATACTTTTCAACAGGATTGCTTATTACATCATTCTTGTACTGATGCTCATACTCACTTCGACATTCGGTTCCGCGTTCAAGAATATGAGGCTCCTCAGGCATGAATATTTACAGACCGCCGCCTTTTATGCAGCATCGATTTTCCTCGTATCAGTCGCTTACGATGCGCTTTCTGAAGCCGTTAATATGATTTACAGCCTGCTGGTCTAGGCCTCGCCGGATAACCGGAGTATTTATGAAGACCCTAATTATAACTCTCATACTTGCAACAAACGTTTTGAACCTTGAAATCGCTTCCACCAGGGCCCAGAAAGAGCGCGGGCTGATGTGGAGAACAACATGGAACGCTGCGGACGGGATGATTTTTATTAATAAAAATCCCTCATATGTGACCTACTGGATGAAAAACACGCCCCTTAAGCTCACTATGTATTTTATGGACGAGAATCTCGATATTCTTGAGATGCATAATCCCGAGCCCCTTTCGGCCAGTCTTATCAGCTCGATGTCGGATAAAGTCAAATATGTCCTTGAATTGAACCCTCTCCTGACAAATGCCGTCAGGGAGAATTATCCGGCCTTCAGGGAAAAATTAAAGTATAAGCTCCTTCATATAACCAACCTCATCATCGAGGACGAATAAAAGGGATTAAAGCCCCTGTTTATTTTTTGAAATACAGGTTGACTTTTTTTGTAATATCGGAAAACTGCATCTTGTCGTTTACATCGATGTATCCGGAATAAAAGGAAGTGGTCAGGTAATAAGTCTGCCCGGCTTCGCCGCCGATATGCTTTTCCTTGTTTATTATCAGGTAAACATCTGAATCCTTTATTTTGCCTGATTCTGTAACTCCCGTAAAATCGACTTTATCGCCTTTTAAATCTTCCGTCTTGGTGACTTTGCCGTTTTCTTCCTTTTCATATATAAAATCGCCGGATACAGGATAAAATGTATAGTATTCGACATAATCTCCCGCATATTCGAATTTCATGGCATACCATACTTTCACATCATAGCTTATAGGACTTTGAAGAATAATGTCGACCCTGAGGCTGCTGGGGTCGTAACAGGATATTACGCCCTTTATATCGCATTCGGGAGCGTTATCGACTTTCGTATAGCTTTGAAGTTCATCGTCAGGAGATATGACCCAGTCGCTGGGAGAATAAGCTGCATTAACATCATCGACCGAATCGGCATACTTGTCCTGAATTGCAGGGGGCTTTGCAGTTACAAAAGCCGGAACCAGGAAAAGAAGAACCAGGATAATACCCGCAAAACTTCTCTGTTTCATGGAATACCTCCTTCCCTTTTCTTTTTATATATTATCACAGTTCGAGTTTATTGCAAGACATTTCTAATATAATTATTTTTAACATGAAGCTCAATTGTTTTTATATAAAATTCGATAATTATTTCCGGGTGCTGCCCTTTTGATAATGTTCGATTTCTTCAAGAAGGACCGGCACGATAAGGTCTATTCCAATCCGCCTGATTATTCTTCCGTTTTTGAACAATACGGCTTCCCTGCCCGCGGCGGCTATACCCAGGTCCGCTTCGGCAGCTTCGCCGGGCCCGTTGACAACACAGCCCATTACTGCAACTTTCATATATTTCTTATAGCTTCGGGTTTTCAGGGTCAGCTCCTCGGCGGCTCTTTCAACATCGAAAGCATGCCTGGCGCAGGTTGGGCAAGAGATTATCTCAATCCCTTCTTTTCGAAGGCCGAGAGACCGCAGAAGGATTTTAGCCGCCTCGACTTCTTTTACCGCATCCCCTGTAACAGATATCCTGATCGTATCGCCGATGCCTTCCAGGAGGAGAGCGCCTATACACGCTGCGCTTTTAATTGCCGCTTCTTCGTAAATACCCGCTTCGGTAACGCCAAGATGCAGGGGATAGTCAAACCTTTCTGAAAATATCCTGTAAGCCTCGAATGTTACCGGAACATCAGATGATTTGAGTGATACTTTAATATTTTCGAAATGAACCTCTTTAAGAAGGTTAATATGAGTCATTGCCGAATCGACAAGCGCTTCAGCGGTAGGATGTTCATATTTTTTCCTGTCTATGGAGCCGCTGTTAACACCTATTCTTATAGGTATATTTTTGTCCAGGCAGGCTCTTGCCACAGCCTTCACTTCATCGGAATTCCTTAGATTTCCAGGATTTATCCTGAGAGCGTCCGCTCCTGCACCGGCCGAAATCAGGGCAAGCCTGTAATCGAAATGAATATCGGCGACAAGCGGCGCCTTCACCTCTTTTTTAATATCCCCGATGGCCCTGGCCGATGATTCGTCCGGTATTCCGAGTCTGACAATATCGCATCCGGCTTCTTCGAGCCTTTTTATCTCTTTAACAGTCACATCAATATCATCGGTTTTTGTTGCCGTCATCGATTGCACCGACACGGGGGCTCCTCCCCCGACTTTGATATTGCCTATCTCAACGGATCTTGTAATTTTTCTTTTTACAGGCATGATATAGAGGAAGCCCGATTACTCATATTTCATCGCTTCAGACAGTTTGAAACGGCCTTCATACAGGGCTTTGCCGATTATAACCCCTTTCAGGCCCATCGGCTCGTATTCTTTAAGCTTTTTAATATCGTCGATCGTCGAAACCCCGCCCGATATTATAATCGGTATGTCGGTTACCGTAAGCATAGTCTCGATAGCGTCGTAATTCGGCCCTTCAAGAGTTCCATCTCTCATAATATCTGTATATATCACTTCTTCGACCCCGAATTCCTCAAGTTCCTTGATGATATCCACGGCTCTTTTGTCGGTCGTCTCCTGCCATCCGTTTTTAACGACGAATCCGTCCGCTGCGTCAATCGCTATAATAACACCGTGCGGATCGTTTTTACAGAGGTTTTTTATGAATTTTTTGTTGTCAATCACTGCTGTTCCTATAATTATTTTATGAACACCCCTGTTTTTCAGCGCCCTGATAATGCGGTTGTCCCTGATGCCGCCTCCGACCTCAATCTCGATATGGACTTCTTCCACTATCCTTTGTATGATATCGAGGTTCTTCGTTTTACCTTCGAATGCCCCGTCCAGGTCGACAATATGAAGTCTTTTCGCCCCCTCCCTTTCCCAGAATTTGGCCTGAAAAACAGGTTCATTTGAATAAACGGTTTCAAATTCCGGGTTGCCGCGCACAAGCCGTACGCATTTTCTATCCTTAATATCTATCGCCGGTATTATTAACATAACTTTCTCCTTTTATTAAATAATAAATTATATGCTGACAAATCTCTTAAGAAGACTCAAACCATTTTTATGGCTTTTTTCGGGATGAAACTGTACAGCGAAAACATTTTCTTTCATTACTGAGGAAGCATAAACAATCTCATAATCCGTTGTACAGGTTATTATCTCGTTTTCCGCTGGAACAGGATAATATGAATGATCAAAATAAAAATAAGCATTATCCCCTAAAATGTCAAAAATACCCGTTTTTCTTATCGGATTTACCTGATTCCACCCGATATGAGGTACAGGAAGGGAAATATTCAGACGTCTAATGTCCCCCTTCAGGACTCCCAGACCCTTAAAGATGCCGTTTTCGTAGCTTTTTTCAAAAAGCATATGCATCCCCAGGCAGATGCCTAAAAAAGGTTTTCCGCTGTCTATAAAATCAAGTATAGGGGTCACAAGAGAGAGCCTTTCCAGGTTCTTAATGGCATCCTCGAAGGCCCCCACGCCGGGCAGTATCAGCCTGTCGGCCTTTCCGACATCAAATGGGTCGGAAGATATTCTGACATCCGGGCCGCCAACCGTCAGGACTGCATTATAAACGCTCGCCAGGTTCCCCATCCCGTAATCTATAATGGTTGTCATTGTAAGTTTTCACCTATTTTATATAATCCTTTGTCGAAGGTACCGTATCATGCGCCCTAGGATCAATTTCGACCGCCATCCTGACGGCTCTCGCAAACGCCTTGCAGGATGCTTCCATTATATGATGAAGATTTTCCCCTGATTTAACCGTCAAGTGAAGTGTATAACCCATGGAACTGAAGCCCTTGAAAAAAACATCTCCCAGTTCAAAGCTGAAATTACCGATTTCACCCGAAAAACTCGAGAAATTCGTCCTGCAGAAAGGGCGCCCGCTTATGTCGATGACCGCTTCGGCAAGCGCTTCGTCAAGAGGGATAGAAGCGAAACCGAAACGTTTTATCCCCTTTTTATCTTTTAAAATTTCATTGATGCCCTGCCCCATTAAAATAGCCGTATCTTCGACAAGATGATGATAGTCGACATGGATGTCGCCGCTGGCATTTATTCTCATATCTACAAGGCTATGCCTTGAAACGGTTTCAAGCATATGATTGAAAAAACCGATGCCCGTATTTATTTCATATACTCCCTTTCCGTCAATGTTTATTTTCAGTTCAATATTCGTCTCTTTCGTTTTTCTTGAAAATTCTCCTTCCCTGTTCATGTTTTCCCCCGGTTAATAAAACATTAGTATATGGGCTGTTCTAATAGTTCAAGAATATCACCCTTGCGGGTACAAGCACCCTTGCGGGTACAGGCACCCGGCAAGTTATTGTTAACATCTACATATTTGTCCTGATCTTTCAGTTCAAGGCTTGGCTTATGCCAAAGGATCAAGATATTAGAGTCACCCATATTTTAATATAACTTTTTATTCTGTCAACAGTTATTTTTTTAATCCGCCTGCCGGATCTTCTATTGCAGAAAACTGCATCTTTGACTGGCGGAATAAAAACACTACGGCCATAAGAATCAAATCGGCCAGGACAAGCACACCTGTTATGAATATCAAAAACTGGTCGATCCTTAAATTTTTTAAGGCGATATAATAAATTCCGGCAAGAGCGGCCAGTAAAATCCACATGGCCGGAAATAGAGCTTTGATATTCCTGGCAACCGAATAGTTGATTATATTGAGCATTATCCCGAGGGGCATACTTGCCATTATATAAATCGGCAGAAGCCCTACGACAGGCATGTAGTCGTTCCCGAAGATCAAAACGACAAGCCATTTCCCGAAAAAAAGAGTGAACAGGGCCGGTATTGCAAAGGAAACGGCCGTTAAAACGATCCCTGTCCAGAAATGCCCCTTTTCGCTCTTCAAGGAATAAGAATAAACCACACCGGATAAAAATAGAGAAAGGGTGATAAGATTCTTTCCAAACAGGGCGCAGGCGGAAAGGTATCCCGTGGCGGCGCCTCCGATGACGAAATTCTCCAGAGTTAAATCCAGGGCATTTATAAGACCGAACGGAATAAAAACGAGGCAGGTCGAAAGGAATGTCAGAATGAATTTATAATTGATCTTGTATGAAAATCTCCCCTTTAATGCCGGCCCTCCCTTTCTTATAAGGAGAAATATTGCCGCCATGCTCCCGATAATAGAAGCTCCCAGGGCCCCGGTAACCTTCCACCCGGCTATGATCAATAGTATTCCGGCTAATGCCCTGACTACGCCTTCCAGACCGGTATTCATGCCCAGAGTCAGAAAATCCATGCGCCCCTGGTAAACACCCCTGTACCCTGCCGTGACAAGCCACAGTGCGGATATCGCCGCCCCGATGAACGCATCGACCGGGTTTTTAAGGCCGTATATATATTTTATCAGGGGATAAAGGGCTAATACCAGGCAGAACAGTACTATTCCTGTCACCCAGAAATCCGATGATAATTCCTTTATCGAATCAGCCGCTCCTGGAGATTTACTCAAAGCGGCATGTTTTGCAGCCGATAACTGGAGCGACGTGTTGGGCTGCGACAGGCCCAGGAGAAAATAAAAGAAGCTCATAAAGACGCCGTAATTTTCAGGACCCATAAATCTGCCGGCGAGGGAAGTAAAGATAAAATTCGAAACCATCAATATTCCGAAGCCGCACAGGCTGTAAAAGGTATTTTTCGAGTAGCTGTCTTCCCTCAATGAAACCGTCCTTATTGCCGCATGATATGCAGTCCTTTTATGGATTCCTTAACAGGAAAAACCCTGCAAAGCGGCAAGCTTAACTGTGAAAATTTCAAGCATTTATTTTAAAGGAAAACGCACCGTCAGTCAATAGTCTGCAGTCAACAGTCGATAGTCGGCAGGCTGCTTTCAAGAATTGAGAATGATGATACTGAATTTCGGCTGCTGCTATCGGTTTCCGACTGAACTGGTTTCCGGCTGAAGTTTGACTTTATTTTCCCGGATTTATAAAATTTTTTAAAAACGGAGGTTCGCGTGAAAAGGGTCAGGAATTTCCTTGTAAAAATTCTTCTCTTATTCGCTTTTTTTGCCGTGGTATTTTTTGTACTATACCTCGTTCAGGCTTTTTATCATCCGTTCGATTCTCAAATAGCCTGGATAAAGGAATCTATCGATTACCTGAATACGACTACATCATACTATCTTATAGCGGGCATCAGCGCCGGCACTATTATTTTCATCGGCGTTATTGTACTCTTCCCCATGCTTCTTAAAGGTATCGACAGGAAGAATTACTGGTGGTCGATTGTCAAAGGGCTTGTAGCCTCTTTCGTTTTCTACCTTACACAGCTTTTGTACAGGTATGCGGAGAACCTGGGAAGAATCTATTTTCTCCTGGCACTGCTGGCGATCATAATAGCGACCCTGATTCTCATCGAAATAATAACCCTCTCGATGAGAGAGGAAAGGCATGTCGAACTTCGCACCGATCTCATTGCCGCTGTAACATCCGGACTGATATTCGGCCTTTTGTTAAGGATCTTCATCCTTTTTTCACACAAGATTGAAAACCTTCTTTCTATCATGCCAAAAGAATGAATCGGCCGATAATACGGCCAGGACAAAATAACCGACCGAACCTATAACGAGGCTTACCTGGATAAGATCCTTATGAAATAAAACAATCCCGATAAACTGCAGTATCACCCCTGTAAAAATTGCCAGTGAATAAAAAAGTTTCTGGGAAATTATGTAATAATTGATCAGGAAATAGATAAGAGCATAAGGCATAAACATGAAAACATATACGGGCAGGACTTTTTCCATTCCGGGAAATTTGCCGGCAAATATTACACCGGATAAGAAAGGGCTTATGAAAACAATGACAAAACAGAACAGGATAAGACATGAAAAAAGAAACAGGAAAGCCAGGAGATTCGAGCGGACTATATTAACCCTGTCTTTTGACATGAACGGCAGCATTACAAAAGAAATAGATGATGCTATAAAAAAAGAAGCTTTTCCGAATTGGTTCACCATTGAGTAAATACCCGAAAGATCTGTAAGGTAGTGCCTGACGAGAATGGTATCCAGGTACATTATTATCTGGAAAGCAAAAACGGACAAAAAACCTGTGGCAAAAGATTTCAGTATCCTGCCCGTGCCGATATATCCCGGATTCTTATCCATTCCCTCCCTGGCGGGACGGCCGCCGCCGATTGTTTTATTCATGAATATCCGCAGGTCCGTCATTAAGAATATGATGCTGACCAATAGAGATACTATTAACCCTCCAAGCGCCCCTAAATAGTTTAAGAAAAAATACACCATTAAAACGCCGGCTGAAAATTTACTCAAGAGAGCAATAAGCTTGAAAAGAACATATGTTTTGTAATCTTCCCTCGATTGTATTAGACTCTGGAACGGAACTGCAAACAGATTCAGCGCCACAAGCCCGCAAAGCATCAAAAACGGCCTGTCGTCGGAAATCCTGAAATAACCCTTTAGGAAAGGAAGTGAAATTATCAGTATCCCCAGGATAATGAAAATGATAAAAACAGTGATATAGAAAACCTTTTTAAGATAGTCTCTTAATGCCTCCCTCTGGTCATGATGAATAAGCCTGGAAATGTCGGAGCTGAACACCATCTGGAGGGCGAGCCCCGGAATTGTAATTATGACAAGCAGTGAGACCAGAGGATTATAAATGCCGTACTGTCCCTGCCCCAGCAGCCTTCCGATAATGAGTGTGAATAAAAAGTTGATTGCTCCTTCCCCAAAGGTTATGATGGAAATAAGAGAAGAATTTAAAAAGATCCTGTTATTTAAAATTTTCCTGATGCTGTTATAGATAATATCAGCCATTATTTCATTACCTCGATACTTGAAAGGAAGTTGCCGCCCAGGGTCTGTGTCCCGTACTTTTCAAATTTTACCGTAATTAATTTATCTGATGAAAACGCTACCACGCCCCTTCCGAATCTCCTGTGGAAGACTTTGTCGCCCGGTTTCAGTTCGCTTAAGTTTTTGACCTCGCTGCCGCCTGCGGATTCGGGTTCCCTGTCAAAATCTGCATCCGGGTTCTGCGCCCTTTCGATAAATTCTTCCGGAATGTCCTTCAGAAAGGGCGATGCAATGCATCTTTCAACTTCGCCGTATATTAACCTGGTTTCCGACATGGACAGGTACAGCCTGTCTTTAGCCCGGGTTATTCCGACATAAAAAAGCCTCCTCTCTTCATTGAATTCGGCATCTGAATATATGCTCGAAGAATGCGGGATCAGACCGGAAACGACGCCGCTGATAAAAACGACAGAAAATTCCAGGCCTTTGGCGTTATGCATTGTCATAAGGGATACGTAATCCCTTCTTTCGTCGCTGCCGATATCGTCGGAATCGGTACGCAGTGTAATATCGTTAATATAATCGGAGATCTTTAAGTCCGGATTCGAATTTTCATATTCACTTATAGAATTTATCAGTTCTTCGACATTCGACCATCGGTCAAGCCCGTCCTCGTCGTAATTTACAAGATAATCTTTGTAGCCGATGGACTCGATCAATATTTTGACAAAATTCACCGGGGTCTGTGTTTCAATTGAGCTTCTCATTTCATGCAGGATCACTCCCAGTTCTTTCATGGGGACCGACAGTTTTATATCGTCCCCTCCCTCGCTCAAAAGGGTTTCGATGTATGAAATATTTTGCTTATCCGCCGATTTCATGATCTTCCTCAATGTAGCTTCGCCTATCTTTCTTTTAGGCACATTGACAATCCTCTCGAAAGAAGTTCCGTCGAAAGGATTGATTATCAGTTTAATGTAAGCGAGTATGTCCTTGACTTCTTTCCTCGCATAAAACTTCTGTCCTCCGAAGACCCTGTAAGGTATATTATGAAACAGGAGCTCTTCTTCCAGGAGCCTTGACTGGGCATTGGTCCTGTAAAAAAGGGCGAAGTCCCTGTAATTGTATTCGGACAATAGTCTGTCGATCGTATCGGCAATCATTCTCGCTTCGTTCCTGTCCGTTACAGCTTCTATAATGGTGATCTTTTCACCGGGTTTGCGGCTCGTCCATAGCTTTTTATCCATCCGCCCCCTGATCTTTTCAACAACTGCATGAGCGGCAGAGAGGATCACCCCTGTCGACCTGTAATTCTGCTCAAGCATTATGACCTTTGCATTAAAACGGTCCCTGAAGTCGTAAATATTGTCGATATTCGCTCCCCTCCATCCGTAGATGGACTGGTCGTCGTCGCCGACTGCGCAGATATTCCCTGACGGGGGACAAAAAAGCCTGATCAATTCATACTGGGCGGAATTTGTATCCTGAAATTCATCCACCATGACATAATGCCATAGCGAATGATAGTAGGACAGGATCCTTTCATTTTCGGACAATATCCTGATAGGCAGGGATATAAGATCGGGGAAATCGACGGCCCTGTTCTTCCTGAGGAGTTTTTCATATTGGGAATAGACGGGCAGGACAGCGCTGTCGAAATCTGAGGAGACAGCCTTGGCGAATTCCTGCGGCGTTATCATGGAATCCTTGAGTTTTGAAATTCTGTCCGAAATGCCTGACGGATTGAATGTCTTCGGGCTTATCCCGAGTTCCTTCATAATGCTTTTAACAAGGCTTTTGGAATCTCCATCGTCATAGATGACAAAATCTCCGGGATATCCTGCGGCTTCAGAAAACCTGCGAAGTATCAGCACGCCGGTCGAATGGAAAGTCCTTACCCATGCATTCGATGCATTGAGGCCGGAGAGCGCCGTAATCCTTTCTTTCATTTCACCTGCGGCTTTATTTGTAAATGTGACTGCGAGTATGTTCTGAATTGTAATATTCTTATCTTTTAAAAGATATGCAAAGCGGTGTGTGATTACCCTTGTTTTTCCGCTGCCCGCTCCTGCCAGTACAAGAAGGGCCCCTTCGGTGTTTAAAACCGCTTCCTTCTGCCTGTCGTTCAACGAATCAATGATATTATCCATTCGGCCGTCCGTCTTCCTTACAGTTATCCGGTTTCCAAAACCGCTCTTTTTATTATAGACCGGTTTTAAATATTTATCAAAACCGGCGGCAGCATCCCTGCAGGTTCCGGCCGGGACCTTTCGTTGCGATGAAATACCTGCCGATCGATTTTTCTTTATCGTGAAATTTGTTTAATATTGTATTATACAATTGTTAATAATAGGAGGGTTTATGGTCGAGGAAAAACGCGAATGTGCGAGAACTCCTGCCGATTGCCCATGCTCTTATTTCGTAAAACATGGCGAAAATGACGAGGAATATCCCTGTTCGATCGAAGATATAAGCGAAAAGGGCATTGCTGTTATCGCCGAAACGGCGGAGGGTTTCAAAGCCGGCCCGAAGGGAGGCGTAAAGCCGGGTATGTCGATACGGATATCGGTGCCCGGAGTTACCTTGAACTGCAAGGTCGCTTATGTAGATACAGGCAGGATCGGCGCTTATTTCCAGGAGATAACGCCTGAACAGAAGGAAGTTATAAAAAATATTGCGGCCTGATGATTATCCGCTTATCATAAGAATTCAATAAGCGACGGTTCGTAATCTTCCGGCTTTTCATATCCGAGGAGGTTGCAGATGGTTGCTGCAACGTTTGAAAGGCCCCTGTTTGGAAGAACAGCCATCCTGTATTCATTTTTATAGCCGGAGTCGGCAATTGCGAAAGGTACGGGGTTCAGCGTATGAGCGGTTTTAACTTCCCTTACTCCGTTTTTCTCAATGTACATTTCGTCGCTGTTTCCATGATCGGCGGTAACAATAGTAATGCCTCCCAGGTCATTGACAGTTTCAATTAGCCTGCCCGTGCATTCGGATACCATTTCTACCGCGGCTATAGCCGCTTCCAGGACGCCCGTATGTCCTACCATATCGCCGTTTGCAAAGTTAAGCCTTCCGAACCTGTACTTCCCCGATTTTAACAATTCGATGGTTTTTTGGGTAATTTCCGGCGCCTTCATTTTGGGAGTTTTGTCGAACTGGACCCTGTCCGAAGGTATTTCAATATATTTTTCATACTTTTCATCTATGTATCCCGAATTATTCCCGTTCCAGAAGTATGTTACATGACCGAATTTCTGCGTTTCGGAGATTGCGAAGGAGGTGACTTTACTCGCACAGAGATACTGGCCGATCGTTTTATCAATTTCGGGCGGGAAAACCAGGAAATTTTTAGGAAGATGAAGATCTCCGTCATATTCCATCATCCCGGCATATAACACATCCGGTCTCCTCTGCCTGTCGAAATAATCGAAGTCCTCTTTTTCGAAGGCCATCGATATTTCTATCGCCCTGTCCCCCCTGAAATTGAAGAATATCACTCCGTCGCCGTCATTTATGGTCCCTACCGGCTTCCCGTTTTCGGCAATCACGAACTGGGGAAGGTACTGATCGGTAATTTTAGGGTCCTCGCCGTAATATGTATCGACAGCTTCGCGCGCTGTCCTGAATTGTCTTCCTATTCCAAGGACATGCGTTTCCCAGCCCCTCTTTACGACATTCCAGTCGGCAAAATACCTGTCCATGGTGGTTACCATCCTGCCTCCGCCGGAAGCTATCATGTAGTCAAAACCCGTATCGTCATTGATTTTTTTAAGGAAAGATTCCAGCCTTTCTATGTAAACAAGGGCCGATTTTTCAGGCACATCCCTTCCGTCCAGGAGCGCATGCACTCTGACACGCCTTACTTTTTCCAAAGATGCCTCTTTAAGCATGGCGAAAAGCTGTTCTATGTGAGAATGGACATTTCCGTCGGATAAAAGGCCGATAAAATGGAGGGTCCCTCCGCCTTTACATTTCCCGATAAGCCTTTTCCAGGTATCGCACTTGAATATGCTTCCGTCGCTTATGGCTTTATTTACCCTCTTGGCTCCCTGCGCAAAAACCCTGCCTGCGCCCAGCGCGTTATGACCGACTTCGCTGTTGCCCATATCGTCGTCGGAAGGGAGGCCGACAGCGGTGCCATGGGCCTGGAGAGTTGCATAAAGAGGGCCTTTGAAAAGCCTGTCCAGGGCGGGTTTCTTCGCCATGTAAACGGCATTGCCCGGATATTCCTTCCCTATCCCCACCCCGTCCATTATAATAAGCAGGAGGGGGCCTGACCTGCCGCTGAATTTATTCAATTTAGAGAGTGTAAAATCCATGTAAACCTCCGGATCGAGACAATTATTTTAATTGGCGGGCGTAATTATTTCAATTTAATAAGTAAAATACAATATCCGCAGATATGAAAACACAGTTTTTTACGTTTTATAAACTCATACACGATGGCTGGAATTAGAACAATACTTCCAGCCTGAGCGCGTAAACCAGATCCGGGGTTTTAAAGACAGACCAGGTCAGCCCGTTAAGATTATTATAAAAATACTGTACATATCCTATAAGGTTCGCATTCTGGAAAATGTTCTGGGAATAACTTCCGACTGCCTCAAACGCGTTATCCAGAGGATTGTAAATGACAAATGCGCTGAGCTTGCGGATCTCGTCAATGGTATAAATCCCTTCCAGGAAAAAGTAATGCTTGTTATAAAAAATCCTGTTTATCGAGGCGATTTCCTGCAGGTTGGTCACTGCGGAAGTATCCACAGGTATTTCATTGAAATAATATTCCAGGAAGAAAGCCAGTTTTGAATCGAAAAATGAATAATCGATCCCCAGCATCCCTTCAAAGTAATGTTTACCGATATTGGTAAGAAAATGCTCGACCGCTTCCCCGTGAATGCCGATTTCCAGGTCTCCTTTAAAAGTACCTCCGGTTATCAATTCACTGGAAGCTCCCCGGTAAATGGCGACTCCCGAAACATCAAATCCGGAAAAGTTCCCGAATAATTTCAAAGCTGTAGTGGCATTGGTCATCTCCGTTGTAAAAGTACTGACCAGGTCCAGGCCGGAGAGATCGCCGAATGGGATTTTCACGCGGGCTGTGTCGCTGCCGGTCTTGGTAAAATCGATATCCGTCGGATCGAAAGTAGAGAAAACATTAATTGGAGAAAAAACCATTCCGACTCCGAAGTTGATAATCTGCCTGCCGAGGGAAATATCGGCGAACGAAGGAAAAAGTGCAAGATAAAGCTGCCTTAAAGTAAATGTGACCGTCAGGTTATTGCCGGAAAGTGTAAAAAGCTGGTTGGCGTTAGTATTGTAAAGAAGGCTGTTGTAATAATCCGCTAATGCCCCGTAAAAGAAATCTATGTCCAGGTCCGACTGCACTTTGGCCTGGCTGTAATCCGCGTTGACAATATCAAAGCGGAGGGTAGTCTGTCCGGCATAGGCAAATGATGTTTTGTCCGAATTCGTATCATAGTACTGATACAGGAAATTATCGTTCATTACCTTCCCGCTGAACACCAGTCCCTTGTTATTCGATTCATCCTCCGCTGCCGACATAAGAGGTATAATAGTTAATAAAAAAACGGCAGTTAAAATCCATCCCTTGTAATGTCGCATTTATTTCTCCGTCAATATTTTTATCCCCTCTCCGCGGCTACCTTTCCAGATAACGTATGGTAAACATGTTTGGAGGCAAAGTCACATCGAATTGAATGTCCGCGGCATTAAAAACCGTTTTACTGTTTTCCCTGAGTTTATCCTTATATTCCGATTTTACCGGGAAATACCGGCCGCTGAATTCCTTCACTTCCAGAACATCGGACTCTTTCAGGAGCTTTCCGCTTTTTGCATACATTTCCTGTTTTAATCCGATATACCGCTCTTTATCGACCCAGATTTTCCGGACTTCATAAGGCACTTCTTTCACTTTGGCCTTTAGCGTCACGACATAACAGTCACGGTCTCCGATTTTTTCTTCCCCGGTCAGTTCGATATTGTATTTTTCATAGAGGGAATCCGCTTCAAGAGCGTCTTCATAAGACACATCGCTTCCCATCATTCCCTGTTTTAAAAGGTGGCCGGAAATGAGAAAGGTATTGTTTTCCTCCCCGTCATGAATCCAGAGATTTTTCCCGATTTTAAGGTACTTTGTCCGGCTGTCCTCCTTGTTCAGGAATTCGACATAAGCCTTTTTATCGCTGACCCCGTATGCTTTCATCATTTTAACCCTGGGCTTGTCTTCGCCTACATAAATTTCCAGGGTACCGGTATATTCAATTGTCTGGTAATTCATATTGGAGTCGACTTTCCTCAATATTTCCTCACCGGTAACGGCAAAACATGGGGTAATAATAAAAAACAATATTAAAAACCCGCTCAATTTAACGATCAATTTATAAAACATAAATCCTCCTTAAATCACCCGCCCTCCGGACCCCGCACCTTGTCCCTCACACGCTCTTGATCGCGTCAACAGCGTTCATTTTGGCGGCCTGTCGGGACGGAATGATCGCTACGATGGACGCCACGACGATCCCTAAAAACATGATGCCTATAATGCCGGGAACGCTGAGCGTGATCCTGATGACATTATCAATGGGCATATTCATCTGGCCCAGGGAAGCGGAAAAATCAATACCCTGGATTATAAAATAAAGTGAAGAAAGGATCCCCAGTATAACTCCTGTAAGGCTCCCGACGGTCCCCAGAGCGGTGCCCTCAAGAAGGAAAAGAAGGAGCACTTCCATCCTGGAAAAACCCATGGATTTTATAATCCCGATTTCTTTTCTTCTTTCAAGAACTACCATCATCATGATATTGGTGATGATAAAGGCGCCGAGAAAAGCTATCACCAGGTAAATCGTGTTGAAAAGACCCTTCATATCATTATATGTAGCCGCGAAACCTCCCGCTTTTGTCCAGGAAACAACAGCGACATTTTGATATTCCCTGTTTCCTTTTAATTTCGAGTTTAAGAGACCTGCTATCCTGTCGGAGTCCTGGTATTTTTTCAGCATGATCATGATCTGCTGTGCGGAATCGCCGCAGTGCATTATCTCTTTAGCGTCTTTAAGCGGCATCTGGAAAATATTGTCGTCAAAATCATTTAAGCCGGTCCGGAATATCCCCACCAGTTTTAAGGAGGGGACATGGAGCGCGTAATCGCTTCCCTGCACGAGAACCGCTGTTGTATCGCCTATTTTAAGCCCCAGCGTATCGGCCATTTTCCTGCCCATAATGATCTCATGATATTTTTTACCCCGGGGATTTTTAGTGGAAGTTTCAGAATTATTTTCCTCGAAATAGTTTCCTGAAACCAGGGATTTATTCAGCATCAGGAGCTTTTTTTCCAGATCCGGATCGCCGCCCATAGCGATTGCGGATTTATTATTACCCTGGTACTGGAGCAGGACGCCGAAATAAAACCGCTCGGCGATCAGATCGATTTCTTTGGCAATTTCCGGGTCATTTGTGATGATCGAGATCAGTTTTTCCGGTTCCTGGATATTTTCATCCACCGGCATGAAACGCTTTTTATCCAGAAAGCCCTGTGTTGTAATGCGGATATGCCCGGTCTCATTTTTCGTCGAGTTTTTTACAAGGGAATTCAGCACTCCCCCGACAAAACCCTGCAGAAAAAACAGCATCGCAATGGATATCGTCACGGACGAAACCGCGAGAATCGACCGCCTTTTGTTTCTTAAAATATTCCTGAACGCCATATTTATCAAATACAACATATTTAACCTCTTATTATACAAAATGGAGGCAATCCGTCGCAGGCATCTTCGCAGCCTTTCTTGCCGGCACATAAGCAGCGGCAACAGAAATGATCATCCCGAAGATAAACATGCCGATAAAAGTTCCCGGGTTCCATTGCCCGTAGAACACAGTGGAAACCGGCATACCCATGGAGGATGAACTCACCCCTTTCAACATGCTTGACATATCCATTCCGGCAGTCACCATCCAGATATTGGTGATAAAAGCAAGCAAAAGCCCGAATAGACTGCCGATCAAGCCGATTATTATCCCTTCGTACATGAACATCCGCAAAATTTCTCCAGGCTTGATCCCCATGGCTTTTAATACTCCCACTTCCCTTATCCTCTCATATACACTCATCAATACGGAATTGACAATGCCGATCGCGGCGATGAGAAGGATGAGAAGGGACATGATATTTCCGCTTGTTCCTTTCTGCTTGAGCAGAGCGAGAAAGGCTCCCTGCAGGTCGTTGAAGGTATATGGAGCGGCATCGGGAAAACTTTGTTTTATTTGATTTTTCAGGACTTTGAGCTGG
This sequence comes from uncultured Spirochaetota bacterium, assembly GCA_963796325.1. GTDB lineage: Bacteria > Spirochaetota > Brevinematia > Brevinematales > JAOACQ01 > CAVYGN01. The sequence continues at coordinate 2,391,955 of CAWCLF010000001.1, forward strand.
GTTAAATAATCATCCGAACTTTCGCCTTTTTTCCAGTCGGCATGGATATCGGCCTCCGGATAAATCCCTCCGATGTCCAGAAAAGGATCGGCGGCCTGGTATGTGATATAAGCCCCGCCTTCATTGACAGCAGGATGAGGGCAATCGATGAGGCCCGCCACTTCAAAATCAACAGCGTTATTTGCCTCAAATCTGGTCTGGGACCTGAGCGTGACGGTATCGCCGACATTTACTTTCATATCTTCCGCCAGTTTCACACCGAGAAGGATTTCCGTTACGCTGTTCGCCGAAAAATAGCGGCCTTTTACGATATATTTAGAGGTGGTAAATACGCTTTTATCCTTCACCGGGTCGATCACGGTTCCGACTACATGGAGCGCCTGGGGTCCGGAAGTCATTTCACCGAGAAAAGAAGTCCTGGGCGTTACGCCGGTGACGCCTTTTAAATTCAGCAGGAATGATTCCAGCCTTTTATAATCGGAAATCCCGTATTTCAAAGGAAGGGCGTTTCTGTCCCTGTCATAATCAGAAGAATATACTTTTATTGAGGATTCTGTCAGATTGACCATATTCTCGATCGAGTTTCTATCCATCCCGGATAACAGGGAATCGAACCATATAAAAATAAATAAGCCCATCGATATGATAATCGCCGTCAGGAAGGTCCGTCTTTTATGCCTCAGGGTATTCCTGAATGCTATTTTTAAAATGGTGCCCATACCTACCTCCTGTCGTCTGACTGGATTTTGCCGTCATGCAGGACTATTATCCGCTTCGCATGCTTTTGAACCTGCGGGTCATGGGTTGAGAAAACAAAGGTGGTCTTCCTCTTTTCATTAATTACCTTCATAATATCCACTATTTCCTCAGCCATAACCGAGTCCAGGTTCGCAGTCGGCTCATCGGCCAGCACAAGCAGCGGGTCTTTTACCAGCGCCCTGGCTATGGCAACCCTCTGTTCCTGGCCGCCCGATATTTCCCTCGGGAAACGGTCTTCCATCCCTTTGAGTCCGACATCCTCGATTATTTTCCCCGCCCTTTTCCTCATTTCAGATTTACTCCATTTTCTTTCTATCACCATCGGCAATTCGACATTTTCCCGGACGGTCAAAACCGGGATGAGATTGTAGGACTGGAAAATAAAACCGATATTCTCCTTTCTGTAATCGGACAACATTTTTTCATCCATTTTGCCCAGTTCTTTCCCGTCATAGACCACCTTTCCGCCGGATAAAGTGTCAAGGCAGCCTATAATGTTGAGGAGGGTTGTTTTTCCGCTTCCGGAAGGCCCGACGATCGCAAGGAATTCCCCCTTGTCGATGGTAAGATCCACACCCTTTAAAGCCATAACTTCCGTTAATCCTTTTTGATAACTTTTTGTAATATTCTCAAGTTTCAGCAATGCCATAATGACCTCCAAATTGACAACCCTATTGTCCTATTTCTTTATAAAAACATTTTCTGAGCACTTCCAGATATGAATCAAATTCCTCAAGAATTTCATCGTAATTGAGATCGTTTATTTTTAAATTCTTTATCTTCTCTATAAAAACATCGGAATATCCGTTCAGCGCCCATATGATGAGATTTTTAACTTTTGCAGCATCAATGCCATCCTTGAATTGAGATGTATCGATATCTTCAAATAATTTTTGAAAATAATTTTCCCGGGAACCCTTGAAATTTCTGCCTATTGCCCCTTTAATTTCCTCCGATTCCGTGCTGATCGCAATCATAATAAAATCAAGTATATGCGGGTATTTGTTCAAGAGTTCCATCTTAATTAAAGCAATTTGACGGTACCTTTCGAGTATGTCCTTTTCGTTCATATTGACGGAACCCAGGATGTCTTCAATGATAATCCTCGATGAATATTCCCAAAGATAAAGAAATAAATCGCTCTTGTTATTAATATAATGGAATAACAGGCCCTTGGAAATCCCCGCTTCCTTTGCGATCTTATTGGTAGATGCATCATAAAATCCATTCTTGGCAAATTCTTTCAGCGCCGAATTAATAATGCTGTCCTGCCTTTTATTATCCAATTTTGATAATTTTAATATCATGTTTTACTCTCAAACAAATTGACCTTCCGGGTCACCATAATAATAATATAATTTACCTATCAGGTCAATAATATTTTTAGCGAATGGCTTATTTTGATGCGAATTATTGATATCTGCGCAATCTCCGATTCTTCCTCTCAAAAGTCTTTACATATAGTGCTTGTTTATTTATACTTACTGTATTATAAAATTCTGCCTGTCGGGGGCAATTTCCATGACCCATCTCGAAAAATCCGGAAATCCGGCTGTATCTTATCAATTGGCTAGATCTTTGAAAAACACATATATTACGGCACTCTCAAAAGCTTTCATCCGGAAAGAAAACGCAGCTTTTAAAAGCCTGATCTATACTATCTCTTTTATTGGAGGAGCGGTGCTGGCCGCGGCGGGGTTTGCGGCGCCCCTGCGGCACGGTTACAGCCCCGTAGCCTGGACTGCCGCAATTTTCATAGTATTTTCAATACTTCTTGCAATCAGATCATTATTTACTCATTTGAATTATGGAGTTCTCCCTGCAGGGCGCCCCCGTTTCTGCCCGAACCGGTACAAAAGAATAAAGCCCTTAAGCTGACCCGATGTATTCAGCGTATCGCCAGCCTCTCCACTCCTTCCATAAAATCGGCCAGTTCCCGCGAATCGGCAAACTTATTTACCGCGGCAAAGATCTTTTCCCTCTGGCTTTTCTTCCAATCTTCAATTGCCGCGGAGATCCCATTCAAAATAAATAAGGAACCGCCCGCGAGCCTGTTCCCTGTCCTGCCGATCACCTCAGCGGTCAGCTTCATCATAAAGAACGTATCGACATACAAACCTAGCACATCCTGTATAGGCGGGATAAGCCCCGATATTTTTAATTCGCTTTCTTCAAATAAACCCGAAAAAAAGTCGATGGCATAGCGCAGCCTTTTATAGCGGATCCTCAATTTATGTATATACGAGTCCGAGGCGCTTTCAAAATTCTTTAACAAGCGGCCTGTGTACTTAATTACATCCTCCGAACATTTTTTAAGGATGTTTTTCGCCGTCACTTTTGTGGGCGTTCCGGATATGCTCCTGTAGTCATTCCTCAAAAATGAATTTTTGATCATATCTTCAACTCTTGATATAAAATGCCTGAAGCGGTATGACTGTATCGCCCTGAGCATTTCCATGCGCTTTACATCCCGCAGGGAATTTATAGTTTTTTTTATGGAATCAATAATATCGCTGTTCCGTTCAAGGATAAGAGGGGGAACGAAATCTCCGATCCTCCCCGAAAACACATCCATATCCCTGACGCTTCCCAGGACAAGTGCTATCCATCTTAAATTATTTTTAAGATAATTAAAGCCGTCAAGGGTCATTGTATATCTGAAGAAAGGAAGGGCGGTCCTCATCTTCCTGACGGCAACGCGCATATCATGAATATAATCGTTGTCGATGCCTATCTCGACTCCTGCCAGATTTTTTTTTGCTATTTCAAAATAATGAGAAATTATCTTTTTAATGGCTAAGGATGAAGCTTCATCGCCTTTAATCTCAAGATTAAAGACTTTCCTGCAATTCAATTTATAATAAGAAAGGGATCTTTCAAGCTTGTTTTTTAAAGAATATTCCCCGAGTTCATCCGAGATCAAAGCTCCCAGTTCACGGAACGTCCTTTCCCTGTTTTTCCCCTCCTTCACGGATTCAAGTTCCAGTTCTTTAAAAGAAAGGACTTTCTTCTCATCTACAGGAGTCCCGGTTTTCAGCAAAAGTGACGCTGCCGCATTGTCAAACGACAATTCAGTTAAAACGCCTTTATATTCGATCATCCATTTTTTTCTTCCTGTTTTTATCTGTATGATTGGAATAAGCGGTCCCGGTATAAGAAAACCGAACTCTTCCAGGAAAAATTCTTTGACTTTTCTCCCTTCGAAACGGGGATAACGGCCCGGTATAATGTCTTTTTGATAGAGGAGCCACTCATTCCTTCGCAGGAAATCCTGGCTTTTCTTCTTGGGCTGGAATTTCACCTCGAGTCTCTCTTTATCGGCAACCCTGAGACGGCAGCCGAACCCGCTTAAATAAAGAGTGAACTCTTTCGTATCGTAATACCGGTCCGTATAATCCCTTTCGACAGGAATCCCTATGCTGATATTGCTTCCGGACCGGAGGAAAATAGATTCTATAATTTTGTCTGCTGCAGCGGCATCAGGCAGGTTCCATTTGAATTCTTTTTCGATCATAAACTCTCTTCGTCAATTTTCAGCAATATTTAGTAAGAAATGCTTGAACGATATATATTTCAGCAATGGTGCACTGTTCAGGAGTCATCGGGTTCCTTGTCATGATCGAGATGATATCCTTCACATGACCGTTTTTTTTATTTGACATCCCGTAAACATTCCTGAGGCCCATCATTTTTTCAACCAGTTCCGATTCTTCCTTTTTGATCGCACCGCCGGTCAATTCCGACAATCCCCCGCCAAGCATGCAGAGATTATCGGAATTAATGCATGACGGCATATTCCCTTTAAAATTTATTTTGAGGCCTCTCAAATCTTTCCTCAATATCTTATGAAGCATGTTGATATATTTTTCATTTCCATATATCGATTCGAAGATCATTCTGCCGCTCCCGCCGCTCTTAATCGTAATAATCATTGAATCGGATAAAAGATCAAGTAATCCGGAGCAAAGCGCATTAAATACAGCTCCCCTGTCCTTCGCAGAAACAATAAGACCCAGTCCGTTCCTTATAAAACCGATGCTTTTCAGGAAAAAAGATTCCTTTTTTTCCAATTCCCTGTAAGTAAGAGCTATTGTACCGACCCGGGCCAATGTTTCTATCATGAGCTGATTTTCGAGTTCGGAATCTGAGCACATAAGTATTTCTATGTTTCCAAGAAATTCTCCCTGTTTAATCAATCCAAGTCCGTATCTTTTCCCAAGTTTGAGCGCATTCCCGATTTCAAGGCAGACATCCTCCGGTATCATTCCCGACCACATTTCGTAAAGACCGGACGGCAGTTCGCCGATACGCCCGTTCTCATAAAGAACCCTTTTATCCCTGTCCAGTTTATTAAAGATGCCTACGGGAGTGCTGCCCAGTATTTCATTGAATTTCAATATGTTCTCGGGCAATCCTGCGAAAGCTTTGACCTGGACCCCCTGGTAGGAATTATGGTAAGAGTTAACGAATACCAGGCTGTTGCCGGCCTGTTCCCTGATTTTCTGCGCGATAAAACTGTACAGGTCTTCTTCAGGCGATAATTCATTCATAGAAAGAGCTGACTTTGAAATCAGCATTATTTTTTGAGTGAAACGTCTTTCGCTGTCCTCGGCCTGAAGATGCCGGGATGACTCGGAAAATTGAACCTCTTTGCGGCCGGCATCCTTTCCGATCAGGATGCAGCCGTAATTTTGTCCGTAGCTGTCTTTCAATAACGATACCGATACTGTCATGGGACGTATGATATTGTTCTGCAGTTTGAAATTAAGGTCATACGGCACTGAAAAATGTTCGCCGCTTTCAAACGTATTTATATCTTTCATGATCTTATCCTGGTCGATTATCACGGCGCCGAGAGATTTGCCGATGTTATCTCTTTCGGTTGTTTCAAGAAAAGTTTCAGCGATCCTGTTCATTCTAAGGATCTTGCCTTTAAAATCCGTAATGATTAAAAGGTCGCTGACCCTGTCCATGATGTCCGGATGCAGATTCGGCATCATAAATTTAAAACGCGTCACGGCATAGATGATGCCGATAAGGAAGAGTAATGGAATTATTATTACTCCGACATCCGGAATATAATATATCCCGAACAATGGAAGTATGAAGTTGCCGGCAAGCAATGCCGGGAAAATCAATATTATTGTCAGGATGATGATATGAGCCTGAAGCCTTTCCAGTTCGATGCCTGCGCTTTTTTCCCATTTACGAAGAAGATAAACCCCCGCAGCAAAAAGCGAGCAAATATAAATAATAAAACCCCACAGCCATGGCGACGTGCTGTTTATCACGGCATGCCATGTCCCGTAAATGAAAATAAAATCCTTTTCGTATAAACCGACCGTCAATTCGAGTAAAACAAAAAGAACAGCAGGGAGGTACATAACTACGAGCATCCGCCTTGGAATCCTTTTCTCCCTCTGTACGAGCCTTAATACAAAGTGGAACGATACTGTCATGTTCGGTATCCACCCGACGGATGCAAGCCGGCACCAGAAAGCGGCAGCTTCACTTGAAGGAGCGGAATAATAAAACATATAACAAAAGCATATTAATGCATTTATGAGGCAGAGCATTAAATATGTGATATTGAGCCTCGATCTTGGATCGAGCCTGTAAATGATATATGCAACTTCCAGGTTGATGATTAATGCAAGAAATGGCAGCAGCGACAGTAAGTTCATAAAGGAAACCTCGGCAGCTTAAGACTCCGGAATAAGCCAGCATAATTAAAGCCGCATTTCATATTATCATAAATGTATATTTAATTCAAGAGCTCTATGATTGCCGGGCTCCGGGGCCTGAGGTCAGTCGATGATCTTGTTGAGAGGGTATTCTACGATACCGGAAGCGCCCTTCTTTTTCAATTCCGGAATAATATCCCTTACTATCTTCTCGTCTATAATGGTATTCAGGGCAACCCAACCCTGTTCAGTGAGCGGACTGATCGTCGGTTTGTGAAGAGCGGGCAGAATTCCAAGGATACTTTCAAGGTTGGATTTTTCAATGTTAAGCATAAGGCCTACTTTGCTTTGGGCCAGGAGGACGGCCTGCAGAAGAAGATTAATATTTTCTATCTTGTTCCTTTTCCAGGGATCGAGCCAGGCCTCCTTGCCTGCTATAAGCTGGGTTGTCGAAACCATAACCTCATCGATAATCACAAGGTTGTTCGCCCTGAGGCTTGATCCTGTTTCCGTAATCTCTACTATGGCGTCGGCAAGAGTCGGGCATTTAACCTCTGTCGCTCCCCAGCTGAACTCAACGATGGCCTTTACCCCGTTTTTTTCAAGATATTCCTTCGTCATTTCGACCGCTTCAGTGGCTATATGCTTTCCTTCCAGGTCTTTTACGTTTTCTATGCCTGAATCCTTGTGAACCGCGAGAACCCAGCGGACAGGGCTTGACGTATTTTTAGAATAATTCAGGCTTGAAACTGTAACGACATCAGCCTTGCTCTCGCGAACCCAGTCCCTGCCGGTTATGCCGGCATCGATGACGCCTTCTTCCACATACCTTGCTACTTCCTGGGCCCTTATCATCAATAGACCGAGTTCCTGATCGTCGACCCATGGATAATAAGAGCGTGAACTAAGCGTGATAAGGTATCCGGCTTTCCTGAACATCGACAGTGTCGCCTCTTCAAGACTCCCTTTCGGCAGACCGAGTTTCAGGATATTTTCAGTCATTTTTTCCCGGCTTTATTTTTATAAACTTTGCGCGGGTCGAATAATTTTTCTTCCCCGTTATCGATCCATTTGCCGTTTTTCCATGACCTGTAAAAACAGCTTTCATAGCCTTCATGACAGGCAGCGCCCTTCTGGATCACCCTGTAGAGGAGAGCATCCCTGTCGCAGTCGATTAATATCTCGACGACTTCCTGGTAATTGCCGGATTCCTCGCCTTTCATCCATATTTTATTCCTTGAACGCGACCAATAGACGGCCCTTCCCGTTTTAACAGTTTCATCAAAAGCCTCTTTGTTGGTATAGGCGAGCATAAGCACCTTCCCTCTTGCGGCATCCTGCGTGATCACGGGAACAAGCCCGCCCGCTTTCTCAAAATCTATATCCACTCAACACTCCTTTATTCCGGTTCCTGCCCTGAAAAAAAACCGGATATAAATGGTAAGGCTTCGATGTGAAAAAGTCAACCACTATTAATTTATGGGTACCTACCCTTAAACATGATATACAATAAGAATTTGGATCGGATGATCCCCGATAGGAATCAGATCATGATCTTGCTGACGTTTCCTGTTTTTTTAACCGCCTCTTCGACTATCTTTTTCATGAAAGCCGACCTCAGCGGTTTTATCGCCATAGCGGCTTTGAACGGAGGCGATTTTTCCAGGACGCTGAAGATCCTGCCGAACGCCCTGTGGCTTAACTTCTCCCTGTCGTCGAAAATCAGTTCGGCGAGCTTCCCTCTCTCGATCGACATTGCTACTATCCTGTCGAATAAAGTTTCAGGCGTTATCGACCTCTTCCCCCGGAATTTCATCGAAATCGCTCCGTTCCTGCATTGCGTATAGCATACCCCGCATCCGAAGCAGAGCGTTTCGTCGCAGGATGCCACGGAAGCATGCAATTCGATCGCTCCCAGAGGACAGGCCTTTTCGCACTTTCTGCAGCCTTTGCACCTGCCTTTATCCACATTCATTACCCATCCTGACGCAACAATGGCGTTTCTGATGTCGAACGTTTTTATAGCGCTTATCATCCCGCAGCAGCACCCGCAGCAATTGCAGATGTATGTGGGTTTTTCCCGGACATTGTCGCCCGTCTGGACAAGTCCTTTTTCCTTGCATGTCCTCAGTATGCCCATGGCCTCATCCGTGCTGATCCGCCGGGCGATCCCGTTACTGATCAGCGACTCTGCAGCATAATTCAGCGTCAGGCATGCCTCCTGCGGGCTTTCGCATGCCTTGCCCAGATGGCTTGCCTTATGCCTGCATGAACACAGCGAAACCCCTATCACGGGGGACGATGTTACTATATTGCTGGCCCTGTCCCAGTCGAGGATTTCAGTGAAATCGGAATCTGCAACCGCCTCCTCCCTGACAAGTATCCGGCCCAGCTGCGTCTGCCCTGCAAAAAGGGACCTTGCAAACCTGTCGTCAGCATGCATGTATTCCTCGAACATACCGGCAAGTTCCTTCATAGGCATATTGCCGCGGGTGCGCATGAAAGTAAACTCGAAAAATCCTATGACTACAGGATTAAGCATGAACATGTGACGTTCTTCGAAATATATGTCCACGACCAGCCCGCGTCCTGCCATATCCAGGAGCTTGTCGAGGAGCTTCCCTTCCGGTATCTTCGTTTTTTTCGATAACTCGCTTATTTCTGTGGGTATGGACGGGATTTTCCTCGCAAATTCAGCTTCCTCCGGAGAAAATAGAATTTTCAGAATATTTATGAACACCGGCATGTCCGGCGCGCCTGTCACATTCCTGTCGAGCCTCTGCTGCAGGAGCCGGTACTCCCGGTCCTGGTTTACGATATGTCCCATTTTTAACTCCTTCATAAAAATATTCCCCGCTCCCGGATAAGGAAGCAGGGAATTATTAAACATTTTAAGTTTCAATTACACTTATAAGCATACCCGTAATTGGCGTCGTTATAAAGTATGTATGCGCTGCCTGTACCGTCTATCCCGAGTGAAATCCTCGGAATGGACGATGTGCCGGCCAGCCCGGGGTTGAGGCCGAACCATTTGCCGGCGATATACTGCAGAACCTGGACATTGGCGCTTGTATCGAGGTATGCCAGGTATGCGAAGCCGTATAGGTCGATTTTTATGGAAAACTGCCTGTTATCCCAGAAATTGGGTGATCCGGGAGTTAAATTATTAACCTGCGCTCCCGTAGGCCCTGTATTGACCCATGTGCCGGACGAATATCTCATCACCTGGATCGTTCCGGCGCTTGTATCCATATAAGCATAGTAAATCGTGCCGTCAGGCCCTACGGCAATATTTCCGCCGTAGCCCTGCCCGACATTAGCCGACATAATAGTCGTCCATGTAACGCCGGTCAATTTCGATATCACATCTGTCGGATTTCCAGGTCCTCCCGGATTGGCTAAATTCGCAGTCCATAGCATGTAAAGCGATGAAGATATTGTATCTACCGCTATGCCTTCATAGAGGTTGCAAGGGAAACCTGTTATGAGAGCGGTCGCGTCTACAACCGTAACGCCTGAAGACGTACAGCCGGCCAGGTTGAACCCTGCCGTATAGCTGGCATTGTTGCAGCCGGCATAAACGGTACTGCCGTTCGCCGCCACATGGCTGCCGCAGGTCCCCGAAAGGCCTCCGAATGTGCCGGCCGCCGACCAGGCCGTTCCGGAATAAGTTACAACGCTTGAAGGATTATTGCCGCTGTCATCCGAATAGACAACCCACAGATTGCCGCTGCCGTCAAGTGCGATATCTCCGTCATTGAAGAAGAATCCGGAACCGAAGGTGCAAATCCACGAACCGGTCCATGCGCCCCCGGACCCGCTGCTACTTATGACCTGCAGAGAATCATAGCCGCTTACCGGTCCATGAGTGCCGTAGGGTTCGAGGACATAAACTGTTCCGTTCCGGCTTACAGCCATAGCCCATCCCCCTGAAAAAGCACCGGTAGCAGATGAACCGGCAAAAGTAGTCGAATTAAACGGAGAGCCGACTTCCGACCAGCTTTTATTATGCAGGGGATTGTAAAAGTCCCCTATAAATGTAAGCATATAAAGGACCTCGAGAGTATCGCCGAAATATCCCTGTACGGTTCCCGTACCGACGGTCCAGGATGTCGCCGTGGAATAAAGAGAAGATGCGAAGGCGCTTGAAACGGTCGATGAAGCATCGGCCGCGCAGGCTACGGCGCCCGTGAAAGCCGCGTTTCCATAAGTTACCTGGGCTGCTCCGGCCAGGGAATAACCCGCATATATATTGGCGGCATTCCCCCCGGAGGAATTGTTGAAAAATGTTATCCAGTTATTGCAGTAAGCCGCCGCCGAAGCATTGTTGTACCATAAAACATCTTCCGAGAATCTCCATGGCGTCCTGCAGGCATTCCACCAGTACTCGTTATAGCCTGTATAACTCGTTACCGCAGTCTGGTTCGGAGAACCGGCTAGGGTGCACCAGTCCGGGACCAGGCCGACGGAAGAATTGGGAAGGGCCGCATTCATCAATGTATAAGAGGCCGAAGCCACGTTAGTCCAATTCGCGTTCCCTGTATACTCCGCGAATACCCTGTACCATGCCGGCGCCAGGTATGAAGGATTTGCAACGGTATTCCACATATCTCCCGGCTGAATATAATACTGGTAGGGCGCCGACTGCATAACTTCATGGTTATAGATATTATTGATCAGCGCAGTTGCGTCGGAAGTATAACCGCCCCATTCCTTATCCGCGACGATAAGGGCCAGGGCCATATCCTCGTCTGCATCTATCGCTGCGCCGGATCCAATGACTGTCCCGTTACTGCTTATTTGCCAATTCATAAGCCCGTTTGCGTCAAACCAATGCTTCGCATAAGCCCATAAACCGTTGAAAGTGGCCTGATCGCCCATATAGGCCGAGAGCAGCATTCCGTAGCCGATGCCCTCGGAAACCGTATCGGTCGTATCCCCCGGTTCCGAAATGCGCTGAACCCTCAAGTCGCCTGATGGGCATCCTGAAGAGGTTACATAATATGCTTTCCAGGCTGCATACATGCTGGACAGTTTAGTTTGCGCCGCAGCCTGCCCGACCGTACTCGGAACAATAGTGGGAAGAATGTTTTTCTGGGGTACAGCCGCCGCAGTTACCGTGCCTCCGGATGATGAAGATGAACTCGATGAGCCGCCCGATGGACTCGATGGGCTGCCCTTATGCTGCGGAGCAATCGCACAACTGCCGAAAAGCAGGAAAATTAAAACTATCGGAATAACCGGAACCGGAATTAACAGCCTTGATGAAAATCTCATAAATTGCCTCCTCTTTACATTACTGTTAAAAATTCAGCGGCAGGCCTCATACCTGCAAATAAATGCCGAAGACCCGCCGCTATACAGAACTTAATTTTTAAATGCTATATATACTATCTTTTCAAAACGCCTGTTTTGAAATTTGAAAAATATATTTTTTATAATTCCGCCTTAAGAATTTTGTTTCTATCCTGAATAAAAAATCCCGCCGGGAAGTCCCGGCGGGATTACATTATTTATATTCTATATCATGGAGCTACGAAGATTCCTGTCGCAGCTCCGCTTTGAATTATTTTCTGGTTCGCTCCAACCCAGTAGCAGGCGTTAACCGCGCCGCTCGGCCCGTACAGGACCGATTCGCCGGCCGAGTAAACCGTACCGTTCAGCGCATACATCGAAATCATTGGCGAGTATGATGCATTATTCCCCATCGGCGTCTCCACAGGCCCTGTTGATGTTATCGTCCAGTAACATGCGTTGCCTGCCGTGTCCAGTCCGCCGACATAGCAATTACCGTTATTATCGACGAAGATCGTTCTCGTATCGACGCCCGATCCTGCCGTTCCTAAAGGCGTTTGCGATCCGTTAATCCAGTAGCAGCCGTAACCGTATCCGGCAGGGCCGACAAATCCGGCTGTATAAACAGTTCCGTTATAAACGAAAATTGAATTCGCGCAATAGATCGCCCATGATAACGGATCAGTACATTGCGCCAGAACAGTTTCCGACGTCCCTGTCCAGTAACAGGCGTTGCCGCTTGAGTCGAATCCGCTTGTATAGACCGTACCTCCGCTGTCGACAAAGATCGAACGGGCCTGTCCCCAATGCCCGTTTGCAGAGACGCCCGATAAAACTATTTCCGTCATTCCTGCGGATGTTCCGGACCAGTAACAGGCTTTGGAACCCGAATCATATCCTGCAACGTAAACAGTTCCGTCGGCGACAAAGATCGAGTATGCTTGTGCCGGCCAGGCCCCGTTTGGAAGCGCGATCTTGGTCGTTCCCGACCAGTAGCAGGCGCCCAGGCTCGAGTCTACTCCGCATGTATAGACGGTTCCTCCGTAAACAAAGATAGAGTTCGGCGATCCTCCCAGCGATGTAGTTGTCGTTCCTGTCGGAGCTATAGTCCAGAAGCATCCGTTGCCGATCCCGTTAGCGCCCGGGCTATATCCGCAGGCATAGACGGTCGGGAGGGGATCGGGAAACTCGCCGATGGCGGTAAGAAGGTACACAACCTCGAGGGTATCACCGAAATATCCCTGAACATCGCCGGCACCGATCGTATAGGAAGTAAAGAAATTATAAATTGTAGTCTTGTATGCTGCCGTAATACCCGCGGCTGCCGTCGTTCCTATAGTAGCATCGGCAACTGCTCCCGAAAAGGCTGCATTTCCGTAATTTATGCCGCTGATCACGGTGCCGTTCAGCTGATATCCGCATAATATATCTCCTGAAGGGACATTGGCCTGGGCCCAGCTTGAGATCGTATTGCAGAAAGCCTGGGCTGTTGCATTTGCAAACCAGATCGAGTCTAGCGAGATCCTCCATGGCGTCCTGCAGGCGTCCCAGTAATAATCCATGGGATAAACATCCCAGGCAATCTGGGCTGTAGTGCAGGGAACGGCTGTACCGCCCTGGTCGGCGCACCAGTCCGGGACAAGGCCTGTGGATGAATTTTCAACCTGGTTCAAAATGGCGTAACAGGCCGAAGCGACATTATTCCATTGAGTCGTATTGCCTGTAAAAAGGCCGAACACCCTGTACCATGCCAGTGCAAAATATGAAGGGTTATAATAGTAATTGCCGTTGCCCCAGGTGTCTCCGGGCCCCATTGCGCCCGTGGTCGAATTGACGTCGTATGTATAAATAGCGGTGATAAGAGCTGTCGCTGACGACCCGTAAGTCCCGCCCCATCTTTCGAAAGCCATTACCATGGCCAGGGCCATATCCTCGTCGGCATCTGAAGCCGACCCTGCGCCTATCATGGTTTCGGCGCTGCTGATGTTCCAGTTCATAAGGACGGATGTCGTCGTATCTTTATAATACTGCTCATAAGCCCACAGCCCGTCGAAAGTCGCTTTATCGCCTATATATGCCGAGAGAAGCATGCCGTAACCTATCCCCTCCGAAACGGTGTCGTTATTATTGCCCGGACGGCAGACCCTCAAACCGACGGGGCAGCCTGCCGAAGTTACATAAACCGATTTCCAGCTGGCGTACATGGTGGCAAGAAGCGTTTCAGCCGCAGCCTGGTTCGGAGCGATAGTCGGACCTGCCCCCTGATTTAAAGACGTACCTGCCTTTTGGGCTGCGCTGGACTGGCTGATTCCCGGGCGGCCTCCCGATTGGTTTTTTGGAAAAACCGAGCATCCTGCCAGGATTATTAAAAGAGCCTGGGATAGAACAAAGAGGCCGGCAAGGTTTATTAAACTCTTTCCATGACATTTTTTCATATTATTCCTCCTTTACGGCAATCTAATAAAATTCGACATAATGAATGTTGTTAGCTATGAATAATATCTTTTAAGGATGCATGTTTTGAAATTTTGGAAATATTTATTTTTAGTTTGGAGATGATTGATGGGACCTGAAGAGGGATTTATTTTCCGGTATATACGTATCCGTAATTTACATCGTTGTAAAGCAGGTAGAGGCCGCCGCTGCCGTCTATCCCGAGGGAAATGCGCGGTACTGTCGAACTGCCGGTAAAAGGAGCGGCAGGGCCGACGTTATACCAGTTCCCGGCTGAATATTCAAGTATAATGACGTTCGTATAGATATCCAGGTACGCCAGGTATGGGACTCCGTCAGGATCGATTTTTATTGAAAACTGTTCGTTGTCCCAGAAATTGTTGCCGCTGCCTAAGAAATTCGTCACTTTTGCTCCGGTCGATCCGACTCCGTTCCATTGGCTTCCCGAGTATTTCATAACATAGATCGTTCCCGGGTTATCAACCATATAAGCATAGTAAATCGTGCCGTCGGGCCCTACGGCAATATTCCCGCCGTAGCCCTGCCCGACATTGGCCGACATAATAGTTGCCCATGCACCGCCGGTCAATTTCGATATCACATCTGTCGGATTCCCAGGTCCTCCCGGATTGGCTAAATTCGCAGTCCACAGCATGTAAAGCGATGAAGATATTGTATCTGCCGCTATGCCTTCATAGAGGTTGCTGGGGAAACCTGCTATGAGCGAGTTCGCGTCTACAACCGTAACGCCCGAAGTCGTACAGCCGGCCAGGTTGAACCCTGCCGTATAGCTGGCATTGTTGCAGCCGGCATAAACAGTACTGCCGTTTGCCGCCACGTGGCTGCCGCAGGTCCCCGAAAGGCCGCCGAATGTGCCGACCGCCGACCAGGCCGTTCCGGAATAGGTTGCAACGCTTGAGGGATTATTGCCGCTGTTATCGGAATAGACAACCCAGGGATTTCCGCTGCCGTCAATTGTAATATCTCCGTCCTTGAAGAAGAATCCTGAGCCGAAGGTGCAGATCCCGGATGGGGTCCATGATCCCGAACCGCTGCAGCTGATCACCTGCAGGGAGTCATAGCCGCTTACCGGTCCATGAGTGCCGTAGGGCTCGAGGACATAAACTGTTCCGTTCCGGTTTACAGCCATAGCCCATCCTCCTGAAAATGCCCCTGTGGCCGATAAACCGTTAAATAAAGCGGAGTTGAACGGTACTCCGACAATAGACCAGTTTTTAGCAGCGGGCAATGATGCCGACGATGAGCCGGAACTGCTCGAAACGGCGCTCTTCTTTAAAAGCGAATTAAGATCGGTGAAGAGGTTGCAGCCGCTTATCAGTATAAAAATCCCCGCGGACAGGGCTTGTTCTGAAATCAGGATTCCGATCTTTTTGAACATATCGACACCTTCATGACATATTGTTTTCAACCGATGCCTGAACCGTAATCATTTAAGAAGCCCGGCAGGTTTTATTTATCTTATTATCCTGGCAGCCTTAGCGCCGCCGAATGTATAAACGCTTTCCCTGTCGGCAACTATAATGCCCGTGATATAATCCGGCTGGTATGTCCATTCCATTTTATTCGAATTTATGTCATAACCGTAAATTTTCCCCGATCCTTCGGCTATATACAGTTTTCCCGGATAACAAAAGAAACCGGTTATTGACATATTTAATGTAATCCTTGAAACTACGGTTCCGCCGCGCGCATCCAGCACAAAAATATAAGACCTGTCTTCACTGTTCGATGCGAATACAGCTTTTCCTTCCGAGAAAGAGGGATAGATGGTTGTCCGTGAAAGTTCTGATATCGACCTCTGCCATTTTACAGAACCGTCCGACGGATTCACTCCTACTATCAGGGTTCCGCCGCTCCCTGCATTTCTGTAGAAAATTACGGCAGTTTCATCATCCCCTATGATAGGGAACAGAATCCTGCCTTCGGTATAAGTATTTTTCCATATTTCAGACTTATTGTTAAGATCGACCGCAGCGACATTCCCCTTTTCCGTCCCGTAAATCAGAACAGATCCGTTCTTCAGGATAAGGGGCGAAGAATAAACCGGTTCATCCTTGTTTAAAACTATGGGAAACAGAAGGTCTCCGTTCTTACTATATACCATGATCCCTTTATCAAAAGACGGGACAGCCACAATGCCGGAGGAAGCAGCAGGATAAGCTCCGTACAGTTCTTTCCCGGATTCGTTGCCGCTCCAGAGAATTGTTCCTTCAGGCGATAATGCGTATAACCCGCCCCTGTCGGAACCGATATAAACCGTACCGTTGTCGATTACCGGCCTGGTGAGCCTCCCTTTATTTGTAAGAATAGTTATGGATTTTATCAATTCGCCGTTTTTTAAAAATATTTTTAAAACCCCTCCGTCAGGAATATAAATACGTCCGGAAGATACCGCAGCCCCGCTGCCGATATCCGTCAGGCTGACGGTCTTCTCCCAGGCAAGTTCGCCCGGCAGAAGGGGACCTTGAGACAGGGAGGAATTAGAAAGAACTTTCATGACAGGATTGATCGATTCTTCCCTGTTTACAGGATGGTCGGGCAGTAAGTAGTCCTCAAAGCCCTGTTTTGAAATTCTTATGCTGATTTTAACGGCATTATTGAATACAGCCCTTAAAGGAGCGTATCCTGCGAGGTTTCCGTCTAGGTAAATTCCCGACCCTTCGGGAGAATTGAAAACAAGAGCCGGTGAATTGTTTATATTTGTAATTATGTTTTTATCCTGTAAATAATTTAACCTTTCATATTCAGAAACGCTTACCGGAAGCACAGGAATATCTTTAATATTCGATACGCCACCGGCAGGTATGGTAGCCGAATTGCCGGCGTTCAATTCAATGTTTCCAGATGCATTTCCACCCATTAAAAACTTAGGTTCGATTTTAACTTTCCCCTCGGTTACTGAAACTTCCGTTCCCCTGAGTTCATCCACTTCCACTGAAAATCTGGTGCCGGTTACCGATATATGTGCCGACGGAGTATCTATTATGAAAGACTCATCTTCTTTAAGCCGCCTGGGAGAGACCAAAAGGCAGCCTTTTTTCAGTACGAGCCTTACATGAAGTTTGCCCGCGCCGTCTGTTATTCCGGCCGTTTCCGCTTCCGTATTGTTCCGGAACCTGATCAATGCCCTGCCGACGAGCTGGATATCGCAGAAGCCGGTCTTGCCGGTCCTGATAATATCGCCGGATTTAAGGAAATTCGCAGGATATAATTTCTTCAGCATCCCCCTGTCCGGGAATTCGGGATTTCCCGACGACAGGGATATTATGAAAAGCTTCCCGGTATTTATATCTTTTATCACGCTCATCCTGTTCAAAAGCATGACCCCCGATAAAACGGCCGCAAGGAAAATAAAAACAGAAACGGCGGAAAAGACAGCCGTTATTTTTTTATAATAGAAAACCCGGGCCTGTCCCGGATCCTTACTGGTTTTATGATATCCCTCCCAGAATTCTTCAAAACTCCTATTACCGTCATATTCGTAATTCTTAAGATAATCCTTAACATCATTTCCGATATGGATCCTGTTCTTAAAATCGTTATTCATCATAGTTCGATCCTGCATGCAATTTTACATAGGCATACGCCTGCCCGAGCCGGTTCCTGACCTGCCGTGAACTTATCCCGACTGTTTCCGCAATTTCATCATAAGTTAAATCATAATTGACATGCAGAAGCATCACTTCCTTCAATTTTTCCGGGGCCTTTTCTATAATACCGTTCAGGTAAGCCCTTATTTGAAATTTCTCAATATTATTATTTTCCCCCGGTTCGGGCAAATCAGTAATTGAATCCAGGTCATTCAGGTTTCTTCTTTTTCTTTCATTATATTTCGCCCTGACCTGGTTCAAAACGATTTTCAAAAACCATCGTTTGAAAGGTCTGCCGGCTTTATAGGTTTGAACATAATTGAAAAGCCTTACAAACGAATCCTGCATAACGTCCTCCGCATCGTTGTGGTAGAGACCCCAATACCGGCATAAATTATATCCCTTCTTGTAATAGCGGTCATATATCGCCCCGGAATACATCTTTGCGGCATCGTTAAAAAAATCATCCGATTTTTTAAGCTCTTTCAACCGGATCAGAATATCCTCGTCGGTCAACTCGCTCAGCGCCATCTATTCAACCTTTTATTAAACCTTTAAGAATTCGCCCTTATTAACACGTTATAAAAAATAATTTTCACTATATTCTTCTTATTATTATATATCAATTGCCATGCCTGAAATTGAAATTTATAAAATATATTTTCACGCGACACCTGCGTCAGAAAGGCAATCGATACATGAAGCTGATGCTGCCGGGTTTAATATCAATGCAGGCAGAACCCTGGGTAAAGCCGGCATGAAACACGGATACAGCCGTATTTAAAGCCCATAAGCCGGCACTCCCGAAAAATATGTACCTCCAGGCAAGGCATCTTTCTATATATTTTTGCTGATCGGCCGGATCTGCAGCTGCAAGCATGATAAAATTGTCGTCATAGTTTACGTAAGAAATAATTGCGGAACCCAGTGAAATAACATCGATGCCCAGGAATACCGACCCGGCTGCCGTATCGCCGTAACCGAACTGCTCGATCCCCGGCAGGAGAAGATCATAATAAGGCGAAAAGCCCCGGTCAGGCCGCATATCAAACCCGGATGCTTTTTGTTCAAAAACCTCGGTTACGGTATCGCCTTCTCCGATTTTTATTCCCCGGTTTTCCAGGATATTGTTCCCGGATTTTATCGAAATGATATGGCTTACATCGGCTGTAACTCCTGAAATCGCTAAATTGCCCTTGTTAACATTTCCGCTGTTTGTACCGTCCAGCAAAACTGCCAGATTGCTAATATCGCTTTTTATTATAACGGTCCCTTCCGGCTTATAAACAATCTCGGTTTTTTTATCCTTCACGAGTATTAAGGATTTTTTGAAAACCTCTTTTTCCGAACCGGCCATCCTGATCGACAGCTCAAGTTCATTACCCGCTGTAAAACTGTCTTCGAAATTTCTATCAAGAGGGGATAGAATGCCTCTTTTGATACCGTCGATATAAACCAGGTAGTTTTTTTGAATGCCTTCGGATCTGACGGATAAGCTTGAAAAATCAAATTCCCTTCCGTATAGAAGCCCGGCCATGCTTTTTTCCATTCTGTCGATCGTATCGAACAAACCGATATCGGTCGAACCCTTGAACATCCTGAAAAGTTTTAAATCGCCGTTGTCGACGCCGTACACAAAAACCTGGATCTCTATAATTTTACTTTTGTTGTCCGTCCTGTAAAATCCGGTGATCGCAAGCTTCGAATTCGATTTCTGTGCGATCCTGATGGCAGTCCCGGGGTCAAGTTCCTTCAAATTCCAGTACCCGAATTCCTCCGCCGCTTTTTCTGTTTCATCGTAGGATGTAATTAATGAACCGGGCAGTTTCGAAAGGTATATGATTAAAGATTTAGTTATGACAATATTGATGTCGTCATCAGAACTGTCTCCATAATTTATGAACCCGGCAACAGAAGTCCTGATCGGAGGCAATTCTCCGCAAAAACTCAGTGTAAAGCCTATGAATATAAGTATGCATACCCTGGCGGCTGTTCCTGTCAATTTCTCACCTCCATGTATATCCCGAACCTTCGAATACTTTTATAGATTATAGAAGGGTATATACATGGAGTCAAGATACGGATACTCATCCGGTCAGCAATAAATAAACATCACCCGGCAGCTTCTTCGATCATTTGCGCTAAATTTTATTTTTTTCACAATTGCCTTTAGAATATAAATTCGTGTTTTAACCGGTAAAAGAAAGTCAGGAGGATATATGTCTTACAATATCGCGGTAATCGGCGGAGACGGCACGGGTCCCGAAGTTATCGCCGAAGGGATCAAGGTCCTGAATGCCGCCGCTGGAAAATTCAGGCTCAAGCTCGACTATCATAAATACGATTTCGGAGGCGAGAGATACCTGAAAACGGGAAAGATCATTTCAAAGGAAGAAATTTTTGAATTAAGAAAATACGACGCAATATATCTGGGAGCCATCGGCCACCCCGACGTCAAGCCCGGGATCCTGGAAAAGGGTCTGCTGCTGCGGATCCGTTTCGATCTGGACCAGTATATAAACCTGAGGCCGGTTAAACTTTATCCCAACGTGGAAACTCCCCTGAAGGATAAAGGACCTGCCGATATCGATTTCGTTGTCGTCAGGGAGAATTCGGGAGGCATTTATACCGGACACGGCGGGGCGACCCGCGAAGGTACGCAGGACGAGATAGCTTCCCAGCTTATGATCTACGACAGGAGGACCGTCGACAGGTGCCTTAAATACTCTTTCGAATTGAAAAAAAGAAGGAACGCCTCCAAACCTGCGCTTAAGGATAAACCCTTTTACCTTGTTCATAAGAGGAATGTTCTCACTTACTGCGGGGACCTCTGGTTCAGGGCCTTCGAGGAAATGGGTGAAAGCTCCTACCCCGATATCAAGCGCGATTACGCCCATGTGGATGCGACGACAATGTGGTTCGTTAAAAATCCCGAATGGTTCGACGTAATAGTTACGGAGAACCTTTTCGGCGATATAATAACTGACCTCGGGGCTATGATCCAGGGCGGAATGGGAGTTGCAGCAGGAGGCAATATCAACCCGGAAGGCGTTTCCATGTTCGAGCCCATCGGCGGTTCCGCCCCGAAATACACCGGCTTACATAAAATCAATCCGCTTGCCGCAATCGAAGCGGGAAGGATGATGCTCGACGAACTCGGCGAAAAAGAAGCGGCTCAATCTATTGAAAAAGCAGTAACTTTTGCCTGTACCAGGATGAAGAGCATGTCAGCCGGAAAAATGGGCTTTACAACAGAGGAAGTCGGCGACCTTGTCGCAGGGGCCATATAGAGCTTCCGGAATTTCCCGGTTCAGCTTGATCATTACGCAGTTTTTAGTAAATTTAATTATAATGATATATAATATGATCGGGAAGGCATACCGGGGTTTTCTATGGAAATAAATGAAGAGCTGAATAAAATAATCCTCGCCGGTTTCAACGAGGCGAAAACAAGGCATCATGAGTATTACACTCCGGAGCATCTTTTGTTTGCCTCCCTCTTTTTCACCAGCGGCAAGGATATTCTGATCAATTGCGGGGGCAATATTGAAAGCCTCAAGCAGAACCTTGAAGGTTATTTTAAGAAGTACCAGGAATCGCTTCCCGATATAACCGAACCGCTCGAGTCGGTAGGCCTTCAAAACGTGCTTACCAGGGCTATTTACTCCTCTTCCGACCCCCATAAAAAGGAAATCACTATCGGCGACATATATATCGCCATAATGGACGAAACCGATTCTTTCGCATCGTATTTCATCAGCAGGCAGGGCATAACAAGGCTTGACCTTCTGAACTACATTTCGCATGGGATTTCCGTTATTCCCGGTTCCTCCCTTGCAAATCCTTCACCTCCGGAGTACGGGGACGAGGTTTTCGAAGGAAGGTTCCAGGAAAAGGAAACTAAAAAAAGCATTTTGTCCTATTTTACAACAGAATTGGTCGCAATGGCTGCCGCTAACGAATTCGAGCCCCTTATCGGCAGGGAAGATATAATAGAAAGGACCGTACAGATTCTGTGCAGGCGTTTTAAAAACAATCCTATCCATGTGGGAGAACCCGGCGTCGGTAAAACAGCCATCACCCAGGGTCTGGCCATTATGATCGCAAAGAAGAAGGTCCCCGAAATTCTGCAGAATTCCAGGATTTATTCGCTGGATATGGGCGCTCTTCTGGCCGGCACACGCTACCGGGGAGATTTTGAGGAAAGGCTGAAAAAGATTTTAAATGAGCTCCTGACCATGGAAAGGGTTATCCTGTTCATTGATGAGATACATACTGTCGTGGGAGCCGGTTCTGTTTCAGGCGGATCGCTGGACGCTTCAAACATTTTAAAACCCGCCCTGATGTCCGGGAAACTGCGCTGTATCGGAACCACGACATACGAAGAATACAGGAAATTCTTCGAGAAGGACAGAGCGTTGTCAAGGCGTTTCCAGAAAATCGAGGTCGGGGAACCGACCAGGGACGAAACTTACAGCATCCTTCTGGGATTAAAGAATAATTATGAAGACTATCACAAGGTCGTTTATACCGACGGCTCTCTTAGGGCCGCTGTTGAACTGTCGAGCAAGTATATAAACGACAGGCACCTGCCGGATAAAGCCATCGATGTGATCGACGAAGCGGGGGCCCTGAAGAGAATAAAAAAGGGGCCGGGCGATAAAAAAGTAAAGGTCAGGGCTGAAGATATCGAGAAAATAGTTGCAAAAATGGCCCGGATTCCTGAAAAATCTGTTTCAACCAATGAAACGGAAAGCCTCAAAAACCTCGAAGCGGAACTAAACAGGAACATATTCGGCCAGTCTGAAGCTGTTCACCTGGTATCTGAAGCGATCAAGAGGTCCAGGGCCGGTTTCAGGGAGGAAACAAGGCCCGTTGCATCTTTCCTTTTCGTCGGGCCTACGGGTGTCGGCAAAACCGAACTTGTAAAACAGCTTTCCCTGGCTCTCGGAGTCCCTCTCATACGTTTCGATATGAGCGAATACCAGGAAAAACATACTGTGGCAAGGCTTATCGGTTCTCCTCCCGGGTATGTAGGATATGAAGAAGGCGGCCTCCTTACCGAGGAGATCCGTAAGAAGCCGTATTCCGTATTGCTCATGGATGAAGTGGAAAAAGCCCATCCGGATATTTTCAACACCCTGCTCCAGGTCATGGATTACGCGACGCTTACGGACAATTCCGGGAAAAAAGCGGATTTCAGGAACGTTATCATAATAATGACGTCGAACGCCGGAGCAAGGGACCTCGCGGGGCTTTCCATCGGATTCAGCGAAACGGATGAAAAGAGGAAATCCGTTTCAAAAGCCCTTGAAACCCTTTTCGCTCCTGAATTCAGGAATAGATTGGACGCAGTAATACAATTCAACGCCCTCGACAGGAAGATCATACTGAGCATAGTGGAAAAACAGCTCGAGGAGTTCAAGGAACAGCTTAAATTAAAGAAGATTATCCTGAAAACTACAGGAAAATGCCTTGATTACCTGGTTGACAAATCGTTTTCGGCAACATTCGGCGCCAGGGAAGTAGCCCGCTGGATACAGGATAAGATAAAGAACTACTTCGTCGACGAAGTCCTTTTCGGCAGCCTGATGAAAGGCGGCACTGTCACTGCGGATGCCGATGGGGACAATATAATATTCAAAAAATCAGACGCGGAATAAATTCAGGATACCGGCAAAACCCTTATGCCCGGATCCAGCTTTTCCGCCAGATAATTCTGGATAGCATAAAGAGTGCCGGTTGTGCTGGCAGGGCATCCCCTGCATGCTCCGCTGTAATTGATGTATATGTCGGTAAAGCCTTCCGATTCTTTTATATCGACTATTTCGATGCTTCCGCCGTCTGCCGCAAGCATAGGCCTTATCTCCTCGGTAAGGAGCTTCTCTATGGCCTTAAGCTTCTGAACGACTCCCATCTCCTTAAAAGTACTCCCTTTAAGGGATTCCTGAACCTGTTCCTTTTCCATTTGTGCCCTCACTTCTTTTAATATATCCACAAGATAATATTTCCTCATTTCATGACCGCCGGGATGAACGCATGATTTGCAGAATGCTCCGGCTTTCGTATACCTGGTTATATCTTCGACAGTCTTCAAATCATTGATCCTGATGACATCCTTTATCGTTCCAAGGGAAACGCGGGCGCATTCGCAGACTATCTCTTCGAAATCGAGGCTCGCCATGTCCACTCCCTTGTATATCGAAGCAGCTTTCCTGATAACGTCATAAGCCATAACGCTGCAGTGCATTTTCTGGGGCGGTATGGACGGTTGGTCATCAGAGTCCCTCATATTCTTTTCCACGTCTATATTGGTGATCTTGATCGCTTCGTCCACAGTTTTGCCGATGCATAATTCCGCCATTGTTTCGCTGGAAGCTATAGCCGTTCCGCAACCGAAACTCTTGAATTTCGAATCGAGTATCATTCCTGTTTCCGGGTCTACTATCCAGTAAAGCCTTACGGCATCTCCGCAAGCCTCGGCGCCCCAGTCCGCGACAATGAGCTTTCCGCCCTTTGCCCGCGCTTCTTCCTCGGAGATTTCCCCCCTGTGAACGGGGTTATTCATCCTTTCGCTTACTTTATCTGAATACTGCTCCCATAGAGCGCCGCCTATCAAATCGTTTTTTGCCATTTTTTCCGCCTTGAATTTCTAAGCATATGTTGAAGATATGCTTCTCAATCTTTCGACCGCACTTTTAATGACTTCTATTGAAAATTCGATTTCTTCATCAGTCGTAAACCTCGAAAGGCTGAACCTGATCCCCGTATGCGCAAGTTCCTTGTTGACTCCCATAGCCACAAAAGTAGGGTTGGGCTCAAGCGACTCCGATGCGCAGGCGCTTCCGGTAGAAGCCGCTATCCCATGCTGGTTAAGGTCCCACAGGAATGCCTCGCCTTCGATCCCCCTGAAGCTTGCAAGAAGAGTATTGGGGGTCCTTATTTCACGATTTCCGATAACATATGTGTCCTTTATCTTGAGAATAGCATCTTCGAGCTTATCTCTCTGCGCCCTTACCTCGGTATTCTCATAATCAAGCGACTGCCCTGCCAGTTCCATTGCAAGCCCCATACCTATCAGTCCCGCTACGTTTATAGTCCCGGCGCGTTTTCCGCTCATCTGTTCCCCGCCATGCAGGAGCGGCGTCAAGGTCAATCCCTTTCTAATATAGAGACCGCCGATACCCTTGGGGCCATGGAATTTATGAGCGCTGAAAGTAAGAAAATCGACAGGTATTTCCTTTACATCGACTTTTATCTTCCCGATCGCCTGCACTGAATCGGTATGAAACAGTACGCCTTTCTCCCTGCATAGACCGGCGAGTTCCCTTATCGGAAATATAAGCCCTGTCTCATTATTCGCCCGCATGATGGATACAAGAGCGGTTTTATCCGGATCGAGGTATTCACCTAATATTGAAGCATCGACTACCCCGTCGGCATTGACAGGGAGATAGATCACCTCCACGCCGAGAGTTTCCAGGAATTTGCAGGTATTGGCTACGGCAGGATGCTCAACCTGGGTAGTTATTATCCTGTTCTTCCTGCCCTGCCTGATTATATCGAAATAAACGCCCTTTAAAACGGTATTATTTCCCTCTGTAGCGCAGCCGTTTATTATTATATCGTCTTCATCTCCTGCATTAATACCGGCATAAAGGCGATCCATCGCTATACGCATTAAGGGGTGAACCTCGGTGCCGAAGCCATGCAGCGAATTAGGGTTGCCGTACATCTGGCTGAAAAAGGGCTCCATTGCGTCTTTGACAAGCGGATCGACAATTGTCGTCGCATTATTATCTAAATATATTCCTTCCATTAAAATCCTCAGTATAAAAATTTATATAAAAATCCGAATAATGTCAAAAATAATGGCTTAGCGCCTTGTCCCCGATTCATTGGACTGTCATGCCCGAAGTCGGCATATCGTAAATAAGGCTGTAAAAATAACGTGTCTGGATTATTTTTTTTATATAGTCCCTTGTCTCTTCGAAATCGATGCATTCCACCCATAGTTCGTTGCCGTATCTGTATTTTTTTATCCAGCGGTTGACCGAAGGCTCTCCGGCATTATAAGCGGCCAGAGCCCGGCAGTAGTCGTTCCTGTATTTCCTGAATAGATATTTAAGGTGGAAAACCCCGATTTCCAGGTTATCCCGGAAATCGTAACAGTCGTAATCCGCCTTTTTCATATTCTTCTTTATTGCCGCGGCGGTTGCCGGCATAAGCTGTGCAAACCCTACGGCTCCCGTCGGGGAAATGGATTTTTTATTAAAATGGCTTTCCTCCCTGAAAACGGAAAGGATCCATAAAGTATAATTCGTATCAAGGCAAAGAGATTCAATGTCATCGAAATACGGCAGGGGATATAGGGCTTTTTCCAGTTTTGAGTCGAGCAAAGGATGGAATTCCCTACTTCCGCAGAGCCTTGTGATCCAGTTATTAAGGCGGGCTACGACTATGCCTTCAAGGCCGAGGGACCTGTAGTAATCGGGAAAATTAAAGGATGCCCTGTACCTTTCCGGCTGGTTCAGTTTCCGGTCTATTATATTAAAAATCTCTATATTATATGAATTAAGCCCCATCCGGCTGTAAGAAATCCATTCCGGCGGAACCGGCGGCCTTATAAAGGAATCCGACATATTCGTCAGGATGCCGTACCTGAAACCTGCAAGGAGCGCATCGATGTTTGTAGATAATTTCCATTGTTTATACAGCGACGGTTCGGACATCTTAAAACCGGTGACGGCTTCGAGCCTGCCGTTTGCATCGAGAAGCCCGATATTCTGTTTGAAGGATAACAATTCCTTATTGTATTCATTATTGAAGGAGGGCCGGAATTTCTTTTCATATTCCGCCGACACTATACCCTCGTATGTAAAGGGATGATAAAGAGCCGTTTTTAAAAATCCCGAGTAGGCTGTCATTACCCTGCCGTCGCCAAGATCGATTAGAGCGCTGATATAAAGGAGATAAGGGTCGTCAGGATTTTTAGAGAGCGCCGCGGCGGCGAAGCTTCTGGCGTAGATGGGGCTATTCTGCAGGAATTCCCTGAATACCCTTTTCCGGCTATTATCATCGAGGCTGCCTTTTGCAAGGGATTCCAGAGCCCAGTTGTAGAGTTCATCCGTCTTTTGCAGTCTGGCCAGGACGCTGATCCTTACGTCGTTCAGGGCCGAAGCGTATCTCTTATCAGGAGATTTGAGAATTTCATAAGCGGATTCAAAACGTCCGCTCTGGCATAGAAGACCTAGAAAATACTGATAATAATAAACTTCCGCCGCAGGGCCCGCATTACTGCAGATTTTCCCGAAAAGCTCAAATGCCTTTTCGAAACCGGATATCCTGTATTCAAGGTAAAGCCTGTTAATAAAAACGAATTCCCTGTCGTTTGTAAGTTTTGAATATCTTTCCAGGAGGTACTTTGATTTTTCATCCATGTTCAATTTATTTAAAATCGTCAGGGCCTGCGGTATATTTTCGGGTTTTATGAGGTCAAGGACCCTGGCATCTATCCTGTTGGTTATTCCAATGAATAATATGTTGAAATCGCGTTCGTTCGAAAAGTTGAAGATCGCTGAAAAACTGCTTTCATTGCCGGTTATATAAGAGGCGAAAGACCTGTACATCATTGCGCTTGTATTTGAAAGGGTCAGCCCCGTCAATTCCCTGTAATTACCGGTTTCCCATTCATATAACAGCCGGTTCTTTAAAACATCTTCATATAACGGGGAATCGTTTCCGACCAGGTGTAAAATGTTTGTTTCAATGCCGGGAATATTTGTCGAACCTTTTTCAAACTCCCTGAAACCGTCCTGGTATAATGCCAGGGAGAAGTAATAAGCATAATTTTCCAGAAAAAAATCGCCGGAGGGCAATTTATTCAATACATCCGGTTTTATTCTCGAAAATTCTTCCGCCGAGTTCCTGTAATCCTTCATTTCCATATAATCCCTTGCCAGGAGGTAATTTTCCAGGCATCCGGAATTACTTTGACCGAGTGTTTCCAGTGAACGTCGGTAGCTTCCTTCATTATATAATTTCAAAGCATCTTCATAGGCGCCCGGATAAGAATACGCTTTAAAAATGATTAAGAGCGGCAAGGCAGCATATAATGATTTTAACAAATTTATTTTGTCAAATATTTTCATAAAGCTCGAAACAAGAGTCAATTATTATCAAAGAGAAGGTCTAAAAAACCTCTCTGGACATTGACCTTTTTTACTATTATATTAACGCTGTCCCCAAGGGTGTATTTCTTTTTCGATTTTTTACCGACAGCGCAGTAATTTTTTTCGTCATAGAAGTAATAATCGTCATCCATATCCCTGTAGCGGATAAGCCCTTCTATACCGTATTTCCTTATCTGGACGAATATTCCAAATGATGAAACCCCTGTAATCATCCCCTCGTATTTCTTGTGAACCCTGCCCTCCATGAAACGGACAGCTTTTATTTTGTAGAAATCCCTCTCGGATTCCATTGCATCCCTTTCTATTGCCGAGATATGGTCCGCTATTTTCCTGAGTTCTTCCTCCCTGTAAAGAGGTTTCCCGGATTCGCCCGATATTTTATGTTTAATGAGCCTGTGTACTATAAGATCGGCATACCGGCGTATCGGCGACGTAAAGTGAGTGTAATATTCGAATCCGAGCCCGAAATGCCCGATATTGTCGGTATCGTACCTTGCCTGCTGCATGCTTCTCAGCAGAAGCTGGTTTACAAGGTCCTTATGCGGTTTGTCCTTCGACTCATACAGCACACGCTGAAGCTCAAGGGGCGAAGGAACCGGCAGGCCGTAAATTTTATGACCCAATTTAAGGGCCAGCCGCACAAAATCCTGGATCTTCTCGGCTGTGGGCACGCCATGGATCCTGTAAATGGAAATCCCTTTATCAGAAAGAAACTTCGCTATGGTCTGGTTTGCTATCAGCATGAACTCTTCTATGAGCCTTTCCGAATCAAGCCTTTCCTTGAGGTAAAATTTTACAGGTTCGCCGTTTTCTTCGAGAACGCATTTCTGTTCCCTGAAATCAAAATCGATAGCGCCTTCCCTGATTCTTTTTTTGTAAAGAATCTGGAACAGCTTATTCATTTCACCCAGGCTTTCCTGGAGCCCTGCCGATGGATAACTCAGGGTCCCGTTAAGGTAATCCTGGACCCTGTCGTATGTAAGCCTGTAACCCGTATGGATTACAGATTCATGGATAGAATACTTATTAACGGTTCCGCTTTCGCTTATATCCATCAGTACAGTAAGAGTAAGGCGGTCTTCTTCAGGATTGAGACTGCAGATACCGTTGGAAAGTTTTTCCGGGAACATCGGCACTACCTTGTTTACAAAATAAAAACTGTTCGCCCTTTTCAAAGCTTCATGATCAAGATTCGAATCCTTCCGGACATAATAAGACACATCGGCTATATGAACCCCGAGTTTCCAGCCGTCTCCTTGTTTTTCAACGGATACGGCATCGTCGAGGTCTTTGGCGTCGGCGCCGTCGATAGTGAAAATCAGTTTGTTCCTGAGATCCAGTCTTCTTTTTATTTCGTCCGGATCGATAACCATTTTTATGGCTTCGGCTTCCTTCCAGGCTTTATCCGGAAAAGATTTGCGGATTTTGTATTTTTCAATTATTTCTTCGAAATCATCCATGGCTTTTCCATGGTCGTTCTCTTTCTTTTTAAAAAAAGGTTTATGATCTTTTTTCACAGACGCTTGCGGCAATATTAATCTCCTTTAACAATACCTGTTTAGTATACATTATATAGTATACAATGGTTTTATGATTTCGGAAAGAATTGACCGGGTAGGATATTCCGTTGTCAGTCGATAATATCGATTATATTGCCTGTCCCTTCTTCCTTGGCGGCGGGTTTATACTGCTGGGCCTCTTTCTTGCCCTTTTTCGCGCCTTTCCTCTCTTTCTCCTGCCCGGCTTTTCTTTCTCCGGATTCCGGATTGATCTTGCTGAAATCCTCCGAATACTGTTCCATGGTCTTTACTTTTGCGTTGGTTTCATTGGATTCATGATGTATCTTTTCAAGATTCATCACCTGTCCGGACTGGGCGGCGTTGGTTGCTCTCGCAATATTTTCAGCGTGATCCGGAACTTTTGAAAAAAGAACCTGCAGATCGATAGGTAAAACACTCATAAGCGCCTCTCCGGGATCCTTGAACAAATTTGTAAAGGGTCCCATTAATTTTAATTAAGCGCAATAAAAAAAGGCAGGCCTGTAAGCCGGGTTCTGTTACCCTGCACCCTAAGGCGAAGGACGGGAAACATCTGTCTCGATTTATTCTTACGAATAAATTCAAGCGGTTTACCCGCATTCCCCCCTCATCGGGGCCGTAAAGCAACGGCTTGAGAATGCCTATTTAACCTTGCATCCCGGGGGGCTTGCCATGCCGGCCGGCTTATACCGGCCGCGGTGGTCTCTTAAACCGCCTTTTCACCCTTGCCCCGCACTTTTTAAAAGGTGCGCGGCGGTATATTTTCTGTGGCGCTTTCCATCCCCGCCCAGGGGCGGGGTCCGGCTTTTAACCGGCCCGGCGCTTTCCGATGCCCGGACTTTCCTCTCCCGCTGCTGTATTAAAGCTGCGGGAGCGTTTCCCCGGCCTGCCATATAAATATCGTTAATATTTTGATACCCGGCGAATCTTTTGTCAAGTCTTATTCGACCTGCCTCATTAAAGGATTTTTATTCATGGCTATTTCCTTTATATCAAGAGCAGGATAAAAATTTTTTACATTCAGGCTTTTCCTGCCGTACCTTATTTCAAGATATATCCCCTGGCCGCCGGATGAATCGACATTCCCGGAAATACCGATGAACTGGCTCTCTCCCACATTTTCTCCTTCATGAACAAGAATTTTGCCAAGGAACCCGTAAACGCCATAAAATTCATCGCCGTAATTGATGATAATAACGTTGTCGTAGCCTGACATTGAATTGCAGAACTTCACAACCCCCTTCTGGATGCTTTTTACATAGGAGCCGGCTTTCAGCAGAACAATAACGCCCCTCCCGTTGTTCCTGACATCCCTGACATTATCCATATCTACGGGTAATACCAGTTTTTTATTCCTGAAGTCGGGGGTTTGACCGGGGTTCTCATGAATTTTGGAGCCGGTAATATTTGAAAATATTTTCGGTTTGCCCGGCGGTTTTTCATATTTCCCTTCGGCATCCTGAGGAATGATCAATGTGGCGCCTTCAATCAATGAATCCGTGCCGAGCTTGTTCATTTTAATTACGGCATACGCATTTGAATTATGTTCACGCGCTATTTTTGTAATATTATCTCCTTTTTTAACTTTGTATTCAATGGTACCGCCGGGGATCGATAACACCTGCCCCGGCATGATCTTTCCGTTCTGAAGAGGATTCACGGCCGATAGACTGCTGCAGGGAACATTGAATTTCTTTGAAATGCTCCAGAGAGTATCCCCTTTCCGGACCCTGTAGCTCATAGAATAACAGGAAATCGGCACTAAGAGCATATAGATAATGAGACCCTTAAACGGCATCGCCTGAATCCTCAACATAATATTAAGCAGTTAATTTTCGGAAAACCGGCATTCTAACTGAACATAGCTATTCCGGAGCAAAAAAATAGGGCCTCGTAAAGAGGCCCCTTGATTGTATCGATCCTTGCGATTTTAAATTATTCCTGAATCCGTTAAGTTATCGACAAACAACCTTCTCTTGTTCTTTCCGCTTCAATTTTTGGCCAGTTCCTGCTGTATTATAACCAATAGTTGTGAATCATAACAAATTTTCGAAAATTAAATCTCCCAATAATCCTAAAAGTACATCTTTTAAAAATTTTAGGCGCAAACCCACTCTTTTCTTAAAACGCTAAAAACGGATCCTTTAACTCTTTTTTAAACAGTTAGCGTCCCGTATAACTTACGAAATAGAGGCAGACACGGATTATTCCTATATATCTTCAGAGCAAACTTTCTTGCATGGCAGACCAATTTTGCAGCCATATACATTATATCCTGTATGACGGTTTTGAGCCTTATCCTTTCTTTAGCTTTACTTCCAGGAATACCTTTATACCTTAGCGCATTTTGCCCGACCCACCTCAAAAGATTATAGGTAAAACATCCCAGTGACAATACCAAAGAATTTGTTTTAAATTTTCCGCTGGGAAATCTCTCCAATCCAATATCTGACTTAATTTCCGAATGGAACTGTTCGCTTGTGCCGTGTTCCTCATACAAGCTGATAATTGTATCGGCATCATCCGATAATGATGTCCAGTAAGCTTTTACTTCAATGTCGGCTAATAGATTTGGATTGCCTTGCTTATCTATCGTCCTTTCAATAACCTCATAAACCAGTTTTATTTCTTCTTTCAGCCCAACGTCCGCTCTTAACTTATCCCGATATACCGTTTTCCCTTCCCGTGGATTTTCAACTGACGCTGTTTCCGATTTTTCTATTCTTTCCAGATAATCAAGCGGGCTCTCTCTTCTTAAATTTCTTTTGATTATGAAATCAACTTTTTCATCTTCCGCACAGATTTTTATCGTATCATTGCTGTCATTCCCGCTGTCTACTCTCACAAGTATTTTACGTTCAAATATTTTCGCATTTTGTATTGCCTTGCGGATAAATTCTCCTTTATCACATTGGGAGTGACTTTTACCTTCACGCAGCTCAACGCCAACAATCCATCCTTCTGCTTTCCCAAAATACGCAAATATTGGTGCATAGCCGTAATACCCTGCGTAAGTCCTTGAGACTCCTTCCTTTTTTGTCTGTTCATTATTGAATGGTGATACATCTATATCCAGAGGAACTAAATCCCTGATTGTCGGAGTTAAGCGGCCTTTCATCCTTTTTACCAGCCTTATGCTTTCATCGCTTATTTTATCGGGCCAGCTTTCAGGGGCCATATCCATTCGCTGTCTCAAATTTTCCTCCGATGGCACGGTCGGTATATCCATCATCGCTTTGAAAAATCTATCATTTCGATATTGCTCTATTTTTGCGAATTCTGTTTTGCCCATAGCAAGCAGACTTGTATAGCTCTTTACGATATCTATATCTTTAATCTGCGGCCTTTTTCCCGAACTTTCCAATCTTTTATCAAGATTTGATTTGCGTATTAAAGAACCTATCAGTGTCAGTCCGCTTTCAGCCGCAATTAGCTCGTCTGTTTCCTCCAGGTCAAAACGGATAATTGTTTTCATTCCTTCACCCTCTGGGTGAACCTTATTAGGTCCATAACCCTATATATTGTAAAGGGTTAATCTATATTTTTCTAATTAGTTAACGGATTCAGGTTATTGACATTTCTGTTTCGTTATCGAACAGGTGAGCGTTTTTAACATCGAATATGAAATCGATATTATTATCGCCTATATGCAGGACAACCGACGGTTCGTACTTGGCTGTAAAAGAAGTCTGTGAAGTCGAAAAGAAGATATGCTCTTCAGAACCCAGATGTTCCACGATATCTACGTTTCCGTTGCCGATATTGTTGTCAAGCTGGCTGTGGAAAGTGGATTTGTCGTAAATATCTTCCGGCCTGATGCCGAATGTGACTTCCTTGCCGATATAGGACCTGGCTTTGTCAAGGAAATGCCCGGGAAGTTTCATCTGGAAATCTTTGAAATCCGCCCAGAGGGCGCCATGCTTCTCCGAAAGCGCGACATTGAAGAAGTTCATGGGAGGAGTGCCGATAAATCCTGCGACAAATTTATTGATGGGATTGGAATAAACCTCCATCGGCGTCCCTATCTGCTGGATTACCTGGTTATTCATAACTACTATCTTTGTTCCCATTGTCATAGCTTCGAGTTGGTCATGGGTAACATATATCGATGTAACTTTAAGTCTTGCATGGATCTTGATCAATTCAGCCCTCATCTGGACCCTGAGCTTGGCGTCAAGGTTGGAAAGGGGTTCGTCGAATAAAAATACCTTCGGCCTTCTCGTGATAACCCTTCCTATTGCGACTCTCTGCTTTTGACCGCCGGAAAGGGCCTTCGGCTTTCTTTTCAGGTAATCCATCAAGCCGAGTATAGTAGCTGCATCGCTTACTCTTTTCTTGATTTCCTCCTTGGGATAATTCCTGAGCCTGAGCCCGAAAGCCATATTTTCCTCGACTGTCATATGAGGATAAAGCGCATAGTTCTGGAAAACCATGGCGATATCCCTGTCTTTAGGCTGCTTGTTATTGACGATAATGTTGTCAATAAATATTTCACCTTCGGTGATTTCTTCCAGCCCCGCAAGCATTCTGAGGGTGGTGGATTTTCCGCAGCCGGAAGGTCCAACAAGGACGACGAATTCCTTGTCTTTGATTTCAAGGTTAACATCTTTAACAGCTACGACACCTCCTTCATAAACTTTCGTGACGTGTTTAAACAACACTTCAGCCATCTGTATCCTCCTAATTTTTTTTACATTAGTTTTGGGTATAATATTAATTTTACACTATTATTTTAAAGGAAAAAACAAAATGGTCAATATTTAATCAATAATATTTAATTTTAATTGGAATTTATAAGGAGCGATTTCAACACCTTGAAGAGATGCCTCATTTAAAGAATTTCAAATTTCCGGCTCATTCCTTCTTCCGGCTGCAAATACCCGGATTTCAGGCTCTGCATTGTTGCGTGTACGTTAACTTTTTTTTGCAAAAATATTGACATTGAAAAATTGCCGAGTTACAATGAGGATAAATAATTTTTAAAAAGGTTTTATGACAATTAAAGAGATAGCCAGGATCGCCAATGTTTCCATCGGCACTGTCGACCGGGTTATGCATGGAAGGGGAAGAGTATCGCGCAAGACATCCGATCTGATTAAAGGTCTGATAAAAGAATCCGGGTATAAACCCAACATTTTCGGAAGGCGTCTTTCGCTTTCCAAGGAATTTACTTTCGCAGTCCTTATGCCCAGGCTGCACCAGGATTCAAAGTACTGGGAGATATCTGCAAAAGGTATAGAACAGGCTCACGAGGAACTGAAAGCTTATAAAATAAAACTTAAGTATTTTTTCTATGACAGGTATTCCGACGCATCGGTAAAAAAGGAGATCGAAAAGATCGAAAAGGCCGGTATAGACGGGCTTCTGGTAGCCCCCGTCCTTCACAGGCCGATAAAAAGGTTTCTTCTGTCTATAACGGACAGCATCCCTTATGTCCTTTTCAATGCCAATATCCCTGACTCGAAAGCGATATGTTATATAGGCCAGGATTCCTTTCAGAGCGGCGTTCTTTCTGCAAAAATAATGAAAATGATGATTTGCGGGAAGGGCAGCCTGGCGGTGATCCTGGCGGCCCCGGACGACTACCATATAATCGAAAGAGCGGATGGATTTTATTCTTATTTTGAAGATTCGAAAGACTTTGAAATAAAATCGTTCTCGATGGGGCCCTGCACAAAGGAATCATTTTACGTAATGATGAGAAATATCCTGAAAGAAGAGAAGGACCTTAAGGGTATTTTTGTGGCTAATGCGGCTACTCATTACGCGGCTGAATATTTAAAAGAGCATGGCGCAGGCAGGAAAATATGCCTCCTGGGCTACGACCTTATCGAGGAAAATATTAAATACCTTAAAGAAGGGATTATTGATTTTATTATAAGCCAGAAGGCGGAAATGCAGGGTTATAAAGGATTGCTGACCCTTTACAGAAGCGTGGTTCTGCAGGAAATCTGCGAGAAGCATATAATGATGCCCCTGGATATAATAACAAAGGAAAATTTAATTTATTACCAGAAATATTAATTTTTAACTTCTGCGTGTACGTTAACCTATGGATGGTTTATATATGAAGACCGGCGGTTATGTCATTGGCGTGGATTTCGGGACTGATTCTGTAAGGTCCGTGATTATCGATACGGAAAACGGATCTGAAGTATCCAGCCATGTCAGCTTTTATCAGCGCTGGAAAGAGGGCAAGTATTGCGATCCCGCAAAGAATTCATTCAGGCAGCATCCGCTCGATTACATCGAGGGCCTGCAGGAATCAGTCAGGGAAGCCCTTAAAAAAGCACCGAAGGGAGTGTCAGGCAGGGTATGCGGCATTTCAGCGGATACTACCGGTTCGACTCCGGTTGCGGTGGATCAAAATGGCACTCCGCTTTCTCTTACCGACGGGTTCCAGGATAATCCCAACGCCATGTTTATATTGTGGAAGGATCACACAGCTATTGCAGAGGCCGAAAGGATAAACAATGTTTCAAAAAACTGGGGCGGCATTGATTATACCAAATATGAGGGAGGGGTTTATTCATCGGAATGGTTCTGGTCGAAGATACTGCACATAATGAGTATAGATAACGGCTTAAGGGAAAAGGTTTTCTCGTGGGTTGAGCATTGCGACTGGATAACCGCGCTGCTTACCGGGAAAACCGATCCGCTGACCATGATGAGAAGCCGGTGCGCTGCCGGGCATAAAGCCATGTGGCATGAAGATTTTAACGGTCTTCCTCCGGAAAACTATTTAACAGCCATTGATCCTGTGCTGCAGGGTTTAAGGGAAAGGTTATACTCGGCGACATACACAAGCGACGTCAGGGCGGGTTTTCTATGCAGGGAATGGGCCGAAAAGCTCGGGTTAAGCGAGGAAGTCGCAGTGGGCGTCGGAGCCTTCGACGCTCATATGGGCGCTGTCGGCGGGGAAATTGAACCCTATGTGCTGTCAAAAGTTATGGGAACATCAACCTGCGATATCCTTGTTGCTCCTTTGGAAGAGCTGAAAAATAAATTGATCGGGGGAATCTGCGGCCAGGTCGACGGTTCGGTAATTCCCGGCATGCTTGGAATGGAAGCCGGGCAGTCGGCATTCGGCGATGTCTACGCCTGGTTCCGGGATATTGTTATGTGGCCGTTCGAAACGATCCTCCAAGAAAGCAGCATAATAGATAAAAAATCAATGGGAGCTCTTCTATACGATCTGTCGCATAAAATCATCCCAAGGCTTTCAGAGGAAGCGGCGGATATGCCAATAGGAGAGACTGGAATAACCGCTCTTGACTGGTTTAACGGCAGAAGAACTCCCGATGCCGACCAGGCTTTAAAAAGCGCTATAACTGGTTTAAATTTAGGCAGCAGCGCTCCAGGCATATTTAAAGCGCTTGTTGAAGCCACAGCCTTCGGTTCGAAGAAAATTGCCGACAGGTTCATAGCCGAAGGAGTACCTATCGAAGGCGTTATCGCTCTGGGCGGAGTCGCCAAAAAATCGCCTTTCGTTATGCAGGTTTTGGCTGATGTTTTAAACATGCCGATCAGGGTTGCAAGATCCGGACAGGCGGTAGCGCTTGGAGCCGCTATGTTTGCGGCAGTGGCGGCAGGAGTTTATAAAAAGGTTGAAGACGCGCAGAAGGCAATGGGAAACGGTTTCGAGAGCGAATACCGGCCGGTAACCGGCAATGCCGAAAAGTACGCGAAATTATATGAAGGATATTCGGCGCTGGCCGGATTCATGGACACATATTAATAAGAGGTAGCGGATGACGGAAACTTTTAAGGAAATTAAAGAAAGGGCATGGGAATGCAATATGGGCCTGTTAAAAAACAAGCTTGTAAAATTTACATTCGGCAATGTCAGCGCTCTGGATAAAGGCAGGGGAGTTTTCGCTATAAAGCCCAGCGGCTTTCCATACGAAGATCTTAAGCCGGATGATATGGCGGTTGTAGATCTGGACAATAACATGGTAGAAGGCTCTCACCGTTTCTCATCCGACACGAAAACCCATTCCCTTCTTTACAGGAATTTTCCGGATATCGAAGGTATAGTCCATACTCATTCGACATACAGCGTTGCATGGGCGCAGGCGGTCAAACCGATCCCGGTTCTGGGAACGACCCATGCCGATGTTACGCCTCATGACATTCCCTGCACAAAAATTATGAGCGATGAAATGATTAAGGGCGATTATGAGGAACAAACAGGCAGGCAGATCCTGGAAGCATTCAAGGATATTTCATATAAAGAAATAGAAATGGTTTTGGTGGCCTGTCATGGATCTTTTACCTGGGGTAAAACGCCCGAGATTGCCCTGTATAACAGTGTAATGCTTGAAGAAATTGCGAAAACAGCTTTTCTTACACTCGCTATAAATCCTGGTACTCGAAGGCTCAAACAAACCCTGATAGAGAAACACTACCTTAGAAAGCATGGAAAGGATGCATATTATGGACAGTAATAAACTTTGCCGGGCCAAAGGTAAGGTTATTGGGAGTGCCCGTCATTTATATCTTGTTTTCATTTTATAGCCGGTAAAAAAGGAGGAGAAAGTATGGAGAAGTTTCGTGGAAGTATCTGTTCTATATTATTTGCCGCTGCAGCCTTAATAGTTTTATCTAATTCTTATGCGGCTGCGGCTCTGAAAGTGGTAGGTTTATATTCCGAGACGGATGCAGGGCATGTCGAAATCCAGAAGGGCGGAAAATGGAAAGCTGTAAGCGTGGGTGATAAAATCCCTCTTACCGCCGTTATCAGGATCACGGTAGACAGGGATTGGGTCGAACTGAGCCCCGACGATAATCCCAACGCGGTTTATGAAATCGACGGAAGTTCTTCCGGAACCGTTATCAAGAAAATATCCGACCTCTCGAAGCAGAAAGCAAAGGTCATAAGTTTTCCGAAAAAGGGAGGCAAAGAAGCAAAAATGTATTCGGGAACTGTAGTGGTTATGCAGTATCTCGGCAGGCAATTTTACAGGGTGAATGACGACTCCAGATGGGTTGAATTAAAATACGGAGATAAACTGGACAAGGGGGGAACGGTTAATATCATAGGTATTAACAATACTCTCAGTGTTGCATATCCGAACGGGGAAATTTCAAACATAATAGGTCCCATAAGGTTTAAAGTGGAAAAACTCTTTTCGGGGCAGAACCTTTATAAATACCTTAATGTAACTGAATAATGAATTACAGATCCTGTTTAATGAAACAGTATGAAAAATAAAAAATAGGAGGTCTTTATGTAGTAAAATTTCAGGTGAAAAGCAACTGCGGATAAACCGGAACTTTTCTTTATTAATTATCCTGTCATTAATAAGGAAAAGAGATCGTTAAGACAGGTGGTTTAAGTAAAGGAGGATATTATGAGGAAGTTGATTGTTGGTCTTACGTTATTGTTATTGGGTTTCATTGTTCTCAGTTCAAACGCTTTTGGAGACAAAAAGAAGATCGTTATGGGATTTTCACAACTTGGTGCCGAAAGCGAATGGAGGGTGGCTTGCACCCGTTCTATTCAGCAATCCGCAAAGGATTTCGGGATTGAACTGATCTTCTCGGACGCCCAGCAGAAACAGCAGAACCAGATAGCGGCAATCAGGTCTTTTATAGCAAGAAAGGTCGATGTGATCGGAATGACCTGTATTGTCGAATCAGGATGGGGACCTGTCCTGAGGGAAGCGAAAGCTGCGCATATTCCTATAATAATGATCGACAGGGGCAGCGATGAAAAAGATACGTCGCTC
Source organism: uncultured Spirochaetota bacterium (assembly GCA_963796325.1). Lineage (GTDB taxonomy): Bacteria > Spirochaetota > Brevinematia > Brevinematales > JAOACQ01 > CAVYGN01. Next base: position 2,431,220 of record CAWCLF010000001.1, read on the forward strand.
TGGACGACCCTTATAGGATCGGATTTCGTTGCTGAAGGCGAGAAAACGGCGAAATGGCTCGGCACTTATTTAAAGTCGAAAGGGATTGACGACGGCAAAAAACAGATCAATATAGATGAACTTCAGGGTACTGTGGGCTCGGCTCCTGCTATAGACCGCAAAAAAGGATTTGAAAAAGTTATGAACGCCGAACATCCCAACTGGAAAATCGTACGGTCCCAGTCCGGCAATTTCACGGACGCCGAGGGTAAGGCAGTTATGCAGGCATTCCTGAAAGCCGATAAGAAAGTGCAGGTCCTGTTTGCACATAACGATCAGATGGCTTTAGGCGCTATACAGGCGATCGAAGAAGCCGGCCTTAAACCCGGCAAGGATATTACTATCGTTTCGATTGACGGAGTAAAGGGAGCGTTCGTGGCTATGATGGCCGGGAAATTAAACGCCAGCATCGAATGCAACCCGCTTCTCGGACCCCAGTTGATGCAGGCTGCTATAGATCTTATGGACGGGAAAACCCTGCCCAAATATATTCCCACTATCGAAGGCGTATTCGACGAAACTACAGCAGCAACCGCTTTTCCGACCAGGCAATATTGATTTAAGCTGACCGATAACCGTCCCGCTATGCGGGATGGTTATCTCTATTACTAACATGAGGAGGTTTCGAAATGGAGGGAAAAAACATTCGCCCCATACTTGAAATGAACGATATAAATAAAACATTTCCCGGAGTAAAAGCGCTGTCCGGAGTTTATTTCAGGTTATACAAGGGCGAAGTTCACGCCCTGATGGGCCAAAACGGAGCGGGAAAGTCCACCCTGATAAAAGTTATCACCGGCGTAAACAGGCAGGATTCAGGAGAAATATTTTTAGAAGGAAAACCTGTAAGACCCGATTCGCCGCTCGATGCCCAGAAATTCGGAATAAGCACGGTATATCAGGAAATCAATCTGTGTCCTAATTTATCCGTAGCTGAGAATATTTATATCGGCAGGCAGCCGACAAAATTCGGATCGATCGACTGGAAAAAAATGAAAGAAAAATCTGAAAAAATATTGAGTTCGTTAAATGTCTCGATCGACGTAACGCAGCTGTTATCCTCTTATTCGGTTGCGATACAGCAGATGGTGGCGATCGCCCGTGTATTGGATATTTCGGCAAAAATACTGATCCTTGACGAACCTACATCAAGCCTTGATGAAAAAGAAGCGCAGCTTTTATTTAAAGTCCTCCGGAAATTAAGGGATGAGGGACTGGCAATACTGTTTGTAACGCATTTTTTAGACCAGGCATATGAAATTTCCGACCGCATTACTATTCTTAAAAACGGGAATAAAGAGGGGGAATATTTTACCAGGGACCTGCCGAAGGTTGAACTGATCTCAAAGATGCTCGGCAAGGAACTTTCCGAATTCAGCTATTCGCAAAGGGAAACGGTTAAGAAAGCGGAAACGGCCGGGAAATCTCCGAAAGATAAAAAAATAATGTTAAAAACCGAAAAGCTTTCACGCAAAGGCTCGATCGCTCCTATTGACCTTGAAATCAACAGCGGAGAGATACTCGGTTTTGCAGGGCTTCTCGGTTCGGGAAGAACTGAAACCGCAAGGCTTCTTTTCGGCATTGATAAAGCCGAACAGGGCGATATATACATTAAAGGAAATAAAATGACCCTGAACAGGCCTTCCAATGCGATAAATGCCGGTTTGGGATTTTGTCCGGAAGACAGGAAAATCGAAGGAGTCATAGACGAACTTTCAGTAAGGGAAAACATCATTTTAGCCCTGCAGGGGAAAAACGGAATATTTAAAAATATACCATTAAAAAAACAGCAGGAAATAGCTGAAAATTTAATAAAAATGCTGGATATCAAAACTACCGGAACTGAGCAGGAAACAAGAAGATTATCAGGCGGTAACCAGCAGAAAGTGATGCTCGCAAGATGGCTTGCAACCAATCCCGATATACTTATCCTGGACGAACCTACACGCGGAATAGATGTTGGCGCGAAATTGGAGGTAATGGAGCTTGTCCTTAACCTGGCAAAAAAGGGCATGGCATTATTGTTCATTTCATCTGAGATAGACGAGGTAGTCAGGTGCAGCAATAAAGTCGACGTATTCAAAGACAGGGAAAAAATAAACGAGCTGACAGGGGAGGATATTGATGTAAACAGGATAATGCATATTATAGCCGGAGGTAATAAATTATGACCGCAATTGCTGGTTTATGGAAGAAATTTGCGTCATCAAGGATATTCTGGCCTATTGCCGCCCTGGCTTTCTTCTTACTGTTTAATCTGATCATCAAGGCGGATTTCTTCAGCATCGAGATAAAGGAGGGACATCTATACGGCAATATCATCGATATTATAAAAAACTCCATCCCCATTATGCTGATATCGATAGGGCTGACCCTGGTGATCGCCACAAAGGGAATAGATATTTCAGTAGGTTCGCTGGTTGCAATCTCGTCCGCTACGGTAGCGGTAATGATTGGAGGCAACCTTGTAATGGTTAACGGCCATCAGGAATTCGTCACATTATTCCCGATGTCGGTGGCAATAATCGGGGCTCTTTTAGTGACCTCCGTTGCGGGCATGTGGAACGGCATGCTTGTATCGCGTGTCGGCATACAGCCTATTATCGCCACTCTGATATTATTCATAGCGGGGCGGGGAATTGCCCAGCTTATTACGACCGGCCAGATCGTTTACCTTTACTATGAACCTTTCTTTTACATCGGCAACGGATACCTGTTCGGTCTTCCGTTTTCCCTTTACATAGTAGCTTTTGTCCTGGCTGTCACTCTTATAATAGTGAGGAAAACCGCTATCGGTATGTTTATCGAATCCGTAGGTATAAATCCGACGGCATCCCATCTTTCGGGGATTAACGCTAAAAATATTATTTTCTGGTGCTATGTTTTTTGCGGATTTTGTTCGGGAATAGCAGGACTGGTTGTCTGCTCGAACATTAAAAGCGCCGATGGAAACAACGCAGGTCTTTTAATGGAGCTGGATGCGATCCTGGCCGTCGTTTTAGGAGGGACATCCTTAAGGGGAGGCAAATTTTATCTCATGGGCAGTATAATCGGCGCCCTGATCATTCAGACTTTGTCTGTAACAATCTGGTCGTTTAACGTTCCTCCGCAGATAGCGCTTGTCGTGAAGGCGATTGTAATATATATAATATGCCTTCTGCAGTCCGGCATATTCCGGAAGGTGCTGTTCAGAATGATCGGGGGCAGGGAGAAAGCGTCATGAAAAGCATATTTAAAGTAAATAATAAATATCTGTCATTATTGGTAACGATAGCTTTGTTTATTGTTATGTTCGGGGTCGGTTCCGTTATGTTTCCCGGTTTTTTCAGCTTTCAGAATTTTTTTAATATACTTATCAACAACTCTTACCTTATGATTATCGCGATTGGAATGACATTTGTCATTATTTCAGGAGGCATCGACCTGTCGGTAGGTTCTTTATTGGCTTTTACGACGATGTTTTCGGCCAGTCTCCTTGAAAATTACCATTTAAGCCCGCTCTTGGTAATACCTCTTGTCCTTGTTACCGGGGCGGCGTTCGGCTGTATGATGGGATGTCTGATTCATTATTTTGACCTTCCGCCTTTTATTGTAACCTTAGCCGGTCTTTACCTTGCAAGGGGTCTGTGCTATGTCGTCAGCATCGATACGATCCCGATCACGAATCCTTTTTTTACATTTGTCGCCCAGTATGAGATCCGTTTTTCACCGGAAAATTTCATTTCCATTAATGTCGTTATTGCGCTTTTAATGATAATACTTGCCCTTTTCATAGCCCATTACACCAATTACGGCAGAACCGTTTACGCCATCGGTGGAAACGAACAGTCGGCGTTATTGATGGGACTTCCTGTCGCTCAAACGAAGGTGCTCGTATATACTTTCAGCGGATTCTGCTCTGCCCTGGCAGGGGTAGTTTTCACCTTTTACATGCTGTCGGGATATGCGCTGCATGGCACAGGACTTGAACTCGACACAATTGCGGCTGTCGTCATCGGCGGTACGCTGCTGACTGGCGGGGTCGGTTATATTGCAGGTACGATTTTCGGAGTCCTTGTTTTCGGCACCATTCAGGTTTTGGTTACCAATCAAAGCCTGAACAGTTGGTGGACAAGGATTGTTATTGGAATTTTGATTTTCCTGTTCTGCCTGGTTCAGAAAATTTTCGAGGCTGAAAAAGTCCAGGCTATAAACAGGGAGGCTCCTGTTAAAAAGGCTTGACTTGCGCATCTTTTCTCCAGTTTTTTCTCCTTTTTTACTCGAAGGCCGGGCCCCTTGAGCCACCAAGGGGACCGGCGGTATTTATCGCAAACGGCCGGAAATAATTCTAAGAATAAAATCTCTTTGTTATGATCTCGGCAGTTTCTTCCAGTATGCCTGAATCCGCCATGTAGCTCAGAATTGTATATCGCGGCCTCAATTCTTTTGCATGAAGCAGACTTGCCCTGAAAAGCTTTTCATCGATGCCCAGGGCAGCCGGGCTCGAGGCGGCGCCGGCCTTTTCCAGGATCCCGGAGATGTAATCGGGGCCCGGCGGCGAAGCGAACATTCCTACCCTGCTTTTTAATATTTCGTAAGCCATGCTGATTGCAACTGTCCCGGCTCCAACCGAAGCTCCATGGAGGGGGTGCGCCCTGCGTTCTGAAATAGCTGACATCTCCCAGTAATGGGCCAGATGGTGCTCGGACCCTGAAGCGGGCCGTGAATTTCCGATAAAAGCCATTGTTATTCCGGAAAGGATAAGCGATTTTAACAGGTTATTAACGGATTTTTCGTCCCGGAAACCTTCCCTGGAATCTGAAATACAGCTTTCGGCCGTTTTTTTCATCAATATAGAGCAGTTCTCGCAGTAATATTCATTATTTATTTCTTTTGAGAGGCGCCAATCCGAAAGCGCCGTAAGTTTTCCGACCATATCCCCGAACCCGGCTCTGATCATATCCCGCGGCGCTTCCAGTATGACTTTTTCGTCGGCGAAAATGGCATATGGAGATACCGCCTCAATTGTCTTTTTAAAACCCCCTATAATTAGCGGCGAAACTGTGGAAGCGTAGCCGTCCATAGACGGGGATGTGCAGATTATCATATACGGGATATTGAGAATGAAACATATGTATCGGGAGAGGTCGTTAAGCGTTCCTGAACCTGCGGTCACAATTAACGAAAAATCTTTACCGGCTTCAAGTAAAAGCCGTCCTACAGCGCTTTCGTCGGGGATTAAAGGTTGGCGACCCTCGAAAGTAAAGGATTTGGCGGTGAAATTATTTTCGATAAGGCAATCCAGGATATCTTTTCCGCATACCTTCAGCGTATTGGCGTCGGTCAGGAATAATATTTTATTTTTTTTAAATACGGCCAGCGCTTTGACAAGTTCTTCCTTCACATTCCCGCCGATATATATATTTTTTATGCCGGCGCTATGAACCCTGCCGCAGCTGCAATGAAAATCTTTGCCGGGTATCTCGGAGATATCGAGGTTATATATATCATCCATTTTCAGATCATTTTTCATAGGCTCTTCTTTTAAATTTATTTTAGGGCACTTCCAATAACCTGCCTTCGTCCTGAGCACCTGTCCTGAGCCTTTGGCTCAGGGTTTGGCTCAGGATTTGGCTCGGCAAGGTAGTGTACTTATCCTGGGCCGGACATACCCTTACGGGCACAAGTGCACAGGGCCCATAGGGTTTATGCCCGAAGGGTGCGGAATTATTGGCTTCCGTAATCTGTACTTTTTTAAAAAGCCCTTGTACCCGTAAGGGTGAGTTTTTAGCCCTTAGGTCCTTAGGGGAACCGCCCTTTAAAGAATTAAGGCTCCGGGAGCTATCGATGAATTAATCCGCTAAAATCATTTATGAAAAAATGAGTAATATGTTTCGTTCCATAACAGCTCTTTTTTGAAATCCGTTATGTTGGTTTTTTCGTCAATAAGCAGGAACTCGATGCCGGCCATTACGGCGAAATCCTCGAGCTCTCCTGCAGTTACCGCCTGGCTGTAAGATGTGTGGTGCGCTCCGCCGGCATAAATCCAGGCGGCTGCTGCGGTTTTCAAATCCGGCTTAGGTATCCATACCGCTCTGGCGACCGGTAATTTCGGCAGGGGTTTTTCAGGCTGTACAACATCCACCTCATTAACAATCATCCGGAACCTGCCGCCCATATCGATAATAGAAGCGCATACTGCCGGTCCGCTTTTAGCGTTGAAAACCAGGCGCGCGGGATCGCTTTTCCCGCCGATTGATAGAGGGTGTATTTCCAGAGAGGGTTTTGAATCTGCTATGGTTTCACAAACTTCGAGCATATGGGCTCCCAGTATCTTCGGAGAATTCCCGCCAAAATGATACGTATAATCTTCCATAAACGAAGTGCCGCCCTCCCGGCCCGAGCCCATTACTTTCATGGCGCGGACAAGCGCCGCCGTTTTCCAGTCGCCTTCGGCGCCGAAACCGTAGCCATGGGCCATCAGCCGCTGGACTCCGAGGCCCGGAAGCTGTTCAAGCCCGTAAAGATTTTCAAAGTTTGTTGTGAAAGCTTTGATATTGTTAACAAGCAGGAAAGACCTCAATCCGGCTTCTATCCTGGCGGCTTCAATAAGGAAATCCCTTTTTGGCCCGTCTTTAAGCAGGGACTCTTCAACAATATACCGTTCTTCGTACTCAGCCGTTAATTTATCGATCTCTCCTGATGTTACTTTATTAATACTTTCAGCCAGATCCCCGAGGGCATAGCCGTTTACGGAATATCCAAGGCGTATCTGCGCCTCCACCTTGTCTCCTTCCGTAACCGCGACATCTCGCATATTATCCCCGAACCTGGCTATCCTGGCTCCTTTCGAGTCCTGCCAGGCGCAGGCGGCGCGGCTCCAGGAGCCGATTTCGTCTGCCACATCACCGTCCTGCCAGAACCCGACGACAACTTTCCTGTTCAACCTCATTCTGGCGGCAATAAAACCGAATTCCCGGTCTCCATGAGCGGATTGGTTCAGATTCATGAAATCCATATCTATATCTTGCCAGGGTATCTCGCGGTTAAATTGCGTGTGGAGATGAAGGAAGGGTTTGGTCAGGTTTTTTAAACCCCCTATCCACATTTTCGCAGGTGAAAAGGTATGCATCCACGTAATGATCCCGGCGCATTTTTTTGATGAATTTGCCTCTGTTAACAGATCTGAAATAGCGTCCGGGTTTGTCATTACCGGTTTAAAAATTATTTTTGCAGGTATCTTTTTTGATTGAGACAGATATTCCGAGATTATTCTTGAATGTTCGGCCGCTTTTTTTAAAGTTTCCTCGCCGTATAAATGCTGGCTTCCTGTAACAAACCATATTTCGTATTCTTTTAAATCGATCATAGTTAAGTCCTCCTTTACTGGAAATTCGGACGGCGATACAGTATATTTCCCGGACCGCATATGGCTTAGATGAATTTAATCATACGGAACTAACCGTCCGTCGGGTCTTGATTAGAATATAATTTGCAAGGTTGAATAATCAGGCTGGCAGCTGCGGAAATTCTGATGAAAGCGGAATTAATATCCGGATTTATTTTAGTTCAGGATATAAAATATTGCAAAATATTCTCAATAAATTCAGCAATATCCGACGCACCGATAAAAAAACCGGAAGTCCTCTTCATGGGCTTCCGGCTGACAAACTTGCCGTCGAGTAGAGAAGTAAACAATAAAAACACTTTGACAATTATTCATAATTGCTTATAATATTAGATAAAAAAGATTTACGAGGTATTGATGCCTGCAGGAGCATTCAACCTGGTGCATTTCAGAAAGGGCGCCTATGTTCTCGTGGAAGGACAGCAGGAAAACAGTGATTTCTATATAATCAAGAACGGCTCCGTTAAAGTTTCAAGTTCGATCAATTTCGTCGCCAGGCAGTCCCCCGACGGCACTTCGAAGCTCGGACCCGGGGATTTCTTCGGCGTAATATCCTGCATGGGCAGGCGTCCGAATCTTGAAACGGTATTCGCCGAGGTAGAGACAACCGCCGTGGCCGTTCAATGCAATCAATTCGGCATGCTGATCACTAACAATCCGGCTATCGCGTTGAAAATAATACGCTATTTCAGCCGCCTTCTCAGGTATTACGACGATTTTCTTTCAAAAATGATCTCCAAATCGGGAAATCCAAGGTCCGACGAAGACAGCCCGGCAAGACTATTCGAGCTCGGAGAATATTTTTTTACAAAAAAGCAGGTTATCCCTTATGCAGGTTATGCATATCTCCGGTTCATAAGCGAAGACCCGGATAATCCTCTCGCCGAAATGGCAAGGGCAAGGCTCAAACGGATCGACAAGGGTGAAATAAAAACGGCTCCGAGAAAAGATGGAAACCTTTATTTATACGACGACAGCCAGGTTATATTTCTTCAGGGTGAAAAGGGCCATGCCCTCTATGTAATACAGGAAGGCGAAGTTAAGATCACGCGTTTTTACAACAACCAGGAAGTGCTGCTCGGCGTCCTGAAGAAAGGGGATATTTTCGGAGAGATGGCCATCCTCGAGGACCAGCCCCGAAACGCCAGCGCATTTGCCAACGGCGACCTCAAGCTTATGCTCATTACAAAGCAGAATTTCGATTTCGTAATAGCCAATTATCCCCAGATCGTCACAAAGATCATCGAGCTTCTTTCGGACAGGATCTGGATTATTTACCGCCAGATGATCAACATGCTTATTTCAAACCCTGAAATAAAAATCTTCGACGCGCTTTATACCCAGCTTCTGAAGAGCCGTGTGCCCGTAAGCGGCGCCAGGGCGTACACTTTCGATTTCGGAGCCGAAGACCTTCTGAAATTCACCGGCATGCTCAACGAAGAGGGATGGCAGTTATGGAAGGACCTCAAGCACAACGACAGGAATTTCGACATATCCAGGGACGGTAAAATCATATATAACGATATATCGCAGATCGAAAGGAAAATCAATCTCTTCCGCCGCCAGAAAGAGATTTATAAAAGCCTCGGCAAGGACTCATCAGGCAAATAAGTTGTCTTTAAAAACCGGGCTTTATAGGAGTAATCGATGAGCATTTATCAAAACCCGCTTGAAACAAGGTATGCATCTCATGAAATGCTGAAACTATTTTCCGAGGAAAACCGGTTCCTTGCCTGGCGCGACTGCTGGATCGCCCTGGCCGAGGCGGAAATGGAGTTGGGTCTTCATATAACGCCGGAACAGATCGGGAACATGATTGAAAACAGGGAAAATCTAAATCTTGAAAGGGCCCGGGAAATTGAAAAAGAGATCCATCATGATGTCATGAGTCATATCCGAGCATTCGGAGAAGTTGCGCCGCTCGCTCAGGGGATAATTCACCTGGGCGCCACATCAGCTTATGTAACCGACAATGCCGACATAATAATATTCAGGAAAGCCCTGGCTATCATCAAGGGCAGGCTCGTAACTCTGATAGGCTCTTTGAAAGACAAGTGCCTGGAATACAAATCTCTTCCGGTCCTGGGGTACACCCATCTCCAGCCCGCACAGCCGACTACTCTGGGCAAGAGAATGAGCATGTGGCTTTACGACCTTGTTCTTGATTTCGAAGACCTCGATAATCTTTTAAAAAGCCTGACTTTGCTTGGGGCGAAGGGAACTACCGGAACCCAGGCAAGCTTCATGGAGCTTTTCGATAACGACAGCGGCAGGGTTAAAAAGCTGGATGAAATTATCGCCGGGAAACTCGGTTTCGAAAAGAGCGCTCCTGTCAGCGGACAAACCCTTACGAGGAAATTCGACGTCCGAATTCTCAACGTCCTATCGGGATTGGCGCAGTCGGCTCACCGCGCCGCAAACGATATAAGGATGCTCCAGCATGATGGAGAGATCGAGGAGCCGTTCGATAAAAACCAGGTAGGTTCTTCAGCCATGCCGTATAAACGCAACCCTATACTTGCCGAAAGGATGACATCTCTTGCCCGTTATCTCATAAACGATTCTCTTAATGCCGATTACACTTTTTCCTGTCAATTCCTCGAAAGAACGCTTGACGATTCGGCCAACCGCCGCATATCGATGTCGGAAGGCTTCCTGGCCGCCGATTCCATTCTTATCTTGTACCGGAAATTAGCGGACGGCCTTAATGTTTATCCGGAAGTGATACAATCGCTTTTAACAAGGAACCTGCCCTTCTTTGCTACTGAAAATATACTGATGAAGGCCGTGAAAAACGGAGGAGACAGGCAGGAACTGCATGAAGTTATACGAAGCACTGCAATGAAAGCTGTCGAAGCCTCCAGGAACGGTTCGGATTTCGATATGATGTCGGAACTTAAAAGAAGCGGCCGTTTCAACCTGGCTGAAAAGGATTGGGAAAACATTTCCGATTTCAAAAATTATACGGGCCGTTCCGAAAAACAGGTTGAGGAATTCATCGAGGAATTCGTTTTACCGATACTCGGGAGTAACATGGGTTATGATACGAAATCCGAGATCAGGGTTTAATCCTCTGCGATCCGAATACTGCAAATCAGGACTATATGACGGAAGACAAGAGTAATAGCGCCGGAACGCCGGACAGCGCCCCTCTGACGCCTATGGTAAGGCAATACAATGAAATAAAAGCTCGCCACCGCGACAAGATCCTTCTTTTCCGCGTAGGCGATTTTTATGAAATGTTTTTCGACGATGCAAGGCAAGCCGCCGGAATACTGAATATAGCTCTGACATCCCGCAACGATATGCCGATGGCGGGCTTCCCCTATCATGCGGCGTCAGGATATATACAAAAACTTATCGCGGCGGGTAAAAAAGCCGCAGTCTGCGAACAGCTGGAAGACCCTTCCAAAGCAAAAGGCCTTGTAAAGCGCGATATCGTCAGCATTATCACTCCCGGCACAATCCTGGATGAAAATCAGCTCGAAAAAAAAAGGAACAATTATTTATTGTCCGTTTACGGCGATATTAAAAATTTAGGGCTCTCGTTTATGGATATATCCACGGGAAGCCTTCACGCCATGTCCGGCTCCCCGCTATCGTCATCCTATGACCGGCTGCGGCTGGTCCGCGATCTTTCGGCGAAGTTTTCGCCTTCCGAGATCATCTATAATGAAAATCTGAAAACGGATAAACTTGTTCTGCCGGAGCTCCAAAATTCCGGGATTTTGAACGAAGTATTCCCGGAATGGTATTTCGGGGATTTTTCCGGGTCTGAAATCAGCCTGAAGTTTCCGGAATTAGGGGAAGACAGGGCATTAAGGAAAAGCCTGCTCGGCCTTTTCCATTATATTTTCGAGACCCAGGGGGAGAAAAGCGGCATATTTTTCAAAAACATTCAATCCGCCCTTCAAAAAATAAATATAATGAACGGTGAAGCGATCCTTGAGATGGACGATTTCACCATCAGGAACCTCGAACTTGTCAGGAATATGCAGGATGGAAGCAAGAAATATACCCTTCTCGATGTGATCGATTCGACCCTGACCCCGATGGGCGGCAGGCTCCTGCGCCAATGGATTATGATGCCCCTGTTCGAAAAATCCTCCATCTATAAAAGGCAGAACCTTACCGAGGCCTTTTTTGACGATCCCTTACTCGTAAGCCGGGTGCGGGAAATCCTGTTGAAGATCGGCGATATCGAAAGACTGTCGTCGCGCATAGCCATGAGACGCATCATCCCGAAAGAAGTTGTTGCATTGTCATCGAGTCTGAAATACGCTCCGGTTCTAAAAAAAATCCTCGCCGGGACGGGCGAACTGAAAGATCTTGCCGAAAGCCTTCCCGATCTTTCCTGCATATCGGCCTTCATAGACAGCGCTTTACTGGAAGAACCTTCCTCCTCGTTCGGCGGAGAGGTTATTAAAGAAGGCTTCGACGGCGAACTTGATAAAGAGAGAAGCCTCTTAAGGGAGGGTCATGATTATATTGTCAAACTCCAGGCTGTTGAAAGGGAGAAGACGGGAATATCTTCCCTGAAAGTCAGGTACAACAATATATTCGGATACTTTATCGAAGTTTCGAAATCCAACCTGGGAAGCGTTCCCGAAAATTATACACGCAAACAGAGCCTTGTCAATGCCGAGCGTTTCACGATCCCCGAACTTTCGGAATTCGAGGAAAAAATCAACAGGGCCTCGGAAATTGTATCAAAGCTCGAGGAGGAAATATTCAGCAGAATAGTTGAAAAGATTTCCGAAAGCACTCACCTGCTGCAGGAAGAGTCCCATATTATCGCCGAAATCGACGTATTCTCATCGTTCGCGCTGACGGCTAAAGAGAACGATTACAAAAAGCCCGTCATCAGCGAAGACTCGCAGTTCGTCATACTCGACGGCAGGCATCCGGTTGTCGAGAAATACATGGGAAGGAACCTCTTCGTCCCCAACGACGCCAGGCTCGACGACACCGACAACAGGATAATCATACTGACCGGCCCCAATATGGCCGGGAAATCGACATATCTGCGGCAGAACGCCCTGATAGCGATAATGGCCCAGATAGGGAGCTACGTACCCGCCCGTGAAGCCAGGATCGGCCTAATCGACAGGATCTTCACGAGAATAGGCGCGTCGGACAATCTTTCGCAGGGCGAAAGCACCTTTCTTGTAGAAATGAAGGAAGCCGCAAATATAATAAGGGGATCGACTCCTAAAAGCCTGATAATAATGGATGAACTCGGACGCGGCACGTCGACTTACGACGGACTTTCGATAGCCTGGTCGGTGATAGAATACCTCCATGAACATCCGGAAAAGGCCGGCAGGACCCTCTTTGCCACACATTACCATGAACTTACACGCCTGGGGTTGAAAAAGGGCATCGTAAACTTCAATATCGCGGTAAGGGAATACAGGGACGAACTTGTTTTCCTCCGGAAAGTCATAGAAGGCCCTGCGGACAGGAGCTACGGTATTTACGTTGCAAAACTCGCCGGCATACCTTCCGAAATAATCGAAAGGGCAAAAATAATACTGGAGACCCTTGAATCCGAAGGAGACGAGGCCCGCAGCAGGATTGAAACGATATTCGACAATGAATACAGGAAAGGCGCCGGATCGAAGACCTCCTCCGCCGAAATAGGCCTTTTCACCGATAACACATATGCGAGCGTCGCCGATAAAATAAAAAATATCGATATTAACAGGATAACTCCCCTGGAAGCCATTGCCTTCCTTGCCGAAATAAAAAAAACAATAACATAGCCGGTAGCAGGCGGATGATTAACTTTCAATCTAACCTTCAATAATCTTGACGATTTTGTCTTTTTTACTTATATTTTTACATTAAATTTTTTAATATAAAGGAGAGTAAATATGTCTAAAGAACTATTATTTTCAAGCGACGCCCACCAGAAGGTCCTGGCCGGGGTCGAAAAACTCACAAATGCAGTCGGTGCTACCCTGGGCCCGAGGGGCCGGAACGTAGTCATCGACAAGAAATTCGGCGCTCCTACAATAACAAGGGACGGCGTTACGGTTGCAAAAGAGATCGAGCTCGAGGACAAGTTTGAAAACATGGGGGCCCAGCTTGTCAAGGAAGTCGCCACAAAAACCAACGATATCGCCGGCGATGGAACCACTACCGCGACGGTGCTGGCCCATAATATTATCAAGGAAGGTTTTAAAAACGTCACCGCAGGTTCGAACCCGACGCTGATCAAAAAGGGAATCGACAAGGCTGTAACAAAGATTGTCGAAGAAATCAAAAAAATGTCTAAAGCGGTTTCAGGAAGAGAGGAAATCCGCGATGTTGCTGCCATTTCAGCCAATAACGACAACACGATAGGCGAATACATTGCCGACGCTATGGACAAGGTCGGAAAAGACGGAGTTATTACCGTCGAAGAGTCGAAATCAATGGATACTACTGTGGAAGTGGTCGAAGGCATGCAGTTCGACAGGGGTTACCTTTCAGCCTACATGGTTACGAACTCCGAAAATATGACGGCTGAACTCGAAGAACCCTACATACTTATAAACGACAAGAAAATATCGTCGCTCAAGGAAATAGTTCCCCTTCTCGAGAAAATCGCCCAGAGCGGCAAACCCCTTCTGATCGTCGCAGAGGATGTGGACGGGGAGGCTCTTGCGACCCTGATCGTGAACAAGCTCAGGGGGACCCTGAACAGTGTTGCAGTTAAAGCACCGGCTTTCGGCGACAGGAGAAAAGCTATGCTGGAAGATATTGCCGTTCTTACAAAGGCGCAGGTGATCTCCGAGGAAAAGGGCATGAAGATCGAAAATGTAACTCTGAACGACCTCGGACGCGCCAAGAAGATCAAAGTCGACAAGGACAATACGGTCATAGTCGACGGCGCCGGTTCCAAGGAATCGATCCAGGCGCGCATAAAACAGATAAAGAAGCAGATCGAGGACTCAACCTCCGATTACGACAAGGAAAAACTCCAGGAAAGGCTTGCCAAGATCTCGGGCGGCGTTGCCGTTATCAAGGTCGGAGCCGCAACCGAAGTCGAACTCAAGGAGAAAAAGGCAAGAGTCGAAGACGCCCTTTCCGCTACAAAAGCCGCAGTCGAGGAAGGCATCGTTCCCGGAGGAGGCCTATCGCTTCTCAAGTGCCAGAAAGTGCTCGACAATCTCAAATTCGACAGCCCCGAGGAAAAGGTCGGCATAGATATCATCAGGAAAGCCCTCGAGGCTCCGATGAGGATGATTGCGGACAATGCAGGAATCGACGGCTCGGTAGTCGTTCATGAAGCCAAGGAATCGAAAGAAGGCTTCGGCTACAACGCGCTTTCCGACGAATGGGTAGACATGTTCAAAGCCGGGATCATAGATCCTGCTAAAGTTGAAAGAATCGCCCTGCAGAACGCCGCAAGTATCGCCGGCCTCCTGCTCATCACGGAAGTTCTTATTACAGATAAACCCGAAAAGGAAAAGATGCCTCAGATGCCTGGAGGCGGCGGAATGGGCGATATGTACTAGAAGATTGATAAACGAAATTAATTTACCCGCCTCTCGCCGGTTACCGGCGAGGGGCGGTTTTTTTTGAAAGATATTCGGTCGGGGTCATGCCCGTGATCTTTTTGAAGGCCTTGTAAAAAGTAGATTTGGAATTGAAGCCCGAATCGTACGCGATTTGCAGGATATTGCCGATATGGGCGCCGGAATTCATCAGCTTTTTCGCTTCCCGGATGCGATAGGTGCTGAGGAAATCATAAAAATTATTTTTTTTATATTCATTCAATATAATGGAAAGGCGCGTCCTCGGGATATTAAGTATTTCGGAGAGGCCTGGGAGGGTCAGGTCGGGGTTTAAATAGAGCTTCTCGTTTTCCATTATTTTTTCTATTTCAAGAATCTCGCCTGCAAGCAATTCCGGATCTATCTGACTTTTACTTTTAACGGGGATGTTAGTTATCACTATTGTCTTCCCTGTAACATTATCTTTATAATCGAAGAGATAAAAAACCTGGGCCCTCAGTAAATATGAACCATCGCGCGACTCGATCCTTATATCAGACTGAAAACGGTCGGGCGACCCGGTCAATTTCAGGATTTCAGGAAAAACAGCCGCGCTTTGCAAGAAGGGTTTCCCGATGCTCTTTTTATTTAATCCCTTGAATAGTTTCTGCGATCCGGGGGTAAAATCGACAATATTATCATTGTTATCAAGTATTATCATATCGTTGGTAACGGTTTCCAGGATGGTTTTCCATTTAAGCGGCTGAGCATCGAACAAGCGGTACCTGACCAGCCCTAAAGCGAAAAGAGGGCCGACTATGGCCAGGACCAGGGGATTATAATCCAGCCCCTTTAATATGGATATAACCCCGATTTGAGAAGCTACATAACCCACCCAGGGAATGAGGGAGGCGATCATCATAATTCCGGCCTGTTTCCGGAAAATCGTAGCGGATTGGAAATAAACGGTTATAAATAATATGTTTCCCGCTAACACGCAGATGCTGAGGTAGACGATAAATAACCAGTAAAACGGACCTTTTGTGAAGCTGATAACCGGGTAAGGATTTTCAATATCAATGAAAGTAGTTTTATAAACAAGGTGGAAATAATTATCTGTAAGCTTTAGAAATATACCGATTAAAGGAATAATTAAGAGGAAAAAAATAGTCCATTTATTAAGATAACGGCTTTTGCCGCTGTATATTAACGCAAGTACGATAAAGCAGGGGCCGAAAAACCAGCTGCCTATGCAATAGAAATCCACCCAGAATATTTTCCATTCAAGAGAAGGGGTAATCATCTGAAGCGCATGTCCGCACGAGTAAATCGCCAGGCTGAACATCAAAAAAGAAAAAGCCTTCCGGCCTATTAATAATCCGCTGAAAGCGCCGTATAATCCCAGGGATAATAACATAATAGTTGAAAGAATCAATAAAATGAAGATGTAGATCCAGGGTATCATCGGACCCTCTTAAAAATAAACCCGTTATGCCGTAAAAAAATTATAGTGTTAAGGAAAAAATAATACAAGCAATAGTCCTAATGAATACAGACGGACGACAAACCTGTATTTACCGCTTAAAATATACTATGGAAATAGAAAGGCGGAATTTAGAAAGCGGGGCTGAAAGGATCAAAGGAGTGATATATGCATTTAAAAGTCTTTCTTGGCGTATCCCTTTTTATCGGCCTGTTTTTTTCTCCTGTTTTTTCCAAAGAAAGCGGAAATCCCGGGAACGAACCGGCCGCCGGGCGGGAAAAGGTTGTTATACTGCCGTTTCATAATGATACGGATACCAGGCAGTACTTAAACTCGGGTCTTTTCCGGAAAATTTTTTCCAGGTATTTTTTTACCTTCATCAGCATCCTCCCGGTTATCGATGTCCCGGATATGGGGAAGGATAACGGCATAGCGCTTTCATCCTCCAATATACAGGCATTCTCGGACCGGGAAAAGGCGAGGATTGTAATTTACGGCCGCTACCGTTTAACCGGCCCGAAAGCCGAACCTAAAATCATTGCACAGCTCGTAGCTTACGACGGCACCGGCAGGACCAATATTTTTAATAAAACTTACGAAACGACAACCGGACCCGATGTTTTCGAGGATATAGACGCCATGATCTCCGAAGTTATGAAAGGGGCCCTGAATATCGATGTAAAAAATATCGCCGCCATAAACTTCAGGAATTTCAGGATCGCTAACGAAACATACCGGCTTTATGTTAACGACCGCCTGGTAGCCTCCCCGTCCAATACAAACTTTTCCTTAGTTTTGAAAGTCATGCCTGAAACAAATTATTCGATTTTACTAAAACAGGCAGGGGGGGCAGGACCGTTCTTAAAACGGACGTCCGCCTCGCCCTTAACGACTCCACAAATATAAGCTATACGGGGTTCGGTGCAGTCAGGATCGGGGGAATATATTTGAGAGACCGGTTAAAAAATTACGGCCTTAATTTTGACGGCAGACAGGTTCCCGAGAATAGCTATCTTACTAATGTTCCAACCGATTATACGCATAATGTGACCCTTGTCGAAAACCTCTCGAACACAAATTACTCTGCTAATATCGACATTTACGACAACCAGGCCGCACAGGTTACGCCCCTGGCCGGCGCATACGGAAGCCTCCATGCCGAACTGTTAAGCCTGGATTTCGATATGGCAAGCCTGATAATACAGTATTTTCCATTTGACCGGTATTTTTTTATCGGCGCCGGGGGCGGCTTCTCTTACGCCGACCATTATTACTACGGTATTTCCCCCCTTTTGGAAATAGGCTATTACTGGATCGGAGATATGGCATATAATTTCCGTATCGGAACCGGGATTATCGGCAGGGCCAATTTTGTCCTGCCCCTGGGAAAAGCCCCTGTCCCGGGCGGGTTAACCCCGGCGCTGTTCAACATAGGAATATTCGTCAGCCTCGATTTATATTTCCTGACTGTCTGCCCCGAATGCTATGTTTACCGGAGCGACAGCGGGCAGTATGCCTTCGAATATACGGCTGCGGCCGGCCTGCATTTTTAGTGAAATGGAGCGGCATATGCTTAAAAAAATAGCTTTAATAATAATTCCCGATATCCTTGCACTGTCGGTATTCTTTTTATTTTCCTGCTCTCTTTTATATCCTCCGGGGGCTTACGACAAGCTTAACTCGTATTCTTCCTCGTCTTCGTCTGCATCTTCGTCTTCAACTCCATCTTCGTCTTCGTCTTCGTCGATTGCCCCCCCTCCCCCTTTTATCATAATTGCCGCCGATTACGGCATATCCACCCCAAGTTATCTTTTCATTTCGACAAACAGCGGCAACTCATGGCAAGAGATGACAGCCGCCGGAGCCCAGAACTGGACCACGCTGGCCGTTTCCGCCGATATGAGCAGGATCTTTGCAAGTTATGGGGCTTATACTGTTCCTTCTGTTGTGTATTATTCATGGAATGGCGGAGCCAGTTGGTCCAGCAGCGGGACGAGCGACGAGTGGGTAGGGCTCGCCTGTTCGTGGGACGGGAGCCATGTTTTCGGCACGATTTATAACGGAGGCAATTACTGCTATCTATCGGCCGACGGCGCTCAAACATGGAACACTACTTATCCCTCCGGGACGTACGGCGCATCATGGGCCTGGTGGGGTAACGTTGCCGTAAGTTCGAACGGCAATATTATCTGGCTGGTAAACAGCGGAGACGGTTCGCTTAATATTAGTTTATTCTATTCACCCAATTTCGGAACGACATGGAACAATCTTCCTCTCACATGGTGGAGCGCGGTGGCATATTCCGCCGATAATTCGACCCTCCTTATTACTTCGGATGACGGTTCCGCAATAAGCCTCAATCTCTCGATCGACAATGGGGCAACCTATACCCTCTTAAGCGTTCCTCCGGCAGGGAGTATAGTTTTTGCTCTTTCCGCAGACGGGAGCAGGATGATCGCGGCGGACTATGGCGGCTATCTTTATATATCTACAAATAGGGGGAGTACATGGGCCGTGCGCTTGAACGACACGGCCCGGGTTTGGGGATGCGTCGATATTTCCGCCGACGGCATGCGCATGGCGGCCTGCGACAATGGCGGGGGTACCGGGGGTTACATCTGGATCTCTACAAACGGAGGCGCAACCTGGGTTCAGTCGGCTTCTCCATTGGGTAATTGGTACAAGGTAGTTATTCAGAAATAGCGTTTTTGCATTTATGGTGTAAATCCCCGCCAGGTTGCCGGTCTATCGCTTGCAACTGATATTGCCGGTCGCATAGAATTTTCAGATTCCAAAGCGTGCATTTCGAATTCTCACAATGTATTGTTGAAAATAATCATGAATTTAAATATAATATTCCTCATGAATGGAGGAACATCAGGATGAGGAATAATATAATCCATCCGGGCGCCGACGAACTGACCTATGAAATCAGGAAAATCGTTGAAGTTGCGAACAGGATTGAAAAGACCGGAGTTGGCATCTACTGGGAAAATATAGGCGATCCTGTGGCCAAAGGCGAAGAAGTCCCGTCCTGGATCAGGGATATAGTCGCC
Organism: uncultured Spirochaetota bacterium; assembly: GCA_963796325.1. Lineage (GTDB taxonomy): Bacteria > Spirochaetota > Brevinematia > Brevinematales > JAOACQ01 > CAVYGN01. The sequence goes on from CAWCLF010000001.1 coordinate 2,450,669, forward strand.
GACCTTGTTAAAAACGATAATCAGAGCTATATATATTCTCCTACGAAGGGCCTTTTAGCAACGAGGGAGTATATAGCCCGCGAGCGCAACCTGGAAGGCGGCGCACAGATCGGCCCCGAGGACATCCTCTTTTTTAACGGCCTGGGGGACGCCATATCGGTCATATATAACTACCTGAATAAAGACGCGCGCGTTATCGGCCCTAATCCGGCTTATTCGACGCATTCGTCCGCGGAAGCGGCGCACTCGGGGTCAAAACATATAACATACCGCCTCGATCCCGACAACAACTGGTACCCCGATTTAGAAGACTTAAGGGCGAAGATCGTCGAACATCCCGAGATCAGCGGCATCCTCATGGTTAATCCGGACAATCCCACCGGCATGGTTTATTCGAAAGACGTGATCAGCAGGGTTGTCGAACTGGCAAGGGAATTCGATTTGTTTATTATTTCGGATGAAATATACTCCAACCTCTTTTACGGGGGTTCCGTCCATAACAAGCTGGCCTCTGTTATCGACAGCGTCCCGGGCATCGCCCTGCGCGGAATCTCCAAGGAGTTTCCCTGGCCCGGAGGCCGGTGCGGATGGGCGGAGTTTTACAATACGGACAAAGACAAATCATTCGCCAGGTATGCCAGGACTATAATAGACGCTAAAATGCTTGAGGTCTGCTCCACTACTCTTCCTCAGAAAGCCCTGCCTATAGTAATGTCCGATCAGAGATATTACCCCTACCTGGCCGCGCGCAACGCCCGCTACTGGGAAAAATCGCAGCTCGCTTACGGCATATTCTCCGCAGTTCCCGGCTTTAAAATCAACAAGGCGTTCGGCGCTTTCTACATGACGGTGCTCTTCAGGGAAGGATATCTGCGTCCCGGGCAATATCTCAAGCCGGCCAATTCCCTGGCTGGGGAGATAATCGAACCGATCGCCGGTCCCGAGCTTGACAAGCGTTTTGTTTACCATCTCCTGGCATCAAGAGGCATCTGCATAGTTCCGCTTTCATCGGGTTTCAACTCTGACCTGCTGGGCTTCAGGATCACTCTCCTCGAACCGGACATCAAAAAATTCGAGTCCGTAATGAAAGAGATAGCGGAAGCTGCAACGGAATATATGGGATCAGTCCCGGTTTAAGCCTGCCCGCTATCGAAAAATCCGGAAACGGTGTTTTTCAGAATAAATACTTTCATATCCGAATGGCGGTATAATCTGTTTTCGATATTGTCTATGCCTATCACCTGGACCGGCGCGTACCCGTTAAGTTTATATTGCTTCCCGGCAGGATTTGCCTTTTTAAATTTATTCCAGAATTCCTCTTCAGGAATCGACATTCGTTCGGCGTTTTTAAACGACCTGACTATCAAGTCCGCAGTTAAGAGGGCGATCTCTCCGGATAGACAGCCTATGAGTTTCTCTATGCTGCCGTCGATGCCAAGCGAAGAGCATTCCGTGCGGCCGAATTTTATAAAAGCGCCGGATTCGATATTCTTAACTATGATATCGCCCTTTAAAATGGAATAAACGTAATGCAGGCGGATGGGGAATAAACCGGCAATTTCAAGGCCGGCTTTCCCGATGCCTGTAAATGTTTCGATGCGGGCCATTTCGAGCTCCTGTTCATCCCGGTTCAATAAATCGATAATAACGGCAGAGTTATTCGACAAGTTCGACAGAATCGAAGTATAAGTCGTATTTTCCGTAATTATGAGTGAATTTACCCATCTGGAACAGGCGGAAATAGAGCATCGGCAATTCGATCCTGCCGTTCGGCAATACGCTTTCAGGCTGATTGTCGGTCCTGGAAACGAATTTGCCGATAGGCGCGCTGAACTGGACCCACTTGCCGCCGGTAGCCGCGCCCGGAAAAATATAGTAAAACTGTTCTCTCTTTTTATCGCCTATTAGAACGCCGTAATTATTACCGATGCTTACGATATTCGCCCTGAACCTGATTATGGAAACGTTCGTTAAACTGTCCAGACCGGCCGGATCGTTAAATTGAAGAAAGTTTTGACTCCTGGAAGCCGAACCTTTAAAGTGAAGCGATTTCCCGCCCTTTTCAAAACCGTTGTCCGAAATTTCCAGTTTGAACGGCCTGGTGAACTTGTCGGTAAGGACCAGGAGGCGAAGATTTGTATGTTCCGATTCTATTTTGTAGCGAAAAAGCGTCGTACCCTGTTTATTTGTCAATATTCCCCTGTTTTGAACATCCCCGGTAAAGCTTAGGGAATATAAAACATTTTCATGGTAGGATATGTTCGTGGTCTCCCCCGAATTTAAAACTACGCCGCAGTCAATAAGCTTTTTAGAATCTAAAAGCCTTTCAAGCGTTATCCTGTAGCTTTTACCGCTCAGCACTGTCAGCCCGAGTGAAAATGCTCCGTTCGTAATTACCGTCACTTTGCGGTTGTTTATGCTTAATTTATATTCGTAAGGGCCTATATTGAAATCGTTGAAATTCAAATGCGCTATCCGCGTCTTTTCCTTAAGCAGGAAACCCCCGATATCCTCGCTTATTCTGTCAACGGAATCGAAAATCCCGATATCGGTCGGCGTTATGTAGGTGTTGGAGAAAGAGCCGCCGCCGTTTCTTGCCGTTATCCTTATCGTGACTGCCGCTTCCTGGTTCGATTTTTTGCCCCTGATCGAGTAGCTGCCGTAAATAATAAAATCCGGATTGCTTTCATTTGTAATTCCAGGAATGTCTTTTTCCTGCAATGACGCAAGGGAGCTTTTTTCAGGCACGCTCACTTTCGGGAAATAGGAGATAAAGGAATAAAGCGAATTGAAAAACATTGCCTGAATCGACCCCGAGCTTGGATAAGCGGTACGATCCGAAAGGTTCTTCAGGGGAATGATCAACACCGTCCTGTTCGTATCCTCCTGCGCCGTCTCTTCGATGAAAGCGGAATTGGTTCCGCTTTCGGTATTTTTTACCTCGCCTGCACAGGAGACGATCGCGGAGGCAAGAAAGAAAAGGATAAAGGCCTTTAAAATCTTCATAACAGTACCGCCGGCCGGTCGAACCGGCCTTCGCACCAATTATAACCTGGAAAAAACATCATGTCAACGGGGCAAGGCGATCATTTGTTTACACACTTTTGTTTTATTTGCCGTTCTGTATTACAATATTATGTATATTTAAAGAGGGTTAATAAAATGATGAATTTCAAAAAGTACAGAAAGTTCGAACCGCTGAACATGCCCGGCAGGCGCTGGCCGTCGAGGGCCATTCTCAAAGCGCCGATCTGGTGCAGCGTCGACCTTCGCGACGGCAACCAGGCCCTGCCCATACCCATGAACGTCGCTGAAAAGATGGAATTCTTCAATTTGCTTGTCGGAATCGGTTTCAAGGAAATAGAAATCGGTTTTCCCTCGGCTTCCGAGGTAGAATTCAGGTTCCTGCGCGAGCTTATAGATAAAAACATGATCCCGAAGGGCGTGACCGTACAGGTCCTCACCCAGTCCAGGAAGCATCTCATAGAAAGGACTTTCGAAGCCCTGCAGGGAGCGGATTCGGCTATCGTTCACCTTTACAATTCCACTTCAGAACTGCAGAGAAGGGTTGTGTTCAATAAGGATAAAAATGCCGTAAAGGATATAGCCCTTGAAGGCGCAAACTTTATTAAGGAACTTTCAGCAGGTTCGAATATAAGGCATCTTATGAAGGAATATTCTCCCGAAAGCTTCACGGGCACGGAGCCCGACTATGCCGTGGAGGTATGCGAAGCCGTCATGGATGTGTGGAAGCCCACCCCGTACGACAGGGTGATCTTCAACCTTCCCGCTACGGTCGAAATGGCGATGCCGAATATCTATGCGGACCAGATCGAATGGTTCAATACCCATATAAAGAACAGGGAATCTATTTTAATCAGCCTGCATACGCATAACGACAGGGGAACCAGCGTCGCCGCATCGGAGCTGGGCATGCTCGCCGGAGCAGAAAGGGTCGAGGGGACCCTGTTCGGCAACGGGGAGAGGACGGGCAATTCCGATATCATGACGATCGCCCTTAACCTGTTTTCACAGGGGATCGACCCGGAACTCGATTTCAGCGATATAAACAGGATTATCAATACATACGAGAAGTGCACCAGGATGTCCGTCCATCCGAGGCATCCCTACGCCGGGGAGCTTGTCTACACGGCGTTTTCAGGTTCGCACCAGGACGCCATCAACAAGGGGCTCGATGTGTACAATTTAAACAAGCCGCAATACTGGGAAGTGCCGTACCTGCCGATCGACCCTTCGGATGTCGGCAGGGAATACGAAGCGATCATCCGTATCAACAGCCAGTCCGGAAAGGGAGGGGTCGCCTATATAATGGAGCATAATTTCGGATACAAACTGCCCAAGGACATGCGCCCGGAATTCGCAGTTTCCGTGCAGGGGGAAACCGATAAAACGGGCGAAGAGCTCGCACCTGCGCGCCTGCTCGAGTTATTCAAGCGGGATTACCTGGAAAAAGACACTCCCTTGAAGCTTGTTAAATACAAAATCGAGGAAAATCAGTTCCTGAACCACAAGGAATCACTTGTCCATATTGAAGCCGTTGTTGTAGTGAACGGGTCTGAAAATGAAATAAAAGGGGAGGGAAACGGGCCTATCGATGCGTTTTTCAACGCCATGAAAGGGATAGGCATCCCTGCGTACAGGTTCGTTTCATACGACGAGCATGCCCTGACAAGCGGTTCGGATTCAAAGGCGGTAGCTTATATATGCCTTGAAAACAGCACTGCCGATAAAACATACGGCGTCGGCATTGCGCCCAATATTACCACCGCTTCTCTTTACGCGATCGTAAGCGCGATCAATAGATTAGGAATCGGAAAGTAAATGCGGCGGACCCTCCTACCGGAGGCCCCTTATAAATCCGCCCACGGCCCCTACCCCCTTTTCGTCGGCTACCCTGATAGTTTGACTGCCGACAATGGCGATATCGGCCTTGTCTTTAAGGAAATCTACGTCTTCCCTGTCCTTCACGCCGAAACCGACCGCCAGCGGCAGCGAAGTTGCGTTTCTGCATTTTTCCATATAACCGCTGAATTCCCTTGTAAAATCCGTCGAACGCCCCGTTACGCCTCTTCTTGCCGCACAGTAAATAAAACCCGATGCAAAACTATTTATATACCTGAGCCTTTCGGGCGATGAAGCGGGAGTAAACAGGAATATCGGTGAAAGCTTCTGCTTTTTCATGGAATTTATATACAGGGATCCCTCCTCGGGCGGCAAGTCCGGAACTATGGCGCCCTTGATTCCCCTGCAGGCCGACTCATAAACGAATTTTTCAACCCCGAAGCGGAAAAGAATATTATAATAGCTCATAAACAGGAATGGAACCGGGAAATCCCCGGCGACTTTCTCCGCGAAATCCAGGCATTTTTTGACCGTGATCCCGCCGGCAAGCGCGGCATGATTGGCGTTGAGCATAACCGGCCCGTCCGCGATCGGCTCCGAGAACGGGATCTGCAGTTCGCAGAGGTCGACGCCGGCGCCCGCCATCGATTCGATAATATCGTAGGATGCTTCGAGGGAAGGATAACCGATGACGATATGGGTCATCAGGAGGATCTCCCCCGGCTTTTTCCTCTCTTTTATATAATTTTCAAGCATTTTTGCCTCCCTCGTATTCCCTGGCCTTGCCGATTATGAAATCCCTCCATCCCGGGTCCTCTAAAGCATCGGCAACGGTAAATATATCCTTGTCGCCGCGTCCCGACTGATTTATTATTATGCATTTGTCTTTTGAAAGACCGGGGGCTTCCCTGAAGGCCTGCGCGAAGGCATGGCTCGATTCAAGCGCGGGTATGATGCCTTCTTTTTTTACGGCAAGAGACATCGCTTCGACAGTTTCCCTGTCGGTCGCCGCTTCGAATCGCACCCTCCCGGTTGTTTTCAGGTGCGACAGTATCGGCGAAACCCCAACGTAATCCAGCCCCGCGGCGACGCTGTGCGTTTGCTTCATCTGGCCGTCCTCATCCTGCAAAAAGAAGGTTTTATACCCCTGGACAACGCCTACGCTGCCGTCTTTCGAGGCGAGGCGCGAGGCATGCCTGCCGCTATTGAGGCCCTCTCCGCCGGCTTCGACTCCGACAAGCTCGACCCTGTCCTTCAGGAAAGCCGAGAATATCCCGAGCGCGTTCGAACCGCCGCCTACGCAGGCGTATATTCCTGACGGGAGCTTTTCCTCCCTCTGCAGTATCTGCCTTCGCGCTTCTTTTCCGATAATGGACTGGAAATAAGAAACCATTTCTGGGAAAGGATGCGGGCCGCATGCCGTTCCAAGGACATAATGGGTGTTTTCCATATTCGATGCCCAGTCCCTCAGGGCTTCGTTCATAGCATCCTTGAGGGTCCTCGACCCTGTCCCGACCGGCACTACTTTCGCGCCCAGCCTTTCCATCCAGAACACATTGGGGCGCTGGCGCTTCACATCAACTTCCCCCATGTAAACCACGCACTCGAACCCGAACCTGGCCGCCATGGTCGCCGCGGCGACCCCATGCTGCCCGGCGCCGGTTTCTGCGATTACGCGGGTCTTACCCATCCTCTTCATAAGGAGCCCCTGGCCCATGACGTTGTTCGCCTTGTGGGCACCCGTGTGGTTCAGGTCCTCCCTCTTTATGTAAATCTTCGCCCCGCCGAAATGGGCGGTAAGGTTCCCTGCATAGGTGAGAGGCGTCGGCCTGCATGAATATTCCGACATCAGCGCCTCGTATTCCTTCCAGAATGCCGGGTCATGCCTGGCTGCCTCGAAAACGGACGCTATTTCGTTTATAGTTCCGATAAGGATCTCCGGCATAAAAGCGCCGCCGAATTCACCGTAATATCCCTTTTTATTCATAAGCCCTCCCGGTATTATATTTGATCATGAACCTCTCCCAGGTCCTGGTAAAATTCGAACCTGTCCGTCCTGCAGAAGATCTCCGTATAAAATACACCGGACCTTCCCCTGAAATAAAGCTCCCTTTTTACTGTCAGCACGGGAGATTTTTTTTCGATCCTTAATAGGACTGCTTTTTCCCCGCCGCAGGAATCCGCCCCGAAGCTCTGCCTGCCCCCGGACGGCTTCATGAAAAATTCGTCCTCAATTATTTTTGAAAGCGGACGGCTGCCCGGATCGTATTTTTCAATTCCCCTGAAAAAATCGGGATCGATGTAAATATCCTCCAGGAGCACGGGCTCTCCTTCATAGAGGCTGAGCCTTGAAAGGCAATAAGCCCGTTTCCCCTTTAAGGGATTTCCTGCCTGCTTCACATCCCTGAAGCACGGCCCGCTGCATATTTTCCTTTCGATGTCGATGCCCTCTTTTAAAAAGGCGGAGCTCGTCCCGGCCATCGAAAAGAGGTTTACAGGCCTTCTCGGCCCTTCCACGTAGGTCCCCGAACCTTTCCTTCGTACCAGAAAGCCCTTCCTTGATAAAAGATCAAGGGCCTGCCTGACCGTGGGGCGACCGATGCCGTACGATCCTGAAAGATCGTTTTCGGACGGAAGCCGCGAACCCTCTTTATAATCCCCCGATTCGATCCTGGACTCGAGTTCCTGTGCAAGCTGGAAGTATAAAGGGATAGGCGATTCGGGATTAAGCATAAAGATTCTTCCCCCGCCGGGAAATATTACGGTGCGCCCGGCCGGATAAGCATGAAATATTATATCACGAATATGTAAAGATGTCAAGACAACTTATAAAGACAGAAAAGGCGCCTTTCAGCGCCTTCATACCGGTTCTTTTAATAAAAAAGGAAATAGGCTTAAAATATTTTACCAAATCTGCCATCCGTGATAATATATTTGAACTTATGGCGCATGGGATAAAGCCTGTGCGTTACGGAGCCGCTATGCATCCACTGGACAGGCTTAAGATCCCGGCGCGGATGAGGAAAAAGAAGATTTCGATCCTCATGCCCTTCCTGAACGAAGAGAAGATAATCATAAACAATACTTATACCGTCCGGAGGGCCCTTCAGGAAATGGGCCTTGTTTACGAGATCATCCTTATCGACGACGGTTCGAGGGACCGCTCTTACGAACTTTTGACAGGCGAATTCCAGGGCCGGGACGACATCAAAATCGTCCGCAATCTCAGGAATTTCGGGAAGGGATGGGCGCTTAAAACAGGCTACGAGTATTCGGGCGGGGAATACATCCTGTTCCTGGATTCCGACCTTGAGCTGTCGCCCTGGCACCTTCCGAATTTCCTTACGACCATGTACAGGGAAAATGCGGACGCCGTCATCGGCAGCAAGCTTCATCCCTCCTCCATTATCGATTACCCGCTGAAAAGGAGGATCATGAGCTTTGTTTATTACTATATCATCAGGCTCCTGTTCGGCCTTCCCGTAATGGATACGCAGACGGGGATAAAGCTTTTCACAAGGGACGCCCTCGAGATATCTCTCCCCAAGGTCCTTGTTAAAAAATTCGCTTTCGATATAGAACTTCTTATTATTTTAGTAAAGCATGGGAAAAGGGTGGTCCCTGCGCCGATAGAGCTTAAATTCAGCCGGACGAGTTTCGGCAATATAAGGCTCCGTACGGCGTTCTCAATGCTGATCGACACGCTTGCTATCTTTTTCAGGGACAGGATCCTGGGGTTTTACGACAGGCCGATGGGCCCGAACGTGCGGTATTTTTATTCTATTATCCTGCTGCCGAAGCATTACGACAGCTACGAAAAGGAATGCCTTAAACAGTTTTTAAAGATCGGCTACGATAATTACGAGCTCATCGTCGTCGGCAGGAAAAGCTTCGGAATAAGGGACCCCAGGATCAGATACTGCAGGTCGGAAAGCGATAACTTCAACGCCCGGTTGAGGAAGGCCCTTATCGAAGGCCCGGTGCGCGGCGACGTCCTCATCATTTCCACGCTCGAAAGCTATCCGGACGAGAGGTTCCTGTTTTCCGCCGGAAGGATACTGTCTATCCCCGGGATAGGCAGCACAGGCGGGTATGTCATCCCGAGGCCCGATCCCCAGCCCTTTGAAAGCTTCTCATACTCTGTCCTTTCGAGCTTTTTCATCAATTTCAGCTTCAGCTACCGGTATAAACCGATAAACTTCAGGGAAGTCGGAGAACTCCAGCTTAACGGACTCTTCATAAGGATGGAATGCATCGATATTAACGGGATACCCGAATCTTCGGACACGAAACTCGAGCATACTCTCGGGCTCTTAGTCAGGAAAAGCGGTAAAAAGATAGCGTACAGCCCCGATATCATGCTTTACAAGAAATTCCCGCAGAACCGCAGGGAACTCTTCGGCTCCGTCCGCGACAGCGCATACCGGAGGGCCGTCCAGTTCAGGAATAAAAATCAGGGCGCGGCTTTCGCGGACAATTTTTATATTCTTCCTGCAGTCTTGCTGCTGTTTGTTGCTATATCGATAGCGCTTTCAGCGGTTTTCAGGCAAGCTCTTTATATTATACCGCTATTCTTCTATTACCTTTTCATGCTCCTGTCGAGGATCCTGTTCTACGGCGTCAGGGACGGCTTAAGGAGCTTCCTGTATCTTGCAGTGCTTCAATTCTCGTACGGGATCAGTTTTCTCGGCGGGCTTTTCGGCCGTAAATAAAAAACCCCGGCATTATTAAGGCCGGGGCGGTTAACAAGTACTGTTCTTATTCGACGACAGCCAGAATATCGTCGGAAGATACGATAAGGTAATCCGTTCCGTCGATCTTAATCTGGGTTCCGGCGTACTTATCGAAAATAATTTCATCTTTAGCTTTGACACCGACCGGTATCAATTCGCCCTTGTCATTGGTTTTCCCCGGGCCCACAGCCACGACTATCCCCGCCTGGGTCTTTTCCTGGGCGGTCTGGGGAATAAAAATCCCCCCCTTGGTCTTTTCTTCGGATTCTTTAACCCTTATCAAGACTTTGTTGCTTAAAGGATGTACCTTCATTATGTCCTCCAATTATTATTTTATTTAGGTAATAATTTAAGCAATTTTAAAAAAAAGGTCAAGTTCATAGTCAGATTTTATTAACGCCTCGTCAGATTTTCTCCTCGTCGCAGAGTATGAGGAGGATTTTCAGGAATTCCGTCCTGCTCTCTTTTATCCTGTAATCGTCGTATTTTTTGATCCTGATCTTCCCTGAAAGGACGTCTTCGTAAATGTTGAGAAGAGGTCCGGCCAGCATTGCATTAACCCATTCATGCGGCATATTTTTCAGGGCATAGACGGTCTTTGCAAAACCGATCTCGTCCACTATCAGGTCTATAGCGTCGCTGCCCGGTATCCTCGCCGTCACTTCCTTTTCAAAATCCATTGCTGCGGCTGCAGGCGCATAGGCGATGTCCTTGATCTTCCTGTAAAACCTTACAAGGGACATCATCCTCCCTTCCCGGGGATTATTTCTGGAAAATTCGACATCCTGCCTCAGGAGTTCAATGCCGTCGCCGGATATGTATTTTTTAAATATTTCCCTTACTTCCTCCCAGGAGGCGAAAGACAGGGCATCGGTAAGGACCCTGCGTTTTATCCCTGTCAGGACTTCTTTGAAATGCCCCTCCCTGTCGAACTCTCCAAGCCACTCTGCCGCCCCTTTTTCACGTAAAAGATGTTTCGCGGCGTTTATCTCGTAGCTCCTCGATATGAATTCGAGGGATTCCATCCCTTTTATCATTATATCGAGCTCCCTTGCGGCCATATAGATATTCCTGTGTATTATGTATTTCACTTCCTCGGCCCATCTGTACGTGGATTTAAGGCGGGCAAGCTTCGATTTTTCAATTACCTCGGCCTTTACCGATTTCGAAAGATTGTCCGTTATCCTCTTTCCGCCGTCTCCGAGGCTGTATACGTAGGAACCGAGCATTTCAGGGGAGGCAAGGTTTTTGCGGAGGATATGGTTAAGCAGGAGCTGCATGTCCCTGTCGGAAACCCTCAGCAAGGAATCGGAAAAACCGGGCGGCGGACCCGAGATCTTCCTGTAAAGAATCTTTTCAAGCGCCGCGATATGTGTTTCATCTATGAAGTCCTCGAGGTCCCCGATCGGGTGGCCCAGGATCATGAAAATGTTCCTGAGGTTGTTTTCGGATAACGATAATGTCCCCTTGAAAGAGCCTGAACCCGAGCCGTATGTGAATGAAACCTGCATTAGCTTTGCGCCTTCCGCCCATTCTCCGGCGCCTGCCGGCTTGAGCTGCAGAAAGACCTTTTTCCCGCTGACCAGGGCCATGGTCCTGTAATTCTCTATCTCCCCGGCAAGGAGTCCTTTAAGGGAGTCCCCATGCTCCCGGCCGGTCCCGGATACGTTTAAAAGGATCCGGTCGTCTACCGAAAACTCTTTGCAGAATAGCCTGACCGGAAAAAACAATCCGCCTTCAAGATTCCCGCCTGTAAAGGAATTCCCGAAAGTTTTAAAATTCCTGTTTAAAAAAAGATTGCCGATCATGGATTAATATTAACGCCTGCATCGATTTAAATCAAGGGCAAACGGCCGTAGCCCGGGATAGAATACTTTACATGTTCCTGCAGATTTCAACCGCGAATTCGCTGCATTTTACCGTCTTTGCGCCTTCGACCTGGCGGGCCAGATCGTAAGTCAATACCCTCGATTCTATTGTTTTTTCAATGCCGCTTTTAATAAGCGCCCCCGCTTCCTTCCATCCCATGTATTCCAGCATCATCGCGCCCGACAATATCAGGGACCCCGGATTTACTTTATCCTGGTTGGCGTACTTCGGGGCCGTCCCATGCGTCGCTTCAAAGACAGCGTAAAAATCGCCTATGTTCGAACCGGGCGCCATCCCCAGCCCTCCGACCTGCGCGGCTATAGCGTCCGACAGGTAGTCGCCGTTGAGGTTCGTAGTGACTATGATATCGTATTCGTCCGGCTTGAGCAGCACCTGCTGGAACATGTTGTCGGCTATCCTGTCCTTGACCAGTATCTTCCCTGTGGCCGACGCTCCGTCCCGGATTTCCGATTCCAGCACGACCCTGTCCCGGAATTCCCCGGCCGCGACTTCATACGCCCATTTCTTGAACGCCCCTTCTGTGTACTTCATGACGTTGCCCTTGTGAACGATCGTCACGCTTTTCCTGTTATTCTCCACGGCATACTGAAGCGCTTTGCGGGCGATACGCTTGGAGCCGCATTCGCTTATGGGCTTAACGCCTATCCCGGAATCCTCCCTGATGTCCTGTTCCAGGGTTTTATTTACAAAATCGATAAATAGTTTTGCCTTGACGCTTCCCATTTCCCACTCTATGCCGCTGTAAACATCCTCGGTGTTCTCCCTGAATATGATCATGTCGACATCTTCCGGTTTCCTGACAGGAGAGGGCGTTCCCCTGTAATATTTTACAGGCCTTATACATGCATAGAGGTCGAGGAGCTGCCGGAGGGTTACGTTGAGGCTTCTGAAACCCCCGCCGACAGGGGTCGTAAGGGGGCCTTTTATCGCTATGATATATTCCCTGACCGCTTCGAGCGTTTCATCGGGAAGGTAAGCCCCGTAAAGTGTTTGCGCCTTGTCGCCCGCGAAAATCTCCATCCAGACGATCTTCCTTGCGCCGCCGTACGCCTTTTCCACGGCCCTGTCGAAAACCGTTTTCGAGGCCCTCCATATATCGGGCCCCGTTCCGTCCCCTTCGATGTAAGGAATGACGGGATTATCCGGAATGACAAGTTTCCCGCCGCTTACAATAACCTTATCGCCCTCTGCCGGAACACTGATGTTTTTGAAATTCATGTCGCCCTCCCGTAAACGGACTGGATATTTTATTGAAATAAGGTTAAAAAAGCAATTTTGACGCCATGCACGTATAAATATACGTATCTCTCACGTATAAAAATACGTATGATGCGCTATTGAAGTCAATATTTTCTTAACATAAAATATAATACCCTGACGGTATTCATTATTATTCTTAGGAGGATATAATTATGAGAAAACGCGGTTTAATTATCTTATTTTGCGCTTCAGTGATTTTAACCTGCTGGACATGCTCGTCTTCGCCGGGCGGAGAGGGCAGCGGTTCTTCAAGCGGCGGGGCAGGGTCGTCGGCATCATCTTCTTCAAGTTCCTCGGTCGGCCCGGGGTCGTCATCCAGCTCTTCATCGCACTCTTCTTCACACTCTTCATCATCGAGTTCTTCCTCTTCCGCCAGTGTTGCAGGAATTTACGTGTCTCCTGTCGGAAGCGACCTTAATACGGGGACCAGTCCCGCTTCACCCGTGAACAGCCTTCAGTTAGCTGCCGCAATCGCAGCAGCTCACAGCTGCCATAATATCTATGTACAGGCGGGGGTGTACGGCAGGGGTTCGGGTTTGAACAGTTCGGACAGCGGAGTGATCCTTTCGAATTTCATCACGCTGAATTTCATGGGCGGATGGAACAGCGGTTTTACCGCCCAGACAGGACAGAGCGAGCTCGACGGCGCGGGCGCCCTTCTGCATATAATTACGGTTTCCAATATCACCGGATTAACAATGAACGGATTCGTGATAAGGGGCGGCAGCGCCAGCGGCAGCTCGGGAACGCCCGGTTGCATCGGGGGCGGGATGCTGCTCGCCGGGTTGACGAATTCCGTTATTTATACCTGCATCCTGAGCAACAATTCCGGCCTTTACGACGGTGCTCTGTCGATGCAGTCCTGCAGGAATTGCAGCATCACCAATTGCCTTTTCACCTATAACACTACCACCTTCCAGTACGCGAGCGGCGTCGTCTGCATTTCCACGGGAAGCTCGAAAAACACTCTGGATTCGGCCGTCGAATACAACATGGGAGGCGGCATCAATATATGCGGATCGACGAATAATACGATCCTCGGCGTAAGCCGCTACAATGAGACCAACAGCTACGGATCCGGCCCGGGGATATGCGTCGGGACATTATGCTACGGCAATACTATCGCCGCTCCGGTCTACAACAACCAGGGCAGCGGGATATCGTTCTGGGAAGGCGAATCCAACATAATCCAGACTTCCGTATACAATAACGGCGGAGACGGCATCGACATTACTTGCGGCAAGAGCAACTATATAGCGCCTTCCACCCTGGTTTATAACAATACGGGCAACGGCATTAGTGTGGACAATTACGGTTACGACGCCGCCGACGGTTATTATTTAACGAAAGGCAATGTGGTCAGCGCCCAGGTTTACAACAACGGTTCATGCGGGGTCCAGGTCACCGGAGGGACCGGCGCCTTAATCAGCGGAGCGCTTATATACGGCAACACCGGCATAGGAGTAATTCTCGTCGGGGGCCTCGGAACTAAAATGATAAACTCGACAATACTGGGGGACGCATCGGCCAAGACGTCCAGTTCGGAATTGTTCATAAACAGCGGTACGACAAATACCATGATAACGAACAATTTTATCACCAATATCAATATTCCGTCCGGATACGGTATTATCATGCTTTCTATGAGCTCGGCCAACAATCTTTCGATCTATGCAAATACTCTGATCGCGGCGTCCGGAAAATCGGTTACAGGCTTGCTTGAAGCCAACAGCGACTGCACCGGTTATATACTGGCGAACAATAGTTTCGGGACCAATAATTTAGCGAATCTTATGTGGGATTTCTATAACGGTCCGACAAGCGACATCAACCAGGTCAATAATCCGGCTTATTCAGGCTCGGCTCAGGCCTACGGCAATATCGGCATTAATCAGTGACAGGGATCAACATCATCAACGCCCTCCTTCAAAAAAGGGGGGCGTTTTTTGTAAACAGGCACCGCTTTTTCAACGAAAAAACCCTTAAAAGGTCGAAAGAAATGCTGCCGGCCGGTACTTCACTATTGAAATTTAATGTTATCGATCCTCTTCATTTCCCTTTTCTTCTCATTTACCGCCTTTCTGAATTCGGCTATCACGCTTTTCAGTATCATCCTGTCCAGTTCCGTCTCTTCGAAATTTTTCAGGGTTTCCGCCCTGAGGGCTTCGTATTCGCGCTCCAGCTTTTCCTCTTCGCCGTCTCCGCAGTCGGGTAGTCTGACATTCATAATTCAACCTCCGGTTATTTATCCCCCAGGGCATTCCTCGGCTCCCTTATTTGTTCTTCATCCCGGTTGGTGTTTTCACCCTTTTCCGGACCGGTTTCCCTTTTCAGATCCGGGGTATGAATTCCGGCCCGGCAGCTCCTGTTTTCACCCACCAGGAAGTTTGTCATGTTTATCCTGTCGAAAACCTCCACCCTGCCTTCGGCAACTTCCACTGTCATGACATGGTTGGACCAGCTCACACAGAAAAAGGTCCCGACAGCCCTGGCGCTGCCTGCTTCCGTCTCTATTCTGAAGTATTCGCCTTCCTTAAGTTTCCGGACCCTGCATTCGATTCTTCCCGAAGTAAGCCTGAAATCCGCCGTGACTTTGCCGTTCGAAACCGCCGACAGCGATTCGACTGCAGAATTCCCGTCGAGTTTTATGAATGTTCCGCTACCCAGCTTCACCATGCCTGCGGAAGTCCCTCCGAATTTTTCATGAACGGCTGCGAAATAATTTTCCGGCGCGGCCGGCCTGCTCCTCCCTGTAAAAAAGAAAACAATAATAACAGCCGATACTGCGGCGGCAGCGGCCGCGTAGGCCGCCCTGTAGAACGCGGGATTAAGCCTCCACCTGGGCCCCGCGATCGATTTCCGGGCGTAAGCGGCAAGATGCGGGGCGAGCCGCTCTCCTTTCTTATAATCAAGAAGGGCCTTATCCAGATCGACGAAAACCTCGTCCGCCACTTTCACGGCTTCAGCCTCCGGCATGCAGTAGGTATGAACTGATTTTCTTATATATTCATGGCATCTTGAGGCGATTTCACCCCTGGCAAGAGCATATTCCCCGCTTGTCCGCGGGTTCGTCCTTATCTTCATCACAAGTTCCATATCCGAGAGAGAGCTGTAGTCCATAGCAACCGCCGGAATTTGTCAATACAGATTTGCCACACATCATAAAAAGCCGCGGGGCAAAAGTCAAATAAATTTTGTTATATAAATCCGGAGCCCGGTTTTACCGGCAAACCTGAAACCGGCCTGTCATTAAATTTTCGTCATACTCGATATAAATTGATTTTTTTCATTGCCTGATATAGATTGTATCTATCGGAAAAATGGCCGGGGCTCCCTTAGCAGGCGATAAAATGAACCATATTTATATATTATTCTCCATAATATCTTACAGTATGGGTTTTTTTACAATGGTCCTCCTGCTGTTTTTTTACTTCAGGTGGAAAAACAGGCTGTTCCTTTATTATTTTTTCCTGCTGTTCTCGCTGACATTGTTCCTTGTGCAGGGCACGCTCTTTGCATACTATTCCAAGAAGAACCTCTCTCTGGTTCAGGAATCGGCATTACTGGCAGTCGATGTGGCGGGAGCCGCCGGGGTCGTTTTCTCTTCCTTCATTATTTTTTACGAGTTCCTGAAAAAATCCCCTCACGCCTTGATTAAATATATTTTTACCGGAATCCCGCTGGCGCTTTTATTAAGCATACCCTCGATCTTAATAATCGGCAGCGGCATTAGATGGAGTATGACGTCGGAACACTCCTTTTTCTTTATGAAAATATACATGGCTGGCGCGGCAAACGCGGCGGATATCTTCGCAATCACATCGTTTCTCCTTTTCTCGATCGCCTTAATGATAAAGTCCGATGTAATCGGGAACGGGCTTGTCAGGAAATATACCAGGGCGGCAATTTTTATAGTATTTATTTTCACTCCATTCCTGGTGATCGATTCAGTCGCCCCGCTTTATTCCGCCGTCTATGTCCGCCTGCTGCATGTTCCGGACGGCTTCGAATCGTCCACTATAATGTTTTTCTGCGGCAACAGCCTCAGCATATATTATTTCATAAAATACGTCATAGGCAGGCTGGATATAGACGGCGAGTCCGGCATTCCCGAATCGCTGGTAAAGGACTACAGCATCACCAGACGCGAAAGGGAGATCATTTTATTTCTTCTCCAGAATTACAGCTTCAACCAGATAGGCAGCCGTCTTTTCATTTCAAAGAGGACCGTCGAAAAGCATGTCTACAATATCTATAAAAAGATGAACGTCAGCGGAAAAACCGAGCTTATAAGCCTGATAAGACCTGCGTAGAAAATTACGTACGCCCTACGTAGGAAAATAAGTATATAGGGCTTTGACAGCCTCGGCATACCCGTTCTAGAATTAATACCTCAACCCCCAATTCAACACCCCTCACCCCAAGTATACGTTTTTATGTATTATTAAGGTGAGGGGCATTTATCCCTTTCCCGGGACATCCTCCGTAAGTTGATATTTTTAACAGGCGGTCTTAAACTCATACACGCTCATACTTCAACCAGCAGGCATATTATGGACGCAAAAAAAAATCTGCCGTCGATTAAAAAAAACTATTTCTATAACACCAGCCTCACCCTGCTGAATATTTTATTCCCGCTGGTAACGTTCCCCTACGTCCTGAGGGTCCTCGGTCCTGAAAACTACGGCAAGTTCGGCTTTGCCATGAACCTTGTAGGGTACCTTGCGGTCCTGGCAGGGTTCGGACTGCCCGTTTACGGGATAAAGGAAATCGCAAGGAACCGCGACGATCATAAATCCCTGTCGAAAACTTTTTCAAGCCTTTTCCTGATCGGCGGGATCGCGTCGCTCTTATCGCTGGCCGTTTTCCTTGTCATGATGTTCACGATGAAGAAGCTTCAGGACGAGACGCTGCTGTTCCTCACCGTCGGTTTTACCCTGGTGCTTAACGCCTTCTCGATAGACTGGCTTTACCAGGGCCGGGAGAATTACGGTTTTATTACATTGAGGAGCCTTATATTCAAGGCTCTGTCGCTCGTGCTTGTCTTCACGGTAATTCACAGGGCGGGAGACTACATACTTTACGCGGGTATATCCGTAGTTGCGATGGGCGGGGCGAATATATGGAATATGATAAAAAGCCGGGGCCTTATTTCATTCAAAAAGGGCGGTCTCGAATTCAGGAGGCACTTCCGCCCCCTGTTTTTCCTTTTCCTTTCAGCGGCGATAGGCAACATTTACAATATGCTGGATACCGTGCTCCTGGGTTTCCTGGGGGGCGACAACCGGTATGTCGGCTACTTCACGATGGACAGGCGCATCACGCAGTTCGCCATCACGATCGTAGCCTCCCTTGGTACGGTGCTCGTACCCCGCCTTGCGTTCTATATTTCGAGGAACCGTCATGACGACTACAGGAACATGGCCGAAAAATCGCTCCAGTTCATATTCTTCCTGGCCATGCCGGCTCTCGCCCTCATTACGGCGCTTGCTCCCGAGATAGCATATGCATTCGGCGGGGAAAAATACACCGGCGCTTCGCTGTCATTAATCCTGATCGCCCCGATAGTGCTCATCACGAGCCTCGATGTCTTCCTGGGGTTCCAGGTGCTTATACCGAATAACGACGAAAGGGCCATGCTCGTCTCGAACATAACAGGCGCCGTCGTCAACGTCGTTCTCAACCTTATCCTGATCCCTGCTTACAAGAACAACGCCAGCGCCATAGCGATCACGGTTTCGGAAAGCGTGGTGTTTGCAGTTCAGCTCTGGCTGGGAAGGAAATACATAAAGTTCAGGATATTCGGCCGGCAAACCCTGAAATATCTGGGCGGGGCGGCCGGAATGTTTATCATCGCGATGGCAATAAAGGTTATAGTCCATAATCCATGGCTTTCGCTTGCAGGGGCGCTGGTGCTGACGCCGTTCTTCTACGGCGGTTACCTTCTCCTGGCCGGGGACGTGTTTCTCGAAAGCGCGCTTGTCATGGCAAAAGGGTTCCTGCCGGGTGGCAGAAAATGAGAGCGGTCAATTTCACGGTCCTTTTCGATCTTTTCGACCTCTCCGAAGCCGAGCTTCTGAAAGACCCCGGCATGATACCCCTGTACCTTTCACGCATATACGGCTGGAACACATCCGTTGTTTTTTATGAAAGCGGCAAAAACTCCGGCCTGGCCGGTAAATTCAGGGAAACGGTCAGCCTCGTCAAACTTAAAATACGCCCCCGGTTCCTGTTCAAATTCAAATTTTTCAGGAAATTAAAACGCCTGAGAATGCTTTTTTTCCTTCTCGGAAACGCCCGCCGGATAGACATTTTAAACCTCTATCATTTTTCGCTTGTCTCTGTCTTCAACGGGCTCCTTTACAGGTTCTTCAATCCCGAAGGCTTCTTATACCTCAAGCTTGACGACGACCTGCGGAACCTCGACAGGTTCGGGGCCATGTGGAACATTGAAAATAAAACCCTCGGCTTTTTTATGAAGATTTTTCATAAGAGGTTTTTAAAGCTTTTCTCACAGGGGAAGGGGCTCGTTTCCATAGAAACCTCGCCGGGGCTTCTGAAGCTTCAAAATCATTACCCCTCTTTAAAAGACAGGCTCATTTACCTGCCCGACGGAGTCGACGGAGAGGAATTGTCCGGGCTATTCCCCGCAATAAAAAAGCCCGGGGAAAAGGAAAAGATAATCATAACTTCGGGACGAATAGGGACCGCGCAAAAAAATTCCGAATTGCTTCTCAGCGCGCTCAGGGCCGTCGACCTTAAAGACTGGAAAGCCTATTTCATCGGACCCGTAGATGAGAACTTTCAATGCTGCATCGATTCCTATTTCAGGGAAAACCCTCATCTTGAAGGGAAAGTGTTCTTTACCGGAAACGTTGCCGACAGGCGCGGCTACTACGAGTGGTTCGACAGGGCGAAGGTGTTCTGTCTCACATCGAGATGGGAAAGTTTCGGGCTGGTTCTGGCGGAAGCCGCCTATTTCGGGGATTACATAATTTCAACAAGGACCGGGGCGGCATGCGACATAGTGGAAGACGGCGTCTCGGGAAGGATAATAGATACGGAAGACCTGGAGGGCTTAATGAAAGCGCTCGAAGAAGTCATCGGCGGTAAAATAGAGCTTACAGGGTCGGCCAGGCATTTTTTATGGAAATATGCCGCCGATTCGCTTTTCGGCGCCATAAAGCGCCAACTTTGAAAAATCCGGAAGTCTGTATTAAAATGATATCTTATGAAAAATAAAGCTGCAATCATCCTTGTCAATTTTAACGCATGGCGCGATACGGTCGAATGTCTTGAAAGCCTCCTCCGGATAGATTACCCCGATTATTTCGTCATAGTTTACGATAACGGATCGAGCGATTCTTCCATAGAGCGCCTCTGCGGCTGGGCCGACGGGAGCGAAAACTGGAGCCCGTTCAAAGGCAGGCTTAAAGGCCTCGTCTACCCGCTGCTGGAAAAACCCCTGCCCTGGCAGCTCCTGGACGGCGGCGGGAAACCCGTTAAAAAAAGCGGAAGGGCGCCCGGGCTTTATTTTGTAAAGGGCGGACAAAACAAAGGATTCGCCGGCGGCAGCAATGCCGCAATCGGCATCGCCCTCGATAAAAAAGCGGACATCCTGGTCCTCCTCAATAACGATACCGTCGTCGAACCGGGGTTTTTAAAACCGCTGGCGGATTTCCTGGGAGAGGATAAACAGCACGGCGCAGCGGGCGGCGCCATACTCTACTACAGCAGCCCGGAGAAGATCTGGGCCGCCGGCGGCGGTTTCCTGTCCGGCCTTACCGCAAAATCGAGGCACTTTCTCCTGGGCCGGGACGCTTCGTCCCTTCCTTCCGCTCCCGTGAAGCTCGGCTACCTTACAGGCTGTCTTATGGCCGTCAGGGCCGACGTTTTAAAAAAGACGGGACTGATGGATGAAAAATACTTCCTCTACTACGAGGAAAGCGACTGGGCGGCGGCTGCGGCAAAAGCAGGCTACGGGCTGTATCTTGTGCCCGACTCGAGGATCTATCACAAGGTATCGAGAACGACGGAAAGGGGCGGCAGCCTCGTAGTCAAGTATTACTTTACAAGGAACAGGATCTATTACATAGGGAAAAACTACAGCGGCCTTAAAAGGGCGGTTTCCCTCGGCCTTGTAACCGCCTACGAAACCCTGCGCGCCGTATTCCACCTTGCCGTAAGACTGAACGCCAGGAAATCCAGGCTGATCCTGAGGGCCGTACGCGACGGACTGTCGGGCAGGATGGGAGAATACCTGCCATGAAAGTGGCTTTGATATCCGGGGCCTGGCCTCCCTCGATCTGCGGGATCGCTGACGGGATATTCATATATACCCGCTTTCTGCTGGAAGACAAAAGCCGCAGCGCGGTCGTAATAACGACCCGCGGGTGCAATGAAATTCAGCCGTCTTCTTCGAAGATCAGGGTCCTGGACATTGTCGAAAAATGGACTGTCCGCGCACTGGAACCCATCCTCGCCGCCCTTAAAAAAGAAGACCCTGATATTGTGCATATCGAATACCCGACCAGGGAATACGGCAGGAACGTCTTTATCAACATCCTGCCCGTCCTGTTAAGGCTTTACGGCTATAAAGTCGTGATAACGATTCATGAATATTCCTTCAACCTCAGCTGGAAAGGGAGGGTAAGGCTCTGGCCTTCAATAGCGGGAGCCAATGCGGTCCTCGTCTCGGACCCGGCGTATATTACGGATATAAGGAAGGTTTTCAGGAATAAACCGGTTGAAACGATACCGATAGCCCCTAACGTGCCGGCTTCAAAGCTCGGCCCCGCGGAGAAGCGGAAATTAAGACGGGAAACGGCGCCAGGAGAAACCGTGCTGCTCGGGTATTTCGGCTTTATCAACGCAAACAAAATAGTAAAGCCTGTCCTGCAGGCGGTAAAAATGCTGAGGAACATTCATGGAATAAGAGCAATCCTGCTCCTTATTGGGGATATATTCGAAAGGGACCCGTCGAACCCCCTTGCAGGGGAACTCCTGCACGAAATAGAAAGGCTCGGCATAAAAGACAGCGTCGTTTCAACCGGTTACGTGCCGGGCGAAAAGGCCGCGGATTTCCTTTCGATACTCGACTACGCAGTCCTCCTTTATTCAAGCGGCATATCCCCGAGGAAC
Source organism: uncultured Spirochaetota bacterium (assembly GCA_963796325.1). GTDB lineage: Bacteria > Spirochaetota > Brevinematia > Brevinematales > JAOACQ01 > CAVYGN01. The sequence goes on from CAWCLF010000001.1 coordinate 2,472,556, forward strand.
GCGACGTTCCTCGCCGCGGCCGCACAGGATATTAAAATAATCACGACATCCAACCCCGCTTTCAAACCCGGTTATGAAAGGCTGTTCCTCCTTGACAGGGACTCCGATCTGGCTTCGGGAATTACGGATATAGTTTTAAAAAACGGCAAGGACGGGAATTTCGAAAGCCCTGCGTCCGGTTTTTACGAACGAAGCTGGAGGGCTTTCGTAAAAAAGCACCTGGAGGTTTACCGCCAGGTGCTTAATATCAAATCCGATATATCAAAATAGATTAACGATCACTTAATCGATTCATTCGAGGTGGAATTTCAGGGTGAGCTGCATGCAGACGGCCCTGGCTATGCCTCCGATCTTTGCCGGCCTGAACTTGGCGTTGATTACCGCGTTCAGGGCCGATTCCGACAGGAGCGCATTGGGGGATTTCTGGATCTCCGCCTTTTTAACATATCCCTGGCAGTCTATGTACAGAAGGACCATGACCTTGCCTTCGACTCCGGTCCTCCTCGCCTCTTCGGGGTAAACGGGGTTTATAGAGGATTCGGGAACGGGAAGTTCCTCTACCTGGTAGCTCGGGATATAGACGCCCGAATCGGGTCCTGTTCCATTCCCCGACGGCTCGTCGTCATGAGCGAGCTCTTCCTTGTTCGTTATTATCTCAGGCTTCATTTTATTGGTCTTGTCGTTTTCGTCTCCTATGAAGAAAGGCTTGTAGGCCTTCGGCTCCTGTTTTTCTTCGTTAAACTGGATGTAAGCCGCGTCATTCGGATTGACTGAAAATACCTGCGCACGTACGAGCATCCCCGCCAGCACGAGCGCGTGAACGGCAAATGAAACTCCCGCAAAATGAATCAATTTCATATGGCTACCCCTATTTTACCTTTTTATTTCCGTTCCAAGCATTATCTTTTTGATCCCCAGCTCCCTGACAAGATCTATAACGCCTATAATGAACGTATACCTGCAGTTCCTGTCCCCGTTTATTACTACGGCGGAATTGTCGCTGTTGCCTACCGTGGAAAGCACCTTCGTTTTGAGCGTATCGGCATCCCCTGGAAGGCTGTACTGTTTTCCGTCGACGTATACGGCCCCCTCCTCCGTCACCTGGACGGTCATCTTCATCGGCTTATCCTCGGTCCTGGTGCTCTTCGTCTCGGGAAGGTTGATCTTGATCTTGCCCTGGTAGATCAGCGGGGTCGCTATGATAAATATGATGAGCAGGACCAGCACCACGTCCGTAAAGGGCGTTATGTTGATTTCGGCCATAAGGCCTTTTTTCGGCTGCCTCTTCCCTGTCATAAGTTATTTCCTTACCAGGTCGACTGTTTCGCTGGCGCACAATTCCATGTCGGCCGTTATATTGTCGATCTTTTTCATAATGGTGTTGTAGGCTATGACTGTCGGCACGGCAACGCATATTCCCGTGGCTGTCGTTATGAGGGCTTCTGCAATACCGGCTACAACGCCCGTAATCCCTGTTCCGCTGCCGGCTGAAAGGGCTATTTCCTGGAAAGCCCTGATTATGCCTACAACTGTCCCGAAAAGGCCGATATAAACGACAGTGCTTCCGATCGAACCGAGGATGCTTGTGTATTTTTCAAGCTCCTTGACTTCGATGGCTATCTGCCTTTCCATTGCCTTTACCATCTTTTCTGTACCCCTGTTGATAAAGGCGAAACCCTTGTCAAGGACCCTTGCTAACGGAGACCTTACGGAAAGGGAATATGCAGCCGCGCCGTCAATACTGCCCTTCTCGAGCAGGTCCCTGATCTTTCCCATAAAGTCCGTCCTTTTCTTCATTGTCTTTCCCCTTATGTGGAAAACCCTTTCGAGTATCACGCCCAGCGACACAATCGAGCAGAAGAAAAGCGCCGACATCGTGAAACCGCCCATCTGAAGAATATCCCATAATGTTTTTCCTTCCAGCATTTATTCCTCCTGATTTTATTCTGAAATATATGTTGCAAATTACGTGCCAGAAACATGAATATTTGCAATTTTAATCCGATTTATATAGTAAGGGCGGTTCTATATAATTTGTAATAATCGCCCTGTAAAAGCAAAAGAAGGATTCATATGAAGGGATTTTTATTTTGCAGCATGCCTGTTTTAATACTTCTTTCATTAACTTATAAACACATGAAACTTCAAAATGCGTTACTTTTGATATCGGTTTTAATAATTCTCTCTCTAACCGCAGGAACGTCTTTCGCAGATCTCAGGGAAGTCACATTCTTCAATCCGCCGGACGCCTGCGGTACGGTCAGTTTCCAGGAGCTGTACAACGATGACGGCGGCCTCATCGCGGTAAAGACGTACTATTACAGGGCTAAGAATCCGAGAATACTCGACAGGATGGTGCTGACCGGCCTGTCCAGGAATATTATCCGCGACTTCGACTGCGATTTTTTCGGCATCCTTCATACGCCCAGGTTCATATGCCTGGACAGCAACGCAAATATCATAATTGAAAAAGAAAAGGCCGTTTTCGTCCAGCCTTTTATTGCAAAAATCTCCGCAACTTCACAAAATTATTACAGCGCGGGAGTCCTCGTCAAAACCGTCAGGACAATATCGGTCTGCAGCAACGCTCTCAGGGGGACCGGAATGACGAACTGCTCCTATGTCTGGTAAAAGAGATGCGGCATAAACCGGACTATGCTATAATGTAGGGGGGATGCCGGTCTGGGGGGGATTATGTTCGAAAAATACCTCGAAAAGCTGATAAAGGATTCTCTGGAGGACATGAATGTATTCAGGGAAACGGTCCTGGACAATTTCTATGTCCTTGTCACGGTCTGCCTGTTTTTTTCACTGGCGGCCGCATTTGCCAGGTTCCTGGTTATCCATAATGAACTGCCCTTCCTGCTGCAGGCGGCCGGTTACGCCTGCTTTCTTGTAATAACCGTTTTCAGGAAAAGGATCGCATTCAATTTCAAACTGTACGCCATCCTGTTCATCAACCTCCTTGTCGCTTACGCGGCGCTCTTCAGCTACGGCATGCAGAGCCTTGCCGTACTGATGATTATGATAGGGGCCACTTTCACCATTCTCCTCCTTAACTTCAGGGCCTTCGCGGTATTTCTCGCCCTGAATATTCTGCTTATGGGTTCGTTTGCCGTCCTGGTCGCCCTGCATCTTTACAGGTTCGGCTACGACATCGCAATTTACCAGTACTCGGCCCTGGGATGGGCAAGCTATATCGTCAACTTCGTATTATACTCGTTTTTGTTTTTATACATCATTGGCACGCTCACCCAGGGATATGTAATATTTTTCCTGAGGATCAGGAAATCCCTTGCCGAAAAAGAGGTCCTTATGAAGGAGATCCACCACAGGATCAAGAATAACCTCCAGCTCGTTTCAAGCCTTTTAAGCCTGCAGGCCGTTTATATAAAAGACCCTTACGACGCCGCCCTTTTCGATGACAGCCGGAGCAGGATAACCTCCATAGCCAGCGTCCATGAAAAGCTCTACAGGAGCGGCGACCCGTCAAGTATCAGCCTGAAGCCTTTCATAAAAGACCTTGTCCGGAATATCCTCGAGATTTACCGTAAGCCCGGCCAATCGATCACCCATACGGTCACGATACCCGATATCAGCCTCCCGGTCGATACCGCCGTATCACTCGGGCTGATCGTCAACGAGATCGTCACCAACTCGGTCAAATACGCATTCAGGAACAGGGAAGGCGGGAGGCTCAGCCTGATTTTAAAGGACGGGCAGAAAGACAGGCTCAGCCTGGTCATAAGCGACGACGGGGAGGGCCTGGCCGGCGGTTTCGACATAGAGAAAACGGAAACTCTCGGCCTGCGGCTCATACGCCTCCTGGTGGAACAGCTCAAGGGCGAATACAGCATAAAGTCGTCCCCCGGGTCCGGCACCGATGTCGAAGTCATATTCTGCAAGAGCGCCTGACTGTCCGTTATTCATCTATCGCCTTTATCTCGTCAAAATAATAATTGCAGTTTCTCTGCTTCATTTTGGTCAAGTCGTTGTCGTTAACTTCAAGTATGACAATTTCTTTTACAGGATAGCCGATCGGATTGCCCGCATTTTCATAAAAAATAAAATGGGAATGAAAATTTCCCTGCCTGTAAGTAACGCTTCGAAATTTCACGAACGGGACGGTTATTTTTTTCCATCCGTCCCATGCGTCCTCAACCGGATAGCCCATTTTCTGCCCTTTCGAATCGATAATAATGATGCTGAAAAACTTGTTTTTTGTATCCGACGCCGCCCAGAAACTCAGGGCGTTGAACTTCTTCCAGTCCCCCAGCTCTTCGGGCAGATCCATACTCAGGCCTCCGCCCCCTTCCATCATGACGAGCAATGATTTATCGCCCTCTTTTGCCATCATATTTGTAACCGCGTAAGAGACGCTGTAATCGCCTGAAAAAATATACGGATTATACCTTATTTTGCGGGCGGCCGCGGAACCGTCGTCTTCAAATCCTGAAATGAGCATGCTTTCGCCTTTGCCGGCGGAATTTATACGTTCCCCGCCATCCATTTTTCCCGATATGTCAAGCGCGATTTCATCGATTTTATTGAAAATCTCATCGGAACTGCATGATTTCGAATCGGAAAAGAGTATCAGCCCGGATTCAAGATCTATCAAAAAGACATTCATCGATATTTTTTTAAACCCTGTATTCACGGAACCCACGACGGCCAGTTTGGCCTTTACAAGCCTGCCCAGCTTAAGCCTCGCATCGAGGCCTTCATCGGACGTAAGGTCGTCGGTCTTATATCCCGATTTCTTCTTTTGCATCATTTCGAACCTGCCCGTTTTGATAATAGCCGTCCTTAATGCGTCGTTTATGGTTATGAGATCGCTGCTGCCGATCCCGGACCCGGTATCGAAGTCGAACAAGGCGATCTTTATTTTTTCCGGAGATTTCGGGGAGGTTTTCACCGCTTCGCCGGGGTTATACGTGATGTCGGCTGTCATTCCGTCTCCTATCGATAGGTTGGTCCTGTATATGACTTCTTCCGTAGCAGGAACCCGGAGAGTTATGTCCATGGGCTCTTCGGCGATCTCGCTGTCGCTGTAGCCGTCGGACTTCGAGATCTTTTTCATGAATTTTCCGTTTATGGAGAGCTTGTAGCTGCCGGTGTCCTCGATCTCTACCTGGAGCCTGCCCATCTTTATAGTCCTGCCTGTGATAAGGGTCGAAATATTCCGGATCATCTTATCGATGGTATTGAAAAGCCCCATGCCCGCCTCCCCCGTATACTGCCTCTGCAGCTTCATGGCGGCGGAAGCGGTGTCATAGACATAAACGTCCACGGTAACGGTTCCCTTTTTACGGTCCACGGCGTAGTCGCCGGAAACGACCTCGCTTACGGCAAGGGACAGGCCCATATCGACGGCGGCTTCGGGGCTGAAGGTTTTCGATTCCCAGTATTTATTCCCGTAAGCGGCCTTTTCGACGGCTTCGTAGGAAGTGATGCTTATATCGGGGATTTTGGAAAGAAATGTGATCAGAGACCTCGTGATCGATTTATTGACGCTTGCGTCCGACCTGCCGCCCAGATTGACGAAGCCCAGAACGGCCACGGACTTCGATTCAACGGCGAAAACGGAGGTATAAAAAGCTGCAATTAAAATAACGGCAATAACGGGCATCAAAGCCGGCAACCTTTTCATAAGCTTTCCTCCTGGCATGACTTAAATTCTTGATCATTATATATTTATTTTGGAAAATTGTAAAATAGAGAATTTCGGAGAAAACCCCGGCCGGCGGGATTGGCAATTTCAAAGCGCCCGGGTTATAATAATACTGAAAATAAGCAAGGAAACAGCCGCATGACGCCGGATTATTCAAACTACATAGTATGCCCGAAATGCAGGGGCGATTTGACTTCGAAGGACGGGGGATTATATTGCCCTTCCTGCGGTTCTTCGTATGAAATAAGGGAAGGGATCCCGGTGCTGGCGGACCTCGATAAAATTCCGGTCCATCTTAAAAACCAGATAAAATATTTCGAACAGGTGCCTGTAAATCCCGTATACGCGGCGGAGGAATGGCAGGTTTCCTACATCGAAAGGTTCCTCGAAAATTTCCCCGATGCGGCAGGCAGGGTATGCCTGGACTGCGGGACGGGTTCGGGCTATATGAGCATCGAGCTTGCAAAGAGAGGGGCCTTCGTGATAGCCTGCGACCTGACCCTGAAGTCCCTTTACGCATTAAAAAAGAACTGCGAAAGGCTGGGCCTGGAAATTCTCATAATCTGCTGTTCGGCCGAAGAACTGCCGCTTAAAGACGGCTGCGCCGATTATTTCGTGTCGAACGCGGTCCTGGAACACCTGCCGCGCGAAAGGGAAGCTGTAAGCGAAATATCGAGGGTCTGCAGGGCGGAATCCGGGCTCTTCGTCACGGTTCCGGTCCTGTACAGGTTTTTATGGTTCTTTTTAATACCCGTCAACTTTATCCATGATAAAATAATAGGTCATCTGAGGAGGTACAGCCGCGGCATCCTCCTTTCGAAATTCGGCCCGTACGGCTTCGCTGTCCGCAATGTTTATTACACCGGGCATTTAATCAAGACTCTGGGAGTCCTGCTGTCTTTATTACTCCGGTTAAAAAGCAGAAAACTGGAGAGGTTCCTCGAAGAGGCGGACAAAAAACCGGTCAAAAAACCCTTCGGTTCAAGCAATATAATACTCGCCCTTGAAAGGCATAATAAAATTTAACGGGAGCGTTCAATGGACATTAACACTGCGCAAGTCAGCCGGTCAAAACAGGGTTTATACCTCGTCGGCGCAATCGCGCTTGTAAAACTCGCCATGCACCTTCTCACGGCCAACAGCTACGGCTATTTTATCGACGAATTATACACCATCGCCTGCGGGCAGCATATTCTTAAAGGCCTTGTAGATATTCCCCCGCTCGTGCCCCTCCTGTCCCTGGCGTCGGGATGGGCACTGGGATATTCGCTTTTCGCAATCCACATCCTTCCGGCCCTGGCCGGTGCGGCGGAGGTCCTTATCGCCGGCCTTATCGCAAGGGAACTCGGCGGCAGGCTTTTCGCGCAGGGCCTTACGGCTCTTTGCTTCACGCTCGGGCCGGTATGGCTCGCCTTCAACTCGATGCTGGCCTACGACGGCTTCGACCAGCTTTTCCTGCTGTTTTTCTTCTTCCTCATGATACGCCTCCTGCGGACAGGAAACCCGAAGCTGTGGGTCCTTATCGGAATCACGGCCGGAATAGCGCTCATGACGAAATACACGATGCTTTTCATCGGGTTCTCTCTTTTAGTCTCGCTCTTCCTTACACGCGACAGGAAGTTTTATTTGAGCCCCTGGCTGTATCTTGGAGGCGCCGCCTGCGGCATTATCGTTCTGCCCTGGATCGTATGGGAATCCCGGCACGGCTGGCCGCTCTTCGAATACTGGACCAACTATGCGGGATTCAGGACATATCACGCAACGCCCCTCGAATTTATCCTGATGCAGGTTATAAGCTTCAATCCCCTTGTATGCCCCCTCTGGCTTGCAGGGCTGTATTATTTCTTCTTCCATAAAGAGGGCCGCACTTACAGGACCCTGGGATGGACCGGCGTCATCCTGTGCATAATCCTTATCGCGGCAAGGGCCAAGTTTTACATGTACGCCTCGGTATTTCCGATGCTCTTTGCCGGCGGGGCCGTGCTTCTCGAAAGGTACGCGGTAAAAGGAGTCTTTAAACCCCTGCGGTGGACCTACGCGGCTCTTGTGCTGATCTCGGGAGTATTATTGATACCTAACGGCCTTCCCGCATTATCCCCGGACGGCATGGCAAAGTACTTTGCACGCACTTCCAGAGTCGGAAAGAGGGTTAAAATGGATAACCTGAAAACCGCCGCCCTGCCCCAGATCTTCGCCGACAGGTTCGGCTGGCCGGAGCGGGTGAAGGCGCTGGCGGACGTTTACAACAGCCTAAGTCCGGAAGACAGGTCTAACTGCATGATATATACGGCGGATTACGGAAGCGCGGGCGCGGTCGACCTCCTGGGCGGGCAGTACGGCCTGCCTAAAGCCGTATCGTCCCACCTCTCCTATTTCCTGTGGGGTTACGGGAACAATACCGGCAGGATCATGATCACGATCAATATACCGGAGAAACGCCTCACAAACGAGTACGGTAAAGTGACCCTGGTAAAAAGGCTGCACATGGATTACGTCATGCCCTATGAAAACGACACGCCCATATATATATGCAGGGACCCGAAGAGGCCATTAGCCCTCATATGGCCGGGGACGAAACATTACAATTAAGGAAGGCCCGGCAGCAGCTTTTTAGTTATAAAATCGCCGATGCAGCGGGAAGCCGCCAGCAGTATCGACAGGTGCTTTTCTCCTTCGAGTATGGCGGCCTCGGACCGGACTTTTATCCCGGGGTTGAGTTTATCGAAATATCCGGCCGCCTTCACAGGGTCGAAAAGCTCGTCGCCGCCGCCGATGTACATGGCGAACGGCCTTTTTATCATTTTAAACTCTTTTGCAGGGTTCCATAAAGTGACTGCATCGGCCATATTGACCGTGATCGAATTAATTTTCAACGGGTCCTTTAAGAGCTGTTCCTCAGTATAATTATAATATACGAATTCGGCATGACCGTATAAAATCCCCAGGGACAATTTATTTATCACGTATTTCTTTATATCGGTACGGGCAAAATTATCCCTCGTTACGGAATTCCGCGACACCCCCGCCTTGTAGCCGAGGTACGGGGAGATCGTTATATAGCCGTCGGCTTCCGTTCTTCCTTTCCATGCCGCGTAGTTTATAGCTATTGCGCCCCCGGCGGAATGTCCGCAGAGGACTGCCGGTATCCCGCCGTTTCGGGACTTCACGTGATCCATGACGCTTTTGACGTCCCTCCATACCTGGACGGGACCGGGCGCATCGCCCCTGGGGCCCCCCGAATTTCCATGCCCCCTTATATCGATAAGCCAGGATTCTATGCCGTATCCGCCCGCGAGCTCGTATCCGATCCTCTGGTATTCCGGCGCATGGCAGTGCGCTCCCGCCCCATGGATGAAGATCACGGAGGCGGCAGGGGCCGTACCGGGGCTGATCCGGTAAAATGCGAGATCTATCCCGTCGGCCGCCTTCAGGAATTGAGGTTCTGCAAGTTCGACAGGCTCCGCGTCCTTTATCTCCTTCACGGAAAACGGTTCCGATTCGAACAATCTTGCGGTCTTCTTCATATCATAATCTCCGTATATTCAGGTTATAAATTATATTTATTCATGTCCGTAATTTCAAGAATTGCCGGCGCTCAATCTTAAAAAATGCATTAAAGTTGAAAATTAGGCCGGTTAAATTTACACTAATACCGGGAGGAGCCATGTCAAAAGGCAGCTCTTTCAGAATGAAATCCAAAGTCTTAGAACTATGCGTCGTGCTTTCGATAGCGTTTTTACCGTCTATAATACTGTCTTTTTACCTCCTGTCCGGCAGCCGGAGCATATACACCGCCGAATACTTAAGCGCAGGCTTTCATGGAACCATAAGCATCGTCCAGGCGGTCCTTCCCCTGTCGCTTTTAGCATATGTGCTTTTCAGGAACGGGAGGAGCCTTAAAAGCCTGGGCCTTACGTTTAAAATGGAAGACCTGAGGGATACGGCGGGGCTGACCGCGGCGGTCTACATCCTCTATTACCTGTTCTTTTTCCTTTTGAGGACGGCCGCACCCGGCGTAATGTCGGACATGCATCCCAGGAATTACGATCTGCTGTACCTTAAAATGAATGTTATTTCAATAATCCTCATAGCGCTCATACCGTTATACGAAGAACTCATCGTAAGGGCGTACCTGATAACAGAAATCGGCCTCTTGACCGGGAATTTTTTCCTTGCCGGAATTATAAGCGTTCTCGTCCAGTTTTCCTACCATTTATACCAGGGCCTCGTTCCCGCGGTGATATTGCTGTCGCTCTTCGTTACATATACGGTTTTCTACGTAAAATTCAAAAGGATAACCCCTGTAATACTGTCGCATATCATTTTCGACGCCGTCGCCCTCTTTTTTTATACAAGGAGGTAGAAAGGCGCCCGCAGCCTCAATCCGCCTTCTGCAGGATTATATCCTTCCAGCCGCATTCGGGATTATGATACCTCGTCCTGCCTGCCGTTTTGTCTCCGAACTGGACGGCCTCCTCCGGGCAGAAGTTGAGGCACCCCTCGCATAATTGGCAGGTTCGCCCCCATGAAGGCCTCCCATCTTCCATGGTTATATTTCCGACAGGGCAGACTTTTCCGCAGATGCCGCAGCCCGTACAGTTTTCGTCGTACCGGAACTGTTTCCAGCCTTCCTCAAGGCCTTCAAGGTAGACGGCATGCCTTACGTTTCTCATAAAACCGAATAATTCGGGGTTGTAACGGCTTTTGACTGCCTCAACGGTCCGCGCAATTTTATCCAGTTTAATCCGGGCCGAATCGAAAAGCTTTTTTTGTTTTGAACTTCCGGGAACTCCGACAAGCCAAGTAAGGTCGTTGCCGGGCATGTCGATATAAAATCCGGCGGAAAGCTTTGCGCCTTTCCTGCCGAGGATCTCCCTCATATGTCCTATGACGCCTCCCATGCCTTTCGAGCCCCGCGTCGCAACAATAAAAATATACTTCTTGCCCGTAAAATCGTACCTTTCAATGAAGTCCATTACTATTCTGGGGAAAGAGAGGTAATAAAGAGGGAAAACGAACCCCGCCCTTTCGGCCGGGTGCGAAAATTCTTTCTTCTTCATGGCTTTAACGACGGGAACGAGTTCGCTCCCTGCGATGGACCCGCAAAGCCTCTCCGCCGCCCTCATCGAATTCCCCGTGCCGCTGAAATAATAGATGACCGTCTTCACTTATTCCTCCTTGGTGAATAGCGCTTCGAGGCCTGCAAAGTGGTAATCCAGCAGCCGCATGCAAAGCGCCTTTATCTTTTCAATATCTTCGTATTCTTTCAGGACCGCGCAGAAGGAGCCGATCAGGGCCCTGTAAACCTGCAGGGCGAGGAAGCCGTCATCGCCCGATCCATTAAAGGGCGCGTTCCCGACGCTTTCCATGTACCTGCCGAAGAGCCCCGCAATGAACCGGGCAGCTTCCTCCTTCGCAGCCGAATATTCGGTGCCCTCGCTTTTCATTAAAACAACGTACCAGTATTTTCTTTTTAATGAAATCAGGTTTATGAATTCTTCCTGGACCGCCCGGCCCGAAATCTTCTCCGAGCTTACGGGAAGGCCGCGGGCCGCCTCGAATTTTTTTTCCAGCATTTCCCGCATATTTTCCAGGTTTTCCCGGGGCAGGGCGGAATAAAAAATGTCCTCCTTGTCCCTGAAATAACGGTAAAGGTTCCCGACAGCCGCCCCTGCCCTTTTAGCGATATCGCTCAACGTTGTATTAAGATAGCCTTTTTCAAAAAAGCAGCCGGCTGCAGAGTCAAGGATCGATATTCTTACATCGTTCTTCAATTGCTGGGCCATAAACCCCTCTATAGTGAATAGTGAATAGTGAATAGTGAATAGTGAATAGTGAATAGTGAATAGTGAATAGTGAATAGTGAATAGTGAATAGTGAATAGTGAATAGTGAATAGTGAATATATTATTCATTATTAGGAGAGAAATGTCAAGGAATTTCGAAAATATTTTTTAACCGCAAGCTTAAAAGCTGAAATCGTTTTCCGTTAAAAGGGTGTAGGTAAATTTGTCCCCGAAACCGGCTGCGGCCTGCATGGCGACCAGAGACATCCCGGTATTGAAGTCGTCCAGCTTTTCAAAGACCTGGCAGCCTGCGCTCCATTTATCCACCGTTTCGCTGTCGAAACCGGCATGGTGGTAATTGATCCCGAAAAGGCCGGTTTCCTCCTCGCCGGGAATAACGACAAGCTCGCCGTCCCTCTTGTCGTCCCTGTAAACCGTAATAGGATTGACCTGCACCAGGGCCTTGTACAGAGCCCTGTGATAGCCGACCTGCCATACCGCGTGGTACTGCCCCGGCTTTACGATAGCCGTCCCGAGATTATTTTCAGGATTTTCAAGCCAGTACAGGCCCGGGTCGGTCGTGCAGGAAGCGATAAAAGACTGCGGATAGCCGTTATTATCGATATATAAATGAGCGATCAGGTCGCAGAACCTGTTTACGAGCGGTTTGGCCGCCCTTATCCCTATAATATTCAGATTGCATTTTTCCGTGAAAAAATCGTATTTTTTATCCAGCATCGTTTTTTTAATATTTTCGTATCCGAACGCATTTATGTTCATACATGCCTCCTAAGGTTTCTTGCCGGTCAGTCTTATTATGCCGCTGAGCGTATCGAACCAGAACGGGGCCCCGAGGGAGACCGCCAGGCTCGATATTATAAGGCCCATGATCTTCTCGAACCAGAAAATGAAAGTGGGTTCGAGGCTATAATCCTTCCATCCTATAGGCATCTCTATCTTTTCCATGTCGCTTCGCACCGCCCGGATATCGATGTTCGAATTCGTATTCCCCGAATTTACGTACTGGACCGCGTATCCGGAAAGCGCCGCACGCATATTCGAATCCACTCCAAGCTGCCTTATCATGCGGATCGTGTCGATATTCAAGAGGGCGCATACCGCAAGCGAGAGGCCGAAGATTATGATCTGCACGTTCCTCTTATACCAGCCGGATACCCTTTCCATGGAATCGTTGAAATAATTTTCAAGATCCGCCTTTAATTTATCCGGGGAGCCGCCGGGATCGGAAAGCGCGGCGACCGTATTTTTCAATCCCTGCTGCGATACATCCCGGCCCTGGGCCGCCTGCGGCATGTCTTTAATAATGCTCAACACGGCGGAAGAGAAAACATTCGGCGGAATGTACGACGGGAGCTTCCCCGGATTCTTCGAAAGATTCCTGACAAGGGGATAATTATAAAACTGTTTCAGCAGATCCTGGTCGTTCAACAGGTTGCCCAGCCATTTTTTAAGCGAAGCCGCGCGTATCGAAAAGAGGCCCGATATAGCCTCGTTAAGCGCAGTGCATAACAGGCTTGTCAGCAGGTAAATAAATACGACCCCCACCGCGATATCCAGAATTCCCGATCCGAACATACCGGCCTCCTTATCGATAACCTTATAAATTACCAAATAATGATTAGCATTATAACAAATTATTATTAAATGTCAATAGCGGTGAAATTATTTGTTTCCGGCTATGGAAGGTTTGCAGTGCAGTTCTTAACGAGATTGTTATAATTTTTCAAATATCATATAATTAAAGAGGCTGGTTCTGCTTACAGGAATCGTGAATGTCTAATATCTTTGAACATATCTTTATTTTACTGGCAATACTATTGTTTTCAGTGGGTATGATTTCTTTTTCCTTCTATTTTTTTTATTTTCTAAGAAACCGTCTGCAGATCGTGAAATATTTCCTGATACTGCAGGCTCTCTGTCTATACTGCATACTGGCCAATATTTTTTATATGTATATCGGGGCTAATTTATCAAGACCCAGTTTATTTTTTCTTATCTGGTATCCTAATACATTCGCCTGGGCCGTTTTTTTCTTATATTATTACGGACTTTTTTACTTAAATCTCGCCGGCAGCATGTACCTCCGAAGTAAAAAAAGGATTTACCTTTTTTTTGCTATTGCGGTAGGTCTCACAGGGATTATTCCTTTCCTGACCTGCCGGACCCCCGATGAAATGATCCGCGGGTACGAAACAATACGGCATTTTATTTTATATCCAGCCAATATCCTTGTCATTCTATCGGGTATTTACATGATGATAACCCGGTATAATAAAATCGAAAACAAAGGCATAAGAATGATCATCAGGATCGATTTGATTTTGAAAGCTGTAGATTCTCCCCTGATCATATTTATTTTACTATCGAACTTCGGCGCCGAGGAGCTAAGGAATAAACTATTATATATAAATAACAGCTTATATTTTTCAGCAATTTTAATAGCCGGTTTTGTCATTGCAGTCCGTTTCGCGAACAATATCAAACCGGAAATTTTTAAAAAACTGCGCATGGAAGATCTTGCCGGCGATATCAGGGAAGCGGGAAAAATTATCTCCAATTCCATCAGGAAATATGAAAAGTCTTCGTTAAACAGGGAAATTGCAGAAAATGGCCTTAAAATCCTTGAAAGATATATGCAGAGAGAAAAACCGTACCTCGATCCCGAACTTACTCTTCCTTCATTGGCCGGGCAGCTTTCAATACCCCGCAACCGGCTTTCGCAGATTTTGAACGAGTATAAAAAGATGAAATTTAACGATTTCCTCAACGAATTCAGGGTGGAGGAAGCGAAAAAGCTCCTTGCCGCCAATAAGGGGAATATTCTACGCATCGCTTTCGATTCCGGTTTTAATTCCAAGTCGTCTTTTTATTACGCTTTCCGGAAGATTACCGGAAAAAGCCCGAAGGAGCTCCTGCCTCGGTGAATTCCACTAAGCTTCTCCGGCTGAAACTACTGGTATATCTCGATTTTCCTCATGACGGTCCCCCAATCGCTCGGCTCCAGCTGAAGAATAATAAAGCTGCCGTTGCTGATTATGCTGTTATTGGTAAAACTGAAATTCGTTCCTGTATAATACATGGGCAGCGCCGCTATTTCATCGGTAACGCCGGACCCATTAACGCACTGTACCTTGAAACTGCCGTAACGCGGATTATCTGTATGTTCAGCCGCGGAGAAACCCTCCCCATCGACAATCATTCTCTGAATATTGTTTGTAACTGAAAAATTTGTTTTTCTAATCTGACCGTTTATATAATTGATGGAAGAACAATGGTACAAAGCGGGGTTGAAGTCTTTCCCATTAACTTTGAATACTCCCCAACATTGATCCGTTTTAAAAAGGAGAGGTTTTGAATTGATAATAACGGACGGTGAAGTTTGATTATTCAGGGTAAGGAAGCCCTTGATATAACTTTCCGATTTTTTACCCATCGGTGTATAATCCGTTCTAAGGCTGAAATTATTTGGTTCGATCCTCCAGATCATAAACGGTACGCCCTCTTTCCTAACTAGTGGAAGTACAGCCTTGTATAAATCGTATTGTAAATCCTGATTTTCCGACGCTGTTTTCGGGTCGGGTGTCATCCAGGGTTGTGAGAGCGCTATTGGCGAAGCGCTCGGCCATCCTATTTCCGCAATAAAAGGCTTTGTCCCGGTCTGCAGGTTAATTGCTTTCAATCTTTTCAAGGACTGTTCAACCTTGTAGGCAACCGAGTCGGCCGTGACGCCTTCATAATAGGGATTGACGCCGATGTAATCAAGCATTTTGAAGTAATCAGGGATTCTATTGATGCCCTGGAATATTGTGCTGTTCCTATCCAACGAATAGCATATCATTGATTTTGGCAGTATCCTCCGGATAGCCAGGATCAAAGATTCCCAGCTTTGTTCCTGAGTTGTTTCAGCGGCGTTCATTCCCGAGCTTAATACGATAAAGTCGGGCTTCGTGCTCAGCCCTCGGAGATCGGTTTCAAGCAGCTGACGGTAATCGTCAAGATTGATAAAATTGTTCCCGCGCCATGAATTCGTTTCAACGGGATCGATGTACAGGTAGAGCGCCGTACTGTTACCCTTTTCCGAGGCATATTTGAAAACACGGTTTACCGACAAAATATCAGGGGTATTTCCCGGGATCCTGCTTACATTATTATTCCTGTAAAAATAAAATGTGTACAGGACTCCGATGGTGGTATTGCTGAATAGATCGATCGCCTGTTCAACGGTTTTCATATTCTCGTCGTAGACACTGTAATAGTAGCCGGTAAAAACTATGCCCGATCTGAAATCCTTATTCGGTAATTTGGAAGGCAATACTTCCGAATTTATATTGCTAACCCTGAAAAATTTGATATCGTCAAGGAAAAGGCTGTTCGAGCCTTCAACAACGCTCTGAAAAGTGATCTTTTCTACCTGGCGGGTATCGAGAGGTTTCAATTTATTTGTATTGTAAAAAGGGGGTGAAAATTGAGAGAAATATATTTCATAGTATTCCCAGTTAGTCGAAGGATAAATCACCTGCTGGTAATAAGGCTTTGTTGGAATTTCCTCTTCATCGGGCCTTTCGAGTCGGACGCTGAAAGGCTTATTAAAGGAAGATCTGGCCATGAAGGATATGCCGTCATATGAATGGGTCCTGAAGAAATTTGTAATGTATATTCCCAACCCGATATAAGGATTGGTTATTTTAGATGAAGGAACGGCATTGCCCGAAATGAAAAGACACCTGGAATTGTTGTAGCCATCGCTTGATTTTACAAGGAATTTATCACTGGGGTTGGGTTTAACTGTCGATAATCCGGTATTGTTACCCTGGCTTCTATCGGAATAGATAAATGACCACCCCGACACGAAATTATTATTGCTGGGGTTTTCAAAGTCGTCAACCAGTAAAGTTTCTTTTAGTATGATTTTTTCTGAAAAGAAAATTGATGCGGCAAAAAGCAACGAGAACACAACTAAGGTTTTACGCATAATATACTCCCGCTGTTAATATTTTTGTTTGACATACAATTGATATAAATCCAGATCGTTGGTTTCTGTCACTTTAAAACTGATATTATCGATCTCCGCGGTCCCGGTCCCGGAAATCTGAATTACACAATCGGTCGCATTGCCTCCTATAGGTTTATCAGCGAAGTGTCTTTGGTCCAGATCTATCGAAAGGACATTTCCCCCGAAAGTCTTCATTAACAAAATAAACCCTATGACATTCGTTAATTTCGCCTGTCTGAAATCGCACTCAAGGGACATGGGGATTTTTTTTGCGGACAATCTGACACCTTCGGAAGCGTCATCCCTTACCGGATCGACTTTATAATAGTGTCCCTGAATGACTCCCCCCGAATCCGATTTAACAAAATCAAATAAGAGGGTATTTGTCGAACGCATGTAAACCGGATATTTGACCTGGGCGACGGCGGGACTTATTTTGACAACAGGATGCGCAGTATTGACCGTTTTTTTTATTCCAAAGAAATAAACAATCGATCCGGCCGCAAAAAAAATAAAAACTATCTTTATTATTCTTGTTAATTTCGTGTAGGGTTTTTGATTTTTATAGTATTTTCCTATTGATTTTTTAAACGAATAATTTTTTAGAAAAGTGAGTTTATAAATGGAGGAGAATTTAAAAGAATATTTTGAGGAGGATTTTAAAGGAGTTTCTGGAGGAAATTCCGGGGTATAATCTAAGTACTCGGATTTAACTGAATCTGGAAATATAGTTCTGATTATTTTTTTAATGGATGATCGAAGGAAATGTCTTATAGGGAATAATATAATGTAAATTTTCTGCCTTTGTTTTTGCAATGATTCTCTCCCGATAGCCAGCAGTCCGGTTAAATCTGTTTCTGTTTTTCCCAATAATTCCAATAGACATAAATTTGCGTATTCCTCGCTATTTTTTTTGCCGCAAAATCTTACATCTTTTAAAAAATTATAAAACCTGAGCTCGTCCGGGCTGAAATGACTTCTGATATTATCTAAACTTTCCATAAAACTATTCTTCTCCTGACATTTTACACCAATTTTACACCATTTATCTTAATAAAGGAATTGAATTTACACCAAATAAAGTGCTAGAATTTATTCAAAACTCAAGGGATTTTTAAAAAAAATATTTAAGGAGTTGTCCCATGACATATTTAATCGGAACGGTACATTGTGATCTTTCAGGGAATCGGAGGTTGTCTTATGTCCTCGATAATCTTAAGCCTTCTGTTATAGGAGTGGAGGCCGCCGAATCTGAATTTAAAAAAATGTTGGCATTAAGTGAAGATCTCTATTATTTATCCAGGAAAAGCATGATGGCAGCAGTCCGGTGGTTTGGCTTAAACAGCGAAGAAAGGGCTTTATTCTTTAAATTGAACAACGCTTTCAATGACGCTTATCTTTTTGAGTACTTCGTTTCAAAAAAGTATGTTGAGAAAAGCCCCGGATCATCCATTGTTTATATCGACAAGCCATTGGGACTAACGGACTCGGAGCTTATCGGCTGTCAATATATCCAGAATTCATTGAGTTTATTTTATTCAGAGAGGGATGTCCTATTGATGATGATCCATAACCAGAGCCTTTGCCAGAGTCTTATAGACCAGATGTATTCTCCAAATTATATAGAAGAAAGTTTAAGAGAAATCAAAAATAATATTTCGCTGATGCCCCCGGAGTTATCCAATTTGATGGAAAGGGTTTACAGCGCTTCCAGGGATGAATTCATGTCGGAGCAGATAAAAATAAACATCAATCCTGATGAAACTCAAATTTTCATTACCGGCCTTTACCATCTGGCCGGACTGAAAGAAAGATTGTCATCATACAAAAATATTAAAATTGCAACTTTAAAAGATATATCTGAAGAACTTTTAGGATAGAGGTTTAAAATGAACATGATAGAAAAAATATTAAATTTTATCTTTTCATTATTCAGAAAGGTTAGATTTCAATATATTAAAAAATTTGAAGATCTAATCATCCGTCTGACCGCAAAAAAAACGGATTACCTCCTTGAGACGGTTCCCATTTCTTCATTATTTGATCCTCCCGTTTTTACCGGGAGGTACCGTAAAAAAATACCCTATTCCTTCGGCCGCAGTTTCCCTGTTCTTGGCAGGGCGCTTATAGATTTAGTCTTCCTTAAAATGGGTTTTAATGAAATTCCGTCTTTCCTTCTTGAAGAAAAGTTCGGGAAATCGGACGGGCTTCTCGCCCTTAACGATTTTTTTAATAAAAATATCGGCGTCCCTTTCGACAGATTTCTGGCTGAAAAAAAGTCGTTCATACTCGCAAAAAAAAGGATTGCGTTAATTTTTTCCCTGGCAGGTATAAAAAGTGAAAAAACACTCCGGGATTTCTACCCTGTAAGGGATTTCCTGATAAATTTCTTCTTTTCGAATCAGGACAGGGACGATTATTTCAGCCGGCTCGGTTATATAATAAAAAACACACAAATTATTTTAGATAATATCGAAGAAACGCCCCTGGTAAACTCCGGCTTTATTAATCAAAAAATAAGGGATATGAAAGTTGTTATCGATGCGAAACTCGACGACATGGAGAAATTGAAGGTAATTAACAGGATGGTACTTAGCCTGAAGCTCCATTGCCTGAAATTGAAATCTATAAAAATGATTTCGGAGGAAGAAGCCGCCAGCATCCTCGGTTCCCTGTACAAATATCTCGGATGTCTCATAGGTGAGCATAACCTCGGCGATTATATTGCCGTTCGCGAAGGGGTGAGAAAAGCCGAAGCCGAGGTAAATGAAATCCTCGAGGTAATATATAATTCATCCAATCCTATCAATATTGAAAAAATGATCATTGCCTATAATGATAAATTGAAAACTCTTCAGGAACTCCTCCGCCGGGTCGCAGACGATTATAACAGGTTCTGCGATCAGGGTCCGGCCTGCGAAAAATCAAAAAGTATGGAAGAAATTATAAAACAATTCGGGATAAGCATAAAATCCGGGGAAGAACTTTTGAAGAATGAATCGCTCAGGATGAAACTCAAGAAGAGGTACCATGCACTTTGTCATGAAAATCATCCGGACAAATTCTATGGTGCGAGCGATGAATTCAAAAAGGAAAAAACAGAAAATATACAGAATTTAAATTCGGACTACAAAAAGATTGAAGATTTTTTATTGAAAGCAGGAATAAAATTATAAGGAGGCGGTTATGAATGAGGGTTCCTCAATCGTCCCGAAAGGCTACATAGACATTCTAACGGAACTTCAGGAATCCGGCGCTTCGGAGCGGCGTCAGATAAGGGAACCGGCAGTCCGGGAGTCGTCCGGGAACGGGAAAGCAGAACTTGACATCGGGCTGATCATGGACGCTACAGGTTCGATGGGACCTGCTTTCGAGGCAATGCAGAGCAATCTACAGAGGATTATCAGTGAAATCTGCGATCCGGAAAACTACAGCTTTGTAAAAAACAGATTTAAATCAATAAGATTAAAGGTGCTTCTTGTGTTCATCCGCGATTACTGTGACGGCGAATTGGTTGAAGAGCACCGTATCTTTAAATTACCTGAGGAGATTCAGAATTGTTGCGCTTATATTGGCGATAGAGAATGCACCGGCGGAGGCGGAAATGACGGAGAAGCATATAACGAGGGAATGAGGGTAATCGAAGAAAGCCATATAGATTTCAACATGATCATGCTTATAGGAGACGAACCCTTCTTTGAAAAACAGCAGCTGAATTATGAAGGAGCTCCTAAAGGCAGCAAAAGTTATGACGAATACAGTTTTTCTTGCCCCTTTCACACCATAATGCTTAAGCCCGTAAACGCCGGCAAAATGAAGAAGCAATATGTGAAGCTCGCTCAAAAAAACCATGGGCTGATGTTTGAAATAAAAAACTATGAAAATCCGGAAGAATTCATGGAAATACTTCGACTGACCCTCTTTAAAACGGCCTTTGTCAACGCAGGGGTTGCGGAAGAGGAAGTAAAAAACCGCCTGCGGAAATTGATTATTCGGGATGGCGAAAAGCGGATAAGTGATGAAAACAGTTTGAAATTATTGAAATAAATTTAGTAAATTCAGGAGGAAGTTTATGGCTTACAGATTGATCTATTTTATACCTTTGATTATTATCGGTTCACTTAATA
This sequence comes from uncultured Spirochaetota bacterium, assembly GCA_963796325.1. GTDB lineage: Bacteria > Spirochaetota > Brevinematia > Brevinematales > JAOACQ01 > CAVYGN01. The sequence goes on from CAWCLF010000001.1 coordinate 2,493,153, forward strand.
TTGTTTTACCGATTGCGGTCGGAAATGTCTCCCTGGATATCGCCGTATTGATCGCGTCGCTTGTCCATATAGCTGTTTGTACTGCCGCGGCATATCGGGATAAATCCGAGAAGCATGGCCTTGAATCGCTTGGCATTTCTTATACATTTTTCGCTTTGATCAGCGTCCTGATGATGATGAAACCGGGAATTGGCGAGATCAGCGGTATCCTTATAAAAGTAGGTATGAAGTTGACATGCTCAGCGTCAGGGTATCTGGCCGCCCAATTTATCGATATGAGCCGCAAAAATTCATCGATCGGCAGTGCAACGGACGATGCCGTGCCTATAACCGATATGGCCAGTCAATTCACACAATCGATGAAAGAAGCGGTGGACCTTCTCGGCAACTTTAATTCCGTCATAAATAAATCAAATGGAGTTATCGAAGAAATCTCTATCATGTCGAAAACAGTGGCGGATATAGGGTCGAGTATTCGAGGCGTCAATTCCCATGCGATCGCTAATACTGTAAATGAGTTTGAAAATATCTGCGATGCCTTGCTTGGCGCCAAGGAATCGATTGAGAAAATTGTCGCTTCGCTCACCATGGGTAAAAAATAACAGTAATAAAAGGAGTTTTTTATGAAGAATTCCATTATTCCATTCCTCGATCTTTCATTGCTGATAATTATGATCCTGCTGATGATTACTTCAATCTTGCTGCGTAATAACAATACCTTTCCACATGTTTTGATCTTGTCAGAAGAAATGAAGATTTACCACTTCGGCTTCGGCAGCTCGGAGCTATCAACTCAATTTAGGAAAGCGCTGGACCAGATGATTATTCCTCAGATAATGGCAGACATGAAAAATTACGGGTGCGATACGATAGAAGTGTTCGGGCACACAGACTCGGCTCAATTCGGGAAGGGTGTTTCGGCAGTATCGACTATGGATAACTTCACGCTGGAAGAGCATAATTCGCTCATTGATAAAGCCGTCCCGGGGTCCAATCCTGATCTGGGCCTCAAGAGGGCCTACTGTGTGGGATTTTACATCAAGGAAAAACTGGAAAAAGCCCTGCATGCCAGGATATTTCTTTACGGTTACAGCGCGGGGAGTTTAATCAACCCGGACGGGACCCTGCTTGAAACAGTAACTGGAATGAATAACCCGCAAAAAAGGCGTATAGAGATTCGTATAAGGAGGAGTAATGCGATCTGACCTGTGCACCGGTTTATCAATTTGTTAACCAATACTTTCCGCTTTTGTCAAACCGAAACCCAAAATGCTAATAAGTTATGACATTTCGAAACCTCCCATTTTCAATCTGTCTTTCATCCTGAAAGAATCGCCTTTCAGAGCAAGCGGCCCAGGATAGCGGTAGCTTTGGCATTGTCATTCATCATTTCTACCTATTGAGAAAATGCCTTGTTTGCCGTTATTACGACGGAACCTTTCTCATACCTGGTATTGACAAGCTGGAAAAAGAGCGCCGCTTATTCCGGCCCGGGATTTTCATCCGATCCCGCCGGGACCCTCTGCAATACTATTGTCAATAGAAAATTACCACAAATAAATTTTTTAGAGAATATCTAAAAATATCTTTGTCCTATCGGGTAGGGATGGACGACAGGCCATGCTGCACATGCTAAAATTATTTTTAAATAAAAAAATAAAACCCCGAGAGTTTTTATGGAAGGAAATAATTTTAAGTACAGCAAGTCCGGCCTCACTCAAAATGCCGCTATATCGTTTTTAAAAAAACTTAACAAGATCATGAAAAAGGAGAAGCCGTACCTTGACTTCCGTTTTTCATTATCAAAACTTGCAGACCGGCTTAATGTATCGAGGAATATACTGTCTCAGCTTCTTAACGAGTATAAAAATATAAATTTTTATCATTTTGTGAGTTCATTCAGGATCGAAGAGGTTAAAAGGCTGTTATTAAGAGAAACGGACCAATCGAATTTTAATAAAATAGCATCGGCCGTGGGTTTCAGTTCGAGATCGTCGTTCTATTCAACTTTTAAAAAATCGACAGGGTTAACACCCGGCGAATTTCAAAAGAAAGGCATGCACAATACAAAAAAAACGCCCCCCTGATGTGAATTAATGCAATAATATATGGAATTCACCCCCGGGGGTGATCCGGATTGTTTGAAGTTATCATACAATATTTTAATCTGTTTTCGGAGGTTCAAATCATGAAAAAGAATTTCAGCCGTCTATTTGGCTTAATAATCTCCGCCGGGATTGTGCCGGCGGTTTTATCAGGGTTTATCCTGGCAGGGTGTTCAAGGTCGCCGGGTTCTTCGTCGGGTTCGTCGTCCTCGCCGGGAAGCGGATCATCCAGTTCTATTTCTTCATCGTCTTCTGCATTGTCAATCTCCAGTTCCAGTTCGCAGGCCCTCGCATTCAAAGTAACCTACATCTCCAACGGCACGCTTGCCGGCGGAAGTGTGCCGGCGGATACCAACAGCTACATGCCGGGAGCAAAAGTAACTGTTTTAAGCAACTCTAACAATATGGCAATGACAGGGTATGCCTTTGCAGGATGGACTACCAGTATTAACGGGCCTGGCACAAGCTATGACGGAACCGGTACGAATACTTTTTCAATGCCTTCGTCGAATATTTCACTCTTTGCCGTATGGATTACCAACAGCCTCACTTTTACAAGTTCCGGGAAAAGCATTATTATAACCGGCACTAACGCGTCAGTGAGCGGTACCTTAACTATTCCATGCGGCGTGACGGGCATAGGCAATTCGGCATTCTGGAATTGTTTCAGCATCAGTAACGTTATTATCCCGGCAAGTGTCGTAAGTTATAACTTATGGGCATTCCAGGTATATCCTTTCTTCACGGTCGCTTCAGGAAATTTATACTATCAATCCGACAATTCAGGCGTATTATTCAATAAAGGCAAGACTGTTTTGTTAGAAGTCCCCAGGTCCCTTTCAGGCTCTTATGCCGTTCCTTCAAGCGTTACAAACATTGGCGATAATTCATTTTATGCCACTTTTTACCTTACAAATATAACTATACCATTTGGGGTTATCCGCATAGGCAGTAATGTTTTTAATAATTGTGACTCCCTTACAAACCTGGTCATTCCATCCAGCGTATTAATTATCGGCAGCGGGGTTGTCTATTACTCTCCCAGCCTTACATATGTCACCATTCCTTCCAGCGTTACTAACATCGGGCCGGCACCGTTTCAATCCTGTCCAAAGCTTACCAACATCATCGTCGACCCGGCCAATTCATACTATAAATCCGACAGTTCAGGCGTATTATTCAATAAGAGCAAAACTTCAATAATTCAGGCTCCGGGGGGGCTTTCCGGCAATTATACTATTCCTCCTGGTATAATAAATATTGGGTTTGATGCGTTTGCAGATATTAGCACCCTTACAGGGTTAGGCATTCCAAGCAGCGTTTCGAATATAGATGTGCAAGCTATTGAGGGCTGTACTTCCCTTACCAGCGTTACAATACCGGCCAGTATTACCAATATCGGCTTTAATGGATTTTATTACGATTCCGCGCTTACCAATGTTACAATTCAGGCTGGCACACCCCCGTCCCTGGGAGGGAATGCATTTAACAATTGTTCTGCCGGTTTGCTGATCCATGTCCCCGCCGGTTGTGTTACAGCCTATACAAATGCTCCGGGGTGGATTTCGTATTCAAATATTATAGTTACCCCATAATATTATAAATGAGGGGTAATAAATGCAATAATATAAATTTCACCCCTGGGGTTGATAACATTACCAGGTAAAGAGTTCATAATATTCATATATTTTTTTGGAGGACTTTATGAAATTAAAAAAATTTCTTTACGCTTATTTAATTCTATCAGCATGGATTTTATCGGCAGTATTGTCCGGCTGTTCGAACTCGCCGGGGTCCCCGGGAGGCGGATCGCCGGGGTCTTCAAGCAGTTCTTCTTCATCAAGCTCCTCAAGCTCCTCTTCTTCAGTTGCCGTTTACACGGTAAGTTATTACCCTGACGGAGCATCGGGCGGAATTGTTCCGGCCGGCACCGGCAGTTACTCGAACGGGCAGCTGGTAACAGTCCTCGGCAATACCGGCAATCTTTCATATAACTGCTTTGCCTTTGCCGGATGGACTACCTGCACCAACGGGTCGGGTACAAGCTATGACGGCACCGGCACCAATACATTTTCAATGCCTTCGTCGAATATTTCGCTTTTTGCCGTATGGATCACCAATTGCTTTACATTTACCAGTTCAGGAAAGAGCATTACTATAACCGGCACCAATTCGTCTCCGACCGGACCCCTTATAATACCGTGCGGCGTTACAGGCATAGGTCCATTTGCATTTGGATATTGCTACGGGCTCAGCGGCGCTCTCAATCTTCCTCCCAGCATCAAAATCATAGACAATTGGGCGTTTTACAATTGTAATGGCCTTACGGGAACTCTTGTCATCCCGCAAAATGTTGCGATCATCGGCCTGAATGCATTTTTCGGCTGCGGCTTTACAGGCACGGTAAACATTCCCGCCGGCGTCATAAATATCGGCCAGGGGGCATTCGAGTATTGCTTTATTAGTAACTGTACTGTGGCTCCCGGGAATTCCTTCTATTCGTCTTCCGGGGGAGTATTATTCAATTTTGATAAAACCGTGCTGGTCCTCTATCCCTCGGGACTGTCAAGCGTCAGCAATTATACCGTGCCGGCAAGCGTTACAAACATCGGGGATGCTGCATTCTGGGGCTGTACATTCCTGACCAACATAAACCTTCCTCCCGATCTCTTGAGCATCGGCTGGGCGGCATTTCGATTTGTACAGTTTTCCAGCATAACCATCCCCGGCAGCGTTATATCCATAAATCAGTCTTTTATGAACTGTGCCGCGCTTTCAACCGTTTATCTTCAGTGGTCCTCTCCGAATATTGCACTTGGATCCGGTCTGTTTGCATTGAGCCCTCTCTCGCTGACGCTCCATGCGCCCTCCGGCTGTGTTGCATCGTATATAACCTGGGCGTCTAATAATTTGACGGCATGGCCTTCGGGGTGGACCCCTTCAACTTCAACAATAGTTACGCCATAGCTTTAAGCCTCAGGACCGGGCGGGTTATGCCGATGCCGTAAATTCCATGTGTTATGACACTACTTTTGGAGTCGGAAAAATATTTTTCATATTTATGTCAAATATATATTGACAATATCATTTTGGTAATATAATATTATCCCCGAATTTTAAAATTATTTTATTTCATTTTTTAAGAAACATTGATCTTTTACAGGATATACTACCAATTATATATTGATAATATTCTTAATTCTTATAATTACAGGAGATTTATTTCCATGAAAATTGTTATCCTCTGCATTATTATCTGCACTTTTTCGGCAGGCTGCGCAGGCAGGTACGATTTAATTAAAAAAGGGGCAGAGGGAGGATATGTTATAGCCGTTGAGAAGGAACAGGCAAGGCAGGACGGTCCGCTTTATATCCTCCCGGCGGATAAATACGTCATCTTTAGATCAGAGAATAAATCTCAAAATTATTATGAGAGCGTTACTGCTCCCCTGGTTATTAAAGAAAAGGAAATCAATCCGAATTCCATTTTATTCTGCCTCGATAAAATAAATGATTATGCCCCGTTGAGGAATATTATCACGGCATGCAATGCATCAAATAAGGTGCTGATCGAAAACATAGTATCGAACATGGAAAAACCTGTAAGTCAGGAATTTATATTGAGCGGAACATCCGACATAGAATTCTATTTTTCAAAGTGAGGTATTATTATGTTAAAAAATTTGATTAAGCCTCTAATAACAGCTTTCTTATTAAACATTGCCTATGCAGTATCATATGCCCAAACAGGCAACGATCTTTCAAGCCAGGGCCTTTCGTTTCTCCAGCAGATACAAACCTTTCTGAACAGTGCAAAAACATATATCGGCGGAATTCTCGCGTTTATTTCTATAATAATGTTTATAATACTGCTTTTGTCGAAAGGCGCTACCGGGCAGGTGTCATGGATAAGAATTGCAGTAACGGCAGTCTGCGCTTTTCTTGCAGTAGCATTACTATCTTGAAGGCCTTTCATGGATGACGGAAGGTTCAGACTTATCAGAGCTTTATACAAGAAAGAGGAATTATTCGGATTTGCTGTTCATGACATTATTACCGCCCTTATATTTTCGATAGCCGGATGGTTATTTTTATCGATACTTCCATTAATTGCGGGGATTATAATAATACTTGCATTCAGAAATTTCAGAATGAACAGGCCCAGGGGTTATTTTATGCATTTATTATACCATTACGGCTATTATAATCCAGCCGGATCAATACCGCCAGGTTACGGAATAAATAAAATACTTTTTGAATAAGAAAGGCGACAATGATTGAAAAAATAATGGATATTTTCGAAAAACATGGCCAATCCGATAATGATCTCACTATTAAACTTGTTGATGAGATTGTAAAATACAGGAAGCAAATCCAAATTGACAGGTTTATTATGATTACTCTTACAGTTGTCATACTGATAACCTGTTCATTAAAAAAGCAGCCTATAATAATACCCGGCATATCCAATAAAATTCTCGATATCTCTGAAATTGAAACCCCCGTAACCGTTATGAGATATTATTCTACTATTTATGCGCTGGAGACCCAGAATTACAATGAAAAGAATTACCTGTCCCATATGGATATGGTAAAAGCCATGATATCCCCGAATGATACATCAAAATTTGACAGTGAATACAGGGATTTTTATGAGGGGAAAATTTCAAAATACTTAATGAGAAGTGAATTCGAATTAAAAGGCGATATGGAAGTCGATCCCGACAAATACCTGGTAATGCTCTATGGGACAAGAACCTCATATCTGGGGAACAGCAAAGCTATGCAATATGAAACAAAAATGACAGTTCATTTTATCAAAACTATAAACGGATTATTTATCAATAATGCAGAAATAGAAGAAAAGCCGCAATAACAAAATCAAACAGGATAATTTTATGTTTAAGGCAGATTTTTTAAAAAATACGACAGCAATAGGAATTACTGAAAGTTCATTGATATTAATGCACAAAGCCGGGAAATTTGAAATTGAAACACCTGTTCATTTATGTAATATTTTATTTCATCGTGATGACAGCAATTCCATGGAATTGCAAAATCTCGAAACACCCGGCCTTGCAACTCATTTTAAGTGGGAAGAGCAGAAAGAAGTTTTATTAAATCAGGGAAAGGATATCAACAATATTAAAACTCCGACAGATTTTATTAACTATATGAATAAAACACTTTATCTTTCAATTGCATCATGGATTGATGATTGCATTGAAAACCATAATTCCAATATGAAGAATGATCAAACATTTGAAATTTTCAACTATCCCTACCCCGAATGCTGGCCAGAATATCTTAAGATTAAAAAGACTCATGATAATTACTTCTTCCTGAAATCGATAAATCATCCTTTGCTTTTTGAAAAAGATTTTATTGAACTTACATTGAAAGACTGCGAAATATTCAAATTAAAATCCGGTGATGAAATGATTTTCAAAACAAATTATATTTTTATCGATGCGGGAAAGATCATGAGATTTATCAGGGAAAAGAATATATGAGTACGGAAATTCATGAATTCGATGCCGAATCATTTCAGGGAAATTATAACATGCAGAGTCCTGTATTAAACATTGAAAAGGGCAACAGAGTAGAAATAATACCTCATGAAAAATATATTAATAATGACCCGTCAACAAAACAGTTTGTTTTTATCGAAAGCGGTAAAACGATATTTAAAGATCCTCATTGTTATCATTCAGGGAAAGATGGAAAAATTATCGAAAAACTCAATGAATACGATATTGAAAAATTCAACAGGCTTTGTCTTAATCATGGAAAATCATATCTTATCGACAGGATCGATAAAGCTTTCAAAATATCTATAGGAATGGAAATTTCAACAAAAAAACAAAATATCTCATTTTAAAAATACTCTTGAAGGGGTTTTAAATGAAATTATTTATCTTAAGGGCAGTTCCAAAATCTAATTTATTTTAACTAATCTTCAGTATTAAAACAATTGGACTGATAAATAAAATCCTAAATTTAATTCTGGTTCCTTTTATTCAGATAAATCATGCTGATTTTAGGCAATTTTCCCTCACCAGGAACGCATATCTCATCATATTGTAAACTATGTTCATCAGGCCAATACTTGTTTCTGCCCTCTTTATTCCGATTGTCCTGATATAGCTCCCATTCATACTGTTTTCAATAAACCCGAATATGTGTTCAACCCTGCATCGGATTCGACTCTTTAGATAGTTTAGTTTCTTTTGTCCTTTCCTGAGTTTCTTGTTCCTGAAACCTTTGTCATTGATGCGATTTATAAGTTTAAACTTTTTTATCAATCCTTGCTTCTCTGCCCCGATATATGCGCTATCTGCAAATATCCTTTTACCTATATCCTTTTCATTTAATAATTTTTCCATCGTCTGGGAATCATGGACGCTTGCGTCGGTAACTTCATACTCTCTGATTATCTTTGACAGGATATCGGCTTTTATATGATTTTTATACCCGTAATATGTTTCATTGTTTTTCTTTGTCCAGCGGGCATCTGTGTCCTTATGGGATAACTTATTCGGTTCGTCTTTCCAGTTTTCAGGAATTTTTCCTTCCTTGATTTTCTTGTTATCATCCCGATTATTCCGCTGTTTCGGCACTTCAACAAAACTGGCATCTATTATTGCTCCTGTTTTGCCGATTACTCCCTGCTGTTGAAGGTAATAATCAAACGCATGAAATAATGCCTTCATTTTCCCTGATTTTGTAAGCCTTTCCCTGAATTCCCATATCTTGTTATGATCGGGAACTTTGTCCGCAAGCGTAATTCCAAGAAATCTCTGTAACGAAAGGCTGTCGTTTATCCTGAATTCAGTCTGTTCATCAGAGAGATTATAATACCTCTGTATAATTAGAATTTTAAACATGAAAACATAGTCATAATGTGAGGCACCGCCTGGTGCTTTCTGCTCCTTTGGGGCAAGAATTTCGTTTAAAGCGGGTCTGAAGTTTTCCCATTCGATTACATCATTTAGTTTTTCCAAAGGATTTTTTTCGAGTGTCGCCATTCGTTCCTGATAATCAAAAAGACTTTGATTTCCCTGCTCTTTCGTTTTTGTCATGGTTAATGCACCCCTTTAGTTAACCTTGACTAATATTTTATAGCATTTTACGATAAAAGAACATGAAAGGGCAGTTTTTGGAACCGCCCTTAATAAATTTATTTATTCTAATTTGCCGGATTTTATTATTCGGGAAATCATTTGAAACACAGGAAACAGTATCTGTCAAAGCCGCAAAAGAAACAATACTTGAAATACCTTATAACCAGAATACGACAATACAGTTCCCTGAAATAGTCCGGACGATCTGGACAAGCGTTTCATCAAACGATATGAGGGTCATAAAAGACAAAAATTTTATCCAGGTTTCAGCCAGGGCAGAGTCGCCGGTAACGGTCATACTTGCAGACGGAAGCGTATATCCGGTCCGTTTGATCCCCTTAAAGACGGTCAAAACTTTCGCTTTCAATATACAGGATATAATCACCAAAGAAATTGGCAGAAAAGAGACCTTTGAAAATAAAAGCGATTTACTTAAACAGGGAGACCTATTACTGATGACAGACCAGGAAATATCAATGATACACGAATTATACGAAGCTTATTTCCAATATCTTGAAGGAAACGACAACATTGTCGGCGAATACCAGATTGAAATCGTAAATAAGACAATATCAGAAATAAAAACAGTTAATATCGTAGAATGTTTAATTATGAATTCAGGACAATATTCCGGAATAGTATATGAATTAAAAAATGAAGGCCCGTCTATCGAGATAAAGGATGATGACCTTATTCCATTTTTGATTTCTTATTCCAGAATGGAAGGTTATTCGTCTATAAATGAATTTTTTATTGATTCATATACTATTCCACAGGGGAGAAAGACAGGTCTATTTACAATATATCAAAAATAGATGAGAGGTTGAACCATGGGTACTCCAAAAACACCTGAAAAAATAAAGAGGGAAAAAACTCTTCAAATTATCGTCGGCATTGCAGTTCTGCTTGCCGCATTATTGTGGGGCATCCTTAAAGGAAGACACAGTGAAGAATTAAAAAAAACGAATATTATCAAATTCGCGAACTACGATACAGATCTCCTGCTTCAGGAACAAAACGCATACCATGTAAGAATCGAGAACAAAATAAATAATAATAATTCAAACCTGCAGAATAGGATTGAAAAAGAAGAAAAGACAAATGAATTTTTATCAAGGAAATTGGAATTGCTGGAAAAACAATATCCAAAGATTATCATTGCAAAGGAGAAAAGGAGCATCACTAATGAAGAATCCGACAGTCTTAATATACCTTCTGCTTATTGAATTATCCTGCACTTGTCTGTCATACACCGATGATAAAGCCATAAAAACCGAAATACTGCCCGGAACGACAGCCGATGGAATACTTTTAATCTCGGCGTCCGCCCCTATGGAAGGGGCAACATCGGGTACACGGCCTGTAATAGTTCAGCTTAAAGGTTATGCATTAGCACCGAATAAAAGAAAAATAAACATGGACGGGGTAATAATAACAGGATGGGCTATTGGAGATTTCACGGGAAGGAAAATCATGATAAAATGCACTGGTATGTCTTATTATGATTACAACAATACTCCCAGATTCACAAGTATTAATGGATTTGTCAGTTACAAAGGAATGGAAGGCATCGTCGCCGATTCAATAATCAGCCATGAAGATGAGCAGGTAGCAATGGCGGCAATAGCTTCCGCACTGCAATCTCTTGCCATCTGGGTTCAGCATGCCAACAGTTTATCGATAACAGGTGTAACCGCTACCAATTACAACACAGGAACTGTAATAAATGAAGCGGGATCAAGCAGTTTTGATCAGATAGCATCATTCTATTTAAAAATGGCTTCCGAAACAATGCCTGAAATTGTTGTTATAAACGGTAAAACTGTCCAGGTGTCTTTTCTGGAGCCGGTTGAGTTTTTTACAACGGATTTTGTTGAAAAATAGAGGTAATTCTTATGAAATTTTTGAGGCCAATAATTTTTTTCTTGAATGTTATGGCATTAACTTCATGCCTGTCTATGACCCAGAACAGAATACCGTCAAGCTACGATACAATGTCACTGTACAAGGGCTATTATGTCAGGGAAGGAGATCCGTACACCGGAAAAGGATATGTACAGGAAGGGTGCAACGCTAACTTTCAAAATTCCGGACAGGGATACATAATTCAATACGGAGACGATAAAATCATCCCCCTGCGGAAAAATGAAGTGATACGCAGAATCGTGATCATGCCTAAAAAGCAGGGCGATATAAGGGTCCCAAGATCATACATAATAATGGTCGTTAAAAACGCCGCCTGGGCTGAATGAGGTGAAAAATGCCGAAATCCTACTTGAAAAACGGTTATAAAGGACCTGACAATTATTTATGGAATCTTATGTGCGGAGAAGGTCGCTATAAACCGTCTCAATTTGTTGAATACCGCGATTATGACTACAAGACCGGCATATTCACCATGAAAGACGGGTCCCTGGGTCTTATAAAGGAATTTTATCCTATCCTTGGTCTCGATGAATCCAGGCTCAAAGCCCTTAAAGATATTTATTCCCTCGACCTTTTAAGAGAAAACGACACTATCCAGGTGATTAATTTTGCAACAGACTGTATTGAACCATATTTAAAGTCATATCTGGCAAAAAAAAGCCGGAACAATGAAGTGTTATGGAAATACTGCAAGGAAACAGTAGAGAATATTCTCGAAGTTAAACAGAAAGGATACAGGGGTATTTTCCCTGAAACTTATACCCCTAAAGATTTCCTTGTTCTCCTGACATTCAGGACAGCCGCTTCAAACATTAAAAGACTTTTGAATCCTGATGGAATTAAAAAATATATCAGCATCATGTCGGGCAGATCAACTGCCAATGAAATAGAAGAAGATAACAGAAATGAAATTGAAAGGGTCTTGAGGATCGGGAAGGAAATTTCAATCCTTCTGAAACAAGCCGGGACAGAAATCCGGGACTTCGCCCCGGAAGAACTGAAATGGTTTATCGATCAGCTTTTTGGAAGAAAAGGAACAATCAGGATAAATCCGCACAGGACAATAGCAAGTCAGATATTCGACTCAGAAATGTACATTGATATCGGAAATCCGGAATATATTAAAACCAGCGGCAGTGATATCGGAGTATTTACTGTAAAGGATTATCCGGAATCAATATATCCGTCTGACACATCTAATATGCTTGGAAGTTATCTCTCCGACAGGAACCAGATCCCTGCCAATACATTGACATGCCTTAATCTCAAAGTAATTTCACAGGTAAAAGCAAAAGAGATGATCCAGAAAAAAAAGGCCCGGCATAGTTTCCTGAAAAGGATCAAGGGAGCGGGTGAAAAGGTCAGGGAACTCGATGAAATGGAAAAAAGCATAAATGAAGGCAATCATATGCATGAAGGGTACTTGACCTTTTTAGCGGTCAGGGATTCTTCTAAAAGATATGATATTAATGATACTATGAGAAGACTTTCATCACAAATAGAAAGTGCAGGTTATCTTGCCCAGAAGGAAACATTTATAAAGCTTCCAATATTTTTTAATTCATTACCCCTCAATTTCAACTTTCGAAATCTGGATTTTTTTGATAGAAAACATCAACTGTCCGCCTGGAACTGTGCTTCAATGGCCCCGTATTACGGAGATCTTAAGGGCAATACCAACAAACCCTCGCAGTTTTTTATATCAAGAAGATCACAGGAGTATTCCTTTGATGTATTCTCAGAAAATAGTAATGATTATGCCGTAATTATATTCGGCCCTCCCGGGACCGGCAAGAGTTTTCTTATTCAGACAATGGCAGCCAGCTATCTTGCCGAGGATGCTATAGCCGTAATTACCGAAGTAGGTCATTCATATGAAAATTCAACACGCCTTTTGAAAGGTCGTTATATAGATTTTAATAAAAACAACGATATATCCTTCAATCCATTCCTGAACCTCGAAAGCGGTATAATATCGAATTACGAATTGCTCAATTTTACAAACTTATTCCAGTTCATGGTTTCTCCAAAGGAACAGCTCGGCGAAGATAAAATCGGATATCTGTCAAAGGCTATCAGGAAGGTCGCCGATGATTTCGGTAATAAAGGAAATATAGAGAAAGTAATGTCGGCTCTTAGATCTGAAAAGCACAAAGATCTTGCCGACTGTCTTTATAATTATTCGCTGAAAGGAATGTACGGCAATCTGTGCGATCCAGGTAAAAAATCATTTTCCCTGGATAATAACCTGACATCGATTGCTTTACCTCCTATCGAAAAAATAGGAGAAACCCTTCTAACGTTCGAATACATGGCTATATTCTCTAAAATTTCAAGCATTGTTTATTCGAAGAATTTTTATGACAGGCGAAAATTCATAACATATGACGAATATCATAATGTCAACAATAATCCTTTTCTTTCGCCTATGATTTCAAAACAGTTCAGGCAATACAGGAAATGCTTTGCCTCGGTGGTAATAGGCACACAGTCTCTTGAAGATGTACACTGCAATGAATATTGTAAAGTGCTTGCCGACAGCGCTTCATACCAGATAGTTTTCCAGCAAAAATCAGCATCAATAGACAGGCTTAAAAACGAACATAAACTGAATCTGGGCAATGAAGCGACTGAAAAACTATTCAGGAGCATAGGAGGACGTAAAGGCGCGTATTCAGAATTCATGCTTATGACTCCGAATGGCAACACTTTGTTAAGGCATATAGGCTCACCATTCGAAAAGGTATTGTTCGGATCAGAAGCCAAAGAAATATTAAGGATTGAAGAACTTGAGAAAACAGGAATGACACTGGCAGATGCAGTTGAAAAAATAGTAATTGAAGAAAAAATAAAAATGGAAAATATATGAAAATAATTCTTATTGCGGCTGTTATTATTATTATCAATTCAATAACATTTTCATACGATTCCATGTCGGCTCTTGAGGACGACTGGAAAAACTGGCAGAACGAATGGAAAGATTCAATCACATCAGACAGCAATGGAATACGATTTTCAAAACGAATCGATCAAAAGATAGGCCAGCCTTTCGCCATGCCCGATATCGATTCCCTTGAGCCCGATTTTGGACCATACGGAATTGATTGGCAGGCAGATCTTTCAATAAATAGTCTCGGTCAGTCATTCCAGGATTATCTCACTCATCTGTCATGGATATTTTCACCTGACAACATTGACCTCGCAGTATCGGCCCTTGCTTCGGATATTGCAGAATATTACGGACAAAAACAGGTGGTTGAACAGATCAGGTTTTATATGAACCTCGCACAGGGTTATGATAATCTCACAACTACCATACAGAATCACAGATATGAAATAGCCAGGACATTGTTTGATATGGGTTTGTCGAACACAAATGTATCCGGGGGCGCCCAGGATAGCGGCAATATATTCGGTAAATCAGCTGAAGACAATCTGAGAAACTGGGAAACTAATGTTAACAATGCAATCAGGCATAAATTGATTGAAAAATATTCAGATGATGCAACTGCTTTAATCAATTTCCTCTCTTCAAGCGGCACTGATAAATATGCTGACGGCGCAGACAGGAATTTAGGATATAGAGTGGATTCCATTTTGTCAGCTTTGAAAACAATATATGGAGTGACCCTTAACGCCGGCAATAAGGCTAAAACTAAGGCAGGTGTAGAATCCGTCATGCACGATACGAAGAGCATATTCGAGAAATATTGTGTATATGTCATAAACGGTAGGAATTTCGATGCCGAATTGGACAGGTTCTCGGCAAAGTATTCTTACATTCTCGGAAATAATGATGTAAGAAATAATATTGTGGAACTGAAAGTCAAAAACAATGGAGCTTCAGGACTATACCGGAAAGTCACTAGAGAATTCATGTATGATGTATATCATGATCTCATTATTACCACAATAGCCCAGATAGATGGAATTATCGGGATAATCATTGACGACAACATGAGAAAAAGAGCCAGGAACGTTTGTGAAGAACTCAGAAACGCGCTATGGGATTATGATATATACACTTCTCCTTAAATTAGAGAAAATGCCAGGTGCTTAGGGAGTAAATTGTATGATAAAGAAAATTATTAGCTTTATTTTTTTTATTACTGCAAATTTGTATCCGGGAATTTATACGGGAAACGGAAAATCAGGATGGTACGCAAACAATCCCGGTCTCGGATTTTATTTTACAGGTGTCAATAAACCATTCGAACTCGTGGAGGATAAAACACCTGAAACTAAACAAGGAAAAGCACCTGAAATACTCGAAAGAATAAAAACGTTGAGTTCTTCGGAAATATCCGAAGGATTTTCCAATGCGATCAGGGAAATTTCAGATGATCCTGCTTCAATAGACGCCGCTGAATATTATCTATTATACAAAGCCGAACTGGAAAGGAGAACCTTAATCGCAGAAGAAACTGCAAAAGAAGCATACAAAAAATTAAAAAAGGAAAAAGGGATCAGGGACTTCTCTGAATACAGCGATATAAATGAAATAAAGAAAAACGTCAGACTTGGATTTTTCCTTTCATACTCCAGCACTGAAAAGGAAGAAAGATCAAGATTCGGCGAGTCCCTTATCAATTATTACTCAGGACTTGGATTTAAAATATTTGTTGTCGTACCGTCGTTTTCTGAAAAGATGGATATTAATGAAAGTATTATTAACAGGGTTCCTGATATTATTGTTGATAATGACGGCCGGATTGCATCTGAATTCAGTGTCGGAGTATGGCCCGCAGGAGTGGCAATTGTAATGAAAGACGGCGCTATTTTTAATCTTTACGAGGGAAAAGAATCCAAGGATAAAATCAATATTGTTCTTATGAAACAATATAAAATTTATCTCGGCGGCGATAGCAGCAATTTCAAACATGTAAATTTATCGAGGTAGACCATGTTTCAGAATACCGGGACTCTATCGATTTTTATGAACAACACTGATCTAAACTCATACCAGGTGGTGCTGCAGGCTGCTTCCAATATCATGACAGCTCTTTTAAACAATGGAATGTGCGATACCCTGATTTTAATATGCATGGTGTTCTTTTTCGGTGAAATTATTTTAAGTTACGGCGATTTGAAAAGGGTAAAATTCGGGAATTACGCCGCAATAATAGGAATGTATGTTTTCATTTTCTCAAAGACTGTTGATGTGCAGATAATAAAATATAACCCCGTAGATATGACTCCTTGGCAGGGCCCATCGACAGTACTTGTAAAAAACATGCCTTACGCTCCGGCACTTATGCTGAAAATCATATTCGACCTGGATTACAACATGAAAATTGTTATAGATAAGGTTTTCTACGAAGCTCATAATGTAAATGTGAACGGATCGAGAGGAAAGTTTTTTGATAAAGTCACCGAATATTCCGACCTTATCAGCGGCAACATACACGACGCTAATCTCTCCCTGCTTTATACATCATTCCTTAAAAATATCGTTATCCCCGATATACACAGCGATCAGGGAAATAATGATATAACAGTTATGGCTAATAACGATATGTCTAAAATTCTAGAACAGATGTATGACGGCAGTTTTAATAATGCAGTTTCGGGTATTAATGATCATTCGTTTGAGGAGCTTATTTATATCCAGGATAACAACCCGAAAAAGGGGACAATATTCTATGTCATTAATACCAACCAGTATGATTCCCTTGAAAAAAGCGATCCATGTATTGTCATTAATACAAATAGTATAATAACCAAGGGGCAATTCTACATAAGCCTTCGGGAAAATCTTAAAAATTATTATGACAGCCTTATATCAAATCTATCTACAAGTTATCCGGAATTTCTGCTCTCTGTAGACTATAACAACACTATTGCCCAGGCTAAAATATATTCCAATATTAATATGAATTATATATCCAGCTTGAAAGACATGCTGACAGCTACTATTTTTAATATCGATTCAGGAAAAATCCAGGGACTTTACGGAGCAAGAAATATGTTTGACCTGACCGAATCCTCGATAGAGTCTTCAACAGGGGCTCTTGTAAAGGCCTCGACCCTGAAGCTGATTGTTGAATGCATTATTAATGTAATTATTCTTCTGTTCATATTCGCTTTTCCCGCAATATTTATCGCGGCTTTTTTCCCTAATATGCTGGGGGTTGTAAAGTCCTTCTTCGTCTCTTTCTTTGTTCTATCATTCGCAGGTCCCCTTTCCTATTTCCTCGAATGCGTATCGGATGTATATACAACCGGTGTATTCGCAATGAATCTTGCCGGTTCCGCAGCGGGTCTAAGCCAGAGAGCTCAGGCCGGGATATTGAACACATATGATGCTATGCCCTGGGTAACAACGATTGTTTATGGCGGCGCCATGGCGGCCCTCTTCGGCCTGGGCTCAAGGACCCTGAATGTAATCGGCGAGCAGCTCTTCCAGGAATCGACAGGTCCCGTCGCAGGCAATACAGGATCACTTATTACCGACAATATGTCGTTCGGAAACAGATCCTTCGGGGCATTGTCGGCTTTCACCGCTTCAGGATTTTCTTGTAATACAGGGGACTGGTCAATAAACGGATACGCTATGAACAGGGCCAATGATTTTATAACAGGTTTGAACAGGAATGAAAATTCAATCTTAAAATATGAAAAAGACGAACTGCTAAAAAACGGTTTCCATTATGATAATAAAAGCAAATGGAGTATCGGAAACAGCGGAAACGATCAGGTGACTGCTGCGAATTTCTTGAGAAGGATCGATAATGAACCGGTTTTTAAGCAAATGATTATTGAGGGAGCATCCTTAAACAGAAGCCTTTTAAAAGGGCAGGATGAAATTCATGAAAAAGCGGCTTATATGAATGTCAACAGTCACGAAGGCGAAGGATCTTTCGCAAAATCCCAGGTTATGACCGGAATGACAAAACTTCATGGATGGCAGCAGGTAATGGAACAATATGGCGCTCAAAGGTACCAGTCCGCTCAGGAATACAACCGCAGCTTGTCGGCAAGCATCGGATTTGAAGTGCCTTTCATGCGCCTGGGCGAGGCCAGGACATCAGCTTCAAAAGGCGACCAATTATCATATATGCAGAATTATAATAAACTGACGGCGGAAGTTTTTAACATTGTAAAGGATATCAACTGGGACAAAAATAAAATCGATCTCAACAATAACAGAGAAATTATGAATGTTATAGACAGGGCTGTCAATGATTCAGGAATTTCAATCCAGGCAAAAGAAACCTGGAATTCATTTACAATGAATGCTTACCAGTCAAGCGCCGATCCTTTTAAACAGGGTCTTGAAGCAATAGGCATAACCCCAAAGGAATTTACAACCGGCAGGAGCGATCTGGCAATCGATAAGATTGCTGATTATCTCAGAGCTAATAATTTCAATTTAAGATAATTTGAGGAAGGTTGAACAATGAAAATTCTGATAATTTTGTTTTTTCTTTCTTTTACAACCCCGTATTTATTTGCAAGCATGGAAGTAAGCATCGGCACTTCTATGCAGTTAAATATTACAACATACGATTTCACCTACTCTTATTGTATCGATGGGACGGCTCTATTCAGTATCGGTTATCCGGTTTTCGCAGGAGTAAAATATGATTACCAGGATAATTTTCAGAGAATTGCCGTATTAAGCGTCATACGCTTTCTCCCCAATGAATGGCATCTAAAGTTTGACATTGCCGGAGGGGGCGGCCTTTCATCAATTAACGGGAGTACGCTTAAATATGCCTTTTTTACGGCAGGTATTATGCCAAAGTTCTTTTTTGGAGATAATATGCTTGAAGGACCTTTTGTTTATGCATCGATATTTTTCATGGATTTAACGACTGAAACAGCGGCATATTCCTTTCTTGAATCCACGGCAGGAGTCGGATACGAGTTTTAATAATCATCGGAGGATATAAAGATGGATACCAGGTTATATGTTCCTTACTCGGAAAAAGAATCGGCAAAATCAGCAGGAGCGCTATGGGATAAAATTAACAGGACATGGTATTTACCTGAAAACTGCTGCAGGTCTAAATACAGGCGATGGCTTGGAATTGAAGACGAAGAATCGATATGCCTCTTTTCTGAAAGCCTGTCTCTGGCCTGGAGTTGGGAATCATGCTGGAAATGCGATAATCCCAGCCCGGTTTTAATGTTTGTTGCAAAAGATAGTGCAAAAACAATAAGTTATGATGACGATTCGGATTCCTATTATGATTCCGACATTCCCGGCAATGCTTTGATATCCCATACACTTTTCACAGACCCTTCCATCAATGAAATGATCAGTCAATACTTTCCGTTTTTCCATAAAGACGGTTCAAGGAAAGCAGGGAAATCCTACATTATGAACCATTGCCTCTGCTGCGGAGCCAAACTCGGCGACAATTATATGATAACGGAACCAGACGATCCTTTCAACCCTGATCCGGAAGCGGATCCTTTACTTGTATTCATTGATCTGCCTTCTCCCGAACTGTATTACTACAATATAACCGGCATCGAAAATTATACCGGGATAGATGAATTCGTTAATGAAAGAACCGTTGGATGGCCTGAATTCATAAAAGCATGGGAATCCTGGTTCTGTGCAAATAAAAAGCCTGCCAATCCTTTTGCTGAAATCAAGATGTGGGTCGAATTATTCTATGGATTGGGAAAATGCGGAGTGCCGTAGAAAGTATAAATTATCGAAGGTTTAATATATGAAACCAATGTGTATTATTATTTTCTTTGCTATATCATCATGTTCATTCCTGGATCCTGATCCGGGTCCGGAGAACAGCACCAACCAGAATTCAACGAGTTCAAATTCGGGTTCAAGTTCATCGTCGAGTAATTCAGGCAATTTCAACTATATTGTAAATTATTCAGGACCTGTTGCAGACCCATATTATGCCATATGCTCAATAAACTGCGATATTATAACCTCAACAACAGATATAAACTGCCTGATCTCTTCTTTATCTACGAACGGCAGTTTATTGCTGAGCTGGAATTCAACCTGTCCTGAAAATCCATATTTCTTCATCTATACTCTTGATCCAGGGGGATCAGGATGTAAAAAATACCTGGCAATAGCTTCGGCCTCATCGCAAAACCAGACAATATCCGTAAACCTGACCCCTTTAAACGCAAGGGCCGTATATACCAACAACAGTTCGACGAATATATGCGTCCAGTGGGATTTCTGGATCGGCGACAACAACGCATTTTTCTATATCGACGGATATATGCCTGGCAATGTAACAGTTTGGAGCTCCCAGCTGACCGGTATCTCAGGATCAGGAATAATAATAAATTCTTACGGTCATTTCGATGTCTGGCTCGGCCTCAAAGGCTGGAAATTTTACCTTGACGGAGCAAATGCGACTGCGCATTAAATATTAAATTTATTGTTTTTATAGGAGGATAAAATTATGAAAAAAATACTTTTGTACATGTTTGCAGTATACGCTTTCATGATCATCATAATGGTCTCCGAAACCTCATGCCATCTTCATCAGTCAGGACTTGACGGTGAAACGAACTCAAGCTCTGCAACAGGATCATCATCTTCGTCATCTTCATCCTCATCTTCAACGGCATCATCGTCATCTAAACCAAAAACTTTGTACATCCCCTCTCCGACGATTTATACCATTCCCGGATCCAACCAGGTCGCGATCAGCTTTAACGGCAGCGGGATCAACTGGAACACCGGTACGGTTACGTTTACCAGGGGAAGCTCGACGCTCCAGGTATGGAACGGCAGCGCAGGCGGCGTCGTGGCGACAAAAGGGTTCAATGTCGGCTACGGCGGCAGGGGCGGGTCCGCGAATAACCAGATCCTGTTCAGCGGCGCAAACGGCACGAATTATAATTTTTATGACTCGCTTGTGGTTTCCGGTTTCGCGGATAACAGCGGAAACATCTACCAGGCCGCTACGTTCATATTCGGCACGACAACCCTTACTAACAGCCCTATTATGCATTACGATGTCGACAACAAAATGATAGTGATCGATATGCCGATGAACATGGTAACTTCGCCGTCTCTTGAGATAGACATGTATTATACAAATTCGGCCGGGAATCCGGGGCCATTGACAAAAATGCTGCCGTATTTTCCTTACGGGCAGACAGGGACGAGCATCTGGCTGACCAACCTCTCAGATTTGCCGGATTATCCTTATATTGTTTTAAACAACCTGTATTTTGTAAACAACAATTCGATCACCTACGCATGCGCGCAACTCCCGCAGCTCCCGGCGCCTGCCATTACGGGGTTCTCGGCGACGGGGACAATGACCTTGAACCTTGAAAATGCGGACCCGAACGGCGTTATTACCCCGCAGAACTATACGTTCTCAAGCCCGATTTGGACTATGGATTATTTAACTAATAATAGTAAATATGCGAATTATAACGGATTTCCAGTAATAAATAATACAAATGTTCAGAATTGGGCCAACTGGAATATTTATGTGTCGGCAAACAACGCGAGAAAAGTAGTGTTCATAGACAGCGCAAAAGCCGGAGGGCCGGCTATAGCGACGTCGAATATAACATACGCAGGCGGTACGGTCAGTCTGCCGCTCGATGTAAACAATAACGGCGTACCGATCAACCAGAGCGGCATCAGCGGACTTGTTTGGGAAAATATAACAGCCGAAGTATATCCCGGTATCGGTACAAATTATGTAATTACAAATATAAATTCTGTTGTCAATACAGCGAACCAAAAATCGGCGGTAATTTCATATTACGGAGCCGAAAACCCTGTGAACAGGGGAACCGGAAATACATTAGACCTTTTGTTTACAGGCGTTCCAACGCTAAGTCCCGCAGCATTCATATTCATGTCCGACAAAATAAAAGTATGGGAATCATTGAAATTCTACGGCAGGAGCGCATGCATAACCGGAAACTGGAATTCAATATATAATTATCCGTCAAAGGTGATTGAGTTTGTAAATGTAGCTATAGACCCGGCAGGAAGGGGACAGGCATCTATGATCATGAAAAGTACGATAGATATGACATGCAATGGAACACTGGCAAGGGTATCGCTGCCATTCAACGACCCTATAACTTCTTCGCCAAAAAATTACATAAATAATTCTCCTGTAAGTCTATCTTATACAATGCCTAATCCGCTTTCAACAACTGTACATGGTCCTTCCGTTTATAGTTTGACTGTTACCGCCCCCAATCCCGATACCGCATGCCCCGCGGACGTATATATAAACTGGTTCAACTTCCCGATTATAACTCCGCAGGCAAGCGGTTTCAATGAGTATAAATATCAACAGCCTTCAAGTTATATAAGGGCATCGTATCTATATACGGAAAACAGCGTGCTGTATCTCACTATGGGGATTTACAAAAATTATTCTAATTTTGTTTATCTGACAGTGACTACCAACGATTACAGCGCGATTATCGATTACCCGAACGCATGCACCGGGAATACGAATTAAAAAAAGGCATCAAAAAGCGGCGGCCATTAAGGACCGCCGCAATCTAAATAATTCAGCAATGATATATTGTTATATATTGATAAAAAATTTATATATAAATATAATTGATATCGAATAAATAACCTTGGAGAGTATTTCATGAAAAGACCATTCGGCGGTCTCTCAATATTGACTTTGACGGCATTATATTTCATTTTCGCTTCAGCCGGATGCAGTAATGCTCCCGGCGGTAATGGCGGCGGAGGAAACCAATCGTCTTCGCCGCAATCGTCCTCGTCTTCATCTTCTCCCTCCGGAATTGTCCATCCGTATATTTATAACGACAATTTTAAAACCAACAATTGGGGTGGGCAGTACACGTTAATCTATATGGCCAGCGCATGCGGCCTGCAAATGTACGCTAAATCTAACCTCGATATGATGCCTATTCCATATGCATATTTTAATGGTGGACCGAACGCTGGAGTAAACAAGGTATTTGTATATATCGATAATTCCGCAGATTACGGGGTGTTCCCGGATTGGGTGAAACCCGGCGGTCTTTTCGTTTATAATTACAACAATCTGATAACTAATTACCCGTCAACCGGAAAAGTTCCTCAATGGACTAAAGGAGTATCAGGCATGGACAGGTTCGACAGGGTATATATGCCTCCTAATCCCGATGCATGCGACTCGAATACGCTGTACCAGGTGATGGAGTTCATTAAGACAAATTACGGCGTCGCGAACCTTACCGCGCTTGTGTTTTGGGGTCATGGCGACGGCTGGATGCCGCTCAACGGGGGCCAGACGGGGCCGATTAACCTTTCTGCGGGCCATATGCCCGGAGCCGGTAAAATCAATCAATCCGTGGGAATCAATAATAATTCCGGGAATACGTTATACGACGACCAGATTGCATGGGCGATATCGACTACTTTCGGTTACGTCAATTACCTCGGGTTCGACACCTGCTACATGGGGAACCTGGAAAACGTTTATACGTATGTAGTTACAAATTTGGTCGGGAATCTTCAAAATGCGGCCGCAATTAATTTGATAGCATCCCCCGGAGTGGAGGCAAACATAGGTTGGAACTACGATTGAATATCGGACCCCAATATTGATTTTAACACTCTGCCTCAGCAGTCAGGTGTAAATCTGTCATTATATTATGGATATTATTTCTATTATGTTCTCAATGATTTAGATAGTATTTATCAGGGATTTACAGGAAATTTATCAGATGTAACATTCTGGATTACAAATTCAAGAAAATACATATCGCCTTCGACGGACCCGGCGTCTCATTACGTCAACCTGGTCAATCTGCTGAACGACCTCAAGAATTACGACGGCAGTTTAATTTCCGAATACAATGATTTTATGCATTATACAACCGGATCATCAATATCAAATATGTGTGCATGGATACCGGTATTCCCGAAGCAATATTACAGTTCTTTCGTAAAGAAATACCACTCGGCTCAGTATATACGGTTATTCAGGGACGATCCTTATATCGCGGACTGGCTGACAAACGCCGCCTGGGGACAGACAGAAAACTCTGTTGCTCAATTTATACCTAATTTTTTAATTGGTTATAATAATTGGAATACATTGGGGACAACCATATTGGGCGGATCGGTAAATGTTACAGGTACATATCATGCATATATTCTCGACCAGAGGAACGAAAACCAGACCGTATCGACGGCCATACCCCTGTCATCCACTATAATAAAACGGACGAATGTCGCTTACGTCGCAGGTGAAGGCCAGGTAGATTATTACTCTATCACGATAACGAGCGGCGGAAACATACGGCTTAGAGTATCGGGGTGCGCTGTCTCGAACGAAACGACCGTTTCCAATATCCAGCTCCTCGATTCGTCGCAGACCGTTCTCCAGGACCTGACCGCATCGATGCGCAACGCGACGCCTTCCGATGGGGGCGCTCTCGCGGCATCATATACAGGCGGGGGAACAATCCCTATATCCCAAAATACGGAATACGGCAATATGTCTTTCGTGGAGATCCGCACGAACCTTTCGGCGGGTACTTACTATATAAAAGTATCCGCGCAGGACCTCATGACGGAATACTACAACCCGACCGACGCTCCGTACCTGGTCTACCCCCTGCCCCTCACGAACGGGGAGGCCGCTGCGGGAGTGCAGTAATTCAGTATAATGCCGCTTTTTTTGTCACATTATTAATATTGTCGATAAGTCTTTTTATTTTCCCGGGTTTATTCTTTTTCCTTGCTTTCCAGAGATCAAGTTTTTCCTGTAAATTCATCCAGCTCTCCGCACTCGTGCCTGTGGCTTCTCCGATTTTTACAGCCATATCCGGGCTGAGGTTCGATCTTTCGTTTACTATTCTGGAAATAGTCTCGAGTCTGACACCTAAATGTTTTGCAAATTCCTTTTGAGTCATTTTTAAGTGCTTTATTATATCT
The DNA here is from genome assembly GCA_963796325.1 of uncultured Spirochaetota bacterium. Taxonomy (GTDB): domain Bacteria; phylum Spirochaetota; class Brevinematia; order Brevinematales; family JAOACQ01; genus CAVYGN01. Next base: position 2,518,193 of record CAWCLF010000001.1, read on the forward strand.
TCGCGAATTATTGCGCCCGGATGGGTCGGTTTTCTTTCGGTCATCATAATGGCCTGCTTGAATGACGCTATCATAATATATTATATTAATATTGACACTATATGTCAATAGGTTTTCATATTATCCGCTCGTTTAAAATAACATAAAGGAAAACAATCCCCTTCAGAACTCGAGCTTTCCCCCGTTCCTCCTGAATTCCTCCTCGAGCTCCGGGGCTATATTGTATTTCCTGAAAACGTTTTTCAGCACTTCCCCCCAGTTGTCCCAGGTGCAGTGGAATAGCTCGCTTGCGCCCGCGGCAACTTCTATATCGAGGGTTCCCCTCGTCCTGTTTATATTCGTCAGCCTTACCATGCTCATTTTATATCCCCGGTTTTTTTGCTTCCCCTCCCTTTTTATATCGAAAATCCGGCTTTACAAGTTGAGCTTCTTTTTTGACGATCCGCCTCGTTATTGCTAATTTAACCTGAATAATGGAGGGAGGTTCTTATGCGCATTCGTAAGACTTTCGATAAGGCCGGCATATACGATTATTTCTGCTCTATACATAATTACATGACGGGAAGGGTGGAAGTCTGCGGGAATTGATTTTACCGTTAAAAATTTTTTGTTGATTTTCCCCGGCTGATCCTGTATAATTATGCGGGGATAATAATAGGGTCGAAAGATCCGTATATGGGGACGCTGTAATACATGACTCATGGCAATTGATTGTTGGCTTTACTGTGTCTTTAATGGAACAGATGTTCCCGAACTTTACAAAATTTGTCATAACTCTTGACGGTTGCATCCCCTTTTGTTAAATTTTATTTGAATCCGGGTGTTTGAAACCCGGAAAAGAGGTGAAAATGTCGATATTTCTATCGCTGACCTACAAGCACCCTGACGACAGGGAAGCCAGGCAGATCGAAAAGGATTACAGGGCGGTCATGAAGGACCTCCTGAAATTCACGTCGTACAGGGAAGCGAAGACGCTTTTCATAAAGACCGCAATCGGCGTAATGAAAGGCCTTCAGGCTCATGGCAAAGTGAAAGCCGGAACTATTAAAAAGCCCGCAGCCGTGAGGAAGCCTGCGCCGAAAGCCGCAGCAAAGAAAGCATCAGCGGATAAAAAGAGAAAATAAGGAGAGTTTATGCCCATTAACCTACCCGATTACGCCGATAACGACGAGGAAAGGAAACTCGAGGCCGAATACAAGGCCCTGCGTAAAACCGTCCTGAAAGACTGCGATCCTTCGACCCTCGACAAAATGATAATGCACAAGGTAATTCCGGCGCTCAAGGACGCCATGCAGAAACGGGTGTCAAGCCTGAATCTGTTTTGACTGCCATGAAACTGAATTTCAGCACATTTACGGTGTCGAAGGCCGTATACGACAGGTTTTTCGAGTACGAGAAAAAGTACAGGGACGATTATTTTACAGGCAAAAGGCGTCTGTTCAACGAATATGTCATAAAGAACGGGTGCGACAGCCTTCTTAAACTGAAAGGCAAGATAAAGGACCGGGCTGTAAAGGATAAAATACACCTGAAACTGTGGTTTTACGATTTCATTATCGATAAACTTGAAGAAACCCGGAATAAACTTATAAAGGGCAACGTTTTCCAGGCTGCCAGGACAAACGAGAAAAAGATCATGTTCAACGACATGCTGATCAGCGCAGGTCTCGACAGGGTTTCGGACTTCGTCAAAAGGTCCTGATCACCCGTAAACCGATATGAACCAGTCGATGAGCTTTCTTGCTACGCTTACAGACCCGGGTATTGCAGGGAGTGTTTGAGCATCGTACCATCCTGCTTCGGTTATTTCCTTTTCGTCGATTGAGATTTCACCGGATTCGTATTCGGCTGTGAAAGCCAGCATCAGGGAATCGGGGAAAGGCCATGGCTGGCTTGTAAAGTACCTGATGTTTTTGAGGCCGATCTTTGTTTCTTCCATGACTTCCCTTTTCACGCATTCTTCGGCGGATTCTCCGGCTTCGACATAGCCGGCAAGCACGCTGTAAAATGGGCTCCTGAACCTTTTCGCCCTCGCAAGGAGTATTTTGCGGTCCCTCACGACTGCGACTATGACTGCCGGCGAGATCCTGGGGTAAAGGACATAGCCGCATGATGCGCATTCCCTGGCCCTGTCGCTTTCATGGTTCTTAAGGGGGCTTCCGCACCTTCCGCAGAATTGGGCGTTTCTCATCCAGACTGCAAGCTGGTAAGCCGTTCCGGCGGCCCTGAACAGCCCCTCGTCGGCCTTGCCGAACAGTTCGAAGAGCCTTGCCGTTATAAACCCGGGATGTTCCCTGACGGCGGATTCAGCGGCATCGCCTGCAAAACAGGGCAGATTGTCCATCATGCCCAGGTATTGAAGGTTCGACGGGTCGAATCCGGCGAGCTCCTTCCCTGTCAGAAGCGCTATTTCGAACCCGGAGCCGGCCTGCCTGAGGACAAGTTTATCCCCGGCGAAGAGGAACGCGTAATTGCTGCCACCCGGCGCTGCGGAGCTTTTATATCCGGGAACGATATTCATAAAGGCCTCCCTGTCTTAAAGCACCCTGCAGATCAATCCCTTCAAATACTCCGACTCCGGATAGGACAACCTTACCGGGTGGTCCCCCGCCTGCGAGAGGGTGCGGATGATCTGGACCTCCCTCTTCGCATCGATCGAAGCCCAGGATACCGCCAGCCTGAAGTCGGACGGGCTTATGCCACCCGAGCATGAAAACGTGACAAGGAGCCCTCCGGGCTTGAGGACTTTCATCGCAAGGAGGTTGATGTCCTTGTACGCCCTCATCGCCTTGTCCCTCAAAAATTTCGACGGCGCGAATTTGGGCGGGTCGAGTATCGCCATGTCGAAAAGCCTGCCTTCGTCCCTGAAAGCTCTCAGCACCGTAAATGCATCGTCCCTGACAGCCGTGCACAGGCTTTCATCTATCCCGTTGAGTTTGATATTCTCCTTCAGAAGTTCGACCGCTTCGGCGGACGAATCGACCGATGTCACTTTTTTTGCCCCGGCCCTGAGCGCGGAAACGGTGAAGCCTCCCGTATAAGAGAAGCAGTCGAGGACTTCCATCCCTCCGGCGTACGAAGCCGTTATCAGCCTGTTGTCCCGCTGGTCCATGTAGAATCCCGTCTTCTGCCCATGCAGGGGATCGACGATGAATTTAAGGCCGTTTTCCGTAACAACTACGGCCTCGGGAACTTCTCCGCCTTCCAGTATCCCGGAAGAAGGGGGCAGCCCTTCGAGCGATCTTACATCGTCGTTCTTTTCGATTACCGCGCCTGCATCGAGGCAGGAATAAAGTATTCCGGCTAATTCCCCTTTTACCGCTTCTATGCCGGCCGTCAGGGCCTGCATTACGGCATAGCGGCCGTACATGTCTACTATGAGACCGGGAAGGAGGTCCGCTTCGGCGAAGACAAGCCTCAGGGCGTCCGTGCCCTTTATAAAATCCCTCCTTGAAACGGAAGCCTTTATCATGGCTTCCCACCAGCCCCTGTCTATCTCTATGCCTTCCCTCCACTCGAGGATCCTGACATTTATCCTGGATTCGGGGTTGTAATATCCCCTTGCCAGGTACCGGCCGTCCCGGTCGAAGATATCGACAATTTCGCCCGGAGCGGGATTGCCCTCAGTCTTTGCAACGGCCCCGGAAAATATCCAGGGATGGCGGTGCAGGACGGATTTTCCACTGCCGCTCCTGAGTATGATCTTATTCATATTATTTTTTTAACCCCGGCTGCCGGGGCGGCCTTCTCGACGGCTGCGGATTCGAGAATAATGTGGAAATACCTTATCCTGTTGATGCCGAACGAGGATTCCAGGCCTTCGACGACTCTTTTCCTCACCTTTTCCGATAAGTCTATGTAATCCCATTTGCCGTGGACTCCTATCCAGAGCCTGATCCCGAGTTCATGTCCCTTGAATATATCGACGATTGCGCCTTCCGCTTCGGCTCCCGGTTCCAGGGAAGCCGCCCCCCTGACAAAGCCGGCAATTGCTCTGTCGCTGAAATGGACGGCGGCGTTTCCGGCCATGAGGCTGTAATATGTGCCCCTGTACCTGCCGTATACGGCAAGCGCTGCGAGGACCACGGGAAAACTGATTAAAAAGACGGCTGTAATGCCGAAGAACAGGAAAGGGCTGATGCCGCTGACATGGTACAGCAGGTCCGACATGTTCAATCCCGGCTGGTAGCCGAGGAACGCCGTGTAAAGGAGTATGCCGGTCAAAAAAGAAACGGCAAGGAAAACAAAATATATTATACCGGCGACGGACCCGGCCCTGCTTTTCACCGCTGTCTTCCCCCTATTCCATAATCAGCCGATAGGCCGCTGATTATCAGCATTTAAAATTGAAATTTTCCAGGAATTTTGTCGAGTATTTCCCTTTCTGGAAGTCGGCGTTTTCGAGGAGCTTTTCATAAAACGGGATGGTTGTTTTAATGCCCGTCGCCCTGAATTCGGCGAGGGCCCTTTTCATCCTGGCGATCGCTTCGTCGCGGTTCCTGCCCCAGGTTATCACCTTTGCAAGCAGGGAATCGTAATACTTTGGGATTTCATACCCCGCATAGCCATGCGTGTCGACCCTGACCCCGGGGCCTCCCGGTATGTGGAATTCATCGATCCTTCCCGGCGTGGGCATGAAATTCATGTAAGGGTCCTCGGCGTTCACCCTGCATTCTATGGCATTGCCGCTGAACTTCACGTCCTCCTGTTTAAATGAAAGCCTGTTTCCAAGCGCTATGCTTATCTGCTCCTTCACTATGTCGATGGTCGTCACCATTTCGGTTACGGGATGCTCTACCTGTATTCTCGTATTGACTTCCATGAAATAGAATTTCCCGTCCGTATCGTAAAGGAATTCCATAGTGCCGGCGCCTACATAACCCACCTTCCTTACTCCCTTCTTGGCCGCTTCGCCCATTTCCTCACGCACGGCGGCCGTCAGGCTCGGGCTGGGGGATTCCTCGACAAGCTTCTGGTGCCTCCTCTGAATGGAGCAGTCCCTTTCGCCGAGGTGGACGACGTTTCCGTGGGAATCCGCAAGGAACTGTATTTCGATATGCCTGGGATCCGACAGGTATTTTTCAACATATACATCCGGGTTGCCGAAAGCCGACTTGGCTTCGCCCTGTGCGATCGGTATGATGTTGGCAAGCTCTTCGCCCGACCATGCCACCCTCATTCCTTTGCCTCCGCCTCCCGCCACCGCCTTGACGATGACCGGGTAGCCGGCGCTTTTAGCGAATTCCAGGGCTTCTCCGGCGCTCTGGATTATCCCGGTGCCGGGCGTAATAGGAACTCCGATATCCTTCATGGTCTTGCGCGCCATGGCCTTGTTGCCTAAAAGATCGATCACTTCCGCCGACGGCCCGATAAATGTTATCTTGTGGTCCTTGCAGATGCCGGAGAATTTCGAATTCTCTGCAAGAAAACCGTATCCTGGATGTATGGCGTCGGCCCCTGTTATCTCCGCCGCGCTGATAACGGCAAGAATATTGAGATAACTGTCGCTTGAAAGCGCAGGCCCGATGCAGACGTCCTGGTCCGAAAGCTTGGTATGCAGGCATTCCTCGTCAGCCTCGGAATGCACGGACACAGTCGGTATTCCCATTTCCTTGGCCGCGCGTATGACCCTCACGGCGATCTCGCCGCGGTTTGCAATCAATATTTTCCTGAACATATTTTTTCTCCTTAATCAGGGTCAGCCCTGGACTTCAAACCTCATCACGGGCTGGCCGTATTCGATAGGCTGGCCTTCTTCGATCAGGACCTCTTTGACTTTGCCCTTGACCTCGGACTTCAGGTCCTGCAGTACTCCAAGCACCCTGACATGGCCGACAATTTCGCCTTTTTTTACAACGTCCCTCAGTTTTATATAATTCTCGCCTGTTTTTGGGTTCAGCCTGGTAAAAAATCCGATCCACTGCGACCGGAGTTCGTACACCGAAGACTGCTCGCTTTCCTGCGCCGCAGGATTGGCTGCAGGGACCTGCCCCTGGGGGGCCTCAACGGTTTCCGGAGCCTGCGTCCCGGCATCTTTTACAGCGGCTTTGGCTGTCTTTTTTGCCCCTGTTCCGATGGTTATCCTCATGGCTTCTTTGCCATGCCGGATCTCGATCTCGTCGATGTCCTCTCCCGAAAAGATGCTCTGGAGTTTTCTTATATCCTTTATGTCGATCATGGAACCCCTCCTATTTAACCCTCTCTATGTAACGGTCGTCCCTTGTATCGACCCTGATTTTCTCCCCGATTCCCACGAACAGGGGAACCTGCACGACCGCACCGGTTTCCAGCGTGGCCGGTTTCGAGCCCCCCATTACGGTATCCCCGCGGAGTCCCGGATCTGTTTCTGTTATGACCAGGTCGACGAACATGGGCGGCTCCACCCCGATGATCTCCCCTTCGTAAATTGACAGGGTGCATACCATCTCGTTTTTCAGGTATTTCGAGGAATCGCCAACAAGTTCCTCTGAAACCGCATACTGCTCGTAATTTTCATTGTCCATGAATATAAAGCGGTTATCCTCTTTGTAGAGAAGCTGGGCTTCCTTGCTTTCCACGAACACGTCTTCCAGCATTTCGCCCGCCCTGAACGTCTTTTCGATGACAGTGTCCCTTATGATGTTCCTGAGCTTGGTCCTGACAATGGCGCCCCCCTTCCCCGGCTTGTGATGCTCGTAATACAATACGGAATAGAGTTCTCCATCTATTTTCAGGACTATTCCCTTTTTCAGGCTGTTGGATGAAACCATAAATCCTCCCGGTTTAATATGCCGAATCCGATCCCTGATTAAAGATCGTATCCCGATGAGGTGAGTACTTCGAAGCCGTCTTTTTTGACCAGGACCATGTCTTCCAGCCTGACGCCGCCCGTTCCGGGCAGGTAAATGCCGGGTTCGACGGTTATTATCATGCCTTTTGACAGTACGATGTCCGATGCGGCATTCACGGCAGGGGCCTCATGGACCTGGAGGCCTACTCCATGCCCGGTCGAATGCGTGAAATATTCGCCGAAGCCTGCGTCTTCTATTACCTTAAAAGCCGCTTCATGGACCGCCGCGGCGGGAACGCCGTCCGATACCACGGATTCGGCCTTTTTCAGGGCGTCGAATACTACCTTCTGTATGCGGGAAATTTTCGCATCGATTATTTTACCTAAATAATAGCATCTTGTAAAGTCTGAGCAGTATCCGTCTTTAAAAATCCCGAAATCGAGGAGAATATTTTCATTTTCTTCGATTATTTTACCGGTCGCTGTACCATGCGGCAGGGAACTTCTCGCCCCTGAAGCCACTATTGTATCGAAAGAAGGGCGTTTGGCCCCCTGCCGCCTCAAAAAATAATCGAGCCGGGCGGCGATATCGCTTTCTTTAAAGCCTTTCTTGATAAAGGGAAGGATCATGCTGTATCCCAGTTCCGTAATCATGAGGTTGTTCCTGATTACTTCGATCTCGTATTCGTCCTTCCTGATCCTGAGGTCCTTAACCATTGAAGTGTCTTCGAGGAGGATCTTATTCGGCTCGAAAGTTCCGGCAAGGGTTTCGGAAAATTCGAGGCTTACTTCCCTCTTGGATAGCAGTATCTTCCTGGCGCCGGAGTCCAGGATTATGTCCTTTAATAAAGAAAAATATTTCCTGTCGGACCTGACGGCCTCGAGGTCCGCATCCACCTGTTTTTCAAGCCTGAATTGTTCCGTGTAGCGGCCGTCGGTTATAAAGACAAGCCTGTCTTTCGATATGACAAGGGTCGAATCGTCCCCCGTAAAGCCCGTAAAGTAAAATACCTCTTCGGGGATATTTACATAAAGGACTTCGTCATTCAGGAGTTTATCCCTTATTGCGTCGGCCCTTTCCCGGAAGTAATTGCGCATATGCCTAGTCTCTCAGGATCATGGATTCGTTGGTGAGGCTTTCTTCCTCGACAGACAACTCTTCCTCGAACTTCTCTATATCGCCGTCCGTATCTTTGATGAATGTGTTGTTTGTGGCGTAGTTATTTTTATATATTCCCATGAGGATTTCATATTTATTGTTAACGCTGTTTATAAGGCTGTCGAGATCGTTTATTTCCTTCAGGATGAGCCTTTCCCCGGCGGTAACCGGCCTTGAAACGGCATTAGTACCCGTAGCAGCGGCGCCGGTATAATTGGTCACATAATTAGTTATTATCACCGTATTCGTGGACAGGCCCTGCAGATTGGTCTGAGCCGTTAAATTAGTGCCGGCCGGCCCGTTGGTGAGCACGGCCGCCAGGATGAAGCTGAACTCCTTTTCCGCCTCGACCGACGACTTCGTACCCTGTACGGTCCTGGTCCCGATTACAGTGCCGGTGGCTTTCACCTTGACTTTGTAGTCTCCGGCGGTCCCGGGACCGGTCAGGTCCCATTTAACCTTCCTCGATTCGTTGACGCCCACGTTCTGTAATTCCGTTATATTGTTTTCGCCCTGCGTCAGCATAAAATTCTGCGGGACGGTGAGTTCGAGGTCAACCTTGTCCAGGGGATTCCTGCCCGAATTTAGAAAGTCGGCATAGACGCTTACAGGCAAGACCGAGGTCTGCCTGGGGACGGCCAGCGACAGAGTCAGTCCCCTGCCCGTTACAGGCGTTGCGGCAAAAAGTCCGTATTTAGCCGTGATTTCATTGGTAAAGTCCCTGTCGAGGGCCGCGGGGCCGTAATAAAGAGCAGCCGAACTATCATACTGGGAGGTGCCCTCCCTTTTCAGTTCCCTGGATGAATCTACGGAAAAATCCCACTTGTTGTCGTAAAATCTTTCCCAGGACGCAAAGACCAGTTCCGACGGTTTTGTCGCTCCTTCGAGCGATCCCTGGACCCTTATGGCCGGATTGTCGTAATTGTCGAAAGCGTACCAGTACTGCGGGATATCGCCGCCTGAAAAAACGGTTTCCCTGATGATGGAACCTTTATCGGGTATGACAAAACTCCTGGGTTCGGCATTGTTGAGGGCCGGATCCAGGACTATCCTGGTTCCGATGTTTGCCGGCCTGCCGCTCCTGTTAATCACACGGTATAAAATATTCATGGTGTCGGGCAATCCTGAAACCTGCCCGTTCACTATGAAGATTTCCTGGCTTATCTCGATATTCTTTACGGACCATACGGTAACGATTTTATCCCTCTCTACCATGGGCTTTTTAATGGTATAGGCGTCTTTTTCGGTACTGCCGAAAATATAATTTGCGCCGTCAATAAAAAAAGTTGTAAATGAAGTGAGCGGAAGCTGGCTGTATAGTATCGACATGTTGTCGTCGAGCGGATTGTCAGGATCGCCTTCGATTGTGGACATTGTAAAACGCCCGGAATCCTGATCGACGCCTAATTTAATATACCGGTTCGAGATCTCGACCATGGCTCCGAACATTTTCACGCTGAAAAAAATAAGGAATATGATAATAAATGCTTTTTTCATTCAGTCAACCCCGTTCTGCTCTTTAAGCCTTGTAAGCATTTCGACTTTCTCGGCTTTTATATCTATGAGCCTCTGCTTGATCAGGAGAAGCCTTGACATCCTCTGAAGGATTTCCTTCTGGCTTGTCAGCTTGTCGCCCTTGTTCCTGAGCGATTCTATGTTCGTGGGGTTCTCCTCCATTGACAGCCTGGACAGGTTCTCTTTTTCAATAGTATCCTGCAGCACCGTAATTGAATTGCGTACTTCGAATGTGAGGGCGCTCAGGGGGTAATTCGTAATTATGAATTCGTAATACGAAATCGCCCTGAAGTAATCGTTTTTCATCCCGAATCCCCTCGCCAGCCAGTAATAGCCGTGATCGGCCAGGGAATCGCCGTCTTTATACCTGTATAAGTAATCCTCGAGGACGGCAATGCCCTCGCCCGGACGGCCTGCAAGCACCAGGGTCCTTCCCAGTTTGTACAGATCCCTCGAATAGATGTCCTGGTTGAAATAAAGGCCGGCTACCGTCCTGTAGCAGTCTACGGCTTTCTTGAAATCCTGTCTTATAAAGGCTATGTCGCCGTCGAAATAATATGCCCTGGCCGCATAGGGATCGAAGAGCGATCCTTTCGGAAGTTTCATATTGATTATGCTTATAAAATTGGAGTCGGCTCCCTTGAGATTGTAATTTGCAAAATATGTCATGCCCTCGAGATATTTCTTCTTGACATCCGTAAGGTCCTGTGCATGCATGGCTGATATGGAAATGAGAAATAGAGTGAGAACCAGAGCTTTATGCATTTCGGCTCCTTGCAATATATCCCGCTATCGCTTCCAGGCCGAGTTCGTAGGATTGGACCCCGAAACCCGACACGATTCCGGCGGCTATGCCGGAAAGGTATGAAACGGTCCTGAAATCTTCCCTGGCGAATATATTGGACATATGTACTTCTGCGAAAGGGATCTTCACCGAGAGCAGGGCATCCCTTAGAGCTATCGAGGTGTGAGTGAATGCGCCGGCATTTATGACAAGCCCTGCGGCTTTAAGGCCCTCCGCCTGTATGAAATCTATGATCGCGCCTTCCGAGTTCGACTGGAAGCTCTTGAGGTTAAAGCCCAGGTCTGCCGCTTTTTCCGCCAGGGAGCTTTCGATTTCCCGGAGGGTTTTGCTGCCGTATGTCCCGGGTTCCCTGATGCCCAGCATATTGAGATTGGGGCCGTTAACGAGAAGTATCGTATCCATTCTAAACCCCTTTAATTTTTCAAGGCGAACTTTTCTCTGTTTTCGACCGTAACAAGCATGCAGTTTGTTATGTTTTCCAGAGCCGGATACGGATCGATTTCACAGCCTGACGTATATATGGCCCTGACCCTGGACCGGTAAGCCGCAGTATTCCGGAGGATCCCGGGGTCTTTCACGGATGCCACTATGAAGCAGTTCTCAGGACCCGATTCCGATCCGGCAAGAATAGACGAGATCCTTCCTGTATCGCTGAAATCCTTGTAAAGAAGGATTATACAGGCATTTTTGTATTTCAGGAAGTAAAAACCTTCCCCGGATAGTGAAAATACGCTTTTCCCCATCTCGAGGTCGAAGAGCGGCACGATTACCGTGCTTGCCAGGATGTTCCTGTTCTTCTCGTAATAGGTCCTGAATTCATTTTCACTTACGGTCCTGTCGTCCGACATGAGGACAAGAAAATGCGGGCTTTTCGAAAGTATAAGCGGACGTCCGATCCTGGCCAGTCCGAAATCGAAGCTGTAATTGTTGCCGTAAGGGACTGTCTTTATGAAAGACCTTTTGCTGAAAGCGGGCTGCCTGCTATGGACCAGGAACTGGTAAACGGCGCTTTCCTCGAGGTCTTTAAAGACCATGCTGTGGAAATAAGACGGGGTTTCGTCCCTCCTCTCCCAGTCGGCGTCTCCTACCATGGAAAAATAAACAGATGTGGCCTCGAGAGCGCCTGTAAAATAATTGATCGTTATCGAATCGAGACGGCTATCGGCCGGAAGGAAAAACGGGCCGAAGGAGGAAACGGTTTCTTTGGCTTCATTTTTCGGAAGCTGGGCGCATCCGGCGAGAAGCAGGAACATTATAGCTGCGGTCGACGCGGTTTTCATAATCACCCCTTCATTTATTTATCGGAAAATGGGGAAAATGCCTTTATTTAAATATGTCTATAAAATAAATATTCTTAAACCGCGCCGGATGCGCCTATTCCCGGCCGCTTTGATCAAAAACCGTTCGTTTCAATTCCGAGCCCGGCCGCCGCGCCGGAGGAACTGTAGGTGTAAGCGGTCCTGGACGCCTGATTCGACGGGATCGACAGGCAGGTAAGGGAAAGCGGGCCGAAGATATATGTTATGGAATTCTGCTGAAGGCCTCCGTTAAAATCAATGCCGGCAGAATAATAAACGATCTTGCTCCAGTTAACGCAGAATATACTGACATCGCCCGCCGAGTCTGAATAAGCGTATATCCTGAGGTCGCCTGTAATTTTCCGGCATAAAATCATGTTCGAAAGCGCATGATCCGAAAACATCTCGTAAATATAATAAACGGGTTTCGGCTTATCGCCGGCAGTATAATCTATAAAGGTGCACTTCCAGTTGGTTTCACAGATGCCCCAGGGCTGGACTGAAACAAGGTTCGGCTGTGCGCTCGAAACGCCTAAAAAATCCGCCAGCCACAAACCGGCTTCGAATGTTCCCAGCGAAGCCTCGGCGACGGGATCTGCAGGGTTGCCGTCGGCTGATATCTGGCATTCGCCGATCATAAGGGATTGTCCCTGCCCGTAAGTTTTGATAGTCGAAAAGACGGTCGAATAAAATTTCATCATAGGGTCGAACTGATTTGCCGCAAAACTGTATGTGGCCGCGGAATCCGGCCATGCGGGATAATAGTGGACCGAAATTGAATCGACATATTTACCGCAGTTCTGAAGGAAACTCGTAAGAGCGTCCGAACCGGGATTAAGAAAATCGAGGGCAAGGTCGGGACCGGCTATTTTGATCGAAGGATAATTCTTTGGGTTCGTTGCCTATATCGACCCAGGAGAGAGGATAACCCTTTGTTCCGACATAATAGCCGAGCAGGTTCTCCGCCCTCGCGACCCTGGCGGCCGTATTCGATCCGCTGACAAGGGGAAGCTGGAGCATCGGTTCCGCCCCGATGCCTGAAGAGTACGCCGCATAGTCGTCCATAAATTTCTGCGACAGGACTTCCGGCTCTTCGCCGTCGTTATTCTGGCCGCCGGCGCGAAGGAATTTTACGCCCAGCTGCCCCGCTAAGGATACGGTGCCCGCTATTAGGATCGCCGTAAACCTGCGGCCCGAAATACATGGGTATTTTGGACTATAACGGTCGAAGCCCGGCCGGGGGCTTTTTTTTATGGCTATATGCCGCCGCCTTTTTTGAAATAAAGAATGTTGAGCTGCGTCTTATTGTGTATTCCTGTTTTGGTGAAAATGTTCCGGACGTGCTTTTTAAGTGTCTCCTCGCTTATGAAAAGCCTGAGCGCGATTTCCTTGTATGTCAGCCCGTCGTAAATCAGGGGTATTAACGCTTTTTCCCTCCTGGTCAGCTTCCTATACATAGGGTTCTTTTCAAGCGAAGCGGGAGTGTCGCCCATTATATTATACCTTACCACGGCCACCCAGATGCAGAAAATATACGCTCCGAGCGCAATATGCGACGCCCTCGGCACGATCGGCCTGTAGAAGAAGAACGGCTGGATGTGATTTACGAGCAATGTCAGGATCATGGATATTGTCATTCCCGTAATTATGATGTCCGCCATGAGGATCTCTTTTAAAAGTTTTGCCGTTATCCTATAGCGTATAAGCAGCGCCAGGGATGCGATAAAATAGAAATAATAACTCGACATATAAGCGATATCCCATGCATTCAGCGGCTTAACCTGTTCGAACCAGATGCCGTTTGTTAAAACAAAGTCCTTGATCATCGAGACCGAGAGATATTCCTTGACTGAAAAAACAACTGCCGGAAGATAGATCAGAACAGTAAGAAACGGTTCGAATGTTAATATTTTGTTTTTTCCTGTCAGAAGGATTACGAAGAGAAGCTGCGAACAGAAGGGAATGCTGTTCGACGGTGTAAAATACCTCACTATCTGCAGCGCGGCTTCCTTAGTCGGGGCTGAATAGATAAGGCCATGGTAAAAGGCGAAGAGCGAAAACGCAAAGGTCCCTATGGCGAAAATCCTGTTGATCCGGGAACGGAAATTTCTCAAAAGGACAAAGATGGAAAATTCAGCATAAATTGTGAAGAAAATGAACGATAAGATAGAATAGATATTCATATCGGATCATGCCCGGGTTTCTTATGATACAGAGCGTTTAAAAGCCGGGTCTTGTTGCGAAGGCCGGTCTTTTTGAAAATATTCTCAATATGCTTTTTAAGGGTCTTCTCGCTTATGAAAAGCCTGTACGCAATTTCCCTGTATGTCAGGCCGTCGTAAATAAAAGGAATGATCGATTTTTCCCTCGCGGATAATATTTTGAACAGGCTGTTATTGCTCAGTTCTGCAGGCGAGTCCCCCATCAAGCCGTATCTCTGTATGGCAATCAGGATGCTGAATATGTAAAAAAGAAAAGATATGTGCGTGATCCTCGGTATCACCTGCCTGTCGAGGATAAAGGGCTGAATGTAATTGATCAAAGAATGAATAACGATGCTGATAATCAGGCCTGTAATGATAAAATCGGTCATGAGCACTTCCCTGAGCATCCTGGTTTTATGCCTCAGATTTATGAGCATGCCGAACGATGCGGCAATATACAGGTAGTAATAAACGATATAACTTATGTCCCATCCGTTTACCGGTTTTATCAATTCGAACCAAGTGCCGTTTAAGAGTACAAAATCCTTTGTCAGGCTGTACCCGGCATATTCCTTGATAGTAAAAAATATTGCCGGTAAATATAAGAGCGATACTGCAAGCGGGTATTTTTTAATTCTCTCTGTATTATGGCTCAGTAAAAAAATAAAATGAACCTGCAGGCATATCGGGAATGCATTTGTGAAACAGAATATGCGGAAAATCAGCCTGGCTGTCTCTTTATCCGGAGCCGAGTAAATCAGGGCATGATAAATGGAAAAAATGCCCAGCATAATGGCGCCGGCTGCAAAAACAATATTGATCTGCGACCTGCTGTTTCTTAAAAGGACAAACAGGGCCATCTCAATGTAGATCGTGAAGGCAATAACTGATAGTATCGAATATAAATTCATATTTAAATTTTCATGCAGTTTATTTTATATCTCTTTTACCGATTGTTCAAGATAGTTTTGTAAAAAGTATTGACATCGTAACAATGTTATGTTATACTATTTGTAACAAAACATTGTTATGTGCAATTTTGTGATGCGGGAGGTTTCTATGGAAGAAGAGGACCTGATAACGAAGAAGGATCTGCTGAAATTGACGGGCATTTCCTACGGACAGCTTTACAGGTGGAAACGGGAAAATCTTCTGCCCGAATCATGGTTTGTCAAAAAACCGTCTTTTACCGGCCAGGAAACCTTTTTCCCCAGGGAAAGGATCCTGAAAAGGATAAGAGGCATACTTGAATTGAAAGACCGCTACTCGCTCGAAGAGATGGCCGAAATGCTGAGCCCGGAATTGACTATGAGGCCTTTCGACATCGGCGATTTAAAGAATACAGGCCTTTTCGACCCGGAAGTCCTTGAATTATTTGAAAATGTTTTAAAAAAAGATACATTCAGTTTTATCGAACTTCTTTTCATCAGCATTTCCTGCGAACTTAAGAAAAGCATGGGGGCGGGCCCTGAACAGCTTGAGGTATTGATCCTGTCCATGAAGGAATGGCTGCCCGAAATGAAAGATGCTTCATACAGGTTGATCGTATCGGGGAAAAATGCCGACAATTATTTCCTCCTTCTTAAACAGGACTCGATTGTCTTTTTCGATAAAGACACGCAAAAGCTCGCAGTTTTCGACCTTGACGAGATTTCCAGGGAACTTAATATAAAATTCAATGCAAAGCAGGGCATATAAAAGAATATATAAAATCGGGAGGCGATTAATGGAAAATATTACTGATGCCGGGATATCCGGAATGGGCAGGATGGGCGGAGGGAAATACAGGAATATAAGTATTTCCGGGAAGGGCGAGATCGACGGGGATGTCACGGCGGAAACGTTGTCGGTATCCGGGATGGGCACCGTCAGGGGCAACGCTTTTATCGGAAAGATAAAAACCAGCGGAACCTGCAGGATAACCGGAAGCGTCGAAGGCGATTCCCTGAGCGACTCAGGCACTTTATCCATAGGAGGAAACCTTAAATCCGGCAACATATCCGTCAGCGGCACAATTTCAGTAAAGGGCGGTATAAAGTCGAACATCTTCCATTCCAGCGGTTTTATAACCTGCACCGACGGCGTCGAGGCCGAAGAATTCGTTTCGGACGGAGGGTTCAGGATCTCGGGGCTTATAAACTCCAACCATGTAAAGATAAATTTCGGGTGGAACAGTTACGCAAAGGAGATCGGAGGCGAAAACATAGAGATAAGACGTTACGGTCTGGGTTTAGGCTACCTGCTGGAACTTTTCGGGAAAAGGGACAGGCTGGAAACCGACCTGATCGAGGGAACGGATATCTACGCCGAATACACTGTCGCCCATATCGTCCGTGGAACCGATGTCGTGATCGGGGACAAATGCGAAATCGGGCTTGTCGAATACAGCGGTTCGTTCAAATGCGCCCCGGGAGCGGTCGTCAAAAAAAGCGTTAAGGTATGAGCCCCCATCCTGAGCCGAATCCTGAGCCAAAGGCCCGAAGGTGCCCGACAGGGTAGAGGTTATTGGAAGCGCCCTTAATTAATTGATTGTAAAGGAGAAAAAATTATGAAAATAACATTAACTACTTTCCTTTCCGGCCTGATATTGACGGCGTTACTTTCCTGCGGGGGAAACAGGTTTGTCAATTCGCCTATGAAAGCAGGCAAATTCTCGATCTCGGATAATGAAATGCTGACTTACACATACTACAGTAACGGTGAAAGGAACAGCATCATAACTATCGTTATCAAAACCAATAAAGACCCTGTATGGGGAAACACCGCCACAATGTACGAATTTTTCGAATTTGTCACGAATATGAGGAAGCCGCCGGAAAACTACTCCGATTTTGACGGCTTCCAGAAAGTGTCGCTGGATAAAGCCACCCTGGTGGAGGAAACAAGGAACTGGGAATTCGCGAAGAAGGAGTTTAAAGGCTTTCCCTATTACCAGCATTATGAGCTGGATGCCAGGGACGAAACTTACAATTACACGGCAAAAAGCTGGAGCGGCAGCGAGACGCGGGAAAGCCGTTCACGCATAAGCCTTAAAAATAAGATGCAGTACCCCATTTGGACCATGCAGAGCCTTGTGTTTATCGGCCTGCGGTTCCTGGATACCTCGAGTCCGGGAATATTTTATCTGGTGGAACCATGGATGATGAAGGAACCCATGCCGGTCAGGGGGAAATATCTCGGCAGCGAGGATATCGAAACGAAAGCGGGCAGGTTCAGGACGAGAAAAGAAGGTATGGATTTAGCCGACGTCTTCATCGGCAGGCTGCTCGAGCCTTATACGAAAAATATGATCGTATGGGCGGACGTTTCGTCGGGAAGGATAATCAAGATAAAAGGACCCGGTGAAGAGGATTACCTTGATAGCATATCCATATTTACTAATAAAAAGAAATAATCGGCCGGTCCTTCGGAATACATAAGCCCCTGCCGCAGCCATCTATCCGAATTTGATATAACCAGCCGCCGGGCTCCCATAATTTTAAAAACTCACTGCCTTATGCTGGGCTTCCTTGATCGCCTTTCCTACAATCCCTTCGACATCTGCGCCGATGATGTCCAGTCCTTCGGCCGCGATAGTGATAAATTCCCGGATCCCGAGGAAAGCAAATAAAGTCCTTATATACCTGTCTCCCATTTCAAAAGCCGATCCCGGACCTTCCAGATACGATCCCCCCCTTGCAGTGATATTTACAGCCTTTTTGCCCTGGCATAAGCCGACAGCGCCCTCCGGTGTGTATTTAAATGTAATCCCTGTAACGGTTATATAATCAAGATATGCCTTGAGTATGGCCGGTATGCTCAGGTTCCACAAAGGTTCGGCTATTACATATTATCGGCTTCCAGGAATTGAAACGCATACTTCAGAACAGGATGATCCCTGCCCTTTTCAGGATCTGCAGGCCTGTGCAAATCCATCAGATCTCCTGCAGGCAGGAAAGCTATCCCGTCTTTATACAGGTCAAGAGTTGTTATTTCATCTGCAGGATGATATTCCCTGTACGAGTCGATAAAAGAATTCGAAATTCTGTATGTTCTCGAAACTCCCTCCGGTCTTGCATTCGCTTTTATATATAAAAGTTTTGCCATAAATTATAACTCCTTTATACCTCAACTGCTTTTTTTGCGTCAAAAGCAATTCTCATTAATAAAGTAATAAATTTGAACGCGGCGGGCAATAAAAGCAATAGAAGAAATATTTGACAATGTTGAACAGCCTGTTAAAATGATAAAAAGGCTTGATAAATGGGAACCCCGGCGGGACAGGGCTGGGGGACCCGTTACTGTCAAAATTGCTCTCCGGAATAGGCGGCAAATCGATGGTCTGGGTGGACTCGGACGGCCTGCTATTGATGGCCGTAAGTCCCTGGACAAAGCTTGTCATTTCCCAAAAGGGGTCGTGCCCGCTGGGGAAAACTCAATAAGTTAGCGGCATATTCCTATTTACACCGCTGGTTCCAGGGTCTTTTTTGATATTATCCCTTTAAACCATTTATACCAGTTTTGTACCGCTCCGATTATAGCATCTCATCGGAGGTATCTTACCGGATATATTTATTCGAAATGCTTGAAAGGATAACTTTTCCATGCTTCCCTTAATGGTTTATGCAACCCCCTGCAAAGAAAAATCTCTGAGTTTTTTTCATCCAGCATCGCATATTTAGCCCCGATTTTCCCTTCGATTACCACCTCGGTAAAATAATCGGGCAGGATTTTGTCAGCATAGTCGGGGGCTATAAAAAGCATCACATCGCCGGTATTATTGCCCGGCCCCCAGAAATACCAGATATTATGCCCGCAGACAGGCTCGGGCAGGCCGTATTTCGGACCGTAATAATGGAGGGCGCCGGCTTCTCCATAATTTGCAGTCATAATACATACCTTCTTTTTATCGGAATCGCTCAATTTTTGATAGACTCCGGCGACAGCTTCCGTCATTTCCTCCCACCCGAAACAGTCGGCGAAAATCTGCGGAAGGGATCCGGAGTCATGCTTTTCATCCGAGTCAAACTTTTTCCCGCCTGAATATTTAATAAAGGCTTCCGGAGAAAGTACCGGCCGGTTATATGGTATGGATATTACAGCGTGTATTGCGATGATTAAAGTGACGAGCGCGGTGATGGCTGCAGCCGCTCTTTTAAGCCAGCTTATTTTAATTTTTTCGATAAGCCGGGTTATGAAAACCGCTCCCCCGGCAAAAAGGACGGTATAATACGGGTAAATAAGGTAAGACTTTGCCTGCTGCAGACTAAAAACCGCCCAGAGGATAAAAAAAGAAAGCCCGAAAACCCTGTATTTTTTGCCTTCTCTGTTGAACAGGAAAAATATTATTCCCGATATCCAAACAGGAAAAGCATATTGGTTAAGATATTGAAGCGGGGATGAAAATCTGAGTTTGGCCGCATAACCTTTAAAATACTCGATAATGGGAAAATTGTAATAAACCTGCCAGAGAATGAAGGGAAGGAAAATAGACGCTGCGATCAAACCGCCTAGCAGAAAACGCCTGTCAAAAAGAAATTTCCTGTCTTTAAGGGCCAGGAACGACAGGAATAACGCAAAACCCAGCCAAAGCATGGTGACCTTGGACATCAGACCGAGACCGGCAAAAAGCCCGAAATACAGCCAGTATTTTTTATCCCCCGATACAAGCAGAAGCAAAATCATATACAGGGAAAGCGTCCAGAAGATCCTGTCGAACGCATTATAATCAAAATTGCTATATATAAAGTAAGGAGCCAGGGTTACGCAGACGAGGCAGATTAACGTGGCGTAAATGCTCCCTCCCATTTTTTTTACCATCAAAGCCGAAACAATAATAACACCGGAACTGAGCAATGCCGGCACCAGGTGCAGGGAAAAGTAAGAAGTCCCCAATAAAGCCCGTACTCCCGCCAGGATCAAAGGAGCGATAGGCGGCACTTCGAGATAAGCCCAGCCCAGGCGGTCGGAAAGGGATATATACAGAAGTTCATCACGGAAAATACCGTAATTGTAAGGATAGAGGCAGATAATCAGATTAATGATAATAAAATAGCAAATAATAGCTATTTCACCGAGAAAAAATTCCTTACTGAATAATTTGCTAAAAAACCGGTATTTTCCGGACAGTTCACCGCTTTGATAAAGCCCTGCCGGGTTTTGACTTTTGACCATTGAATCCCTCCTTAATTCTTGAATAATCCGGTAAGCTATTGACATTCAAAACCAATTAATTTATTTTAGTTTGTATTGCCCGTTTTGTCGAGTTTTGCCGCGGCCTGCCTGAAAGAAAAGATACTTCATCTCTTTGACAGCTTTCTGAAAAAAACGGAAGCATTGACTGCTCGATCCTCTCGCCGACCTTGTCATTATGCCCTCCTTTGATATGGTGTATTCCGTATTTTTTAAGCATGGAATCTAATACAGGCATCCTGACGGAATCCATTTGAATTCGACGGAATCCCCCCATTCGATTTTTATACCGGAAAGTCTTATTTCCGAATAACAGCAGGCCTTCACTTCCCAGTCAACGGTATCAGACCTTGCTGTGGAAAGCTTCCGATTTGATATTATCCCTTTAAATATAAAGCCTTGAAGAAAGGTATATAGTAACAAGGCCTGTAACGATATTGGAAAAAATCAAAAAATTGGATACCGCCAGGTTGAAGCTCTTCTTCCTGCGCACAAGGGCCTTGTGGATCAGGAACGGAAGAAGTCCGGCGATCCCTGATATAATGCCGATTATGTTTCCTGCAACGCTGCCCCTGTCTATCTCGTACAATCCCCAGAAAAGGATGAGAATTAAAGGCAGGTTGAAAATAACAAAACCGCTTATCTTGCCGGGCAGTTTCAATATCTTCCATTCCTCCCAGTAAGCGGACTCGATCTCATGCAGTATAAGAATAACAGCATTAAGGATATAGAAAGCAGTCAATATATTCATATTCGGCCTTCCTCCGTTATAATTTTCTCATTTGATTCATTGAAAGGGTTATCGCCGGAAAGGACAACCCGACTCAATTTATCGGAAGGGGTCTGTCTTACCTTGATTAAAAATATTATGCAATCGGTTATTTTCCTCAGCCGGCCCGATTTCATTGCTTCTTTAAACTATTGGAGCCCTGATGCCGATCATTTTATAACTATGTTTTTTAAGGCAGTTTAAAGAGAAAAAACAGAATATATATTGACAAAATCGAGTTTTGATCTAAATTATATGCTGATCGATTGGAATAAAAATATTTACAGGAGGCTTTTGTGAATAACAAAAAATTCAGATGGCGGTATTTTATTGATAAACCATTTCAGCTCAGGTTTATTTACAGGTTTTCCGTACTAATCATCATAAGCCTCGGAGTTTTCCTGGTCGCACTGGGAGTCGTGAACTATTACAGGTACAACAGGGGCCTTTATGTCCAGTATTCGATGGATCCTGTCAAGCTTAAAGCCATCGATGCCGAATCGACTGCCGATAAAATCAAGGATACGATAGTTCTGCAAAAATATTTTGACCTTTCAAGGCAAAAAAATCTTTTCCAGATCTACTGGAGGCCTCTTGTCGGTATGAGCGTAATATATATCTTCGTAATTGCATTATTCGGTCTGTTTATTTCACACAAGATGGCAGGCCCTGTGTACAGGATAAAGAGGGATCTTGAAGACGCCGCCAACGGCAAGATGGATCTGAAGACTCTCCGCTTCCGGCTTAGAAGGGGCGACGAACTGAAAGACCTTGTCGCTTCTCTCAATAATTTTCTTGAAAAAACCAAGGCCTGCGATACGGCCCCGAAGAAGTGATAAGCTGAGGTTTATTTCGCCTTTAAATCCTTGAAAGGTATGGTATAGACGAGGTCCCTGTACTTCTTCTGGGTATGTATAAAGGAAAAATCCTTGTTTAACAGCTTGTCCTTAAAGGAATTGACTGGTATTTTCTCATAAATGAGGCCCTTTATTATTCCTGAACGGGAAATATCGTTAACGAAAACGGCGCCTTCAACAAGGCCGTCCCGGATAAATAATTTCCTGTAAGTCCTCCTGTCGTAGAACTTTTCAAGTATCTCGCAGGAGTCAGGGTCCGCCGGGTTAGTTTCCCCGAAAGAAATAGTATAAAGATCGTCAAAGTAAAGCGAATTCATCGGTATGGAACCGTCATATTCGCAATTGAACCCCATCATATTCATCCCGGCAAAATAGCCCATCTTTCTTGCCACGGGCCAGATTGCGATAACCATATTTTCCTTATTCAGGAAATTATATCCTTTCGCGGCATCTCCTGCGCAGTATATGCCGGGGACATTTGTTTTCATGAACCTGTCGACTTCGATTCCTCTCGAGGCCTTTACCCCGCAGCTTTCGGCGAGCTTGGTCTCGGGGGTAACTCCGATCGATATGAAAACAAGGTCGGTATCGATCGTGTCGCCGCTTTTAAGCGTCACAGACCGGACCGTTTTCTCCCCGTTGATGGAAGATACCTCCGTGCCTGTATAAATGCCGACGCCGAACGCCTTAAGCTTTTCCGCCATAAGGCAGGAACCGACGGGATCCAGTCCCTTCGAGAGAATGCTGGGTGCAAGTTCTACGATGCTGACTTTGACCCCGAGGTGCGTAAGGGCTTCGGTTGCCTTGAGGCCGATAAGCCCGCCTCCTATTACGACAGCGCTCTTTGCGCCTTTTTCGATAACCTTTTTCCTCATTTCTTTTGCGTCGTCGAGGTTAAAAAAGTACATGACCCCTTTCAATTCTTTGCCCGGTATCGGAGGGCTTATCGGCTTGCCGCCTGTATTCAGAAGGAGATTTTCATACCTGATCGAAGTGCCGTCATCGAGTTCCACGGTATTCGTTCCTGCATTTATTTTAACGGCTTCCTTTCCAAGAATAGTATCGACGCCCCTGAACCCGGAATATTCCATTCCCCTGTAAGCTATCCCCTCATCGCCGATCCTGCCCATGGCATAATCGACTATAGCGGGACGTCCGTATGCCGTAAAATTCTCTTTTGTAACCGCGAGGATTTTATTTTTTTTATCATATTTCCTGATCGCTTCGATCATTCCTATAGCGCCGGCGGAATAGCCTATCGATAGATATTTTGCCTTCATGCCTGAGACCTCCGTTAATCTGTAAGCGACATATCTTCGCCTTCGACAAATGTATGCATCGAACCCTTGAGCGTCATCCTGTCCATAGCCCTTTCATCCCTGTCTTCGAAAACAAGGGCGTCGTTCGGACAGGCCTGTACGCATGCCGGGCCCTCTCCCCTTCCGGTGCAGAGATCGCATTTATCGGCCTGGCGCATTTTTATATCCGGTTCGACACGTGTCGTTATCGAACCCTGTGGGCAGGCCATGATGCACATCCAGCATCCTATGCAGCGGTCTGCCTCGACCCTGACAAGGCCGGTATCGTCATCCCGCCACATGGCGGCGACGGGACATGCTTCCACGCATTCCGCATTTTCACAGATCCTGCAGCTGGCAGAAAAGGAGATCGGACCATCCATCTCGACTTCTATCTTGGAGTTCACCTTGGGTTTCTCAGAAAACGCATTAAATATATTTTTTGATCTTGAATGCTCTACGATGCAGGCCACTTCGCAAAGGTGGCAGGCAACGCAAAAATCCTCTACAGGATATACTCTTTTCACGGTTCCTCCTACATTCCCAGTCCGGCCTGCTTGAGCCCGAGGACCCTGGTTTCATTTTCAGTCATTCCAACCACCCTCAGCCTTTCCCTGTTTCCCCTCAGACTTTCGATTGCATTGATGCCCATACTGCCCAGGACTTCCTTCATTTCCATTTCCCAGGCCCTCAACAGGTTTGAAATGAGCTCGCCCGCAATGTTCGGGTTCTGCCTTTTAGCCAGGTACGGATCGTTGGTCGTAATGCCCCATGCGCACCGGCCTGTCTGGCACTGCTGGCAAAGCGTACAGCCGACGGCGATCAGCGCGGCGGTTGAAATATAGACCGCATCCGCCCCCAGCGCTATGGCCTTCAGCACATCGGCAGCGCTTCGCAATCCGCCTGCGGCGATGAGGCCCACATTTTCACGTATTCCTTCCTGCCTTAACCTGTCGTCTACAACCGCAATCGCCAGTTCTATAGGTATGCCCGTATGATCGCGCACTATTGTCGGTGTGGCTCCCGTACCGCCGCGGTACCCGTCCACGACTATGATGTCCGCTCCCGCCCTGGCGATGCCCGATGCTATTGCGGCAATATTGTGAACGGCGGAAACCTTTACTCCCACCGGTTTCTCATAGCGCGTGGCTTCCTTGAGGGCGTAAATAAGCTGTCTGAGGTCTTCGATCGAATAAATATCATGATGGGGAGCAGGTGATATCGCGTCGCTTCCCACCGGGATCATCCTTGTTTTTGCAACATCCTCGACCACTTTTACGCCGGCGAGATGACCTCCGATGCCGGGCTTGGCCCCCTGCCCTATTTTTATTTCAATGGCCGCTCCGGCCTTCAGATATTCCTCGTGTACCCCGAACCTTCCGGACGCCACCTGCACGATCGTGTTCGCCCCGTACTTGTAAAGGTCCCTGTGAAGACCGCCTTCGCCTGTGCTCCAGAAAGTGCCATGCTTTTCGGCAGCCGAAGCGAGGGCCTTCTGAACGTTGAGATTTATAGAACCGTACGACATCGGACCGAAAATGATAGGCACATCGAGCTTTAAAAGCTTCGCGGTCTTTGTCCGCAAGTCTATGGAACCCTTGTTTTCCCGGATATCGAGGCTCCTTCCCCTGTTCCCTAAATAAGTCCTGAGCTCCATAGGTTCCCTTAAAGGATCTATCGACGGGTTAGTAACCTGGCAGGCGTCGAACAGGATCCTGTCGAAATACTCTGCCTGGTCGGGCATATCGTTGCCCATGCCGGTAAAACCTATGGCGCCTGTTTCGGCGTTGAGATATATATTCTTGATGTTGCCCTTTGACCAGTACCCGTTCTCCCTGAATTCCGACTTGTTGCGCTGTATGGAGATCGCGTCCGTCGGGCAGTAAGCTTCGCAGCGGTGGCATCCCACGCATTTGGAGTGAATGGAATCTATCTTCTGCCTGTCTTCATCCCAGAAATTGGAGCCGTAGGAGCACTGAGTGACGCAGCCCTGGCATTTTATACATCTGTCAGAATCTCTGACTACTCTGAAATCGTAATAATTTGAGACAATGGGCTGATAAAGCATTATATCCTCCCGAATTTATCTTTCCCTGATATTCCTGACGGCGGGATAGCCGTTTGTCTCGTAAGAACCCGGTACGAGCTTTTTCCTGTCCGTAAGCGTATGCCATCCCGGCACGTAATGCATGCCGTAAGGGTTCCTGCTGACAGGGAGGAGTTTTGTAAAACGGTCCTTGAGGATCTTCGAGCTGTCGAAGCCGAATGCCCTGCAGAATTCGGTTATAAGGGGTTTTAAAAGCGCGAAATCTTCATCGCCGGCATCGAAGGCCTTCGTCTCCTTTCCAAGCCTTGACCTGTCGATGTCCCCGCGTATATAAATCCGGCCTCCGTGCATGCCCATGCCTATATAATCCCCGAGAATGGGCCTGTCGCCGGCATCGAGTCCGAGAATAACAAGAGACCCGCCGGCCATATATTCCCCGAAAAAATCTCCTGCGCATCCGCCGATAACCGCTTTCGGTTTAAAATCCATGTATTCCTTCATATGGATGCCTACGCGGTATCCGACATTTCCCTTGATATATACTTCTCCGCCCCTCATCCCGTAAAAAAGGACGTCGCCGGCGTCGCCGTGAACGTAGACCTTTCCGGAGTTCATGGTATTGCCTATGCCGTCCTGTGCATTGCCATGGACCGTTATTACAGGTCCGTTCATGAAAGCGGCAAGGTCGTTGCCCGCGGTGCCGAAGATATCTATTTTAACATCTGTACCGCGGAGGGCGTTTCCTATGTACCTGTGGCCGTATGCGTTTTTAATCTCTATATTCTTTTCGCCCTTATCGACGCTTTCATTGATCTTCTCATTGAGAACTTTATAATGAAGCGACGAAGCATCTATGGATTTCATCTTTCTCTCCTATGTATGCAGCTTCATAACATTCGAAAAAACGTTAAATATTATATAATGACGCAGGAAATTTCACAAAATTAAAGGCACATCCGCGATTTAATGCCGGCCGTCATTTTTGATTATTGCAGCCGTTAATTTATGGTCACTTCTAAAAACCGCCCTTTAGAGCGGTGATGTAGTGACCATAGGGATTCTGTCCCTATAAGGGGACGATCATTAGTAACTTAGATTGTAATTGTAAATCATAGCTAGTTTATAGAACAACCCTTATAATAAATAGCAATATTCTTGAGATATTAGAACTGCCCTTATGCTTATTATGGAGAGATAAATATGCCAAAATACAAACCGGGCGACGGATATTCGGCTGAAATACTGAATTCGCGCCCTCCTGCGGTCATCGAAACCCGGTCGCAGCCGAGCGGCTGGCCGGGAAAATATCCGGTGAAGAGAAAAATTTCGTTATGAAAATTATAAACAAAGAACTCTTTAAACACCGCTGATTGCCGGATCTGCATAAATTTAAATAGGGACAGGTTGATTATGGACCTTATAGGAATACTTGTATACGGCTACGGTGAAACCGAAGCCGCCGGCCTGCGGGACGCCCTTTCTATAGCGCTGGGCCGCGATATAGTACTGTTAAGCGCTTCCGGCATGGAAGATGCGACTCTGTACGATGCGATTCAAAAAGCCAATTCGACCTTTTTCGAGGAAAAGGACACCGTGCTCTTGATTTTCCTCGATTTTACGGACGAGGAAATCCGGAAGACCCTTTCCTCATTTCCCGGCGGACAGGCAAGGCGGCCCATATTCTGCTCGCCTACAAAGGAAAATATCAAATGGCCGCTCAGGAACCTCATCGGCCACCTCGAGGAGGAAGACCGGTACTGGAAAGAGAAAAGGAAAAAGAATTGACCCGCGGCCCGGCCCTTATGCAATATATTCGAACAATCTCCGTCAATATAGTGAATATCAAATTGGAGGAATCGATGGAAGCGAACGATAAAAAGAGGATATGCCGCGTCGGGCATGCGGGCGCGCTGGATAGCGGCCTGCGCAGGCTGCTGCAAAACCCGAAGAGGATCCTGAAGCCCTATCTGGGCGGCGGGATGGCGGCGCTCGACCTCGGCTGCGGACCCGGATATTTTACTTTTGAAATTGCAAGGCTGGTCGGCCCCGGCGGGAAGGTAACCGCGGCGGATTTGCAGGACGGGATGCTTGAAATAATGAAAAATAAAATCCATAGCGCGGGCTTTTCAAACATTAAACTGCATAAATGCGGCGAGGATAAGACCGGCTTATCTGAAAAATTCGATTTTATACTGGTTTTTTATATGCTGCATGAAGTGCCTGACCAGCCGGCCTTTTTGCAGGAAATAAAATCGCTCCTAAAAGAGGGAGGCCATGCCCTGGTCGCGGAACCCGATTTCAGGGTATCGAAGGAAGGTTTTCAAAAATCGGTAAGCCTTATGGAAAAAGCGGGACTCCGGATCGTTAAAAGGCCTTCCATATTTTTAAGCAGGGCGGTTGTGGTAAAAAACGCTGTTTAACCGATCCGGGCGCACAGTACAGCGTCACGTACAAAGAGGCTCTTCTAAATTTTCAACTATTTTTGCACCTGCTTTTAGTTAAACATTTCAGTATTTATTGACCAATATTTATTCAATTAACGAAAAGAGGTAAAAAATATGTTGCCGTGTACTCCTTTTCTTTTGTTTGACGGTAATTGCGCAGCGCCCCCATCAAATCAGGTTCACTCCACTCCCGTAAAAGGATTCGCATCGGTGTCGATATTCTCATCCCTCCCGTATTTTAGCCTCGCAGTTTCTCCTCTTATCCTGAACCCCAGGTAGCTTCCCGAAGCGTTCAATACCATTACCGATATCATCATCAAAAGAGGCATCAGGACTTCAGGCAGGTAAAATAATTTGTGGAGGCATCCGTTTACAGGCCTGGTCATCCCGGCGAATAATTCCCTGCAGGAGGCTAAAAAAGCCAGGCAGGCCGGAGCTATATAAAAAGCCGCAAGGTTTTTAACGTCCACCCTTCTTAAAAATGGGCCGCTTTTATCCTTACGTATAAGCCTTCCTGAAAAAACGGGCATTGCTACGGCCATGGCGGCAATAACAAGCCATGCCGCATACTTTATATAGGGAACGGTTTTGAGCAGGCTGTAATAGAGGTTCCCGACGGCGACGACCGACATCGCCATAAAAAGGATAAAAGAAATCAGGGCTGCGATTTTCAGCCCCGCATTCGCAAGGACCGGAAACGGCTTTGACGAATAAAACCACCTCAGGATAAGGTGCAGTTCTATCAGGAACGTAAAGAGGGCCGCAGGAGGACCGGAAATTACCGCTGTCATGATATTCATCCGGGGAAACAGCGAGAACGCAGCCGCTGTCCCGGCTGCAAGTGAAATTATGATATACTGCCGCAATTTTCCCCTTTCGTTTTTATTCTCTATTTCATCCCACACGGCCTTGAACGCAATAAGGCCCGAATAGCGGTAGCTGTCCAGGAGGCTTCTCATGAGCTTCCTGATCCCGGCCTGGAAATTCTGCAAGACCAGGAAGATCCCCGCTGCAAGGACAGTAAAGAGGATCCTTGCTGCCAGGTCTCCCGGAAGATGCCGGATCTGCCGGATAACCGCCAGCGAATTCCATTCCGAAACCAGCCTGCCCAGGTAGTAATTCAGTGCATGTTCGAAACCGGCATGCATTAGCCCTCCCCTTCTCCGCCGAGGGGCGCCAGCCTCTCGTTTATGTCCCTGTAATCGAAACGCGGGTTTACCTTCGATTTTACGAAAGAATACGGATAGGACCTGAAAATAAAATTGAATTTAGGCATATTCATGATATTGCTCGGGAGGACGACATGCTTGGTGACCAGCTGGCGGTTGTAATTCCTGTTGAGCCCGTCCGAATCGGAAAGCCCGCCCCCCGATCCCGCAACGCCCGAATCCTGGACTGTTTCCACAAGGTATTCCGCTTCGGAAATGAGATCGGAAAACTCCCCGGCGTCATGCGGGTCTGCGACTGCAAACAGGACCTTTGTCCCGCAGGCGTTTACGATCGTGTTTTTAAGCGGGCCGTAGATATTTTCCACCTGCGACAGGTCCTGTGCGGCGAGCCAGACGGATCCTCCCTTGGACCTCGACAGTGTAAGAAGCTCCACGAGGGAATTAAGCCGCTGGAGGGTGGGAAATTCATCGAGCATGAAAAAGATCCTTTTTGTCAGCGAATCCGGAAGCGAAAGCACGTTCTTGGCGATTGTATCGATCAGGAGCGACAGCAGGGGCCGGAGCATATCCCTGATATCGGCAAATCCTGTCACATACAGGATGCCGGGTTCGCCGTCAGCCGTCCAGCCCGATACGGTAAAATCGCCGTCCGGGTAATTCATGCAGAGAAGGGATTCCGTGAATTGGGACAGGACCGCAAGGACGCCCGCCGACTGGCTGGAACCGGCGCCTGAAATGTAATTTGCCGCTATCGGATTGACCGAAAAAACCTTTTCATAAATTTCCCTCTCGGAGCCGCACAGGAGCCCGATCAGTCCGGCATTGTTCTGCTCCCTCTCGGAGCAGCCGCATAGCAGGAATTCAATAAGGGCCTTCAATACGGCCCTGGCCCCGTCCCTGAAGAACCTCTCGTTGCCGGCATCGGTGCCCGGCGGTATCAGCGAATGGCAGATGCTGTCGGCCGCAGCCGATCTTTTTACACCTGCCGGTGCATGCGCCTTGATTTCTCCTATGATGTTCCATTTCACCGAACGGGAATCGAGAGGATTGAAAATAATGTCCTTCCCCCGGGAATAGAATTTCGAAAGAAAATCGCCCTTAAAATCGTAAACGACGGCCTTTCCCGAATTTGAAATTATCTGTTCGACGATCCCGTAAATCAGGACCGATTTTCCTACGCCGGGCTTTCCGATTATAAAAATATGCTCCGGCTCCGACTGGACCGGCAGAAGGCACCCGCCGATCATGACGGGTTTGCCCCTTGCAGGGGAACTCTTCATATCCTCCCTGACACGGCGGTTATACTCGTTTTCATCAATAAACCGCGAACCTCTGACCCAATGTTCCCTGTAAAGGGTCCCGTCCTTCATGAAATTCTCCGGCCCGTAAATGAATTAAATGATACAGGGGGAACGAAAATATGTCAATTAATATTTGGTATGCAATAAATTGGCAACCCCGGTTCCAGTATTTCCGGACTAACTTAAAAAATATTGTCTCACCGATGTTTTGCCGAAACGAATTCTTCGTATGACAGCGGCTTATCGATAAGCTGCCATTTCTTATTAAAATTCGTGACGCGGTTGGAAATCGACATCGGCAAATGCGACAGCACGTAATCCATCGGGGATGGAAAAAATAAACCACCGCTTGTGTTTACAATGTACCAGAGCCCGTTTATCCGGACGGCGTTCCATCTGTTGTTCAGCCTGCGTGTTTTCGAGTCATTGGAGTTTTTCAGGATTTTTTCATTGCCCCTGATAAAAATGCAGCTTAAACCTGTTTCTCTCGCGATGGTATTATACAAAAACGAGAAATCGCCGCTAACGCCTCTTCTTGTCTGCAGGGTTACCTCAGGGGAGCCCGGGTGTTTGCATCTTAAAACTTCTATCTGGTCCGTAATGACGGAATTTGTATCGATTTTTAAAGGATTCCAGCCGCTTCTTGACGCTTCGATATAATCATAGCTGATATTGTTTGTAATCCATGTAAATATGACCCTCGCCTTTTCAAGGTCGTTTGTTGCGCCTTTCCTGAAGTATGACGCCAGCGATCCTACCGATGCCGCTGCTTTCGACGGCGCCCCGGCCGCATAGGCGTCTATGGATTTGAACTGTTCCTCGCCGAACGCTTCCAGGCCCGGCCCCGGATCGGCAGCTCCGGATATTTTAAGAAGATCCGCCGTATCATATTTCCCGTTGTCGGTGGCAAGGCTTAACGCGTAATTGCCGTATAAATCCACGCAATTGATGTCGGCGCCTTTTTCGATAAACAGCCTGACATAATCCTTCAGACCCTTTTCAGAAGCATACATCAGGACGGATTTCCCGTTATTATCAGCGGCATTGATATCGGATTGCGCATTTACAAGCAACTTTATTTCATTCGTCCGGTTATCCCTGATCGCCTCCATTAAAGCTGTGCATCCGTATTTATTCCTTGCGTCGATGTCTCCATGGTTTTTGACGTACCATTCTAATATATTCGAGTCGGTGCGCCAATTGCTTGATATTATGTTGTTTGATTTCATGAATTTTTCGTACGGCAGCGGCTCATCGAGAAGCTGCCATTTCCGGGAATAAACCAGATTATTGGAATAATTATCTATAGTCATTATCGGGAAATGAGTAAAAACAAAATTTACAGGCGGGATAAAAAATAATTTCCAGGTCGGGTCTACAAAGTACCAGAGCCCGTTAATCCGGACGGTGTTCCATTCATGACTGTCCTTTGAACCCTTAGTATCGGCTAAACCGCTGAGGCTGACGCTCATCAAGCCCATTTCTCTCGCGAGGGTATTATATAACATTGAATAATCGTAACATATGCCTCTTCTCGTCAAAAGGGTTACATTCGGGGAGCCTATGTTCTTTAATCTTAAAATTTCAGTTTCATCGGTAATGCCGGCATTAATATTTAAATTTTTCGGATTCCAGCCGCTCCTTGCCGCTTCGACATAATCATAGCTGATATTGTTTGTTATCCAAGTGAATATGACCCTCGACTTTTCGAGGTCGTTCGTAGCACCTTTTTCCAGGTAAGAAGCCAGGGTTTTGAACGAGGATGCGACATTGGAAGGTGTGTTTACCGCGTAGGAATCCACCGACATGAACAGTTCCGGCTTATAGGTCCCGAAGCCCGGCCTGGGATCGGCTGCTCCGGACTTTTTAAGGATATCGGCGATGTCGGAACGATGATATTTCAACGCTTCAGATAAAGCGCTGAAACCGAAATCGTCAAACCAATTGACATCCGCACCCAGATCCACGAGCATCCTGACAGAATCCTTGTACCCATTCCTGCTTGCCCAAAATATAGGCTCACCTTTATTAACGTCAGCCCCGGCTTTTTTCAGCATATCGGCGCACTCAATAATATTTGTCTCATTCCAGTATCTGGAATTAGTGCCGGTATAATTTTCAAAAGTACGGGTATAAAAATAACCTCTGTCTCCGTCGCCGATATAGTCTGAATGTAATTTATTTTGAAATAAGCATGATAAGGCCGTCTCACCGAAAAGATCGACGGCATTTACATCCGCTCCTGCCGATATAAGAATTTTTATGGCTTCCTTTTCACCGAATAGCGCGGCGCCGATCAGCGCTGTTTCGCCGCGTTTGTTCGTTAAATTGACATTAGCTCCGGAATCGATAAGAAATTGTATCGAATTTGTATAACTGACGCCATGTTCGATATACTTTTCGATTATATGCATTAATGTTGTCATTCCATTGCTGTCGCTTTCATTGACGTCGGCGCCGGCGCTTAAAAACAGCTTCATTGCGCCGGCGTTGTTGTTGACCCCGCTCCACACTAACGGCGAAGCCCCCTCATTGTCTATTGCGTTTACCTTTGCTCCCGCCTTGATTAAAAGTTTTGCAATATCTGCATTGGAATACCATGTGGCAAAATGTAGAGGTGTTCTTCCATCTTTATTCTTATAGTTGACATCGGCTCCCGAATTGACAAGAAGCTCGATGCAGTCTATGGAAACCCATCCTTCCAAGGCTCTTTCTAAAACCGTATCTCTCGACCAGTCGGGGTCCCCGGTAACCGCATTGACATCCGCCCCCGCTTTTATAAGAAGCCTGGCCATATCCAGTGACTCCAGCTTGCCTTTCTCATTTCTGTAAACGGAATCGTATGAAAGCGCCCATGATAACAGTGTGGCTTTATAAGCTTTGTCCTTTATATTGACATTACCGCCCTTATTTATATAATTACTGAAATAACTGATATTTCCTTTCCTGGCCGCCTCAAAAATATCCATGGAATGTAACCTCAGGGCGGGTAAAACGATCGATAAGATAACAAAATATTTTAATAACGGCTTCATCATAAAGCGCCTCCGGGTCGGAGCCTTGATTATTTCCTGACGAGCAGCTTTATATCGAAAAATTCGCTGTTGACCGTGAAATTCGTAACCGGCTTTTCCGTGTAATGGCTCTTAAGATAAGCCTTGTATTCCCTGTGCCCGCCGCTCGAATTGTCACTATTCCTGTAATAATCGTCCTCGATATTGTAAAGCTCCATGCTGTTAGTATCGAACCGATGCGTGTATGTCGAAGCATAAAAATCCCGGCCGACGAATGCGAACCATTCGTCCGGTCCTCCCAGCACGGGTATCTTTCCCGGCGGGACCAGGGCTTCGAGCATTGCTGTTTTCCTGTTGAAATCGTAAGTCCTGTTACGGTACATGACATATATGTAATTGAGCGATACGATGAGGAAGAGGGCCGCCGGGGCAAGCCTCCGGAATTTCGTTCCCTCCAGGCATGCAAAGGCCAGGAAAAGAAAAGAAACATAAAAATAGAGGGTATAGTGGTAGTTGTCGCGCGGATTTATAAAATTGACAATGACGGACAGTACCAGGAGATATAATACGAACCTCTGTTCCTTAAACCCTTTTGTCGCAAGATACATAGCCAGGCAAAGGGCAAGAAGGACGAACACGAATACATGAAGCCTGGCCTGGAAATGGAAGAAGTAATCGGCCAGCACCGAAAAAGGCTGCGAGGCGGACCCGGTTTTGAAATTCGAATATATCTCTTTGAGATAGGGGTAATGCAGCAGGAGGTAATAAGCCGCGCCCAGAATAACGCCGGATATGAAAAGCGCCGCGGGCAACAGATATTTTTTAACGGAAACGAATGATCCTTTCCGCGCGGACGCAGCCATGAAAGCGGCTATGAAGACAAGCGAAAAAAGGCCCATCGGGTGGTTTTCGAAGGCGACCATGACGAAAAGTCCTGCCAGGAAAGGCTTGTTATAAACAAAAAAGAGGAAAGACAGAGACATAAGGAAGAACGTGAGGCTTTCCGGGCGGGCCAGGTTCGCCTCCCTGAAGAAGGGATCGCACCAGAGCACCAGGAGCGCGAATAAAA
Source organism: uncultured Spirochaetota bacterium (assembly GCA_963796325.1). Taxonomy (GTDB): domain Bacteria; phylum Spirochaetota; class Brevinematia; order Brevinematales; family JAOACQ01; genus CAVYGN01. The sequence goes on from CAWCLF010000001.1 coordinate 2,552,082, forward strand.
CAGCGCTTTTGACCGTGAAATTCATTTTTCTCGTAATAAAATACCAGGAAGCCGAAGAAGCGGCGATGAAGAAGGTCGAAATAAGATGGGCGTTGCCCTTAGTCCAGCCGATCGCCTGCAGTACCGGACCGTAAATATAAGCCTGGGTCATGCCGAAAATGTGGGGGTTCGCAAGCCCTCCGCCGAAAGTCGTTTCAGGAGGTATATGCCTGACAAGCATGTTGTAGATGAACGAGAGGGCCCATGCGTCGTCCACGTCCTCCCTTGCAAACCTGAGGTGAAGCAGTATATATGCGAGTATTACAGCGACGCTTATCAAAACGATAAGGACGATATCGGGATCGATCCTCCGCGCCGGGATAAGCCTTTGCGAATTATCATTCATCGTATGCCTCGAAAAATATTTTATGGCAGCGTTTATATTGTAACCGGAAATTTCAGTTTGGACAAAAAAATCCGCTGTACCGATACCCGGACCGGCCTATTTCCGTAATGTCTTTTTGACAATTATTTTATGGATAACTTATAATATAATTAAATCACCCGGGGCGGGGGCATTTAATAATTTCGGAGGTGATAAATATGGGAAGAAAGGAAGAACTGCTATTCGATGCTGTTAAAGGCCATCTGGAAGAAGTAAAAAATATGCTATCCAAGGGCGTCGACGTCAATGCAAGAGACCGGGACGGCTGCACCCCTCTCATAATCGCATCGCAATACAAAGGGAACAAGGATATAGTGAATCTTCTCATTTCAAAAGGGGCCGACATCAATGCAAGAGATAATAAGGGAAATACCCCTCTGATTAATGCTTCACATTGCGGAATTAACGATATAGCAGAGCTTCTCATCTCCGGGGGCGCCGATGTCAATGCCAAAAATAATGACGGCATCTCTCCGCTGTCCTGGGCATTGGGTTACGGATTCAAAGATATCGCGGTAATGCTCATATCGAAAGGCGCGAAGAAATAAGGCCCCGCATCCGTATTATCCGGATTGTCCGGAAAATTCATAGCGGAGTAATCTATTAAAGCCGTCAAATGGCTCGGATACGGCGAATAATTAGGAGTATTATATGAAGGTATTCCTGACGGGCGGGACCGGTTATCTTGGTTCCCACATAGCAATGCTTCTCCTGAAGGAAGGGCATGAAGTCACTATCCTGGCCCGCAGCCCGGGACTTATTCCGGCTTTTAACAATATGCCCGGACTTAAAATCGTAAAGGGAGCAATGGACAGTTTCGATATCATAAGGGAAAATATTAAAGGGCATGACGCCTGTATTCATACGGCAAGGACTTTTTCATCGTTTTTTGCGGATGAACCTGCGTCGAATATACTGAATGTCGATGTTTATTCCTCGCTAAGGCTGTTCGAAGCGGCCGCCGAGAACGGGGTTAAAGACGCCGTTTTCGCCTCTTCGAGCATGGCCCTGGGGGACTACAGGCATAATATGAACGAGGACATGAATCTCCTTCCGTTCAATTACTACGGGTCCGCCAAGGCTTCCATCGAGTGTTTCATGCTCGGCCATGGCCCTTAAACCCGGCATGCGCTGCAATATAATACGTCCCGGGCAGATCATGGGCAGAAAAGCCGTTGAAGGCGGAAAAGACTATTCCTATAAGTTTATAAGCGAATTCGTCGCAAAGGCTTTTAAGGGAGAAACGATCTCCGTCGTAAAACATGACGGAACGCAGCCGGTCACCGGGGAAGATCTTGCAAAGGTTTTTTTATCGGTGCTTAATTCGGGACGGAACCGGAGAATCTATTTCGCCCTGGGAAAGCATTTCATCGACAAAGAGGCTGTAGCCCGAAAAATCATTGAAATGACCGGATCCTCATCCGGGATCGAAGTAACGCCGAACCCGATGGAGGACGAACCGAAACTTTTCAATGTTGATAAAATGGAAAAAGAACTCGGGCTTTCGTTCGATACATGGCCCGAGATAACCGCCGAAATTGAAGAAGAGATAGGCAGGTACCCGGCATAACGCGGCCTATCGCAGCCTGTATGCGCCCATCAGGTCGTCGCCGTAGATCCTGTCGGCCGGGCCTGTATTTGTCAGGTTCTCTTTCTTGTCGATGGCATACTTGAGGCTGGAAGAGTCATTTTCATTCCATTTCCGGTGCAGGATCTCCCTGGCCGTAACTTCGTAAAAATACTTTTCATATTCGGTCCTGACCGCGAACGGCCTGCCTTCCGCATTGTCCAGGATCGCATTTATATACCCGTACTGCCTTGAAATGCTGAAAGGCCTGATTACGTCGGCAAAGTAATACAGCGACAGGACGGATCCCGCAGTTATGAAAACGGCGCTTAATAAGAGCATAATATTCCTGCGCATATTCTTTTCGATGCGTTCGAGGAAAACCGCCGGCGGGAAAAATGCGAAGGCGAATACGGGAAAATAATAATGGATCGGATTGGCCGGGATCCCGAATACCATGAATGCGAATACAAGCCCGCCCAGGACAAGAAGGAAAAACACCGAGGCGCCGTACCCGGCTCCGGAGAGTCCCGGTTTGCGGAAGAACGCCGAAATGCAGTATATAAAGGCTGCCGCAGGCAGGACAAGGCTGGCCGCATAAACGGGAAGGGCCGGCCAGAGGGCGTACCACGGGATTTTTGACAGGAATTTGATGCCTTCGGACATATACCCGCTCATCATAAAATCGAGGCTGGGGAACAGCAGCATGTATGAAAGCACGGGGAAGGAAAAACCGGCAGCCCCGTTATGCATTGAAAGAATGGCCGCAGTATTGCCGAAACGGCTGCCGAGTTCGCTTAATAGATAAGGCAGGTAAAGAGCTGCCGCCCCCGAAAGGCCGTACCAGAAAAACTTTTTATTCTTTCCCTTGTAAAAAAATACGATATATACGGCCAGAATGAGCGGGAGATAAAAAAATGCCGTGAAATGCACCTGCGATATCAGGGCGCTTAATGGAAGAAGAAGAAAGAGAGAGAGGGGGCTGTCTTTTCCAGAGAATATGTTGAGAAGCATCGATGCGAGAACGAGGGACAGCATCGCGGCGTAATAAGGATTCCACATGCCGGATTCCATCTGCATCATCCTTGGGCTGAAAAGGAGAAGCGACGCGGTAACGGACATGGCGGCGGCGCCGAAATGCTTCCTTACCGTCCAAATGAAAAAAACCGATGCGCACAGCATGAGCGCCGCTGAATAAATTTGAAAATATAAGGGGCTGTCGAATAATAAGGCGGGGATTGCAAGAAGTTCGTAATATCCCCCTCCGGGGATCCTTGCGCCGGTCCCGGCCAGCCCCGGGCCGACGGCCGGGACACTAAACGACGAGAATATCCTCTTTGCCTCGAGGAAATGGTCGACATCGTCCAGCATAAGATAGTTGTTAAACCATGTGACCGACCTCGTCGCTATGAAAGCCGCTATAAAAAATAAAAGAAGGACAAACTCCTTTTTGAGATAAAAATTTTGAGTATGGGGGGCTTTATCGCTCATTTTTTATTCTCCCTTAAAATATCGAAGCCTTTTAAAAAAAGCCCGGCCGGACCGGTTTTCGAGATCTCAATAGCGGAGCCTCCGGCATCTCCTGTTTTCCCGAATACCGTTTCTCCCGAAGATCCCTTCAGGGCAGTTATGTTGGAACTGAATTGAATTTTTATGAAAGGGCTTTCTATCTGGTTGAAAACCAGGGTCCCCGCATTCCCGGGGCCGAGGACGATCTTTATTTCGCTGAAATCGCGCACAGATGTAAAAAGCCCGGGGTTGCTTGCGGAAGCTATGCTGAGGCCGTGATTTTCAAGGATCGAAGGGACTTCCTTCCTGCTGAAAGGGACAGGCCGGTACTCTTCCCAGTGAGTATATTTATCGAGATTATCCGGAGACATATTATCGATAAGTTCATTCCTGGAAAAATCAGGGTACCTGTAATATTCGAAATTCCCTCCCACCCAGATAACCTGCATGAAGACGATAGCGGCAAGGCCGGCTTTAAAAACTTTCCCGCCTTCCCTGAAAAAAAGGAAAACGAAGGCCTTCGCATAATAAATAAAGAGAATAATGGCAAGCGGTGTGATAATCGAGAGGAGCCTCCATGGAAATTGTATGTAGCCCAGGGCCTCGATCCCCTGGTAAAGCGGCAGTGAAAGCGTAGTCACCAGGAAAAGGTAAAAAAGTAAGGCCGCAAACGTGAACGGGATGAAGCTTTCTTTTCCATCGGCGGCGGCGCCGGGCATGAAAAGCCTTCTTTTTTTTATCAGGACGGCTGCAGCCGAAAAGATCAGCGGCAGGACAAAAAAACGCCCGATCTCGACTGAATAAGGCTGCCAGGCCTCGCCCATATTATAATGGTTGTCGAAAAAGTACCTGTAAATTTCAATGAAATTGTTTTTAACCGGAAATTCTATTACAGGGTACTGCATATTGAAAATGTTCTTCAGCCCTTCGAAAGCGATAATAAAAGGCAGTCCGAACAAAACAAGGGGAACGGCTGAAAGAAAAGGCACTGCAAAATTCTTCGACCAGTCCCTCATATGAAATATTAAAAATATTGCTAACAGGAACGATGTAAACAGGAATATTATCGAATGGGCATAGAGGAGAAGCGTTAATAAGAGTCCCAGGACAATGAAACCCGCCATTCTAAACCGGCCCGACAGTTTCGCGAGAATATACAGCACCCAGGCGAATATCATCGATGCCGAAAATTCGGAAAAGGCCCCCCGGACAAGCCACTGGGTGTAGATATATGTTGAAAACATGAAAAGAGCGCTTCCGGCGAGGGCTGCGAAGCGGCCGGGGAAAATCTTTCTTAAGGCCAGGTAAAACCCCGTACCGCCGGCGGATAAAAAGAGGAAAACGGATATTTTAACCGATGACAGGATGTCGCCGCTGAAGAAATTTATAATCACTATGAAATAATAATACAGGCGGTGATAAAAAAACGGCATCGGCGATCCGAGACCGTAATTCCCGTAAGCCGTCCATGCAGGGAAATACTCATGATGGAGAACGACCAGGTCGTTGAATATGCGGGCCCTTATAAAAACGGCGTTGCCGTCATGGTTGTAAGGCCATCCCGCCCTTAAGAATACCGTGAGGCATGCAAGGAACGCCAGGGCCGCGATGCAGAGATACGGACCGGCCCTGCGCATCACAGGCTTTAAATTTTTCATATGCCCTCCCCGGCCTCATCCGGGTTTATTATCCTGATCGAATGCGGAAGGTCTTCGGGGCTTATCTCTGCTATTTTTTTACCCGTCGAAGCCTCGGCGTCCCTGACGACATCCGGGATCCAGTCGGTGATAAGGTTGAAATACCTTATTATGGAGGGGCAGAACTGGCCGTTTATATGGCTGTCGATCTCCCTGACGGCGGAAACAGGATCATTACCCTTCCTGTACGGCCTGTCTGAAGTGATGGCGTCGTAACTGTCGGCCACGGCTATTATCCTCGACTCTACCGGGATTTCCTCCCCGGCTGCGCCGGCGGGATAACCCTTTCCGTCGAATCTTTCATGATGGTAAAGCACTATTCCCGCGATCTCCGAAAAGACAGGCAGCCTTTTAAGTATGGAATAACCGATAAAAGGATGTTTCTGCATAAGCATGGTTTCTTCCGGCGTGAGCAGGCCCTGCTTATTCAAGACGTAGTCCGGCACTCCTATCTTGCCGATATCGTGAAGATGCGCTGCTATATGGATCTTTTCGACATGCCGGTCCGCCAGGTCCATGGCTTTGGCTATCAGGACGGATATCGCCGCTACCCTCTCCGAATGTATGTAAGTATAAGGGTCCCTGACATTGAGAATATTTATAATGGTATCGATGAGCTCATGCACTTTTAAATACTGATCATTGTAACCCATATTAACCCGTCAAAAAATGTTTTAAGGGCTGTTTAAACCCCCTTGAGCTAAAGCTCAAGGACTTCCCTTGAGCTAATCCTGAGCCTCCGGCTCAGGGTAAGTTCTCAAGACGATGTCTCACAGGAGCGCCCAAAAATCATAATTGGGAAAAAATTAAAAATCAATTAATGCAGTGAGAGGGGGCTTTCAAATTTTGATCCACAACAGCTCGTCCCAGTCGGTCGTGTAGCGGCGGGAAAGGTAGCTGCGCCTCATGGCCCACTGATCCGCCCTGCCCTTCCCGCCGATTGAAAGGGCCTGTCTTCCGAAACGCGAGTTTATCCTGTCCACGGCCTTCATCAGGCTCGTTTCCTTATCGATCTTCGCGGTATCGCTGAAAAGGAGGCCTTCCCGCCGGGATTCCGGCACCAGTTCCGCAAAGACCACTCCTGTTTTCTTGTAACGGTAACCCTGCCTGTAAATCTTCCGAAGCAGGTCCACCGCCGTAGAAACCAGGTCGGGGGTATAGGAGGTGGGATCGGATAGCTTCCCGGTGATCGTATTGTTGTACTGTTTTTCGTTTTCTTTAAACCGGTTCGTAGCGATAAACACCTGCAATACCGATACGAGGGATTTCTGCCTCCGGAGCTTCAATGCAGCGCGTCCTGTGTAATCGGCGAGAGCTTCGGCAAGAGTATCGAAATCTTCGACGGGGGTTCCGAACGACCTCGAGGTAACTATCTGTTTCCTGTCCGCCCTGACCTTTTCGAGCGGAATGCATGATATGCCGCGGAGTTCCCAGACCGTCCGCAGGCCGACTATTCCGCCGAGGTTCTTCCTTACCCAGGCGTCGTCGAGGCGTGAAAGACCGAGGGCCGTTTTAATTCCCCTTTTCCTCAGCTTGGCCGCATTTTGAAAACCGATGCCCCATACGTCTTCGACGGCCGTATTCTGAAGGAAAGGGGAGGCGTCAGGCACCGATAAGAGATCGAGGACCCCTCCGAACTCCTTTCTTTTCTTGGCGAAACGGTTAGCAACCTTTGCCAGTGTTTTTGTCCCCGCTATCCCCACGGAAACCGGTATTCCGGTCCATTTTATTACGGTTCCCCTTATCAGGCGGCCGTAATCTCCGAATTTTGAAGTTATTCCGTCAAAGCGCATGAATGCTTCGTCTATCGAATAATATTCGACTTCGGGTGAAAATCCCCCGATCACGTCCATGACCCTCATGGACATGTCACCGTACAGCGAGTAATTTGACGAGAAAACCGCCACTCCCTTTGTTCTGACCAGGTTCTGCACCTGGAAAATCGGAGTGCCTATCTTTAAACCAAGGGCCTTAGCCTCGTTCGACAGTGCGACGACGCATCCGTCGTTATTGGAGAGGACGACAACCGGCCTGTTTTTAAGTCCCGGGTTGAATACCCGCTCGCATGACGCATAAAAATTATTGCAGTCGACAAGTGCAAAAACCCTCTTCACGGTCCTATCCATTGGGAACCTGTCCTGTAATGTTCTGTTTTGTAAGAAAATGTCCTGTTTTTTTAATACAGTCGGATTCTTTATATTTGGAAGAATTGCATCTTTCCGAAACCCGGTAAGCTTCCATCTCCTCCGAAGAAAAGGGAGCGAGCAATGAAAGGATCCTCTCCCTGTCGAAATGCCCGTTGTCGAGCCATTCCTCCCATAAGCTTCCCGGAAGGATAACAGGCATCCTGTCATGGATGAGCGACATGAGTTCGTTCGCAGAAGTCGTTATAATGGCGCATGATCTTATTTCCATTTCACTGTTCCAGATGCCTGCGAACGCGAAGGGTTCGCCGTTCTTCATTCGGAAAAAATAAGGGGTCTTTATATCCATGTCCCTTTTCCATTCGTAAAATCCGTCCGCAGGGATAAGGCACCTGTAACTTTCGAGGTTTTGTGCGAATGTATCTTTTTTCCTGAGATTATCATCGCGTATGTTTATTAGCGAATATTTCCCCCCGGCAGACCATGGGGTGACAAGGCCCCAGCGCATCTGGATAAGCGATCTATCATGCCCGCCTACCACGGTGTAAACGGTATCGGTCGGGGCCGCGTTATATAGGAGAGGCAGCTCCGGAGCACCGGGGCCTTTCCTGCCGATGCCGAATTTATCCGGTATCGACGGCGAAAACTGGGCAAACCGTCCGCACATAAATCTTTCCCCTTACACCGGGTCCTTCAGGATCTTCGTCACCACGCCCCATATCTCGAATTCCATTTCCTCTTTAATCTCGATCTCGGTGTATTTTTCGTTTTCAGGAACCAGGTAATACTTTCCATTCCTGATAACCAGCCTTTTTACAGTGAATTCACCGTTCAAAACGGCAACTATAATACTGAAATTCGCCGCATTCAGACTCCTGTCCACTATCAGCATGTCTCCGGTGTCGATGCCTGCCCGTATCATCGAGTCGCCCATTACCCTGACAAAAAAAGTTGCTGAAGGATGGCTTATGAGATATTCGTTCAGATCCAGCCTCGATTCTATGTAATCTTCAGCAGGCGAAGGAAATCCGGCGGAAATTTTTGTCTGGTAAAGGGGAAGCTCCACCATCGACGCCGCTCCGGCCGCATATATTGCGGATATATTCTCGGCATTGATCTTTTTCCCCGCGGCTTTAGCACCTTTCATAACAGGAAACATCCCCCTGTAAAACAAAAATATATACTATATTGTAATCAATTTCATCAATATGTCAAAATAAGATTTCAGGGCCGTCCATCGCGACTCATTGACTTAATTGCATCCGGATTTTAAAATTATGCAATGAATCAGGTGTTTATTTTATTTTCAATAATTTCCTACTGCATAGGTTTTATTGCGCTTGTCCTTTCGATTGCTTTTTATTATAAATGGAAAAATAAATTATTCCTTTATCTATTCATACTTGAAGCATCGCTGACTTTAATGCTTTTCGAAGGGACGGTCCAGGCCTATTTTTCGGAAAAGAACATAGATTTATTCATAGATCTTTTTTTGATCAATTTCGATACCCTGGGCTGTATCGGAATTATATTTTCAGCGCCTGCGATATATTACAATTTATCCGGGCGTGACGGCGCAGGTTTTACCCGGTTTATTTTCAATGGCATGGCCCTGCTGTTAATCATAATCATCCCTGTGCTCTTCACCCTGCAGCCCTTTCTGTTCACCCCCAATATCCTGAAAGATATCCTGTATTCGCTGTCAAAGACTGCTGATGTGATAGCCCTTTTCACATTCATGCTCTTTTCGATATCGATGCTTTTTAAACTCGGGACTATCGAAAACGAGTCCGTGCGCAAATATGTCAGGGCGATCATCATACTCTTTTATATTTTATTTCCGGGCCTTTTCATCGACTCTTTCCCGGCATTGTACAGGGCTGTATATGTTGAGAAACTTCACCTGCCTGAAGGTTTCGCGGCTTCATCAATAATTTATTTTTTCGGGAACCTCGTCTCATTATTCTATTTCAGAAAATTCATCATTTCAAGGTTCGGGATAAAGGACGAACATTATATTCCCGATTCTTTTGTAAGGAATTTCGGCATAACGGACCGTGAAAAGGAAATAATCCTTTTCCTGCTCAAGAATTACAATTACAACGAAATCAGCGTCAATCTGCTGATATCGAAGAGGACGGTCGAAAAGCATATTCATAACATATATAAGAAGATAAATATCAATAACAGGGACAAGCTCCTTTTACTCCTGAAAACGGACAATGCCCATCATTAACCCCGATACGGCGGCGGAAACAGGGTTGACTCTTTATAAAAATATGATTATTTTAATTCATTCGGCCGGAGGGATCATATACCGTTTTTTCTATGATTATCGCAGGCGGCAGGGTTATTCCCCGGCAGTAAAAATCCTTGGAAAATTTAAAAATAATCCGGGATGGTATTATAATAACTTTTGATTGAATTTATGGAGGTATTATGAATGCTTTTAGAAAATTAATTTTCATTTCGGCTTTTATTCCGATTCTCGCCGGGTGCGGCATGACGGTTGTTAAAAGCGACGATCTGACGAAGCTCCAGACAGATTATTCAAACCAGATATCTCAAATACAGGGGCTCCAGGGCGACCTCCAGCTGCAGAAAGAACAGAACAGCTCCCTGTCAACCGAGAACGCAGACCTTAAAAACCTGGTCAATACGACGAAGGGTAAACTCGGAAGCCAGATCGAAACTATGAAATCGGACAACAGCAATCTCACAATGGAAAACCAGAATCTGCAGAAGGACCTCCTCCTTCAGAAAAGCCAGGTATCGAGCCTGCAGGATGCGAGGGACGCACTGCAGAAACAGGTAGATTCGATTTCCTCGGAATTGACCAATCTGAAAAATACCGTGGATTCGACCAAAGGCAGCCTGGGAAGCCAGATCGAAAGCCTGAAAGCGGAGATTAAGAAAAGGGACGACTCCCTTCTTTCGCTTACACAGGATATTTCCAACAAGGACAATGAAATCGCTTCATTGAGGCATGATATCAAGGATATTTCCGCCGAAAAGGACAAGCTGCTCACGGAAAAGGACATCGAGATGTCCAACCTTGCTATGACGTCGAGCAACCTTATAAAGCAGATGCAGTCTGAGATCAACACCGGCGACCTTAAAATCCAGCAGCTGGGCGACGAACTCAATATCGATTTCAAGGATAAGATCTTCTTCGACCTGGGCAGCGCGGATATCAAGCCGAACGGGAAGAAGGCGCTGAACGATCTTGTGAACGTACTTAAAAACATAAAGGACAAGCAGATAAGAGTTGAAGGTTATACGGACAACGTCCCTATCTCCGACCAGTACCGCTGGAAATTCCCGTCGAACTGGGAACTTTCGACATTAAGGGCGACTACTATCGTCCGCTACCTCCAGTCCAGGGGGATAGATCCGGCACTTATGAAAGCCACGGGATACGGCGAATTCAACCCGATTGTTCCCAACGATAATGAGGCGGACAGGGCTCAGAACAGGAGGATTGTAATCCTCCTTGTCCCTCTCGATGTAAGGGCGCGGTTCAGAAAATAATCCGGGCTAAGCCGGCATTCATTGACGACTGCCGGCTTGGGCTCTATTAATGGTCTTTCTGTTTAACATGACCGCTGTTATGCCCGCTATTATGTCCGCTTTCATGAGCCGGATTATTCTCCCTGGGAGCCACCTTGTTATTCTCTCTTGAATTTTCAACTCTGTTATTCGGACCGGGTCTTACATAAGAATTCCTGTTCCATCCATGGCTCCCCCAATAATGCGTCCTGTCCCATTCCTGCCAGTGTGTTCTCACGTCCCCGTAACCTACCCTGGGCCCGTTGACGACGCCTTCCCTCCATCTTCCGGGAAGATGCGTGACATTGTAGGGTACGTACCCGGGATTGATAACTACCCAGCCGTTATTGTATATTGTAGACCTGTACCAGTACCCATGCCATGGCCTCCACCAGAATCCGCCGTAATAAAAGCAGTCGTATCCGTCATAAGTATAATAGTAGACATAAGTGTTGGGTATTACCACTACGTCCGGTTCGGCCGCTATGACTGTCGTCGTGGTATCGGCGATTACCGGTGCGTCCGTAACTACGCTCGCCGTGGAAGATGAAGAGGTCAGATCGATCTGGTCTCCCGACTCGGCGTCGAAAGCCGACTTTATGTCGCCCATCTTGATCGTGATAGACTGTCCGTTCGTGTCCTCGATATAAACTTCTTCCGTGGTTTTACCGAGCAGGTTGCCCTTTATTACGGAACCGTCGTTCAATATAACATTCACGTCCTTTGCATGTACAAGAGCAAAGGCAAAGAAAGCAAGTATCAAAGCCAGGAAAACTTTCTTCATAATTCCTCCCTTATTGAATATTCTTTATTGAAGAATTCATATATTTAGTATACATATGATAACGATAAATTTCAAGCTGTAAAAGACATGACCGCCGGTAATATTCGGATTTTTCCATTGTCATATGTATTAAGGATAAATTTTTGCCGAAAGATCCGTAATTCAGTAAAAATCTTTCGAGGTTTAAACGTTCCGAATGCAAATTCAGGGAAAATATATTAAAATAAGCAATACTCTGCAAGTATGCAGGGTATTCTTGAGTTATTGGAACCGCCCGTATACAATTTAACAGTTCGTTCCGGACCTCTTCAAACAAAAGGCGGGAAACGATGAACGATCTTTATTTATTCAAGAATTCCGAAGGAAAACAAAGATATTACCGCATATACGATGAAACCCTTAAGAACTGGCCTGTTCCCTTCAAAGAACATTACGTCGATACTTCATTCGGCGATACATATGTAATCGAATGCGGAAAAAAAGACGGCGAGCCCGCCGTATTCATGCATGGACTTATGGACAGCTCCGCAAGCTGGATCGAAAACGTGAAGGAGATCGGCTCTAAATACAGGCTGATACTGATAGACAGCATAATCGACACCGGTAAAAGCAGGCCGGAAAAGCTGCCGTCAGGCATTAAAGAACTTACCCGCTGGTTTAAGAAAGTAATCGACAGGCTTTATTTACGGAATATCCATCTTATCGGGCATTCGTACGGGGGCTTTATTTCCTTTAAAGTAGCATGCGCCCTCCCCGAAAGGATCGGCAAACTCGTTCTCCTGGCACCCGCCGGAGTTTTCGGCAATTTCAGCATTAAATATCTCCTGAAAAGCGGTTTATCGAACTTCCTCTTTCCCGGCGAAAGCTCGATCGATAAAATAATAGAACTTTCCGTCGCGCCGTCAAACCGCTGTCTTGTCAGCCATCCGGTCATGAGGCAATCCAAGGCGGCCGCAGTAAACTCGAGATGGTATCTTCCTGTCCTGCCTGTATTTACAGGAGCAGGAAAATTAAAAAAATACCGGAAACCTGTTTTGCTGTTAGCCGGAGAATTCGACTGGCTTTTCAATATAAGAAATATAGTCCGGAACGCGGAAAAGTACATGCCGGGCATCCGGATTTTTATTATTAAAGACGCCGGGCATATGCTTCATCTTGAAAAAAGCGGAGAAGTAAACGATAATATACTGAAATTTCTGGAAAGTGGTCCTGCGACTTCCGACTGTTGACTGTTGACTGTTGACTGTTGACTGCCGACTAAATAAGGGGGGTGTAAAATGGTAAAAAAAATTAAGGCCGCAAACGGCGAATTGACCGTTCCCTCGATCGCATTGGGCTGCATGAGGATCACGGGGATTACCGGGAAGGAAGCCTCATGCCTTGTCAACACTGCGATAGATGAAGGAATCAATTTTTTCGACCATGCCGACGTTTACAGCGACGGTAAATGTGAAGAGGTTTTTGCACAGGCCGTTAAAATGACGCCGTCGGTGCGCGAAAAACTCGTACTGCAGACAAAATGCGGCATAAGGAAAGGATCGTACGATTTCTCGAAAGAGCACATCCTTGAAGCTGTCGGCGGCAGCCTGAAACGTTTGAAAACAGACTATATCGACATCCTGCTTCTTCACCGCCCGGACACGCTTGTCGAACCCGAGGAAGTGGCTGAAGCCTTTACCATGCTCCATTCCGCCGGGAAAGTGAGATATTTCGGCGTCAGCAATCATAATCCGATGCAGATCGAGCTTCTGGCCGGGTATCTGAACCATAAAATAATGTTCAATCAGCTCCAGCTCAGCATTACGAACACCGGGATGATCGATTCCGGGCTCAATGTAAACATGCAGATCGACCGTTCCGTCGACAGGGACGGCAGCATCCTGGAATACTGCCGTTTGAAAAATATAACCATACAGGCATGGTCGCCCTTTCAGTACGGATTTTTCGAAGGAGTATTTCTGGGCAGCAGCAAGTTCCCGGAATTAAACAAAAAGATCGATAAAATCTCTAAATTGAAGGGAGTGCATGCTGAGGCCGTAGCGATCGCATGGATACTCAGGCATCCCGCCGGGATGCAGGCCATAGTCGGCACGACAAATGCGTCGAGGCTTAAGAATATCGCAAAGGCTTCGGATATATCATTGTCACGGCAGGAATGGTATGAAATCTACCTCGCGGCCGGCAACAGCCTCCCTTAGCCTTTCTATAACTTGAGCAGTTCGAGAACCTTATAAATAACAACGACGGGCCATACGAGCGCTTCGAGAAAACCGGCTACCCCGCCCCAGAATCCCGCTGCATGCTGAATGAAGTAAATTGCGGCCCCGATAATGGTAAGGAAATATACCCCTCCGAAAGCTCCGTTATGCATTCCCTTGCCATGATGATAATGATGCTGCATCTCGGGTTTGTTTTCATTTTCCATTCTATTCCTCCCTCATGTAAATTTTACATTTTCTCAATTATGATTAAGAGTTGATTATAACCTTCATTTATGACGGTAAGCAAGCTTTTTTATTTCTTTAATTAAAGAATAATAAATATTGGAACACAATTGCAAATTTTCCGGCAGGAAATTCAGTCGATTATTTCTGAAATGCTCTGCGCCAGCTTTTCAAGCATAGCTTCAGTCCTGCCTTCAAAACCGGGGGAACTGAAACCCCATTTATTTTTTGACTTTATGTTTATATTTGTAGCGAATATCTCATCGCCGGTCAAACCGTCAATAAAATGAACACCTATATCCATGGAGTCATGAATTGTAAAACCTTTTTCTCCCCCGTTTTTCGTGGCGTTATGCAAAATATCCTTAAATTGAATGACAAGCCCTTTTTTTGGAGCTTCCTCATCCATTTTTTTTGCAGATGTGATCTTTTTGTCCGATATCTCTTCCCTTAAATCCCCGGGAAAAGCATTACGGTTTACGTCTTTGATAAATCTTTCGAGTTCTTCCTTGCTGTCGTAACCATAATCCTGATAATTGTCAATATCCGCGCTTAAATCGATCCATCCGGAATATATTTCCCTGTATTTATCAAGCCTGGCAGAAAGGGTCGGTTTTTCTTCGCTCCCGCAGCTGCAGAAAATTAAGGCGGATGCAGCAATAATAGATATAATGAATAAATGCCTCATACGGCTTTCCTCACTTGGGAAAATAAAAAATTTATTGAAAATATTGTATCAGCGGACCTTTGCATAGTCAAATATCGATGAATTTTCAATATTGCCCATATCCTGAAATTGAGGGTGGCGGGAGCGGCCCGTTACTTGACAATTGAAAGAGCGGCGTATATATTTTTTATTAATAAATTCGGGAGGCCGGCGATGGATTACAGGATCGAAAGCGATACGATGGGCGAGATCAGGGTGGACAACCGAAAACTCTGGGGCGCGCAGACGCAGAGATCGCTTGAAAACTTCAGCCCCGGGCGTGAACTGATGCCCCTTGAAGTAATTAAAGCCCTTACAATGATAAAAAAGGCCTGCGCCGTTTCAAATAATAAACTGGGCATCCTCCCTTCCGGCAAAATGGAATTCATATCAATTGCATGCGATGAAATACTGAAGGGCGGTCTTGACGGCCATTTCCCCCTTTCGGTCTGGCAGACAGGCAGCGGAACGCAGACGAATATGAACGTCAACGAGGTGATATCGAATTATGCAATAATGAAAATGGGGGGAAGCCGGGGTCGAAGGTCCCGGTTCATCCCAACGACGACGTTAATAAATCCCAGTCGTCCAACGATATTTTCCCGGCCGCCATGCAGGTTTCCGCAGTGCTTGAGGTCAATAACAAACTCCTTCCCGCAGCGTCGGCTCTGCTCGATACGCTGAATGCTAAAGCATCCCTTTTCATGAATGTAATAAAATGCGGGCGGACCCATCTCCAGGACGCCGTACCCGTCACCCTCGGACAGGAATTTTCCGGATATGCCGAGCAGGTGCGCGCATCGATAGGCAGGATCAAGGGCGCCCTTCCCGAAGTATCATTCCTGCCCGTAGGCGGATCGGCCGTGGGAACCGGCATAAATGTTCCGGAAGGATTCGACAGTCTCGTCTGCGGGCTTGTTTCGGATTATACGGGCCTTCCGTTCAGGCCGGCTCAAAATAAATTCGCATACATGGCAGCCCATGACGGCCTTGTGAATCTTTCGGGAACGCTCGTCACATTTGCAGCGGCCCTTATGAAAATCGCCAACGATATAAGATGGCTTGCATCGGGGCCAAGGTGCGGGATCGGCGAACTTGTCCTTCCCGAGAACGAACCCGGCAGTTCGATCATGCCCGGCAAGGTCAACCCGACCCAATGCGAGGCATTAACCATGGTCTGCGTCCAGGTGATCGGGAACCACACTGCGGTAAGCATAGCCGGATCATCCGGCAATTTCGAACTTAACGTCTTCAAGCCGGTAATAATCTATAACCTCCTGCAGTCGATAGATATTCTTGCCGGCGCCATAGCCGGGTTCGACGGCAAGTGCCTCAGAGGAATTAAAACCAATGATAAAAAAATCAGGGAATACCTTGATAAGAATATCATGACAGTTACGGCGCTCAATCCGTATATAGGTTATGACAATGCGGCTAAAATAGCGAAACTTGCCCTTGATAAGGACCTGACTCTGAAGGAGGCGGCCCTGTCGCTCGGCCTTCTCACCGGGGAGGAATTCGACAGATACGTCAAACCTGAAAATATGGTTTAATGCCCGCAGGCCGCCGGCCGGTTCTCAGCATAAAATTTCCGGAGATATGTCGTTCAATGTCCTGCACCCTGTCATTTTCATAGCCAGGGACAATCCGCCGCCTAACGTTTCCATCTGAATGCGGACGCCCTCCTCACCCCCTCCCACGGCGGCCCTGACAATATCGCGTCCTACCAGGACGCCGTCGGCGCCCAGGGCGAGCATTTTAAGGACGTCGTATCCGTTCCTCACACCTCCGTCGGCAATGACCGGACGCGAATGCCCGGTCTCCCTGACGATACCGGGAAGGACATCTGCAGTGCCGGGTGTGTGGTCCAGCACCCGCCCGCCATGGTTCGATACTACGATTCCGGCCGCTCCGGCTTCCAGTACGGCGGCGGCATCCGCCGGGCTCATAATTCCTTTGAATATGACGGGAAGGGTTGTAGCTTTCACAAGCTCCCTGAGTTCGGCCGGCGTTTTTCTGAACACCGGCTGCCTGTGCTTATTCATGGCATATGAGCCGCAGCCGTCAATGTCAACCCCGACTGCCGTGCAGCCCGCCTTTTCAGCCAGCCTGAAGAAGGATATTATTACGGACTGTTCGCGGGGTTTAATGATCTGAACGCCCCTGCCGGACGCCCCGGCGATCGCCTGAATTCCCCAGGCATCTTCAAGCGAATAATTGAAGGAATCTCCGCGCCAGCCTATCGTACCCGCTTTTGCGCAGCCCTCTACCACGGCCCGGCAGAAATCGGGTTCCGTAATCACCGCATCGCCGCCGAAACTGTTGACTCCGCTTACGCTGGCGCCCATTACGGGCATTGAAAGGTCAAGGCCCAAAAACCTGAATCTTGTGTCCGGCGTAAAGTCGGCGCCGGTAAGAACTGTTAAGAGCCTTAGCTTTTTCAGGGCTTCTGCATTATTAGCGAACGAAGCTCCCGACCCCGCTCCTCCCATGCCTATCGGAGAACCGTAACTATGCCCCTGGCACAGGCGCGGTTCGGCGCCGTCGCAGCTGCGGTAAACTCCGCATATCCCCTTGAGTTTTGTCCTGGCGTTATCACGCACCTCTTCCAGGGTTAATTCAGGTTTTTCCATAAAACCTCCCTTACAGGGCTTATATTTTGCCGATAAATTCGAAATTCGTAATAAGCACTTCTGGATATTCCCCGTCTTTTATTATATCCCCTTTAGGGTCAATCGATATGATCAGGTCGTTCGCCTGCAGGAGCGTTCCGTCATAACCGATATTTTTAAGCTTTGAAACTGTCCTTTCGATAAGCCTGCCCATTTCCTCTTTCCCGATCAATCCGTTGTGGAGGGCTTTTAACAGGTCGAGCGGCCTGCGGAGCTGGCCCCTCTGTTCAGCGACCCATTTGTCCGGTCCGTTATAATAGCCCCTGATGGTGATGTAATTATGATTTTCACTTAAGACAGGCTGCCCGTCCGGACACCTGACGCCCCTGTGGGATTCGAACCTGCGCAGGTCTTCGGAAGTTTCCTGCTTGACGCTGCCGGTCATGTAAATAGCCCTGGTATAAACCGCAGGGACGCCGTTGGCGGTTAAACGGTCGGCTATTGAAAACTCTTCGAAGGGGCTGTTGAAGCCAAGCTCGATCATCCTGGCCGCCCTTTCGTCGCCGGCATTGGTCCTGGGCAGTTCTCCCACTCTCGAAGCCTTCCACACTATGTGGACATTGTCCTTTGAAACCGTGTAAAAAATATCGTTATTGCCAGATAACTTCCAGTTATGGGTAGTCCTCCAGCGTTCGGGCAGGAAGTAGTCGTACAGGTTCGGGTTCCTCCCGACCACCCATAGCATCCCTCCCGTGCTTTCGACCCTTCCATGAATGTAAGGCACCCCGAATATTTCCATGCTTTCAAGGTATATAGGCATAGGAGCGGCGGTGAACCTTTCCAGGAGGTCGTCAAGATACGAATGCCTGCGGAAATTTTTAACATATTCGTCATAAGCCGGGGTCCTTATCAGCAATTCGTAATCGACCACCGAATAATCGCCTTTTTCCACCAATTCCTGGAGGAAAACGCTCTTTTCCTCAACCGGCCTTTTATTATCCGGCCCGTCGAGCCTGCCGATATTCTCCTCGCCGATAATGATATGCGAAGGCTTCATATCGGCGACGGCATATCCTTTCATTTCAAGGTCGGAGATGACCTTGGATGTAATTCTTTCAAGCCCCACGGTCATGACGGGCGGCGCCGCACCTATCAGGTTATAGGCTTCAACAGCGTTTTTTCCCCTTATCCAGCCGTATATCAGTTTATACTGCCTGAATATATCGATCTCGATCCCGGGATGCTTATTTATAATGCTGTTGACCTTGTAGACGGACCTCCCGCTCTGCCAGAGCTGCATCTTTTCAGGGGGGACATAAATGGCAAGGGGATACTGGGTGCTGATATTAATCTCGCCCGGACCGTACTCTCCGTCCCTCAATTCCATTACCATGGCGAATTCTTCCCAGGGGCTGTTGAATTCGGCGTTTATAAACTGCATCAGCGTATGCGTATCGAGGGGGACGTCCTCGCCGACGCGTGAATTCCTTACCACAAGCTCCAGGCTCCTGCCGTTGACTTCCCTTGTAATTATTTTATATATGGAGCTTGTCCCTTCGAGTTTTTCCCTGTGAGCTTCGAACCACTCCCTTTCATACCAGTTCCCGGTTTCAAGAAGATCGGAAAACTGGAGGCCGTACTGCGTGAGGTAAATGTCCCCGCCGTCCCCCGTTTTATGATGCGTGTAAACAACTCCCAGGATCTGTATCAATTGGTCGGGTTCCGAAACGAGGGGCGTCATGACGCTTGTTTCAAATTCCATAATTAATTCCTTAAAGAATCGCTCAAACCGGTTTATTATATTATAAGGGCGGTTTCAAAAACAAGCATTTTATATTGTTATATATGCAACAAAGCTAATGATTCACCCGTCTTGATGATTGACACATGATTTCTTGAAAAATATTGAGAAATAAGATATATTTCTATCGAATACAAAAATTAAGGAGGAGAAAATAATGAATAAAATTTTGCTGACGGCATCCATTTTTATTATAGCGGCGGTCCTATCAAGCTGCAACACTTCTCCGTCCGGGAGTAACTCCAGCAGCAGCAGCGCCGCGCCTTCCAACTACGCCCAGGCCACGATCAACAGCACCAATTTCAGCAATTCGGGTTTTGAAATTAACGCCCCTGTAGGTTCCACAAATATCATCACGATTGCGAATTCCTACGCCGACGTTGCGGCAAACACAAATCACTGGCTGATCGTAATTCACCCAAACGTTACAGGCACAGGCTATTCTACCGATATTGTCATAACTTACTTTTTAACGTCTTCCGTCTGGTTTTCAATTGCCGGTGCGACGCTTACTTCGTACGCCTCGTCGGCCGGCCAGCATTTTACAGGGACTTTCAGCGGCACCGGGATGGACTTCAACAGTCATGCCTGCACTTTCACAAGCGGCACATTCGATGCGGTCAGGTAGCCGCCCGGATGCTGCCGAAAGCATCTCCGGCATTGTACGAACTCCTGACAAAAGGGCCCGACGAGACCGATTTAAAGCCCATTCTTAAGGCTTCGATCCTGTATTTTTCGAAAATATCCGGACGGATATATTCGACTACCCTGTGATGATCTTTCGAAGGTGCAAGGTACTGCCCGATCGTCAGCATTTCGCAGCCCGCGCCGCGCAGGTCCTCCATGACGCCGGCTACCTCGCTGAAGCTTTCGCCGAGCCCCGCCATTATGCCCGATTTTGAATAAATCCTTTTGTCCAGCCTTTTAATGTTCCTGATAAGTTCGACCGACCGGCCGTAATCGGCCGACGGCCTTACTTCGGGGTAAAGCCTTGGAACGGTTTCCACATTGTGATTTATGATCATGGGCCCGGCATCGGCAACGCATTTCAGCGAATCGATACTCCCTTTGAAATCCGGCACAAGAACTTCTATAACCGTATTCCTGCCCGTATCCCTTATGCATTTAATCACCCCGGCAAACTGCCCCGCTCCGCCGTCCGGCAGATCGTCCCTTGTAACCGAAGTTATCACGGCATGCGACAGTTCAAGCTCGCTTACGGCGGCTGCGATCCTTGCAGGTTCGCCCTTATCGACCGGCGACGGCTCTCCCTTCGCTACCCCGCAGAAAGTGCAGTCCCTCGTACAGACCTGGCCGAGGATCATAAAGGCCGCCGTTTTTGAAGAGAAGCATTCCATGAGATTGGGACAGAGCGCTTCGGAGCAGACGGTATGGAGCGACAGGCGCCCGAGCACCTCTTCCACTTCACTTTTTTCTTTTGAATTGCGGATCCTTATCTTCAGCCAGTCCGGTTTTGTAATATTCATTTTGAAGCCGCCCCGGGAGACGTCAGCTCTTCCCTTGTTGTCAATTCTATTTCCATGCCGAAAACCTCTTTCATTTCTTCTATCACCATATCCGTTACGGCGCCGAAATCCTGCCTGCGCCCTGTGATCTTCTCAAGAGAAGTAACCCCCCTGTCGGTTATTCCGCAGGGGTTTATCCACCTGTAATGATCCAGATCGGTATTTATATTGAAAGCGAATCCATGCATGGTGATCCAGCGGCTGACCGCGATGCCGATGGCTGTGATCTTATCCCTGCCGACCCATACGCCTGTATATATCCCGTCCTCGCTGCGGCTTTCAATGCCGTAATATTTTTTTAAAAGCCTGATGAATATATCCTGGATATTGCGGACAAAGACCCTGAGGTCCCTGCCATGCTCTTTCAGGTCGAATATCAGGTAACCTGTAAGCTGGCCCGGCCCATGGTAGGTGACGTCGCCCCCTCTTGTCACTTCGTAAATATCCACATGCTCCTTTTCGAGGATGTCCCTCCCTGCCAGTATGTTCGAATACCTGCCCCGCCTGCCGAGCGTGATAACGCTGTTATGCTCCTGGAGTATGACAGTGTCGGGAATTCTGCCCTCCAGCCTTAATCCCTGCAGTTTTTCCTGGATCGAAAGGGCCTCGCCGTAATCGATCCGGCCTATCTGAGCGATCCTCATTTTCATCGAGAACTCCTGCCGTTTATCATACTCCGCCCCGGTAAAAATGGCAATAAGACGAAGATTTACCGGCGCCCGGCAAGTTATAGACTTGACTTAGCCTTCGACTTTTCATATTATTAATCCGGTTTTGAAGATTGAGTCATGATCGATTAAAAGGTATGGAAAATGAAAACCGAAAAAATATTCCCGCATGTGCCGGATAATCTTTCCGGCTGGATCCATATGCTCGGGGACCTCCTGGGCCGGGTAATTACGGAACTGGAGTCCCGGGAAATCTTCGATACTGAAGAGCTTATCAGGTCTTCCTCCAAAAAACGCAGGTCCGGCGACGCTTCAGCCCGCGGGACTCTTCTAAACCTCGTATCCGCGCTAACGCCTCGGAAAGCCCGCGCAATTGCGAGCGCTTTCACGGTTTATTTCGATCTGGTAAATCTTGCAGAAGATAACGATCATGTCAGGAATATGCTTGATCAGGAAAAGGAAAGTTTTCCGGGCCCGGCGCCGGGATCGATAGCCGAGGCCGTTGAAACTATGAAAATTAACGGCGTATCGAAACAAAAATTCGGGGATCTTCTGGAAAACCTTTCGATTGAACTGGTGCTCACGGCGCATCCTACTGAAGCCAAGCGCAGGACGATACTTTCGAAACTCAACCGGATTTCCGAAATCCTTGGAGACCTTTCCCGGCCGGGACTGCCGCCTGCCCTGATCGAAGAAAAAACCGAAAGCCTGCATGCCCTGATCATGGAGTTGTGGCTGACCGACCGTTCGCGTACAACGCGCCCCGGTGTGACGGACGAGGTCCGCACGGGACTTTTTTTTATCGACGAAATATTCTGGCCGCTGCTGCCGAAGATATACGATTCCCTGGACAGGGCCCTGGATACTTACTACCCGGGCCTCAAGTCTCGGCCTTCATGGCTTTCACTGGCATCATGGATCGGCGGCGACCGCGACGGCAATCCCAATGTCACTGCAGAAGTCACGGCTGAAACCCTGCGCCTTCACCGGGGCCTGGCAGTGGAGAAGCACCGGACCGCTTTACGGGACCTTTCGCGCAGTCTCAGTATAAGCATTGACCGCCTCCCGCCCCCCCGTGCACTGACGGAATGGATTGACAGGAGGAGGCCGTTTCCGCCGCATGTCTCATATATAGAACAAAGGTATAAAACCGAACCTTACCGGCTGGCGCTCTCGCTGTGTTCCGCCGACCTTGCCCGGGCCTCGGAGGACGATATGAAGGCTAAACTCCTCTCCGATGAGCATTATACCGCGCTCATCAGGCAGGACGACGTTGAATCGCTCCTCCGGACCATTGTCGAAAACCTGCCCGCCCCTATCGCCGGGGCTGATGCGCACAGGGTTCTCCGCCAGGTGCAGATTTTCGGGCTGCACTCGGCCCGCCTTCACTTGCGCGAAGACTCGTCCGGGATCAGGTCCGCCCTGGCCGAGGTCCTCCGGGGTCTTGGTATTGAAATTAATTTTGAAAAAATGAATGATAAAGAACGCTCAGGTCTTATCACAAATCTTCTCGGCAAAAAGCCTCCCCCTCTTTCACGCCATCCGGGTTTGACCGGGGGAACCGCCGAAACAATGTCGGTTTTTCAATTAGCCTCCAGGGCGCGTTCTATATACGGGAAGAACCTGATCGGCCCCTTCATAATTTCTATGACAAAAAGTCCTTCGGATATTCTCAGCGCTCTGTTAATCGCAAGGTGGATGGGCTGCGAAGAATGTTTATCGATAATTCCCCTGATCGAAACGATAGAAAGCCTTGAAAGGGCCGGGGAAATCATGCGCGAACTCTTTTCCAATC
Source organism: uncultured Spirochaetota bacterium (assembly GCA_963796325.1). Lineage (GTDB taxonomy): Bacteria > Spirochaetota > Brevinematia > Brevinematales > JAOACQ01 > CAVYGN01. The sequence goes on from CAWCLF010000001.1 coordinate 2,575,308, forward strand.
CTGAATACAGGGAACATCTTGAAATAAAACATAACCGGCAGACAGTGATGATCGGCTACTCCGATACCAATAAGGACGGAGGATATCTATCGGCAAACTGGGCGCTTTACAGGGCGCAGGAAGAAATTGTGAAGGCCGCAGAAGACAACGGCGTCACCCTGACGATCTTTCATGGCCGCGGAGGAACCGCGGCGCGCGGAGGAGGGCCTTCAAGCCAGGCTATACGCAGCCAGCCCCCCGGCAGCGTTAACGGGAGATTGCGCCTGACCGAACAGGGAGAGGTTATATCCTCGAGGTATTCGAACCCGGTTCTCGCCCGGCGCCATATCGAAGAGATCGTAAACTCCGTACTTCTCTCCTCTTTCAGCAAGACAACCGCTTTCAAACCGGTTCCGGCAAAGTGGCGTGCGGCAATGTCGGATATGTCCCTTAAGGCTATCGCAGGCTACAGGTCCCTTATTTTCGATACCCCCGGATTCTTTTCCTTCTGGCAGGGAGCAACGCCCATAGACGAGATCAGGCGTCTCCATATAGGATCGCGCCCGACGGCGCGTAACAGCGGAGAAGAATCGATAAATAACACCCGCGCAATACCATGGGTCTTTTCATGGATGCAGAGCCGTTTTAATCTTCCGGGCTGGTACGGCCTGGGAACCGGCCTCTTATCATGCCCCGACCGCGGGCTGCAGAAAGAGATGTATAATGTCTGGCCCTTCTTTTCTTCCATTATCCGTAATACCGGGATGTCGCTTTCCATAGCGGACATGGAAATAGCGCGGATGTATGCAGGCCTTGTTCCCGACATGAAAATTAGAAACGGCATTTATTCGGTTATTCTTGAAGAATATAAAAAGACCGAAGAGGGCATTCTCTCAATAACCGGAGAATCCTCGCTTCTTGATAACGAGCCCCGGCTGCAGCGGTCGATAAGGCTCCGGAATCCTTATGCCGACCCGCTCAATTATCTCCAGGTCGAGCTGCTCCGCCGCCTGAGAACGATTGACCCTGAAGGGCCTGAAGCCTCGGAACTGAGGGAGGCCGTGGTAATAACCATCAACGGCATCGCTTCAGGATTAAGAAATACCGGGTGATCCACTCTTTTCAAGGAACTCCCTGAGGACCACGGCATTATTATGTTCCTCGTCCTTCGCGCCGTAGACCAGGGTCACATTTCCTTCTTTTACCATGCCAGACAATGTTTCCACTTCCCTCTTTTTTTTCTTCAATTCTTCAATGTACCTTTTTTTGAATTCATCCCATCTGGAATCTTCATGACCGAACCACTTGCGCAGTTCCTCGCCAGGAGCGATCTCCTTCATCCAGAGATATATCTCCGCTTTTACCTTTGTCAAACCCCTGGGCCAGAGCCTGTCGACAAGGATGCGTTTCCCGTCGAGAGATGAAGGCTTTTCATAAACCCTTTTTATTTTAATTTTCAAAACCCGGCCCCTAACCCCTGTTTCCTATCGGAACATATTTCAATTCGGCCGGTCCCCTGTAAAGAGATTCGGGCCTGAATATCCTGTTATCCTTCCTCTGTTCGAGGATATGCGCCAGCCACCCCGAAGCCCTCGCGGCCGCAAAGATCGGCGTAAACAGATAAGATGGAATGCCCAGAAGCGAATAAACCGTTCCCGAAAAAAAGTCCACATTGGGATATATGGGTTTCCCCTTTTTATCCATGTAGTCTCTTACTATCTCGTTTATTTTAAGAAGCATCCTGTAATTTTTATCGTTACGCTTTTTTTCGACCAGTTCTTCAAGAAGTTTTCGCATTACAGCAGCCCTGGGGTCCATAACCTTATACTCGCGATGCCCCATTCCCATGATCTTCCGCTTTTCGGCAAGGGCCTTATTGATCCAGTTTTCCACATTATCGTAGGTCCCGATCTCTTCAAGCATCGAGAGCACCTCTTCATTGGCCCCTCCATGCAGCGGCCCCCTTAAAGCCCCTATTGCAGCTGAAATACTGGCATAGCAGGTCGAAATCGTCGACGCCACAACGCGCGCCGTAAAAGTCGATGCATTGAACTCATGTTCCGCATGAAGCAGGAAACACCTGTCCATTATTTTTCCCTCGTATTCATCGGGCTTTTCACCCCTCAGCATATAAAGGAAATTAGACCCATGGTCGAGTGAATCGTCAGGCTTTATATAGTCTTTTCCTTCCTTGAACCTCTGGTAGGTCGCTATTACGGTAGCAAGCTGCGCAACCTGGTGCAGGGTCGTCCTGCAGTTGCAGAATGCCGAATGTTCGATAATATGCTCTACATACCCCGAAAGATAGGCCATCACCGACTGAAGAAGCTCCATGGGCTTGCCGTTAGGGGGGAAACTCCTGATCATATCTATAACGGGCGGGGCCAGGCGCCTTGATTTTCTCATGCTTATTGTAAATTCTTCCAGCTCCGCTTTGGTCGGCAGCTTTTCATACAGGAGCAGATATGTCACTTCCTCGAAGGAAGAATAGAGTGCAAGATCTTCGATCGTATAGCCTCTGTAATATAATTTTCCATGAAGACCGTCCAATTTGCAGATTGTCGTCTCTCCCGCTATAACTCCTTCAAGCCCTTTTGAATAAACGGCATCCGGATTATCGATCGACATATTATCCTCCTTTCACGTTTTTGGGCAGCGAATGGATTGACCAGCCTCCCGCATCCATAGCGGCTTCCCTGACAACCTCGGAAAGAACAGGATGGGCATGAACCGTTCTTGCGATATCTTCCGAAGTCCCCTGGAATTCCATGACTGTAACTATTTCACCGATAAGATCGGACGCCCATGGCCCGATAATCTGGGCTCCGAGGACCAGGTCGTCTTCCTTCCCGGCAAAAATCTTCACGAAACCTTCGGCGTATTCGGACGCTAAAGCCCTGCCGTTCGCCCTGAACTGGAAAATCCCGCTTTTATAAGGTATCCCGTCATTCGCCATTTCGGATTCCGTTTTGCCGACGGACGCGTATTCGGGCCAGGTATAAACGATCGAAGGTATGGCATTATAATTTACCGACCCGAAACGCCCTGCGATGATCTCCGAAACGGCAATTCCTTCCTCCGAAGCCTTGTGGGCAAGCATCGGCCCCCTTACGATATCTCCGACGGCATATACGCCTTTTAGCGATGTCATGAATTTTTTATCTATATCGACCCTCCCGCCGGTCCCCGGTTTTATTCCGGCTTCAGCAAGCCCCAGGCCGTCGGCAGCAGGTTTCCGCCCCGCCGCAACAAGCACTTTGTCGCAGTAGAGCTCGCTTTCAACGGAAAGAGCGTCCTTCATTACAAGCCTGACTTTCCCGTCCTTTATTTCATAATCGGTTACCCTCGTCGACACCCTTATATCCATGCCCTGCCTTTTCAATATCCCGGCAAGCCTTGCGCAGGACCTTTCGTCCGATTGAGGAAGGATGCGGTCCATCATTTCGATCACGGTAACGGCTGACCCCAGCCTGTTCCAGACGCTCCCCAATTCGAGGCCTATAGCGCCGGCCCCTATAACGGCGAGGCTTCCCGGAACTTTATCGAAAGAAAGCGCGTCCGTAGAATCGGTAATATAGATCCCGTCGCGGGGCAGGACCTTAAGCGGCATCGGAACGCTTCCGGCCGCAAGAATTATACTGCCGCCGTTTATCTCGAGCTTGGACAGGTCCGGTTTTTCAACAATAACGGTATGGGCGTCCTTCAGACTTCCGGCGCCCCGGTATGTATCCACCCTGTTATTCAGGAGCAGCACTTTCACTCCGTCGGTCATTTTCCCTACGATTTGCGCCTTCCTTTCCATCATCCGCCCGAGGTCTGCATTTATTTTATCGCCTTCGATAACGATCCCGTGCGCCTTCATATTGTTTTTTGCCGAAGTCAGCACTTCCGTCGAGTCCAGAAGAGCCTTGGAGGGTATGCAGCCGACATTGAGGCATGTCCCCCCGAATGTTTTATCCTTTTCAACAATGGCTGCCTTCAAGCCAAGCTGGGCGCACCTGATCGCCGCAACATATCCGCCCGGGCCGCTGCCGATAATAACCGAGTCGTATTTTATTCCTTCCATAAGTATTATCAGATCCTCCTTATAATTCTATTAGCAGGCTTTCGGGGTCTTCGATATATTTTTTGACGGCTGCCAGGAATTCCACGGCGTCCCTGCCGTCTATCACCCTGTGGTCGTAAGTCAGCGCCGCATACATGATCGGCCTGATCTCGATCTTCCCGTTTACGACATAAGGACGGTCCTTTATCGCATGAAGACCCAGGATAGCAGCCTGCGGATAATCCGGTATCGGAGTCGACATCATCGATCCGAATATTCCGCCGTTGGTAATGGTAAATGTTCCTCCCTCCAGCTCTTCAATTTTTATTTTTTTAAGTCTCGCCCTTTCCGCCATATCGTTTATCGACATTTCGATCTGGGGGAACGACAGCCTGTCCGCATCCCTGATTACAGGGACGATCAGGCCTTCTTCGACCGATACCGCCACCCCGATATTATAAAAATGATTGTAAACGATCTCATCGCCCCTTACCATCGTGTTCACATCGGGAAACTCCTTTAAGGCCTGGCAGCATGCCTTGACGAAGAACGACATGAAACCGAGTTTGACCCCGTCCTTTTTTAAAAATTCATCCCTGTATTTTGACCTGATGGCGACGACCTGCTCCATATCTATTTCGTTGAACGTTGTTACATGCGCCGCTTCCTGTTTAGCCTGAACCAGGTTTTTCGCTATTGTGCGCCGGATCGGGGACATTTTGACGACAGTCTGCCTTTTTTGGGGCTCCCCGCCGCCGGTTTTATCAAGTATATCCTTATTAATAATTCTGCCCCCCCTGCCTGTTCCTTTGACGTCTGTGAGATCGACGGCGTTTTCCGCGGCAATCCTCCTGACTGAAGGGGATGTTTTAGGTTTTTCCTCCTGCCCGGAGGGAGCTCCGGGAATCTCGGTTTCCGTTTCAGCAGTTTCAGTTCCCGCTTTTTTAATTTCCTCCCGAACCGGAGTTTCCGTTATTAAAGTCTCGCCCTGCGCGGCTTCGGTATCGACATAAGCGACAACCTGGCCTATTTTAACTTCCCCTCCTTCCTGGGCCAGTATTTCCATCTTTCCCGATGCGGGAGAAGGCACTTCGACATTTACCTTATCGGTTTCAAGTTCGAAGATGATCTCCCCTTCTTTAACATATTCGTTGTTTTTTTTCACCCATCTTGTTAAAATACCGCTGACTATCGACTCTCCGACAGTCGGGACTTTTACTTCGATCTTCATGGCATGCTCCGTTGTTTTATTCTTTCTGGAACGCTGTATTTAATATTTTTTCCTGCTCATTTTTAAACAGGGCCAGTGAACCGGTTGCAGGGCTGGCGGAAGGATTTCTCCCGATATACCGGAGGTTCTCCCCGTACAAACTCGAAAACTGGTAATTGATGAACATCCAGGCGCCCCTGTTGCGCCCCTCCTCCTGGACCCAGCATTTATTTTTGACATCCTTGTATCTTAAGAGGACTTTTCCGACTTCATCCGCCGGGAAAGGATAGAGCTGTTCTATCCTGACTATAGCAGTACCGTTATCCTTTATATCCGCCCTTTTCCCGGCTATATCGTAATATATCTTCCCGGTACAGAACAGCACTTTATCTATGCCGGCCGTTTCCGCGGTATCGTCGATCACGAATTGAAAACGGCCCTGTACAAGATCGTCCACGGTCGAAACGGCCTTCGGATGGCGCAGAAGGCTTTTCGGCGTCATAATGACAAGAGGTTTTTCCACATTCAATCTGACCTGCCTCCGCAGGAGGCAGAAATACTGCGCGGGGGTTGTGACATTGCAAACCTGGATATTCTCCTGCGCCGATAACTGGAGGAATCTCTCGAGATGGCCGTTGGAATGCTCCGGCCCCTGGCCTTCGAAACCATGGGGCAGGAGAAGGACGACTCCGCTTCTTGTGTTCCATTTCGCTTCCGAAGCGATTATGTAATTATCTATAATGACCTGCGCCCCGTTTGAAAAATCCCCGAACTGGGCTTCCCAGACGACAAGCTGTTCAGGGCATGATATCGAGTAGCCGAATTCAAAGCCCAGGATGGAATATTCCGCAAGCGGGCTGTCGTATACCGATAATAATGCCTTTCCCTCCCTCAAGTGATTGAGAGGAATATAGAATTTGGGCTCGTCCACATCGGTTTCCCACCATACAAGATGCCTCTGCGAAAAAGTGCCCCTTTCGCTGTCCTGTCCGCTGAGCCTTACCCCGTTTCCCTCGGCCAATAGAGACCCGAATGCTATCGATTCGGCAAACGCCCAGTCGACCGTCCCGTTCTCTTTGAGGTTCTTCATCCTTGTTTCCAGGATGCGTTTAAGCTTTTCATGAATTTTAAAACCCGGAGGTACGGAGTTTATTTCTTCGGCAATATTTAAAACAATTTCCTTTTCAAGTCCGGTATCTTTTTTTAAAGAAAGCGCTTCGTCAAAGTATTTGATTTTGTGGGGGGAAAACCCCTCGAATCCCTTGAAATTTTTATCCCGGTGCATCTTGTCAAAGGCATCCTTCAATTCCTTTACATAATCATCCCTCATTTTATCAGCTTCCCCGGCTGTCAGTAAAGACTTTTCCAGGCACAGGCCGGAGTAAATGGAAGCGGCGCTCCTGTGATTTTTTATGATTTCATACATCCGCGGATGCGTAAAGGACGGATCGTCGCCTTCATTATGCCCGTATTTACGGTAGCAGATAATGTCGATGACTATGTCGCTTTTAAATGTCCTGCGGTATTCGATTGCGAGCTTCATGACCCTTACGGCGGCTTCCGGATCGTCCCCGTTGACATGAATGACAGGGATCGACATGCCTTTTGCAATATCCGTACCGAATCCGCTTGAATGTTCGTTCCTCGGGGATGTGGTAAAACCTACCTGGTTATTTATTATTATGTGTATCGTCCCTCCCGCCGCATAACCTTCAAGCGCATACAGATTCAGAGTTTCCATTACAACGCCTTCTCCTGAAAATGCCGCTTCGCCATGAAGGATGACAGGGATCACCTGATTTCTTTCGGTATCGCCCGACCTGTCCTGTAATCCCCTGGCCCGCCCGAGGGCTACCGTATCGACCGACTCAAGGTGGCTTGCATTCGGCGGAAGCGTAACCCTTACGCTGTTGCCGTCCCCGAGGGCATGTTCCATAGTGTATCCGAGGTGATACTTGACATCGCCGCCGCCGTCCATCATCTCCGGATCGAAATTTTCCTCGAAAAGATAAAATATGTCTTCGGGAGGAAGCTGGAGAATATTATTGAGGATGGTCAGCCTCCCCCTGTGGCTTGATCCTATCACTATTTCCCTTACATTCATCGAATATGCATTGTTGACAAGATAGTGGAGGCAGGGGATGACCGTTTCAGCGCCCTCTATGGAAAACCTCCTCTGGCCCAGGTAATTTTTATGGAGGAAATGCTCGAATTCCTCTGTCCTGATCAGATCCTCCAGAATGATTCTTTTTTCATCAGCCGGTATATCGAACCTGTCCCTTTCCTTTTCAAGATTCCTGATAAACCACTTCCTGACATCCCTGTTCTGGATGTGGAGGAATTCTACGCCGACGGTCGAACAGTAAATTTCCGTGTAAACTTCAATTATTTTCCTTAGATTCGTTTTCCTGTTGTCAAGCGCAGGCCCGCCAAAAAAGTCCTTATCCAGATCGCCGGGGGAAAGCTCGAAATCCTCGGGCGTAAGTTTTTCGAATATGCCCCTCCTGATAAGCGGGAGTTTTGTATAGTGCTCTTCGTAATCGTCCCCCAGGGGATTGAGCCCGGCATAAATATAACCCACGTCCCTGAACGCCCAGATGAGGCTGTCCACCCTTCCCTGTTTTCTTACCGCATCGGATATTTTCCCCCCGCCGGGAGCTTCATGCCCGAACATCGGTTCATATTCGTTCTCTGCGGCAGGTTCCGAGGCAGTTTCTTCGGATTCCGGGGTATTTTCGAGTAATTTTTCAAGATATTTGATATTGCTGTTGAGCATCTATCCTCCGCACAATTCGATCATTATATCGGGCAATTCGTCAGGCCTGTCCGCGACAGGTACTCCCGCGCTCCTGAAAGCTTCTATTTTTGCTTCCGCCGTACCGGTTCCGCCTGAAATGATGGCGCCTGCATGTCCCATCCTTTTACCCGGAGGAGCGGTCCTGCCCGACACGAATGCGGCCGCCTTTTTTTTAAAATTTTTTTTGATCCATTCGGCGGTTTTTTCCTCTTCGTCGCCTCCTATCTCCCCGATAAGCACAACCCCTTCTGTTTCAGGGTCTTTATTGAAGAGTTCGAGGAGGTCGATGAACCCTGTCCCTACTACGGGATCGCCCCCTATCCCGATACAGGTCGACTCCCCCAGACCTTTTAAAGTGAGATCGTAAACAACCTCGTAAGTAAGGGTGCCGGACCTCGAAATTACGCCGATCTTACCCTTTTTATGTATTTTCCCCGGCATTATTCCGATTTTGGATTTCTCCGGCGATATGATCCCGGGGCAGTTAGGGCCGATAAGAACTGTATTTTTTTCTTTTATGTACCTGTAATTATCGAGCATTTCAAGGATCGGAATGCCTTCCGTTATGCAGATGATCAGTTTTATTCCGCCGTCAGCCGCTTCCCTGATGGCGCCCGAAGCAAATTTCGCAGGGACGAAAATCACCGAGGCGTCGGCTCCTGTGGCATCGAACGCTTCTTTTACAGAATTGAACACGGGCTTCGATTCCAGAGACTGCCCGCCCTTCCCGGGCGTAACGCCTCCCATTACCCTGGTGCCGTATTCGATCATCTGTTTCGCATGAAAGCTTCCGTCCCTTCCCGTTATGCCCTGGACGATGACCCTGGTATTTTCATCTATCAATATGCTCATACAGCCGCCTGTGTTTTTTTAACGACTTCCTTTACCGAGTCGGTCAGGTTCGAAAATGCAGTAAAACCGTTCGCCTTAAGGATCTCGATCCCTTCCCTGTCGTTGGTGCCGATAAGCCTGATTACAAGCGGTATTTCTATACGGAATTCTTTCTCGGCTTCAATAAGCCCCATCGCAATATCGTCGCACCTGGTAATACCGCCGAATATATTAATAAGTATCGCCTTCACATTTTTATTTCCCGATAATATTTTCAAGCCGTCCACGACCTTCTGCGGGTTTGAACTCCCGCCGATATCCAGGAAATTCGCAGGCTCCCCGCCGAAATACCTGCAAAGGTCCATCGTGGCCATGGCAAGTCCCGCACCGTTTACCATGCATCCGATGTTTCCGTCAAGGCTTACGAAAGCGAGCCCTGCCGCATGAGCCCTGCGCTCATCCGGGCTGTATTCCTCGTCGTTTTTCATCGCTTCGAGATTGGGGTGCTTATAGAGGCTGTTGTCGTCGATGACTATCTTGGCATCTACAGCGATAAGAGATCCGTACGCATCAACTGCGAGGGGATTGATCTCGAGAAGCGAACAGTCGTTCTCTGTAAATGCATTATACATTTTTTTTACAACGCCAAGAAGTTCAAACGCCAGGCCGGGTCCGGCAATTTCCGAAAACATTCCGGGCATCGGGTTATCCCCGGAAAATAATTCGGGGCTTAAGGGGATCCTGTGTATCTTCCCCGGCGAAGCCAAAGCCGTCTCCTCGATCTCGACTCCTCCCTCGGAGCTTATTATGCATTCTATGGATTTGGATCCGAAGTCGACGGTAACGGCTGCATAAAATTCCTTTACTATATCGACAGCAGGAGTCACAAGCACATTTTTCACCTTTTCGCCCTTGATTTCCATGCCGAGTATGGCCGCTGCGGCAGACCTTGATTCCGCTGCATTCGAGGCGAGCTTGACGCCTCCCGCCTTGCCCCTTCCCCCTGTAAGGACCTGCGCCTTGACTGCGGTCCTCGCTCCGAATTTTTCGGCAATTCCGTAAGCTTCATCCGGGGTTTGTGCGAGTTCCCCTGCCGGAACATTTATTTTGTATTCCGCAAGTATCTTTTTAGCCTGGTATTCGAACAATTTCATAATGCGCCCTCTTTAAACCTGTCGATCCTGTTCTTTGTAAGGTTTATGTTCTTTGTCACTTTGATCCCCCTCGGACAGACTTTCGTACAGAAGAACATATTCCGGCATGCTCTCACTCCGTCCGGTTTGTCCAGAACATCGAGCCTGTCGGCAAGCCCTTCATCCCTCGAATCGAATACAAACCTTGCCGCCTGGACAATTGCCGCCGGGCCGATAAACCGGGGATTGATTTCCCTTTCCACCGGGCAGGCGGAAAAGCAAGCCGCGCATAGTATGCATTTGGTAGCATCGTCGAATTTCTCCCTGTCTTCAGGGCTCTGGAGTCTTTCCTTTTTAGCAGGCGGGTTCCTGTTTATGAGATAAGGCTTAACTATCCTGTAATTTTCAAAGAATTTTTCGAAATCGACCATGAGATCGCGCTGGACGGGCAGGGATTTCAGCGGTTCTATCTTTATTACGCTGCTGCCTTCCGTTACGGCGTCCTTTATGAGCGTTTTGCAAGCAAGCTTCTCCACGCCGTTTATCACCATCGCATCGGAACCGCAAATTCCATGGGCGCAGCTCTTCCTGAAGGCCAGGGTCCCGTCCATAAAGTTCCTGACATGCATCAGGACGCCGAGAAGCCTGTCCGACGGGTCGGCTTCGACCTTGTAATCCCTGAAATAAGGCTCTTTGTCCTTCTCAGGATCGTATCTTTTGACTCTTAAAATAACTTCCATCTTCCGCACCTTCTCAATATGTCCTCGGTTTCGGTTTGAACATCGAAAGGTCCACTGTCCTGTATCCGATATTTATCTTCCCGTTTTCGAACCTGGCAAAAGTATGCTTCAGCCAGGCTTCGTCGTTTCTCTCTTTATAATCATCCCTGGAATGCGCCCCCCTCGTTTCGGTCCTGTTCAGGGCCGAAACTGCAGTCGCCTGGGCGATATCGAGAAGATTGCCCAATTCCAGGATGTCAAGAATATCGGTATTGAAGCGCTTATTACCGTCCCTGGCCCTGACATCCACGTATCTCTCTTTCAATCCGGAGACTCCCTCGACCGCTTTTCTCATGTCGGCCTCATTCCTGAAAATACCGACATTTTCCATCATCATATCCTGCATTTCCTCTTTTATCGCACCTGCATCGATTCCTTGTTTCCCGTCCAGGAGCCTGTCCCTTTTACTCACGGCGGCATCCTTGTCGCTTTCAAGAACCCTGCCGAAATCGGAATCCCTGATGCATCCGGCCATATCGATCCCCGCCCTCTTCCCGAAAACAACCAGGTCGACCAGGCTGTTCGTACCCAGCCTGTTCGCCCCATGGACCGAAACGCAGGCGCATTCGCCCGCCGCATAAAGCCCTTCGTAAACGTCTCCTTCAGCATTCCTCAGGACCCTTCCGTTAGTATCGGTGGGGATCCCTCCCATCGCATAATGTGCGGTCGGCTGGACGGGGATAGGCTTTTCCGAAGGATCGATGCCCAGGTAGTTAAGACAAAATTCCGTTATATCGGGGAGTTTTGAATATATTATGTCCTTGCCGAGCCGGGTCGCATCGAGTAACACGAAATCGTCGATTTTGCGGTCGCCCCTGACTCCGTTCCCTTTTTTGATCTCGAGAAGGATGGCCCTTGAAATGAGGTCCCTGGGCGCGAGGTCGAGAAGCGTCGGGGCGTATTCCTGCATGAAAGGCTCTCCCAGCCTATTCCTCAATATGCCGCCTTCGCCCCGGACGGCTTCGGTTATAAGTATTCCCATACCTCTTATGCCGGTGGGGTGGAACTGAAAAAATTCCATGTCCATCAGGGGAACGCCTTTCCTGAAAAGTACCGCCGGCCCGTCTCCGGTGTTGGCGTACGCGTTTGAAGTCGTTTTGAAGATCCTGCCGAAACCGCCGGTGGCGAACATCACGCACTTTGCCTTGAAAATATGGATTTCCCCGGTCTTCAATTCCAGCACTACTATCCCGCTGCATTTATTCTTTTCAAGAATGATATCCATTACAAAATATTCGCTAAAAAATGAGACATTGTTTTTTATGCACTGCTGGTAAAGAGTCTGCATGATCATGTGCCCGGTCCTGTCCGCCGCGTAGCATGCGCGCCTGACGGGAGCCTCGCCGAAGTTCCTGGTATGGCCGCCGAACCTTCTCTGGTCTATCAGGCCGTCCGGCGTCCTTGAAAAGGGAAGCCCCCTGTTTTCAAGGTCGTATACCGCATTGACCGCTTCTTCAACGAGGATTTTCGCTGCATTCTGATCCACAAGATAATCGCCCCCCTTGATAGTATCGAAGGCATGCCATTCCGGCCTGTCCTCTTCAAGGTTGCCGAGCGCCGCTCCTATCCCGCCCTGCGCTGTCCCGGTATGGCTGCGGACCGGATAGAGTTTTGACAGGACTGCGGTTTTACCCTCCGCGCTTGCTTCGAGTGCCGCGTACAGGCCTGCTCCGCCGGCGCCGACGATTACCGCATCATATTCGTATATCATTAAATCGCTCCCGGATTATTCTTCACGGGCAAGGTTCAGGATGCCTCCCGCAATGAGTATCTTCCTCTGCCTGGGAGATACATCGAGAACCGTCATTATCTTTTTTCCATTTACTTCGACCGGAATCTCGGCATCGCCGTTCTCTATCATTTTCCTGACTCCCTTTATACCGAGCCTGTCGCCCTGTTTAATGGAACTGTAATCGTTCTTGTCTTTGAACAATAGCGGCAGTATGCCGAAATCTATGAGATTGTCCTTGTGAATGCGGGCGATGCTCTTGGCAAGCTTTATCCTGATGCCCAGGAAACGCGGGGCAAGCGCAGCATGCTCCCTTGAGGAACCCTGGCCGTAATTTTCACCCGCCACAACAGCGCCGCTCCCCTTTTCCATCGCCCTTTCGGCGAATTTTTCATCTATGACGTCGAATACAAACTCGCTGATCTTCGCAATATTGCTCCTGAAGGGAAGGGCCCTGTTCCCGGCCGGCATGATAATATCGGTGCTTATATTATCTTCCACCTTGATGATCACTTCGCACTCGAGATTTTCCGGCAGTGACTCGAACCTCGGCAGAGGCTGTATATTCGGCCCTTTTATCAATTCGACATCGGCTGAAACTGCCGCAGGTTTTATGAACCAGTCCATGTTGAAAACGTATCTTTCAGGATAGGGTATTTCGGGGTATGTTCCGTAAGTCCTGGGGTCGGTTATTCTGCCGGTTAAAGCCGAAGATGCCGCCGTTTCGGGGGAGCACAGATATACCGCATCGTCCCTGGTGCCGCTCCTTCCCTTGAAATTTCTTGGAAATGTCCTCAGGGAATTAGTCCCGCTTCCGGGAGCCTGCCCTATCCCTATGCAGCCCAGGCATCCGGGTTCATGGACCCTGGCGCCGGCTTCGATAAAATCCTTGATTCCTCCCATATTGAGTACGTTTTCAAGCGTTTCCCTGCTGCCGGTATTGATCTCGAAACTCACCTGCGGGTGCCTTTGCCTGCCCTTTACCATCCGGGCCGCTATCATAAAATCCCTGTAGCTTCCGTTGCAGGAAGAGCCTATTATAACCTGGTGAATATCTATATGGCCGAGTTCCTTCGCCGGCTTCACATTGTCCGGGCTTGAAGGGCAGGCGACAAGGGGTTCTATTTCCGACAGGTCAAGCTCGGTATTGATATCGAAAACCGCGCCGTTTTCAGTCGAGAGTTCCGACCAGTCGCTTTCCCTGCTTTCCATGCGGAGGTAATTCCTGGTTATCTCGTCGGAAGGGAAGATCGCGGCTGTCAGGCCCATATCGACCCCCATATTGGCAATTGTCGCCCTGGCCGCAAAATCGAGATTCTTAACGCCGGGGCCGTAAAATTCCATGATTTTACCGAGACCGCCGTTGGCCCTGTAAACCCTCAGAAGCTGGAGGATCACATCCTTGCCCGAAACGAAATTCTGGAGTTTGCCGGTCACATAAACCCCCCATATCTTCGGCGTTATGATATGATAAGGTTTCCCTGCCATCGCCATAGCCACTTCAATTCCCCCGGCGCCCATTGCGAGCATCCCGAGGCAGCCGCCGGTAGTCGTATGGCTGTCGGAACCCAGCAGGGTTTTCCCGGGTACGCCGAACCTCTGCCTGTGTATGTGATGGGAAACTCCGTTTCCGGCCGGCGACAGAAGCACTCCGTACTTTGCCGCAGCAGATTGAAGGAAACGGTGATCGTCTGCATTTTTGAAATCCGTCTGTATGATATTATGGTCGATATAACTTACTGCGAGATCCACCCTGACCCTTTCAATGTCCAGAGTTTCAAATTCAAGATAGACCATGGTCCCTGTGGCATCCTGCGTCAGGGTCTGGTCGATTTTTATTCCTATCTCTTCGCCGGCTGCGAGTTTTCCTTCGGCGATATGGCCGGTTAAAAGTTTTTCAGCTATTGTGCCTTTCATTATAACCCTCCGCATCAATCTTTTATGTAAAGGAATGTTAACGGCAAGAGTCTGACTAAACTTTTTTGGAAACCGGGACAATTAAAATTTAATCGAATCAAACATAGGTAGTCAAGCAATTTGCAATCTAAATTTTCTTTGATAATCTCATAGAGGCGATCCGGCAACACGGGTCCTGTTGTATTTTTCGGATTGTTGGCTTACAATTATACCAATAAAAACCCTGGTCCGGAAGTCGATATTATGAAAAACGCGGATTATAAGGCCTTTATAGGTGAACTCAGGAAATTATTCAAGGAAAGCTCGGAGTCGCAGTCTATTTTCGACAGTACCGTCAGGATGGTGTCGGAATTGATCGAATGCGACGCCGGGTCGATTTATATTTATAACGAAGGAACGGATTCCCTTGTACTTTCTGCAGAGCATGATAAGGCTGCCGATCCTGTACACCGGTACAGGTCAAAGATCATGGAAGGTCTTGCAGGCCTTTCCATAAGGGAGTCGAGGGTCATTTATGAAAAAAATTCCGGCGATTCTTCGGGGGACGGATCGGTCGATTCGCTGGTCGCCCTTCCCATAGTCCGGGGTCTTGAAAAGATCGGCGTCCTGGTTCTTGCACGGGACAGGAAAATACAGTTCTCGGACGACGAAATAAACCTGTCGAAGCTGATAACGGGGCAGCTTGCCGATCTGATCGATTCAAGATTCATGCTCTATATGATAAACCGTTCGAAAAACGTTCAGCCTTTTAAGAAAGAGGAAGAAAGTTTCTTCAGGGGAAGGATCATTTCGGAAGGCTATCGCTATTCAGGCATATATTTTTTCGATCAGATAAAACAGTTCGAAATATTTAAAAAGATGAAAATCGATAAACCCTGTTCAAAAGAGATGTTCCTGGAAGCGGTCGAAACGACTTCTCTTGAATTAAAAGAACTCCAGAACAAGATAAAGAACGAATTTTCCGAAGCGGGTTCCATGCTTTTCGAAACCCATCTTATGATCCTGAAAGACGGCAGTTTTACGGGGGAAATGATAAAACAGATCGATAAGGGCGAAAGTCCCTCGGCGGCTGTCATAAGGGTCTCTTCGGCATTGGTCGGCAAGCTCCGGTCCAGCGGAAATCAATACATAGCTGAAAAGGCAAAAGATATAGAGGATATAGCGATAAGGCTCCTGAGAAACCTTATCGGCGAAATCGACGTCCTGCCGGCCATAAGCGGCAAAATAGTCATTGCCAGAGAACTGCTTCTTTCCAGCCTGATCAGGCTTTATTCGGAAAAGGCGGGAGGTCTTATTCTCCTTGAAGGCGGAGTTACATCCCACCTTTCGATACTGGCCCGTTCCCTGAAAATACCGAGTGTTATCGTTGACAATGCAAAACTGATGGACCTTCCGGCAAACTCGAAGATACTGCTTGACGCCGAAACGGGATTGATATATATAAATCCGGGCAGCCTGGTAACAGAAAAGTACGCTGAAAGGAACAAGGTCAGAATAGAACTTGACTCGCGAATTCAGGGCTTGAAGAAGATCACGGAGACGCTCGACAGGGTAAGGATAAAATTAATGGTCAATATCAACCTGATCAGCGATCTTAAAACGGCCGAGAAAATCCCTTACGACGGCATAGGCCTTTACAGGACGGAATTTCCCTTTTTGATCAGGCGAAATTTTCCGGACGAAGAGGCCCAGTACAGGATTTATAAAAATATTGTCGACGGAGCGCACGGTAAAGAAGTAGTTTTCAGGACCCTCGATATAGGCGGCGACAAAATACTGCCTTATTATAATATTCAAAATGAAAAAAACCCTTTCCTCGGAATGCGTTCCATCAGATTTTCACTGAAAAATGAGGATATTTTCAAGCAGCAGCTCAGGGCGATGCTCAGGGCCGGCGCCGGCGCCCGCATAAAGATCATGTTCCCGATGGTTTCATCCATAGAGGAATTCAATGCCTCGAAAAGGCTGCTCCTGGAATGCCGCGGATCTCTTGAAAAGGATAATCTCCCTTATGCCGCCGATTTTAAAACAGGTATGATGGTAGAAGTGCCTTCGGCTGTCGAAATAATGAACGATCTTGTAAAAGTTTCCGAATTTTTCTCGATAGGCTCCAACGACCTTGTCCAGTATATGCTTGCCGTCGACAGGACGAACGAAAAGACAGCCGATCTCTACATAACCCATCATCCTGCCGTCCTCAGGGCTATTTACCGGGTCATTACCTCCTGCGTAAGGCATAACAGGGAAGTTGCGATCTGCGGCGATATGGCAAACAATAAAAAATATGTTACTTTCCTTGTAGGCTGCGGCATCCGCAATATCAGCGTCGAGCCTAAAAGTTTCCCGGCCGTCCAGGAAGAAATTTCAAAAATCGACACCGGGAAAGCTGAAACTGCAGTCAGGAGGATTTTAAGACAGAGCTCCTTTAACAGGATCGGTGAGATACTCGATGAAAACATACATTCAGGGTCTTAGATATTGCTTTGCCGATTTCTCCTTTTTCCTGCCGTAGAGTATCTTGTCGGCTTTTCCCATCAGGAGCTCTATCGAGATGTCTTCATCCCAGTTGAAATATGATTCGCCGATGCTCAGAGACAATTTGAACTGGTAATTCCTGGACTTATTGTATTCATCTATAACACTTAAGAGCCGTTTTATTATTATTTCCCTGGTATTTTCATCGGTATTTATAGTCAATATTACGAATTCGTCTCCTCCGATCCGGCCGATGACATCCATCCTCCTGAAAACCTTTTTTAATATTTCCCCGCATAGTTTAATAGCGGTATCGCCCGAATCATGTCCGAACCTGTCGTTAATAAGCTTCAAGCCGTCCATATCTATATAAAATAAAATACCGTTCTGCTGGATCTGCCTTGCCAGTTCGTACTGCTGGCCCGCAAACCGGATAAATCCCCTCCTGTTCAAGAGGCCTGTCAATTCGTCGGTCTCGGCGAGGCCTGCCAGTTTTTTATTTGTATCCTCAAGTTCGGACAGGACCCTGCGGAGTTTTGTTTCGGCGTTTCTGCTCTCGTTTAACAACAGCACGCTCCTGTAGTTGCTGCTGATGGCAAGGGATATGAAGTCGTAAACGTTGCCGTCCCGGACCCCCATATCGTAGATAATGTAGCCGTACTGGTGATTCAGGTAATAATTCGGGGCCACCAGCAGGATATGGTTTTCAGGCGTATCGTATATATACCGGGGTATATATTCATGCTCTTTTATCAAGTAATCTTTCGAAATATTTACCCTGAGATCGATTTTGCCGTTATAAATCAAAAAAGGAACGACCTGTTCAGGGATCTTCCATGCATCGTTCCTGCCGTGCTCGTAGATCTTGTCATAATTGAATACATAGCAGCCCTTTACGCCGAACATTTTTGTATTATCTATGATCTTGGAACATAATTCGTCATAGGACAGCGATGCGTTTATTTCAAGGACAGCTGTCCTTGTATTGATGACCGACCTTTCCACCGTTATCCTGTTCGCCACTTCCCGGCTGTAAAACAGGTCCCTTGCAACTACAAGCGATTCCTCTATGATTTTTTTAACAAAACTTTTATTTACGCAGTTCTCTCTGTAAATGAAATCTCTTAAAACATTGAAAATGGGTTTCCATACGGTCACGTCCTTCCCGGCCATAAGCTCGGCGGTGATCGTTTTTGATATGGATTTCAGGATTTCATTATGGCTGGGCCTGGACCTGTTTCGGGATATTTCTATCAATTTATCCACAATTTCGAAAATGTCCTTTTTGTCAGGCACAAGGTTGTCCGACATCATCAGGATATCGTTGATTTCAGGTTTGATATTGATGGGGTTTACTCCCGCTTTTTTAAATGAAAGCCCGATGCATCCGCATGAAGATCTCAGCACGGACTTGGTCGGCAGGACCATTGTTTCGGGAAGACTCCTTCCATGGATTATATCGTATGCGCATTTCATTGCCAGCCTGCCCTGCTGGTAAAGAGGCTGCTTGATAGTCGATAATGTGGGTATGGAATATTCGCAGTCCTGGATATCGTCGAATCCCATTATCGATACGCGGTCGGGTATATCGATACCCCTGGATGTCAATTCTTTTAAAGCTCCGATAGCCATCTCGTCATTGGATACTATCAATCCGTCAAAATCTGCTTTTCTTTTATCCAGGAGTTCATTCACGGCATCCTTGCCGGACCATTCCGTCCAGTTCCCCGAATAGATAAGATCCTCGTCGATTGCCATTTTGTTGTTTTTCATTTCCTCGACAAAAGTCTTATACCTGATAACCGCTTCCGGATTAGACTCCGCCCCTTTAATAAATGCGATTTTTTTTCTGTTGTGAACAAGGACAAGGTGCTCTACGGCTTCTCTTATCCCGTTGGAATTATCGATCAGGATGCTGGGTATCCCCTTCACCGGAACGGACAGGCTGATTAACGGGATAGATTTGAATTTGGATAAATAATTGTTGAATTCCTCTGCCGGTATATAATTGCATAATGTCCCCGAGGCTACGATGAGGGCGTCGATATAATCGGCATGGATCAGGTCGTAAATGACATTGCATTGATAGCCGTAACCGTACGGAGTATTGGGAGATTCGCCCCTGAAAATTATTAAATTGACGTCAAGTTCCTGGGCCATGTCGGTGACGCCCTTGAAGATCTGTTTCGGATATTCCTGGATCAGGTTCGTAATCTGCAGGCCGATAGTCGGCCTCTTTTTAAGTTTCCTCATGATTAAAAATTCCTGACAATAATAAAATAAAATGGAATTTAATATAAGGTCAGAATCAAAATCAGGCAAAAAAATGCATACAGCCCCGGACATTATAATTGTTCGTCAATACGAAGTCAAAATATAATTGCCCTGTGTTAATTTTTTGACTGCTGTCTTTTTATTGGTATACTTATCAAACAGGATTAAGGCTATTTACAATTTTTTAAAACAGTTGTATAATTATCCCGAATGAACAATATTGCCGATTCTTTTCTTAATAAACCAATAAGTTAAAAATTTAATTCGAATTGCCTGATTAGAGGATTTCTCATGTATTGATCGTGTAGCGGCATTTGCAGATCAATAAATTTTCTTAAATTCATGGAGGTTTTACTATGAAACAACCATCGATCAGGAATCTTTTTATTGCCGCCGCCGTTTTCTTTACGGTTGTCCTTTCGGGTGCCGCCTTTGCCCAGGAATCAAAATCGATAGCTGTCCTGGGCTTCGTCAACCTGGGCGGTAAATCCGACGCAAGCGTCAATAAAACGATCACGAGGTCTCTCATTACTTTCCTTTCCAAAATACATGAAATAAACATCGTTTCATACGAAACGGTGGAAAAGGCCGCCCTGGGCAATAAATACTGGGAATCGAAAAGCTTCAGCCCGGATTCCGCCGTCGACATGGGCATGTCCCTGGCAGCCGGCGAAGTCGTTTCCGGCGACTATTCGGTCGAACATAAAAAGGATACTGTGACTATCGATGTCTATGTCTACGATACGGCCCTGGGAACAATGAAACTGCAGAGGCAGTACACCGGGGATGCGGGACCCGGGCTGTTCGATACTGTAGATAAGATGATCCGCAACGTTTCGACCCTTGTCACCGGCAGGACCATAAAGATGGGCAGGCTGCAGGTCGAGGTCGAGGGCGCCGACAGCTACAAGCTCTCCATAAACGGGAAATTCATGAAAAAGATCTCGAAGCCGGACGGCTACAACGACAGCGAGATCGCCGAGGAGCCCATGGATATAACCCTCTCGGCTCCTGCCACTGAAGAAGTGATATACAAAACAAACGTAACGATAGGCGACGGCCTGGCCGTCAATATCACATACAACCCGAACCCTTCGACCGCAGTTTCCGATACGGAGGAAAAGGAAACAGTCCCTAAACAGACCGGCAATAAAATGAAGATAGCGGTCCTGGACTTCGATTCGGAAACCGGGGCCGATAAAAAGGACCTTCAGACTTTGTCCGAAACCCTGAGGACCGAATTGGCGAAATACGGCCTCTTCGCGGTAATACCCGGCAGGGATGTGAACAAAAAGCTGAGCGGGGCCGGGATAAAGACGGCGGATTTAACGTCCGAAGACGATAATAAAGCCAGAAAGAAACTGGGCAGGCTCCTTAACGCCAAGCTTGCCGTTACCGGAGTTATCAACAGCGCTTTCAAGAATATTTCGATGGATATTCATCTTCTGGACCTCGAAACCGGGGAGATCCTGATGGCTGAGACTCCGTCATGCGGAGAAGACGGTGTTTTCAGGGAAGTGCATGAGATCGCCCTGGATATAACGGATAAATTTTCGAATGTAAGTCAGGGTGATAATAACAAGTCGTCGAAACCAGGAGCTATTAGAAACGTCCTCAATAACCTGATTCTCGCCGGGACCTTTCCCGACGACAGCTACGCATCTTCCGAAACACCGGGAAAATGGTGGCTTTTACAGGATACGCCGGGAAAAGGCAGCATGAACATTTCTTCCAATACATGTACGATAAATGTTAAAATCAGGGACATGAACAGCTGGAATGTGCAGCTCAATTATAACCCGGTCCCGATGAAATACGGGAAGTATTATACAATCACATTCGACGTCAGGTCGGACGACGAGCGCAAATTTTTTGTCAAGATCGGGAGGAACGGGAGCGACTGGAAACCTTATTTCACACTCAAGCGTTTCGATTCCACTACCGAATGGCAGACTATTACCTATACTTTCAAATCCCAGGGCACCGACGATAATGCAAAACTCGAATTCGACTGCGCTACCGATAAGCCGACACTTTACTTACGTAATGTAAGCCTGGTCGAGTCCAAGGGAGAAGATTGAGTTATTTAGACAATACTTATTTTCATTATAACCAGGAGGATCGATTATGAAGAGTGCACCGGCCATGTACATTCTTATTGCCGCCGCAGTTTTCCTTGCGCCGGGATTTTCATCCACAGATGAAAAAGAAACGGCCGCTAAAGAAACCGGGAAAATGAAGATAGCGGTTCTTGACTTCGAATCGGAAACCGGGGCCGATAAAAAGGACCTTTTGACATTGACCGGGACCCTGAGGGGTGAATTAACCGGAGTCGGCCTTTTCGAGGTAATACACACTAAAGATATGAACAAGATTCTGGACAGGTCAGGAATAAATACAGAGGATTTAACATCCGATGATGACGCAGCCAGGAAAAGGCTGGGGAAACTCCTGAATGCCAAGCTTGCCGTAACTTGTATGGTCAACAGCGCCTTCAAGAATATTTCCATGAACATCCGCCTTATAGACCTTGAAACCGGCGAGATACTGATGGAGGAGACTCCGTCTTGTTCTGAAGACTCCGTTTTCAAGGAAGTGCACGAGATCGCCCTGGACATAACGGATAAATTTTCGAATGTAAGTACTGCTGAAAACAACAGGCAGCAGAAGCCCGGAACAAGTATCGTTCCGAATAACATGATCGCGGCAGGCGACTTTCCCGACGGCAGCGTCTCCTATTCCGAAACGCCCGGGAATTGGTGCCTCGGGATTATGTCGCCCGCAGGCGGGCATTATGACGTTTCCGGCAATATATGCACTGTCGTAACCGAAAGAAGGGGCAACAACCCATGGGAAGTACAGCTGTATTATGTTCCTGTCAAGCTGGAATACGGTTTGAGGTATAAGTTTTCTTTTGACGTCAAGTCCGGCGACGACCGCAAGTTCTTTGTAATGATACAGAAAAACAGCCCTCCCTGGACGCAGTATTTTCATGAAAAACATTTTGATGCCACGACCGAATGGCAGACTATTTCGTACGATTTTAAATCCCAGGGCACCGATGATTACGCAAAGTTCGTAATTGAATGCGGTTCGGACAAGCCCTCTCTTTACTTCAGGAATATAAGTCTGACCAAGTTTAACGGAGAGGAATAAGCCATAAGAAATAAAGATATTTACAATTTTCAGGAGGATTAAATATGAATTATTCATCGGTCAAACCGTTTTTTATTGCCTGCATTTTCATCATGTCCTGTTTTACGGCTTCGTCATTTGCCGAACCGGCCGGCAAAATGAAGCTGGCTGTCCTTGACTTCATCTCGGAAACAGGGACCGATAAAAAAGACCTTATGACTTTATCCGAAACCCTGAGGGGCGAATTGACAAAGTTCGGACTCTTCGAGGTTATGCCCGGCAGGCAGGTCGATAAAATGCTGGCCGGGGCCGGATTCAATACCGCCGATTTGACATCTGACGAGGATAATAAGGCAAGGCTTAAACTGGGCAAGCTTCTTAACGCGAAACTGGCAGTCACCGGCGTGGTCAACAGCGCTTTCAAGAATATTTCCATGAACATCCACCTTCTGGACCTCGAAACCGGAGATATACTGATGGCGGAAACTCCGCCCTGCGGCGAAGACGCGGTTTTCAAGGAAGTGCACGAGATCGCCATGGACTTAGCCGATAAATTTTCGAATATAGGGCCTGCCGGGAATGACGGGCAGCCGAAGCCGGGAGCAGTCAGGATCGTTCCGAATAACCTGATCGCGGCAGGCAACTTTCCCGACGGCAGCTACACCGGCTCCGAAACGCCCGGGAATTGGTCTTTTGCCCAGGACAGGCCGGCAAAAGGATATATAAATATTTCTTCCGGCATATGCACGGTAGTAACCGAAAAAACGAGCGGCAACCCATGGAATGTACAACTGTATTATTTTCCTGTAAAAATGAAATTCGGAGCAATATATACATTAACCTTCGACGTAAAATCGGACGGCGAACGCAAGTTGTTTGTCACAATAGTAAGAAACGGAGGCGATTTTAAAGCCTATTTTACCAGAAAGCACTTCGATTCGACTACAGAATGGCAGACAATCACATATGATTTCAAATCCATGGGTACGGACGACAATTCGAAGTTCGAATTCGACTGCGCGAACGATAAACCTACGCTTTACCTCCGTAATGTTAGCCTGGTCGAGTCCAGGGGAGAAGATTGAGTTATTTAGATCATATTTATTTTCATTATAATCAGGAGGATCGATTATGAAGCGTTCACCGGCCATGTATATTCTTATTGCCGCCGTCGTTTTCCTTGCCGCCTGTTTTTGTTCGCCGGCCTTCGCCCGGGAATCCAGATCGATAGCGGTCCTGGGCTTCGTCAACCTTGGCAATAAATCCGACGCGAGCGTCAATAAATCGATAACCAGATCGCTCATCACATTCCTCTCCAAAATAAATGAAATAAATATCACCTCATACGAAGCGGTGGAAAAGGCTGCACTTGACAATAAATACTGGGAATCGAAAAATTTCAGCCCTGACGCCGCCGTCGACATGGGCATGGCCCTGGCAGTGAGCGAAGTAGTTTCCGGCGATTATGCGGTGGACCATAAAAAGGGTACGGTGACTATCGACGTTTATGTCTATGACACTGCCTCCGCCGCCATGAAACTGCAGAGGCAGTACACCGGGGATGCGGGCCTGGGGCTCTTCGACACGGTCGATAAGATGATCCGCAACGTTTCGACCCTTATCACGGGCAGGACCATAAAAATGGGCAGGCTCCAGGTCGAGATCGAGGGCACCGACAGCTACAAGCTTTCCATAAACGGGAAGTTCATGAAAAAGATCTCGAAGTCCGACGGCTACAGCGACAGCGAGATCGCCGAGGAGCCCCTGGATATAACCCTCTCGGTACCCGCCACGGAAGAAGTGATATTCAAAACCAACGTATCTATAGGCGACGGTGCGGCGGTCAATATCACATATAACCCGAACCCGTCGGCCTCGGTTTCCGGTACAGGGGAAAATGAAACAGCCTCGAAAGAGACAGGCGGTAAAATGAAGATAGCGGTCCTTGACTTCGAAACGGAATCCGGAACCGAAAAAAAGGACCTTCTGACATTGACCGAGACCCTGAGGGCCGAATTGGCGAAGACAGGAATTTTTGAAGTAATATCTAAAAAGCAGTTGTATAAAATGCTGAACGGAACTAAATACGGGACTGCCGACCTGGCATCGGATACGGATAGCAAGGCAAGGCTTAAACTTGGGAAACTCCTTAACGCGAAACTGGCAGTCACAGGCGTGGTCAACAGCGCTTTCAAGAATATTTCCTTGAACATCCACCTCCTGGACCTCGAAACAGGGGAGATCCTGATGGCTGAAGCTCCGTCATGCGCTGAAGACTCTGTTTTCAGGGAAGTGCACGAGATATCTCTTGACATAGCGGATAAATCTTCGAACGTAAGTCAGGCCGATAATAACAAGTCGGAGAAACCGGGAGCTATAAGGATCGTCCCCAATAACCTGGTCGGGGCGGGTAACTTCCCCGACGGCAGCGTGTCGGCTTCCGGCAAGCCGGGAAAATGGCGGCTATTCCTTGATAATTCCACAAAAGGCCATGTCGAAATTTCCTCCGGTGCCTGCAAGGTCGTTATTGAAAAACCCGCATATATTCCATGGTATGTTCAGCTTATTTACGGCCCGGTCGGTTTGAGTTCCGGCAATTCGTACACTTTAACCTTCGATGTCAGGTCCGACGCTCCGCGCAGGTTTTTTGTCATTATCGATAAAAACGAATCCGGTTACAAGGTTTTTATGGAACGCAAGAGGTTCGATTCGACGGCCGAATGGCAGACTATCACCCTTGATTTTAAATCAGCAGGTTCGGACAATAGGGCGCAGCTGGAATTTGACTGCGCCAACGACAAGTCCGCGATTTACTTCCGGAATGTAAGCCTTGTAGAATCTGAAGGAGAAAAATGAACTGTTGGGAGGTACCTCTATGAAAATCACATTAAAAGGGATCCTATTCGCTGCCGCCGCTGTTTTTTTTACCGCATTCATTTCAGAATCCGCCTTTGGGGCAGCAGTTTCCTCGAATGAAACGGCTCCGAAACAAACCGTCAAATTGAAAATAGCGGTCCTGGATTTCGACTCGGAAACCGGCATCGATAAAAAGGAGCTTTCGGCGCTAGCTCAGGTTATGAAGACAGAATTGGAGAATGCCGGCCTTTTAAATGTAATGTCCGATAACGAGGTGAAAAAAAGGCTGAAGGGGTCTCCGATCGGGACTGCCGACCTGGCATCCGAAGATAGTACCGCTATAAAAAAGCTGGGCAAGCTCCTGAACGCCAGGCTTGCAGTCACGGGTGTGATAAACAGCGCCTTAAAGGATATTTCGATGAATATTCACTTCCTGGATCTCGAAACCGGCGATGTCCTGCTGGCGGAAACTCCATCATGCGCAGAAGACTCGGTTTTCAGGGAAATGCATGAGATAGCTCTTGACATAGCGGATAAAATTTCGAATGCAGGTCCGTCTGGAATTATACCGTCGTCGAAACCGGTCAAGGTCAGGACCGCCCCGGAGAATATGATCATAGTCGGAAACTTTCCCAGGAACTGCTACGATAGCATCCCGACACCGGGAAAATGGTCGTTTTACCAAAATTGGCCGGCAACCGGTTCGATAGATATTTCTTCCAATATATGCACGGTAAAAACGGAAAAGAGGAGCGGCAACCCATGGGATGTGATGGTATTTTATTATCCTATCCAGCTCTTACGCGGTAATTACTATACTATCTCTTTCGATGTCAGGTCGGACAAAGACCGTAAATTTTTTGTAGGGATAGGCAAAAACTGGGGAGACTATCAAACTTATTTTAATAGAAAACCTTTCGAATCCACCCCGGAATGGCAGACCATTACCTTCGGTTTCGCATGCAAGTATCCGGACGATAACGCGAAAATCGAATTCGACTGTGCGACGGAAGATCCTACTATTTACTTCCGGAATGTTAGCATGACCGTGTCTACCGGAGACGATTGAGCCCTTAAAGCCGTATCCGGATGATTCTCTCAGTAATATTGCATTTCAAAGCAGGGTTATACTTAAATAGTGTCGGGTATTAATTGAAAAATTTTTACCTGTCAAATAAACTAATCATAATGATTATGTCCATCCGGAGGGATTTTATGAAAAACAGCATCCCGGTCTTAATACTGTGTTCTTTAATTTCAGCCGGTTATGTCAACACCGCTTTAGCCGATGAAAATAAAGCGAGAATAGTAGTTTTCGACATGGATTCAAAATCCAGGGATATTTCACAGGACGAAGTCATTTCGCTGTCCGACTATGTCAGGACATCCTTTATCGGCACCGGCGATTTCGATGTGATATCGAGGGAGCAGCTTAACAAGGTAATGGAAGAGTACAAGTTTCAGAAGGCCGGACTCACCGAAGAAACAAACGTAGTAAGGCTCGGCAGGATCCTGAATGTCGACAATGCCGTAATGGGCACCGTCGGTAAATTCGGGGACACTTATATAATCAATATCAAGATGCTCAACCTTGAAACGGGAAAATACCTTTCAGCCGAATCGATTAAAGCCGATACGAAAAAAGAGTGCCTGGAAGGCATCGATGAAAAGGTCGCCCTGATTGCCGAAAAGATTTCGTCCAAAAGCGGGGAAAACCCTCAGAACGAAGAAAACACGGTAAAGAACGTATCCGATGACAGGAATCTCTGCCCCGACGGAAATTTCAATTCGAAGACAATTATTACAATTGGAGGCGGTTACACAACATATCTTGCAGGCCTCGAAGGAAAATGGCAGCTTGAAAACGATAATGCATCGGATGTCCGGGCGGTAATTGAAAACGGCCAGGCTCATATTAAAATAAACACCCACAAAAATGACCCCTGGAGCGTCCGCTTGTCCATGATGCCTGTAAAATTAGAGAAAGGTAAAACTTATCGTATGTCTTACAAAGCAAAGGCCGATAAACCAAAAATAATAACAGTCGTCTTTATCAGGGTAGGAGGAGACTGGACAGTTTACGGCACTAAAGATTTCAATATAAATACCGGCATAAAAGACTTTTCTTTTGAATTTAAAATGAATATGCCTTCCAATGAAAAAACAAGAATGGATTTCAACCTGAACGATTCCACCGGCGAATGCTGGATATCCAAAGTCCGGGTGGAAGATGTGAAATAAAGTCAGTAATTACTCTATGTTAACAGGAGTAAATTTATGAAGATCGGAAAGTTCCTCGTTTGTGCCGCTGCGGCTTTTTTCATCGCAGCCTGCCTTTCAGTGGCCGCCTTCGCCCAGGAATCCGGGTCAATAGCGGTCCTGGGCTTCGTCAACCTCGGCAATAAATCCGATGCGAGCGTCAATAAAACAATCACAAGGTCCCTTATTACTTTCCTTTCCAAAATCCAGGAAATAAACATAACATCCTATGAAGCCGTGGAAAAGTCCGCGGCAGGAAATAAATACTGGGAATCGAAAAGCTTCAGCCCCGACGCCGCCATCGACATGGGTTTATCCCTGGCGGCAGGCGAAGTCGTTTCCGGCGACTATTCGGTCGACCATAAAAAGGATACTGTGACTATCGATGTCTATGTCTACGATACGGCCCTGGGAACAATGAAACTGCAGAGGCAGTACGCCGGGGAGGCGGGACCCGGGCTGTTCGATACAGTCGATAAGATGATCCGCAACGTTTCGACCCTTATCACGGGCAGGACCATAAAGATGGGCAGGCTCCAGCTCGAGATCGAGGGCACCGACAGCTACAAGCTCTCCATAAACGGGAAGTTCATGAAAAAGATCTCTAAGTCCGACGGCTACAACGACAGCGAGATCGCCGAGGAGCCCATGGATATAACCCTCTCGGTTCCCGCCACTGAAGAAGTGATTTACAGGACGAACGTATCGATAGGCGACGGGCTGGCCGTCGATATTACTTACAATCCGAACCCGCAGGCAGTTTCCGGCGCTGAAGAAAAGGAACCAGCTTCTGAACACACAGGCAAAATGAAGATAGCGGTACTGGACTTCGATTCCGAATCCGGGATCGATAAAAAGGACCTCTTGACATTGGCCGAAACGCTGAGGGCCGAATTGGCGAAGACCGGAACATTCGAAGTGATGCAAAAAAAACAGCAGAGTAAGTTATTGAGCGGGATAAAGCTGGAGACATCGGATCTGACGTCCGAAGGCAACAGCGCTTCGAGAAAGAAACTGGGCAAAGAGCTGAAAGCGAAGCTGGCCGTCACAGGTACGATCGACAGCGCTTTCAAGAATATTTCGATGAACATCCACCTCCTGGACCTTGAAACCGGGGAGATCCTTTTAACGGAAACCCCGTCCTGCAGTGAAGACGGTGTTTTCAAGGAAATGCACGAGATCGCCCTTGACATTAACGGCAAAATTACAGGTTCAGAAATGGAAAATAAAGGAAATAACAAGGAAGATAACAGGATAGCGGCCGGGAACCTCTGCCCCGACGGCGACTTTCAAGCCGAAAAAATCAGGATGATTGCCGGAGGCTACAATAATTATCTTAGAAATCTGGCGGAAGAGTGGCATCTTATTATAGGTGGGGATACATATGGCGGCGCCGGCGCGCCTTCCTCAGTCGTTTTTGCGAAGATTGAAAACAGCGAGGCCCACATTACAATTAAGGTCAGGAAAAATTTTGATCAAGGCGGCGTTCAGCTTTGCATGATGCCTATAATTCTCGAACAGTATAAGCAGTATCGTGTAACATTCAACGCAAGGGCTGACAGGGATAAAAAAATCGGGGCTTCTCTCATTCAAATAGGAAGATGGATTGTTTACGGCGGTGATCAGTTTGAAATAAATAATGAATTGAAAACATATTCTTTCACATTCAGGATGGAGAAAGATACCGCTGAAACTTCGAGGCTAGATTTTGACCTGAACAGCACCGAGGGCGAATGCTGGATCTCGAAGGTCCGCATCGAAGAGGTTAAGGAAAAATAGCGGGGTATTGTTCCCGTTTGTGTCCCGTTAGTGAAGGTAATCCTTTATCTTTTCCCTGATCTTTCCGATTATTTCCCTATGTACGGAATTTAAATTTTCGTTCCTGATGTTGTCAAGTATAAACGATGTCTCTTCGGCATATTTCCTGCTCCAGTCTTGATCCCCGTATTTAAGGTTTCCGGCATTGTCCAGGCGGTCGGCAAGCTTGACAAGGAGGGTTTCTCCATCCATGCCGGACATTTTTTTTGCGAGGTATAAAGCTTTTCCCATCGACGCTTTCTGCCTTTCATCGTTCGTCATATCCATGACAAGCTTCGCGATCTTTTTCCCGAATTCTTTTTCGATCTCTTCTTTACCGGTATCCGTATCCTCGATCGTATCATGAAGAAGCGCCGCGACGATCCCCGATATGGTACCGCCGTAATTTTTAACGGTCAGGGCCGTCCTTACCGGGTGAACCAGGTACGGTTCGCCTGTAAACTTCCGCTTCTGGCCGCTGTGCTTCAAACCTGCGAATGCAAGGGCTTTTTTGTATAATTCGCGTTCTTTTTTACCGAACCCCGCCGCTTGCGCGGGAACAGTCAGCCGGATACCCCCCTTTTCAAGCTGGATCATCCTGTCCCTGTAGAGCATGCCGGCGGCTTTCTTGAACGATTTCCTGCTCATTTCAAGGGATTTTTTAATAACTTCGGGCGGACTATCGTCGCTGACGGCCAGAAAACCGCCCGCTTTTTCCAATGCGTTTAAAATCTTTCTTCCGGCGGATTCGAGCTCCCTTATCCCTGTTTTTCTTAAAGTCAGATCTATCTTACCGTCGGACCGTACGGTTTTAATATAGCCTTTGACCGTATCCCCCGGTTTAATGTGCTGGAACACATCGTTCGAGTAAATAATCCCCGAATACCTGGTTTCTGTTTTTGGAGAAAAAATCACAGCTTTATACCCGATTTCAGTTTTATCATATATTAAAAGCCCTACGCTGTCTCCGGCCGCCGGCGGAGTTTTATCTTCCGGCAGTATGGTTTTCTTCAGGAATTTTTCAATGCGGGAGGTCGCGGCAAGCCTTCCGGAAACACGGTCAAAATAAAGCATGACGGCAACTTTTTCCCCGGCTGAGAGGCTTTCCGGCTGCTCCCTGAACGGAAGAAGAAGCTGGTTTTCGATGCCCCAATCCAGGAACGCCCCGTATTTATTAATATCCTTTACCTCGAGCGAAGCGAAATCGTTCAGCCTTATAAACGGCTTCCGCGTTGTCGCTATCGGCCGGTTTTCCGAATCCTTATAGATGAATACGTCGATAAAATCTCCATTATTCAGGCCTGCCGGTACGTCTTTTTTCGGCAGGAGGATTTCAGAATATTCTTCACCCTCGCCGGCGGCAAGGTATACGCCGAAATCCACCTTTTTTACCATTTTCAAGCGGCTGTTCTTACCTATCTCAATCATAGTACCTCCCCTGCCTGCGGCCGAATCTATCCTGCCAATTGCAGGAAATTTTTAAACGCTAAGAAATATAATTCGGGAGGAATAAAATGTCAAAGGACATGGTTTATAATCTATACTTACCATAAAATATTTGACATCATTACCATGCTGTTCAATAATAAATGGAGGCGGGCTTTATGAGAATTAAAGTCGAACTGTCTTCGCAGGCAGGCAGCGTTTTATTAAGAACGGGCTTCAACGCCAATATACAGGCTCTTATCTACAGTCATCTGGCTCATGACGACGGCGAGTGGCTTCATAACGAAGGGTACCGCTTCGAAAAACGGTCTTTCAAGTTTTTCTCATTTTCCGGCATCATTGAAAGGGGCCGCTTCGATAAAACCGGGAAAATTTTTTATTTTCCTCAAACTGTCAGCTTTTTTATCAATTCCCCGCTGGAATGGATCGTAACAGAGCTCGCGGAAAACCTTATCCGCTCGGAAAGGGTAAAACTCGGGGAAAACATGCTTGCGGTTTCTTCCATCTCGGTCATGAAGCGTAAAGAGATAAATTCGGGATTAATACGGATCAAATGCATCACTCCAATCGTCAATTATACTACCTTCACGACGCCGGAAGGAAAAAAAAAGACCCATTTTTACAATCCTTTTGAAGCCGAATTCTCAGAATTGACTGAAAATAATCTTCATAAAAAATGGGTATCGCTTTACAGGAAGGATTGCCCCTGCGCAATTAAAATACGTCCGCTGTTCGAAGGCAACGGAAACGAAAAAATCCATTATTTCGGGACCGGCGAGGATAGAACACTGGTAAAAGGCTGGATGGGACGGTACATGCTCGAAGGAGATCCCCGCATGCTCGATTTCGCCTACGACGCCTGCCTGGGCAGCAAGAACTCCCAGGGATTCGGCATGGTCGAATTGTCCGAATGAATTATAAAGATTGAAAAGGAGCGACAAAGATGCCCATCGAAATGACTGAAGATTTTACAAAGGCTTTGCATAAAATGGAAAACACGGATTCGAATCTTTTCATTACGGGAAAGGCCGGAACGGGTAAATCGACGCTATTAAAGTATTTCCGGGACAATACCGGGAAAAATGCGGCCGTGCTTGCTCCGACCGGAGTCGCGGCCCTCAACATTGGCGGACAGACAGTCCATTCCTTCTTCCGGTTCAGGCCGGATGTGGACGGCGAAGCGGCACAAAAATCGGCCGGCAGCCTGAATGAAAAAGGGAAGGCCCTTTACAGGGCCGTCGATATGATCGTCATCGACGAGGCGTCGATGCTTCGCGCCGATATCCTGGATCATATCGATATTTTCCTGCGCAGGGCCTGCAATAGTAAAAAGGCCTTCGGCGGAAAACAGATGATCTTTTTCGGAGACCTTTACCAGCTGCCGCCGGTCGTAGTATCGGCCGAAAAGAAGTTGTTTTCCGGTATTTACGAATCCCCTTATTTCTTTTCAGCCATGACCTTTCCCTCGCTTAACATGCAAGTAATCGAACTTGAAAAAATTTTCCGCCAGAAGGACGGCGATTTTATTCGCATATTGAACGCGATCCGCAACAATACGGTCAGCGACGAGGATATGGCGGAATTGAACGGCAGGTGCGTTGAAAATTGCAGATCGGAAGACACCGTCCCGGCAGTTACCCTGACGCCCCGGAACGACAGCGCGGCAGCGATCAATAATGAAAAGCTTTCAATGCTGCCCGGTAAGGAAAAGATATTCATCGGCCGAATTTCCGGCAGGTTCGACGAATCGAGCCTCCCTGCCGAAAAAAGGCTCGTCCTTAAAAAGGGCGCCCTTGTCATGATCCTGGCAAACGATCCGCGCGGCCGCTGGGTCAACGGAAGCATGGGCGTTATTTCAGGATTCAACAAGAAGGATGAAAAAATAAACGTTTTGCTCAATGACGTCCGGCCCGTCGAAATCGAGCCTTTCGAATGGGACATCATGGAATACGCATACGATGAAGAAACCGGGAGCCTGAAGAGCCGCACGATCGGTTCGTTCCTACAGTACCCCCTAAGGCTTGCATGGGCGATCACGATCCACAAATCGCAGGGAAAAACTTTCGAGAAGATGGTGCTCGACATAGGTCGGGGGGCTTTCTCCCCCGGGCAGGTTTACGTCGCATTAAGCCGGGTCCGCTCGCTTGAAGGCCTGGCGCTTAAAAAACCGCTCAAGAAAAGCCATGTCTTCATGGACTGGAACATAGTAAAATTCATGACACGCTACAGATATGAAAAAGCGGGCGAATCCCTTCCCCTTGAAGAACGCCGTTCTATAATCGAAGACGCGATCAGGGACAAAAAACGCCTCGAGATCGTTTACCTGAAGGCTTCGGACGACAAATCCAGAAGGATCATAAGGCCCGTGTCTATCGGGACGATGGAATTCAAGGGAAAGGAGTTCGAGGGGATAGTCGCGTACTGCGAGAGCCGGGGCGAAAACAGGACGTTCAGGCTGGACAGGATATTGGAAATAAAGGCAGTGTAATAGAGGCGGCTTCAAGGATGTTTGACAAAACACAAATGCCGTTAAATAATAAAGAAAGGCGGCTTTATGAATATTAAAGTCGATATCGCCTCATCTGAAAGATATTTTTTCAATACTTTTCCATTCAAACATCAATTTTATTATGAGATAACATTTTGTGGCGAGGAAAGTAATTTATGCGCCCGATTAAAGTAAAAAACGGCGACAGGATATGTGTTTTCAAGGTTACGGCAAACGGAAGCCCGAGGTCGGGCGATCTCGACCCGGAACCCTGGCGGACCATCGCCGTGCCGGAAAACGCTACGCTTTATAAACTGGCGGAAGCGATAAACGAAGCCTTCGAATTTCTTTTCGACCACCCTTTCGGGTTTTACAATAATTTTAAGGAGCCGTACAGGTCAGAAACCGGTTTTGAACTGTTTGCCGATATAGGGGAGGAAAGCGAATTCCCGGGCGTTAAAAAAACAAAAATCCCGGAGGCGTTCCCCGACACGGGCGCGAAACTCTTATTCTTTTTCGATTACGGCGACGAATGGTCTTTCCCGGTTGAGCTTATAGAATACCGCTACCCGCAGCACGGCAAAAGGTATCCCGTCATTCTCGAAAAGATCGGCGAATCGCCCGAGCAATATCCGCGGCTGGAGGAAGACGGGGATGAAATGCTCCATATTACCGTTACTGCAAAGGAAAGGGATCTGATAATCTCCGATTTATACCCCGACTACGACCTGGCGGAAAGGCTAAAGGCGGCGAAAGCGAAAAACGGCGAGATATCGGCCGCGATCACTCCGGACGAACTGAAAAACCTGGCGCTGGAAAGCCTCTCCGGACTTTATCCCGAGAATTCAAAAAACAGAAAGAAACTTGATGAACTCTTTACGAAGTTTGATAAAGCGCTTGAGGAGAACGGGATAGAATTAATTGACGAGGATGAGGAAGGAGAGGATCAGTAATATTTATAAAGGGCTTAGTGTCGGATATGCCGCATAAGGAGGGGTTTTATAGAAAATCACGGAGGCACTGTGTGGTTAAATTGGCTAGTAAAAGTAGAATATAACTGTAAAGGGGAAGAGAAATGCTGAGAACATTTTATGAAATTGGGAAATATATTTGCGAACAGGAAGGGAAAGACCCATTAACACTTTCATTAAGGGAACAATTTGAAAGTTTTAGTATAACTAGAGAGATAGCAATTAAACTAAAAGAACAAAATGAAACTGTTAAATATTTGGAATGTGAATTAACTTCTGTTTTGCAAAGTAATAAGGAAAATTATGCTGCGCTAATGAGTAATTCTAATGGTATAAACTATATTTTATTTAGGGCTAAATATGGTAAAGCATTAAAAAAATCTTATGAAAAAGACATTGAAGCCAAAATATTTGAATTTTTTTCAAAGAAAGGACAATATTCAGCGTTAATACATCAAAAGTATCATTTAACTGATAAAGTATATAATTGCTTAATTGAAAACAAAAAAGATATTTTTAGCCAATTAAAGAAAATAATTCTTTCCGATGAAGATAATTATATCATCACATTAACCATTAATGGAAATTATCCTTATGAAATTAGCAGCTTCAAGGAAGTTTTAACTGAAATATATAATAATTCTAATGCTTTTGTAAGCAAAAAGGGTATTTGTAGTGTATGCGGAAAAGAAAAAAATGAATTTGTAAATTATTTCATGCTGAATGAAAACTTTTCATTCTTTAATTTTGATAAGGAAATATTCTCAAGAAATTTCGATTTAAATTCTTCTTTCATTAACGCAGGTACTTGCAAGGAATGTGCTGGATTTATAAATTTTGGGAGTTATTATATTAACAATAATTTTCATACAACAAATACTCGAATAAAATCTTCGGGGCTACTCATTGTTCCAAGATTTTTATCTAATTTAAATGTGATAGGCAATGATTTTGAGAATTTTAAAATTATCAGACAACTCATTCAAGAGTTAAAGATAGATAATAAAGAAAATAAGAACAAAAAATCTTCAAAAGATTCTATTACTAGTATAAATAAAAAATATTTTGATAATAGAGAAGGCTTTTTTGTCGAATTAATTTCAGAATTTAAAGATCATATCATGCTTGATATATATGTGTATGAATCAAAACAAAAAAAACGTGAACTAAAGAAATCAATTAAAGAAGTTTTGCCTTCGAGAATGAGGCTGATCTTAAATATTAATCAACAAGTGGAATTAATTTATCAAGCATATATTAAAAACGATAAAAAAACTTTTTATCCTTTATCTATTCTTTGGAATGTAATTACAAAAAAAGATATTCAGGATTATGAAAAACCAAAAAATTATCAATATTCTGATTATATTAATTTTTTAGGAAGCATTTTTTCAGATAATGAAAAAGTTAGCATGAAGTTATTTATTAAATCAGTCAATAATTATCTTTTTGAACTAATTCAAAAAATTGATACGATTGAATATGTGGATTTTAAAGTATTGGATATATTTTACCTGAATCTATTTTTTGAAAACGTCAAAATATATTATGATAAGGAGGAAACTAGAATGGATATTAAAAAATTAAAAGAGATTTTTGAAAAAGAAAACGCAGGGACAAAATTTGTAGATGATTACTGGAGCCAATTTATTAATTATCCGGAATTTTTTAGTAGTCCCGAAAAATGTTTTGCTTTCCTGATGGGAAAACTGACTGTTGAAACTCGTTATGAACGAAAAGGCAAGGGAAGCTTTTTGGATGGATGGCTTTCCAATTTTTCAACGAATATTTATAAACTGCCCCAACTAATGGAACGCTGTATTGAGACTCTCGCTATTGAGGATAAATTGCTTGTAAAGCAGGGTAATATTCTTGCTATTACATCTTTCTTCTCAAAACTTGTTTCTCAAGATAATTTGGCAGAAAAGCATGAGGATTTAATATTTCCTTTTGTTACAGGCTTCTGCTTCTATAATTATAAAGGCAGTGATGATAAAAATAATATGGAGGGTAACTAATATGTCAAAATTTGAAAAAAGGGTAGCAGTTTATTATGGTTACGAAGGTTTTAATAACAACCCGAATGGCGACCCTGCGAACGAGAATAAACCCCGGCAGTATAACGGGAAAGAAATTTTGACAACGGATGTTTCAAGTAAAAGAGATGATCGTGATTATTTGATTAAACTTAATGATAATTCAGTATTTTTAAAGCAAAAACAAAAAGAGGATGGAACTGTGATGCAAATGGATGATATGATTAAAAATATATTAAAAGATAAAAAATTATCCCATAATGAGAAAGTCAGTTATCTATTGAATCGTTTCATTGATATTAAATTCTATGGAGCAGCCTTTACTGGAAAAGAAAAAGAAGATGAGGAATCATTAAAAGAAAGTGTTACCGGGCCCGTGCAAAAAACTTTTGGGATAAGTTTGAATTATCCGAATTCTTTACCAATAAAAATTACTACAATTTTAGCAACAAAAGCGGACAATGTTGGAACTGGTTCTATGGGCACAAAATATATCTGCGACTACTATTATATTCATTATGATGTTATAGTCAATCCGAAATCTCTGGAAATCTGGGGAGTTGAGTTTACCGAAGATGATTTTAAAGTATTTGAAAGAACACAATGGTGTTCGATCAAAAATGACATTACTCATTCCAAGATTGACCGGGAACCTTTGGTAATGATTGAGATATTCTTCAAGGATGATGATTTTTACTTCCTGCCTATGAAGTACGTAAAGTCCAAAAAGCAGAAAGATGTTAAGGAATCTTCTGACCTGGGTTTGGATTTCTCAGGATTGGTTTCTAAAATAACCTCTGAAAAAGCAAATATCGAAAAGATAAAATATAAAACAAACAGTGCTGTTGATGCTGCATTTAAAACTGGCTTTTTGGATAAAATCAATTGTACTAAAGAAGAAATTCAATTTATTACTACGGAAGATTTAAAAAAGATATTGAAATCATATGAAGAATTTAAAATGTAATCTTATAAGGATGAATTATGAAAGTATTAAAATTTAACCTTTCAGGGTTATTAGCTCATTTTAAGACGGCCTACACCAATTCATCCAAACTGACTTATGAAATTCCGACTTTTACTGTGATTGAGGGAATACTTGGCGCGATTTTAGGTTTTAATAAGTGGGATTACCATATAAGAATTGAACGGGATAATCTGCTTATAGGAATTGAACTGACGAAAAGGCTTGAAAGGATTATGCTGACTTTGAACCAGACGGATTTAATAACTCCATTTAATTTTAATGATAATTACGGTTTAATATCGGAAAGAACTCAAATTCCTATGGAACATACTTTCCGGCCTGAATATGCTTTTTATATAAGCCATAAAAACCCGGTTCTTTATAACATGTTGAGGAATAAAATATTGAGTAGAAAATCGGTTTATCCCATATATTTCGGGAGTGCATATTGTATGGCGGTGTATGGAGAAGTTGGTGAGTTTCAAAGCTACGATAAACAGGTTGAAAAGAAAAAAACAATAACCTTTTCCGTTGTACCGGCCCAGGAGGATGTCAGTATTGATTTTGATGAAGTACTGAAATCAAACAGCGGGATAAAAATTATTTCTGATAATCTCCCTTATAGAAGGGATGAAGATTTTACAATGAAAGAATATAAAAAAGTGGTTTATAATCCTGAAGGAAAGGGCTTGATTTGTTCAGGAAAATTCTATGAAATTGACAATAATTCGGTTTATTTATTTGGAAGTTCTCGTTCTACTCCGAAATGAATACTGAGGAGAAGAACTATGATCCGCTCGCATAAAAATCCCGATAAACCGCTCTGGAATGAGACAGAAGGTCATTTGCTTGAAGTTTATACCGGAATGAAAAACATTCTTCTTTCTCTTAATTTGGATGAAATTTTTTTATCTAAAAACAAAATTGATTTATATTGTAAAATTATTGGTTTCAGTCATGATATAGGTAAAGCTACCCATTTTTTTCAAAAGAAGCTTGAAACAGAAAAAGACACTTATGAAGAACCTTCAGGTCATAGTAAAATAGGAGCTGCTTTTGCCTTTTATCTTTGTGATCAGCTAAAGTTGTCTGAAAAGGAAGGTTTCTTGATCTACCGCCTGATTTGCTCTCATCACAGCAGTCAGCATAAAGATATAGATGATTTAACATTAGGCGATAATGATATAAGAAATATTAAATTGCAGATAGAAGATATTTTATCGGGTCCGGAAAGTTTAATCATTTTCAGTAACATATATAGTTTATTTTTGGCCACACCTTTTTTAAAAGAAAATTTTATAACTTTTATTGATAACATCAACAAATTTATTACAAGATATGGGATAAGGCTTTCTATTCAATCTTCTTTGGATGAAAAAAGAAACTATGAAATTGTTTTATATTTTATTCTCTACTCTGCTTTTAGTAGGGCGGATAAATATAATGCTTTATTCAGAAAACCATTAATAATTGATATAGAGGAAAGAGAAAGAAATAATTATAAAATAAACGATGAAATTGTGGATGTTTATAAATATATTGATAAAAAAGAAAATCCCGAGAAATATCAGGATACGGAATTAAACAGGCTCAGACAGGTCTTTTATCAGGATATTCAGGAATCGGTTGGTAATATTGATCTTGATAAAGACAGAATACTTCAGGCGAATGCTCCTACCGGAATCGGCAAGACATTAACATTATTAAATGCCGCGATAAAATTGAAAAACCGGGTTTTTAAAGAAACAGGAAAATGCTATCGAATTATATACTCTTTACCTTTTCTCAGTATTATTGACCAGACAGCAAAAATTATTGGCGATATTTTAGATCATAATAATATAGAACAAAATACTGATATATTTTTAGAATATCATCATCTTGCCGACACTATCACCCGAAAGTCTTCCGATGATGAGATTCAATATGAAGATGAAGAAGGATTGATGCTGAATAGGTTCTGGGATAGCGAGATTATCTTGACGACTTTTGTTTCTTTTATGGAAGTATTTTCCAGCGGTGAAAATCTTTTGAAACTTATTAATATCGCCAATTCAATTGTAATATTAGATGAAATTCAGGCTGTCGAAGCCGGATTATATCCTTGTGTTAAATGGTTCATTCAGATTTTGGCGCGTTATTTTAATTGTTTTATAATAATTACTACTGCAACAATGCCAAATATATTTGAAAGCAATGAGATAACAGATTTATACCATACTCTTGAGTTACATGATCAGCTATATAGATTTTCAAATCGTTATTCCATTATTAGATTGCCGGACATGAAAATTGATGATTTTATTAATTACTTCCTGAATCCGTTAAGTTATCGACAAACAACCTTCTCTTGTTCTTTCCGCTTCAATTTTTGGCCAGTTCCTGCTGTATTATAACCAATAGTTGTGAATCATAACAAATTTTCGAAAATTAAATCTCCCAATAATCCTAAAAGTACATCTTTTAAAAATTTTAGGCGCAAACCCACTCTTTTCTTAAAACGCTAAAAACGGATCCTTTAACTCTTTTTTAAACAGTTAGCGTCCCGTATAACTTACGAAATAGAGGCAGACACGGATTATTCCTATATATCTTCAGAGCAAACTTTCTTGCATGGCAGACCAATTTTGCAGCCATATACATTATATCCTGTATGACGGTTTTGAGCCTTATCCTTTCTTTAGCTTTACTTCCAGGAATACCTTTATACCTTAGCGCATTTTGCCCGACCCACCTCAAAAGATTATAGGTAAAACATCCCAGTGACAATACCAAAGAATTTGTTTTAAATTTTCCGCTGGGAAATCTCTCCAATCCAATATCTGACTTAATTTCCGAATGGAACTGTTCGCTTGTGCCGTGTTCCTCATACAAGCTGATAATTGTATCGGCATCATCCGATAATGATGTCCAGTAAGCTTTTACTTCAATGTCGGCTAATAGATTTGGATTGCCTGCAATCCGGCACCCGTAGTGACCCACCATCGGCAAAAATAATGACCCACCCATCGTCATTTTAAGTGTCCCACCCCCCGGCAATTTTAGTGACCCACCCTGATGTGGTAAAATAAAAGAAACCGCATTGGGAGGGTAATAAATGCCGAGGATAAAATCCATGACGCAATTAATCGAAATTCTAATTCGTTTAAAGAAAGGCGAATCTATTAGAAATATCTGTAAAGAGACCGGGAATCATCGTAAAGTTATTCGAAAAGTTAAAGAAATAAGCGCCGAAAAGGGATGGCTCAAACCATCGGTGACGCTGCCATCAGAAAGCGAAATGGACAAAGCTTACAACGAACCGGGAAAGTCCGAATTAAAGCCTCATATTCTGGATAATCATCAAAGCGATCTAAAAAGGTACAGAGAAGAGGAAAAAAGCTTTGTGATTATTCATAAACTTGTAACAGAACATGAAGACTGCAAAGGTATTTCCGAGGCAACCGTCAGGCGGTACATTCACAGGAATTTTCCAAGAGAACCGGTTTCTGTAATGATCCGTCCGCATGAAGATGGAGTGATGGAAGTAGATTTCGGATACCTCGGACTTGTTTATGATCCCTTCCAATGCCGTAACAGGAAAGCCTGGGTATTTTCAGGCAGGCTTCGCAAATCCCGAAAGGCATATCGTGAGACAGTATACGACCAGAAAAGCGGGACGTTTTTCAAGTGCCATATAAGGGCTTTTCATCATTTTGGAGGTGTTCCAAAGAAAATTGTCCCGGATAACCTTAAATCCGCAGTTGTAAAAGCCGCATTTTATGATCCGATCATCAACAGATCGTATCAGGAACTGGCCAGGCACTATGATTTTCTCATCAGTCCCTGCCTTCCCGCAACACCACAGCACAAAGGGGGAGTGGAAAACGATATTAAATATATCATTAACAATTTCTGGCCGTATTTCGTTGAAAAACAGAAGCAGAAAGGCCGAACTATTCCTTTGTTAACCGATCTGGAAGAAGCCCTGAACAATTGGGACAAGGATACTGCGGATATCAGGATAATCAAAGGCGTCGGAATGTCGCCTTGTGAGTTGTTTATCGAAGAATCGAAGACCCTATCAAAGCTTCCTCTTGAAGATTGGGATATGACCGACTGGAAAGAATGCACTGTCCGGGCTGAATGGATGGTTCAGTACGATTGCGCTTACTATAGCGTCCCTTACAGGTATATTGGTGAGAAAGTAATGGTGTGCGCCAATTCAAGCTCTGTGAAAGTGTTTTACGGGCACGATTTGATATCAAGCCATACAAGAGCGCAGAAAAAATGGGAATACAAACGAAACAAGCTGCATGCTCCGCCATACAAGGAGGAATACCTGTCCATGACAAAGGAGTCCCTCCTCGCCTGGGCCGGGAGCATCGGCAAATCGACGCTTGAAGTGGCGGAACTGATATTCTCACGAAAGAATATCGACGGATTACGCCCTGTCAGGGGGCTTCTCTTTCTTTCTAATAAATATTCCAGGGAAAGGCTCGAAGCCGCCTGCAGGAGGGCCATATATTACGATACTCCGGTCTATATGAGCGTAAAAAGCATTCTTGAAAAGAAACTGGACAGGGAGCCCTGCAATACTGATGAAACAACCATGGTAAATCATCTCCCTTTCAAGTTTGCCAGGGATGACAGCTACTTCAATTATTGAATTGCAGTAAATGGAGGAATATATTATGAATGATTTGGCACAGTTAAAGCCTCAGTTAAAGAGATTAAAGCTCTCAGGTATACTTGAAACCCTCGATTATCATGTCCAGAAGGCACTGAACGAGAAGATATCTTATACCGATTTTCTTCTCAATTTACTGCTTGAGGAACTGGAGCGCAGGGATCACAAGGTTCTGAGCATCCGTTTAAAAAGGAGCGGGCTCGATTATGGTTGCACCCTGGAAAACTTCGACTTCGGGTTTAATTCTCAGATAAGGGAACCTCTTATCAAAGAACTTGCGACCTGTAATTTTCTGAAAAAGCATGAAAACATCTTCTTTTTAGGCCCCTCAGGCG
This sequence comes from uncultured Spirochaetota bacterium, assembly GCA_963796325.1. Classification (GTDB taxonomy): domain Bacteria; phylum Spirochaetota; class Brevinematia; order Brevinematales; family JAOACQ01; genus CAVYGN01. The sequence continues at coordinate 2,617,436 of CAWCLF010000001.1, forward strand.
TAGGTAAAACATGCCTGGCCCAGGCAATCGGACATGAAGCCATTAGGAGAGGCTTTGAGGTCCTTTTTATTAACACACTTTTACTTCTCAGGTCTCTTAACTCAGCCAGGGGTGATGGAAGATATCCATTGAGGCTGAAAAATTTATGCCGGATCGACCTTCTCATTCTTGATGATTTCGGGCTTCAGAGTTTAAATCAACAGCAACAGGAAGATCTCTATGAGGTTATTTGCGGGAGATATTCAAAAACTTCAATGATTATCACAAGCAATCGTGATATCTCCGAATGGCCCGCTGTCTTTTCTAACCCATTAATGGGGAGCGCTGCCATAGACAGGCTCATTGATGGTGCAGTTAAGATCAGCATAGAAGATGGAAATAGTTATAGGTTGAATAATTTTATCAAGAAAAATGAGTTAAAATCTTTGACCTGAAAACCTGGAATTGGTATACTGAAGGTACACTGGGGGGTGGGTCACTAAAAATGCCGACCCTGGGTCACTAAACCTGCCGGACGGCATTGCCTTGCTTATCTATCGTCCTTTCAATAACCTCATAAACCAGTTTTATTTCTTCTTTCAGCCCAACGTCCGCTCTTAACTTATCCCGATATACCGTTTTCCCTTCCCGTGGATTTTCAACTGACGCTGTTTCCGATTTTTCTATTCTTTCCAGATAATCAAGCGGGCTCTCTCTTCTTAAATTTCTTTTGATTATGAAATCAACTTTTTCATCTTCCGCACAGATTTTTATCGTATCATTGCTGTCATTCCCGCTGTCTACTCTCACAAGTATTTTACGTTCAAATATTTTCGCATTTTGTATTGCCTTGCGGATAAATTCTCCTTTATCACATTGGGAGTGACTTTTACCTTCACGCAGCTCAACGCCAACAATCCATCCTTCTGCTTTCCCAAAATACGCAAATATTGGTGCATAGCCGTAATACCCTGCGTAAGTCCTTGAGACTCCTTCCTTTTTTGTCTGTTCATTATTGAATGGTGATACATCTATATCCAGAGGAACTAAATCCCTGATTGTCGGAGTTAAGCGGCCTTTCATCCTTTTTACCAGCCTTATGCTTTCATCGCTTATTTTATCGGGCCAGCTTTCAGGGGCCATATCCATTCGCTGTCTCAAATTTTCCTCCGATGGCACGGTCGGTATATCCATCATCGCTTTGAAAAATCTATCATTTCGATATTGCTCTATTTTTGCGAATTCTGTTTTGCCCATAGCAAGCAGACTTGTATAGCTCTTTACGATATCTATATCTTTAATCTGCGGCCTTTTTCCCGAACTTTCCAATCTTTTATCAAGATTTGATTTGCGTATTAAAGAACCTATCAGTGTCAGTCCGCTTTCAGCCGCAATTAGCTCGTCTGTTTCCTCCAGGTCAAAACGGATAATTGTTTTCATTCCTTCACCCTCTGGGTGAACCTTATTAGGTCCATAACCCTATATATTGTAAAGGGTTAATCTATATTTTTCTAATTAGTTAACGGATTCAGGTACTTGATAAATTATCTTGAGGCTAACAAGGAAGAGTCCATATTGATAGTATCAAATACAAAAAAAATGGCTTATCAGATTGCTCAGGTTTTAAAAAAAAGTTATGGAGATATATTATTTTATTTAACGACATTAACTATTCCAGCACAAAGAAAAATATTTATACATGATCTAAAAGAAGATTTAAAGAAAAAGAGAATAATTATTATTTCCACACAATTAATTGAAGCAGGAGTAGATATTTCTGTTCATACTATTTTTAAATTCTTAAGCCCTTTAGACAGTATTATTCAAGCCGGGGGACGAACTAACCGGAACTATGAATTTGGATTATTGGGAGGAAAGGTATTTGTTGTTAATTTATTGAACGAAAAAGGAACTCCAAGTTATTCAGGAGTTTACTTGAGAAATACAAAAAGAAGCGCTGGAGATATCAAAATAAATGTTACTAATGAAATTATCAAGATTGATGATAAAAGAGAAGAAAAAGATATATTGGATTTTAGTCTCCAGTATTTCAAGAAATTAAAAGTGAATAACCTTTGGCAGAATATTCAAAACTATTTAAAGTCGGAATATTTAAAGAAATTTGGAGATGAAGTTAAACTTATTAGTGATGAGGCAGGTAAATACACTGTGTTTATTGAAACTGAAGTGTTAGAAAAAGGTAATAAAATAAAATCAATCGATATATACAATGAATATCTATCTATTAAAAACAGGAATGTAAAATCAAAAGATGATCTCTTTAAAAAAATAATAGAATTAAAAAAACTTCAACCAAAATTTTCACAGTTTTGTATTTCAATAACTGCTTATGAAGCAGAATGTATTTCTGAATTACCAAGAATTAAGGATTATAAAATCATACCGATTATTAATCGTTCTTATTATGACTTGAAATTAGGTTTAGAAGTATATAATAGTAAAGGATATGTTGAATGGTAATAGATTATAATTTATGAAAATATAACCCAAGGAGTTGTCAATGCAAAATTTCCCAACCTTTCCTTCAACATCTGAAGTATATGACCGAAGTTGTAAAGCTCAGTGTGTCATATTTAAAATAAATAAAAACGGAGCAGTGTAATAAATGATCATATCCAGTATATTTCCTCTAGATTTAAGGAAATTCTCAATGACCTTAAAATAGGCTACAAAAAGGCCTATCTTTTCGGCAGCCGTGCAAGCGGAAATCCAGGTCCTGAAAGCGACTGGGATTTTATGATCCTGATCGATAAAAAAATGGACGGTAAAAAACAGCGGGAATTAGGAGGTTTGCTGCGAATGAAATTCCATGATTACTGTTCGGATCAACCTTTTGATATAATCATAAAATATGAAAAAGATTTTGAGAAGGAAAAAGACACTTTAAATACAATTTCAAGCATAGTTTATCAATGCGGCGTGGAAATATGAATAAAACCTTCCCCCCTTCCCTGTTTAACGCATTTCATATCTGCCCCCGGCAGGCATGGCTGATGCATCGGCAGTTGACTGGCGACCAGCATAACGATTTTGTGGAAATAGGCAGGCTGATCAATAAGGAATCGTACGGACGGGAGAAAAAGGAGGTTTACCTTGCCGAGTTCGGGGCGGTAATCGATATGGTAACAAAAAAAGACGGGGAATATTTTATCGCGGAGATAAAAAAATCTTCGAAGACGCTGGAAAGCGCCGAATGGCAGCTACGGTATTACCTTTATCTCCTCCGCCGCAAAAATATTATTATGAAAGGACTGATAAAAGTGCCGAAGGAAAAGTTGACTAAAATCATAGAGCTGACGGAAGAAGATTCGAAAAAAATAGAAAAAGACTTAAAAGAGCTGGCAGAAATTGCAGGTCGTGAAACGCCTCCGGCGGCGGTCCGTTTGAAACTTTGCCCGAAGTGCAACCATTCCGATTTCTGCTGGGCATAAAATATCGACCGGCAGTATCGATGATCAGGTTATAGAACTCAGGTTATAAAACTGATGTAATTGTCTCGGTGTATCACCCGGAAATTGCTTCCCGGATAAGCTTCGGCCCATGTTTTCGGGATCCTGATGTCTTTAGGAGAATACTTAATTTCATAAGCGGTCAGAACGCCTCCTTTTTCCTCGATAAAGTCGATCTCGCTGCGGGTATAAGTGCGCCAGAAGTAATTATTCGCGGTTTTCATGGCGTATTCCTGCTTTTTCAAAAGTTCCATAATTATATAATTCTCCCAGAGCATCCCGTTATCGTTTCTAAACTTCAGGGGATTGAAATTATTGATCAGGGCGTTGCGTATTCCGTTGTCAAGGAAATAATAGCGCGGGTTTTTTGTAATTTCGTTCCTGAGGTTCCTGCTGAAGCCGTTCAATCTCTGGATGACAAAGGCTTTTTCCAGAAGGTCCAGATACCGGTCTATAGTGTTTTTGCTGATTCCGATTTTTCCGCTCAATTCGCTGAATGAGACTTCATGACCTATCTGGAAGGCCAGGCTCTGCAGCAGTGCGGATATTTTTGACGAATGGCGGACGCCGTCAAGTTCCAGGATATCCTTATAAAGATAAGAGGCTATTATTTCCCTGAGATAAAGCTCTTTCCATTTGTTATCCCCTGCAAGTGCGACTTCCGGATACGATCCGAATATCAGGCGGTTTTCAAGCTGGGAAGCCGTTTCCGCCGGGTTCTCGACATCCGATAGTTCCATCTGGGAAAAAGGGTACATTTTCAGGGTGTATTTTCTTCCTGTCAGCGGCTCTCCTGTCTGATTGCTCAAACCGAATGATGACGAACCTGTTGCAACGATCTTTATTCCGGGAATATGGTCCAGTATTATCTTTAAATTGACTCCAATATCAGGGATTTTTTGAGCTTCGTCAATAACAAGCAGTTTATTTCTGCCGGCAAAATTCTTTAATTTAGCAATTGACTGGCTGGAAAGATATTCCCGCACGGAAATATCATCTCCTGTAACGGATAAATATTTATCCTTAAATTTTTTTAAAAATTTTTCGAGGAGGGTTGTTTTGCCGCATCTTCTCGGTCCAAGTATTATGACGGCCTTTTGCGGACTTATCAGCTTTACCAGGTTATCCAGCTGTTTTTGTTTTACATACATAATAATATTCTCATTAAATTCAGTCAGTATACTGACTATATTATATATAATTCGGTCAATATAAACAACAAATTTAATATTAACTAAATTAACCGGGGGGTAATTCAATGAAATCGACAATTTACATATTCAATAGCGGCGTTCTCAAGCGCGAGAACGATACGATCCTCTTCGAACAGGAAAACCCCGAAACCGGGGAAATTATAAAAAAATTCATACCCGTCGAAAACGTAAAGGATATATTCATTTTCGGCGAGGTGACCCTCAACAAGCGCCTTCTCGAGTTCCTGACTCAAAAGGAGATCATGATCGCTTTTTTTAACTATTACGATTACTATATCGGAGCTTATTACCCCCGCGAGCATTATAATTCGGGGTATATGATATTGAAGCAGGCCGGGCATTACATGGACGCATCGCAGCGGTTATGCCTTGCTAAAAAGTTCGTCGAAGGGGCGGCCGGGAACAGCATTAAAGTTCTGAAATACTACAACAGGAGGGAAAAGGACCTGGAGGCCGCCGTCGGGGAAATGGAAGAGATGGTCCCGCTGATCGCCGGAGAGAAGGATATCGAAGGACTGATGGCCCTAGAGGGTAAAATCAAAAAAACATATTACAGTACGTTCAATACTATCCTTTCAAGCCCGGGATTTGAATTCAGCAGCCGCTCCAAACGCCCTCCTCAGGACAACATTAACGCCCTTATCAGTTTTTCCAATTCGATGATCTACACCGCCGTTCTCTCTGAAATTTATCAAACGCACCTGGACCCGCGGATCGGCTTTCTCCACGCCTCGAATTTCCGGAGGTTTTCGCTTAACCTGGACGTGGCCGAGATATTCAAGGTTGTTATCGGGGACCGCTGCATTTTCTCATTGATAAACAGGAATGTAATAACAGGGGACGACTTCGAGAAATCCCTGAACGGCATTGTTTTGAACGACAGGGGGCGCAGAAAGTTCCTTGAACACCTGGAGGAAAGGTATAAGGATACGATCAGGCATTTCAAACTGAAAAAGGATGTGAGTTACCGGAGGCTTATCCGTCTGGAGCTTTATAAAATAGAAAAACATCTGATGGGAGAAGAGAACTACGAGCCTTTCGTAATGGAATGGTAATTAATAAAATATAGAATAATTTAAGAAGGAACATTATCATGTTTATCATACTTTATTACGATATCGCCGAAAACCGGGTCGCTAAAATGCTCAAACGCTGCCGCAAATATCTCGAATGGGTCCAGAATTCGGTTTTCGAGGGTGAACTGTCGGATGCAGGCTATGAAGAGATGATATCGGACCTTCGTAAAGTCATGAACGATAAAGAAGGCGACTCTCTGGTTATTTATAAATTCAGGACCATGCAGTACAGCGAACGAAAAGTTTACGGAAAGGATAAAAAGGCGGACATTACCTTCTTATAACAATCTGTCGATGGAGGATGATGTAAAAAAGGCCGTATTTCGACAGCAACAGCCGCCTTTTATATTCGCCCTGGCATTGATTTCATCCGGCAAAAAATATATAATGAAATAATCTCAAAAAGGAGGGCTTATACTCAAAAAAACGGGCTTTTTACGCTACCTATGAGGAATTGAAACTTAATCAAACAGTTCGATAATCTCAGATATCCGGCGTCTTTTTACGCTACCTATGAGGAATTGAAACCTATACTCAGGCTCCGTCATATACGGTCACATGTGACTTTTTACGCTACCTATGAGGAATTGAAACACCGATAAGTCATTTTATATAGGGCCTGGCATCGCACTTTTTACGCTACCTATGAGGAATTGAAACTACCACGATATATTATATCTGTCAATATGTCCACCTCTTTTTACGCTACCTATGAGGAATTGAAACTATTCCCGTCCGTCAGGGCCTTTGCTGTCGATCAGCTTTTTACGCTACCTATGAGGAATTGAAACTCCGGCTCCTCTCGCAGGAGTCGACCGCACAGATCCCTTTTTACGCTACCTATGAGGAATTGAAACTATTCCCGTCCGTCAGGGCCTTTGCTGTCGATCAGCTTTTTACGCTACCTATGAGGAATTGAAACTCCGGCTCCTCTCGCAGGAGTCGACCGCACAGATCCCTTTTTACGCTACCTATGAGGAATTGAAACTTGTAATTGGATATGCCTTATGTGCCGGATCGAAAAACTTTTTACGCTACCTATGAGGAATTGAAACTCGCGTAACTATGCCAGCTCGATCAAACGGATGCTCAGCTTTTTACGCTACCTATGAGGAATTGAAACCGGTCATGTTGATATAATCGCTGAAAGGCTGGTCGAGCTTTTTACGCTACCTATGAGGAATTGAAACCTTACATACAGGGCGCTTGACGGCAGTGATATTCAGCTTTTTACGCTACCTATGAGGAATTGAAACTAAATATGACAGTGGAAACTCTTTGAAAGGATTTCCCTTTTTACGCTACCTATGAGGAATTGAAACCCGTGCCCTTTCAACATTAATTGTCGGATGTACTGTACTTTTTACGCTACCTATGAGGAATTGAAACCTCCAGTATATGTCGAGGTCGAAGTCGTCCCGAATGCTTTTTACGCTACCTATGAGGAATTGAAACAAAATCTTGAGATAGCGGGAAAATCGAAAATACAGGCACTTTTTACGCTACCTATGAGGAATTGAAACACACATAAAGAATTTACACCGCTGTCCGCCAGTTACTTTTTACGCTACCTATGAGGAATTGAAACTGCGGTTCTCCGGACTCTTGCCGAGGATCCATTTCGAACTTTTTACGCTACCTATGAGGAATTGAAACCCTGACGACAGACACCGAATATAAAATGGCGGGCGCCTTTTTACGCTACCTATGAGGAATTGAAACTGCGATCAACGGCGAAACTCTCTACAATGCCGTGATACTTTTTACGCTACCTATGAGGAATTGAAACTCAAACACATTGATGAATTGAATATGTGAGAATGTGCTTTTTACGCTACCTATGAGGAATTGAAACTTACGGTCCTGGCGGGACAACAAAACATTTCCGCTACTTTTTACGCTACCTATGAGGAATTGAAACTTTGATAAGGTGAATATGGAATGGACAAAAAAACATCCTTTTTACGCTACCTATGAGGAATTGAAACATGATTTCCCACAATGCTATCAGCGAAGTTGGGATTCTTTTTACGCTACCTATGAGGAATTGAAACTCCTCTCCGTCATTCAGGGGTTTGATTGTCGGCTCCTTTTTACGCTACCTATGAGGAATTGAAACCACAGAAACAGACGAGCCCGTATAATACCACTCTCGACTTTTTACGCTACCTATGAGGAATTGAAACTCCATTTCAAGGATTAATAATAGGTGAAATTCATAGACTTTTTACGCTACCTATGAGGAATTTATCACAAAATTCGTACCGCCACGAATTAGGAGGTTTTTCTGTTTTGAAATTATTTTTCAAATTATTAATAATGTAAATATCTACAGATAACATCTACCCCGTATTTTGAAAATTGCCCGTCCATGGAAATAATGGGCATATTTTCCAGAATCGATTGAGCTATAAGCATCCTGTCGAAAGGATCTTTGTGAAGCAAAGGCAGACTGCATAATGCAAGAGCATGATAAAGATACAGCTGGAGGACCTGGATCTGATTGTTTTCAAGTAATTCAGGAATATAAACTTCAGGCGTTAAAGGCAAAACCAGTTTTCCCAGCCGATACTTTATCGAAATTTCCCATGCGGAAGCGGTTGAAAAAAATATTTCGTTCCCTGCATCTTCGATTATTTCCCTCGCTCTTTGTGAAAGATTCTCATCAAAAGCTGCCCACCAGAGCAGAACATGGGGATCAACCAGGCTCTTCATGGACTTGGTCCCCGGCAAGGAAATGTCAGGGCATCTCCCGGAAAATCCCGGCCTTATTGCCCACCCCGATAAGATTAAGGACCGCAAGCATGATAAAAACGCCGAGGCCCAGGATAATAAAGCATGTTTTTATTCCGAAAGCCCCGGACAGGCTCCCGGAAATGAGGTTGCCGAATGGAGTGGTCCCGGCATTGACAAGGAAATATGCGCTCACCGCCCTGGACCTGTATTGATCCTTCGAGTTTAGCTGGATCGTCGAATTTGCCGTCGTAAGGAACGACACGGTTAAAAATCCGGTTAGAGCAAGCAATGCTGCGGCAAGTAAATAGCTTTTATTAAGACCTATCGCTATGAAAACTGCTGAAACAGCGAAAGCTGCAGTATTCAGGATGATATTTTTCGGACCCGATCTGCTTCTTGCCGCGACGATAAGGGCGCCAAAAAGGGATCCGACCCCCATGCTGGACATTAAAAATCCGAAGCTCGTTTCTCCCAGATTCAATCCTTCCCTGGTCAGAACAGGCACTAAAACGTTGAAGTTCATGATAAAAGTCCCGATTATAAAAACAGCGAGAATAGTGCTTAAAAGTAGTTTTTCAGAAATGATATATTTCAATCCGTCGCCGATCTCATGAAGAATATTTTTTTCCGGTTTCGACCTGTAACAGTGTTCGGGCTTGATAAAAAAGAGCCCGCAAATCACAGGGATGAAACTCACCGCATTGAAGAGGAAGCATAACCCGGTCCCGAAACCGGCCATTATTAATCCGGCAATTGCGGGGCCCGCAATGCGGGCGCCGTTGAATATGGCGGAATTGAGGCCTATCGCGTTCATAAGGTCTTTTTTCCCGACCATTTCGATAACAAATGTCTGGCGGGCCGGCATATCGATTGCGTTTATGAGCCCCAAAAAAGCTGCGATTATTACAAGGTGCCAGTACTGCACGAGGTTTGTAAATACCAGGACCGATAGGATGAGGGCTGCCGCCGCAAGGCTGATCTGAGTAAATATTATTATTTTTTTCTTTTCGAACCTGTCGATAGAAGCCCCGACGAATAATGACAGGAAAAGTATCGGGGTAAACTGCAGAGCTCCTATAACTCCAAGCAGGAACGGCGATTTAGTTATCGTATATGCCAGCCACGGCAGACTGATAGTCTGCATCCAGCTCCCGATAAGGGAAATGATCTGGCCGCCCCAGAATATCCTGAAATTCCTGTCAGTCAGAGAATGATAATTTTTTTTAATATATCCCTTGGTAATTTCAACTATCTGCATATTAGAATCATGCGGCCTGGCCGAGCCTCCTCATGTATTTTAAAGCTGACAGAGCGGCGGTCGCTCCTTCTCCCGCCGCAACCACGGCCTGCAGGCTTCCGCATGTTATATCGCCTGCCGCATAGACTCCCGGAATATTGGTTTCCATATTCCTGTTGACGGAAACGCAGTCCTTTTCGTTAAATTCTATTCCGGTTTCTTTTAACAGTGTGCCCGAAGGAATATCTGCGATGATGAAGAGGGCGGAAACCCGGATCGGATATTCCCCGTTACCGGTTTTTATTATAATTTCACTCAGAACATCATCGCCGGTCGCCTCGATAATTTCGGCGCCGTTGATGACATTTATTCCGCTTCCCTGTATTGACCCGGCGGTCCCCTTGATTTCCTTCGAACTATACAGGAGAGTTACGGCGCAGCCCAATCCGGCAAGCATCAGGGCATCGTCAGCGGCTTCATCATCAGGTCCGTATACCGCGACCTTTTTACCCCTGTAAAAAGCCCCGTCGCAGACTGCACAGTAGGATAATCCCCTGCCCAGGAATTTTTCCTCGTTTATTATTCTTTTTTTGCTCACTCCCCTGCCCATGGCTAACAGGACGGTGTCAGCTTCGATCACCTCATTCCTTGTGCTGATCATTTTCGGATTACTTTCGAGGTTGAGGGCCAGTGCGTCGCCCATAATAAACGATGTGCCGAAATTCTTCGCCTGTTTTTCGATTTTTTCAAGCAGCAAAGTCCCCGGAACGGATTCGAACCCGGGATAATTCTCGATCATGTGCCCAAGCTCAAGGTGCGACTTCGATTTACCCTTTAGTACAATCGTCTTTTTGCCCGCCCTCGCGGTATAAATCGCCGCTGAAAGTCCTGCCGGTCCCGCTCCGATTATTGCGATTTCCGCTTTCATTTCATTCATAATTTTTATCCGTATACTCTTTTCATGAATATTCGAGCCGATCAATTTAATAATAAAATATCCGGTCAATTACGTCAATTAAATCCCTCCCCATTATCCTAAGCTGATCGATTCTTTTTTGGATGATAAGACAAAAACCATGTTAAAATAAAGAGGGGCAAGGAAATGTTTAGCGACCTTCCCTGCCCCTAATAAACACCTAACAGGTGTAAAAAGTGGTTGTCTAATTATGAAACAATTACATGAAAATCTCAAAAAGAACGCAAATGAAATAGTGGATATCGGAATAACAAACGACAGCTTATCCGGGAGAGGCGGTTTAGCTTTCATACTCCGTTATCTAAAGAAAATCAATATAATACCCGGGATTTGCGAAGTATTTAAAGGTGTAAGAAAAAGCAGGAAAGGCAAGGATATCGGGAAAATCATAAGCCAATTGATGTTCTACTTTATGGACGGAAGCAAACAGACAATGACAAGATTCGACGAATTATCGGATAACGAAGGATACAGGAAGACAATCGAGACATCGAATAAGGATATGTGTTCCTCGCATACTATGAAAAGGTTTTTTAACATCGCAAGTAGTGCTATGTTTAAAAAGCTCCAGACTATTCTTTTACAACTTTTCATCTGGAGACTGAGAGTTGAAAAGCCAAAGATTGTGATCCTGGGAATAGACACCATGGTGCTTGATAATAATGACGCGAAGAAAAGAGAAGGCGTGAGCCCGACCTATAAAAAGGTAAACGGTTATCACCCTTTGCATATTTACTGGAAAAACTATGTTGTAAACATGGCTTTTCATGAAGGCAGCGAAGCCCCAAATCATGATAACGACCTGTTCGATTCGATAGAGGCGACGGTAAAGATAATCAGGAAAAAATACAACCATAAAATCCAGATTATTGTAGTATCCGATTGCGGATTTTCAGATCAGAAATATTTCAAGTTCATGGATTCCTTGAAAGTGTATTTCATCTGCGGAGCAAAAATACTCGATTCGATCAAGCTGAAATTGATGCTGACACTTCCGAGAGAATGGGATAAATTCGAATACAGGCTTGAAAGCGGGGTAAGGCATTCCAATACGATAGAGTATCTTGATTTTAGGGACAAGCGTGACAGGTGGAAAAAAGACTATAGGGCCATATACATGAAGCAGGCCGATATCGACGGAGAGTTGCACCTTGAGTTTGACAGGCCCGAAACCTTGATCTACACCAATCTCGAAATCAAGGATGGGATAAAGAAGATAGGATTTAGGAAGTATCTTAAAGCGGAAGAAATAATCAGACTTTATCGAATGCGAGCTAAGGACGAACTTGTAAACCGGGGCCTGAAAGAATTTTCCGATGAAACGCTGCCGTTCAAAAGCTTCGATTCTAACGGAGTATATTACTATTTATCGCTGATATCGTATGATCTAATGGCGGCATTTCAGAAAGATGTTCTTTCTCCGATAATCCCTGCTTGCAGTTATCCGGACACGGTAAGACGTCTGTTTATCGATATAGCCGGAAAGATAGTAAAAACCGGAGGAAGGATCGTTATTAAGTTTCGCATTGAAATAATAAAGCAACTGAATCTGTTTGAACTGTGGAAAAGATGCGCGGCGGCAAGTCCCTTTTAGTAAAGAGTAAGAGCATCTAAAAATACAGGGATAACTGCGTTTTAAATTAATTATATGCTGAGATTTTTTGAAATGTTAGTTCCGCCAGGGTGACAAAATCATAAAAAATAACGAAATAGTAAAATTCCTGCATGACCGACGTTAAAACCCGTCGATTTTATTTTCTCGATAAATAGAATCGCTCAATTTAGGATTATGCCGGGCCGGGCATTATCGATTTAAACAAACTCTTTTTTTGACTTTAAAGGAAAAACAAGTCAGAATTACAAACCTTTCATTTAATAATTTCATAATCAATATTCTGAGAAAAACGTTCCATAGAAACCCCGCAGTATTTTATATATATAGAGGCATGTAATGGTGGAAAAAAGAAGTTTCGAAAGGAAGAGGATTGAAATCAGCTCCTTTTACGAGTGGAACGGCATAAAATGCCCATGCAGCATCGTAGATATCACATCCGAGGGAATCGGCCTCCTGGTCAAAGGCTGCCTTGCATTAGGAGATACAATCAACCTGAAACTGGGAAACGAAAATATTACAGTCAGCGTCGTAAGGGTTAACGGTTCCAATATAGGGACAAGATATAAAGATATTCCGGAAAACCAGCTTAATTATATTCTTAATTTCGAGATGCAGCTGTCGAAGCAGGCCTGAAACGGTTTTATTCAAGCGTATCAACGATCCAGGGGGAACCCAGAGAACCCCTCAAACCTTCGAAACGGATCAGAACTCCGTCGCTTTTCCTGATCCAGTATCTGGAGTTGTAAAGTAGCGCAGGCACACCCTTGATCGTCTCTATCGTTTTATAAGTTTCGACTTTCGATCCGTTCCAATCGATATTTTCTATTTTATCGATCTTTACATCAAAATAAAAAAGCTCTCCGTTATCGGGATTGATCGAAACGATCTGGATAGGATCCGTTTTACCGCTATCGACCAGGGAGAGCCAGCATACGATCATGGTCCGGTCCCAGATTACCCGGATATTTGTGTATTCATGAAGGATTGATTTGCCGTTTATCGATCCTGTAACAGTTATCGTGCCGCCGGTTTTAACAGCCTTTAATTTTGTCCCGTTCACGAAATGAATATAATCCCATTCGGTAGTTTCCATGTTTTCAGTCCTGACAAGGTCATGGTGCATTTCAACCTTGTTGGAATAGATAAAATCGATTTCCGGTCCGTTGGTTTCATAAGAAACCAGGGATTCTACCGGGTTCTTGCCGATCAAGGTTTTAAATTCATAATCAGTAAATCCGAAAATGGGAAAAACGATAGTAATAATGACTGCAATAAAGGATAACCTCATATATTCTCCTGCATTCTGCCGGGTTTTTACCTGTTCTCCCTGTCCACATGGCTCCAATCGATCTTCACTCCGATTTTTGCCGCCAGTTCATTCATATCCCGGTCATTATGCCCGGCCTTTTTTTTAAGTTCCATGTCGTTTTTATACTTGATTTTCAATTGCTTGAAATTCATGCCTTTTTTGTCCGAAGAAAAAACAAAGGGCGTATGATGCCTGGATTCCACGGTACGTTCGTTTGTCATGCCCGGATTTGCCAGATCTATAACTCCGTTGCAGTCGCATAGTATCGTATTGGAACTGTCAGCTACCCTGATATAAAAAGTGGTTCCGCGTACTGCGGCGACGGCTGTCTGCGTTTCGACTTCAAAAGGAACAGGTTTGCCGTCCTTTGTCCGGCCGAGGTTTTTAACGACGGCTTCAAGTCCGCCTGATTCAATTTTAATGCCTTTCTTCCTGGCCTGCATATCGAGTTTAAGAGAGGTGTTCTCAAGAATATGCAGAATGTTCTTTCCATTAAAAACGATCTCGCATATCGAATCTTTTCCTGTTTTTACAGCGCTGTCCGCCTTTACTGCCGCATCAACCGCGGCAGGGGCGCCGTCGACCAGGACGCTGCCGACAGTCAAAATCACTTTCCCTTCGAACAGCCCGGCGTTTGTCTTTTTCGAACAGCCGAACATGGCTACCATGAGAACAACGCATGTAAAAGTGAGAAAATTTTTCATAATTGACCTCCTCTAAAAATACATAGAAATTTTAAATGCACAAGGCATGTAAGTCAATACTTTTTTACAAATTAAAATTATAGAATTATAATTAATAATAATTGTTATCAGGAATTTCGAGGAAAACTTGAAGCATATAGACATCCTAATTCATATATTATGTTTATCATCGGGCGTATTTACGGCGTTATTGGGGCTGCTTCTCTATCTCAAGTATAAGATAAAGGCCATACGGAGCTACTCAATTTTCATCCTGACCACTACATTAACTGTAGCGGCTACCACATTCTACAGCTATGCTTCCTACTTCCTCAATAAAGGCCGGGATCCGATGCTGCAGGCTGCAGGGATCGTTGTTTTCAGCATGCTGCTTTCCCTGATAAATTACTCTTTTTCATCATTTGCCATGAGCATTATCAACCGTCAACTGACATTGATCAGCAAAACTCTGATCGTAATTCCATGGCTTCTTATTCTTTTGATGCTTGCAACCGCTGTTTACTGCGGCATGACGAAGAACACCGATGTCGTTTTTTTGCTGGTTAACCGCTGTTCGCAGATTGTCCTGCTCTTCCTTTTTGTTACTTTTGTTTTCTGCAGCGTAAAGATCTTCATTAACCTGAAGAACATTCAAAATATCGATCTGAAAAAAGCCCTGAAAATTCTCGCCCTTTTATTTATAATTTTTATACCGGTCCAGACATTGATCATCATCTTTCTTAAAAAGCCCCTTATCATATTCCTGTCCCGCAATATCTTCTATTTACTGATCAACGTTATCGGCATCGGGTTTGCCGCAAAATATTTCTTCAAGGAAACTCCCTCCATAATGGATAAAATTGTAATGAGCAGATATTTTATCGAAAAATTTTCAATCACCGAACGTGAAAAAGAGGTGATTTACCTGCTTCTAAGCGGACTTTCCATCAAGGAGATCGGCGCGAGGCTGAACCGCTCTTTTAAGACCGTTAATAATCATATCTATAACATATACAGCAAGGCCAATATCTCAAGCAAGCTGGAATTGCTCAATTTGATAAAAGAATATAAGATTTAGAAAGGTTTATCTCAATAATGGGATCATTTATAATTACTGTGCTAATATATTTACATCCCTTCGATTTACGCGATCATGAGAATTGACGATACTCGAGGAAATCTCGAATGTCAGCGGGAATAAATAAGACGGCCGATAGATTCGGAATCTGAATAAAGGATATATTATGAAAAGCGTAACAGTGATTTTCAGGGCCGCCGTATCGATAGCGGCCTTATTTGCAGTTCTTGCATGCGCGGGAGGGGGGAAAATCCCTATGAAGGTCTATTCGAACCTCGATATCCCGGACGGGGAATACCTGCACTACGGATACTATTACCGCGGAGAGAAGGCGCTTGATAATTACATGGTTACCAGGAAAATAACAAACGGCATGGGAGGGTTTTCATACCTCATTTATTTCGACATGATCTCCGTCTCGGTCAAGGAGGGGCCTGCCAAGGATTATACCAAATGGCCCATGTTTTTCCTGGTCGATCCGTTATCCGGTTCGCTGGTCGAGTCCGTCATAAAATACAGTACAAATTCTCCCGGCATCAACGGCGTTATTTATTCACATTACCGGTTACTCAAAGGCTATGTAGAATATATAACCAGATCACTCAAGAACCATGAAACCAACGAAAACAGGTATCGCGTGAATGTGAAACCCGGTTTTCCATCCTGGGATATGTGGTCGAGCATATATTTTACTTTACGGTTCCTGGATGTCCGCAGCCCCGGCGTCGAATATGTAATTATTCCGGAGGTTATGAAGGAACCTATACCGTTTTCAGCCGTTTATCTTGGTAAGGAAACAATAAAAACCGGAGCCGGCTCTTTCGATGTCATTAAAGCTAAAATGCCGATGGGGGATCCTTTTTTGGGGAGGCTCCTCGATCCCATGATGGGCAACGCATATTCGATGATCGAGGATTCCGACAGGAGGCTCGTTGTAAAAATCGGCGCTGCCGATAACGGCAATGTACTTGAGGAGATTTCGAACGTGAACGATAAATAAAAAGGAACAACGATATGATTAAAATTAAGAGTTATTTTATAAGATCCTCGCTGATACTGTTTATTTTTGCTGCGGCCGCATGTTCCCCGGGGTATAAGACGCAAAAAACCCCCATTAAGCCTTACTCGTCAATCGATATTCCGGACGGGACGTTCCTTCATTACGGCAATTATGCGCAGGGTGAAAAGTACGGCGACACCTATATGGTAATTAAAAAGGAAACAAACTCGGGCGTTTTTTATTACCGCATATATAAGATCGATACAAAGATCCGCCAGGAAAAAAAAATTCCGTTAAAATATAAAGACTGGCCGTCAACCTTCCTGATCGATCCTGCAAGGGGTTCCGTTATCGAAGCCGCTGAAAACACCGGGCTGGAGGCGTCGGACAACAAAGACGAAAAGTTTTCAAATTACGATTATAAATTTTATCCCGGGAAGGGTTATGCGGATTTCATCCTTAAAACGAAAAAAAACGGCATTATGAAAGAAACAAGGTATCATGTGAAAGTTAACCCTGATTTTCCGACATGGGACAACCTTTCGATGTATTACGCCCTCTGTTTCCTTGATTACAGGAGCGGGGGGATTATGTATCTGGTAAACGCGGCTTTTTTTAAAGATCCCATGCCTTTGTCCTTCAGATTGATTTCAAAGGAGAACCTTACGACAAAAGCGGGGATATTCGGGGCACTGAAAATGAAAATGACAGTTCCTGACCCGTTTTTAAGCAGGCTCCTGGGACCCGTGCTCGAGGGATCGAGCATCTGGATAGAGGATTCCGACAGGAGGCTCCTCTTAAAAGGCGAACTCTCCGGAGATACAGGGGTGCTTGAAGATATTTCAAACATCAATTCAAAATAAGAACCGTACATTAAAATTCGTCATCTTTGATTCATTATAAAAATATCTATTGAGTTTCGGTATAATTATGTTATGATATTACCCGTATAAATATTCTTTGCGGCTATGAGGCTTATTGCCGATTGGGGCTTCAATCGAACTTTAGAGAAATTTTCAGCATAAAGAAAAGGAATATAAATGAAAATCTCAGTCAATCACCTCGGTTTCAGACCAGGCGACCGTAATAAAAACGCCTTAATCTGGGGAAAAGGCAGGTTCACCGAATTCCAGCTTGTCAACCTGACTGAAATGGGATATAACGAGATCGGGCCCAATTCGAAGCCGAACAGCATCATTTACAGGGGGCGGCTGGTAAAAAAGCGCTACGGTTCGGGGGAATATTATTCGGCGGATTTTTCAGGCTTCAAAACACCGGGGATCTACCTTGTCACTCTAGATAATAAATTCAATTCCGTCCCCTTCCATATAAGGGATGATTTATATGAAAGGACCCTGCGCAAGGCTTTCGATTATATCCATATTCAGCGGTGCGGCGAGGCCGTTCCCGGCTATCATGGCCCCTGCCACCTTGACGATGCGCGGCGCAGGGATACGGGCGAGCATATCGATGCTGCCGGAGGCTGGCATGATGCCGGAGACCTCAGGAAGTGGTTGGAGCATACCCTGCTCCTGGGTGTGGGAATTACCGCGTTAAAAAGGCTGGCGGATCCGGGATGGAAATTATTCGACAAAAAAGAAGGAGATCTTTTAAATGAACTCCGCTGGGGCAACCGCTTCTTTTTGAAAGTCCAGGAAGAAAGCGGCCTTGTCTGGCATGATGTCGCCGGCGGCATAAAAGGCGACAACAGCGACAATCACTGGACTGACAATATTATCGGCACACCCGACGACAGGTATATCAATACCGAATATAAGCCGGTTATCCAGTGGGAGTTTATATATTTTGAATCGGTAATGTCGATGCTGTTCAGGGATATCGATCCTTCCTACAGCAGCCGGTGCCTTCAAGCGGCATTGAAAAGTTTCCATTTCATGACAGGCAAAAATAATACTAAACCTGAAGAAGCTTCCTGGGCTATACTTGGCCTCCTGGAACTTGAAAAGGCCGGAGGACCCGGCGATGCAAAAGAACGCCTGATAAACGAAATAAACCTTCTTCTTTCAATGCAGGAACCCGAATACAGGTTCGGGCAGGAAATGGTCCGCGGCTACTGGTACAGGGATCCGTCAAAAAATGACTTCTTCCGTTCTGCAAGGGATTCGGGACTTCCGCTGATCGCGCTTTCCGGGGCGGTCATGTCGGCCCTGGAACCCGGGCTTCTTCAAAAATGCATGGACGCGATCAGGATGCATTGCCGCGATTACGTACTGCCGATGACTTTAACGGGTCCCTTCGGGATAATTCCTTTCGGTCTCTATAAAGGGAAGCCTACAAGGGAAAATTACCGTCCTCTGGAAGGCAGCCTGTTTTTCAGGTTCTTCTGCCCCACGATATCTCCGGCTTATGCAGGGCTGACATCCCACCTCCTTTCATATGCCGTCGGCCTTACAATGGCAGGGAACTTATTGAAAGAGAATGAGATCAAAGATGCGGGCCGGCGGCAGGTCGAGTGGGTCATGGGCAATAATCCGTTAAATTCATGCCTGATGACCGGCGAGGGGATCAACAACCCCTACCCTCATTCAAGGTTCCTGGGACTGATCCCGGGCGGCATCATGAA
The DNA here is from genome assembly GCA_963796325.1 of uncultured Spirochaetota bacterium. Classification (GTDB taxonomy): domain Bacteria; phylum Spirochaetota; class Brevinematia; order Brevinematales; family JAOACQ01; genus CAVYGN01. The sequence continues at coordinate 2,636,393 of CAWCLF010000001.1, forward strand.
CGGGATAGCCGGGCTCCCGAACGACGAACCTTTTCTTGACCTCGATTATAAGATGGACTGGCGGACGACCGAGTACTGGAGCCCCCATACATGCTTTTATATATGGTTTGCAAGCCTTGCGGAAAAATCATGAACGGAGGCTTGCAGTACAATTGAACGATAGCAATAAAAAAGGAATGGACAGGCCTTTCATAAAATTCGATAATGTGACTATAAATACTGCCGGCGGACTTTGCTTTCAGGATACGAACCTGGTAATGGAATACGGGCAGAACTGGGCTGTAACCGGCCCTACCGGTTCCGGAAAATCGCTCCTTATAAATGCGATCCTGCATAAAACAGGCCTTTTCAGGGGACAGATCCTCTACTATTTCGATGACGGCCCGGAGGGAAGGCCGTATCTCTGCAAAAACGATGTTCTTATGATCTCCCCGGAGACGCAGGGCCAAATTCTGCAGAAATACGGGGGTTACCACCAGGCCCGCTGGCAAAGCTTCGGCAGCGATGACGTTCCGAACGTAAAAGAATTCCTTTCGGGAAAAAACATAGAACATATCTCTCCTTATGAAGTTACCCCGCTCAAAACCGCCGAATCAGTCTATGAAAAGAGGCGTAAAGAAACTTTGGACCTTCTGCAGATCGGCCGCCTTTCTGATTCCAGGCTGATATATCTTTCCAACGGAGAAATGAGAAAAGTCCTGCTGGCCAGGGCTCTCATACAATGTCCGAAACTTCTCATTATTGACGATCCTTATTACGGCCTGGATTCCTCTTCAATGAAAGTCCTCGAGGAAATTATCAACAATATCCTGGCGGCAGGTTCCCCCAAATTATTGCTTGTCATGACCGATTACGAAGATATCCCGGAAAATATTACTCATACAATTGAAATCGGCAGCATGAAAGTACTCAAAGCAGATATTAAAAGAAAGGCATCCCGCAAAGCTGCCGTTTTTACAGGTAAAGTTCCCGTAATTCACCCCGCCGATGAATCCGGCGGACGGTATAGTTCTGAAATTCTGGTCGAGATGAAGAATGTAAATATATCTTATGGGGAAAGGCATATTTTAAAAAACATTTCCTGGGTTATACGCAGGGGTGAAAACTGGGCCCTTCTCGGGCATAACGGCGCCGGAAAAACAACGCTTCTTTCCCTTATCCTCGGCGACAATCCACAGGCTTATTCGAATGAAATTTACCTCTTCGGCAGGAAACGGGGTACGGGAGAAAGCATCTGGGACATAAAGAGCAGGATCGGATGGGTTTCGAGCGAGCTCCAGTACTATTATGAAACAAGACGAAGCTGCCTTGATGTCGTTTCTTCAGGATTTTTCGACACCATCGGGATGTTCGGTACGGTTGATGCCGGAAAAGCCGGGGCATCAAAATCATGGATGGATGCATTGGGGATCGGGCAAATACGGGACAAGGATTTTGAATCGTCATCGATTGGGGAACAGAGGCTTGTCCTGCTTGCAAGAGCCCTCGTCAAAAAACCGGACCTTGTCGTCCTTGATGAGCCATGCCAGGGCCTCGACAGCAGCCATATCGGCATCTTCAACAGCCTGGTTGAAGAACTCTGCACCAGCGGCTTAATGAGCGCAATTTATGTTACTCATAAAAAGGAGGAAATCCCCGGATGCTTCCGCCTTGTCCTGGAACTCAGGGACGGCAGGGTTGAAAAGTCCGGAGCTTTCTAGAAATCTATGCGGACTCCGCCCAGCGGTATAATCGGCAGGTCGCCGACCGGAACCTTAACGAGCTGCCCGTTCTGCACAGTATATGAATAATCGATAATATTCGGAAGATCCAGAACATTTAAAACCTGGATATAAGCGTAAGCCGTCACGTTCGGACCCAGGATCCCCTTGAGGAAATCTGCATTCCACGGTATTGTCAGCTTGACATCCAGCCTGACGTACCAGGGCGTATACTCGCTGTCGTATTTTCCATTGTCGAAATAATAATAAGTTCCCCCGTTGAACGAAGATTGTATGAAATTTGTAACCGGAGTATACGGCTTGCCGCTCATTGCGGTAAGTTCGATTGACAGCTTCCATTCGTTCATAAAATCGAAAAAATTGGTCAAACCCGGGTTTTTATAGTAAGTCATCTCCGCTATAGCCGAAATTGTGTGGGACCGGAGGTAGTTCGGGATGAACCATTCGCTGGAAGGAATGCTGTAAGGATTCGCCGGGTCCTCGGCTGAACGTGCTGTGATATCTTCTACCCCATATGTGTACGTATAAGCTATCCATCCGGAAAGCCATTCGCCCTTTCTTGCCTTTTTCTGAAGATATATATCCCCCCCGTAAACGTTCCTTACGCCGTTGTTATTATAATGCAATACCGAATCGCCTTCAATCATATCAAAATAATACTTGTAAAAGCCTTCGATGCGGAAAATATAATCACCGCTCGAATATTCCGAACCGCCTATCAGGTGGTAAACCTTGTCGCTCTTTAAATCGGGATTCCCGAGGTTGCTGTCGACAAGAGTGACGTCCATCGGGAAAAGATGGTATAAACCTCCCCGCAGGAAGAAGTCAAGCCGGTCCGTAGTTTCCCATTTTATACCGGCCTGGGGGTTGATCGCATTTTCATTGTCGAGCGTAAAATATTCCTCCCTCGCTCCCGCTTCGAAAATAAATGACGGGAATATTTCCCAGTTATCCAGGAGGTATGCACTGTAATAGGCGATATGGATAGTGTTAAAGGTCTCGTTTACCGTTCCGTTGGTCCATTGCCCATTGGCATTAAGACTGTAATAATTCACTGTTTCCGAAGCGCTCGGAACCGCATATATGAACATGCCGCCGGCCTGTATTTTATGCCCCTTGATGGAGTTCAGGAAGTAATCTGCTCTGAGCTGGTACAAATAATTTGTTTGATTCTCATCGAAGGTCACCAGGGGGCTTCCGCTCAACCGGTCCTCTTCGTACTGCGGCAGGACGCCCGCCGTAAAATCGAAAGAGTCCCCGGATTCAAACCTGTGTTTATACCTGGCGCTTCCTATGAGGTTGACGGACTGATACTCAAACTCTCCGGGCTGCTGGGATGAGCCGTTAATTGAACTGTCGAGGTTCCATTTCATGCCTTCGAGGGAGCCGTACATGTCAAAAGACAGGCTGTCGTAATAAGTAATATCCCAGTTCAGCTTCAATATACCATCCCAAAGGTACGGGACCTGAATCCCGACCAATTGATCCCTGGTATAAATTAAGGGAAAGATAAGCTCGTAATAAGTCCTTCTTATATCGAAAAATACGGTAAAGTTCGAGCTTAAAGGCCCCTCCAGGGAGATTTCCGAGCTGCCCGATGAAATGTCGAAAAAACCTTTCAATCGATCCTTGTTCCCGTTTTTCGTTTCTACCGCGACAACGCCTGAAAGGCCCTGGCCGTATTCCGCCGGATAGCCCGCAGTATAAAGGTCTATGCTTTCAAGAATATACGGGTTGAACATCGATATTCTCCCTCCCCAGCGGTAAGGGTTCATGATATATACGCCGTCCATGCTGCCTATCCACTCGTCGAAGTCCCCCCCCTGGATATACATTCTGCTGTCGAACATGCTGCCGCTGGATGAGACTCCCGGCATCATCTGCAGGGTTTTAATTGCATCGTTCATTATAAACTGCGAACTGGCTTCAAGCTCTTCCTTTTTTACGGTTGTCTGTGTCGTTACTTTTCCCTTGTTCCTTTTGGATTCCACTGTAATTTCACCCAGGGAATAAGAAACCTGCAGGAGCCTTACCGGAATTACCCGGTCCTCGCCCTTCATTTCAATGACATTCGAATATTTTTCATAACCGGGCATAACCGCGATAATCGTAAAGCTGCCGGAAGGCATATTCCCGATAAATACGATACCCTTATCCGAGGTCAACATATTGGTTGATAGCTCTGTAATTACAACGGTCGCATCCTCGACAGGGACCTTGCCGTCGCTGACTTTAATAGTGAGGCTTGCGGAAAACGAAACCGTGACGACGGCTGCAATCAATAAAACAACTGTTAGAATTCTGTTCATCAAGAAACTCCTATAATACTCAAGCTTTTAAATTGATATTTTCCGGGTAACAGATAGCAAATATTGATTGGAACAATTCCGGATTCCCGGCTTCGATTCCCGGTTAGTTAATATACACTGTTTTCAGCATATTTCCAATCAAACTTCAAAATTTTTCCTTATTCCGGACACCCGCCAATGTTTTTTAATTGACAAACTGAAAACTGCTTATTAATATTAGAAAATCTTAAATAAGGAGGACGTATGAGAAAATTATTTATCTGTTCTTTTATCCTTTCCGCATTATCTTTGCAGGGAGCAATTTATGCAGGGGTTGAATGGCAGGCGAAAATCACCGATAAAGGTGAAAAATCCGAATCTGCAATTACCACCAGGAACTATGCTTTGAAGGGGAATATAAGGGAAGACTTCATTGAAGTAAGCGGCTCCAAGAACCCGTATTATAAAAAGGGGAATTATTTCATCTACAAGGCAAATACCAATCTGGTATATCTTGTCGATCCGGAAAAGAAAATTTACACCGAGCTTTCTCTTGACGACCTGGCTTCGTCAATGGGCGCTGCAGGTAAAATGATCCAGATCAATATTTCCAATCCGAAAGTCGATGTGAACAAACTGGCGGATGAAAATCTGCTTTCATATAACTGCGCTCATGTCAGCATAAACAGTTCTTATGACATGGAAACAAAAATAGCATTTATAACCTCGAAGGTTCATGTAGATTCCACCCATGAATTATGGGGCGCGGGCGCTATTTTCGGGAAAGACCTGTCGGGAATATACAATTCCAAACAGTTCAGGACATTAAAGACCTTGACGACTTAATTGCGAAACAAATGGCCGTGTATAAAAACCTCGGCATCATTTTAAAATCAGTAACGACGACTATTTCGACCGACCAGAATAAAAAGACCTCTACGACAGTCAGGACTATGGCTGTTGAAAGCGTAATGGAAAAGGATGTAAGCGAAAATTTATTTAAAATCCCCGCAGGTTATAAAAAGACAGAAACCATGAGTCAATCCGAAAACTCGTCGGCCGGCAGTCAGTCGAGCGAAACTCAAAACACGAATAAGAACAACAACATGAAACCCGAGGATCTCCTGAAGAAATTAATGTAATTAACGGCTTTTGAGTTTGAGTTATTGTCTCACGCAAAATTTGTCCGTAAATCCGGGAGCTTCCTTAAAATTGCAATAAAACAGAGGCGGTTTTATATGCCGTTAATGAAAGCGGTCGAAGTTAAGTCTCCCGGTGCAGATTTTGAACTGGTAAAAAGGGAAATCCCCGAACCCCATGAAAACGAGGTATTGATAAAAGTAGAGGCCTGCGGGATCTGCCGCGGGGATGCAATCGCAAAGGAGGGGTATTTTCCCGGTATAGAATATCCCAGGATTCCCGGACATGAGGTTGTTGGAATTATCTATAAAACGGGTTCCGGAGTTAAAGGCCGGAAGAAAGGCCAGAGGGTCGGCGTGGGCTGGCATGGAGGACACTGTTTTCAATGCAGTGCCTGCCGGAAAGGGGATTTCTGGGCCTGCGAGGATTCCCTGACGACTGGTCTTTCAACAGACGGAGGTTATGCGGAATACATGACAGCCAGGTCTGAAGTTCTTGTCGATATACCTCTTGAACTCGAACCCTCAAAAGCCGCGCCTCTTCTATGCGGAGGCAGGACCACTTTCGGGGCGCTCCAGTCCAGCGGCGCCAGGGGCGGAGATATTGTTGCCGTGCATGGCCTTGGCGGCCTCGGGCATCTTGCTGTCCAGTATGCCGTAAGGATGGGTTTTAAAACAGTAGTTTTATCGCGAGGCAAAGACAAGGAAGAACTGGCATATAAGCTCGGCGCACATGCCTACATCGATACCGATTTGACGAACGCCGGCGGCGAATTAAAAAAAATGGGCGGGGCCAGGGTTATACTCTGTACGGCGCCCAGCGGCAAGGCCATTTCCGGGCTTTTGCCCGGACTAGGACGCAGCGGCCAGGCGATAATTGTCACAGGGGTCAGGGACATGATAGAGTTCCCGACTTCCTTCCTTCTGGGCGGAGGGCGTTCGATAACGGGCTCGGTCGGCGGAAGTGTCGACGAAGCGATCCGCTTCAGCATCCTTTTTAATGTAGTGCCTATGGTCGAAGAGTTTCCGCTGGAAGAGGCCGCTAAAGCCTACGATAAAATGATTACATCAAAAGTGCATTTCAGGTCGGTCCTGAAAATGGGATAATAATTTAAGCCGGGTCCAGGATGGATTTGTACTTTTCAATTCTTTCCGGGTTCGTTTCAGGTTTTCCCGAATTATAAAAAATAACCTTCCCGCCTTTGCCGACGGCCAGCAGGCGGCCCGATTCCAGGATCGATTTCATGTTCCTCACAGTTCCGGTATTGCCGTCGATGATCCTGATGTTCCCGGGAACAATTTCTTCTATTATTTTCCTGTAAAATATGAAATGTGTGCATCCCAGGACAATGCACCCGTAACGGTCCATATCGAGGGACCGGAATTTTTCTTTTAACAGATTTTTTACCTCGGGACTTTCGAAATCGAACCGTTCAGCATACCCGACAAGCCGATCCATCGGCAGCCGGTCTATAAGCCTGCCGCCGTCGATGCGCGATATCAGGTTTTGAAGCTTTTCCTCTTTAAGAGTAAGCGTGGTCGCCATTACCAGGACCCTTTTATCTTTACCTTCCAGGAGGGCCGGTTTAACCGCAGGTTCCATACCGACTATCGGGATGGAATACGTCTTCCTGAGTTCCTGCACGCCTGCGCTTGTAGCAGTATTGCAGGCGATTACGAGCATTTTGATGCCCTGCCCGGCCAGGAAGCCGGCGGCATCCATAAGGTAGCCCAGTACCGCTTCTTTAGGCTTTGTACCGTACGGCGCATTTTCAGTATCAGCGTAATAAATATAATTTTCATCGGGAAGTATTTTCAGGGCCTCTTTAAGAACGGTCAGCCCTCCGATACCCGAATCAAATATTGCTATGTTCATCCTGCCTGCAATCCTCCGGAAAATTCTATTGTTTTTCTCTAAAAATTGCAAATCCGCAGTTAAATCCACCAGGAGGATGATAAGATTCCACCTCGAGGCGGATTACTTTCTGCAAAATTGGGGGTATAATTTTCCCGGATTTGAAATAAGAAGGAGATGTTATGAAAACATCCGGGAAAATACTTTTAATCATGATTTTTATATCGTCCCTGGATAATCTGTTTTCACTCGAAAGCATCAAGTTAGCCAGGATAAGGATAATAATCGACGATATTACTTATGTATGGGAAGACAGGGATAACGTCCCTCCTAAAATCCCGGGCGGGTTTACATCGCCCGCCACGGTCATATCTTTCCTGGATTTCAAACCCGGCGATATAACGCCGCCGGATCTTCTTGAATACCAGACCCGCCTTGCCGAAAAGAGGCTCAACGATTCTCATTATTTTTATGAAGCGAAGGTCATGATAGTCCCCCCATGTTAAACCCGGATAAAAGGACCATCGTCATAAGGCTCCAGGAAGGGTTCCTGAACCGGTATGGAGGAGGAGAAGCTTACGGGTATTACGGCTTTGACAACATAAATGGAGAAAACAGGTCCTTCCGCGTTTATGCAGGCTATAATTTAGACGGCATCGAATACCTGGATAACGGATTACAGGGTGGGAGCTTCATTTTAGGCGGAAGCGCATTCTACAGCAATTCGACTCTCGATTTCGGATCGCCTGCCGATTACTATGATGTTGAAGCCGGCCTCTCAACCGGTTTCAGGATCCTTCCGGACCTCTCAATAAAGGCCTCTCTCGGGAGCAGGTACTCGGAAATTAAATACCGTACAGACACAAACGCCTCCTCCGGCAATACATACAGGACAGATCTTACGGCAAACTCAGCCGTCGAATACAGCATTAAGGCCTTCCCCGATCCCTTTGAAATCGATATGAACTTCCGGGAGGTTTTCTCCTTTATTACACCGCTTTACGGCACAGGCAATTCAGGCAGTTTCTTAACTTTTTTAAGCGTAAGTTCGGCAAAATTTTCTATGGGGGAAACCGGCCTTTTTTTCCAGGCATCCGCAGGATGGTCGGGAGAAAATCTGCTTCTTATTGATAAGTTCAACCTCAACGATACGCCCGACCTGTCGGTCAGGGGAGGATGGAAATATTCCGACCTTGTTACGGACAGGTTCTTTATGCTTAACACGGAATTCCGCTTCCCCCTTATGAAATTTTTCCTTCCCCCATTCTTCAATACCGGAATAAACGGTTTTCTTTATGCAGACGAAGGATGGACGGGGTTCGATACTTCGGGTGCAGGATCGACTCTTTGCGACGGATACGGGCTGGGCTTAAGGCTCCTGTTCGAAAGTCCCATGTTTACATATTTCAGTTTCTCTTACGGCATAAGCCGCGGCGGCGGAACGAAATTCATATTCACAGCCACAGCGGGATTCTGACAACTGTTTGATATAAACCTTTAAAGGAGGAAATATATGATTGGAAAGGCAATGATCGGAGTTTCGGCTTTGATCCTGGCGGTCCTTGCAGGCGGGACCGTTTACTGTGAAAACACTCCTGCTTCGGTTCCCGATCTGCTGACGAAGGTCCAGGGGGAATATGACGAAAAAGGCGGATTATCGCTGATCAATGAAGTGAACGAAAAGGGCGGGATCAGTAACGGCCTGTACCTGGGTATAATCTATCACAACCTTGCGCGGCAAAATCCGGATAAATATCTGAAGAAAGCCTTGACCGTTCTTAATGAATATTACAGGAAGTCTACAAATGCCCTCTCATACGGTTATTATGGCAGCGCTGTAACCATAGAAGCATCTGCCATTTACAAAAAAGCATCGATCGTTACCAACAAAGAAGGAGAGATCGTTACCAACAGGGATATTGTCGGAGCTTCGTCAAAGGTGGACGAAGGGTGCAGGATAATAGACCAGGCTGTAACGAACGACCCGGGCAATATAAGCCTCCGTTTTCTCAGGCTCATCAACTCCTTAAACGTCAGCCAGTCGTCTCCCTTCAAGCGTTACGCCATAGCAAGGGAAGACTGCCGGTACCTCTTCGAAAATTATTACAAAGGCGCTGATAATTACTGGAAAGCGCAGCTGCAGCTTCTTGCAGGCAAAACTGCTGCATGCGAAGGAAAATTAGAAGAAGCCCTTTCTCATTTTGAGAAAGTCCTGCAGATTTTACCCGGATCTCCAGCTGCCCTGGAAGCGAAAAAATACATAAGCCGGTACGAAGAATGAATATTATCCCCCGCCTGTAAAAGGCGGGGGGCTTAATAAAACAAAAGGAGATATAAATGTTTGGAGAAGCTATTCTTCTGGGATTGTCTACTGGAACATTCTGTGTAATGTACTGCGCTCCCGTCGCCCTGCCCTTCCTGTTTTCAGAGGAAATGGACGCAAAAAAGAATGCACGCTATGTGATTTTATTTATGCTGGGGAGGCTTGCCGGATATTTGGCTGTAGGAGCTGTCCTGGGATTGATCGGAGCATATGCGGTAAAATATCTCGACCCGCAGATCCAGCGCAGGGCCGGCGCCGCCGCTTTTATACTTATCGGCCTTATGATGATTGCTTCGGGCGTCCTTTACCATTTCCCCGGTCTGCGGATATGCTCACTTATCAAAAAAACATACAGGCCCAGGGGGGCGGCTCTTTTTTACGGGCTTTTCACGGCGCTCAATCTCTGTCCTCCCTTCTTTGCCGCGGCCGCACGAGTTTTCGGCGGTTCGAGCGGTGTCCTGCAGGGAGCGTCATACTTTTTATTCTTCTTTATAGGGACATCGGTATTCTTCCTGCCGCTCTTCGCAATATTCCGTATAAGGAAACACATGGAAAAGATAAGGACGGTCGCGAGGCTGACGCTTATCCTGCTCGGAATATATTTCACCCTGATCCAGGGCATATACAGTTTTTTAATATAAAGGAGAAATTACATATGGAACTTAAAATGAATCCGAATAGAAAACTTTCGCTGCCTGCCGTAACCGTGCTGACGGTGCTGATGGCATCTTTCCTTTACTTATTGACTGTTGCAAGATCGACAGGGCTGGATGGAACAGCCTCATGGATATTCTTCAGTTATTTTCTTATCCTGTATATCCTAATGATGTCAACAGGCCGCATATCCTACTACAGGAGGATATTTTTCGTCACTGCTGCTGTTATCATGATCCCTGCGTTTATCGCCATCCTTTATGAAACCAGGGGTTCAATGGCCGCCACATATGAAACTGTGTTAAGGAACCAGAACCCCCTGTGCCCAATCGTCATACCGATAGCGATCATACCTTACCTCGTAACTAAGACGGTAATTTATTCCGCAAAACCGATCGGGGGCTATGCTTCCATGTATTCAATGCTCCTCATCTGGGCCCTTGCGACTCTTTTCCTGGGACGGGGATGGTGCAGCTGGGTCTGTTTTTACGGCGGATGGACCGACGGTTTTTCAAGGGTTTCAAAAAAACCAAGGCTTTCGCTGAACTGGCAGGATGCGAGGCTCAAATACCTTAATTTTGCCATACTTGCCTTTGTCGTCCTGGCATCCCTTGTCGCCCTTACATCTGTATACTGCGAATGGCTCTGCCCCTTCAAACTTATCACCGAATACAATGCGAACTCATATATAGCTACAATTTTATTCATAACAATATTTTTCGGCGGAGTGGTCGCGCTCCCTGTATTGACAAGAAAACGGTTTCAATGTACTTCATTCTGCCCCCTGGGCGCCTTCCAGACTCTGCTTGAACCGGTAAGCCCGTACAAAGTAAGCATCGATACCGAAAAATGCTCCCAATGCATGAAATGCGTCAGGGAATGCCCCAACGTTGCACTGACAGAAGAGATCATAAAAGAAAAAAAAGGCCGTCCCCTCCAGTCATGCACAAAATGCGCTGAATGCATGGACGTCTGCCCCCGCGGAGCTATAGGATTCACTTTTTTCCATTGCAGGGAGCATGAAAATAAGAACATGCCCTCGCAGACAGGAAAAGCGCATTTTCCTGCAGGGATTGTTAAAACCATCGGAGAGATCCTGTCGCCGCAGGCACTCTTGACTTTTACCGGGTTTCTTCTGGGTACTGTAGTCGCTTCAGCCTTCGGGACAGGAACTATCCTGAGGATAATCAATCTCTTTATCCATGGCTCTTTTTTATTAAAGTAGGAGAATTATATGAAAGGCATAAAAAATCCCTTTATATCCCTGGTACAATTTGCCCTTATTATGTTGATCCCACTTTTTTTCATTAATATGAACATCATCATCGCAGGGGTCGATTCAGTCCTCCATTTAAAGCCCAATCCCGGTTTCAGCGGGGGAAGCGTGATGGCCCGTTTCATTAATAGAGTCGGGAACGATACGGGCAGCGGAACGCTCACTTATCCCGGGAGTCCGGCTTTTACAAGCGGAACGCTGGACCTTATCGCATACACCGTATATGAGCCTGTAATAAACGCTCCCTGGAATCCGGACGGCGGCAAGGATTACTGGCAGCTCGGTTTTACTTTTGAAGAAATGACCAACACGACAGGGTCCGTTTTCGATTTTTCCCAGCCTGCCATACATGTCTATATCAATATCGATGAAAGAAAACAGGGTTCGACCGATACGGCTCTTCCGCGATGTGAAATGGTGACTTTCGATACCAATCATCCCTGGGATTTCATGATCATGGTCGACGGGCATCATAAAAAGGGAAAACTCGTATCCTTTGACGGAACGATCAGGAAGGATATCGCCGTTTACTGCCTCCCTGAAAAAAAGACCGTTTATGCAAGGATTCCCCTTGATAATCCGCTTACAAAAAAAGTGCTGGAAGGAATGCCGACATACCATTACGTTCTTATAGGCGCTTACGACGAGCTTGCAATCGGCAATTTCATGAGCGTAAAAAAAGAAACCGGCATCCATAACGGCGGCGGAGCATTTTCTGAGCTGACTCCCAGGGTTTACGGCATAGTTCTCCCTCAGGGTATGGACCGCAAAGCCGTGCTTTCATCCTTCGATGATAAAAGTTATAAGTATGCAGTCGTTTATCCTGTTGAAGTCAAACCTGGAAATAACAAATTAGAGCCGCCTCAGGATATGGAAAGGGACATATCGATATTGAAGCAGGGAATCGATGGCGAAGCCCGCATTGAAAAGGAAGAAGCCCTTAAACAGATAAAGGGGGCCGCTCCGGATATAAAACCTGCGGATTTAGCCGCTCTATATTTCAGGGCGGGTGAATTCGATAAATCTGATAACCTTTTTAACGCCGTCCTCTCAAACGAGGCCTCTAATTCAATCGCCCTGGGATATGAAGGCGCGCTTACCGCTATGAAGGGAGGAAAGGCGAAATCGATATTGAAAGCTATGGAATATGTCAAAGAAGCTTTCAGGATGCTGGACCTTTCAGTTCAAACGGCTAAAAACGATACAGAACTCGTGCCCGCACTGATCTGCAGGGGTTCCGTGTCGCTCTCGGTGCCGGAAATGGTCTTCAGGAAAAGCGAAGAAGGCGCCCTTGATTTTATCAGGGCTGCAAAAATCTGGGAAAAAATGGGGGCGAAGCCCCGGGATACCGCCGACCTCTATATAAAAGCCTCGATCGCATATGAAAACGCGGGAATGGAAGACGAGGCGGAAATTTACTTTACCAGGGCTAAAAATTATACCGGTCTTTCGGCCTTTGCCAGGCTGGAACTCCTCAAAAGAGGATATACGCGCTAACCTTAATCATTTGATATTCTTGCCCGGGAATGCTACAATCTCGGTTATGCAGGATTTCATGATTTTTTACTGTTTTATTTCTTTCACGATGGGCATCACCTCGATAGTGTTCTCCATTATAGTTTATATGCAAAACAGGGACAGCGCGTTAAAAGACCACATCTTTACAATGCTGTCTTTTACCGTCATCGTCGTTTTTATGACATTGATCAATTATGTCAGGTACTTGAAGATCCCGGATGTCCTTAACGATTTTTTCGTTTTTTCAACATATTTAGGCTGCTGTCTCCTGATTTATACGCTTCCGAGATTTATCAATAATATGATAAAAATAAAATGGAAAACAGCCCTGGACAGGGCCTTCGCCGTTCTGGGATCGATTATTTTTGTCGGCCTTGCCGTAACTTTTAAAGGGCCGCTTTCCACGATATTTGTAAATATCATGTTCGTTTTCTTAACCTTTACAATCCTTTATGCGGTAACCGTTTCTATATATTTTTCAAGAAAAAAGGGCCGGAAATGGGATTTCAGGCTATCGCTGTCAATAGCCGTCGTAACGATTTTCCTGATACCGTCGTTTGTCGTTCTCGATTTTTATTACGACTATTTCACATTCATTCACAGCATAGTTCCAAAAGGTTTTTATACCCTTCCCGGATTTTATTTCTTCTGGAACCTTAGCGTACTGTTATATTTAAGCAGGCAAATGGGTAAATCGAATGCCGTAAATCCGGTTTTCGATATACCTGAAAAGTTTATAAGGGATAATGACATTTCAGGAAGAGAGACCCAGATACTGATGCTTTTAATACGGGGCCAGAGCTACCGGGAAATCGGCGGCAGGCTTTTTATTTCACCGGCCACTGTCAAAACGCATGCCATCCATATTTACCAGAAGACCGGAGTTAAAAATAAGGTGGAATTGATACACGTGATAGGAAGGAATGCCGTTTGAACTTATTCACCGGAACTATCAACGGCAGGACTGTCAATACTAACATACTGATAATCGGATTATCCTTAAGGAGGGCATATGCTGGCAAGTTTTTCAATTGTTCCCATAGGGGCAGGCGAAGACCTCAAGGAAAAAGTGGCCGAGATAATCAGGATAATAGACCTGTCGGGAATTAAATACAGGCTTGGTCCGATGGAAACAACGGTCGAAGGAAGAGAAGAGGATATTATACCGCTGATCATGAAATGCCATAATAAAATGGCTGAAATGTCTTCCAGGGTCCTGACAAGCATTGTCATCGACGATCATAAAAACAGGACGGAACGCATCGAAGGAAAAGTGCGCGATGTTATGGAGATCCTGAAGAAAGGCTCCTGATGCCGGTTCAACAGATATCGTGTAAGCGATATTTGATTAAAAACTCGCTCCATTTTATACTGATAGGCTTTTAAAGAGGTTATTATGAATTTCCCCTGTAATGAAATGTTCCCGATAACGGCCGGAAAGCGGATTAATATTCGAATCCTGCCCGGAGGGTGTCGTATTTTATAAATAAAATATTGTTGAAATATAAACCCGTTCCCCGGCTAAGGCAGGGAACGGGTTTTTTATTGGCCATTACAGGAAGAGGAGGGTTTATGCTCGATTCAAAAATGATCAAAAAAAGGGTTTACGGATTCGGAGCCGTTCTGTGCGGGATTTCTTCAGCCGACAGGTTTGAGAAGGCCCCCGAAGAATTCAGACCCGGGGATATCTATGAAGGGGCTATGTCGGTAATAGTTTTTGCCGGGAGAATTCCTGTATCCCTGTTAGTTTCCAAATCGATAGTTCCTTATACCGTATTCGAAGATGTGATCCTGAAGAACGTTTTCGATATTTCCCTGAAGCTTTCGTACCTTCTTGAAGATAACGGTTTCGCAGGGGTGCCGGTCCCGTCCTCTCCTTACCTTTTCTGGGACGAGGGAAAAAAAGAGGGACGGGGGATATTGTCGCTGCGGCATGCAGGCTATTATGCCGGACTCGGATTCCTCGGGAAAAACACCCTTCTTACAAATAATAAATACGGCAATATGATCAGGCTTGGAGCCGTTATAACTGATCTGACGCTTGAAAGCGATAAAATCGCCGATTATAATTTCTGCGGCAGGACATGCAGTCTATGCATCGATAACTGCCCGGCTAAAGCAATAGACGGGATAAAGATAAATCAAAAACTCTGCAGGGAGCATTCTCATACCGATAACGGAAAAGGAACCGAATTTTATTCCTGCAGCCTTTGCAGGAGCATTTGTCCTCATAGAAGCGGCGAGTCTGTTTTTACTGGTGCAGCCCGATGACATCATCCGGGCCGGACAAATTCATTTCAATCCATGCTTCAAAAGCCTTCATAAAACTCAAAACGAATTCCTCTGTGCTCCGGCTTAACAGGGATCCGTCCGGTCCGAACAGCTGGTCTCCCCCTCCGATATATGCTTCTGGCTGCGCCATTACGGGAACGTTAAGATAAACAAGAGACTGCCTAAGGTGATGATTGGCCCCGAATCCTCCTATCGCCCCCCTCGATACGCTTGCAACCGCTCCCGGTTTTCCGTTCCAGACGCTCTTGCCGAAAGGTCTGGAACCTACATCGAGGGCATTTTTGAGAACGCCGGGAACCGACCTGTTATATTCCGGGGTGACAAAAAGGAAAGCTTCGTAATTTTTCATTTTCTCCCTGAACTCCGTCCATGCCGGCGGGATCTTTCCATCTTCTTCGAGGTCCTGGTTGTATAAGGGCAGCATGGCGATATCGATAATGTCCATTGTATAAGACACCGGCGCCATTCCTATCATAACTTGAGCCATCTTCCTGTTTACGGAATCACGTCTTAAACTTCCTACAATCACGGCTATTTTTCTGGTTTTCATATAATCCCTCAAATTTTCAGAAATTCTATTTTTTTGAACCTTGATTTTTTAAATCATGTCCTGCAGCGGTTTATTCCCCAGCACTGTCTCGATCCTCTCCAAAGCATCAGGCGTAAGTTTCGGGACAATTTCGAGGGACTTGATATTCTCGGCCAGCTGTTCGGGACGGCTCGCTCCTGTAATAACGGTGCTGACATTTTGATTTTTCACACACCAGGCGATCGCAAGCTGGGCAAGCGAACAACCTAAATCCGATGCTATCGGCATGAGCTCCTTGACTTTCCCTATCTTTTCCGTGGTGAGCTCCCTGTCCCTGAGCCATTCGTAACCCTGCATAGCCAGGCGGCTTCCCGCAGGAATTCCGCCGTTATACTTGCCGGTAAGGATCCCTGAATCAAGAGGGCTCCATGTCGTGAGCCCCAGTCCCGTTTCCCTGTAAAGCCTTAAAAATTCCTTCTCGACCTTTTCACGTGCGAACATATTGTACTGCGGCTGTTCCATCTGCGGCTTATGGAGATGGTGCCTGTCGGCGATCATATAAGCCTGCATGATCTGTTCCGCGCTCCATTCGGAAGTGCCCCAATAAAGGGCCTTCCCCTGGGAGATAATATCATGCATCGCCCGCACGGTCTCTTCCACAGGCGTTTCAGGGTCCGGCCTGTGGCAAAAAATCAGGTCTACATAATCAAGCTGAAGGCGCTTCAGCGATCCTTCTATAGCCTGCATCAGGTATTTCCTGTTCAGGGTGAATCTTTCATTAGGACCTTCGTTCAAACCCCAGAAAAATTTCGTTGAAATGGAATAGCTCACCCTCCTCCAGCCGAGTTTTTTAAGAGTATTCCCCATTATTATTTCGGACTGCCCCAGTGCATACGCTTCCGCATTATCGAAGAAATTGACGCCGGCGTCATATGCCGACTTCATCAGGGCGATCGATTTACTTTCGTCGACCTGCGCGCCGTAGGTTACCCATGAACCGAGCGAGAGCTCGCTTAACTTGAGCCCCGCACTCCCAAGACGTCTGTAATTCATAAACAACTTCCTCGTTATTAAAATTAACTTTGTTATTAATAACTGAGCATCCTGAATTCCCATAGTCGCCCATGGTCACTGCCTCACCGCCTTGGCTTGTACCGGCTTGTCCGATGAATTATAAATGACCATAATGAAATAATAATCATTTTGCCCCCGGTTTTCAAATTATTTGCGGTACTTTTCCGGAAATATCCGCCATGCCGCATAGAAACACAAAGGATTACCGGAATATAACTCCGGAACTATTGACAAACTTTGATTGTTGATCTATAAATAATGGTTTAAATAACAAATTATTTAAGGAGGAAACATATGGGCGATTTCGATAGATTGACTGCGGCGTTTGCAAAGGACAAATTTATAGTAAAGGACCATTTTTTATATCAGGGCAGGCTCGGCATAATGGCGGAGCATAATACGGCAGTCAACAGCGACAACAACAAGCCTAAAAAGGCATTTTATGTGGAAGGAAGCAGTTATGAAATGGGGTATCTTCTCGGATACCTGGCGGAGCCTGATGTTTCGAGCATGACCACCGACTTTGCCGACAGCATAGTCCTTTCTTTTATATCCGACGACGTATCGGTTAAGGGAAACATCATTAAAGAAGTCCTTGGCAAACTTATAATGGATATTGCAAAAGACCTTTCGAAGCATGACCATATTATCGTCCCGCCCGAGCTCGATGAGGAAATGAACGGGATTTTGAAGGGCTGCCGGGATATAACAAAGAAGCAAGGCAAGAATACGAAAGTTACAAAAGAAAATCTTTTAATGATAAACCTGGGCCATGATATACTCTGTTCAATGATCTATACAGGAGATTTTTTATCTTTAAACCTGAACGAGCAGGGCATTCAAATCAGCGATTTAAAAAACCGGCTGAAGCAAAAAAAAGAACCCATAGAACCCGGGGATGTTGATGCAGAACTCAGAAAATCAAATATACCTCCCCAGGAAGATTTTTTCATTAAACTGATGCATTTAAACATCAAGTCCGGGGATTTAAAATTACCCATGATGTGCAACGGTTTTTCCGTTTTCGGAAAATCGGCCGGCGGCGGGCACTACATGGGAAGGGATTTCATGTTCCCTACCGGAGGGGTATACCAGGATACGGCCTGCTTCATCATAAATAATCCCGTCAATGTTTATTCGGAGGACGGTATAAAAGCACTTCCGACCGTCAATTTAGCAGCCCCCGGTTTCGTGGGAAGCCCAACATCGATGAACAGCAAGCGCATATGCTGCGGGGTCCAGATCGTTGCCGCGGGCAACTGCACGCCGGACAGCATCGGGGTCAACTCGCTTCTTCTAGTCAGGCATACCGCGCAGTTTGCCGACAGCGCCGAAAACGCGGTAAAAATCATGGCCGGTCTCGAGAAAGGCGTTTCCTGGCTTTACCTTGTCGGCGACGGTGAAAACGACAGGGCATGCGTCGTCGAAGCCGGGTCTTCGAAGGTGAACAGGGATTTTCTTTTCTATCCCGACCAGGAATTGAAGAATAATAAATTCTTTCCCGACCATGCCTATCTGAATTCCCATAAAACCGCTGACTGGCAGAACGGCATTATGGTACGATGGAACGATTACAGGTATCATAAGGAATATCTTGATTTAAACAAAGACCTTTACTCATGGTATAACGAGCATCATGACCCGAAAATAGTGTACCGGGAAGGAGCTTTCAGCGAAAACGCCTGCATAGACGATTCTCTTAATGAAAGCAACTGCGCGGGCACATATTATTTCACTCCGCAGCGGGAATCAAACGATGAATATTTACTGGTTACAAACAGTTATATCATCCCTGAAATGAGGCTCGCAATGATGTGGGACTGGTCCGCCATGATAAACGGTTCGAAAAGCCATGGCATCGCGAAAACCGACGATATTCAATGGCGCTATGACAAGCTCAACCAGCTTTTCCATCTTAAACTCAGCGAAGGGGTGATCGATTACGAGAAGGCAAAAGAACTTATCGATTATCTCTCGCCGGCAAGCATGTTCGGGGACGATTACGCTCATTACTATGACAACGGCCCGCAGGACGACGGCTGGAGAAGGATCGAGGGAAGCACCGCCCTGTGCGACCTGAAAAATATGACAATCGAAGCCCACTACGGATACTTCAAGGACGAATGGGTGAAGATAACCCTCCCCAATTATATTTAGGAGTGCATCAGGCCCTTTCCCTGCGGATATACGGCGGATTTTGGCTGTTCGTGGCTGGGCATCGGCCCTCTGCCGGCGGCAGCCTTGGCAAAGAGTTTGTCCCATTTTTCAGGATCGCAATTAAATCTCAACACGCCGTTTGAACAGCTATTGACGCATTCGCCGCAGTGAATACAGTCAGGTTTTCCGCCGATATCAAGAACGCCTTCTTCTAATTTCAATCGCTGAACCGGACAGGCTTTAACACATTTTCCGCATAAACTGCATGATGAAGGATCCATTTTAAGACCTGGATAAATATGCTTTTGCCAGAACTTTTCCCTGAAGACTGTCTTTGCCTTTATCACCGATGAAATTGACTGAAAATTCAAACTTCCGGTCGCATCCTTAATACAGCTTTCCTCCATGCCTTGTAATGAACCGATCCGGTCCGCCAGGTTTGAAATTACCGGAATACTTCCGGGACCGGGCAAACCATCGCCGGCTTTAGTTTTAAGAATCCTGGACATATTGTGGAATGCCTCGATTTTCATGCCGCAGATATTGATCCGCCCGGTTTTTTGAAGCATCACAGCTGTTTCATACAGGGAAACTCCCGATGAGATTGTTCCATATGTCACGAAGGGAATCGAGAATTTTCCCCACTTTCCTCCGGGTTCGGGCAGATTCCGGATAATATCGAGCACGTTATAATGCATGTGATGGGCGTATACAGGACCGCCGACGCATAAAAGATCATGCAGAGCGACGGCGTTATCCAGATATTCCCTGAAGTTCCTGTCCTTAAAAAGCTGCCCTTTTCCCGTAAGGTCCAGGATCTGTGCTTCCACCATTCTCTTATCAAGTTCATCCTCGAGCATCTTTGCAGTTTTAAGAGTGTTGCCGCCGGGACTGAAAACCATAATTAGAGCCTTCATATTCATATTCCTCCTTTTATAATAATGGGCATCTGCCCGTTATTAATCAAAAAATTAATAAAACTGTTTTACGCCTGAGATATGGTAATTTAAAAACAGGATTATATTGTTGACAGTTTCGGAATCGTCCCTGTATCCCTCGGCGATTGAAATCAGGGCCTCAAGGAAATTCCGTGCGATGATATGCATGATCAAAAGTTCAGGCCCGGATGTCTTTATTATTTCTACTTTTAAATTTTCCGAAAAATGATTCTTCAGCAAAGAAACCGTTTCCTCTTTAAAAGAAGCATATTTCGTTCCCCCGCTCCTGTTCATGATTATAATAAATTCATCCCTGTGCAATTTTATGAACTCGGCAATCTTTGCTGACAGGATCTCCGTATTCCCTAAAACAATTTCCTCTTTCCCGGGATGGCTGAAAATCTGCCTTATAAAGCTGTTGAACAGGCGATAAAAAGATGCTGTTACAGCATAAAACAACTCCTCTTTGCTCCTGAAATAATTGTACAAATTGCCCTTGCTTATTCCGGCTTCCAAGGCAATCTCCCTTGTCGAGGCAAAGACGAATCCCTTCTCTCTGAATTCTTGAACTGCAGCATGCAGGATTCTTTCCCTTATTTCATCTTTAAGTACCTGCAATAATGACCTCCTGCCCTTTATTAAATTATATCCTGTTTTTCCCATCTTGTCAAGATAGATCCGATAGATAGAATCCGATTGTCAGTTCAGGCCCTTTCCCTGCGGAACTGCGACAGGATGACGAGAAAAGCAAGCCCGCCGGCGCATAGATAGGCGAATATATCGCCGATCCGGCTGTAAACGGTGGTCACCCCATGAATCGGTACGGCGGCCAGCATAATACCCCTGCTGTCGGTGAAGTAGTTCCGGCTTGCAATTATCCGCCCCTTGTAATCGGCGATCGTCGATATCCCATAACCTGCAGGGCGCACCAATGAAAAACCGTTTTCAACTGCGCGGTAAGTCGCCGTAACCGCATCTTCCCATTCATAGGGATGTATATCGCTATAGGGTGCAAGCAGGATATCGGCGTTGTTTTCGCCCGCCTGCCTGATGAGCGGCGGAAAATGCAGATCGTTGCAGATAGAAGTACATAGGCGTCCGTAAGCCGACCCGGTGACCGGCAGTTTCCCGTTACCGGCTATCTCATAATAACTTTCGATAGGAAAGACCGGGTATGTTTTGTCATAGGTCCATCGTAAACCGCCTGTATTGTCGATCAAAATGGACTGGTTGCGGATAAATTGCTGCGCACTGGTCCGGGTGGCGACCCCCAGTGAAATTTCAAGGCATGCATCGTACTCCCTTGCCAGAACCGCCGCCTGCGCCAGGGCATTATCTTTATCTTCCTCTAGGATTGTAACAGCACCCTCTTCCCATGCTACTATTTTAGCTCCGGCGCGGAGCGCTGTTTCGGTTCGCGCCAGCATCTCTACAAGGCCGGCTTTAAATTGCGGGCGAACTGCGGCCCGCTGGGCGTCAGCGGACTGGTTGAAAGTAAGCCAGTCTATTCCGCTTCTCGCTTTCAGTGATACCGAGCTGTCGATGGTTATGGCGGCAGCCTCAACAACCGGAGGGGACGGTACGAAAAAGTTCAGCCTCAAGCTGCCGTAGATTAATACTGCGAAAAGAACGGCCGTAAAAGTCACGGCGATCCCGCGGACCGGTTTCAAGTCGAAGCCGTTTTCCCAGAGCGCATTAACCGTAGAGGCGAACCATGCCAGGATAAAGGTAATTCCCCACATTCCCGTGACCGACAGGATCTGCATCAGGGCAAGGTTGTCGAACTGGGTGTATGCCGGTGAACCGGTGGAATTGACAATCCTTATGAGTGACATCAGCCAGTCCGACGCTGCAAACGCCATGGGGAAGACAAGCACGCGCACCCAGGACCCCAGCCGTCTCCCGATAATGCTGTCGGCAGCATACGGCAATGTAAACAACAGCCCCTTCATCACCGGGAATATGATAATTCCAAGAATAAATAATTTTATGTTGCTTAAATCGATGCTGCGGATTGCAATGCAAATACCTGCCGCATAAGCTATAAAGACAGGTAAAATAGCTGTCCATGCCCGTTTCGACGTGCGTACAAAGCGCAGCAGGAAAACCGGCGCGAGCCATGCAGCAATCGGGATTACCGTCTGAACAATAGTAAAAGGCAGAAGGATAAAGCCTGCAGCCAGCCACAGCCAATGAAGGCGATCATAAGATTCGATATTATTAACATTCTCCGTCATATACATTAACCTCTCTCTCAAGATCTATGTATCTCCAAGATAAAAAGTATATTAAAATCATAAATTCATGTCAAAAATATGACGGCCGGGTACAGTTTGATTATTATTGCATTTTTTTTACGGTAAGTATATTATCAATTAACAATACTTTTATTTTGGCTCATCCGTCCGGGAGGTTTTCCAATGAGCGATTCAAAAAAAGTTATACTGATAACCGGATGTTCGACAGGGATCGGCAGGGATTGTGTAAGTCGGCTGTCTTTATCCGGATATACCGTTGCCGCTACCGCAAGGCGGCCCGAAGCATTGGCCGATATCCCGGCTGCCTTGAAACTCGGGCTTGATGTGACAGTCAAAGAATCGATTGAAAATGCCGTTAATGAGGTTGAACGTAAATTCGGGCGGATAGATGTTTTGATAAACAACGCGGGGTTCGGCGCGCACAGCACAATTGAAGAAATACCTGAAGATGCTCTCCTGGCAATGTATGATGTAAATGTCTTCGGGTTAATAAGAATGATCAAGGCCGTTGTTCCTGTAATGAGGAAAAACAATGGAGGAAGAATAATCAATATAGGCTCGATCGTAGGAAAATTTTCAACTCCTGTCAACGGTCTTTATTCCTCTACCAAATATGCCGTTGAAGCTTTAAGCGACTCTCTCCGTCTTGAACTCGCGGATTTCGGAATAAAAGTTATCCTCATCGAACCCGGAAGCATAAAAACAAATTTTTTTGAAACTGTAAAATCGCATACAGGCATTATCAGCAGTAATAAAAATTCAATTTATCATGATTTATATGAAAATTTCGGCATATTCATTGCGAATTCCCGCAGGGGTGCGCCGGGACCGGAAGCCGTTTCATACATTGTCCAGAAAGCGATCGAAACATCCAGGCCTAGAGCCAGGTATAAAGCGGCTGTCCCGTTTGCCGTAAATATACTGCTCGGGCTCGGGGATAAACCGAGGGATTTTCTTTTTAAGACCGCCTTGAGGATAAAATCCCCGAAAAAATAACCCGGATTTCATAAAATGGGTCAACCCGGTTTATTAAAATGCTAACTCCAATCCGGTAATAAAGTTAAATCATGATAAACAACCGTGACCGGCTATAATCACCGGAATAAATTACATAATTAACATAAATTATGTTGACACTAACCGCTTTTAGTTGTATTATATCAAAAAGGAAGTTTAATATTCCCATCAGTTCTATAAGAATGTCGGTATGGGTTATTACGCTAAATATGAGGTTTATGCAGTTTAGAATAAATAATATAGCAGTATATTTATGAAAGATATTTTTAAGAACCCTGTCAAATGCCTGATCGTTCAAACCAAATTTTCCGATAACAGCTTCTGGAACTACCGTGACGTATGTAAAATTATCGGAGCCAAATACCCCGCCGCTCCGCTGGGATTGTTAACCCTTGCCGCTCTTTTGCCGCAGCACTGGACAATTAAACTGATAGATGAAAACGTCGAGAATTTATCGGACGAACATCTGAAATGGGCCGATATAGTCTGCACCGGCGGCATGCTATCCCAGCAGAAGAACATGCTTGAATTTATCAAAAGAGCGCATAGTTTAAATTGCACCGTAGTTGTCGGCGGTCCTGATCCTACCGTGCAGCCTGATTTATATAAAGAAGCGGATTATTTAGTTCTCGGAGAAGGCGAAGTAACCGTTCCCTTGTTCCTCAAGGCTTTACAAAACGGCGAAAAGGGCGGAGTATTCGTTTCCGATGAAAGGGCGGATATGGCGCAGGCCGTTGTGCCCAGGTACGATCTTATCCGTTTTCATGATTATATTATGATAGGCGTGCAGTTCATACGCGGATGCCCCTACAGCTGCGAATTCTGCAATATCATAGAACTATTCGGACGAATACCGAGGTATAAAACCACGGAACAGTTTATTAAAGAGCTGCAAAACCTTTACGACCTCGGGCACAGGGGGCATATCGACCTGGTCGACGATAATTTTATCGGCAACAGGGAAAAAGCTAAAGAATTGCTCCGCGAAATAAAGAAATGGACCATAGAACACAAATATCCTTTCTATTTCTCAACAGAAGCATCCATCAATCTTGCCGATGACGATGAAATGCTGGAGCTTATGAGAGATGTCGATTTCCGGTACGTATTTGTAGGAATAGAAACTCCCGAAAATGAAACTCTGGCGGTCAACCATAAAAACCAGAATGTAAATAAATCTATCGATAATGCTGTACGGAAAATAATGTCGTATGGAATAGTCGTTAACGGCGGATATATAATCGGTTTCGACACCGAAAGCCCTGCAATAGCGGATAACATGATAACTTCCATACAAAATTCCGGAATATGCATGGCCATGTTGGGACTCTTGTATGCTTTGCCTAATACGCAGCTTACCCGCCGGCTTGAGTCCGAAGGGAGACTGTTCCATAACGCGGCAAAAACCGTTACAGAACTGGACATAGATCAGACAACAAGCGGCCTGAATTTTATCACGCTAAAACCCCGCATTCAAATATTAAAAAATTTCCTGCAGGTAATAGAACACATTTATGAGCCCGCCAATTATTACAAAAGGATTATTTATAACGGCCTTAATTTAAAGATAGCTTACAAGCATAAAAACGGATTTTTCACAACGATCATGCACCTTCGCTCATTTCTGACTCTCTGCGGTATGGTCGGGTTCAATAAACACACCGGATACCACTTCTGGAAAATGTTTTTTACCGTTCTGATCAGGAACCCCGGTGCAGTTGAAGCTTCCGTAAACCTTGCCGCAATGTTCATACATTTTTTAAAGCAGAAAAGATATGTCGTCAATTCTATAAAAGAAAAGATCAGGCATATCGAAGAAAACGGCGATGAAGAATTTGATGCCGCTGTTATCACCAACATAAACAACCCTGTTTTAAGTACAAACTATTAATTCCGTTTTCTGACCATCAGAGCCCTATTTTTTTGCATACCCGGCTGAAAAATCGTCTCGCTAAGCATATTCAGTGACATTTCCAGTCCGGATAAATTATTTTGCCTTGTGTTTGCCGTTATTAATATGCGACGGATTATTTAAAAATTTTATTGTTTTACATCATTTTTTCCAATAAATTATAAAAAACATGGGATTTCTCATCGTCAATCAGGAAAGAATCCTCATTGATGATTTCTATTACATTGTTGTTCGAAGGATTTGACTGGTTAGATTGGCTTACCATAATTGAAAAATTATTAAGCCCGAATTCTTCTAAAACAATTTTTTTTATGCTGTTAATTTTAACCTGTTGAAGATTTGTATATATGTTTTTACCGTTATCATATAAACTGAAAAACAGATTATACTGGCTTAAAACGACTATTCCATGAATACTCTTATTAGTGCTGAAAGGATTGGATTTTAATAATTCAAAATCTTTAATATCGCTGATATTCATTGTCAGGTCGGCAATGTTATCAAATAATATTTTTTCATCCTTGGCCGTAAAATCAGACCGGATAAAGTTATCGAATATAAGAGATTGCGGATCTCCGTAGATATTTCTGTATGTTGTACTTTTCACTGACGTTGTATTACAGCTATAAATTAAAGTCAGCAAAGAGATCAAAATAAATAACTTTTTTTTCAGCATATTTTATTTTCTCCCTGATTTATTATATAAACAATATGAATGCCCGTTTTCTGAAAAACTTTTCAGCGATTTAATAGGGAATTATATATTTAACTCCCTGTTTCCTCTTTCACCTTTTAATTTTATTTGAATTATTCTACAATAAAAATTATTTATTAGTATTGGTTGTTATTATTTGAGATATTTGATTTAAATTTATATGTAAACTGCTTTTAAAATTATTAATCCAATCGGCAAATATATAGCTCGATATTATACCACTTATAATCATTCCTATTAACCATCCGAATATTTTTAAAATATTTCTCTGAATAAACTTTCTTTTCGCTGTAACAAAATATGGTTGTGTGTCAGAAATAAGTTTTGAAATATCTTTACTTATATTGTAAGAATCTTCATATAATTCTATTGCTTTGCCATGATCAATTCCATTTGCTTCTATTAATTTAGCTTCCATCTGTTTCTTATAACATTCTCCATATTTTTCATTAAATTGGGCATTAAATTTACCGTTATTGATAGTAATTAATTCAATATGTTTAGTACTTTTTATTAATTGCTTTATTTTATCGAAAAATTTAACATTAATGTATTTGTAACAATCAAAAATTGCCCGAGTTACATGTCCTTTAGCTTTTTCAATCTGCTCTTTTTGAAATTTATCAATATTCTCTGGAATGTTTTCTAAATAACAACGAGCAATATGATCACTAAATGCTCTAATTTCATTAAAAATTGGAAGTGGTATCAATTGATATGTGATTTCAACTTCTATAAAAAGCGGACGGAACTTATTGTTGTATTTATCATATAGCTTATTTAGTAATTCTAAATTTTCGGGATTCATTTAATAACGCTTAAATTGCTTTAAGTTTTTTATATTTTTTATTAACTAAACTCATGTTGTCAAGGCGATTTAAGTCAATAAGAACATTACCTCTACTTGTTAATCGATTATCTATAGGATTTTTTAAAATTAGTTGCCTTTTTATTTTAGATTCTACATAATTGTCAAGTTGATCCATGTCCATATTTTTGATCTCTTCTAATGATAATCCAATAGATGATTCAATGTTTTTCTGAGTTTCCGTTTTAAAAAAACTCATATATATTCCTCCATATTCTTATATAAAAAACTTAAATATCAATTTTTATATAAGGATACATATAATATACATAAGTATAAACAAAACTTCCACTATGAATTATCTTTTTCCTTTTTAAGTCAAGTTTTTGATCAATTTTAATGACTTTTCTGTTTCCAACAGCAAATTTTAATTTGCTTTAATAAAATTGTCAAGTAAACATGTTAGGTAAACATGTTAGGTAGTATCCTAAGCTGATCGATTCTTTTTTGGATGATAAGACAAAAACCATGTTAAAATAAAGAGGGGCAAGGAAATGTTTAGCGACCTTCCCTGCCCCTAATAAACACCTAACAGGTGTAAAAAGTGGTTGTCTAATTATGAAACAATTACATGAAAATCTCAAAAAGAACGCAAATGAAATAGTGGATATCGGAATAACAAACGACAGCTTATCCGGGAGAGGCGGTTTAGCTTTCATACTCCGTTATCTAAAGAAAATCAATATAATACCCGGGATTTGCGAAGTATTTAAAGGTGTAAGAAAAAGCAGGAAAGGCAAGGATATCGGGAAAATCATAAGCCAATTGATGTTCTACTTTATGGACGGAAGCAAACAGACAATGACAAGATTCGACGAATTATCGGATAACGAAGGATAAGGAAGACAATCGAGACATCGAATAAGGATATGTGTTCCTCGCATACTATGAAAAGGTTTTTTAACATCGCAAGTAGTGCTATGTTTAAAAAGCTCCAGACTATTCTTTTACAACTTTTCATCTGGAGACTGAGAGTTGAAAAGCCAAAGATTGTGATCCTGGGAATAGACACCATGGTGCTTGATAATAATGACGCGAAGAAAAGAGAAGGCGTGAGCCCGACCTATAAAAAGGTAAACGGTTATCACCCTTTGCATATTTACTGGAAAAACTATGTTGTAAACATGGCTTTTCATGAAGGCAGCGAAGCCCCAAATCATGATAACGACCTGTTCGATTCGATAGAGGCGACGGTAAAGATAATCAGGAAAAAATACAACCATAAAATCCAGATTATTGTAGTATCCGATTGCGGATTTTCAGATCAGAAATATTTCAATTTCATGGATTCCTTGAAAGTGTATTTCATCTGCGGAGCAAAAATACTCGATTCGATCAAGCTGAAATTGATGCTGACACTTCCGAGAGAATGGGATAAATTCGAATACAGGCTTGAAAGCGGGGTAAGGCATTCCAATACGATAGAGTATCTTGATTTTAGGGACAAGCGTGACAGGTGGAAAAAAGACTATAGGGCCATATACATGAAGCAGGCCGATATCGACGGAGAGTTGCACCTTGAGTTTGACAGGCCCGAAACCTTGATCTACACCAATCTCGAAATCAAGGATGGGATAAAGAAGATAGGATTTAGGAAGTATCTTAAAGCGGAAGAAATAATCAGACTTTATCGAATGCGAGCTAAGGACGAACTTGTAAACCGGGGCCTGAAAGAATTTTCCGATGAAACGCTGCCGTTCAAAAGCTTCGATTCTAACGGAGTATATTACTATTTATCGCTGATATCGTATGATCTAATGGCGGCATTTCAGAAAGATGTTCTTTCTCCGATAATCCCTGCTTGCAGTTATCCGGACACGGTAAGACGTCTGTTTATCGATATAGCCGGAAAGATAGTAAAAACCGGAGGAAGGATCGTTATTAAGTTTCGCATTGAAATAATAAAGCAACTGAATCTGTTTGAACTGTGGAAAAGATGCGCGGCGGCAAGTCCCTTTTAGTAAAGAGTAAGAGCATCTAAAAATACGGGGATAACTGCGTTTTAAATTAATTATATGCTGAGATTTTTTGAAATGTTAGTTCCGCCAGGGTGACAAAATCATAAAAAATAACGAAATAGTAAAATTCCTGCATGACCGACGGTAAAACCCGTCGATTTTATTTTCTCGATAAATAGAATCGCTCAATTTAGGAGTATGCCAGGTAGTTAAGTATGTAATTCCCATTTAATATTACAAATAATTATAATAATCGGCAATAATGCAAAAAAAGTTCCGGGTCCGGCCGCCCCGGCCAATGTGTTGACTTTAACCGATATATTGTTTATTTTAAAAAATATTAATAATAGCGGGAGGCTTTTATGGAAGACAATTCGAGGCTGAATCAATTAATCAAAACGAGAATTTTAATGGCAAAACATGCCGAAATCATATCAAAGGATAAAGGGAGAACAAAAGAACTTTTACTCCTCCTTGTCAAAATAGGGAAACTGGACGAGATCATCGAGAAAATTGAACTGCATGAAAAGGTTAGAGCCATTCTGGGGTCTCTATTCTATAAAAGCACTAAGAAACGCGCTGCCTGATTCCGGCTGTTTAAAAAGATTGTTTAAAACTTTATACATTTTACAGGCAGGAGAAAAGAATGGAAACCGAAGCCAAAAAGCCGGCGAGAAAAAAAAGAACAACAGGGAAATCTTCGACAGCAAAACCCCGGACCAAGAAGCCGGCTGCAAAAACGCCGTTAAAAGCATCTCCGGATGATATAAAAAAAATGGCCTATCAAATCTATCTTGCAAGGCAGGAAAATGGAATTGCGGGAAACGAGGCATCCGACTGGTTAATAGCGGATTATCTGGTCACCCGTCATCCGGTCCTCTGAACCCCTCGCCTGTCATGATCTTTATTGAAGATGTGAGGCCTGAGCGGGCTGAAGGGAATTGTAAAAAAGAATGTCGATCCTGCGCCCGGAACTGATTCCACCCAGATCCTGCCGCCGAACCGTTCGGCAATTTTTTTGCAGACGGCGAGCCCGATGCCGGTCCCGTCATATTCCTCCCGGCTGTGAAGCCGCTGGAAAATCTGGAAAATCCTATCGAAATGGCGAGGCTCGATACCGATCCCGTTATCCTTAACTCCGAATATCCATTCATAGTTTCCTTCGACAGCCGAAACTTCAATTTTAGGGGTTTCACAGCCGCGGAATTTAATCGCATTGCAGAACAGATTCTGGAAAAGCTGTACCAGCTGGATGCCGTCATACAGGACATCCGGCATATCTTCTGCAATAATCTCCGCATGAGTTTCTTCAATCAAAATCGAGATATTATTTTTCACCTGGTCGATTGTTTTATTGATGCTGACCTTTACAAGCTCGTTATGCCGTTCATTGATCCTTGAATAAGTTAATAGCGCGCTTATAAGTTCCTGCATCCGTTTTGCACCGTCAATCATGTATCCCATAAATCCCTGCGTTTCCGGGTCGAACTTCTCTTTATACCGGTTCATGACAAGTCCGGCATAGCTTGAAACCATCCGCAGGGGTTCCTGGAGATCATGCGAAGCTATATACGCAAACTGCTCAAGCTCCTCGTTGGAACGCATCAGTTCGTTCAATGTTTTTTCAAGCTCCATCCCCCCTTTCTTTTTTTCCGTGATATTTTCGAAAACCGCGATAAAAGAACCGACATCAGGGCAATAGACGGATATATTAAGCCATTCGTCGAGCGGTTTCACATGCGTTTCGAATGAATCCGCAATACCGGTCGAGGCGCATTTCCCGTAAATTTCGAAAAGTTCCGGGTTGGTTTCACGGATCTCAGGGATTACTTCCGTGACTTTTTTCCCGATCACATCCTTGAGGTGCGTAATCTTTTCGAAGGACTCATTTACATCCAGGTATATAAAATCGGTCAGATTCCCGTTATTATCGAAAACTCCCTTGCAATGCGCATAACCGTTCATCATATTTTCGAAAAGGGAACGGAATTTCCTGCCTGATACTTCCGCCTCGAGTTCTGCGTTCCTTTTTTCTGTGATATCGAACCCCAGAATGGCGACCGCCCTGATTTTACCCATGGAATCGCATACAGGGTAATATGAATTTTCTATTATCCTTCCCGATCTTATGTCCTGGAAAACAAGCCCCTTCTGATTATCCAGTACTTCCCCGAACTTATTACGCCTGGCTGCTGCAACGTCCGGGTCAAGGTAATCGAAGAAATTTTTGTTTATCATTTCCGAGCATTTTGCGCCGAATCTTTCACCCGCGGTACTATTGCACAAAAGAATATTCCCATCCATATCGACAAGCATCGCCGTTTCGGTAATGCCGCTTATAAAACTCTCCAGGGTTTCCTCTGCCAGCAATCCCTTTTTTACCTGTATATTACCAGCGCTGCATGATTTATCTTCCGACGGCATTATTTCCTCCTGTTATAAGAACGCTAAACTTCGTCCGCTTTACTTTTAATGTAATCCAATATTATAATATTGGCAACCGACCGCTTATTTCATTGTAAGCTTTCCTTTTTTATAAAAATGATTATATTTAGGTAAGAATATATTTGGAGGATTTACAAATGCCGGACAAAATTCTAATCTGCTCAGACTGCGGTACACAATTCACCTTTACTGAAAGCGAACAGGCTTTTTATAAAGAAAAGGGATTTGATGAACCGAAGAGATGCCCCGCCTGCAGGAAACTGAAAAAGCAGCAAAGGGAAAATTACAGCGACAGAAACGACAGGTATTGAAATTAAAAAAAAAGCGATCTCCAACGATTGTTTTTTATTAATAGTTTATAACTCCTGTTTCAAAATTTAACGGGTCTTAATAGCTTCGATTTTATTCCGTTTATAAAAGAAAGGTATTACTGCGGTCTGGAACCGTCTCATGTTTGTCTGAGTTCCTTTTGCCCTTTCCCCTGACAAAAAAAGAGAGAGGAAATTATGTATCAGCAGATTGTAAGCCCGAAGAGAGCTGCAGTAATTCTCGGCGGAACAATGCTGACCCTCCTCCTGGCTTCTCTGGATAATACGATTGTCAGCACCGCCATGCCCAAAATAATCAGGGATCTCAAGGGTATAGAATATTATTCATGGCCGTTCACGGCTTATCTCCTGTTTTCCACTTCGATTATTCCGATAGCGGGCAAACTGGCTGATATTAATGGGCGCAAGATTATAGCGCTTGCAGGAATTGCCGTATTTATATCAGCTTCGGCGCTCTGCGGTCTTTCACAGAACATGGCGCAGCTGATAATTTTCAGAGGTCTCCAGGGAATCGGCGGCGGTATAATGATTTCCAACTCGTTTATTCTGGTCGCCGAGATTTATCCTCCCCGTGAAAGATCGAAATACACTGGTATTCTATCTTCCATGTTCGCCGTTTCGAGCATTCTCGGCCCGGCCGTCGGAGGGTTTATTACAGATTCCCTTTCATGGCATTGGGTATTTTATATTAACCTGCCGCTGGGTTTCCTGGCTTTTGCCGTTCTTTTAATATCCATTCCAAACCTCGGCAGGAATGATGAAAACAGGAATATCGATATTACGGGAGTCATTGCGTTTTTATTGGCGGTATTCCCGCTTTTGATAGGTTTATCCGAAGGCGGTAAAGATTTTGCATGGTCGTCCATGCCGATCATCGGCCTTTTCATTTTTTCAATAATTATGTTTATCGTATTCTTTATCATTGAATCAAGATCCAAGGAACCGATATTATCCCTGCATCTTTTTAAGAATGGAATATTCGCCGTTTCTACGGTAGATGCATTCCTGGCAAATGCAATTTTATTCGGCGCAATTATGTTTATACCGCTGTTTGCCCAGAGCGTGCTGGGTTCGAGCGCTACAGCTTCAGGCATGATTACAACCCCCATGATGCTGGGATCGCCTCTGGGAGGCATCATTACAGGTTTTCTTATATCGAAAACAAGGCGCTTTAAAATAATAGGCATTATAAGTTTTCTATTTGCAGGTACGGGAATGTTCCTGCTTTCACGAATGCCCAGCGGGGTCGCTGCCTGGGAATTTATGGGCGATGCGTTTTTATTAGGCTGCGGGATCGGCATGACTTATCCGCTTCTTACAAATGCCCCTCAGAATGTGTTTCCCATGAGCCAGCTGGGCATGGTCACATCGGCTGTCCAGTTCTTCAGGAACCTTGGAGGTACCGTTTCTTCCGCTGTATTAGGGACAATCATGCTGTCAAGAGCCGGTGCGAATTTAAAGGGGCTGCAACTCGGAAAAGTTCCTCCGCAATTTCAGGATTTAATAAAAGATCCGCGTTTATTAATCGATCCCTCGGCTGTTGAAAAAATAAGATCTCGTGTGCCGTCTTCTTTTATCGATCAATTTAATATTATGATTTCCCAGGCTAAAGATATACTGGCCTCATCCATAAAACTTGTATTCTTAATATGCGTATTTATTGCCGCAGCCGGTCTCTTAATAATTTTATTCCTTAATGAAAAAGAGGTGCGCGAAGGGATGGATAAGCATCATCGCTGAAAGCAGGACCGGCTTACATAATCATTCCGCCGTCGACATTCAAAACCTGGCCTGTAATATATTTCGCCTTATTAGAGACTAAAAACAAAACCGCGTCCGCCACATCATCGGGTGTTCCGTACCTGTTCATCGGTATCCTTTCCATTAATTTTTGAACCACCTCACCCGATAAAACTTCCGTCATATCCGAACGGATATAACCCGGAGCCACCGCATTGACGGTTATTCCCCTTGTAGAAAGTTCTTTTGCGGTGGTTTTAGTCAAACCTATCAGCCCTGCCTTCGATGCGGAGTAATTCGCCTGTCCTGTATTCCCCATGATCCCGACAACCGATGCAATATTGACGATACTGCCGCTATTCTGCTTGAGCATCTGCTTCGATACATACTTGGTAGTGAGAAAAGCCCCGGTTAAATTTATGGATATCACGAGATCCCAGGAAGATTTCGGCATCATCATAAGCCTTGCATCCTTGGTTATTCCGGCATTATTGACGAGTATATCCACCCTTGAAAACTTTTTTACTGCGGCATCGACGACTTCTTTTGTCGATTCCTCTTTCGATACGTCATGCTTTAAAGCGTATGTTTCGACCCCGTAATTTTTTGATATTTCACCGGCGGAGTTTTCAGCCATTTCTTCATTGATATCTGTAATGATCAATGCACATCCTTCTTCCGCCAATTTCTCCGCTATGCACCGGCCGATCCCCCGTGCGCTGCCTGTGATCAATGCGATTTTGCCTTTAATGCCCAGCTCAGCCATTATATTAACCTCCAAAAGATTCGCGAACCTTATTCATACAATTCCGAAAACGGGTCAGTTTGACTTATATCCGCCGTAGACGGCAAAATTATAATATTTCCAGATAATATCGACATTCTTAAATCCGATATTTTCAAGCCATTTTATCTGATCCGATAATTTTGAAGGCCGGTCCTCTTTTTCATAATTAACCAGCCATTTGCCGGTTATCTCATCCATGCTGCAGTTCCTGTTCATATATTCGATCCACTTTTTCATATATTTATTTTGAAGAAAACCGCTCGACCCTAAAACGGCATCGGCGTTAAAAAAGAGGCCGTTTACATTGAGATTATCATATATTTTTTTATAAAAAGCCTTTTTATCGTCATCGGTAATCAAATGATGCAAAGCAAGACTCGATATTATAACATCGTACTTCCGGGTAAATTTAAATTTATAAAAATCCTCATTTTTGATTGTAATATTACCGCTTTTTATCTTATTATTGGCAATATTTAACATGTTGAGAGATATATCGACAATCGTAAAAATAGAATCCGGGAATTTAAGCTTGATTTCTTTGGAAATAGTGCCTGTTCCGCACCCCAGGTCTAAAACATGAATTTTATCATTTTCATTGAAAGGGATGGATGATATCAGCGCTTCGACCATTTCCCTGTAAAACGGAATAATCCTGATAATTATTTCATCATAAACTTTCGCCTCCTCTTCGAAATGAGTCTTGATAACATTCATTTTATCCATTTATACCTCCCGGGGAGAGTTCAAATAATTGTCGGGGCTTTATTATTTTTAATTGCATCATTAATTATATTTATTATTCTTTCTATTTCAATTTTGATGTTATTTTTTCCCGATATGATATTGCCTTCATACATCTTCCATAATCGGCACTTTTATCAAAATTTCAATGGTGGAATCCGGCCTTCAAAGACAATGAATTATCTGAGTGGCATCTCATTCAATTTAATGTCCGGATGATGATACCTTCTTTTACCGATCGTATATTTTTCTATTTGGATAGCTGCTTTCGGACACCAATGGAAGCAAGCCAGGCATTGCTCACAATCAGGACCCCATTTAATTGTATTTTGAACTAATTTAATATTATTCCTGGGACATACTCTAATGCAGAAAAGGCATTGATTGCATCCGGAAATTGCATTGAATTTTGAAGGCGTATTGTATATATGGAATATAATAATATGATAAATAAATCCTTTGATGCGGTTAATCAAACTGCCGGATCTATCCATTCCGCCATTATATTTCATATTAATTTGTAAGGCAATTGATTTAACTTTTTCTTTTGCTCTTTCAAGTTTTTCATTTTGAATCTCTAAAGAGTTAGTTAAGTCGCCGATAATCAGAGAATTACCCGGCATAATAATTGAAAAACCGGTTGACAATTTTTGTTTTTTATTTTTTAAAATCTTATCGAGCTGTAAAATGGGAAAACCCGGCTTTCCATTATAAGTGGCTATGCAAAATATATAAGGTTTGTTTTGAAAATGCATTTTTCTAATAAATTCGACAACTATTTTGGGCATGCTTAATAAATATACGGGAAATACAAACCCTATACTATCACAATTCACATCTGTCTCTTTATTAAAATTCAGCTTGGCAATTGATTCTAATTGAGTATCGGCTAAATTCCGACCGAGTTCTTTTGCTATCGCAAATGAATTTCCGGTACCTGAAAAATAATATATTTTTCTTCTCATTGATACTCTATTCTCCATATACCCTGAGCCTCTATATGCATAATAACTTTCCATTATTCTAATCCAGCCCTGCAGATTTATCAAAATTCAGGAGTGAGGAAAGGCCGTAATTCCTTCATTTGAAACGGCTTGCCATGGCCGGGATATACCATGTTGATTTTTATTTGTCGCAGTTTTTCAACGCTCAAATCAAGTTCGTTTAAATCTTCACCTTGCGGGCATACGGCAGGTTTCCCGATATTCCTTAGGATGTCTCCGCAGATTAAATCGCTGTTTCCCGTCAATATGCCGATTGAACCTTTCGTGTGGCCCGGAATATGAAGAATACCGGCATCGAAGCCGTGATCGATTAAATTCTGCCCGTCCTCTAAGAATAAATCAGGTCTAAAACTCTTATAATCCGCTTTTATTATATTTTTTATAAATTTAAAGCTCGTTATAAACATGCTCAATTTCAATATTATCCCGGTAGACAACGCTCTGGTCTGCCTGTTCATTAAACTTTTCGCATTCTCTTCAAAACTCACAACCATCATTAAATCGTTTTTATGCATGGCTATTTTTGAATTATATTTATTGCGGATATAATCTGCATTGCCGGCATGATCGCCGTCTCCATGGGTAAGAATGATTAATTTAAGATTACCCGGAAGACAACCGGCTTTTTTGAGTTCATTTTCAAGCCTGGTGCGGCTGCTCGAAAATCCTGAATCCATTAATATAAAACCGGAATCGGTTATTGCCAGGTAGCAATTAACTATTCCCAATTTTATCGTTTTTATTTCCTGCATATCATTTTCTCCCCGGCATTCAATTTATTAATTATAGCATCGCAAAATTTATGTGATGCTTTAGGGCCGCTTGCAGTTATTATATTTCCGTTTATACACACATCATTATCTTTATAAATATTACCGCTGTCCTTAATGATCTTTAGTGTTTCCACGGTTTTATATGCAGCAATACATGATTTATTTATTATTCCGGAATAAATGAGACATATCGGAGAAAAGCAAATGGCCGCCAGTATTTTATTTCCGTTATAAGCTGTTTGAATTTTTTCATGCAGAATATTATTTTTCCATAAATATTTCTTACATCCCGAACCGCCGATAATAATCAGGCAATCATAATCAGAAACAATCAATTCGCCTATAGAAATATCGGGAATTATTGAAAAAGAGCCATAACCGGATGCTTTTGATTTTGAAACCGATGCTGTTTCAAAGAATATTTTATTTTCTTTCAGCGTATTTCCAACAACTGTAAATTCAGTATTATTGAATTTCTCCTGTGCGACAATAACGACCGCTTTCATATTTTCCTTTATATAAATTCAAAAAGACTTTATTCGGCTCCCGCATCCTTTAGAATTCTTACTATTTTATCCAATTTATTATACCGGGCCCAGTTCGATGCCGTCGCCGTCATTCAATAATGTAATCGGCCCGCCTCTATGCCAGCTCTACACCCTGCCCTGAAGAAAACTCAAGGTTATATTTTATCTTTTTGTTTCAGTTTAATCAAAATTTACAACAGGGCCGACAACCGCCGTTCAGGAACCGATAAGATCAGATAAGTTTACTTCTTCTTAAGGGATTTTTCAACCCTGAATTTAACTATTCCTTTTATAAGTTCGACCGGCAGCGGTTCATCTATCGGAAATTGAACAGATCCTTTCGCATATTTGTATTTTGACAACCCGGTTTTAAAAGCCTCGACGCCGTCGGCTCCCGGATAGAAACCGATGTGTTTTGAAAATCCGGCAAACCAGACTATAACTCCATTTAAATAGAAGGCCGGCATATTATAACTGATCTTTTCCCGGGCTCCGGGGACCAGTTCTTTCACTAAATTTCTGATTTCCGTCAGCTTCTTTTGAATATGGCCGGGAAAAGCAAGAATGTATTCGTCGATCGAAGTAAACTTTTTTCTTTTTTCCATAATTATTTCGATTTATATATAATTGCTGCGGCGATACCCGCAAAGGTATACTGGACGAGCCCTTCAACAAGCCAGATAACGGCAAGAGTAAGCGACAGGGGATATAGAGCAAACTGCCTGAAAGCGTTTATGCCCGCCGCCAGAAGGCCGATGACGATTCCGTAGAAAACCCCCTCGCCGATGCCGTTCCCTTTCGCAGTGTAGGCATAGATCAGCATGAAAAGAAAAGCCGACGCCAGGTAAAGAACCGGTTCCAGCCAGAAAATATGATCGGGCCGCCAGACATTGTTAAGCGACATATTTACCGGCCTCAGAATCAGCATATCGAATAAAAAATCGATAAGGGCTAAAATCACAAAAATTACTATTCCGGCGCTTATAAATCTTTTTACATTCATAAAACCCTCCGTTAAAAAGCCTTATAAATGTAATATAATAACAGACAGGCATCCGATCAAACCGGCCGCAGGTTCAAGCCGGCTGCCGCATCTATTTTCAGTTTCTAATCCCTTCAATATAATCCGGGCTTCCTGTCAGCGGTTCAAATCCTGCTGTTTTTAATAATTTATAATATTCTTCCCGTGTCCTCTCCCTGCCGCCGATCGTCTGCACAAGCATATGAATATCGTTAATTATATTATTTGCCGAATTATTATTCTTGATATCGATTACATTTTCGATTATTAAGATTTTAGATCCCTTTTTAGCGGCATTAAAACAATTTGAAAGTATCTTAATGGAATGTTCGTCATCCCAGTCATGAATTATTTTCTTGAGAATATATAAATCGCAATTTTGCGGAATCGAATCAAAAAAACTGCCGCTAATTAATTTAAATCTGTCTCTTATGCCGGATTCAAAATTACCGGGATCAATATTCTGAATAACGATCGGCAAGTCGAACAATAAACCGGATATATGATCATATTTCAGTAATATCCGCCTTAATAAATCGCCATTGCTTCCGCCGATATCGGTAATCAGGTTATAAGGTGAAAAATCATAACTATCTAAAATGACTTTCACGATTTTTTGTGTATAAGTTCCCATCGCCCTGGCGAATGTTTGCGATGCTTCGGGATTTTTTGTCAGGTACTCGAATAAATTCATGCCGAAAATATTCTCAAATGCATTTTCCCCGGTTTTAACACTGTTAAGCAATTCTCCCCAGGGTTTCCAGTTATATTCATCCATCCGCATAATGATATTGATTCTAACTGAACTTGGGTTATCATTTTTTAATAGTTTCCCCTTTTCCGTTATTTCAAAGTATTTATCAGGATTTTCTTTATAAATTCCAAAACTTGATAAGGCTCTCATTATTCTATAAACAGTATCCGGGTCTGTGCCTGTAAATCCGGCTATTTCATCGCTATGTTTAGAGCCATTTTCCAAAAAATCGGAAATGTTCAATTTAGCGGCGACATAAAGAAGTTGAGCTTTTCGATAACTATAAACAATATCCAATAATTCATTTTCCATTGAATTAATGTCCACTTATTACCCTCCCGGAAAATTTTCCGTAAAAGGCGCATTCGGCATGCCAGCTGCAGCTGTCGCAAATTCCGCGGAGATCTTCAACTGATTTGAATTTACTGTCAACCAGGCCGAAAAGTTGGCCGGAGGAATCCGGCAAATGATTCCCTAATTTAGAGAGAACGTTCATGTCCATAGACCTGCCGCATTCATTGCCGCTATTATGGGGACAGCGGGAACATATCATATCGCTTTCTGCCGTAAGTTCGATTTTTACTTCCGGACTCGATTTTATAACTGCAGCGATGCGGCCCATATTAATTGTAAATTCCTTGCTGTAGCCGTATCCCCGGAAGCCCAGGATGCAGAGAAGATGGTGCGCCCGGATCTTTAAAGTTCTCAATAAGGCTTCTCTGTGCTGATCCCATGGATTATCAGGGCCCCTGCGGCGGCCTTGATCAAGTCGCCGGGAATAAAAGGCAGGGCTCCCATCCATAGCAGTTCCGGCAATCCGGGCAAGTTCCCCTTCACAAAGAAAAGCCACAGGCCGAGCTGGATCAGGCCTGGAATATAAACGATCACAATAAGGGAGAATAGCATGACAAAGAAAAGAACCGGTAATTTCCTGACCGGGGGATAATTATCCATTATATAACCCATGAAAAGGGCCGAGATGATAAATCCGATAAAATAACCGCCGGTAGGTCCTAAGAGGATGGATATTCCGCTTGAAAAGCCGGCATACCAGGGTATTCCGGCGGCTCCGAGAGCAATATAAAGGATTGCGCTGATGCCGCCCCACCAGCTTCCAAGCAATACGCCCAGAAGGACCGCTCCGAAAGTCTGCCCGGTAATCGGAACAGGCGTCCATGGCAGAATAATTTTCAGCTGCGCAAGAGCGCCTAAAAGACATGCCCCTCCCAGCGCAAGCATCGCTTTCGATGCGAGAGAAGATTGGCTCCTCCACTTATAAAAACCATAACGTATTTTCAGATAATTGTCGCTAACAGCACCCATCATAATAACAAAACCTCCCGAATTATAAAATCGACCGGGATATTATATTGAAAATTATATAGATTGTCAACCTGAATATATATTGGGTTAACATTAAAATTTATTTTGATGATAAGCGGCAAAACTTGTGCACATTATTTTCCCGGCCTTTCATTTCTGATTTCCATCCAGTCTGACGCCCTTTCAGTCGGTTTAAATCCTAACTTGCTGTAAACCCCATGAGCATCCTTTGTGATCAATGTCCATTGATAAACATCTTTCAATTCATTATGTACAAGAATATATCTTATCATGTCCCGGCCGATTCCCCGTCTTCTATAGGGTTGGTCAACATATACATCCAGGATATAAGCAAACCTTGTTTTATCCGATATTACCCTTGCATAGCTTATCTGGGTTTCATCAGGCAAAAAAGCGCCGATAACCAGGGCGGAGTTTAAAGCCCCCTTTTTTACTTCATCTATTTTAATGCCGGGAACCCAGAAGGACTTTGAAAGCATTTCCGTAACTTTTTTAAAGTCCATGTTTTTTAACCCGTCTTTTATTACAAACTCTTCCATCAGCATAACCTTCCTTAAATCATAAATAAGTTTTATACGAAGAAATCATACAATTCCCGGACTGTATTGCAAATAAATGTCGGCTCGATATCCTTCAGTTCTTCCCCGGTTCCAAAACCGTATCCGACCCCGATCGAATCGATCCTGTTATTCTTTGCCCCGATTATATCATGTTTTCTATCGCCTATCATTATAGTTTCTTCCGGTAATTTCATTTTCTTTTCAAGAATATTTTTAATGATTTCAGTTTTATCGGTCATCGAACCGTCAAGATTGCTACCCAGCACATAATCAAAGTAATTACCTATTTTAAAATGATCTAAAATTCTTTCTGA
The DNA here is from genome assembly GCA_963796325.1 of uncultured Spirochaetota bacterium. GTDB lineage: Bacteria > Spirochaetota > Brevinematia > Brevinematales > JAOACQ01 > CAVYGN01. The sequence goes on from CAWCLF010000001.1 coordinate 2,677,227, forward strand.
GAATACCTGAGGTTTGGAGGTAGCCAGGACAATAGTGCAGTTTTTGTCTTTAAGCAGGGAAAGGAGATCATTGATCCCTGGATATAATTCATTTTCATATATCCCTTTATCATTATAGTATTCACGATAATAATCCACGGCAAGCGCAGAATCGGATTTTGAAAAACCGTAAAATTCCATAAATGAATTCTGAAGCGGAGGCCCAATAAATTGAACTAATTTAGCCGCATCGGTTTCCTGTATATCGAATTTTAAAAGCGCATATTTAACGGAATTAGTAATTCCGGATTCGGGATTGGTTATTGTCCCGTCGAGGTCGAACAAAATCTGATTGTATCTCATTAAGCATCCTGTATTTTTTCCCATTGTGAAATCCAATAATCGATGTTAATATGCTTATTATCGAGAAATCGCCTTGCGGCCTGAAGTCTAATTCTTCTTCAGAACCGCCGAACGTATTTCCATTATTCTGCCCCTGATCGGTAATTTAATCGAAAATTCAATGACGGCAGGCGCGAGCATTACGCCCCCAAAGGAAGCTCCGGGGTTTCATCTTCCAGATTACAAAAGATCCTGTTTTTACCGAGATGTTTAGCACTGTAAAGTGCGTTGTCGGCAACCTGTACAAGCCCTTCATAATCCAAAGCATCATAAGGGTAGGAGGAGATTCCACATGAAAAGGTAATATTAACCTTTTCAGTCATTTCTTTTTTATCTTCGAAATATTTCTTGCAATTGAAAATTATCCTTTCAGCCAGATAACGGGCCCCGATATGATCAGTTTGCGGCAGTACGATCATAAATTCATCTCCGCCAAAACGGGCAATAATATCCTCATCACGCACCGACTTCGACAAAACAAGGCTAAATTCCTTTAATACTTTATCGCCGACTAAATGCCCGAATTTATCATTCACTCCTTTGAAGTCATCAAGATCGATCATTATTAGAGACAGCTTCAGCTTATGCCGTTTAGCTTTTTTTATTTCTTTAACAACAAATTCGGAAATAAACTTGGAATTATAGCATCCCGTTTTCGGGTCTTCCTTGCTTAGTTTTAAAATCTGTTCAAAAAAAGTGATCTCCATGATTTTTGGGTTTTTCAGGGATTTTATAATATTTTGAAAATAATCCAATGCCGCAACTCGTATGCCGATGTCCCTTCCCATCTTTTCAGAAAGATAGTATTTGTTTTCCAGAATTCTAAAATAATGTCCTCTGGCCTCTTCTTCATCCATTTCCAGGCTGGTCAGGAGATTAATGATAAGACGGTAAAACCAGCCCAGCTTCAAACTATCTTCACCATCAGTAATACTGATCATTTCATCCAATAACTCAAACTGATTTGTCAGCAGATGGATCATCATTTCTTCGCCCGAACGGTAAAGTCTTTCAATAATTTTCTTTTCATTTTCAATGGTTTTAGTCATGTTACCTCAAATAAAAAGCCGTTAACAATTGATATTAAATATAGATATAGAATATTTCAATTTTTTAAGAGTTTCATCGAAATTATCATCGTTATAGTATTAATAATTAATGCCTGTCAGCCACTTCAATATCAGGCAGATGCTTAACTGCATCTTCGATCAGTTTATACCCGGATAAAAAATCCTTTATTAATTCCAAAGGCTCATACCAGATCTCCTTAAAATCGGCTTCTCCATCTTTGCCGGTATTAAAGGCCAGGCGCTCATAAGGCGGATTAAATTGAGCGTTAACGCCATCCTTATTCCCCCTTGCATCGATTCTATACCAGCCGTATTCTTTTAAAAAAACGCAATTTAATCCATGCAGACTATATTGTTTATCATTGCTATCCGATATCAGCCTCTGATAACAAAAGCCTGCAGGAATAGAATTGGCCCTTAATAAAGCAGCTAACAAGTGACTTTTGGAGTAACAGAATCCGGTTTTATATTTTAATACGTCGGATGCCCTTGATGTTACCGGGTTCATTTTATATTCCATGCAGTGAAATATCTCATCACGCACAAACTCAAAAGATTTTTTGACTATATCCGCTTCATTCGACGAATTTAACGCTAATTCATCAGCCTTATATAAAACAGAAGGGGTTTCCCAATCAATTATTTCGGATGCCCGTAAATATAAATTTTTATCCATATATCCTCAATTCCGCCCCAGCCGGACAGTTACTATTTTCGATCCGTCAGGTTTGTCACCGGCATATCAATCTCTATAAATTATATTCAGGTATTATATTATAAAAGATGCCGGAGTACAAGAAAAGCGGTAAGTAATGATTGAAGCAAGCACTTTCGGGGACATAAAATAAGCCTCAGGATAAAACTTTTTACGGATGATAATACCATTATTGCGCTCGATTTTCAATAGGTACTTTATCTCATTGCGATGATCATACCTGATGAATACACAACCGGTGCGGCCGGCGTCAAAAATAAACATTAAGGCTGCGGCCGGCCGATAATATAAAAAATAAAAATTACGGATGAGGTATTATGAGTACGGAAGAAGAACTTAAGGCAAAGATTGCGGCGCTGGAAGCCGAGAATGCGGCTTTAAAAGATAAAGGGCCCCGCTCGATCACTCTGAAAGTCAGTGAAAAAGGCGGAGTTTCTCTTTACGGCATAGGAAGATTTCCGGTCACCCTCTATAAGGAGCAATGGATTAAAGTGCTGGATTATGCGGATAACATCCGGAAATTCATTGCAGAAAACGACCCGCTTTTGAAGAAAAAAGACAGGTAACAATACATTAATAATAATTATAAATTAATATTTCAGTAACATATCCGTTTGTTCTGAATGATTTTGTCTCATATTCATTTGTATTATAAATTCCAATCATTTGATCATCATATGATTTTAAAAATATTTCGAAAACTATCCCGAACGGTTTGTTTTTATCAGGATTTTTAGTTTGAAAAACCGGCGGGATTATACTTTCATAACCAAGTTCGATATCCTGTTTTACGATAATTTGTTCTTTAAGGATATTTGTCAAGTCGTTTATTGAGAGCCCTGCATAGATGCCGTTCGATGTGATAAATCTGTCTGAAAATATTCTTATCAATTGCACTATATTTGATTTGCCGTAATTTTTGTCGCCGATTTCCAGGTATTTTTCACCTTTATAATATAACAGCAATCCGGGAGATGCCATCTCGTCGTTATTGGTGATAATCTTCGTATGCGGTATCAGCGGTATGAATTTTAAATATGGAGTCCCTATTCCATATTTCCCGATGCCTGTATTATTAATGATTATTTTATTTATCCTGACAAGAAACTTTCCATATACCCAGCCTTTCTCTTTATTATTTCTTGTTACATTATACCAGAAATATGAACCGCTTCCGATTTTATATAACAATGCCGATTGCGAATTCACCGTTACAGTCTCATTTGAATTTAGTACCCCGATTTTCAGGGAATATGCATCGGGATTGGATCTTAATATAACATCATTTCCATTGACAACCGCATAATTTGGAGATGAAAACAGGTTAACCGGCGCCAGAGCCCATATTGTAAATACCAGGAATAACGGCAAATATTTTTTTATCCCGATCTCCTTATAATTTTTTCTTTATCCAATGAGCCCCTTTTTTATCACAATTCGTCCGACCGCCCCATTAAAACATATATTTTGTATTTTTATCCTTCAGCCAATCTATCATTTCAATTATTCCTGCGGTATTTAAAATGATTCCAAGAATAAATCCGATAATCCAATCTGTTAATGAGGCTGAATTTGAGATTATTAGTGCATAGAAAAAGAAGCAAGATATCGGCAGGAAAAGAATTATCGAAGTTATCATTCCGGGATTATATTTTGTTTTTCCTCTGAAATTAAATAAAATGCTATGAGCTATAAAATTGCCGGCAGAAATAAGGATGGAGGCAATTCCCAACCATATAGCCTGCCTTGCAAATAATGCCGCAAGAAAATAAGTCAGCCAGCCTGTTGAAACATTTATTATCAATGCGGTATTGGAATTCAAGGGATATTTATCGGGCATATCGCTTTTAAAGAGGACCGTATTAATCATCTTATAAAATTTACCCGGGAAACGGTATTCCTCGAATTGATGTATAAACCGGGATTTCCCAGATGAAATCTTGAAGAATGCCTAAAACCATGCTATAACTAACGTGTAGAGAAAGAGATAGAGCGCAATGGGCAGCAAAAAAAGGGAGAATACGATGGGTGAAAGAAGAAAATCGGCATTTTGCCTGAATTTTGATAATAATATACGTCTCGAATTTCATGGAACATCTATTACTTCCGATGCAGGCTTACTTGCATACCGTGAACTTGACCATGCTTTAGGACTCACAGAAAGTGCGAATCACTATCTTTCTGATAGCCGCCCCGGTAAAAACAAGAGACATTCCCTTGCCGCTCAACTGCGGCAATCTGTTTTCTCAAGGATTGCGGGATATGAAGATACAAACGATGCCGACAGGTTGAGTATTGATCCGGTAATGCGAAGAATTGTCGGCGGTCGTGCCCTGGGATATACAGCCGCTTCAACGAGTCAGATGAGCAGGTTCGAGACTGAGGTTCTTTCATCAGACAATAATTTAAAAGTGTTGATGCAATTACCGGGAAAGTGGATTGACCGGATCAGAAGCGCAGAATATCTTAAGCGGATAGTGCTTGACATGGACAGTTCGGTCAGTGAAACCTATGGGAATCAGGAAGGCTCCGCTTACAACGGTCATTTCGGATGTACCTGTTATCACCCGCTGTTTTGTTTTAACCAGTCAGGAGACCTTGAATCTGCGATGCTTCGTGAGGGTAATGTCCATAGCGCCAATGGATGGAAAACAATGCTTAAACCTATTGTTGAAAAATATAGAGATCAGAATCTGGACTGCTATTTCAGGGGAGATGCCGCTTTCGCAAATCCGGACATTTACGAATACCTTGAATCAGAAAACTTCCTTTACACGATCAGGCTTCCTGCTAATGATATTCTTCAAAAGAATATCGCACATCTTCTGAAACGCCCGATCGGAAGGCCGTCCTTCGCCCCCGTTGTCCTGTACCACGATTTCTTCTATCGGGCAGTAAGCTGGGACAAGGGACGCCGTGTAATAGCGAAGGTTGAGTGGCATCGTGGGGAACTGTTTCCTCGTGTCGGATTCATCATAACAAACCTCCGATGGCAGCCGAAGAAGGTCGTCAGGTTCTATAACATGAGAGGAACGGCGGAGCAGTGGATCAAGGAAGGAAAATACGCTATCAAGTGGACAAGACTGTCATGCCACGACTTTACAGATAACCAGGTGAGATTGCAGTTATTCGCTCTTGCTTACAATCTGGGAAACTTCCTATAAATAAGCTTATCAGGCTCAACCATAGAATATTTTGAATAAGAAGATTTTGATGCCAGGTGAATGACAAATAAATTACTGTCGGAATAACGAATATTATTCCGATATCGAACCAATGCTTCCTTAAAAAGTCCATTATTTTCTCCTATTTTAGATAAGACTGAATAATGAGAGCTTTTATTCTTGATAAGGATTAAAAATCGATAATTTTCTTTATTGCCTTGAATCCAAATAAAATTATAAACAAGAAAAATATCGCAAATACAGAAACACTAATCAGTATTAATTCAAATTTCAAACCGGCATTTAGTTTATAAATAATTAAAATAATACCTATGGGTAAATTTAATAGTATCCCCGTAGCTAATCCGGGGGCATATTTCTTTAAAACAATAGCAGCTATTAAATGCGGCGCCACTGCATTTACCACCATTAAACCAATTAAACCTAAATACATATATTGAAAAAATAAATTATTCTTCCCGTAAATTATCTCAAGTAATGTAATAATAATGCCTAAAATTATAGTCATCATCATGGCGAATGCATATACGTTGGATTCAACTTCAGGATGAAAGTATTTCGCATTTTTAGACCACTTTGGAAGCCATAATGCTTCTTCGACATTATGCATAGTAAAACCAAATAAAAAAATGATTTGAACAAATATAAAAGTGTTGGCATCCATGAAAAATCACCTCTTTGAAAATAATCATCTGTTAAATATGGATCGACGAGTCAATATTTTTATCCGGTCAAATCTCCTGCGCCCTTTGTCAAGAACAATTATCCAAAAGGTTTAAGGTGTATCCAGGGTTAAGCAGCTTTTCTTAGTGCAAATGCTCCATAGTAAACTTCATCGGGGGTAGAGTATTCCAGGGATTGATGAAACCTTTCTTCGTTAAAAAATTTAAAGTAATTGTCTATTCCCTCCTTTAATTCTTTCATATCAGAGTAGTCTCTCAGATAAATTTCCTCGTACTTCAATGATCTCCAGAGCCTTTCAACATATATGTTATCCAGGGCCCTTCCTTTGCCGTCCATGCTGATTTGTATATTTCTGCTTTTTAATACATCGATAAACTTATCAGATGTAAACTGGCTCCCCTGATCGGTGTTGAATATAGCTGGAACTCCATACTTTCTCAAGGTTTCTTCCAGTCCATTGTGTTGGATAATCTCCAGGATAAGACTTTACGGCTGTATAGATCGATAATCGCTGCCAAATAGACATAAGTTCCTTCCAACTTGACATAGGTTATATCCGTGGCCCAGGCATGGTTTGGAGCAAGAAAGTTTTTACCTTTCAACAAATATGGATATTTCGGGTGCGCTTTATTCGGAATGCTGGTCCTCATCCTGGGATATATCGCCCTAAGTCCTATCTTTTTCATCAATCGCCTGGTGATCTTCCTTGTCAGTCCATGGTCTTTTAACGACAAACAAATTTTCCTATACCCATAAAAAGGGTGTTTATGGTATTCCTTCCTTATCAGGCTTACCTTTTCAAACTCATCATCTTCAATGGCAGAGCTGTTTGCAGGCTGGTAATAATACCAGGACCGTCCGATTTCTAAGCCCTTACAGAGCTTTGAAATTGAAATTCCTTGATTATTGCTCTCTAAAATTTCGGATCGTGTCCAAAGATAGCCTTGTACTTTTTTTTTAACACACTGTTTTCAATCTGCAATTCACCGAGTGCATTAATATACTGGTTTTCTTTTTCCTGATGCCTGCGTGCTTCATCACTTTTTTTATTGGGACGTTCAAATAATTCCGCAGCGCCTTCCAATAACTGCTTTTTCCATAGTCCTATCTGATTCGGGTGAACATCAAATTCAGAAGCCAGTTGAACAATCGTTTTTTGCTCTCGTATGGCTTCAAGAGCAACTCTCGCTTTAAACTCATTCGTAAAAGATTTTCTCATGGTGATTTCTCTCCTTTCTTGTTTTTCGGAGTATACCACCTTAAACTATCAGTTCAGATTGTGCAATTTTCAGGGCTCATTATAAAATTCACGTTATTCTAATCCCATGATGGGATTTATCAAAATTTTCAATATTTGAAAATAGCAATTCAAAACAAAAGAGAGGGTCCGCTTTCTTTTGAGCGGCGATATTATTCTATCGCGCCTTAGTAATATATCTTTCTTTTGTCCGGTTTATTTTGTTATGGTTTCTGTTCATCCAGTCGCTGGACATAAACAGCCTTTTATCAGGGTTGCTTCTCCTGGTCATAATTAACTTGTATAAAAATTTTAACGGCATCGGCAGACCGCCTAAATAAATTTGCAGCGGGATATTATAACATACTTTTCATTTATTGGGAATCTCATTGCTCAGGCGGCCATAAACCTTCCGGATTTTGCATGTTTTTCATGAAAAGTTCTATAATCCGTGATATATTATATTCAATATCGATAAAGAGGTAATCTCAATGAGCGGAAAAATTGCAGTTGTTTACAAAACAAAATACGGGAGCACGAAAAAATACGCTGGCTGGATCGCAGGGGAACTCAAATCAGACCTGATAGACCGCAGGAAAATATCGATAGGCGATCTGGCCGTGTACGACACGATCGTTTACGGAGGGAGCCTCCATGCCGGCGGCATATCGGGATACGATATCATATCGAAAAACCTTAAAAAGCTCGACGGCAAAAGAATTGCCGTCTTCTCGGTCGGCGCCGCCCCGATCAATGAAAAAAACATGGAGCATGTCATAAAGAGCAATTTTACCGGCGGAAATAAGGAAAAATTAAGGTTTTTCGGATTGAGAGGCGCCTTCGATTTTCAAAAGCTCGATTTTATCGACAGGCTGGTGATGAGCCTTCTGAAATTGAAGCTCTCGATGAAAAGGCCCGAAGACCTCGACGAGGAAGAGAGGGACCTTCTGGACCATTACGGCCATCCGGCAGATTATACGGATAAAAAGGCTATTGAACAGATTGTGGAATACGCAAGGGGTGTCGGCCGGGATTTGCAGCCGGGATGAATGCGCTTATTTACCAGATGAAACGGTTTCGTTTCAAATAATTCCTGAAGCAAAAGCTTTCAATTATTCTATTTCCAATCTTTTTATCCGGCTTGAGAGTAATTTCAAATAGTTTTCCTTTCCACCAGCGCTCATAAAACTCCCGTTGATCAGTTCTTTCCAAATATGAAGGGATTTTTTAATATTTGCGACCAGTTCATTCAACACTTTATCGTTCAATTGAAGCCGCTCGCTCCCGAAATATTCAAAAAAAAGCCCTCTGCTTAAATTTCTTTTTTTACCATTTATCGGAAGAGCGATCTCCTCCGGAGCGCTCCGTTGGGCGATCGTTGTATTAAGCAGGTCATATGCCGGTGAAAGTTCACACTTTCCTTCCCTGTTAATTATTGAAAAATTTTTTAAATGCATATCTTCGTTCCCGATAAGAAAATTAAATATTGTAAGCCTGAAAAGCTTCAACTTTTCAATAAACGGAAAAGTACAGTATTTATCGATAATTAAAGCGACTTTTTCCATGCTTGAATTATATTTTGTCTCTCTGTTTTCGCCCGAGAGCTGGGCGAAATCTTCAACAGGCAGTTTATTCTTTTTTCCGATCCTGTCAAACCGTTTGATAAAATAAGAAAGTTTGCCATCAATACAATAAACAAGGCCATGAAAAGGGATTTCTATACCCAGAATGCGAGCTAATCTCATGGTCAGGTCCTCGTTTTCCGGAAGCTCGGGAAATACCGGGTTTTGCGGTTTTAATATGAAACGTCCTCCTGTATCGACAACTTTAAAAACTGAAAGATATTCATCCAGCCTGACCGATAATTTGGGCTGAACGCCTTGTATAGACATCTTTGCCGCCCTGGCGGCGGATTCCCGAACCTGCTCTTCCTGAGTATATGGAAAATCCGAGAGTTTTTTTAACCTGGCGGATAATTTATGAAGGCCGGATAAAGAATACTTCTCATTTCCGCAATCTTCATAAGTAATCGGGCATTTATTCATTTTCCTTCTCCACAGTCACAGCTCCGACTAAATCATGGCCTACCGCAATCAATTGTGAAAAATAATCGTTCCTGTCTATTTTCAGAGAGCGGAGAAGCCCGTCAAGCATGATGCCCTCAGGTAAAAGGCCGTCGAAAAATGGAGGAAAGCGATCGAATTCATAGTCCTCTTTTCTAAGAGGCATAGTCAATGAAATGGCGGGTCCCGTATAATCCGGAAGGTACCCGAAAATATACCTATGCTTCCCTTCTTCCTCGAATAAGCGACCCGCTGGAATTCCGCAAAAGTAAATCTTAGCCGTTCGCATTTATCGTCTTCCTGTATTTATCCATAAGCGGACTTTCGAAAGTCATATTAATGTTCAGGACTTTGAGGACTTTTGACAGTGTTGCCAGTTTTATTGTTTCCTTTCCATGTTCAAGATCAAATAAAGCAGTCTTACCCACTCCTGCAAGTAAAGCCAGCTTAATTAACGAGAGGCCGCTCATTTTTCTATGAAAACGGATGATATCGCCGATAAATTTTTCCATCGGATGCTCCCAAAATACCGCTTTAGCGGTAATATAATAACTATTATCGTAATTAAAATCAAGTATATTTATTTGTTATTAAATTAATACCGCCATAGCAATATATTTAACAATTATTGGAGAAAATATATAAAATAATATGATAAAAGCATAAAATATACCGCCTAAGCGGTAAATAATGACTTTAATTTATTACAATCACATATCAGGAGATTTTTCCCGATCCGCATTTTCAAAATAATATCTTGCTTCTTTCAAATTTTTAAATATTTTATAGGCTTTATTTCTTATTTCAGCACCCGGTTCCTTTATATCCGGAACCATAAGCGGAATCATACCCGCATTATAAGCCGCGGCGATTCCGTTTTCCGAATCTTCCAAAACAGCGCAATTACCGGCATCGATATCCAATTTGCCCGCAGCTTTCAGAAATATCTCCGGGTCAGGTTTTCCTTTTGTTATTTCATCGCCGCATATGATCAAATCGAAGCACCCTTTTATGCCCCCTTTTGACAATAAAATTTCGGCCCTGATTTTACCCGTTGAAGTAGCGACGGCTTTTTTTATCTTCATTGAATCGAGATATTTTAACAGTTCCTTTAATCCTTCTTTGACCGGAACCCCCTGCGTTTCGATTATTTTATCGAAAATTTCCTTTCTTTTTAAAAGCATTTCATCGAATGGAAAATCGTCCCCATAAAATTTCAAATATATATCTTTCGTCATTTTTGAATTCAAGCCTACGGTCTCTAAAAATACCTCGTTATGGAAAGCATATCCGCACCGTGTCAATGCCTGATCCCAGGAAATGCCCGCCAATCTTTCGGTATCGAACATCAGCCCGTCCATGTCGAAAATGACCAGTTCTATTGTTTTGCCGGCGATATGCATTCCGCCTGCCCCCTGCTTTTTGTCCGCTTTCCTTGACGGCAAAGAAAAAACCGGCCCCTTTTATAAGCTTATTTTATCCTCATATGATCATTTCCTCAAATTTTCACCGGAGACGCGCCGTCGGCAATCAAAAACCGGTTTGACACAATGTTTCGGTCCTGATATAATTGTTACGGTAATGAAGAGTCTTTCGAATGTCTCAAAATTTTGAATCATTTGGGAAAAGCGGGAGGTTCGATTATGAAAAACTCACGGATCAGGATCTCTCTCATTGCCGCCGTTTTCATTGCGGCCTGTTCTTTCACATCAGCCTTCTCCCGGGAAGTAAAAACCATAGCAGTCCTGGGATTCGTCAACCTGGGCAATAAATCCGACGCAAGCATCAATAAAACCGTCACCCGGTCCCTTATAACATTCCTTTCCAAGATCCCCGAAATCGACATCACTTCCTACGAAGCCGTTGAAAAAGCCGCGGCGGATAATAAATACTGGGAATCAAAAAGTTTCAACCCCGATGCCGCCGTCGACATGGGACTTTCGCTTGCAGCGGCAGAAGTCGTATCAGGGGATTATACCGTGAACCATAAAAAGGGGATGGTTACAATCAACGTATATGTCTACGACACGGCTTCAGCCTCGATGAAGCTCAACAGACAGTACACCGGGGAGGCGGGCCTTGAACTGTTCGATACCATCGACAGGCTGATCCGAAACGTATCGACCCTCCTGGCGGGGAGGCCGATCAGGATGGGCAGGCTCGAGATTGAAATCGAGGGCACGAACAGCTACAAGCTTAACATAAACGGGAAGTTCCAGAAGAAGATCTCGAAAACTGAAAGCTACAGTGAAAGCGAAATCGCCGAAGAACCCCTGGATGTCACCCTGACCGTACCGGCCACTGAGGAAGTCATTTACAGTACAAACATCTCGATCGGCAATGGTACGACCGTCAACCTCACATATAATCCGAACCGGCAGACTGAAGTTTCCGGTCCGGAGGGGGAAATCCCGGAACAAACGGACAGGGCAGGCATAGCAGTCATGGATTTCGAAAGCAAAACGGGAACCAGTACAAAAGACCTTTTGACGCTGGCGGAGGTCCTGAGAACCGAACTGGCAAAGACCGGCCAGTTTAAAGTAATGCAAAAAAAAGAGATGAACAATATGCTGAAAGGGGCGAAATTCGAAACATCCGATCCGGCATCCGATTCCGATAACAGGGCGAGGCTCAAACTGGGGAAGGTTTTAAAAGAGAAGTTCGCCGTCACCGGAGTTATCGACACTGCTTTCGGGAATATTTCGATGAACATTCAACTCATTGATCTTGAAACGGGTGAAATACTGATGACTGAAACTCAGTCGTGCAGTGAAGACAGCGTTTTCAAGGAAATACATGAGATAGCACTCGACATTGCCGGCAAAATTTCCGACAGAGAAACTGAAAATACCGGTTTAAAAATAAAGGCTTATAAAAGTCCCAAATAATGTTTTCAACGATCGCAGAAACCTCATATCTTTTAAAAGCAAAAGATTATGGATCAGTGCCGCAGCATTTACATCCCAACTTCAACAAAGATCCATTGCCAACCGACTAACCGGCAGACGCCGGCTTAAATCACACTTTTTTAATTTTGACTATATACCTGATGTTTGATAAATTATAAAAAGTAATATCGCAATTGTGAATAATAGTATGTTCATAGAAGCATTAAATATCAATTCAATCAAAAAAGGGAGGAAAATTTATGGGTAAAGAGAGCGAGCGCCCGGTAACAGGCGCTATAGGCAAAATCCCGGCCGGACGCGGCAGGTCGAATCGCGACTGGTGGCCGAACCAGCTGAACCTGGGCGTCCTTCGCCAGCACTCACAGGCCTCCAGTCCTATGGACCCCGGCTACAATTACGCCGAAGAATTCAAGAAGCTCGATCTGGCCGCTCTGAAGAAGGACCTTTACTCCCTCTTGACCGATTCGCAGGAATGGTGGCCTGCCGACTGGGGCCACTATGGCGGCCTGTTCATCCGCATGGCCTGGCACAGCGCCGGCACTTACCGAACATCCGACGGCCGCGGCGGCGCCGGCACCGGCAACCAGCGTTTCGCTCCGGTCAACAGCTGGCCCGATAACGTCAATCTGGACAAGGCGCGCCGCCTGCTCTGGCCCATAAAACAGAAATATGGAAACAGGATCTCCTGGGCCGACCTTATGATCCTGGCAGGCAACTGCGCACTGGAGTCGATGGGCTTAAAAACATTCGGTTTCGGCGGCGGCCGCGAAGATATCTGGCAGCCTGAAGAGGATATCTACTGGGGAAAGGAAGATACCTGGCTTGGCGACAAGCGCTACAGCGGCGACCGCGAGCTTGAGAACCCCCTGGCGGCCGTGCAGATGGGTCTGATCTATGTGAACCCGGAAGGTCCGAACGGCAATCCCGACCCTGCCGCCTCCGGCCGCGATGTACGCGAAACCTTCGCCCGCATGGGCATGAACGATGAAGAGACGGTGGCTCTCGTTGCGGGCGGTCACACTTTCGGTAAGGCGCATGGCGCAGGAGACCCTAAGCTTGTGGGCCCGGAACCCGAGGCAGCCCCCATCGAAGAACAGGGACTTGGCTGGATCAACCGGTTCGGTACGGGTAAAGGCGGGGACACTACCTCAAGCGGCATTGAAGGCGCCTGGAAACCGCATCCGACAAAATGGGACCATGGTTATTTCAATATGCTCTTCGGCTATGAGTGGGAACTGGTCAGGAGCCCCGCCGGTGCAAATCAATGGCAGGCTAAAAACGTCAGGGAGGAGCACATGATCCCGGAGGCCCACAACCCTTCGAAGAAACACCCGCCCATGATGACCACGGCCGATCTGTCTCTGCGCTTCGACCCTGTCTACGAACCCATCGCGCGCCGTTTCTACAAAGACCCGCAGGCTTTCGAAGATGCATTCGCCCGCGCCTGGTTCAAATTAACCCACCGCGACATGGGGCCTCGTTCGCGCTACCTCGGCCCTGAAGTCCCGGCGGAGGAACTGATCTGGCAGGACCCGATTCCGGCCGTTTCTCATGAATTGATCGACACCCAGGATATACTAGACCTCAAGAACAGGATCCTCGCTTCGGGTCTGTCAATTTCAGAGCTTGTTTCTACAGCCTGGGCTTCGGCGTCGACCTTCCGCGGATCCGACAAACGCGGCGGAGCGAACGGGGCGCGCATCCGCCTTGCGCCGCAAAAGGATTGGGAGGTAAACCAGCCTATACAGCTAAAAAAGGCGCTGCGCTCGCTCGAAGAAATCCGGATCGAGTTCAACAAGGCGCAGAAAGGCGTTCAAGGTACCGCTGCTGCAGTGAAAATGGTATCGCTCGCCGATCTGATCGTCCTGGGCGGCTGCGCTGCTGTCGAGAAGGCTGCAAAGAATGCCGGTCGCAATTTGACAGTTCCATTCATGCCGGGACGAATGGATGCATTAGAGAAACAGACTGATGCGGATTCATTTGCCGTACTCGAACCGGTTGCGGACGGATTCCGCAACTATCTTAAAACCAAATACACGGTTTCGGCGGAGGAACTCCTGATCGATCGTGCGCAGCTTTTAACGCTAACCGTCCCCGAGATGACCGTTCTTATCGGCGGCCTTCGCGTCCTGGATGCCAACTACGGCCGGTCCCGCCACGGTGTTTTCACCAGGCGGCCGGAGACGCTCACCAATGACTTCTTTGTGAATCTGCTCGACATGAGAACGGCCTGGAAGCCTTCCGCTGAAGACAATGACGTTTTCGAAGGGCGCGACCGCGTTACGGGCGAACTTAAGTGGACCGGCACCCGCGTCGACCTCGTCTTCGGCTCGAACTCGCAGCTCCGCGCGATCGCGGAAGTCTATGCCTGCGACGGCTCCCAGGATAAATTCATGCATGACTTCGCGGCGGCATGGAACAAGGTGATGAATGCGGACCACTTCGACCTTGCCTGTTCCATCGCTGATGCTGCAGCGGATCGATCCCATAAATATTAGCAGGGGTCGATCCGATCACGACATTTTTAATAGAAGTCGTAACAACTGCTACATAATGGGTTTTCAGGCATTAGATACTTATGAGGACATTTCACCGGCAATTCCCATTACCGCCATAACATGAGCCGCCGCCTTTAAAGGAAACGGGTTGACCACAGCGAATGCTTTGTTAACGCACTTGCCGTACAGCCCATACCGGTATGACACCTGAAGGTAAAAAATTCAAAGTAAGTAATTATTTATTTTCTTATTCTTTCAGTTTGCATTTAGAATTAATAGTTTCAGCGGTAATATGCATAGTTCATCAGTTATCATCTAAAAAGCTGGTAAATGTAATAAAATCTTCATGACAGAGCACCAGGTAATCTTTTATCAAATGCCTGACCGATTTTATAAAGGCTTCGGAACGGTTACATTTTTCCACGCAGATCACGGTATTGTCATCGAGTTCATCAAAAAAATCCTTCATGCCGTTTTTGTTCCTGGGGTATCTCTGTATTTTATGAACACCTTTTGCTTCAATGTGAGCAATAAAGAAATTAGTTGAGATGCTGACACCGATCTTTTTTTCCGAATTCATTTGTCAACTTCCTCTTTTTTTTTATTTATCCTTTTTTCGATTAAGCATGATAGAATAACTGATGAGGTTTTTCCTGCAGAAATTTTTTGCTTCTTCCAGTCTTCGATCAATTATTTTCTTATCGCATTTAGGTTTTATCTTAAAAGATTCTATATTCTCATTTTCAAAATAAGGATAAATATATGAAAAACCGATTTGAGCCCTTTTTAAAAACTTCATGGTATCCCTGAAATCCGCGGATGTTTCAGTCGGAAAACCGGCAATAATCTCAGTGGCCAGAAGGATACCGGGATCGACTTTCTTTATTGATTTTAATATTTTTATAAGCTTGCCGACATCGTGCCACCTGTGCATTTTTTTTAATATCTCCGTGCTTCCGGACTGAGACGGGAGTTGGATCATCTTGATTTTCTTACGTTCGATTACAGGTAATAGATCTTTCTCATATTTATACAGCCAGACCGGATTGATATCTTCAAGAACGAATTGGATGTCTTCCGCTTCAGATAACATCCGATTCAATAAAATCGGAAATGTCAGATTTATATCGGTTCCATAACTTCCTATATCCATCGATGTGATCCTGAAAAGCCTGTAGCCAAGCCTGTAGCCTGTTTTAAACTCCTTGATGCACTCATCTATGCCTTTACTGTGAAGCCTGCCGATGGCATTTTTATGGGAACAATAGGTACAGTTAAAATTACAGCCTTCGCCTATACGGATAAGAAAATTATGCTCCCGGTCTTCGAATTTATTCCTGTCATAAAAAAACTCTTCTATCATTTCTTTCCTGTTGCCGATAAGCCCTATAATTTCTTCATAATTGTGTGTAGAATTCACATCCGGAATATTTCCCCACTTATAGGGAAAATCAGGAAATAGCTCGTCTATCCTTTCTATATGCCTGGTGGTCAGTATATCGCCTTTAAAAAGATCTGTCAGTCTTTCTTTGACTATATTATATAAACAGCCCGCTACAATTAATTTCCCTTTATATTTTATTAAAACATTGATGAGTTCAAAAGATTCACGGATATTCCTGTCGATAAAACCACATGTTACCAGTATAATATGAGTGGCCTCTTCAGGTTTTTCTGCGATTTTACAGCCATTCATATTGAAATATCTTTCTAATTTCTTATAATCGAGTGATCTTCGGGGACAAACCAGCCCTGCGTAAATCTTCACTTTTATTTTAGTAAAATCATGCTTTTTCCATAACGCCAGCATTAAATCGCTTTCCGAGCCGCCCGGCCTGTCCGAAATGGTGCCGTCATCATACAGGAAAACTATATGAAAATCATAGAGATCGCTTTCTTTAATGCCATGGATAAGATGATATAAACCCCAATACCCCTTCCTTTCATTATAGGGCATGCTTATCAGGAGATTATCACAATATTTTTTTAGCTTCTGGGATATGGCTAGCCCATCCGGAATATGTTCAAGAATTTCAAGCGCAATTATGGTATCATATCTCATATTATTCTTATCCATATATTCCACGTATTCATGAACATCATGGTTTTCGAAACGGATCCTGCCCGGCTCGCCGAATTCCTTAACGGCTAAATCTATTACGGCCTTATCATAATCGATGCCTAAATAATCAAGTCCTTCAATGCCATTTAAATATTTCGTGCCGTAACCCGACGAACATCCTATTTCAAGTATTTTCTTGCCGGCAAAATTCTTTTTTACCCAGTCATAACGGAAATGCTCGCGCTGCGGCACAGGATCAGTTTTACCGATTATCCTCCTCTCCCATCCGTTTCCGAACATTTCCTGCAGGGGAGAATTTCCGTTTTTCAAATCCTCAGCTCTCCTCTGCCTTTCCTTTTCATTTTTCAGGTATTCTACAGCTGTTTCTATTTCGATTTTCTTCGACATCGGGAAATATCTTGCAGCCGAATTAACATTACATTTTAAAAGCTGCAGCCATATGTCCAGATCCGTGTTCTCGACATAATCGTTCACTACTACAACCAGGTTCCTTTTCTTCATCGAACTTAAAACCAGTTTTTTCAGGCACTTCAGGTTCTTTTTTTCCTTGAAATCTATGCCGATATACCTTAAATTCGGATTTTCAGGTTTTTCTTCCGTTTCTTCGCCTCTTAGATATTTATATGCTTTTTCCCTGGGCATGCCGAGAGCTTCAGGATACTTTGACAGGAAATATTCTATATTTTGATTATATCTTTCGATGTTTTCTTTTTTAATGACAAGATCGTTTCTGATTCCATGAGATTGATGAAGCACCTCAAGCTTCGAATTGATAACAATCTTGACGCCTTTTTTAAACATTGAATAACCGAACTCGATATCTTCGACCCCCCATCCTTTAAAATTCTCATCGAAACCGCCTATTTTTTCCAGCAATTTTTTCGGAACAGCCATATTACAGCTGTAAACCTGCATCCATGGCCGGTTAATGGAAGCGGCATTAAAGGACAAAAATTGAAAAATAAGGTACCTGAATTCAAGGATATCGAGATTGCCGGAATCAAAACGGTATTTTTCGAAAATGTCACAGTTCATAATATCCCGTAAATCGGTTTTATCGTTGAGTAAAAGCCTGTTCCCAATGACAACTATATCTTCGCTGATTGAAAAGCATCTTTCC
This sequence comes from uncultured Spirochaetota bacterium, assembly GCA_963796325.1. Lineage (GTDB taxonomy): Bacteria > Spirochaetota > Brevinematia > Brevinematales > JAOACQ01 > CAVYGN01. Next base: position 2,695,172 of record CAWCLF010000001.1, read on the forward strand.
AGTTCAAATAAGTAATCTGTTTTTACAATAATATCCGAATCAATGAATGCGATGATATCGCCTTTGGCATTTTTCCATCCGTAATTCCTTGTCCTCGACCGGCAGGATTCCCGGCATCTTTCAAGATAATAATATCTCAGTTTATAATTCCGGGCCGTTCCTTTAATGTACTCATAAGTATCATCGGATGACCCGTCATCTACGACAATCACTTCATAATGACCGAAACCGGGCTGGTAATTCAGGGCCTCCAGCGTGTTCTTTAACAATATTTTATTATTGTAAGTCGGGATGACAAAACTGTATTTCATACTTTTCCTCTTTATTTCAGATTATAAAAACGATCTTCAGGCCATGCCCGGCCGTTTTATTTATCTCATCCCTGATTTTCTGCAGGGACTTATAGCCGGGGTGCCCGGGGTTGCCTATATCACGCCGCCGGTATGCCCCGGGCTTGTAGGATCCCCAATTTCTGAGCCTTTCAAAGGAAACCAGATCGAACGAGAACCGGCGCGCCAGTTCCACCATTCCCGGCATTTCCCTGTAATTATTTGCCTGATAGGTAAAATACGCTTTAAGATGCCTGATTCTTCCGCTGTTTCGCAGTTCTTTTACAAAGGCAAGGTTTTTAAGAAGGGTTTTAAAAGATCCTCCCTTTCGATTCTTTTCATATGTCGCAGCAGTTGCCCCGTCGATCGATATAATCATCATGCTTGTAAGGCTTTTTAAATCTTCAGGCAATTTCTCCCATAGTTCCGGAGACAGTTTCAGTCCGTTTGTATTGATCTCTATTTCTTCGAGGGCCGGAAAATCTTTTTTCCGGAAATTCATCATCCATTCAAGATATAAGGGGCTGAAGAAAGGTTCACCCATGCCGGCGATATAAATGGCTTTCAAATTTTTATTGACGTCCTTTATCGAATCAATAATCTCCGACCGGGTCTGGCGGGAAATATTCGGGAGGAGATGCCGGTTGCATGACGGACAGCTGAGGTCGCAGATTGTGTCAATGGAGATATTGACAAAGCCCGGCATTTCCGAGTACCATAGGGCTTTGCCTTCAATAAAATCGGCAATGCCCGGATAAAATGTCCGCATCTCATAAAGTGTCAGCAGGTTTACCCTCTCGCCCCTGACAAGAGGGCAGCAGTCCAGCCGGCAATGCCTGTATGAACCGTCCCGGATCGATTCCCGGACCCTTTGAAAGGCCTCGCTTTTCCAGGCCTTGACAAGGTCCTTTCCGGCTTCCAGGGGGACATTGTTTAATCCTTCCACTCCCATAAGCCAGCTGCAGCAATATATTCCATTGGAGGTAAGATGAAGATTCATGAAAGGATAAGTGCAGTAGAGTTTTTCTTCCCCTTTTCTTACAAGCCCGAGAAGCTCGGAAGTTACCGGGTTCACTACTGTCAAAGAAGCTTCCCGGCCGCTGATATAACTGGTTTCCTCATTACTCATGCTGTAATACTTTTTCAAATCTTCCGATGATATAAGGGCCGGGTATGAACCGGACCGTGTTATATTCAGGATCCTGACTTTGCTCCCGGCCGAAGAGTTCCTTGCACCGAGAAGATCTCCAGCCTTTGACAGGACACGCAGTAATTTGTACCTGGGTATGCCGCATTCGAACTTATGGATTATCCTCCGTATCGCGTCCCTTTTTCGCTCCGGCAGTTTGGATATTTTATTGTTTAAATAAGAATTTTCTGCCAGGCGGTCCCGGTCAAGCTTCATTGAAAACTCAAACATCAGCTTTTTATCCTGACCTGTGAGGAAACCGTCGAAGGCGTCGGAGGAGTAAAGATCGGGCACGATCACGGCGAAACCCTGTTTTGCGAATTGATCGGCCAGGCTTTTGACATGACCGTTAAGCCCCCATATTTCATGAGCTATGACAAGGGATTTACATGAGGGTTTCCCGGCCTGCAACGCATAATAGGCCCTGACCTCGCCTTCATCGACCATATATATGATCATTTGACCGGTTGTCTCTGTCATAATTACCGCCTGATCAGATTATAAAAACGATCTTCAGGCCATGCCCGGCCGTTTTATTTATCTCATCCCTGATTTTCTGCAGGGACTTATAGCCGGGGTGCCCGGGGTTGCCTATATCACGCCGCCGGTATGCCCCGGGCTTGTAGGATCCCCAATTTCTGAGCCTTTCAAAGGAAACCAGATCGAACGAGAACCGGCGCGCCAGTTCCACCATTCCCGGCATTTCCCTGTAATTATTTGCCTGATAGGTAAAATACGCTTTAAGATGCCTGATTCTTCCGCTGTTTCGCAGTTCTTTTACAAAGGCAAGGTTTTTAAGAAGGGTTTTAAAAGATCCTCCCTTTCGATTCTTTTCATATGTCGCAGCAGTTGCCCCGTCGATCGATATAATCATCATGCTTGTAAGGCTTTTTAAATCTTCAGGCAATTTCTCCCATAGTTCCGGAGACAGTTTCAGTCCGTTTGTATTGATCTCTATTTCTTCGAGGGCCGGAAAATCTTTTTTCCGGAAATTCATCATCCATTCAAGATATAAGGGGCTGAAGAAAGGTTCACCCATGCCGGCGATATAAATGGCTTTCAAATTTTTATTGACGTCCTTTATCGAATCAATAATCTCCGACCGGGTCTGGCGGGAAATATTCGGGAGGAGATGCCGGTTGCATGACGGACAGCTGAGGTCGCACACGGAGTCGACCGCTAAATGTGCAAAAATTGGCATTCCAGAATACTGCAACACCCTGCCTTCAATATAATCCGCGATATCAGGATACAGGCCGCGCATCTCTTCGATAGTCAGCAGGTTTGCCCTCTTCCCTCTGACAAGAGGGCAGCAGTCCAGCCGGCAATGCCTGTATGAACCGTCCCTGATCGATTCCCGGACCCTTTGAAAGGCCTCGCTTTTCCAGGCCTTGACAAGGTCCTTCCCGGCTTCCAGGGGGACATTGTTTAATCCTTCCATGTCATATATCCAGCAGCAGCAGTTAATTCCATCTGCGTTAAGGTCCAGATTCAGGAAGGGAATGATGCAGTATAACTTTTCTTCCCCTTTTCTTAAAAGTCCGAGAAGCTCCGGAGTTACAGGGTTGTGTTCTTTTAAAAAATTCACCTGGGCGTTGTTTTCTTCATAACGCATATTGTAAAAAAATTTAATATCTTCCTGTGATATAAGGGCCGGGTATGGGCCTGCCGGTGCGACATTTATAAGCCTCACTTTTATCCCGGCTGATAAGTTCCGGTCGGCAATATGATATGCGGCCTTGGACAAAACACACAGTAATTTGTACCTGGGTATGCCGCATTCGAACTTATGGATTATCCTCCGTATCGCGTCCCTTTTTCGCTCCGGCAGTTTGGATATTTTATTGTTTAAATAAGAATTTTCTGCCAGGCGGTCCCGGTCAAGCTTCATTGAAAACTCAAACATCAGCTTTTTATCCTGACCTGTGAGGAAACCGTCGAAGGCGTCGGAGGAGTAAAGATCGGGCACGATCACGGCGAAACCCTGTTTTGCGAATTGATCGGCCAGGCTTTTGACATGACCGTTAAGCCCCCATATTTCATGAACTATGACAAGGGATTTACATGAGGGTTTCCCGGCCTGCAACACATAATAGGCCCTGATATCTCTTTCTTCGACTGTATATGTGAACATTTCACAGGTTATCTCCGCCATGCCAGCCTCCTTTCAGCTCATAAACATAATCAGGGGATTCCGATTTGTTATTATTGAATTTTTTATCTCATTTAGTGACTTGAAACCGGGGTGCTCAGGGCTTCCTATATCACGACGCCTGTACGCTTCAGGATTGTAAGTTCCCCAGTTTTTCAGCCTTTCAAAGAAAACCAGGTCGAAAGAGAACCGCCGCACCAGTTCCACTATTCCGGGCATTTCCCTGTAATTATTTGCCTGATAGGTAAAATACGCCCTGAGATGCCTGATTCTACCGCTTTCACGCAGTTCTTTAAAAAATGCCATGTTTTCAAGAAGGGTTTTTAAAGATCCTCCCTTTCTATTTTTCTTATATGTCTCCTCTGTCGCCCCGTCAATCGAAATAGTAAGCCAGGTAACTACTTTTCTAAATCCGGCCGGTAATTTCTCCCATAATAGGGAGTTGAGTTTAAGACCGTTAGTATTGATTTTTATTTCTTCGAGGGCTGGAAAATCTTTTTTCCGGAAATTCATCATCCAATCCAGGTATGCCGGGCTGAAGAACGGGTCCCCCATGCCGGCAAGAAATATTGTTTTTAAATTTTTATTTACAGTCTTTATAGAATTGATGATCTCCGACTTGATCGGGCGGGGAATATTTGGTAAAAGAAGCCGGTTGCATGAAGGGCAGCTGAGGTTGCAGGTCGTATCAAGGGATATATTGAGAAATCCGGGCATACCGGAATACTGCAATACCCTGCCCTTAATATAATCCGCGATATCCGGATGCCGGCTGCGCATTTCTTCGATGGTCAGCAGGTTTGTCCTCTCCCCCCTGACAAGAGGGCAGCTGTCCAGACGGCAATGCCTGTATGAACCGTCCCGGATCGATTCCCGGACCCTTTGAAATGCCTCGCTTTTCCAGGCTCTGGCAAGGTCTTTCCCGGCCTCAAGCGGGACGTTGTTAAATCCTTTCATATCCGATATCCAGCAGCAGCATTTAATTCCGTCTGCATTCAGGTGAAGATTCATGAAGGGAAAAGTGCAGTACAGCTGTTCTTCCCCTTTTCTTACAAGTCCGAGGAGCTCCTGATTTACTGGGTTTATCTCTTTCAATAATGCTTCCTGGTCATTTTCATACCTTTCTTCATAGAGGATTTTGTAAAACATTTTTATATCTTCAGATGATATCAGGGCCGGGTATGGGCCGGTCGGTGATACGTTTATGAGCCTTACTTTCCCACCTGCCGCGATGCCCCGGGTTTTAAAAAAATCCGCAGCTTTTAAAAGCTCATGAAGCAATTTATCGCCTGATAAGCCCCTGACGATTTTCAGAATTATTCTCCGTACCTCATTCATTCTTTTGGGACCGGCATGGTCAAGCATCTTTGGAAAATCACGTATCTCTTTTTTTTCAATGCTTGCGAGAAGCCCGTCGAAGGCGGCGGAGGAGTAAAGATCGGGCACGATCACCGAGAAGCCCTGTTTTGCGAATTGATCTGCCAGTCCTTTTATATAACTGTTAAGCCCCCATATTTCATGAACTATAACAAGCGCTCTACCGGGGGTTCTCCCGGCCTGTTCCGCAAAATAGGCCCTGACATCGCCATTAATCCCCGCGTAGGTGATCATTTCTCTATTTATATCCTCCATGCTTACCTCCATCGATCTTCCGTCCAATAAAATGATTGGAACCTCCAGACCAGGCAATTATAGTCATATATAGCGCGGAGGTTAGAGACCTCGGATTCTATTTTTTGTATCTTCGCATCAAGCATGTCTTTAGCGGTCTTGCTGCCGTTCGTATACTGTGTTTCGATGTTTTTATAATTCAGTAATGACAATACCATATTATTTGAAGAAGCGTAGATATTCAGTTTCAATTCCTGGAGCCTGTTCAAGGTTTCTTCTCTATTAGCCTCCAGGTCAAGTATCTCATAATTCCAGTCAGCTTTATGTTTTTTTAAGTCCCAGTAGGCTTTCCGACTGTTCAGGAAAGTATTGTTATCATCCATAATATGGAGGGAGCTTTTCCCGGCAATATCATAATAGGATAATTCCGGGGAATAAGCAGAGCCTGGGGTAACTGATACGGATAAATCATCCGAGAGCGGAAAATAAGCCTTAATTTCCACTCCAAGCATGAGCTGATTCTGATATCCGGAATAATACGGATAGTTTCCCAGGAGATCGGATTGGAGGGAATCCCAGTAGATGCTCGAATTAAGATCTATTTTCCAGCCCAGTGAGGCGCTGTTTTTTTTATAATAAAGGCTGATAATTTCTTTTTGAAGATTCAGACTGGCTATCCGGCAGTCCTTAAATGACGGGTCTTTCAGGTCAATACTATCATCCTGACTCAGGTCGCCTTCCAGGTTATCGAAATTCGAATATAGAATATAATTTTTCAGGAGGTCTTTTTTTTGCTCAAGGTCGTTAAGTTCATGCTTCAGCTGGAATTCGGAAACCACGTAATAATATTCGGCAGATTTATATGCGAGTCCGTCTATAAGTTTTTGTCCGAATAAAATCTCTGCTTTTTCCTTTTCATGTCCGGCCTGCTCCAGGTTCCTTCTCCTCAATTCAAGCAAGTTTTGATTTAGAATTATGTCGTAGAAATAGCTTTTAACCCTGAATATCACATCCGTTATCCTCATCCTGTAATCAAGCTCCATGAGTTTCAGCCGGTTATTTTCCTCCTCGATTTCAAAATTCTTGAAACCACCGTCATATATAGGATAGTTCATTGATACCCCGGTGGTCAGATCGTTTGTATAGATGCCACTATTCGAACAGGCTGCCTTGCTGTAACCGAAATCTATGGAAAACTCGGGTGATAATGCATGAAGTTTGCTCTCTACTATACTTTTTTGCAGAATTATCAGATTGGACATAACGGACAGATCCTCCCTGTTATTCAGGGCCATTGATATTGCCGATTCCAGGTCTAAAGGAAAGAAAACTCCTGGCGCTGTCAAGATAATAATGATGATCACTGTTTTTATTTTTCTCATAAAATACCTTTAATATAAAAAATCAAGGAAGAAGCCTTTTCCCGTATAAATCCGCGCATTCAATGTTAATCCGAAAATAAGTTTTCTGGTCTGTTCGTCATTCATAGTTTTTATTTTGAAGAACGGGTCCTCGATCAGGACTTTGCCGATATAGCCTTTCTGCTGGTCCTTTGTTTTTGTTTCTTTTAGACTTACAAGACGTCCGTCAAATGTTCTGTATTTATTGTAAGGAACAGCATCTATGAATAATTTAACCTTCTGGTTGATCTGAACTTTTATAACCTTTCTATCCGGGATATAGACTTCGGCATAAACCGAGTTCCCCGCAAAAATCTTTTGTATTATTTCCCCGGAATTATAATATGTCCCTTCCTTGATCCTGTTATCTTCGTCTACAATTATCCCGTCTATCCGGGAAACCACCCTGCATTTATCAATTTTATCCCTGATGCTTTCGATATCCGCTGAAATCGAATCAAGTTCCCTGGCCGATTGCTTCATTTCGCTTTCAAGAGCCAGGTATTTTTCTCTTCCCGATATTTCCTCTATTCTCAGTTTATAGACTTCATCATCATATTCTTTTTGGGAGATGATATCACTGTTTTTCTTAATATCCAGATCATTAAGATCGTTCTTTAATTTATTTAATAAAAGCGTTCTTTCCCTTGACATCAATTCCATTCCGGATTTCAAAAAATTGCTCTTTGTAATCAGTAATTCTCTTTTACTGTCGAGTGAAGCCAGCGAGAGTTCGTATTCCCTGGAATCCATTTCAAGGACTACGTTTCCGGGATAAACAGGGTCTCCATCCTTAAAATAGCATTTTTTAATAATGCCGGATATCTTAGGCGTAATGTCCTGGTATTCAAGAGGCTTTATCTCTCCCCTCACCTCTACGTAATCAATGCTGTTGATTAAAATAAAAGTGGTCATTACCGCAATGAACAGCAGGATAATTGTTATGAAAATAACTTTAAGAAATTTTAAAGGCTCTTTCTTCATAATATTGCCCGCCCTCAAATCGAAAGATAATTGTTGTACATTTTTTTATAAAACGAATCCTTCCGTATCAGATCGTCATGCGTGCCGGTTTCAACTATCTGGCCTTCTTCAAGCACCGCTATAAAATTGGCATTTTTAATTGTGGATAATCTATGGGCGATTATTATGGAGGTGCTTTTTTTAATTAAATATTGAAAGGCCTCCTGGACCTTTTGTTCGGTTTCAATGTCAAGATGGCTCGTCGCTTCGTCCAGGATTAAAATCTTCGGCTTTTTCAATATCGCCTGGGCCAGCGCCACCCTCTGTTTCTGGCCGCCTGAAAGTTTTGTCCCCCGTTCGCCGACTTCCGTCTCGTACCCTTTTGGAAGATTGACTATAAATTCATGAGCATAAGCTATTTTACAGGCCTCTTCGATCTCGCTGAAGTTTTTTGATGCGGAACAAAGTTTGAGATTGTCTAAAATTGTTCCGGAGAACAGGTAAGAGTCCTGAAGAACCATTGAGATGTCATCGCGGAGATTTCTGACATTGTAATCTCTTATGTTCACACCGTCGATAAGTATTTCCCCTCCGGTGGGGAGGTAAAAATTCAGCACAAGATTGGCCAGGGTAGATTTTCCCACTCCGCTTCTGCCCACGATTGCAAGGGACTGCCCTGTATCAATTTTAAAGTTGATGCCGCTTAATATACTGCTATCGCTGTTATAGCTGAAACAAACATCCTTGAAAACAATGGTACCCTTTGTCAATCTCAGGTCTTTATTTGTAAGATGCTTTTCCTCCTTTTCCCGGATAAGGTCATCAAGCCTCTTCAAGGTTACAATATTTGTCTGCAATTTAACATTTATATCGATCAGCTGTTTTAGGGGCACCGAGACCCTTGAAATTATAATCTGATAAGCCATCCAATCGCCTATCGTCAATTTTCCGCTGATTACTAAAAAACCGGCAGTTATCATTATGAAGAAATTTTCAATGCTTCCGAAAAAATTGTTTATGATATTCAGTAAGACATATTTTCTCTTGAATTTAAACTCTATCTGCCTGTATTTCAGCCTTAACAGCTGATACTTCCTGTAAACCTTTGTTTCGATGCCGAACGCCTTTATAGTCCTTATGCCTACCAGGGCTTCGGTCTGTTCAGAATTCAGGGTCCTGTCCACATCCCACCTTTCCTCTTCATTTTTCCTGGAAACTTTCCCCTGGAGATAATTGTTCATCAGCGATATAGGGATGAATATAAGACTGATCAAAACCAGAACAGGACTGACCAGTAATCCGGCCAATATGCTTATGATGATGACAAAAACGTTATTGAGTATATCAAAGAGAAAAATATTGATTATGTTCAGGACCGATAATGAATCCAGCACTCTCTTCAAAAGCTCCCCCGCCCTGTGGCTGTCAAAATAGTTCATGGGCAGTTTGAGAATATGCATATACAGATCTTTTTCGATATTATAGCAGAGCCTGCTCGAAAGAAAATTGTAGAGATATTCCCACATGATAAAGATCGAAGTAGTCAGGATCTGGGTCAGAATCATGGCGATAACGATTTTAAGCAGGAGATCAAAATTCTTGCCGATCAGACCGTCATCTATGAAATGCTTCTGGAAGAAGGGAAGAATGAGCCATAGCATATTGAGAATAAAAAGGCAGAAAACCGCCTGTATCAGGAGGCCTATGTTAGGCTTGATATATTTCCTGAATTGTGGCAGGAATATTCCGGTCATTTCTTTAAAGGAGTATTTTTTCACCTTGCCAGGATCTTCCGTATAATCTCTTTTCTTCATTTAAAGCCTTTCCTTTTATGTTTTTGACGCCGCCTGTCTTTGCCTGTTTTTTTCAATTTTAAGGAATTGCACCATTTTTTTCCTGTCCAGCCGCTTTGACATAGGATAATACTTTACAGGATAAGAGGCCTGACCAGGCAGCTGAAGCAGGATGTCAATGTCCGTATTTTCATTAAAGTCGTTGATTACAGGAATGAATTTTCCATCCGATGAAGTTTTTAATGCACGTTCCATTATTATTCCAGGGTCGTCTGAGTTGCTGATATTAATATCCACGTAGTTTGCCCTGGCGTCCATGAAAAGCTTGTCATCGGATATTTCACCCTTGAGGAACTTGAACACATATTTTTTACCCATTTTAACGGCGACCGGGTGTTTGGCGATGAAGTACTCGAGGTTCCTGTCATAACCCGGAATTTTCTCCAAAGTAATTATCAGATCGTTACGGTCCCCATGATACTGGTGCAGGACTTCCAATCTTGAATTTATTACGATCCGGACTTTTTTCTTATACAGGGAGTAACCCAGCTCTATATCCTCCACTCCCCAGCCTTTGAAATTCTCATCAAATCCGCCGGTTTCTTCAAGCCATTTTTTAGGCACGGCAAGGTTGCAGGAATAGACCTGCGTCCAGGGAAGTATCATCATACTGGAGTTATAGGATGTCATTTCAAATAAAAAGTATCTGTATTCAAGCGCTTTGAAATTACCGCTGGCGAAATGAAATTTATTGAATACCTCGCCCGACGCGATATCGCCAAAATCGGCGGGTTTATCGAGCATAAGCCTGTTGCCCAGGACCAGGATATCACTGCTCAAAGAAAAGCACCTGTTCAGCTCGTAAAGATAATCCGTCTTTACCAGGATGTCGGAATCAATGAAAGCGATGATTTCGCCAGATGCATTTTTCCATCCATGATTTCGCGTTTTTGCCCTGCAAGATGAGTTGTTCCTTTCAATATAAAAATACCTTAAACTGTAATTCCGGTTGATCCCTTTAATATATTCATAAGTGTTGTCGTTCGAACCGTCGTCTACTATCACGGCCTCGAAATCGCCGGCCTTGAATGGGCTCTGGTAATTCAAAGCCTCGAGGGTGTTCAAGAGAAGTGCTTTATTATTGTAAGTCGGAATTACAAAACTGTACTTCATACTTATTCTTCTCCTTCCCGGTAATCCGCCTATACGCCATGCAGATAGAGCAGGACGCATTTCGAGCAAACGGGCATTAATCCTCTGCTTAAAATTTCCCTTGCTCTGTCAAAATCCCGGCTTTTCCATATCTCGGATACGCTCATTTTATTCAGGTCTCCGATCTCGAATTCAGGGAATAATTTGCAGACAGTGACCCTTCCGTCCGGCATTACATTCATGCGGTTTGTAATTCCTATGCATTTTGTCCTTTTTTGAGCTGTAATTTCCCTTCCCCTGATAAAATCTTCTACCTCCTCCATTTCCAGGGCGGGCTGGTAGCGGAGCCTGATTTTCCAGACCCGGCTGTTGATGCGCTTCATCTCTTCGGTAATTTTTCCGGCTAAGAGAGGCATCAAGCTGTACTTGAACGAATGCCAGCTTGCAATATGACCGTCAGCAGGTTCTCTCAGCCAGCTGAAGTTTTCCCTGAAGAAAGCGTCCATATGGATGGCTCTTATTTCAGGTATGTACCATGGGAAACAAAAGTAGAGGGTATTGATCCCCTTTTCCTCCAGCATCATGGCGAATTCGAACATATGTCCCGCCATATTTTCGCTTATCACACAATTGACGGATATTTCACCCCTGAAAATGTTTTTCCGCTTCAGGTCCATCAGAAGGTCGATATTCCTCATGATTTTCAAGTAAGTGCCTTTGCCCCTTATCGAATCGTTTTCCTGCCTGAAACCGTCAAGACTGATCAGCATTGCCAGATTTGGTGAGATTTTGACGATCGAATCGAGCCTTTTCTCAATATCGATTCCATTTGTGCATAATACAGTCCAGCGCGGATCCTTTTCAAGTTCGTCCGAAAGCTTATCCCACTCGCCGTAATTTAGAGGTTCGCCTCCCCAAAGGTAAAGGTTGGATTTTACTTCCGATGTATCCACAAGTATCTTTTTTACAATTTCAAAAGAAATCTCTTTACGGCGGACGCTTTCTTTGAAATTATTAAAAAAACCTTCCTTATTCCACTGGAAGCAGTGTGCGCATCTCAGATTGCACCGGTTTGTAAGCTGTATTCCGACTTCATCAGGAAGACACATGGAGAACGCCGGGTTTATTTTCAGACTTTTTTTACCGGAGGACATATTCCGTATTGTTCTCCTGATTCTTTGAAATGTTTCCCTGTCGAATCTTATCTCAGTTTTCGGCTGCATTACCGGCCCCTTAAATTTCTTTCGAAATAATCAGAGGGATAATCAATGAGTCGATCCCTTGATTTTAAAAGATTTTTATGCTGTTCTTCGAGTATTTTCTGGGAGAATCCCGCGTATTTCCATTTATCATAAGGTATTCCAAAACCGAGGAATTCCCACAATTCGGCGTTTTTCTTCTCGTAATCTCCGAAAGGCTCGAGCATTATTAAAGGCGTGGCAGATGCCAGTGAATCCATCAGGGTAGCCCCGCCGGGTTTACTGATGACGGCTTTGCTCATCCGGATCACATCGAACAATTCATGGTATTCAGCCCTGTTTTTAAATTCTGTTTTTTTTTTCATCCCTACCCTGCAGAAGGGAGGAAACTCATAGTGATGATCCCTGTTTTCAATCCATGGACGCCATGCCGGATCGATCATAAAATAACGGTTTTTTTTATCATGAACCCGTATTTCACGAGTATCATAAACGACAATGTCCATTTTTATACCATTTTCCGACAGTTCGGGAATTTTGCTCTGGTATGTCCCCATTCCCCATCCTCCCCCATGTATGACATACCGGTCTTTCCTGGAACAGTACGGTAACGGTTTATTGCGGCCGACCGGGATTCCATAGACAGCTTTTTTCTTCTCTCCATTGAATATCCATATGTTATTGAATGATTTGGCCTCTTCGCTGAAATGCTTCCATGACGCCGATATGGCGGCATCCATATGAACAATATCCACCCGGAAATCAGCTTTACCTTTCTTTTTCATATATTCTTTTAATACGGGAAACCAGAAGCCGGAAAAAACCATGAAAAGCCTCCGGTTTTCATCCTTCCAGAGCCTGAAAAGCTTTTCAAGGGATCCGGCATCGAATGTCGGCCACAGATCCCTTGCCATTTTCTGCCCGGCCAGCGCTATTCTGAAGCTGTCGTGAAATGCCTTTTTATTGTCATTTATCTTTTCCTTTTTATCTATTGTCATCAGGTTTTCTAAGATATTCACCTCTGTCACGGCGCCAAGATTTCTTAATTTATAATCCGTTAAAATAGCCGGTATATACACACCCAGGGCCACCCCCGAGCATAAAATCGAAACTTTATTTTCAGTCATATCGATCAGATCCCCCCCCCTGTAGAATACCATTCGTCATTGACGTCTTTCCTTAAGTGCCTGTCAGCGTCTTTCCGGCTGATCCTTCTGGTCATCGGATAATATCTTGAGTTAACAATTCCATTATCCTTGGGCAGTTGCATCCAGATATCCAGGTCAGTGTTTTCCGCATAATCCTGTATGATTAATAAAGTGTTTTTTTTTGCCTGCGATTTGAGGATCAGTTTTTTAAAAGAATCCAATTGCAGTTTTTCCCTGAAGTTCAGCACGATATTCCGGATGCCCTCCTCTGTTATCGCATCTTCATAGGAGATTTTACCCCCGGATAAAATTTTCATGACGTCTCGGAGCTTTTTGAGAGCTTCCGGGTGTTTGTCTCTAAAAAGTTTGATATCTCCCGGCTCCCTTTTTTTACAGCTTGAATAATCATCATTTCCATTGAATTGCCGTATTACCTCAAGCTTAGGATTGATAACTATCTGCATTTTTTGCTGAGACAGGACATAGCCGAGGTCCATATCCGCCAAACCGCTTCCGTTAAAGCTTTCATCGAAACCGCCGGCTTTCTGAAGCCATATTTTCGGGATTGCGGCATTGCAGGTGTTGAAAACCATCCAGGGATCGATTACCGCGTTGATATTATATGATGTTTTCTCAAATAAATAATGTCTGAACTCAAGGTTTTCAAGTTTTTTACCATCGAAGCGATTGTTTTTAAAAATTCTGCAGCTTGCGACATCGCTGTAGTTTGTCACGGTATTCAGAATAAGCATATTACCGATTACGGCAATATCGCCGCACAGGGAGAAACAGCGGTCAAGTTCAGAGAGGTAATCCGGCCTGACGATGATGCCGGGATCGATAAAGACAATAATTTCGCCGTCGGCGTTTTTCCAGCCATGATTTTTTGCTTTTACCCGGCTTGAATATATAAAACGGTCAATGCTCAAATATTTGATGGAATAATTTCGGTTAATGCCCCTTATTTGATCAAGGGCTACGCCCCCGGATAATTTATCAACCAGTACAGCGTTATAATGTCCGTACCCCTTTTGGTAATTCAACGCCTCAAGCGTGTTTTTGAGCAGTTCATTATCATTATGAGCTAAAACTACAAAGCTGTACTTCATACATTCATCCCTGTTTAAATTTTGGAACAACAAATAAACCGTAGCGGGAAAGTTCCTGTCTGTCACAACCCCCGGCAAGCCTGCCCGCCCATTTCCTTATCTTTTCTTCATTAAAAGCTACATGATGATCCCATAAAAGATTAGGCGAATCTTCGATCGGCACATGGGCAATCAGGAGCTTTCCCGTTTTTTCCCAGAGCCCTTTTAATACCGAAAAAGACGCCTCTTCATCAGGCATATGTTCCAGAACATCATTTGCAATGATGACATCAGTCGCGGGGAAGTTTTGAATATCTTCTATAAGATCAAGCTTGATAAAACTGATAGGCTTATAGCTTTCGTCATGATTAATTATCTCTTTTATATACTCTTCCCCGGTCCAGCCTATATCCGAAGCTATAATCCGTGAGATTTCCAGCCCGAATAATTCTTCTCTTGAAAGGGCGCTTAACAACAACGGAAACTGGGCGACATTCGTACCGACATCATGAATGGATATTGCCGGGCCTTTTAAAATTTTCGATATCTGCCTGATTTCCAGGTAATAAATTCCGCTAAACCACTTTATATTCTCTTCCCTTATCATATTACTTTTACGGCTGATATAATCGAGGCTGCCGGCGCCCCTGTTTTTATAATTCCGGTAATTCCCGACATATTTCATATGGCTGTTTTTATAAGTAATGACACGCATTTCATGGACTGTAATTCCGAGAATATCCGCAATCAGGCTTTCAAAACATCGTTTGATCAGCGAGCTCGACAAGAAATCCAGCCCTGACAGATTTTCAAGAAGATGCTTCCTGCCGGCTTTTTTAAGTTCGGACATTATTGAATACTCTATGTCCGAATTTATATTCCGAAGGTTTATATCCGGCAATTCATTTTTCAGGGAAATAAACAGACCCGGCGGATCGGCGCCGGATTCGAAATAAAGTATCAGGTAATTTGTTGTCTCAATAACAGTTGTTTTAAATTCATGCTCTAAGAGACGGTTTTTTAAAGGTTCCAGCCCGTCTAATTTTACTGAACCGATTACGGGGAATTTCCGTTTTTCAAAAGTCCTCCAGTCAAAATCCATATATACCCTGAATTTGTCCCGAATTATCAAGGAATATGTATTACACCAGAAATTGGTCCTTAGAGGATTGTAAAAGTTATGCTCAAGCTGCATCTCGACAAAATCCTTGTGATTTATTCCGGCCATGCCGCTCATCATAAACTCTATATTATTCAATAAAATCCCGCATGATATTCCGTCCATTAATTCCAAACTCTCAATATTATTATCTTTTCCGAATGTCCTGAGTTCGTCTAAGTCCTGTCTCCAGGTATCCGTATCCTTTCTTAAGGCTATGAATAGCCCCGCGCATTCCGGGGATGTTTCAAAATAAATCCCCCTGTAATGAGGAGTCATGATATCCCTTGCTTCCAGTGTAAGAGACATCCCTTTTTTCAATTCATCCAGATCATCAATATGCACCGTTCCTATGACCGGGATTTTCCTCGCCTGAAATGTCTCCCAATATGCATCGATTATCACCGAATGCTCCAATCCGGGATTCACTTCTTTAATAATGCCACAGATTTTATACCAGAAAATTATTTTAGACGGATCGATGTCGCCGACTGATTGTATTTCCATGAAGTCCTGATTGAAGATCCCGGCCGTATCGTATAATAAAAAGCCTATATTTGTCAGAAGAAGGGACCAGGACAGGTCATCGATTAAAGCCAGGTTCTCGATGTTATTTTCTTCCCCGAACGCCCTGAGTTCGTCAAAATCCTGCCTCCAGGTATCCGTATCCTTTCTTAAGGCTATGAACATACCCGCGCATTCCGGGGATGTTTCAAAATAAATCCCCCTGTAATGAAGGGTCCGGATTTCTTTTACATCCCGATGACTATTTTCTATGCACATTTTCAACTCATCCAGGTTGTCCATCTGCAGGGCTCCGATAACCGGAAACCTTCTTTTCTTGAAGGTTTTCCAGTCGAAACTGGTATAGACCTTATAATCCTTCCTCTTTATTAAATTGTAAGTATCATTCCAGAAATTAATCTTCTGAGGATTAAAATCGCATCTCTTTTCCATTTCTTTTTTTTCTTTTAACTTGCTGAAATCTTCTCTGGAAACAACTAAAAAAACGCCACCGATCAATCGCTGCATTTCGGATTCATAAAAGCGTCCGGGAAGTATATTGCCGTCCGGAAGCCGGCCGGCCCAGTTTTTAATTTTCTCATCGTTAAAAGAAATATTATGGCCCCAAAACGGGCTGGGTATTTTTTCAAAAGGCACATGGACGATCAGGAGCTTTCCTGTTTTATCCCAGAGTCCCTTCAATACCGCAAAGGATGTATCATCGTCAGGCAGGTGCTCTAAAACATCATTAGCTATGACAACATCCGTTTCGGGGGAGTCCTTTATTCCCCCGATTAAATCCAGCTTGATAAAATCGATCTTTTTATACCCCGGATTATCCTTCAGGATATCTTTGATAAATATTTCGCCTGTCCAGGCGCAGTCGGAGGCAATAATAGAAGTTATATTAACGCCGAACAATTCCTCTCCTGACAGAGCACTCAATAACAGCGGAAACTGGGCAACATTTGTTCCGACATCATGAATAGAAATGCCGCCGCCTCTTAACAACTCCGAAATAATTTTTATTTCCAGGTAATACAGGCCGCTGAATTTCTCAATATGATCAAACAGTATGTCTTTATGCTTGCATACATATCTTTTATTTTTTAAATCCAGATAATTCCTGATGTATTCCGAATGGCTGTTTTTATAAATAATACCATTAATTTCAAATTCGGTGATTTTAAGAATTTCCTCCATCATTGTCTCAAAAAACCGCTTAATCAGTACGCATGATACCATATCTATATCCGCGAGGCTTTCAATCTTATTTTTCATGCCGGCTTTTTTAATCTCTTCCAGGATAATAAATTCAAGGTCCGAATTGATAATGCGCTGGTCCATTTCCATCATTTCATATTTCGGGGATATGAATAATCCACAAAGATCTGCGGTAGACTCGAAATAAAGGATTGAATAATGAATGTTTTCGATGTACCTGGTTTTCAATTTCAAAGCAGCCAGTTGTTTTTTTAAAGATTTAGAATTTTCAAGTTTTACAACGCCTATGACGGGGATCTTTCTTTTTTCAAAAGTCCTCCAGTCGAAATCTATATATACCTTTAATGAGCTCAACTTTATCCGGGAATATATTTCGCACCAGAAAGCGCTTTTTAACGGACCGAAGTTTGTGCTTTCAGACTGCATTTCCATGAAATCGCCATGGCTGAATCCCACCATATCGATAAGCAAATATTCGATATTTTTCAATAGAAGTTCCCCTGATAAACCGTCCAACCGGCTTAACCTGTCAATTCTATTCTTTTTTCCAAACTCCCTGAGTTCATCCAAATCCTGTTTCCAGGTGTCGGTATCCTTTTTCAGGGCGATAAACAGCCCCGCGCATTCAGGGGATATTTCAAAATAAATTCCCCTGTAATGAAGGGTATCTATGTCCATAACCGGCAGGTCATGGACGGATAGATCATTTTTCAATGAAGCCAGGTTATCTATATGAACAGCACCAACGACCGGGAATTTTCTTTCTTTAAAAGACTTCCATTCAAAGTTTACATGAATTTTATAATCCGGCTTCTTTATAAGTTTATATATATCGTTCCAGAAATTAACCCTCTGCGGATTGAAATCGCACCTGTTTTCCATCTTTTCAGTTCCTCTAATTTAAATTTATCTTTACCGGAAATTAATTGTAAACTGTGAAGCAAAGATCTTTCAGAATCTCTTTTGCCGTCTTTACAATGAACTGCCTTTCTTCCTGCCCTCCGGCCGCAGCTGAAAAATAAAACTTTCCCTTAAATACCGATCCGTCCCCTGACGTTTGCCCCTTTTTGCGGTTGATAAACAGGGTATTGCAGGATAACGGTATCATTCCCGAACCTTTCTCGGGATCAAACAGCATCCCTCCATTCTTAAAACCTCCCAAGACATCCTCGAACCGGATATGGCTTTTGTAACCCGTGGAAAAAAACGACAGGTAACTCCCTGAAGAATAAGGGGCCAGGAATTTATCCAGGTAATGATTGATGAGGCCCATAGATTTCCTTGCGTTGATTTCAACAATTGGAATGACCTCGTCATTCTTTATTATCATGGAATCGATGCATAAGTTCCCCACATAACCCTCGCCCGCCAATTCCAGGACCGCCCTGGCTACAATATCGAAATAATTCCTGCTTTCAAGGTAATCAATAAAATCCCTGTCCGCACCCAGTGAACCGGAATAGGAAAAATTCCGATTAACTGTATTTTGAACGGATAAAACACTGTGTTTACCATCCTGACCTATCAGTGCCTGGCATGAAAAATCCCGGACTTTATCATAATACGGTTCGATCAGGAACCGGGTAAATAATCCTTTTTCTTCCTGTGAAGACAGGTATTTCTCGATTTTTTTAAGCATTGTATGAGTGCTAATTACCATGTTTCCCTTACCGGAAACGCCGTAAGGGTCTTTAATTAAAAATCCCCTTTCGTTCTCGTATTTTATTGCGGCTTTTTCAAGTTCCTTGCTGTTATTGATGATAGCGCCGTATTTTGCTATACCGATCTTCTCACATAAATTATGCGAGTAGATTTTGGAATTGACCTTCTTTACAATTTCAAAGTCCGGTTTCATTTCCATAAAACCCCAATTCCTGCATGCCAGCGCTGTATATGGAAGAATAGCATAAGTATCTATTGAGGAAATACCTTTCAGGAGATCAAGAAAATAAGTATTTTGAATCTGCTTGTTTAAAAGCTCAAAAACGCATTTTTCGACGGAACCGGCTGCGCCTTCATCCTCGTCATTTAAATCCCTTTTATTGGCGCCGAATGAGAAACCGGCATTTTGAAGGAAATCCTCAAATACGGGTTCAAGCCTATACTTGGTCAGAAGAATGTCTTCCTTCCCGCAAAGAGGAAATAGAAGTTCATCCATCGCCGATACTACGTTATCGGAGGCGGCATCTTTTATTTCAGGAAGTTTTGCCGCTTTTTCATCCCTCCAGAATTTTTCCGGATCGAAAGTACCCATGAAAACTGTCCTATCATTCATAAACACCTTCTCCAATTTTTTTTAGTTTAAAATCAGGATCCGGCATTTTTATATTTTGATTTTTTTTTGTGCAAAGAATATCAAAAGCGCAGGAGCAGCTATCTTTCTTACAAATTACCGGCACGCATGGGAATTTCAGATCGTCATCCCCGATTTTTCCGATCAAGTCCTGCTCGCACCAGGCCCTGAAGACCTCTTTCTTCCTGTTTATAACTATCTGTTCCAGCCCGGCCCAGCATTTCCAGGATTTCCAGCGGTTTTCGTTATTAATTATGATATCAGGCTGAGTTATTGCATCTGTTGTATGATCGATATAAGTTTTCACCATCCTTCCTCTGTAGGTAAACGGCTCCTTATCCCAGAATATCTTTGTTTCCTTATTCAACCGGTTAAGCCTTCGCAATTGATCATTTGAGTAATTCATTAAAACCGGCACACCTAGCAACACGTATAAAGCCTGGAAGCTGATTGAGGCGTTGCGTATAGAGCCGGCTATTTTCAGCCCTAACTCTTCGCATTCGCTGAAATAATCCGGGTGCATCATAATATTGATATGGCAGGAAACCTTGTCGTGAATATATACGGCCGCCTTGTAAAACAAATCTTTATACTGTGAAGCCGGATGATAGCTGAGCGTTATGTGATCCAGGAAAGGAACCATTTCTTCCCAGTAGTTAATACTTCTTTTTCCATTCGTGCAAATCCCGGAATAACATCCATTCGTTTTAATATAATTTAACAATTCTTTAAGATCCGGATACAGGGTGATTTCGCCGCCCGATAAATCGAAATAGATATCTTTGCCAAGACGGTCCTTATAATAGGATTTGATCTTATCAATAATTTTTTCTGAAGTCGGCATATCGAGCCATTTAGCCGATCCATTGTGAAGTGATAAAGGGCAATACGAACACTTAAGATTGCATTTGTTTCCATACTGCCATCCCACTATCAACATATTGGCATGCCTGATATTTTCATGCGAATAATGAAGCAAGTTACCTGCATTCATCATATTTTCCTTTAATGAGGTTATTATGCCTTGGCCGTGCTTTTACTTATAAATTTGCATAGAGTGTCAATGCTGTTAAATATCGAGAAATCCAGGTTTTCAAAATCCATTTCAAACGCAAATTCATCCTCCAGTACAAGGACAAAGTTTATCATCTGGACCGACTCCAGTCCGATTTCGGTAATAATATTGGTCGACCCGGTCAGGGTTGATGGCAGCGAAGGATCGCCGACAACCTCACCGAGCAACTTCTTAACCTTTTCCAATATTCCGGAACCGCTCTCCATAAATTTCCTCCTTAAAGCAAAATTGTTAAAATTTTAACACCTGTGCTTTTACTGATTAGTAATGCAACTTTAATACCACAAGCAACAGGGCAGGCTGTTTTTTATTGAGGGAAAGTGTTTCTTTTTTTATAAAATAAGACAAGTTGAGATATAATTAACAGTTAAAAAACTTCCATCCATTACAAATAAAATTTTATTATTCATTTATGCGTTTCCAGGACCCGGATTCCTTCCGTCAGGTTTTCGACGATAAGCGAACTTATTAATATGTACTGTCAGATTTCTGACGGCAGTGGATTACATATTTTTCAGGAAGCGATATTCAGTTCTTTTAATTTATAGATCAGGGTGGTCCTTTTTATTCCCATCAGTTCAGCCGCCGCTGTTTTATTTCCCCTGGATTCTTTCAAAGCCCATAAAATTATATTTTTAGAATAACTGTTAAGCAGGTCTTCATAATTTCTATTGATCCATATTTCATGGCTGTTATTCGGCGGTTTTATTTCCTCTTCGGTTTTATACTGGCTTGATTCCGAAATAATCCCCGCCGGGAAGTGACTTGGTTTTAATTCCCTTTTATCATCCGGAGAACTGGCCAGGATCGCAAAAGACCTTATGATAAAGTTTTCCAATTCCCTGACATTTCCCGGCCACTCATAATTCATGATTTTACGTAATGCATTTATTTCAAGCTCCAGGTCCGCAGGGAGATTAAATTCACAGTAATATTTTTTAATAAAATGATCAATCAAAACCGGAATGTCATCTTTTCTTTCTCTCAGGGGCGGAATATTGATGTTAAAAACATTGATCCTGTAATACAGGTCTTCCCTGAATTCGCCTTTCCCGACCATTTGCTTAACATCCCTATTGGTTGCAAAAACAAACCTGCATTTTGAATTTATGAACATGTCACTGCCGACCGGTTTATACTGGTTATCCTGCAGAACGCGGAGAAGTTTCGATTGTATATCCAGCGGCATTTCACAGATTTCATCCAGAAATAATGTCCCTTTCCCGGCAGCTGCAATGCTGCCGCCGCGGTTTTCCTTGGCATCTGTAAAGGAACCCCTGACATGTCCGAAAAGCTCCGATTCCCATAGGTCATGCGTTACGGCGGCACAATTAATCGCAACAAAAGGATGATCCTTATTACCACTGGTATAATGAATGAGCTTCACTATCAGCTCTTTGCCGGTCCCGGTTTCACCAGTTATAAAGATAGGCTTTGAAAGCATAACTGCCTGGCCTACTTCATTCACTACCTGCTGTAACTGCCTGCTTTTATAAACAAGCGTGCTTTTTTCATCCAGTTTTTTTTCCTTCCTCTGGGAAATATGTATCGTCAGCTTTTCAACCTCGTTTTCAACCTTATCCTTCATAAATTTCATCATGTAATATTCCGATGTCTTTTCCCGAACCTGCCGCACAAGTATTTCAGATTGTTTCTGGATTTTCTCAAACATTATTGCGCTCATCATGCTGATATTTATCTTGGTGCGGACCATTTCGTAAATCCTGTAATTTATCGGACTGTATTTCATTAGCATAAAACCGAGCTGGGTTGTCCCCCGAAGCATATTTTCCATAATATATGTATAACGCTTATCGTCAGGAATTATTCCTGCCGGGAAGATTTCACCGGGTTTATAATTGAAGCCGCCTTTCGGAACAGCGATCCGCTTGCCGTCATATAACCCGAAGACAAGCCTTGCTTCCTGTTCCGGTTTTTCCGGGTCATTGTAAAGTGAAATACAGCAGTCATTAATTCCCAGTGCTTTAAGCCTTGAGAGAATTATTTCAAGCTGGCGTTCAAGATCGAAAGTATTTGAAAGCTCGGCGCCGAAATCGTTCAGGCGCTCAATCTGCGAAGTTTCAGACATTTTTAAAAAAAGGGCGCTTTTCTGCAGGCCGCTGGAAATCATCATCCTTGCTTCATGAAACATATCTTCGGCTTTGTTGAGTGTTTCCCTCTTATAAATAAAACACAAGGCGTTGATTCTTAAGATGGAAAGCAGCGTATTAAGATCGAATAGTTTTTCATAACTTTCAAAACTGTTAAGGATTATATCGTTCCATGCTGACAAAAATACGGAGGGCTGTTCCCGGTTAAGAGCCAGTATAAGACTCTCAATAAGAATTTCCTGGCTTTCCGGCCGGATCCCTGTCCGTTTTAGTTCCGAAATAACGGCATCTTTATTATTTTCCAGGGAATCATTATTACAGCTATCCTGATTGGAAACGGAATAAAATATCTTATTCGGATAACAGCCGCATGATTCACGGATCACGATCTTAGCCGGAAGACTGTTTATCAAAGGAATATTTTCCCCCCGGATTCTCTTTATCAGCAGCTCGGTGGCAAGGGCGGATTGCCTTTTAGTCGGCTGGCGGACAGTTGTCAGCCTGGAGCAAATACTATCATCAATATCGTCGAAACCGGCAACAGGTATCAAATCAGACGAGACCCTGCCCCGTATCCGGAGTTCATCAATAATTCCGAGGGCCATATAGTCATTGGCTGAAACAATAGCATCTATCTTTGCTTTTCGTTTATCCAGCAGTACTTTTATAGCCGACTTTCCTGAATTGATGGAAAAATCCCCGTCAACGACCAGGTCAGGATCATAAGGCAGGCCGTAATAATCCAGCATCTTGCAATAAGTGCGCAAGCGGATGTTTGCTTCGGTATTGACCGTCAAACCGGATATAAAAGCAATCCTTTTATAACCATGGAACTCAACCATATGCTTCATTACATCGCGGGTACCGGATTCATTATCTATTCCTACCGACGGGATATCAAATATATTTTCACCCAGGTTGACAACAGGCATATCCCGGAATCTCGAAAGCAGATTCTCAATAGCCTTGTTACCGGTATAGTTGGCCAGTGAGGGAGCCGCCACGACAAGACCGCTTATTCTCTCATGTTCAATGAAATTAAAAATGATATTCCTTTTATTTTCCCATTCGTTGGGGGCGGCCAGTCTTCCCCCGGCAAAGCAGATAAGGTTGATATCGTTTTTTTCAGAAATATCCGCTACCCCTGATAGTATCTCCTGATGATAAGGAGTATTCAGCCAGTCTATTAAAAGAGCTATGGTTATTCTCTTTTTTAAAATTCCGGACACCTGTCCTCCCTAATATTTTTTTATGATCATATAGATTAACTTTATTATTTTACCCTGTCGACCGCGCCGACAGGTTTACACTATTCCATGCTTACAAAAAGGGCAAAGAAGTCCGTACCTATCGGCTTGGACTTATCTGGCATATTGCTTCTATTGCATTAACGCATGATTAAAAACACAAAAATCGAAGAATTGCCGAAAGATGCGGACAAATACAACCGTATGAAGAATAGAAAGGATCTGATGAAATCCGGAAATGACAGTTAAAAATATTATTTGCGCTGAAGATATTTATTCCTGAATTCGGACGGCGTTTGTTTAGTGTATTTTTTGAATACCTTGTTAAAAGTCGATTTTGAATTGAAACCGGACTCAAAAGCTATATTAAGGATATTGATATTATCCTGCTCGTCTTTTAATAAAAGCTTTTTTGCTTCCTCCACCCTGTATGCGTTTATGAAATCATAAAAATTAAGCCCGGCGTATTCATTTATTACATATGAGAGATGATGCCGGGGTATATTCACATCTTCGCATAATTGAGGAAGAGTAAGCTCAGGTTCCTTATACACCTTTTCTTTTTCAATGTAATCGAGCAGTTTTTTAAAATACGATTCCGACAAAGCTTTCGGAAGCTTTGATTTCCGATATTTACCGGAATTATCTAACTTACCTCCGGAATTAATTTTAAGCTCCTCTACCTGATTTTTCATATGCTCGTATTTTAATACGCTCTTTACCGCGTTGCTGGTCTGGATTGTTAATATTTCGAATATTTCCCTGTCGGCATTACTGATCTCATAAAGTACAAATCCAAGGAGCTCCATTTGAAAATTAAGGCTCATTATTATGAAAGGATTATCATAGGCAAGATTTTTAACTCCTCCCGGAACGATTTGAGAGGTTAAAAAAACAGACTCGTCTTCCTTATAACTGATGGTAGCATAATTCTTATAAGCGATGACAACTTTTGAATACCGGGTTGACACATTCTTCTCATTTTCCTGGAACAGGCATATATAGCAGCTCTTGATGCCAAGTTTAGGAAAATTCCACATGATGATATCCGATAATTTCTCGATCTCGAAACTCGTCTGAAGGGACTGCGTGATGATGTAGAATTCAAATTCCTTTTCTTTACTTCTCATCATAGGGTATCCGGAAAGCATATTGCCGACATTGTCTATAACGCTTTTTGCTTTTATTTTCAAATCGTTTACAAAACGGATTCTTTTCTCCGTTTTTAAAACAGAAAGGACATTGTTAAAAATAAATAATAAGACGTCATTCCATATATCAGAATCCCTGCTGTTTGTAATTACCTCTAAAACGATGCTCTCAAGACTCGTAATAAATTTATCCTCTTTTAATATTAAAATATCCCCGACCAAAGAATCGATCAGTTTTGAAGCCCATTCCGACCGTAATTTTTCATCGATAATGTCTGAAAACTGCTTATACAGAAGGTTTTCCAACTCAGGTATAAAAAACCCTTTAAATTTGTCCAGATCATCGTTCAAGCCTGCGGAATTTCCGATAACATTAACAAAACCGCCCTCGCTGAAAACTGGATCGGAGCACCCGCAGGTACGCCTTACGATCATTCTCGATGGCAGCTCGATTTTCTCATCGAATTTACGCCCGTATAATACAGCCAGGAGGGTTTTTAAAGACTGGTATCCCAGGTCAAATAACGGCTGGCTGACTGTCGTCAGAAGCCTGACAAGATACTGGCTTTCCTGGATATTGTCGAACCCGACAACAGCTATATCCTCGGGTACCTTGATCCCCTTATAACCCAGTTCCTGTATGATCGACAGCGCAATCAGATCGTTAGACGCTATAATAACATCAAACTTCACGTTTCTTTCCTCGATAAGCGTAATGACGGCCTTTTTTCCCACCTCCCCGAAATAATCCCCGTAGATAATGAGCTTGTCATCGACCGCTATCTGAAATTTTTCAAGGGTATCCCTGTAGGCTTTAAATCTGATCCCGGCCTCCATATCATACTCCGGTCCGCGTACCAGAGCTATTTTTTTATATTTGTGTATTTCGATAAGGTGTGTTACAAGATCCTGCATTCCGCAGTAATTATCGACGACAACGCTGGGATATCCTTTCATCTCGATACCGGTGCTTACGACCGGGATGTCATGAAACGAGTCGCAGAATCGCTTGAATTCTTCGGCGGTAATATAATGGCCCAGTGATGAAGTAATAATAATCAATCCATCGATGGATTCCGGGACAGCCAGATCGAAAACGGCATTTTTCCTTGTTTGAGAATAATGCGGCGCATCGATAGCACCGCCGCTGAAAGTGATCAGCCTGATCCCGTTTTCAATGGCTAATTTCTGTATACCAGAGAATATGATCGATTCATAGTTGGAATAAAAACTATCAATAAACAGCCCTATGGTAAAGCAGGAATCTTTACTTCTCTGGGGAAAATATTTTAATCTGTACTGCTGGGGAGTCATATTTGTATAATTCTTGAATGTTTTAATGAATGAGGCCTTGGAATCGAAACCAGCTTTCGAGTAAACCGAAAGGCTGCCGCCGGCATCGTCGCCGATCGGTTCAATAAGCAATTTTTTGGCTTCATCAATCCTGAAACCGTTTATGAAATCGTAATAATTCTTATTTATATGCTTATTCAGGACATCCATTAATTCCATAAGCGAAATATTCAGCTTTTTTGAAAGATCAAGGAGCGACAGATTCGGATCAAGGTAGGGTTTTTTTTTAGCCATATAAGCCAGCAGTCTGACAAGCGATTCCTCATCGTTCTGATTCTTATCATTGGTTTTTTCAGTTGTTTTCGGCTTTTTCCTGTTATTCACGAAAAATATTTCAGGCTGGGCCCATGCATTGAATGCAATAAGAAATATGGAAAAATAAACGGATAGGGGAAGCAGGTTGGCAATATCATAAAAATTAAGGCCTAATGGGACCAGGATAAGAATCGGAAGCATAATAAAACATATCAGGCAGAAAACAATTATAAAATGCTTGATCCATACTAAATTGATCCTGTCAATTGAAGAAAATGTCTCTTTAATCCTTGTTTCATGACGTTTTATTAAAATAAGGAGATAAATCAAATAGCAAATTATCTGCACCATTACAACCGGTAAAAAATAAGTAATAAAATCCAGCTTTGCTCCATGATTGAGAAACATATTGACTTCCTGAATTTTTTGCTCCCCGCTTTCAAGAAATTGAGGAAGCTCGTGGAAGGTCATTAACATAAAAGGCGCCAGGTGGATCAATTCTTTTGCCTTGAATTTAACACTGGAAGGCTGTGTTAATGCTTTTACATAAAAATAGACAAGAGGCGCTAAAAGAAAAATAAAAACCCTGTCGATATAGATCAGATGCGGCAGGTAATAATATAATTTCGTATTATACAAAACGACAAAAAGGGAGCTGAGAATACAGTCAATAATGAATAAGGATAGAATAAAATTGGCTTTCCGGTTGCCGCTGTTCTTCATGATAAGCACTACTGCCAGAAGTAAGCTGTTAAATATTCCATCCAGATTTATTATGGAAAGTAAATCAAATTTGAGCATTATTTTTAAACCTTTTATCCGCCCGGGCAAAGGATTTATAATATTATATTATACAATAAGAGGAAAAACAATATAACGAATTGCCTTATTAATGATCTTTTCGAAAACGAATCGCCGCTTCAAATAAAAATCTGTTTTGAAATAGTTTATGGTCCCTGTCGCACGTTCCTATCATTTGAGGCTTTTTGACATTTAAAGGGTATTTATCAATACCGTGGCAGTGGCGGAAAGGTTGTCCTTGATCTTTGCAAAATTTTCATCATCGTCCCGGAACAATAATTCAAAAGCCATTATATTCTGATCGCCGTCCAGAATAGGCTGCCTTCCCACAAGAATGTTGCCCGCCATAAAGCTTTACCTTCCTGTTTATAATCAGGACTTCAAAAAGGGAACTTCGTCTAAAATTGTTACTAATAAGATAATAATCCCTGCATTAATTGTCAAAAGTTAGAATATTCTTAAGGCAGTCAATAAGTCATGAGTCGAGAGTCGGAGGTTTCAGGGAATAGACTGTTGACTCAATTACGATTTCTCACTCCTGACTCCTGACTAATTCGGGATTTCCCATTTAGCATATTGAAACTCCAAAAATCCGGATCCCAATGCATTCTGTCAATATTTTATCAACCTTATCAGGGCATGTCAACATAAAATTCCTCTCTTTCCAGTCCAAGACGGCATGAAAGCGGTAGAATTCAACCCTTTCTTAAAATTCGACAACAGGAACCCCTTTATTATTTTCATTGCATCAATCCTTATAATGATTCCAAGGCCAAAGACCGGAACCGTTCTATCCTTTCGAGTACCGCTTCAAATATTTCCTTTGGGACAGCAACTTCAGCCATCTGAAATATCGTGTACCGGGCATGGCTTATAACCTTCGCCCCGATCTTGATAAGCTTATCCCGGAGGGTCGTCATCGACCAATGCCGGATAGACCGAGGCAGTGCAACCCGTCGAAGGAAGTTTCCCAGATTGTAAGCAAGAGCGAATAACTGCAATCTCACCTGGTTATCTGTAAAGTCGTGGCATGACAGTCTTGTCCACTTGATAGCGTATTTTCCTTCCTTGATCCACTGCTCCGCCGTTCCTCTCATGTTATAGAACCTGACGACCTTCTTCGGCTGCCATCGGAGGTTTGTTATGATGAATCCGACACGAGGAAACAGTTCCCCACGATGCCACTCAACCTTCGCTATTACACGGCGTCCCTTGTCCCAGCTTACTGCCCGATAGAAGAAATCGTGGTACAGGACAACGGGGGCGAAGGACGGCCTTCCGATCGGGCGTTTCAGAAGATGTGCGATATTCTTTTGAAGAATATCATTAGCAGGAAGCCTGATCGTGTAAAGGAAGTTTTCTGATTCAAGGTATTCGTAAATGTCCGGATTTGCGAAAGCGGCATCTCCCCTGAAATAGCAGTCCAGATTCTGATCTCTATATTTTTCAACAATAGGTTTAAGCATTGTTTTCCATCCATTGGCGCTATGGACATTACCCTCACGAAGCATCGCAGATTCAAGGTCTCCTGACTGGTTAAAACAAAACAGCGGGTGATAACAGGTACATCCGAAATGACCGTTGTAAGCGGAGCCTTCCTGATTCCCATAGGTTTCACTGACCGAACTGTCCATGTCAAGCACTATCCGCTTAAGATATTCTGCGCTTCTGATCCGGTCAATCCACTTTCCCGGTAATTGCATCAACACTTTTAAATTATTGTCTGATGAAAGAACCTCAGTCTCGAACCTGCTCATCTGACTCGTTGAAGCGGCTGTATATCCCAGGGCACGACCGCCGACAATTCTTCGCATTACCGGATCAATACTCAACCTGTCGGCATCGTTTGTATCTTCATATCCCGCAATCCTTGAGAAAACAGATTGCCGCAGTTGAGCGGCAAGGGAATGTCTCTTGTTTTTACCGGGGCGGCTATCAGAAAGATAGTGATTCGCACTTTCTGTGAGTCCTAAAGCATGGTCAAGTTCACGGTATGCAAGTAAGCCTGCATCGGAAGTAATAGATGTTCCATGAAATTCGAGACGTATATTATTATCAAAATTCAGGCAAAATGCCGATTTTCTTCTTTCACCCATCGTATTCTCCCTTTTTTTGCTGCCCATTGCGCTCTATCTCTTTCTCTACACGTTAGTTATAGCATGGTTTTAGGCATTCTTCAAGATTTCATCTGGGAAATCCCGGTTTAATAAGTCTTTGCCGACAGGATAGGACTTACCTGTTTTATTTATACACAGGCCGGAGTATAATCCCGTCGGTGCGGTCGACGAATACAAGGAAAAAAGATAAGATGTTTCAGGAATAAAGAATATGGTAAATTTTTTAAAGATAAAAGATACCTTCTGCGTCCTGCCATGGGTGCATTTGTTTATCCACAATACCGGAGAACTAAAAGTCTGCCTGGTTTCACAGCTGTCATTGGTTAAAGACGACAATTCCAGGGATTTTAACGTATC
This sequence comes from uncultured Spirochaetota bacterium, assembly GCA_963796325.1. Taxonomy (GTDB): domain Bacteria; phylum Spirochaetota; class Brevinematia; order Brevinematales; family JAOACQ01; genus CAVYGN01. Next base: position 2,724,843 of record CAWCLF010000001.1, read on the forward strand.
CGACATTAATGATCTGGATGCGATCATGAATTCAAAGGTAATGAAAAAAATCAGGCTCAACATGCTCAAGGGAATATGGAATAAAACCTGCAACAGGTGTAAAGAACCTGAAAAGGCAGGCGGTTGCATGGAAAGAATCTGGTTTAATAATTTCTTTAAAAATGACATCCTCAGACTTATAAGGAATACAAGGGAAGACGGATCGATTGACCCCAGGGTTTTATTCCTCGATATCAGACTTGGAAACGCCTGCAATTTGAGCTGCAAGATGTGCTTTCCTTATACAAGCGATAAGTGCTTGCATGATATAGAACGGATATATCCGGAAAAAAAGGAATATTTAAAACGGTTTAAAGAAATAGGATGGTTAAAGGACCCTGCTGCCTGGAATAAGATCTATGGATTGATACCAAATTTGAAATATGTTTCCATTGCCGGGGGAGAGCCCATGATCATTCCGGAGGCGGCGAAATTTCTTGAAAAATGCACTTCACTGGGTTATTCCCGAAATATAGTCGTCAGATATTCCACCAACGCCACTATTATAATGGAAGGCATCGAGAAGGTCTGGCGGGAATTTGCGAAGATCAGGCTGGTATGCAGTATCGACGGATTCGGCGAAATGAATAATTACATCCGCTATCCTTCGAACTGGAAAGCGGTGGATCACAACCTGAAGGAATTTAACCGCTATCACAGGGATTTCAACCTGGAACTGGTGCAGATCAACACATGCGTCCATGTAATCAATGTTTTCTATCTTGACGAATTATACGGATACTTAACCTCGGGCGGATTCGATTTCGTCAGTCCGGCTCCCATGCTTTCCGCCGTGGATAATCCCGAATATCTAAACTGTAAAATCCTGCCCCTGGAAATAAAAGAGGAAGCAAAAAATTACCTGATCCAGACAAGAGAAAAATACAGATCTAAAATACCAGGCCGATACCACCGGAATTTAAATTATTTTGATTATATAATTGATAATATGTACCTGGAGCAAAGGGACGACCTCTTGCCGGTTTTCATAGATACAAACGAAAGATTCGACAGGCTGAGAAAGCAGGATATTCTTAAAGTCGCTCCAAAACTGAAAGAATTAATGAACGAAAGGGAATAATTAATGGATAATAATTTGATCAGCCTGGAGCATAGCAGGCCTTTTCATGACCAGCCATACGGGAAATACTTTTTAAGTATTATTATTATCGATCCATTTATTTTTAATGCCGGGAAAAAGTACAAGCCTTTCAGCGCGGTCGACCTGATGGAAAATAAAATTTAAAATATGTCTATAGAATAAGACAGTCTCAGAAAATTTTATTTTTTAGGAGGAATTTATGAACAGGATTAATACCAGACAAAGCCTGATCCCGATGGCTGGGATCATTGTCCTGTGCATTGCTTTGACATGCTGCCAGCTTCAGACCCTGGGGGGAAGCAAAGGCCTGCCGGGGAATCAGCAGACGCAGGTGTCAAGCAGCAGCGGAGGCGGTAATTCTCAACTGAAGGCAAGTATTATGGCAGCGGGTATGACCGTGCCTGTGCTTGCGACTGCAAATAATGTGCAACTTGTATATCCATACGGCCTGCCGACTGCCATGTCAGTGGACCAGACTAAATACCTGCAGTCCGAGTATGCCGACTGGAAGGCGAACTATGTCACAAAGGACGGTGCCGGGGGATACCTGAGGGTCAAGACGGACCTGGCAACCAAGTTTGATACCGTTTCGGAAGGTATGGGCTACGGTATGCTTCTTGCCGTTTATTTTGACGACCAGCCTGCTTTCGACCAGCTTTACGGATATGTTCTGCAGCATCAAACACCCTGGGGACTGATGCACTGGATGGTACTGAACAACAACGTCAACGTGAGCGAATTCTGGCTGCCGATTCCGCATGGAGCGGTTTACAGTAATATTGTTACAGGAGCGCTCGCAACCATGGAAAGCGGAGGTCTTACAACCGCGGGCGTTAATACCCCTGTACCTAAGGCTGAACAAAAAAATTATATTGAGATGTGCCAATACAAAAGAGGCTGGAGCGACGCTTCGGACGCCAACCAGGATATAGCCGCCGCTTTGATCCTTGCCAGCGCAAGGTGGAGGAATAAAAGCCAGTATTACACCATCCAGGCGGCCAGTAACATCATTAACATTATAAATACCAATGTAGATGCATATAATTATATCATGAACGGCGGTATGTGGGGAGGCAAGCGGGGCTTTAATCCGAGTTATTTTAGCCCGGCTTTCATGGGATTGTTTAATAGATTTATCGCTGTTAATTCTGCTAATATCCCTGCATTGGCACCATTAACAGCCAAGATTAACGCTACAATCGCCAACATGTATAATCAGTTCGGCACTATAGGGGCAGGTGGGGCCAACCCGCTGTTTCCCGACTGGTGCAATACTTATACAGGCAAGGTTTTAACATGCGCGGGTACGGGATTAAGCGACAGGAAGTATTATATCATTCTTGATCCGGCCGGTACATGCCCGAGAATATCTATTGGAGGAATAGAAGTCTGCGATGACGTTGACAAAGACGGCGATGGGACATTAGATAGCGCAATCGGAGCTGTGAATTTTGATGCTTATGATATGTTGAGCTTTAATTATTATTATGACGCCGTAAGGGTGCCCTGGAGGCAGTCCATTTGTTACAGCTGGTACGGCGGCACTACCGCCTTGAACATCGTCAAGAATATAGAAAACTTCGTAAAACTCCAATTAGCAAATCCGGCAGGGCTGGTGGATGGATATTCAATTGATGGAAGTCCATGGAACCTGTCAAACAGGGACGGTTTCAATCCCGGTGCCGGGGGGAAATATCAAACTACTACCTTCTACGCCATGAACGCGACCGGTGCGCTGCCCTGCGGAGACCCAACGTATGCCCAGATGTGGTATGCAATGGTGTCAGGCAAAAAAGATGCATATTCAGACACCAACAATTACTACGGGAATACTTTGAGAATGCTTTCGCTATTGTATCTCAGCGGAAATTTCATCAATTTCTATGACGGGTGGACCGTTAAAACGGCAAGAAACCCCGCTCAATATGTGACCGCAGGGCCTCTTACAATTGACCTCTCATACACCGATTACGGAGTATACGGGCTTTCGCGCTGCGATTTCCATGACAGGGCGAAACTTTACAATTTCGACGGCTCTTCCTGGGGAAATATAGGAGGCGGCACTTTGAACAGCAAAGCGGGGGATTTTGTGATACTGCGCTCGTGCAGCTCTGTAGGCAACGTCAGCTGCGGTTTGAGCACGCTGGTCTTTGACACAGCGGCGAATGTTTACGGGACAGTGCTTGCCGAATATAATGTTTCTTGTCAGGATCCTAAATCTCCAATATTATATGGCGATGGATTCTTCCTTTCAAATATCAACAGCGACGTGGGCTGCATGGATTTCAGCGTCGCCGACGCCGGTTTTACCGTGAACATGAACAACAGCATTAACCTCGATGTGAACCAATCAACAACTGTCAAGCCCGGCGTTTACGGGGATGTTATGCTGAAAAGCGGTGCTAAAATCACATTCACAAGCGGGATTTACTACTTCAATTCATATGACGCCGAGCCGGCCGCCATGAATTACATGGATACGTCCGGCGGCCCGATAATAATTTTTGTCAAGGGCGATTTCAACATGAAAAGCTCCGTGAAAATGCTCAAACCTGATGGCATAACCAGCGCAGACCCTGCGGAAATCCTGGTGGTGGTCGATTCTCAGAATACAGTATATATAGCGCCCGGCGCCTCCTGGCGCGGTACGCTGATCGCTCCCAAGTCAAGCTACGTTAATATCGACATAGGAGCCAACGATAGCCGCGGCGCTTTCTGGGGCAATTTTGTCGAGGTTCACCAGGGAGACATCGTCTATCAGGTGGGGTTTGACTGGAGTTCTGCCATATCCAAAGGACTGGTAACGAGAAAATAAGCTGCTCATCGGGAAGGAGGCGGGCCTGAGCCCGCCGTCCTCTCCTGCTTTCCATATCTTTCATTTTACCCCGAGCCTTTTTTCTTTCCATCCGGAAGTTTTGAATAGATTACCGCAACTATTATTTTTAAGAAGATCTTTGATGGGGCAATTTGCGTTCTTGACAATCGTATAATCCCTCTTTAAGCTAAATGTATCTGGAATTATAGTTTTGGCGATTAAAAACAGATAAAAAATATCGAAATGAGATTTCGCACCTTGAATTCTTTGAAGGCATGTCATGAAAAGATTAATGTCCGGTAAAAAAAAATATACCATAGGTTTTCAAATAATTACAACCGATCTTGGTTACCTATCCACTCTCTGGCATGGAGCCGCCGATTCCGCCGAAGAAAATGACGTGAATCTTATATTGTTCAGGGGAAGAGAGCTGAAGCATCCTACAGGAAATGAATCACAGTATAATGTCATTTATCAATTCATCAATGAACAGAATATCGATGCCTTAATAATGATCTCAACTCTACTGAGTAATTTTATCAATCAGGACGAATTCCAGAGTTTTTTAAATTCAATAAAACCTCTGCCGGTAATAAATATCGGCAAGCGCCTGCCTGGCATACCCAGCATTATTCTCGATAACAAAACAGGTATTCATGAACTGGGCAGGCACCTGATCGAAGTCCACAGGTATAAAAAAATCGCCTTTGTAAAAGGGCTTGACAGGAATGACGAGGCCAGGGAACGCTTTGAGGCGTACCAGGAAATACTGAGAGAACACAATCTGGCTTTTGACCCGGATCTTGTGGTACCCGGCGACTTTACATGGGCATGCGCTCAATCCGCAATGGAAGAGCTTTTCAGGAAAAAACATGGAAAAATAGACGCTATTATGTTTGCCAACGATGAAATGGCCGTAGCTTCCTTTGGATATTTAAAAAAACACGGTTATGAAATCCCCTATAATATTGCCGTTACCGGTTTTGACGATATTGATGAAGCGGAGTTCGAGCATCCTCCAATCACGACTGTCCGCCAGCCGGTATATGAACAGACAAAAAAAGCCCTGGTCATGGCTATCGAACTCCTTGAGGGAAAGGAAGTGCCGGAACTGACTGTAATGAAAACAAATACGATCATCAGATCCTCCTGCGGCTGTCTTTCCAGAACTGTCAATCAATTCAACCTGATCTCCGAAGCGGTAATTAATGAGGAAAAGCAAGGGGAAAACTCCGCCCGGCCTTCCTGTGACATAATTATCAAGGATATAAAAACCTTGACAGGCCTTAATCCGGACATGCCCGATTCCTTTTTCAATAATATCAGGGAAGTATATTCCGGATTGATTCAATATACAGAATATTGCATAAAAAAAGAAGATTTAAAAAGTCATTCGATTAAATTCATGAGCATTCTAAGCCGGGTCCTGATCAATGAATTGGAAAATAACAGGGACATTTTAATCTGGCAGCTGATTATTAAAGTAATGATGGAAAAATTGGCGGCAAGCAAAAAAGAATTAAAGAATATTTTATACGAAGATATATTTCCCCAGGTATTTGGTATAATCGGTGAAATGAGCAAATTGAACCAGGGAAATTTAAGGGTTAAATATTTCCGCCAGTATTTGATCCTCAGAGATTTCTTATACGGTATTACATCACTTTTAAGTATAGAAGAATTGCTCGACTATATCGCCCGGCACCTTCCCAGACTGGGTATTAACACATGCATTATCACCCAATATGAAAAAGAATGGCGTCATGCCTTGAATGAAAAATGGGAAATACCCGAAAAGCAAAAGGTCATTCTGTATTTCGATAATAGCGGCAAAAAGAAACTGCAGGGTGCAATATCCAAGCCCTTTTCCTCCCCCAGGTTTTTACCAAAAGATATACTTCCAAATAATAAGCGAATCTCATTGATTGCCACTCCTTTGTTTATCAATGAGACCCATTTCGGGAACAGCTTTATTGAGATCGCCCCCCTGCAGGGATTTTTTTATGAATCAATAAATTCTCAAATTTCCATCTGTTATAATACCTCATTATTATACAAAAAGCGTGAAACCGCTGAAATCAACCTGAAGATCGCGTTATCCGACCTTGAAAAATACAACTTTCAGCTCAACCAGCTTTCTCTGACAGACGAACTTACCGGACTTTACAACCGCAGGGGTTTTATGAGCCTGGCACAGAACAACCTTTCCCTCGCGCAGCGCATGGGCAAGCATGGCGTCATCATATTTACCGATCTGGACGGTTTGAAAACAATCAATGACACATACGGACATGACGCGGGCGACTGGGCTATCAAAGAAATCAGCATAATCCTCAAAAAATCATTCCGCTCAACAGATATTATAGCCAGGATGGGCGGAGACGAATTCACAATCTTTATGGTAGATTCTTCCATGGCTCAGCTCGGCTTATATCAGAAAAGAATCGAAAAACTGCTTATCGACTGCAATCGTAATTCACACAAACCTTACAAGATTTCCATCAGCATCGGTTCAATCCCGTTCCAGCCCGATAATAAAACTACTATTGAAAACCTGTTAAAAGAAGCGGACAAAATCCTGTATATTCAGAAAAAGAAAAGAAAAGAAAGGCCAGATTTTCATCCCATTTAAATAACTTCGGGAAAACAATGCGAAAGAGCCCGCAAATTAAATTAAAAATGCCGCCAACCTTAATTAATAGCTCATTATTCATTATATTTCCTCTGAATTTGAATTGGATTATTCTAATCTTGTCCCGCAGATTTATCAAAATTTTAATGAAGAACGGCAAGGCTTTACGATTTGATTCCATTTAAGTAGATTTTTTTGAACGATTTATAGCAATCGACAAAAATGACAAGCCGTATGGAAATCCCGATTGCCGTGATCGCCGAAGGCGGCACGGCCTGGAAGCCTTCTGCGGAAGACAGCGACGTTTTCGAAGGGCGCGACCGCGCTACGGGCGAACTTAAGTGGACCGGCACCCGCGTCGACCTCGTCTTCGGCTCGAACTCGCAGCTCCGCGCGATCGCGGAAGTCTATGCCTGCGACGGCTCCCAGGATAAATTCATGCATGACTTCGCGGCGGCATGGAACAAGGTGATGAATGCGGACCGCTTCGACCTTGCCTGACTGTTGCTTTCCCCGGGTTATTGAACCGATTGTGAAATGCGCAAGGGATGCCGGCGGGGACAATTAATCGTAATACCCGTTCGGATCGATCAATTCAGGATAGAGATTTGTTACCGCAGGTTTAGCATACCGCTGGTCGTTAGTTGTAAATAAACCCCAATGGGGTTCAACATTACTTTGAGAGCCTTTAAAGCTTTCATCAAATGCTTCAAACCAGAAGGCTAAAATATTATTTGATTGAGCCCACGAAATTATTTGTTTATAATAGGTTTGCTGATTGGAACAGCAAGTATCGCCGGGTGTTGTCCGGCTCTGGTTCAAATAAATAAAAAGGCCATGAGTCGGCCATCCGCATTCTCCGATTGCTATATATTTATCAGGAAATCTGTTTTGAACGGCATTATATTCAATAATCGTGCGTTGTAAAGCATTTGTGATGCAGATTCGCGGACCGGTACCGTCGAGGTTAACCCCATTGGGTTGTCCGTTAATTAGTTCTTCCATTACCGGATAAATGTGCGCCATGATAAAATCAATTTCTGCTGCAATTACGGGAGCATTGCCGCCATTCGGATCGCCGCCGTACCACCAATACCAGTGATCTGCTACGGTTACCGGCTGCGGGATATTTGATCGGATCCTTCGGATCATTAATATAAGATTCGATGCAGGGACAGGAACCAGGGCCCAGCTATCCTGGGTTTCATTTCCGACTATAACCCCCGCGATAATATCAGAATACTGATTTGCCAGCCGGATGCAATTTGTAACATTATTTTCATTGGCTTCCAGAGATTGCGCGCCGTCTTCCCCGACATAAGTGCAGAGGATATATTTTAAAGGTATGTTGTTGGATGCTATCAGCCGGAGTGTCAATTCGGTTGTCGGGCAGGCTTCATAACCCCGGAGCATAGGCCAATTATTATTCTTTGCAAGAATGTGCAAATCCTGAAGAATTTGCGAAGCTGAGGGTACAGCGCCGCCGAACGGCGCTTGCCCGTTTCTATAAGGCGAATAACTTATGCAATTAACCCAGGTGTTCGTTAAATTGCTGATTGACCGCGCCTTAAAAGAATAATTGGTGCCGATATAATTTGAGTAAGCGGCGGGTATATCATTGTCAGGGGAATTCTCGTTAGGGGAATTAGAACCGCCGCTTTTTGGGGCGACGGCACAGCTCGCTGTTATGATTATTATGGTCCCGATAACTATGCTTGACACGGCTTGAATCTTTCCAAAAAACGTCTTTGTAATTATTTTGAGCATAATAACCTCCATTCCGTGCAAAAGCCAGGCTGTCATTGCAATTTTTTATAAGATAATCAATTGGTTATTGAAAAAGTCCTTGCCGATCCTTCGCAATGCTGACAGTTATAATTTTAGGGAAGAATAACTATAAAACAATAGGTATTTTGGACTAAGTCCGGATTTTCATTATAGGAATTTCAGCTCATAAAACCCGGGAAAGTCTTTATTTTGAATAGAATTAAAAATTATTTCATTAATATATGTCAAACCGCCATGTTGACTTACGAGGCCGTATTATGTTAGAATATCCCTTAATTTATGAGGATCGATTTTTAAATTGCCGGGGAAATCTCAAATGTTCAAAACAATGATTCGTTATCGATAAATCAACCAATTGAAATATAAAATAACATAGAAATCTATCCAGTCCTCGATGCCGGATTTTTTGATGAGGTCTTATTATGTCAAAAGATGTCAAACCGTTTAACAGGCCGCTATCAGTTATGGTTATCCTGTCATCATTCTGTGTAATGGTTTTTTCGTTTATTCCCATAGGGAACGGCATAGTAAAATTACTGATATCGCTTGCGATTTCAGCCGCTTATACCTGTACATATATCTGGATAAAATCGAGCCTTAAAAACGAATTCCTGCAGGAATGGGACAATGGGATTGTAATTATTCACATTCCGCTTTATCTGACAGGTCTTACGTTATTTCATTTATCTTTTTCCGGAAGGCAGTTAAATGAGTTTATTAATATCATTGTCGTTATACTGGTGCTGGCGCTTATTTTCTATGAATTTCATTTTTTCTCCCTAAAAAAAATAATTCTTTCTATTATTAATGACTTGATGGAAATTATAAAAATCAGGAAAAATATGCTCCTTTTTTTAACAATATTTTTAGCGGCTGCGCTATTTTTCCTCAATATATTTTTATCTTTCAGGGATGCGGGTTTTACCGGCAATGAAATTCCCGGTAATACCGGAAGGCCGGTTGGCAGCAGTAAATTAGCTGAAGAAGGGAAGGATGCTTCAGGCATTTTTCTGTACGGCCCTTATTTAAGCGTCCCCTATGGAATTTACCGTATTGAATTGGAATACGATTCTACGCAAAGATTAAACTGGGACATAGCATACGAGAATGGGACTGAAGTTCTGGCCGGTGGAGCATTAAATACAGGTAAAGATAAAATAATGAAGATCGATTTTCCGGTTAGAAAGAAAATAAGGGATCTTGAATTCCGCCTTTATTACGGCGGAAAGGGAAACGTAACCGTTCATAAAATCGTTTTTAAAAAATCTCCGCCGGCAGGCAGTTTACCGGCCTTTATTTATTTATTTATCCTGATCCCGCTGTTATTTTCCATATTAATTTACCTGGCCGGAAAGCATATTATAACCTCAGTATTGAAGAATATTAAGAAAGACCGTTCTGCCGATGCTCTCGGGAACAGATTCGATTATTTTTCGGGCGTTATCGCAATTTTCACAAGTATTGTCCTTTTTGCAATAATATTAATCCTGTTCAACGATTACGGTATCTCCTGGGATGAGTACGGCCAGAATGCTTACGGTAAATATATCGTCAAGTTCTTTTCAAGCCTGTTCAAAAACAGGGGGGCTTTTGAATTCACCAATCAATTTTATTACGGCGGTTTTTATGAAACCGCGGCAGTCCTGTTCTCAAGCATTTTCTCGTTTCTAGGCGAATACGAAGCGAGGCATCTTATTAACGCCCTTACAGGCCTTGCCGGTATTATATTTGCCGTAAAAATCGCTAAACTGCTTGAAGGCGGCGCCGGAGGTTTAATCGTGCTGCTGCTGCTGGCTACTTATCCATCCTATTTCGGGCACATGTTCATGAATTCGAAAGACATACCTTTTGCCGCCGCTTTTCTGGCGAGCGTTTATTTTATTTTGAAGAATTTTAATAAATACCCGGATATTGCCGGAAAAGACATTTTTTATCTCGGATCAAGCATAGGCATAACCGCCGGAATAAGGTCGGGCGGACTGGTACTTTTTGTAATCCTGGCCTTTTCTTTATTAATTCGGGCAATTTATATATTTATCGATGAACGAAAACAGGGGACCGGGCAATTAAAAAGAAATTATGCGCGGCTTGCGGCGTATTTTTTATCGGTATTTATTATCGGATATTTTTTCATGCTGGTATTATGGCCGTTTGGAGCTCAAAATCCGCTGATAAATCCGATTGTTTCCTTATCGAAATTCTCGAATTTTATGGGCGAAAGCAAGGACGTCTGGAAATATCTATCGGAATATTTGCTCTGGAAACTTCCGGAGTTAACCGTAATATTACTGGGCGCAGGTATCATTTTAGCCGGCGTATTAATTTTCAGGAAAAATGTTTTTTCCTTTAAAAAAACGCCATCGATCATAATCCTCGTTTTTTCCCTGCTCTTTCCGTTGTTTTATATGATTTATCAGCAATCGACCCTTTATAATGAAATCCGCCAGGTAATATTTATACAGTGCCTGTTCATAATACTGAGCGGCCTGGTGTTCAGCTTTTTTATCAGAAAATTGGCTGCATGGAACAGTACGGTTTTTTGGGCGGCCGGCCTTATTTTTTGCAGTTTTATTTTTTTACAAATTATTAACATGATAAAACTGCATCCATACCAGTATATTCATTACAATTATTTTGCTCAGGGCTTGAAGGGAGCGGAGGAAAAAGGCCTGCCCTTTGATTATTGGGTAATAGGATATAAGGAAACAGGCGAAGATTTTTTAAAGTACCTGGAAAAGAGGGATGGGGATGATTTTATTAAAAATGTTTATAACCTGAGCGTGCTGGGCGCACCGCTGCCGATTTATTATTATCTGAAACCGAATATCCATGTTTCAACAATTACAAACGGTCATGAGGATTTTTGCGTGGATTATCCCTTCAGCAGCAATATAGTTTTGCAGGTGCAAAGAGAGGGCGTCGTCCTTCATACTCTTTATGAAAAATAAAAACCTGCCGGCGGGCCGGAATAATTTAGAGGGAGCGATGAATAAAAAAATTTATTTACATCTTTCGATATTATTGTTTGCGGTTATTTTTGTATGGATCCTCCTGACTTTTCAAATCTATGGGCCGAACTGGGACGAGGGCTTTCAGCATGAATATGGAATAGACATCCTGAGGTTCTATACAAGCTTATTCCAGAACCGTACTTCAATGCATTATTTCGATCTATATTATTACGGCGGTTTTTTTGAGGCGATAGCGGAGATCGGCGCGGCCGTTTTACCTTTTGGAACATATGAATCACGTCACCTTGTTAACGCACTCTTCGGCCTGTGGGGGATAATAGGGGCTTTTATGATCGGAAGAACCTTTGCGGGAAATGCCGGAGGTTTTTTTTCAGCTTTACTCATGCTTCTTTTTCCTACTTACCTGGGGCATATGTTCAATAATTCCAAAGACGTCCCGTTCGCGGCGGCCTTTTTATGGGGAATTTACAGCATCGTCAAAGGAGTAAAAAAATTCCCCGAATTCCGCTTTAAAGACGCTCTGAGCGTAGGAATTTATTGCGGCATAGCCTCGGGCATAAGATCAGGCGGCGTTATATTATACTTCTATTTCCTCCTTGCATGGGTCTTTTATTCCGCCTATCAGTTCATAATAAACAGGATCGATTATAAAACGGCCTTGAAATGGCAGCTTGATTTTATCAAGCGCCTGCCGGTCCTTATCGTCATCGCTTATATTACAATGGCAGTTTTCTGGCCATGGCTTCAGAAATATCCCATAACCGCGATTCCCGATTCCCTTCATCACTACATGACCTTTCATGGGACCGGCGATCCGATGTATATACCGTCATATTATCTTGTTAAATTTCCCGAGTGGATTTTTATTTTAACCTTTGCAGGACTTCTTTTACTTGCATTATGGATAATAAAACAATTTAAAACCAAGACATTGCTGGTCGATATTAAAACTCTCACCGCCTGGCTTGTGCTCTTTACGAGTTTCTTCTTCACCAGTTTATATCCCGTACTTCTAAGTTCGACATTTTATAATGAAATCCGGCAAATGATTTTTGGAATGGTTCCGCTTATAGTAATATGCGGAATTACAGCAGCGCTTTTACTGGAAAAAATAGATAAAATCAAATGGCTGAAAGCGGCTTATTTCGGGTTATTCGTTGCCTTTTCCGCATTATATATATATGAGATAGCCTCTTTATATCCCTATCATTACAGCTATTTCAACCGTTTCGCGGGCAGGGACCTCGCCCAGGCCCTGCAGCATTATGTGGGGGGCGATTATTACGAATTCGGGAACAAGGAATTATTTACAGCATTGATAAAACATATCAAGGAAAAAGAGGGTCCCGATCTCTCAAAAAAGATCCGCCTGATTTGCCTCCGAACCCCCGGCTCTCCCACAGACCCCATTCGCGAATACCTTCATGCGGGAAATTTTGCCGTTACTAACTGCAATTCCGCCCAATATATATTAAATGACAAAAGTACGAATGGGACCCTTATTTATTCGATCGTACGCCAGGGAGTGGTTTTCGAACAGGTAAGAGAGAGGTAGGAGGTTATTTGTCAATTCATACCGATTAACTATTTCCCCTTATTCATCGCTTCAATTTCCACCGCCTCCGGGGGTTTGATCGGTCCGTACCCTGCGGGCACAAGCACTGCTCCTCGAATTTTTTCATCCCTGAGCCGACATCAGGGACAAGCCCTTTCCGCCAGCGCGCCGAGAAACAGCCTCGCGTTGCGGGGGCTTAATGCTATCCTGCTGAATACTTCGACGCCTTCCTTACCCGGGGTGATATTCCCGAAGTCGAGCAGGAACCTTGAGCCTTCGGCTCAAGACAAGCTCCTCCGAGGAGTTGACGCTCTTTTACAAATGCTCAAAATATTTTCCGCTCTTCCCGAATTCAATATTTCTGATTCCATGATCGCCATTCCTGAAAAACAAAAAAGCCCGCTCCCTGGTCTTTTTTAAAGAACCATAAAGTAGACTAAAATTATTCTATGATTTAAAAAGAAATATCGCAAATTTTATATAATAAGTTTAACCTTGTAATTCTTCAGGCTTTTTTCTCCCTTTTTCCGTCCGGTCAAAATCGCCGTCATAACTGACAATTGTCAAGCCTTTCAGATCAGCTATATAATATTGATAAGCATCATCGAAATCCAGTTTGTATCTTTCCTCAATCTCAATGATTTTCTGAATTTCTTCCGTTTCCGCCTTTATCAGATAAATGCCTTCACTTAAAGCTATATCATCAACAAAACTTTTAAGTACTTCATTTTCATGCAGTTTACCCAAAAGAATACATATGGAATATAGTGAAAAATCAGTTATATACAGTTCTTTACCGCTTTTCAAAAATGCCAATGATTCATCGTACTTTTGTTTTTTCAGCAGAACATGAATGAAGATATTGGTATCAACGAGATACATTATTACCGCCCCATAAATCTGAAATTTCATGCTGGAGAGCTACAGGATCGCCTAATTTATCTTTGTGTTTTTCTAATCTCCCTGCCCAGGTCAGTTTCAGGGGACTATGGCTCTTTTCCTTCAAATACTTGTGTTGAAGAAATTCGGCAAAATCCAAAAGCTCTTTTTTAGCTTCGTCTGGCAGTTTTTCAATAGCTTGATCTATACTTGACAGCATAATCCCTTCCTCCATACATATATTCTACTTCTTTTATTCTTGCCAGTCAAGAATATAGCTTTCTCTCACCCTCGCGTCGAAGAAAAGTTCGTTTTCCAGGAGATGATATTTTCATACACCTCCTTGAGCCGGGAAGAAGCCAGGTTAAAATATTTTTCCGTAGATGATTAACTCGCGTGACCCGGGAGCAGCTGCACTTCCCGGATATCGGCCCCGCCGATGCGTGGGTATCCGCTCTCCGGTACTTTATCGCTTCAGCTATTCTGTATTGGCCTAAAGAAACTATAATCGGGCCCTATTACGCTTTCTCCCGGTGATGGAATTTAAGCAATGCTTCCCTGTGTAGCTTCCTCGTAATGCTGGGTTATTTCTTAATTCATACTTATACAGATTAACTATTTCCCCTTGTTTATCGCTTCAATTTCCACCGCCTCCGGGGGCTTGATCGGTCCGAACTGCTCTTCAAACTTCTTGACCCTTTCCGCAAGCGCGCCGAGAAACAGCTTCGCATTGCGGGGACTTAATGCTATCCGGGTGAATACTTCGACGCCTTCCTTGCCCGGCGTTATATTCCCGAAGTCGAGCAGGAACTCCTCGGAGGAGTTGTTGATGATAGCAAAGTTGGAGTATGCTACTTTATTGGCGGTGTCCTGGAATTTTACTTGTACACCTGATGGCTTGTTATTGGTTTGTTTTTCCATTAGATATCCTCTTTATCTGTTTATTATTCAAACATTATCTCAAGAGTATTTCTATCTCCAATCAAATCCTCTAACCTTTGAATAAATATCATAAATAAATACCCCTGTTTTGCCTGTTTTGAATTCCCAATAAACAACAAGAGCTCCAGGATCTTCATGATAAACTAATGTATATATATTTAATTCATTCCATTTCCTTATCATTATTACATATCTATTATCTGGAGAAAAATGATAATTTTCGCCATATTGTTTTTCTGTAGTCCACTCCTCTCCTGTTTTCAAATCTTTTACTGTAGGCCCCCCATGTTTACTACTATAGGCTATATATTGGCCATTATGAGAACATACAGGGGCAAATCCTTCAAATAATTTTTCTTTAATTTTTGTTAAAATATTATATCTATATATAACTGAATTTGAATAATGATCTACCTGGCGATAATATATCGAACTACCGTTTTGATTCCAGGAATAAGGACCATCCATTTTCAATAATTTCTCATCTTTCCGTTCAGCAAAATTATAAATATGAAGATAATTTATAAAATTATGTTTTTTTTCAAATTTGTAATTATCGGGTAATATATAACTTACTGAGTTCCTATCTGGTACATAATGAACATATTTAAAAGGAATTTTAAGACCATTCTTGGAGTCTTCGACCTGTTGTAACAGAGGCTTTAAAGTTTTCTTTTTCATGTCGTATTCAACTACGGAGTATCTTGAAGAATTTGAACCGTCATAAAACAATATTATTCTCTGTTTATCAATACTCCATTCAGCCTGTGAAAAGCGTTCCCCTTTTAAAATTTGTTCTATTTTGTTCATTTGAGGATTGATTATTAAAATTCCAGTCCCATCATCAAATATATCCGGCATAATTATATCACCTGGAAGATCGCTTACAAAAACTATTTTTTCACAGCTAAAAAGCAAAAAACCAATTATTAATATCGAAAATATTTTGAAATTGATTTTATTTGCCCAAGTTGCCATAATACCATCCATTTGCCTGGGCATTTGAAATACCAAAATTATAATATCCCGAATTAGGAATAGTTCCTGTACTATTAAAATAGTTATAACCACCTGCAATATAAGCGCCAGCAATAGGTATAAGCGGTGGAAATACTAAACTTCCTCCTATTAATGCCATACCTACACCATATATAGCTTGATCGTTCGTTCCACCACTTGTTGGAGCAAAACTAACACCCCCTGCAGCCAAGTTATTTTGCCAAATAAATTCACAATTATCGTTAGGACCCGAAATACTATAAGTATTTGTGACATTACCATTATATATAGTATTGGCATTACTTACAATATTCGATCCTGCGGTAGCACTAACAGGTGCCAAAATATATGCATTATATCCTGAATTTGTAGTATTCATAAAATCATTGAATTGAGCTGGATCATATCCATTTGTCGTCATTTTACCAGGAACTGTGAACCCTACAGCTGCTAATATATTATTAAGTGGAGTATCTATGGCCGCATAGGAATATACTGTAGCTGATCCATCAGCATATACAGTAGCACCCGCCGAATGTCCAAACCCTTCAACTGCATTAGTATTCCATATTGATAGGGCTGCAACAACAGTGCCTGGGTCCAAGTTGGTATTTGAACTTACAGATGCCATCAAATTGCTATAAGCTACTGAAGAACTAACATTAAGACTTGTACCATTTCCCGTGCCGCTATTCAAATATCCTGCATTCCCTGATTTAATATCTGAAGCAATCAGCGAATCCACCAAAGCAGTTGCATTTTCTTTCTGACTTGCATCGAAATTCTGTCCGATGGCGTTGCTCATCGCTATCTGCGTGGATGTCGCTTGCTGATTAAATGTTTTATTCGGATCCATATTGAGTACCATGCCTGGAGTAATATAATTCTCCCGCGTCGCAAGGCCCGGATTCATAGTAAGAAGCTGGTCCAAAGTAATGCCGTTATCAGACGCAATGTTCGCGAGCGTTTCGCCCGATTGAACAGTATGAGGGATCTTACTAGCATCAAACCCCGTGATGTTTGAAGTGTTTCCATCCGAAATATAGTTGTATTGCGACCCTTGAGGTATTGAAACTTCATTGGCAATTACATTAAAAGGCGTAGTTACGGGGTTTATTGCGGTCGTACCCGGCATAGGCTGTGTTAAGTCTTTAACATCTATTCCGTAATTGCTTGCCGCGTTGAGTTTTTTCATCTCTTCGGTCTGGTCGGCCGGCGTGCCTTCGAACGCTGCGGAGGCTGCGTTATTTCCTGCAGGCGGTATCGTCGATGCAAGGGCGCTCACTGCTCCTGAAACTCCGTTATATACGAAATTCGCCGCGCTGCCTATGGCTCCCGCTGCGGCGGATATCCCGCTTGCTATGCCGCTGCCTATAGAAGCGGCTTCGTTCCCGAAATCATTTAAAGTGCTTGTTCCGTTCCATCCCACCTGCTCGGTTCCCGTCTGGCTGTTGTATCCGCCGGTTATGGCGAACCCGTTGTACCCGCCGCCGTTGTTGAGACTGACGCCGGTGCTAAGGATCTGTATGCCCGCGCTGCCGTTCTTGCCCTGGAACATGGTCAGGTTTATCCCGCCCGCGAGGTCGAAGGCGTTCTGGCCCGCGAAGTCGTTCTGCACTCCTGCGCCCAACGCTCCGGACTTGAACAGGTCGTACTTGTGTTAGCACCGATTTAAATTTTCCGCTTTTCACCGATCTAACTTTCCGCTTTTGTTAAATCATAGAACCAGTTGTTAAAAAAATCAAATCATAAATCCACCCCCGTTTTCAGTTTATCTTTCATTCGATATGAGTCGCCTTTTAATGAAATAATATGAGCATGATGAAGAAGCCTATCCAGAGTCGCGGTTGCTTTCGCGTTATCGTCCATCATTTCACCCCATTGACCGAAGGATTTATTCGATGTAAGAACGATCGGTCCTTTTTCATACCGGACATTTACAAGTTGAAACAATAAGGTAGCCTCTTCCGGTCCCAGGTTTTCATAACCAACTTCGTCCAATAACAGGACATGGGGTTTGGTAAGCCAGGACAGCTTCTTTTTCAGACGGTTCAGTTTTTTAGACCTCTGCAAGGTTTCCATCATTTCAGAGCAGCTCATAAAATACGCCGTATATCCGGACATACAGGCTTTATACCCCAGGGCAAGCAAGATATGGGTCTTTCCCAGACCACTGGAACCGAGCAGTATGACATTTTCCTTTCTTTCGATGAATGCCAGAGTTGAAAGCTCTGCAAATTTAGCCTGGGTTAATCCCCCTTTAAGCCAGGATATATCAAAATCTTCAAGAAGTTTTTTTTCAGGAAGGCCGGACACTTTCAATCGGGTCTTTGCCATCCTGTCCATCCTGGGTATATACTCCAGTTCCATCAGGTCCAGGATGGATGTTAAAAGAGGCTTATCGCCCCGGCCCTGCTCCATCAGAAAGCTCTCAAGGCCGGCAGACATGAAGGACAGTCCTAGTTTTTCCATCTTTTCCAGTACAATTTGCATTTCCATTACGCAACTCCCGGAAAAATGCTTTCATAGGCCGAAGGATGCCTTGTTTCCACTTCCTGTAGGGCATTTGTTTTAGCCTCTTTCGGCCTTTCATTCTTCTGCTGCTTTTTCCATAGGCTATAGAGAGCGTTTTTATCGCTAATGAACCATATTTTCTTCCGTTCCCCTTTGTTTTCCAGATGAAACTTCCTGATCGACACTTTACCTGAGAATATCTCCGCTTCATTCCTTAAACGGTCTATTCTGGCAGTAAGTTTTTTCCTGATATATTCAGGCGGGACACTGTAACGGTTCGAATCGATATATATGAACGACTCGCTGTTAACATCCAACTCCAGGATCTCCCGGCAGTCATATGCCGCAGCGGGGAGTTTTCCAAGGCTGTTTTTCTCCCTTTCGAAACGATTATTACGGCTTTCTTTAAACTCCCGGATTTCTTTTTCATCTACATATTTCAACCAATCCATGACCTTTTCGTTCAGGAAATCAAGGGACAATTCGGATTCCCTGACCCTCGGCCAGAAATTCATTTTCAAATACCGGATCATCCTTTCGACTTTTCCTTTTGTCTTCGCTCTTTTGATCCGGCACCGCCTGGGTATGAATCCGTAATGATTCGCAAATACTAACAGCTTCTCATTTGTAACAAAGCCTTTTTCCGAATCGTATATCCAGGCGGTTTTCATATTGTCATAAAGTATTTCCTCGGGGACACCTCCGAAATACTCGAATGCCATCCTGTGACATTCATGAAGAACACTTTGTTTCATTGACAGGGTAAAGCAGATGAACGACCTTCTGCTGTAACCCAGCGTCATTACAAAAGCATAGAGTTTCTGTTCACTTCCGTCCACGATCTGTTTGCCGAACTCCTTCCAATCGACCTGTGCCTGTTTCCCCGGAAGTGTCTCAAACCTGATTACTGCTTCCCTGTTCAATTGTTTTTGGACCTGGGCCACATAATCCCTTAGAATCGATATTTTACCGGAATACCCCAAAGATGTGATCTTTTCAAAGATTAATATCGCGGAATAATCCTGCCGATTATTTAGCAAAGAATCGACTACAGGTTTATAATGATCGAGCTTGCTTTTCCTGATTATTCGATCTTTGTAATTATCCGGCAGCTTGAGGTAGTTCCTCACACTCCGGTCCGTAACACCCAGAGATTTGGCTATATCTTTTTGAGTATAGCCTTCTCTTTTTAATATTTTCGCTTCATGCATTTGTCTCTCCCTTTGCTTCATTCAAGGCAGCCTCCTTTCTGTTATTGCAACACAACAGTTTGGATCGGCTGCCTTTTCTTAACATCTAAAGCGGAAAATATTTTCGGTGTTTTTAGGAAAATCTATTTCGGTGTTTACAAC
>CAWCLF010000002.1:0-74927 GCA_963796325.1 uncultured Spirochaetota bacterium
TTTCTCCCTAAATAAGGAGGTGATCCAGCCGCACCTTCCGATACGGCTACCTTGTTACGACTTCACCCCCCTTACCAACTCCTCCTTTACCAGCCCCGTCCTTGCGGTTCGAGTAACTGGCTTTAGGAGAAACCAACTCGGGTGGTGTGACGGGCGGTGTGTACAAGGCCCGAGAACGTATTCACCGCGGTTTGGCTGACCCGCGATTACTAGCAATTCCAGTTTCATGTAGTCGAGTTGCAGACTACAATCCGTATTGAGGCTGCTTTTAAAGATTCGCTCCAGGTCGCCCTTTCGCTCCCCGTTGTAGCAGCCATTGTAGTATGTGTGTAGCCCAGGACATAAAGGCCATGATGACTTGACCTCATCCCCTCCTTCCTCCGGCTTATCGCCGGCAGTCCACTTAGAGTGCTCACCTTAATGTAGCAACTAAGTGCAAGGGTTGCGCTCGTTGCGGGACTTAACCCAACACCTCACGGCACGAGCTGACGACAGCCATGCAGCACCTGTGTATCCGTCCCTTACGGAAACCCTGCCTTTCGGCAGGTAGCAGATACATGTCAAGCCCTGGTAAGGTTCTTCGTTTATCATCGAATTGAACCACGTACTCCACTGCTTGTGCGGGCCCCCGTCAATTTCTTTGAGTTTCAACCTTGCGGCCGTACTCCCCAGGCGGTTCACTTAATGCGTTTGCTTCGGAGCTAACGGATACCGCCAACTCCTGGTGAACATCGTTTACAGTATGGACTACCAGGGTATCTAATCCTGTTTGATCCCCATACTTTCGCGCCTCAGCGTCAGTCTTGGCATAGATGACTGCTTTCGCCTTCGGTGTTCTTCCCGATATCTACGCATTTCACCGCTACACCGGGAATTCCATCACCCTCCACCAGACTCAAGCTTGGCAGTTTCGAACGCAGATCCGCGGTTAAGCCGCGGTTTTTTACATTCGACTTATCAAGCCGCCTACACGCCCTTTACGCCCAGTAATTCCGAGCAACGCTCGCCCCTTACGTATTACCGCGGCTGCTGGCACGTAATTAGCCGGGGCTTATTCCTAAGGTACCGTCATCAGCATACCATTTCCTGTATGCCTTATTCTTCCCTTAAAAAAGAGGTTTACAATCCGAAGACCTTCTTCCCTCACGCGGCGTCGCTCCGTCAGGGTTTCCCCCATTGCGGAAGATTCTTGGCTGCTGCCTCCCGTAGGAGTAGGGACCGTGTCTCAGTTCCCTTGTGGCTGACCATCCTCTCAGACCAGCTACCCGTCTTAGGCTTGGTGGGCCTTTACCCCGCCAACTACCTGATGGGACGCAGGCTCATCAAAAGGTGCGGGTTTAACCCCGCTTTGCCGTTGCCGGTTCATCAGGTATTACCCCAAGTTTCCCTGGGCTATCCCTGGCCTTATGGTAGATTCCTGCGCTTTACTCACCCGTCCGCCTCTCGCCGACATCCGTATTGCTACGGACTCGCTGCCGATCGACTTGCATGCCTAAAACACGCCGCCAGCGTTCGCTCTGAGCCAGAATCAAACCCTCCGTGATAAAAATTATTATCATTTCTTAGTTTGACCTGTTTCATCCATATCGCCTGCCTTTCAACAGGCAATATTCTTAAGAAATTGTTTGGCTTCACCTTACTGTGAGGTAAGGTTTGGCCTCGCACTGGACTCTCACCTTAGTTCTATTACCTATCTATTTCCCCTCTCACTCATGATCCCTTCCCAGGACTCCATCCTGCTAAATTACGGGGAAAAACAATCCGCCTGCCTTTCAGCAGGCGGGAAGTAGTATAACATAAAAAGCCCTTTTATGTCAAAAATATGGAAGTTATTTTTAAAATCAGTCTTTTTGATTAACAATGGATTAATTTTCGGTTAATTTCCGGTGCGGGTTTAGGATTTTAACCCCTCAAATTGACATTAAATAATAATAGTCTGCAATATGGCAATAAAAATAATAATCTTTGCCGGTGGAAGGCTGAATTATTTGTTTTTTTTACAAAGCAAAATATATAATAATAAGCTGTTAAATAAATAATTATGTGAGGGTTGCATTATGAAATTAAAAATGTTCTTCATGTCAGCCGCTTTAATTTTAACTTTCGGCGTTATACTGGCGGTCATTTCCAATTGTTCGGTTGCGCCGGGCTCTTCGTCCGGTTCCGGATCCGGTTCGAAATCTTCCGGTAATGCTTCGTCCGGCTCTTCGTCCTCCTCGTCTTCATCAGTTTCGCTGCCTTCAGGCTACAGCTCATCCGCCAATACTTTCTGGGGCGACGATTCGGCCAACTGGGCGGGAGAAACTTTTTTCTGGGGATATCCCGAAACGCCGGAAATACCTTCGCAATCCGTATCGGGCATAAAAAAAAGCACGACTGTAAAGGGCAGTTTCAATTATGTCAAGGCCAATATGACACCTCCGCTGCCGTACGCGGTCGACCCGATCTTCAACCCCGTCCAGGGGACATACACGGTCCCCAAGAAAATCCAGATAAAAAGCACGACTTCCGGCGCAGTAATACACTACACGACGAACGGCAGCGATCCGACATCGTCATCGCCCGTGCTTACAAGCTTGACTCTTTCGAACGGCACTGTAATTATCAAGGCTATTGCGACGGCCAGCGGCATGAACGATTCACGCGTTGTGCAAGCAATATATTATTTCCAGCCGGCAGTCCCTGTCGGGACTACGGGCGACCCGGCTTTCAGCCCGGCCCAGGGGACGTATAATACCAACATGAGCGTCCAGATCAAGAGCCAGACGACGGGCGCAAAGATATATTACACTATAAACGGGCCCGACCCGACGACGGCTTCCCCCGTATATTCGTCGGCAATCCCGCTCCCGCTATCCGGGACGACAGTCATAAAGGCCCTGGCGGTTAAAAGCGGTCTGGCGAACTCGGCAATCGTAACGCAGACCTTCACTGTCACAGGGACCGTAAGCGATCCCGTCTTTACTCTGATCGACAACCCGGCGGGGAAAAGCATTTCCATCGCAAGCGCCACGGCCGGCGCCAATATTTATTATACGCTCGACGGATCGGTCCCTAACGAACTCTCGACTCTTTATTCGGACGCCATTCCGCTGCCGGGCGGCACTATCATGGCAAGGGCTTTTATAACGGGCTGGATTGCGTCCCATACTGTCGATTACTCGTATTCGACGACAGGCAAGACGGCGAACCCCGTTTTCAGCATACCGGGCGGAACATACAGCGCTCCTTTCAGCCTGTCGCTTTCATGCTCCACGCCGGGATCGTCCGTACTCTGGTCGCTCGACGGCGGAAATTCATGGAACTGGAACCAGAGCAACTCCGTTTATATCGCTTCCAATACGACAGTTATTGCAAGGGCCGTTCGGACAGGATATAACGATTCGGATTCGGTAACAAACAGCTATATGATTCCCGTTTACACGGTAACATACGTCGCAAACGGCGCGGCAAGCGGATCCGTGCCGGTCGACGGCAAGAGTTATATACAAGGTGCAATTGCAACCGTGCTCGGCAACACAGGCGGTCTCGTTAACAGCGGATACACTTTTGCAGGATGGAACACGAAGGCCGACGGAACAGGGACGGGTTATGCGGCAGGGTCTACTTTTACGATGGGCAGCGCTAACGTCACTTTATATGCTGTATGGACGCAAAACATAACGTATAATGTCACTTACGACGCCAACGGGGCTGGCGGCGGAAACGTACCGCTTGATGGCAACAATTATCTGCAGGGAGCGACCGTCACAGTGTCCGGCAACACGGGGAACCTTGCAAAATCCGGATACGCCTTTACCGGATGGAATACAAAACCCGACGGGACAGGGACCGCGTATCCCGCAGGCGCGACATTCACGATGGGGTCGGCTAATATTGTATTGTATGCGGATTGGGTTGCTACATATACTGTAACATACAATGCAAACGGGGCGACCGGAGGCAGTGTACCTGTAGACGGCAATAACTATCTGCCGGGGGCAACAGCTACTGTGCTCGGCAATACGGGAAACCTAATAAATACTTGTTACTATTTTGCTAACTGGAACACCAAGCCTGACGGGACTGGAGTCAGCTACCCCGCAGGATCACTCCTTGAGTTAGGTAATTTCAATATTACACTGTACGCATCCTGGTTTGAATCCGGTTTGACATGGACATCCGGCGGTACACTTCCGAATAAATACTGGATTTCCGTGGCCTATGGAAACGGCCTTTTCGTTGCAGTTGCCAACGGTATGGGTGCCGGTAGTACAGCGGTAGAAATTTCGCCTGACGGTATAAACTGGATAACGGGAACCTTGCCATCTTCCTGCTCATGGAATTCAGTTACATACGGAAACGGTATTTTTGTCGCAGTTTCAGGCTTAGGGTGGCAAAACAAAGTTTTTGCAAGCTCAAATGTTGTAATTTCACAAGACGGGATAAACTGGACAGCCGTTACAATTCCACAATTTTTTCATTATCCCAATTGGAAATCAGTAGCCTATGGGAATGGTGTTTTTGTCGCAGTTTCAGGAGTTAGTCTGTATGGAGGCGGTAACGTGGTCTCAAATGTTGTTATAACTTCACCCGATGGAATAAACTGGACGCCTCATGCCACAATGCCAGCTTCTGCCTCTTGGAATTCCGTTACCTACGGTAATGGCGTTTTCGTTGCAATTGCCGGTTCAGGTGCCGGCAGTACGGCGGTAGCGAGTTCGCCCGACGGGATAAACTGGACAGCCAGCACTCTTCCAGTTGGTGCAAACTGGAGTTCAATTACCTATGGAAAAGGCACTTTTGTCGCGGTTGGAGATCAGCAAATGGAAGTGACTTCACCCGACGGAATAAACTGGACGTATCATGTTATTCCAGGCAATAACTTTGTTTCAATCACTTATGGGAACGGCGTTTTTGTCGCAGTTAATTGTTACCAAAATGCGGCAACTTCAACTGATGGAATAAACTGGACGCCTTCACTTTTGCCAAGTTCTTGCCTCCGGTATTCAATTGCATATGGGAACGGCGTTTTTGTCACAGTTAATATCTTAGGAGAAATCGCAATTTCACATTAAAAGCAAAAGCAACAATAATTAATTCGGGCCGGGTTATTATACCCGGCCCTTGAATTATTAATGAAAAATATATCAATGCGTTACAAATATTGAAGGTGCCAATTGAGAACCAGATCCACTATTGCCGTTAGGAAGAATAACTTCGTTATTTTGGCCAGCCCAATAGCAGGCATTCCCGCCGGCGTCCGCCCCGGATGCGCATATTACTGCATTATAGGAGGAAGAGTGACAAAACAGAGCTCGTCGAAGCTGACAAGCTTCTGCCGGATTCGGCGGCCGGACCGGCCGGCGGGAACAAAACATTGCAGGAGCGATAAAAGCGAAAACTGCAATCAATAGTTATGCAAAAATCAAATATTTTATATTTTTTATATAATAACAGCATTTATTAATCAAAGCATTTACTCTAGAGGGTTTCTATAATTAATATCAGAAAAAACAAATCAATGCATCACAAATATTGAAGTTGCCCCTCCGCCGGAACCGTTTTGAAGCATATATTCCTTATTACCTTCCCAATAACAGGCATATCCGTTTTTATCGAACCCTGCAACAAAAACGACACCACTGTCAACAAAGATAGAGGATAATACTGGAACTGAAACGAATGCTGAAAAATCCCCAGTTCCGTTTATTAAATCTGATATACCTGTTGACGACCAATAGCATGCATTGCCGGAAGAATCATAGCCTGATGCAAATATGTCATTAATAGATGTAACAAATATTGAATATGCACGAGTTCCGCTGGATAAATCTACTTTATTTTGACCATTCCAATAACAGGCACTCCCGTAATTATTATATAAATTGGTGTAATATCCCGCAGTGTAAATTGTATTATTGTAAACAAAAATACCAAAAGATTCACCCAGATTAGTGGCTGTTACAGAACCACTAATAATATTATTTGTAGTCAGCTGGGTCTCGTTTGATCCTATCCAATAACATGCAGCATCGTTAACGTCTTTCCCGGACGTATAAATAATCCCATTATTTATAAATATTGAATCAGCTATACCAGGATTATTACCATTAGACAAGGCGGTCTCGCTTGTCCCTACCCAATAACAAGCATTGATATTAGAATTAATCCCTGCTGTATAGACATTTCCGTTAGTAATAAAAATAGCTCTTGCACATATATTAATACCCTTTTCAAGTATTGTTTCACTAGTTCCCTTCCAATAGCAGGCATATCCGTTTGAATCTTCTCCAGATGTATAAACTATGTTATTATAAACAAATATAGAATATACAGTGGGTTGATATCCTCCTGTAAATACTGAAAGCACTGTTTCATTTGTTCCGATCCAATAGCAAGCATTCCCACTCCCATCCACTCCCGTAGTATAAACCGTCGGATTATACACCGAAGAGCTGCTTGAGCTACTGGAACTCGGTGTACTTGACGAGCTCGAGCTTGCCGAACTTGAGCTGCCGAATTTTTCAGCCAGGTCGTTTGGCGAGAACAGCGCGTTGCAGGATACGGCAAAAGCAAAAATCACAGCAGTCAGTAATATATTTATTGAATATTTCATATTTTTCCCCCGAAATATTATTTTAACTTATTGAAAATACCATATATCGTTATAATAAGCGCCGCTGCTCCCTGCCCCTGCTATTACCCATATTTTATTATTAAAGTACAAACCTGTAAAGCTCGATCTTGCTCCGAATGCCAGATCGTTATCAACCGCACGGGTCCAGTTAGTCCCATCGCCTGTATACCAGACATCGTTGAAACAATTAAGCCCGTTTGCGCCTCCGATAACATACATTAAATTGTTTGTCGATATGCTTATATGGTTCTGCCTTGCAGTGAAGGAGGCGTTTGTCGTAGAAGAATACCAATTCGTACCGTCGCTTGAATACCAGGCGTCATTAAGTAAATTGGGAGAACCGGGCTGGTAACCTCCTATAACCCACATTAAATTATTGAATACTACGCTTGAATGGCCGTATCTTTGACTGAAAGCGGCATTAGCGGTCGCTTTGTTCCAGTTTGTTCCATCGCTGGAATACCAGACATCATTATAAAATATTTGAGGCCCCTCTCCTGAACAACCCCCTCCGATAACCCAGATCTTATTATTATAAACAACACTTGTATGATAAAATCTCACCGGAAAACCCGTACCACTGGTTGCACAATTCCAATTAGTTCCATCGCCCGAGTACCAGACGTCATTTGTCGGGAAATAATTATTAGGCGCTGGACTTCCGTTTGTACTAAACCCTCCGATCACCCATATCGAATTTTTAAAAACAACGCTGGTATGCCCGTATCTTCCAGTAAAAGGTATAACCCCGGTGCTGTTAGTTGCATCAAACCAATAGTTGCCGTCGCTTGAGTACCAGACATCGTTATAATAGGTGGATTGGTCGGATCCCCCGATCACCCATATGTTATTATTGAATGCGACGCTTGTAAGATCATATCTCTTCCCTCCTCCGAATAAACCGTTTCCCACTGCCTGCTGCCAGGTAATCTGCATCACTGACGAACTCGACGAGCTTGCCGAGCTCGAGCTCGAACTCGAACTTGCAGAACTCGAGCTTCCGAATTTTTCTGCAAGGTCGCTGGGCGAGAAGAGCGCGGTGCACGACGCGATAAAAAACGCCGCTGCCGCTGCAGCGCCCGATATCAATAATATTCTTTTCATAATCATTTCTCCGTTAAATTCCGCTAAAACCTGTACCCGATCCCGATGAGAGGGTTGATGCTGCTGTTGTCGATGCCGTAGCGGAAACCGCCCTCGATGAATATCCCATGCCACTCGATCTCGAGCTTTACCGCGGGCGATATGGTGACGGGGCTGGTAAAATAGCACATCCCGCCGGGTATGACCCAGAAATTGAAATCGCCCAGGCTGAAGGCCCTGTAGCCCAGGTCTATCCCGACATACAAAAGGCCGGCCTTGCTGAGATATATTTCTCCCACGAGAGCGGTAGGCCTTAAAGTATTCCAGAATGTCCAGTCGAAACCGACCGCACCGCCGAGACCTCCGAGAAGGGCATGGATGGGGATCGACCAGGCCTTTTTGCCTGTCGGAACGAATATGACGGATGTCGACTTGCCCTCCGTAACTTCGGCGTAGCGTATGCCGGCTATCTTATCCTCTTTCTTTAAAACTATAGTATAGTTTGTGCCTGTTTTGAGGTTCGGGATCAGGAGCTCCCCACCGGGGCCGATACGGCCTGCCGATGTGCTGTTCAAAAGCACTTCGGAACCCGAGTAGCCTTCCGCTTCGACCTTTATCGCGCCGGTCGGCGCATAGCTTACGTTGAAAGTCTCCCCGTCCTTGACCTTTATGGTATTGGAGTAAACGTCGAAACCGCTGTCGGGAAGCCTTATCGCAACAACAAGGTCCCGGCCGCCGACGATCCTTTCGCTGTACCCGTCTTTTTTAGTTATCTTTTTCTGGAAAACCCCGTCCAGGTAAAGCTGGTAGGACTTGTCGGAATTTATATCCATCTGAAGCTTGCCTATCGCCACCGGATGCCCGACCAGCTGTGACGAAAGGTTCCTTATCATTTTATCGATAGTGTCGAAGATATCCAGGCCGGCCCCCCCGGTGTACTGCCTTTTAAGCTTCAGCTCGGCTGTTCCGGTATCGTAAGCGTAGACGTTTATTACGATAGTCTGCGCCTTCTGGTCGACCATGTAGTCGCCGGAAATGATCTCCTTAACGCCGAGGTTGAGTCCGAAATCGGTGGCCTTGTCGACGCTGAAAGCCTTCTCATGCCAGTAATTGTTGTTAGATTCCATTGTTTCCACCGCATCGTACGATGCAGCCTTGATCTCCGGAAGTTTTGCAAGGAAAGTGGTAAGAGATTTCGTGATTACCGTATTGATGGAGTCGTCTGTCTTTTTGCCCAGGTTTATGAATCCGATCACGCCGATCGAATTGGCCTGTGCTGCGTGTGCGTGTAAAACCAAGAGCATGACTGCCGCGGATACTAAAATAACCTCTTTGAAAATTCGCATTTAGAGCCCCCGTTAATATTTAAGACAATTGATAAGACCCGCAGCCAGACACTTTTTTACGAATTTTTTATTTCCCCTGAATTATGTTAAACGTTAACATATTAGTGCATTTAAACTTTATCATGCCAAATACACATTAACGGGGATATTGATTATTAACTATTAAAAAGATTTGTTCATATTAGCTTAATGCGCGAAAAAAGTAAATTTTTCATATTTTTCATATATTAAGGGCGGTTCAAATAACTGGTTTTTCACAAAAATCCAGATCACGGAAACCAATAATTCCGTCCAATGGTCACTACCTTACCTAGCCAAAGGTTAGGTTTTTAGAAGTGACCATAAGTATAATACCGTCAATACAAGGCATTTGATGAAATATTGAAAAAATATTTTTTATGCCTTTATCTGCATAATCTTATCCTATCCCGGTCTTTCTGCGTTTATCTGCGAAATCTGCGGATTTTTTAAGTTTTCCCCGTCACACTATCGGCACAAATAGTATCGAGGACTTCGCCCTGTTCTTGATCTTCGCGCCTATGCTGCCGGCCCAGAAAGCCGACAGGCCGGCTTTCCCATGCGTCCCGAGCACGATGAGTTCGATGCCGTTCTCGTTCACTATCCGGTTCACTCCTGCCGCCGGGTCGCCCCGGCATATCTCCGTTTTTACTTTCAGGCCTTCCGCTTCCGTTTTTATCCTCTTGTTTTCAAGGTATTTAAGGGCGTCGGTTTCCTGTATATCCAGCATCGCCCTGGTCGTGCCGGGTAAAAGGATCCCTATTGCGTTTTTTTCGGGGTTAAGGGTCTGGAGGGTCGGGATGACAAGGGCCATATAGAGCTTCGACCCGAAGGCCCGGGCTATTGCGACAGCCGCATCGTACCCGGCTTCATGCTCGCCGGTTCCGTCAAGCGGCAAAAGGACTTTCCCCGGCCAGTTTTTACCGGCGGTTTTAGAGAGAGACGGGGGTATGAAAAGGACGGGCATGGTGCCCAGTTTCAGGATCTGCTCCGCGATATTTCCGAAAAATATTTCCCTGACTCCGCCCCATCCATGGGTCGTCATAACTATGAGATCGCTCGAGATCTCATCGTGATGAACCGCAATATCCCTGACGACGCCCTTTTCATCCTCTGCATGAACATGGAAATCGGCCTCTATGCCGGGAGGGCAGCATGCTTTTAAGAGATTTCCCAGGTAATCGACCGACTCGTCGATTGTTTTGAGATGCCGGTCTCCATGAACGCTCTCGGGAGGGCTTTTTTCAATAATATGAAGGAACGTCAATCTTGCCTTGAGCGATCTCGCAAGCTTTATGGAATAAGGAACGGCAGCTTCCGAATATGAAGACCCGTCGAGGGGCACTAAAATATGCTTATACATTTTATCCTCCGGATATGGACTGGTAAATAAGGTACAGGTTAAGCAGTATTATCAAAACAGCCGTGGCTGCGGCTGCAATCTTTATGACCGGCATGTTCGCAAGATTTCCCATAATTTCCTTCTTCCCTGTAAAAATAACGAGGGGCACTACGGCGAAAGGAAGACCGAAGGAGAGCACGACCTGGCTGTAAACCAGCACCCTCGTCGGCTCGAACCCCATAAAAATAACTGCCAGCGACGGGGCGATTGTGGCTATCCTTCTTATCCAGACTGGTATTTTTTTTCTTATAAAACCCTGCATGATGATCTGGCCGGCCATCGTTCCGACCGATGAAGATGAAAGCCCCGATGCCAGGAGCGAAATTGCGAATACGATCCCGGCGGCAGGGCCCAGGATCGGGACGAGGGTCCTGTATGCGTCGTTTATTGTGGCTATATTTGTCAATCCCTTCCTGTAAAAAGTCGTGGCGGCCATAATGAGCATTGCCATATTGATAAGCCCCGCTATACCCATCGCGACCGTAACGTCTATAATTTCATAATGATAAAGCCTTTTCATCCTGACCGGGTCTTTTACCGATATTCTTCCCTGGGTCAGCGCCGAATGCAGGAAAATTACATGCGGCATTACCGTAGCGCCGAGTATCCCCGCCGCAAGCAGCACGCTTTCATGCCCTTTGAAGCCGGGTATGAATAACCCTTCCGCTACGCTTTTCCAGCCGGGGGGAGCGAACACAGTTTCCAGGAGATAGCTTACCGCTATGACGCCTACCAGGGATGTTATCAGCGCTTCGAAAGGCCGGAAGCCGTAAGATTGAAGTGCCAGTATGAGGAAAGTCGTTAAGGCCGTAAGAATGCCCGCCATTCCCAGGGGTATGCCGAAAAGGAGGTTGAAGCCTATCGCCGCGCCTATGAATTCCGCAAGGTCCGTTGCCATTGCGACGATCTCCATGATGATCCACAGGATAAAAACCGTCCAGGCGGGCATCCTGTCCCTGCAATGTTCCGCGAGGTTTCTGCCCGTCGCTATTCCCAGCTTGGCTGAAAGGACCTGGACAAGCATGGCGGCCAGGTTCGAGGCCAATACGACCCAGAGCAGTTTATAGCCGAATTCGGACCCGCCCTGTATGTTCGTTGCAAAATTCCCCGGGTCCATATAGGCGATGCTTGCAATGAAAGCGGGCCCTAAAAAGGGAAGTATTTTGAAAAGGCCCCTCTTTTTGCCGGTCCCTGAAAGCACATCGAGCGCTCCTTTTCTTGCGCTTTCATCCATGCTTTTTTTTCTTTTCCTGCCGGTTACCGCCATCGGGTCCGCCTCCGTATTAGACAAATTAATTTAATTAATAATTTTCAAAAGTCCAAATTTTCGGACACAAAAAAAAGAACGGGGCGGTTTAATTGAACGTTCGCACTGGATATATCGTACCGGTCCTTATATAATAAAATCATGACAAGAAGCATGCGTATCCCGGCATTCTGCCTCGCCTTCCTCCTCTTTCCCCTGTCCATGACATTCTGCACGGATGCCTCTCCCGTTATATCCCTGGAGGCGGCCGGGGAAAGCGGCGGCATATACCGCTGCATTGTTTCATATAAAACGAACGGTTTTATGAGAAAGATACCCCTTTATATCGTCAATTCCGGGGAGAAGGACGCAAGGAACCTGGTTTTGATCCTTCATGGATACAAACCGGCCGGGGACCCTTACCGACAGGATCCCGTCATAATAATTTCAAACTGGGGGCTGGCGGAGCTTGCCCCCGCCGTTCATGACGTATTTTTACTCCCGGACATGGGGAAAACCGTTTATCCGCTTTATAAGCAAGGCTGCGGCGCCCCGTCCGATACAGCCGTCCTGAAGGATATATTTATTTATTTCGGGCGGAAATTTGCCGGAGCCGGGATTATTTTTGCCGGGATTTCGACAGGGGCGGAAGGAGCGGTCAAAATTGCCTCATGCTTCGGCGGCCCTTTAAAGGCGGTATGCCTGTCGGGAACTTTCGATTACACATTATTGAAGCCGCAGGAGGGGGAATACAGGATACATGAGGAATTCTTCGGCACAAATAAAGATGTGTGGGAAAGGGAGAATCCTTTGACTGTCCTGAAAACGATGAAAAAAAAGGAGCTATATATATTTTCCGAGGAAAATTCGATATACGATGCCCAGGCCGGCGCACTGATTGATGCGGGCCTGGCCAATATCGCCGTTCTGGATAAGAGAAACCTCGGCAAAGGCTTTAATCACAGCTGGAAGTTCTGGAAAAGCAGGGCCGTTTTATCGGAATTATCTTCCATTTTTCGTTAACGGGGCTTCCCCTTACTGCCTCAATTTCCATTTTACCGTGAACGCCAGCGTGCCGATCGTGTATACGGCAAGGCCCAGGACGAACACCAGGGTGTAGCCGAACAGTATCGAACCGTATATCGCTACAAAACTCGCCAGTACCGAAAATACCCCGTTTATCGACCACATCCATGGGATGGAACTTCCTTCCTCGTTGGCCGATATCGCCCTGATACCCGAAGGCATCATGAATCCCATGAAGAAGCCCGACATAGCGATGAGGATTATTATAATGATCATGCGCACGGCCAGCGCCCAGCCTATCATTGTCTGACTCAGCAGAAGCACGAATATATAAGAGAATACGGTCGCAAGGATTATTCCTGTCAATCCCGTGAAAATCGCCCTGTACGGATTTTTAAAGCGGTGGCTGAACATGCTCCCCGAACCGGAACTGATGAGAAGGCTCGAAAGCACTACAGCGAAAGCGAAAATCGGATGTCCGAGCAGGAGGGTATATTTCTGCATCATGACGATCTCTAAAAGCATGAACCCGAGCCCGAGCGAAGAAAAATATATAATGCTTGCAAATTTATGCGGCAGCTTCCGGAATCCTTTGAGGTTCAGGAATATAAGGGGAACTATCAGGAAGAGAGCGCAGTAAAACACGACCTGGGTCGTCACTTCGCGGAGAAGATAGAAAGGCTGGGGGTAAAAGAAGCTCACGGCCGACACGCCCCTTGTTATGGAAGCGTTTTCCGGTTTGATCCTCTGCGAAAAGAAGGGCCAGTCGTCCGTCGACGGCCGGATATCCGTATCGGAAAGGTAATATTCCCTTTCAATATTTTCCGACCTGATAAGCCTTTCCTCCTTTGTCCCGGTATGCGAATAAGGAGAATATATAAGGCCCTGGCCGATGGATGCGCCGTACCTTGCAAGGATTTCCGCTTCTGCAGTCGTGAAGGGCCCGTTTTTAAGAAGGATCTTGCATTTGTGGTAGGCCGGGTCCGGCTCGTCGAAGATCATTATGCATTTATCGAAGTCTGGCCTCTTAAGACGTTTGAATGCCTCCCTGAGGACGGTTGCGAACCTCGGCCCGTCGATATAGGGATTCGAGAGATACATTACCCCGCCGGGCTTGAGATGTGAAATATAATCCATCATACCCTCGACGGTGAAAAGGTAGCTTTCCGCAAGGGTGAACGAACCGGAGGAGACGGCGACCTGCGAAATCGAATTGTCGAAAACAAGGACGTCGTACAGCTGTTTGCTCGACCTTATAAAAAACCGGCCTTCCTGGAATTCGATATTGACATTCGACCTTCGCCCGATATCTCCCAGCCTTTTCGAGTAGGTATCGTGGAAAAGATGATAGATAGTCCAGTTGAATTCGGCTCCCCTTATTTCGCCGGCTCCCGCCGCAAGCGCAAGGAGGATGTCCTTGCCTGCGCCCACTCCTACGATGCCTACGTCGGGCGGGTTCTTTTTTATGACATACGGGTAATAATGCGCTCTTAAAACCTGTTTGAAACCCGAAAAATCGTTCGTCTGGAATATATGGTAAAGATATGTAAAGCATGAATAATCCGCTGTCACGGCCCAGACATCCGGCGATCTTTCATGAACGGCGACATAAGCGAAATTGTCCCAGTCCGAAAAAATCTTGGTCCCGAATTTGCCGACGTTCCTTTTTTCATCGCTTACCCTAATACCGGTATTGATAACGAGGGGATATACAAAGTAGAAATCGACCGCGATCAAAAGCAGGACCGCGATTCCAAAAATAAAGTGCTTTTCGAAGGCGAAGACAGCCGCAGCCGCCAGGACTATGACAGAAATAATGAACGATACGACCAGGGGCCCGTTATGAGGAAAGATAATAAGGGCAAAAAAGCATCCGATGCCTCCCCCGACAAGGTCGAAAAAATATATTTTATTGATCTTTTCCTTGAAGTTGGTAAATATGAAGGAAAATATGTAGCCGGCGAATATGAAGGGAATAAGAAGGATCATGAGGAATATCGTTAAAAGTGATTTCTGCACATTCTGATGCAGAAGCTGGATAAGGTTCGCCCTATGGCCCTTCAGGAGAGGATCCCCGGAAATCCGTTTCGAAAGTTCCTCGATTTTATCCTTGTGAAGAGGCGGATTGACAATTTCTTTGAATAAGAGCTGCACATTATCCTTCACGGCATTATCCGGCGCGGTTTTCTGCAGTTCTTTCGATACCCGGACAAGATAATCGTTCTGTATCGTTTCGGCCGCTATAATGTTCATTTCAAGCGGAATTTTATTGATCTCGACAAGAGCCAGCGGAATGGTTCCGGCCAGGATTATCGACGCCGCGACAAGTGTAATGACGGTAAAGTTCTTCAGGAAGCGGTTTGTAAAAAATACAAGCAGGCCTCCGAATCCGATCCCGAACAGGGCGACCGACAGGATAATGAACCCGAAATGATACCAGAATGTAAGCGAAAACATCCTGTTGAGTATTACTTCGAGGCATAAAATAGAAAGCGATACCAGGAAGACGCCTACATAAACAGGCCATTTCGGTGCGGCAGCTATCTTTTCGGGATTATCGGCTAAACCGTCCGCTTTTTTGTTCTTGCTCATAAAAATATAACCCTCACGCTTATTTTATCGATTATTGACGTAACCGGGCGGCATCAGTCTTCGTAACTGCGTCTTTTTACCGTATCGGCATTCTCGTCCACTGAAAAGCCCAGCCTTGTAAACGGCCAATACCTGAACAGGGGTTTTCCGAAGATATTTTTTTCCGGAATGAACCCGAAGTACCTGCAGTCGTAGGAGAGATCCCTGTCGTCGCCCATGCAGAAGTAATAATTATTCATAACCTTCCATTCGGTTATCTCTTTGCCGTCGATGAAGAAAGATCCGTTTTCAAGGGTTACTTTCCTCCCCGATTCCCTCTCTATGAGAAGCTCTAAGAGGCCTTTATAAAAATCATTCTTTTCCTTGAGCTTTATTACATCGCCCTTTCTGGGCACATAGATTTCAGGGAACGAATTGTTCCGCAGTTCCCTCTTTGCAAGGGCCAGGTACTGGCTCTGGTAATAGGCTTCCTCGTTATCGGCGGCTATGCCCCTGAAAGCTGAAATACCGGTAAAATCTCCTTTCATTACGGGTATTCCTTCGTAAAGGTGCTGAACTATCCTCTTTTTGCCCTGGTATTCCTCCCGGTACATGTTGAAGAAAAGCCTTTCGCGCCTTTTTTCAAGCTGTTCGTAGCTGGACTCGGGAACAGCCATCCGTACAGGCTCGACGTCTACCGGTATGCCGTTAATAAAAAGGTCCTGGTTTGTCATGTAGATCCTGTCGCCGGGCAGGCCGACAAGGCGCTTTACCAGGTTTTTGGGCATGGCAAAAGTATTGTCAAGATTAATAAGCGAAAGGGAAAAAAGGGATACAAGCTCCTTGTCGATGCCGGGACTTTTCCAGGCCGGTGAAACGAATACGATAATGTCGTTTCTTTCGGGCTGCAGGAGACCCGGCACCTTCCAGTTGAAGACGGGGATCCTGGAACCCATAGTAACCTTTTCAACCATCAGGATATCCTTGACAAGAAGGCTCGGGACCATGGACTGCGACGGTATCTGGTAGGCTTCGACTAAAAAAAGACGTATGACAAAAGCTATGGCGTACGCAGAAAGGAATACGTTGATATTGTCTATTACTTTTTCTTTGAAAGTCATGTTCTTTTTATCTTTTTTCTGTTTCACATTTTTCTCCTATTTTCTTTATATGCTCCCCTTTTTTACGTCCAGGAGGGTTACACAGTAACACTCCACGGTAAAAAGACGGGTATTCTCCGTGGTCTTCCCCTTGATGCCGATCCGGTCCGCGGGAATGCCGAGGACTCCGGATATCGCATCCTTCATTGCCGGGATATAAGGATATATTTTCGGATTGTCAATGATTACTACCCCATCGATATTGACTATTTCCGCCTGCGCCAGATACTTTTCTTTAACTTCGCCGAGGATCCTGAGCCCGCTTATTCCTTTTGTCGATTTATCGCTGTCGGGATAAAGGGCGCCCAGGTCAGGAGCCCCCAGGGGCGAAAGCAGGGAATCAACAAGAGCATGGATAAAGGCGTCTCCGTCGGAATGGGCCTTTGAGCCCAGGGAGCTTTTTAATTTCACTCCTCCAAGGTAAAGGTCCCTTCCATGAACAAGACGGTGCAGATCGTAACCCAGCCCGGCTTTCAGCATACTACCTCTTAGGTTCGGTAAAAATTATCCTTCCGGCCGAGGTCTGGAGAATGCTTGTCACCTTGACATTTATTCTCTTGCCGATAAAATTTATCCCGTTGGCGACTACTACCATCGTGCCGTCCGCAAGATAGCCCACTCCCTGGTTGTTTTCCTTTCCTTCCTTTATAACATCGAGCTCCATTTCTTCGCCAGGAAGAAGCACCGGCTTCATCGCATTGGCAAGATCGTTCAGATTGAGGATCTGAATTCCGTCAAGCTTTGCCACCTTGTTCAGGTTATAATCGTTCGTGATTATGCCGGCAGAGAGTTCTTTAGCCAGAGCTATGAGCTTGGCATCGACCCCCTTTATGTCAGGGTAATCCCTTGAAAAAATCTTGAGGTCGAGCGTCTGGATCTCCTTCAGTTTATTAAGAACGTCCAGCCCCCGCCTTGCCCTGCTGCGCTTTATAGGATCCTTTGAATCTGCAAGAGCCTGGATCTCGTTAAGTACGAATTTGGGGAGTATAAGCGTGCCGCAGATGAATCCGGTCTCTGCGATGTCCGAGATCCTTCCGTCGATAACGACGCTCGTGTCAAGCAGTTTGACGTCGTCGCTTTTCTTTTCAGGTTCCGCCCCGAACGGGAAATTCAGCGCATAGCCTCCGTACTTCTGGGAAGAAAGAGTCGGCAGAATAAAACCCAGGTAGGAAAAGCATAATATGAAATAAGGCCTGATCATTTCAGCGACAGGCTTGATCTGATCGGTAAAAAGCGAGGGCATCATCTGGCTGAAAAGTTCATACATCAGTTTACCGCTGTAGAAACCGGCTATAAGACCCAAAAGCGAATAAAGAAATATCCCTCTCCTTGAATAGAAAAGGGTTTCAAGCAGGATCGTTAGAA
This sequence comes from uncultured Spirochaetota bacterium, assembly GCA_963796325.1. Taxonomy (GTDB): domain Bacteria; phylum Spirochaetota; class Brevinematia; order Brevinematales; family JAOACQ01; genus CAVYGN01. The sequence continues at coordinate 17,837 of CAWCLF010000002.1, forward strand.
GCGCCAGCACGGCAGCGTAGATAAAAACCACGAGATTGCCGCCGCCAAGATAATTTAATGCACTGAAAACTAAAAAAACGATAACAATCAGCAGTTTCCTTTTTAATGATCTGGACATAAAAAACTCCCTATAAAAAAACTATGTTTTCATTGATAATAACACAAGTATTAGAATACAAGGCAACATTTTACATTAATTTACCAATTTTATCAATTATTACCCTCCCTATATATTATCCTGCCGGAAACAGCCCTTTTAAAAAAACGATGTCCTTTTCAAAATCGTAGAGATCGGTCTGAGAATTTTTGACGGATTCGTTCGTGATATGAGAACCTGAAGGTATGAGTCCGGCCATCCTCTCAAGCGGAAAATTACCGTCCCCGTAATGGTCATGCCTGTCGTAGAGGCCGAAATAATCCCCGTCGGTCAAATGGAAAATCTTGGGCTTAAGTTCGATGAATTTTTCAATGTACTCGATCGGGTTATAATCCCTGGCGTTAGCCGCACAGACTGCATGTCCGAAGTCGAGGCAGAACCCTGAAGGAGTTTCCTCGATAATGTATAGTATCTCTTCCGGAGACGAGCCGTTGCATATAAGGTCTTCTCCCGATCCGTAATAAGGTTTATTTTCGATAACGATCCGGCCGTCGTTTATTATATTGAGCTGCCTTGCCGTTTCACAGATATCGCCGTTCACGCCCGGGTGAAAAATGACAGTGGCCGCCTTCAAAACGTCGGCAAACCTTTTCGTTTCACAGGCCATATCGAAATTGCCCTTTTCATTTTCTTTCTTCGCCAGATTCATACCGTCTTTGTAATGAGGGCCATGTATCACAAAAGGGATGGGGATGTCTTTCCAGGCCGAATTGAATTCGTCGAACGATCCGGGCACGATATAAAGCTCGATATAATGATAAACCTCGCTTTCATATAATTTAACGGCCGGCTCGATATAATTCCTGTTGATCGAATAAAGCTTCAGTCCGAAAAAATTCATATGCTCTCCATCTTCCATGATATAAAGCTTAAATATTATAAACGGTACAAGTCAAGAAAATTGAAAAAAGATTCAATAATGTGCCGACAATCGGCTAATTTTAGAACATAATCCGTTTTTTATCAATAAAGCCCGCTCAGTCGACAGTCGAAAGACGACAGTCTGCAGTCGGCGGCCGATCTATCGAGTGTTGATTATACTGTTGACTGTAGACTGCCGACTGTTGACTTGCTTCGACAGGGCATAACCTTGAGTTTTTTCATAAAAATAATTAGACTATCGTCTCCTTTAGAAACATGTAAGATTATGCGGGAGGGAACCCTTTTTGTTATGAGCTGTACCTGCCGGAAAGTAAGTTACCTTACCAGGAAAAAAACCATACGCTATCTCTTGTATTTTGTCGACGCCGTCCTGGGTCTCATATTTCACCCGGGCAAAAGAAAATTGCCTTCGAGAATAACCAAAATCCTTATCATAAAACCCGATCACCTTGGCGATATGCTGCTCCTTACAAGCGTTTTCAAACTGATAAGGGAACGTTTTCCCGATGCCGTCATAGATATTCTCTGCGGAAAATGGGCTCTGCCGGTTCTGTCGAACAACCCTTACATCCGCAGGAAAATCATAGTGAATCATCCTTTTGCCAACCGGGACGGAACTTCAAAACTGAGAAAAATAAGGGATTTCCTGCGGACATTCCTGAACTCCCTTGAAGAGATCTGGCAGAGACAATACGACCTGGGTCTTTTTATGAGATCGCGAAGGGGCAATATGCTTTATCTTTCCCGGATCGGCAACATATCGTATTCAATCGGCCATGGCACAGCCGGTTACGGCCCGATGCTCAGCCTTAAGGTCGAATGGGAAAAGGGCCGGCATGAAACCGAGCATTTCCTGGAAATTCTGCGCCCCCTGGGCATCGATGCCGAAACGAAGGACCTTCATTATGAACTGTATCCTTCGGAAGAGGATTATATGTCGGCAGATATGTTCTGGAAAAAGAATAAGCTGGGATCGATGAAAACGGCGGTGGTGCATCCGGGATCGGGTGTAATGAAAAAGACCCTGAAGCCGGAAAAATGGAAAGAGGTCCTGAAAATCCTTTCCATGCACAATTACAGGGTCATTCTTACAGGGGCCGGGCAGGAAGCCGGTTTTCTCCAGGAAATAGCTCCCCCCGATTCCATAATAGCGGCCGGGACTTTCACCATACCGGGACTCGGCCTTATTTTCAGGAAATCGTCGCTCGTTATTACAGTGGACAGCCTAAGTTCCCACCTGGCAGGCTGGAGCGGAGTTAAAACAATAATATTTTTCTGCGGCATGGGGGATGAACGGCAGTGGCGGCCGCTCGGTGACAACATCAATATTTTACCGTCATTAAAGCCCTGTTCTCCATGCGAAGAGGGCTGCCCCGATATGCCCTGCATGGATTTCGATCTATCGATACTGCCTGAATTAATAATTTGACATGAATAAGCATACATCATTATAATTCATTCTGTTCAAATCAAGGGAAAAGCTATGAATATACCTGATTTTTCCAGCTCATCGGTACTTGTCGCAGGGGATGTCATGCTCGATCAGTATTACTACGGTCATGTCAGCCGCATCTCCCCTGAAGCGCCTGTTCCGGTTATAAAAGTGAACGACTGCCGCTATGCGCCCGGCGGAGCGGCGAACGTATCCAATAATATCGTCAGTCTGGGGGCCGGGTCCTCCCTGATCGGGGCGGCGGGAGGCGATCAGAACGGAAGGATATTGTCCAGGCTTTTAAAAAACCTTAAAATCAAGGGAAATCTCATAAAATCCGCCGGCACGGTGACTAAAATGCGCATTATAGGAGACCACCAGCAGATAGCAAGGCTGGACTTCGAGGGACCGGCCGAAGACGGGGACAGAATCGCAGAACTGGCCCTGCCGGTAATCGAAAAAGAGCTCGCAGGAACCGGCATCGTGATCATATCGGATTACGCGAAGGGTTTCTGCTCGATTCCCCTGTGCAGGGAAATCATCGGCATGGCCGGTGCGGCAGGAAAGCCCGTCATAATAGACCCCAAGGGTTCAGACTGGAGCAAATACAGGGGCGCATATCTTATCAGCCCGAATCTCAAGGAACTTGGTGAAATCTGCGGACACGATATTATGAACGAAGATTATGAAATCGAGAAATGCGGTTCGGAAATTTTAAAAAAATATTCATTTAAAAATCTCCTGGTAACGCGTTCGGAAAAAGGCATGACCCTCCTGGAAGGAAGCGGGATCACCCATATACGCTCGGAGGCAAGGGATGTTTTCGACGTATCGGGAGCGGGGGATACCGCGATCGCAGTACTTGCCCTCGGAATAGCAGGCGGAATGACACTTAAAGACGCCGTCAGGCTTTCAAACAGGGCCGCCGGCATCGTTGTCGGCAAATCGGGCACCGTTCCGATCCGTAAGGAAGAACTCCTGGGAACCTGCACCAAAAAAGAAGAAGGCAAAATTATAGATACGTCCGGGATAAAAGAATACGCTGCAGAATTCAGAAAAGAGGGCAAAACCGTGGTATTTACAAACGGCTGTTTCGATATAATACACCGCGGTCATGTCGAATATCTCCGGAAGGCGAAGGACCTGGGCGATATACTCATAATCGGCCTCAATACCGACGCCTCCGTCAGGGAGAACAAGGGTAAAGGAAGACCTCTCAATAATGAAAAAGACCGTGCGGAAGTGCTGTCGGCATTAGAGTTTGTCGATTATATCGTTCTCTTCGGCGAAAAGACCCCCTCATCGCTTATCAGGTCGATAAAACCCGATGTTCTTGTCAAAGGGGGCGATTACAAACCCCGGGATGTAGCCGGCAGGGAATACGCGGGTAAAACCGTTATAATACCGTTTCTCGACGGTTATTCCACTACGGGGACGATAAAAAAGATCGAGGCGGGCGGATCATGCTTATAGTTACAGGCGGAGCGGGATTTATCGGCAGCAACCTTATAAGGGGGCTCAATTCGGTATCAATGAATAATATTCTTGCGGTCGACGACCTGAACAATGGCGGAAAGCATATGAACCTCAACAGCCTCGCTTTTTCGGATTATATGGATAAGGAAGATTTTTTACGCTTACTCCCGGGATTTAAGCCTAAACGGGTCGAAGCCGTTTTCCACCTGGGCGCCTGTTCCGATACAATGGAAAAAAACGGCAGGTATATGATGGAAAACAACTACGATTACTCTAAAAAACTCCTGGATTACTGCCTTCTCAATAGAATACCCTTTATTTACGCTTCGTCGGCCTCGGTTTACGGCGACGGTTCGAGGGGTTTCAGGGAGGACAGCCGCTGCGAATATCCCCTGAACATATACGCTTTTTCAAAATTCCTCTTCGACAGGTATGTCAGGCGGTTATTTCCCCATGCAAAATCGCAGATAGCAGGACTCCGGTATTTCAACGTTTACGGCCCGCAGGAAAATCACAAGGGAAGAATGGCCAGCGTTATGAATCATTTTTTCGGTGAAATTAAAAAGGAAGGAAAAATAAAACTCTTCGAAGGAAGTGCGGATTTCAGGAGGGATTTCGTTTTCGTAAACGACATAGTCGACATCAATCTTTTTTTCTATGCTGATCCTTCCAAAAGCGGAATTTACAACTGCGGTACAGGCAGGGCTGAAAGTTACCTGAAGGTTGCCCAGACCATTGCAGGCTTATACCCGGGCGCAGGGATCGATTTTATCCCCTTCCCCAAGGAATTAAAAGGAAAATACCAGGCTTTTACGGAAGCTGACCTTGCAATACTCAGGTCGGCCGGATATAAAAAAGAATTCACCCCCATCGAAAAGGGGATAGCTGTTTACACCGGCATCCTCGACAAAAGCGGCGGGTACTACCTTCCCGAATGATGTTTTCATTTTAATATGACGGCAAATCAAATTTTTATTATATTTTAACCAATTGCAGAGAGGTCTTATGCCCGATTATATTGAAGTAACAGTCACAATCGACAATAAAAAGATCGCGGTAAGGATCGCGAACGAACTCCTGGATAAAAGACTGGCCGCCTGCGTCCAGATCAGCGGGCCCGTCGAAAGTTTTTACGAGTGGGATGGAAAAAGGACCAGAACCAGGGAATGGAAGCTCGCGATAAAAACCAGGGACGATATTTTCAGCATGGTTGAAAAGGCAGTTAAAGAGCTTCATCCTTATGCTGTGCCGGAAATAATAATCAGGAAGATCGAAGGCGGTTCCGGGGATTACCTTGAGTGGATAGAAAGGAGCGTTTATGAAAAACCCGGAATTTAAAGAAATAACCCTCGAAGATAAACAGGTTTTCAATCATTTTTTCAATTCTTATCTTCCCAAAATATCCGAATTCACTTTTACCAACCTTTTTATCTGGTCAAAACCGAAAAATATTAAATATTCCCTGTACGATGAAGGCCTTATCATGAAAGCCAGCGACAGGGAAGGAAGGCCGTATTTTTTGCCCCCCATCGGTTATAACAACTGTGAAGAGATACTGAAATTTATCATGGATTACGGCAGACTTAACGGTATAAACCTTATTGAACTTCTCCCCGAATTCCAGAAAAAATATATTAAACACCAGCCCTGCCGCATCATTACCGACCGCAACAGCTTCGACTATATCTACAAATCCCAGTCCCTGGCCACGCTCAAGGGGTGGCGCCTTGACGGCAAGAGGGGGTTCATAAAAAAATTCGAGCAAAATTACAAATATGAATATGTAAGGTATGATAAGAGTTATGAAAATGACTGCCTTTCCCTTTATAAGACCTGGATGGGTGAAAAACATAAAATCGATAAAGGCATTAATGACGAGCATATCGTTTTCGAGGAATTCATTGAAAATTTCGACAAACTGGACGCCGTCGGAGGATTGATCTACATAGGCGGAAAACTTGTGGCCTTCTCATTCGGGGAAAGGCTGAACGATACTACATTCGTAATTCACTTTGAAAAAGCCGACACCGATTACCCGGGAAGCTACCAGGTCATCAACCAGGAATTTGTCCGGAACGAAGTGGCGGATTTTTATCCTTTCGTCAACAGGGAGCAGGATATGGGAATAGAAGGCCTGAGAAAGGCAAAACTCAGCTATGCACCCTTCAGACTGCTGAAGAAATATACCGTGGATTTTTGACCGGGAGGGTCTTGCCTACCTTGACTCTCCCGAGAAGAGGTTCGTGTCGATCGAGGAAAGCTTTTCACTGTCGCTGCCCGAAAGCCTCCAGAAGAACCTCTCCTGATCGATATAATTTGTCAGGATATCCGGAAGCTTGAGGATCATAAAATCATTTGTGCCGATCAACTGTACGCTGTAATGGAAATCCTGGAGCGGGAAACCCTCCTTCCCTTCGCCCGCAGATATCCCGAATACCTGCAGGGATAAACTCAAACCGACCGCATCCGCATCGCCTGTATTAAGCACCTTCAGCGAAGGCCCGTTTGTCTCTTCCGGGCTTCCGTTCAGCATGAAATCGGCCCTGATTAACGGCCTGGGAAGATGCATAGTCGGGACTTTCATCGCGTCAGTCACTCCGATATTAAATTCGGGATCTAAAGCTACGACTAGAAACTCTGCTGAGCCGTCTTTGATATTGTCGGAGGCGGCAGTTCCGATTTCGCATGTTTTTGATTCGCCGGGAACCAGCGATATGTTGCTGACCGGGCTGAAAGTAAGTTCTTCGCAGCCTTTTAAAGGAACGACCTGTATCGAGGAGTTTTCAGAATATCCGCTTCCGCCGTTAGAGATGGTAGCCTTCAAGATGTTCGGTGTCCGGGCATGAAATGCCCTGCCGGGACTTTCGGGAGGTTCCGAATTTAAGGACAGCGAAGGCGGGAGGGGAGGTTTTTTCGGGATATCGATTACCAGGGTGTCGCTTTTAATGAAGGAATTCGTCTCGCAGGCATAGGCCCTGAAGAATGCCGTCTCGTCCCTGGCGTCTTTAGAAGCCTCGAAAGATATTGAAAATACTGTATTCTGCCCCGCACCGATATTTATTACCGGCGGATTATCAAAACTTATGCCGTTGGTGTTCGATATGCCTTCGATCACAAGCGTGTCGTTGACCGAATCGAACCCTCCCTTATTCTCAACAGTAAAATCGATGCTTCCCTTTACAGGGGCCCTCAATATGTTATCGTTCCCGAGTTTTTTTTCGTAATTCATTACAAGGATCGGCCTGTTCGCAAGCCGCATATACCTGTCGGGATTTTCCAGGGCTGTTATGATGTTCGAGAATTTCCTCTTGACGGCGATATCGAGCGCCGTCGACTTTTCATCTATGTCCATATAAGCTTGCGTTGTTAGATTCGTGAGAACGGCGCCCTGAACTATGAGATATTTGACGCCGAGGTCGTCCTCGTAATAAGTAAAATAATGAAGGGCGGTCCAGCCGTACTTGTCATGAAGATTTATATCCGCGCCTTTAAGGACAAGAAGCTTCAGCATGTCGAGGTTTCTTAAAAGCGCGCAGTATTCAAGAGGCGTGACTTGATTTTTATCCCTTGAATTGACATCGGCCCCCTTCCCCAGGAGGTATGCGGCTATCTTGAGGTTGGCCTGGAGTACCGCCCAGTGCAGGGGCGTCCTGTCCTTATTCACGTGATCGTTTACATTTGCACCCTTATTAACTATTTTCTCAACATCCTTGATCCTGCCCTTCGATATTGCAACAACGAGGTCCCTGGTAAGGTCTGGAAATGCCGGAACGGCTATAATAAATATAAACAAAAAGAGGGATAAGCACCTTTTCATAAAGGACCCCTCTCAGTTAGAGGAGTAATAATCCTGCAATGCGCAAACTTCCGGATCTTTGCCATGCAGGGCTTCGATCGCTTCCGACAGGGCCAGCATCGCCTGGACGGTTGTAAAAAGCGGTATCTGAAGGGTCGTAGCAGTTTTCCTTATATATGTATCGTCGGCATGCGCTTCTTTTCCGGCGGGCGTATTGAAAATAATCTGAATATTTCCGTTTTTGATCTCATCTATGATATTAGGACGGCCCTCGGAAAGCTTGTAGACCGAACGGCATTCTATGCCATGGTCGTTAAGAAACTTTGCAGTCCCCGAAGTGGAAATAAAACTGTAACCCAGCTTTTTTAGTTTTCCGGCCGGCTTAAGTATCTCAGGTTTTGACGGGTCGTTAACCGTAACCAGGATGGTCCCTGATTTCGGCAGTTTCTGCCCGGCCGCAAGCTGCGCTTTCAGAAAAGCTGTGCCGAAATCATGATCGATACCCATTACTTCCCCGGTGGATTTCATTTCAGGCCCCAGCACCGCATCGACATCGGGAAATTTATTGAACGGGATCACTACTTCCTTGACGGAAATGTAATCGGGTATTTTGTAACCGGAAATTCCAAGTTCTTCGAGCGAATGACCTACCATGACCAGGGCCGCCTTTTTAGCCCACTGCACGCCTGTGGCCTTGCTCACGAAAGGCACAGTCCGCGAAGCCCGCGGATTGACCTCAATGAAGTATATCTCAGAGTCCTTAACTGCAAATTGAATATTCATAAGCCCCTTTACCTGCAGCGCCTTTCCTACGGCAACCGCCTGGCGTTCGATTTCCATTATTATACTCTTATCGATCGTGATCGGAGGCAGGATCATAGCGCTGTCGCCCGAATGTATCCCGGCTTCCTCTATATGCTGCATAATGCCCGCGACGACTATTTCACGGCCGTCGCCTATCGCGTCCACATCTATCTCCTGCGCATTTTCAAGGAATTTGTCTATCAGCACGGGGCCGTCCTTCAGGGATTCGGCCTCTTCTTTCATATATTTTTCCAGTTCCTCGGTGGAATAAACGATCAGCATGGCTCTCCCGCCGAGAACATAGGAAGGGCGCGCCAGGATCGGGTAGCCTATACGTTCGGCAATAAGACGGGCTTCGCCGATATTTTCCGCAGTAGCCGAAGGAGGCTGCCTGAAGCCGAGGCTCTCAATGAGGACCCGGAAGCGGTCCCTGTCTTCAGCCATATCTATGGATTCGGAGGACGTGCCCAGGATAGGGACCCCCGCCCGGGTCAGGGAAACGGCAAGCTTGAGCGGAGTCTGTCCGCCGAACTGGAGAACGACTCCTATGGGTTTTTCCTTTTCATATATATTCATCACATCTTCGAACGTCAGCGGCTCGAAATAAAGTTTATCGGATATATCGTAATCGGTCGACACGGTTTCAGGATTGGAATTGATCATTATAGTCTCGTAGCCTTCCTCCCTGAGCGCCATGGAGCAATGCACACAGGCATAATCGAATTCTATGCCCTGCCCTATCCGATTCGGCCCGCTCCCCAGTATCATCACCTTCCTTGCATCCGTCGGGAAGGCTTCATCCTCGTCTTCGTATGTCGAATAAAAATACGGCGTTTTGGCCTGGAATTCCGCAGCGCATGTATCTACAAGCTTATATGTCGGCTCGACTCCAAGGATTTTCCTGCGGCTCCTGACAGCCGCCTCGCCGGGGCCGCCCTTTACAAGGGACCCTATCTGGACGTCGGAAAATCCGTACTGCTTCAGTTCCTTCATTCCCTCCATTCCTAAATCCTGCAGATTCATTCCGGCAATGCCGTTTTCCATTTCCGTTATCTCTTTCATATTCTGGAGAAACCAGCGGTCGATCCTGGAATATTCGAAAATCTCATCGATTGAAAATCCTGATTTCAATGCGTCTTTTATCACCAGGATCCTGTCCGGGTTCGGGATCCTCAGCTTTTCAATGATGCGGTTTCTGAATTCCCTGCTCGTGTTGTCTCCCTGGCCGAACATGAAGTCGTTCAAACCTGTGTACCTGTTTTCAAGCGACCTCAGCCCTTTCTGAAGCGCCTCCTTGAACGTCCTCCCGATCGCCATCACCTCTCCCACAGATTTCATCTGGGTCCCGAGCATCGGCTTGGTTTCCTTGAATTTTTCAAAATTGAAACGGGGTATTTTGACCACAACATAATCAAGCGTCGGTTCGAAGGAAGCGGGAGTCTCTTTTGTGATATCGTTAGGAATTTCATCCAGGGTATATCCTACAGAAAGTTTTGCGGCGATTTTTGCGATAGGAAAACCCGTCGCTTTCGAAGCGAGGGCCGAACTTCTCGATACGCGCGGGTTCATTTCGATAACTATAACTTCGCCGTTGTCCGGGTTAACGGCAAACTGGATATTGGACCCTCCCGTTTCTACGCCTATCTCCCTGATTATCGCTATCGAATAATCCCGGAGCTTCTGGTATTCCTTGTCCGTCAGCGTCTGAACAGGCGCTACTGTTATTGAATCGCCCGTATGTACGCCCATCGGGTCGAAATTCTCTATGGAGCAGACAATTACGACATTGTCCTTTTTATCGCGCATTACTTCAAGCTCGAATTCCTTCCAGCCCAGAAGGGACTTGTCTATCTGGATCTCTCCCTTTATGCTGGCGTCAAGCCCTCTTTTTACGACTTCCCTGAATTCGTCAATATTATACGCTATGCCCCCGCCCGTCCCCCCCAGCGTATATGCCGGGCGGATGATGTTAGGAAAGCCTATCCCGTCGACGGCTTCGAGAGCCTCTTCAATTGAATGAATGATGATGCTGTCCGGAACTTTCAAGCCGATGCGCCTCATTGCCTTGTTGAATTCATCCCTGTCTTCGCCCTTCTTTATAGCATCGTAATTCGCTCCGATCATTTCGACGCCGTATTTTTTAAGAATTCCGGCTTCGTAGAGCTTAACCGAAGCGTTAAGAGCCGTCTGCCCCCCGAGCGTGGGAAGAAGGGCATCGGGGCGCTCCTTTTCGATGATCTTTTCAAGGTATTCGATCGTAATAGGTTCGATAAAAGTGCGGTCTGCCATTTCAGGATCCGTCATTATCGTCGCAGGGTTGGAATTGATAAGAATGACTTCGAAACCCTCTTCGCGAAGGGCTTTGCAGGCCTGGGTCCCCGAATAATCGAATTCGCATGCCTGGCCGATTATTATCGGGCCTGCTCCTATTATAAGAATTTTGTGTATGTCGGTCCTTTTGGGCATTAAAACCTCTTAGTGGTAAAACCCCGATATTATAGCGGGAAAAGGCGAAATTGTCATTTTTTAAGGCGCAGAGGACGGTGCATCAAACGATTTTATCCGCAATCCACCGGATAAGCGATTTCGTTTCCTTAAAATTCTTCAAAAACAATCCGGCCAGGTCCGAGTGGTTCGAGTCCCTGATTACCCTCAATTCTGCCAGATCCTCGTTCTTCTCATTGATTTTAGCGACAAATGACCTTGAATGGGATAGATCGATGATAGGATCCCTCTGCCCATGAATGCAGAGGACGGGTATCCTTTCATTACCGGTTACATAACGGATCGGGCTTGCAAGGTCCCTGTCTTCATGCGTCGGCGCATAATTCCGGAACATCCTTTCTATCCCCCTGCTTTTACTCTTCAGGGTAAGATCGAGGGGACCGCTTATCGAGATCAGCGCTCTGAAATATTCCGGATCGATGCCGAACTTTTCCTGCAGAAGCCGGTTATAAACGAGAAGTCCCGCAAGTTCCCCGCCGGCCGATTGACCGGCTGCAATCGTCTTTTTATAATTAAGCCCGTATTCCCCCGATACCTCGACATATTTTTTAAAGGCGCTGAAAATATCTATCATCTGGGAGGGAAACTTGGACCCGGGGACAGGCCTGTATCCCGGCATGACAGTGGGAAACCCGTAACGGGCAAAAAAATTGCCTATGAACCTCATATCTTCAGGACTGAATAAGGTCCATCCTCCGCCATGGATAAAAAAAACGACCCCATCGCGTCTTTTTACCGACCTCGGAACAAATATCAGGATATACTGATTCTTTTGAACTCCATAGTAAATTTTACTTTTAACGATGTCATGTCCCGATATAAGGTTTTCCTTTATAACCCTCATTACCAATGAAGGTCTTTTCAGCAATTCCTCAATCGTCCAGATAATCACAAAAGTTCCCTCTAAATATGAAATACACGTTTAAATTTTATCCTCTTTTTCATGACATAGTGCAGAAAAAGAAACAGCAGCGACAGGGGAATTAAAACGGAAAGAACGACAAAAGACCATGAGGGCTTGACAACCTTGAACATCAGGTTTGAAAGGAGACTGTCGAAACAGAAGCACAGGATGCCCGCTGCAATCAGAATAAAGGCCCCGATATTCAATCCCTTTTCCTTTACCCTGATCGCAAGAATAATTACAGTCAAAGATAAAAGGTAGAACAGGATCAGTGAGGGCAGGGCAACAGGAAAAAACCAGGACATTTTATCGTAAAGAAAGTCGAAAAAGAACAGGAGCAAACCTATGACGACCATAATAGCGGTTGTATAAATAAGATAATTTTTTATGGAGAAAAGCACTATTGTCACGCAAAGCCATGCGGCTATTATCGATGAAAGGGCGTAGCCCGTCCAGGCGTTCATTCCCTTGTACTCGAAGTTTAATGTCAGCAGGACGAAGAGCGGAATAAAGAAGATCACGGTTATTATGATCCATGTCAGATGCAGGTTATATTTTTCCGCAGATTTTTTTTCATCCTGGAGGCTTTCCCGGGGATATGGAGTTCCGGGAATTGAATTTTCTCCTGCAAGCTTCTGGATCGGGGTTCCGCAGAGAGGGCAATTCAGGACGTTTTCATCGACTTCCACTCCGCATTTTGAACAAAATGGCATACTGCACCTCTTAATTTGTTTCTATTTTAACGGGAATTCCCATTTTAACAAGCCTGTTAAAAAAATATTTTTCAATTTCCGTTTCATTGATAGTCCTCCCGAAGGTAATGCTGACTTTATTCTTGAAACTGATTACCCCGCAATTGCATTTTGAGGTAGGTTCGGGAGGAAGAATAAAATCAAACCTTTCGATATAAGCGCCGATGCCTTCCGGCATCACGACAACCCCTAAATTCGAAAGGCCGCTTGTAGTTCCGTTTCCGCCGATCACTTTATAATAACTTGAAATAAGAAGATTTTTTAAAAAGAGGGGAAGAGCCCTGACCACTATATTCCTTTCCGCCTTGACATTCCTCGCCATATCGGGCTGTACCGCTTTTACCGTCGCCCGCAGCCTGACATAGTGGTGGACAAGATTGACGATTTCCTCCAGGCTGTACCGGCCGAGATTCGGATCGATTTCCGGTATCGCAAACAGTGAAAAATTCCTCATTGTTTTTGAACCGAACATCTTTCTTAAATTAAAAGGTATCATTATCCTGATAGGATTCAAATCCTTAATTAGAGCGGAGGGCCCCTGATTTAAAAAAACCTCCTGGAAAGCCTCGAATAGAACGGATATCAGGAAGTCGTTTATAGTCGCATTATATTTCCTGGATATTTCCGACAAAAGATCGACCGGAACTATTCCGGTAATGATATTATAAATCCCTTCATCCAGATTTTTATGAGGCAGGTGAAATGCCCGTTTTTCTTTTGCGGGAGCCGGAGCTTTCTTATTATAATATTTAAGGAAAGAATCCTCGGCTTCTTCAGGGTCCGGCTTCTGACCCGCCCTCATAATATCTCCCCATTCTTCGAATGGCCCGTAAACCAGGCTGATATATTCGGCCGCAAGAGCCTTGAGAAAGGCAATTGCGCCCATTCCGTCCGTTAGAGCATGAAAATACTCGACAGCTATCCTGTTCCTGTAAACTTTCACACGGAATAAAAAAATACCCTTCCTCTTGACCGGTATTTTACCGCAGGGATACCGTGAATCGGGAAAGATCTTCGGTATATCCTTAGTATGTTCAAGATAATACCAGAAAAAACCCTTCTTCAGGTGAACCCTGTAATAAGGAAAGCGGCTGATGAGATTTCCAAGGGCTTTCTGCAGAGTAATGACCTTGACCGGTAATTTTAAAGTAACGGACAGCCTGAAAACAGTCGTCAGGTACGAGGTGGTTATAGACGGGTATAACTTGCCGGCATTATCAAGCCTGTACCAGAAATCATCTTCATGCGAAAGCCTGATTTTACTTTTAGACATATTTTTATAAACACACCTCGTATAAAGTATATTGATAAAGGAATTTTATATCAACCCGGTTTGACAATTATTTCAATCAGGGGGAGTTCATCTTCCGGCTGCCAGGATCCTTCCCCAATCCGGATAAACGCAGAAATTAAGCCGGCCGTCGGCCGCTTCGAAATATTCCTTTCCATTCAGGAGATCATACCATCGGCCAGGCCAGCCGGCCGGCAGCCTGATCTTTACGTTTGCGATTTTTTTAGAAGAGTTGACGCATACAACCGCTTTATGGTCCCCGGCCTCCCTCCCAAAAGCGAATATTTTGTGATCGACTAATAGCTGGCGGTAGCTTCCGCATCTCAACAGAGGCAAGTCTTTACTGATGGAACTGAGTTTCATGACCGTTTCTTTCAATGGCAAATTCTCCTGTTTTGTACCTAAATCCCTGATATCGAGATTCGGTCTCAGCGGCCAGTCGGATTCTTTTATTTTCGCACCGGGGACTCCGCATTCACTGCCGTAATAAACCGAAGGAATTCCGGGAATCGTGAACAGGAGTATGTAAAGGGGGTAAATGTGCGTTTTATCCTTAAGCATCGATACAATGCGGTCCACGTCATGGTTATCTGCAAAATTGTACAGGCTAAGGTTTTTGTATATGCCATCCGGGCCGAATTGGCGGTTCAGTGAATAAGCGATCTCGAAATAATTCGAATCGTTATGACTGGACCAGAGCCCTTTATACAATTCATAATTCGTCACGGAATCGAGCATGCCGGGTTTAACCCATTTACGGTAATCTCCATGAATAACTTCTCCCATGAGCCATAAACCGGAACCCAGGCCACGGCAGAAACCTGAAAGGGAGCTCATGAAAATCGAAATCCAGTGAGTCAGCGGCATCAAGCCTCAAACCTTCTATTCCGAATTCATCTTTCCATAAGGCAATACTGCCGAATAGATAATCCCGCACTTCTTTGCTTTCAGGATTGAACTTCACAAGGTTCTGATACCCGTTCCAGCAGTCATATGCAAACCCGTCGCCGTAAGGACTCCTACGTGAAAAATCTACTCCTGAAAAACATTCCCTGTAAAAGGAATCTCTCCCTTTTCTTAAAAGGTCTTTAAACGGTCCGAAATCCCGTCCGCAATGATTGAAAACTGTGTCGAGGACAAGGCTTATTCCATTCTTATGAAGTTTCAGAGAAAGTTCTTTCAAATCCTCATTTGTCCCGAGCCGCCTGTCGACCTTCCTGTAATCCGCCGTATCGTATCCATGTGTAGAGCTATCGAAAACGGGCCCCAGGTAGAGAGCATTAACTCCCAGCGTGAGCATATGCCCGATCCAGCCGTCTATCCGGGAAATGCGGTTTACCGGTGCAGACGAAAAATCGTTTTCATGAGGAGCCCCGCAAAGTCCGAGCGGGTAAATATGGTAAAAAACCGCATCCTTGATCCATGAATTCATTCTTTCCTCCTTATTATCTTTAATATACCTACCGGTAGGTATATTATTATTGCAAAATTTTTACTTTTTTAATCTGTGTCCAATCAGGTATAAATTCCGTACTGCATCAGCCTCAAACTCTGCCGGATGCCGGCCTCGTCCAGTTCCATGAGGCCGTTGAGCCATAACCCTATGCAGGTATTGATCCCCCCTATGAACAGGGCCGTTGTGATCCTTTCCCTTCCGCGGATATTTCCGTACCTTACGGTTGCGCTTCGGACCATTTCTTCAAGTAATCCGAATACGCGCTCGTCCAGTTTCCTGATTATCGAATTCGCCTCGCTTTCCTTAAGGGCAAAATACATCGTAAGCTTCATTCGGTAAAATTCGATATTCTCCCTGGCAAACCGGAAAAATGCCGCTGCAGTCTTTTCGAGGCTGAACGGCAGATCGCCGGAATATATTGCGGCATTCCGGACGTATTCAAGCATAATATTCCCGTATTTATCTACAATTGCGGATAAGAGGCCCGATTTGCTTCCGAAATAATGGTAAAGTGTCGGCTTTGTAACGCCGGAAGACACGCAGATCTCCTGTACGCCGACCGCCTCATATCCCCTGGCGGCAAAAAGGCCCGTACTTTTCACCATAAGGGTGTCCCTGTTATCCATATTCTTCTCCGATATATATTATACCGATCGGTATAGTAAAAGTCAAGGTAACACTGTTAAAATAATCAAACAGTTAATTGTAATATTCCTGCCGCCGCGATAAAATAATCTGGACGAGCAGGGGGAATTATTTAATCGGAGGGCGGCATGTTCCTGGGTTTTACAGGGCCGAATGCGGCCGGAAAAGGCGAAGCCATCAAGTACCTGGTTGAAAAGAAAAAATTCATATCCTTTTCGCTATCCGACATACTCCGCGATGAGGCGAAAAGGCTCATGCTCGAACCTTCGCGGGACAATCTCATCAATATAGGCAATGATCTCAGGGAAGCCGAAGGTCCGTCGGTACTCGCAAAACGTATCCTCACAAAGATCAAAAACCTTCCCCAGGCCATCGTAGACAGTATAAGAAATCCCTATGAAATAGAGGTATTGAGGAGCAATCTAAAGGATTTCAAACTGATCGGCATAACTGCAGACGTCCATCACAGGTTCGAAAGATCGATAAAACGCGGCAGGGTCGGGGACGGGGAAACACTCGAGGAATTTATCAATAAGGAAGAAAGGGAAAATTCCTCATCGGAGAAAGCCCAGCAGCTCAACAGGTGCTTCGAACTCGCCGATTACAAGATTGACAATTCCGGAAGCCTCAGTGCAGTTTACAAAAAACTTGATCAGATACTTCATGAATTGAATTACAAACCTTATAAGAGGCTTTCATGGGACGAGTATTTCATGAAGATGGCCTTTCTTGTTGCAGAACGCTCGACATGCATACGCCACCATGTCGGAGCCCTCATTGTAAACGACAATCACATAGTAAGCTCCGGCTATAACGGCTCGCCTTCAGGGATCAAAGACTGCATCGAGCTTGGATGCCTGAGGGACCAGATGGGTATTAAATCAGGCATGCAGCACGAAATATGCCGGGCAGTTCATGCCGAACAGAACGCAATAATACAGGCGGCTCTGCATGGAACCTCGACAAGCGGGGCTACCATTTATTCCACCCATTCCCCTTGCATTATCTGCGCAAAAATGATAGTTAACGCCCGGATAAAGAGGTTCGTCGCAAGCATATATTATCCGGACAAAACCTTCGAGGACCTTTTCAGGGAGGCCGGGGTAAAAATCGAAATAATGGAAAAGCCCGATCTGGCAATTACATTCCTCGACTGATCCGGGAGCTTTTATGCTGAAAGTGGAACTTGCAGGCTATAATGTCGACGCATCTGTGCTCTTGACTCTCAGGGAAAAAGGATGGGACGGAAAGGATAATATTACCCCCGAAACCATCTCTGCGGCATACGCAAGAATATCGAGGGATGAACGGAACGTAACGGAGCTCCGTGCGGAAGCCAGGGATGCTCTCGACAGGGCGAGAAAGTCCAACCAGAATATAGTCTTCAGGATGGGCCATCATTCCGTTGCCGAACATGCCTATCTCAATTTCGATATAATGGGCTTATCCAGGCTCGCTGTCGAAGCTCTCGAGGAATCCCGTTTATGCTCTTTTACCGAAAAATCACAGCGTTATATCACTCTCAGGGGAGACACCGTCATTCCAGCCGAATTCGGCAGGGAAGAAGCTAAGATTTTCATGGAAACCGTGAATAAGCAGGTCGAGGCCTACAGGAAGCTCTTCCCTCTTCTTCATGAATATCAAAAAATCAAGAATCCCGGCATGGCTGATTCAAAACAGGGTCAGAATACTATCGAAGGCTGGGCCAAAGAAGACGCCAGGTATGTCCTGTCAATGGCCACCGAGTGCCAGCTTGGATTTTCCGCTAATGCCCGCAACATCGAATATATCATAAGGAAACTCAAATACCATCCCCTTGCGGAAGCCAGGGAACTTTCAGAAAAACTTTTAAAATCTGCAAAAAAGGTCGTTCCGTCGCTTATAATACTGTCGGACCCCGAGGTTTTTAAAAAACAGACCGGCGCCGAAGTTTCGGACGGAATATTAAAAGAAGGAAGGGGAAACCTTAAACGTTTATCGCACGGCTATATTAAAAACGGCAGAACAGGAAATGAAAAAGATACTCTTCTTCTCTCCCATACCGCGGACCCGGATGCTCTGATCATAGCGTCCCTGCTCTTTTCGCCGGGTGGAGGAAGCTACAGCGAATGCCTGTCAACGGCAAAAGGGATGAATAAAAAGGAAAGAAAAGATTTTATGAAAGCGGTCTTTAAGGACCTGGGAGAGCATGACGAGCTTTTCAGGGAATTTGAAAACGCGGCCTTTCTTTTTGAAATTGTAATAAGTTCCAGCGCTTTTGCGCAGATGAAAAGACACAGGCTGATGACCCTCATAAAACAGCCTTACGATACCGGGCTCGGGGTAACCATGCCTCCCTCGATCTCCGATATCGGAGAGGAGGATGCATTTTACCGCGTAATCAGGGAAACTGAAAAATCGTATCGAATTTTGAAACAAAATCATGAATACGCCGGAGATTATTTATTGACCAACGCCCACAGGAGGAGGATACTTATCAATATAAACCTGAGGGAGATATATCACATGGCCAGGCTCCGCATGGATAAACATGCCCAATGGGATATAAGGAACGTAGCTACCGAAATCGTTGAAGCCGTGAAGAAAACCGCGCCGGCTGCCGCAGCGCTTGCATGCGGAAAAGATTTATTTGAAGAAATTAAAAATAATTATTATATTAAAAAATAATTGCTTTTTATGAGAGGCTGGTTATGGATTTCGGATTTTTCAATACCCTTATCGGCAACCTTGACGGCGCTGTCAGCGCAATTAAAAGCGATAAAGACAGCATAAAGAAAAACAGGGAGAAAATATTCGATGCCCTGGAAGAGTTTTACTGCCTTGCAAGCTCGACATTGAACCTTGTAATGGTCCGCCTGACGAACATGCTCAAGCAGAACGAAGGCGACGAATTCGTATCCGAATTCTCGAAGCTCGGGAAACCTGAAGAGTGGCTGAAAGCACAGAATAACTTCAAATTCTGCAATTCCATCATGAAAATGAAAACAGATGCATACGACGTCATAAGCACTCCTTCGAATTCCGCAGACTCGCGTAAATGGAAATCTTACCTTGTAAAGGTCAACGAAGTCTTTACCGATGAAGATGCCCTTGCTCTGTTCCTGTCAGGCAAATTCTCGGTTTACTTCAGTTCCGTAAAAAAAGAAGGACTGGATGTCAGCAATCCGGATTCGGCAAGGAAGCTTGTGTTCGACCTGCGCAATCTCCTGAAAAACGAAAGAAGAATGCTCATCACGCAGGAAAGCAAATTCATATCGTCCATATCGTAAAGGAATCATTCTTCCCGGTTTCATAAGATAAATCATCCTTTAAGAATGACTTTTCAAATTTGTTTCAATATAATATTGAGAATGCCGGAGTTAAAGGGTTAGAATATGGAACAAAATTTCGAGCAAATTTGGGAGAGTTTCGGGGGAAGAATAAGGGCTTTTATTTACCATAAAATATCAAACCGTTCCGATATAGACGATATTCTTCAGGAAGTTTTTTTAAAAATCCATTTGAATATTGATAACCTTAATGATCAGTCAAAGCTTCATGGCTGGATATACCGCATAGCGAAGAATACGATAATAGATTATTACAGGAAAAGGAAAAAAGGGATCTGCAATATCGATGATATTGAGATCGGATTTGAAAATAAAGAAGAAAGCCCGGAAGATGAAATAGCCTCAGGTTTGAGAAACATGATCGAAGCCCTGCCCGAAAAATATGCCAAGGCGCTTCTTTTAACCGAATTTCATGGATTTTCAAATATCGAACTGGCTGAAAAACTGGGTATTTCAGTATCGGGCGTCAAATCGCGCGTTCAGAGGGGACGCAAATTGCTCAGGGATGCCCTTATGAAATGCTGCCATTTTGAATTCGACCGTTTCGGAACAATTTTCGACTTCCACCCGGCCACATGCTGTTGCTGTAATATATCTTAAAAAATGAATTAGGCATCCGGAGCTTCCTATCAACTTTATGGCAGAGGCGCCATTGCAGTCAGTTAACCGCATTTTCAAATCAGGAATATGCTTGAAAAATATTTTTCCAAAAACCCTTGACTTATTACTACGATTGTAGTATATTAATAGTACTACGTATGTAGTATAAAAGAGAACTCAGTTAAATCCTTTTCATAGGAGGTTGTTTTAGGGTCTCTATTCCATGGGAAGTTTCCTTATATCTTCCCATGGATAATGTCTTTATTTCTTTATTAGTTATTTTATGAGAGAAGCATAGATAATTAATAAGAAAAGTCCTCTTCATCAAAAAGTTTCTGCTAAATAACAGGCGGTAATGCGATTACCCTCCCGCGAATGCCGCCTGTTTTTTATTGATCCTATTCCTTAAAATTCAATCCCGAATCCGCCGAGAGGCATTATTAACGCGACGTGATATAATCGGAGTAATTGACTGTATAACCGTTCTGCAGTATAACCTTTACTTTTACCCTTCCCGATATGTTTTCGGGGACCTGGCTTGTCCAGGTCATGCCCGGTTTCAATGAAAAATCCATCGTGTCCGTACTGGCTGCATCTGAAATTTGAACTTTGCCGCCCGATATTTCACTTTTCGAAGAATTGTAAAGTTTCAGAAGAATATCCGGATGCTCGATACTTATATCCAAAGGATCCTTGATCCTGATTAAGACAAGCGAAGTGTTTTTGTCTTTCGGCTCCCCGGATTCGGACCGGTAAAAGAGGTATATATTGGTTTGGCCGGTGTAAACCGGAATTTTAACGGGAATTTGAATGCTTTCCTGGTTCGAGGAAAACTTGTTATCCCCGGCTATTTCCCAATTCAGAGGCAGATCGAAACCGACTATTCCGCTTTTCGCCAAGTCCTTTTTATCACGATGTAAATTTAAAACCGGCATTTCTTCCGGATAAATATCGATCTCGTTGTCTGCCGCTTTAAAAAGCGGATCGGTGTAATTGAACATGCATTTATAGAGGAACATGGATATATGAGAAACTGTTCCGTAAAAGAAATCCTGCGATTCTCCAAGCCCTCCGCCTTCCAATATGCCATGTCCCATGCCTTTTAAAGTATAGAGTTCGTTGAAAATACCGCTGCCGGTTAATATCCCGGCAAAATCTACGCTGTTCTGGTACGGTACGAGCTGGTCTTCATCGCCATGTATCAGAATAGTCGGAGTGCGGGTAAGCTTGAACATCGGGAATGAAAATGAACCGTAAATGCTTATGATCGCAAAGAGTCCGCTTTTATCCGGAAAGTTGTGGGCGATCATGCCCCCGGCCGAAGTTCCGCCCAGAGCTATCAAATCCGTGTTTATCCTGTACTTCCGGCTGTTTTCTTTTACCCAGTCTATTGCATGCCCTGTATCTTCGAAAGCGTCGCCGATGGTTTTAGGCCAGTTCAATTCCGGATGTTCTTTCAAACGGTAATTAAAGGAAACGACTATATAACCCCTCTTTGCAAAAGACTCCGCCAGGGCTGAAACCTGGGTTTTATCGCCGATGTAAAAACCTCCCCCGTGAGCGAGTATAATTACAGGCCTGGCCGCGATGGCATCTTTTGCCGGCTGATACAGATCCAATGTAAGATTCGTGTCGCCGGTGTAATAAACAATGTCTTTTTCCACTTCGATTTTATCAAAAACCGGTACAAGATAACGCAGATTTTCATCTGCATTATTCAATGTAAAACCGTTAGAAGAAAAATTTAAAGCGGCTGCGGCAGTTAAAATCAAATTAAAAAAGATTCTGGCCATTATGCGTCTCCTTTATTTATAAGGGTGGTTCCCTTAGGGCCCTGAAGGTTCCTAAGGACCTAAGGGCTAAAAACCCACCCTTACGGGTACAAGGGCTTTTTAAAAAAGTACAGATTACAGAAGTCAATAATTCCGCCCTATGGGCCTTGGTGCACTTGTGCCCGAAGGGTATGTCCTTGGGCCAGGCCCCAAGACAGGTGCACTACTTTGCCGAGCCAAATCCTGAGCCAGAGGCTCAGGACGAAGGCGAGGTTATTGGAAGTGCCCATAAGCTTTTTAAAATTCTATCCTCAGCCCCGCCAGAGGGATAAGAGGCAGGTCCCTTTCCGCCGTCTGTACAAGCTGCCCGTCTTTCACTGAATAAGAATAATCTATTACATTCTGGAGGTCGAGAACATTCAGCACCTGTATGTAAACATACCCTTGGGCATTCGGCCCGAGAAGCCATGTCATGAACCCTAATCCGAAAGGTATCGTCAGTTTTACATCCAGCCTTACATACCATGGCGTGTATTGACTGTCATATGCGCCCTGGGTGAAATAATATTGAGTATTTCCGTTCACGGTTGCCTGTATAAAATTCGTATCGGGAGTATACGGCTTCCCGCTCATAGCCGACAATTCGAAAGACAGCTTCCATTCGTTCATAAAATCGAGAAAAAAAGCCGAATCCGGATTTTTATAGTATGTCAATTCCGTTATGGCCGATATGGTGTGGGCCCTCAGGTAATTCGGCACAAACCAGGAATCCTGGGGAACCCCGTAAGGGCTCGAAGGGTCTTCAGCAGAACGGGAAGTTATCTCCTCGGCGCCGTAAACATATGTATACGCTATCCAGCCCGACAGCCATTCGCCCTTTCTCTGCTTTTTCTGAAGGTAAATATCGCCGCCGTAAACGTTCCTGATGCCGTTGTTGTTGTAATGAACGACGGAATCGTTCTCCCAGAGGCCGTAATAATACTTATAAAAACCTTCGGCACGCAGTAAATAGTCGCCGCTCGAGTACTCCGTCCCTCCTATCAGGTGCCAGACCTTTTCGCTTGAGAGGCCCGGGTTTCCCATGTTGCTGTCATTATAGGTAATACTGAGCGGAAAGAGATGGTACAATCCTCCCCGCAGGTAGAAATCGAGGTCTTTAGTAGTTTCCCATTTTATTCCCGCCTGAGGGTTAAACGCATTTTCGCCGTTCAGGGTATAGTATTCGTCCCTTCCGCCCCCTTCGACTATTATCGAGGGAAATATCTCCCAGTTATCCATAAGGTAAGTGCTGTAATATCCTATATTCATCGAGCTGTAATTGCGGTTCAGGGCGTAATTGTTGGTCCATACCCCCTGGGCATTGAGGGAGTAATTCGACTCGACGATAGATGAATCCGGGCCGCTGCTGAAGAAACCTATCTGCCCGCCGGCCTGGATCTTGTGCCCTTTGATAGAATTCAAAAAATAGTCCATACTGGCCTGGTACAAATACTGGCTTATATTGTCGTCGATAACGAAGGTCGGACTTCCGGCAATCTGGTCCTTGTCATACTGAGGACTGACGCCTAAAACAGCATCGAAGGCATCGCCCGAATCGAACCTGTGAGTATATTTCATACTGCCTATGAGGTTTATCTCCTGGTAACTGAAAGAAATCGGCAGATTGGGCGGGTTCCATTTCAAACCCTCCATCGAACCGTACAGGTCGAATGAAAGGTTGTCGATATGCGTTATATCCCAGTCAAGCTTCAATATTCCGTCCCATAGATAGGGCACCTGGACTCCGGTCAGAGAGCCCGGCGGAAGCAGGAGAGGAAGATAAATTTCGTAATAAGTTCTTCTCATATCGAACATGACCGTCAAGTTCGAGGACAGCGGACCTTCCAGGAGCATCTCTGCGGAGATAAATGAAACATCGACAAAACCCTTAAGCCTGTCCTTGTTCCCGTTCAGGGTATCGACCACAATCACGCCGGAAAGGCCCTGGCCGTATTCGGCCGGATACCCTGCGGTGTAAAGATCGATGCTGTCGATAACATAGGGGTTGAACATGGAGAGAAGCCCTCCCCAGCGTGTGGGGTTAATAATGAAGATACCGTCCATATATGCTATCCATTCGTTCTGGTCGCCTCCCTGTATGTACATTCTGCTGTCGAAAGTGCCTCCGCCGGACGATACGCCGGGCATCAGCTGCAGGGTTTTAACGGCGTCATTCATCAAAAGCTGTGTATTCGCCCCGAGCTCCTCCTTTTTCATAGTTGTTTCCGTAGAAACCTTTCCCCTGTCTTTTTTGGATTCAACGGTTATCTCGCCCAGCGAATACGCGACCTCTTTAAGCCTGATCTGCATATCAAGGTCCCCGTTTATCTCGACGGTGTTGCTGTATTTTTCATAGCCCGGCAGTACTGCAAATATCGTGTATTTACCGTTATGTAAATTATTGAAAAGGACGATTCCCCTCTCGGAGGTAATAAGGCTGGCTTTAAGTTCCGGGATAACAACCGTTGCATCCTCGAGTGGAACTTTCCCGTCTGTTACCTTGACTGTGAGGCTGGCGGCGAATGCCGCAATGTTAAAAGCCGAAATCAGTGCAGAAACCGCAAGAATTCTCTTCATCAATAATCCTCTAAGATGTCATGTCAATGTTCGATATTATATTTGGAAGTTTACATGATGTCAAAGTAAACCGGCAGGTTTATTAACAGATAATTGTCCCGGAGACTGATTTATTTCCTTTTTTTCACCGGAATGACAAGCTTGAGGCCCGACCAGGTTTCATCAATGGCGCAGACTTTTATATCCACGAGCCCGGCCTGCAGGGCCAGTTCCCTTATGATATTTTCATCTACATCGGTCTTTATTTTAGACGATTTCTTCGGCCAGGAAACCCAGATCATGCCGTCGCTTGATATCAGGTCCTTTAAACTCATAATCATCCCCTGCAATACGGCTTTTTCCTTTATGAAAATGTGCATGAAATCCACAGGGCATTCTTTTAATCTGCAAAGAGTAACGTTATCGAGCTCTTCACCCAGCATGGCCCAGTAATTTTGCGGTGCGTCGATAATCGTGATTCTCGACCCGTTCCTGATCCCGAGTTTCCTTACGAGGCTTTCATCCTTTAAGTCCGGCTGCATAAAAACACCCTCTCTACATATTTAATATAATAAAAAAAAGTTAAAATTCAAATAAACATATTGAAGTTTTTACAGCGGCAGGATACAATATCACCGGGAGATGTTTCAATGAAAACCGGAACCCTGGTTTTAGGCTTTATCCTCATTGCAGCCGTATTATTATCCATGATTTTACTGATCGCACAGTTCAATATCAGGCATTACGGGAAAATAACTGAAAATGCCGTCTGGAATATTTCTAAAGGGGACGAAGGCAGAATAATCGATGAATGGCATAAATACAGCGGCAGGATAGATATGCTTGCAGCACTTATGAAGAGATGCGGGGCCGGCGAAGAAGCGGTAAGAGCTATGAAAATGACCGGCGGGGAAGGATACCTGTCGAACATTACAAAGATCGACGGCGTCGATATCGCCCTTTTCATTATTCCCTCGAGGGCAAATAACAATATGGTAAAATGCCTTGTCAACGGAAGGCCCCCGCTGATATCGCTTGAAAATATGATAAGCGATTATAAAATAGATATTAAAAAAGATCCGGCATATAAAGATATCGAAGCTGTTTACCCGAAAGCGGATATATGGGCCGAATCCGGCAGGATAACATTAATACGAAAAATAAAGAATGAAAAGGGATTGTTTTTAACGTTCGATTACCCGCTCCTGAACGGTTATCATGCCGCGGAGGAGGCCGGACAGGCGGAGGTCGAAGTCGATTTTGACAAAAAAAATAATTTGAAGGAAGTAAAATTAATCAAACTCCTGGGGCCGGGCGGGTCGATGCCTGGAGGTTATTCCGATGCTGATCTTGAAGATGAAGACGTTGCAAAGGCTTATGCTTACGCTGTAAGCAGTCCGGACGTCAAAAAATACGAACCTTCCGGGATTATTTCCGCATCGCGCCAGGTCGTCGCAGGTCTTAATTACAGGCTGACTGCAGAGGCGAAAAAAACTCCCGGCGGTAAACCTGTTATACTGGAAATCATCGTTTACAGGGACCTCAAGGACAATTACAGGATCACTTCCATTAAAGAAACCGGAGAATAATAAATTATGCGGAAATCATTTTTAATTGAAATAATATTGCTGTCGATCCTTTTCTGTTTAAACAGAAACCTGTACAGCAGCAGTAACGATCAAACGACAAATAATAATATATACTATAACTCCGTTGCAATAAAACCTATAGACCTGTTCCTTTCTATTTATTCGCTGCAGTACGAAAGGCAGCTCGACGCCGGGGACGAGGTCATCCTCGGCCTGAATTATCTGGGCAACAACAGCGGCTCAGGCTACCCGGGAACTTTTCGCCTGTATTCCCTGACGACGGGCTACAGGAGATACCTCTGGGAAGGTCTTTACGCCGAATATCTGTTAATGCCAAGTTATGCCTCATACAACGATACGAACGCTAATATCCAGAGCGGCAGCTTTGAGATCTGGAACGAATTCCATTTCGGGTACAGGTTCGAACTGAAATTATTCAATATTCCATTTTTTATAACCCCCCATGTTTTGATCGGGTTCTGCCTGTACAGAAGCAATCAGCCTCAAAGCTTTAAAGCGGCCGATGAAAATAATTTCTATCCGAATCTTTTGTATGTTTATCCAAATGTCAGTTTTGGAGTCAGATTTTAATAAATGCGATGAATACTTCAAAATTTAATTAAAGCCCGCACCGGAAAATTTTATGAATTATATAGGTTCAAAATACAGTCTATTGAACAGGATCGGGAAAATAATCGACGATTTCAAGGTCCCGAAAGAGGGCATCGCCATGGACCTGTTTTCAGGTACGGGCGTTGTTTCACAATTATTCAAATCGATGGGCTATATCACATATGCCAATGACTGGCAATTTTATTCCTTCTGCCTGACAGCGACATCGATAATTTTAAACGATTACCCTGATTTTAAAAAACTTCTCGAAAGCGGGGAAGGAAATCCGATAAAAAATACAGAAAACGCATGTATAAAAATTTTCCCCTTGAATGGAGGGGTTCAAAAGGATATGGACAGGCCGTTTATAAAAGTGTTATCGTATCTGCAGGGCCTTGAAGGAGCCGGCGGCAGATTTTACGATTGTTACTGCGAAGGCGGGTCTGAAAAAAGAATGTATTTTTCAAGGGAAAACGGTTTGAAAATTCAATCGATAAGGGATAAAATAGAAGAATGGGACAGGAGGGAATTGATCGATAAGCCTGAAAAGATCTGGCTTACAGCCTGCCTGCTCGAATCGGCGGACAGAATTGCAAATACGGCTTCAGTGTACGGCGCTTATCTCAAAAAAATAAAAAAATCCGCCGAAAAACCGCTCGAACTTATCGGTATAAAACCGGTCCTGTCCCGGTTCGGCCCAGGACTTCATAAAGTTTTCCGTGAAGACGTTATGAATTTTATCAAAAAAAACGGCAGTGAAAATATCACGCTGGCATATATCGATCCTCCGTACAACCGCCGCCAGTATTCAGCCAATTATCATATTCTCGAAACTATAGCGGAATGGGATATCGGCGGATTTTCACCCAGGGGTGTGACAGGACAGAGGTTTAACAAAGAATTAACGTCGGATTTCTGCATGAAAAGCAAAGCTGAGAATGCGATCTCACAATTATTCTCGAATATTAAATCGAAGTATATACTTCTATCTTATAATAACGAGGGGCTGGTAACGGAAAATTTTATAAGGAAGCTGTTTAAAAACACCTGCGGCAGTTTTCATTTCGAAAAGATAGATTACAGGAGATTCAGGGCAGATTCAAACCATCCGAAACGGATTTATAAAAGGGATAAAACGATAGAATATTTAGTCGTAGGAATGAGGAAGGATTCTTTATGAACAGGGTATATCTCTATGGAATGATAACTCCGAGCACGGTATATGTGCTCGCCAATGGTTTCAGGTTCCCGGAACCCGATAATTACGCCGAAATAGGCCTTGCTTATCCATCCGTCGGAGGCGAAGCCGTTAATTCGGCGATCATGCTTTCAAAGCTCGGCATAAGGACGAAGCTCGACGGAAACTGGATAAACTCAGGATATTATGCCGGAATAATGAAGCTTTTAAAACCCTTCGGCATCGATATGTCGCGCCTCAAGGTGAAGGAAAAATCCGGGACCCTCGAATTTGTCGTTACCGACGGCGATTCCAGGACCGTTTTCGGCAATTATGCAGCGTTTCACAACGGCGAGAAGCAGTGGAACGAACCCCGGGAGGAGGATATACGCTCTGCGGATTACATATCGATAGATCCGTATTTCAGGCAGGAGTCTATCGATGCCGGGCAATTGTCGGTGAAAAACGACAAGCCGTATGTGACTATCGACTGCCGCCATGACGATTCCCTGGCCAGGAATGCCGAGTCGGTCATAATATCAGGCGAATTGAGGGACAGGGCTTACAGAGGCTGCGATATGAAGGAAATTTTCGGGCTATACCTCGCCGGTTGCAGGGGGCTTGTAATATTCACCTTCGGATCGGATGATTTGTGGTACTCCCGGCCCGGAAAGCCTCTAAAGAAGTTCAAGCCGTACCGCATCGACCCTGTCGATACAGCCGGCGCCGGCGACACGTTCCGCTCGGGCATCATTTACGGGCTAATGAACAACTGGGACGACGAAAAAACGATAGATTTCGCTTCGGCGGTTTCCGCCTGCGTATGCCTGTCGATACCGCATTCTCTCAACGCGCCCCGTCTCGACGGCGTGCTGAAGTTTATGGAGGAGAACAGGAGGGGGTGACCCCTCCGCGTCTAAAATCGACTAAATCGGAAATTTCTTTTAAAATATTACCTTCCAATATCTGGATCGGACGGCATCATGAAACTCATTGAAAAACTCCTCGAAGGCATTTTCCTCAAAGCGCTAAAACCCGCTTACCCCGGCTTCACCGCCTGGGATTCTCTTTTCATACAGAAAACGAATAATGAAAATTTCGGGGACTTCCAGACGAATTTTGCCATGATCAGCGCAAAAACCCTGAAGAAAACCCCCCGGGAACTTGCCGCAGATATTATAAACGCTGTCGGAGCGAACGAGGCAATTAAGAAAATGGAGGTTGCGGGTCCAGGTTTCATCAACATTTTCCTGAACGACTCATTTATTGCAGGACAGGCTGTAAAAATCGGCGAGGAAAATTACGATTTTTCATTCCTTGACAGGTCCGGAGTAATAATAATCGATTATTCATCCCCCAATATAGCGAAGAGGATGCATATAGGCCACCTGAGGAGCACAGTCATCGGCGACTCCCTTAAGAGGATCTTCCGTTACCTGGGCTGCAGCGTCATCGGCGACAATCACCTGGGCGATTGGGGAACGCAGTTCGGCAAACTCATAGTCGGTTTTAAAAACTGGCTCGACAGGGAAGCATATGCCGCTTCTCCCATAGAGGAACTCGAGCGAATTTACGTAGAGTTCGAAAAGCGATCTGAAAAAGACCCGTTATTATTGGAAGAAGCTCGAAAGGAGCTGAAAAATCTGCAGGACGGTGTTCCTGAAGCCATGAAATTATGGAAAGAATTCGTCGACGCTTCGCTATCTCTTTACGACAAAATTTATAAAAGAATGGGCATCGAATTCGACACTTATTACGGAGAATCGTTTTACCATGAAATTATGCCCTCGGTGATCGAAGAGCTGAAAAATAAAAAGATAGCCGTCATGTCGGAAGACGCTCTTGTAGTGTTCTTCGACGAAAAGGAAAACCTTCCCGTCGCGCTTGTCCAGAAAAAGGACGGGGCTTTTCTTTATGCCACATCCGATCTTGCATGCCTCAAATACAGACGGGAAAATTACAACCTCAACAGGATCGTTTATGTCACTGACGACAGGCAGATAACACATTTCCGCCAGGTCTTCAGGATCGCCGACATGCTGGGCTGGAATATTAACAAAGAACATGTATGGTTCGGCGTTATGCGATTTCCCGACGGTATTTTCTCGACACGTAAGGGCAACGTAATACGGCTCGAAGACCTGCTCGACGAAGCGAAAAAGAGGGCGGCGGCAATAATAGAAGAGAAAAATCCAAATCTGTCCCCGGAGGAAAAGGTCGGCGCAGCTGAAGCGATCGGAACCGCTTCGGTGAAGTACTTTGACCTCTCGCAGAACCGTATAAGCACCCTCGTTTTCGAGTGGGACAAGGCTATCAACTTCGACGGAAACACTGCGCCCTATCTTTTATACACTTATGCAAGGATAAGGTCCATTTTCAGGAAGGCCGGAGAATTGAAAAGGATTTATAAAAACAGCCGTTCAATAATTTTTACCGAAACGATCGAGAGGAGGATCGCGCTTCTTCTTACCCAGTTCCCGAATATAGTAATAAAAGCTTCGGAAAATTACACCCCGAATTTCATAGCGGACTACCTGTTCGAGCTCGCCCAGAACTTTAACAGCTTCTATAATTCGCTGCAGGTTTTAAAGGAAGATGATTCTATCATGCAGAGCAGGATGGTCCTTTCCGACAGGGTATCGTTCGTGATCAGGACAGGCCTCGACCTGTTGGGGATAAGGGTTGTCGAGAAGATGTAGTTTATCCGGCTTGCATCTTTTTTATCTTTTCGAAAGTGACCACATCCGCGAGCCTTTCTATGGTTTTCCTGGATTCGATTATCATGTTATTGATCTTCATCTCCTTTTCAAGGATCGCGTAAAACCGCATATTATAAAAATACATGTCGGCAAGAAAGCACAGGCTCGTTATCATAGCGACTGAGTCCGAAAAGAACTTTTCCTTTAAAAACCCGGGCGATAAAATCCTCTTGTCCCAGAACGGCACGAACACGCTCTTCTGCCTTGTGGCAGATATTTCGAGCGGTGAAGCTGATCCGGCATTCTGATTTGCCGTTATATCCTTTTTAAAATTGATATGAATATTGCCGAGCTTTTCTCCTATATCTGCAAGAATGTCAGAAATCGAATCGACCGTCTGGATCAGGGCGAGGGCGGGAGGCGCCGGCATCATATCCTTTTTAGAGGTTTTAAGATCGAAGAATTCCCTCCTCGATAGTATCGGGAGAGTAAAAACAATATCTTCGAATTTTAACACTCCCATGCGCAGCTTGTCTACCTCAAGCTGGAAAACTTCGCCTGAAAAAACTCTGACCGGCCCGAAGTCCTCGATGACTACCCTGTCGATTAAAAAATTCTCAAATTCCGTTAAAAACTTCCGGAAAAAATTATATGCCAGTTTGGCAGTATTGTTCTTATCGGCAGTAAAACTGTCGCCTATTTCGCCGTACGTAGCGTACTCATAAAAATCCATGATCACTTTGAAATTGTAGCTCCTGTAGCCTGAAGAATCCTGCCTGATGAAATGTTTCAGAAAGTATTGTATCCTGTTGATTTCCGCTTTCTCCATTATCAGGTTCTGCCATGTTGTCGTTTTATCGTTTATATAGACGTTTATCTTCTGCTGGATAAACGGCGAACATTCGAAAGAAAATGTGTTTACCACACCGCCCGGCTGCCTGCGTATGAGGTCGTCGATTCTGACATA
The DNA here is from genome assembly GCA_963796325.1 of uncultured Spirochaetota bacterium. Taxonomy (GTDB): domain Bacteria; phylum Spirochaetota; class Brevinematia; order Brevinematales; family JAOACQ01; genus CAVYGN01. The sequence goes on from CAWCLF010000002.1 coordinate 49,277, forward strand.
TCTCCTTGAATCGAACATATTAATACACATTATGAAATTGTAGAGGCTGGGTGTTCCCCCCTGGTCCCTTAAAATACGCTTGACCTGGATCTGTGAAAGCTCTATCAATCCGTCCGGCTTCCTGAGATTTTCGAGGACTTCAGTAATGCTCGAACATATGATCTCAGGGTATTCGATCTTGTAATTGCATGTAAGGAAAAGAGTCTCGACCTCCCAGTATGCATCAAGAAGCTGTTTCGGCGTCGAACCCTGTCTCAATACGGGCGCTGAAACTAAAGCCTGGCATAGACTTCTGAATATGACTATAAGATTATAGCTTTCTTTGTCCAGATACATCCACCCCTTGTCCAGTACAAGGTTCAGATTTTCCATGAGTTCGACGGCATCTTTCTGAAGGGAATTGAGCGTTGTCCTCAAACGTAAAAAATCGAATTTCATGCTGCCGGGTGTAAACCCGAAACGCAGGAATCCGGCAGCCCTGCCGAATTCTCTTATTCTTCTGTAATCCCTGAAAAGGTAAAGAAAAAAAGGTTTCCTGATGAATTTTACTTTTATTTTTTCACTGTTTTTACTTGCGACATCCTCGGTCGAGACCCTCTTTTTCTTTATGATCTCCTGGACCTCTTCGCTGGAGAGCGGGGTTTCATCTATTTCCTGCCCTACTTCCTGGGCGTCTATGAGCTCTATTTTTCTTATTTTTTCCTGGAGGCTCTCACCCGACTCCAGGATCTGTTTAACCATCAGGGCTGCTTCAGAAGGCCTCGATTTCTTTAAAAGTTCAGCCATGCGCGAATATTCAAGGGAGGCTTCCATAATGTTTTTGCCCTGTCCGTTCTCCATTAATAACCCCTGATTAAAAATCGGCAATTTCCATCCCGATATTTAAATCCTTCATTCGTTATCAAGTTTTTTACTATGCCAGTATTCGTCGAAAACGGATGTCGTTATCATGTGGATAGTATTGAAAAAGAATCCTCCAATTCCGTCGAGCCTGACCCTGTCGATATACCACCTTCCTTTTTCACTTTTGAAAAATACCTCGTTTGTCAGACTGAAAACATATTTCGGAAGGGGTTTAATAATGTAAGATATTCTGAGCGGGGCTCCCGATGCCGAGTCCAGCCATGCCTCGCCCTGCTGGAATGAATTGTTTGTCGATTTCCTTTTAAATTCATAAACCGTATATAAATTCCCATCGTTTGTAACGGATCTCCCGGTCGATTTGTATTCCAGGTTTGTCTGCTCGTCAGGGTAAAAAGGTATGAGCGCCCCGAATCCTATATTCAGCACCTGATTGAAATCCCCGTCCTTTTTCAGTGATTCTTCCTGGTCCATTTTCCTCTTTTCAGTCAAATCCGCACCGTTCTCAATATACTTTAAAACATCCGACCTCATATCGTTTGAAACGCCCCTGTAAATCTTCATTTTAAGTTCGGTAACCTTTTTTATATTGCCCGCCGGATCATATTCCTCGCTCGTAGAATCTATAGTACCCGGTATCCAGTTTTTATTCCTGTCGGCTATCTTAACCGCCAGGGACCAAAGATCGGGGCTTTTTATACCTTCAGGGTAAACAGGGCTTTTCAAATTGAAAGAAACGGAAAATATCATTAAACACAGTGCAATATACCTGATCATATCATAACTCCTCAGCCAAATAACATAATACCAAACAATCGATATGTCAAGTCAGTCAACAGTCGGGTGTCGAAAGTCAAAAGTAGAATTATAGCATGACTGAAGATTGAATACTGCCTGCCGCCTGTTGATTTAATATTCCCGGCTTGAAGATTCCCGGCAATTGACATAATCAAAGCAGTATAATAAAATCTTATGGGCACTTCTAAAAACCCATCCTTACGGGCACAAGTGCACAGGGTATCGGCAGCTATGCAATAATAACGCCATTAGACGGCGAAACAGGATTTTATAATGGGTTTAGTGAAACGAAACAAGGAATTCTGGTTTTACGAGGACCTTTACACGGATATAACTTACGGCTTCAAGGTTTCGAAGGTTCTCGTCCCTTCTACGGATACAGGCCGCCAGGAACTCATGATACTAGATACGGACCGTTTCGGACGCGTGCTGATCCTTGACGGTATTATCCAGCTGACTGAAGAAGATGAAGGCATATACCATGAATGGATAACCCATTGGCCTTTATTTTCGCTTCTCAAACCCCCAAGGAATATTCTTATTATCGGGGGCGGGGACGGCGGCGTCGCAAGGGAAGTTCTGCGGCATAAAACAGTCAAGTCCGTAACAGTGGTGGAAATCGACCAGGTGGTTATCGACAAGTGCAGGGAATTCATGCCGTCGGTCTCCGAAGGCGTCTGGGACGACAAACGGCTGCACCTCATAATCGGGGACGGCGCGGAAGTTATAAAAACCATGAAGAATAAATGCGATGCGGTTATTATAGATTCGACCGATCCGGTAGGCCCGGCTCAAACTTTATTCAACACAGATTTTTACCAGGCCGTATACGATTCCCTCGTTGAAGGAGGAATTGCAATCCACCAGACCGGGTCGCTTATACTTCAGCCGTCCGAATGCCCGGCAAGCTGGAGGCAGATAGAAAGGTCGTTCGACGATGTCAGGGTGATCCAGTTCTCCAATTCCAGCTATGTAGGCGGGCCTTTCAGCCTGACAGCCGGGTCAAAAGGCAAAAAAGTTTTCCGGAAAGCCGTTCAAAACGCCAAACGGGCTTTTAAAGAATCCGGTATCGCATGCAGATGGTATTCTCCCGAATTGACGTCTGCAGTTTACCCGGAATTTCAGCAGCGTCTTGAACAGGACAGGTACGGGGAGGAAATAATTCTGGATATAGACCTTAAAGACAATAAGATCCCGTCAAAGGATAAGATAGCCACATGGTGCAGGAAAACCTGCGAGGCCATCAATATGAAGGCTTTCGGAGAGCCGATCGCAAACGAAGGAAGATTCGGCGAGGGAAATACGCTGATCCAGTATATTGAAACAAGCGCTATAAACTACAGGCAGTACGGTTCCACCGGATGTGCGAACTGCTTTACCTGCGCAGCGCTGCCTGTCGATGAAGCCGTTTCATATTCTCTGGGGTACTATGGGGCATCGAGCGGCACCTGCCTGCACATCCCGAGAGGCTCGTTTTCAGATATAAGGCAGATCAGGAACAACAGCCTGATCTACAGGGCCGAACTGACTCAGGATAAAAAGAAATTAAAGCAGACAGCCGAGTACTTTAAGCCCAGGCTCACAGATCATGCAAAGATATTTTCAAGGAATTTCAAGCTCCCCATTGAAGACGGTTTCTCCAGGGCATTCGAACTTATTATAGATCTTTACGGATGCGATTATTCAAGGATATCTTCGTCTGAAGCAGTTGCAAAGTGGGCGTCCGAGGATTTCTGCCGCGCTACAGGTCTCGAACCCGTCGGTAAAGCGGAGGCGCCGGATTTCGGCCATTCCAAGAAAAAAACATCGGGGCCGTCGGTCACTCAGCTTTTCAAGGACGGTTCAAATATCAGCCATTATTCGGTAAACTGGCTTCTGATAGTTATAAATATAGTGTCGGGTACGCCGTTTTCGGTTAAAAAGGCCCTCGCTTCGGCAATGAAATATTTCAAAGGCGGGAGGGCGATATGCTGGCTTGTCCCCCGCGCCTCGGGCGGCAAGAATATCCGGCAGATAGCAGAACAGACGCTGATCTTCGAGGTTTTGAAGAAAGATCTTGACTGACTTCTCAATAATTTTCACTGGGAACGATATCCATTGTCCTTTTTTCCGTATTACGAATAACGGTTATCCGGGAGGCGCTACCGATGCTCTCCTCGGTTAAATAACGGTGAAGATCGTCCATGGTTGAGACGGGGTTTCCGTTGAATTCGATAATAATATCGCCTTCGTACAGGCCCGCCTTTTCGGCAGGACTTTTTATCCGTATGTTTATGATAAGTACGCCGGTATCGATCGGAAGATTGTAATAGTGGACAATCTTCCTGTGCAGATCGACATTCTGGCCTCCAATTCCCAGGTATCCCCTGCGGATCTTTCCGTCTTTGATGAGAAGCGATGCGACTCTCTTGGCTGTATTGCCCGGTATTGCAAAACATAAACCCTGAGCAGGAAGTATCAGGGCGGTGTTTATTCCAATCACCTCGGCATGCGAATTCAATAGCGGCCCCCCTGAATTTCCCGGGTTCAGGGCAGCGTCCGTCTGTATTACATTGTCGATAAGACGTCCGCTGGAAGTATAAAAAGAGCGCCCGAGCGCGCTGATCACCCCGGCGGTCAGCGTGTTCTGAAACCCGTACGGGTTGCCCACAGCTACGGCCAGCTGCCCGACGGTAATCCGGGAAGAATCTCCGAAAGACGCGGCATTGAAGTCCGACCCTGAAATCCTGATTACAGCTATATCGGTATCCGGATCGTCGCCGACCAGGAATCCTTCATATTTTCTGGAATCGGAAAGGACAACTTCGATAAATTTCTGATTATGTATTACATGACTGTTTGTGAGTATGAAACCGTCAGGCGTAAATATAAACCCGGAAGCGCTTCCGCCCTCGCCCGGCATTTGAGGGGAATTGCCGTTTTGCCGGTTTTCTTTTTGCTGCCCGATCTTGATGTGCACTACAGAAGTATTAATCGTTTTGGAAACCGATATTACGGTCCTTGAATACGCATCTAAAAGGTCAGTGTCTTCTCCCATAAAACCACGCCTCTAATTGAAATCAGCATAAAAATAATTACTGACATCCGGATCGTCAAATAAAAAAGGCCGTCCTGCCGGACGGCCTCAGCCTTTATTTTTTCTGCTGTAGAACTATATCGTTCTGCTTGATCTTCCCTTTTCCCTCCACTACTTCGGCGATGCAGAATTTTTCCTTGATTTCAGTCACTTTGATCGTACCGACCTTTTTATCTTCGCTTCCCAGGCTCTCGCCCGAATCCGGATCTACAAGTTCCTCGCCTTTTTCCATTATATCAAATGTCTGCCCCACCGTAATTCCGGAATCCTTTCCTAAATTGACATAAACATTATCGGCGTTGACTTTCATGATCTTCCCTTCGATGGGCATATTCCCGAAGGTCTTTGTAAACTGATTTACAAGATCGTCGACACATTTTTTAGTGGCCTTTCCGATGGTAGTTTCATCAAATCCTGTCGAACCCCATGCGACATCGGTAGGAAGAAGGTCTGCGTTTTCTATCGAAACTCCCGTAGAGGTCTCTTCTCCGACTCCGTTTTCGGCGCCTTCGATCCTTCCGGTTTCGACATTGACAATCCTTACATCGGTAGCGACCCTCGCAGATACATTATTTACAGCCACTCCGAAGGCTTCTGTCTTCTCCGCCTTCTGGCCGAACTGGTTCACGCTGCCGATAACGATATACTGGAGCCCGAGGATCTTGCCGGCTTTAACGGCGGATTCAGGAGTAGTAATACCGCTCATCTGCAGTTTCTGTTCTTCGAGAACACTTTCGAGTTTGGATCTTTCCATTACATCGAACTTGCCGGATTTGAAAAGCGACGTGGCGAGCATATCGGCCATACCCTCCCCCACGGCCCATGACCCGGTTGCGGAACCGGCCTTGTACTGGAAATCGATTATGGCAAGCCTTGGTTTCTTAGCATAAGCCATACCGGCTATAAGAACAAGCAGCAAAATAAAAATCCTGATTTTCATAAAAACCCTCCTCTTTATATATATTTTATCAGGTTGCTAATTTAAAACTTCCGCAAGATATTCGATATGCTCAACCAGCCTGTCCCATGCCTCGAACGAATATCCGAAACAGGTCTTAATTTTTTCAAGATTGAACATAACCGGGGCCGGTCCGTTTTCTTCCTTAATAATGCGGCTTTTTGAAGAAGTGATCTCCACGGTTTTCCGGGCTATCCTCTCCCAGGAGATATATTCCCTTCCGAGGCCGAAAAAAATATCCCTGTTAAAGTCCGATTCAAGCACCGAAAGGTAAATTCTTGCAAGATCGCCGGCCCAAATGAACTGCGTACCGTCGTTTTCAGCAACTTTTATATCTCTGCCTGTAAGAGCGCATTTTACAATATCCCTGAATCTTGTGTCTATCTCCATAGGAGCGCCTTTTACAACAGGATTTCCAAACGTATATCCCGGCCTGATAATATTACAGCGCATAGGATATTGATATGAAACCGCCGACAGGTATTCCTCGGTTGCAGCTTTAGTCGCGCAGTAATAATTTACAGGCTTGGACTTCATCTCTTCATCCATGCAGTCCCTGAATTCTCCGAGCGCGGCAGTCGAAGAAGTATATATCATATGTTTAATCCCTGCTTCCGCGGCCGTTTCAAAAAAGAAAACCGACGAAAGCGTATCCCTTGCAACCATTTCAACAGCCGTATTCCCCCAGAAAAGGGCATTATGAATACAGGCATCATGACCCTTTATGTTTCCGGCAATTATGCCACTGTCCTCCATGCCCCCTTTTAACATTTTTATACTTTTTCTCCTTTCAAATTCACCGATCTTGCCCGGATCCCTGGCCAGGATTGTAAGCTCATACCCCCTTCCCAGCAGGGCGGCGACAAGGTATGAACCGATAAATCCCATGCCTCCTGTTATGAAAATCCTCATTATCAACCCGGAAATTTAGCGTTAAGGAGGCTGGTCCCTATCTTTGCCAGGATAGTTGCAAATACTATTCCTAAAAACGAGATTAAGATCAGGATATACAATACGCCTGAATTTCCTATATTATAGAAAATGTTAACCAGAACAAGGATTGCCGATAGAAGAAAGAACACGCTCCCGAAAATCATTTTACGGACAAGGAGAGGAGTAGTAACCTTCCTGAACCGGATCTTCCCGTCAAAAAGACCTCCGCAGAAGGCTGCGGCAATTACAACAGGAAGGCAGTATGAAAGGACGCTTAAAGTGGTAAGGATTTCCATGCGAACATCGCCCTGAATCAAAAGAGCCGCGATCGACATGATAAATATTGTTGCGGTAAATGCCACGGGAAAATGGACAAGCACCGGGTGAACATCAAGGGAGAGCTTGAATTTCCTTGCGGGCGATATCTTTTCCGTATACGGCTCGAACATTTTTGAAGGAACGCCGCAGGCCGGGCATTTATCCCTTAAATTTTCCTTTTCAATGATATAGCCGCATGATTTGCATATCATTAGTTCTTTCATATTTAACTCTCCCGTCCATGAATTTATAGTCAAAACAATATTTTATCACAAAGAAAGGTATAGTCAATAAAATATTAAAAGAATAACACAGAAAATATCAGTCGCAGTGCAGGATATAAAGTTCATGATCATTAAAGAGCGGTAATCGGCGGCTTTAACGTCTTTTAAAACCCTTAAGAACCAATATACAAAAAAAGTTATCACCGGAACCTGGCACACGATGAAAACAAGCGCCGCATGAAGGCCTCTGGATATATCAAGAAACGATATAAAACCGGCGAAAGTTATTGCAAAGAACAGCGCCGACATAAAGAAAGTCCCTCTCTTGCCAAGGATAAGAGAAATCGTTTTATCGCCCCTCGCCCCGTCTTCTTCATGCTGGTATACCTGTGTAAGGGGGTAACTCGCCATAAGATAAAACGTCGAAATAACTGCAGGGATAATTATAGCGGGTTTCATTATCCCTGCGTACCCGTCAAGAGAAACTGCCCCGCTTGTCAGCAAAAATATAAGGGCTCCTCCGAACAGAGATACGCATAACCAGCTTATTACAGGCCTGTTCTTTAGACGTATCCTGTCATAGCTGTATGATTTCGAACCAAGGCCGTATATGAAAAGGCCGAGGGCAAAGATCCAGCTTATTGTAAGAGCGATAGCGACGGCGGCAAGATCGAATAAGATAGAAAACCATAGGAGGTCCCCTGTAACTTCCGGCGGTTTAAGAAGCCCGCCGATACTGCCTTTATCCCTGTCGTAAAAAGAATTGAAACCGTTGGAGGCCGGATAAATTAAAAGATGGATAATTACGAATGCAAGAATAGATTTTTTGAGGTCTATATTACGGCTCATAGCAAGGCTGAACATAAATACCGGTGTTAAAAAATATGAAAACGGTATCCTCATGTGCAGGAGGGTGGAAAAGGTCATCGAAAACCTCTTAAATCAAATAATATCGGGGTTGACAAACCACAATATCCGCCATCGGCCTTCGGATTCCTTCTCAAGGCAAACAGCCGACGAATCTTTGAGCAGAGCTATTTCAATTTTATCATTCCCCGCGGCAAGACCGGATAAGAGCTTCGAAAGGAAGGGAAGGTGCCCGACGATCATTGCATCGGAACTTAATCCGTTAATTTTCAAAAGCCATGGGCCGATAGGATCGTTCGGCTTCAAGCCCTCCGCTTCCAGGATCCCTTCGGAAGGCTTTATACTATCCGATATCAGGACTGCAGTTTCACGGGCCCTGGTTTTAACGCTGTGATAAATTATTCCGACTTTTACTCCGTTTTTCGCAAGGAAAGCTGCCGTCTTTACCGTCCTTTCCCTTCCTGCTACGCTTAATACCCTTTCCCTGTCATCTTCCGCGTCAACAGCTTCGCCATGCCTGACAATAAATAATTTCATCCCGGCCCCCTCCTGTTTTTTAACTTTAATAATTTATTAATCCTGATCTTTTTAGGCAAGAAAAACAGGGTTAATAAAATTATTAAACCCGATTCTGTTCTTTAAAACCTTACAAAATTATTTTTTTGATATTTTTATCGTCCGGCTCTATAATATCCGTTCAAATCTCTTCAGGAGGAAATTCATGCATTTAATACAGGCTGTAGTGCTCGGTATTATCCAGGGTCTTACTGAGTTCATACCTATTTCCAGTTCAGCGCACCTGATAGTGTTTCCATGGATTTTTAACTGGAACGACCCGGTTTTGGACAGCCTTGTATTCGATATAGCCCTTCACATGGGCACCCTTATCGCTCTGTGCATCTTTTTTGCAAAAGACTGGGCCGCCCTTATCAGGGCGGGGTTCGCCAGTATAATTGAAAGAAAAATAGCCGGCGATTTCAACCGTAAAATGGCCTGGTTCATCGTTATCGGCAGCATCCCGGGAGGAATCATAGGATTTCTTTTCGAGAAGAGGATAGATAAATTGTTTCACTCAATACCCATAAATCCGAAAGCAATGTTAGTCATGGCTCTGGTTGTCGCAGGGGCGGGACTGCTTCTTCTGGCCGCTGATGTTTTTGCAAAACATACAAGGAATATTGATAAGATTAAATTCTCTGATGCGATCCTTATCGGGCTTGCCCAGTCTCTGGCGATCTTCCCCGGCGTTTCCAGATCGGGGTCTACGATAACAGCCGGACTGGCGCTCGGGATTTCCAGGGAAAGTGCAGCCCGTTTTTCATTCCTTCTTTCAGCTCCTATTATCGCAGGGGCCGGCCTTAAAAGTATTTTCGACCTTTTAAAACAAACAAAAGTCAATCCCCTGACCAGGGAGGATATGGCCATGTTCGCCGCAGGTTTTATAGCTGCTGCGGTCACCGGGTTTTTCTGCATAAAGATCCTTCTAAGGTTTCTGCAGAAGCATTCCACGCTGAGCTTTGTCATTTACAGGCTGGCATTCGCGCTCCTGATCGCAGTCACCGCCCTTGTGAGGATGTAACTATTAAAGGATATCCTTATTTCGTGTTGAATTTTATCGCGATGCAGGAAAGCCAGGTCCTGGCCCTTGGGTAATTGACCCTGGAAGTTACCATTACATGATAATCGTATAAATCAAAATCGCTGCTATTTTCAAACATTTTCAGGGCTTCGGCAGAAGTTTCAAATTTATCGATGATTTCCGGGTTTTCCGACATAATAAGGCATTTATCAGAGTCAAATATTAACATACTGAAAGCGGAATAATTTATTTCCGCCTTCCTTAATTCTTCCACCGGTTTGACAGCCCCGATTCCAACCGTCTTTTCCTCCAGCTTTATCATCCTGGCTTTTGAATCGGGTTTTGCTTTGTCGATGGCCAATTCTACCCAGTCAAGCAGCATATTCCTTACATCGGATATTTCTGTCAGACTGGAGAACATTTCGATCCCCGGGCTGGAACTTACAGCTTTGGCCAGGCCGGATACTTCTTTCAGGTATTCGTTCTTTTCCGAGTCAGGAATATAATACATTATTACCAGGTGCACTTTTTCCCCGTCCGAAGAACCGTAATCTATTCCTTGCGGCGACCAGCCGACTGCGCATAAAAGCTCGCCTTTTTGGGAAGTCCTCACATGGGGACAGGCGATACCCTTTCCAATACCGGAATTAAAATTTGCCTCTCTTTTCTGGACCTCGCCGACGAGATCCTGCCCGCTGCCTATGTCCGGGATCGCTTCGATCAGAACTCCAAGGTACTGCAGGGCTTTATCTTTTTCGGCGGCAGGAAGTTCAACAAGCCTCCCTTCCTGCAGAGCATTCAATAAACTTTTCATACTTTAGCTCCAAATCTTTTATTAAACCATGTTTTTACAGTCTGAACAATAACCGCATAACAAACCATAAATCCTGCAATCCAGAGCCAGAAAACCGCCGGCAGCGGTACAAGACCGAAGACGGATGCGACCGGAGAATACGGCAGGTATATCCCTGCAGCGACAACAAGCAGCGTCGTAACGGCAAGAGGAACGCTGGCACGCGACTGGATGAACGGGATCTTGTTTGTCCTGATAAAATGCACGACGAGGGTCTGTGTGATAATCGATTCCACGAACCATCCGCTGTGAAAGAGTTTCTCGTAAAACGGCTTCATACCCGGGTCCGTGGAAGGATTCGAAAATAAAATACAGTTGAAGAAAAACAGCATCAGGATAAATGTGGCGTAATCGAAGATCGAGCTTGTCGGTCCGACAAAGAGCATGAACTTGCTGATGAAACTGATGTCCCATTTTTGAGGCTTATTTACAAATTCCTCGTCAACGCTGTCCAGGGGAATGCCTGTTTGGGAAATATCGTACATGAAATTATTTGTAAGGATCTGGATCGGGGCCATCGGCAGGAAAGGAAGGAAGTAACTCGATCCAACCATACTGAACATATTGCCGAAATTCGAACTGGCGCCCATCTTTATATATTTAAGTATATTGGCAAAAACTTTCCTGCCCTCTTTTATTCCCTCTTCAAGGACCATCAGGCTCTTTTCGAGCAGAATTATATCGGCGGATTCCTTTGCAATATCTACAGCCGAATCTACTGAAATACCGACATCTGCGGCCTTCATTGCAGTGGCATCGTTAATGCCGTCTCCCATGAAGCCGACAATGTTATTATTTTCACGAAGAACTTTGATGATTTTCTCTTTTTGCGCAGGAGTGAGCCTGGCAAAAACATTACCTTCGGCGGCGGCTTTTTTAAAATCGTTTTCATCCATTCCGGCAAGCTGCCGGCCTGTCATAACCAGGTTTACCTTAAGCCCTACATCAGCACAAACTTTCCTGGTTACCAGTTCATTGTCGCCGGTCAGTATCTTGACTTCCACGCCTGCATTTGACAGGCCTTCAATGGCCTTTGCCGCAGAGTCTTTCGGGGGATCGAAAAAGGCGACATAGCCGAGAAGTATCATATCTTTTTCATCAGAAGCCGAAAAGGATTCCCTGTTTTTAGGAAATTCCCTGTAGGCGATAGCAAGAACCCTGTAGCCGTCCATCGACAGCTGCTGGTATTCCTCGAAAAGGTCGTTTTTGACCATTTCGATAAGGGGGTATATATCATCGTCTACCTGGTACTGGCTGCAGACATTGTAAACATCCTCGACAGCCCCCTTGCAGATAAGAACATTGTTATTCTCCCATTCTATGATTACCGACATTCTCTTCCTGATAAAATCGAAAGGTATCTCGTCGACTTTTCTGGCGCTTCTTTCAACATCCAGGTCTTCGTGCGCCAGGATCGCTCTGTCCATAAGGTTTCGAAGGCCTGTCTGGTAATAGCTGTTCATATACGCATAGATCAATACATCAGGACTCTTCCTGTTGGTAATATCCACGTATTTTTCAAGAATAATATTATCCTGCGTAAGAGTTCCCGTTTTATCCGTGCACAGAATATTCATTGCGCCGAAATTCTGTATGGCTTTAAGCTTTTTTATTATAACCTTCTTTTTCGACATGGCGATAGCGCCCTTCGCAAGACATACCGTTACAACCATCGGCAGCATTTCAGGAGTGAGACCTACTGCGATCGAAAGACCGAATAAAAAGGCGTCTTTCCAGTTATGTTTGGTCAGCCCTACTATCAAAAACACAGCGCTTACCATTACAACCATAAAGCGTATCATCAGCCATACGAATTTTCTGACTCCCCTGTCGAATCCGGTAACACCCTTTTCACCTGCAAGCGTCCCGGATATTTCTCCAAGCATTGTTTTCGATCCTGTATTGATTACAACAGCTTTTGCAGTACCGCTTACAACATTCGACCCCTGGAAACATGCGTTGGTCAGTTCCAATGCTTCCCTTACTTCTGAAGATTGCTTCGACGAAAATTTTTCAACAGGCATCGACTCGCCTGTAAGGACCGACTGGCTTAAAAAAAAGTCCTTCGCGGAAATGACCCTGACATCCGCGGGGATTATCGATCCTGCGTTCAGAATCACTATATCGCCGGGTGCAAGATCGGTAATGGGAATTTCCGCTTCATGCCCTCCCCGCAGGACATTGACGTTTGTTTGGATGAGTTTTATAAGCTTTTCTGCAGCCCTGCCCGAACGGCTTTCCTGGAAATATGCCAGGAATACGCTGATAATAATCATTCCTGCCACAATAAATGCACTGGGATCGCCGGGGTCGCTGGTAAGGTACATTGCGGCGCATATGACAACTAACTGAATAACAAGGGGATCCTTGAACCTCTCGAGTATATCAATGAACACATTTTTCTTTTTTTCTTTGACGAATATGTTTCTGCCGAATTCCTTATAGCGGTTCTCAACTTCTTCATTTGTCAGGCCCAGTACCCTGCTGTCCATTTTTTTTAATGCTTCTTCCTCGGGACAGAGGGATAACTCGATCAGTTTTTTTGTATTGTCAGATGTCTTTGTACCGGCAGAACCTTTCCTGATAGATTTTCTCCCATTCATTCTTAACCCCAAAATTTATTCGCAATGCTTTACAAGCCCCGGTACAGGGAATTTCAGGCATAGTTCTTCAACCTCTTTTTTTATTCTCTTCAGAATTCCCTGGTCATCATGATTTCCCAGGGCGCCGGCAATCCAGTAACCGATCTGTACCATCTCGCTTTCCTTCATTCCCCTTGTTGTGGCAGCCGGCGTTCCAAGCCTTATACCGCTCGGCCTGAGCGGAGGATTTTTATCGTCAGGAATAACCTGTTTATTCGTGGTTATCGAAACACTGTCCAGCACCTCTTCAGCCTTCCTGCCGTCAATAGAATGGCTTTTAACGGTGTCTGCAACCATCATGTGATTGTCGGTCCCGCCGGTAACCAGGCTCATGCCGTTTTCTAAAAGCGATAAAGACAGCGCCTTCGCATTTTTAAGAACATTCTCCGCATATATCCTGAATTCCGGCTGCAGAGCCTTGCCGAGCGTAACCGCGATGGCGGCTATTGTATGCATATGCGGCCCGCCCTGTAATCCCGGGAAGACGGATTTATCTATCAGCGAAGCATATTTTTCCCTGCACATTATTATAGCCCCCCTGGGTCCCCTCAGGCTTTTATGAGTCGTAGTCGTAACAACATCAAAACCGTAGTCGAAGGGATTTTTCATTACGCCGCCGGCAATCAGGCCTCCGATATGAGCGACATCGGCCATGGTCACAGCGCCGACTTCATCGGCTATTTTCTTGAAATCTTCATAGTTGTAATCCCTGGGATAACTCGTATAACCGCACAGGACTATTTTCGGTTTGTGTTTCTTTGCCAGCTTCATGAGCTCCGGGAAGTCTATCTTTCCCGAATTGCCGGGATCTGTTTTATAACGTATAAAATTGAAGAGTCTGCCCATATGCGAGACCGGCGCGCCATGCGTCAAATGCCCTCCATGGGAAAGATCCATTCCAAGCACCGTATCCCCAGGTTTGAGGAATGCCAGGTAAACAGCCTGGTTCATCGGAGATCCGGATAAGGCCTGTACATTGGCATGCTCGCATCTGAAAACCTTTTTTGCCCTTTCCACTGCCACTTTCTCTATGTAATCCGTAAATTCCTGTCCTCCGTAATATCTCCTGCCCGGATAGCCTTCAGAGTATTTATTAGTAAAAACACTGCCGTTGGCTGCCAGTACCTCCGGATACGTATAATTTTCCGAAGGTATAAGTTCAATACCCTTCTTTTCCCGTTCTTCTTCGCCAAGTATCGCATCAAAAATTTCAGGATCATTCTTCTTTAAAAGATTCCAGTTTTCATCCATTATTTTCCTCTCTCAAATAAGATCTAAGGATCAACAGGTTCCAATACTTCAGAATATAAGAGACGATTTTATTTTAATACAAGAGTTTTATAATATCAAAATATGCATATTCCTTTATTGGATTCTTTTACTGAAAACTGCGGATTAATAATGTTTCTTTTCATTTTTCAGCCCTTATGATAAAATAACAGATCAGGAATATCATATGAATAATAATACAGGTATAAAAAGGGCGGTATACCCCGGAACTTTCGATCCGCCCACAAACGGCCATAAAGATATTGCTTTAAGGGCCTCCAATTTATTCGACGAAACAGTCATAGCCGTAGCGGACAACTATGCAAAGGATATACTGTTTACAGTCGATGAAAGGCTTTCTATGCTTAAAGAGATTTTCAAAGACCGCAATAATATCATAGTCAAAAGCTTTACAGGCCTTTTAATCGATTTTGTCAAGAAAGAAAATGCCAAGGCAGTTGTCAGAGGCCTTCGCGCCATATCGGATTTCGAATACGAACTCCAGCTGGCTTCGCTCAATTCGCATCTCGATAAATCGGTTGAGACCGTCTTCTTCATGGCAAGCGACGAGAATCTGTTCGTCAGTTCTTCAATGATAAAGGAAATAACACAATTGGGAGGGGATATCTCTCAGAAGGTCCATCCGTACGTCTGGAATAAATTGAAGGAAAAATTCAACAGCATCGATAAAAAGTTATAAGAGCAAAGGGAGAGAGGTTTATATGCTTAATTTCAGGGGGAAAATTTTAGATACGGTCAAATCGCAGCCAAGGCGCCTGGTTTTGCCCGAAGGGGAAGACAGGCGTGTTTTAAAAGCTGCCGAAATGATAATAAGGGAAAAATTCACAAGCGAGCTTATTGTTCTCGGTAAACCGCAGGAAATGGAGGTCACGGCCCGCAAGGAGGGCATTAATCTGGCCGGGATCACTCTCATTGATCCCGCAGCCTCTCCCAGGCTCGCAGAATATACCAATAATCTGTATGAATCGCGGAAAAGCAAGGGAATGACTGAAGAAGAAGCCGACAAGTTAATGAAGGATGTCGTTTACCATGGAGCAATGATGCTTCATACAGGAGAAGTGGACGCCATGGTATCAGGAAGCCTGACACCGACAGCGAAAACTGTCAAGGCTTCACTTATCATAGTCAAGCCCAGGGACGGCATTAAAACCGTATCCGGCAGTTTTGTCATGGTAGTTCCCGATTGCCAGTACGGGTATGACGGGGCATTCATCTATGCCGACAGCGGCGTAGTTCCCGAGCCGACAAGCGATCAGCTTGCCGACATCGCCATTTCGAGCGCAGAAACATGCAGAAAGCTCCTCAATACTGATCCGGTCGTTGCCCTATTATCATTTTCAACCCTGGGCAGCGCTGATTCGCCTTCGGTCCTGAAAGTAAGGGAAGCGGTAAATATATTATGGGAAAGAAAACCCGATTTCCTGTTCGACGGCGAAATGCAGTTCGATGCGGCGGTCGATGCCGTTGTTGCAAAGCTGAAAGCGCCGAATTCCAAGGTGGCCGGGAAAGCGAACGTAATGATTTTCCCGGATCTGAACGGCGGAAATATAGGATATAAAATAACCCAGAGGCTTTCAAAGGCGGATGCTTACGGCCCTCTTCTTCAGGGGCTGTCAAAACCCGTCAACGACCTTTCCCGGGGAGCAACTCCGGAAGATATAATGATTGTGTCAGCTATAACAGTTGCCCAATCCCTTTAAATCAGGGGCATTACCCTTCAGGTACAAGTTGAATATATGTTAACTATAGATTCGGGAGGATCAAAATGGAAACAGTTGCCAGTTACTCATGGCTGTATTGGCTATTGGGTATCGTCGTCGTCATACTATTCTTTTCAGGCATCAGGATTGTAAGACCCACTCACAGGGGGCTCATCGAACGTTTCGGAAAATACGCCAGGTTTGCGAATCCTGGCTTTCACTGGATATTTCCGGTCATTGAACAGATGTACCAGATCAATATAACAGAGCAGATGGTAAATGCCGAACCGCAGGAGATCATAACCAACGACAACCTGAACGCGAAAGTCGACGCCCAGGTCTATTTCAAAGTCAGGCAGGATGAGGAAAGCGTTAAAAGATCGCAGTATAATGTTTTCAACTACCAGCTCCAGATCGTCAATCTTGCAAGGACAACCCTGAGAAATATTATCGGCACAATGACCCTGAAATCGGCCAACAGCGAACGATCGAGGATCAATTCCGACCTTTTGAAAACCCTTCTTAACGAGACTTCAAGCTGGGGCCTCGATATTGTAAGGACCGAGCTTAAGGAAATCGATCCGCCCAAGGACGTCCAGGAAACCATGAACAAGGTCGTAAAGGCTGAAAACGAGAAGATAGCGGCTGTCGATTTCGCCACCGCCACCGAAACTGCCGCCGACGGCCAGAAAAGGGCCGAAATAAAAAAAGCCGAAGGCATCAGGCAGGCCGAAATACTCAAGGCTGAAGGAGAAGCTCAGGCAATCAAACTTGTCAACGAAGCCGCCGAACAGTATTTCATAGGAAACGCGCAGATCCTGAGAAGAATACAGATGGTCGAGGAAGCTCTCAAGTCAAACTCCAAGATCGTTGTTCCTTCAGGGTCTGAACTTGTCAATGTCCTCGGCGAAATGGCAGGTGTGCTGCCTCTTCCTTCAAAGTCCGCTCCTGCCGTCGAGTTTCATGACATACACAGGGAGAAAAAATGATCATTGTTCATTAATTCAGGCGCGACTTTTTTTCAACCTGGACTTCGGCTTTAAAAGGATGCTTTCCCCTGCCCTCCTTGCCGGCAATGTTTCGGCCCATTCATATACTGCCGGCATCCGACGGCCAGGGGCATCATACCGAATATGATCGCAAAACCGGTCATAAGTATCGGGCACAGCCTTATAGGCCCTGCGATTAACAGGGCCTCCCTTATCGGCTTTCCCTCGATGAGCAGGATCTTGACTGCCAGGCCCATTAAATATTGAAAAGATTCTGTCAACTTTCTTTAAATCTTCTGAATTGCCAGAAATCGTTCGTCATTTTATAATTAATGCCTGATAATATATCGGAATAAAGAGGTAAAAATGCCTATAAATGTCCCCGACAGATTACCGGCCATTGAAATTCTTAAAGAAGAAAATATCTTTGTCATGGATGAATCCAAGGCAATTCACCAGGATATCAGGCCGCTTAAAATCGCAATTCTTAACCTTATGCCTGTTAAAGAAACAACGGAAACACAGCTTCTGCGGATGCTTTCCAACAGTCCCCTCCAGATCGAGATCGAGCTCATCAATATAGCAAGCCATGTAAGTAAAAATACCCAGGATAAGCATCTGAAAGCGTTTTACAAGAGTTATCATCACATCAGGAATGAATATTTCGACGGTATGATAATCACGGGAGCCCCGATCGAGCACTTGAATTTTGAGGAAGTGGATTACTGGGATGAAATCAGAGAGATTATGGACTGGACAACACACCATGTGACATCGACGCTTTTTATATGTTGGGCGGCACAGGCCGGGCTTTACCATTTTTACAATATACCCAAATACCCGCTTAAAGAAAAAATGTTCGGCATCTTCAAACACCGGGTTTTAAGTCCGAAACTTCCGCTGGTAAGAGGCTTTGACGATTATTTCATGGCGCCGCATTCCAGGAATTCCGAGGTCAGACGTTCCGATATTGAAAAGATACGGAATCTTGAAATTGTCGCTGAATCGGATGAAGCAGGCGTTCACCTGGTCATGCAGAAAGACGGACGCAGAATTTTCGTGACAGGGCATTTCGAATATGAATCGGCAACCCTTCAATCCGAGTATATAAGGGATTTAAATAAGGGCCTCTTTATTGATCCGCCGAAAAACTATTTCAGGGATAACAACCCGTCTAACGAACCCCTGGTCAGCTGGCGCAGCCATGGGAACCTCTTCTATTCGAACTGGCTTAACTATTATGTTTACCAGAATACGCCTTACAGGATAGAAGAGATAGATTATAAAAAGGTAACTTTGTGAATATTTCTACGGATTAAATTTTCAATATCATGAATCAGATCCTCGGGGTTCTGAAAAATTAATGGTACAGCGGGGCGCGCGCCCCTGTACACCAATGTTAATCATAATTTAGAAAATTTGTATGATTGTCAGCTTATTGTAATAAAGATGGTTGGTGATCAGGGGCTTTCTTTCGGTTCACTTTCTTTTGCGCAAAAGAAAGTGAACATGTATACTTTGAATTATTCAATTATTCCTGTTATAATTAAGGCGGAAAAAAAGATAATGACAGATATCCGGAATAAAATCGAAAAAATAAAATATTTCCTTGAAAAATATAAAAGCGTCAAAAAATCCTGCACGATATGCCCCCACCGCTGCGGTGCAGACAGGTCCGTAAAAGCGGGCGTATGCGGCGAACCTTATGTCGCACGGGTGGTAAGTGTGAATCTCCATCATGGCGAAGAGCCCCCTATATCCGGGACCAGCGGAAGCGGCACAATTTTCTTTACCGGATGCAGCCTGAAGTGCTCTTTTTGCCAGAACTTCCCTATAAGCCAGATGCATCAATCCGGCAGGAGCACGACCGCAGAAGAGCTTGCAGATGCAATGATCGGCCTTCAAAACAGGCATGCCCATAACATTAATTTTGTCACGCCGGGTCATTATATCTACCAGATAGTCGAAGCGCTGGAACTGGCTTTCAAAAAGGGTCTTGATATACCCCTGGTTTATAATACGGGCGGCTTCGACAGATTTGAAGTCATCAGGGACCTCGGCGGAATCATTGATATTTACCTCCCCGATATGAAATATATCGATCCTGCTGCATCTTATAAATATTCGGGATTTTCAAATTATTTTGCCGAGAATAGCAAAGCTCTCTTCGAAATGTTTGAACAGACAGGAGGCGAACTCGTTACTGATGAAAATGGGATAGCACGGACAGGACTCATCATCAGGCACCTTGTCCTTCCCGGAAATACAGAAAATTCCGAGTCAGTCCTCACATGGATAAGCGAACACCTTTCCCGAAAAGTGCACCTTTCCCTGATGAGCCAGTATTTCCCCGCATATAAGATCAATGAAGAGTACCTGCCTGAATTAAATAGAAAAGTCAGCCGGCGGGAATATGAACAAATCCTGGAAACCGCTGAAAAACTGGGGTTCAATAACGCCTGGTGCCAGGAATTGTAAAAAAAGGATCATGATCTGGAAAATATATTGAATTTCTCAATTGACGAATTAAAGGAATTATGCCTGTTAAAAGGTTTCCCGGCCAGGACAGCCATGCAGCTTTACAACTGGATCTATACGAAATTCGTTTTATCTTTCGACGATATGAGCGACATTTCAAAACTTGTACGGGAGGAGTTAAAATCTAATTATACCGCCTCCGGTCTATCGGTTTCCGATATAGTTTCCGGAAGCGGGGGAGAATCTGTCAAGTTCCTCTTATCGACACGGGACGGAAATTTCATAGAATCGGTTCTCATATACAGGGATGATATTTACTCTAATGACGCCGATTCTAAAATAACCCTGTGCGTATCTTCACAGGCAGGATGTCCGCTGGGCTGCGCCTTTTGTGCGACTGCCCGGGCCGGTTATAAAAGAAATCTGGATACCGGCGAAATAATTTCGCAGGTCCTCCTCGCTGAGAAATATATATCTCTGCATGGGGTCAGGAAAATTTCCAATATCGTTTTTATGGGCATGGGAGAGCCTTTATTAAATTACGATAATGTAATCAAAGCGGTTCACATACTCAATTTCCATAACGGCTACAATCTGGGAAGCCGTCATTTCACAATATCCACCGCAGGCATAATACCGGGGATAATGAAGCTTGCGGATGAAAAATCTCAAATAAGACTGGCTGTTTCACTGCATACCGCCGATCAGGGAAAAAGGGCATCGATAATGCCGGTCTCAGTTAAATACCCTCTGCCGCTGCTTATAAAGGCTCTTAAGCATTATCAGGAGAAAACCGGAAGGAGAATTACTTTCGAGTATGTACTGATGGAGGGTTTAAACGATTCCGCATGGGAGGCGGGATTATTAAAGGAAATTTTAAGGGACTTCCAATACAACCTTAACATCATACCTTATAATCCCTCGGAAGGGATTCCCTTTAAAACTCCGGCGATAAATTCCATCCGGGCATTCACATCGAACCTCAAAAGATTTAAAATACCTTATGTATTGCGGAAAAGCAAAGGTTCGGAAATCAGCGCCGCCTGCGGACAGCTGGGCCTGCATGCCCTGCGGCAGTGACTGAACTACTGTTTTTCACTGTTCTCTACAAGGAAATGGAGTTCGTCGTCTATCTTATCCGGATTACCTGTATTTGCTTCGAGAATGGACCGCAGATGCGTCAGGCTTTCGCTGTCGGTACTGACAAACCTGAAACCGAATTGATTTCCGCTTTGATGAACAATTTCAGAATCAAACGAAATGACAATATCCGAATTCAACAGATTCATCTCGATAATTCCTTTATATAGTTCAACCGGCAGCTCTTCCTCGATTTCTGCAAGAAGCCCCTTCAGGGACAGATTAAGAACCCTGCATGGGATTTCACGTCCGCCTGTTTTATACCTGCAGTCTATTTTAAATCCGATCCTGGAATATTTTCTGTTTTCGGACATATGGGCCTCCCTTTTCATCATATAAAATGAACACACATAATTGTATAATGAAAAACCGTCTTTTGCCAATACTTTCAGGTTATTTATATTTCGCTCATGTTCTAACCCTTTACTTTTTTATAAAATCCTTTATAATACTGGTTAAGAAATTACTGGGGGTCGGTATGCTGAAAATTTCAGGAGGTACTTATATGAAGATGTTAGCTATTGTTCTTGCTGCTATTATGTGTCTTTCCCTTGCTGGTTTCTCGGAAACCGTCCTTTTGAGCGATTTTTCAAAAGGTGAAGCGTCGACTTCCCTGGGCGGCGTCTGGTTCAGCGTTAATGACGCCGCAAATCAGGGCGATTCGATAGTAACGCCCAATCCTTTTGCCCTGACAAAATCTGACAAGGGCGGAGTCAAGTCCGATTATTATGCCAGGATCACCGGCTCTGTAACTACAAAGTTCCAATACGGATTTGTAGCGCTTGACTGCGATTTTATTTCGAATCAGAGCAGTCTCGATCTTAACAAGTTCAAAGGCGTGAAATTTTATACGCGCGGAGACGGCAAGAGCTATAAGCTCCAGATAAGATCTTCCGCGAATCCGGATTACTGTTACTACACATCTGTTTTCCAGACGACAAATTCATGGGTTGAAATTACGATTCCTTTTTCGGCATTCAGGCAGGAGAGCTGGGGCAAGCATACCGACCTCAAGGATTCTCTGGCCGGCGCTATCGGATTTCAGTATATTACGATAAACCAGCCCATTAAGTCAATAGACCTTGAACTTGACGAAGTTTATTTGTATTAGGGCGGTTCCAATAACTCAATAATATTATCCTGTGTTTTAAAAAAAGATTTCATCCCTCGCCTTTTTGATGTAAATCCGGCGCCAGAGAGGCGAGGGATTTATATCATGCCAGGAGGTCTGCAGACCTGATTTCCGGGAGCAGTCTGTAATGTTCGGGAATGCGGTTTAATACATCGTCATAAATTTCCATGACGGAAATAGCGAATTCTTCTTTATATATAATGAAATATATAGTATCGTCCCTTCCTTCGAAGACAAAAAGGCTTTTCCCGATCGGGAAAAACCCCTTTTTAACTTTTATAATCTTTTGAACGAAATCCTTCATTTCCAGGATCCTGGGTTTAAGTTTAAACTGAAAAACAAAAGATGCTTTGATTTTATACAGACAGTTTTTAAAGAAAAGATAAACCCTTTTTAAGCCGGGATTTCCCAGATGAAATCTTGAAGAATGCCTAAAACCATGCTATAACTAACGTGTAGAGAAAGAGATAGAGCGCAATGGGCAGCAAAAAAAGGGAGAATACGATGGGTGAAAGAAGAAAATCGGCATTTTGCCTGAATTTTGATAATAATATACGTCTCGAATTTCATGGAACATCTATTACTTCCGATGCAGGCTTACTTGCATACCGTGAACTTGACCATGCTTTAGGACTCACAGAAAGTGCGAATCACTATCTTTCTGATAGCCGCCCCGGTAAAAACAAGAGACATTCCCTTGCCGCTCAACTGCGGCAATCTGTTTTCTCAAGGATTGCGGGATATGAAGATACAAACGATGCCGACAGGTTGAGTATTGATCCGGTAATGCGAAGAATTGTCGGCGGTCGTGCCCTGGGATATACAGCCGCTTCAACGAGTCAGATGAGCAGGTTCGAGACTGAGGTTCTTTCATCAGACAATAATTTAAAAGTGTTGATGCAATTACCGGGAAAGTGGATTGACCGGATCAGAAGCGCAGAATATCTTAAGCGGATAGTGCTTGACATGGACAGTTCGGTCAGTGAAACCTATGGGAATCAGGAAGGCTCCGCTTACAACGGTCATTTCGGATGTACCTGTTATCACCCGCTGTTTTGTTTTAACCAGTCAGGAGACCTTGAATCTGCGATGCTTCGTGAGGGTAATGTCCATAGCGCCAATGGATGGAAAACAATGCTTAAACCTATTGTTGAAAAATATAGAGATCAGAATCTGGACTGCTATTTCAGGGGAGATGCCGCTTTCGCAAATCCGGACATTTACGAATACCTTGAATCAGAAAACTTCCTTTACACGATCAGGCTTCCTGCTAATGATATTCTTCAAAAGAATATCGCACATCTTCTGAAACGCCCGATCGGAAGGCCGTCCTTCGCCCCCGTTGTCCTGTACCACGATTTCTTCTATCGGGCAGTAAGCTGGGACAAGGGACGCCGTGTAATAGCGAAGGTTGAGTGGCATCGTGGGGAACTGTTTCCTCGTGTCGGATTCATCATAACAAACCTCCGATGGCAGCCGAAGAAGGTCGTCAGGTTCTATAACATGAGAGGAACGGCGGAGCAGTGGATCAAGGAAGGAAAATACGCTATCAAGTGGACAAGACTGTCATGCCACGACTTTACAGATAACCAGGTGAGATTGCAGTTATTCGCTCTTGCTTACAATCTGGGAAACTTCCTTCGACGGGTTGCACTGCCTCGGTCTATCCGGCATTGGTCGATGACGACCCTCCGGGATAAGCTTATCAAGATCGGGGCGAAGGTTATAAGCCATGCCCGGTACACGATATTTCAGATGGCTGAAGTTGCTGTCCCAAAGGAAATATTTGAAGCGGTACTCGAAAGGATAGAACGGTTCCGGTCTTTGGCCTTGGAATCATTATAAGGATTGATGCAATGAAAATAATAAAGGGGTTCCTGTTGTCGAATTTTAAGAAAGGGTTGAATTCTACCGCTTTCATGCCGTCTTGGACTGGAAAGAGAGGAATTTTATGTTGACATGCCCTGATAAGGTTGATAAAATATTGACAGAATGCATTGGGATCCGGATTTTTGGAGTTTCAATATGCTAAATGGGAAATCCCGAATTAGTCAGGAGTCAGGAGTGAGAAATCGTAATTGAGTCAACAGTCTATTCCCTGAAACCTCCGACTCTCGACTCATGACTTATTGACTGCCTTAAGAATATTCTAACTTTTGACAATTAATGCAGGGATTATTATCTTATTACCTGAATCCGTTAACTAATTAGAAAAATATAGATTAACCCTTTACAATATATAGGGTTATGGACCTAATAAGGTTCACCCAGAGGGTGAAGGAATGAAAACAATTATCCGTTTTGACCTGGAGGAAACAGACGAGCTAATTGCGGCTGAAAGCGGACTGACACTGATAGGTTCTTTAATACGCAAATCAAATCTTGATAAAAGATTGGAAAGTTCGGGAAAAAGGCCGCAGATTAAAGATATAGATATCGTAAAGAGCTATACAAGTCTGCTTGCTATGGGCAAAACAGAATTCGCAAAAATAGAGCAATATCGAAATGATAGATTTTTCAAAGCGATGATGGATATACCGACCGTGCCATCGGAGGAAAATTTGAGACAGCGAATGGATATGGCCCCTGAAAGCTGGCCCGATAAAATAAGCGATGAAAGCATAAGGCTGGTAAAAAGGATGAAAGGCCGCTTAACTCCGACAATCAGGGATTTAGTTCCTCTGGATATAGATGTATCACCATTCAATAATGAACAGACAAAAAAGGAAGGAGTCTCAAGGACTTACGCAGGGTATTACGGCTATGCACCAATATTTGCGTATTTTGGGAAAGCAGAAGGATGGATTGTTGGCGTTGAGCTGCGTGAAGGTAAAAGTCACTCCCAATGTGATAAAGGAGAATTTATCCGCAAGGCAATACAAAATGCGAAAATATTTGAACGTAAAATACTTGTGAGAGTAGACAGCGGGAATGACAGCAATGATACGATAAAAATCTGTGCGGAAGATGAAAAAGTTGATTTCATAATCAAAAGAAATTTAAGAAGAGAGAGCCCGCTTGATTATCTGGAAAGAATAGAAAAATCGGAAACAGCGTCAGTTGAAAATCCACGGGAAGGGAAAACGGTATATCGGGATAAGTTAAGAGCGGACGTTGGGCTGAAAGAAGAAATAAAACTGGTTTATGAGGTTATTGAAAGGACGATAGATAAGCAAGGCAATCCAAATCTATTAGCCGACATTGAAGTAAAAGCTTACTGGACATCATTATCGGATGATGCCGATACAATTATCAGCTTGTATGAGGAACACGGCACAAGCGAACAGTTCCATTCGGAAATTAAGTCAGATATTGGATTGGAGAGATTTCCCAGCGGAAAATTTAAAACAAATTCTTTGGTATTGTCACTGGGATGTTTTACCTATAATCTTTTGAGGTGGGTCGGGCAAAATGCGCTAAGGTATAAAGGTATTCCTGGAAGTAAAGCTAAAGAAAGGATAAGGCTCAAAACCGTCATACAGGATATAATGTATATGGCTGCAAAATTGGTCTGCCATGCAAGAAGTTTGCTCTGAAGATATATAGGAATAATCCGTGTCTGCCTCTATTTCGTAAGTTATACGGGACGCTAACTGTTTAAAAAAGAGTTAAAGGATCCGTTTTTAGCGTTTTAAGAAAAGAGTGGGTTTGCGCCTAAAATTTTTAAAAGATGTACTTTTAGGATTATTGGGAGATTTAATTTTCGAAAATTTGTTATGATTCACAACTATTGGTTATAATACAGCAGGAACTGGCCAAAAATTGAAGCGGAAAGAACAAGAGAAGGTTGTTTGTCGATAACTTAACGGATTC
>CAWCLF010000003.1:0-602571 GCA_963796325.1 uncultured Spirochaetota bacterium
TTCGAATTTAAGCCCCGGTAAACGGCGGCCGTAACTATAACGGTCCTAAGGTAGCGAAATTCCTTGTCGGGTAAGTTCCGACCCGCATGAATGGTCCAACGATCTGAACACTGTCTCAACGAGGGGCTCGGTGAAATTGTATGATCGGTGAAGATACCGATTACCTACGGCAGGACAGAAAGACCCCGTGGACCTTTACTGCAACTTGGCATTGAGATTTGATTTACCATGCGCAGGATAGGTGGGAGGCTATGAAACTGGGGCTTTGGCCTCGGCGGAGCCAGCCTTGAGATACCACCCTTGGTGAATTGGGTTTCTAACTTATTTGCCGCAATCGGTAAAGAGGACAGTGTCTGGTGGGCAGTTTGACTGGGGCGGTCGCCTCCTAAAGAGTAACGGAGGCGCCCAAAGGTTCCCTCAGCATGGTTGGAAATCATGCGTAGAGCGCAAAGGTATAAGGGAGCTTGACTGTGAGACAAACAAGTCGAACAGAGACGAAAGTCGGGCTTAGTGATCCGGTGGTTGCATGTGGAAGCGCCATCGCTCAACGGATAAAAGGTACCCCGGGGATAACAGGCTGATCTTCCCCAAGAGTTCACATCGACGGGAAGGTTTGGCACCTCGATGTCGGCTCATCGCATCCTGGGGCTGTAGAAGGTCCCAAGGGTTGGTCTGTTCGCCCATTAAAGCGGTACGTGAGCTGGGTTCAATACGTCGTGAGACAGTATGGTCCCTATCCGCCGTAGGCGTTCGGACACTTGAAGGGAGCTGCTTCTAGTACGAGAGGACCGAAGTGGACGAACCGCTAGTGTACCTGTTGTCACGCCAGTGGCATAAGCAGGGTAGCTATGTTCGGACGAGATAACCGCTGAAAGCATCTAAGCGGGAAACTCTCCCTGAGATTAGGTGTCCCATTCATCCCGTGGTAGACTACCACGTCGATAGGCTGCAGGTGTAAGCGTGGTAACACGTTCAGCCGAGCAGTACTAATCGGATGATCGCCTTGACCTTCTTTCCTTATTCTTAGTAACTAGTGACGAGTATATAGTTGCGAGTATCGCTTATTTTTGTTGCCTCGGATATTAAATATATTAATAATGAGGAGTTTTCAGTCTTAATTAATAAAATTGATGAAATATTGAAGTTGCTTGGCGGTTTGATTAAATCTCAAAGTTGATTGCTCATTACCCGCAACTCGATACTCGTCACTGTATTCTTGCTCTCGACCATAGCGCAGGTGTTACACCCGGTCCCTTTCCGAACCCGGAAGTTAAGCCCTGCGTCGCCGATGATACTCTTTTAGGGGAAAGTAGGTGTCGAGAGCTTTTTTTATTTTATATATAACAAAGGGGAACGGGCAATGGTTAATGCCTTGAACACCATAGATGAAGCATTGATAGAGATAAGAAAAGGGAATATGGTGATCGTCGTTGACGACGAAACCAGGGAGAACGAAGGCGACCTTGTAATGGCCGCCGAACTTGCCACTCCCGAAAAAGTAAACTTTATCATCAGCGAAGCAAGGGGTCTGCTCTGTGCGCCTATAACGTCCGAAAGGGCGGAAAAACTCAATCTTCCTGTAATGACAGAAGAATCCGACGAAAAGTGGGGGACGGCGTTCACCATATCTGTTGACGCCGTGAACGTCAGCACGGGCATTTCGGCTTTCGAACGCTCGGAAACTCTTCGCAAGCTCGCTTCGCCGGCGGCATCGAAAGACGACTTTGTAAGGCCGGGACATATTTTTCCGCTCCAGGCAAAGCCCGGAGGCGTTCTTAAAAGGGCCGGGCACACCGAAGCGACGGTGGATCTTATCAGGCTTGCGGGCCTGCATGAAGCCGGGGTCATATGCGAGATTTTAAACCGGGACGGCACGATGGCAAGAATGCCCCAGCTTCTCGATTTTGCAAAAAAACATGACCTGAAGATAATCAGCGTAGCCCAATTGATAGAATACCGCAGGATAAACGAGAAGCATGTATGGAAAGAAGCCGAAGCGGACCTCCCGACCGAGTACGGGAATTTCAGGATAATGATATTCAGGAACGATATTGATGAAAAAGAGCATGCAGTCCTTGTAAAGGGAAAGATCAGGGAAGGATATCCGATCCTTGTAAGGGTGCATTCGGAATGCTTCACGGGAGACCTCTTGGGATCGCTCCGGTGCGACTGCGGCGAACAGCTTCACAGGGCAATGTCGCTGATAGAAAAGGAAGGATGCGGAGCCGTATTGTATATGCGCCAGGAAGGGCGCGGCATCGGGCTTGTGAATAAGATCAAGGCTTACGCCCTGCAGGACGAAAAAGGCCTGGATACTGTCGAAGCAAATATAGAACTCGGCTTTAAAGCCGACCTGAGAGACTACGGAATAGGCGCTCAGATCCTCAGGGATATCGGGCTCACGAAGATAAAATTACTTACTAATAACCCTAAAAAGATCATCGGGCTCGAAGGGTTCGGCATAGAGATAGTCGAACGCATTCCGCTTGTTATCAAGGCTAACGAGATCAATAAAAAATATATGATGACCAAAAAGAACAAGATGGGTCATATCCTGGATTCCTGATCCTTGCGGTTCACTTCCCTGACGGCTGTGAAGTTTCAATAATGCGGCTGTGGATATAAGCCGCGATCCTTCTCATCCCCGCAGGTTCGATATTATCGAACTTGAAACCCGCAAAATTATTTCTTAATCCGACAAGCGTTGCCAGGGTTTTTATACCCGTCCCCCTGATAACGACGATCAGGGGATCGTAAACTTCCTTCGGGACAAGGAATGAAGTTTCGCCGGGGTTGTCCAGGCAGACGGCGCATCCGCCTGCGCTTATATCTATAACAACTCCCTGTATAAATCTGTTTATTTTCTTTACGCATATAGCGGTTTTGAGATCGTCGCCCTGTTTGGGCTTGACCCTTATGTGCGTCCGTTTGTCTTTCCTGCGTATATTCTGGGCCACAATGCATCTGACGATTTCATCGGCTATGCTGCCCGTGTTTGCCGAATAGTTGATTATTGAGGTAATTCCAAAACTCGACAGCGACTTAATCTGCTCGGGCTTCATCGTATTCTTTACAAGCAGGAAGATGTTTATCGAAGGGTTTATTTCCCTGATTTCTTTTAGGAAGCCGTTCTTGCAATTTTCGGTCATAATGATCGGTATGGTCTGGTCATTTTTCAGAGAAATAATAAAGTCTTCCCTTGTTTTAACAGTCAGGCATTCAAGCCCCATAGGAATAAGATCGATTGCAAGATCAAATGAATTGCCAAGCGAACTGTTGAACATGAGCATTTTCATTTAATCACCCGCCAAAAACTTTTTTTAGAAAAAGGCTATATAATCCGATTAAATATAGGGCGGCAAAATTTAAAAATCAAATTTTCTGGTGTAAAATTAACAGGGCCCTTTTCCTATAATAATCCGGAGAGTATTATGAAAAGATTCGTTCCAATATTTATCGCTTTTTGCCTGGCTTCTATTATCACGACCAGGGCGTTTTCTTTCAACATTATTTTCCCTGAATTTTACACCTATTCGGAAATGCAGCAGAGCGGCGATGTGTTTTCGAGCTACCTTATAGACATGCTTATCGATACCGGGCTTAAATACGGGGTTACTATCGGCCTTGGATTCAAAGAATACAATATAACTTCCCTGCAGTCGAACGTAATAGGACTCGACTCGCTGAAGCTCTATATAAATCCGGTCGACACCCTGAACGTGGGTTATTTCATGGGTAAAAATGTCACTCTCGGGAATACCGAGCTGGGCTACCAGGGGTTTCAATTTCACCAGGAGGCCGGTCTTGAATATATCGGTTTCAAGGATATTAACGGGACAGGCCTTGAATTTTTTATGGATTTTATGGACAGCATGCTCGAGCCGCATTTCTATGTTTATGAAGCTTCCGATACAAATCTTGTCAACATGGACACCGTCTGGTACCTGAAAATGGAGCATTATAAATTCGAAGGGTATTTCGGCCTCAACGATATCAGCATACCCAGCGCACTGAAAAATAAAACTCTTGCTTACAGGTTCGGCTTTTTCGTGAAAACCGAATACGGAAAAATTGATTTCATGATGGGCCTGTTCGCACCTGACACTCTTGTAGGGCAGATGCCCACGGCCGATTCGATTTATCTCAATGTAACCGAGCATATTGTTGTGGCGAACTTCGAGCAGACGCTGACGCTTTTTACAAGGCCGTCTTCATATAACGGTTTCGTTGAAAACATTTCAAACGATTTCGATATATACCTGGCAGTCGGACCGAAATTCGACGATTTCGGCACCGGATTGGAAAACACGATCCTTTTCGCGGCCAACTATTCCCTGACCGACAGAGCGGGTTTATACATTTATTTGACAATGGACAGCCTTATGTATAAACTAGGTGTGTACGATACTCTGGCGGGTAACGCCTTTTCATCCAGGTACGGCGGTTACATCAGCATTTCGGGTAAAATATAGTTTCGGGGGCGGGGCCGGGAGTTGGACATGCATTATCTTGAACTCAGGTGCAATGTTAAAAAATGCAATATTGACGGGTCGACGGACATGCTTCTTGAAAAGTGCGTACCGTCGAACGGACATCCCTGCTATTACCTTTCGGTGAAAACCGAAGAGGACGACGGCAGGGAAGACGCCTGGAAGAAATTCGACAGTTTTGTCGACAAAAAGGGCGGTTTATAAGCTGCAGGAAGGCACCTGGATTTTTAAAAGCTCGTCAACCGTGTTCTCCATTTTCATTCCATGCGAAGCTTTGACCAGTATTGTGTCGCCGGTTTCTATGTATCCTTTGAGATTTTCTATCAATTCCTGCTGACTCGGAAAATATTTTCTTTCGATTCCGGGACTTTTAATATTATCGATAATGCTGCGGGCGTCATGACCGCAGGCGAAAACGGCATCCGCAGCTCCGCTTTCCGAAAGGTGCCTGCCGACCAGGCTATGCAGGGAATGCGACATATGCCCCAGTTCAAGCATGTCGGATAATACGGCGATCTTCCTGCCTTTTGATTTTTTCAGGAGGTCGAACGCTGAAAACATGCTCGACGGATTTGCATTGTAAGTATCATGAATAATTGTGAAATTGCCCCTGATTATTTCGCTTCTGCCGATGACCGGCTTGAATTGCGAGAGGGCCTCTACTGCGGCTTTCTCATCGATCCTGTAAATCTCCCCGACCTTCAGCGCAGCAGCCAGATTGGAAAGGTTGTGTGTCCCCGCTAATTGAAAATCGAATTCCATTCCCCTGTACGAAAGCCTGTAGCCGTCGAGACCCCTGTCCTCTATTACCGTTAAATCGGAAATGCCGAATTCGATAGTATCGACAGGCGAAACCTTCTTGAAATATTCCAGGAAATCATCGTCACGGTTAAGCACCGCCATTCCGTGCGGATTGATCCCTTCAAAAATTTCGGCTTTTGCTCCGGCGATGTTTTCCAGACTTCCGAGCATTCCTATATGGGCATAGCCGACGTTCGTTATTACTCCGACAAGAGGCTGCGCGATATTTGAAAGGATTTTGATTTCTCCCTTGTGGTTCATTCCCATTTCCAGCACCATGATATGGGTCTGGGGTTTTGCCTGAAGAATCGCCAGGGGAAGGCCTATGGCGTTGTTGTAGTTTTTAATCGATGTGTAAACATTATACTTTGTTGAAAGCAGGAGGCCTATAAGCTCCCTTGTGGTGGTTTTGCCTGAACTGCCCGTTATGCCGATGGAACTTGCGAAGATATGCTTTTTGTAAGCCTTCGCCAGGACTGCGAGAGATTCGGTGGTGTTCTTAACGGGTATTATAAAACTGTTGTATGCCTGCTTTTTCGCTTTATTTTTATAGTCGTTTTGTATGATAAAAAATCTAACACCCTTCCTGTTGCATTCATGTATATAATTATGGCCGTTCCTGTTCTCTCCGCGGATGGCAATAAAACACTCGTTGATCGATATATCGCGAGAATCTATTGAAAAACCCTCTATATATGAATTCCTGGGGTGACCTATTCTTACTGCTTTAGTTTTCAGGCTTTTTTCGACAAATTCTACACTTACCATTCGAATTTCTCCTTTTAATATTGTATTGAGCGGCACCTGTTTTTGGCAAATTTTTGAAAACTTATTTACTTTTTTTCGTTTTTCTTATAAAATGAATAATTGTTTCGAATTGTCATAAAAATAACAGTCCCCCCTTTTCGGAGGAATTAATGCAATTAAAAAGCTTACACAGGGTAAGCGATTATGAATGGATGATACCCAGGGCCGGCGAAATGATCGTCGACGGCATCATAATCGGGAGTCGTCTGATCGTTGAAAATATGGAGGAAGAGGTTTATTCCGAGCTTAAAAGCGTAGCTTCGCTTCCGGGAGTTCTTGAAAAGGCTGTCGTGCTGCCCGACGCTCATTCGGGGAACGGCTTCCCGGCAGGCTGTGTGGCGGCTTTCGATTTGAAGGACGGCGTCATTTCAGTAGACGGAGCGGGATTCGACATCAATTGCGGGGTAAGGCTCGTCACGACAAATCTCATATATCAGGATATCGAAAAGAAGGTGGAGACTCTTATCAAGGCGTTTTTCAGGACGATTC
This sequence comes from uncultured Spirochaetota bacterium, assembly GCA_963796325.1. GTDB lineage: Bacteria > Spirochaetota > Brevinematia > Brevinematales > JAOACQ01 > CAVYGN01. The sequence goes on from CAWCLF010000003.1 coordinate 6,588, forward strand.
CGGCCGGTTCATCGGCTGTCGGTAAGTTTGCGCTTTCGCGCAAGGAACTCAGGGAACTTTTGACCGACGGCGCGGAATGGGTGATCAATAACAGGGGGATGGGCAAGGAAGAGGAACTGGAATATATTGAGGACTGTGGTTATGCAGACGGTGCGGATCCGGATTCCGTAAGCGAAGAAGCTCTGAAAAAGGAGAAAAACCAGCTCGGCACTCTGGGTTCCGGGAATCATTATCTTGAACTGCAGGTTGTGGACGAGGTTTTCGATATTGAGAAGGCGAGAGTGTTCGGACTTTTCAAAAACCAGGTCGTAGTCAGTTTTCAATCCGGTTCAAGGGCGCTTGGCCACCAGATATGCAGCGATTACAGGACCCTGTTCAGCTCCATGCCGGGCGGCGTTAAAAATATCGGAGGGATAATCTATGCGCCCTTCGATTCCGAAGAAGGCAGAAATTATCTCGGCGCAGTCAGGGCCGCATCCAACTATGCCTTTGCAAACCGGCAGGTGATAAGCCATTCGATCCATAACGTGTTTAACGATATAATCAAGGACGTGGATACAAATACAATGTACGATCTGGGTCATAATACAATCAGGGAGGAAACGCACAGGATTGGAGCCGGAATGAGAAACGTGCTCATCCACAGGAAGGGCTGTACGAGGAGCTTCTCCGGTAAAATGTCTGAAATATCGCGCCCCTACAGAGTTTCAGGCCAGCCTGTGATCGTCGGGGGTTCCATGGGCACATACAGCTATGTTCTGTCCGGAAGGGAAGATGCTCTTGAAAAGACATTCGCGTCAACAGTTCATGGCGCAGGAAGGGCAAAGCCGGTTCCCGATGCTGTTAAATTTGCAGATTTTGAAGCAATGAATGATGACCTTCTTAAAAAGAAAATTGTCCTCAAAACAAAGAATAAGGACACTGTCGTCAAGGACGCTCCGTACGCCTTCAAGGATATAGAGGAAGTCGTTCAATCGATTTCCAAATCAGGGCTGTCTCAAAGAGTCGCAAGGCTCAAACCGATCGGGGTTATAAAAGGGTAAGTATGGCAAAAATGCTGCCGCAGGGAATTTACGGGATAACGGCGGAGGAATTTTCGAAGGGCAGATCGAATATTTTCGTTGTAAGGGAAATGATCAGGGGAGGGGTAAAGATCATTCAATACAGGGAGAAAGGCGATAAAACCATTAAACGAAAGTATGAAGAGTGCATGGAGATACGTAAAATAACGAAAGATGAAGGCGTGACTTTCATTGTAAACGATTTCATAGATATCGCTCTTGCGGTCGGCGCCGACGGCGTTCACATAGGACAGGACGACCTGCCGGTGGAAGCTGTAAAAAAAATTGCTCCGGGCCTGATCGTAGGAGTATCGACTCATTCCCCCGGCGATGCGTGGAACGCTCTTAAGGGCGGCGCCGATTATATCGGTGCGGGGCCGATATATGAAACCTTTACAAAAAAATCGGGCGCCGGTCCGGTCGGTCTTTCGTACCTTGATTTTGCGCTTAAAAATATAGGCCTTCCCATTGTCGCTATCGGAGGGATCAAGGAAGGGAACCTGGCGGAAGTTCTTGAAAGAGGAGTTAAAACCGCAGCCCTGGTTACCGAGATTGTCGGGGCGGACGATATATACGGTAAAATAAAGAGTCTCTACGGGTTGTTTTCCGGCGTTTATACATAGAACCGGACAAAATAAATTACGGAATATGTATGGAAACAAAAAAGATTGAAAATAATGCTGAAAATATGAACATCATGGTATGGCTTGCCGTCTTTTTGATATCGATTCTGGCGATAATCCAGTTTATTACGGACTACAAATTTTGCGATAATCACCTTAACTGGCTTAATCATGACTACTGCAAAAATCTTATGGTCTCCACCGAGGAAAACTCTGTTTTTATGACAGAAGGCGGGGACAACCAGGTTTTCGGGACTCTATATTTTACATATGCAGAAAAACTCAGGCCCGACCTTACGCCTTACGACCAGATAGCCAATATTTTTAAAAAAATATACGGCGATCTCAGGTATGCCACAGATTATGAATCGATAAAAAAAAGGAAGACCCTCGTAGATACTCATATATTCGAAAGCGAAGAGCCTTTTTACAATGATATCAGGCAGACAGGCGATCCGTATTTTATTCCTTACTGGCAGGGGCAGCGGGCGGTTTATCTGACATGGCAGAGGCCGGAACAATGGACCCTTGGAGATTATTATTATAAGCGTTACGGACTGATGTACAGGGTTCAGGATATAGGTTATTCCCTGGTCGATTATCTTGAACTGAAAAAGTCAGTCACGGTTGAAGAGGCGAGAGCCGAATTTTCAGAATGGCTGCACAGGCCGGTCGGCATCTCATTTACGCTGGACAAAATATCCATGCTTGAAAAAGAGGGTTATGTAAAGACAGCCGGCGGAAGCGTGGAGTTCGTGAAAATGTACCCGCCCCCTTTTGAGGGGGATTATTTCAGCAATTTTTTAATGAGGTGGCATGAATTTCCAAATGCGATGTACTGGGATATGAGGTCAAGGGAGATTATTGTTAATGATATCGATTATACGATGGGAGAAATATACAGGGATAAGATCAATGTTCTCAGGGAGATCAGGCTGCATGAAAAACGGAAGGAGATTATTGACGAGATTGACATGAGGATAAACGGCTACTGGCGGACGGCAAAAGAATATTTCAACGATTCTCTGCTGTACGGAGGGGACTTCAGCACAACTCTCCATAATGTAGCCGTAGTATTTTTAAATAACGGGATTGAAAATATGGATGACAAGGCCAGGGAACTTCTTGAAAGGGCCCTCAATATTTCAAGGAACCAGTGGCTCCTGTACTACACTTACCTGAATTTCCTTTTCCATGACTCATTTAAGCATCCGGAACATGAAAGTTCGAATATTACGGCCCTGGAATTATGGCTGGGCAGGATAAAAGAGGAAGCCGGCCATTACAGGTCTGAATCTTCCAGGCAGTCTATACTCAAAAATTTCGAGGCCATTGAAAGATTTACAGTCTCCCTTAAAGAAACGCCTACAGCAAGCCTGGAAGGCGCTGCGAAGTACCTTCAGAAACAATTCACCGACAATCCGGAGGGCATCGATGCCGGCCAGGCAGAAAATGTTATTGAGCTTTTATATTCAAGGGGGCTTACATTTCAGTACCAGCCGTATATCCGGACAGCCGAAGGATTCTTTGACAGGCTGGTTGAGATGAAAAGGAACGATTATAATTACCTGTACAGGGCCTTCAGTATCGCTTACCAGATACAGAGGCTCGATAAAGCGTTCCAGATCGGCAAGATGATTGACGGTCATGAGCCTTATGCCGGCGATTATTCGTTCAATTATTATATGGGAGCTATGGGTTATTACCTGCACAAAAATGAGGAAGCGAAAGCGTATCTCGATAAGTTTTTCAAGATAGCCGGCAGCAGTAAGGACATCCGGTTAAAAGCTCAGGATATGACCAGGAATGCATATGAAATATTGAACAGGATTAAAACCGAAGAAAATAAAATGTAAATAGCCGTAACTTGCGGGGTGGAAAATGGAATCTTCGAGCAATAAAGAACAATTTACATGGGCGGTCTGGATCGCCGTGCTGCTGATAGCAGTTTTGTCGGTTCTGCAGCTCGTAACGAATTATAAGTACTGCGACAATCATCTTAACTGGCTCAATCATGATTACTGCAAGAACCTTATGGTATCCACGGAGGAAGATTCGATCTTCATGACGGAGGGAGGGGATAACCAGGTTTTCGGGACTCTCTATTTTACGTATGCAGAAAAGATCAGGCCGGATCTGACGCCTTACGACCAGAAAGGCAATATTTTTAAAAAAATATACGGCGATATGAGATATATAAACGATGCTGATACTCTTCCAAGAAGGATGAACCTTGTCGATAAGCATATTTTTGAAAGCGAACAGCCCTTTTATGAGAATATAAGGGAATCAAAGGATCCTTTTTTTATACCCTACTGGCAGGGGCAGCGGCCGGTTTACCTGACATGGCAGAGGCCTGAACAATGGCTGCTCGGGGATTATTACTACAAGCGTTACGGCCTGATGTACAAGGTGCAGGATATCGCTTATTCCCTTGTCGATTATCTTGAATTGAAAAAATCGATAACCGTCCAGGAAGCACGGATGCAGTTTTCGGATTGGCTGCACCGTCCTGTCGATGCGGCATATACATTGAATAAAATATCCATGCTTGAAAAAGACGGGTATATAAAAAATTCCCCCGGCGGGATCTATTTTGTAAAAATGTACCCCGCTCCGCATGAAGGCGATTATTTCAACGATCTCCTGCTCAGATGGCATCAATCCGCAAATGCGATGTATTGGGACAACCTTTCCCGTGAAATAATAATAAATTACGACTACACTATGGGCGAAATTTACAGGGAAAAGGTCACCGAACTCCAGGATATGAAAACGCATGAAACCCGCAGCGATATTTTGAAAGAGATAGACAGGAGGATAAAGGACAACTGGCAGAAAGCCAAGGAATACTACAACGATGCTCTTGTCTACGGCAGAGATTTCAACGCGACGCTTCATAATATCGCGGTTGTATTCATGCGCAACGGAATTGAAAACCTGGACGATAAGGCCAGGGAGCTTCTGACGGACGCCCTGACTCTCTATAAAAATCAATGGTCGACATATTATATAACATTGAGTTTCCTTGTCCTGGACTCTTTTAAAAACCCGGCTCATGAGGCTGTGAACATCAGAGACGCCGAACGGTGGATAGCGCAGATGAATGATGAGGTGCAGCACTACAGGTCCGACAGCACCAGGCAGTCGATATTGAAGAATTTCGAAGGCCTTGAGAGATTTGTCGGTTCGCTTAAAGAGACCCCGTCGTCCCAGCTTGAAGCCGCTGTCAACGCGGTTTCTGCAGGGTTAAATAAAAACCCGCCTTCGGTAGATGTCAATCAGGCCGAGAGTGTGATCGAGCTTTTATATGCCCGCGGCCTGCCTTTCCAGTACGACCCTTATATTAAAGAGGCCGATGATATATTTAATAAGCTTATTTCCCTGAAAATTAACGATTACAGCTACCTTTCCAGGGCGTTCAGCGTAGCTTTTCAAACTCAGAGGCTTGATAAGGCTTACGAGATCGGGAAGATCCTCGAGGCTCATGGCCAGGTCAAAGAGGATTTTACTTTCAGCTACTACATGGGGATTATCACATTTTACCTTCATAAGAATGGCGAAGCTCTTGCATACCTGAACGGTTTTATCGATTCCGTCAAGGGCAGCAGGGAAGAAATGATGAAGGCCGCCGAATTAATCAAGAACGCCCAGGAAGTTATCTCACAGATAAAAAATGAAGAAAATGTAAAATAAGAGATTTATAATAACCCGGCTTTACTCCACTCCGCTTCCACGTGCACCTCTATGCCTCCGCGGTTATTCCAGTCCGCAGTCACTTTTACCTTGCGGGGCTTAACCGCTTCGACAAAATCGTCAAGGATCTTATTCGTCGCGTTTTCTTGGAAAATTCCGATATTTCTGTAGCCGAAGAGGTACAGTTTAAGGGACTTTTCCTCCGCGATAAATTTATCGGGTATATAACTTATACAGAGCCTGGCATAATCCGGAAGGCCGGTTTTCGGGCAGACCGTCGAAAGTTCATCCGTCTTCAGTTCGACAGTGTAATCCCTGTCTGTATATATGTTTTCAATAACTTCCAGCCCTGGATTTATCTTTAGTCCCCTGATATGATCCTGCCTGTCCCTGTAAGAACCGCCTTTATCGTTCTTCATAAATACTCCTCAGGTCCTGTCTTGCCTCTTTATTCACCGGCTTTTACCTGTAAAAACGGATATGTTTTCCAGGTAATCATCTTCGTCCGGACCTTTTAGCTTGATCACCCTGCCTGACGAAACGTCAACCCAGGCGATCATATTTTTTGTATACGGCTCAAGCAGCCTGCCGATGAAGACGTCTGCTATATCCATGGTCTCCTTTGTCGTTCTGAACCTGCCCGCCTTTGTTTCGATATCCTCGGTCCCGAGGTATTTCACCCTGACAGGCATCGGTTCTTTCAGTATCCAGGGCTCGACAAGATAAATTATTCCGGGACTTTTAAGGTCCATAAACCGCAGGCCGATCATCACAAGACTCTGCATTGTCCATATGGGGTATTGCATTTTATTTTTCAGGCTGATGCGCGAACGGCTCTCACGAACCTCGCTTCCGCTCCAGTTCTTAGCCAGGTAATTGTAGGTTTCATCCTTTGTATCCAGTTCATAATGCTGATAATAGGGGAAGCCTTTAATTTCATTCTTTGCAAATTCCCAGTTCCTTGTTTCCTCAACCAGGGTGGCCTTATCCAGAGAAACTTTATGGTAGCCGTCGAAATCGATATAATTGTCCGGTATTTTCCTCATATTCGTGATAAATTGAAAAAATTCATACATCGTGGCGGTATCTCCCCATACCGGGTCTTTATTGGTTTTTATCACAAAAGTAACGAGGCTGTTCTTTTCTCCGTTCCTATATAAAGCGTAAGTCAGCATTTCCTTATCCCTGATCTCGAATTTCCCCGTTTTCATCGGTGAATTGGCAGACCGGTTGCCGCCGCAGGAAAGAAATGCAGTCAGCAGGCAGGAAAAGAAAACCGCTGCGGTTATTTTCATAAATCATCCCCTTATGAAGAATTAATGAGTTGCCTTCAAATAATTAATATTATAGCAGGAGTAAATTGAAAATTCAAAGATAGGCCGGGGTGTTTCAAGAGCTTCCCATATTTTACTTTTTTACAGGCCATAATTATAATTTTTTAATCTTATAAGGGGTTAACAGGTTGGAACTTTCTAACAAGCGGACTTCTCTTGACAGGATTAGCTATATACTTCTCCTGGTCTCTTTTTGTCTATGCGTTTTTGCATCCCCTTTTTTGTTTTTTTTGTCCATATCCGCCGTCTTGCTCATCATTTATCATATTAGAGCAAAAATAATTCCGCAGATTTCTTTCGGGCTTCATGATATATTCCTCGGGATTTTCCTTTTTACAATTTCGATCGGTTCTGTTTTTGCCGGTAATCCGGGCCTGGCCTGGCAGGGCTTCGGCGTATTCTGCTTTTATGTTCTGATTTATTATTATTTTCAGGTAATTCCACTTGACAGGAAAAAATATGAAATATTAGTCTACTGCCTGTTATTCTGCCTCATTGCGGCCTGCGGATTCGCCCTTCTCAATTATTTCGTTTTTAAGGATAATATCGATTTTTACCTGTTCGGCCGCAGGGTCTACAGGATAGAAGCTTTGACCACCTTTGAAAATCATCCCTTAAGATCCATATTTGAATACCCATGGCGGGGAGGCCATATTCTATTCATGGTTTTGACCTTCGTGACGTCTTTTTTCATCCTTAAATACGGGTCGATGAAATGGAACAGGGTTGCGTTGTTTATAGCCGGTTTCATCCTTTCTTTGCTCACGCTTTATCTTACTTATACCCGCGCTCCGCTTTTCTCATTCATTTTTGTATTGACGTTAAGCGTAATATTGACCCGCAAATACCTGCTGATAATTCTCCTGTGCCTTATAGCCGTATTTTTTATTTTTTTCAAGAACGGAAAGGTTATTGAAACTTTTCAAAACCCGCTGCAGGGGCCGAATGTTCAGCACCGTTTGTATCAATACGAGGCCGGTCTCGATATTTATTCAAAGAAAAATATTCTCCTGGGGACAGGCCTTATGAACTTCCAGGTCGATTTTAACGCTAAATATACGAATAATGTGAATTATGATCAGAATTCTTTTATTCATAACAATTACCTGGCAATTTTAGTCGAGACGGGAATCCTGGGTTTTATAGCCTTTTTCGGCTTTCTTATCACCCTCTATATTTCGATTATAAGAAACAGGGGGAAAAGCTTCAGCCCGGTCAGTCTTAACGGCATTACTTTTTTAACCGTATTTTTTTTGAGTTCGCTTTATGACGCCGTTTTCTATGCAGTGCCGATAGGAATATTCTTCTGGATCATCGCCGGGCTTTCGCAAAACCGCGGGCTGCTGTCGGATTACCTGAATAAAGAAACCGGGGAAAAATAATGAAAGCGGGTAAAGATACGAAAAATATTAAAAACATTATTATTAACGGTCTCTTATCAGTCGTTTTTTTAATGGTCTGCCTAATAGGGGCTTTGCAGCCGTACATGGAAGACGATTACGGCTATTACAGGCAGTTTCACACAGAACCCTTTTTTCAAACCGTATCAGGAATGTACATGAACTGGAGCGGAAGGATGCTGAATTTATTCGTTATGAAATTCACTACTGTCAACGAATTCTCTTTTTATTTATCCGGGGTTATAAACGGCATTGCTTTTATTTTAACTGTTTATTTAATAGTCACCTGCGCCCTGGGAAGGTTCCCGGCGATATTTTCATATGACAGGATAATCTTTTTACTTGCTTTTTCGGCTGTCTGGTTCGGCTTGCCTGCGCTGGGCGAAACTGTTTTCTGGAGATCCGGCGCCGGGGGGTATTTATGGCCGATGCTGTCGGCTCTGGCACTATTGACCCCTTTTGTGCTATGGTATAAATCCGAAAAACAGGCTTTTCATGCAAACCCTTACGGCGTCCTTATGATTCCGGCAGGGTTTATCGCGGGAATATCGCATGAACAGATTGTTATCAGTTTGACCTTCCTTTTCATAGCCTGGCTCGTATTTATTATATATTTCAAGAAAGCCGAAAAAAAAGTTCCGTATTATTTATATGCAGGGCTGGTTTCTTTTATTGCCGGTGCAGCCGTTTTGTTCCTGGCACCTGGGAATTATAAAAGACTGTCCGCGGTCACGGTAAACCTGAGCTTTATAAACAGTCTGGGTAAACAGATCGGCGATTTTGTAATTTACGTGATAGGTTACGGAGCTCTGAATCTGTGGGTATGGCTGGCGCTTATCCTGACGGCGGCGTTAATTTTGAATAAAAATATAAAGGACCGCAAAAATGATTTTATTATATGGCTGTCTGCGGCCTTTGTTAGCATTCTATTAGTTATCCTTTTCCCGCTCGGAGGCCAGCGCCCGATGTATTTTTATGTAATTTTTATTACAATGTCTTTTATCTCTTTATTAAATGCAGGAAAAGAACGGATAAAAGAATTTCATAAGCAAAACATATCAACGGCTGTCATGGCTTTTTTAACCTGCATCCTGATTACGGACTGCGCTTTCGGATTATTCAGCAATATCTATCTGTCCGTGCAGATGGAACAGAGGCGGGAATTAATTGAAACGTCAAAACAGAAAGGCGTTGCAAAAATAACAGTTCCTCCAATATATTTCAGGGAAAGCCATATAACATTCGCTTCAGACAATCCCAACCGCATTTTCCTTGAAAATTCCGTTACGGTGGATTACAGTTCTCTTACCGGCGATTACAGGCCGAAAAATATTATCGATGAATTGAAGGTGCATTACAAGGATATCTATTTATTTTTTACAAAAAGAAAGTGAGCGGTCAATGAGTCTTCAGCTTGATCTTCGAGGGCGCGCCGGGCAGATCGAAAGGCTCCCCGGGCTGTTTCCCGTCTTCTATTATTGCCGCCTGGTTTTTTTTAACGGTTACTTTCCTTCCCGATGAACTTACTTCGGCGGTTCCGCTTAGTACCGTTACCCTGGTCAGATTGTCTTTTTTCTCCACGGAAGTTTCCGAATTTCCCACTATTGTAGTACCGCTTCCTGTCATAAATTCGAACCCCGAATTGGCATATAACTTTCCCCTGATTACGAGAGCCGATGGAAGCCCCCCTCTTTTTTCATTAAAGATCGAACCGGATAATACCGCCTCGGAATTTTCATAGAGGCGTATCTTTTTCCGGCTGTCAATGCTTATGTCGAGCTCCGAAGACGGAGATGTGCGAATTTCGTCTTTTTCATATACAGTCTGCCCGGGACCAAGGCCGATCCAGTTTGAATTGACCAGGATGTAGGCATTGACGGTATTGGGCAGATAAAGAGATTTACCGAATGGAATTTTCAGTTCTTCCGCGCCGGCGGATTTTGAATGGGTGACTTCGCCGGGCTGCGAACTTTTTATACGGGCCTCGGACGAACTTCCGGCTTCATGTTTTGCTTCGGGAAAGGGCTTTAAATGAGAATAATAAAAAAGGAACAGGTTTAGACTGAGCCATACCAGCGCTGTGATGAAGAGAATGATAAACGGCTGTAAATTCTTTTTCTTTTCTTTCATAATTTAATCCTTTGACGGATAGACCATCCATCCGACGATCGACCGGTCTTCCGAAACATCTATCCTGTAACTCTTTTGAGAGCTGTTGTCAAAAATATCCTCGGCGATAATTTTGAATGCATGCTGTCCGTTTTTCAGGTACCTGAGCGACATCGGCATATTTTTATTTGTAATTTCGTCAAGTATGGTGAAAAACTGTAAAACGCTTGTGTTATCGCTGATCCTGATATTGATGATATTATCACCCTCCGCCTTCATTGCGTGAATTACTTCCTTTTTATTCAGATACAGGGCTATCTGAGGAGGTTCGTTATCCACGTAAAAGGTCCTGACAAGCCTGCTTTCATTATTCATCTCATTAACCGCAAAGCAGATGACTTTGAGAACATTCGTGTCGCGCGTAACTGTGTAGAAAGGTTCGTCGATCCTGCGTCCGTTGACGCCGAAGTAGCTTGTAAAGGAGCTCCATTTGTCCTGGCATGAAAAATTGATCCTGCTTCCGGGGTAAAGGTATGTCTTTTCCCCGTAGATCTTGAATTCATCAGGTGTTACATCAATCGCCGGCGGAGAATGGTCCACGGAAAACATTACCGACGAAATTCTACTTTCCCTGCCGAGAGGATTGACGAGCCTGTAGAAGAGGGTATGCCGGCCCTCTTCAAGCGGCGATGTGTCTATTCTGACGCGGAGACCCCTTGCTTTTTTGAAATCCTGAGGGGAGTCAAGGGCGTAATAAAGAGACGAGCTGGAGTTCATAGGGCTGTTTGTCGATATTACGCAGTTCCATGAAAGGGTATTCGATGAGCCGGCCGATTCTTCTTCATAACTTGAAGGGGGATTAATATTCTTAAGCTTACCACCTCCCGCAGCGTCTTCGGATACTATAAAATCAACAGGATCGGAAAACAATCCTTCCACACCCTGTAAGACAGGCGCTATCCTGATGTAATAATGCCCCGGGGGGAGGTCGACTATGTAGTTAGTAGTTTGTATCGTATCGTCGACGACAGGAAAATAAAAGCCGGCATTTGACGATATTTCGACATGGTATTCCGGAGCGCTCGGTTCCCATTTGTATTCGACTATGACGGAAAAACATGATGCCGAAATTATTAGAAAAAAAAGGATGTACGGCAGTTTGATCATAAATAGCCTTGATCAGACAGATTGATCATATTACTCTATTATAAAGGTATTATTTTGTCAATTCGGATTTAAATTTCACAAGATAAAAAATTTTGCTTAATTTCGATCATTTGTTTAAAATAATTGAAACTTATCGTGATACCGGGAAAGGATGATTATGAAAGATAATAAGCAGACAGCCGAAAGCGCGTTTTTCAAGGAAATCTATCCGCAGGGCTTTATGCCCTACAGGATCAAGTGGTTCGATATCGTCATAGCCTCCGTTATTACCCTGATTGTTCTTATCCTCTATATAAGGACTCTCGCTCCCAGTGTTATTGCAGGTGACAGCGGGGAATTGACGACGGAGATCTACCAGATGGGGGCTCTTCATCCGCCAGGCTATCCGCTTTACGGGATACTGGGCAAGATCTTCACATTTATTCCTGTCGGGGATATTGCTTACAGGGTCAACCTGTATGTAGCCGTCAGCGGCGCACTGGCGATCTTTTTATTTTACCTTGTCATGGTCAAGCTTCTCGGTTTCAACCGGGACAGCAACTCGATAAACCTGTCTGTTCATCTGCCGGCGGCAGCGACGGCTTTTATTTTCGCGTTTTCTTACGATTTCTGGCAGCAGACTTCGGCGAGCGGTAAATTTTATTCCCTTAATGTTCTTCTTGTGGCAGCCATGCTTTTCGTTATGCTGGTATGGTACGAGGAGATTATTTATTATAGAAAGGCTGAAAAAAATCATTTTGCCGAAAGGATGACCATATTCCTTGCGTTTTTAATGGGCCTTTCGCTGACCGATCACATGCTTCCCTTATGGTTTATCGTTGCATACGTATTGTTCATGCTTCCGTTCGCCGTTTATATAACTGTAAAGGACGGATCGCTGAAATTCAAGAAGGAGTTCGGGGCAAGAACGCCGAGCATAGTGGTTCTCCTTGTGCTCTCGGTTGTAAGTATCGCCCTTCTTGTAAAATATGTGTTTAATATAAGGCTTATTTACGCATCGCATATGCCTTTAATAATGATCGGCTGGTTCCTGGTTCCGGCTTATCTTTCGATTTATACCCTGATAATCAAGGTCAGGAAGAGCTTCGGTTCGATGTATTCCTCCCTCCTGTTTTTCTTCTTCGTACTTGCGGGGATTTTCGGGCTTGTCCTTTTTTCAATATATGCGAACGGAAGCCAGATCATTCAGATAGCGCCTCAATACCAGATATACCTGTTCAGCATAGATATGGTTGAAAACGGCATTCCCCAGTCGTACCCTATAGATCCGGTCCTGATAGTTCTCCTGGCTATAATTGTAATGGTGCTATTCTTTTACGGGATATATGACGGGACTGTCAAGAAATCCGATGTCGAATTCGGCCCCGCCGATAAATTCATGGAGATCCTGGCATACAGCGGATGGATGTTTATTTTTGCTATGACGCTTTATATTTATCTTATGGTAAGGAATACCGCTCTTACTTCCCTTCCCGAACCCAGGCCTCAGAGCTGGGGCGATACAGTCACACTGGATATCCTGTTTAACCATATGTTCAGGAAGCAGTACGGCGGAAGAAATACCGACTATGCAAATTTAGGCGGGCAGATCCTTGCGGTCATAAAAGTTACCGTGATGCAGTTTAATTGGGCCGGTATAATTTTTGCCGTCATAGGATTTCTATATTTTCTCCTGGTGCGCGACAGCATATGGGCTGTTTATACTGCTGCGGCTTATCTTATATCTTACGGGATGCTTATTTATTTCATCAACTTCCAGGTGGACCCTTCCACTATGTCGACTCAAAAGCAGTATTTTACTCAGCTCCATATGATAATCGCTCTTTATATGAGTTTCGGGTTCCAGTTCATACTGGACCTCGCGCAAAACAAGGTCAAGTGGAAGAACATGCTCTTTATTAAAAACAAGCCCTGAGCCGGCATTATATTCCCTCTGTTATTACGGGGAAAGGCTCTTGCTCCGGGGATTGATGACTTCCTCGCACCGTTTCTGCATCTTTTCCTATATTTGATTTTTTTACTCTTAATCATTAAATTAAACTGTAACCTGGTTTTAAGGGAGTTTAAATGTTTAAAAGATTAATTTTATATGCCTTATCGATTTTAAAGTTCAGCAGAAAGAAATGGCAGACAATGAATATAGACAAGATGTTTTTCGAATCTCAGACAGACAGGTATTTTCTCATACTTAAAGCGGCCGGAAAGAATGTAAAAGACGAGAGCGTTTTTCTCACGATCGGCAATGTATTCGATGAGAACGTTTTTGCAAACCTTTTTTCGAGGGGTGAAAACACAAAAAGGCTTTTTGACCAGCTTGGCGTAAGGTTAAAAAAGATAAGGATTTTAAAAAAGGTTAATTCGCCGGATTCCGCTGAATGTGTTGTAAGATTGGGGCTCTATAATAAAACCCTGAAAATGTCGACAGTTGACGCTGTAAGGATGGCTCTTGAGAACAATAAGAGCATTGAAGTGCTTCATGAAATGGTAAAGGCTGAAAAATTCGATCTCTCAGGGGCTGTAAATATGTCGAACAAGGTTATCAATAATGTCTTTTCGTCAAAATTCATCGAAAGGGATGTCTATAATAATAACGAGGTGATTATGTGAGACGTCTGTCCGTCCTGCTTATTTTTATTATCTTGGAGACAGGTTTTTCCTACGGCGCCGAAATAGAGAAATATATCGTACCCTGTACATTCATGATTTTCGTTCCTTCTGTTGAAAACCTCGTTTCAACTTCCAAAAGCCTGATGAAGAGGTTTTATTCGCGTAATTATGAACAGATGATGCTGCAGATGAGTTCGGAATCTAAGAGCTCTTACGGCATCGATGTATTCGACCTCCCGGCCCTTGAAAAGGCTGGCGTGGATATTAAAAGCCCTCTCTGTTTTGTACATGTAACCAATGAAAGGGGCTATCTTCTCATTCCGGTAAAATCAAAAAAAGGGATCGACGCTTTTATTAAAAACAGTTTGAAAAATTACGGGCAGTACCGGTTTATCGGTAATTATATTGCCCTGTCGAAAGATAAAGAAGAACTCGACGGAATTGCAAAAGAAACCCTGGAAGAGAGGGAGGGATTCAATATTTCGGCAAAAAAATTGTCTTTTGCATGGGACAGGAATTTCATCTGGATGGAGTCCAGCTTTATAAGCGGGGCTTCCTATTCCATAGGAGTGACTTCGAACTTGAAACTCCCTTACGGCTTTACCGCATTTACAATCGATGTGACCGACAGGATGATTTCCGTTAAAAGCTTTGCCGGGATCCTGCCTTCAAAAGAAGTGCTCAACATGGTAAATTTAAGAAATGTTTCGATGGCCGAGAAATTCGACCTCCTGGATTATACGGTGGGCGATCCCGCGCTTGCCGGGCAGGTCTATCTCAATTTTCCCATGTTTTACAAATATTATACATATATAGACAGCATCGATATACTCGGCATCAAATCCCTTGTATCAGAACTCAGGGATAAATATAAGGTATTCGTAGAAAGGGACCTTATTCAGAATACGGACGGAAGATTCAAGATCGTTATCGATAAATTCGATACGTCTAAAAACGATTATGTGCTGTACGGATCGATCGGCATCAAGGACCCTAAAACCGCCGGATATTTTATGGATAGCCTGAAAAATGCGATCCTTCAGACCGACAACCAGCTGTTTACGTTCGATTTATTCACCAATCCGTTTTATCACTTCAAAAGCTCCGGTTATTCTTTGTTTTACGGCGTGATCGGGAACGATCTTTTCTTCTCGACCGATAAGGATGTTTTGACAAATCTGGTCAAGAATATTTTTGACAACAATATGGCTTCCGCTGATAAATATCCCGGCTTTTTCAAGGAAGCCAGGCAGAAAAAGGCCGCGGGCTTTTATTTTACGCTCGATGTGCAGAGCCTTTTCAACCAGGTAAAAACCGATGTGGATATCAATAAAGACATCCTGATCGGCTTTAAAGATATATATATATCCGGGTATCCGGACTCAGGCGCGAAAGCATACGGATGGAATTGCGCTTTCGATTTCAATTTTTATAAATAGGTTAATTTTATATCCCGGTTGACAAAGGGGGATTTTCAATGGAAAAGCAGTATGTCAGTTTTGAAATTTCAAAAAACAAGTATTGCGTGGACGTGATAGATATCAAGGAAGTGGTCAGGGAGGAGAATATTACAACCCTGCCGAACGCCCCATATTTTGTCGAAGGATTGACAAACCTGAGGGGTGTCGTGATACCCGTTATTTCCATCAGGAAGAAACTCGGCCTTACCGTGGAGGAAACGAAGACTGAGGAAGGAGCGGTCGTAATTGCTGCGTCCAAGACGAATAAATTGATGATCGTGAATATCGACGGAGTGCTCGTGGCTTTTTCAGTCGATGCGCTTGACAAAGTTTTTACAATTGATTCGTCGGATATACAGACATCGGAAAAGGTTCTGGACAGTGCAATCGATAAGTCGCTTATCCAGGGTTTCGTTAAGGTTGATGACAGCCTTTACCTTATCCTGGATATTAAAAAGATGCTGGATTTCGATGAAAGATATTTTATCCAGAAAGAAGTGCTGGTATAATTTAAAGAAAGTAAATAACAAAATAAGAGTTGTTTTTTTTTGGAAATTATGCTACCATCATTTACGCATTTTGACTATTTACTATTAATGCTTTAATATTTAAGAATATTTTATCAACTAATCGCCGGGTTTTATAATAATTTAATAGGAGGGAATACTATGTGTAAAATCAGATTGCTGGCAGTTGTTTTTTTGTGCGCAGGGATTGTTACTGCCTATGCGCAGACGACTACCGCCCCTGACCAGGGTACGAATGTAAATGCGACAATGTCTACTAACGCTGCATCGACAAACGCTGAAGCTGTTTCGAATCAGGTGACAAGTGAAAAAGAAGTCGTTGCAACCCAGGGACTTGTTTACAACGACGGTACCATGGATTATGTTTCGCCTGATATCAAATTTAAAATCGATGCCAAAGACGACCAGGGATCGGGTATCAAGTCCGTATTTGTGATGATTGACGATTCACAGTTCGGTATCTATGAAAATCCGATAGGGTTTTTTACCGACGGTAAGCATATGATCGCTTATAAAGCCGAAAATAATGTCGGAAATGTATCGCCGATCAAGTATTATGAATTCATTCTCGATAAGACCCCGCCTAAGGTAAACCTTTCGAGCGATAAGAAGGTCGTAATGATCAAGGATATCGCTTATGTAAGTTCGAATGTCAATTTCGGCATCTATGCTGAAGACGACTATTCGGGTGTAAAAGCCATTCAGTACAAGATGGACGATGCGGCCAGTTTATCTGCCTATGACAAGCCCTTCATGCCGATCGTAGCCGACGGTCTCCACAAGGTTACTTATAATGCTGCCGACAATGTCGGGAACGCCAGCCAGGATATGACTTATATGTTTTACATGGTTCTGAACCCTCCTACAATAGATTTTTCAGTCGATCCTGTATTTGTAACGAACGGCAACAAGTATATTTCGCCTGCTACCCAGATCAAGATTATTGCCACAGATCCTGAGGTGCCAGTTGCGAATATCAGCTACACGATCGACGACGGCCAGGCTCTCGATTACCAGAGCCCGATCAAGCTCAAAGCCGGTTCTCATACGATCAAAGCCAAGGCGATCGATCTTGTCGGCAATGCTAGCATTGAAACCAATATTACATTAATTGTAGACGCTACTATTCCTGAAGCCGAGCTGACGCCTACAAAATAGTACAACGAATTATATTTGAGATAAACCCGTCCTTCGCCAGAAGGGCGGGTTTTTTATTGGTGCGCGGGTTTCACGTAACACTTAAAACATTACACCCGCGAAAATTCCGGGCCATAATGTGCCGCCGTTTGCAAAAGTCTTGCTTGCATTATAGATCGGGGTAACATTCACCGGATTTCTACCCCAGCAGTAGTAGTAGTTCAGCGAGACGCCTGCTATTACGGACAGATGGTCGAATATGTCGATTCCGGCGTATATTCTGATCTTTGCCAGAATGTCCCGGCCGTCCCATGCTGCGATACGGCTGACAGCGGAGTCGATAATTTCCATGTTTATATAGAAAGGATCGGCGGGAATATGCACGCCCAGGCCGAGGCCGTATGTCCAGTATGTCTCTTTATAATCGATACCGGCAGTATAAATATTATAAACTAATTTGGAACCGTTGATCAGGGCTATGTTGCCGAAGCCGGTTTCATCCGCATAGAGCTGGGCATGCGTCTGCCCGTTGCCGGCCACGATGCTTACAAGGCCTATCGGTATTCCGTCAATATCGTCAGCATAGTTTACCAGGCCTATCTGGAAGCCGCTGGTGTTTCCGGCAATATTGACAAGTCCTGCCTGGAATCCGCTGAAATTACCGCCGTCGAAATTTAAAAGACCGGCCTGGAATCCTTTGAAACTTCCTAAATTGATATCCACAAGTCCTGCCTGGAAGCCGTCAAAGTTACCGGCGACAATATTCAGCAGGCCCGCCTGGGCCTTTAAGAAATTTCCGCCTACATAATTCGCCAGGCTGAATTGTCCGCCTCTAAAATCATTTCCCGTATATGCCGCCAGGGAAAACTGCATGCCGGTGAAATTATTGCCGGTAAATCCTAAAAGCGATAAGTCAAGACCCGTGGCATCCTCGCCGGTCAGGTTGACAAATCCCAATGAGAAACCATTGAGTATATCGCAGTATCCGGCTCCGATATTAATCTGTACATTGTCGATTGTTCTGGTCCCTGTTCCCAATACCGGAAAAATCGTCAGGCTGAAAGGAACAACGATATAGTTTGACCGGTTTTGCTGTTCAGCGGCTGCCGAGTTTGTTCCTGCGAACAATAGTCCTGCAGACAGCAATCCTGCCGTTAAAAAACAAGCCGCCGGCATGAATAATAGAATCCTTTTCATACATATTCTCCTTTTAGATCGATAATATTTAAACACTTGAAAATTGAGAATATGTTACTTTTTTTGATTTTTTTGGGGAGGAATCCGGAACGGTCAGGGTATTCTAAAATTCCAGACCGGCAAATATTCCCGGCCAGAATTTGAGATTGCTGTTATATAATACATTGAGATTGTATAACGAATTAATATCAGGAGCCCGGTCATCCACTTTAAGATAACAATTAATTGAAATTCCAGTAATAAGCGAAAGCCGGCCAACTATTATGAAGCTTGCATAGACTCTTAGCTGGGCCAGGACGTCATTAGCATTCAAGGCTTTAATTGAACTGACGGCGGAATCCATTATTTCAACGTTTATAAAGAATTGATCTACAGGAAGCCGGACACCCAGGCCGAGGCCGGCAGACCATAAGCTGCCGTTTGCATCGATTCCCGCCTTGTATATGTTATAGACCGTTTTAGATCCGTTGACGAATGCAGCGTTTAAAAATCCCGTCTCATCCGCCCAGACTTGTGCATGCGTCTGCCCGTTAGATAAAACAATGCTGACAAGCCCTATCGATTCGCCATCCATCCCGGTGGAAAAATTGATCAGCCCGAACTGCAAACCCTTTGATTCATTGTTTATATTGAGAAGTCCTATCTCCAGGCCGTTAAATGAAGATGTATCAATGTCGGCAATTCCGGCCTGGAAGCCCGAAAAATTGTTCCCTATGATGTTTACAAGGCCCATTTGAAAGCCGTTGAAATTATTAACATCGATATTGACGAGCCCCGACTGAAACATATCGAAATCATTCGCTACAATATTTAACAGCGAAAACTGGCCCCCTTTAAAATCATGCCCCGTGAAGGTCGCAAGCGAGCCTTCGATCCCGTTAAAATCATGGCCGGTATAACTGGCCAGTGACAGGTCCAGGTATGCCGCATCCTCTCCCGCAATATTCACAAACCCGATGGATGCTCCATCGAGCCTGTCGCAGTATCCCCCGCCCATATTCAACTCTAAATTGACGATTGTTTTAATATTGGTGTTTATCAGCGGATATATCGAGAAAACGAACGGGACAGTGATATACTGGTTCGTTTGATTTATAGATTCTTTTCCGCGCAGAGATGTCTTTTCAGCAGCCGTTTCTTCGAGCAGGCTTTTTGAGAAAACACCCTTTTCGTCCTCGCTGATTGTTATTTCTCCCTGGTATGCCTTTCTGCCGATTTCCACTTCTATTTTATAGGAACCGGGTTCCATCCCAAGTTCCACGGTGCTGCCTTCAGCCTTGTTGATCTCGGCTATAAGGATGCCCGAATCGTCGCGTATGCTGAGCCTGCCGGAAATGTCCGGCGCCAGTTTCAGCAAGGCTGTCGTCCTGCGGAGATCGGTCAATACGACATCACCAGAGCCGTTCATCCTTATGTCGTAGCTTGGGTGCTGGGCCCCGCCGAGAGTTTTTTCCGTTTTCGCCAGGGTTTCCCGGTAGGCATACTGGTATGCCTGGTTCAGCGTAACGGTTTTATTGCCCCCTGTATCGGCGGCGCCCCTGAGCCCTGATAAGAGGGAATATGTAAAATAAGAGCCCTTCAGGCTGTCTGACTCCTGGGACACTTCATCGAAAGAACTGGAGGTTAAAATCGCGTAGCCTTCCATTTTTATCGAATTGTCCATTAAAAATGCCGGCTGCCTTGTGCCTCCCTTAAGCTTCGTAAGGGCCCCCGAAGAGCAGGAATCGAGTATCACGACGCGCATATCGACAGGCATATTCCTGATTTCATCTTTTAAGTCTTTGTATGAAAATTTATCTTTCGAGACCAGCAGGCCTTCTTCATCGGAATGCCCCGAATAATAAAAAATCAGCTCCAGCCTTGAATACCTGCTTCTAAGAGTTCCAAGCTCCTTCCTAAGCGCGTTTAGCTTGCCCTTGAGTTCTTCAAGGGACGGCTCAACGAGGAAAATATCATCCTGTTCTTTTATTCCTCCCATTTCCATGAATAGCCTTGATACGGACTGGGCGTCGCGCACGGCATAGCGCAGGGGCTCAAGTTCGGGACCGCCGTTGTTAGCGCCGACAAAAAAGCCGAACCTCCGCAGTGATGTATCGTTTCCCTGTAATCCGAACGCCTGCGGAAGGACTGTCAGGTTTATTAACAGGATCAAAAAATAAATCCGTATTTTCATTTTTATTTCCTTTTAACCAAGGTTATTACAATCACCCGGTAATTTTTAAAAAGTTCAAGGCTTTTTGCTTCAGACCCGCCGGGATCCCTGGCCAGCATACCGGCGTTCCGGATAATATTGCCGAGGTTCATTTTTTTATCGGACATTACAAAAAAGAAGCGTTCGAATTCCGGAGCATTATCAAGTTCAAAAGATTCCGGCAGCAGCTCCCTCCTGCCCTGTACAAGCGGTGCATCGCTTCGGACATTTAAAGGGAAATGCCAGGTAAGGTTTCCGCTTCCGTCAATGGAAAATATTGCTCCGTATTTTTGCTTCCCCGCAGTATACCCAAGCTGGAGAAGGTCGCCGTACCGCGCTTTATCGCCGTTTTTTAAGAGTTCTCCGCCGGATGCGGTTTTCCTGTATATAAGGAGGGAAGATTCCCCCTTCATACGGGTATCGTTTCCTTTACCCGTATAAAGGATAACCGACGGAATTATTACCGCCGCCAGGACGGCGATTGAAAGGGCAGCCATGAGAAATTTATAGCGCCTGAAAATGCCGGCTTTTTGGACTCTTCCCCCCTGTGATTCCAGGGCTTTGCGTTTTTCAGGAGAATATACCTCCGAGAGATCCAGGCGGTGTTTGATCCTCTCCGCCATATCTTCCGGCTTGTAACGGCTCAATATTTCCTCATTCGATTTCTTTAGCATATCCAGCCGTTCGGAAAGTGAAGCGTCCGTTTTCAATAAAGAAGTGATTTTATCAAATTCCCTTTCAGGCAATTCGCCGAGCATGTACCTTTCAAGTTTTAGGTCGGATATCTTAATATTTTTCATAACAATTTCTCCTGCAGAATATCTGCCTTTTTCCTTAGCATTCTCAGGCGTTTACGAACGCCTGAAACGGAAAGGCCCGTTTCTTTGGCGGTTTCTTCGAGCGTCAGACCGTCTATGTAGCGGTATACGGCAATAGCCCTTGTCGATGCCTTCTCGCCGTTAAAAAGTTCGTTCAGGATATCGCCGCCGATTATCCCGGAAAAAGGGTCGCCGGCCGATGCAATGGAATTCAAAATTTCCTCATCGCGGGATTCCGGCATTTTTTTATTGTCCCTTATAATGTTAAGACAGACATTTGTCGCCATTTTGTATAAAAGGCTCGACGGGTAATCCCCTTTGAGCCTGTCAAGATTCCGCAGCACAAGCACAAAAACATCCTGCATTGCGTCAAGCGCCCTTTCCTCGTCTTTGAGAAGCCACCTGCATCTGCGGAACACCATCGGGCCGTACTTTTTATAATATTCCTCGACGTCGGTTTTCTGCATCCAAACCTCTTGTTTATATTATAAACACCGGGACTTCAAAATGTGTCACTTTTTCTTAAAAAATAATTGTATATGTTCAGTTAGTTATACAGTATAACACATTTTTTACGTCAATGATGAAGAAAACAGTTATCTATAAAACAAGGCAGCACATGAAATCCGCCGCTAAAATGGAGAAATGCAGAAGTACGGATTATAATTAAGGGCAGTAATCTAAAAACCGACATTAGGAGGTTTTTAGATTACTGCCCTTTATGGGCATTCCTAATCCCCAAAAGGAGTTATTTTTTTATAGATTCCTTAATATTGAGTTTTTGGAACTGCCCTTAACTTGTATGCCGCGACCGGCATTGCCGAATCGGTACCGGGAATTATTCTTATGGGAAAGGATAAAAGGGGGAAATAAAAATGGCGCGCCGGCTTATAATAAAATTAAATTATATACTGGTTATATCTGTAAGTTTATTTCTTTTAACTCAATGCGGTTTACCCGATAAACAATCCGGCGAAAAGACATATTTTGAAAACCTGAAGAAAAGGCCTGAAAGGATCCTATCGAATTTCAATTTCAATGGAAAGAATAAGGGATGCAAGCGCTAGGCTTTTTCATATTTCGACCAATATCGCCCGAATATCTCTTTTGCGAATCCGTTATCCGTAAGGCCGGCCTTATCTTCCGCGCAGTATTTTACGAACAGCGCGCACGCCGGTTTTAACCATGCTTTAATGCTCCAAAGCTAACATTCGTCGGATTTGGCGTGCGGAGAGCCTCTTACCCCCGCCTTATGCCGGGCCGTAGAGCCGCAGGCGAAAAACAGCGGTAAACAAGCGGACTGTCCGAGTCCCTATTATGTTTTAAATAAAGGAATTTAAATAAAAAAAAGAAAATTGATAGAATAATATTCCATAATCGGGGCGAGTTCCGCTTGTAGCTGTTTTGAGCCGTTGCGGCTCAAGAATCCGGCGTACAGCGGGGACGGCTTTTCTTTCCGTCCGCTTTCTTTTGGCCGGTCAAAAGAAAGCGGACAAGGCCCCTATGCTCAATAGGGATCCCACTCGCAATCCGCGAAGTCCTCAGGCTTGGTCCTTTCCCAGCGTCCATGGAAAAGGGAAAACCACTGGTCCGGGTACTTTCTGATGTATTCCTCGTACCTTGAGTTTATCCATGTCATAATAGTTTCGCTGTCTTTACGCATATCTCCCGTCTTTGGGAAGGAAACAGGCTCGCCGTATTTTAAAAGATACCTGCCGTCGGGAAGTCTTACGCTATATGCCATCATGATAGGAGCGCCGTATTGAATATGAAATCTTGCCGGGCCGTCCGCCGTTGCGGAGCTGACGCCGAAAAACGGGACAAAGAGGGGCTTGAAGTAATATGTCTGGTCTGTCACGAAAGCCACGATGCCGCCTTTTTTCAAAAAGGAAATGATCTTCTTAATATCCCCGACCTCGTTGTAAAAATTTTTCAATTTGGTATATTTTTCCCTTCTGTTCCTGATCCATGCGTCCGTGAAAGGGTTGAATTGCCTGTTGATTATTACAGCGCCGTTATGGCCTAAAAGGGCGGGTACTCCGCCGAGGTAATCCCAGTTGCCCATGTGCAGAGTAACGACTATCAGACCCTTGCCCTGGGAGAGGCCCTTGGCGATGTTGTCGTAGCCTTCCGTTACGGCGAATTTTTTATAACTTTTAGCGTTTAACTGGTTGAGCTTTATAAAATCAATGCCCATGTACACCATGTATCCGAATGCGCGCCTTGCCATCGATAATTTTTCCGCCTCTCCCGGAGGATTGTCCCTGAAAATTATATCGAGGCTTTTTAAAGCCAGGGATTTCAGATTCCGCGAAAATATGAAAACAAGCCCTGCAACCCTTTCTCCTATAAAATAAGCGATCGGGCGCGGCAGCAAGCTTAAAAGAAATGCAAGCGGGACGACAAAAACATACTCGAGAATATAAAGGAAATACTGGAATGTGCTTATTTTACGCCTGGCCAAAATAATACCCCTGTGATTGAAGATGTAATAGCTTGATGATAATTATAACATCGATTCCGCCGATTATCAATTAGTGAAAAGGCAAGGCAATACCAATAATAACCGAAAATTTTGATTTATCATTATTTTATTGTTATAATATTTACTATGGAAAAAGAAAATAATCCGCAGATTGCGCAGATATACGCAGAAAAGAGAGATGAACAAACTTTCGCAATTATTGGAGCGGCTATGTCGGTACACAGTGAATTGGGATGCGGTTTTCTTGAGGCGGTTTATAAAGAAGCCCTATCAATAGAATTTTCATTAAAAAATATCACTTTTGAAATAGAAAAACAAATATTTGTTTATTATAAAGGTAAAAAAATTCAAACAACATACAGGGCTGATTTTATTTGTTATGATTCAGTCATCGTGGAATTAAAAGCTATAAATACATTGAGTGGAATTGAGGAAGCTCAGGCACTCAATTATTTAAAAGCTTCAGGAATAAAAAGGGCATTAATAATTAATTTTGGAAGAACAAAACTTGAATACAAGCGGCTGGTTCTCAATTATAAAGGATGTAATAAAAATTAACTATGCTATTAAACATTAGTATTCTAATTAACAAAAAATTATCCTATGAGCACTACATAACTGCCTTTGAAAGTGCGCATGTCCACACCCGTAAGGGTGTGGGGTTCTTGGAAGTGCCCATTAATAGAATTAATCTGCGTGCATCTGCGGCATCTGCGGATAAACGATCCTATCTTCGAGGATGTCTGCTTTATGTTATGGAAAAAAATCTGAAAACTTCGTAAAATGATACTTCCCCAATCTGAGGCTATCTGCATCACCTGCGGGTTAAAATTCAATCCTGATTCCGCCCAGAGGCATGATCGGCCAGTCCGTGACGGCAACTTTTTGAAGCTGGCCGTTATTGACAGTATAGGCGTAAGATATGACATTATAATAATTGAGGACATTCAAGACCTCGACATATAAATATCCGCGGACATCCGGGCCCAGGACGCCTTTGAGGAAATCAAGACCCAGCGGTATTGTCAATTTAACATCGAGCCTGACATACCAGGGCGCGTACTGGCTGTCGTAAGGGCCGTTGCTAAAGTAATACTGGGTGCCGCCGTTAACCGGCGCCGAAATGTAATTGGTAACGGGGGTGTACGGTTTGCCGCTCATAGCGGTAAGCTGGAGGGATAATTTCCATTCGTCGAGGAAATCGAAAAAAGACTGTTTTACAGGGTCCCTGTAATAAGTAAACTCGGCAAGCGCTGAAATCGTATGAGCGCTTAGAAAATCCGGGACGAACCAGGTGTCCAGCGGCGTGGTGTAGGGATTCGAGGGATTTTCAGCCGAGCGGGATGTGATTTCCTCGAGCCCGTAAACATATGTGTAAGCAAGCCATCCGGAAAACCAGTCGCCTTTCCTTGCCTTTTTCTGCAGGTATAGATCGGCCCCGTAAACATCCCTGGTGCCGCTGTTATTTATATTAAGCATGGAATCGTTTTCATCGAGGTCGTAATAATGCTTGTAAAAACCCTCCGTTTTAAAACAGTAAAGGTTGTCGGAATAGTCCATGCCTGCGATCAGGTGATATACCTTCTGGCTTTGAAGGTTTGGGTTCCCTGTATTGGAATCGACTTCTGTCATATCGAGCGGGAACTGGCTGTAACGGCCGCCCCTTGCAAAGAAATCGAGCTCTTTTGTAGCTTCCCACTTGATGCCCGCCATAGGATCGAAAATGTATTCGTTATTCAGCGAATAATACTCTTCCCTGCCTCCCAGTTCGAGTATAAACGACGGTAGAATTTCCCAGTCGTCCATGACCGATCCGCTGTAAGATACCGCGCTTATATAATTATACTTAACGTCTTTATTATAGTAATTTGTCCAGTTGCCCTGGTTGTCCAGCATATACGCGCTGTTATAGCTGTCCCCGTAAAAAGGGTCGATATAAATAATTGAGAACCCGAGCTGTATCTTGTGTCCGTTTATAGAGTTCAGGTAAAAATCTGAGTTGAGCTGGTAAAGGTATTCGTTTAAATCGATGTTGTTCGAATAAGACTGGCTCTGGCTGAACTGCTCGGTCGTGAAAACGGGCGTTGCGCCGAAAGAGATATCGAAAGAATCTTCGGGATCGAAACGGTGCGTGTACTTTGTGCTGCCGATAAGGTTTATTATCTGGTAAACATACCTGCCGGTCAGATTCCCGGCTTTTTCAGGACCGTTGGGATCTCCGCTCATGTTCCATTTCATACCCTCCAGGGAGCCGTATGCATCGAATGTCAGGTTGTCGTTCGGAGAAATATCCCAGTCGAATTTTAAAAGGCTGTCCCACAGGTACGGATATTCGATCCCCGCCCTCCTGTCCTCGGGTGTAAAATAGGGAGCTATAAAATCATAATAGGTCCTTCTCATATCGAACAGCACTGTGAGGTTAGATGCCAGAGGCCCTTCGATCAGCATCTCGGCGCTGATAGCGGATAAATCGATAAATCCCTTCAGCCTGTCCTTGCTGCCGTTTCTGGTGTTCACTACCAGTATGCCGGATAGTCCCTGGCCGTAAACGGCAGGATAACCTGCGGTATAAAGATCGATGCTGTCTATAAGATAAGGATTGAACATCGAGAGATTTCCGCCCCATCGTACCGGGTTTTCAATGAAGATCCCGTCCATATAAGAGATCCATTCCGTCTGGCCGCCCCCCTGGATATACATGCTGCTGTCGAACGATGTACCGCTGGACGATACGCCCGGCATGAGCTGCAGGGTCTTGAGAGCATCGTTCATAAAAGTCTGTGTGTTGGCTTCGAGCTGTTCCGGTTTGATTGTAGTTTCGGTGGAAGCCTTGCCCCTGTTCCTTTTGGATTCCACGCTGATTTCACCCAGGGAATAAGCCGTTTGATTAAGCCTTATTGATATTTCACGGTCTTTTCCTTTTATTTCTATGACATTGCTGTACCTGTCGTATCCGGGCAGTACCGCAAACACGGTATAATTACCGTCGGGAATATTTTTAATAAATGCCATGCCCCTGTCGTCGGTCATAAGATTCGTTTTCAATTCTGTAAATACGAGCGACACATCTTTAAGAGGCTGCCTGTCCCCCGTGACCCTGATCTTTAGATCGGCCGCCTGGGACGCAGTACATACTGCTACGATCAATACGGCGGTATGCAGGAAAAACTTCATAATCTTAAACTCCTTTAAATTAACACCTGATTTAAAGCAATAATTGTGCCAATGATACCGGCTTGCGGACGGGCTTAAAACAGGTTAAAGGGATATACTATAGTATTAATAAAATTAACAATGATATATCATAAATGATATACCTGAAAGCCCTTATTCATTCCAATACTTGTTTTTAATCCTGTTTTATGTTAAAATCTTTCACTCTATAAGTCGGAGGCAGTCATGTCAGGTCATAATAAATGGGCGAATATCAAGCAGAGGAAAGGCTCCCAGGATGCAAAGAGGAGCAACCTCTTTTCTAAAATAGTTAAAGAAATAATTATTTCCGCAAGAGCAGGGGGCGGAAACATCGATACGAACGCCAGGCTCCGTACAGCGGTCGATAAAGCCAAAGAAGCTAATATGCCCAAAGACAATATAGAGAAGGCCATTAACAGGGGAACAGGCGAGCTGGAGGGAGTGGTTTACGAGGAATTGACATATGAAGGCTACGGTCCCGGCGGAGTGGCCGTTATAATGGACATTACGACTGACAGCAAAAACAGGACTGCGGCTGAGATCAGGAAAATATTCTCGAAGCACAGCGGCAATCTCGGGGAAGCGGGCTGTGTTGCATGGATGTTCGATAAAAAAGGATATATTGCAGTTGACGGGGCGAAGCATTCCGAAGATGAAATTATGGAAATAGGTCTTGACCTGGGCGCCGACGACATCAAAAAAAACGGGGATGTCATAGAGGTATTTACCTCCGTCGAGAGTTATATCAAGGTGCTTGAAGGTTTGAAGAGTAAAAATATTGCCGTTATGTCCTCTGATATTGAGAGGATCCCCCAGAATACAATGAAGCTTGAAAAGGATAAATCCATATCTCTGCTTAAATTAATGGATGAACTTGAAAATCATGACGATGTCCAGAATGTAGCTACAAATGCCGACATTGAAGACAGTGTTGTAGAGGAATTTGCCGGCTCCTGACATGAAGGATATAATCCTTTTTACCAGCAATTGTTACGGTGAAGACAGGAGCGCAGCTCTTATCGCGGTCGAGCTGGCCGGATTGCTTAAGGAAAAGGGCCTGACGCGGCGTATCATGGGAGCATCCCTGGCAAGCGAAGGCAAGGACTACATCGCGAGGGGTATCGAACTGTTATACTCATCTTATGTTCCCCCGTCCGGCGGGTTCCCGACCCGCAGTATCAAGGGTTTTTTTAAAGACCTCTTACATATGCGGGGACTTTTCAATTTTGTAAATGAAATAAAAATAAAAAGCGAACGGATAGAATTGTGCGTCGTTGTCGGCGATGTTGCTCTGCTTTATTTATCGCGTTCGGCGCTTAAAAACTGCCCGATTGTTTTTCTTGCGCCGGCAAAATCGGATTATATAGAACCTCATTACGCGATAGAAGAGTGGTATATCAGGAAAAATGCCGATTATATACTTACTCATGACGATTTTACCGCTTCCTGTCTCTCAAAAAAGAGGATCCGGGCCCTATTCCTGGGCAATCCTATGATGGACGGGCTCGATTACAGGAAAACGCTGGATTTAAAAGAGGGCAGGCCTGTGATAGGGATTCTTCCGGGAAGCAGGGACGAGGCCTATGACAACCTGCTGATGATCCTTGAACTCGTCGAATTGCTGTCGCGGGACAGGGACCTGACTTACCTGGCGGCCGTGCCGGGGACGCTTGACGACGGTACTATCCTCAAAAAAGCGGCGATATCGGGCTGGAGCGGAATTACGGAAGGCCGTGATTTTTTTCTCATAAAGGAAAATACCCGGGTAATGCTGTGCAGGGATGCATTTCCGGAAATTTTAATAAGATCCGATGTCGTTATAGGCCTTGCCGGGACTGCCAACGAGCAGGCTGCCGGCATGGGGAAGCCGATAGTAGGGTGGAGCGGCAGCGGCCCCCAGACAACGCCGAAAAGGATGAAGGAACAGGAAAGGCTGCTTGGAGGCGCTCTTAAAGTCATACGGAAATTCCCTTTCGATGCAGTAAGCGAAATTAAATTACTGCTGGATGATCCGGGCGAAAGGAAGAAGAGAGGGGAACTGGGGCGGCAGCACATGGGGCTGCCGGGAGGAGCAGGCAGGATAGCTGATTTCGTATTTAATGAATATCTGTCAACTCGATAAAAGGGAGAATAAAATGAGTGAAAAGAAATTGGCAAAAAGCGGTTTCAGGTTCCATATCATCGGAGTATTATTGATTTTAGCGGGTGTCGTGTTTTTAATGAGCGCTTTTATACCGGATTTCAGTATTTCAAAGCTCTGGCCTCTTTTCCTGCTTATACCTGTATTTATTTTTGCACAGCTCCTTATTGAAGAAGGAAAAGAAAGCTATGGCGTTCTTGTACCCGGGGTGATTCTGCTGTATCTTACGGTATATTTTTTATGGCTGAATTTCACATCATGGGGCAATGTATCTGCTACATGGCCGAATTTTCTGCTTGCCCCTGCGGCCGGCCTTTTTTGCTTTTATATAGCAGTAAGGCAAACGTCCCTGCTTATTCCGGTTTTTGTACTTGCTATTATTGCCCTGTTTTTCTTCGGAGGCATCTGGAGGTCGAATTATATTATAGCGCTTGTTTTCATAGCCGCCGGAGTAATAATATTATTGGGTCCTATTTTCAAACCTAAAAAGGAATAATCTTTTAGGATTCTCAAAAAGCCGGACATTTTCTTGAAAAATATATTAAAGGGTGATAATATTAACTTACGGGCACTAATAAAAAATGCCCTTATTGCATGCAGGAGCGGCATATGTATATATTTAAAGAGTCCTGCCTGATTGCCGTTGCCATTCTTTCTTTATCTGTAGCCGCATGTTCGGCAAGCATGACAAAAAATGAGACGGGGCAGTCTTCGGCAGGTCTCGATAAAGAATTTACAGGCATAGGGAATGCGCCGGATTTCGGGGGAGCCCGTGCGGGCGCTTTTGCAGATGTTGTAAAAAAAGCTCTTCTTTTTATTTTAGGGGACAGTATGTATGCCGGTAATAAATCCGCATTGGAACAGGAGTTCCTTAATTATCCTGCGGCAAGGAAATACATCCTGGGAGAAACGGAAAAGGCCCCTCCCGATAAGCAAAAAAAATGGCTGTCTGACCAGCGGGATGAGAACGGCAACCTCGTATTAAAATTACAGGCGTATGTCAACATTGCGAAGCTCAAGTCGGATATTGACGCACTGGGGCTTAGAGATTCTTCGTCCGCCGGTGAATCTATGAAAGAGACTGAAGCCTCTTCCATATCCAATGTTTTAAATGAGACGGACCTGTCGGGTCTTACAATGGCAGTTTACTATAATCCGCAGGACCAGGGCATGAAACTCGATCCTGACCAGGTAACATATGCAAAATGGGCTGTCGATGATCTGAACAGGGAATTTTCAGCCTTGAAGGTCAAGACATTCGATATTGAAGACCTTGATAAGCTGGCGAGCGAGCGGACTCTTCTCCAGGAAGCGAACGAAGGGAGCGTAGGAGTAGGACTTGTCCTCGCGGAAAAGGTTTATGCCGAACTTTATGCTGAAGTCAGCCCTAATGTAACTTACGAAGGAAACAGGGCTCATGCCATAGTCAATGTAAAGGTTTTTGTCAGGACTACCGGCGCCCTGATCTCAACTGTAGAAAAGGGCGGGCGGGAGTATGAGTCATCTTCTCTTGCAGCATCGATTAAAATGAGCATGAAAGAAGCGGCTGAAAAGATCGCAAACGACATGGTGCCCGGCCTTAAAAATTACATTGACGGCGGGAGATTTTATTTTGTCAGGCTTACAGGCGTCAAGTCGTACAGGGATGCAAGCGTTTTTTCATCAACTGTTAGAAAAATCGACGGCGTCGTCGATATAACGATCAAATCAGGCTCCAAAGAGGACCGGGTTTATGATTATAATCTGCAGTTCAAGGGAAACCCCACCGATGCGGTCGACAGGCTGTTCGAGTATCTGGCCGATAAACCGGGTTTTGAGAAATTCGATCTCAAAGAGATAAGGGGTAATGAATTGACTTTTTCACTAGAATAGGAATATTTTTTTAATATTTAAGGAGGAACGCCATGAAGAAAATCTTAATATTCATCGGCATAGTGATCGCCGCCGGTTTAATTGCGTCATGCGGCGGGAAGAAACCGGAAGAGCCTCAACCGAAAGTTGATAATAGCACCGCCAAGATCCAGATCTTCGTCCTTCAGAAAAGCGAAGATCCGACTCCTGCCTGGATAAACAAAAGGTGGGAATTGGGCAAGGATGATCTGGGTAGAAAGGTCGTATTCCTGGCTGTTGAAGGCCAGAAAAATACCAAGGAAAAGGCAAGAATCGATGCGGAAAGCCAGAAAATTGCCCGCCTGACAGAATTGATCAGGCAGATCGCGACAAGGGAATTTGCAGTTGCAAAAAGCGGCATGCTTAACGATGAAACCGATCTGGACGCTTATTTCGAGGAAACGATAGCAGCGGTTTCGAAAAATGTTAATATCAGCGGGGCTGTTAATGTGGCGGATTACTGGGAGTATATTCAGGAAGTTCAGGGGGATTCGTCGAAAACATATTACCGGTATGTAATGAGATTTGCAATGGACTATGAAACATATCAAAAAGCTCTGGCCCAGTCATGGGAGCCTCAGAAAAAGAAGGTTCCGCCTGAATTAAAGGAAAAAGCCGACAAGGTCATCGACAGCATCAATAAGAGTGAAGACCTTCCTGCCGATCAATAAAAAAATTTTTCAAAAAAAGGTGGGCTGTCTCAAAAGGCAGCCCCCTTTTAGTTTCAGGGCTGCCGGATTTTGAATTATTTAAAAAATAATATATAATAAGGGTGGTTCCCTTAGGGCCCTGAAGGTCCCTAAGGACTAAAAACCCACCCTTACGGGTACAAGGGGCTTTTTAAAAAAATACAGATTGCAGAATCCAATGATTTCGCCCTATGGGCCTTGGTGCACTTGTGCCCGAAGGGTATGTCCTTGGGCCAGGCCCCAAGACAGGTGCACAACTTTGCCGAGCCAAATCCTGAGCCAGAGGCTCAGGACGAAGGCGAGGTTATTGGAAGTGCCCATAATTAAATCGTCCAGGTCTCAAGAAAGGGAATATAATGAGAATTCGCTTCAAAACACTGGTTCAATTGTTTTCTTTGATTCTCATCGATTTAGCGGCATATTTTATTTCTTTGTTCCTGGCTGTTTTCAGCCAGCTGAATTTTATACTCCTGTTTAATTTCACGTATATTTTCAGCCAGAATAATTTTTCGGGTTTTCTTTTCAGCTTTAATTACCTTTTTTCGCTCTGGTGGATACCGCCGACCTATATATTCGTTCTTCTTTTTGAAAAGTTATATACGGTAAGGTATCCTTTCTGGGAAGAATCCAAAGTCATATTCAAATCGGTATCTATAGCGGTACTTTTTGTGTTTTTAACGATAACGGTCAGGAACTTTCTGGGAAATATCCCCCGTACTATACTGATCTATCTATGGCTTTACCTGATCTTCATTTTGCCTCTAGTGCGTTTCTGGGGCAAGAAACTCTTATTCAAAATCGGGATATGGAAGGAGTCCGTGCTGATCATAGGCATCGGGGAAAGCGCAGTAAGCGCCGTGATCGGTTTGAACAAGGAAGAACATCTCGGATACCATGTCCTGGGTTTTATCGATGATTCGGGGAACGGCAGAAAATCGCTTGAAATACATGGCCTGACTTACAGGGTTTACGGCGGCATTAAAAGCATGGAAAAACTTGTCAAGCTTCTCAAGGTTGAGACGGTATTCATAGCCAATCCGTTTACAGACCAGGAAGCTTTAACAGAATTTGTCAACAATATCTACAAAATCGTCAAGCAAGTTGTGATCATACCCAATATCAGGGGGGTCGCAATCTTCAATTCGGAGATTCATTATCTTTTCATGGAAAAATTATTTATGATAAAAGTCAATAATAATCTTAATTCGACGGTTAATATCCTGGTCAAACGTTTTATTGATTTTTCAGCCGCGGTTATCGGTTTTATCATTATTCTGCCTTTTTTATTGATCATAGGTCTTGCTATTAAATTTACTTCAAAGGGAGGTATTTTATTCACGCAGGAAAGGGAAGGAAGGGGAGGAAAGAATTTTAAAGTATATAAATTCAGGACCATGTACCTCGATGCGGATAAGAGACTCCAGAATATTCTGCAAAAGAACCCGGAGGCGCAGATTGAATGGGAAAAGAGCTTCAAGCTCAAGAATGACCCGCGTGTAACTCCTATCGGAAGATTTCTGAGAAGAACTTCCATCGATGAATTGCCCCAGATAATAAATATTATTCTCGGCGAAATAAGTCTTGTGGGACCCAGGCCTGTCGTCAAAGAGGAAATAGAAAAATATTACGGCGTATACAAGCAGTATTATTATTCCGTCCGCCCCGGGCTTACAGGACTGTGGCAGGTAAGCGGAAGAAGCGATACCGATTACATGTTCAGGGTCCAGTCGGATGTCTGGTATGTCCAGAACTGGTCCTTGTGGCTCGATATTATAATCCTTTTCAAAACGATCGCTGTCGTCCTGAAAAAAGAAGGGGCTTATTAAACCGGCTCAACCTTTCCCTTTTTTTACCGATCAATTATAGTAAATAGGACGGGTCAAAAGTGTATAAAAGCGCGGCAGTGTTTATTCTTATATTCTTTATCTTTTCAGGTTTGCAGTCAACGGATAAAGATTTCGGGTTCAAACCCATGCATCAGAAAATATATTATAAGGAAGATTTTTACCGCTTGTATAACGAATGGCTTTATCCCGATACCGATTCCGTAAGCCGTAATATATATTTCCTGGAAATGGCTTATATATCTCCGTTCGATCATCCAATCAGGGCGCTTACGCCTATTACAAACGATATCCAGTATGAAAGATACAAAAACCTTTTAATGATGCATATTTGCGCTCTTTTAACCAAGGGGTACATAGATTACGGGTATTTGTACATGAAAGAGCATATCTATTTTTTCAATGCCGAATATAAAAAGGATTACCTGGACGGTTATGACATATCCGAATATTATTTCAACCACGCAAAAAATTACTGGGATAAGACCCTGGACTATGCCGCCGGTGCGGACAGGATAAAAGGATTCAAGACAGACTTTATTTATATAGAAGACGAACTCTACAGGATAGAATCGGGGAACCTTGATTATTATAAAGTAGTAACCAATCTTCTTGACCGCATCAATGCAAACCGCAGGCTCCTGGCTTCGATCACAAACTGATTCTGTGTTTGTCTGCGGGAATAAAAATATATTGACATAATACTACAGCTGTAGTATAATAATTCTACTACACACGTAGTATGATTCTTTACCTTGATTTTTGATTTTGTGATTATTATATTATTTATTGCATGTATTGATATATTAGGAGGAATATATGAGAGCTGTGAAAAGGGTTCTTACCTTTTCAATGTTTGTAATGCTTGTTGCAGGGCTGGTTTTTATCATCTCATGCAACACGATCTTTTCCAGGGGATTGACTTTCGAAACCCAGAACAAAGAAATGGAAAAGGTCGATGGAATCGATATCGCCCTTAAACTCCAGAATGTTTACAGGAGCATAGCAAAATCGATCATGCCGGCGGTTGTTATGATCAGCGTAGAAAGCGAACAGATAGTGGAAAATCCCTACAGGGAATTTTATAACGATCCCTTTTTCAGGAGGTTTTTCGGCGATAACGGCATGGGGCCCAAGGAATTCAAACAGAAATTGCAGATGCTGGGCTCCGGGTTCATTGTTTCCAAAGACGGGTATATTTTCAGCAATTACCATGTCGTAAGGGATGCGACTAAAGTTGTCGCGATCCTTTCTGACAACCGCCACTTCAACGCGAAGGTTGTGGGAACAGATCCCGACACGGATTTTGCAATATTGAAGATAAATGCGGATAATCTGCCGGTTGTGCCCCTGGGCGATTCGAGCGAATTGGAAGTAGGCGACCTTGTTGTAGCGGTAGGCAGCCCCTACGGCTTGAGCGGGACATTCACCACGGGGGTTGTCAGCGCTATAGGAAGGGAGGGCCTTTCATCAGGTTTCCAGAGATTCATCCAGACCGATGCTGCGATAAACCCCGGCAACTCCGGAGGGCCTTTGCTTAATATCAAAGGGCAGGTCGTTGCAATAAATACCGCGATACAATCGCAAACGGGGGGCTTCCAGGGTATCGGCTATTCGATCCCGATCAACATTTCAAAGAGTATTGCCAACCAGATACTCGAGCATGGAAAAGTGGAAAGAGGCTACCTTGGTATTAATATCACCGATTTAGATTCTCCGACACGGAAATTGCTGGGGCTTTCCGAGAACGAAGGTGTAATGGTATCAAAAGTTGAAAAAGGCGGTCCTGCCGATAAAGCGGGCATCAAAAACGGAGACGTGATACTGTCGATCAATAAGACGTCTGTCAACAGTTCTGCCAGGCTCCAGGAAACTGTAGGAAACCAGCCTCCCGGAACGGTGATTAATGTAGAGACGCTGAGGGACAAAAAAAGGCTCGATTTTTCAGTAAAACTCGCTGAAAGGCCGAATATGAGCGTCAGAAGTAATGAAAACAACGAAAACAGGACTCAGCCTGAGAAATCAAATGAGTCTTATGATTTTCTCGGCGCCACATTCAGCGACGCTCCGCAGGATGTTCTCAATCAGAATAGCGCCGAATACGGCGTGCTCGTCGATAAAATCAGCGACAGCAGTATTTTGTCGGGCGTATTAAGCGAAGGCGAGATCGTTGCCGGTATAAACGGGGAAACGATAAAAAGTATTAAAGACTTGAAGTCCTTCTCAGACAGGAACAAAAACGGAAAGGCCTTTACATTCCTGATCATCCAGGACGGAATGATGATATACAAGGGCATTGAAAAATAACTATTCGTCCCTCGCCTTTCGAGGCGGGGGATTGCTTTATTACTTCAATTTAAAACTCTTTCTATGATAGGGTGATAAACCGTATTCATGGATCGCCCGCCTGTGAGATTCCGTTCCGTATCCTTTGTTTTCTTTCCAGTTGTATATCGGATACTCTTCATGAAGGCGGTTCATTATGCCGTCACGCGTAACTTTGGCTATTATGGAAGCGGCGGCAATAGTAAAACTCTTCATATCGCCATGGATAACCGGCAGATTCGGGAAATCTGTTTTGAGCTTCACGGCGTCGACAAGAAGGTAATCGGGTTTTAAGTTCATATCGAGAAGCGCCTTCTGCATCGATATCTTTGTAGATTCCAGTATATTTATATTGTCGATGGTTTCGTTATCCGCTATGCCGATGCCGTAACAGCTGCATTTTTCCATAATGGCATTATACAG
This sequence comes from uncultured Spirochaetota bacterium, assembly GCA_963796325.1. Lineage (GTDB taxonomy): Bacteria > Spirochaetota > Brevinematia > Brevinematales > JAOACQ01 > CAVYGN01. The sequence goes on from CAWCLF010000003.1 coordinate 42,906, forward strand.
TTCGTTTCTTTTTGAAGGGGTCAGGGCCTTGGAATCGTAAACTCCTTCAATTACAACGGAAGGAGGGAAGATGACGCAAGCCGATACGACCGGGCCCGCCAGGGGGCCCCTTCCGGCTTCGTCCATCCCGGCGACATACCGGTAACCCTGCTGCCAGAGATCCTTTTCGAATTCGAGGATATTCTGAACAGACGGAACAGGCATTATACTTTTTCTGTAATGACTGCCGATTTGCCGAACCTGCCGCGGAGATAATATATTTTGGATCTTCTGACACGGCCTTTTCTTACCAGTTCGATCTTTTCGATGTAAGGGGAATAGTAGGGGAATACTCTTTCAATGGCTACCCCGTAGCTGATCCTTCTGACTATGAAACTCTTTCTGTTGCCGCCATGTCTTATGGCGAGTACGACTCCTTCGTAAGGCTGGATCCTCTGCTTGTCGCCCTCAATGATCTTGACGAATACTTTGACCGTATCTCCCACGTAGAAAGGCGGGTATTTTTTTACATTTGCGCTTTCAAGGACCGCAGCCTTTTCAATCGCATCTATGGTATTCTTTATAACGGGAGCCGGAGATGCGGGAAGAGGCGCCGGTGTTTCTTCCTGCACCGCGGTTTCGGCCGTAACTTCCGTCTTAATTTCGTCTGCCATTTTTCCACTCCTTAGAAATATTTTGTATGATGCCGAGGTATTCCCTCATTTGCATGTTCTGCCTTTTAAGCTTCTTCAGCCTGTCCCCGGTTTCCCCCGTCATGAAAGCAGCATTGTAATTGAACAGGAGGTCGGGACGGTTAAAATAAGTCTTTTTTAAACTGCTCCGTAGACGCAGCTTTTCCGCCTCGCTGTGACTTCCCTTTCTTAAAGCCGGCGGGACGGTTTTACCGAGGTATTCGACAGGTTCGGTAAAATGATCGTATTCAAGTAGTCCGTTTTCGAAACTTTCGTCCTCTCTCGAATTTTCCTTGATCGACCCTTCAATGAACCGGCTGACGCTATCCAGAACTACAAGGGCGGCAAGTTCTCCTCCGCTCAGGACATAATCGCCTATGGATATTTCTTCGATATCCAGGGCGTCAACGATACGGGAATCTATGCCTTCGTATCTTGCGCATATCAAAGTAATGCCGTCTTCCCTGGAAAGTTCTCTCGCATAAATATTGTCGAATTTCCTCCCCCGGGGCGTAAGATAAAGAGTACGGCTCGAAGGATAATTCTTTTTAATGGCCGCCAGCGCATCGTACAACGGTTCCGGCCGGAAGAGCATGCCTTTTCCATGCCCGTAAATTCCGGAATCGATACGGCCGTCTTTGTCATGCGCATGGTCCCGCAGGTTGATGGTATTTATACTGAAGAGGTCCCTATTCAGGGCTCTGGATATAATACCGTACCTGAGGTATTCCGTTATCATTTTCGGGAAAATGGTAACGATGTTAAAAACCACCTGATTCTCTCAATAAAATTCTGCAAGGTCTCTTGCGTATACAATTTTTTTTACTATATCGACTTTATCTATATATCTGTCGTTAAAAGGAACGGCGATTTCCCTGCCGTTCTGCATTTTCAGTATCAGCATGGTCCTGTTAGCTATCAGGAGAACGTTATTGACCTTTCCTGCGCGGACATCCTTTTCAAAAACATCGGCGTCGAAGAGGTCTTTTATATAATAGAGACCCTTCTTCAAAGCCGGAATTTCTTCGCTGTCGACAAAAATTTCTTTGTTTGCAAGAAGCTCCGAGCCGTTCCTGTCGGAACATCCCTGTATTTTTACAATAGTATATCCCTGCAGGAGAGAGATTTTCTCAATAACTATCTCCTGAAAGCCTGACAGCTCCTTTTTATTCACTATAAAAAAACGGCTGAAATTATCCAGCTCTTCCAGACTGTCTACATAAAAAATGGCCTTCAAAAGGCCTTTTAAACCGTAAGGTTTTATCAGCTTTCCTATTAATAGAGTGTTCATCGGCTTAATCAAGGATTTCCAGGATTACCCGTCTTCCGTTTTTTACCGATACGGCGTTTACAATAGTCCTTATCGATTTTGCGATAACTCCATGCCTTCCGATCACCTTGCCGACCTCGCCTTCTCCTACTTTAAGTTCGAGAATCGTCGATTTCTCGCCTTCGACAACATTTATACTGACTGCTGAAGGATTATCCACAAGACAGGACACAATCAATTCTACAATTTCTTTTTCTTTCATATCGTTTCGCTCCCGGGACCCGGGTCGGTTAAACCGCTTTTCTCATTCTCCTGGCAAGGTCCCTTACAATTAAGCTGGCTTTTGCGCCTTTCTTGATCCATTCATCGTATTTCTGCAGGTCGATATTGGTTTTACCGGTCTCCTCTATCGGCTGATAGTGTCCCAGGCAATCGATATAAGCCCCGTCCCTCGGAGCCCTGTTGTCAAGGACGACGATGCGGTAATAAGGCCTCTTTGATTTGCCTATCCTTTTCAATCTGATATGAGCAGCCAATGAATTCCTCCCATAGATAAAATTCGAGTAGATATTATAAATTTAGCGGTATCCTTTGTCAAATCTTTAGCCTGATTATAAAAAGGAAGGGTGTTTGGGCTTATGACGGGATCTTTATGATATCGGCTATATTGCCGGCCTGGTAAAAATAGCCGGGGCTGTCATGATAGTAGCGGTCGAGAGGTATCCTGCCCGTCCCTGAGAAGATATTCATCACCTTTCTGGCAAATGTGACATCAAGGGTATGTCCGCCTTTATAACTGATGATGAAACCCTTGATATCGAAATTCAGAAGGGCAAGGCTGCCTACCAGGTCCAGAATTTTGTGCCTGACGGGTTCGTCGTTATAACGCGATGAATTAAGGACCCGGTTATCTTTTTTACTATATGCCTGAACGTTGTCCAGGGTCACGCCCATAACCAGGCCGCTTTTGCGGTATTCCTCAAGATCCTCGATAAAACCGAATGTCCGGGCGCCTGAGATCTCTTTAATAAAAGTTTCCCTGGTAATATCGATATTCATGGTCTGCGTACCGATCGGCGAATCGGGGAAAGATATCGTATAATTTACTTTAAAGCCGTTATAAGGAAGTGCAACTATAAATTTGTCGTCGAGAGTAGCCCATATCGGGTTGATGACCCTGAATTCCTCGCGGTTTCCGGATTGCTCCACTGTACCGGCGTCGATTATGCCTTCAATGAACGATCTGGCGCTGCCGTCTAGTATCGGGATTTCGCTGGAACCGCATTCGATGATGCAATTGTCGATATGGCAGGCATAAAGCGCGGAAACAAGGTGCTCGACTGTTTTTACAACAGCCTTGCCGTTGGAGATTGATATATTGTTTTGAGTATCGACGATGCTTTCAACGTTAAATGGAATGAACTGTGTGGATGATGATTTTTTATTCAGAAATACAAGCCCGGTATCTTCAGGGGCAGGCTTCACCGTTATGTTGCATGAATGACCGCTGTGAAGGCCTATCCCGCTGTAATCTATATTTCTTTTTAAAGTCTTTTGCTTTCGCATTTAATACCCCGTACATTATAAAGAAATTTCACTATCAGTTTCTATAATATATATAGCAAGTATTATGCCACAATTTATATTATTTTATTGCTTCCGGCAGATGCAGATATGATTCAATGAAGGTATGAGTGTCAGAAAATAGAAACACCTAAACAGCATCCTGTTTTCTTTTAATATAGTCTTCCAGGATCTTTTGCGCGGCATATTTATCGATAGAGTCTTTTATTTTCCTTTTGTTCAAACCCATGGATTTTAAAAGGCTTTCCGAAAAAACTGTGCTGAACTCCTCGTTCTGGAAATCTATCTCGATTTCTATTTCCATTTTTAATTTTTCTGCAAATAAAGCAACTTCCCTTGACGCTTCGACATATTTGTCCGAAAGAGGATAACCGATAACGATTTTCGCTACATTATAGTCGCGGCAGATTTTTTTTAACTCATCGAAGCAGGAACCGTTATTCAGGATGACGCGGAGCGGGCTCGATACGATTAAAAGTTCGTCGGTTACGGCCAGCCCTATCCTTTTCCTGCCGTAATCAAGACCCAGGATCCTAGGCATCTCTGAGTTCCTTAATAATGAAACCTGCAGCCCTGTCCACTACAGGCTTCTGCCCGAGGCTCGATTTAATTTCGTCGTAAAGGGGTTCGAGGTCTTTTTTATCGGAATTCAAAAACAGGAGAGCTTCCCTGACCATATTGCCGGCGTTGCATTCCTTCTGCAGCAGTTCCGGAAAAACTTTCCTTTTCAGCAATATATTAGGAAGCCCTATCATTTTTATATGAAAAAGCAGCTTCCCGATCAGAAACGAAGATCCCGATATCTTATAGCATATTACGGGAGGTTTCCTCAGCAGGGCCGATTCAAGGGACGCAGTTCCCGATGCAAGGATATTTACGTCGGCAACACTCATTGCATTGTACGAGTCCTTTTCGATAACCCTGATATTGTTCTCAAGACCGTATTTTTTTATTCTTTTCAGGATAAACTCCTTGAAATCCGGATGGGATACAGGCAGAATTATCTGGATTCCGTATTCTTTAGCGAGTATCCCGGCTGCAGCAAGCATGGGATCCGTCAAATTCTCGATTTCCTGATACCGGCTTCCCGGCATTATCGAAACGATTTTTTTATCGACATCGAGGCCGTATTTTCTGCAAATTTCTTCCTTATCGGCTTTTATATCTATTTTATCCAGCAGGGGATGGCCGGAAAAAACAGCCTTTTCCGTGTATTTCTTGTAAACCAGATAGTCGCTGTAGAAAGGCGATATTATAAGATCGACGTTTTCTGCGACAATCCGGGCATTCCATCCGCCCCATATCGAAACATGCGGAGGAAAGTAATAGATGGTTTTTATGCCGAGTTTTTTTGCGAATTTTGCCAGGGGGATGTTAAAACCCTGGTTATCTATCATGACCAGATACTTTATTTCGTTTTCTTTCAGATAAGACCGGCAGAGCCTGAATGTACCGTAATTTCTGAAATAAAAGCGAAGCGAGTCGACAAGCCCCATAGTGTTCAGAGTGGACACGTCCCCGGTAATCGGCACCAGTCCGGCCGAATGCATATTTACTCCGCCGATGCCTGTAAACTTCAGACCGGGATCAAGCTCCCTGAGCTTGATAATCAGATCTGCGGCATGTATGTCGCCTGAAACCTCGCCGGCGGATAAAAATAAAGTATTACTCTTCATGGAATTTGATGATGCCCCGCTTTGACATTTCAACAAAACCGATGATATTCATGATCAGCTGGTCGCCTGCGAATTTTAATCTTATATCCTCGATGGAATCTTTGCGCGGTTTTCCCGAATAAAGCATTTTATATGCTTCCTTGATCCTCGTCCTCTGTTCCTGGCCGATGCCCTTTCTTTTCAAGCCTACGTTATTCAGGCCATGACCTGTGACAGGGTTTCCGTCCGCCAGGAAGAAGGGAGGAATATCCTGGACGACTTTGCCCAGTCCCCCGACCATGCTGTAACTGCCGACCCTGCAGAACTGATGGACAGCTACATTGCCTGATAAAAAAACATCGTTTTCGATTTCAACGAATCCTGCCAGAACGCAGCCGTTGGCTAAAACACTTCTCTCTCCTACTATGGAATTGTGGCCGACATGAGTGCAACCCATCAAAAAAGCGCAATCCCTGATAACTGTTTTTCCCCCTTCGCCCCCCCTGATCGGTGTATGAATTGTGGCGCCCTCCCTGATCAGGCAGCCGTTTCCTATTTCGATCAGTCCCTTTTCACCTTTGTAGGAATAATCCTGGGGAGTGTCCCCGACAGCCGAAAACGGATGAAATTCGCTTTTTTCCCCTATCTTTACCCATCCTTTTATGTATGCCATGGGACCTATCGTGCAGCCGTCTCCTATCTCGATATCTCCTTCAATTACAGTATACGGATTTATCGTTATATTGTTCCCGAGTTTGACAGTATCGGCAATAATCGCGGTAGGATGGATCAGGTTCATTTTTTCTCCTTTTCGAGTTCCTTTTTCAGCATTTCTTCGACGAGGCTGAAACGTTTTCGATTTTCACTGTTAAGTTCCATTAAATTCTGGTGGGATTCAAGCAATACCTGTATATCCTTGTAGTTTTTCTCCAATCTTTTCTTGATTTCTCCGCTGACCTCGATATTCTTAAAGGTATGATCCTCCTGGATCGGCATGATCTCGAGAAGACCCATTGTCGACATGATTTCCTTGGATTTTTCGGAAGGGTTGAGAAGTATGAGATTTCCTTTCTGCATTTTTTTCAATTTTTTCTGGACGGAAACGATAACTCCGATAAACGAACTGTCGAGATATGTAGTTTCCGATAATTCAAAATATATATTTTCAATATTTTCATTTTCAATTTTATCTGAAAGGAACTGGAAGAGCTCCGAGCAATATTCCATCGTGCCTTTTCCCGTTACCTTTATAATATATCCGTTATTAATGATTCCAATTATGACCTGTGAATTTTCCTGCATTTTATCCCCTCGATTGACCCGGTTATAAGTCCTCTGTTATCAGAGGCGAAGTTTGCCTGACTGACTTTTCAAAAACCGCATCAATGTCGTTTTTAGTATCGATCTTGCTCTGTCCTGTGAAAACCATACCTTCTTCAGCCTGGCATTTCTTTGTCCACATGTCTCCATGAAGTTTTCCGGTCGACAGGATATCGACACGCTCCAGTGCGTAAACGTTTCCCTTTATCCTGCCCCCTATTCTTACCATGCGGGCATATATATCCCCGACTATTCTCCCCTTCTCGCCTACGAGAACGACCCCGTATCCCTTTATAACACCTTTGAAATCGCCGTCTATCCTAAGCAAACCGTCAGACCGGAATTCGCCTGAGAAGGCGTTTTCCCTTCCGATAACGCTATTTGAAATGACGGTTTTGCCGTTAACTTCTTCAGGCTTGATTTCCTTGATTTCGGCGGTTTTTAATTCAGCAGATTCCATATGGCCCCCGGATATTGTTTAAGGTATCATCATTGTTGTAAATGCAGTGGGATCGACCGTATTATCTCCTATCCGGACTTCATAATGAAGATGCGGACCTGTAACCCTGCCGGTCATGCCTACATATCCCAAAACCTGTCCCTGCTTGATTCTTGCTCCGACAAAAATTCCGGGCCCTATTTCTTCCATGTGCGCATACCGGGTGGAGAAGCCGTACATATGCTTGACCTCGACCATCAGGCCGTATCCCCCCTGCCATCCTGCCAGGCTGACTACCCCGTCCGCCGTTGCAATGATAGGCATTCCGGGAAATGCATTAAGATCGATTCCGGGATGGAATTCCGATTTCCAGCCGAAAATAGGATCAACCCGTATACCATAAGGTGAATTGATCTGCGCCCGAACTGTGAGCGGATATTTTGAAGGAATATTCTGCAGGAGCCCTTTCCATTCCTCGATGCTTTCCCCGATCTGGACAACTCTTTTTGTCGTTTTTTCAAGGCTGTGGTTTAATTTTTTCAGCATAATAGTTTCGCGTGCCGTGCTGTTGCTGGAGTTTTTATCGGGCAAATCCACAATATTGTCTTCATCCATATCGTTCTTGACATCTTTGCCCACGGTTCTCAGAATATTGGTTATTTCAACCTTGATGGAGGTGAAACGCTTATCGAAGCTCTCAATCTGGTGTTTAAAATCCTCTATCTGCTGGCGTTTCAGTTCGTCTTCCTGTATAAGAAAAACATACTGATTGTGGTTATGCTGGTTGTTGGCGATTGCCAGTATGGAGGATACAATGGTAATGCCAAGAAGAAGAGAGAAAAAGAAAAGGATATAATTTGAAATCTGAATATTGACTATTTTTTTTTCTGAATGGGGAACGACCATAATGGTCAGCCGCTGGGAGCCCTTTTCATTGATTTTATAGAGGACCTTCTGGAATGATCTCTTGACATTCGAATAGTAGAGGGCGATCCCTTCCCTTATTTTTGTCCATCTTGATTTTTTATACATTTCAGCTTTTGATTTGAAAATAGGACGTTTTTTACTGTAATTAGCCATTGTTGCCTCCTTGTTTTAATTTATAGTGCGAAGCATGGCTGTTAATTATATACTGAATGAACCACTTATTCAATATTTTCCTACCAATTTCCAGCTTGTTTTGACTCGAACGCTATTAGAGTATATAATTTTATAATAAGTTATAATAATGTCAAGTAAAAAAAACGAATAATATAAACGGAAAAAATGTTTATTGACAGCCATTGCCACCTTCAACTTTGCTATCCGGATAAAGAAACTTTTAGCCATGAAGTGTCGAGGATCTCCTCTCAATTGCTTTATTTTGTTGATATATCGACAAATGCAGTTGAATTCTTGAATCTTGCACAGTATGCTATGCCTGCGGGTATGCTCCGTTCGTTCGGCCTGGGCCCTGAAGATGCTTTAGCTTACAGCCCTGAGGCAGGAAAGGAATTCGACAGAATTGCGGGGGAGCACACGCTTAATGCGGTGGGAGAAGCGGGTCTTGATTATCATTGGGATTACGGGACGCCTTATTTACAGGAAGCACTGTTCAGAGCACAGGTGGAAGCGTCGATCAGACTTGAAAAACCGCTGATCGTCCATTCCAGGGATGCTTTTCCCGATACTTGCCGGATATTATCCGGTTACAGCTTTAAAAAGGACGTCATTATCCATTGTTTCGGGTACGGTCTTTCCGAGGCTTATGAATTTCTATCGCTGGGGTTTTTTATTTCATTTGCCGGGAACCTGACTTACAAGGGAGCCGGTCAGTTGAGGGAAGCAGCCCTGGCGGTGCCGGCCGACAGGATCCTGCTTGAAACGGATTCTCCCTACCTTGCTCCGGCGCCGCTGAGGGGGACGGTCAACAATCCCCTGAATGTCATTCATATATACAGGTTTCTTGCGGAACTCAAAAACATTGAACAGGCTGAACTTGAAAAGGCGATTGAAATGAATTTCAGGAAGATCTACAGCCTTTAAATTACGATTTTCATGCCTTCTCGGGCGACAAATGATTCGGGGAACAATTTTTTTGCTTCTTCTTCTATCCTGGCTATATCATCATCGCTCCTGTCCGGATCGAAGTGGAATAGGGCAAGCTTCCTGACCCCGGCTTCGGTAGCGACTTTTATTGCCTGTTTCCAGGTACTGTGCCCCCATCCGAGCCTGAAGTTGATATCGTTGTCTGTATACTGGGCGTCATGTATAAGAAGATCCGCACCCTGGGAAATGCTGATTATCCTTTTATCTATGACATCGTGAAAATGCTCCGTATCTGTCGAATAGACAACAGTACGGCCTTCGTATTCTATTTTATAGGTATAGGCTATCGCCGGGTGAATGTGGCGCCTGGCTTCGATTTTAACGCCTTCAAGGATGGAATGAAAGCCTTCCGCAAGTTCGTGGAATTCGATCTTTGCAGGCAGGTGGCTGAACTTGACGGGGAAATAATCGTATTCCATCTGGCCTTCCAGGAGAACCTGGAGATGACGGTTTGCTTTTTCCGGCCCGTAAATTTTTATCTTAACATCAGGAAGATAAATGGGATTAAAAAAAGGGAACCCCTGGATATGGTCCCAGTGGGTATGGCTTAAAAGGATAGTGATTTCGGATGATTTACCTCTTTCGATCTCATGGACTATTTCTTTTCCAAGTTCCCTTATTCCGGTACCCATATCCAGAATTATCCTGTTAGACCCGACAGATAATTCGACGCATGAAGTGTTTCCCCCCACCTTCATTTTATTTTCTTCGGGTGTGGGGATCGATCCGCGTACCCCCCAGAATTTCAGTTCCATAAATACTCCATGAGTTTATTCTGAATCTATTATAATCGTGTATGGTCCGCTGTTTAAAAGTTCGATATTCATCATCGCCTGGAAAACGCCTGTTTTGACTGTAATTCCGGTTTTTATCAATTCGTCCCTTAATTTATCGAAAAAGACCGCCGCCGATCCTGCATCCATGGCCCTGGAAAAAGATGGACGCGCCCCCTTTTTAACATCTCCGTACAGGGTAAATTGAGAAACAAGGAGAAGTTCGCCTCCGGTATCCTTCAGGGATAATGAACTTTCCTTTCCCGCCTCAGGGAAAATCCGCAGCGACGCTATTTTTTTTGCCATAAAAACTATGTCCTTTTCTTCATCGCCGGTTCCGAATCCGACAAAAGCCAGGAGGCCTCCTCCTATGCGGTTTATTAATTTCCCCTGCACGGTTACGCTCGCATGGACAACCCTCTGAACCACTGCCTTCATAAAGACTCCGGAAACATTGCAGTTCAATACATTCCCTGGGTTTTTAATTTTCGGCATGGAATATTTGGAAATTAAATGCACGGCCGGGAAGGATTTTAATTAGATGACGGTACCGTCGGGAATTACGGCGTTTTTTACAATCACTACAATGCCGTCCACGATGGCATAATCCCTTTCTTCCCTATTGAGGATTCCCTGTTCATTAATGATCCTTACATTTTTGCCTATCCTGCAGTTTTTGTCGAGAATTGCATTTTTAATGATTGTATTTTCCCCAATGCCGATATCCGGGATCTTTTTTGCCAGGTTCGAATTCCGGGCCTCATCGTTCTCATAGAAATCGGCTCCGATTATTACGCTGTTTTCTATTTTCGCCCCTTTATTAATCATGCTCCTGACGCCGATGACGCTATTTTTAATAACGGCTTCATCGATCTTGACCCCGTAGCTTAATATTGCCGTATCGATCTTCGAATTAATGACCTTCGACGGAGGCAGGAAGCGGGGCCTGGAAAAGAACGGATTTGCAAGTTTGAACATGTCGAAAGATCCGTCGTCTTTGGTCATTTCGATGTTTGCCTGGTGAAAACTCTTTATTGTTCCTATATCCTCCCAGTAGTCGGTATGTACAAACCCGTAAACATGATACTTGTTTTCGATCGAATAGGGGATGACCTCTTTTCCGAAATCGAGCATTTCAGGGTGGGTCAGTAAAATATCGTAAAGGGTGTCTATATTGAATAAGTAAATGCCCATCGATCCGAAAAAAGGCCTGCCTGTTCCGCAAATCGGCGCATATTTTTTTGGTACCGCCCAATCCTTTATTTCATCCCTCGTTTTGGGTTTTTCAATAAAGTTGGCAATGCGGCATGTTTCGTCTATTTTCAGGATCCCGAACCTGGATATGTCATCTTCGGTCACGGGGATGATCCCGATCGTGATCTGGGCTTTGCTGTCAATATGAGCGGCCAGTAAGTTTCTGAAATCCATATAATAAAGCTGGTCGCCCGAGAGCAGAAGCACATACTTTGTATCGCCGGAATCCCTGAAGCTGCGGAAATGCCTGAGAGCCCGGCGGACCGCGTCGGCGGTGCCCTGCGTAAATCCGCTGGTCGGGCTGTCCTGGGTCTGTTCGGTGGCGAGAATATCGACGAAACCGTTATGAAAAATATCGAATTTGTAGGTCTGAGTAATGTGACGGTTAAGTGAAGTGGAGTTGAACTGCGTCATGACAAAGACGCGGTTGATCCCCGAATTGATGCAGTTGGATATCGGGATATCGATCAAACGGTAACTGCCCCCGAAAGGTACTGCCGGTTTCGAACGTTCTTTTGTCAGAGGGTAAAGCCTTGTCCCCTTTCCTCCGCCCAGGATCAGGCACAGTACCTCGTTTACACTATAATGCTTCTTTTCTTTACCGGAAACAGTTTTCATCATTGCCTCCCGGATGCACAGCAATAGCTTCGAATTTATTAACATTATAAACAATAACGGGAAAAAGTCAATTGCAGGCAGGTAATGACGGCAGCGATTTTATTGAATAAAAAGATTCGGGCCGTGCGATTGACAATTATATAAAGGCATCATATATTAAAATGCCGGTCGGCCTTTATTTCGGGGGATTCACCCATGCAGTCAATGCTCCTGCTTAATGAAAATACAGAGATGAACGTGCTTGAAGAAAAATTCAGCCTTGCCAGTGATTTCAGGATCCTTCACATGGATTCTGCACCCTCCCATGAGCCCTGCGAATTCTACCTTGATCTTACTTTCGATATCTTCAATCAGAATGTCGATGAAAGATTCCTCTTCGGGATATTTTCGGGGCTGTATCCTTTTATTGAAGCGGCCGATACAAAAAACGGAAGTCTCATAATCATCAAAAATTATCCCTACAGGACCAATATTGAAAAACTGCTCCGGCTCCAGCGCATAATAGAATCCTTCATTTCATACCTTTCGGAGTTTTATAATGCAAAAACAATTTTTATTCCATCGGTCATTTCAAGGCTGGGATTTCAGAATTTAAAATGTCCTCCCGTAAAGCTCTTGAATGCATTACGCATGGATAAAACCGAACAGGTCGGCGTCAGGGAATCTTCCCGGTTTTATCTGATATATGATATGGATATAATCGGAGTAATATTCAGAAAACAGGGTTTGGAAAAGAACCTTGTCGTGGAGGGGCTTGAAATTTCACTTCATGATATTTATGAAAGAGCCTGCCGGATCATAGGCAATGCGCCCGTTAATTTCAATCCGGGTTATTTTATTAATTACGAATACCCGGCTGAAAACGCCGACACCCTCCTTTCGATCAATTATGATCTGGAAGATATGTTCATTGACATTACAAGCTTTTTGTTTTAATTTTATATTAAAAGGGGGACAATATGATAAAAGAAGGTGCCAGCGCGCCGGCGTTCAGCCTTGCATCCGATAAGGGTAAAACCGTTTCTCTGTCCGATTTCTCAGGAAGGAAAGTCGTACTTTATTTTTATCCTAAAGACGATACTCCGGGCTGCACGAAGGAGGCCTGTTCGTTCCGCGATTCTAACGAGTTATTTATCGAAAAAGGAGCTGCCGTTATCGGAATAAGCGCCGACGACAGCCTTTCTCATACCCGTTTCCGCGAGAAGTATGGTCTTCCTTTTTATCTTTTAAGCGACCCTGATCATTCGATTATGGAGAGATACGGAGTCTGGTCCGGACGTGTAATGCGAACGACTTTTATCATCGATGAAAAAGGGATCGTTGCAAAGGTCTTCGAAAATGTCAATCCAGAGAATCATGCAGGAGACGTGCTGAAATACTTGTAGGGATGATCAATAGAAGCCAGCCCGCCAGGGTAGATGTTATTGGAAGTGACCTTAAATTATTTATCAAATAATGATTGACATGTCAACCATTTTATTATTAAACAATTTAATAAGTTATAACTTTCTTATTATATTATAGAAGGAACTGCCGGGTTTTTTACTTTAATATAAACTTCACTCCCGTTTTCCAACCCATCCAATTAATTGAAATTTCAGAGAGCTTGCTCTAAAATTTACTCCTTTGAAAAGAGGTTGTATGCTTAACCGTATCATTTTTGCATTAATTGTAATCGCGGCTTTAATGCCCTGCCCGGCCTCGGCTTTTGACCTGATCGGCCTTGAGAAGGGCTGCCTCCTGGCAGGGAATAAGCAAGGGATCTATTTCTGGGATTCGAAAAGCGATCCGGTCCCTGTCTGGAATAGCCTGTCCTCCGGGGTAGAAATCAAAAAAATCCTGCCGGTTCCTTACGGATATCTGGTTTTAACGTCCGGAGGGATTTATTTTTCTTCCGACGGGAGAAATTTCGAGATGAGGAACGACGGGATTTCATTTAAAATTATCAAGCAGTACCGTGACGGCGTTAAATCCTTCACCAATGTGACAATCGATATCAAGGATATCGAAGCCGACCCTTCGGATCCGGACAATCTGGCCGCCTGCAGCAAGGACCGTGTTTTTATATCTACCAACAGGTCTTTGTCATGGTTTTCAATACCCGGTCCCGTGCCTTTCTCGACTATAAAATCACTGGCTATAATATCGGACCCGGATATAACGATATACCTGGGGCATTCTCTGAAAGGGATTTTTTCGATGACGCTCGGCAAAGGGGGCGGAGTTAATTCTTCATGGAAAAGCATGAGCCAGGGCCTTTACAGCTTTTCGAAGACGTTCGAAGAAATCGCAGGAATCGCCGTCGAAAAAGATTCTAACGGAATATCTCTCTATTCCGTCAATAATTTTACTCCCATTATCTACACCTGGGCCTCGGCCTCCAATTCATGGGTACAGTTCGATCATCTTCAAAAAGAATTCGATATGATGGAAAGCCTTGAAAAAAGCGGTAAATATCTGTATTTCGTAAACCGTATGGGGATTATGCGTTATGATCTTGAAACCAGGACGTTTGACTGGGACAGGGTTAACGAGATCAAAACGGCCCTTGAAACAAAACTCGGGCAGAATATAACCGCAATCTGCGGACTGGACGAGAACGGTATTCCTTATCATTTTTCAGATTTATGGCTTTCCGGCATGCCTCTTGAAAGCGATTATTACCAGAAGGCGTCGCAGAAAAAGGGGCTTTATGTACAGGCGACCGCGCTGAAGGATAGATTGCGGCTCTCGAGGCTTGTTGATTTTATGGCTTCGAATTCGCTGAACATGATCACGGTGGATATGAAAGATGATTCGGGTTATCTCAGGTTTAAACCGGAAGATCCCCTTGTCGGCAAAATTGCCAGGGTTGTGAATCCCCTCGATCTTGACACTTTCATACCCTTTATGAAGGAAAAAAATATATATCTGACAGCAAGACTTGTGACTTTCAAGGATATGATACTTTACAGCTACAATAACGGCATGTATTCCGTCAGGGACAGGAAAACCGGAAAGCCATGGCAGGGCACGAAGATAGGAAGAGACGGCAACATTAAAATGATCAGGGAATATTGGGTCGATCCTTATTCGGAAAAAGTCTGGGAATATAACCTTGCAGTTGCCAGGGAGCTTGTCAGGAGAGGATTCGATGAGATACAATTCGATTATGTACGTTTTCCGACCGACGGCCTGAACCTGGATGACACATATTTCAGTTACGGAGAAAAAGGCATGGACAAGGAAGGCGCCATTTTTTCATTCCTGTCCTATGCAAGGGAAAATCTCTCCGTGCCGATATCGATAGATATTTACGGGGCGAACGGCTATTACAGGACCGATGCAAGAACGGGGCAGGATGTGGAAAATCTGCGTAAATATGTCGATGTTATCTGCCCTATGTTCTATCCTTCGCATTTTTCTGAAGATTTTCAATACAGGGATCCTGTTGAAGACAGGCCTTACCGGATTTACTATTTCGGAACGCTGAGGAATTATTTCATTGGCAGGAAAGAGCTTGTCATACGTCCGTATGTCCAGGCTTTCAATCTTTACGGACAGTTCGACAGGAAATATTACGGATCCAGATACATAGCCAACGAGATCTCCGGCGTCGAGGACGGAGTGGACCTCGGATATACATTCTGGAATATGGGCATGAAATATTCGATTATTTCCGACGCCTATAAGAATATATCGATAAAATGACAAATACCGGACAATAATATATAATTTTCGGGTGCTTTTAAAAAGACCCCCCGCAGGGGGGAAGCGTCCAAAAGGCGATTTTTAGGAAATTAGAATGCCGATTAGGTGCCTTAAATGACCTTGATTGATTATTTCATTCAGGGCGGACCGGTTATGTATCTAATTCTTCTGACTTCCATTGCAGGGCTTGCCGTTTTTATTGAAAGGACAGTTTTTCTCGGGCATGCTCTTGCCGGCGGTCGGGAAGTAATGGATAAAATAAAGAGAAAGGCTGATAACCTCAAGATAGATGAAAGCCTTGCAGAGTGCGATAACATTCCCGGTCCTGTCTCGAATATCATAAGAGCGGGTCTTTTGATTTACGACAGGGATGCTGAACAGATCGAGCTTTCAATGGAAACGGCTGCTAAAATTGAACTTCCGGGTCTAAACCGTTTCATTCCCGTTTTGGCGACAGTGTCGAGCATTTCCACCCTCCTGGGGCTCCTGGGATCGGTTTTCGGAATGATATATTCCGGTGCAGCCATATCGGCGGAAGGGGCGGCGACATTCGGAAGCGTATTTTCAATAATCGCCAGGTCCCTTATATCGACAGCTTTCGGGTTGTGCGTGGCGATACCGGCGGTTGCGGCGTATAATTACATTACTGCAAAGGTTGATTTCATTATAGCAGAGATCGAAATATGGACCGCGGATTTGATAAGGATCCTTAAAAAGCGGCCCCAAAAACAGAATTGGTAAACTAAGGAGATTTTATGAGCAAAAAACAAAAAGTATTATGGTCGGCCGTTAAAAGGGCTTTCGTATTATTTTTTATACTGCTTGTCATAGGCAGTTTTGTTGTAAGTCTTGCCTATTCCCCATGGTCATCGCGCGGGGGCGATATGTCCGGCTACAGGGTGGCAAAAATAAAAAATGAAACATATTACTACATGCCCAATACGCCTTATTATTATCTGTATTCTATAATAAGGAAAAACATGTCTGAAACAATGAAAGGGGATGTCGATGAAAACCTGTTAAGCCAGTATGCGCTTGCGAGGAGTGTCAGTACCCTCCTGGAGTCGGCGACTATATACCAGTTCGCTGAGGAGAACGGCGTAAAACCCTCCCAGGATGCTATCAGAAGGATTATCGAAACTACGACACGGAGTTATCTGTATAAAGCCCCTGATCAGGGTCTTCTTGATTTTGCCGCGATTCAATATGATTTTAATTCGCTTGAGGGCAGCAGCGGCGACATCATGAATTCGGTTTCAATACCGACTTACGCCGAACTCTATAATTTTTATGAAATGGAGAATTATACTCATACTGCCGAATTCATATATCTCGATATTACCAATTATATATCCGGAAAACTCAGCCAGGATGATATTCAGGGCTTTTATGACGATAACTACGGCAGGTATGTAAATGAATTGACAATAGATGAATTATCGACGACCTCTCATTCCCTTGCATATTCAATTTCTGACGATGCGAAGACCCTCGGCTGGGAAAAAACGGTCGATAAGTATAAAAGCAGGGCGAATTATATTAATACAATAGCGTTAAAAGATACTCATGGAACCTCCACACGGTATGCCGCAGCATTAAAAATGAAAAAGGGCGGAATTTCCCAGAAACCTGTTTTTGAAAACAGGGAATATCATATCATTAAACTTGCCGGATACCAGCCGTACAGGAGCATTAAACCGGAAAACCAGAAGACCGTGCTTCTCGATTTTATCCATAGCAAATTTTCGGACTTAAGGGCAAAATTTGATCCGGATATTAAAAATTCAGTAATGAAAGCGGAGGCTTATCTCAAGACCTCGTCCGATTTAAAAAAAGCCTCATCCCTGTCGGGCTTTTCTTATTTGATATCGTATAAAATATCCCCTATGAGCTCGGTAATAATCGATGAAAAAGGGAACCAGGTGCCGTTCCCTGCGCTTGAAAATCAGGATCTTATGGACTTCCTGTTTAAATCAAATGCCGGTTCGATCAGCAGGACATTCTCGACTGAAAACTATATCGTAATCGCCAGGCTGGTAAAAAAAGCGCCGGCAGCGAACCTGGACTACAGGAACCTCGGCAGCGAATTCAGACCGTACCAGAGGTATAAAAGCATAATTGCCATGCAGGATTGGTTTAATTCAGTCGAATTACGGTACCCTCATATCGTTTATACAAACGAAATCACCAATCTGCAGAAGATTTTAAAGAAGGAATAGGCAGCCTCATTGATCGGCCTGATTATTTGATGCTGATCACCTCGTATCCTGCATCTTCTATCGCCGCGCGTATGCGGCCGGTATCGTAACCCGGGGGCGTGTTGAAATCGGCTTTTCCATTGACTACTTTTATTCCAGTCAGGCTTTTCAGGTCTTTAAGGGCTTTTTCGACCGCTTTAATGCAGTGTTCGCAGGACATGCCTCTTATCTCGACAGTCATGTTAATCCATCCTCAATGCTTTAATAGATATGTCTGATTAATAATATTTTTTCAGGAATTTGTCAAGATAGGCATCCTGTTTTTTAAACATGATTTTTTGATCTTTTCCGGACTTTTCATGGTCGTATCCCAATAGATGCAGGATTCCATGGATAGCCAGCCTCGCCAATTCCTCATGTTCAGGAACCCCGAATTCTTTCGCCTGAATTTTTGCCTGTTCAGTAGAGATTATGATATCGCCGAGGATTTCCTGCTCATTCTCCGAATCTCTGAATTGCCTGTCTTCTTCTACAGTTTCTAACATAGAAAAGGCCAATACGTCCGTCGGTTCATCGATATTCCTGTATTGGCGGTTGATCTTTTTTATAAAGGAATTTTTACAGAAGACTATGCCGACTTCGAAGGCGCCTTTTTTATAATCGGAGAGGATTGCATCCAGAAATTCGGCGATTGAAGATATTGCCCTGTCCTTTTTGCCGGCTCCGCCCTTGAATACAATTTGCGTCAATCAATTTTCCCTTTTTTGTTCAGACCCCTGCACTTTTCCGATCCAATCCCCGCCGGACATACCGAACAGGTCTTTCGAATCCCTGATACTCTGCCCGGGATCCCCGGCCGCATTATCAGGAGGGGCTATGATAGGGTTAGACCTGGCCAGAGACACGAAATTTCCACCCTTTTCCAGCACCCCTATTTCTGCAAAATAGGGGCGGTTTGTTTCAGGTATCTGCAAATACCAGCTTCCTGCTTCGATCTTGATTTCCGTATCGTAATATTTATCCGTGTCGGCATAATATATCCTTATATAAGCGCCCTTCGCCGATAGGTTGGCGATCTTTATTTTCGTACTTTCGCTGAATTCCCAGAAAACATAAAGCCAGTATGGATTTTGAACGAGCAGTGTTACTTTAGTATCGCCGTAATCCAGGGGCAGCTGATATTCCTTCTCGTTTTGAGGGTAATTGAACCTGTCACCTTCAATTTCGAATTTCTTTTTTTCAGCATCCGCTATTTCGTTTATATCGGAATCCGTTCCGGTTTCTTCGAAATTTGCGCTGTTCATAATGCCCTCCTCTCCTATTTATTAATTTTAACTCTTAATAGTTAAAAGTCAAGCTAAATTATTCCTTTTTCTTTTCGATTGTGTTTTTTATCCCGGTATTATAGAATATTATTGTTATCCAGCGGTATTAAATAATTATAAGGGTATTGCAATGAAAGACAGAATTAAATTTGACGGCACCGCCGAACTTAAGATAGGTAAAAGTGTTATAAATCTGCCGATATACGAAGGCCCGAGAAATGAAAGGGCAATGGATATTACTTCCCTGCGCAAGGAAACGGGGATTATAACCTATGACCCGGGGCTTGCCAATACGGGTATAGCGGTCAGCGATATAACATTTGTAGACGGCGAAAACGGCATACTCCTTCACAGGGGATACAATATCGAAGATCTTGCCGAAAATTGTTCGTTCCTGGAAGTAGCATACCTGCTTATCATGGGCAAACTGCCGAATTCCGATGAAAGGAAACATTTCTCACAGCTTATGAACCTCCATTCCCTTATTCATGAAGACATGCAGAGGTTTTTTCAGAATTACCCGGAAAGGGCGCATCCGATGGCTGTTCTTTCAGCTATGGTCGTTTCCCTATCCACGTTTTATCCGGAATTGGAAAAGGAAACCGGCGAAGAACCCATCGATATCACTGTGACCAGGCTCCTTTCAAAGATGAGGACTATCGCAGCCTATTCCTATAAAAAATCCATAGGCGAACCTTTTGTTTATCCGAGCCATAAATACAGGTATTGTGAAAATTTCCTTAATATGATGTTTTCTTCACCTGTAAACGCATATAAAATTGATGAGATCACGGAGCATGTCCTGAACATGTTCCTTATCCTCCATTCCGACCATGAACAGAACTGTTCCACTAACGTCGTGAGAGCTGTAGGAAGCTCGGGCGCCAATCTTTACGCTTCGATCGCAGCAGGGATTTGCGCTTTATGGGGTCCTCTTCATGGAGGCGCAAACCAGGAAGTTATCGAGATGCTTGAGAATATTCACAAGGGAGGCATCAAGCCGGAACAGGTCATCGAACAGGCGAAGAGGAAAGATTCGAAAGTAAGGCTCATGGGTTTCGGCCACAGGATCTATAAAACTTATGATCCGAGGGCGAAGATTGCAAAATCGGCTTGCAGGAAATACCTTGAATACCTCGGCAAAAATGATCCGCTTCTCGATATCGCTATGGAATTGGAGGAAAGGGCCTTGAACGATTCGTACTTCCAGGAAAAGAACCTCTATCCCAACGTTGATTATTATACGGGTATCGTATACAGGGCGATGGGAATACCGAGCAACATGTTTACAGTCATGTTTGCAATAGGCCGGCTTCCAGGCTGGGTAGCCCACTGGCTTGAGATGAAAGCGGATCCGGATCAGAAAATTATAAGGCCCCGCCAGATATATACCGGGGATGATAACAAACCTTTCCTGACAGTAAAGGAACGCTGATATTAAAGGCCCAGGTGCTTAAAAAAGGCCGATTTCAGAATTTCATGCTCTTCGTTTACCCGGTTCATAAGAACATCGATGTTTTCCAGAGCGTCTCTTTTCCTGCCGAATGTCGTAAAGTAGAACTTGATCTTTGGTTCGGTTCCTGAAGGACGGCCTATAATTTTAGCATTATCCTGCAGTTTCAGGATCAGCACGTCGGAAACGGGAAGTTCCCACCCTTTCATCGGTTTATTCCGGAGCACATCGGTTGCCGTGCCGTTCTTAAGGTCTATAAATTCATTAACTTTAAATGAACCTATCTTTTTCGGAATGTCGTTCCTCAAGTTTTCCATAATGTCATTTATCCGGGCAGCCCCTTCCATTCCTTTCAGGGTTACCGATTTCTGCGATTCCATGTAATATCCGAATTTCGAATATATATCGAGAAGGACTTTATAAGCCGATGTCCCTGCGGATCTGTAGTAGGCCGCAAGTTCTGCAAAAAGGACTGCGGCTATAACGGCATCCTTGTCGCGGACAAAAGTCCCGGCCAGGTATCCATGACTTTCTTCGCATCCGAAAAGGAAATTGAAACCGCTCTTTTCGTATTCTTTCATTTTTGATCCTATCCATTTGAAACCCGTAAGGACTTCGTCAACGGGGACATCGTATGACTCTGCGATGGATTTCAGCGTATCGGTTGTCACTATGGTTTTGATGATTCTCGGATTCGGGGGCATCTTTCCGGATTTTTTAAGTTCGGACAGGATGTAAAAACCCAGCAAACTTGCGATCTGGTTCCCGTTCAGGAGCATGTAGCTCCCGTCGTCTTTTTTCAGCATCGCTCCCAGCCTGTCGGCATCGGGGTCTGTCGCAATAAACATGTCGGCGTCTTTTTCACGGGATACTTTCATGCCTACCGACATAGCGTCGATCTCCTCCGGGTTGGGGTAGGGGGCTGTAGGAAAATTTCCGTCAGGTTTTGCCTGTTCCTTAACAAGCATGATGTTTTTGAAACCGAGTTTTTTTAACATGGCCGGGACAAGCTTGTAGCCGGTGCCGTAAAGCGGCGAATAGCATATCTTAACGCTGCTCGGGCCGATCACCTCGGGATGCAGGGAAAGAGATTTTACCCTATCGAGGTATATGCCGTCTATTTTTTCATCAGCATAAACGAATAAAGGACTTTTAACTGCCTGTCCGAATGGCATGCACTTTACCTGTTCCAGCGACAGGATATTGCGTACCTCGCGTATAATTTCTTTATCGTACGGAGGCGTGATCTGCGCCCCGTCTTCCCATAAGACCTTATACCCGTTATATTCTTTCGGATTATGGGAAGCCGTGATCATAATGCCGGCTATTGCGTTGAGCTGGCGTACTCCGAAAGATACAGCGGGAGTCGGATGAATATCCCTGAAGTAATAAACTTTTATTCCGTTTGCGGCCATTACCGATGCGGCCTCTTCGGCGAACGAATCCGACATTATACGGGAGTCCCTTCCTATAAGCACGCCCCTTGAACCGCCTTTATTTTTTAAAATATAGTTTGCAAGTCCCTGGGAAGCTTTCCTTACTATGTAAATATTCATCCTGTTGGATCCGGCGCCGAGAGTCCCTCTCAGGCCCGCCGTACCGAATTCGAGTTCAGTGTAAAACCTGTCGGTCAGTTCCGCCTCGTCCCCTTTTTGAACAAGCTTTCTTATTTCGTTCCTGGTCGGGGCATCGTATTCGGAGCCTTCCCATTCTTTGATCCTTCTTTCGATTGCTTCGTCCATTGTAAGGCCTCCATGTTTCTGTAGATGCAATTTATTATAACATGAGAACTATTTTACTTGAAAAAAACCGTCTGCAAGGCGTTTGTTCCAAGATCGAAGGTGGCTTCCCGTGCATCGAAGACGGCCCTGTACGATCCGAAAAAGCCCCTGAAGGCAACCCTCCCGTTGGAATCGGATTTAAGCTCCAGGGGGCCTGTCCACCATTCATGCCTGATCAGTTTAAGAAGTATATCGTATGCCGGTTTTTTAGTCATGTCCTTGCGCAGGAGGCCGGCGGGCGCTCCCTGCCAGGAATTGTAATCCGAAAAGTCCCACCAGGTGATTGCTCCGACATACGGCGAGGAAAAGAGGAGCCTGTAAATCCTTTCGGTTTCTTGAGCCTGACGTTTTTCTCCCTCCGGGGTCGTGTCCCAGTCCGGATGAAAGCTGTTCCAGTCGTCGTCCGTTTTCAGGCGTCCGGACAGGATTGTAAGTTCCGTGAAATGGATAGGGATCCCGAAATGGCTTAACAGGTCTATTGAGCTGTTAACCTGGATATCGGTCCAAACGCCTTTATGCATATGGGACTGCAAACCTATGGCGTCCGGCGGAAAGCCTAATTCATTGAGGACGCTGATCTCTGAAGCGTATGCCGTTGTAGTGTTGAAATCGTTTACCAGGATAAAAGCGCCGGGATTTTGCTCCCTTGCCCAGGAAACGCACCGCCTTGCCGCTTCGAGGGGGCCGATGTCCTTTTCCCATTTTCCTACTGAATTATCGGAATAAGGCCCTGAAAGGCTTTCGTTGATGACATCGTAAGCGTCTATAAGCCCCTTGTATTTATCTATAATACTTTTCACCCTTTTCTCGAGGACGTTTTCGATTTCCGTACGGGAATAACTCATCCAATAGGGCAGCGACTCATGCCAGACAAGCGGGTGGCCTTTCGTCCGGATACCCTTGGAGCGGCACCAGAGCGCCATATTGGAAACAGCTTCGTCGCTATAAACTCCTTCAGCCTGTTCATACATGCTCCAGTAAAAAGGAATTGTAGCATAATTGAAAAGATGTACAAAGTTGTCCCTGTAAATCTTCTGTTTTTCAGGCTCATTATCAAGCGACCCCATTGAAAACAAATTGCACCCGAAAAGAAATGCATGACGGGTCATTTCGATCGTGATATTCGTATTTTTAAGTACTTCTCCGTTCCTGCCCTTGAGAAGGAGCGTTGCGCTGCCTGTACGGTATTTGATTATTGCAGAGTCTGTATCATCCCCCCAGGAAAAAGAATCCAGGAAAATAATTAAAGTAAAAATCAAAATAAAATAAATAGTTCTCAAGTTTGATCCTCCCTTTTGGGCCTTGCCGCTTTCTCTTTTATAAGGAAAAAGAAACCTGCAGCGGTTAATGCAATGCCTGCCAGGAAAAGAGGCCAATCGTATACAGCCGGCCCCGGAGGCCGGACAATAAAAGTCAGGAAGAACGATGCAAGCGCTCCGGCAATAAGGATGCGGGAAGCGGTTGCCGTCCTGTAGTCCGGGTTCTTTGCGGCAAGGATGAAGACTATGAGAGCCCCTGTAATTCCTGCCAGTGATATGATAGCCGGGGCAAGCACGGGCGCATACCAGGGAACGGGGACCAGGAATAAAATATCCCAATCCATGATCGATTTCGGCCAGCCTTCAAAAAGGTACAGGAATACATAATAAAATATATCCCAGAATGAGAAAACGGTTATAAAACCGGCAAATTTCAGCAGTATTCTTCCCCTGATAAGCGCTGCAAAGCTGAAGAGGACGGCCAGCGTCGCCAGTTCGCGTCCCATTTCGATAATAAGGGTGCGATTATCTATGGCCATATTTGTGAAGCTGAAACCGGAAGGATAAAAATGAATCCTGAGGTAATGTACGGCCGCTCCTTCAATATAGCCGAAGGCGGCCCCGAAGAAGAGGAAAAGAAGCCATACGCGCAATAATTTTACCATTCCATGTCCATAAGCTCTATCTTTTTTTGAAGCATTGCAATGCCCTCGATCGCGTTTTCCCACAACCTGCCGTCCGATTCGGCTTCCCATGCATAGTTCAAGGCCCTGACAATATTCATTTCTTTGAATTTTTCATATTCCATTCCGTATTTACGGAACATATTATCGACAGTCCGCTTGTATAAAAGAATTTTCCGTTTGCAGTCGCTTAAAAGCTTTTCCCTGAAGCAGGGCCCGGAAACTTCCATGATTGTAAAGCCTCCCGGCGGATATACCATAATCGTTTCATTATAACATAAGGTCTGTTCTAAAAACAAGCTCTCAGGATTTTTTTACGAGAAGAGCGAGCATCTCCACATGATGGGTCTGGGGAAACATATCGACAAGATAAATTTCACTGACCGAATAGAATCCGCCCAGTTCCCCGATATCGCGCGCCATTGTCGGGGGCCTGCATGATGAATATATAATCTTGGCCGGAAGCATCTCCAGGAGGACCTTTATGGTGCCGGGGTCCAGACCCCTGCGCGGAGGGTCTATGATCATAACGTCGGCGTAGCCGAGCTTGGGAAGTTCCTCATCGACGCCCGCCCTGATAAAGCGGATGTTGGATGTAATTCCGTTATGCGCAAGATTGAATTCTGCATCAAGAACGGCGCTCTTTGCGATTTCAATTCCTATCGTTTCATGTGCAAAAAAGCTTACAAACAGTGTTATAAGCCCGATTCCGCAGTAAAGATCGAAGATTTTTTCATGTCCGTCGGGATCCAGGAATGAAACGATTTTTTCAAGCCATAATGGTATTATTGAATTATTTACCTGGAAAAAACTGTCTTTGGATATCTTGAATGAAATTTCTCTGCCGGCGGCCTTGACTGTTTCGAATACTTCCCTGTCCTCGTAATTTTCCGTTTTTATCCAGTTGACAACTGTATCGCCTGATTCTACCGTCCTGACCTTGAAATTATGAGGCGGCGGGGGCGCCGTTTTCCTGATATCGGAAAGGGCCTTATTTATCCCGGGCATGGCGATCAGGCACTCATTGATATCTACAATAAATTTTGTATCCCTGCGGAAAAATCCAATTATATTTCTCCTGGGATTGACCTTGAATGTTTCGGTGTTCCTGTAATTATAACGGACAGGGCTTTTTATAATCCCGGTCAAACCGCTGATTACAGTTCCGCCTATCCGCCTGAAGACTTCAATGACAACCTGCTCTTTAACTTTAAGCTGGTTTTCATATTCAAGGATCTGGTAATCGCACCCGCCGCAAAGGCCGAAGTAAGGGCAGGGCGCCTTTATCCTGAGAAGTGACGGTTCGATGATTTCCAGCGGTTCGGCTATAGCGTAATCCGAAGTTTCCCTGTATATATTGGCTTTGATCCTGTCGCCGGGGATCGCGTAACGTACAAAAACGACTTTTCCGTTGTCATGTCCGATTGAAGTTCCCTCCCCGGCATACTTTTCAATTAAAAGTTCCAGTTCCCTTTTTGCGGGCTTGATTTTACGTGAATTGAAGGAATTTATTTCCTCCTCGTCTCCGTTTGACGGTCCTGTTTTATCTTGCAGATCCGGCATTTTTATTCCTTATTTTTTTTATTTTCTTTTTTGACCGAAGAGTTATCTTTATCTGTTTTATGCGCACGTTCGTCGCCGACAGCACTTCGAAAATATATTTCCCGACCTCTATTCTGTCGCCCGGAGCGGGCATTTTTTCCAGGAGGGATAATAGGAATCCTGCAGCGGTTTCGAATTCATTTTTCTTTATTTTAAGATTCAGCAATTCATTAAGGTCGTCGATCGCGAGCATCCCGTTTATTATATAGGAATCGTTTTCCATTTTAATCCAGTCGTGTTTCATTTCTACGAATTCGCCTATAATTTCCGTGATGATATCCTGGTTTGCAATTGCACCGATCACTCCCCCGTATTCATCGACGACAAAGCTCATCTGGACTTTAGCGTTTTTCATTCCTACAAGAACTCCGTTAATCGGGGCCGTTTCGGGAACTATTATCCCCTCCTTGATATATTTCCCGACCTTATCATGCTTGCCTGCTGAAAGGAGGTCCTTATTTTCAATATAACCAAGCATATTATCGACACGCATCCTGAAAACCGGAAGCCGCGTATGACCTGTGGAGAGCATGAGCGCCGATGCTATTTCGACGGTATCGTTTTCTTCCACGCAGGTCATGCGTATAAGGGGCGTCATTATTTCCCTGGCCTTGATGCCGCGGAATTTCATTACGCTTTCGATCAGCTCTTTTTCGCTTTGCTTGAATATCCCCTTATCGGTTGTCATATCCAGGAGAACACCGAATTCATCCTTGGTAATAGTCGTTTTATTTTTTTTCATGCCCGCGATGGAAAGGAGAAATTTTACCGTTCTGACAAAGACGAACTGGACGGGGTAAAAAATGATGTAAATGGAGAGGTAAAAATAAGACAGGCCGAACATTAATCCGTCGGCGTATTCCCTTGAGAGTACTTTCGGAATTAGCGTTGCAAAAACGGCAATTAAAGGCGTCAATATCAGTGTCGAATACAGCGGTATAAGGGGGCCGTATCCGAGATGCTTCTCGAGAAAGCCGGTAAAAACAAGGACTGCGGCTACGTCGCATATACTGACGGCAATGACAAATACGCCGATCATATTCTCCGAATTGCGGATTAACGATGTAAGAATACGGGCGCCTGCACTGCCGCTTTCAAGCCGGGAATGCAGCCTTATCCTGTCTATGGAAATAAATGCAGTCTCGCTTCCGTTGAAAAAAGCCGACAGCAGCAAAAATATCAATGCTGTAAAAAGATCCATTTTTATTTCCTTTCCACCATAAAAAGCTCGATCTGTTTTTCACTTTTTTCCCTGACGCTTATGATATAATCGTCGTTTTCGAAAACATAACCTGTCTCCGGGATATCTCCCGCCGATTCGATTATGAAACCTGCCAGGGTTTCGTAATCGACGCTCTTCAGCGATGCATGGAAATATTCGTTGAAATCGGCAAGGCTGAGGTCTCCGCTGACGAGATAGCGGTCTTTAGAGAGTATTATTATTTTTTTATCGACGGTAAAGCTTTCATCCATCAGCTCGCCGACAATTTCGCCCAGGACATCGGCAATAGTTACAATTCCCGTGGCGCTTCCGTATTCATCCACAACAGCCGCTATCCTGATTTTTTTTCTTTTAAAATCGTCAAGCATTTCCGACAGTTTTTTTGTTTCGGGGATGAAATAGATCTCCTCCATGATATCGGCGGCTTTTTTATTCTCGGTTTTTTCGGGGTAGATGGAATAATGGAAAATATCCTTGAGATAAATAACTCCTGTAAGGTTATCGTCAGTACGTTCATAAACCGGTATCTTGGACATTTTCATCCTCTTTGCAAGACGGATTACTTCCCGTATGGGCATGTTCCTCTCGACTGAAAAAACCCTTGTGCGCGGCGTCATTATATTCCAGACTTCCCTTTCAGTGAAGTGGACAATATTCTCGATCAGTCTTTTTTCCTCCGGGTTAAAAATATCTTCGCGCGCAACAATGCTTAATATAGCTGAAAGCCTTTCGCTATCCTCCATATCCGAATGGACAGGTCTGGCACTTTTGAGAATATTGATGATGAACCCTGTAAAACTGTTTACAACCCTGGAAACCGGGCTTAAAAAAATATATAAAGGATAAAGAAGCCGCGAATTGAAGACGGAAACCGGGACGACACGCATAATAGCGGCTGTTTTAGGCGTTATTTCTCCGATAAACAGTAAAATCACCGTCACTGCGATCGTTGAATAAACTATATTTCCTATTGAAAGCTGCCTTTCGAGAAGCGCTGCGGCCGCGGTATTGACGGCTGTGTTGCAGGCAAGGATGGTAATCAAAAGCAATGCGTTATTCGAAAGTAGTTTTTTAATCCTTTTCTTGTCAGTTCTGGACCGGATTTTCTTGATTTTCATTTCATCAAGAGCAAACAGTGAAGTTTCAGAGGAAGAAAAAAAGGCTGATAAGAGAAGGAGAATGAATATTATAATCAGGTTCAACCAATTCTCCATTGAGATAATCCCGGCCTCCTTGTATAATTTGAATAAGCCTGGTACTGAATTATCGTGCGGTTTTTTTTACAATGCCGGCAATGAGCTTCTGGTCTGCAGCGGTAAGGTAAGGATGCATGGGGAGGCTGAAAATTTCCCCTGATACCAATTCGGAAACAGGAAAATCCCCCCTGTTGTATCCAAGATATCTGTAAGCTTCCTGGAGGTGAATAGGTATGGGATAGTGTATGGCTGTCGGTATTCCCTCTTTTTTTAAATTATCTATCGTTTCCTGCCGGTTTTTGACCCTTATTGAATATTGGGCATAGACATGCCTGCCGGTATAACTTTCTATAAAAGGTGTTACCGCCGGACTTCCGGCCAGTAATTCCGTGTATCTGGCGCCGATCTCCGCCCTTTTTTCGGCTTCTTTTTCAAATCCTTTGAATTTAGCCAGGAGAATGCCTGCCTGGATTGTATCCAGCCTGAAATTAAGCCCGATGTATTTATGAACATACCTCTCGCCCTGCCCATGGTTGGAAATGCTTCTCATTTTTTCCGCGAGGTCCCGGTCGGATGTGAAGATCATGCCGCCGTCGCCGTAGCATCCCAGCGGTTTTGAAGGATAAAATGAAGTGGCTCCCGCATCGGACAGGCCGCAGGATTTCCGGCCCTTGTAAATAGCGCCGAAAGACTGTGCGCCGTCCTCGAGGACGAAAATTCCATGCTTCTTTGCTATGGCATTGACCTCATCCATATCCGGAGTCTGGCCGTAAAGCGAAACCGGGATTATGCCTTTGGTCCTGGACGTGATCTTTTTTTCGATCTCTTTTATATTCAGGTTGTAATTCTTTGCATCGATGTCGACAAAAACGGGCCTTGCTCCTAAGAAGCATATTACTTCGGCTGTTGCGATAAAAGTAAAGGGCGAAGTGATTATTTCATCTCCGGACTTGATTCCGTATGCCATGAGAGGTATAAGGAGGGCGTCCGTCCCTGATGAGCAGGCTATCGCATACTTTGAACCGGTATAATCCGCCAGTTTTTCCTCGATCTCCCTTACTTCCTGCCCGAGTATGAAACCGGATTTCATGATTATATCATGTATTCTGCTATCTATATCGTCCTTATAATTCCGATATTGACTCAACAGGTCTATAAAATTCATGTCTCTCTCCATTTTTTCCATTTAAAGCCGGTACATTTATTATACTATGAAAAGGCTTATTTTACAATCCGGAAATAGATTCGGGTTCCTGTTCGGGGGAAAGGCTCATTCGATTTTGACTGCAGGTTTAGCCAGTTCTCCGTCTATTATAAGGCTGAAATTCAAACGGTCCCCGGATTGATGGCCGGATGTTAAAATCTGTGCAAAATTCGGCAGTCCTGAAAGATAGCTGTCGGCAAATGATATGTCCGACCTGACGGTTAGAGTTTTTTCCTTGAATGATACGCCCCCCGACGCCTGTGCGGTTATGTCCGTACTGTCAAGAGTGAGTTCACCGATCGACAGTATGGAGCCCTGGAGGCTCCCCCTGGCATGGATCGAGTCGAAAAAGATATCGTTCAGGGGGATGTCGAATAATGTTTTTGCAATTTCTTCCTGGAGGAAGAAATCCTTGATCTCCCCGTTATTGATCTTCGCATCGAATGCAGCCTTCGCAAGGGTGAAATCATTTACCGGAATATTGAAATTTCCTGTAATGTCGGCGCTTCCATAAATTTTTCTGCCTCCTTCAAGAAAAGTCCGGGAAAATTCCTTTAGTTTTATCCCTGTAATGGCAGCATCGCCGGAAATATTCCCATGGGAAAGCACCATGCTTATTAGTACGTTACCCCTGAAAAGGCCGGCTTTCAATTCCTTTACAGTTATCATGTCCGGGTCGGAGGCATTTATATCCAGGTACAGATCAGTCAGTTCAAATTTTTTATATGTTATTTTACCGGCATTTACAGTCAGGATTACAGGGAATATTTTCAAGGGGAATAAGGCTGCAGGAGATTTGGCTGTATTGGAATTGGAAAAGCAGGTCATGAGAGCTTCCATGTCGATATTGCCCGCGTCTGCATGGATTTGCACTCCTCCCGAAAAGAGGTTGCCGCAATTTATTTTCATATCTGCTTTTATTCCGGGAGCTTTCATGCTGATTGCCGCTTCAAGAGAGTTGGAGTCAATACGGACCGATCCTTCCGTGCTGGATATCCATGAATATTTAACATCCTGAAGCTTCAAATTTCCGCTGATAAATGTTTCTTTACCCGAGTTAAGATTGAAATCTCCGGTTATTTTGCCCGCCGCCCCTTTTAACAGGTCTCCCGGGTCCAGCGCCAGCGATTCCGCATCGACAGCGAGGCTGCCGGAGGGAATCGAATATGTTAAACCCTTAATTTGCGCTGAACTGTTCCCGGATCTTATGTCTAATTGTGTAAGAGATAATGTAAGGGTCTTGAAGATAAAATCGAGATTGTATGTTTTAAGGGATTCGAAATAAAAATTTCCATAATTGATCTTCAGTTCTTTCCCGTCGAGGTGGATGTTATTATCATTGTCCCTTTTAACCCCGCCTTCAAGGGCCTGGATTTTAAGGGCGGTTGCCGTATTGAAAAGAGAATCGATATCGGTTCCGGTTATTTTGACGAAACCGCTGTTTAAAGTGCCTTTATAATCCAGATTGGCATTTGACGATCTTAACGTAAGGGAGAGGGGCATATCATACAGCTTCCTGTCCGGCGATACGGTTATTTCGGTCCGGAAAGGTATTTTATTGTACGTTATGATTGAATCGGAGATAGAGAGCCTGTGAACGATAATAGGGATCGTTTTTTTGCCGGAAATGTTTTTAACGGAAAATCTGTCGTAGATACTGATAATATTTTCAGGAGTAGTATTGAGACCCCTTACCGAGATGCTTATAATTTCAACTTTATTGTTGATAAGAGCGATGGGATTGTATAAGAGCCCCCCTCTGCTGAAATAAAGGAGTTCCCTGGAACCGGAGCTGATGCTTACCCCTTTTAATTCGAGACCTTTAAAGAGGTTGAATTCTGCGCCTGACGCTTTGATATCCAGTAAGTATGAATCATGGAGCTGTTTTGATAATAATTCGAGTAATTTTTGAGGATTTGAGGAATAAAACCAGACGAAGACTGTGACGGATCCGATAAAGACTAAACATATTATGATTAAAACCCATTTAATGACTTTCATTCACGTCCCGGGATCTCAGATGTTTTTCATATAGCGGCGGGCGTTGAACTGGAACCAGTTGTCGTAATACTTGGTTATCCATTCCTTGGTGGCCCTTTTTAAGCCGATATCGTTCCCTTCTTTTTCACTTTCAAGCCATTTGTACTGCAGAATCTCATGGATGACGTCCTGAACCTCTTCTCTTAGATCAAAGTACTTCATGAAAAATATAAGAACCTCCTCCCTTATCCTGAGGATGAGAGATAAACGTAATTATTGTAACACAATTTTTTTTAAAATCAAGGTTTCGCATTTTTTTAAAAAACTTTTAATATTACTGAAATTTAACAATCCTGGCAAAGGAATCCGCTTTCAGGCTGGCTCCGCCGACCAGCGCACCGTCTATATTTTCTTTCGACATCAGCGCGTCGATATTCTCCGGTTTAACGGAACCGCCGTACTGGATAACGGCTTTACCGGCGAAATCGCTGTCATAAATGCCTTCCAGGACTTTTCTTATGAATCCATGAACATTGTCTGCATCGTCAGGAGTGGCTGTTTTGCCGGTGCCGATCGCCCAGACAGGTTCGTATGCGATCGTAACTTTTAAAGCCCTTTCTTTGCCGATATTTCTGAACCCTTCGGTAATCTGCAATTTTACGACCTGTTCAGTCAGGCCCTTTTCCCTTTCCAGAAGAAGTTCG
This sequence comes from uncultured Spirochaetota bacterium, assembly GCA_963796325.1. Taxonomy (GTDB): domain Bacteria; phylum Spirochaetota; class Brevinematia; order Brevinematales; family JAOACQ01; genus CAVYGN01. The sequence continues at coordinate 74,875 of CAWCLF010000003.1, forward strand.
CCTACGCAGAGAATAGGGGATAGCCCCGCATTGAGGGCCGATATGACCTTTTTATTGATAAGTTCATCTTTTTCTCCGAAAATATGCCTTCTTTCGGAATGACCGAGTATTACATAACCGGCGCCTGCGTCGAGAAGCTGCCGCGGGGATATTTCGCCTGTAAAAGCGCCTTCGCTTTCATAGTACATATTCTGCGCTCCCACCTTTATGCCGCCGCCTTTAAAGGCCTGCGCCAGGGGCTGGATCATCGTGAAAGGGGCGCAGATAAGAATGTCCCTGTCTTTTATCCCTGAAACCTGTTTTATAAAATCATTTGCAAATTCAAGGGCTTCCGGAATTGTTTTATACATTTTCCAGTTTCCTGCCAGGAAAGGTTTTCGAGGCATATTATTTCTCCTTAAATTAATTTTTTATTTGTCCATTAAAGCGGCTACTCCGGGCAGCACCTTGCCCTCGACAAGTTCGAGGGAAGCCCCGCCGCCTGTCGATATATGCGACATCTTGCCCGCTACTCCGGCCTTGTTGACCGCCGATACGGAATCCCCGCCGCCTATCACGGTAATGCAGCCGGGCAGGTTCGCGAGAGTCTCGGCAATTGCCATCGTTCCTTTTGCGAACTTTGGAAATTCAAATACGCCGAGAGGGCCGTTCCAGAAAACAGTTTTTGACCCTTTGAGAGCGCCCTGGAATTTCTCTATCGAGAGAGGTCCTATATCCATGCCCATCCATCCGTCGTCGATATTACCTCTGGCGACATGCTTTGATTCGGCATCCGGTGAAAACGATGTGGTTACTATGTGGTCGATAGGCAGATATATGTATACATGAGATTCGTAAGCTTTTTGAAGAATGTCCCTGGCCTTTTCGATCATCTCGTCCTCAACCAGCGATGTGCCGACAGATAACCCCTTGGCTTTGAGGAATGTATATGCCATGCCGCCGCCGACTATAAGCTTGTCGACCTTGGAGAGAAGTCTTTCGAGGACGCTTATCTTGGAAGATACTTTTGCGCCTCCGATTATAGCGGTAAAAGGCCTCTCGGGATTTTTAACGATCTTTTCGTCGAGATATTCGAGTTCTTTTTCCATCAAAAAACCTGCAACTGCAGGCAGCATATGGGCTATCGTCTCGGTCGATGCATGCGGCCTGTGTGCCGTGCCGAAAGCGTCGTTTACATAGATATCCCCGTAAGACGCAAGTTCTTCAGCCATTTTATTTCTTTTAGCCGCATCCTTGGAAGTTTCCTCTTCATGAAAACGCGTGTTTTCAAGCATCAGGATACCCCCTTCGGGAAGGGAATCCACCATCTTCTTTGTATCGGGTCCCAATGCATCCGGGGCGAATTTCACTTCCTTGCCAAGGAGGTTTGCAAAATATTTGCAGACGGGTTCAAGCATATGCTTTCCGGCAAGGTATTTCTTTTCGTCAAAAGGTTTGCCTTCTTTTGCGGCTTTTTCTTTCGCCTTTTCCATATCCTTCCTGGGATCGCCAAGGTGAGACATCAGAACAAGGCTCTTTGCCTTTTGACCGAGTATATATTGTATTGTCGGCAGGGCGGCCCTTATGCGTGTATCGTCCTGTACGACTCCGTCCTTCATCGGAACGTTGAAATCTACCCGCATAATAATTCGTTTGCCTTTAAGGTCGATATCCTTTACCGTCTTTTTAGATATACTCATTATAACCCTCCTGTTTTCCCCTTCTTTATAAAAAAAACAAGGGGAACGGGTATCCCCGTTCCCGCCGAAGTTTATTTTCCGGTCATGTACTTTAACAGATCAACCACTCTGTTGGAATAGCCCCATTCGTTGTCATACCATGACACCACTTTAAAGAAGCGTTTTTCACCCTTTAAATTATTCTGCATTGTGGCAAGCGAATCATAAATAGAAGACCTTGAGTCATGGATAAAATCGGTCGATACCACTTCCTCGCCGCAGTATCCAAGGTATCCCTTCAAATAAGTTTCGGATGCCTTTTTCATCAGTTTGTCGATTTCATCTATCGAGGTATCTTTGACGGATCTGAAAGTCAAATCCACAACCGAGACGTCTGAAACCGGGATACGGAACGACATTCCGGTGAGTTTGCCTTTTGTGGCGGGTAAAACTTCACCGACAGCTTTTGCCGCACCGGTTGTCGAGGGTATAACGTTTATCGCTGCGGCCCTTCCTCCCCTCCAGTCCTTTTTCGAGGGGCCGTCAACCGTCTTTTGCGTCGCCGTATAGGCATGTATCGTAGTCATAAGGCCGGTCTCTATGCCTATGCCTTCTTTTAACAGTACATGAACTAATGGCGCAAGACAGTTCGTCGTGCAGGAAGCGTTGGAGACGATGTTATGTTTTGAAGGATCGTATTCTGTTTCATTTACACCCATAACGAGGGTCTTGACCTCGCCCTTCCCGGGAGCAGTAATTATGACCTTTTTAGCCCCTGCGTCAAGATGTCCTTTGGCCTTTTCAGAATCAGTGAAAAGCCCTGTCGACTCGATTACATATTCGACGCCGAGGGATTTCCAGGGGAGTTCTCCGGGGTTTTTTGTAGCCATTATACATTTGATCTTGTTTCCGTTGACGATGAGAATATCGTCCTTTTCCACCCCCGCTCCGCTCTTTTCGGTAGCCAGACTTCCGTTGAACTGTCCATGAACAGAATCGTATTTCAACTGGTATGCAAAATACTCAGCATCGGTTGTTATATCGACTACGGCAACGACATCGAATTTTGAGCCGAGTAATTTCTGTTCGACAAGAGCGTTGAAAACCAGCCTTCCAATCCGTCCGAACCCGTTAATACCAACTTTAATACCCATTCTCTCCTCCTTTATTTGTTAGAAATTAACCTGATATTTTAAGGCATTTAAATAATAATATCAACTTCAGTCAACAGTCACTTCAGTCAACAGTCAACAGTCAACAGTCAACAGTCAACAGTCAACAGTCGATAGTCGTCAGTCGAAAGTGATGCATATAACATGACTCCCGGCTCCCGGCTTTCGACTATGCCCTGCCGTATGCGTCTTCAACCCTTTCGATGTCGTCTTCGCCTACATATTCTCCGTTTTGAACTTCAATAATTTCAAGTTCGATCTTTCCGGGATTTGAGAGCCTGTGCAGGGCGTATTTAGGAACGAAAGCGCTTTCATTTTCATGAATTACATATTCCGATTCGCCGACTTTTATTTTTGCAGTGCCCCTGACAACGACCCAGTGCTCGCTCCTATAGGCATGGCGCTGCAGTGAAAGGCTGGCCCCGGGTGCAACGGATATCTTTTTAATTTTGTATCTGTCCGATTCCTCGAGTATCGTGTAAAATCCCCAGGGGCGGTATATCGTGGTATGATCGCTGGCCTCTTTGCGGCCTTCATCCTTCAGGCGGCCTACCATGTCCTTTACAAGCTGGGTGCTGTTCCTGTCGCTTACAAGTATTGCATCGGCAGTCTCGATAACAGCGAGGTTCGATACGCCTATCAAGGCTGTGAGTTTTTTATCGCTCAAAACGAGGCTGTTTTTCACATTGATGAGTTCGACGTCGCCTTCAACGGCGTTGTTGTTCCCATCCTTGGGGAGGACCTCATAAACTGAATCCCAGGATCCTATATCGTTCCATTCCACAGGCAGCCTTACGCAGAGAATGTCCTTCACTTTTTCCATTACCGCATAATCGATGGATATCGGATCAATATCGGAGTAGCGTTCAATCATGCCGCTCAGGGTATCTTCGGTAATCATGCGGTACAATGAGGGGGCATGCGCTTTAAAAGAATCCATTATGACTTTGATTGAAAACATGAACATGCCGGAATTCCACAGGTACTTCCCCGATGCGACATATTCCCGAGCTCTTTTTTTATCGGGTTTTTCGACAAAACGGCTTACGAGGTTCGATCCTCCTTCGCCGGAAGGGCCGAGTTCAATGTAGCCGTATCCGCATTCGGGCTTTGAAGGGTTAATTCCGAAAGTGACTATATTGCTCCCGGCGAGAAAGAGGGAAGCCTTTACAGTATCTGCAAAGTCCTTTTCGGGTTTTATGATATGATCGGAAGGTGAAAAAAAGAGGATCTCATCCTCAGGGCATCCCTCCTTTTCAATCAGGTACTTGACGCTCAGAGCTATAGCCGGAGCTGTATTTTTTCCGACCGGCTCGATGATCAGATTGTTGAATTCGGAATTAATAACCTGGGATAAATGACCTTTTATGGTCAACTTGTATTCCTCGCCGGCGACAGCATAAATATCTCCGGGACCTCCAAGAAGCAGAAGGCGTTTTGCCGTCGATTGAAGAAAGCTGTCGCTATGGAACAGGGACAAGAACTGTTTCGGGTAATTTTTTCTGGAAAGCGGCCATAATCTTGTTCCTGATCCCCCGGCCATAATGATCGATTTCATAACAGACACCCTTTTGAAAATATATTAAATGGATCCCGGCCCCAGCATTTCAGGGATATTTCATAAGGGCGGTTCCAAAAACTAGCATTTTATATGGTTATATATGCAACAAAGCTAATGATTCCGCCCTATGGGCCCTGTGCCTGTCCGGCCCAGGACAGGTGCACATCCTATCCGAGCCAAATCCTGAGCCAAAGGCTCAGGACGAAGGCAGGTTATTAGAAGTGCCCATAACTAATATAATAACTGGAAAAATTAATTTTATCAATTAAGGATTGAACATGGACAGGCTTTGAGGAGGCATGCACTTTAATAAACGTTTATTTAACTCTATATATCGCAAGGAATAAAATCACACTGAATTTTGCAATTCGGTTTATGCGGGTCTACAATAATGCATACGGGAGATCATTATTATCATGAGGTTAAGGGATGTTTTACATCTTTTTACGGGCATTGATCAGGTTATTCCTGAAAAAGCCGGAAATTAAAGGCTATGATAATCTCCTGTCGGGCGGTCCCAGTATTATCGTAGCAAATCATTCCGATTCGTACGGTCCGATCTGCATTTCGGTATTTTTCCGGAAGCGGACTTATCCATGGGTTATAAACGAAATAATGAGCTTCAGGCGCTGTCCATCATATATCGAGAATGATTTTGTTATAAAAGAGCTCGGATTATCCCGCCCGTTCAGCCTGCTGGCTGCCTTTCCGATTGCAATGATCTGCGTAGTTCTCATGAATTATCTTGGGGCCATTCCGGTCTTCAAAAGGGCAAAAAAAAGTTCCTTTACTATTAAAAAAAGCATTCAATACCTGATGAAAGGGAGGGACCTTCTCATTTTCCCTGAAAATAAGGAATTGCCCTGCAACGGCATATTTAACGGCTTCGATACCGGTTTTTTCCACCTCGGCCCTTCGCTGTACAAAAATTCCGGGCTACGCCTGAGTTTTATACCTGTAGCTCTTAATCAGGAAGACAATATTATTTCGATAGGCAAGCCTGTTGTTTATAATCCGGAAAATCCTGTCAGACTGGAGAGGCATCGGGTGATAAGCGAACTGGAAAATTCTATTTTCATGCTTTATAACGGCAGTGTAGAGAAAAATCCTTGAGGGCGCTTATCAGCTTTTCTTCATGATCGTTCGAAATTTTTACAGACAGCACATCGTAAAGCTTTTCAAGCTGTTTTATTGTCTGCCGGATACGGTCTTTGCCGCCTGTTAAAAGCAGGACCCTGCTTACGCTGCCGTTTCCGAGCGGGTTGCAGAGTATCCCTTCAAGGTTAAAGAACCTCCGGCTGAAAAGTCCTGTAATCTGTGAAATTACACTCGGGTGATTCCGGACGACCAGTTCGATCAATATGCTTTATTTTTCTTTCATCTGTCAACCTCCTATCATGTCAAGATTGGCCGAGCCTGGCCTTACCATGGGAAGCGCATAAATATCAGGGGAGACGGGAACATCGATGAGAGCCGGATGAGGAAGATCGATGGCTTCCCTGAGAATGCCGTAAGGGTCATTACTGTTTTCCAGGCTGAAGCTTTTTATTCCAAAAGCCTCGCCGATCGCTTTGAAATCATGGCGTTCTTTAAATTCCGAAGCGATAAACCTCTTCTGGAAAAAAAGATCCTGCTGCTGGCGTACAAGACCAAGGCGGCCGTTATTCATAACTATGACCGTCACGTTCAGTCCCGATTCGGAAAGAGTGGAAAGTTCCTGAACGTTCATCAGCAGTGAACCGTCGCCGGTAAAGCAGATTACTTTTCTTCCCGGATTCGCAAGGCAGGCTCCAATGGCCGCCGGAAGTCCGAAACCCATGGTCCCGAGTCCTCCTGAAGTAAGGAAAGTCCCCGGCTCATTGAATGGATAAGATCCGGCAACCCACATCTGGTGCTGACCGACGTCGGTCGTTATTATTGTATTAACGGGGGCGATCGATCCTGTTTTTAAAATTAAATTCACCGGGTGCAGCAGATCTTTCCTGTCGGGCTGCGGCATGGGATGATCCTTTTTTAAGAGGGAGATTTCCTGCAGCCATTCCGGTCTTTCAAAAACAGGAACGAGGGGAGATAGTCTTGATAATATTTCGCCTATATCTCCGCAGATGTCGAGATCCGACTTTTTGATTTTATCGATCTCGGAATCGTCTATATCGATATGTATTACTTTCGCATTTCTGCAGAAGCCGGAAATTTTTCCGGTAGCCCTTCCGTCAAAACGCACACCGCATGCCAGAACGAGGTCCGCTCTTTCCATGGCATGATTGGCATACGGATGGCCATGCATTCCGGGCATGCCGGTGTAAAGGGGATCGCTGCATGGGAATGTCCCCAGCCCCATCAGCGTTGCCGCAACAGGCAGCGAATTTTTCCGGGCGAACGCCTTTAGCTTATTTGCGCCGCCTGCATGTGCCGCACCTCCTCCTGCATAAATCAGGGGTTTTTTCGATTCTTTTATCATCCGGGCCGCCATGTCTATTTTTGATTCATCGATTACCGGTTTATTTATTTTGACATCCGGATGCTTAGCCTCATCCCATTCCGTCTCCTCTATCTGAATGTCCCTCGGGACATCGACGAGAACAGGCCCCGGCCTCCCTGTTCCGGCTATTCTGAAGGCTTCGAACATGATCTCCGCAATGTCGTTTACAGACCTGACCTGAAAATTATGCTTCGTTATCGGGATAGAGAGCCCGTAAGCATCCACTTCCTGGAAAGCGTCCGTTCCCAGATGCGGGATCGCCACCTGGCCTGTAACCGCTATAACCGGGATCGAGTCAAGCTTGGCGTCTGCAAGAGCAGTCAGGAGATTCGTAACTCCGGGGCCTGAAGTCGCAAAACAAACTGCCGGCTTTCCGGTCGAACGCGCTATGCCTTCGGCAACGAATCCTGCCGCCTGTTCATGCCGGACGAGTATATGCCTGATCCTGCTGCTGTAGAGAGCGTCATAAATAGGCAGGTTGGAACCTCCCGGTATCCCTGCTATTATCCCGATCCCCATTTTTTCAAGAACCCTGATAATGATTTCGGCGCCTTTTAATTTCATATCCGCTCCTTTTGTATAAAAAACACAAAAAAAAGCCCCTGCCGGCTTCCGGCAGGGGCTTGTATTTATATAATAATTCTATGCCTGCGGTTTAAGCCTATCGACAAATTTCTGCGATACTACGACGACGGTAAGAAGAAGATTAATTATAAAAGCCGGGCGACTCATGATTCCTCCTGAAAATTTCTATAATAGGATATATGGGGATTATTATTTTGTCAAGGACATTTCTAAACAGAATGTTTTTCTCAGTACTTGAACTTGAACCCCTTATTTTCGAAAACGTTTATGCAGGCATCGGCGGCATCGGCATCATATAGTATCCCTTTATTTTTTCTTATTTCGTTCAATGCTTCCGAGATGCCGATCGCGGGCCTGTAAGGACGGTGGCTGGCCATTGCTTCGACAACGTCGGCTACGGCGATGATCCTGGCTTCCAGTTTAATCTTGTCCCCTGTGAGCCCCTGCGGATAACCGCTGCCGTTGATCCTTTCATGGTGCTGGTAAACTATTTCTGCAATCGGCCATGGAAAGTCGATCGTCTTCAATATATCGTAAGCGACCTGGGGATGAACTTTAATGAGATTGAACTCCTCCGGAAGCAGTTTGCCCGGCTTGGTGAGTATTTCCGCGGGCACATATATCTTGCCCAGGTCATGAACTATTGAAGACAGCCTGATCCCTTCAATTGTATCCTTGGGCAGGTGCATTTCGGACGCGATGGAACGCGCCAGATCCGCGACCCTTCTCTGATGCCCGGCAGTATATGGGTCCCTGGCTTCGACCGTTATTGAAAGGGTCTGAATTACGCCGCCCATTACCTTGCGAAGTTCTTCGAGCTGATGGGTCTGCGCCTTGAGGTAAACTTCCTGTGCCTGGAGCTGGCCCGACAATATGGCCCCATGAAGCCTTGTTGATATAACTCTTCTCAATTCCCCGTAAATCCTTCCGTTTTGCGGGCCCATTTCGAAAAAAGCCACTCCCAGCTGATCATGATGGCACAGGTCCTCTATTACGTAAGTATATCGCCTGTCGGCCGGGAAAAGTCCTTCGGGCAGCAGGTTTTCGGAGGAGAATATTTCCCTGCGGCCGGAAGTTGTAATGATGTTTTCATTGTTATAGCCGAAAACGATCCTCGACTTCTTGAGGTTGTCTTCGAACCTCGTGATAAAGCTTGAAGGAATGCCTAGCTGGGGCAATATTTTGGCAAGGACCTGGGTCATCTTCGGTATATCGAATATATCGAGCATTTCTTCGTTAAGATCATGAAGGGTCCAGAATTCCTGAACTATGTTCCTGATCTTTTTCTTTTCCTCGGCATTCGACCTTTCACCTATGATGATCCTCAGCTGGTGAAAGAAATTCTCCGCTTTTTTCTGCAATTCGGAAGAATTTGAAGTATATGGATAAACCGAACGTCTTATTTCGTTCAGGATCATATTTGCAATGGTAAAATAATTTTCCGGGAGAGATTCCCCCTTGTTCATTTCGTTCCAGAGCAGAAGCAGTTTTTTGCTTGATATTTTTCCGTCCAGGTAATCATGAATTCCTTTTAACAGGGAGCTTCCCTTTTCAAGGGAATGTCGCGCGCTTATTGGGATGCCTTCCTTATTATGAATATTTAATGAGAGGACCATTCCTGTATCGCTTAAAATACCCCCGGGAGTTTTTTTTCCGGTGCCGGTCTTGAGTTCGACACCCGTAACTTCTCTTGAGAAGCAGCCGCATGATTCCCTGATAATAAGTCTGGCAGGGATATTGGTTCTCGGCGGCAGTTTCTTTCCCCTGATCATTAGAGCTATCAATTCTACTGATTTCGATCCGAGATCTGAAAAAGACTGATCGACTGTTGTGAGAGGCGGGAATGACTGCTTGCTGAGTGCATTATTATCGAATCCGCCTACGGCTATATCGTCGGGGATTTTAAAACCCCTGTCTTTTAAAGCCTCCATTGCGCCCAGGGCCATGTCGTCGTTTGCGGCGATAATAGCGCTGAATTCGGCATTCCTTTCATCAAGAAGAGTCGCTGCAGCTTTTACGCCCGAGGAATATGTGAATTCTCCATGGACGATCAGGGAAGGATCGGAATAGATGCCGCATTCTTTTAATGTTTCGAGATATGCCGCAAGCCTTTCCTCCGAATCGAGGCTTGATTCGGGCCCCGCGATGAAAGCTATTTTTTCCGCTTTATGCTCTTTCACGAAATGCAGCACTATTTCCCTGATGCCATGGCGGTTATCTGTGAATAATGAAGGTATTTTTTTAATTTCATAAGATATGCTTAAGACCGGCAATGGCATATATTTTCTGCAGAAATCCTCGGTGATACTATGATCGACGAAATGGCCGACGGCTCCCGAAAGGATGATAAGGCCGTCGAGATTTTGTTTTGCGAATTCATAAATAATATTCCGGTTGGATTCGAATTTCCTTGGCGAACGAATGGCCCCTCCGTCGTATATCAGGAGGTTGATATCAAGTTCGAGAGCCTTGGCTGTCATACCGTTGACTATGCTCTGCTGGTATGAATCGTCCAGCCAGTCTACAAAGAAACCGGCAGTAATCCTTCCGCCGGCGGATGGAGCGTTTTTTTTAACCGGCGGAGAAGAAGCTCTTTTCACAAAGCACCCCTATACACAATAAAAAATTACCGTGAACTCACAGCGGTAAATAAACAGCTGCAGTTAAATTTTAATTAAAAATAAAAAAAAAGCAATAGAAAGCAATACGACGGATAAATTGTCCGGCAGGGTTAAATCGTAAAACTGTTTACGATCGAAATAAGATCGTTGGCCTTTTCGATCGTGTCGTCCAGATGCTGCGATATGCTTTGAATGGATGTCACAAATGAATTTACATTATCTATTTCATCCTGCATGCATACATTGATATCGATTGAAATATCGCCCAGGTCTTTGATAAATTTGCTGGATTCGAGCGCATTTACAGATTCCCTTTGTATTTCTTCGTTGAGACTTGCTATGCCGGTTTCATTCTCAAGAGCTCTGGACCTTATTTCATTGTTTGCGGAGCTTTCTTTTTTCAGCGTATCGTCGATCCTCTCATAAAAATCCCTTATTCCCGCAAAATTTTTAAGTACGGCTTCAAGGTCCTTAATAGCGTTAAGAGAGTTTTCGTTGCTTTTTTCGGACGTGGATTTCATGTTTCTCAGGAGATCGTTTGTGTTTTTCACGTTTTCTTTTGTCGCTTCCGAGAGTTTTTTGATTTCCCTTGCGACGACGGCAAATCCCTTGCCGTACTGTCCTGCATGGCTTGCCTCGATCGAAGCGTTCATGGCCAGGATGTTTATCTGGTTTGCAATTCCTTCGATCAGGAAAGATAAATTATAAATCTGGTTAGAACCTTCGAGAATTCTGTCGATTTCCTCCATTATCGAGTTGGCCTTTTCCTTGGATTCCCCGATCGATTTCTCAAGTCCTGTGATAAAATCGAGAAAATCGGAGGACCTTTTATTGAGCTCCTTGATATTGACATTGGAAATGTCGATCTGCTTCAAAAGGTCGTTGATATTGTTCCTGAAGATTTTAGATTTGTCCGAAACCTTTTTTATTTCTTCGGATACGCTTGTCATTGTCGCTACGGCTTTCTTTGCAAAATTGCTCTGGGCATCGCTTTTATTTTTAACGTCAAGAGATGCTTTGCTTCTTTCCAGTATGCCTGTCTGCGTGTTTGTAATTAGGTTTCTTACTTCGTTCATGCTCTTGATTGTAACAAAGGCGTTATCCTTCACCCTCGCGACTATCCGCCTGATATTTTTGTTCGACCCGTTAATCAGGTGGGAAAGATAAGCGAAGTCGTCTGAAAGGTCCGTCGGTATAATCTGCGTAAGGTCTCCCGATCTTGAAGACAGGGAGATAAGGGATGATTCGAGATCCCTGATCGGTTTTTTTGTCGAATAATGAATCAGGTATATTCCTGCGAAGAGGGTCAGGGTATTGACTATCACGGCCCCTACGAACCTGGGAAGCAAATCATTATAACTGGTTCTGTTGATCGAAGCGTCGATGAGGGTGAACAGTAATGAAAGGCTGGTAAAAATGACAGGGAGGATGATAAAAAAAAGCACTTTCCTGGAATAACCCATCCCGAAATATTTTTTTTCGTTGATGACATTGTCTTCGATATTCCCTGAACCTACAATACTTTGCGCCAGGGGCCTGATAAGGTTCCCGATGATAATATATGCGATGATCCCGGCGATATAAGCGCCGTAAAAGGAAAGAAGGAGGCATATAATAATCTGGGTCGATGCTATGTTAAGCCAGAATATCAGATACAGGGCCACGATCACCGCTCCGGCGGCTGTCCTTGAGAAAATAAGAATTCCATGCCTGGCTGGAAGCCTGGCGAGGCTTAAAAAGAAATCGGCGTTTTCATTTTTGGTCAGGTCTTTCCTGCTCATCCGGGACAGGATTTTTCTTATCAGGAAATAATTCGTCGGCATTGCCGTGAATACGACGACGATAATTCCGAGTATTATTATAAACTGGAGAACTGCGGGGAGCTTGTCCTGGGGTATGGAAGCCAGAAGTATTGCATAAGCTGTTGCAACGGGAAGGCCTATTCCCAGGCCGGTAATTTCAGAAGAAAAAAATCGGATTGCGAACTTCTTTTTATCCATATCTTTTACCCCCGGATTTTCTCCTTACTTGATGGCAAGCAATATTATAACATCGGAAGTGCGTTAAAGAAAGATTTATTTTCCTTGTATTGTAAAAAACATGGCCCGCTGCTGTCAGAAAACGCGCAATTTGTAACCTATGTCCAGGATTATGAACAGTCTTCCGGTGTAATAATGGTCCTCGAGATAAGTACCGACGAAGAGTATCGCATAAAGATCGCTGAAGGGTTTCATGTCGGGTTCGAAAACCGCCACAGCTGAAAGCCGCTGCGAGACATACCCGGTGCCCGGCACGTTGACGTTATAATAATTTATTCCCAGAAGGAAAGGTTTGCTGAATTGATAAAAAAAGTAACCGTCGTTCATCCAGTAATAATCGTTGCCTTTGATTATAATATCGGCATACGTTTCATAATAATAGCCTGAAAAATTGAATTTATTCATATAATTATAACTGTAAGTATCAGCGGCGATAAAATTCCCGATCTGCATTTTAAGCCTCGGCGCCGCGACTACCCACCATCCTGCCTGGTTCTGCGTAGGAACGTTCGCCTGCGCTGCGGGGCTGTAATCGGCATCGGGGTTATCTTCAGGCAGGAAACCGTAACCCAGGCCATTGAAGCAGTATTGATAGGTTGCAGTCAGGGTAAAATCGAAGAACGCTATAGGTTCGATGAAACCCGTAAGTCCTGCCGCTTCGAAAGCGGGGGACAGGCGGTTAATAACGCCGGCATCGACTTTCGACGATTTAAAAAGCATGTCTTCGCTGTTAATAAGGGGAAATTCGTAATACATTTTTGTATCGAGCAAAAGTCCAAGAGGTTTGTATTCCCCTGCAAGTGATTGTTCGACATACCAGCCGCTTACGGCCGCTTCCTGGGAAAACCCTGATAAAAAAAGTACAAATAAACATACCTCTAAAAAGGCTATGAACTTCATCAAACTCATGGATATTCTCATATCTCCTCCTATAAGTACATTCCTGGGGTCCTGGGTGTTAGAAATATCGGCCGAAGACCTTCGCAAAATGAAAAAACAGGGAAAAATGCAGGGCCTCTTAAAATAGAGCTGTTAAAATTGACAGTTCAATCTTTCCTGATATAAAATAAGGACCTACGTTCACCTTTCAGGTAAATGTATGAAACATTTTGTAATCCTTGTATATTTTATTACATTAACCGTCGGCTTCGGCGGGATGCTTTTGTTTTTTCTGATCTATCTCAAAAATAGGACTGAACTCATAAAAAGATATATAGTCTTTTTATTCCTGTATTCGGCATATCTTATAATAAATCTGTTCAATGTTTACAATTTAACCGTTATTGAAAACAGGGGAATTTCCGTCTATATCATATCAAATGTTTTTTATTTTATCTGGTTTGCTCTTTTTATTTATCAGATACCCCTTTTCATCCATGGACTGACGGGTGTAAAAATGAAAAGATCCGAGATAGCGGTCTTCCTCTCCATGTCTGTTTTGACGATCTGTTTACTTGTCCTTCCGTTCGCCTTAAAAAACACCGGCCGGGAAATACTTGATATGATGAGACTTGAGTTAATGTCGATCTGCTATTCTTTTTTTCTTATTGCTCTTGCCAATACGATTTATCACCTGTGGGTTTACAGGGGAAAAATTGAAAATGAGATCAACAGGAAGATAATAAAAACCATCCTTCTTCTTTGTATAATTTTTCTGCCCGGCTTTATTTATGATATTTTCCTGGCAAAATACTGGAAAAAAAGGCAGATTATTCCGCTTGGAATCGATTTCGACCTTATTTTTTACCTTGTGTGGAATGTGATCAGCATTGTTTATATTATCCAGTATTTTATCACGAGGATAACAATTGTTCCCGACTTGAGGATTTCCGACCATTTCATTAATAAATACAGCATTTCAATCAAGGAAAAAGAGATCGTTTCTCTTATAATCAAAGGCTATACAAATAAGGAGATAGCCGATAAACTTTTCATCAGTTCGCAGACAGTTAAAAATCATATCTATAATATTTTCCAGAAAGTTTCCGTTAAAAGCCGCACGGAATTGATATACCATATCAATCGGTACCTGTAACGAAGTCGAGAGTCATCAGTCATCAGTCAGATAAATTCGGTGCCGTCATCAAAAGACAAAACTCATGACTTCCCATTTAAAAATCATGTTTCTAAACTGATTAAAGCTGCCGACTGCCGACTGTCGATCGTCGACTGATTAAAAGTACTTTAGTACTATCGAATAGTTACCGGAAGTACCATTGACCCTCCATTGATAAATAATAATAATATTGAAGTCGGCAAATGATTGCCGGGGATTTGAAATTCCGGTTTTATCCGGCGCTCTTTTCTCATGTAAATATGCTTTTACATAGATTAAGGAGGAAAATCATGGAGAAACAGAAAAACACTGAAAGACTCTTGAACATCCCGGTACAGGATCTCGTTGAAAACTTCAAGCCGATCGATCTTGACCTGTTGAAAGGACCGATGTTCATTTGCTACAATGCTGCCGTTTTTGACCCCCGCTTTGCAGAAGCCGATTGAAACATGACGAGCTTCATTTAAAAAATCGGGTAAAAACGTTATAACCGGTAATATGGATATGGCGTTTTTTACCCGTTATAAATAATAAGTGTTGACAGAAGAGAAGGAGAGGGGGGATGAAATTATCCTCTGGATTTTTAAGCCGTTTTATTGAAATCTTCGGTGTTTCTTGTTATTTAAAGGCAAAGTTCAAGAACAATTTATTTAAAAAGTCTAATTCCGTGTGCGACGGAGAAATTCCGGGATTAAGGGATTTGCTAAGGACGATCAGGGTCATGAAAGGAACTATGGCAGGCGGCGATGAAAACCTTGAAGAGTTAAAAAAAATGGCGCAAAAGCAATTGTATCTATCCACACTCGAATTCTCAATTTATTTTTTTGCTCTAAGGCATCCGCATCTATTCATTAAGTATGTAATTGAATGTTTGTATCCTGTTTACAAGGGAAGGTTCGGCCGGCATAAGGATGAGGGAGCCAGGATCTATTTTGTAAATAATTTTATCGGAGGAAAGACGGCGATATTATTTCTAATCGCCGATTTCATGAAAAATGGGGGGAAATCCCTGGTTTTTGTCGATGAAGGCGTTTTCAATGTCCTTAAAAGAATGTTCAGAGTCATTCTGGAAAGCATCGGAGGGGTAGAAACTCCTTTTATTACAGGTCCCGACAGGTTCATTTTGAACGGTTCGCATTTTATAAAATATTTCGGCGAAAGCGGAAGAAACAGTGAAATTGTCTTTCTGAACAGCAGGAAAAAGGAAAATCTGTACAGGGCTCTCCATTATTTTAAAAGCGGTTTGTACTGCCTGGTTATGATCCCTGAGACGGCTGCCGAAACGAAGAGAAAGATAACTGTCGAAATGCTTGGCCGTGAACTTATGCTGCCCGGAGGGATAGGGATCCTTCTTAAAAAAGCTTCATCGGTTGTATCTGTGCTGCCCGATGCATCCCTGAATCCGATGTTGCCCGAATTGATAATAAAAGAATATTCAGGAAATTTCGATAAGGAAGCTCTTTTGCAGATTATTGTGAAAAGCTGTGAAAGGCTTTCCTATGTAAGGCCGGATCTGTATCTTCCGTTTAATTTTCCATCGATGTGGAAAAATCTCTACCCGATGGATAATGAAATTGATAAGTCCATAGTGGATATACTCCCTTTGAAGGAAAAATGCCTGATCCTGCTGTCCGACGGTCAGTTCCTGATAGGCAGCCGGCATAAATTAAAAGAATTCGTGTGATTATAAAGTTTCTTTTTGACCATTCAAATGCATGGATTGCCGTTAGCCCCCATTATCCCCAAACCCCCATCCGGCAATCCGTGCTCCTATATAACGGACGCCGGTGCAGAGAGCGGGTAATTCCGGGCTCGCTTATTTTGAATATTCTATGACTTTGACGACTTCCAGGACTTTTGTGTCTTTGTATCCCAGATTTATCATTCTTTTTGCAAGATCTTTTGCCTGGTTGATATTCTTGATGCCCCTTACTTCGGCTATATACTGATCATTCCTGTAATAAACCCCGAGAGGGATATTCTGGCCGCTTCCGGCTATATCCGCCGCCGCCAGGCTCGCCACACTGAGGTCTTTAAATTCGCCGATTCGGACTACATATTCGATAAAATCGGATTTGATAACTCTGCCGTTTATGTTTTCCGACTCGCTTGAAATTTCTTCAGCTTTATTTTCAAGGTTGTCAAGTACGGTAAGAGTCTGGTTCTGGTAAGGCACATCGACGGGAACAGTAAAAGAGTCGGCGATCCATCTGACTTCATCGGTTTTTTCTATGTTGTTTTTCTTAAGGTAATCAAGGTAAGTCTCTGTCATTGAAGCTTCGGGCGACAATGGGAATGTCGTTTTTAGCAGGGAAAAGATGTACAGCGACTTTTCATAATGATTTAATATGTCCTTTTTATAAAAATAAGTCTTGCCTGCATAATAAAGAGACCTGGAGCCGTTATCGAAAGCCCATTTCCTCAGTTTAAGAGCCTGCTGAATCAAACCCATGGCGTCTGCGTAGTTGTTCCTGTCGAGCTTGCATTTTATCAAAATTAAAAAACACCTGTAGGCAAGCGCATTATCCTTTGTGGTTTTCAGCAGCAGAAAGGACTCTTCCTCCGCCTGGTCTATTAAACCGTTTGAAGAATAGATAAGGGCAAGCATGTAAATCGACCTGTCTGTCGATATCCTTTTGTATTCATCGATAGCGGCGTTCTGGTTATCCATGACATAAAAAATGTCTGCAAGCTTTTCCACAGAGTTTGTCCAGTACTGGAATTCGGGGTATTTATCCCTTATTATTGAGAGATAGTCGATTATTTTTACATAATCGGTTTCAATGAAGGAAAGGACATAAATAGAGTAGGGGACGAATTTTGAATCCGGGAACTCGTTGATGAGCTCCAGATAATAATTCCTTGCTTCGTCATATTTTTTGAACTTGTATTGATCGCAGGCCTGCTTGTAAACAATATATGCCTGTGCGTCGTTCGTACCTTCAGGGTAAATCAAACCTGAAAAAAACAAGATCGACGCAGCCAGTATGAAAATTTTCATGGGCGGCCCTTCCTTTTTTATTCTCTTGATATATCGGAAGAACCTTTCTTTTAATTAAAACCTTCAAAACCGTCTACAGGTTGTATAATTCTTTTGCCGCAACGAATTGAATATCCTTGTTTTTAAGCTTTTCAGTAACCAGTTTATTGTCATCGAACCTGAAAATCATAATGGCTTTATCGGGCAGCTTTCCAAGGAATGCATACATATATTCGATATTTATCTTGTTTTCATCGAATATTCCCAGTATCTTGGCAAGCCCCCCCGGGTGATCGTCGACCTGCACTGCGAGAACGTCCGTTGCGGAAACAGTGTAATTATCCTTTTTTAGCGCTTCGATAGCCCTGTCCGGATCGTCGATAATGATCCTCAAAATGCCGAAATCCGAAGTGTCGGCAATGGATAGCGCCCTGATATTAAGTTTATTTTTTGCCAGTAGACGTGTTACTTCGTAAAGCCTGCCGGTCCTGTTTTCAAGAAAAATAGAAACCTGTTTAACCATATTGCCCTCCTTTTATTTACTCTGTTTTCGACTGGCCGGTATTATATCTGCCTTTTATCGATAATTCTCTGGGCCTTTCCTTCGCTTCTTTGAACAGTGCGGGGTTCTACTAATTTCACCTTGACCGATATGCCGAGCACATTTTCGATTTCCATCTGTATTTTTCTTTCGCTACCCTCAAGACCTTTTATTTCGTCTGAAAACACCTTCTGGTTGACTTCAACCATAACGGTCAATATATCGAGATTATGCTCGCGTTCAACGATGAGCTGGTAATGCGGTGAAACTTCCTCTATCTTTACAAGCACTTCCTCGATCTGTGAAGGGAATACGTTTACGCCCCTTATTATAAGCATATCGTCAGATCTTCCCATGATCCTGTCGATCCTGGGATGAGTTCTGCCGCATTTGCAGATGCCGGGAAGGATGCTCGTGAGGTCTCTGGTCCTGTACCTTATGAGAGGCATTCCTTTTTTTGTCAATGTGGTTATCACCAGCTCGCCCTTTTCACCGGTTTTACATGTCTTGCCGGTGTCGGGATTTACAATCTCAGGATAAAAATGGTCGTCGAAAATGTGCAGCCCGTTCTGCTCAAGGCATTCATTGGCTACGCCCGGGCCTATTATCTCTGAAAGGCCGTAAATATTGAGGGCCTTGATCGGCAGGCTCTTTTCGATTTCCCGGCGCATAGCCTCCGACCAGGGTTCCGCCCCGAACACGCCGTACCTGAGTTTTAGTTTTTTCTTATCGACTCCCTTTTTTTCAATTTCCTCGGCGAGGAAAAGCGAATATGAAGGAGTGCATGTTAAAACGTCAGAGCCGAAATCTTCAAGCAGGAGAACCTGCCTTGCAGTATTCCCTCCCGAGATTGGGATTACACTAGCGCCGATTTTTTCCACACCGTAATGAATGCCGAGCCCGCCGGTAAACAAGCCGTATCCGTAGGCATTCTGGACAATTGAATGACTGGTCACGCCCGATGCAGTCAGGGAACGCGCCATTACCTCGGACCAGATATCGATGTCCTCCCTTGTATATCCTACGACAGTAGGTTTCCCTGTAGTTCCGCTTGAAGCATGAATCCTGACGATCTTTTCCAGGGAAACGCTGAAAAGCCCGTAGGGATAGTTGTCCCTTAGATCCGCCTTTGCTGTGAAAGGAAGATTTTCGATGTCTTCTATCTTCCGGATATCAGTCGGTTTGATCTTCATTTCATCGAATTTTTTGGCATAGAAAGGCACATTTTCATATACATACGAAACAAGTTCTTTAAGGCGGTAAAGCTGAAGCGATTTTCTCGTGTCTATATCCATTGTTTCCATTTCCGGGTTCCAGATCTGGTAAGGGAATTTACTCATAAAAACCTCCTCAATGTAAATTCAAAAGGGACCTGTAAATTTTCAATGTCGCCTGCGACCTGTTCAGAGTGTAAAAATGAAGTCCCCTGATATTGTTGGCCAATAGATCGCTGCATTGTTCTATTGCAAAATCGATCCCTATTTTTTCAACATCCTCCGGTTTATCCTTGAACTTTTCCATTTTTGAAATCGTTTTCAGGGGTAAAGAAGCGTTGCATTTGACAGCGAAATTCTCTATCTGGCTGTACAATGTGACGGGCATAATGCCGGGGATGACCGGTACCGATATTCCGTATTTAAAGCCGAGTTCCATGAAATCATAAAATTCCCTGTTGTCGAAAAAGATCTGGGTTATTCCGAATTCCATTCCGGAGTCCTGTTTTTTTAAAATGTTGGTCATCTCATCTTTCCAGTCCCTTGATTCGGGATGCCTGCGCGTATATACGGCCCCTCCGATCGAAAATTGAGAGTTGAATTTATCCCTGATAAAAGCCATCAGGTCCGATGCATGAGGCAATTCGCAGTTCACAGGGTCGATTTCACTTCCCGGCGGTATATCCCCGCGCAGTGCCATGATATTATCGATCTTCGAGCTCTTGTAGGCTTCTAAAATATCCGACACTTCTTTTTTTGCATGTCCGATGGAAGTCAGATGCGCCATTACGTTTAATTTTTCTTCCCCTGCGATCCTTGTAACGATACGCCTGGTCCTGTCGCGGCTCGATCCTCCAGCTCCGTATGTAACTGAAACAAATGAGGGATCGAGTTCTTCCAGCCTTTTAAGGTTCGAAAAAAGCGCCTCCTCTCCTTCCTCCGTTTTGGGGGGAAAGAACTCGAAGGACACTGTAAACTGTTTTTTCAATAAATCGATAATTTTCATCGGTAAATTCCAGCGATCATTATAAGGGGACGCCGTTACTGACGGCAATCCGTATTATGTATTTTCCGAAACATATCTCGTAATCGCCCGGTCCTATGCCCCTGAATGTCACATCCGTTTCCTCCGTATTTTTCGAATAGAGAGGAAGACCTTCTCCCTTCCGCCTGATTAAAACCGCGGAATTTTGAAGCAGCGGGCTTGACAGGTTTATCCTGCAGGAACCGTTCCCTGCAGGCAGTATGCTTATTACGGCCGGTATCGAATCCATGGTATAGACCGCTTTCCGGCAGCCGGGCTTTTCCCCGCGCGTAGCGGCAAGAGGGATGAGGGATATTTCGCCGCCTGACGAAATGGCCCTCAGCACCGATCCGCCGTACAGCTGGAGATTGATGAAATAATGACGGGGTATGGCTCCGGGTTTAAAAGCCGACGTCCTTGAATTTATTCTGTTAAGTTCCATCAATTCATCAAGACAGGTTCGGCAGTTTAATAGGTGAGCCTCGATAATGTCTGCACATTCCGATCTGCCGTCGATGTATGACAAAAGATCGTTTTCCCTTATTTTACCGCAGCCTAACATTAATAAATCCTCCTGCGGGTATTGGCTTTATAAAGAATTATCATTTTCAGTCTTTTCTTGGCGCCTGTCAGCGATTTCCTGGCCTTAATAATGGAATCGAAAAGAGGCGCAAATGCCTTGAAAATCTTCCTGTCCGGCGATTCCATTTCTCTTATCGATCTGGCTTTGAGGGCCTCGTATCGGGTAATTCTGGATAAGGCCGCCTCGTTTTCTGATTTGCAACCGTTCCTGTTCATATAAAGCCTGTATTTAAGGCTTCTCAATATCTGATTGGCATGATTGATCTTGCCTGCAATCGTTCTTACCCTCTGCCTTTCTTCTTCATGAGCTTTAATGATATCGCCCCTGACTTCCATTATTTCCAGAATTGAGAGATCAAATACCTGTGAAGCGGACACTACTTCATCGGAAGTCAGGCTCTCAGGCATATAAAAGAGCTTCAGTGAAAGCTTTTCCATTTCACGGAGGTTTGACAGGCAATCGTAAAGAAATGAGTAATCATGGCCTTCCGTATCGAATATTTCCATAGCGAGGGCGTCCTCGTGATCTTCAATACTTAAATGAGTGCAGGAAGTTTTTCTCCCGGATCTTATGAAATGCGAAAAATGGTTCTTGAGACAGTAATTAAACCATGTTTTAAAAAGGATATCGTCCCCTGACGGAAAATTCCTGGCAATTCCTTCGAGCCGGTCAAGCATATAGATATAAAATTCGGAGCAGGTATCTATATCTTTCCTGTATGCCGCCATAGGGAAATAATAGATGTAAATTTCGGTCAATTTTTTAAACCGGGCGAGACAGTCGTTAGGGTCGGAGGACCCGTTCCGGTAATCCGAAATTACTGCTTTAATCTCCCTGTCGTTAAGGTCCATGACAACCTCGTTTTTCAATGAGCCGCTGTTATATCATGCTGCATGATTTTAGGAATAAATACCGGAAAAAGCAAATAAGGTTTTATTTAGCATAATAAATCAATAATAAATCTTCAATTAAATATATAATGTTGAAATACAGGCAGTTGCTTATTATAATAAGGTTGTATGAATGAAGGATTATTAAAACGGATACGGGTGTTTCTATCCCGTTTTGCCAGCGACTATACCTGGGGCTTTATTATTGTTATAAGCATATCGGCAATAAGCGGCATATTTTCGATCCATTATATCAATAGCCTTGAAAGCGAATTCAGCCAGATTTTCGAATATGATATCAGCGGAAGAAACAATATTCTATATGCTAATTCCATGATCCTGCGCATAGACGGCGGTGTGAAAGACCTGTTGATCTACAAGGATGGCGCGAACAGGGAGGAAACCCTTGCAACCCTCAGGTCGAACATTACCGTCATTACAAATCTGCTTCAAAGCACAAAGTACAGGTTCGTTAAAGAAAAAGAGCGGAAAATATACCTGCAGTCCAGGCATGACCTCGATGATTTTCTTACGATAATAAATGATAAAATCGATAATCCGGCCGGCATGGATATTGATGATGAATTCATGGAAAAGCTGAAAAACGGGAAAGATGCGATACTGGCCGATTTCTCCCTGCTCAATGTAATGAAAAGGAATTCTATCACAAGTGTATTCGGCAATATAAAGCTCCAGCTGGGCACATCGCTTGCATTTACCATATTGCTGCTGCTGGGGACTGTCGGAATCAGGCTGGTCATGTATTTAAACAGAAAGGAAAAGAGAAATCATCCGTAACAAGGAGGACCTGTGATGACGCAGAAAAGATATCTCAGTTTAACCCTTGTCATTTGCCTTTTTTTGATCTCGTTAGGCGGTTTTATCATTCATGCCAGGGGGCATCCGATATCCGCTCTTGATGCAAATTACCTGCCTTTCCTGGCAGGCATCGCGAGCATACTTGTCCTTCCGCTGATGTTTCTAAACAAACGTCTCATCGGGTTCGCTTACCTTGCAAACGGTATGCTTGCCATTATAGGGACGATATCGATGTTTCATTTCATGTTCGTGACCCTTCCGAGGGGCTCTAATTTGAATTATCTCGTTATGAAGACGACCCTTCCCGACATTCTTATATTATGGGCTGTTTTCCTTATCGGCAAACAGATATTCGACCTCGAAATGACCAACGCCAACAACCTGGACGGCCCGAAAAACAAGGTAAAGTTTTACCGCTACCCGAATATGGGTTACTGGCTGATCCACCTTGGGACATTGTCCCTGGTTTATTTTCTCGGCCATCTTCTCTGGAGGTGACGGAGCCTTTTTTTGAAATTAACGGAGCGAGACATTATAATAACTGGCTTTTCTGGAGAGATGTCCGAGTGGTTTAAGGAGCGCGCTTGGAAGGCGCGTGTACAGCAATGTACCGGGGGTTCGAATCCCCCTCTCTCCGAATCGAACTTACCGCCTAAATGTTGTATAGTCAACCACATCAACCCCTGCAAGGTCTCGATCGATTCTTACTGGGTACGAATTGGGTACGATTTGAGATTCGAACCTGTAACTCGAACCCGACCTTCGGAGGGCAATTATGGGGTTGTATATGCGTGATAACGGCGTTTACTACATCAAGGCCGATTTCGACGGCAGCAGGTTGAAATTTTCCACACGGACGCGCGATCCGGAACTGGCAGGCTCGATCTTCCAGGAATTCCTCAAGACCATGGTCCAGTACAAGGTGAACGGACAGCTGGCCAGGCAGTCCGGATTGATCACTTACTCGATGCCAGTGCTGGCTGAAGCAAGGTCTGTGGAATCTTCCCAGGTCATATCGTTCAAAGAACATTATGAGGAATATATCCAAACCTGTACCCTTCAAAAGCTGTCCGGGCCGACACTGAATTCCAAACATCTGACATTGCGAAAACTTCTCGAATGCGGTTTTCAGTACTATACCGATTTCAATCAGAAAATGGTCAACGTATTCGTTGAAAACCTTAAGGAATATTCAGACGATACGAAAAGAAAGTTTATATGCGAAGTCAGGGCTTTTTTACATTACGCGATAAAGCAGGAAAACTACACCGACCGGGAATACAACCGCCTCAACTGGCCGACCTTTAAAACAAAGGCCAGGGAAACGGTCATAACGGAAAAAGACTTTAAGACTATCCTGGACCATCTGGAAAAGAAGGGCGATAACGACTTCCGATATTACCTTGAAACCCTTTATTTTACAGCCTCAAGACCGAGCGAAATAATACATCTTAAAGCAGCTGACATAGATTTTTCCGGCGGATCTGTGAAGATTTACCAGAACAAGGTCGAGAACAACAAGATAAGCTATATTCCGGAGGATTTTGCCATGAGGCTGAAAGTATTTGCTGAGGGTAAGGACTATCTTTTTGCCGGGGCAAACCCGGCACAGGGGCCGGAGTTCTACTCAAAGAAATTCAAGAAGATGAAAATTGCCTTAAATCTCAACAGGAATTATAATCTTTACACTGTCAGGCATACAGCCGCCACAGATTTATTGAACAAGACCGGCGACATTGAACTGGTAAGCCGTCAGCTCGGGCATGCCGATATCGAGATGACGGCCAAGCATTATATTAATAGAAATGATGGTAAACGGAAAGAATTAATCAGGAAGGCATTTAGTTGAATTCTGAGAAGGAGGCAAAATGCCAACTTGCCGAAGTACAACAAAAAGTAAAATTATAGCGCCTTATAAAATGTATTTGTTTAATGACAATTCTGTTTATTTAAAAAACACTATTTCTGTTTATAATGAAATCATTTCATACGAAATTATATATGCTATTCAAGGAATGACCGAAAAACGTTTCAACAATCTAACCAATGAATATGGCTATAAACCATCTGTTATTTTAAACAATTTGAAAAATTTGGAAAATACTATATTAAAGCTACAAAATAATGTCATTGAGTTTATACGGCCAAAATTACAAAATTTCTCAATATGCATTAAAAATACTTATCAGTTTCCTTCTGGTTTAAATGACGCCTTGTATCCAATTAGCTTGTTCTATTATAAAGGGAATTTAGATTTGATTTCTTCTCAATCAATTTCAATAGTTGGTTCCAGAAAATGTTCGGACATTGGCAAAGCAAGAGCTCAGAAAATGGCTAAGTTACTTGTAAAAGAAGGTTATACAATTGTTTCTGGTCTTGCAAAAGGAATTGATACTGCGGCATTAAAATCGGCCATATCTAATGATGGAAACGTAATAAGTGTTATAGGTACTCCAATTAACGAATATTATCCTCCCGAGAATAAAATTCTTCAAAATTATATTTCAAAAAATCATTTATTAATAAGCCATGTTCCTATTTTTAGATATAACCATGAAAATTTTAATAACCATAAAATTTATTTTCCGCAGAGAAACGCTATTATGTCAGCCATTTCAAAAGCTACCATAATAATTGAAGCTTCTAATACAAGTGGTGCATTAACCCAAGCAAGAGCAGCACTTTATCAAAAAAGAAAATTGTTTATATTAGATTCATGCTTTAATAATAAAGCTATCACTTGGCCACAACATTACTTAGAAAAAGGTGCGATTAGGGTCAAAACTGTCGATGATGTTTTATCAAATCTTTTGTAGGTTACATTTGTGTGTTTTGAATGGAGACGCATTGAACAACCTATCGAGCATTTTCCAGTTTTTATTAATCAAGATACAGATGAATGCTATTATGCCAGAGAATATATCAAAGGTGTTAGTTTTTCAGCTTCTGAAACAAATAACTTGATATCAAATTATAAGAAAGATTTAGAAAAACATAAAAATAATTCTAACTTGGAACATCTAAAATACTATAAGAAATGTGCGATTGAGCAATATGCTAAAGAACTATCAGATTTTTTTGAACCTTATAATGATGAAGAAATTTATATTTCCAATATTCCTTCTTCGAATTGTAAATCAGATAAATGCTATGATGATAGAGATTTAAGGACTTTATGTAAATTGAAATCAATGATACCAAGAATTAAAATTGAAGAGCCTTTAGAAAACATTATTAGTATACAAGCAAGCCATTCCGGAGGTCCTCGAGACATTAATTTGTTAAAACGAAATTACAAATGGAATGGTTTTCAAAACAGTAGTATTAATAAACTATACCTTATAGATGATGTGTTGACTTCCGGTTCTCATTATAAGGCTTGCAAGGAAGTTATAATTGAACACCATCGTAATATAGAAGTTATTGGATTGTTTTGGTCAAGAGCAATTGAGCCTGATCCGGATCAATATTAAAAAACCGTTTTAATGAAATAAATTAAACGGATTATAAAAAAGAATATATAATCCCTTATGAAGGTGAATTGGTTATGTCAATATTTATATCTTTAACTTACAAACATCCCGATGACAAGCAAGCATTAAAATTAGAGAATGATTATCGTGCTGCTATGAAAGAATATTTGAAATATAATACATATCGTGATGCAAAATTATTGTTCATAAATACTGCTGTTGAAGTAATGAAAGAAATACAGAACAACAATAACCTCAATAATAGCTCTTTAAAAGGTAAATGAGAAGTTTATTCAATCTTAATAAGAGGTTTGTTCATGTTTTTATCAAAAAAATTATTGCTTCAGAAAATCGGTTCTCTTGAAAACGACTTTGGAATACAAAAACAAAAAATCAATGATATTGAGAATAATTTCAATAATATTATTAATATATCTGATGTAATTTCAAAATCAAATGAATTGTCAGATTTTTGTATTTTCAAGGCCAAAAATAATGAATTGCTTTTTTCTTGTTTTTCAGCATATTATAAATCAGAATCATTTGATTTGAATGTCTATCTGTTTAATCAACCAAATCATTATTTTAATCCCCATCGAAGTATCTTCAGGGTTTTATTATGCAATGAAAAACTATTTGTTAATGATAAATTTATTAAAAGTTTAAAAATTCAAGATATCTATTCCCCAGATGATTTATATAAGAATCAAGGTATCGGAACAATATGTATAAATAATATTAAAAAATTATGTTTGAAGAATGGATATTCATCAATTATCGGTTGGATATCTCAAGTAGATGTAAAACACCATGATAGATTATTGCATTTTTATGAAAAGAATGGATTTAACATAACCGAAACTTCAAAAGACAATTATGATATAGAGTTAATTTTTTAAATTAAAAATTTAATTTAATCTTTTGTATCCCTATTTTTTTAAGGCTTATAGTACCCCGGCTTCATAAGCTGGGGTACTATATATTAATAAAAGTTATCAATGCCCCTAATAAAAGTCCGGTGCTTTCCATCCTGGCTGACGTTTCAGCGTCAATGTTCCCACCTCACCCATTCCGAATAAAGCCCAGTATTTGACCATCAGCTTCAGATCCGGCAGTGGTCCCGGATAGATAGTCAGGCATCCGTCAGACCATCCACCTTTTTCCGGATCGATCGTGTTGTCGTTATGGTTCAGGACATCTGTGATTTTTAACACCCAATGCCGGGAAGCTGTCGGACTCCATTTAATCGGATTATAACCCCGTTTCTGCCGGATATTTAAACCCGTCGGCGACTGTCAACTCCACAGTAACTTTTTCTTTTTCGGCAAATAGCCCGATGAACCCCGGATAATCAGGCGGGTATCCGGTCTGGCATCCTTCGCTGCCAGATCCCGATAGAAGGCCGTCATGAATGCATACTTCAGACACTATCAACTGCCCCTCATGGTTGGCGTTCGGCTTAAGAGATATGAATGTCGCCATTTCCGCAGTGATGTCATCCATCAAGTTTACCTTATCCCAGTCATCCATTTTAAAGAGTTTCAGGCATTTCCTGAGAACTCCGTTCGTCGTCTGGCATATCGCTCCATAGGTCCCGGGCACGAGTATCCCGCCGATTTTAAGATAGTCCTTCCCGAATATCTGCCTGCTGGGAAGGGTGTTCCAGTGATTTGAAACATATATCAGGCCCTGAATGGGATCGCTGACCTTCAGCAGGGAGTCGTAAACGTCAAGGTCAGATACGGTGATCGGGTCGTCAGACCCACCTCGGATTATCTCTATCTTTTTACTCATGTATTTCTCCTGTTAAAACCGATGTATTTTTTCGGCTCATTTATGTCCAAATATCGCTATGACTGCCCCAAGGATTATCCCGCCGATGCCGGTCCCGATCCATAAATTCCTTTGTCCTTCAAGAGCGCCTATCCGGTCATTCGCTTCCTTTTTGTATTGATTGAATGACTCTGTCGAGTTGGATAACATCTGCGATTGCCAAATCGATATTTGTTGTAAGTTGGTCAGATCCCCGAATGTCTGCTGCAATTGAGACCCTGAAAGCGCCAAGCTGGATTGTAGAGATTGACAGTTGCTTTTCGAGGTCAGCAGATCGGCCTTGAGCCGCGCGGAGATCGTTATCAAGTTTGACAGCTGTCCGCCTGAGATCGTTGTCTGCGGCTCCTTTCCCCAGCCAAAAGCCGGAAGAACCGATAAAGAAGCCGACAATAAACACGATAATATAAACCTTGTTATTCTGCCAGATCTTCTGGATAGTAGTTTTGATATCCACACTTCATTCCTCCTTTATTTTGTTTCTCCTGTGTCTTTCTGTTCCTGTATTTCAACTCCTCCGGGACCTATGGACATTCTCATCTCGATGCCATCTGCATATGCCTGGGCGACCATGAAAAACCCGAACACGAGGCCGGACATGACCAGGAATCCCTGATTATCCAGCCACCCGGCTGCCCGGGAGATCATTGTATAAGCGATCATCACCATAAACGCCGCAGCTTTCTTCCAGGATTTCTTTTTCATATTTCCTCCTACTTTTTCAGGATTCCCCGGACAAACAGGTCGTAAAGATACCATGCAATTGCACTGATCGAGGCCACGACCCCGGCCGTCCAGCCGATGGCTTTTCTGATTTTAATCGGCGCAGCTTTCAGATCTTCGATGTCCTTCTGCATCACCGGGACGCAGGCGAGTTTAGTACTTAGTTCTTTAACGTCTTCCCTGAGCGGGTCAATTTTCGCGTCCATAATTTCGATGAGCATTTTCCTGTCATTCTCAGTCAACATTGGTCGCTTCCTCCTATCCATTGTATCCCCCTGCAGCGGATAAAGCGGCGGCATTTGTACTGACATCAGCATAACAGCTGGAGAAAAGAGCTGTCGTATTCCCCATTCCCGTATTCTGCTGCATGCGGGTACATCCGGAATATCCATAAGTATTATTGGAATTGCTGGTGCAGTTCGTTACGAAATTGCAATTCATAAAACCGATTCCCTGCAGAGCTCCATGCATTGAACTGACAAGACAGTTGAAAAGGAAATTGCAGTTATAAAAACCTGCGGCGATTGCTGCTGTCGTGGTAATATTTTGAACTGTAATGTTATGGAACCTGAAAGTGTTTGAAGTCGCAGAACTGTTTATCCCGTAGCATCCAATACTGCATGGATATGTCCCCCCATTGCCGTCAATGAGAAAATCAGCCATCGTTACGTTTGAAACATTGCTCGCGATAGTTATAGGGGAAAAAGGGTTTACCGAATTTCTCAGAAAACAGGTCCCCACTCCCTGGCCTTTCAAAGACACGTTGGTATGCGCTACAATTGAAGCATACAGGTAATAAGTTCCTTCAAGAAACAGAACCTGCCCTCCGTTAGGTAGAAGGCTTGCGTTGATTATCGCCTGATTGATTATGACATCGTCGGTATTGCCGGAAGACGCTCCTGTACACTGATAATCGGCGTTCGCGATGCCCTTTGCTGTCGAATTACTGGCAGAGACCACGATAGTGCTGGATCGGGGAGCGTTACAGTGTTTCCAGCCGGTTGAAGTTCCGGAATTCCAGCATGTATTATAGCCGTCGTTTGAATCGGCCCTCACGGCCTCAATGCTCAGTGTATTCGAAGAGCCTCCCATCCTGTCCACCCATACGAACCAGCCCTTGTTCGTCGTACCATCCGGACTGCCAGTTTGTGTGCCTCCAGAAGGGATATAAAACCCACCTGAAATCCAGGAATAAGTCAGCCAGTTTATGGAGGCCGATAAATTTTTTACGGTTGCCGCATCTCCCATCCCGCAGCTGTTAAGCTGGGACTGCAGGTTATTATCATTGACATAGAGTGCAGTAAATTCCTCGCTCAGAAGCAGTCCGTCGTCCGGTGTCGACCTGTTCCATGTCACTATCGGTGTCGTCTGCGGTATGCTCATAATATTCCTCCGTTATGAACCTATTACGCCTATGGCGTTTACTCCCGCGGCCTTGATCTGGTTAAGGAGTCCCTGCAGATTGTTGCCCGTGGCCGCCACGGTCACGGTAAATTTCCCCTGGCCGACATATCCGTCAAAAAGTATGGTGCCGTCAAAAAAGCCCTTCGCGTCCAGATATGCCGATACTTCGCCATCGTTAAAGCTTCGCACGGTATATCCCATTACCTGTAAAATGCTTAAAATCGTGTATCTGTCCCCCCTGGACGCCGCCGCGATCAATGCCGCCTGAAGAACGGGTTTATACTGCGCGTCCGTCATCCCCGCCCTCAACTGCCCGACAATGGCCCCGATGTTATCGATCTGCTGTCCGGCCATATCCTGAACAGAAGTCAGCAGGTGGACCATCTTTGCCGCCGTGTATGCGACATCCAGTTCATTCAGCAGTATCCGGATGATCAGGGCCAGATTACCGCTACTGTTGAAAATTGAAGTCGGGATCTGAGACTGGTATTTATTCCATAAACTCATTTTTTACCTCAGTCAATATTTATGGTCGCCAGCGGAGTCGTCGAATCCGTAAGTCCGTACTGGTTGTACGCCACGTTAGTGACCGATCCCGTAGGACTCGGCGACAGCCCGACGGTAACGGCAATCGAATTAAACCCTGTCACTCCGTTCGCCGCGATATTCGCTACGATCTGCCAGGCATAGATGTTCGCGCCAAGACCGGCTCCGGCGTAGGAAATACCGTTGTATGACCCTCCCACGGCCTGGATGATCGCCTGCATGATAAGGTTCTGATACTGCGTTTCCCACGCGGTAAGAACCGATCCGGTCAACCCTGTGACTATATTCACATTGACATAAATATTTACAGGCGTGGGGGTGTCGTAATTATAAGTTTTGCTCTGCCCGTTGTTATCGGGAAATGTAATGGACTGCGCGCCGGACGAGGCGATACCGGCCGGAGAATACATCAGGAAGGCGTTGAATACCGCCAACTGGTTTGCGCTGTCGACGCCTTCGATGATCGCGTTATATGAATGGGGCGGATGATTGTTCGAATCCGGAGCGTCGCCCGTGTTTTCGCTGACTCTGGCTGAGATAATCCCCTCAATCTGCTGCAGGACGGCCTGCAGGGCTGAGACGCTTGAGCCTCCGAACGCGGCACCCTGCTTATACCTGAGCCTTAGCGCTGAATCGGATTCAATGGCCGCTCCTCCGATGGCCTGGGACGGATTATTGATGCCGGTAACGCCCGGAATGGGTGTCACGATCTGGTTTATGCTGTTCGTCGCCACATTCCCGGCAGGCCCGGCCACGACCGCTCTGAAAGTCAGGGAAACATTCGAACCCGAGATCGTGCCTGACGACTCGTTCACAAACTGGACGCCCTGGGCGGTCTGGACTATGAGGGAGCCGACGGTAATTACGACCCCGTTATTACCGGTAACGATTATCGTGACTATCGCCTGCAGGGCAACCTCCCGTACAAGTCCCTTGAAAGCCACGAGCCGGTCGAGCTCGGGACCGACGGCGTTATCAATGCTGAATGAGTAATATGCCGCCTCCACTTCTTCCCATACCTCGTAGATTGCGTTCGAGGCTATCCCGATAATAATTCCTATGGGATCTTCCGGACCGATGGCCACGTCCGCCCCGAATCCCGTGGGTGCCGGGGCCTGGAATGAAGATTCAAGATCGGCCTGGATCTGTGCCTGCGGCTTGAGTATGAACCCGGAGTTCTGGGCTCCGTACTGCGTGCCTGCCATGCTTTTCTCCTATATAGGGACTGTTAGGGTCGTTCCGTCAATCGTTAACCCAACCGAGACAACCCTTCCGGCATCGTCAAAATTCACGGTTATATCGGTTATATTCGTTACTATCCCATCAGCAAGAATCCTGGTCTGGATAATCTGAGCGATCTGTTTGCCGCTCAGCCCCGACCCGAGGATATTATTCCAGTCGATGCCATCCGCTGGATCATTTATCCAGTCTCCCAGCTGCAACTTTATGACATTCTGGAGGTGGTCCATAACGGCGTTCATGCCTGTATCGATGACCGGGGTTCCGTTCTCCAGGACAATATCTCCATTGGCTACCTGTAAAGTTGTCATTCATTCCTCTTTAATAGGCGGGGGAGGCCTTCCGGCGCGCTCCCCGCCCGTGATAATATGGGTTCAAGACAAACTTCCTATTCCCGGCGCAGTCGTCGCTCCCGTTCCAGTTCCCGTGTTCACCTGAACGGCGACCCCCGCCGGGACCGTAACGACCGCGGTTTTAATCTGTGCGTCTATCGCCGCCGCAAGCTGCTGTGCGATATAATTTATCGCATCCTCCTGAGCCTGCCCCGTCTTACCGTTGTATGTTTTCACTGTATCAAAAATTGTTTTAATTGCGCTCTGTAATGTCGAGTCTACCAATGCCATAAATTCCCCTTAAAACCGCGTTTTATTGAGGTTCCTGTGTTCCCGACGGCCCGTTCGGAGTCGGGTGAATATGTAAAATAAAATCATAATTTGTTCCGTTTTCATTTACCGCCATGCCGGAGGCGGAAAATGTTATAGTTGTCGTTCCGAAGATCATTTTTATTCCGCTCGCAGTAAACTGCATATATGAATTCCCGGTTTTCTCCCCGATCAGGAGACCTGCCTTTGAGAATTCAGCCGGCGGAGTCCAGCCTGTCGGCGCGATGCCTCCGGTAACGCTTGCGTTTGTCGGGTTGAAAGGTAGCGAATCGTCGCGGCCGTTATTTCCCTGCAGGGGTTCGATGTTGTCATACTTGTAAAATTTCACGCTCACCAGGTCGCCCGACTGATAATCAGGGCGGATGTAGAACCCTCCGGCAAATATGAATTCGACCGGGATCCCGCCGATGATTCCGAACGGAGTGACCGAGCCGTCCTGATTAACGCATCCCATAAGCGGCTGAACATCGGCCCGCATGGCCTGATGATCGAAATTGACTATCCGGCAGATCATCGATCCATATACCTTGAGGAGCTTCCTGTCGATCATCCTGTTGATCGTATTTACCGTTTTCCTCTGATCGCTCATACCGCAGCCTCTATGTCGTATTCACTGAAAGCGTCGTCTTTCGTGGCGAACACCTTTTTAGCGTTCCTGACTATTCCGAGGATCGTATTCGTCTTTGTACCCGTATAATCCCTGACCGGGAACTGGACGATATCGTTAAGGTTCAAATTGGGAAGGAATATAGTCCTGATCGAATATCCGAGGACAGGAATTACGTTATTTTTAGAATCGTACCTTTCGAAGTCTTTTATCTCCGGGACATCGAGAAGGCCGTTTGTATAATCCAGAACGAAAGCGTTCGACTTTGACAGAACTTTTGCATTGGCGTTCTGCTGCGAGGCCGGATAGATATAAATGCATCCGTTATCAAGGAATACGAAGGAGTCGGAGAATCTGGCCAGTTCGATCAGGACGTCATAAAGGCTTTCGCCGTTTATATTCTTACCGTTGTATAACCTGTCGTTCCCAAGCTTTATATATGCCGCAGCCACTGATGTACCGGCCATGCCCAGCGCCTGATTTATTATTACGCTGACCCTGACCTGTCCCTTGAGGGACAAGCCCTTGATGATCTGGCTTTTATACGCCTGGGCCCCGTCGACGGTCAGTTCGAGAATCCTGTCGATGTCGTCCTTGTTTACCCGCCATCTCCAGATATTTCCCACGCAGACGGGCACAAGCGGATCGTCCCCATAACCAGCCTGGATGGTAATGGATGGATACGACGCGGTAACATAGATTCCCCTGTTTATCGTGGGGTCGATGATATAGGATGTCTGGCCCTTATTAACAGCCTGGCATGCCGCGATAGTCTCGGGAGCCGGGTTATACAGGTGCAGGGTAGTATGGTTGCCGCCGTTCCACTGCTGAACGATCGTGAAATCGCAGTCCATGGGCGGACAGGGAAGGGCCCGGTTTTGAATGGTAATAAGAGCTTTTCGAATAAATCTGTTGCCCATCATAAGACCACCAGCGACAGACTGTCGAAAGATTCCGCGTTGCAGACCGTTTCAACACCATTGAAGTCAATGGGGATGATCCGGTTCGTGATATTCAGGATATTGTGCCCGGCCGCCAGCGCATCGGCACCGTAAACGAGCTTCCCGACGTATAGGATATCGCCCGTATTGTCGTCTATCACGGTTATGGTATAATAGTCGTAAAGCTTATTATACTGAAACAGGTATCTGTATAAATTACCGTTTCCGTCAAGGTCAAGAACCATAGAAACCGGGATCTGCTCTGCCTTGATCTGGATGCAGTTGTAACTGTATGTGTCAGCCATCATCAACCCCCGATCGCATTAAGAA
Source organism: uncultured Spirochaetota bacterium (assembly GCA_963796325.1). GTDB lineage: Bacteria > Spirochaetota > Brevinematia > Brevinematales > JAOACQ01 > CAVYGN01. The sequence continues at coordinate 108,855 of CAWCLF010000003.1, forward strand.
GAGACGTGTTCTGCTGGGCATTGATATTTTGCTGGATCATGGGCTGGTAACCCTGGTAATTGACCCCCTGGGCGGCTGCGAGAGACGATACGACAGAGATCTGCCGGAAGGATATCTCAAGAAGCTTCCCGTTGCCGTCCCCCGGGCTCCTGTTCTCATGAATATCCTTGATGATCAGATTTAAAATGTGTTCCTCGTCCGTAATGAGAGTCAGGGGGAATGTTTTATTATTCAGCCAGGCCTGAAGCTGGTTAAACCTCTGTTTTATCGACTGGGAATTCAGGGCGTTCAGTCCAGGGAGACCGGCAAGTATTCCGAGGTAATTCGTATCGGACAGGAGCACTGAGTAAGCCATTTCGGTCGGCATCGTCTTTGCGTTGTCTGAAATATCCGCGCCGTTTTCAATGGCATGCTCGGATATCTGGTTTGTGAAATTCCTGGTAAACGATTTTGACACGTCACAAAGGACGGAATTCGTCCCGTCGGTGATCGAAGCCCTGACTATGCTGCCGGTGACAGCCTGTGAAATGGTGTCGATAAGGCTGAACATTTATACCCCCGCCACGGTCGCGACCTGGTTTCCGAAAAGCTCGTTCACCGCATCCCCGATGATCCTCTTTATTTCCCTCTTGGTTTCGTCCGGTGTTCCCTGCCCGATGTAGATATTCCCGAATGTCAGCTGAATCTTCCCGCCCCCCATCATTGAGAGCGGATTCCCTTTCGTCGCTATTAGACTGTCCTCGGGGTCCGTGTGGATAACGTCTCCGGTCTTGGTTATGATCGCGTCATGAATCTGCACTCCGACTCCGGCCGGAGGCCCCCCAACGACAGTGGTTTTGTTTTTCCCGCCCATAATCCCGGCGAAGAAGCCGCCGATCTTTTCGAATATCTTGAACCTTTTTTCCAGTTCGATGATCGCGATAATGATCAGACCGATAGGCCCCAGAATAAGGAGAAAATATTCACCCCATTTCTTCGCAAAATCTATGATTCCCTTGATAAGATGTTTGAAGGCTTCCGGGATGGTAACTTTGAAAAAAACGATTATCTTGCTCCAGTTCCTGATAATGAGGAATGCAAGAGCCGCAAAGGCGACGACCGCCAGACCTACCGGACCGAAAGCGAACGTCATCACAGCGCCTAAAATCAGGAACATGGGAATTAAATGAGTCTGGATATAGCTCACTATCTTTTGCCAGTTCTTGTAGATCAGCACCCCTATGGCAATGGCCGCGGCTATGCCGACCACTATGGCTAAAACGGGCCATAACGCGGCCCCGAGTGCGGCTCCGAAGGATACCAATGTCGGTATTATTCCTATGGCGACGACACCGAATAAAATAAAAACGGCTATGAGGGTTTTGACGGGTCCGGGGAGCGCGTTAAACCGGTCGATAAGCCATTTGAAACCCTTTATTAGCGGAAGGAGCCCCAGTACGACCTTCCCGACGGTTTCCTTAAACTCTTCCATGGTGTTGTTCAGCTGCGCGAGTTGTCCTTCGTCTCCTTTCGTCGCTTCCTGTTCGGCCTGCCAGCCGAGACGCATCTGCTTTTGCAGATATGCTGTTTTCATCTGAATCGTCGGCATACGACGTAAAGCCGGGATATACCGTTCAAGTTCCATCCAGTTTCCCTGATACGCTTTGGTGATCATTCTCATGGCCTCAGCCTGGTCCATCCCGTTTGTTTTATAAAGCCTGGAAAGGCCGATAGCTTCTTTCGTGACTGAATTGGCGTATTTATAAGGGATACCCATCGCCATGGCGGAAGCCATGAGGCTCTTGATCGTTTCCTTGTTGACGGTCGATATATTCTGGATTGCTTCGGCGCTCTTGTTCAGCTGTTCGAGGTGCTCGGCGGAAAACGCGTTTACATTTTTCAGGGTCGTAGTAAGAGCCTCGGTGTTCTCCTCATCCCTGAGCGCGGCTTCTCCGAATTTCTTGAAAGATTCGAACATTTCGAGGCCGCCTGCGACGACCGAAGGCCAGTGCTTGTCGAACTGCTCCTGGAAGCCTTTTATGCCTTCGACCATCTTACCAGTACTTGCTTTGATTTTGCCAAAGGACTTATTCACATTTTTCAAGACTCCGGATGCGAGATCTTTTATCTTCAGTTCGGCGAATAATTCCCTTATCGGTTCTGCCACTTACTTCCCCCTGAATGCCGTTGCCACTGCGGAAGCTATTATGTTTTTAAGCCGGGGAGCCTCCCTTTTGTTATGCTCGTTCATTGCCAGATTGAGCTCGTTAATTTCATTAAAGGAAAGCCTCTCCCATGTTTTGTAATCGACTATCCCGGCGCAAAGCGGCCGGTATAGGGCATAATACTTTTCTATGTTCCGCTTTTGTTCTGTAGCGCTTTTTTTTTAGGCTCTTCAAGGACTTTCCAGCGGTTTTTCTTGTCTTTCAATACTGTGCCGTTGAGAACAAAATCCACCAGAATGTCGCGCCAGATATTGGCGGCGTCTATGTCGTCCCCGAGAGAGTCAAGATCGAGTTTAGTGCCTTCTTCCGGGAAGACACAATTTTCAAACCCTTCCTCGAGTATTTTGAGCATATTGACCGTGCCCATGTTACCTACGGCTTCCTGCTGCATTTCGAGGGCCCATTTAGCTCCCGGGTGTTGCAGGAGAAATGACTTCCCTTTAACTTCTATTCGAATCTGTTTCATATTGCCTCCATATAATCACTATTCTATCAGGCTTCGGCGGTGATCATGTTTCCACATGCGATTATCCATTCCCTAGACTTTTCATCAGCTTCATAGGTCGCTTTCGGCCTGTTTTTGATCCTGGCTATATCGCAGGTCATCGTGAATGGATTTCCGGACCTGTTCGTAAACAGGATAGCAAAGGACACCTTCGACTTCCGGATGAGGTCGAGGGTCGTGTTATACGGGCTCGTCTGTTTCAGGTGAAACGTTAGTTTACCGGAAATATTGGCGTTTTCGGTAAAGGAATGCTCGCCCATTATTCCGACATGCTCCTTGACGTCGTCCTCGTCGGTAAACACTATCTCGATCGCCTCGTCGGAAAACCCGCTTATTGAAACTCCGTTTATGGTCAAAGTGCTTTGCTTCGGGTCATAGGTATTAAAAACCGTTGCTGGCATCTTATTCCTCCTTTATTCGACTATTGATATCGTTATCGAAACTCCATGTACCGCTCCGGAACCCTGGACAGTCGCCGTGATCCCCGAGAGAAGCCTGTTCAACTCGTCGTTTGCATTGACCTCGTCGGGAGCTGGCATGCCGATCTGGTACATGAAATCGCCAAGGTCCGACTTTTCAAGGTCGGCCTGAGTCGAAGGTATTTTGATTGTTCCAAGTTTTCCGAACTGAGTGAACACCGTCCTCATCGCGCTTTCGATCAGTCCAAATCCCTTTCCGTCGAAGGGGACAGCTTCATTGTTCAGGAGCACCCCGAGAATGGCGATCTGGAGCTGGCTCTGCAGATAATCGATGAAGTAATTGGTGTCGATGAATCCGCCGTCTTCGCACTTTCCGGGATAGGTGTAATCGATCCCGTTCTGCTGCTGTATCCAGTTCAGTTTATTTGTAAGCATCTGATTTAATTGTGTCGTGGAATAATTCGAGTTTATGCATCCGGCAAGCACTTTGAAGGCCCAAGTGAGGTAACCTTCCGGAAGCTTCCGGCCGAACCATGCGGCGTCGGTGTACTCCTCAGTCCCTGCGACCGCCGAGAGGATGGTAGCGCCGTACCCGATGATGGCGTTGATTTCGGCTATAAGGCCGGACGCAGCTCCGTCCTGAATGATAACCGCTGACGATCTGCCGGTGGTTGATGAGGTTATGGTTATGTTTCCGAAGGCGTCGATTACGCAGGTCTGGGTTTCGCTGGTCGCTACCTGTAGGGCTATCTGGATTTTCCCTGCGATTACTGCCCAGGAATCAGTCACAGCTATGGTAATAGCCAGAGAATGGTTCGTACCGCCGTCGATCTGGACCTGAAGATCATAGGTTCCCACGGGAATCGCCGGAACCGCGGAGCCGACAAACGGAGTGGGGCCGGAGGAGATCGACTGGTATCCTGCCGTCTGGAGATGGTCGCAGTTGATCCAGGCCACCCTGCCCCTTGCTCCAGATTGGCTTGCACTATTGAGCCTGCCGATGAATACTCCCCATCCCCTCTGCTGAACCCAGTTTGCGGCGGCAGACTGATCGGTTGAAAGCGTCGAGGTGATCGAAACCCCCCAGAAGTCCGAAAACGCGGCGATAAGTGTTGAAAGAGCCGCATCGAAACCGATGCTCGATAACTTCCTGAATACCGCGACATCCGCGGGACAGGGGTTCTGCGAGAAATGAGCCCCAACCATCTTGTATTCAAGGTCGGTCGCGAGATATCCGGCGTTGAGCATATCGCTCTGCCATGAGGCCTTACCGAATATAGCAACAGGGATCGAGGTCGAACTTGATCCCTCGATTAAAAGCCTGAAAACCGGCGCGGTCTGGGCTGCGGCTGATAGTGATATAGTAATTCCGATTGGATTCAAAAAACTCATTGCACCCTCCCTTTAACTCTTTTGAGCGTTTACTGGAACCTGATCATTCCCCGGATTTATCGTTAATACTCCGCTTACCGATTGAATTGCGGGAGTTGTAATTTTGTAAGTATCCATAATATCAATAAAGACATCGAAGCCGTACTGATATGCGAACTGGGCTTCAAGGAAAGCCGTCCTCTCCTGGACAGTTGTATTCATCACCCTGATGGTCGCATCCGGAAAACTCATCCGCTTCATATACTGAAAAATCGACCTTGCCACGTTCAGGACCCCGTCGGCGTCTGCCCCTACCTTTCTGGACGTTACGTTTATGCTGATTGTAAAACGGTTTTCTTCCGAGTAATTCGCCACTGCATCCGGCAAGCCTGACGAAGGGTCTGCTTCTCCGGTATATTGAACGATATCTCCGAGCGGTCCGCAGGGATTGTCGGTCAGGATGCAGTATGTCGCGTAAATGCCTTCTGCAGCTGAAAAGGGAATATCGTTTTTAGTGAATTCCTGCTTGTCGCTTATTATGGGAATCCCGGTAGCTGTCATCACCTGTGAGAATATGCCGTTGATGATATCCGTTATCATTCTTCAAGCCTCTTGCAAAGGTATTCCGTAAATCCGCCGTCTTCCTCCCGGTCCATGATATCCTTTACCTCGTAGGTGTCACCGTTATAGACGAACTGGGAAAGTTTCGTCAGTGATGTCGTCCCTGCCTCATAGACTTTTACATCCTGGAGTGTGTAAAACCCTTCCGGAAGATATTTCAGCGTCTTGAAGTTGAAGGGGATCACCGCCAGACTGACATTGACCGACAAATAGGTCGGAATGATCTTTCCGTTTACAATTGAAGATCCCGACCTTATGTTCACACTGTAACTGACCAGTCTCTGAACTATGACCTCTTGCCCGAGATTCATACGATCTTGCCGATAATGGACTTCTGCAGGGTTCCAGTGTCGTATAACGGATTCTTTCCCGGGCCTTTCTTCTTTATCGTAGCCGGTTTGTTCGGCATGTATTCTTTCGTGGTCATTGTCCTCTTAACCTCGGCGGGCAGGATGACCGCAATCTTTTTAAGAGCGTCAATCGGGTCCTTGCCAGGATCGAACAGTGTGGTCAGAGTCTCCCGGCACTTATTTCCGACTTCAGGTTTATCGAGAGTCGCCCTTAGAAACGAGCGTTCCGGGATGTTCTTCACGGGAACACCGAACTCGTTAGCGGTCGCGTAAAGGGCCACATCCGGATTGAAAACGCCGACCCGGACTTTCAGTTTTCCGGCTTTCTTGAGATTCCTGAGCAGAGCGGGGATTCTGTTTTTATCAGTCATAAAAATTCCTCACACGGCATCGACCTCTGCCGCCGACGATCATATAACCCATACCTATTGTGTTGTTGAGGAGCCTCTGGTATTCCCCTTCATACCCGCCGCCGGGAAGGTCCTTAAACTGCCCCATCAATTCAGTCGGGTTTGTAAAACCTGCCCTGATATCGGCAACACTCTTTTCCCTTATGATCCCATGTCCTTGTATCGTTATGTCGCTTGCCAGCGCCGAACCTACCGCGAAAACAAGAAGGTCATTAAACGGATCTTCATAAGACTGAACGCCGTCATTCGCGATCCTTCTTCCGGCCTGTTCAACCAGCGGATTCAACCGGCTGTCCGGTAGGTTTGTGCTCAGCGCCTGGTTGATCTGCTGGTTCGAGAAAGCCATAAACTATATTCCCTGTCCGACATAAATGGCAGCAGGCTGATAAACCAGCACACCGCCGGTTTTGAGCTTCACTCCGTACTTCGTGACTTCCGTCATATTGTCTATGTCGGGATTGGTCATATATATGTCCCTGACGACTGCAAGCTGCATATTCATAGGATCGCTGTCCATCATAAGGAAATAGTTCTGTCCGGAACCGTCCCCGTTATACGGATATGCCACCTGGGAGAACATGACAAAATTCTCAATGTCGATGGACTTCTTGATCCAGTCCAATACTGTCAGATTGATATAATTCGAAAACGGTTCATTCAGCGCGGCCCAGGCCGAAGGAGGCACGACCAGCGTGTTAGGTTTGAAAATGCCGTCAGTCCCAAGTATCGCGGCATAAGCGACTCTTAAATCCGCCAGTATTTCCTGCGGGCTTTTATTGGCCCACATTCTGAGGTTTGCGGCACCTGCCACATTATTGGGGTTCGCAACACTCTGGGCGACTTGGGTCATGGTCCCTTTAAGAGTACCGTAATACTGTGGGGCGAATATTCCGTTCAGGTTCATCGCCCCATATGAAGCGCCGCCTTTGAAAGCGCACATGGTTTCAGTTTCAAGTACGAACCTTCTGGCAGTCTCATTCCTCTGCATAGGCAGATTCACTACGGCACGGTTCCCGAATTTTTCCCTCATCCTTGTTGCCGCGATCTCTTCCTCGGTGTACTGGACTCCGGTAACGGCAGTGTAAACCTGTTGGGTCGACTTGAATATTTCTTCACCGACAAACGGGATGTCTTTTGCAACACCGCCCGCCGCATAAAGTTTTGCGGAACCCTTGCGGTTGTAAATTTCATAACCGATTATGACGGCGTCCGGATCAAATTCGTTAGTAACAGGGAATATCTCCCTTGTCTTTAGCTCTTCCTCTACCGGTGTTAGGAGGATCTTCTTGATCTGTTCAATATCTCTTATTTCTAACCTTACAGCCATACCTTAAAATCCTCCCCGATTAATCATCTGTGTTGGCAAACGATAATAAGCCGCCAAGCTCGATCTGGACTATGCCTGGCCCGGTCGTTGTTTCGTTGAACCTCGCTCCCGAGGTTATGCGGGTCGTCTTCCCGACGATGACGGTCGTTCTGAAGTTCCCGGGCGCATCCGGCGCAGGGGTATCGAAACCCGGAGTAGTGTCAATTGATCCAGGCACGGGAGCCGCCACGTTTACAAAACCGGTTAATCCGGTAAAGAGACCGCTGTCCTGTATCGAGACATTGGATTCGAGACCGATGATAGCCGAAGTGATGGCAATCGTGCTTCCGGAAAGAGCTGCAATAGCTGCACCGCCAAGAGCCGTATTGATCGCGGCGATTAAAGCGGTGAATGTCTGGGCGGCGCTTCCGAGTATGGAAACGCTGACCGGTTCGCCGTTGACCATAACGGTTGCAGTGTATACCGTGGAATTATTCGCAAGGCCTGTTGCGTTGGAACCGACCAGAGCTCCAGAAAAGTTTGCTGAATCAAATCCGGCAGTTCCACCATTAGGTGTATGACGGATTCGAACCGGTGAAAGCGGATTTACCGCCTCTTCACAGTAGACCGTTATAAAGCCTCTGTCCTTGATTCCCATCAAATCGCCGGGGCTGTACCTGTCGATATGGATGAGATCAAAGGGGTTCACACCAGTCGCATCTTTGCTTACGACTGCGACCCCGATAAACTTGCTTCCGGCCTGCGCATATATCTTGGCCTGGTTGAAAGCGTCACCCTGTTTGCAGGCGCAGCCGAAGGGAATAGCATTTACGTCCTCGGCCTGATATGTTCTCGAATAACCATTGTCCTGTTCGTTTTGCGGGGATTCGCCGAGCATGCGGTCCGGGAATGACCCGATCAACCTTTTACCGACCGGAATATAATTAATGTCAGACATTTGCCTGTCCTCTCTTCCTGTTTTTAAAATAGAATGTCATGTTGTCCCTCGCCTCATTTTCATCGAAGGAAACGCCGTTTCGGGCATTACCGCCGGTTTTAGAGGATAGTCCTGAGAACTCGTCCGCTTCTTTTTTCTTCAGGCCGATTGATGCCTTGTAATAGGCGTTCACTTCGACATCTTTGAGTGACGCACCGTCAACTCCGATGGACGAAGATGAGATAATCTCCCTCTTTATCCGCTCGGACGACTTGTTGGCGCAGTCAACGCCGAAAAGTTTTGCCTGTTCCATCACCTCGACACGTTCAAGGACGGCGGCGTTCAGCATTGTATCGAACTCCTGCTTCCTGGCCTCGGCCTGTGCCTTCAACGCGGAAATTACAGCGTCTTTCGTATCAAGGGCAATCTTGTCGGGACCGTTCCCTCTGGATGCTTTCAGCGCCGCAAGTTCTGCCTTGACGGAAGCCAGAGCGTTTTCGGCTTCGTCATGCGCGGCTTTTACTGCAGAGAGTTCCTTATGGATCACATCCTGGACCTGAATATCGCTGCCGTCGATAGCTCTATATGTAAGCATTTTACAGGATGCCGATGCGTCTCCGCCTTCGACCTTCCAATTTTTGCCCATACTTATTTCCTCCTTTGAATCTGCTTCTTTTTTCGTTTCTTTATCATCTTTCTTGTCTGGATTTAACTCCGGATATTTTTTATATACTGCTTTCTGGACCTGTGCTTCATACTTTGTACCGGAGCATCTTGCGAGGGCGTTCCTCGCATGCGATAAGTCCGGAATGGGGAATTTTCTCTCATCGGGGACCGCGAACTCGCTGTCTTCCATGTCGTTTCTTTGTTTCGATGACAGCACATTATTTCCCTGAAAATCGTCCTCATCGAAGCCAGCGCAGTCGAAATTGATCTTCACATCAGATCCGGCGCGACCTTTCTGTACAATCGCAACATGGTTGATTCTCATTTCTTTTTGTTCGCTGTCGTAGGATTCCCCGTTGAATGTGCCTGGTTTCTCAGCTTCCCTGAAAATGAAACCAATGGAGGCTTCACGGATATTGTCTTTCACGATCTTGTTGATGAGGTTCTTGTCATAGATGGTTACGTTTGCCTGAAGAGTGTCGCTGGCCACGATGGGGGTTGAGATGGAACCCCTCGAATAGTCCTTGTAATTTTCGTTGTTCAGCAGGATATACCGGCCATTCTCGCGGGGATGGCCATCGGTTACAGGGATGCCGTCTGCGGAAGTCAGGGTGTCGGTAGAGAATAGGTCCTCAGGAAGTTTTGCACGTTTCTTCAGTACCGGCTGGCCGTTTCCTCCCTGGACATAATACGGAAATACGCCGGGCCTTGCAATCGTGATCCTGGCCTTGAGAAAGTCTTGACCAATCTCGATATTATCGAATGCAGCGTTATCACTTGAATAGACCACTAAATTCCCTCTTTATCTTATAGCCTATATTTTACTTTCTGGGAGGGGGTGAGACAAGGCGTGAAATTCGCTCAACGACTCTCAACTGCGCGAAATTCGCTCAATGCAAAATATTTTTGACAGGGCATAAATTTTATGTAATAATTTTGGTTGGTTTAACCAATAAGAAATAAACTAAAATATCATGATATTATGAAAAGTAACTTTGAAATAAAGATTGGAAAAATAAATTTAGTGAATGTTCTTGGTTATGGAGCGTCACTAATACTAAACAAGTTCAAACGAGATATCCCAATAGAATTTTTTCCCTTAACTTCAAATCATGAAAGGATGTTGGTAAGCCCTTGGGATGTTTCAGATATAAACTATTACGCAATCTTGAATTCTCATGAATTTAATACAAAAACTATAACACAGAACGAATATTTTTATATTATAAATGACTACCTTGGTTTTGATGATGATAGAACTTCTATTATTACCGAAGGAAATTTTACAGATAGTGAAAAACTATTGTTAATATTGTGGGGACATTCAAGAAAACAGTTTTGGTATCAAGAAAAATTTAGAATCCGGGATGAATTTAATCGACAAGTTGAGTTGCTTGAAATATTAGCTACGGATAAAAAATTTGATCTCGATAATGCTTGTAAAAATGAAACTGGTTTTTCTATATATGAATATCGTTTACTTTTGTATTATCTAACAGCACTTGGCCTTCAAAACACTGATTTAACAGAAATAAAAGTTCCTGAAAATTTTACAAAAGAAATTTCTTTTCTGACTGTAGAAAATGTTATTGAAATTAGGAATAAACTAGCTACAGATTATAGCGATATTAGAAAATCTCTTTTCAAAGAGGAATCTTTCTATATTTATCCTATTATTCGTACAAATAGTAATCAATATCTAAATTTAAATCAATATTTCCTCTTCCGCAAACCTGTTGAGGGACCCCTTTGGTCAATAAGAAACTACTATAAAAAAAAGAGGTCTAAAGAATTTTTAACTTTTTATGGTGACTTATTTGAAAGGTACGTATCAAAATTGCTGAATTATTATGTTCCTACTGACATGTTTAATAGAATTCAAAGTTCAAATGATATAAAACTAGCGGATTGGTTTTTAGAAACCCCTTCTTATAGAATAATCATTGAACAAAAAGCGTTTTTACCAGAACTTGCAATAATGGGTAAATTTCCAGATCTACAAAAATTGCTGAAATATTTAGAAAAATATGAAAAAGGCATAATTCAGTTAGATTCAACCGAGGTTAAATACCCGAGTAATAAAGTTACATTAAAAATATTACTGCATTACGATTTAATGAACATCTCAAATGGAATAATAAAAGATCATATAATGGAAAGATTATCAAAAAACCTAAGATCAACAAACGATATTTATTTTATGGATATAACATCGTTTGAAAGACTACTACAAATTTACAAAACAAATATTGAACTGTTTGAGATCATACTGAAAGAAAAAAAAGAAAACTCAGACGGTACTTCAAAAAGTGGTTTTGAATATGAACAAATTCTTGATAAGCATCTTGCAAAGGATGAATTAAACCTTTTCTCAAAAAAAGATCATTGGTCAACATATTTCTTTCAGTAAACAAATCAGAATGCTTCAGTGATATCAAGTATGCTAATATTGAAAACATTAAAAGGATTAAATTCATGTCAATTTAATTAGTTTCTATTTTGATAATGGAATAACAGGCAACCCCAGTTCCTTAAGGAAGTTATTATGTTTTTCAGTTGCTTCCACTATTTTCTTTTCCAATTCAACTAATTCTATATTTACTGTCTGGATATCAATTTCTTCTTCTGGAATAGAAATGCTAATATAGCGCGACATATTCAGATTATAATCATTGTGAGCAATTTCCTCCATAGAAACCCTACGAGAATAGCGATCTTCTTCTTTTCGGAACTGATAAGTCGAAACAATCTTTTCAATGTGTTCCGGCAGTAAGTAATTTTGCCGCTTGCCCTTCTCAAAATACTCGCTTGCATTAATAAAGAGAACATCATCCGGTTTTTTGCATTTTTTTAGTACTAGAATGCAAACGGGAATACCCGTTGAGAAAAATAGATTTGCAGGAAGGCCGATAACTGTATCTATATTTCCATCTATTAAAAGTTTGCGGCGAATGCGTTCCTCGACGCCACCTCGGAACAAAACACCATGGGGCAGAATGATTGCCATAGTTCCACCATCCGCGAGGAAGTGAAATCCATGAATAAGAAAAGCAAAATCAGCTGCCGACCTGGGTGCCAATCCATAATTTTTAAAGCGAAAATCCTCTCCCATCGCTTCAGTCGGTTCCCAACGTAAGCTGAATGGAGGATTGGCTACTATCGCATCAAAATGAAGCTTTTTAGCTGGGTTTTCTTCTTTAAGAATATCCCAGTCGTTTATCAATGAATCACCATGATGTATTTCGAATTCAGAATCCTTAACTCCATGAAGCAACATATTCATACGGGCAAGGTTATAGGTGGTAATGTTATTTTCTTGACCATAGATCTTGCCTATGCCATGCGGGCCAACTTGTTTACGTACATTAAGAAGCAGAGAACCAGAACCGCAAGCGAAATCAAGAACTTTTTCCAGTTTTAACCTTTTACCTGTCGATGGTTCCTGACTGTCGAGAGTTACAATTTCGGAGAGAATGCTAGAAATCTGCTGGGGGGTGTAGAATTCCCCTGCCTTTTTACCTGAGCCTGCCGCGAACTGACCGATTAGGTATTCATAGGCGTCACCTAGAATATCACTTGAGGTGGAGAACTGGGAAATTCCTTCGGCTATCTTGGCGATTATCGTACAGAGTTTTGCATTACGCGCTGTATAATCCCTGCCCAACTTATCAGAAGACAGATTGATTTCTGAGAACAATCCCTGAAAGGCACTTTCAAACGATTCATTCTCAATATAGCGAAAACCTTTTCCAAGAGTATTTAGCAATTCATTATCTTTAATTCGTGCCATCTCAGCGATGCTGCTCCATAGATATTCAGGTTTGATAACATAGTGCACTTTTCGTCGCATTTGCTTTTCAAATTGATCAATATCATCAGAATTGTTTCTATACCAGAGACTCAAGGGAGGGGTGTTAGGTTCTATGGTATTAACTGGATAATCCTTCCCCAGTTCCTTTTGTGCTGCTGTTTCGTAATTATCAGAAAGATATCGTAAAAACAAAAAGGACAGCATATAATCTCGGAAGTCGTCGGCATTCATCGCTCCGCGCAGATCATCGGCTATGGACCATAGTGTATTGCCCAGGGCCTGTTGTTCTTTCATCGTCATTATTCACCTCAATGAAGTACAAAATTATACTTACTCTGCAATTTTTCAAATATATCCTTGAAAAGTTTCTCATTATCCGGCACTAAAGCTTTAGCTTCGTAACGAAATACATACTTATGTGATAATGTATTAATGATACGTGTTACTTCATCTGCATCTGTTAATCCGATTTGTTCCAACACATAAGAAATTCGTCCAACTCCAAGAAAAGACGCAATATTTTCTAATACTTGTCTCAACAATGCAAAATGATAAGCATAAAGTTCTCCCTGATTGAGGGAAGAATTAAGCGTTTGCATCAATTCCAAGTGATATAAGAAGACATCTTTGTCATGTTTAAGAAGTTGGAACTCTTTATCTTTTTTCTTGAGAATATACAACTGCGTCTGATTCTTATATGCATCAGCTTTTTCACCTTTCTTCAGCCAGTCCGCTAAAATTGAAAAGAAGCCTACATGATGAGTAGTGACGATAATTTTCCGGCTGGAAAAATGGTTATCAACTAAATTCATCAATGTCGATGCTGTAACGAAAATATTATGGTCGTCCAGACTGGAAACCGGATCATCAATAAAGAAATGGCTGGTTTGTTCACCAGTCCATCCCTCAATGTCGAATAAACTCAGGAAGAAACACCAGATAAAGATCTGCTCCTCACCTCGGGAAATCTTAATACTTTCATCAGAAACTGTCGTGGCTTCTTCATCCATTAAAATAAATTTAATTGATTCAATCCCATCAGCAATGTTTTCGTGGAAATTAAAAATAAAATCAAATTTTGGTTTGTAAGAAGATAATTTATCGCGGAGGTTATCTTCATCCAATGATGCATGGAATTGATTTAGGCTACTTTTTTGTATTTTTAACAGTATATCTGTTCCGTCATTATCACTATCGTTATCCCAATAAAATAAATCCTCACTATAAGCATTGTAATATACACCTGTATGGTTTCCGCCTTTCCTCTCCTTGGTGATGTCCTTATAAGCTACGGATAACCGTGTTTTACCCGTACAGTTAAAAGCAAAGATTAGAATTATGTTCTTACTTAAGTCAAAAAGTTGATTAGCAATATTTGTAATATCCAAGTTTTGGTTTTTTGTTTTTTCGCTCATTCACCCGCCTCCTCAGCCGCCGGAAAAAGCTGCTGTATCAGCCCTTTTTTATGCTTTTTGAGTATTTCGAGTTTTTGGGTTTGAGCAGAAATGAGTTTATCTAAGGAAGAAAGACAATTGGCAATTTTTTGCTGTTCAGGGAGACAAGGAAATTTAATTTTAACGTTTGAGAAAGCAGTTTTATTTATAATTGGTACTGCCTGTATACCTGCAATTAAAGCTATATTATTTGCATAATATTCTAAAGCCGAATAAATAAAATCATTCGAGTACTCAGAAAAAGGAGAAACCGAATTAATTTGCTGATTTGTCGCACACTCATACTTGTTTTGAGCAATTTTCCCAATAGTTGAACCAATGCATACAAACAATATGCTGTTGGCTCTGACATGTCTTGTTTCCTTAAAACCTTCTTCAGATAGCGTTGTTTTTGTTGAAGTTATATATCGTGTATTAGTCATGTCTCCTGGAGATACAAAAAGTTTGTTCCCCCTATAGTAGTATGAATTAGCTGTACTTGGTGTGTTTCCAGTAATTATTTCTCCCACATTTCCCAACCGTTTCTCCTCCCACTCTTGTGTATCCCGAAACTCTGGAAAGCGTAGTCTAGGTACGGTTTTGCCATCCGCAGGGAAAAGCTGGCTCATCAGACCTTTTTTATGTTTCTTGAGGGTTTCCAGCTTTTTGGTATGCGAGCTAATAAGATCGCCGAGGGTAGAAAGGCAATCGGTAATTTTTTGCTGCTCATTATGGGAGGGAAGAGGTAATAATATTTGCATTAATACTGCTTTAGATATTGCATAAACTTTGATGCCAACAGCAAATTTTTGAATTTGTTTACTTACAGTATCTATTTCTCTTAATAGACCTTTAAATCCATTAACATACTCATTCTGCTTTTCTCTAAGAAGTATTGTATGTAAGCCAGAAATAGCTTTGATACCATGGTTTATACCTCTTACTTCTATCGATTTTGCAAGACCTTCTGTGTCTTCAGAGGTATCAGCCAAAATTAGATCTCCATTCGTTAACAAAGTAGCATTTTTGTACAATCCACTATTTATTTTTGGTATAATATCTTTGGAAAAATCAACATAAGTATGAAATTTTGTATGAATATCTCCATAGTGAATATAGTAAGTATCACCAGAATCGGATAAATCAGCACGTGAATTATTTGCAGTTGTATGGTAATCGAAAATCTCACCTAACCTTTTCTCATCCCACTCAGGTGCATCCCGGAACTCCGGGAAACGTAATTTGGGTAAGCGAAATTGGGGATTTAAATCACTTTTATTTTTCATACGCATTTAATCCCGAGATTTCTTTCCCATGAGCCAATTTATGTAATAGCGGCAATAAGTCTTCCATTAACTCGAGTTCCTTCTGCGTTCTGGCTTTCCAGCCCAATTCCAAATGTGCAAACAGATCACTAAGGGCATCCCCGTCAAAGATCATTCTCTGCAAGATTCCGTCTATGAACGCTTGGAGGGATGTTGTTTGAAGCCCATACTTAGCTGCTTTCTCAGCAACTTCTTTGGAGAATTTTTCAATTTTGAAGGCTTCGAAACCATTCTTGATCTCACTTTCACTTAAACCTTCACCCATTTTCAAGGTGCTAATATATGCTGAAATATCATCTCGTTCGTTCATAAATTTGGAGTCTGCTTCTATCAGGCCAATCAGCTTTTCGCGTGACATCTTTTGTTTTTCTGGAGCAACTTGGGTATAGTTAGCGATCAACTTCATGATATAATCGTAATCAATCAATGCTGATGAAAAAAGTACAAATTCAAAATCCAGTTCCTGAAATGAATTATGTTCTTCTCCAGATTCACCTTGCTGGTCTTTGATACGTTGAGCAGTTTCCAGATACACACCACGGAAGGCCCTCAACCGGTCATCGGGCAAAATATTTTCTATGCTGATATTATTTTCCGGGCTAATGTCCGTATACTGGTCCAGTTGTGTCTTGAGACGCTGTACTTCTTTAAAAATATTAATAAACTGAAAACGCGCCTCATCCCCTTTCAAGTTGGGAACTTGTTCTGGTGCGCAGGGCAGCCCCTGAGAAGTCATAAATTTATCCAAGGTAGCAACAGCCTTTTCAAGTTTATTGATTACTGCCGGAGCAGGATCGACTAACCAGATTTCCTTAGCCCGTCCAGTCGTGGCTTCTCCTGAAAACATAGCGATGGCTTCATTGACTGCTTCCTCCTGCTGCCGAAAGTCCAAGATGTTTCCAAATGGTTTGGAATTATTCAAAACTCGGTTGGTTCGTGAAAAAGCTTGAATTAAGCCATGGTACTTGAGGTTTTTATCTACATACAATGTATTTAAGTATTTAGAATCAAAACCTGTCAGCATCATATCCACTACGATTACGAGATCGATCTTCTGATTAGGATTATAATCCCGATTTGAGTATTGTTGATCTTTGATACGTTTTTGAATGTCTTGATAATATAGATCAAAATTAGAGATATCGTGATTTGTTCCGTAGCGGACATTGTAATCGTTGATGATGCCTTTAAGTGCTGCTTTCTTTTCATCAGGTGCTACCCGGTTGTCTTCCCGTTCTTGTGGTAGGTCTTCCTGTATCTGCTGCACATCTTTGTCGCCATCTGCTGGGGGAGAAAATACACAGGCCACATTTAATGGCCGAAAATCAATATTATTCGTATGTTTTTCATTTTGAATGTTAATAAATAAACGATGGTATTCGATTGCCTCATTGATAGATGCTGTTGCTAGAATAGTATTGAATTTACGTCCATTGGTAACTGTATCGTGCTTCTCCAGAATAGTTTCTATAACTGCTTCCTTGGTCAGAGTTTCTCTGGGCGTGGGTTTAGCCGTACCTTTTCCTTTGTAATAATCAATATGAAATCGCAAAACATTCTGATCCTCAATAGCATGGGTAATTGTGTAAGAATGAAGCAATTTCTGAAAGATGTCCTCGGTAGTTTTATAAGAGGCTACCTGACCTTCAATCTGTTGATAGGCGGCATTTTTCTCAAAAATGGGTGTGCCGGTAAATCCAAACAATTGTGAGTTCGGGAAAAACTCTTTAATGGCTTTATGATTTTCACCAAACTGGGACCGGTGGCATTCGTCAAAGATGAAAACCAGGCGTTTGTCGCGTAAGGGTTCCAGCCGCTCTTTATAATTACGTTTACTGCTGTCGTCCAGAGCTAGACCGAGTTTCTGGATAGTGGTAACAATAACTTTGTCTGAATAATCATCAGATAAAAGCCTTCTAACCAAGGTTTCTGTATTTGTGTTTTCTTCAACACAACCTTCCTGAAACTTGTTGAATTCTTCTCTGGTTTGCCGATCAAGGTCCTTTCGGTCTACGACAAACAGACATTTTTCTATATCTGGATTGTCCTTGAGCAAAGTGGAAGCTTTAAATGAAGTTAGAGTCTTGCCACTGCCGGTGGTGTGCCAGATATAACCATTACCTCGATTTTGATGAATACAATCCACGATGGCGCGTACCGCATAGATTTGGTAAGGGCGCATCATTAACAGCTTTTGCTCGCTGACAACCAGCACCATATAACGGCTAATCATTTCTCCCAGGATGCATTTGGCAAGAAATTTTTCTGCAAAGTCGTCCAGATTGGTAATTTTCCTGTTGCTTTCATCTGCAAACTGGTAAAGTGGCAAAAAGCGT
Source organism: uncultured Spirochaetota bacterium (assembly GCA_963796325.1). Lineage (GTDB taxonomy): Bacteria > Spirochaetota > Brevinematia > Brevinematales > JAOACQ01 > CAVYGN01. Next base: position 126,549 of record CAWCLF010000003.1, read on the forward strand.
TCATCAGCATCAAAGGCAAAATGTCGGCTGTTGTTATTCGCAAAATACCAAGTGTCACTTCGGTTGCTTACAATAAACAATTGCATGAAACACAGAAGCGTGTGGTTATATCCATTGCCAGGTTCATTCTTATAACTTACAATTTGCTGCATGGCAGTGCGCGGTGTGATGGTTGGGGCCTTCAGTTCAATTTGAACAACAGGGATGCCGTTAATGAGTAGGATTACGTCGTAACGTTGATGACTATTCCCTGTATTAATGCGGAGTTGATTCACTACCTCGAAAGTATTTTTGCACCAGTCCTTGATATTAACCAAAGTATAATGAAGCGGTGTACCATCGTCCCGATCGAAAGTATTATATTCGCGCAGATGTCTGGCAGATGTAAAAACATCCGGATTGATTATCTGATTCATTAACCTTTCAAATTCCGATTCTGATAGTTCAACTCGATTAAGTGAATTAAATTTCTCTCGAAAATTTTTATTTAATGTATTCAGATCACGTATATCTGAACGATATGTGTATTTCAGATCGCTCAATTTGGTGATCAAGCTTTGTTCAATCTGACTTTCTGTTGCCATTTTTTTACCCCTATTTCCTAGGTATTTTTATACGCCTGGCTTAAATAGTCCTTCGGATATTGTTAGGATAAACAAAAACAGATGATGAATTTTGCCCACATGGCTTCCCAGGATTCCCCGATGGACAGGTATTTATTATCTCATTTTTCACTGAAAATAGCAAAGTTTAAACTGACCTCTTCGGTTCTTAATATCCTGAACCTGATTTAAATTCTTTAATCGATATTTCCAAATTCCCTGTAAGTCTCCTTAATAAACATATCCAGATCCTCCCTCTTAACATAAAACCTCCGGCAGATAAAATAATGGGGCAGTTTCCCTTCAGTACACCATTTCTGCACTGTCCTTTCCTTTACTTTCGCAATTGCCGCAACCTCGCCAATAGTAAGGCTATTCTGGAATTCCTCTAAAGAAACCATGCTTTCCCCTCATTCATCCATCTCTTTTTTCATTCTATCAATCTTACCAATGTCGGCCTCGATCTCATTACCGCTTAAAGCGTCTGCATCCAAGTTAGCAGGCTGGGCATAGCACCTGCAATTCGGCGGATCACCTGGGTTTCCTTCATCACTCCCGCTTTGCCATGTAAAGTACTGACCATGAAGTTCAGAATGAGAATCCCTGACCCGGCCGTCCAGCTGGGTCATCCAGATATATCCGGGGAACCCGGCAGAAGTCTGCAATGACTCGTTTATATCCCCGGTTATCTTTGAAGTCTGGTCCCTTCCCCAGAAAGCCGCCCTGCTTTCAACAACACCAGTCTTGTCTTGCAGTTCCTTTGTCAGTGCTTTCTGGGTCCATCCGTTCATTACCGCATTACGGACGGTCACTTCGACTGCATCTATAGCTTGCTGAGATGCTGTACTTATAAGCTGTACCGATCTCCTGGCTGATTCGTTAATAATGTTCTTAACTGCCGGATCATCGGTTATGTTCAGGGTCAGCTTTTTACCGATATCCTCGCGCCTCATGTTCCTTGCATAATGCTGTCCGGAACCTTTTTTAATCCTGTCTTCAAGGTCTTTCGAGGATTGATCGAAGGCTTTCTCTGTAAAGTTTTTCAAAGACCTTATAACCCGCTGGACATCGGCATAGTCTCTGGCAGATATGGTATAAGGCCCAACTATGACTGTCTTTCCGTAGATATAAGGATGTCTGGTCTTTATTTCATGGATGACAGAAACAAAATCAATGTTGTCAATCGGCGGGACGGGATCGTCCAGCGCGTCCATCCCGACTTTTTTATTAAGCTGGGGCCTCAATTTATTAAGGGTATAACTAATAACTCGCTGAACTGCCCTTCTGTAAATGTTCTCCATGTCCTTCTCAATCGCGATAGGATAACGGTTCTTATATTCATGAATGCTCATCACAGCCTCTTTGTTTCAGAAGATATGAGGCCGCCCTGTACCGGCTGTCCGTTAATATCAACAGGCAAAGACTGCTGGTCGCTGTCCGCAGGCGGCTTGTCCGTTGTAATAGGCTCCTCCTCACCGGGTTCTGTCCCCCAGGGAGTAAAAGGGTCAAGTGTTTTCAGGCGGGGATCAAGACTGCGCGCTTCCTGCGGAGAAAGTTTCCCGTCCTGAATATCGAGATTATCGCGCTGGGCATTAACATAGCCGATGTTTGCCTCCGCGGTCTCGTCCAGGTCCCAGAGGCTGTTATATTCAATCTCATACTCGACTGGCTGTCCGTTTGTAATCTTCCAGCAGTCACCGTCCATTTCACACAGAATTAAATCAAGAGTTTTTGTATCAATGGCACGGAGCCTGCTGTCCTGGAAATTTGCGCATGTCCGGTAATAGTTTGTCAGTTCACCTATATTTCCTTCACCGGTGACAAGGCCGCCGGACATGGAGCCGATTATTATCGAGCGGGGAATATTAGAAACAGCTGAGAGCATATTGATTGTATAATCGAAAACCTCACCCATGCCGCTGAACTGGAAATTAAGGAGTTCCAGAGTATCGTCGGCATCCAGGCCGATCCCGCCCCGGCTCGTCAGAGTCCTTTCGATAAGTGTTAGAAGTTGCCTGATGGATTTCGAGGAATTAGCGGCCAGATTGTTCTTCTTGCTGGTCAGTTTGAACGCCCCAACTCGGTCAAGGATATGAACGCTTCCCCTCAGCGCCGCATCAACCGCATCGATAGCCGTAAGAACTCCCTGAACGACCGATACACCGTATCCCCGCAGAGGTTCAAACTCATTGAAAAGCCAGCTGTACCGTGAACGGTCAAGCCATATTCCCATAGAAGTCAAACGGGGAGTACCGCAGCCCTCGGTAAGAGGGTTCTGGTTTGCCCCGATTTGAATGGCAAAATATGAAGGATTGTCAAACACATTGACAAATTCAAGGTGTGAAAAGGTCTTAGGGGCCGGATCTGAAGGCTGGGTTGTCACCCCTCCAGGACCTTTACTGTCAATAATGCCGTAAAACAGGCCGCTTCCCTGTTCGTAAATCCTACTGAACTTGATCATTTCCCGCATAAGGCTCTGGTTCTTGACCGTGCTGTACATGAGCTTGTTGTACCTTTTCAGCATAGTGTCTTCAAGTTCCATAGCCAGGTCAGGATCAGGTTCATCTTCGTTTATCTTTGTAATCTTTATTGTAAAACCCTCTCGGGTGGAATCGTCGGCCACACTATTGATGATCGTCTGGACGATCCTGTTGTTCCTGTAAATGTCATAAAGCCACTGCGGGGAATAAGTCAGTTCGCCGTTTCCCAGGTCGTCCCTGCTTATATTATCAGAATCATCAAAAGCCGCCTGCTTGATAATTTTCTCGACATCCTTTCTGGTCGTCAGGCCGAAAAGTCCCATATATTACACCTCAATACTGGTTATAGAATGAAATATCGTTCGACCCGCCGACTTCATAGAAGCAAAGAAGGAGCCCATCGGCCTTATCAGGGGAACGGTAACCGCGCTTTTTATATACCTCTTTCGGCTCGACACCGCGCCTCCCTTTGGAATCAATGTTCCATTCTCGGGTAAGAAGCTCACTTTTCAGTTCCTGATCATTGGGAATTGAGACCTGGGTTATAATAGACTTCAGGTAAAACCACATTTCCGATATGGCGTTGTTATAACGGTCGCTGTCCTGGGCAGAACTTCCATTATTGACCGGCACAACAAAGTAACCTTTATCCCGGAGAATGTCTGTTACACCTCCACCGAGGCCCGTGTCGTCGATTTTAATCCTCACATTCCGGTTATTCCCCGTAAAGTCGATTAAAAGGCGCGACGTTTCGACTAACGACTGGTTATGATATTCCTTACGATCTATTACTTTTAAACCTTTGCGTTTATAGAAAATAGTGCGGTCTGTACCGTACCGGGCGATGTCGGCCCCGATCTCAATCATTCCATCTTCCGGGATCTGCCGGTTTACAGCCTCGTCGATTTCCCTTTTCCTGAACACAGTCCTTTCACTTACCGATATGGTCATCCCTTTCCAGATATGCAGGAAGTCATCGGATATCCCAGCTTCATAAGCCTTCTTCGAGATATCAATATCGCAGAGGATAGCCTTGCTGAGGTAAGGGTTGTCGTCATAGTTGATGTTCACCTCTATTTTCTGTTCATCCGGCACTCTCTGCCTTAATAGTTCGACCGGATCGTCCGGCAGGAGCGGATTATACGCGAACCAGAGCTCCGAGTTGTCTTTCCGGATTGTCGGGATAAGTATATCAAGGCTCCCGGCCGAAACCGCCTGCGCTTCCTCTACCCAGGCGATATCCACCCCTGAAAAGCCTTTTATCGTCTGCTTTTTGTCCTGGCCCCAGAGCCCGGCAAACAAAAACTCGCTTTCCGTGGCCGTATTATAGACATTTGTATTGGTTATTTCGTAATTTGAATATTCGAGGTCGTGGATAAGTTCGGAAAGAAGGCTGTGGACCGATTCCCTGATGGAATTCTGGATTTCTCTTGTGCAGAGGACCTTCAATTTGCGCTGATCGGCAAGATAAAGGAGGCTTTTTGCGATGGAAACCGACTTTGAGCCGCCCCTCCCGCCGTAAGAGAACTTGTATCGCCTCTTTTCGGTAAGAAAGGGTCTCATTTTCTCGGGCATCCTGGTTCTGTTTTCGAGGATTAACTCCTGATATAAGGCATCATCTATATTATGGTCCATAATATTACCTCTATTTCCTTATAGGAGTGCGAGTTCATACGAACCCACTGTACACTTAATCACGTTTTTCTCTCGCTCTTAACTCTAAAAGCTGTTTGATTTTATCTTCTCTTTCCTCCGGAGTCAGGTTTTCACCGATGCCGACGCTCCCGGAATGTTCCTTGAACTCCTTCGGCATGCCCATAATACGGTTAATAATTATGTCAACGTCGCCTTTGGCCATTCTTTTTACAAGCGCCATTTCAAGAAGGGTCGCGGTCTTGTCGTCATTGAACTTCTTTATATCATCCCTTTTCATTCCGGATATCTTCCAGTACGCGGACAGGATTTCCTCGGTTGAATACTTCTTGAGCTTCTTGAAGGTCATTGATTGCCTCGGCCGTCCCTTCTTGTTGATGTTTTCCGGGTGGTCCTTGAAACCGGCCGCAGGCGGATTTTCGTTCGGCATTCTTTCTTCTCCTTTAATGATTGTTAAATGATTGTATTTTCAGGCTCTTATAATCAAAATCAATACCGTTCAGCTTTACTGATTTAACTTCTTTCTTGTTGTCTATCAACCAGTTAAGCCATCTTATTACAATCACATCACAGTAATGTTCGTCAAGCTCTATACCATAGCAAATACGTCCTGTTTTCTCGCATGCAATAAGGGTTGAACCCGATCCAAGAAAGGAATCGTGGATAATATCACCGTTTTTTGAGTTGTTCATGATGGCATTTACTATAAGTTCAACAGGTTTCATTGTAGGATGCAGATCACATTTCAGGGGCTTGTCATATTCCCATACAGAAGTCTTCTGTTCTCCGGCACCATAAAATTTATGCCTGTTATACCAAGTCATCAGGATTGGCTCATGCTTATAATCATAATCAAGCCTGCCCATTGAGAAGGTCGGGGAGTTCTTCTTCCAGATAATCATGTGTCTGCAGGGAATACCGGCATCATGAAGCATAGTCATCATCATAAGACCGAGGTCTCCTCCCTGTGGAGCGCACATAAAGACCGTGTTGTAATCCGACAATTTTTCCTTTATGTTTTTAAAGGCACTTATAAGGATATTGTACAGATCATCCTTGCCGATATTATCGTTTTCAATATTCTCGATAATCCTTTTATGCTGCCTTCCATGATCATTGAGAAATCTGTTTTTATCTCCGATAGACACCCCATAGGGAGGGTCGGTGAAGACCATATCGTAATTCCTATCGAACATGTTATGGCTTTCAATCTTCGATGAATCCCCGCAGAATACTTTATGGCCGTTCAACTCCCAGAGATCACCCTTTTTTGTAATGGGCTCAACATCGTCGATAACCACATCATCATTTTTGGTTTCCGGTTTTGAGAAAAGTCCCATGTCCCTTATTTCCTTATCGCTGAAACCGACACTTGCGATATCGATGTCTGCCATTTCGATTTTTAGAATTTCAACATCCCATTCCGATTTCAGGGCCAGCTCGTTATCAGCTATCCTGTACTGCTTCTTTTCGCTTTCAGTCAGGTCGGAATGAATGATTACAGGCACACTTTCCATTCCCAGGGCCTTGTATGCCTCATAGCGGCCGTGACCGCAGATGATCACATTGTTTTCGTCAATCTCGATGGGTTTCCTGTTTCCCAGCTTTTCGACCGACTGTTTGATTGATTCTATCTGTTCCCTGGAATGTCTCCGGGGATTGTTTTTATATGGTATTATATCTGATGTGGGAATATACAGGATGTTCAGCTTTGTATTCCTCAGCTCTTTCATGCATTTCCTCTCAACATTGTTTCGAGCCTCTCCGCTTCCGGATAGCTCATCTTTCCGCAGGAACCGTGATGCCCGGTATGGCAGTGGTTATGGATAATCTGGATGTTCAGATCGTTATCGATCAGCAGCGGATAGTTTTTCCTGTTGCCTGAGTTATTCCGGAGTTTATGGTGCCGGTCCAGTTTTACCAACCGGCTCATCGGTTCTTTGCATACGGGGCAGATCCCGCGTTGTTTGTGATAGAGCCTTTCGACCTGGTCCTGGCATTCAAGCGTCGAGATCATATCAATATTCCTTCCCAAGACGTTTCCGTGCTTCCTCGTTCTCTATCCAGAAATCTTTCATATCGATACAGGCCCCTATATACCTGACCGCATTATCGAAATGGTCGGAAAGCTGTCTCTGGCTGCTCTCACGGCTGCTTACTGAGCGTAATACTGGCACAGCCCTTCCTTCACTGTCATAATCTTCCCTGTAATATTCAGTGCGGTGCCGGATAAGCGCATATGACTTTCTCTCGAGCGTTTCGAAATTGTCATCACTGTTAAAGAACCGGATATCCTCGACAGGAAGATTCAAATACCGCTTTTCTTTCACAGTCCAGTTTACCAGGACCCAATAGAGTTTCTGGAGCTCCTCGAAAAACGTCATTTTGCAGGATTCTATTTCAACCGGCTCATTGACTGAAAATTCATAATCATCCTTTAAAAGTTTGACGGAGACCTCCCCATCGTGGTAATAAATTACACTTCCAATCATATTATCCTCTTCAGAATTCCAATACCGCTTCTTCTTCCGGTTCGTTATACCAGAATCTTGCGTTCATGGATTCCGTGATCGGTTTAACCGCTTCTGAGGTCCTTTCCGAATCCAGTTCAAATTCTTCATCATGGTATTTCACTTCCGTGAAAGGTCTTAATTTTCCTGTTCCCGCAGACATCCGCAGACTCGATATTTCTTCATACTCCGATCTTGTCAGGTGTCTCTTGAAGATATGACTGTCAGGGGTCTTGCAGTCAATCAGACGGTTGTTTGCAAGGAAGCTGGAATATCTGTCCAGTTCCCATTTGATTCTTTCCTGATTTTCCGGTTCTTCTCCTGACAGCCTGAATGACGTATATACGAAAGCCCTTTTATACGGCTCAAAATCACTCCTGTCCGCTTTTACCGGTTGATCACCACCCTGGTCACTGCGGACTGCCGTGATAAATGTATCAACCCTGAAATGGTAGGATGAATCTCCAATCAGGCTCTCTACAAGGGCATTGAATTTTTTATAATCTTTCAAATGCTCCCGGATACCGTTCACACAGGTATTAACCATAATCTCAAATTTATCTTTCCCAATCAGCGGTTTTTTTGTCCTGATAAGCTCTTTTATTTTTTTCAAAACATCATCATTCATTCAATCCCTCCCGCTAATATTGTCTTCTGTTCTTTTCTGGGGATGCCCTCGATTGAAACCTCTCCATATTCCTGAACCAGTTCCTGACCATCGCATAATAATCCTTGATCGGGAGTCCGCCGGTCTGCTTCCATCCGTTTGCCGAATAATGATCAAAGCACCTCTCCGCTTCAAGGGACAATCTTCCGGTTGGTATCATTCTCTCGTATTCGGGAGTACCGGGCGGGTTCTTTTCCATCCAGAGATATGTGAAAAGGTTTGCCATTTCGTCGGCATCACTGGGACGCATATACCTGTCGTCTTTTTCTTTCTGCTTTTTTTCTTCAGTTTCAGGGACGGGTGGAGCGGTTATTAGTTGTTTTACCCCTCTTTCTCTATCTTTTTCTATATCTGTATCTAAGTCTCTATCTATATCTGTGTGGTTACATTCAGGTTTCGTAACCGTAACGTAACCGTTACACAACAGTTTTTGTTTTTCCCTGAATCTCTGGACTTTTTCCCTGTTTTTCTTTTTATTTTCCAGGATTTTATCCAGCTCCTGATGTTTCATAAAATTGATCACTTCGATAGAGCCGCTTTCATAAATTTCTATCATCTGCAGTCTTTGAAACAAAGCCATTCCCATTTCTACGGTTTTTAATTCAAGATTAAATTCGTTTGCCAGTTCGCTTTTTTCATAAGGGATACTGTCGGCGATCTCTATAATTCCAGGACGGTTTGATTTCATGGCAAGGCAGAGCAGTCCGATCCACAAAACAAACAATGCGTCCCCGGCCGGGTATTTTCTTATTATTTTTATCTTGGAGTCGTCAAGAATATTTATATCCAGTTTGAGCCAGTTGATCATTTTGAGACACCTCCCCTCAAGTGCGGATTTCAACCCTGGGATTATTCTTCAGCCTGCGTTTCTTTGAGATGTAGAAATAATCAGCCAGGGCTTGAAATGCTTTATATTCTCTTTTAATTCTTTCCTTATCATCAATGAGTTTCCATTCCGGGAGACCGGTCTCCTTATCAAGACGGAGAATCCCGACCTGACGGATCTCTACAGGATCATATTTCCGTTCATAACTGCCGTTCGGCCCCTCAATAGAGTAATCGCCTTTCATGGATTCGCGGGCGTATTTGTATGCGCAGACCTGGGTGATATGCTCGTTATATATTGCCTTGCTTGATTTGAAGTCGATGCAGGTGATTATGCCGTTCACTTCCGCTATCACATCAAGGGTTCCGGCATAGCCTATTTCTTCATTGACGACAGCCATCTCGCTTTCAAGCCAGCTGACATTATTGGCCTTTTCCCAGTCCCAGAAGGCTAACAGGGCATTGATAACCTCGTCCCTAACTTTCCCGATCTTGTCCTTTCCGAACTTGATATATGCCTCGATGGAGGAATGGACCTCGCTCCCGATATCGAGCGCCTTCTGGCTGACGTTTTTGTATTCGGTTTTTGAAAGTTTAACGATCCGGCAGACTTCGTCAAAAGGAACCCCGTTTTTATCCGGCATGCTGCCGATTATAAACTTCTCCGCCTGGTTCAGGGCCCAGCCCATAAGCGGGCCGGATTTATCGAGAAGGTCAAGTATCTCTGTACAGCTCGGATATTGTACTCCGTTAATCGTGTACCGGCTCATGGCCATCCCCCTTCTTTTTCGCCTCGAGTCTTTCGTTACAGGTTTTCTCATAACTCTGGAAAAGATCGTTTAATTTCCCGAACGGCAAGTCTCTCAGCAAAACCAGGGTCTTGTCGTTCCGGTTTTTGATGGATGTGTTCAGTTCGGAAGTCGTATAGAGGTTTTGTTCATACCATACCTTTAACCGGGCGATCATCGCTTCCTTTTTCTGCATATCTTCCGGCGATAAACTTTCCAGTCCGGAATTATCAATTTGAGGCTGTTCCTTTGAATGTGGCGGGCTGTTTTGTCCCTTCCCGGCTAATTCGTCATGCAGGGCCTTTTGTGCGGGCCTGGAGCCGCCGTTTTCGCAAGGATTATTAATGTCTTCGATCTCCTCCTGCAGATACGGCACGCCGCTTAACTCGTTAGGAAAAGCAAGCCTGAACCCCTGGCCGATTGCGACCTTCTTCAGCATAAAATCCGGCATCTTTTTCCAGTTTTTATAACCCGTGTCGAAATCCGACCGCTTTACTGTCCATTGAAAAGGCTTTGAAAAATCCTTCCGGTAAATGTTTATTGTCGCCTGCTCGCCTTTTGATTGTACGTCCCATCCGTCAAGTTTCCCTGTTGCCTCCGCTCGCTGGATATATACCTGATACCCGGTGACGATGTTAAAATCATTACCGTAGGGTATAGCGTAGATTTCCCGCTTGAAGGGATTGAGATTAAACTCCTGTGCCAGCCTGATAAACAGGGTTTTTTGCTGAGGGTTCAGCTTTGTCCCTGTAGTAAACAAATAATCTTCGATGACTTTGGCCTCTATGGTTTTTGAGAGCGCCGTTAGCTGGTTATCCATTATCTGCCCCCTGACTTGATTACAAAATTTTTTAAACGGTTTCTTCGGACCCAGTCGGCGGACATGGTTGAGCTCGAGTTCACCCGGTCATTGTAGGTCTTCATTAACGCCCTGAACGGCGCAGTAAGAGCATGGACAATTCTTCTGATCTTCATATCACCTCCCCATGAAAAGACTTAAAAGGAAATCCCGGCCTTTACCGGTCCAGTGCCGGTTATAGATGATGGTTCCGTTTTCGGTTTCATCCTGTTTTATTGATGTGAACCCAAGGTCGGAATATGCCGCCGAAAGCACCCAGGTGTTATTAACCTTGTACTGGATGCCTTTTTCTTCAAGCTTCCGATTCAATTCGACCGCCGATTTCAGGTTTAATTCCTTGGCGATCTCCGTGGCCGTGTATGTCTTTGAATTGTGAACCAACATGCCGATCCTGTTCTCGAGGCCGCTATTTTTGATCTGCAGTTCTCTAATTTTGCTTTGATGGTATTCGATGACCTTAAGGGTCATATCATGTATATCAATATCAGAAATGACCTGGAAAGCGTTTTCCAGCTTTAAAGAATAATTTTTTGTAAGGCTGGTTTTTATCTCCGTGAACATTTCTTCCGTAATAATTGTCGAGACCCCGTTCCGGGTGTAGTCGGGAAAAAGTTTTTTAATATGATTGCGGATCGTTTTATCTGATACGCCGAGGACCTTTGCCACCTCTTTTACCGTCATTGTTTGTCCGGTGCTTAAATCATTCATTTTTCCTCCGGAATAAAAAACCGCCCCTGGCCGGATGTGTTGGTCAGCCGGTTGTTCCCAAAGGCGGTTTTGTTCTTTTCAGGGGTTTAAAGAATCCAACAATTATTTAAACCCATTCCCATTTAACTTGTAATTTCCTTTACCCGAAATTAAAATAAGACAATCCCCCGGCGTATTCTGCAGAGAATACGCAAACTCAGTTTTACAACTGACGGACGGGGGAAATGTTGTATAATCAACCCTTCAACCACAAAGGGCGGATTTTTTATTTACCAGAACGTGTAATAATAACACAGAATTACACGTGTGTCAATCTCAATGTGTAATATTTTACACGGTGTGTTTATTTTATGACTGGTGCAGAACTGAAAGAAATTCGTAAAAAGTCTGGGTTATCTCAAGGTGAAATGGCTGAAAAGTTAGAGTTAAAACAATCAACTTATTCGAATTATGAAAATGAAATTAGAAAAATTCCTCGTCAAATTGAAATAAAAATCAGCTTATTTGCTTTTTCTTCATCAGAATACAGTAAAAATCTTAGTGAAACGGCTGAGAAATTGAATAATGAAATCAAAGAGGCCCGAGACAAAAAAAATTATCTTTGGGAAGTAAGAAATAGAGTTGAAGAAGCATGTGCATATTTAAAAATTCCTACCGAAGAATATTCTGAATATTTAGGTTTATATAAAGATGAGAAAGGAGATTGGTCTTATAATGATCAAAATGAACCATCTGTTAAATCAATAACTTTGTTTTCGGAAAAATATAAAATTAATTATAACTGGTTATTTTCTGGAAAAGGTAATATGTTTCAAAATGGAACTGAAGATAATTTAGCTAAAATCGATATAATAAATCTCAAACCAGGAATGGGTTCCGGCACAGAAACCTTCGAGATCTTTAAAATCGGAGATTTTATCATCGAAAAAAGTTATCTTTATCCATATCTTCCGGACCAGGTCAAGGCGATTTTCGTTCATGGCGACAGTATGACCCCGACACTTCATAATGGTGATGTCGTCCTTTATAGTCCCGGATTAATTCGGGACAATGGGATTTATATCCTGGATGTTTTCGGGAATATGAAGTGTAAACGGATAGAATTTAAACTTGACGGGTCCTTCCTTGTGATATCGGATAACCAGCGGTATGAAAGCGAGACGGTAAAACCTGAAGAAAACCAGACAGTCAGAGTCTGCGGCAAGGTGATAGGCTGGTTCCATCTGCATAGAGATTAAAATAATTTTAATATTCAAATAGTTAAACGTAAACCCAATAGATGCTTTATGTTTGTAAGGAATTCTGGTTTCCTTGACGGAAATGGAGTTAATTATGGCAAATCCAATTGAGAAATTAGAAAGAATGTATACACAACAAAGTCGATATGCAACTTTTGGTCCAACAATTAATAAAATGAAAATCAATGGATTTCGTGGAATAAATAATTTCGAAATAAACTTCGATTTTCCTATAACTGCTATATCAGGTTTAAATGGTTCGGGAAAAAGTAGCATTTGTCAAATTGCATCATGTGCCTATAAAGAGCCTGAAGAATCACTTTCTTATCAGCGATATTATTTAAAAGATTTTTTCCCCGTTTCAGTTTTAGATCCAACACCTTTTATAATAGGATCGAATGTTGAATACCAATATCAAAGTGATGTGGCCGGTACGAACAAAGTATTAACAATAACCAGAATGAAGTCTGAGTGGTCAGGATATAAAAGACAACCCGAAAAGCATTGTTATTATATTGGATTTACGATATATATTCCAAAGGTTGAACGACGTGATTTATCGATATATTTTGGAACGAAGTTAGATAGAAAAATTATCAGAGAAATTACTCCGGAAATTTCTAATTATATTAGCACAATTATAGATAAAGCTTATGATCAAATAAAGTTTGAAGAACTTACTTACCGTTCAAAAAGTAGAAAACAGAATCTGACCATAGGAGTTGTTAAAAAAGGAGAGTTTGAATATTCAGAAAATCATATGGGTTTTGGTGAAGCCAGAATCTTATATATCGTTGATTTACTTGAATCTGCTCCCGATAAAAGTCTATTTATTCTCGAGGAGCCAGAAACATCATTACATGAAGATGCTCAACATAAATTAATTCGTTATTTATTTGACGTTTGTATTAGAAAAAAGCATCAAATAATAATTTCGACTCATTCTTCAACAATTCTCAATGTTTTACCACCAATAGCACGAATATGTTTATTGAGGAATAGTAATTCATTAGATAAAATTGAAGGCGCAAGTGCTCAAAGAATTAAATCAATTCTTTCGAAAGGAAGAGATGAAGCTTTGACTATAATTTGTGAAGATTCTATAGCAAAATCTATAATTGAAGAATTATTAAGAATTTATGCAAGTGATATTTTAAGAAATATCGGTATCTTTGATGTTGGGAATATTGATACAATAAAAAAAACGATTCAAGTTACACAAACAATACCAGGATTTCACGTATTAGGCATATTAGATACAGAAACTCAAGTTGCTAATCAAGAGAATCTTATCTCATTGCCTGGACATTTGCGTCCAGAACAAGAAATTCTCTCACCTCCTGAAGTTATTGAATATCTGACAAATGAATTATCTGTCGATGTTAATCAGATACTCACTTTAAATGGAGAATTGAATCACCATGAATTATTAGGTATTATTTCCCATGAAGCAAATGTTCAGTCAAATAGAGTTATTATGATGGCAATAACAAAATATGTTTTAATAAAAGGAGCAGCCTTCTTTTCAAGCATCATAGAAAAAATCAGAGAAAAAATTTAGAAATTGTGGTGAATTTTTTACTCGAGATTTATCCATTACATAAAATTATTTTCGATTCGAAATTCGGCCCGTTGACAAAAAGTTAATCAATTAATATAATATTTAGGTGAAGATTCAGGAGGAACTTATGCTGGTACTACATGGAATATACGATAATGGAAAGGTTGAAATAGAAGAAAAAGATTTGCCGGAAGGTAAGGCGAGTTTTGAGATCAAATTGGAAAATGAAGAAATCATAAAGAAAAACTTAAAGGGGAATATTCTTGAAGACATACCTGCCAGAGGATTGTGGAAAAATAGAAAAGATATTCCTGATTCGGTTGAATTTGTCAGAAATCTTAGGAAAAATACAGGTAGAAGATACCTCTGATGATTCTTCTCGACACTGATGTATTTATTGATTATCTCAGGGATTTCGAGCCGAGCGTAACTTTTTTCAAGACCCATGTAAGTGAAATATGCATATCAGAGTATTCTATCATGGAATTATTCATTGGCTGCTCGAATAAAAATGAAATGAAAATAATTGAAACTTTTGTAAATAAATTCAATGTTCTAAATACGCCACCTCAGATAGTAACTAATGCGGCAAATATTTTAAGAGACCATTTTCTTAAAGATGGGATTGAAATTATCGATGCCTTGATAGCTTCAACAGCCCTCGATTACAATATTTCCCTATATTCGAAAAACATCAAGCATTTCAAACCGATCAAAGACCTGGACTTGGTCAAACCGTATTGAGAACATTTTATTTTGTGCTATTGACGATAATTCTCTTCTAATTCATTAAATCGTCCTTGACTTTACGCAGCCAGTCCTTATAATATTTCCTAATGGGTTCGAGTTACCTATGAGTACAAAATGAGTACATTTTGAGAAAAAGTCGAACCTGTAGGCTTTGATGTAAATCTCGATGAGAGAAAGCGTTATCAACTAATTCGAGTCGCCCTCTCTCCGATCAGTTTAATTCTATTTCCGCCATTATAATAACTTAATTTTATAGCAATTGTAATTTGTCAATAACGTACAACTCTTTATTCTGCAATGAATCGATTTGGCTAGTTTGGCTCATTTTGGGAAAACCATAAATTCAGTAAATCCACCAATATTTCAGGCAATTATTGAGGAATATTTTTTTGTGAAATACAATATCTGTCGATGGGAATCATATAATATTCCATCAGAAATAATAAGATTTAAGAAAAGGAATCTGAAATATGAATCAAATAAGTAAAACCAGAGTGAATGCGTCCTGGATTACAGCATCTATTGTGGGAGCTTTTGGCGGAATATTAGGATTTGAGCATGGCATCGGCGAAATACTCCATGGTAATTCTACAATAACGAGTATTCTTATTAACGCTTATAAAGCGCCAGGCCTACCATTTCCAATCGGTGTTGAACCGGCAATGACAATTATTCCTAATTATTTATTAACAGGTATTCTTGCAGTCATTATGGGGCTGATAGTTATGATCTGGTCGGTTTTCTTTATTCAAAAGAAATACAGCAGCATCATTCTCTATTTATTTTCGATTCTTCTTTTATTAGTTGGCGGTGGATTCGTGCCTATCATGGTATTAATCATTGCGGGGATTGCCGGCTTTAAGATAAGGTCTTCTTTCAAATTCTGGAAGAAAACCCCGGCTGGATTTAGACGATTTCTAGCAATCCTATGGCCTTGGTTTATCATAGCCTATTTTGTGATGATGCTTATTCTGATCACTTGGGGTTATTCGACAGGTATGAACAATCCGGAATTTGATCTGAATACTTTTGTGTCACTTTCAGCTATTTCCGGATTGATCCAGCTTGGATTAATGATATTAGCGCTAATTGCTTCTATGGCTCATGATAGTTTGAAAGATATACGATAATGTATTTTCAGGATTGGACGATTCTCACAAAATGAATGTAAACAGGATTTTAACTTTTTTAACGAGGAAAGGTTTCAACCCACCCCTGAAGAAGTTTACTATGGGAGCATTTGCAGCTAGAAAAGCTGCTTAACCCAGGATACACTTAAAAGTTACCTATCCCGGATAAATGAGGTATTATTCCGCCAGCTCTATGGAGTCGAAATAATAATCGAATGGTCCGAGGTTGCCGAACGGCTTATTTTTGGCAAAAAATCCCATTGCCCTTAGAGGTAATGCCGGCTTATCTGATGTTTTATCGAAAGGCTGATAATCGGTTCTAAGTTTGAATTTGCTTATGAGGAAATTTATCCTCACCCAGTCGCTTTCTTCCGTTAAGAGGCTCGATTCGAAATCCAATCCTCAAAACCTTTTATGATTGACTCGCAATCTGTTAAATTTAATTAATCTTGCAAAACAACTAAAAAAGCGATGCTTTGACAAAATTTGTCAGTCCCCAGCCAGTAAATTATAATGAGTTATATATATTACCGACACCGACAGGATTTAAAATATGATTGATTTGAAAAAACGCACCTGCTGGCCTACCGACGATCCCCTCCTTGTTGAATATCATGACACGGAATGGGGCATCCCCCTCCATTTTGACAGAAGGCTGTTCGAATTCCTTGTCCTTGAAGGATTCCAGGCAGGCTTGAGCTGGATTACAATTCTAAGGAAAAGGAAGCATTTCAGGGAAGCGTTCGACGATTTCGATTTCTGCGAAGTCGCAGGATATGGAGAAAGGAAAGTAGGCCTTCTTTTGGAAGATCCGGGAATAATAAGAAACAGGCTCAAAATTGAGGGAACGGTGGCAAATGCGAAAGCATTTTTATCGGTCAGGAAAGAATTCGGGGATTTTGACAGGTATATTTGGGGTTTTGTTCAAAACAAGCCGATTCAGAATAATTTCACTTCCTTGGAAGAGCTTCCATCAAGTACCGAATTATCAGGAATTATCAGCGCTGACTTGAAAAAAAGAGGGTTCAGGTTCGTAGGTCCCACCGTAGTTTACGCTCATATGCAGGCAACCGGAATGGTAAACGACCACCTTGTATCCTGCCCCAGGCACATGGAAATCGCCGCATTGTCATTGAAAGTTTGAATATGGGCTGCTTGTCTTCAGGCGGCATGCATCAGGCAGGCAAGTCCCGATTGCCTTTACTCCATAGCGATAACACGAGGCCGGCAACCCACAAAATAAAAAATATGAAGTTTACGACGGGTCCCGGCGGCATACCCGTGCGGACAAGCGGAACGAAGTAGAAAATCATTTGTCCGGCCAGATATTCGATTGCCAGCAATGCAAGCATAAAGCTGATCATGCTGCGATATCTCACCAAAACGAGTACGCATAACAGAGAGATGATCAGCATGCGGAGACCCGAGAGCGCGAAGAGCGCGACAACAGTTTGTGCGGCTGCTGGAGGAAAAGTTTTAAGGGGAAATCCGTCGGCATAGATCGCGGTAGAGTTGCCGTTGAAGATAACCATCAGGGTTTGAAAGATCTTCACGGACACGCTTAATGCAAAGATCCAAAGCGCGAGTTTATGACCGCGATACGTATTATCGATTCGTTGAGGTAGAAGCTTATTGATCATGGCGGTTCCTTTAAATATCATTTAATCTCGAATCTTTTCTTTTCCAGACGGCAAATATTTTTTATCGTGTTTTTCCCCATTAAAGCGCACCCCGGTATGCCGGCTCCGCCTACAGACTGGCTTCATGGCGGCATAACATCCGGCCGACAAACCGCCGATCCCTGCGCCGATTATGACGATTTTTTTATTTTCCATTGAATTCCTCCAGTCAATTTCAGCTCTAAAAGTTCATTTAGATTACCATTGCCGTCCGGCAGGTTTAGTGACCCAGGGTCGGCATTTTTAGTGACCCACCCCCCAGTGTACCTTCAGTATACCAATTCCAGGTTTTCAGGTCAAAGATTTTAACTCATTTTTCTTGATAAAATTATTCAACCTATAACTATTTCCATCTTCTATGCTGATCTTAACTGCACCATCAATGAGCCTGTCTATGGCAGCGCTCCCCATTAATGGGTTAGAAAAGACAGCGGGCCATTCGGAGATATCACGATTGCTTGTGATAATCATTGAAGTTTTTGAATATCTCCCGCAAATAACCTCATAGAGATCTTCCTGTTGCTGTTGATTTAAACTCTGAAGCCCGAAATCATCAAGAATGAGAAGGTCGATCCGGCATAAATTTTTCAGCCTCAATGGATATCTTCCATCACCCCTGGCTGAGTTAAGAGACCTGAGAAGTAAAAGTGTGTTAATAAAAAGGACCTCAAAGCCTCTCCTAATGGCTTCATGTCCGATTGCCTGGGCCAGGCATGTTTTACCTACGCCTGAGGGGCCTAAAAAGAAGATGTTTTCATGCTTTTTCAGAAAATTACAGGTCGCAAGTTCTTTGATAAGAGGTTCCCTTATCTGAGAATTAAACCCGAAGTCGAAGTTTTCCAGGGTGCAACCATAATCGAGCCCGCTCCTTTTTAAACGGATGCTCAGAACCTTGTGATCCCTGCGCTCCAGTTCCTCAAGCAGTAAATTGAGAAGAAAATCGGTATAAGATATCTTCTCGTTCAGTGCCTTCTGGACATGATAATCGAGGGTTTCAAGTATACCTGAGAGCTTTAATCTCTTTAACTGAGGCTTTAACTGTGCCAAATCATTCATAATATATTCCTCCATTTACTGCAATTCAATAATTGAAGTAGCTGTCATCCCTGGCAAACTTGAAAGGGAGATGATTTACCATGGTTGTTTCATCAGTATTGCAGGGCTCCCTGTCCAGTTTCTTTTCAAGAATGCTTTTTACGCTCATATAGACCGGAGTATCGTAATATATGGCCCTCCTGCAGGCGGCTTCGAGCCTTTCCCTGGAATATTTATTAGAAAGAAAGAGAAGCCCCCTGACAGGGCGTAATCCGTCGATATTCTTTCGTGAGAATATCAGTTCCGCCACTTCAAGCGTCGATTTGCCGATGCTCCCGGCCCAGGCGAGGAGGGACTCCTTTGTCATGGACAGGTATTCCTCCTTGTATGGCGGAGCATGCAGCTTGTTTCGTTTGTATTCCCATTTTTTCTGCGCTCTTGTATGGCTTGATATCAAATCGTGCCCGTAAAACACTTTCACAGAGCTTGAATTGGCGCACACCATTACTTTCTCACCAATATACCTGTAAGGGACGCTATAGTAAGCGCAATCGTACTGAACCATCCATTCAGCCCGGACAGTGCATTCTTTCCAGTCGGTCATATCCCAATCTTCAAGAGGAAGCTTTGATAGGGTCTTCGATTCTTCGATAAACAACTCACAAGGCGACATTCCGACGCCTTTGATTATCCTGATATCCGCAGTATCCTTGTCCCAATTGTTCAGGGCTTCTTCCAGATCGGTTAACAAAGGAATAGTTCGGCCTTTCTGCTTCTGTTTTTCAACGAAATACGGCCAGAAATTGTTAATGATATATTTAATATCGTTTTCCACTCCCCCTTTGTGCTGTGGTGTTGCGGGAAGGCAGGGACTGATGAGAAAATCATAGTGCCTGGCCAGTTCCTGATACGATCTGTTGATGATCGGATCATAAAATGCGGCTTTTACAACTGCGGATTTAAGGTTATCCGGGACAATTTTCTTTGGAACACCTCCAAAATGATGAAAAGCCCTTATATGGCACTTGAAAAACGTCCCGCTTTTCTGGTCGTATACTGTCTCACGATATGCCTTTCGGGATTTGCGAAGCCTGCCTGAAAATACCCAGGCTTTCCTGTTACGGCATTGGAAGGGATCATAAACAAGTCCGAGGTATCCGAAATCTACTTCCATCACTCCATCTTCATGCGGACGGATCATTACAGAAACCGGTTCTCTTGGAAAATTCCTGTGAATGTACCGCCTGACGGTTGCCTCGGAAATACCTTTGCAGTCTTCATGTTCTGTTACAAGTTTATGAATAATCACAAAGCTTTTTTCCTCTTCTCTGTACCTTTTTAGATCGCTTTGATGATTATCCAGAATATGAGGCTTTAATTCGGACTTTCCCGGTTCGTTGTAAGCTTTGTCCATTTCGCTTTCTGATGGCAGCGTCACCGATGGTTTGAGCCATCCCTTTTCGGCGCTTATTTCTTTAACTTTTCGAATAACTTTACGATGATTCCCGGTCTCTTTACAGATATTTCTAATAGATTCGCCTTTCTTTAAACGAATTAGAATTTCGATTAATTGCGTCATGGATTTTATCCTCGGCATTTATTACCCTCCCAATGCGGTTTCTTTTATTTTACCACATCAGGGTGGGTCACTAAAATTGCCGGGGGGTGGGACACTTAAAATGACGATGGGTGGGTCATTATTTTTGCCGATGGTGGGTCACTACGGGTGCCGGATTGCAACCATTGATTTTTGAATTTTACAAGCCTGTTTTATAATAAATTCTCATTGCTGTACAAATCAAAAAAAATTCAAGCTTAACTGCGGGTCTGGCGGTTTAACAGCATGCCCTTCTGGATCAAAAGTCGATTTTGATGGAAAATCTAAAACTATATTTAAGAAGGAAATATGAAAATAATACGTGTGATAGTAAACGGCGCCGGCGGCGGCGCAGCGCTTATGATGCGGTTCGCAGCCGAAGCGGCACGATACATCAGGCATGTCGAGATCGTTGAATACCACCATGACTTGAAAATAGACGCTCCTTCAGGAACAGCCATTAAAACAGCCGAATACATTAATCGGAAAGCCGGTGAAACCAGCGCTCCCGAAGTCCAGGGAAAAGAAATGCCGGGTCGGCAATATCCGGATTCATGCGGTTAGAATGCCGGCTTTATTCCTGCGTCACACTGCCGCTTCCGGAACAATGGGAATTTATTGCGGGCCTGCCATGATAATGAATGCTGCCGCTTCCAGAAATATTCGCATCAAGCTGATCGCTGACGTTTATTTCCGCATTGCCGGAACCGCCGATCTGTATTTTGCTTATTTTTGTCAGCAGGCCGGTTGAAAGTATGCTTCCCGATCCGCTGATGGTTGTGCTGTGCGTGTCAGCGATTCCGGAAATGTTAAGAAGACCCGAACCTGACAATCCGCTTTCCAGATATTTTGTGGTTAGATCCATCTTTACGGAGCCGGAACCGCTGATACGAATCGTCGTATTATTGGAGGAGATGATCTTTCCGTTTTTTATCGTGCCCGAGCCGCTCATGCTCCAATCGGAGGAATCCGAATCCCCGTTTAATATCGTATTACCCGAACCGGATACCTTTACAGAGATATTTTTGGCATGGTAAGCCAGCGTCATCAAACCGGAACCGCTGATAGAGAGTTCAAGGTTTGACGCCTCGATCATTCCCTTCGAGTAAAGATAACCCGGTCCGCTATTCGCAAGCACCTGAATATTTTTCATATAGACTTTTATGTGCAGGATTTTCGAGAGATGTACCGGCTCTTCGAAATAAATATAGAGAATTCCGTTCTGTACATCCGTATTAATGACCTTAAGGATGTTGTCTTCTCCTTCCAGCGTCACACCCTCCTGCTCGCCCTGTATTACTTCTACCTGATAATTATCCGTATTCAGGTTGTCTCCGTCAAAAAAGGAATATTGCCTTAAGTCGCCCATCCACTCCTGTAAATGGACCCGGCTTCCTCGTTTCGGAAACGGTATTGCCGGAGCCGTTCACATTAGCCATTAAAAGGTTAAAAGAAAGAAAAGGCAGGGTCATGATTAATATCATGCCATTCAGCTTATTTATAATCATATTATCTCCTTCTTTTTTTGTTGCATTTAATATACATCGGTTTAACTGCTTTTTAAAGAGAGATGAATAAACATTAGAATCTTATCACTTTTCATTTCAATTAATTGTAAATCAGACCCGGTTCTTTGCGGCGGAGGCCGGGGTATGATAAGCTCAATAATTTTCTGATGAAAAGCTTGCTCCCGGGCGGATTTCTTATAAAGCAAATTTGACATTAGAAAAACTTTCCTGTTATAATTAAAAAAAGAACCTGCGGGCACTGTAATTTATTAGCCAGGAATATTATAAATACTATTAATGGGGGAAATAAATGATACCGGCAACATTTTCACATATAGGTTTAACCTGTAATGATCCCGGGAAGATTGAAAACTTTTATACAAGGTTTTTCGGTTTTAAAAGATCGGCGGTTTTTAATAACGGGGGTTCTGAGATAATAATGCTGTCTCTGGGAGATATGAGCCTGGAACTTTTCAAATCTTCGGAACCTTCCCTATATCCGAATCCTGAAAATGACGGGTATAAATTTTCCGGATGGCGTCATATTTGTTTTCAAGTAGATAATCTGGATTTAAAATTAAAAGAATTCGGGAATGATCTTCATATAACAATGGGGCCGGTATCTTTCAGCGGAATGAAATTATGCTGGATTAAAGACCCGGAGGGCAATATTATCGAACTTGCCCTGAAAGAATAATTTTTTACATAGTATATAATGCCGATTAACGGAATTATTTTTCGCTCATATAGCCGCTGTTAAATCATGCCCGTTCGAAGCTTTTTCCTGCCGTATACTCTTATTTCCGGGCACGTTCAGGGACTGACAATATATTCTATAAGGGCCCTATTTATTATCTATAAATTTATAACCCTTTTCCTTAAAGAGCCTGAGGCACGCCTCGACCGCTGTGCTGTCGTATAAGACGCCTTTATTCCTGGCGATCTCTTCCAGCGCTTTTGAGATGCCCAGGGCGGGGCGATAAGGGCGGTAAGACGCCATGGCTTCAATGACATCGGCGACGCAGAGGATCTTCGACTCGATCCTCATCTGGTCCCCCGTGAGTCCCCGGGGATAACCGGATCCGTTAATCCTTTCGTGATGCTGATAAACCACTTCGGCGAGCGGCCATGGAAAATTGATGTTCTGAAGGACGTTATATGCCAGGGACGGATGATTCTTGATCAGCTCGAATTCCACGGCCGAAAGCTTTGTCGGCTTGTTGAGTATTTCGGCCGGGATGCGTATCTTGCCGATGTCGTGCACAATTCCTGCCATCCGGATGCATTCCTTCTGCTCCTTAGGAAGGCCCATTTCGGCGGCGATGCTCCTGGCCAGGTCGGCCACCCTTCTCTGATGTCCGGCTGTATAAGGATCCCTGGTTTCCAGAATCGAAGCCATTGTTTGTAAATAGCCTTCCATCGCCATTCTCAATTCCTTTAAGTTCGTATTGAGCTGGTTTTTTTGTTCCTGGAGCTCCGAAAACAATTTTGAACTGTTAAAGGCGATCCCCAGGTATTCTCTCAGATTCCTGTAGATAAGTCTTTTTTCAATCGAAACCATTTCCATTCCGATGATTCCGATGCCTGCAAGAAGTTCAATGATATAGGTGTATCTTTGATCCGGAATGAGAAGGGCCGCCGGGATCGGGTTATATTTTATGGGAATTTCCGCCGTTTTTGCCATATTGATGATGCCGTTTTCGTTATATGCCATGACCGGCTTTATCGAGAGATTACTGTTGCCGGAAAACAGGGATAAAAATCCGCTTTTAATGCCCAGTTCGGGGAGGCGCCTTTCCAGGATTCTGATCTGATCGCGGGTCTTCAGAGTCGTGTAGAGGTCCTGCTGGAAGGAGTTCAGAGTCTGCTGGAATGTCGACAGCTCGTCGTAAACCAGGATCTGGTTCTTTGCGATTTTTCTGGCGAAGATCATCAGGGAATTAAAGCAGATATACTCACCCGTTTTTTTTTGTTCGGGATCGAGCGGCGGCAGAACGATGTTTCTGAGTCCTGTAATAAGACTGTAAAAATCAATGGTGTTATTGTTTTCAAAAACATTGTCGCCGGCCATTTTGTTCATCAATTTGAAGAAAATATCCGGGTTCTTTTTTTCAATGCTCGACATGAAGACTTTAATGATCTTTTTGACGAACGGCCGGACGTTTTTCTGATCCCTTATCAATGGGTTCGCAGATTTAAGATAATCCATTAAAGAATTTATGCCGGCATCTGCGGTTTCCAGTCCGGCGGAACCCGGACCGAGACTTTTAGATGAACAGAGGTAGGAGCAGGAATCCCGGATGATCAGCTCTGTATTCAGAACGACGGTTTGCGGCACTTCTTTTTTTTCGATCATGCCGAATAATAGGTCCGCTGCAGCGCTTCCGATTTTCCGGTAAGGCTGCGATATCGTTGTTATGGGCGGCATTGAATACAGGGAGAGGTCGATATTGTCAAAACCCGTGACAGCCATGTTAAAAGGAACCTGGATGCCTCTCCTGGCCAGCTCCTCAATGGCCCCCATTGCCATGTAATCGTTGGAGGCGATGATCGCGTCCGGCTGCAGCTTTTGTTCATCCAGCAGGATCCTGACGGCTTCAATGCCTGAAGTTGTCAGGAAATTACCCGGCAGGATAACGGATTCGTCGATTTTTATCCTGTTTTCCCGCAGGGCCTCGAGATACGCCTCAAGCCTTTCTTCGGATTCCACGACGCCTTCCCGGCCTTTGATGAATGCCAGCTTTCTGTAATGGTGATGGAGGATCAGATGATTTATGAGTTTTTTCATGCCGGCTTTATTGTCGATCTCAACCCCGGGTATGCCCTCGATGCTCCAGCCTATGTTGACAACAGGGAGGTCCTTGAATTTCTTGAAAAAATTCATGATTTTACTCTTGTCGGCGGTCCGGAAGAGGGTCGTGCCGAGTATGATTATGCCGTCCAGGTAATTACGGCTGACAAAATCGAAGACTTTATTCATCAGCGAATAATAATCCTGCACGTCGGCGATAAATCCGCCCTGAAAGCAGATAAGATTTGCGCCTTTTTCCCTTATCGCGTCGTTGACGGCATGCAGTATGCTCAAATGATAGGAAGTGTCGATCGTATCGATTAAAAAGCCGATGGTCGGCCTGGGGTTCTTTTTTCCCTCTGTCATTTTCCGGTCCCTATATATTTCCAAGCAAAACCCTTCGCTCATACCGGGCTGAGCATCATTTGAATTATATTACCGTTAAAGATAAATGTAAATAAAAAATTTCAAATAAGAAAAAAATCTTAAAAAAGATAAGCCGCCCTGGAACGGGGCACTACCAGCTTGAAGTCGATCCTCCCCCGCCGGAAGAACCGCCGCCGAAATCGGAGCTTCCGCCTTCTCCGCTGAAACTTGAAGAACCCGATGAGCTGGAGTATGTAATCCGTGAAATAGTCTCGGTCTTGCTGAAAGCGTTCGAACAGGCCATGCAGGTAAAAAACAATTCACGTTCCCCCGCTGAAGATTCTGTCGGCGCTGTTATAATTTTTGTCTGCGTATGTTTTCCTGTAACGGCATGGCATTCCGGGCATTCTACATAAAAACTGTATTTTTTATCCTCGTATCTTTCGATTATTTTTTCTCCGCATTTATTGCAAATCCAAACGTCATATTCGACCGTTTTTAACTTTTCTTCAACCTTCTCGAAGGGTTCAAGATATTTAAGAGATTCACTTTCCTTAAGTCTACCCGCCAGAGCTCCGCAATGGGGGCAGTTCCTGGGATGAGTCCTCCAGTTATGTATTATATCCCTCTTTGCGACGAAGGCGGCAATCGAAATCAGGACGTTGATCAGGATTAACAATGCCGGGATAGACGCTATAATAATGCATGTAAGGACCGGGATCCCTTTCAGTATGAAAAAAACGGGCGAACCGAACCCCTCTCCCCATATTAACAAGAATATAATAATGATGCCGGTATCGTTTACAAATCCATGTTTTTCAGAGCCCAATATTTTTATCTGGGTGTAAGAATTGTAATGTTTCCCGGCCGAGACAATGAGGCTTTTAATTCTGTAAAACAGTAAAACTGCGCCAGCGATAACCGCCGCAAAGCCGAGGATAGGAAATAACAGAATCCACATATCACCTGAATTAATCCAGGATTCAGTTTTTGCTTGATGCTCTGGGCGGATTTCAGAAGATATATCCTGGTTTTTAAGTAGTTTACGGATCGTTTTTACATAGTCAAGAATGCCTTTGCCGTATCTTTTTTCCCTGAATTCCGGGACGACGATGTTATCCTGAAGAATCCTGCACAGTCCGTCGGGCATTATCGGTTCAATTCCATAACCTGTATGGGTCCTGAATTTTCTTTCTTCGATCGAAGCCAGGAGCAATATGCCGTTATTTTTATCCTTTTTACCGATCTTCCATTTGTCGAATATCTCCTGAGCTGCCTTAAAAATATCTCCGTCCGTCGTCGGGACTATAACGACTGCGATTTCGGCGGATGTCTCCCTTTCTATGATCGAAATTTCATTATTTATCAGCAACTTGTCTTCACTGGACAGATAATTGTTCTCATCGGCAACCCAGCCGCCGTAAGTTTTTCTCGGATTCGGGACACTATCCGCCTTAAAACCTTCCGCAAATAGCATCCCGGTTAATAATATGAGCAATAATGCTGTCCCGTATTTCATACCATCTCCTTTTATAAATTCGTACCGCGCCTGCATACCGGCAGGCAGAAGTCATCAACTATAAAATAATTTACAGTGCTGAGAGTTTATTTATTAAAAGATCGATTGTCAAATTAGGGATTGGATCTTTTCACCAGCTCATCGATCTGGCCTATATGCAGCTTAAAATGCCGCAGATAATCTATGATCACAGCCGTTAACGATAAGATCGTTGCCTGAAACTTCTATTTTTGCGTTAAGTGCTGCTGTAATCTCAGCGTCGGATTTGATTTATCGAAAATTATTTATTAGCTTCATGTTGCTATTGATAAAAAAATGGGTGCCCGGCAAAATATTAATTAAAAATCATGGGAGGAGAAATGGAAAGGAAAATTGTATTAATGGCAGGAGCTACAGGCACGCTCGGAATGAAAATTGTTAAAGCATGTCTTGCTCAAGGCGCTTTGGTCAGAGCTATGGTAAGGGCGACCAGCAACCGTAACAATCTGGAAGCATTAGGCATATCCGACTTTGTTGTCGGGGATATGATGGATATAGAATCATTAAGGACCGCCCTGGCTCAAAACCCGAAAGCCGACGCCTTGATTGCAAGTGCTGCAGGCTACACCAGGCATACAAAAGGCGATTCCCCAGAAACAGATACCGTAGGGTATCGGAACCTTGTTGACGCTGCAAAGGAAGCCGGGATTCCCAGGTTTGTTTTTATCTCGATCCTGGAATGTGATAAAGCCGTTTCCGTTCTTCATTTCCATCATAAATACCTTGTTGAAGAATATTTGAAAGAAAAAATGCAGCCTTACATAGCCCTTCGCGCCGGCGCCTTCCTTGACCAGGCATGGGACATATTACCTCAATTGAAGAAGGGGGTCTACCCTGCATTATTTTCCGGAGTTGAACTGGGAATGATTTACACGCCGGATCTGGCAAGATACACGGCTATAGCCGCGATAAGCCTGCCTGACAGTGCTTTAGGCAGTTCGGTAGATGTCGGTTGGGAAACACCGGCAAGCGGTCTCCTGCTTGCTGAAGCTTTTTCAAAGATTTTGGGGAAACCGGTTAAAGCAAAACCTGCGTTCCCATTTTTTATTACTCATGCCGTAATGCCGTTCCTGGGATTATTCATACCGGGTGTGAGGGATATGACCGCTATGATGAGTTGGATAGAGACCGGGGCATATGTGAGCAGGAATCCCCGGCGCCAGGAAGAGCTTTTCGGCGAACTTCCCGAATTGGAAGAAGCAGTATTGAGGTATTGCAGAGACCGGGGGCTGGCGTGAATAATATAAAGACGGTGAATTCTTCACCTTACGATTGACATCGAAGAACTAAAGTTTATTGCTTAAATTAAAAATAATTACTATTGACAACACTAAGCTATTTAACTAAGATTTAATATCATGAAATAAAAAAAGGAGGTGATTTTCCGGGGAAAACCCGGAAATTGGTAAAAGAAAATAGAATCAAAGGAGGAAATGAGTTATGGGGAAATACTTATTATCTCTATTTGTTTTTCTGGGCGTTATTTTACTATCTTCGGGCGCATTTCCCGCAGATGCGAAAAAACAGTTTGAAGGGATCAATATTACTTTCTTTTGCGGGGGAAGCGAGGGAGGTGCATTCGAATCCGTCGTTTACAGAGGGGCGAAGGCCGCCGAACAGGACCTGGGCTGCAAAGTCGATTATGTCTGGTCCGACTGGCTTCCTGACAAGATGATAGCCCAGTTCAAGGATGCGATCGCCAGGAGACCCGACGGCATTGCTATTATGGGACATCCCGGGACCGCGGCTTTTATGCCCCTTGTCGATGAGGCCGAAAAGAAAGGCATAATAGTCACAAGCCAGAACACCACTCTTCCGGAAATCGAAGCTAAGTATAAGAACAGCGGGTTCGGCTACGTAGGCCAGGAACTTTACGCTTCCGGACTCCTATTGGGTAAGGGAGCCGCGGAAAGGGCTAAGCTTAAAAAGGGCGATCGGGCCATGGTGTGGGGTCTTATGAGCCAGCCTACCCGCGGTTTGCGGACGAAGGGTTGCGTCGACGCCCTTAAAGAAATGGGCTTCACTGTCGATTATTATGAAATTTCCGACGCGATCAACGCCGACGCTTCTCAGGGCACTCCGGTCATCACCAGCTATATTTCAACGCATCCCGATGTTAAATTGATCATAACGGATCATGGAAATTTAACCTCCACCCTCAGCACATATTTGAAAGCTGCAAGGAAGAAACCGGGTGAAATTTTCGGGGCCGGATTCGACCTCAGCGCAGCGACAGTGGATGCGATAAAGAGCGGCTGGGTCGGAGCCGTCCTTGACCAGCAGGAATGGCTCCAGGGATACCTGCCTATCCTCCAGATCTGCCTCTCGAAAAAATACGGCTTTTCAGGGCTTCATATAGATACCGGGGCCGCGATAATCGATAAGAGTAATATCGATTTTGTAGCTCCGCTTGCGGTCGCGGGGATAAGGTAAGGGTTCAAAGGGTATACAATGGCTGATAAAAATGGAAATAACGACCTCCTGCGCATGAAAAACATCCGCAAGTCTTTTGGTGAGGTCAATGTCTTGAAGGGAATCGATTTTCATGTCGGTAAGAACGAGATTGTCGGGCTCGTAGGAGATAATGGCGCGGGAAAATCCACCCTGGTCAAGATCATAACCGGGGTGCACATGCCAACTTCAGGCGATATCTTCTATAAGGGCGGCAGGATAACAATCCATTCGGTGAAAAGATCGAGGGAACTCGGGATAGAGACAGTCTACCAGGAAAGGGCCCTTGCGGATCAGCAGACTATGTGGAGGAACCTGTTTGCTGGCAGGGAGATAACCGGCGCTCTGGGTTTTTTAAAAGTAAAGGAACAAAGGACCCGGACTGAAAGGCTCCTCCGCGAGCAGATGGGATACACTTCCAAGGCCATAACCGTGGATTCGGACGTGAAATATCTTTCGGGGGGTGAAAAGCAGGGTGTCGCTATCAGCAGGGCTCTTTTTTTTAATGCGGATCTGATTATTCTTGACGAACCTACAACCGGGCTGTCTCTTTCGGAAACGAAAAAAGTGCTCGATATGGTGGCGGATATAAAAAGCAAGGGGAAATCGGCCATTTTTATCAGCCACAATATTTACTATGTTTATCCTGTCGTCGACAGGTTTGTGATCCTGGACAGGGGCAAAATAGCCGGGGATATATTAAAAAGGGACATAAGCCAGGAAGACCTGGTAACAAAGATGCTTCACCTGGCCAAAACGGGCGAGCTGAGTTGAAAGAAACCCGCCCGGATGTATGAAATCAGGGCGGGATATTATTTAAGAGGCATCCGATGCGATTTAAAGAAATGAGGCTTGAAATCAGTATTTTTATAGTATTCCTTGTCGTTTACGGTCTCTTTCTCATCGGAAATCCCAGGGTCTTTACAAGCTATGATATTTATTATTCTTTCATGTCCACCATTCCATTCACCGGGATTCTGGCGCTGGCAATGACTTTCGTCGTTATCCTGGGGGAGATAGACCTTTCGTTTCCTTCGGTCCTGGCATTCTGCGGCTGGATTTTCGGCACGGTTTTCATAGCGACAAAAAATGTCTGGCTTGCTGCTTTATGCTGTTTTGCGACAGGCGTCATAGCGGGTTTATTGAATTCTTTTTTTATCGTCAGGATCGGGATTCCGTCGATCGTCGCCACGATAGGGACCCAGTTCTTTTTCAGGGGACTGGTGAACGTTGTCGCCGAAGGGAACGGTATTCCCCTGGTTGATGCAAAAAGCACCCTGTTTTACCAACTCTGCGTCGGAAGGATAGGCGGGGCTGTTCCCATGCAGGCCGTCTGGTTCCTTGCATTGGGGGTCGGTTTCTGGTTTCTGCTGATGCGGCATAAATTCGGGTCCCATGTGCTGTTTGTGGGGGATAATAAGGACAGCGCCCGGATGATGGGTATAAATAATGATTTAATAAAGACCCTTGTTTTTGTCCAGATGGGGATTATCACGGCTTTTGTTTCGATCCTTTCGAACCTGGAAGTAACATATTTCTATCCGAGCCAGGGGCAGGGATATCTCCTTACGACCCTGGCGGCTGTATTTATTGGCGGCACGTCCGTTTTCGGCGGAAAGGGGACGGTTTTCGGCACCTTTATAGGGGCGTTGATCATAGGCTCCCTCGAGGCCGGCATCATCGCTATCGGGCTGACGGGTTTCCTGATCCAGCTTATTTATGGCGCGATTATCCTGGCCTCGGTGACGATCTATGCCCTCATGCAGAGAAAAGAGGGGTAGGAACCCGGTTCATGCACTTAAGTGCCGTATGCTCAAATTAATAAATATATGGGATTATTTTCTTGGTCATACTTCTATATTCCGGATATTCTTTACTAAAATGCTTCTCAAGGACTTTTTCTTCATATTTTATTTTTATCAGAATACCTGTGGTATAAGGCACAAATATTATCAAAAAACTTAACCAGTTTGCACAGCAAAGCCCTAATCCAAAAAAAGAAATTATTGCACCGGAATATGCAGGATGTCTGATATATTTATAAAGTCCCTTTTTTATTAATTTGTGATCCGTTTGGATAATTACTTTGGCGGTAAAAAATCTTTTTAATGTTAAAAAAGCCGCCCATCTTATCGCCATCCCCGCCAGAACAAATAGAATTCCAACATATGAAAACCAATAACTTGTGCTGTATAAGAAATAAATTTTGTATATTTTTGCAAATATGCTGATTAAAATTCCGATGGATAAGCTGGCTCCAATTATAGGATAAATATAGCTTCTTTTGTCCGTCCTTATTTTTTCATTTCTTTTACTGAGAACCATTATTATCAGTTCACCGGATCCCCATAATACCAATGAAATTATAATTATCATATCAGGATAATTCATTGCTTTTTCTCCTTTTATTTACGTAAGTCTATTCTTTAATATTGGAAATATCCGTTAAACCTGAAGATTATCGGGAAATTTTACACCTGTTAAATCCTCGGAAACCGGCCACAGCCGTCCGGCCAGGGTTTCATCGAGGGAACTGGCGCTCGACCTGACCTTTTTGGGATAGCCGCGAAGCTCCATAAACCCGCCCGGACCTATATAGTCGCCGCCCTGTATATCTAATGAAGTCGCTGCATAGAGAGACGGCAACGCACCCATGAAGGCAGGCTGCCCAAAAAGCGGATTTGCGATCCTGTAGTATCCTTTCCTTGTCATATTGGTATCAGTCCAGCCGGGGTGTGCGGCAATTGCCAGTGTTTCTTTACCAGCCGCGGTGAGTTTGCGCTGCAGTTCATAAGTAAAAAGCAGGTTCGCGAGCTTGCTCCGGGAATAAGGGAGCTGGCGCGGATAATGCCGTTCCCAGCTCAAATCTTCAAAGTCGATGGAGCCGATCCAATGTCCGATACTCGAAACCGTCACAATACGCGCATTTTTTGTGGCGTTGATTAGATCGATTAAGAGGCCGGTCAATGCAAAATGACCCAGGTAATTAATACCGAAATGCAGTTCAAAACCCTGTGCTGTTTTACCATAGGACTTAGCTGATACCCCGGCGTTGTTGATGAGTATATCCAGACGGTTATAAGATTTACTGAACGAGGTTGTAAAAGCTCGAACAGAATCGAGATCTGCCAGGTCCAATGGCAAAACGACCGCATTTCCCGATGGACTATGCGCCATGATTCGCTCGGCTGCATGATCGGCTTTTTGCAGGCTGCGGCAAGCCATGATGACGGTTGCGCCTTTTTGAACAAGGGCGCGGGCGGTTTCCCAACCGATACCGCTGTTTGCTCCGGTTACGATGGCCACCCTTCCGGTTTGATCCGGGATGTCGTTCTCAGTCCAAAGTGAAGTCTTTTTAGTTTTCATAATAAACCCTCACAAAAATTAATGTTTGTATAATTTTATAACTATCGAATTGTATATTAAAAAAATTATTATTTTAATTGTTTAGAAGGAATTGAATCAAACAAAAGTTTTACTTCATCAATTGTGGTTTCATTAATTTTAGCAACAAGATATTTGCCTCTTCTTTCAGTAGTAATCAATCCGGCATTCATCAATTCTTTTAAATGATGAGAAATTGTAGGCGCACCAACATTAAAAGTTTTAATAATGTCTGTAACGAAGCATTCATCTTCAGATTGAAAACTGGTTTCATTCTTTTTCATAATTTCAAAATACAATTCGAGCCTGTTGGGATGTGACAGAGCTTTCATTACTTTAGCTAATTGCTTATTATCCATTTCGTTTAAACCGGCCTTTTAAATATACTTTATTAATTCGACAATTATCGAACTATTATAATCTATTTATATCGGCATGTCAATAAGTCATCAGATAATATCGGCAAAGCACTTCCAAAATTATGTAAGTCCTCAAGTATTGACAATTATCATCCTGATTATAATATTATATAATAAAATCTTATTTAGGGGGATTTATGAAAGTCAAAATCGGTATTAACGGTTTCGGGCGCATAGGAAGGCAGGTTTTTAAGGCGATCAATGACCGTTATGAAGGGAAGCTTGAAATAGTAGCTGTCAATGATCTTTTCGATTCCAGGACCAATGCTTCTCTGTTGAAATACGATTCGAATTACGGGGCTTATAATGCAAAAATAGAAGTTGCCGGAAATGATTTTGTCGTTAACGGTAAAACTATCAAGGTTTTTGCGGAAAAAGATCCGGGAAATATCCCATGGAAAAATCTCGGGGTTGATATTGTAATCGAATCCACAGGCATATTCACGGATTCTGTCGGAGACATCGGCAAGGGTAAACCGGGGGCAAATGTTCACATTCAGAAAGGAGGAGCGAAAAAAGTGATTATATCGGCCCCTGCAAAAAACGAAGATATAACTATTGTCCTGGGCGTCAATGACGGCAAATATAACCCGGCGGTTCATAATGTCATTTCAAACGCTTCATGTACGACAAATTGCCTGGCGCCGGTGGCAAAAATCGTACAGGATAATTTCGGCATCGTATCGGGGGTCATGACAACGATCCATTCCTATACAAACGACCAGTTCGTACTGGACCAGGGGCATAAAAAAGAATTGAGAAGGTCCCGCGCCGCCGGTTTGAATATGATTCCAACTTCAACAGGCGCAGCAAAAGCCCTGGCTCTTGTAATTCCCGAACTCAAGGGAAAGTTCGACGGTTTTTCCATGCGTGTTCCGACGCCGACGGTTTCGGTAATCGATTTTGTGGCATCTATTGAAAAGCCGACGACAAAAGACGAGCTCAACAAGATATTTATCGATGCCGCAAATGGAGCATTTAAAGGGATTTTAGGCTTCACATCGGGCGGATACGGCGATCCTATTGTTTCCATGGATTTTAAAGGCGATGACCGCTCTGCTATTATCGATCTGCCGACAAATATGGTTATGGGCGGAAAACTCGTAAAAGTAATCGCCTGGTATGATAATGAATGGGGTTATTCATGCCGTGTCGCCGATCTGGCGTATAAAATTGCGGAAAGAGGCATATAAGAAATTTTCAGCGGTTTTCACATATATCTTTATGTGTCAAACCGGGGCGGAAATGCTGCTGCCGGAGCGGAATAATAACACCCCGGGATATCCATCTGTTTTAATTTCCCGTTAAAGCGAAAAGTTCGATTTCCTGTTCCTTTCCGCGCAGCTTTACCTGTCCTAAATCTTTTTTTCGGACCGATTCCGGCAGCTGAATTTTATGGATTATATCGCCGGAGATCAGGAAATTTTCTTTATAAGCGTTGCATAACCCTTCAACCCGTGCCGTCGTGTTAACGACGTCCCCGATATAAGCGATCTCTTTTTTGATGAATCCCATTTCTCCGACTACTGCTTTACCGCCATGCACCCCCGCTTTAAATTCAGGGACAAGGCCGTATTTCCGCAGATATTTATTCTTTTCCTTCCCGATTTTATCCAGCATCATAAAAAAACAGTTGACGCAGTTGGCATTTTTAAGTCCTTCCGTCATCTTCCAGACGAGGATCGCTTCATCGCCTACATACTTATAGATTTCCGCATGTGTAAAAAGAGCGGCTTCGGCAATATCGTAAAAAAAGTCGTCGAGAAGAGACAGGAAAAGCATGTGGCCTATCTTTTCAGCGATAGTTGTCGACGATGAGATATCCATGAACATAAAGATCCTTTCTTCCTCGCGTGGGTGATGGTAATGGCCGGTCAGGAACTTCGGCAATATTCCCCTTCCGAGCAGTGTATTTATTTCTGTCAGGAAAATAAATAGAAGAGTAATAATACCTCCTGCGGCAAGGCTGAGAACAAAATAGATATTCGTGATCATGACGATAGGATTACCGCCGGTTTTCGACCTGATGCCGAGCATATCGAAAGTGTACAGGAAAAAAAATGTGAAAACAGCGATGACTGTTACATAGATAACTGTTTTGACGATCAATTCAAGGAAAAGAGTATTCCATCGGACCAGGCGGGATGAAAGTATTCTATCGACTATACTGATTGAAAAAGATAATGAAAAACCGATACAGGCCGCCCCTGCAATAGTATTAATCGCCGGGCTGCCGAATAAAAAAGGAATAAATAAACTGATCACAACGCTGATCATGACATCCCGGCTCAGTTGTTTAATTGTGTTGCGGGTTAAAGGGGAAATTTTCATCATATCTCCATTTTCGATATTTTCATATTCAGGCGCTCACCCAAGTTATCGGCCATGAGATCATAACGAGTTGAATTTCCGGTATTGACAGAACTTAACACTATGATTATTTTGGTCAACAAAGGAGGAGGATTATATGGCAATATACCAGTTAGCCGAATACCAGGTAAATCCGAAGGCGGCTGATAAGGTCAGGCGTGCGATTAAGGAATTTGTCGCTTATGTAAAAGCAAACGAGCCGGGCACCCGGTTGTACATGGCATGGGAAAAGAAAGACGATCCGGGGCATTTTGTGCATTTATTCATTTTCGCCGATGAAGCCGCCCATAAAATCCATGGAAAATCCGAAGCCGTTAAAAAATTCGAGTCCGTTTACGCTCCCGAACTGGCAAAGGGAAAAGTAATCTTTACCGATTATAACATGATCGCCTCGAATTCCTGATTTATTCAGGATTTTTCGCCTTGAAGGCGTCCAGCGCACGTGCTGAAAAGATGAGGGATGCGCCGGCGTTAACAGTTACCGCGACTCCCAGCGCTTCTATTATTTCCTCCCTTGTGGCGCCCTGCTTGACGGCGGCGTCCGTATGAACGACGATGCAGCCGTCGCATTGCCTCGTGACTGCGACCGCAAG
Organism: uncultured Spirochaetota bacterium; assembly: GCA_963796325.1. Taxonomy (GTDB): domain Bacteria; phylum Spirochaetota; class Brevinematia; order Brevinematales; family JAOACQ01; genus CAVYGN01. Next base: position 162,071 of record CAWCLF010000003.1, read on the forward strand.
CGCAATAAGTTCCCTCGTTTTTGCGCCCAGGAGGTTTGTTTTCGCTCCCGCTTCGCTTAAACCCCTGTACCCCCTGACCGTATCAGGGTTAGCCCTCCCGATCTCGGCGATGCCTTCCTGAACCTGCCGGTGGTATTCATTCCAATCCAGCATCATGGTAAAACCTCCTTATATCATTAAACCTTCTCAGTTAATTGCAAATTAAAATTTAGCTTGACGGAATTATTAAGTCAATAGATGGAAGGAACAGTTTACTAAACCGCCCCTCGGATCGGGGGGTTTTATCCGGTCTTTGATTTTAATGTGTCGAAACGTTGATACCCCACCTTTGGAAAGGAAAAATGAAAAAAATTCCTAAAATAGGGATCGATTTGAAAAATCACTGAAAATATCCCCGCGAGGACAATCCTCGCAGGAATATTCTCCGTCTTTTTAAGCCGCGCAGGCGATTTTCTCATTCCTTTTAATCCTCTTTAAAAGATTGCTGATGCGTCTAAAGGATTCGTCCGTACCTTCCTTCATCCCGGTCTCATACATGCCGTCACGGTCTTCAACCGTCTGAAAAACGACAATGTCCGTTACTCGGGTCATCCCATCCGGCAATTCCTCGAATTTAAGCGATTCCATGGATACATGCCCGGGCATGCCCTCGAATTCGAATGTAAAGATTACTGATTCAGGCTTTATTACTGTGTGGTACAGGCCATGAAATGCATATGTTTTACCGTCTTTGTCTTGCTGGATAATCCTCCAGGAGCCTCCCGGTCTGACGTCCATTTTTTCTACCGATGTCTTAAGGCGTTCCGGACCCCACCAGCATCCCCTTAATTCAGGATCGTTATAGACCTTGAAAACCATGTCGCGAGGCGCGTCGAATGTCTGGGTTACTATCACATCCTGCCTTTTAGCCGGAGCCTTTATAGAATATCCGGTTCCGTTTTTATTGTTTCTCATAAACACCTCCATTAAGTATTATTATCTATAAAAAAAATAATACAGGCACATGTATTGGTCAATAATATTTTTATTTATGAATGTTCCTTAAGGGTGGTTCCCCTAAGGACCTAAGGGTTAATAACCGGTTTCTCACAAACTCGGATATCCGCGGTAAAATTCAGATGTATCTCCTGACCCGCTTGCAGTAATCGAGATATTCCCCGCCGAACCGCTTCTTTAAGAATTCTTCTTCACGCAGGACCTGGCGGTGGAATAGCCAGAAAGCGGCGGCAGTATAGATCAATAAAATCCAGCTTGAAAAAACCAGGAATTGACCTGATAAAACAAGCCCGAATGCCGTGTAAATAGGATTTCGGCTGTAAGCAAAAATACCCGATGTGATTAGCCCGTTTGAGAGATTTAAGTCGATGCCTACGCGGAAGCTTTTCCGGAAAGAAACAAGGCTCCAGAAAAGCAGAAGTGCTCCCGACAGGCAGAAAAAAACGCCGATCCAGGATACTGCGTTTGCGCTGAATATTACCTGTCCGCCGATGGTAGGCAGATTAAAGGCGTTGGCAAAAACAAGATAAAAATAGAATAGGGCGAACGGCGGAATTAGAAAATCCCTTTTATCTATCCTGCCGAATTGCATCGCTTTTATTCCCTTGTTTTTCAGGATAAGGATGCGGGATATTACCAACGCTATCACTAAAATAATTGTTAATGCCGCAAAATACCTCTGCATAAAATTCCTCCGTACCGGCTTGCTGCCGCAGCAGATTCAATAGTGATACTTAACGATATTTTAACAACAAAAAATAAATATTTCTATAAATATTTGTCAATAAAATGGAAATGTTGCGCTGCCGGCTGAGGCTGCAATGACCTGCATTGACAAATAAAATTTAATTTAATATTATATTCTTATAGGAAATCGAGCGGATAAGAGATCGGGAATCATTCGATATAAATGACATATAGAGGTGGAATATGCTTATGCTGCTGTTCTCCGTTTCAACCCTGGCCTGTTTCTATGCCGCAGCGGCGGGCATATCGGCCGGGAATCCGGTCCTGTTTATCGGCCGGGGCAATCCCCTGATTGTGATCGCTGTACTGGCCGGGGCTTTCATAATTGTCAGCTTTATAATGGGGTGGGCGACCGGCGATTATTCCTGGGTAGACCGTTTCTGGAGCATAAATCCTGTCGTCTATTCATGGTTTCTATCTTACAGGAGCGGATTTGACGCCAGGCTTACGCTGGTTTCGATACTTATCACCCTCTGGGGAATGAGGCTTACATTCAACCTGGCAAGAAAGGGCGGCTATTCCGGCGAGGATTACCGCTGGGAGGAAATGCGGAAAACAATCGGAAAGGTAGCCTGGCAGTTCTTCAATTTCGGTTTTATATCGTTTTATCAGCACCTTTTGATCCTCCTTTTTACCCTGCCTGTTTACCTGATATACCTTTACAGGGGAAGGGGGCCCGGCCTTTTCGACGCTGCGGCGGTATTGCTTTTCCTCGTCCTGTTAGGCATGGAAACCGCGGCGGACCAGCAGCAATGGAATTTCCAGCTGGCAAAAAAAACAGGGGAAAACGGGGAAAATTCACCGGATATCAGGAACGGCTTCCTTTCAGAAGGCCTGTTCCGCTTTTCACGGCACCCCAATTATTTTGCCGAGATCTCGATCTGGTGGGTGATCTATCTGTACGGGGTTTGCGCCTCGGGAAAGCTGATCCTCTGGGGAGCCGCCGGAGCCGTCCTGTTGACAGTTCTGTTTCAGGGATCTACAGCCCTGACCGAAAAAATATCCGGCAGGAAGTATCCACGGTATAAAGACTACCAGAAAAGGACATCTATGATCATCCCCTGGTTTCCGGGGAGCTAAACGGCTGTTTGGATTATTTACCGTACATTTTAAAGAGTGTCTTTCCCATAATACCGATAGCCGATTTCCTCGGCAGTATTCGGCGTATTATGAAATCAGCCAGGTTATTGCCCAAGCCCGGTATCGAGACCGGCTTTTTACCCAGGTGCCTTAATGCCGTTTTTACAGCGTACACGGGGTCCATCGTCTTTGTTCCGCCGCGCGGCCCGCTCCGGCGGTAGTTAGGCGTGTCTACCGCGGCAGGAGCGCATGCAAGGACATCTATTCCATGAGGTTTAAATTCGTACCACAGCCCTTCGCCCAGCACCATGTTCCAGGCTTTTGTAGCGGCATAGTTCGATAACAGCGGCGATCCGAGCGATGAACTTAAACTTGACATAAGTATGATCCCGCCGCCGCCCCGTTCTTTGAACCTGCTGCCGAAAAGGTAGGCCAGGCAAAGAGTTCCTTTACAGTTTATATCGATTTCCTTAAGGTGTTCCTCGAGGGGATGATCCCCGAACGGGCCTATCAGGGAAAGCGCCGCATTATATACCAGCAGGCCGATATCGAGGCCTGAAGTAAGGTCAAAAATTTCTGAAATTCTATCTGTCAGCGCTAAATCTAAAACGATCGTTTTTACGCTTATATGGAACTTTTCTTCCAGTTTTGCAGCCAGGTCCTTTAAAAGGGCTTCGCGCCGGGCGACAAGGACGAGGTTGAGTCCCATAGCGGCAAGTTCGCAGGCATAAGCCTCGCCGATGCCTTCGGATGCACCGGCTATAAGCGCCCAGGTCCCGTATTTTTTTTTGAAAAAATTGCCGTTCATATTTTTACGCCTTTTCCCGGGTAAAAGGGTGCTCTATGAGGGCCATGCGCAGAATGATAATTACAGGAAACAAAAACCATGGCAGGTTTGCCGACAAAACCATGATGTAAATCGGGGCCGGATAAGTCCCCCACGCCTCTTCTCCCAGGATGATAATAACATTTGTTATGAGCATGGCGCTGACGATTACTGCGGGAATACGGATCCATTCCCTTCCCCTGAAAAATGCATATATAGCGGCAATGTAATATGGGCCGAAAATTATCACATCCATCCAGATCGTCATTTTCCACCAGACAGGTCTTGCGAAGAGCAGCGGATCGAAGGTCCTGCCGTACCAGTGTACAAGGTCTACAACCGCCCTGGGCGGCCAGAATGGATAAATAAAATTCGATGCATTCGCCACGACAACCTGCTCAAGATCGAAAAGGTATGATATAAAAAGCAGGTTGAATAAATAGAAAACGATAATCGCAATATCTGTCTTTCTCTTGAATAACGGTATGGTTTCACGATTCATATAAAAAGCTCCTGTTCCGTTGTTTATCCGGCTGAATTTTATTTTACAATCAATAATATTTCTAATCCAGTTTTTTGTTATTTTTTTCAGTTTAATAAATGTTAAAAAACGGTTGACTCGGGAAATATCGGTTATATAATATTTTGAATACATGTGAATACATGAATGAAGGCTGCAAAAACCTGTTTAATTAAAAAGAAGGAGGACTGTCATGGGAGAGATTATGAATTTGATCCATTCGAGGAAATCTTCGAGAGGGCCTTTCGATCCGCACAGGCCGGTCATGAGGGATGACATTGACAAGATACTTGAAGCCGGGGTCTGGGCGCCGACTGCTCATAATATGCAGAACTTTGAGATTGTCGTTGTTGACGATCCCGGGATCCTGGAGGATCTCGGAAAGCTCAGAAATCCGATCTCCATGGATTTTATTAAAGAAAACCTGGAGCAGCTGTCGTTTTCCGAAGCTGAATTGAAGCAGAGAAAAACAGGGGTCCTTGCTTCGCGGTTTCCTCCGGCATGGACTAAACCCGATCCGACAAGGGAAGAACTTGAAGCCGCGTACAGGCCGATGCCTGCCAGTCCGGCCATGCTGTTCATGCTTTACGATTCCCGCAGGAGGGCGCCTGCTTCTGAGGGAGATTTTTTAGGAAGTATCAGCCTGGGCTGCATTACAGAAAACATGTGGCTGGCGGCTGAATCCCTCGGGATCGGTTTTCACATTATGAGTTCCTTTGGAGTCGGGCAGGTGGAAAAAGATGTCAAGCGCATCCTGAATATACCTGCATCCCTGAAAATTGTCTATGCAATAAGGCTGGGATATTCCGAAGCTCCCTATATTGATTATCTGCGGGTCCGACGCGAAGTAAAGGATTTTACACATTATAACAGTTATTGATAAAAGTCCTTTTCAGACGATCCTGAATTCCGTCTCTAATAGATTCTTCTGCCGGGATGAATTTCCTGCCCACAGCCTGTAACTTTTCTTTTCGATGACCCACCCTCCGTCCCATACGCCGAGAGCTGACGAAGGCAGTTTGAAGGCAAGGGTCCTGCTTTCGCCGGGCTGCAGGAAGACTTTTTTGAATCCCTTCAGCTCTCTTATGGGGCGGTCGTAATCTGAATTTATGCAGCCTGCGTAAAGCTGGATAACTTCATCTCCCGGACGGCCGCCGGTGTTGCGGACGCAGACGGCTATTTCGAGAGTCCCGCCTTCCTTTATACTTATGCTTTTTGTCCGCAGCCGGGATATTTCAAATGCCGTATAGCTCAGGCCGAACCCGAAGGCGAAAGCGGGTTCTTCGCCCGACTTTTCAAGGAGACGGTAGCCATGATAATATCCGTAGTCGATACTTCCGGCGCTGCTGTCGAAAAAAGGGAGCTGGTTTGAGTTTTTCGGGAAGATGCAGGGAAGCTTTCCTCCGGGGCTTGCATATCCGAAAACGAGTTCGGCAAGTGCGGCGCCTCCTTCCATTCCTGCATACCATTGGACGAGAATTGCCGGGACATTATCTCTCCATGCTTCCGTAATAAGGGAGCTGCCGCACTGTAAAACTACCGCCGTTCTCGGGTTTGCGGCGGACACCGCCAGTATCAGGGCCTCGTCATGCGGATGGAGCGTCAGCGACTGCCTGTCTCCGCCTTTGGATTTGGAAAAGAAAGGAATGGCCGGTATGAATTCTCCTTCGTCGGTCAGTCCGGCCACTACTATTGCCATATCGGCCGATCCGGCCGCCCCGGCGGCGTAGCGAAGATCGGCGCCTTCGCAGCATATAATCTCAATACCCATAGCCCTGCGGCTGAGCCCTTCCTGCGGTGTTACAGTATAAGGAGGACGGACTATGCTGCTGCCGGAATCCCCGGTATTGGGTGTGAAGGCCAGTTTGCCGATCAGTGCGATCTTTCTTATTTTAACCGGATCGACGGGTAAAATCGCTTTGCCGCCTACAGGTTCATTTTTAAGCAGGACTGCGGATTTTACAGCCGCTTCCAGGGCAAGCTCCCGGTGGGCTTTGCAGGCTATAACTTCATGACCGTACGGCTGTTTTTTTCCCTTTCCGCAAAAGAGGATTTTCATCCTCAATATCCGCAGAACGGCCTCGTCTATTATTGAAACCGGAACTACGCCATTTCTGACAAGCCGCTTGAGTTTTTTACCGTAGTGTAAAGGAAAAGGCATTTCAATATCCAGCCCCGCCATTATTGCGGCTTTTCCGTCATGTATTCCTAGAATAAAGTCTGAAATGACGAAACCTTCGAAACCCATTTCTTTTTTCAGAATTTCGGTAAGAAGCCGGCGGTTCTGACCGCAATGCTCGCCGTTCACCTTATTGTATGCGCTCATTACGGAGGCCGCCCCTTCCTCGATGCATCTTTTAAAGTGGGGCAGGTAGATCTCATGCAGCGTTCGGTCTTTTATTCTTACATCGACCCTGAAACGCGTATTTTCTATGCTGTTGCAGGCAAAGTGCTTGATGCAGGCCATAATATGGCGCTGGACTCCCCTTACCAGTGCGGCTCCCATTTCACCTGCATGGAACGGGTCTTCGCCGTATGTTTCCTGGGCGCGGCCCCAGGCGGGATGACGGAGAAGATTGATGCACACGCCTCCGAAAAAATTCGCCCCCTGGGCCAGTGCTTCGATGCCGATAACGTCCCCTATGCGTTCCTCGAGTCCGGTATCCCAGGAAGAGCCGCGGGCTATCGAAACCGGGAAAGAAGTGGAATGATTCATAACAACCCCTCTCGGGCCGTCGGTGAAGCTGATTGCCGGTATCATAAGCCTCGTATTTTTTCCCGAAGGGATCGGCTTGTCGTAATATATCCGCGACATTGCGATGAGTCCCCTGGCAATACCGAGGTCTCCGGACATTTGTGAGATCTTTTCGTCAAGAGTCATTTTTTTTAATAACAACCGGGCTTTTTTTTCAATGCTCCCTGAAATTTGAGATTTTTTATTCATAAAGGCGCCTCTTATATCGTTTTAAGCAGGCCATAATCTGGTAGAAAATCATCCTCTCTTTTATAATTAAATGTTCATCAATTTGTCATATATTTATATTAGTATAGAAAATGATACTTTATATCGCAAAATAATAGATGAGGTAAGAAATGGCGCAGGAAAGCAGTTTCGACATAGTATCTGAAGTCGATCTCCAGGTTATAGACGACAGCATCAATGTAACGAAGAAAGAGATAGACAACCGTTTTGACCTTAAAGGGCAGGGCATAAGCCTGGATTTTATTCGGGGAGAGAAGAAAATTGTGCTTACCGCGCCGTCGGAGTTTTCAGTAAAACAGGCGCTTGACATTCTTTTTCAAAAGTTTTCTAAAAGGGATGTGAACCGCAAGGCTTTAAAGCTTTTAAAAAGTGAAAAAGCCGCCGGCGGCAGCATCAGGGAAACGTATGAAATAGTAACCGGAATTGAAATGGAGCTCTGCAAACATATGGTTAAAGGCATAAAAGCGCTCGGCCTTAAAGTGCAGTCATCGATCCAGGAAAATAAGATCAGGGTTAGCGGCAAATCGAAGGACGACCTTCAGAACGTTATCCGTTTCATTCGGGAAAGCGACTATCCCATACCCCTTCAGTTTATTAATTACAGGTAAAAAATATCCCGTATCGACTCCCGGGAATACTCGCCTTCGACTGCGACTGTACAGACATAATCCCTGTCTTCAATATCGATATCCAGGAGCGACCATTTTTGTTCTCCGCCGGTGCCGCATTGAATAACGGTATTTGATTTTATATCAGGGTCCGGGGATACTGAAAAGGAATCAAGAGGGTAATAAAAGCCTTCCCCGGTAGCTTTGATAAAAGACTCCTTGCGGGTCCAGCAGGTAAAAAAGGCCCTTTTCCTTACCCCGGCAGTAAGTTCGAAATATTCTTTTATTTCTTTCATGGAAAAGAATCTTTTGACTATCTCATCGGAATTGGGCAGGTCTTTCATGTATTCGATATCTATACCGATTTCCATGCCGAGGGCCAATGCAAAAACTATATAATTATTTGAATGAGATATATTAAATGAAATATTGCCGTACTCCGGTTGATTTAAAACCGGTTTGCCCCTCTTCTTTACCGTCAGGAGAATATTTTCGGGTTCGATCGGGATGTACCGGGCCAGAATCAGCCTCAGGATTCCATGGGCTATTATGTACCGTTTTCTATCTTTTTCAAAAACGTACCTTTCCGCCCTTTTCTCTTCATCAGCGGGTAATATTTTTAAGAGATATTCCAGGCTGCCCGCTTCCTCTTCAATAGATGCGAGCCAGATATGGACATTGCCGTGATCGATCTTGATTTTGCCTGTTGAGTATTCAACGTGTTTCATGCCTTAACCCGTGTGACAATATTTTCTTTAATGCCCCGAAGGCAAGCCTGATCAAACGCCCGGGAATGATGCAGGTAAATGTAACAGCGACCAGCACCGTGTTCAGCATGCTTATCCTGAAATTATCCTTAAATCCCTTGAAATGGGAAACTCTTTCCCCTTCAGGAGGATAATATACGCCGACCGGAACGGTTTTCACCGGGTAGCCCCTCCAGATCCACCTGACGAGCGACTCGAGTTCAAAATCATATTTAACAGTAAAGAAATGGAACTTATTGATCTTTGAAACCGTATACAGCCTGTACCCCGATTGCGAATCCCCGATGTCAAGGCCCGTTTCGAGCCTGACCCAGAAGTTTGAAAATTTTCTTCCGAAAAGGCTTATTCCGGGGATGTTCTTGTCTGTCATATCCCGGCTGCCGATAACCAGGATGTCTTCTCCAGGTTTCACGATGTCAAGGAATTTCGGAATGTCTGACGGGAAATGCTGGCCGTCTGAATCGAGCGTTACAGCATATTCGTATCCAAGATCCGAAGCCCTTTTAAATCCCTCTCTTAAAGCGGAGCCCTTGCCTCTGTTTTTGCTGTATGAAACCGTTTCGATCCCGTCATGGAGACGGTTCAAAATAGATGCAGTCCTGTCCGTGCTCCCGTCATTGACTACTATGACATCGTGTGTTATCTTCAAAGTATCATTTATCACTTTCTCCAGGGTCCTGTCATTGTTGTAAGTCGGAATAATGACGCAGAAATTGATGCCGGCTGTATCCTTTCCCTTTTTCATCGTTTAAGTTTCTCCCTTCTGTTATGCAAGACAGGAAATGATAAAAGACCTGTTAAAGTTAAAAAGTATATAATAAGTATTTGAAAATGACAAGTACTTCAGTCAACTGCCGGCAGTCGGCAGTCACACTATCACCCTTTGAGTGTGAATATTATTGACTTTCAACTGCTGACTGCAGACTGTCGGCTAAGTTTGCAATATTTATGTCAGAGTTGTATAATTACTAAACCTGCTTGATTTTGTTGCCCTTCCAATTTAGCAAGATAATTGCCCGGTAAAAAATGTTGATCTCCGGGGCCGAATGAAAATTTCTGAAGACCATGTTCAAAAAATAATGATATTTGATAATTTCACTTTGTATTGAAATAATAAGGAAGACTGCAGATAAAATGAAATACCTTTTAATTCCTGAAAATAATTCCCTGTCGCATATTGCAAAATGCCTGGCGATAAGGGATGTTATGATAAAAAAGGGACATGAAGTCCATATTGCCGTAAGTGTCCAGAATTCGGGTTTTTTAAAAATCCAGGGCGTTGAATACCATATACTATCCGATATTCAGGAGACCGACAGCAGCGGTTTCCCTACATTCAAATGGTTTTCAAATACGGAAAATATCGTCAACTGCATTAAGGAAGAAGTTAATTTAATAAATAAAATCAAACCGGACCGGGTTCTCGGTGTTTTCCGTTTTACCCTTTTTGCGGCATCCGGGATAACAGGGGTTCCGTATGACTCGCTGATTTGCGGATGCATGATTCCCGAGTCGGAAGAAGTGCTGGGATTTTTCAAAGACGAGAAAGGAATAAATCTGCAAAAAAGTATTCTTGATAATTTTTTCCGGTATGCCGGAAATAAAATGAATATCGCGCTTTCGAAATTCGGACTCACGAAAATCGATGATATCAGATACGCTTTGAAGGGCGAACATACTTTTTTATGGGATTTTCCTGAATTCATGCCTGTGCGCATGAATTCAGGAATAAGTCATGTGGGACCGATCGCATTGGATCATTGGACTTATGATAATATCGACATGGACCATATATATGAGCCCGGTTCAGCTCCTGCCGTTGTTTCGTTCGGAACCTGCATCACCGATAAAGATACGGTGCAGAGGATTGTAAATATATTAAGAAGCATGGATTACCTGGTAATAGTTGCCGCCGGGGGGCAAAAAGAAATGCTCGATATCAAGGGCGGTCCCGGCGTCAAAGTTTATAATTTTGCCCCTCTTTTGAAAATATTCCCTCATGCATCGCTATTAGTGACTCACGGCGGGCAGATGACTGTATTCGAAGCGCTGAAAAACAAAAGTTCCCGTATTCGTTATGCCTCTGCAGCCTGAACAGTCTCATAACGGGGTTTGCCTTGAGAGGATCGGCTGCGGGAAGAGGATCATCCCGTCGACGCATTTTACCGGGATGCCGGAAGATTATATAGAGGCTTTCAACAGGTTGTCGGACAATGAAATTAAAAACAATATCAAAGGGCTTATCGATGATAAGAAAACAAAAGAAAATTTAACTCTGATGAAGGCCGTTATCGACCGCTACAGGGGAGCGGACGCCCTGGTGAATATTCTTGAGGCAGATTAGGATGAACCCGGGGATCGTGCTTATTCATGGATATACCGGTTCGAGCCTTGACTTTAAGCCTCTTGCCGACGGATTATCCGCCTGTTACGGCGGTGATTCCGTAAAGAACATAATGCTTCCCGGACATGGCGGGATAAACATACCGCCGTTCGATGAAGATCTCTTCGTCGATGCTATTGCAAATCCGATAAATACATTCGTTAAAGAAAAGAGAAAATTGATAGTAATCGGGCATTCGACCGGCGGGAACCTTGCCCTCTGCACAATTACCAGGTTTTCGATAATCCCGGACCTCCTGGTTCTCATATCCAGCCCTAAAAAAATCGATAAAGATTATTTCGAAAGATGGATTCTGCACAGGGCGGGCAAAGGCAATGTCCCCCTTACCGACATGGCGATGATGGTCAAACTTGTAAACTCTACAGGATCCGGCGGACTCTCTTCAAGATTTCCGGTGTTGATCATTCATGGAGACAATGACAGCCTTGTTCCCGGCACTGATTCCATGGCCTGGAAAAACGAGCTCAGTCCGGCAAGAACGGTATTTATTCCAGGCGCAGGCCATAATATTATTGGTGAAAATAATAAACAAGCGCTGGATATCATTCACAGGGCGGTGGAAGATGTGCTGGAAAAAGAGAATAAAATCGATAAAATCGTTGATCTATTGATTGAGATCGATCCGGGGTTAAAAAATTTCTTTATATTTTCCCCGATGAGTGAAAGTCATATTTCCCGGAGCCCGGGCGCTCAAAGAGCCGCAGGGGTAAAACCGGCGCTTCCCCCTTTTGCAAAGAATGATCCCGCGATAGCAAATATCGAAATTACAACTAATTGCAATCTGAAATGCAGGTACTGCGCCCGGACCCAGTTAAAAAAAAGAGCTCAAAATATGCCCTTCGACAGGTTCCGCAATATTCTTGATCTTCTGCCGAACAGCTATAAAATAACACTGGTCGGGCTGGGCGAACCTCTGATGCATCCTCTAATCTTCGATTTTATAAAATATGCCGGGTCGCTGAATAAAAGTACAGGTATTGTAACGAATGCAATGCTTTTAGACCGCGATGTTTCCATAAAACTTTTAGAGGCCGGGCTCGATTCAATAACTTTCAGTATTGACGGGTTCGATGAACGAACTTCTTCGCTGGTTAGAAAGGGAAGCGATTTTAATAGAATAATCAGGAATATAGGTGATTTTGTTGAGGTATCGCGTTCGGTTAGGAAAATTCCAATGGCCGTATTTTCAGCCGTTTCTATTAACACGGTCGAATTCCTGAAAAACATTGTAGACCGTGTATCGCGCCTGGGTGCGGACGTGCTTATGCTTTCAGATATCAATTTCAAGGATAACGTGAAAGATTCACTTTGGCGGAATGCCGATGACCGGATCGAAGAAACTGTTAATAATGCCGTTAGTTATGCCTTTTCGAAGCGTCTGCCGGTGTTATCGGTTCATGGTCTTGAGGAATTCGGGCTTGAAAAGCGCTATTATGATTTCCTGCTTTTGCCCCCCGCTCAGTTATACAGGCGTTCCTGCGAACATACCTGGTGTCTTTCACCCTGGCAGACAATTCCTGTCGACGCCGACGGGAATGTTACCTTATGCGACTGCAGGCCCGATCTTGTTCTCGGCAATCTGTTAAAAGATCATTTCGAGGGGATATGGAACGGAGAAATCATAAAAAGGTATCGTTCCCTGATGACAGGCCGGACCCCTCCCGAAGGATGCAGAATATGTCCCCGTTTTTAACTCCAAATAAAACAGGGAGCCCGAAATGGCTCCCTGTGTTCAGGGCTGGAAATCTTCAATAAATTTCGATTTCAAAGATCGAATAACCGTACTGGGTAAAACGTTTCTTACAATCGATCTTGACATATCGCGTTTCGACCGGCTTGTCCAGATTTACAGTTACATTCTTTGATTTGTTATTATCAATTTTAGCGACGGTCGTCCAGCTGTTCGCGTCGTCGGACACCTCGATATTAAAATCTTTTGCGAAAGCGTCTTCCCAGTAGATTAAAACCGTCTTGACAGTCGTTTTCTGCCCGAGATCAACGTAAATCCATGCATTATCGGGAACAGAATCGTTGAAGTAATCGCTCGACCAGCGGGTTTTCCTATCGCCGTCGACTGCAAACGCGGCGATCGAATCGACATTTCCGTTGTACTGGTTGGCCTTTTCAAAAGAAGAGGCAACGGCGTTTTTTTTCAGAGCCAGATTGGGGGTTTCGGGCTTAGATTCACCGCATCTTACGAACAAAAGGCACCCGGCCAGCAGGAACAGCGGTACAACCGACATCTTAAACATAGGCATCCTCCTATTAAATTTATTATTTACCGTATTAATAGTCAGATAACCCAGACACTGACCCCCCGGTACTTAGCTTGATTTTAAAAAATAGAAATTAATATATAATATTTGTTTAAAATAATCAAGAATCGACCTGTGTCTCGTAATAAAATATATCTTCCGTTTCCGACAAATTGAAGCAGGCGATTTTTTCATTTTTATCGAGTTCTTCAATATTATAATTCCGGTCTTCCGGATTTGAAACCGGAAATCTGCCTTTTTTTGCACAGATAAGCGCCAATGCCAGATCAAAGCATGAAGCTGTGGGGTATGAACCCCTCAGGGGGCCCGGAAAACAGGCCCTTTTAGTCAGAGAATGGTCATAGAATTCATCCGGTTTTATCAGTTCATGCCATGCGGAATAGATTATATTTTTGTTTTTGATTTTAAGGGACCGGTCTAAACGGCCGCAATTAATTTTTCCGTACAGGGGATTGCGGCTGCCGCTTAAAACAAATGTCGTCCAGCCTTCGGAGTCCGGTATGAAGCCTTTAGGAGCTTGTGCCTGTAAAGGTATTCCGCCGTCAAAAAAAGACGTGTATTCATCTCCAATCCCCATTATAATATATTCGGCCTCTCCCTGTTCCAGCCACTGTGAAGCTGTCATTAATGAATTATACAGGGTATCCTGCCCGCTTGTATGCGTCATTGTTCGGCCCTCTATTCCGAAAGCCAGCGAAAGATATGTGGCGGAAGTATTAAAAACCGATCCTGAAAAATTAGCGGGGGAAAGCTGGTTATCGCCGAAGTCAAGAAGATCATCGAAACATTGAAGCCCGGAAATGATAGGGCCGTAAACCGAACCCTGTATGATCCCGGTTGATTTTTTCCTGATATCGATCCCTGAATCGATTACGGCCCGGGCGGCGGATAACAGGGAAAGTCTTGCAAAATGGCTCATCCGCCGGACCAGTTTATCCGGTATCCCTAAACTTTCCGGGATATCGGCCGGTACATGCGGTCCGGATTGCGACTGCCCAGCGGCCGAACCCCGCTCCAGGAAAAATTCTATATCCTCTTTATATCCCATTCTGGAGACAATTCCAAGCCCGTCCACACTGATATTCATGCGGGTCCTCCGATAACGATCACGGAATTTACTCCTCCGAAAGCAAGCGAACTGGAGCAGGCGTATTTGCCTGAAATTACTTTTATTCCCGAATGCGGTTTTATAAGGCAGCTTTCGTCGTAATCGCTGTAACCCGGCGTCCCGGGTATTTTTTTATCGATCAGGAACCGTACCGATAGAACGGTCTCTATTCCTCCGGCGGCACCGAGCGCATGTCCTGTGTAAGCTTTGGTTGCCGTAACAGGGATGCCGCTTCCGAAAATATCGGAAATGACCGGTCCTTCCACCTTGTCGTTTTCAATGGTGCCTGTGCCGTGGGTATTTATGAAAGATATGTCTTCAGGTTTGATGCCGGCTTCCTTCAAGGCGCCGGAAAAAGCCTTTCGGAGGCCCCTTCCGGACGGTTCCGGTGCGGTAATATGATAACTGTCCGATGCGTTGGAATAACCTTCAATCGATCCAAGAGGCGCTGCTCCCCTCCGTTTTACTGATTCCGGGCTTTCAAGCACGCAGATTCCGGCTCCTTCTCCAAGGTTCAACCCATGTCTTGATTTTGAGAAAGGTGTACAGGCTTCTTCAGAAGTGTTCATCAGGGAAATGAAACCCAAATATACCATCCTTACTATTTCATCGGCTCCTCCGGCAAGGGCTATATCGCATTCGCCTCTTTCAATCATAACTGACGCGAGACCGACCGCATCGGTTCCTGAAGAGCATGCATTGGATAAAGTAAAAGAGGGGCCCCGGAGATTGAACCGTTTTGATAATTTATGCGCAATGCTGCCGGAGAGCAGCGCTTCAGCCAGGAAAGACCTGTCCGCATCAGGGAGTCCGCGGTTTTCGCGGTAATATTCTTCCTTGTTAAAAAAACAGCCGGCGGTCGAGCCTATAAAAACTCCGACCCGGTGATTAAAGAGCGATTTTTCATCAAGTCCGGATTGAAT
Source organism: uncultured Spirochaetota bacterium (assembly GCA_963796325.1). Lineage (GTDB taxonomy): Bacteria > Spirochaetota > Brevinematia > Brevinematales > JAOACQ01 > CAVYGN01. The sequence continues at coordinate 177,309 of CAWCLF010000003.1, forward strand.
TAACGCCTCTTTTGCCGCCTTTTCTGCAAAATAATAACTCAACTCGTCAGCTTCCTCTTTTACACCGGGTACTTCAAAAACAGGGTAATGCCTGTCAAGTTTATAAGAAATCCTTCGGGGAGGCCGGGGATTCCTTTTACCCTGATAAATATTTGCGGCCGATTCCTCAAGATTTAAACCGGCGCCGCAGATGCATCCGAGGCCTGTGATGATGCTCTTCTTCCGCACTATATTTTTCCAAGTTCTTCGTCGACAAAATCGGCCAGTGTTTTGATCGATACGAATACTTTTTTTGCCTGCTCCGTGTCAACAATCACCACACCCATGTGTTTTTTGAGAATTACCACTATTTCCACTGCGTCGAGGGAATCGAGGCCCAATCCCTCTTCGAACAAAGACATGTCATCCGTAATGTCTTCAGGCTTGATCTTCAGATTCAATTCCTTGACAAGCAGTTCTTTAAGTTTTTCGGTTGTTTTCATTTGCTCTTCTCCTGATTTAAATTCCTGTTTATGAAATAATTAATCGATTTCAGGCGTTCAAAAAATCTATCGTTTATTTATGTTTCCCAGAAATCGAAGAAATTGAACCACATATACGGGTGGTCCTGAAGGTGCTTTTCAAGTTCTCTTGAATAAAGCTCCAGCATTTTTTGAATTTTTTCTTCCTTACCGAGTTTATTGTTTTCCAGTATTTCAGACGAAATATCTTTCCAGCTGAAATGTATATGATATCTTTTTTCCCTTGAAGTCAGGAATGCGATAACCGGAGCTCCTGTAGCCACGGCCAATTGCTCGGCAATAACCGGGAATTTCGCCGGCGAACCAAGAAAGGTTGCCGTTTTTGAGCGCCAGGCCTGGGCCCTGTCTCCTGTAACGCCTACAACCTCGCCCCTTAAAAGCGCATTGACCGCTTCGATCAACCCCCCGAAATCGTCTGTAACATTTATCAGCGCCAATTTTCCTTCTTTCCGGTGAATATCGTAATAGCTCTTTCTTTTTTCCTTTTCGAAATCGTTATCGATCATAATATTTAATTTTTTGTTGAATTTCCTTGACCCATGGAAGGCCGCCTCCCAGAATCCCACATGGCTCATTAAAAATATAACCGGCTTTTTTTCCACCAGGTCGAGAATTTCCGGTTCCCTGTCGAAATGTAGAACGAATCTTGATTCTCCGATTACGCTGAAGTAATACTGATCGATCAGGGTCTGGCCGAAAATGAAAGTATATTTAAAAAGACGGATATATCTCAAGATGAAGTTGTCGTTCGGGAAACGCCGCATTAAATAAGGTTTCGACCGCCTGTAAACTCCGGGTCTGAATATCATGTAATAGGGAATAAGGGAAAATAATATCGCATATGCGAAATTAAGGCCCAGGTACTTCAATACAAATTGAAAGATCGAATATCCGAGCTTGTTTCCGTAACTTTTATGATGTTTTACTTTGGTTTCTATTTTTTCTTTCATTTATCCTTCCCTTTCAGCAGCAGGTCCCAGAGGGGTCCCCTTATACCCGAGTTATGCATGAAGCGATTCCTGTATGCCTGGTTCGACCAGGGATAAACCCAGCGCCTTCTTTCCTTAAAGGTTTCCAGGAGAAAATTGTTGAGCCATTCGATATCGACTTCAGGAGAATGGTAGTAAATTTCCTGCCTGAACAGGTCATCATCGCCTTTAACCAGCCCTTCTTTTTTTGCAAGGTAAAAGATGCCTGTATTCGGGAATACCCGGAGGCCGATCCCCCCGAATATCACGCTGTATTCGAGTTCCGATAAATTTTTTATGCCTTCGCGGACGGTAGAGCTGTTTTCGCCGGGCCCTCCGAAAATTATGAAATGAGATCCCGGTATTTCCTGTTCCGCGAAAAGATTGTTTGCCGTTCTGACGTCTTCCCAGTTGAAATCCTTCTGCATTCCGCTAAGAGTACGGTCGCTTGAACAATCGGTTCCCCATTCGACCGAATGAAGACCCGTCCTTTTCATAAGCTCGACTTCATCCCTTTTAAACTTTGAAGGCCTCATATAGCAGGTCCATGGAACTCTTATATTCCTCTTTGCCATTTCTTCGATTACAGAAAGGTATTGATTATCTTTATCATTGAAAACCGAATCGGTAAAAAATATGAAATCTGCCGACCGGTTTAAAATTAAATACTCGATTTCATCGGCAACCGATCCGGGATGGCGGAAAATATATTCATTTCCTTCAAGGTTGGGGTAGGAGCAATACAGGCAATGGTGGGGGCATCCCCTTTTTGTATAGATATTAAGCATTCCTCCCTGCCTGATGTAGAACTCGGACAGCCGTTTTTCCCTGTCTAAAAAATAGTCATTATTGCCTGAAAGGTCGGGTTCGCCCTGAATAACCGGATGGCCGGGCGGATCATTTTCTAGAAGCCGTTTTATAAGAGCGGGGAGGCTTTTCTCACCCGGACCGATGATCCCGTAATCCGCCCCCAGAAATTCAATAAACTTATCGGGGAAAATAGTATAAGCCGTTCCTCCGAGAATTATCGGGGCCCGGGTAAAGGCTTTGATCTTCTCAATGATTGATTTATATTGAAAAATAAACGAATGCGGTTCGCTGAAATTAACATTATCGACATTCCGCAGGGAAACGGCGACATAATCGGGTTCGAATTCCTTCAGGGAGTCAAAGAGAAAACTTTCTCCGTCAACCAACAGATCGATAAAAATTACTTCATGACCTGAATTTTTAACGGCGGAAGAAACCAGGTTCGCTCCCAGGGGATAGACAGGATAGGGATCATCCATCAGGTTGGCTGAAATCATCAATAATTTGGCCATAATTTATTTCTCAAATAAATCCTTGAAGTTTGTCTTTCCGTCCATAACAAATTCTTTTTTTGCGGATTTGCTGCGGCCCTTCGAAATTAAGGCAAACATTGCGCCTTTAACAAATTCTTCACCGGCATTTATGCGTACGGAAGTTTCCGCCCAGCCTGTCAGAATTTTTGCGCATTGACCTGATCCCAAGAGGGAAACCGAAGCCCGTAAAGCATCGTTGCCCGGAGTCGGTGAATCGTTTCCGACACAGAATGAAGGGCCGGTAAAATTAAAAAATACGGCTATTTCCCCGAGTGCGACGTTGGGAAGAGTGTATGAAAAAAGATTGGGACTTGAAAATGATCCGTTTTCTTCCCGGGTTGACTCGAAAAAGGCAATATCATTATCGTAAACTCCTGTCCTCGATCCTGCAATAATGCCGGCGTCCTCATTGTTCCTGCCGATCAGGTCCGCATCATGCAGAGCCAGAACGGCGGCGGAAAAGCATGCTTTTGTATATGCGTCGAAACGGCCGATCCTTGACGGAAGCCTGTCGATATAATTTTGAAGATCGGGGTCTAAAAGATCTTTATTTTCATTAGAAAACCGAGGCTTTGAACCGAAAAATCCGTAACCTGACGAAGAAATCCAGCCGCTGCCGAGGACATAGAATATATTTTTTTTTGTCATGATATATTTTCCAATAAAACGGCGGCGTTAACCCCGCCGAAACCCGAGTTGCTGGTTATTATATTGTTTCCCGGTAAAGCTGTCCTTTCAATGACAATACTTGCCGATTCAGGCGCCTTGCATCCGACGGTCGGCGGAATAGTCCCATCAGCCAGACATCTGCCGCAAAGCGCAATTTCGATGCCTCCGGCTGCTCCGAGAGTATGGCCGATCGCTCCCTTTATTCCGAATACCGGCGGCAGGATCTCGCCGAAAACTGCCCGGGCAGCCTTGAGTTCCATTTCGTCGTTATAGGATGTGCCTGTGCCGTGTGCGCAAAAAGCATTGATATCGGAGGGTGAGAGTCCTGCCGTTTCTACCGCCTTCTTCAGGGCTTTTGCAAGACCGGCGCCGTCTCTTGAAGGTCCTGTTATATGATTGGCGTCGTCGGTGAGGCCGTAACCGGAAACCCGTATATCGGATTTCCTCTCGGCGGATAAAAACAGCATAACAGCCCCGTCACCCAGCGTCAGGCCTTTCCGGTTAACATCGAAGGGCATGCAGGGCTCTTCAGTCATAGCTTTTAAAGCTGCAAAGCCGTAATATACAAAACGGTCGACATAATCCGCCGCCGCAACAAGTACATGGTCGTAAATTCCGTCGGCAATGAACTGAACCGCGAGGCCGGTTCCGACTGTGCTTGAGGCGCATGCCGCATTGACTTCCATGCCGCTCTTCCGGAGGCCCAAACGGGCGGCCAGCCAGGTGCGGAGATCATATGCGCAAGTGTAATCAGGCGCAGGAGCGGAATTGAAGATGCTTTCCACTGTTTCGGAATCATTTTTAATTCCTGTCCAGATAATGAAAGTATCCTCAGGTAGAACCGGAAAGCCGGAAATACATTCCTCCGTTAAAAACCGGGTAAAATTATTACATTTGTCCGAAAATTCCCTTTTATATAAAGATAAACCGGTTCTTTTAAGAAGGGAATTTTTAAAATGTTCCTTTATCACAATACCCGATCGATTGTTTAAAATGGATTCCCAGGTATTTTCAAAAGAACCCAATCCTGTTATTACTGCAGAATAATTTAAAAAAACGTCTCTTTTCATCTATTTACCATTCATCCCATTTCTCAACAAATTTTTCTGCAAAGTCCGGCCTTAAAAGCATGGGGATGCCGTTAAAGTCGGTATATAACTGCACAGTGTATCCCTTTGCCGAAAGGATTCCGTTTTCAGAATAAATTTCATAACTCATGTTCATCTTGCAGGCTTCCGTCCAGTGGCAGTTTGTTATTATCCTTATCAATTCGTCATATCTTAGCGGGGAAAAATAGTCGACATGGATTTGGACAACCGGCAAAGCAAACCCGTTATCCGCCATGTCATAATATGTAAATCCGAATTTTCTGCCCCATTCGTTCCTTCCCTGTTCAAGATACCTGATATAATTCCCATGCCAGACTATGCCCAGGCTGTCCACCTCGTCAAATTGAACCCTCCGAAGGCATTCTGCGCTGAGAGGCTTCTTCTCATCGGGAGGAAAAATACTGCTTCTTCTATAAGCCATTGTCATTTCCCCGGACTGCAGCGGCCGCTGTAGCGTGAAATTTCTCTATTATCAATTCCCATCAATACCGCTGAAAATGAAATGTTCGAGAGATCGCTTTTATCCACTGTTACCGAACATGATAAATGCTGATCGGGAAGCACAACATTGCCTATTTTCATTTTTTTTATAAGGCTGACTGAAACAGGTTTCTGAAGTAATATCTCCAGGGCGAGTGTGCCGATTTCGAGAAGTATTATCCCCGGAAGGATGGGATTGCCGGGGAAATGACCGTCGAACGCATCAAAATCTCCGGGGCATGATATTCCGAAAGAAATGATGCTGTTTCCTGTTTCCATATTATATATATAAGAAAAGAGTTTTCTGTGCATGGGCGACAGGATAAAATCCGGAGTTTTATTAACCATTGATATGGGACCTTTAAATTTTTCACCGGCCGTCGCTTCATTCATCATTCTTTCAAATTCTTTCTTATCCCTTACTTCGTATAATTTTGTAGTCAGCCCTGCGGCTATTTCTCCGTTTCTTTCTATAATGCCCTCTATAAAACTCACTTGGGCAACTTCTTCGGTCAAAGTACCTTTCATTTTCAATAAATCTCCGGCGCACACCGTTTTAAAGAAACCTGCATCTTGAACGCCTACAAAGAGGCCCTTTGACGTTTCTTTACCGCTGTTTTTTGCATGATATCCCAGTATCGATGCGACGAGCTGATTGACATATTCTATCAGGACTACGGGGGAGAGTTCCATCCGGTCGTTTAAGAAAATATTATCCGGACCGATTAAGGCCGATCCCTCGCCGTTAATGCCGTCAGCCTTAATCAGCATGGCATCGAAACCCATTTTTCCTTTCTGTGGGATCAGATCTTTAACCCGGCTTGGAAGGTTCATCGTGTTTCCGCCTTATATATTGTAAATTTCTTTGTGATTTAAAATGTCTTTGTCGAATAATAAATCCAGAAATTTCGTCAGAATGTCATGGAAAACCACTTTACCGTCATATACCGTATAGTGTTTCGAAAGTTTTTTATAATAGACGGATATGCCTTTGCCTAATTTGGAGGGATCCTTAAAAGACATCGCCTGAAGGTCTGCGAGTATTTCAAGCGTAAGTATGTATTTGAGATTTGTTGCCTGTGTGTACACCTTCCTTGCAGCCACCGTTCCCATACTGACGACGTCCTGGTTCGATGAATTGCATGAAATATTATTTGTGCTGACGGGGTTCGATAACTGCCGGTTTTCGGCAGTGGTTGATGTGGCAAGATATTGAGCCCCCATAAAACCCATATCCAGCCCCCTGATCCCGCTGATCAGGTATTCGGGCAGTTCTCCATTCAGCTTATTATCCAGCAATGTGTTCAATCTTCTTTCAGATATGTTCGACAGGGTCGACAGGGCGATAGCCAGGCTGTCCATGTAAAAACCTATGCTCTGCCCATGGAAATTGCCGCCGTGAAGTATTTTGTTCTCTTCGGGAATAACTATAGGATTGTCGTTAGTCGAATTAGCCTCAAGTACTACGATTTTCTCCGCAGTCTCTATAGCTTCATAGACAGGCGAGAGAACCTGCGGAGTACATCTGATAGAGTAAACATTTTGAATGAAGATGCTTGTTTCGAATACGCATGTCTCGCCGTTTGCCTCTTCCCTGATAATCTCGTGCAGGTCCGACCGGTTTATGACATTCTCCGAACCCCTTACAAGCTCTCTTAAAATCCGGGCGATCTTTATCTGCCCCATGTGCGGTTTAAGATTGTGAAGGGTTTCATCAAGGAAATCACTGATGCTGTTGAATATTTCAATCGAAAATGCCGCCGCTATACATTCCACTGCAAGGGATTGCCTGGCAATATATACGGCAAATGCGGCGATTGCCGTCATTACCGATGTACCGTTGATAAGCGCAATGCCCTCTTTCATTCCCAGCTTAAACGGTTTTAAATTCGTAATCCTGAAGGCTTCCCCGGCTTCCATTACCTTTCCCTGAAAGAAAACTTTTCCCTCCCCGATAATCATCAAAGCAAGATGGGCCAGATGTATGAGATCGCCGGAGGCTCCAACACTGCCGCGTGAAGGAATATAAGGGGATATTCCCGAATTGATGGTTTCTGCGATAAATTCCAGTAATTCCACCCTGACGCCTGAGTATCCTTTAATAAGGGAATTAAGACGCAAAACGACCGCCCCGAGGGTTATCGCCGGATCGATAGGCTCCCCCAATCCGGCGGCATGACTTTTGATCAGGTTTTCCTGAAGAATTTCTATCGAATCGTCGTTAATGATCTTATTGCACATCGATCCGAATGAAGTATTGACTCCGTACACAATATTCTTTTCTTTTATCTGCTTTAGGAGGAATTCCCTTGAAGCCTTGCATTTTTCGAGCGACGGCTTGTTCAATATAACTTTTTTTCTGCCTAGTCCGATATCGACTATGTCATCTACCGTGAGATTTTCTCCATCCAGAATTACGAATTTCTTCTCTTCGTTCATTTCCTACTTCCTCTATTGTCAAAAAATATCTGTCTCTTTCTTTTTTCCGCCGGCTGTGTTTTAATCATTAATTCTTCTTTATTAATAATAAAAATTTCCGGCACCACTCTTAATCCCGCCCTGAACTGTTCTTTCAGCTTTTCAAGGTCATAAGAATCATTCATCGGTGCTATAAAAGCCTTTACCAGGTCCTCCCCGAATTCTGCCGTTTGGGCTTCTACATAACACCCTGCAAAATCAGGATTCGCTTCAACTATAGAAACAATTGCGTTTGGGAAAACAGTAGTTCCCCTGTATTTTAAGAGCTGCGATTTTCTGCCGAGAACAGGGCCGATCCTTCTCGTGGTTCTCCCGCAGGGGCAGTATTCATCGATTATGAAAGATATATCCCCTGTCCGGAATCGAATGAGCGGCATTCCCCGGACGCCGAGGGGAGTGACAACTACTTCCCCGATTTCTCCGGCGGGTACGGATTTTCCGTCATCGCCGATTATTTCAGCATAAATCAATTCGGGCCTGAAATGACCGCTGAGCCTCTGTTCGCATTCGCAGAATGTGGATGCCATTTCAGTCGAAGCATAAGTTGAAAAGAGAGGGGCATTCCACAATTTTTCAATCCTCATGCTCGAAGGAAGAAGATTGAGATTCCTGTCCTTTGTCGATTCGCCGATAACTAAAATCCTTTCAAGGTTCAGTTTTGCGGGATCTTCGCCCTCGCCGACAGCGTAAGTCGCAACTCCGGCCAGGACCGACGGGACGCCTATCAGGACCGTCGGGCGGTGAACTCTCAGGATGTTCCAGATATGCTGGGCTCCGGATGCGCCGACCCTGATCATATGGGCGCCCAGCTTTACTCCGCCTAAAAAATATGCAAGGCCCGCCATAAATCCGCGTTCCATTGCGACGCATATTGCAACTATATCCTTTTTTTTGATGCCTGCGATTTCGAAGGCCACCTGCTCGTTATAAGAAAGACGGTCGAGATCGCTCCCGGTCAAAAGAAAATTGACCGGGGCGGTTCCTTCTGTTGCGGATGTAAAACAGGTGTCCACGATATCTTCTTCTGGAACCGACAGGAAATCGGAATTATATTTTAGAAGATCGTCTTTAACTGTGAAGCCGAGTTTTGAAAATTCTTTTAAAGATGAGATTCCGCCGGCCTTTTTTCCTAATTTTTTTTTATAAAACGGGCTGTACTCCAGGCAATAATTCACATGCCCCAGTATATAATTTTCCTGCAATCGGTCCGATTTTTCCCTTCCCTCATGCTGAAAATCCAAATCGAATTGCCAGAGAAATTCATTCATAAAATACCTCTGTTCGAATCCAGGTCGATGGATTATTAACCTCAGGCTGCTCTGTCAGATCCGGCAGATCAAAAGGTTTGTTAAAAAGAAACGACAGGGCATTATAAACGACGCCGAAATCAGGACTTTTTGGATTCGATGTACTTCAGGATATCCTGAATATTCCTGATCTGTGTTATAACCGGACCGTCCTCTGCCCTGTTTATCTTGAAATTAAACTCTTTTTCAAGTGCTACGATCAGATCTACGCTGTCGAGGCTGTCCAGTCCAAGTTCTTCGAAAATCTTGGATTCCCTTGTGATAATGTTTTCGTCGATCTCAAATTCTTCTACAAAGACCTTTTTAACTTTCTGAAATATCTCATTAGTCTCCATTATTGTAACTCCTCAACAATAAAATTGAATTAATCCCGCCAAAAGCGAAACTATCCTTCATAATAAGTCCGGGTTTGAAATCTATGAAATTTTGAAGATAATTGATTTTACCGCAGTTTTCATCGGGGGTTATTAAATTCTTTGTCGGCACAAGCCGCCCCTTTTTAATCATCTGGATGCACATTATCAATTCAAGCGCTGCGCTCGCTCCGAGGGTATGGCCGATATGCCCTTTCAGGCTGCTGACATAAGGATTGTAACCCCTGGCGTTGAATACCTGTTCGAGTGCGGCGGATTCCTCGCTGTCGCCCATTATTGTGCCTGTGCCATGGGCATTTATATAATCAACTTCTCCGGGAGACGTTCCCGTTTCGGAAAAAAGCCGTTCAATGCCGGTGATCAAGTCCTTATCGGTTACGCGGGTCATATGTTCCCCGCTTGAAAAAGTGGAAAACCCGGTAATTTCGCCCAGGATGTCGGCTCCCCTTTCTTTTGCGCTTTCCTCGCTCTCGAGGATGAGGGCGCCGGCTCCTTCCCCGCATACCGTTCCATCCCTGTCTTTATCGAACGGCCTTGGAGTTTCGGAAGGCCTGTCGTTATAGTGAAAAGATGCTGCCTGCAAAATATCGAAAGTAGCGCTGGTAGTGACATGGAGCTCTTCCGCCCCTCCGCACACCATCCCTTTTTGAAGGCCGAATTTTATGGATTCGTAGGCCAGCCCGATAGATTGGGCCGCCGATGAGCATGCGCTGTTAGGCGACAGGACCCGGCCTTTGACATTAAAAAAACAGGCGATATTGGCAGCTGTAGTATGAGACATTATCTGGAAAAACTGTCCGGATTTGATCGAGGAAATGCTCTTTTCCTGCCTGACACGGTATGCGAAATCATATATCGATTTGCTCGATCCCGTTGTCGATGAAAAACAGACGCCGTAATCTCCGGACAGGAAATGTTCTTCTTTAAGATCAGCCATATTGACGGCTTCCCTGGCAGCCAGGCTTGCCAGCAGGGAAGTTCTTCCCATGTTCCTGCGAAAATCCCGGGGGATTTCTTTTTCATTCAAATCTGCCGTTATAAGGGCTCCGACTTCGCACAACATGTCCGTTATACTCTCTTTCCAGACGGCGCCGACATTTATAACCCCGGATCTGTTGGAAAATATTCCCTGAGCAAGAGCGTTGACGCCCAGTCCGAAAGGAGAGATTGCCCCCATTCCAGTAATAAAGACCCTGTTCAATTTCATGGATTTTGCACCTTAGCCCAGAATTTATCCGATTCCAGCACTTCGAAAGCCAGGCTGAAAGAGGATATCATAGCCCCCAGGACACCGGGATAAATAGCCTGCCCGACGAGATATAAACCTCTTACAGGGACTTTGTGCTGGAAACCGATCGCATTCATGGTCTGTTTTACTCCGTAAGCCGATCCGTTTACCGTTTTAGTATAACGTTCGAACGACCATGGTTTCAGATAATCCAGCAATACGGTCCTGCCTTTCAAGCCGGGGATTTCTTGATATATTATCTTTTCCATCAGGAAAAATTTTTCTTTTTCACGCTTTTTCCTTTCCTCGTCATCAAGGGGAAATGACTTGTTATTATCCATTAAAAAAACACAGAAAGTCAGCTCCTCGCCGGAATGATTCATCGTAGTGCCCAGGTTGATATCCAGATTTTCGTCATAAATGACAAAATTTTCTATTTCTATATCCTTGTAGCCTTCAACTTTAAAAAAAGCGACATACATACCGAAAGTATTTTCGGCTTCCTGGAGCCGGCGTTTGAAAATAGGACGGAATATATTCTTTTTGACCTTTTCACTCAGTAATTTCGGATTGAATGAAGCGACTATTTTCGGAGCAAAATACTCTTCCCCTGAATTAAGTTTGATTCCGACCGCATTTTTGCTTTCTCCGATAAGGATCTCATCGACTTCGGAATTTGTAAAGAGGTCCACGCCGTACCTTGCAAGTTCACGTTTATAATTCGACAGAAGTCTGTTTATTCCCTTTATAGTGAAAAATCCCGGGGCCCTGTAGAATCCTCCCAGTACAAATGCATGGATGATGAAAGGAACCTCATCCGCCCGGCTGCCTATCAGCATATAACTCAGCGTTCCCAGCATATTCATGAGGTCATGCGAAGTGTTGAATTGTTTGAGGCAGTCTTTGAGGGTATAATTTGATATGTCGGTGAAACCATAGACCTTGTCTGCCGACGGACTCAGAGTATGATTGAAGTAGAAAGATTTATCATTTACTTCCCTGACAAGTCTTAAATAATTCCTGACGGCTTGTGCGCTCTCGGGAAAATATTCTATGAGGGCCTTTTCAACATTTTCGTAACCTTTCGGGATATGATACTTTTTTGATCCGATAATAATGCTGCCGTATCCGTTTTCACTTAATTCCGTTTCCACTTCATCTCTTACATTCAAATATTTTAATAAGGAAAAAATTGCTCCCGCAGCATCCATCCAGCCGCTGACATGAAGACCGGGGCTGATTTCACAGCCCTTTCTTTTATAGGGCCTTATCAGAGGAGCGACATCGCCGTCCCTTTCGAATATTGCGACATGCAGGCCTTCCTTTGCTAAAATTAAAGCCGATGTCAGACCGCTGATCCCCGCCCCGATTACTATCGCATCATATTGTTTTAATGAGCCTTGATCATTAAACAACAATTTGTTCCCCCAAAACCCGCTGAATTTAACAGCATAATTTCCGGTTTTAAATCAATTGCTTCCGCAGCTATCCTTATAGGAGGAGCCCCTTCCTCCTGTTCCTTAAAGTTAATATTCGGAGCGATAAATCCTCCCCGGCTCATGAGAAGGCTGTATACAACCTGCGATGCGCCCGACATCCACATCTCATGTCCTGTCATCGATTTTATTGAAGAAACCCATGGCATATCGGCGCCGAACACGTTATAAATTGCTTCAACCTCTCTTGAATCTCCCACCATTGTCGAGGTTGCATGGGCTGTTATATAATCTATATCTTTTTCATTTATTCCCGAGCGCTTTATGACGTCCTTCATACATCGTTCCAGGCCTTTACCGGAAGGAACGGACAACTTGAACCCGTCGGAAGAGAAGGAGTATCCTAAAACCTCTCCGAGTATGTTCGCACCTCTTTTCATTGCTAGGTCGAGGCGTTCAAGTGCGACGACAGCCGCGCCTCCGCTCGGCACCAGGCCGTCCCTGTTTTTATCGAAAGGGCGGGAAGCATGTGAAGGTTCGTCAATTCTCATAGAAAACGCCTCTGTTGCGTCAAAGCTGCAGACAGATTGCCAGTTGATTTCCTGGACCCCGCCGCAGAGTATCCTTTCCTGCCTTCCGTTTGCGATCAGGTCCGCAGATTGACCGACGGCATGTCCGCCGCTCGCACAGGCTCCGCTGATAGTCCAGCAGGCGCCCTGGTTCTGAAGAAGAGTATTCAGATTTATAGTGACATGCGAATTGAGCGACATAAAAACCCTTGTGGCTCCGATAGGCAATGTTCTTTTTTCATTTTTTGTTATTTCTACAGATTCGGCTACAGGTACTGTTGTGCTGTCATTGCCTATGATCAAACCGGTTTGAGGACTTTTCAGATCTTCCTCTTTCCATCCGGCCTGTGTATATGCATCGACCGCTGATTTATAAGCCTGCAAAGCTTCCTCGGCAAGCGTTCTCTGCTGCTTATTTGAGAGCTCCGGTTTAACAAAACCTTTGATCTTTCCTGTAAGAGGACTTCTGAACCCGAGTTCTATTCTTGCAGGATCTATCACAATGCCGGAAGTCCCATGTTCAAGAGAAGATTTCACTGTTTCAAGATCCGAACCGAGGCTCGAAACGATTCCCAGTCCGACTATTGCGACTCTATACATAAATTCCGCCGTTGACAGCAATAACCTGGCCTGTAATGTAGGAAGCACCGGCGGAGCATAAAAAGGAAACTACAGACGCCACTTCTTCAGGGCTGCCGATTCTTTTCATGGGGATCCTCTTTATAATTTCCTCGGCAGGCAGTCCTTTAATCATGTCTGTTTCAATAAAACCCGGAGCGACGACATTGACCCTGATCCCGCGGCCTGCGACTTCCAGTGCGAGAGATTTGCTCGCTCCTATAATTCCCGCCTTGGCTGCGGAATAATTGCCCTGCCCCGGCAATCCGCTCTGTCCGGCAGTTGAAGATATATTTATTATTGTCCCCTTCCGTTTCTGGAGCATCTGGAAAACGACCCTTTTCGTTACGTTGAAATAACCGTTCAGGCTGGTATCGATCACGTCCTGCCAATCCTCATCCTTCATCCAGACCAATAGCGAATCCCTTGTAATCCCTGCATTATTGACCAGAACTTCAGGAACTTCATTTTCCAGCAGAGGAGCGAGATTTTCTTCCGTCTCGGCGCTTGAAGAGACATCGAACGGAAGCAATTTGCAATCTTGTCCCAGTGCTTCGATGTTTTTCGAGAGTTTTTTTGCCGCTTCATGATTATTCCTGTAATTTGCCCAGATGCTGTATCCGTCCCGGGCTAATTTCAAAGCGATGGAATAACCTATGCCGCGGCTTGCGCCTGTGATTAAAGCTATTTTTTTTTCCATAATAACTGCTTTTTTAAGATTTTTAAAAATGACAGAATAAGACTTATGAAAATAAATTAATAAATATACCAGCTTTGAAAGAACAATATTTCCGGGCAATTATTAACTTAATAAAGAAAATACGCCATTTTCATTATGACGGTATTATATCAGTTAGATGAAAAAATATCAAATAATGATAATGGTTAATGAATTACGGGTTTAGTCAGTTCCGCAGGCAATTGTTTAAAAATTATTAAATAAAAACACTTGATGTTTTTCCGGATAATGTTTATTTTCTATTAATTTGTAATTTATTTGAAGGATATAAATATGATGTCTAAAACATTTTCCGGTTTGATCTCTTTTACGGCTTTGATGCTTTTATTTTCGGGGTGCATGAGCGCTCCGAAAAAATACACCGAAGCCGAAATTGCCGCAATGCCCCCCTCCGGGCAGATTTCGAACGGCATCAGGGTCGTAAAAATGACGGCAAAGCAGTTCGAGTATATACCCGAGCCGGTTGTAGTAATAAGCGGGGAATCGGTAGAGCTCGATATTACTTCAATCGATGTTACGCATGGTTTTGATCTCCCCTCTTACAAGATCAACATGGAGCTTAAGCCCAAAGAGACAGAGGTTGTAACATTCAAAGCGGGCGAGAAAGGAGTTTATCCTTTTTATTGTTCGGTATTTTGCGGTCTGGGCCATGGTGACATGAGGGGAAATTTAATTGTTTTACCGGTTACGAATTAATTTCCAGCAGAAGCGTCCGCCCCGTTCGTATTCGACAGGGAGGCGTTTTCCGAACTCGTTCCGGAAACCGGGTTACCTGTTTCATTCATATCAAGATATTCAATGATATAATGTTTGGAAGTAATGACCTGGTCATAGAGGAATATCTTTGTAAGGACCGTTCCGCCTTCCCATTCCCTGGGAGATGAGTAATAAGCTGTCGTCATCTTCTTACCGCTCCTGGCAAAGAAATCGGATTTCACGGGAAGAAAATTATCTTCGTCAACCCATAGATTGACCGTGCTGTAATTTGCATAACGGTCTTTTGAAGAGAGCTCGAGGATATAACAATTTTTTTCAGGAGATTTATTTCCGTCGGGATTTATACCGGAAATTGTTTCCTCTCCTTTTAGTCTTGCCTGATAATTTTCGGCATAATACAGCCTCACGATATCTGCGTATGATACCCCTCCCATCATCCTTTGAGCGGCTGTTATACGGATGGGATTTTTTGTATTCGGAACAACTATCCAGATATCGTCATCATGAATTATGAGCTTGCGGCCATTCATGCTTTCCGGTTCCTGGAATTCAATCGATGTCATTTTCCCATTTGTTACAAAGCCTTTCATTATAGTATAATCTTCAAAAGCATCGTTTTTATAGCTGTCGACACGTATCGTTATTTCAAAACTGCTCTTGTTTGTAGCGCAGGCGTCTATTTTTTGAACTATCTCATCGGCTGTAACGGAAAATCCGCAAACCGAAGAGGCGAGAATAATGAAAGAAACGGCTATTGTCTTATAATTTAATATTTTCATAATTCCTCCCTGCAAACAAAGTCATATCCATCGCAATGCATCCGTTATTGAAATTCTTGACGCTCTTCTCGAAGGATTGATGGAGGCGATCACAGCCACCGATGTAAACAGGATCATACATTCAACAATCGCCTTAAATTGAGGATGAAAAAAGACATGCATAACGATATTCTGCCCTCCTTCATTAATGATAACGGGAAAACCTCCGATAATTTCAGTTACGCCGATAAACATATAACTTATTACAAGCCCGGCGAGACTTCCGATGATGCCTAAAAGGGCGCTTTCAGCTATAAAGATCCTTGCAACCTGGCTTCGTTTTGTGCCCAGGGCCCGTATGGTCCCGATCTCTCGGATCCTGTCGTAAAGGTTCATATTTACCGTATTGGATATTGTAAAGGTTACTATTCCCAGGACAATCAATATTATGATAATGAAAACGGCATCATACATTAATTTTACACTGCGGTAAAATTCGGCCAGACTTTCCCAGTTTTTATATTCCAGATTGTATTTTCTTGAAATTTTCTCGATTTCAGGAAGGATTTTCCCGGTATCCTCAGTATTCTTAAGTAAAATTACAATCTTCTGCACGCTCTTACCGATATTCAATAAATTTTGCACAGTTTTAAGCTCTGCCGATGACGACATATTGTCAAGGTCTGCAAAGCCGGTTCTTGTAATACCGACCAGTTCGAAATCGGAGGCATTGATCCCTCCGCCTTTAACGTTACCCAATAAAGTCAATATATCTCCGGTTTTAGCCGAGAGCTTTTTTGCCGCACCTTCCCCTAAAATTATTCCATTGGGCTTCGCCGGTGTTAAATTTGTGCCGCTTATCAGCGCCGAATATCCATTGAGTTTTAATTCGGAATCAGGGTTTCCGGCCTCCCCTGCAACAACTGCGGATCTTTCACCCGATGAAATGATGCCGCTGTATGCCATTCTCGCTGTTGCAATTTCAATTTCGGGCAGGATTTTCAAGTCGTTCAGTACAGGTTCGGGATTTCTAATCAGATAATTATACGGATCATCACTGCCGTACTTTGAAAAACCCTTGGCATATAACTGGTAATGTCCTATTCCGTTATGGATCATGGACTCCCTGAGCTCGCTGGAATTCCAGTTGAAGAAGCCATGAGTCAAAAGACAAGCCGTCATCCCTATGATGATGGAAATCATCGTTATAAAAGAGCGCCTGAAGTTTTTAATAATATTCCTGAAACCTATTATAAGGTAAAACACATAAGATTCCTTTTAAACCCAGCGGAGCGCATCGACAATCTGGAGTCTGGAGGCCCGTAAGGCCGGGTAAAATCCGGCGGCGGCAGCCGTAATAATGAATAAGAGCCATAACAGGAGAGCTGATCTGAAATCCGGTTTGAACAGGGCTATGTACCCCCTGGCCTGTCCCGGAGGAGGGGGTATCGGAATACCGCCCAGCGCGTTCAGAACGAATGCGAGGAGGTATCCGAGGACAATGCCGCAGAAGCCTCCGAACAAACCCAGCAGTATGCTTTCCGATATGAATATTTTCCCGACCTGAAAGCGCGTTGTCCCAAGCGACCTGATCGTGCCTATTTCGCGAACCCGTTCCTGCATTGCAAGATTCAGCGTATTTGTTATGGAGAAAATCACGACCAGTACAATGATCATCATCATAAGCATAAATACAAGATCGTAAAACAGTTTCGGCTGGGCGTACTGCATTCCTGCCAGTTCACGCCAATTTCTGTATTCAAGCCCCATTTCGGCGCATAAACTCCTGATATAAGGCTCGACTGAACCGAGATCTTCTGTTTTGTTTAGAAGGATTATGATCCTGTCAACGGAACCGGGAAGATTCAGCAGGTCTTGAATTGTGTTTAGGTCGGCAAGAAGAAGAACATCATCGTATGCTTTAATCTGTGCTCCCATGATGCCTGAAATATTGACATCGACAGCATTCACTCCTCCTCCTGCCATTGTCGACATTATGGTGACGGAATCTCCGGCCCGGACGTTCAGTTTACGGGCGACGCCGCTTCCTATCATAACACCGTAAGGCTTGCTTTCCTCAAGGAAAACCCCTTCTTTCAGGGTTGAAAAAGTATTTAAGTCTTTTTCATTTGAAGGAATTCCGGCTATACCGAGAATTATAGCGCTTTTTTCGCCTGTTGCGGCAATTCCCTGGAAATTAAGGCGCGGAGTAAAAAGTTTAATGCCTTTTATCACGGATAGTTTACTGAAAACCGCCTTGCAGTCAGTTATCATATATTTATAGGGCTCTTCAGCATTGTGCTCCAGGTATCCTTTCCTGAATAACTGTATATGGCCAAGGCCGCCGTTGATAAGGGATTCTCTCAAACCCCACATGGTATGGGACATGAATCCCTGGGCCAGAAGGCATGCGGATAATCCGATTACGATAGTTAAAATCGTTTTAACAGAACGTCTGTAATTCAAGAGAAGGTTGCGGGTACCCAGTTTAATGTAAAACATCATATTTATTTTCCTATCGGACAAGTTCGCCGTCAAGGATGTTTATCACCCTTTTGGCAAATTTAGCGACCATATCGCTGTGAGTGGAAAAAAGGAAAGTGACATTTTTGCTTGAATTCAGCTCCAGAAGAAGCGAAATTATTTTTCCTCCGGTTTTGGAATCCAGGTTGGCTGTAGGTTCGTCCGCAAGAATAATATCGGGTTCGGTAACCAGAGCCCTTGCTATTGCGACTCTCTGCCTCTGACCGCCGGAAAGCTCGTCGGGCCTGTGCTTCATATAATCCATGAGTCCTACGGATTCGATGATCTCGACGACTTTGTCTTTATTGACTTTTCCGCCCCTTATGAGGAGCGGATATTCGACATTTTCATATACATTCAAGACGGAAAGGAGGTTGAAGCTCTGGAAGATAAAACCGATATGTTTATTCCTGAAGACTGATAATTTACTGTCTTTCATTTTTTTTATCTTTTCGCCATGGATTTCAATTTCGCCTTCAGTAGGATTATCCAGACAGCCTATGATATGCAGCAGAGTGGATTTGCCGGCTCCTGACGGCCCCATCAGAGAAATAAATTCGCCCCTGTCGATATCGAGATTTATATTTTTAAGCGCTGTAATTTCCACTTTATCCATTTTATATATTTTCGTTACATTCTTTGCATGGATCAGCATCTTTTCACCATTTAAAACCTATATCCGGAATTTTGCAGTCTGTCTTCAGTTCATCAGTTAATATATTGTAAAGAAAAGAAATAATAAAAGCAAAAACAAACCCGGAGGGACATTTACTGCCGCTGCGGTTTTACCGGATTTAAAAAAAGTTCTTTAGCCTTGCCCGATTTAATAAAATTGTTAAATGCCGTTCTCCAGGCGGTCCAGTCATGCCCCCCCTCGGACCAGAAGACGCAGTCCTCCGGAAGAGCACGGGCCAGAAGATCCTGCGTATCGTGATACCTGTCGCTCTTTCCGCACAGAAAGATTATCACGGGATAATTACCTTTCTTATCGTATATACATTTTTTAAGATAAGCCCATGTGTCCTCTAAATAATCAGAGCCGGGGGGAATTTTTGATTCCCATTTTAAAAGGCCTCCGGCTTCGGCAATTTTCCGTGGCACGGCGCCTTCGCCAAGATAAGGGCCAAGCATTATGATCCCCTTGATCTTTCCCGGATAACTTTGTACATAAAGTAAAGAGCCCAGAGCTCCCATTGAATTTCCAATAAACCAGTAATTCCTGTATTCTGCGAGTCCGGGTTTTCCGAATACATCTCCGTCAAGCCGGACCAGAAGCGATCTGTCCATATAAAAGGGAAAAACCGCATTGGCGGATACGCAATCGACCGGAAGCCCGCTTCCCCGGATTATTAAGAGGAGACCCTTCTTGTCAAAATCGGTAAAATCGCTTTCACGTCCGGGAAGAAAGATAAGGATATCACTCTGTTTTTCCTGAGGCTTAAAAAGATATGTCTGTGAAACCATGTATTTTGTGGATTCGCAGGAGTAAAAAAGAGAAAAAATGAATAATAAAATTATGGTTCTTAATTCAGGCATAATCCCTCTATCGGTAGAAACGGCAGTATTTAATTGATTTAAAATTAAAATAAAATTTTCTCTTCGTCAAGCTTTATTCCGGTTTTACCTCTATTCCAGAAGCTCTTCCCTGATAAGATTGAAAGCCTTATCGCGCATTTCGGTTATTTCCTGCCTGCTGTCTTTACGGCTGTCCGGATAAATAGGGTCAAGCATTACCATTTTGATGCGGCAGGGAGTTAGCATGTGTTTTCCCGGCGCCATTAATCTTCCGGCGCCCTTAATGCATACAGGCACCACCGGGTATCCTGTCAGAGCCGAAAGGGCGAAGGCGCCTTTTTTAAAAGGTCCCAGCCGTCCATTGCGCGAACGGTGGCCTTCAGGCCACATTATGAGAGAAACGCCGGAATTGAGCAATTGTGACCCCCTCCGGCTTATCGAATCCCAGCCTTCGCCGGCGCTTATATATCCTGCAAGCCGCATTAACGGGCCGTAAACAGGGATTTTAAAAGGCCATGATGTTATGAATGTGGCGTTAATGAAGAGAATACCGAATAAATACGGATCCAATGCCGATGAATGGTTCGCAGCAAGGATGCAGGGCAGGGGAAGTTTCCCGCTGCGGTATTCGACCTTTACGGGGGCAAAAAAAGGCACTGCACGGACCAAAAACCATCCATAAAAGGTGATCGCCCATCTGAGGGAGTGGTCAAACGTCCGGCATTTTAAGAAGGAGAGAAATAAAACAAAGAATGGAAGAATGAAAAGTCCCGCAACCGTAACAAAAATAAACATCGGCCAGTAATAAATATTCAATAGAATTTTCTTTAGATATAGAGGCATAAAATATCCGGTTTAAATTTTGGGCAGTTCCAGGAACCGCCCTTTATAAATACTGCTTCTCTTTGAGAAGTTCAATGGTTTTCTTCAAACTGGCCAAAGTAGGCTCCCTGTCTTTCCTGCTAAGCGGAAGAATGCCGTCATGAAACATGATTATGGCAGGCGATTTCAATTCTTTTGTAATTTTGAGTATTATTTTTTCAGCTGTAAATTGAGTGTCGAGAGTACGGATATCCCACATGACAGGTAAGAGTTCGAGTTTTTTTATAACCCTTCCGATCACATGATTTTTAAAACCGATGGGGGGGCAAAAGTATTTCGGAACGGTTCCGGTAATATTCCGGATGACGGTATTTGTCATGGAGACTTCTTCAAGGACCCTGTTGTAGCTTAAAAGAAGAATGTTATAAGGATGAGAAAAAGTATGATTTCCTATAATGTGATTTTCTGCCTGGATTCTTTTTACTATATCCGGATATTTCAGAGCGCCGGATCCGGTGACGGCAAAAAGGGCCCTTATTCCTTCGGATTTCAATATGTCAAGGATTTGAGGAGTGTAGACCGGATCGGGACCGTCATCAAACCTGAATAATATGCCTTTTTTATCATTAAAAAATTCTTTACCCTTGACAGTTTTAAAAAAGAAATTGGATCCGGGAGAGAACATGCCGTAAATATAAAATGCCTGGTGGATCAAGAAAAAGATAAGCGTCCCCGCCAGCAGCAAGACGGGAGATTTATATAGAATTGAAATAATTATGACTGCGGCAATACCTGCTGCGCAGGCCATCGTCAGTGGATGAAACCTGGAAACCAAAGGTCCTCCCTATACCGCCGGTTCATTGAATATCGCTGTCGCCATGTTTCGTGCTGCTGAAGTATGAAGGGAAAAGTTTTTTTGCAAATTTAGCGAAAAAGTAAACCGGGTATTTGATCGTATCCTTGCCTGCCATAACCAGTCCTACCGCGCCGAGGACCCAGCTGAATATATAAACGGCGACGCCGATTATTAAGCCGTAAGCCAGATTTCTATTAAATGCCGAAAGTATCATTATTGCCGCCGGAAACCCGTAGCCGATTACAAAGGAAGCTAAAAGCATGATAATTCCCGCTCTTGTAATGAACGGCAGGCTTGAAAAACGGATTCTATCGAGCTTTTTCCCGGCCTCCGTATTCACCCAGTCTTTAAATTTATTTTGTAGCATAAACAAATAAAAGGATCCCCTTGATGAAGCGGCTCTTAAGGCCTATATCCTTCATCTCTTTCAATTTCAAAGCGTTGCCTAGAATAAGCCGCTCCATTTTCTTTTTACTGTATGCTTCCATAAATGTTCCCTGCCTGAAATAATTACCCAGTCTTCCCCACCACCGGAAAAAGGTGTCATGCGATGTCGTTAATACAAGATGCCCGCCCGGTGCAAGGATTGAAGCTATTTTACTGAAGAGGGCTTTTGGATTTTTTATATATTCTATAGCTGATAAGCTGATTATAATATCGAATCTATCAGTAAACGGAGTATCCAGGAAATCCCCGCAAATCGTTTTTATATTGGTCATTCCCCTTTCGTTTGTTTTCTGCAGCAGCTTATCAAGCATTTTCTCCGAAATATCGATAGCAACCGCCTCTTTCACGAATCGTGCCGCCTCGATGGTAAACCTGCCGGTCCCTGCGCCGATATCAAGGAGTGAATGTTCTTTACTTGCAATATTTTTAATTGTTTTAAAAACGATGTCCCATTCAGGGGCCCTTACAAAACCGTATTCATCCTGCTCCGAATCATAGCTGGAAGCGATGCCGTCATAAAAATTCTTCAGTTTATTAATCATAAGGGCGGTTCTTAAAAGTCAAATTTCCTTTTATTATCGTTTTGAACCTTTGGTTAGAGGGCTCAAAAGTTCCCATAAAACTCTGTGAAGATCATTTTAATGTTCATAATTATACCACCAGCCGGGAAATACTGCAAAATAAAAGCGTAAGGCATATTCATGAATTGCCCGGATTTGCCATTTGTCTGAATTGTTTCATAATACCGAATTTTAAAATTACGCTTGCGCATAATATTCCGGATATGATCGCCCCTCCGATTCCGGCAAGTGTAATATCTATTCCGGTGAGGTACAATCCTTTTATCGGAGTTTCAGGACACAGGTAATCCTGCTCAAAACGAGCCGGCGAATGTTCAAGCCCGTAGATTTCCCCGGAGCTGCACCCCGTGTAATGAGCTGTTGAGAGGGGAGTGGAGACTTCCGCGTATGCGATATGGCCTTTAATTCCGGGAAATAATTCGTATAATCTGGCGAGCATTTTTTGCTTGAACCGTTCTTTCAGGGATTCATATTCTGCACCCCTCTTCATGGAAGGTTTGTCTTTATATTTAGCGAACCAGTCGATATTTCCTACTCCGATAGCCTGCATGGTCGAGCTGTTTTTATGCTTATCTTTCCATGAACTGTCTTTAGCCGAAGGAAACGACACATATGCGAATTGAAGATTCCCATCAATATCCGCTAAACCCTTATCGAGCATTTCGTCGATGCAGTATTTCTCATAATACCAGACATTGTACCTGGGCAGACCCAGATCTGCATCCGGCCTGTCCAGCCCCAGGTAAAGGCATAAATGCGAATGCGACGGTTTGATATTGCGCGTTTTACCGGCCCATGCATTATCGGGATTTCTTTTAAGAAGATTTTTAAAGGTATTCGAAGCGCCCGCATCGCTGATCACATTATTGCATGCGATATATGTATTATTCACAATTATACCCCGGACCCTGTTATTTGCTGTCAGGATATCCGTGACTTCAGCGCCGACAAATACTTTCCCTCCGTTATTTTTCAAAACCCCGATCATATTTTCACCGATCTTACCGGCGCCTCCGGATGGATAAAATCCGCCGTCTATAAAGTGATTTACAACGATGGCATGGACTGCGAAGCTGCTTTTTTTGGGAGGCAAACCGTAGTTGCCGCATTGCGAACACAGGACATTTATCAGTTTTTCATTGCTCGTTATTTTTCTTAAAACTTCGTATGTAGTTTTTGAATAATATTTCCTTAAATATTTTCTGATCATTTTACCGGCAGTTTTTTTTAAAACGGCCGGGAATGCCTTTTGAATAAAAAACATATTGAACTTTTTCGAGACTTTTTCCACCATTTCAAAGTATTTGTCAATGGCTGCCTTATCTTCCGGAAAATATGTATGAAATTGTTTCTTCAGATTTTCTTTTCCGCTTATAAAATTATATTCATCCTTTCCAAAAATGGCTTTATCATAGGTATGGCCCATGAATTCCCATTTTAATTTATCGTCTGTAAGGTAATTCGAAAGCTTTCTTAACGGTGAATCGTCGCCCATGTTCCCGACATAATGAACGCCTACATCCCAGGCAAAACCGTTTTTTCTGCTGAATGTATGGGAAAATCCGCCCGGGACAATATGTTTTTCCAGCACAACGACTTTTTTCCCTGCTTTTACAAGAAAAATAGCGGCGGTAAGGCCTCCTATGCCGGAACCCACAACAAAATAATCTGTTCCGGAGAAATCGTATCGGGGGTCGAAGACGGAATACAATTTTTCAATCATATTGACATTATAATGACAGCTTAAAATTATTACAAAGCACCGGTCCCTTAAAAATCCGCATGAAAATCAGAAACCGAACCGGGTTCCGGCATTAATATACATTCCCTGTGAAAGTAAATCCTTTCCCGCTTCAATATTTAGCTTGACCCAGCCGAATGCTATTTCCATGCCCAAGGAAACGACAAAACCGTAAACTGTCGAATTGTCCGACAGTGAATTTCCGGCATTCTCTGCAACCGAGCTTCTGCCTGTAAATTGAGTTCTGACCCGGCCGAAAAGGAGGTAATAATCGGCTCTCCCGTAAAAATTTAATATGAAAAGCTGGTTATTTACAAAGATTTCAAGGTTTATCGAATTATAATTCCAGTCCGAATTGAAATTTCCGTCAAATTTAACCGGGTCGCCGCCGATTGACGCGGATACGTCGAGATTGCGGTTTATCGAACCGGAAGTGTAGGTGTATCCTATTCCGGCGTAAAGGCCCGTCAGGAAGAGAGCGTCTTTAAGGACATGATAATATATACTCGAGCCGATTTTGAAATTTTCCATTTCGGCCCCTTCATATTTTAAAAGGGGGAGGTAAGAGATATCGACCGTTCCCAGGATGTCTGCAGGAAAAGCGCCGGCCATTGCCATATTTATTGCAGGGAAATCTTCGCCGCTTCCGTAAATATTTTCCAGCGGCCCGAACAACGGGTACATGGAAGGATCGGCATTATAAAAAAAGAGCGGCGCAACGGCATCGCCGTAAGACAGGTCTACTGAAAAAGTTGTATTATCCTGTACCGGCAATACCGGTTGGGCTTTCTTCATATTAATGTAACTGCATAAAGTGTCTTTAATAATTCTATTTTGAAATGTCATAAGTGAAGACTGCTCAATGGAAAGGTCCGTGCCGTCATAAGCCATACACAGAGAAAACGTTAATAAACCGGTTATCAGGATCATGACTATAACCTGTAAAGAGGAATTCATATAAAGCCTCCGGCGGCAGCGTTTTTTTTCAATATCCTTTCCTCCATATATTGACCGGGGGAGAACCGATTGTCCCGATATTGAAGCTCAGCACATAGTTTAACCCGGGACTGGATGAAGCTGAAATATCGAATCTGATAACTGTTATAAGAGACCCGTTCAGTCTTACTGCAAGCATCGGGCTGAAATAAACGGAATTTATATAGTTTCCGGATGATTCATGGTTTATATCGCTGAAATCCCCTGTATAAACGGCGTTATAACCTATGAGGAACCCCGGTGAAAATTTGAAATCATAACTTCCAAAATACCAGAAAGACGGCGTATCCCAGTAAAGACCGCCCGGGAAAAGGAATCTCAATTCGAGGCTTCCGTTTATAAAATAATCGCCGGGTATGTTGTAAGAACCTAAGGCGCTTGTAGCCGGGGAGAAAGCCCAGTAAGGGTTATGCTGCAAAAGAGATTGGCCTATTATATCCATCGATATCACCATTATTTTGAAAGGATGAAAAAGGACCTGGCAGCGGGCCAGAACGGAATTCAGGCTTTCATTGAAGTCCCCGCCGGTATCGTTAATATAACTGCTGCTGTCGCCCAGGCTCAGCATAAATCCTTCCTCCGGATAAATAAACACTTCGCCCAGGGTCCACTGCTGGAGCGAAGAGTATCTCCTGTCGTATATGAAACTCAAGGCAAAATTCAGCTTATTGTAGTTATAATAATTATATATATCGCTTTGACTGACTAACCGATTCATCGCATAGTTTATGTCCGCATTGATCTGGCAGAAGTAAAGGAAGGAGTAATTGCCGTAGAAATCAAGCAGGTCCTGGCTTTGCCATGCATAATCCGGATTGGAAACAAAGAGTGTGCCGTTTGACAATACCGTGTTGTTCTGGATGATATGCTGATAGCCGTATCCGAAGTTTAGATTGGGACCTGTAACGAATATGTTCTGTATGATGCCGTTAAAGCCGAAATTGTTGAAATACTGATACGGGGAACTCGATGAAAGCGATGGAAGATAATATGTATAAATAGTGCTTACAGGAGTCCTGGGTAAATCAAGAGGGAGGTTTGTGTCGTCCTGGCAGTAACCTGATAAGACTTTAAAAATAATCAAAGATGAAATGGCGATAGTTTTTGTTACTCCCGACATTTAATTACTTCCATGTATCATATTTTTCCAGGAGCCAGGTCTGATCGCCGACGTCAATATGGAACTTTATCCATCTCCTCTTGGGCCCCTCCTCGTACCATAACTTCATCGATTCCGTGAATTGCTTTAAAATTCCGGCAAGGACAGGGTCCTGAATTACAGGCTCGACTTCAGTAGTGCTTATCTTTCCGACGGGAGTATCTATTAGAACATTCTTCCTGTCGATTTTAAAATTGGCAAGGAAAGGATCTTTGACATACTCCTGCCAGATATTAACAACGCCGGGTTTTCTCCAGTCGTAGATCCTTGCGCCGATTAAGAGGAAAGGCATATAATGCCAGAAGGGATAATCGGGATCGACATCCTTGAATTCGAATTTCTTTTCCCTGATATCGTCGCCGTCCCAGAACTTCATAATCGAGGACATCGTTTTGTTTGAATATGAGCAATCCTCGAAAAAAGCGCCCTTGTTTTTATCCCTTGTGACGAAATAATCGGTATCGTCATAAAAATATTTAAGCATCTGCCCCGTGCTTAAATCGATAGTAAAGATATAATTATAATTTGTATAATGATGAGGCAGCGGCTGGTCCTTATTGTTAAATATCCATTGAAATGAGTATATCTTTATGACATCTTTTGTTATATATGTGGTTACTACATGGATTTCTCCGGTTTTCTCTTTGCCGGTGTACTGTCCCACGATCAGATACTCTTTATCGGGAATATCCACGTTCGTCAGGAAACCCATCGGGGGAAGAGCCGGCGGGTAGGCTGAGGCCTGCAGGTTATCGGCGGACAAAAAAAATCCTGCAGCCAGGAAGGTGAATATTAAAATATAATGCAGTCTGAAGATCATTAAATCCTCCGGAAAATTTTTAAATAATAATTGACGGATTAAAATTATATAAAACGATCTCAAATCGCGCAATCTTTCTTTCCCGGTTCGAACTGGCTCTTGGCGGCGAGAAAGTCGGGAAGGTTTTTAATAATGTGCCAGAGCGAATGGCGGTGCTGCCATAAGCGTTTTCTGAATTTTAAGAGCCAGCCTCTGCTTGTATAGAATCGTTTGACATGCTCGTTATAAAGCCGGTTCAGCCTTTCTTTAGATGAGATGCTCTTGGGGACAAATACGAAATTAAGGCAGTTCATCTGCGCCCAGTCCTCTTCGAAAGTCCCCTCCTTCCTGATCGAGCTCCATAACGGGGCGCCGGGGAAGGGGGTAAATTTAGCCATATTCATGTCATCAAGTCCCAGGGACATAATAAAGTCGCTTGTCCGGCGTATTGAATCCTCCGTTTCACCGGGGAGGCCCATCATAAAGAGGCCTTTGGCGCGAAGCCCGGCCTCCTGTATCCTGGTCACAGTATCCCTGACATTCTCGACGGTTACCCCGGCTTTGTGCTTTTTGAGCATGTCCGGATCCGCGGATTCTATTCCCAGCGATACCATGAGACATCCCGCCTCTTTTAACATCCTCAGGAGATTGTCCGGAGCGTATCCTACGCGGACAGCACAGTTGAACTGCATTCCGAGTGGCTTATTTATGAGACTGCCGCAGAGTTCGACAATGCGGTTTTCATCGGTAGTGAAAAGGTCATCGTAAATATTGATATGCCTGATGCCGAATTTTTCCTTGAGGTATTTTAAATGCTCGTATATGTATCCGGCGGAATTATAACGGAATCCCTTTTTAAAAACGGAACGGTCGCAGTAGGTGCACTGGAAAAGGCAGCCGCGGCTTGTAATCATAGAAGCCCCGGGAATGTTTACATAACTGAAAAGCGGCAGGTTGTACCCTCCGGGAAAGCCCTTCAGTTTTTCATATGCAGGAAAAGGCAGAATATCGAGGTCTTTGATCAATTCCCGCGCCGGGTTTTCGACAACAGCATTACCGTTGTGAAGGACAAGACCCTTTATTCCGGCGGGATCGGCTCCGCCGGCCAGCTCCGCCATGGTTAATTCGCCTTCTCCCTTGATTATGTAGTCGAAGGAACTGTAATCCCGTAGAAGGGACGGGCCCAGAGCCGAAGAATGGACGCCTCCGCAGACGGTCTTAATCTCCGGTCTTGCCGCTTTGATTGCGGCGGCCATATTCGCAGCGTCCGGAAAAGATGAAGTAGTGGCTGAGAATCCGGCGATATCCGCATTCAGTTTTAAAATATCTTTAATGCATGTGTTAAAATCGTTTGAAGCGCCGGCGCCAAGGCAGTCATAAACGAAAACTTCACAGTCTTGCCTGAGAAGCCAGGCCGCTATTGAAAGTATTCCATGCGGGATCATCCTGTTCATTGATGCCGTAATGTCCTTGCCGCCTTTCAGCCAGTTCGAACCGCGGGGATGGATCAGGACTATCCGGGGCTTTGAACCCGTTGTTTTTATTTCTGCCATTATTGCCGCCCTAAATTACACAGGCATAGTTTAATAGAAACTTACCTATATTTCAAGAGACGGATATTTTACTCGCAGTATTCAAAATTTCTTTGACCTCCCGGCATTAATGATTTAGAATATGGGAATATCTTACATAGGGGATAACAGGAATGGCAGGTTTATTCAGTGAATTTAATATCAGGGGCTTCAAAATAAAAAACAGGATTGTGATGCCTCCCGTGGTAACTTTCGATTATGGAAGGGAGGATGGCAAAGTTACCGATGAACATGTAATGCATTACGGGAAAAAGGCGGCGGACGGCGCAGGAATGATCATAACGGAAGCCGCCTGTGTGAATCCGGGAGGCAGGCTGGCCGGGATTCAATTAAGACTCTGGTCCGATGAGTTTATAGAGGGATTCAGCCGTATAGCCGGGGAATGCCATAAATACGGGACCGTTGTCTTAGCTCAAATTCATCATGCCGGTCTGAAAACACCCCGGAAATTATCCGATGATATTGTATCTCCTTCCGGTTATACCGGGCCGGCAGGCGGTGCGGGAAGCGCGCGCTCTTTAAAGCAGGATGAGATCCGGCGCCTGCGGGAAGACTTTATCAACGCGGCTTTAAGAGCCAAAAAGGCGGGTTTCGACGGCATCGAGCTTCATGGTGCTCATGGATATCTCCTGAACCAGTTCGTTTCCCCGGGAATCAACAAAAGGGAAGATCTTTACGGAGGATCCGTAAAAAACCGGGCGAGATTTACTGTTGAAATCATAAAAGGCATCAGGGAAGCTACAGGCGAACATTTTATTATAGACTGCAGGATGGGATGCAACGATCCCGATCTAAAGACTTCTATTGAAACGGCAAAAGAATTTGAAAAAGCGGGTGCCGATATTCTGCACGTATCTTTCGGAATGACCGGTTACTATAAACCCGGATCCCCCGAAGAACCGAAAGTCCCCGCCGGTTTCAATTATAACTGGATAGTATACGGAGGCACACAGATAAAGAGTAATGTCAATATCCCGGTTACAGCAGTTAATTGTATAAGGACCCCGGAGCGGGCAAATTATCTTTTAGAGAATAACCTGGCCGATTTCACCGGGATTTTGAGGGGCCTTTTAGTTGACGACGATTGGATCGGTAAAGCCCGGCGCCGGGAGAAAGTGAAAGAGTGCCTGAATTGCAGGATCTGTTCATGGTTTCGAAGCGGTAAAGAATGTCCCGGTAAAAAGGCTGTTTAAAGAGGTATTGATAAATGTTTGAATCTTTGAAAGCAAGGATCCGCCATGGATTTCCCTTTATAAGGGATATAAAGCATGCGCCGATCCATAATAAATTCAAGGGATTCCCGGTGATTAAAAAGGATGCGGATCCCGGCAGTTTATGCCCTGATGTATGCCCCGCAGGAGCAATAACAGCAGACCCCCTTGAAGTAGATCTTGGAAAATGCATTTTTTGCGGCGACTGTGAAAGGGAATGCATTAATGAATCAATTAAATTTACACCGTTTTACAAATTGGCTGCGAGCGAGCGGGAAACCCTCGTTGTAAAGGGAGGATTTTCCCCGGAAGAATTCGAAAAAATTGCGGTAAAAAAAATGCGCGGAATTTTCGGCAGATCGCTAAAACTCCGACAGGTTTCGGCAGGGGGGTGCAACGGCTGTGAAATGGAACTCTCTGCATGTTCAAATACAAATTTCGACATGGGAAGGTTCGGCATAGAATTTACCGCTTCGCCGCGTCATGCCGACGGGATAGTAATAACAGGGCCGGTAACCGTCAATATGCGCGATGCGCTTGTCGATGCATATAATGCCGTACCTGAGCCGAAATTGATCATATCTGCCGGCGCTTGTGCGGTAAGCGGCGGAATATTTCAGAATTCTTCCGCTGTGTCAAGATCTTTTTTCGACCAGTATAAAGTCAGCCTGTATGTCCCGGGCTGCCCGGTACACCCTCTGACTTTTATTAACGGGTTACTGAAACTATTGGGGCAATCCTGATTTAATTGAAAATACAGCAATATCATGATAAAATAACCGGTTAAAAATACGGTATTCGTTCTTTAGGAAAATTCATGGATCTGAAAATTAAGGATGTATGCAGACTTCTCAATATCAGCGAGAAGGAGCTTAAAAGCCGGATAAAAAACGATAAAATTCCTTCTTATGAAATTCAGCACCAGTACTATTTCAATAAAGCCGAGATTCATGAATGGATACTCAAAAACAGGATCCCTGTTTCAAAAAACCTCCTGGAAATGTCATTGACGAACGAACCCGTATTTCTTTTTTCCCTGCTTAATAAAGGCGGAATTTTTTTCGGGATAGAAGGAAAAGATATAAGGTCCGTAATAAAAAATTCCGTAAAAAATATCAGGATTCCTCAAGGACTTTCCGGGGAATACGTGGTATCGACTTTACTGGAAAGAGAGGAAATGATGCCGACGGCTATAGGCAAGGGATTTGCAATACCGCACCCGCGCAACCCGATAGTATCCGATACTGAAAGTGAAAGCGTATCTCTTTGTGTTTTAAAGAATAAAATTGATTTCGGAGCCCTTGACGGCTTGCCGGTAAATGCGATTTTTATTGTATTGTGCGCTAATGCAAGAAGGCATCTTGAAATCCTTTCGAAGATCTCCTACCTTTGCCAGCAGGATGAGTTCTGCAAAATGTTCAAAAAACCGGGTTTTGAAAAAGAGATCCTGGAATATATTGAAAAAAAAGAAAAAGATTTGATAAAAAGGTAGATCCCATTGATTTATTTTTATCTGGCGCTTCTGCTGCTATTGACTGGCGGTTTAATATGTATTTTTGTCCCTCATATAATTAAGGGATGGATCAATTTTATCTTTTCAACTGCCGGTTTCTGCTTCCTTTTCCTTCCCTGCCTGAATGTCATTATTCAGAATGTAAATTTCAGCGGTACAGTGTATTCAAATAACCTGCTGGGAAGTTTCAATTTAGTCGTCGACCCTCTATCGGCTTTTTTTGTAATATTGATTTCACTCGTTTCATGCCTGGCCGGTCTCTATTCAATCGGTTATATGAAAGAATATTCCGGCAGGAACAGCATGACCGGCGAGCACTATTTTTTTCAAAATATACTCGCCGTTGCAATGCTTCTGGTCGTAACGAGTCAAAATGCTTTCTTCTTTTTAGCGGCATGGGAATTGATGTCCGTTTCTTCATTTTTCCTTGTAATATTCGAAAATGAAAAAGAAGGTGTTATTAAAGCCGGCCTGCATTATCTTGTCAGCATGCACATAGGGCTTATTCTTATCCTGGCGGGGTTTATTTATTTATCCACCCTGTCGGCGGATTTTGATTTCAATTCCTTTAAAAAGGCGATAGAATCGAATAAAGTATCGGCCGACATATTGTTCCTCGTTTTTTTTACCGGATTCGGGATAAAGGCCGGTTTTTTCCCCTTCCATACCTGGCTGCCCCAGGCCCATCCCGCCGCCCCGGCGCCGGTTTCAGGCATTATGTCGGGAATTATGATAAAAACCGGGATTTACGGTATTCTCAGGATCCTGAGCTGGATCGGAAACCCGTCTTTTTTCATTTCATATTTCGTACTGGCCGTTTCCCTGTGCACCGGCGTTCAGGGCGTTATTTATGCGATTGCCCAGCATGATTTAAAAAAGCTCCTGGCATATCACAGTATGGAGAATATAGGAATTATCGGGCTGGGCATCGGGACCGGTATGCTGGGTCTTTCCTATCATAACGATTTAATGGCTGTCTTGGGATTTACAGGCGCCGCGCTTCATGTTTTAAACCATGCACTCTTTAAACCCCTGCTTTTCTGGGGCAGCGGTTCTGTATATGAACAGACTCATACAAGGAACATTGAAAAATTGGGCGGCCTTGCAAAAAAGATGCCTTACACTGCGGCCCTCTTTTTGACGGGATCGATTGCAATAAGCGGCCTCCCGCCTCTGAACGGATTTATCAGCGAATTCCTTATTTACCTGGGCTTATACAAAGGGCTGTCGGCAGTTAATTCCCTCTCCTCCGTTGTTTTAGTTTTATCCATTGCGGTATTATCCCTCATCGGCGTTCTTGCGCTTCTCTGTTTTACAAAGGCTTTCGGAGTCGTTTTCCTGGGCAGTCCGAGGTCCGAATCAAGCCTGATCGCCAGGGAAGCTCCTAAGACCATGCTTATACCGATGTTTATTCTGGGAATATTGATCGTAATGATAGGATTTTTCCCGGGTTATGCATATATTTTCATTAGGAAGGTAGTTTCCGGCACCTTCAGGCTGGCCGACAGCGGCAGCGGCGCATATATAACAAATCTTTTCGGGTCAGTTTCCTCGATATTGTTCGTTTTCACAGGTTCGGTCTTTTTTATGCTGTTATTAAGACGTCTTCTTTTAAGAAAAAGAAAAGTCTCTTTCCAAAAGACCTGGGACTGCGGTTATCAGGCTGTTAATCCAAGGATGCAGTATACCGCTTCTTCATTTGCAGAACCTTTTATAAGGCTTGTTGGTAAAGTAATCGATTACAGGACTCTTCTTTCGCCTCCCGAGGGCTTGTTTCCGAAGGAAGCCATGCTTGATAAGGAACCGCGGGATCTTATCGAGACAAAAATCGTCTCACCGGCCGTTTCTTTATTGAATAAATTTTTGAATTCGTTTTCCTGGATACAAAGCGGGAAAACGCAGAATTATCTGATTTACGGGCTCATCTTTTTACTATTGTTAATAGTGTGGATTACAGGGGCCCGATTATGATCGAAAAATCGGTTATCATCGCTGCATTATTGATAACGCCCTTTTTTTATATCGGCGTAATAAATAAAGTAAAGGCGTTCTGGGCGGGCAGGAAAGGGCCTTCGATTTTACAGCCGTTTTATGACTTTATAAAGCTCCTCCGTAAAGGCGAAGTCATAAGCTGGACCTCTTCGCTTATTTTAGTGATAGGGCCTTCGGTTTCGTTTGCGTCGATTTTACTGGCCGGTCTCTTTGTTCCTCTTATACAAAGACTGACTGTATTTTCCTTTGACGCTTCATTTATCCTTTTTGCCTGCCTTCTGGGACTGGGCAAGTTTTTTTCGATTTTATCGGCGCTTGACACCGGCTCGAGTTTTGAGGGGATGGGGGCGAGCCGTGAGGCGGTATTCAACAGCCTGGTTGAACCGGCTTTTTTTATCGTTATCGGAACCCTGGCTTTCCTGGATGGAGGAATATCATTTTCCGGCATATTCACGATTCCGGTTAATTCAAATCCCTTTTATCTTCTGATTGTCGTGCTTGGGGCTATTGCGCTGTTCATAATGCTGTTGACGGAAGGCTGCAGGATCCCGGTAGACGATCCCGGCACCCACCTTGAACTGACAATGATTCATGAAGTAATGGTTCTTGATAATTCGGGCCCCGATCTTGCATTTATATTTTACGGTTCCTGTTTGAAAATGGTAATAATAACAAGCCTTATCGCCGCATTGATCGTTCCGGCCGGCTGGAGCTTTATCCTGTCGGGTTTTGCATGGATCGGGATTGAGATTTTAGCCGCAGCTCTTGTCGGGACGGTTGAATCGATAACGGCCAGATTGCGCATGAACCATGTCGTTCAGTTCATATTTGCAATGACCAGCGTCGCCCTGATCATATTGTCGGCGGCGGCTCTATGGATGAACGGAGGCTTGAAATGACAAGCATTATAATAATATTATTCGGGATAACAATGTTATTTGTTTCTGCAACAGGCAGGATCGAAGGATATATCAAGTTTTTTTCCATACAGGGAATATTGCTGACAGTCCTTGTAATAATGGGATTTGGGGATTTCAGCCTGATCAATTTTATTTTTTTAGTCTCGGAAACACTTATCGTCAAATCGATAGTAATTCCCATATTTTTAATCAGGATTGTAAGAAAGAACGGAATATTAAGAGAGGTGGAAGCGAATGTTCCGAATTTTTATTCGCTGATCGTTGCGAGTGTCCTTTTCGCTCTAGGGTTTTTTATTTCATACTGGGCATTAAACTTCGGTAAATCGGTCAATCCTGTTTTTTTCGGGATATCGTTTTCGACAATATTTACAGGATTGTTCATTATCATTTCCAGGAAGAATATCGTCACACATATCCTGGGATATATGATGATGGAAAACGGTATTTTTCTTTTATCGCTATCGGTAGCCAAAGAAATGCCCGTTGTCATCGATCTTGGCGTTCTTCTCGACATATTTATCGGGATATACCTCCTGGGCCTTTTTGTCAATAAGATCCATGCCGCTTTTGACGGAGCGCAGATAGACTCGCTTAACAGATTAAAGGACGAGTAGGAAAATGGTTATTATTTTATTTTTGTTCCCCGTCGCAGCCGGCGCCGCAATATTTTTCATAAGATCAAAAATCGTTAATAATGCCGTTCTTATTTGTTATTCGATACTCTATCTTGCTGTTACGGTTATGCTGATATTCCAGCCGGGAGGGTTTACACCTTTTTTTAGAACCGATCCGCTCAATATTCTTTTCCTTTTAATGCTTTCGATCCTTTTTACCGGGGTGTCTCTATATAATGCGGCCTTTTCCAGTGAGGGATCCACGAGCATTTCTCATACGTACTATACGATATTTTTTATGTTATTCGTAGCTTCGATGACGGGTGTTATTTTAAGCACTCACCTGGGTCTTTGCTGGGTGTTTATAGAAGCGACAACCATCACCAGCGCCTATCTGATATATTTCAATAAACATGACTCGTCGCTCGAGGCCGCATGGAAATATGTCTTTATCTGCTCTATCGGCATCGCCCTTGCTTTTATCGGTATTATTCTCCTGTCGATAGGGACAGGTACCGTGAATTCCCTTTTTTTTGACGATCTCTATAAAAATGCATCCCTCATAAATACATTCTGGCTTAAAATCGCATTTGTTTTTATATTGATCGGATTCGGAACAAAAACAGGTCTTGCCCCGGTCCATGCATGGCTTCCGGATGCTCACTCCGAAGCTCCATCGCCGGTTTCGGCAATGCTTTCGGGGACGCTTCTGAATACCGCCGCACTCGGCATTTTCCGCGTTTATAAAATTATGGAACTTTCAGGGGTTGCCGGTTATGCGCGTATTTTGATGCTTGCGATGGGATTTTTATCGATATTCGTCTGCGCTGTATATATATCAAGGACCAAGAATTATAAAAGGATGCTCGCCTATTCATCAATTGAAAATATGGGGATTGTTATGATCGGCATAAGCCTGGGCGGCGTCGGCGTATTTGCGGCGATTCTGCATATTGTAGCCCATTCCCTTACAAAAGCCTCTTTCTTTTTAACTTCGGGCAATATTGTATCTCTTTACGGGAGTAAATTCATCAGGGACATAGGCGGGCTGTACAGGAAGGATAAAATTTCCGCATGGCTGTGGATATTATCGTTTGTCGGTATAGCAGGCCTGCCGCCTTTTCCTATTTTTATCAGCGAATTCTTAATCGTAAAGGCCTTTTTTGACAAAGGTTTAATAACGCTCGCAATTGTTTTCCTGTTTTTATTGCTTATTATTTTATTCGGGGTCGGGAATACCGTCCTTTCGATGTGTTTCGGAAAAAGGGAAGGCGGGGCTGAAAAGAAAGGCCTGAATCTTCTTCATTATATACCCCAGGCTGCATTTTTGATAATTTTATTGGTTATAGGCCTTTTACTGCCGGAGGAGGTCCGGAAGCTGATAAATGATGCGGCTTCCCTGATTTAGCGGATATTAAGAGGAGTAAGCATATGCCCTGGGCGACGACTGGAAATAACGGAGTTTTGAAGCTGGACGATATTCCGGATATAGATATAAAAGAATTCCGCAGCCAGATTATAAAAAATAATGATAAAAGGGTCATTTTATTTTTCGGGTATAAATATAAGAGTCGTATAAAAATTATAACAGTTCTGGCCGATGACGATAATTCAAAACTTTTAGTCGCTTCAGCCATGATGGGAGAGAAAGACTCTTATCCTTCATTGACAATAGAATTTCCGGCTTTTCATCTCTTCGAAAGGGAGCTGTTTGAGGATTTCGGTGTAAAACCGGAAGGCCATCCATGGCTTAAACCCGTCCGTTACGGTTTTAACCGTTTCAACAGGGAAAATACCATGCATAACTTCCCCTTCTTTAAAATGGCTGGAGAACAGATCCATGAGGTTGCCGTCGGTCCCGTTCATGCAGGAGTGATTGAACCCGGACATTTCCGTTTTCAGTGCCATGGGGAGAAGGTTCACCATCTTGAAATTCAGCTGGGCTATCAGAACCGCGGAATAGAAGACATGATGCTTAAAGTAAATCACCGGTTCAGGGCCCATCTTTCGGAAAGCATTGCCGGCGATTCGGTTATCGCTCATGTATCGGCTTATTCCGCACTGATGGAATCTCTTTGCGGATGCAGAATAACCAGAAGGGCGCAGGCGGTCAGGGGAATTATGCTTGAACTGGAAAGAATTGCCGTCCATATCGGCGACCTCGGAGCGCTTGCCGGAGATATAGCTTACCTTCAAAGCAATTCCATTTTCGGAGCCCTCAGGACCCATATTATTAATACCGCTCTGGCGGTATGCGGCAGCAGGTTCGGGAGGAGCATTATAAGGCCGGGCGGCGTTCTTTATGACATAGACGAAGATTTAAACCGGGAAATCGGGGAAACCCTTCAAAAAATTTTAAAGGAAGTGAATCTGGCGGCGGAAGCTTTCTTTTCAAATTCAAGCGTTCTGGCGAGGCTTGAACAGACAGGAGTTGTTACTAACGAAACGGCTAAACAGATTGGCATGGTCGGCCCGTCCGCAAGAGCGTCCGGCGTCTCAATAGATGTGCGCACCGACCATCCCTACAGGATCTACAGGAATTTCCCGCTCCATAAGATCACAATGCCCGGGGGGGATGTCTTTTCAAGGGCTTATATACGTTTTATAGAGATCCGGCAGTCAATACAATTTATTCTTGAAGTACTGGAAAATATGCCTGAAGACACAATTGTAATGGAGCCCCTTGAAAAACCCGGCAAGGATTCGTTTACCGTTTCACTCGTGGAAGGATGGCGGGGCGAGACTGTCCATGCCGCAGTTACCGGCAAAGAAGGTCTTATAAGGTACAAGATCAAAGACCCCTCTTTCAATAACTGGTACGGCCTCGCTCTTGCCGTGAGGGGGAACGGGATTTCGGATTTTCCTCTCTCGAATAAAAGCTTTAACCTTTCATACTCCGGACATGACCTGTAACGGCGGGTTTTATTTTTTAACGAGTCTTCCCAATTTATCTATCAGATCGTTTATAGTATAAGGCTTCTGAAGTATGCCGGCTATACCGGCTTTCTTAAGATCTTCTATCCTGTCATCCTGCGTTATGCCGGAAGTGATCAGGACCTTTGTATCCGGACGGATTTTTTTCATTTCTTTTAAGATTTCTTCACCCGGCATATCCGGCATGATCATGTCGAGCATGACCAGATCGATCTCGTTATACTTTATTTTATATATATCCAGGGCATCGGCTCCTTTCAATGCTGTAAGGACCCTGTAGCCGATTTTATCCAGTATTACGGAAGTCGTTTTTAAAATAGATTCTTCATCGTCGATAAGAAGTATCAGGGATTTCAAATCATTATCCATAATTTTACATCCTGAACATAAATTTTATTAACATTAATTTAT
Organism: uncultured Spirochaetota bacterium; assembly: GCA_963796325.1. Classification (GTDB taxonomy): domain Bacteria; phylum Spirochaetota; class Brevinematia; order Brevinematales; family JAOACQ01; genus CAVYGN01. The sequence continues at coordinate 215,249 of CAWCLF010000003.1, forward strand.
GGGCACAAGTACACAGTGCCCATAGGGTTTATGCCCGAAGGGTACGGAATTATTGACATCTGTAATCTGTACTTTTTTAAAAAAGCCCTTGTACCCGTAAGGTGGGTTTTTAGCCCTAAGGGAACCGCCCTTATAATATATTAATTCTGAAATACCAAATGTCAAGTTTTACTGCCCGCTTCGATTCGATCTTCCTATAGAGTTCTATTGTAAAATATTCCGTTTTGATGTATAATTCCTTATAAGATGGGGCGAGGAGCGGGTTAATTGAGGGATGGAGTAACGTCATTTAATAAAATTAGAAATTATCTCTCAGACGGGGTTTATGACAAAAAAGAGATATAAACTGGGTTTTCTATTCGGTGATTTCTACGGGGCTTACACCGCGAATTTATTTTATAATATTGTTAAATCATGCAGGGAATACGGGCAGAACCTGATATGCTTCGGAGGCGGTTTTTTAAAAAGTCCCGGCGGAAGCGTTTTAGGGGAAAACTGCAATTTTATATTCGACCTGCCGGGCAAGGAAAATATTGACGGATTGATCGTGGAAGGGTCGATAGGGAATTTTATTCCAAAAAAGGATATGCAGGAATTTTTATTAAAATATTCCGGCATTCCTATCGTGAATCTGCAGACCAATCTCGAGGGAGTGACCAATATCCTCATCGATAATAAAAAAGGGATGGAAGGTCTGGTCACGCATCTGGTAGAGTATCATAATTATAAAAAGATAGCTTTTATTGCCGGAACAGAAGGAAATTTCGACGCTATAGAGAGATTCGAAGCATATAAAAATGTTTTGCAAAAACATGATATCGGCTTTGATGAAGCCCTGGTTGCTAACGGCAATTTCAGCTATATGGATGCAACGAAAGCTTTCGAGACCCTGGTGGAAAGAAAAGTGAAATTCGAAGCCATCGTATGTGCAAATGATTATATGGCGATCAGCATTATCAGGGAAATGGAAAAGCGCGGGCTGTCAATTCCGGCTTTTTCTGCCATTACCGGCTTTGACGATACCGAGGAAAGCTGGACAACGACGCCTCCTCTCACGACGGTAAAACAGCCATTTTATGAAATCGGCAGGGAAAGCGTCAAAGCACTGGTATCCATACTTGACGGGAAAAAGATCGGGGGAAATATTATTATCCCGACCGAATTTATTATCAGGGAAAGCTGCGGATGCAGGGTTGTCGATAAATTGAACCATATAATGAATGAGAAATTTGTCAAAAATATTCAAATCAAAAATCTTTTCAATATGAACGACAGGACCTGCTTTGTTAGCGACTTAAATGCCGTGATGGATAAGGAACTGCCCTTCATTAAGAAAAAGATCAATAAATGGCTGAATGATCTGATCAACGCCTATTGTGAAATCAAGGCAGGCGGCGATAAAAACAGATTATTCGATATTTTTTTAGGAATCTTCGGTTACCTGGTCGACAGTAATGAAGAAATAATCACAATCAATCAATTTGTTTCCATTTTTTACGGCAACCTGGTGAACCAGCTGGCAGAAGCGTCCGAAAGGGAAAATTGCCTCCGGTTATGGAACGAGACTCTGGCTTTATTCGGATTGATGATAAAGGAAGATCTGTCTGAAAAAAGGGCTGCTTTAAAGCTGGAATCGCATAATGTCTTTGATATTAACGAGAGCTTTATCAACACTTTCAATATAGTAAAACTCAAAGAAGCTATCCTGAACAATCTGCCGAATTTCCATTTTAAATGCTTTTTTGCATGTCTATTCGAAGATATAACCCGTAATACATCGAGGATACTGGTCGCCTATGACGAAGAGAAGAAGAACATCAGCTATGAGCCCTTCCCGTCAAAATATTTAATACCTTCGAAAATCGATAAAGCCGGCGCTTTTGAATATGTAGTCATGGCATTGAATTTCAAAGATGAATATTTCGGCTATATTCTATACGATATGCAGACTTTGACGAGTTTCATCTACGAGACTCTTTCAGTAAATATCAGCGGTGCAATAAAAGGAGCGCTTCTTACGAATGAACTTTACGAATATGCTACGCAGCTCGAAAATAAGGTCAAGGAGAGGACTTTCGAGCTTGAAAAGGCTAACGCCAAATTGAAAGAACTGGACGCTTTAAAAAATGATTTTATTGCGAACATTACTCATGATTTCAGGTCGCCCCTGACTGTTATCCTTAATGCGGCCGACCTTGCCATCCGTTTTGACGACAGGATCGATGAAGAAGAAAAAGAGAAATTTAGAATGATATACAAATCGTCGCTGAGGCTTAAAGATACAATAGATAAGCTTCTGGAACTGGCTAAAATAGATGCCAGGGGTATTAAATTGAGGATTGAAAAGGTGGATCCGGTATCCTGCTTTAATACCCTGCTTGAATATTATGAATCATCAGTTAGTTCCAGCGGCATAAAAATAATAAAAAAACTCCCTCGTCCCGGCATCGATAATTTTTATACCGATGTTGAAAAACTCGAGGAAATTCTGGATAACATTCTATCCAATGCAGTCAAATTTGTCGATCCGAATACCGGCATTATAGATGCATCTCTGGAAGAAAAAGGCGATGATATAATTATTACAATTTCGGATAACGGGATCGGCATACCCAGGGAAAAATTGAGCATTATTTTCAACAGGTTCGAACAGCTCCATGAACCGAGGAACAGCCTTTACCATGGAACCGGCATAGGGCTTGCTTTTTCAAAGCAGCTGACCGATTTTTTAAAAGGGGAATTGTGGGCTGAATCTGAAGGTGAAGGGAAGGGGGCGACATTTATCCTCCGCCTGAAAAAGGGAAGAGAGCACTTCAATGATAAGGATATGACAAGCATCGAACCAGCTTATAGAAAAAGGAGGGATATAAAGACACTTATCGAGGCCGAATTGGAGGAAAAGCTTCATAACGAAACTTTGAAGACTATATTTACCGATTTGAACAAGGATAATGAATCCGATTACAGGAAAGGAATAATATTGATAATAGACGACGATAAAACCATCTGTGATATAATATACAGGTATCTCTTGAATAACGGCTTTAAGAATTTTATCATAGCATCTGACGGGAAACAGGGTCTTGAAGCCGTTTACGATTATTCGCCGGATATTGTCATATGCGATTTCAACATGCCTAATATGAAAGGGGATGATCTCCATAACAGGCTCTTAGGCAACCCTTTGCACAAGGAAATTCCTTTCATATTTTTATCGGCTGTCGCAGATGAAGGATTGATGCTTGAAAGAAGGGAATTGGGAGCTGCAGCTTATTTAAAAAAACCCATTGAGGAAAAATTACTTATTATTACCGTAGAAGAGCAATTAAAGAAATATTATGAATTGAAAAAAATAAAACAGCTTGCAACAAAAGATGAGCTGACAGGGTTGAATAATCACAAGGCCATTCTCGATAATTTAAAGCGGGAACTCTCGGTTAGAATAAATCGGGATATATCGGTTATATTTCTGGATATCGATAACTTCAAGGAGATAAATGAAAATTACGGCCATCAGGCCGGCGATATGCTGCTTTCAACGACCGGCAGGCTGATAAAATCATCCATAAGGAAGTATGACCTTGCCGGAAGATTCGGAGGTGACGAGTTCCTGATCATACTTCCCGACACGGACATGGCCAGTGCACTATATGTGGCTGAAGTACTGAGAAAGACAATAAGCATTAAAAAAATCGTTTATGGAAAAGATAAACTGTCATATACTTCCAGTTTCGGCGTCGCCTCGCTCCAGGATAATTCCGAATATATAGGGAAAACCCTGGGTATTGAAAATTTGAAGGAATTATATAACGTCAGGGACAGTGAAAAGGCCGATTGGGATAGTATTGAAAAAAACAAAGAGCGAATAGCGGATTTGCTTTTTAAAATGGCATACGAGGCGTTATTCGAGGCTAAAAGAACAAAATGCGGCAAATGCGGGTTCAATTCGGAGAAAGTCAATGGATTTCCCGGTAATAAATGTCCGGAATGCGGTAATGAGGATATATCGATCGGACGCAACAGGGTTGTCAAATTCGGTTAGATCGCCGGGGCAGGGTTAAATAAAATGACCGTTTATTCCTCTTTTTACCAGATTCTTTCCGTTAATGTCAATGCCTCGTCTGAAGAGATAAAAACTGCATTCAGGAAAATGGCGCTGCGTTACCACCCGGATAAAAACGGCAATTCCCCCGAATCCGAAGCTAATTTTATTTTGATTTACAATGCTTACAGCATTCTTACCGATCCGGAAAAAAGAAGTGAATACGATTCTTATTTAAAAACTTCGAATGTGTTGAATGACTGGAGGAAAAGCTCATATTCCGGCCCGGTGAATATAAAGGCGGCCCTCCCTGTTACGGCGGGCGGTTCAGCCGCCTCGCTTGAAACAGTTGCCGGTTATATTAATTTCCTCCTGTGGGATATAGAAGATTTTCTAAGAATTAATAATGAAGTCGACTGGAACAGGGAATACAGCGGGAAACCCCTGCAGGATTATATACTTAATATGCTTATTTTTATCGATAAATGGATACTAGCTTCCTCGGGATTTCCGGATTATTTTATGACGGCAAGGGGGGGCGTCGATGCAGGATCGCCGCGGTATTTTGATAATATCCGCGAACAGCTCAGCGGCGGGAAGCGATACTGGGGCGCTTATGTCAACATAAGGGATTATTTTTATAATATAAGGAAGCGTATGGATAAGTTCCTGAAATACATGCGGACCGGCGACCTGGTCAAAGCCGTACCTGGATGCGAAGTACGCATTATTGACTGCATATTCGAGGTGCAGAGCCTTGCTCTGCATTATCTGTATTTCCTTGGTCTGGCAATGAAAGGCAGGGCCGACTATATACCGCCGTTCAGACATTCGAAACCCTGCTTTGATATTTAAGGGCAGTTCCCTTAGGGCCCTGAAGGTCCCTAAGGGATTACTGCACCCTTAAGGGCATCTTCGGCCCTTTATGGGCATTCCTAATCCCCAAAAGGAATTATTTTTTATAAAAATTCCTTAATATTGAGTTTTTGGAACTGCCCTTAAGTTATTAAAACCATTCAATTATATATTGCGGAATTTTCTGTACGGATTTAAAATTTCATAAGGCGGTGATATTATGAAAAATAAAAAAACTGACATATTCGGCAGGAACCGTCCGGTAATTATCGGTTCTTTTATAATACTGACACTTGTGACCGTTTTTGCAGTTATCTGGTTTTTCAATACCGCGCCTCCGGACAAGCTCTACATTACTTCAGGACCCCAGGGAAGCATGTTCATGAGATATGCGGAACGTTATCAGAAAATACTTGGGCAGAACGGAGTGAAGCTGGTTATTCTGCCCTCTCAAGGGTCTGAGGAAAACCTTGAAAGGCTGAACGACCCTTCTTTTAAAATCGATATAGGATTCGTGCAGGGCGGTGTGGAGGAAAATAACGGCGCCAGCAACCTTGTATCTCTTGGAAGCATATCGTATGAACCGCTGTATATTTTTTACAGGAGCCCTGCTCCTATCGGATTTCTCTCCGAATTGAAGGGAAAATCGGTGGCTGTAGGCGAAACCGGCAGCGGCACCCGGGATCTTTCGCGCCTGCTTTTATCTAATAACGGCATAAATACGGCTGCAGATACGAAGCTTGCCGGAATGGATTCAGATGAGGCCGCAAAAGCGCTTTTGAAAGGATCGATAGACGCCGTTTTTTTAATGGGCGATTCAGTATCTTCTGATAAAATACGTGCTTTGCTCAGGACCCCCGGAATACGGCTATATGATTTTATCCAGGCTGAAGGTTATACAAGGAAAATACCTTTTCTACATAAGCTTGAACTCCCGATGGGTTCCGTAGATTTCGGCAGTAATATTCCTTCAGGCAATATAACTCTTATCGGGCCTACAGTTGAGATTATAGCTCGGAAGAATCTGCACCCTGCCCTGTCCGACCTCCTGCTCGAAGCTGCGACGGAGGTGCATTCGGGGCCCGGCATTCTCAAAAAGAGGGGCGAATTTCCGTCGGCAATCGAACATGATTTCAGGATCAGCAGAGATGCGAACCGGTTTTATAAATCGGGCAAAAACTTTGTTTACCGGATCCTGCCGTTCTGGCTGGCGAGCATGCTGGACCGGGTCATTGTAATGCTATTGCCGCTTGTGGTAATTTTCCCGTCGGTTATAAGGGGCGTACCCGCCTTTTTCCAGTGGCGAATAAAAATGCGGATATACAAATGGTACCGCGAATTGCTTAATATCGAGAACAAGGCTTTAAAAGCGTCCCCCGACGAACGCATTAAACTTGCCGAAGAGCTTGACCTGATAGAGTCGCAGGTCCATTTTAACGTACCGGCGTCCTTTGCCGAACTTTACTATGTGCTGCGGGGGCATATCATTTTTGTCAGGGAACAGATTGTCCGCGGGGCGATTCGGGAAAAATGAAGTATTAAAGGCCCGCCTGAGCCGCGGCGGCGGTCATTTTGACAGAAACCGCCATTTTTTTCCATTCCTTTATTATAAACACGACAGTTACTGCGGTGATTATGATATCGGATACCGGAAATGCCGCAATTCCTCCGTAAAATCCGTAGATAGAGGATAACAGAACCAAAAGCGGAATAACGACGATGAGCTGGCGCATCATATACAGGAAAAGGGCATGAAGGTATTTGCCCACAGCCTGGAAATACGAAATGCTGATGATCTGGAACCCTAACAGCGGAAGAGTAATGAGAGAATATTTAAGCCCTGTTGCTCCGAGACTCAGGATATAGGCATTGTCTTTGGAAAACAGCATCATTATTTCCCTGCTGAAGAAAAACACCGGAATGAAACCGATAATGCAGATCACAGTCGCCATTATCACTGAAAATTCCAATGTCTCTTTGACCCTGCCGGTTTTTTTGGCTCCATAATTATAGCCTATTATCGGCTGTATTCCCTGGCTGATGCCAGAGACGATCATATTAAACATCATATTAATCACGGCTATAATGCCGATGACCGCGAGAGCGTCCCTGCCTCCGTATTTATAGAATATATGATTGGTCACAATAAGCATGATGCTGATTGCGCACTGGAGTGTAAACGGCCCTGCTCCGATGGAAAATATGTCCCTCACGATATGCAGCTTCAGTTTCATATTTTTGATCTTCAGCCTGATAAGATTTTTGACATCCAGAAAATAAATCAGGGTCCAGACTGCCGTTACGGCCTGTGAAATTACCGTTGCCAAAGCCGACCCCTTTACGCCCAGATGCAGCACAAAAATGAAAAAGGGATTCAGTATGGTATTGATCACGGCCCCGATCGCCATTGTAGAAAGGGCCATTATCGGGTTTCCTTCGGCGCGGATCGAACTGTTAAGCGTAAAACCTATCATCTGGAAAACAGTGGAAAAGAGGACTATCCTCATGAATTGTCCGGCATAATCAAGCGATATACCGCTTCCGCCGAAGGCGGTCAGAATAGGTGCCATGAATATGAAACAGATAACGGTCAGCGCCAATCCGATAATTACGGATAAAGTAAAAGCATTGCCGATTATGTTTTCCGCTTCTTCTATTTTCTTTTCCCCTATCTTAATCGATACCCTGACGGCAGTACCGATCGAAACAAGCATTGCGAATGCCATTATAGTCAGCATTAAAGGCATTGTAACCGCTATGCCTGACAGGGCGTCCGATCCGACTCCCCTTCCAACGAAAATCCTGTCGATTACATTATAAAGCGCATTTACCGCCATGCCTGCGACGGCCGGGATTGAAAACTTGAAAATCAGCTTCAATATTTTTTCTTTGCCGAGTATTGTGTGCCGGTCCATTATTTCCTCCATTAATGCTTATGTTCGATGTTTCCCTTTTTTACCGCATGACTGTCGATGATCTTCATCATGACATCATGGTAGCCGGTTAATGCCCCCTTATCAAGGCCCATGATCAATTCCATGATGCTTGCGCCGGCCGAAACCCTTCTTTCGAATTCCTCCCTAGTCCACTGGAATAATCCTATATCGAGAAGGAAATGGGAAGCGACTATAATCATCTCCGTAATTTCCAGCGAATATTTTTTTATTGGACTTCCGTTTTGCCCCGTTTCCATGGTTGCACCGGCGTATATGGGGACCAGTTTCCTTACCATTCCCGAAAGTATCCTGGCATGGATATCGACCGATTTGATGCTGTGGAGATCCCCTATATATTTAAAATTAACTTCAAGCTCAGCCATGGCCATCCCTGTTATCTTTTCCGCCGGAGTTAGCCTGTCATCGTTTTTATAAGGAAGGACGGCTTCAATTATTTTATCGATATAACGGTCGATGATAGCATCCATTATCTCATCCTTGGTTTTATAATAATAATAGAAAGTCCCCTGGGCGACGCCGACCTGGCGTACGATCTGGCTGACGGATGTTTCCTGGAAACCTTTCTTTAAAAAAAGTTTCTGCGCCGCATCAAGAATTTCATGCTTTCTGTCAAAAGGTTTTTTTACGGTTCTCTTCATGATTGCCTCCGATATTCGACAGGGGAATAAACTGACTGACTGTCAGTCTATTATAACATAATGACTGACTGTCAGTCAATATTTTGATGAAAATTATTTTAATGACTGCAGCGTCTTTTCCCGGGTCGAACAAAATAACTCTGCTTCTCCTATTGCCATGGGGTATTCTGGGCCTGCCGAAAGCTCTCGGTCTTTACGGATGCTTTGAAGATGCAATACTATTTGGCGCAGGTCTTTATGGAACTATAATGCTGATCGTTAATTGGAAAGGAAAGCCTTATTACAGGGAAACCAGGACAGCGGATATCACGGAATAAATATCCTGAGAAAAAGTACCCGGGATAGAATAATTATTTGCCTTATAAGGAATTTTATAATAATTTTAAATAGGTTATATTTTTAGGAGTTTTTCAGGATTATTCCTTAAAAGGCGGATTTATGGATGACAACCTGCTTGAATCTATAAAAAATGAAAATCTGATGAAGAGGGTCAATTTCTTTACAATGATACAGAAAATGTTCGAGGGGTATCCAATAGAAGTCGGGTTTTTCGACTGCGATTTTCAGCCTCTTGCGCCCACTTCATTTACACCGGAAACGGCAAGCCTTATCGCGAGCCTGAGGCGCGAACATAACAGCCTGAATATAAAGCAGGATAAAAATTATTATTATTTTTCGAAGGTCATGACTGCGAGCAAGTTTCCTGCCATAGAATTTCCCGACGGATTTTTTATAAAGGAATTCCCTTCGGCGTTTTATGTGATAGGCAAGGTCGAGCATGACAGCGTTAAGATGGAGTTTTTTTTCAGACTGCTGGAAATGATGGTGGAATTGAATATCCGCAATATTCAGGAGCAGGCGATCGCTTCAAGCCTTTTCAGGCAGACCCTTGAAAACACGATCGGGGAATTAAAGGAGCTTAATGACAAAGAAACAAGCCTGCGTACGGCGTTTCAAAGATACATACCGGCAAAGGTTGTGAACGATATAATATATAAGGACGATTCCGACCTGGCCAAAGGAAAAATCAACGAAGTTACAATACTATTCACCGATATCAGGGGATTTTCCTCAATTACTGAGAAGAACTCGACGGAGCAGGTTGTTTCCATGCTCAACAGCTATTTTTCATTTATGATCGATATTGTCCTGGATAATGACGGCGATATTTACAAATTCATGGGAGACGGGATGATGGCTGTTTTTGAAGGAGGAAAGGAAAACGCCTTCAAGGCCCTTAACACTGCCCTGATGATTAAAAACGAACTGACCAGGTTTAACGAAGAGAGGAAGGCGCAGGGACAGTTTGAAATCAATATGGGGGTTGGAATTCACACGGGCAAGGTCCTTATCGGCAATATCGGCAACAGCAAGAGAAGCGATTATACCCTCATAGGCGATGCGGTTAATATAGCTTCAAGGCTTGAGGCCCTGACGAAGAAATACGGTTCATTTCTTGTCATAACAGATACGACATATAAACTTATCCAGGAAAGGATCGTTGCCAGGGAACTGGACAGCATCCGTCTCAAGGGATGGAATAGTCCCCTTGTCATATATGAAGTTATGGGGCACCAGTGGGATATCAGCGAATCGATAAATTCGGCTTTGATTGAATATAACCAGGGCCTGATCCAGTACAGGATCAAGAAATGGGAAGGCGCCATGATCCATTTCAACAGGGTGCTGAATTACATAAACAAAGACGAGCCGACACTGATCTATTTAAAACGCTGTTCTCATTATATTTCAAACCCTCCCTCTGAAGACTGGGACGGCATAATCGGTTCTGAAAATATCGAATCGGACTTTTAAATCGAGCCTGAACAATTCAATTCATTCTTTTTTTTGCAAATTGTTAATATTGGCAATAAAATTTCAATGTGGAAAGAGATTGTTTTTTTGCCCTGATCCGGGCGGAAATTGACTGAAAAGCGATCATAATTAAAACCAGGAGCATATTATGGAAAAGAAACCGGGAATGATTTCTCTGGAGTTTTCATTAATTGTTTTATGCGTTTTAATTGCAGCCAGGATATATTTCTTTCCTTATGTGTTCAGCGCCCTTTCTCTTATTATTTCATATTTCCTCCAGATCATATTGGAAGGGGCCGCCGCCGTCGTTATTGCAATGGCGGTAATGAGGCTCATCACTACAAAATGGGGAAACTTCCTGAAAGGCTGGCTCATATTCCTCATAATCGCCGCTCTATGTCAAGACCTGCTCTTTATCCGGAACTTTGCCGTTCTGGCCGCCCTGTTTCTCGTTTTATCGGGTGCAGGGGTTTATCTCTTTTTCACAAATGGAATTTTATGGGATTTTTCATCCAGGATCGTTATATTCAGGTTCGCCGCCGGCTTAGCTGCTCTTGATCCTGCAAAAACCGGGAAGATGAGGATTCCTTATCCTGCCGTAATAATACTCACAGGTCTCATTACTTTATCATGCGTTTATTTTTATTATTTAAAGGAAAGAATTATCCTGAACGCCGTTTTTTTAATTCTCTTCCTGGCTGCCGGAGGGGCGTTTTTAACTTTGCTGGGTATGACGGTTAACAGGCTCCTGACCGCCAGGTGGGGTAATTTTTTAAGAGGCTGGCCGGTGTTCCAGGCCGCAGCCGGATTATATTTTTATTTTTTTCTCAATGAAAATGACTTTATTAAGGTTATAACTTTTATCATATTGTATATTATAGCATTCATCGTCTTTTTCCTGCATGGGAAAACCTGGGTTTATTCTTCCCCGGATAACCTGCCGGAAAAAAAGGAGAAGCCGGGCGCTTCTCCATATATTATGGAAAATATCGGCGCTTTCCTGGGCGGAGCCGTTAAAAAAATTCTGGACGGCCTGGCGCCTGCGGTAAAATCAGGTTATTTTAAAACAGCGGCGGCGGTAATTCTCGCGCTTTTAGTATTAATCTCCGCTTTGCAGATTTTCAATAATTATTTTTCGGTAAGCGTAAAAAGCTATTCCCCGCGGAATACTGCCGCACTGAAAACCGGTTTGCGCCTGACTCTGACGGAAGAAGTTTCGATTAAAAGCAACCTGGTCGATTATGTCAATCAGGGCCATTCAGGCCTTTATTCCAATGTTACTGAAGTTTCCAACGTCTATTTTATCAAGCCGAAATCCGGACTATTTGTTATCGATCCGGAAATTAAAGGAACATGGAGATTTGAAGACGGGAATACTTTTATTTTTACCCCCGATGCCGAGCTCGATCCGTCGACGGAATATAAAGTCATATTTAATCCCGAAGGACTTTACAAAAAGGGGAAGGTAATCCTGGGGAAGAGCTTTTCTTTTTCAACCCTGAAATTCGAGGTCACCGGCATCCGCGCATTTTTCACATACGATGTGGAGAACAGCCTGGAAAAAGAAATAGTGGGAGAAATCAATTTCAATGTGCCCGTTGATATAAATGAACTGGGAAAATATGTATCCATGAAGATAAACGGGCTTGATGTAAAGTTCAAACTGGAATCGTCAGGAATCCCGACCCGTTACTATATCAGATCCGGAGATTTCCGCAGGCGGGACAACGGGCAAAAAGTGATTTTGAAAGTGTCCGGGGGCCTCAATTGCGAACACGGAAAGAAACCCCTCGACAGGGATTATTCGGAAGGGCTTGTACTGCCGGAAAAGGAAAAACTTGCTGTTGTTGAAGCAAAAACATGGCCTGTTTCCGGGAACACATATATCGTTCTTTTATTCAACAGGCCGGTAAAAGCCGATGAGATCAGGAGGAACGTCCGAATAACGGATGAAAAGGATGTGAAAACGCCGTTTACAGTGGAGACTGAGTATTGTTATGCAATTTTAAAAGCGGATTTCAGCCCCGAAAAGACTTACGAAGTTACGGCTTCCAAAGGGATGACTTCGGAAGAAGGCCTGAAACTCCCGAATGAATTTAACTATAAGCTGAAAATTGAAGACCTTAATCCGGATGTGAGCTTCAGTAAAAGCGGTAATGTCCTTCCCTCGGAAGGCGGCATGGATATCGAGCTGTCCACGATAAACCTCGATAATTTCCGGGTAAAAATCGACAAGATATACAGGAACAACATTGTTTATTTTCTGGATCACCCGTCCGACAGCAAGTTTACCAAACCGCTATTGTATAAAACATTCGCTGTTGAAGGCGGGAATCTCAACGAAAAGGTTTTACATTATATAAATTTAAAAAAATTTCACGATATGGAATATAAAGGACTTTACCGGATAACCCTGTCGGATCCCAGGAGGGAGGATTCGGAAGAAGGCAGCAGCGAGGAATATCAGGACAACAATAAATCGAAAATCGTTTTATGCACCGATTTAGGGATAATCGCAAAACATTCGGGGCCCGATCTTATCGTCAATATATATTCTATAATTCAGCTCAACCCGATCGGCGATGTTACGGTACGGCTTGTCAGCAAAAATAACCAGGTTATCGCCCTTAAAAAAACCGACGCTTCCGGGCAGGCTGTTTTTGAAAACTGGAAAGAGGGCGGCAATGAAAAATTTTATCCTGAACTTATTACTGCAGAGCTGGGCGAGGATTTTTCTTACCTCGGCTTCAACAGTTCCCGCAAGGATCAGTCACGTTTCAGTATCGGGGGCAGGCTGTTTTCCAAAACTGAAATGCAGGCTTTTATCACTCCCGAGAGAGGAGTATACCGGCCTGGAGATAAAGCATACCTGAGCGCTGTCGTCAGGAACGGAGACTTGACACAGCCTGCATCCGTCTCCGTAAACCTCGAGATAACGGATCCGACCGGCGGAATATTCGAGACTATTAAAAAGGAACTGCCGGGAAACGGATTAATAACTTTTGAGGTATCTTTTCCGTCCTATTCAAAAACGGGATCATATAATGCTACCCTTAAAATCGGCAGCGAAATGGTGATCGGGACAACAGTCATCAAGGTTGAAGAATTCATACCCGATAAGATTGATGTTAAAATCAAATCCGAGGAAAAGCATACAAACTCCAGTGAACCTCTCAATTTCAAAGTCACCGGGCAGCAGCTCTTCGGACCCCCGGCATCCGGAAACCGTGTCAGGACACAGGTAAGATTAGTTTCCAGAGAATTTTTGAGCCATGAATTTCAAGGATATACTTTCTCGGATCTTGAAAGAAGATACGACAGCGAGTTCTTCGATCTGGGCGAGGATAAACTCGACGACAGGGGTGAAAGGGAATACAGCCTTAAAATTCCCTCGTCCGTAATGCCTCCCTCCGCCCTGGATGCCGAAATTAATTCAGAGGTGTTCGACGAGGGCGGAAGGGCTGTGAATATGATGAAAACAGTTCCCGTCGACCGTTACCAGGTATATTTCGGGATCAAACCGGAAGTGCAGGAGGTTTATTATATCGACCGGCCCATCGATATTTCACTTGCGGCTGCAGATCCGGATGGAAGAGGCGTCTTCGTTTCGAATGTGAATCTGTTCATAAAACACAGGATATATTATTCGATATTCAGGCAATACGGCGAAAATGACGAATATCAAAGCCAGTATTATGACGAGCCTTTTTTGCATAAAGAGATAAGCATCGGCAAAATAATGAATTTCAAATTCTTGCCGAAATCCCCCGGATATTACTTCATATACCTGGGAAATGACGATTCCATGCGATCGAGTGTCGAAATCTATGTCCAGGGGCCCGGACTTGAGACAATGGATGAAACACAGCCGGAAAATATCAACATTACCCTTTCCAGGGATAAATACGATATTAATGAAACTGCCGTTGCGACAGTCAGGTCGGCAATACCCGGAAAATTGTTCTTCACCGTCGAAAGGGAAAAGGTACTTTATGCCAGGACGGCCGACCTTGTCGATAATAAGGCCGTTATCAGTTTCCCGGTGCTCCCGGAGTATGCGCCCAATGCCTATGTTTGCGCTTATGTAATCAGGAAGCCAGATCCATCCCTCTTAAAGATGCCAATGAGCGCGCTCGGAATCAAAACACTCGATATTAAACCCGGAAACAAAAAAATGGAAATTGAAATCGGTTCTCAGGATAAAACCAGCTCTCTTAAAGGCCTGGACGTCAAGCTCAAAGTAAAGGGGAGTTCGCCCGGCTGCGGCGTCGTTCTTTCTGCCGTCGACGAAGGCATCCTTCAGATTACACAGTTTAAAACACCCGATCCATTCTCTTTCTTTTATGAAAAAAGGGCGCTTGAAACCAGCCTATATTCTATTTTCGATTCTATTCTGCCGGATATAAAAGCCGTTAAGGAAGCGATAGGCGGCGACGAGATAAATTATAAAATGTCGAGGAGACATATCAATCCGGTAGCGGCAAGGCGGGTAAGATCCATATCCCTGTTTTCCGGGATATTGAAGCCGGATGAAAACGGCATGGTCAGTTATCATTTCAATATTCCTCAATTCAACGGAAGGCTTCGTGTAATGGCATTCTCCGCCGATGGAGATAAATTCGGATCGGCTTCGAAGTATGTTACGGTTTCGGATCCGATAGTGCTGAGCTATTCCCTTCCCAGGATCATGGCCCCGGGAGATTCCATAGAACTGCCGGTCAGGGTTTATAATCAAACCGGAGTTAAAGCGAAAATCGAAGTATCTCTTAAACTGGAAGGCCCCGTAACGGCCAGGGGAAGCTCGGTTCAGACGATCGTTTTGCCGGAAGCAGGACAGGGGGAAATATTCTTCGATATCCGGGCCTTAAACGATGCCGGGAAAGCCGTTTTCAGATTCGAGGCGAAATCGGGCGGCATAGTTTCGCCGAGCATGGCAGAATTGGCCGTGCGCCCTCCGCGCGCACTTGAAACCGTTACACATTACGGTGAAATCGCGCCCCATGGAAGCGCATCCGTCGCAATTCCCGGGAACTATTACACTTTCGGAAGGAAAATCCGCTTTTCGGCGTCGCCCGGAGAAATCACCAAATTTCTCGGCGCAATGGAGTATGTCTTAAGATATCCATACGGATGTTCGGAACAGACGGCATCGTCCGCTTTCCCTCTTATTTATTATAAAGACCTGGCAGAACAGAGCGGCTACTTTACCGAGCAATCGGCAAGCGCCGATTATTTTATCCAGGAAGCGGTAAAAAAACTTGAAGGGATGCTTCTGCCTTCCGGTGAATTTTCCGTCTGGCCGGGCGGCACGCAATTCAATCACTATAACTCTCTTTATATTTCCCATTTCCTATTTGAAGCCGACCGTCATGGCTACGAGGTCGATCGGAGTGTACTCAACGCTTGTGAAAAGCTGATAGGCGCAAACGCGCAGACAAATTCACAGCGCCTGGACAGGAGGGACGCAATAGATCAGGATTTAGATCTGACTGCACGGGATCCTTACAATCTTTACCTGGAAGCCCTGATCGGCAAACCCGACAGGGAAAGCATGGATTATGAGAGGCTTAACAAGCTCAAAGATATGGACTATGCCGGCAGGTGCCGTCTTGCGGAGGCATATGCTCTTACAGGAGATAAAGATACAGCATTATCGGCGCTTCCATCGTCGTTCGCGCTTGAATATTTTCCGAATGCCGTCGGCGGGGATTACGATTCTTATGTAAAACGCCTTTCAATATATCTTCAGGCGCTCTGCAGCATCAACAGGCTCGATGGAAGAGTTAAAGATCTGGCAGGTCTTATAGAAAAGGCCGCCGTTAACGGGAACTTCGGATCGACGCATGATAATGAAGAGGCTCTCGTCGCCCTTGCGGAAGCGTACAGCGGCGGTAAAGGCGGAGAAGTTGACGCAGGGTTGTATATCGGCGGGAATCTTATATCGGATTTGAAAACCGGGCAGCAAGTCTTCGAGGATCCTTCAGCTTCGGGAAAAACCGTTACCGTCAGGAACCGGTCGGACAGCCCGCTTTACTTTAATATTTACATTGAGGGCGTCCCTGCCGCCGGCTCTGCAGAACCGGTATCCAGGGGGCTTGAAATCAAGCGGGAATATTTCGATGTTAACGGGAAACCTTTGAATCTAACAAGCGTCATGCAGGGGGAGCTGGCCGTTGCAACAATTACTCTTAAAACTTCGGGGAAACTCGATAATCTTGTCGTCGTCGACCTCCTTCCGGCCGGATTTGAAATAGAGAACCCGAGGCTGAATTCAAGGGGGCAGCTCGAGTGGCAGCCTCCTTACAACTGGCAGGATGCTTATGAGGATATAAGGGATGACCGTATCATGCTGTTTACAGGTCCTGTGGATGGAGTATTTCAATATTCCTATACGGTCAGGGCCGTGACTTCGGGAGAGTTCATCATACCCCAGATATACGCCGAGGCAATGTACGCCCCGGAAATAAAAGCGGTAGGTCAAAAACAGGGAAGGCTCGATGTTACAAGGATCGGCAAATAGAATAGGATTAATGCTGAAGCGTCCGCTGCCGGCTTCTCTTTCCGTCCTTTTTGCGGTTATCATTGTCTATGCAATACTGAACCTGTGTTTTCCGCTGCCCCGTGAAAAACTTGAAGGGGATTATTCGACTGTTTTTACGGACCGCAGCGGGCAGATTTTAAGGATAACCCTTTCAAAGGAAGGAAAATATAAGATAAAGCTTCCCTTGAGTGGGATATCTCCTTATCTGGTCAGGGGCATGCTCGAGTATGAAGACAGATTTTTTTTCTTTCATCCGGGCGTCAATCCGGTTTCACTTGCCAGGGCCGCGCTTCAAAACATGCTTGCAGGGCATGTAAGATCCGGCGCTTCCACAATTTCAATGCAGTTAGCCAGAATGCTTTATAACCGGCCGAGAACGTTCGGGTCAAAATTTCTCGAGGTTTTTAATGCCCTGGAGCTTGAATTGACCTATTCAAAAAAAGAGCTGCTGGAATTTTATCTCTCTATGATCCCTATGGGGGGAAATCTCGAAGGAGTGGGTGCTGCTTCCTATTTTTATTTAGGCAAACCTGCAAGCGAGCTCAGTTACTCGGAGAGCTTGCTCTTGATCGGAATACCTAAAAATCCCAACCGTAACAGGCCGGATCTTAACAGATCAGGAGCTCTTCTTGTTATAGCAAAAGTAAAAGAAAAAATCGGAGGCCGGGGAGGACTGCCCTCATACGCACAGA
The DNA here is from genome assembly GCA_963796325.1 of uncultured Spirochaetota bacterium. Lineage (GTDB taxonomy): Bacteria > Spirochaetota > Brevinematia > Brevinematales > JAOACQ01 > CAVYGN01. The sequence continues at coordinate 232,789 of CAWCLF010000003.1, forward strand.
CAGATTGGATCGGGAGAACCTCATTCCATTTCAATAAACCCTTCAGGTGCCCGCATCTTATCGAAAAGAGAAAAAACTTTTCTTCATCGCCCATATGCGTAATGACGATAGACCTTGGAATTCAAAGTTTTTGTGAATCCGTTCTTCTGAAATATCACATGGAAGACATTAAAAAAGGCATCTATAACGGCGCATTGATAGTTGCCGATAACAAAACACATGAAGTTCTGGCATATGTCGGTTCTCCGGATTTCAGGGATGACAGGCACCAGGGACAGGTTAACGGAGCTTCGATTTTAAGATCGCCGGGATCCGCTCTAAAACCCTTCATTTATGCAAGGGCTATTGAAAAGGGTCTTATAACGCCTCAGAAACTGGTTCTTGATATTCCCAGGATATACGGCGACCGATTTTCGCCGGTCAATTACGACAGATCCATAAACGGCCTTGTAACGGCGCAGTACGCCCTTCTTTCTTCGCTGAATATTCCGGCAGTCCGCCTTGAAAGCGAGCTCTCCGGAGAGGGGCTGTCCGGTATGCTAAGGACGGTATTCCCGGGGGAACGGGCCGGAATGATCGAAGAGGCCGGACTGACGCTGGCTATAGGGGGCTTCCCGGTCAGTCTTGAGGAGCTGGTATCCCTTTACAGTTCCCTGGCGAACGGCGGTTTGTATTACGGATTAAAATTCGATTCGGGCAATGACAGCGGCGGCGGCATACCTGTGAAAATTCTGGACCCAAGGAGCTGCTACATCGTTTCGGAAATGCTGTCGGAATATCACAGGCCCGATATGCCCTATTCCTGGGAATTTACCCCCCGCCTGGCAAAAGTTGCGCTTAAAACGGGTACTTCCTTCGGGCTCCGGGATGCCTTGTGCGTAGGCTATAATCCCGATTATACGGTCGGTGTATGGATGGGAAATGCCGATTCGGAAGGTTCGCCTTATCTTGTCGGAGCGGAAGCGGCCGCTCCCGTAATGATAGAGATTTTCGATTTTCTCACGAGGGATTCCGATCATTGGTTTAAAAGGCCTGCAGGAGTGGGAATCCGCAAGGTTTGCGCCGTTAGCGGAGAAAAACCTTCAGAGTATTGCGCCCTTGTCAAGGATGATTATTACATACCGGGAATATCAAAAGAAGCGGAATGCGCCGTCCATAAGAAGATCATTATCAGGAAGAAGGATAACGTCGAGGTTTGCCCGTTCTGCATGGGAACCGATAAAAGCCTGTACAGGGAAAAAATAGTGGAGGTCTGGCCCCCTGAAATAGCCTCCTTCCTCCGCTCTACGGGAAGACACATAGATCCTATCCCTCCCCATAACCCGGACTGCATTCATTACAGGCTTAAAGATGCGCCGCAAATTCTATCAGTCAGGGATGGAGCAGTTTTTATCCTGGATATGTCCGTAAGCCTGGAAGATCAGAAGATACCTCTCCGGGCTCTTGCCGCTCAGGATGCCGGAAATATTTTCTGGTTTGCCGGGAAACAGCTTTTGACAAATTCTAAACCTGATGAAACCGTATTTTACAGACCTCTTCCCGGGCAGGTCAAATTGAGCGCGGTGGACTCGCGGGGTAGGAGCGCCAGCGTGACAATCAGGGTTATAAAGAAAACGTTATGAAAATCATTTTCATTTTTGCAGTGTGTTTAATATTTTTCAGCTGTTCGTCCCCCTGTTTATCGATTCATCTGAAGATTTTCGATAAAAGGCATTTTTTAAAGATCTCATCGGACGGGGGTATCTGGATAAATAACGGGATCGATATAATTTCGACCAATGAGATCTCGATCGATATAAAGAATGGCAGGTTCGGTAATATTATTGTAACACCGGTATCGAATGACGGCATCCTTGTCATCCATTCGGATATAGAGGTAAAAAAATACCATGGAGCGCTTATTATAAGTGTAAAAGAGGGTTCCATGAGGGTCCTGAATTCTGTGTCCGAGGCTCATTACCTTGCTTCCGTAGTCGGAAGTGAAATGGATGAAAGCTTTCCCCGCGAGGCAATGAAAGCCCAGGCAGTAGCTTCAAGAACTCTTCTGTATTATCTTGTTATCAATAAAAAAAATATAAGCGACCTGCCCGATGAATTTCAGGCGTACAGGGGCTCCGATTTCGAAACCTGGGGATCAGCCAGGGCAGTCGAACAAACGGCGGGGATCGTCCTCAATTACAGGCAAAAAATATTTTATCCTTTCTTTCATTCGACATGCGGCGGGATTCTCCTGCCTCCCGACATAAAGCGCGGCATTTCACCCGGTTTTTATCCGGGTCTTAAAGAGCCAAAAAAAGATGAATGCGGCGGTGTAATAAACTGTTCGTCGTCGCCTTATTTTCATTGGAAAAAAGTTTTAAGCGCACATGAAATTGAAAGGGCTCTTTGCATAAGACCGGTCGGCTCGATCGGGCTGATCATGTCAAAGGAAGGCTGGATAAGCGATGTCGAAATATTTTCCCGTACAAGCATCATTCTTACATGCAGCCGGTTTCTTGACTCCATCTGGAAAAAGACCAGGGGGGGCATCATGAGTTACAATTTTACAGTCAAAAGATCGGGCGATAAGTACATCTTCGAGGGTTCGGGGTTCGGGCATCATACCGGAATGTGCCAGTGGGGGGCGAAAGGAATGGCCCTGAAAGGATCCGATTATTCAGAAATCCTGCATTTTTATTATCCGGACACGGTACTGGCGCATGCCGCAGCGCCTGAAATGAGCCGGTGAATCAATGGGACCAATCTGAAGAATTCATAAAAAATTAAAATCAAATTAATAATTATTTAATCATCCTGCCTGATAATATGAATATGAAATAATCCGTAAATCACGGGGAAATGCAGTGAATAAGCTTCAAAACATATTTAAGACCAGGCTGCCGTCAATTAATCTTTTTGAAAGTTTAATTATAAAATCGATACTGTCCGTTTTTAAAAGATCTATAACCGTTTATAATGAAGAAATACTTGAAAAAGCTGTTGACCCGGTTTTGTTTATTTTCAACCACAATTCTTATATCGAAACCGTGCTTATCGCCAGTTACCTGATATTTGCCAGGGGGAAAAACATATCATTTGTCATCGACTGGATGTTCTCTTTTATTCCAGTGATCGGGTGGATGTTCGGCTTTATCGACCCCGTTTATGTGTACAATAAGCCGTCAACCGTCGGCTTCCTCAACAGTCTTTTTAAACCTGAAAACAAATCCGGGGTTTATGACGAGTGCATAAAAAGAATAAGGGAAAATAAAAGCATTGCCATTTTCCCTGAAGGAAAAATAAACCGCGATTCGAAGAAATTAAGAAAAGCCAGGAGGGGCGCTGCAAGGATAATTTTAGGAACGGATATAAAAGTTATTCCTATCGGAATAGATTTTCCTTCATCTGTCAATACAAAAAAAAAGCGGGTTTTCGGTCCTGTAATATTCAGGATAGGCAATATAATGAATTTTTCAGATTATTATCAATTGATTCGTGAGCTGAAAAAAACAGACCTGAAAGAACATGATAAGAAGAGGTATGAAATAACTATCGAATCTGCTGTTTCAAGGATCCTGATGCTCGAATTATCCGGCCTTTCGGGGAAGACCTATCCTTATGAAAATGAGGAACCGTGTGAAATACAATGCATTAATAAAATATTGATCAATGAAAGGAGGGGAATATGTCTGAATTGATACCTGTAATTCATGCCGTGAAGGTTAAAACTGCCGAAGATATCCGCGACTCGTTAAAAGTCGTCAAAGAAGTATACCTTAAGGAAAAAAACTGGATATTCACCCTTGATGACCAGATTCCATCCGACCTTGAAAAACATAACGAGATATCATGGTTTTTAGTTAGGATCGGTAATAAACCGGCAGGTGTATTAAGGCTTTTATATGATCCTGAACTGGAATTCCCTCCCGAGTTCAAAGTGGAGTTGAAAAATAATATTAATTTCGATGACCTTAAAACCGGAGGAAAGTTTGTCGAAATAGGAAGGTTCATGATTATCCCGGCATACAGGAAATATATACTAATAGCGCTGAGGCTGATGAGGGCCGCTATCAAAGAGGTTGTGGAAAGGGATTTTACTCATTTTATCACTGATGTTTTCGAGGGCGAACCCAATTCCCCCCTTAATTTTCATACAAAGATACTGGGTTTTGAAATCATCGGCAGGCATCTCTTCGGAGAATTGAACTGTAAATGTTCGAGGATAATTTTAACTCTCGATATTTTGAAAGCGTATAAAAGGCTCAAGGAAAGAAGGAGCAAAATTTATTCCAAAATAACGGAAGGCATAAGCGATCTTCTTGAAAAAAAACTTGCCCGGAGCGTAGCTTTAGCAAAAACTGCATCTTCCTATAATATTTAAGTCCAGGGGTTGGCTCAATTATCCGGCGCCGAAAGACGCCGGGTATTTAATACTATCGAATTACAGGGATGAATTTATCAGCTTGATTAATTTTCTAACGCGTTTCGCATTGGTTCCCATGTCTCCTCCGCCCACTCTGGATTCCGAACGGATATCTATTTTCGAGCCCTTGTCATGGGGCAGTATTCTGATTACGACATCATCCTTGAAGCCGAACCAGAAAGTAGTGTCCGTCGCTTCTATCCTTCCCTCTTCCTTATTGAAATCAGCAATTTTCAATTTCAGCGATTTGACCGATTCCAGCACCCTGTCGAAAGCTTCTGCGGGAGGAATCCCGGAATAAATCGTTTTAATGTCAGGGAAAGCCGCGGCCTGTTTTCCGGCAGTATCGCCGCCGCCGTATTCGGGAGGATTAAGGGCGTATTTTCTAAGAGGCAGAATCGAAACGAATTGAGGCGGATCTTTAGTGTCTGTTGTTATATCATGTATGGCAGGAGCATTTGAGGCGCTTATTATAACAGAGACGAATAATCCGGTAGTCAATATGCCGAGCGCCAGGCCGGGCAGAATAAAATAAAATCCGGTTCCGGAAATAAGCTTCACTATCGATATAATAAACGATGCAAGCCCTGCAAGAAACCCCAGGAATATTATCAAAAGCCCAGCCGTAAATGGGATAAGTCCGAACCTCGTTCCGGGTCCGGAAATCAGGATGAAAATTACCGATATTAACCCTAAAATAAAACCGGTCCCGATATAATTATTCATAACTGCCTCCGCAACACATCTTTTAATAAATATAATAAAAAACTGCTGTTATGAACAAGGGTTTATTTAAGCCTTCCTGTCAATCCGGAGAACCGGTAAGTTTTGCGAAGGATGGTCTTTAAGAAAACTTCGTCTTCAGTGAATATATGGAGCGTTTTTCTGACACGGGTTATACCGGTATATAAGAGTTCACGCGTCAGAATCCTGTTGTCTTCGGAAGGCAGCAGCAGGGCTGCAGAATCGAACTCCGAACCCTGGCTTTTATGGACGGTCGTTGCGAAAACCGTAAGAGTATGGGGGAGAAGAGAAGGGGTGAAACTTCGAAGAGAATCCGATTCCTGGCTCCGGAAAAAAACCCTGAGATTTCCCTGGATGTCGGGGCGCGTCAATCCCGTATCGCCGTTATACAGCCCGAGAGTATAATCGTTTTGAGTCACTATTACAGGCCTGTTTTTATAAAATAAAGAACTGCCCCCGGTTGACAGGAGCCCATGGTTTTCAAGGATCTGCACAGCGCCGGCGTTAATATTCACCGCCCCTGAAGGCCCGGAGTTCATGGCACAGAGAATTCTGAATGCGTCGAATTTTTCAAGCGCCAGGCTTATATCCGGCTCTTCAATGAAGGGGCGGTAGCCTTCGATAATAAGATCGTTCAATTCCTGATTGATCCCTTTCCGTAAAACAGCCCGGTGCCTGATGACCGTAAGGCCGTATTTGTCGGAGAGCCCGGAGTTTTTGTTTACAAATTCAAGGGCATTCGACGCATTTTCCTCAGATTCCGAGATCACAAGTTTTGCAAGGATTCCGACAACACTGTCGAAAGGAAACCTGAAACTTTTTTTTAATTCGATAACATTATCCCTCAAGGGGCCAGAAGCGGCGTCGATAAGATCGGCAAAAAAGGCGCCGGCCTCGACCGATGCAAGCTGGTTTTTATCTCCCAGAAGTATTAGCCTTGAATCATCGTTCAATGCCGATACCGTTCTTGCCATCAGCGGGAGTGATACCATTGAAGCCTCATCGATCACAAGCACGTCGGCATCGATCTTTTTATGAATAAGAAGCCTATGAAGAGTGCCGTAAGCCTCGATCCGCACTTTTCCTGAAATCACTTCCATCATGCGGGCTGTCGCTTTACCGGTCGGTGCGGCAAGTACTATCTTTATATCCGGGTCATGCATGGATAACAGTTTCAGGATACTTATAAGAGCGGTAGTTTTCCCGGTTCCAGGCCCGCCAGAAATAATGGAAAGCCTTTTTACGGCAGAAATATATACTGCGGCTTTTAGAGGATCGAATTCTTCATCGAAAAGCGTGCCGGGGCCGGAAAAGCTTTCTTTAAGAATGGATAACAGCCGGACATCGGGCTCGAGGTCATGTGAAAATGACAGGAGTTTCCCCGACAGAATATTTTCATATTGATAATAGCGTTCAAGATAAAGCCTTCCGTTATCCAGGATCATGGGCTTATAATCGCCCGGCCGGCCGCAGGATCTGCTTTTAAGAAGAGCGGCCGATACTTCCGCTGCGTCCGGAAGATTATATTCTATACCTGCCCGGACAAGCTCTTCATCCAGGCGGCTGAGCAGGAATTCCAGGGGAACGCCGATATGATTTTCGGTAACGGCCCTCATAATGAGTGCGCCGGCAAGAAGGACATTTTCTTCCATATCGAAACGTGACAAAAATTCGGCGAAGAAAATAGAAATTTGAGGAAGAATATCCCATGATTTGAGTCTATCTATCATAACTTTCTCCCGGGCAGAATATCTCCGACAGATTCATTATCCAGTCCTTTTCCGGCCTGTCATAGAAAATTCCGGAGTCGCTTCCGCTTTTCACTCCCCTGAGAAATATATAAAATACCCCGCCTATATGCTTATCGTAATCATAAAGAGGTTGCCTCTTTAAAAGGTACCTGTGAAGGGCGCACAGATAGATTGAATATTGAAGGTTATATTTATGCTCTCTCATTGTTTTATCGAGGATAGGCCTTTCATAATCATTAATACTGCCGCCAAGGAAATTGCTTTTCCAGTCGGCTATGTAAAATAAGCCGTTATACCTGAAAACAAGATCTATAAATCCCTTCATGAATCCTTCCGGGATTTTGTCAATCGATATTCCATACCTTAAGGAAAATTCTGAAGAAAGAGATTTGCCGGCCCGGGGTTTAAGAGGATAATGGAATTCAAGTTCCGACAGCCTGTCGTTTCTTTTTATAAGAGCCAGGCTGAAGGTTTCCGAGTTCTTCCCGGTTAACCGGGCATGCAGCGTGTTTTTTACAATGTCCTGTGCGGCGGGAATGCAATCCGAAGACATATCGGTTAATCCGGAGTTTTCAAGTATGAGACCTATCTCATCCGCCTCCGGGGGACTTGTAAAATCCATGGCTTCGAAAAGAGCATGGAGCGCGATACCGGTTTTAGGACCCGGCGGAAGTGTGGCGGGATATGGCTTATCGTCATCGGCCGGAAAAGTGTTTTCTTTTGTGAAAAAATCGCGGTCGGGAAAATATGCTCCTTCCCAGGCTTTGCTTTGAGATACGGATGTAAAACTAGAAAGCCTGTAGGAAGGGAGGATCACCGAATCGAATTTCTTGAATTTCCCTGTCGGAGCCGTATCTTTTTGAGGTTCTTTGTGAAATTGCCCTTCCTTATCCTGCGGCATTTCTTTTATATAAATATATTTATCCTGCAATTTTTTTAATTCTTCTAAAGCTTCCGATTCAGGGAAATCCTTGTATGGTCTCCCGCCATGCAATAGATAGTTCAATGCGGAATTTGCCGACCCGGAAAACCTTCCCCAGGCGACATAAGTGCGGTGAACGGCGCGCGTCATGGCCACATAGGCCAGGCGGATGCTTTCCCGGAGATCTTCAGCCTTCTTTTTCCCCTTTATATTTTCATCACATTCAAGTGCTATTTCAGGTTCATTCCTGCCGTTATGAAATATGAAAGGATTTTCTATCCGGTGCGAAGAATCTTCCCATAGATAAGGAGCGAATACAATAGGAAACTCCAGGCCCTTGCTTTTATGAATTGTAAGGATCAGGGCCGCATTATCATCGCTTTCAAGCCTTATTTCCTCTTCTTCAGGAACAATTCCCGGGGAAAGCATTTTTGCCGAGAGGTATTTGATCAAATCCGACAGGGGCTTATTTCTGCCTTCCAGGATAAGAAGCTCGGCGATATGATCAAGATTGGTAACCTGTCTTTCCCCGTCTTTATTTAAAAGGAGTCTTTTTCGTACCGTATTTTCATGATATATTTTTTCGAACATGGCTCCGGGTCCGCCCGAATCCCATGTATGGCGGTAATCTGTAAATTTCCTGATCCATGATTCAAAATCCGCCTGGTTTTCAGTCAGAGCGCCGATTTCTTCAGGAGTTTGCCCGAAGATGCCTGTAAGAAGCGCCGCCTTTAAAATATCGGGCCTGTGGGGCTCCCTTACTGCGCACAGCGTCCTGTATAAATCCTCGGCCTGGATCGATTGATAAACGCTGTCGGTCCTGGAAAGGACAGCCGGGATGCCTCTTTCTTCAAAAGCCTTCTTGACGACAAGCGCTTCATCTCCGCTCCTTACAAGAACCGCTATATCGGATGGAATAATATTCCTGTCCCCGATAAGTATATTCGAGCCGGGCGCAAGAAGACGAAGCGCTTCAAAGGCTGCTGCCTCGGCGCATAAGAGGCGTGATTCTTCAGCCCTGATTTCGCCCGAAGCGGTCAGAAACCTCTTCCCGGCGGCGGCAGTTTCCTGATACAAGAAATAGAGATTGCCGCCGGAAGCGCCGTTTTCAGTCAGGATTTCCTTGACCCTGGCTGGTTCCGGGGCCGAGACCTCTATCATACTGATTTCTTCCGAGAGAAAGGGGTTGTCCCGGCTGAGGAAGAATTTATTCAAAGCTTTTACCAGCCCTTCTTCGGACCTGTAGTTGATATTCATCTTAAAATGCCTTTCAGGAGGTATGAAACCTGAAGAAATTATCCTCTCGTAATTATACAGGTCCGCTCCGCGGAACGAATAAATCGACTGCTTCGGGTCCCCGATAAAAAAAAGTATCTTTCCTGTAAAAGCGGCCTGGAATATCCGGCATTGCATGCTGTCGGTATCCTGGAATTCATCGATAAGCACTGCACGGTATAGATTTCCCAGTTTTGCGGCTAAACCCCGTGTTTCGTCGGCAAGAGCAGTTTCAAGAACCCTGCACAGATCGTCGAATGAAAGAATCATTTCTTTATCTTTATATCCTGTCATCATACCCGGCGCCCGGCCGAGGAAATCAGCTTCCAGGGCGGCTACAGAGTTGCTGAAGACTTTTTCGAGATCTTTGTATTTTTCGTTAAATTTATCCGAAAGTCCGAAAAACGGATGTGAAAGCCCGTCCTTTTCATATCCCTTTTTTATGCAGCCGCTGATCCCGGATGAAGTAAAAAGATTGAATTTACGGGGAAGTCCGACATGGAAATTTTCTCCGGCAAAGTACCTGTCTGCATCGTCGGCAAGCTCCTTTATAGAAGCGGCGTTGTAGGAAACTTTTTTAAGGCAGGGGTTTTCATCGAGCAGGAGGATAATTTCATCCCTTGACCGGGACCATAATTCTTGAATTTCAGAATAAATGCCGCGGATTTCATGAAGCAGCCTGTTTTGAGGGACCGGATCTTCCGGGACAGGATAGACGGGTATTTTACCGAATTTTTGAGCAAGCCTTGCCAGCGCCTCAAATAATCCGGGTGTTATTTTTTCTTTGACTGCATATTCAAGAAATTCGGGTTCCCCGCTGTAAAACTGTCTCCTGAAAAAATCGGCTCCGGCCATGTGAATGTATTCGGAATCATCCGGCAGGATGACGGGTTCAAAAGGAGATGAGGTTTCAAGGGCAAGCTCCCTCAAGGATTTCAGGCAGAAACCATGAATCGTATCTATAGATGCTTCGTCAAGATCCTGCAAAGCCGCTTTAATGATATCCCGGACATGTCCCGCCCCTTTACGTTCAACCGCTCTTTCAACTATACAGGAAATTCCTGATGAGGGGGTTTTGCCGCTCAATAAACCGAGAGCTTCTTTCAGAAAATTCCTTATCCTGCCTTTTAACTCGCCGGCCGCCGCATTGGTAAAAGTGACTACAAGGATTTCAGGCAGCCTGATTTCCAGTTCGAGGAGAAGCCGGATGACAATGAGGCCGATACTGTAGGTTTTTCCTGTACCAGCGCTTGCTTCGATCAGGTTGCGTCCGGAGAGGAGCGTGTCTTCAAGGATATCGAAATTATTTTTCATCCGTTTTCTCCGGCAGGCTTTCAAACATCGGCTTATAAAATATACCCGAAGCCTCCGCAAAGCGGCGGGATTCGCTCTTTTGAGGATTAAAAATATCGGAATACCGGAGGAAATATTTGTAATAAGGGTCGCGGTTTTCACTGTTTCTGATATCATTCCAGGCGTTTTCCGCTTTATAAAAATTGTCCTCCATGTCTTTCCGGTTCTCTATGCCGCGGTAAAAAACTTCAGATGCCGAAGGAATAAAAGGAAGGATCCCGTTCATTCCTGAAATAAACAGACGGACAAGCGACTGCAGGACCATTTCAGGTTCCGGCATCCTTTCCAGCAAAAAAGAATCCTCCCTGGAGGTAAACCGGGAATTCTTGAACTGTTTTTCTCCGGCGCAGCAATTTAAAATTACATGCTTGACCCATAGTCCGGTTTTATCCTTCGGCGCAATTTTTTTAGCCGGCCTGAATATGGATAGTCCCGCCTCGTAGAGATCCCCGATAAAGCCTGAAATGTTTACGCGTACGCCGTCAATTTCGATAAATTTTCCGACTTCAAGGTCCGGCAGGGCCGGTCCCGTATTTTTACAGACCTTATCGTAAAATGAAAAAATATCGTCAAAAATAAGGTTGAAATATGATATCCCGAGATCGCCATGGGGAAGACGTCCCTCCGAATACAATTTTGAATAATAATTAAGGGCTGCAGCCCGGCGTCCGGCCGAATCCCCGAAAGCATAATCTCTGAAAATGGAATATTCAAGAAGTCCGTCGGCCGTAAAGGATTCCTCTTCGGGGAGCATTTCAAAAGGGACCGGGAAAGTAACCCTCAAAATGTCATGGAGATAATATTTTGCAGGGTTGGAGAAAAACTTTACAAGGTCGTCCGTTTTGATGTCGATATTCTGCGGGGCATTTGAAGTTTTGGGCAGTAATTCGGCGTACTGCCGACCTGCTGCCGGAATTCTCCGGGCAAGCTCCTGGAATTCGGTCGAATACGTGTAAAGAGCCGTTTCATGTTCTTGTGCGTATTTTATGCTGAAGGGCTGCAGCGGGTGTTCCGTTATGAGTTTCTCAGCAGGGAAATAATTATTGCCGATATGATCCATTAAATCTGCAAGAGGGAGGGACATCTCGCGGGTGCTGTTATCCTGTATATTGCGGCCCTGATAGCTGAAATATATTTTGTCCCCTGCGCTATGCAGCGCCTCGAGGAAGAGGTATCTTTCGCTTTTTGACAGATTCCTGTCGAGTGCCCTCTCCTCAAGGCCCGACAGATCGAACCCGTAACGGGGCTGTTTGCGGGGAAACGCGGTCTCCTGGAGCCCGAGAATGCATATTATCTGGAATGGGACGCTTCTCATCGGCAGAAGAGAACAGAAATTTATTTTTCCGTTTAGATATCCTGAAACCGATAAGGGCGCCGACAGGATGGAGATTATCCGGCTTAATAAGGACTGGTAACCTAATTTGCCTTTAAACAATCTTCCCCATCCGGTAAGCCTGGCGATGGTATTCTTTATAAAGATTCCCTCATGTTCTTTATCCTCCGGCGGTTTCAGAAAATTACCGTACCATTGCAGCAGTAACCTTCTCCATTCCTCGAGGGTCCTCATTTCCCCGGTCTCATGGTAAAATTTTTCGAGGATCCTGATAAAGGAAAGAAATTTTTCAAAAAGGCCGATTTTTTCTCCTTCTATGCCGTCCATTGGGGAAATACCCTCAAAATACAGGCCGTTTTCCTTCATCAGGGCAATACCTGCGATCATGCGGTCCAGGCCCGATTTCCATGTATTTTCAGGAGTTTCCGGGCATTCGAAAGCCTTTTTGTGAGCGCCGTCAAGACCCCAGAATATACGGGATTCTTTTAGCCAGCTCCGGATTTCGTCCAGGTCATTCTCATCCAGCGAAAAGCGCGAGCCGATTATCGGATTGTCGAGAAGAGAGACCGTCTTTTCAGATTCAAACCTGCTGCCCGGTATCGAAAGAACGGATAAAAAAGCCGCGGCTGTTTCATTGGATGCCGCAGCGCTCCTGTCGGAGATTGAATACGGCATTGGATGCTCCGACGCTTCACCGAATACAGCTTCGATCCATGGGATGTAATTTTCAATATCGGGAGCCATCACTGCAATATCCGAAGCTCTTAATGTCCCGTCAGAGGAAAATGACGACAAAAGGTAATCCTTCAGGATCTGGAGTTCCCGCAGGGCCCCATGAGTGTTTGACACTGAAATCGTATTATCGGGAACAGGAACAGGGTTCCGTGTTTCTTCAAGGAGATCGCTTTGAATGATCGAGAGCATATTATTTTTCATCTTCCCGAGGGGGAAGTGTTCATGAACGACCCCGGGAGTTTTAAGAACTTCTTTAAGGAATTCCATGCCCATGCAGTCGAGGCTTGAGGTAAAAGCCTTGACTTCACCCCTGATCGGGAAAGGCGTGAAGAGGAAAAGTAATACGGGGATTTTACCGCTTAAGGTTTTAATTATTTCAAGATGAAAAGGCGAAAGCGAAGAAACGCCGAATATGCATATACGCCGGGCCATGCTTTCAACAGCAGCAGGTTCTGCCATGCCGAGCTTAATAATGAATGATTTTTTAACAGCACCGGGATCGTAATCCCCATAAACTTTGCGCAGCCTTTCCCATAAGTTTTTTTGCCAGATTTCATTAATATTGCCTTTAAAGTAAAGTTCCCCTCTTTCCCAGGTTTCCATGAGTTCAGGACGGTAAAAAGAGTACTGGTCGAAAAGATCGGCAATTTTTGCGGCGCATGCCATGGTACGGATCTCCGAACTGCAGTAAAGGGAGAGAGGAAAAGCTTCCCCGCTTTCCAGGAAACCGGATTTCAGCAAGGAAAACACAGGCCAGGCAAGATTTTCGGAATAATACGGGGACTCCCTGATATTTCCTTCGTAATCGTTTAGACTCCTGAAAATTTCGGTGAAGAGAAGATCGGGCTTGATGAAGCGTACATTTGAACAAATTCCTTGAAATCCGGCCATCTTTAACGTCAGCCATTTTGACATCCCTTCGGTTTGTGTGACGATGATTTCGGTTGATAACGGGTCGGACAGGGGGTTAAGGGATAAGAACCTGTTCCATATCCCTGAAAGGATCTCCATATCCGGACTCGTGTAAAGGAAAAGAGGCATTATTCGATACCCCGGTTTAGTTGATCTGCACAGTCCGGTCTTACTATAAAAAGGAATCCTGAATTTGTAAAATAAGTCGTCAGTTTGCAAATAACAGGCCGCCGGTACGGTGGAAAAGTCGTAATTTTTGCATCCTTTTCCGGGTTTCCATACTTAATAAATTATAAAAATGTTTTTTAAGAGAAATCAGGAGGAAAAAATGAAAAGTTTAACTTTGTCCGTTCTGGCAGTGGCGCTTTTTCTTGCGGTAAGTCCGGCCGCATATTCGCAGATGATTGATTTAAGGCATGACGGGGAACACCCCGGGATGGAGCGCTTCGGAATGGGCTTTGATCATCATGGAATGATCGACCCCAATGTGAGTCCGATTATACATGAACTGCGCCTGGAAACGACGCTGGAAACGTTCCATGTAAATATTGAGAAGGCCAGGCTTGACGCTGCAGAAAAGAAAATCTCCCTGAATGAGAAAAGAAGGGAACTGATGGAAAACTTAAAGTCCCTTTTCAAGAAATACCAGAGCGATAAAACAGTCGGCAAAGACATTGTCCAGGGCCTGAAAGACCTGAACGGTGTAAGAAAAGACATACGCCAGATCGACAGGGATGCTATGGCAAAAATGAAGGCTTTAAAGGACGGACTTGACAGCGATATCGATAAGGCTGTTGACACATATCTCTCTAAACTTCAGGGAAATCCCGATGAACTTGCTAAAATATCGAAGTTTTTTAACAGGGAACGCCATGAAGAAATAAAAGATAAAGATTAAAATTACAATTAACCCCTAAACCCAGAGCCTTGACCCCGTCCGGCAGCATTGCCGGGCGGGGCTTTTTTTTATCGCAGACAGTCTCCCCAAACCCGATAAATATGTAAATACTGTTGACAATTTCAGCTTAATATAGTACTTTAATAGTTGAATAGACTGCCGGCAATAATTATCAGGGGAGGCATTATGCTGGACGAATTCTACCAGTTTCTGGCCAGGATGGGTTTCAGCGACCCCCTTCATCCTCCGATTACTCATTTGCCTATCGGCCTTACGGTAGGAGCGCTCGTATTTTTCCTTTCGGCATATATGTTCAGGCAGAAGAACTTTATTGTGACCGCCAGGCAGGTATCCATACTTGCTTTCATTTTCGCTTTTCCCACTATTTTGCTGGGCGTTTTCGACTGGATACATTTTTACCATGCCATGCTCTTTACACCGATCATAATCAAAATGATTCTTGCGACAGTGCTTCTCTTCCTCCTGGGCGCAGGAATAATCCTGGGCAGCGAGGTTAAAGTCCATCCGGTATTCATGTCCATTATTTATATTCTTGCATTTATTGCGGTTTTCGGCCTGGGATATTTCGGGACCAATATATTATACGGCCGGGGCCTGCTGCAGAAAACGGCCGTAATCGAGCATTCTTCAGCAATTATTACCGGCTCCGGGGCGCAGCATCTTCCAGGGAAATAGGGGGGGATTTATGCGTAAAAAAAATAAACTCCTGTTCTGCATCCTCTTCTTCACCGCAGTATTGCCGGCCTGTGTAAAATTGTTCGCACATAACCTTGCAGAATCGTCCAATAGTAATGGCCCGGGATACGGAGTTGTCGGATTCGAAGAAAAGCTCGGGCATTACATCCCCATGGATCTCCATTTTAAGGACGAAACGGGATCGGCAGTCGCTTTGAAAGATCTCGTTAAAGGGCCGACAATCCTCACGATTGTTTATTACAGGTGCTCGAACGCATGCGGCTATTTTGAAACGAGCCTGTCCAGGGCTCTCTTGGGTTACCTGAACGGCGGGGCTCAGGCGCCCGAATTTATATCGATCAGCATAAACGAAGATGAAACGCCAGCCGATGCGCAAAACGCAAAAAGAATGACGCTGGAATCAATCGGGATCCCTTATCCTGACGAAAAATGCCGTTTTCTTACCGGCGGCGTCGACAGCATCAGGAAAATAACGGATGCGGTAGGTTTCCGTTATGTAAAAAGAGGCGGAGAATTCGACCATCCCCTGGGGCTGATCATCCTTTCCCCGGAGGGGAAAATCGTGAGATATATCATCGGGACCGAAATACTGCCGGTAGATTTGAATATTTCACTTATGGAAGCTTCCGGCGGAATTGTGAGTCCGACAATAGCGCGGGTGCTGCGTTACTGCTTCAGTTACGACCCCAAAAGCCATCTTTTCGTTTTCAATATGCTCCGGGTAAGCGGCACTGCCGTCTTTTTATTGGCCGGGGCTTTCATTGCATATCTTGTATTTTCAGGGAAGAAAAATAGAGCTGCCGGAGGAAAATAATGGACAGCGATGCCGCTCTTGTAAAACATGAAGAATATGTCCCCTTTTACGTCAACAGGGGAAAATACCGGGGTATTTTTGCATGGATATTTTCCAGCGACCATAAGAGGATCGGGATACTTTACCTTGTAGCTATAATGACATTTTTTTCGCTGGCAGTATTGATAGGCGTATTTATGAGGATAAATATGATCCCGGGTATGAAGATCATGACGGCCCAGCAGTACAACGAAATGTTTACGCTCCACGGGGTTATCATGATTTTCCTGGTAGTCATTCCGGCGGTTCCGACAATATTCGGTAATTTCTTCCTGCCCATACTGATAGGCGGACAGGACATGGCCTTTCCCCGTCTCAATCTCTTTACCTGGTATCTTTTCATAACGGGAGCGGTCCTCGTTTTTGTATCGGCATTCACGGCAGGCGGGCCGATCGACACCGGCTGGACATTTTATGTGCCTTTCAGCCTGAGGACGACGGTCAACGTCCCGCTCGCGGTATTTTCCGTATTTGTGCTGGGGATGTCCAGCATCCTGACAGGAATAAATATAGTCACAACGGTTCACCAGCTCAGGGCGCCTGGTATGGGCTTCTGGAAGATGCCTCTTTCGGTCTGGGGTTTTTATGCTACGGCATGGGTCCAGATACTTGCCACGCCGATAATCGGCATAACCATGATACTGATCCTCATCGAGAGGATTTTCGGCATAGGGGTCTTCGACCCGGTGAAAGGGGGCGATCCTCTTTTGTATCAGCATCTTTTCTGGATATATTCCCACCCCGCGGTATATATAATGATACTTCCGGCGATGGGGGTCATATCCGACATCTTCCCGGTTTTTTCACGGAAAAGCATATTCGGTTATAAAATGATCGCCTTTTCGAGCCTTGCCATAGCCAGCGTGGGTTCGCTTGTCTGGGGGCATCATATGTACGTAAGCGGACAGAGCGATTTTGCCGGCATTCTTTTTTCACTTCTGACGTTCCTTGTCGCAGTGCCGAGCGCGATAAAGGTATTCAACTGGCTGGGCACCATGTACAAGGGTTCCATAAGGGTCGAACCCCCTTTTCTGTTCGCCCTCTCGTTTATATTCCTGTTCTCCATAGGGGGGCTTACGGGGCTCCTTATCGGAGCGCTGGCCCCTAACGTCCAGCTTCACAATACATATTTTATTGTCGGTCATTTCCATTATGTCATTTTCGGCGGCATGGGTTTCGGCCTTTTTGCGGCGTTCCATTACTGGCTTCCGAAAATAACGGGCAGGATGTACAAAAAATTCCCGGCCGTTCTTTCCTGGCTTATCATGTTCATAGGATTCAATATATTTTACTTTACGATGCTGGTAATGGGGTGGGAGGGTATGCCGCGCAGGTATTACGATTACCTGCCGAGATTTACCGAAATGCATGTTATAGCGAGCATAGGATCGTTCATAATGGTGGCAGGGATAATAATAATGGCATATAATCTCGTCAGGGGAGCGTTCCGGGGGGATAAAGCCCCGTCCAATCCATGGGGAGGAGCTACCCTCGAATGGACCCTGCCTTCGCCCCCCGAAAGCGAGGATTTCAGGGAAATTCCGGTGATTACAAAAGGGCCGTACGATTTCGGCGATAGGAGTCAGCATGCCTCTTAAAACTATTCCGGTTGAGAGACAGGATGCAAAAGTCGGCATGTGGCTTTTCATAAGCACCGAAGTCCTTCTCTTCGGAGGTCTTTTTCTCCTTTATTCCATGTACAGGTTTAAAAATCCGGCGGATTTCCATGCAGGGTCGCTCGAATTGTCAAGGTTCGACGGCGCCCTCAATACATGCATTCTTATAACGAGCAGTCTCTTCGTCGCGCTTTCGATCCTGTTCCTTAAACGGAACAGGATAGGGCATTCGAAGTTTTTTCTCCTGGCTACTATCTCAATGGCTTTCGCATTTCTTGCAGTCAAGGCTTTCGAATGGGGTGAAAAGTTCCTGCATGGTTTATATCCCGACGCCCCCCGCCTCCTGAGCCTGCCGAAGGGTGAAATTTTATATTTCGGTTTGTATTTTATGATGACAGGGCTGCATGCAGTCCACGTGATAGTCGGGATAGGAGTCCTGACTTTTATGTATATCTGGATCGCAAAGGGAAGGATAACAGCTTCTTATCCTATACTTCTTGAAAATTCGGGGCTGTACTGGCATCTTGTCGATATTATCTGGATATTCCTTTTCCCGCTGTTTTATCTTATTTCCTAGGAGCATGAAATGGAAGAGATTAAAAAGGGTGCAGAGCCCGGGATTCAAACTTATGTAATTGTCTGGGCGGCTTTAATAATTTTCACCGGGCTGACCGTTACGACCGCAAGCCTGAATTTAGGGCGGATCGGCATTTATATCGTACTGGCTATAGCGGCAATTAAATCGACGATCGTCCTTCTGTATTTCATGCATCAAAGGTACGAAAAGCGGTTGTTGATAAAACTTTTTATTCCAATAGCGATTGCCGTTCTTGCAATCTTTATTGCGCTGACATATTCCGATGTCGCAACAAGATGAGGAGGGTAAATGTCGACTTCAACCGTTGTAGTTAACGGCTCATTGATATATATACTGTCTTTCACGATCCTTTTTTTTATCCTTATTATTTTCTTCATGATCTATTTTCTCGTCCGCTACAGGGAATCCAGGAATCCCGTCCCTGAGGAGATCCCCGGCAATCCCATGCTCGAAACCCTGTGGGTGGTCATTCCGACGCTGCTGCTCCTTACGATGTTTTACTACGGTCTTACAGGGTTCAACTTTCTGCGGATGTCCCCCGCCGGATCGATGGAGATCAAGGTGCATTCCAGGCAATGGACATGGCTGTTCGAGTATTCCAACGGGAAGAAGAGCCCCGATCTGGTAATTCCTCTCGGGAAAAATGTGAAGTGCGAACTCACATCCGACGATGTCATTCATGGATTTTATATTCCGGCATACCGCATCCAGCAGGATGCGCTTCCCGGGATGAAAACCATGGTCTGGTTCAACGCGACCACTATCGGGACCTATGACATTATGTGCTCCCAATACTGCGGGCTTCATCATTCCTCGATGCTGGCAAAGCTCATCGTGGTATCGCCTGAAGATTATGAAGCATGGCTTTCGGGTAAACAGCTGAAGTTCCCGGGCAAGGTCATGAAATCAGGAATGCCGGCGGGTTACACTCTTATAACAGAAAGAGGATGCCTGTCATGCCATTCCCTTGAAGGAGTGAGAATGACAGGACCGCCCCTGAACGGGCTTTTCGGTAAAAACGAGAGAGTGAGTACGGCTGGGCAATTAAGGGTTATTAAGGCCGATGAAGATTATATAAGGAGATCCATAACGGATCCCGGTGCGGACGTTGTAGAAGGATATCCGAATATTATGCCTTCGGGAACGAACGTGATGTCCATGCAGGAAATATCCCGGGTTGTCGATTATCTTAAAACGCTTAAGTAAGCCATATGAAGAATTCACTTTCGATCGTTTCATACCTGCACATATTATACCGGATTTCACGGCTGAATGTTTCGCTTGCCGTGTCGTTTTCAGCTATGACAGGGTTTATCCTGAGAAACAGGAGAATAACATTGCCTGCGGCAATTGTATTTGCAGGCGTATTCCTTTTATCGGCATGCGCATCCGGCCTGAATCAGCTGCAGGAAGTGCGCCAGGACGGTATTATGATGAGAACAAGGGGCCGTCCCCTTCCTTCCGGAACAGCAACACCCGGCGCCGCATGGCTGTTATGCATTTTATCGGGACTTTCGGGCCTGTATCTTCTCTACCGTTTAACGACTCCGGCTGCGGCTGTCCTCGGATTCATTAATATTATACTTTATAACGGCATCTATACTCCGTTAAAAAGAAAAACCCGTTACTCGATATTTATCGGGGCCGTTACAGGCGCGGTACCGGCTGTAATAGGCTGGCTTGCGGCCGGCGCCTTTTCGGGAACGCCGGAGATATTATTTTTATTTCTTTTTATGTATATATGGCAGATACCGCACTTCATGCTGCTATTGTTCGTATACGGGAAAGAATATGAAAAAGCCTCTTTTCCCTCATATCTGTCGGGTAAATCCGGAAAAAAGGCTTTAAAGATCATTTATTCATGGGTACTTGCCGCAGCAGGCAGCACTGTTTTATTCCTTTTTTCTTATGTAATAAGCTCAAAACTTTATGAGGCTGTTCTTATTACTGCAGGTATTTGTCTTTCGGTTTATTTTTATCGGTTATTTTTTGTGATGAAAGAAAGTATAATTTCCGGAAGGTCTTCAAGAATCTTATACTATTACCAGGCCCTGGTTCTTATCATTATAGCCGCCGGCAGTCTGAAGATGTATCCTTTTTAAGCCGTTACGTCCAGATTTCTGCCGAGCACTTCATTCACCAAAGGTTTTGTTTTATCCTGTTTCAATTCTTCTTCCTTCTTTAAAGAATCTTTTTCGGCCACTTCCTTCTCGTATTCGAGTGTGGCATCCCTCGCTTTGATTTCTTCCCGCTGTGCCGGATTCAAAGTTAATTCCATTGGCTGCTGGACTGGTGCGATTATCATATATGTTATTACCTTATATATTTAAGTTAACATGGCGGGCATGTAATGTCAAGGCCGGACAGTCATGGAACGGAATATTTGAAATTTTTTTCCTGAAAGGATAGAATAATCGCTGATTTTGACCTTTTTTCAAATAACAGATAGCCGGAGGGTATTAATATGAAAAGTCCTAAAATAATTTCATATCCATACAGGTGGATAATATTAGCGGTATTTATGATAATGATGGCGGTCCAGCAGGGGCTCTGGATTACCTTTGCTTCGATAACTACCGATGCCTCGGCTTATTACGGAGTATCCGACATCAGCATCGGCCTTCTTTCGATGGTCTTTATGATAGCGTATATCTTTGTTTCGATCCCATGTTCATGGCTCATCGATACTTACGGTTTCCGCATCGCCGTAGGGCTTGGGGCTGTAATTACCGGAGTATTCGGCCTATTGCGGGGCATATTCGCATCAAGCTATCCTGCCGTTCTTATCTGCCAGATGGGCATCGGAATTGCCCAGCCCCTGATCGTGAATGCCGTAACAGTGGTTGCCGTAAAGTGGTTCAGGATCGAGGAAAGGGCGACCGCCAGCGGACTTGCGTGGCTGGGAGCTTATGCCGGCATCATAATAGGAATAAGCGTTACCCCTTTTCTTGTCAAGGCAAACGGTATTCCCGGAACCCTCCTCTATTTCGGATATGCATCGATTGCAGCCGCAATATTATTCATAATCCTTGCAAGGGAAAATCCCCCTACGCCCCAATGTGCGCCTGATCAGGTGGAAAGAGCCCTTGTATTCGACGGCTTGAAGAAACTTCTCGCAAAAAGGGATTTTATTTTCCTTATGATGATCTTTTTTGTAGGGTTAGGTGTGTTCAATGCTGTCGCGACCTGGATCGAGGAAATAGTGAAGCCGAGAGGATTTTCATCGGAGCAGGCCGGGTTAATGGGAGGGGTGATGGTTGCAAGCGGTATTATAGGTTCGGCTGTAGTGCCGATCCTGTCAGATAAATTCCGCAACAGGACGCGTTTCGTACTTGTAGCTATAGCAGGGTCCATCCCGGGTCTCCTGGGGATTGCTTTTGCCTCAAGTTATCCTTTAATTCTGGCTTCATCGGCTGTATTGGGATTTTTCCTCCTCTCCACTGCGCCTATCGGATTTCAGTACGGCGCCGAGACGGCCTATCCCGCTCCCGAGGGAACGTCAACCGGAGTGCTTATGATGATGGGACAGATATCGGGCATAGCTTTTATATTCGGAATGGACATATTTAAGTCGCCTAAAACAGGCTCTATGACGGGTTCAATGATAATACTCATTATACTTATGCTGTTGTGCATAATATTTTCAGCTCTTCTTAAAGAATCAGCCCTCCTGAGGGCGGAAAAGGTGCACATAAACAAGCAATAGCTGAAAAAACCGGGAATTATTTTTTCAATGCCGCAGCTATTCCGTCTTCAATTGAAATAAAAAGGGTTTCGAAACTGCCGCTTGCTGATAATTCCTCGTTAAAAGCCCGTAGTAATCCGACTCCGCTTTCATATTTTTCTTTTTTTGATTCGGGAAGGTCCGAAGCCATTCCTCCTAAAAGAAAGTTGTCGGCGATCAAGAGGCCGCCTTTATTAATCCTGTCTTTCAAAATTTCAAGATAATGTATATAATCCCTCTTCTGGGCGTCCAGGAAAACAAGATCAAAAGTCCCGGGATTTTCCTCCAGGTATTCGAACGCATCCATGTGAAGGACAGTTATTCCAGGATTATTCCTGAAGAGCTTGCGCGAACGTGCATACCTCTTCATATCCCTTTCAAGGCTGATCAGCATTGCTTTTTCCGGCATCCCCCTCTTAAGCCAGAAAGTCGAGTAACCGCTGCCCGTCCCTATCTCGAGTATTTTTTCAGGTTTTGATATTTTAACAAGAAAATACAGAAGTTTTGATGAAAGGGGCCTTAAAACCGGTATTTTTAGCCTCTTTGCTTCTGCATAGATTTCCTCCCATTCGGGAATATCAAGCGGGCTGTTGAGAAATGCCGTATATTCATCCCTGTCCTCCGATGCCTGGCCGAGTATTTTTTCAATAATCTGAAAT
The DNA here is from genome assembly GCA_963796325.1 of uncultured Spirochaetota bacterium. GTDB lineage: Bacteria > Spirochaetota > Brevinematia > Brevinematales > JAOACQ01 > CAVYGN01. The sequence goes on from CAWCLF010000003.1 coordinate 255,281, forward strand.
GAACCTGTGTATATGTTCAATAAGCCCTTTTCATGCGATATGACGGGGTATCGGTCGCTATATTCAGCCTGGGGAAGATTAGAAAGAGAGTCGAAAAGAATTTTACCTCCGCTTCCCCTCGACGCCGGGAAATCGAAAAGGACTATTTTGCTGAACATTGCTTGATATTCTAATATTTTTTCGGAAATCCTTAAAAGTTCCTTGTCCCTGAGTATTCCTACATGAAGATGGGCTTTAGCAGGTTTGAAATAATCCCTGACTGTTTTAAACAGACTGTCGAGGGAACTGTCGTTGTGCGCCACATCGATCAGAATATCGCCCCTTTTTTCCACCCTGTAAGGTATCCGTATTCTTGCCGCCTCGCGTATGGCGTTTTCTTCGACCTTTATTCCGGATACGCATAGGGCAAGCACCGAGAGCAGAAAATTTTCGATAAAAACATCTCCCGGCTGTGATAAATAAATATCGTCGAGGCGATCGAGCGCCCCGCAATTGTGAAATTTTGCGCTGAATGCGCTTCCTTTTTCATATCGTTTCCTGGTATTGAAACTCACGCAATCCGGAAAATAATAATACGGAGAGCCTTTCAAATCTGCTTGTTCCCTGATACTATGGAGAGCTTCCGGATCGAGGCGTGAGGATACGACAGGGATATTATTTTTTATTATCCCCGCTTTTTCACCGGCGATCTGCCCGAGGGTATTGCCCAGGAGCCTTGTATGGTCGAATCCGATTGACGTGATAATGGAAACAGCCGGGGTGCAGAAATTTGTGGAATCCAGCCTTCCGCCGAGGCCTGTTTCAAGAACGGCAAAATCGCATGAAGAATAAAGAAAATATGATATTGCAATGAATGTCAGGGCATCGAAATAAGTAGGTACACCTGATCCGGAAAGCAGAGGAAATATTTTCGAGAGCTCCTCGACCTTTCCGGCAAAAATACCGTCAGGAATAGGGTCGGAGTTTATCATAATCCTTTCGTTGATTTTAACGGCATGAGGCGAAGTATAGAGGCCTATTTTCCCTTTTCCTCCGGTTTCCAGCATCTTTGACACATAATGAGCCGTGCTGCCCTTGCCTTTAGTGCCTGCTATATGTATGTACTTGATTTTATCAATGTCAAGGCCTGATTGGGAAAGCATCTTACCGACCCTGCCGGGGTCATAATGAGACCTGGAATAATTATTAGGCAGTTTTTCATTATTGATAAGGGAATTTAAAAATTCCAGGGCTTTATCGTAAGTCATTTAAAGCTCCGTTCGATGATAATGGGCGCTTTTCATACATATCCTGCGGGCACAAGCCTTTCGGGTAGGAATCATTTGAACTGTCCTTATTATAATTGAAAACGGTTAAATAATAAAGATGCATGTTATATTGAAATCCGGCGGATATTTTATAACAGATCTGTAAGGAAAAACATACAATGAAATCGACAAGGCTTGAATAATCAATAAAAATTATGGTATAATATATGCAGATATAGTTGGGGGAGGAGGAATTTATGAAAAAAGTGCTATACTTAATAATTTTTTTCCTGCCGCTTGCTTTTTTATTTTATTGCAGTCTTGTGGACGACAATATCAAATTTGAAGGTAAATGGTGGCAGAGTAAAAATGTCAGCACAAACGGGTCTGTAACGGCAGATTACAAGGATTTCTCGTCGAACCAGATGGAATTTAACTCGGACAGGACTTTTGCTTCTGTCAATCCCTTCACCGGTGAGATGCTGCAGGGCAGATGGACTATCGATTCTTCCAGGAAGATCATAAACTTGTACAACAACATGGACACTTTTCAGAGTAACGGTTCGGTTTATACCAACACTGCCGTTTTAGGAACCGTCGTTACAAACAAGTATGATTTTCCGGACAGAGGTAAAATGAGGCTGTATGACTCTCTTAACCCGGCTTATTTTATCGAATTGACAAAATCCTGATTCTTAAACCCTAATCGGCAGAATTGTTTTTCTATATTGTGCTTTGAAATGCTGAAAGCCACCGGTCTTCCATGCGGGCAGGAATAAGGATTGGCGGTATTTTCCCATTCGGTTACAAGCGCTACGGCTTCTTCGCGGGAAAGCTGTTCCCCGGCGCGGACTGATTTTTTACATGCCATTTGCTTTATGGCATCATCGATAAAATCGAGGGTCGAGCCTGTGCCCGTAAGGGTAGACGGGTTCTCTTCCAGGGTTTCGACAAAACCCATGACTGCATCTGCGGAATCCCTGTAATCGATAAAAGGAGGCGCGCCGGTAATAATAAACCTGCTTCCTCCGAAATGTTCCACCTGGAATCCCATCGATAATAAAAGGGGCAGATTCGATTTTAAGCCGTCGATTATTCCTGCCGGTACGTCAATACTTACAGGTGTAAGAAATTCCTGAACTGACAAAAGATGTTTCTCAAAGTTGTCCCTGATTTTCTCATAGTTGATCCTCTCGTGCGCGGCATGCTGATCGATGAGGATCATGTCATTTTCGTTTTCAAAAATCAGGTACGTCATGAAAACGGTTCCGATATATCTGCATTCGGAAATTTTAAACTGCTGTTCTTTTACGGACACTTTTTCCCATAATTCCTGCGCCGGAGATCTTCCGGAAGAGCCCTTGATGCCGTCTTTATTTTCCATGAAAGATGTTATCGCCGAACTTACCCGCCTTTCAAAAGGAGTGAAGCTTATTGGGCCTGAATCGGACGGGGAAACCGGCATTTCGGCCATGAGCGCTTTCCTTACGGCATCCCCCACTGCGCCTGTCAAGAGGGAGTCTTCGCGGAAACGGACCTCCTTTTTCATCGGATGGACGTTGACATCTACATATTCAGGATCGACGGTGATGAAAATAAAGGCTCCCGGGAAATATCCCCTGGGAATGAGGTTGCCGTATGCTCCCGACACTGCAAAGTAAAAATTTTTCCATTCGACAGCTCTCCGGTTTACATAAACACTCTGATACATCCTGTTCGGCCTTAAGAATACGGTTCGGGTAACGAATCCAGAAATCGAAAAATGACTGGAAATCCCCTCTACCGGAATAAGATAATCTAACGTATCCGGGTAAAAATCGGCAATTCTTTCAAGGTATGTCTCTTTAACAGGTGAAATATATTTTCTCCTGCCTTCGGAGATAAATTCGAATCCGATTTCGGGATACGCAAGGGCTTTCTTAATTATTTCCCTGTCGATCAGCCTCTGTTCGGACCCTTTAGATCCGAGAAATTTGAGGCGCGCAGGGGTATTATAAAAGAGATCCCTGACAATAACCGTTGTTCCGGAATTCATACCGGCGGGAAGAGGCGGAGATACGGACCCGTCGCCGATTTCAATGCGGTATCCCTGAATAAGAGAGGAATTCCTGGAAAGGATAGAGACCCTGGCGACTTCAGTAATGCTCGAAAGTGCTTCTCCCCTGAATCCCAGCGTCCCGAGAGCGTATATATCTTCAAAGCTCTTTATTTTGCTTGTTGTATGGTTTTTAGTACATATTAAGAGGTCCTCTATATCCATTCCTTTCCCGTTGTCCTGGACTTCGATATAACTTATTCCGCCGTTGGAAATAAGGACCCTGATGAAATCCGCCCCGGCATCTATCGAATTGTCAAGGAGTTCCCGCACGACCGAAGCAGGCCGTTCGATGACTTCCCCGGCCGCGATTTTTACGACAGTATTATATGAAAGTTCATGTATCAGGCCCACAACCTGTTCCTTATATCAGCCTTAAGGGAAAGGATAACTCCCAAAAGGCCGATAACGATCATCGGTATGCACAGGATCATTCCCATAGTAAGCCAGCCGAAGGCCAGGTATCCGAGCTGCGCGTCGGGTTCTCTGAAAAACTCGACAAAAGACCTGGCCAGGCCGTAACCCAGGAAGAACAGTGAAAAGATGAGGCCTCTCGGTTTCTTTTTAAGACGGGAGGCGAGAACCATCACAATAAAAAGGAGGAGCCCTTCCAGCAGCATTTCATATATCTGCGACGGGTGCCTCGGCAGATTCACCAATTCCTGCCCTGCGGCAGCTTTCATATGGGCTTTATCCATCATTTCATGCACCCAGGGATTCGACACGGGAAACCACTTTGACTGAGGTACTGTTTTGAATAACATACCCCAGGGAGCGGATGTCGGCCTTCCCCATAATTCGCCGTTCACGAAATTTCCCCATCTGCCGAAGAAAAGGCATAAAGGCAAGGGGACTATAAAGATATCTCCATAGTCGAAATAAATCTTTTTCCCGGACTTTAAATAAATCCATTCGGAAATCAGCACTCCTGCAAATGCTCCATGAAAAGACAGTCCTCCTTCCCATATTTTTATCATATCCTGGGGATTCTGCATATAGTAACCGAAATTATAAAAGATTATGTAACCGAGCCTTCCTCCGATAATCACGCCCAGGAAAGCGTAAAAAATAATATCGGACAATTCGGATTCAGTGACCTTTATTATCCCTTTTTTTATCTGGAAATAGATGAATAAATAGCTGAAGAGAAATCCCGCCACATACATCAGGCTGTACCACCTTACTGCAAAAGGGCCCCAGATCTGCAGAATAAGCGGGTTGATGTCGGGCTGAACAAGGTAGGCCAGGTGCATTTTACCCCTCCTTAAAGCGGCTTAAAATATTTGCGGACGGGTGGTTTGCAAATATTTTAAATTTATTATAACAAAGCCTGATCAAAAAAGAAAAATATTCGGGTATGGGAATTCACTGTTAAGGAGTAAAAAAGTGCGTAAAGATTTGTGGAATCTGCAGGCTTAGCTATTGCGAATACCAAACATCGTTGGTGCCGTCGACGACGTTGAGAGTTCCCCCGATCACCCACATATTATTGTTGTTGGTAACGCTGGTGTGAGCGCCTCTCCCGGGGAATGCCGCGTTGTCAGTAGCGCAGGTCCAGATTATCCCGTCGGTTGAATACCACGCATCGTTTTCGAAGGTTGAGCCGCCAAATCCCCCGATCACCCACATTTTATTGTTAAAGACGACGCTGGCATGAGAATCTCTAGCCGGGAACGCCGCGCCGGGAGTCATGTTTATCCAGTTTGTTCCGTTACTTGAAGACCAAACATCATTGTAGTCACTGCCGCCATATCCACCGATCACCCACATTTTATTGTTAAAGACGACGCTGGTATGAAAATCTCTAGCCGGGAACGCCGCGTTGGCTGTCGCGAGCGTCCAGTTTGTCCCATTGGTAGAATACCACACATCATTTGTATAGCCGCCGCCGCCGCTATAACCCCCGATCACCCACATTTTATTGTTAAAAACGACACTGGTGTGAGCGCCTCTTCCGGAGAACGCCGCGTTGGCTGTCGCGAGCGTCCAGGATATCCCGTTTGCTGAAAACCAGACATCATTGTTGTAGCTGCCGCCGCTATAACCTCCGATCACCCACATATTATTGTTAAAGACGACACTGGTGTGATAATATCTTACGGGGAAGGCCGCGCTGTTTGTCGCACAACTCCAAACCGCCCCTGAAACCGATGTGGAGCTGAATGAACTGCTAATTGCGGATGATGAAGAACTCGACGAAGAACCGGACAATGACGAAACCGATGAACTGGAATTTCCTAACAATTTATTATGTTCATCGTTAGGTTCGAATATGCCGCATGAGTCCATTATACCGGCTGTTATCATAAAAACGATTATAAAAACAGATTTGTTCATAAGAATTCCTCCTTTGATAGTAATGAGATACAAGTAATAACTGCTCGTTAATATTTACCCTGAACTCCGATACTAGAATCTATAGCCTATCCCGATCATGGGGTTGAAGCTTTTATCATCCAGGCCGTAACGGCATCCGCCTTCGATAAACAGCTGATACCAGGAAAATTCAAGCCGCGCGACCGGAGAAATGATAGGCGAGGCTGTGAGATTAATATAGCTGAAAACCCCGGCTGTGGCGAAAATCTTAAAATCGCCGGCCTTCCATACTTCAAACCCGATGTCCGCTTCCGCTTCGGGTACAAACGTTCCCCACATATATACCGCGCCCACGAGCAGCGACGCTCTAAAAAAATCCGTAAAATAATAATCCGGGCCGAGGACCCCTCCGAGTCCGCCGTCGAAGGCATGGATGGAGAAGAACAAACTTCGGATGATAAATTCCGCCGGATGGATCTTCCCCTCTTCAACCAGGATTGTTTTGCTGCCCATGTTCTTGCTGTCCTTTTCGATACGGACAGTATGGTTCGACCCGGCTTTGAGGTTCCCGATAATAAGTTCTCCGTTATTCCCGGTCTCTCCGGCTGGCATGTCGTCCGCTAAGACTTTAATACCGGCAATCCCGGTGCGCACTGCTATGGAACCGGAAGGCGAATAGGTGACGATCCTGTTCTCGCCGTCCTTAAGTGTTACAGTATCATTGAAAACTTCCCGGCCGGTCTCCGGTATTGTGAGGGAAATTACGAGAGGTTCCTCCGCAGCTTCGGTTTCTTTAAAAACCTCCTTACTTGAGATTTTTTTCTGGAAAATTTGGTTGATAAGAAGGTTATATGTCGAGCCGGAGGATATCTCCACTTCCAGATTCCCCATAACGACCGCATGGCCGACAAGTTCGCTGGAGATATTGCGGATAAGCCTGTCGATCGTGTCGAATATTCCGGTGCCCGCATCGCCTTTATAATCACGCTTGAGCTTAAGTTCCGATGTCGCAGGGTCGTAAACCTGGACCGTTATATGAACGATTTCCTTCTTATTATCTATTTTATAAGTACCCGTCACGACCTGCTTGACTGCAAGGTTCAGTCCCATCTCGGAGGCGGTTTCGACGTTCAACTCTTTGGATTCCCAGAAATTGTTATCCTCCGCTAATTTTTCTATGACTTCATAGGATATCACTTTAGTCCCTTTGACTTTCGCGAGGAATGTAATAAGCGATTTGCTGATCACCTTGTTGACAGAATTGTCTGTCTTATCACCCTGGTTTATAAATCCGACCACGGCGATTGTTTTTATATCCCCGGCTTGAGCGGTCAATGTCATTGTAAAAATTAAAAAAAGCGGGAAAAGCATTAAAGTAAACAAGTCATGATTCTTCATTATGATCGACCTCCTTTTTATACTTTCATAAAAAGTGCGCCATCGTCGCTAATAGGCAAAAATATAAATGTATCAGGAAATTTTGTCAAGGAAGTTTAATCTCTTTTCCATAATAAAGTCTCCCTGAATTTCCGTCATTCGGCATTACTTATTTTATGTGCATACTTCTTTTTAAATTCGCAGGGTGTAAGCCCCGTTGATTTTTTAAGGCGGAATAGGACAGCGGCCTCGATCTGTACTTTGTATTATTGCCTTTCATATATCATTTCCGGGTTTTATTTGTTTAATAAATCGATGGGTAATTTTATCACGAAGACTATTGCCTGTCGTCCTTTCCTACCAGATAGGACAAAAATATTTAAGGCATTATTCGTGAAAAGGACAGCAATGATTAAACCGAGCTTGTAGTCGCTTTAATTTCCCGGATCATAACAAATAATAACAATATTACGCCCGGGATTATTACTTTCATGAAATCGGTGACTGGCTGAAATAATCACTCATGCTTATTAGTCCGTCCTGTGATTATCGACTTTTGACTTTCTTTTTTATTCGGGTCCTTCTCGACGAAAACCGGTTTTCCCGAGAAAGGATCGATTCCGGTAAAATACATTGCAGTCGAGTATGTCGAAGGGGTAGGAGTAAAAATCTGCACCTGTTCGGGAGTTATTTTTAAAGAGTCCCTGACCGATTTCTGAAGGTGCAGCATCGATGCATCATTGCATCCGGGGTGAGCGGCCATTAAATAATAAGAAAGGTATTGTTTTTTTCCCGATGCGGCATTAAGTTCGTCGAAAATCTTTTTAAAGTCTGTAATTTTGTCCCATCCGGGCTTTCCCATAAGTTCAAGGACACGGCTGTCGCTGTGCTCAGGGGCGAGTTTCAACTGGCCGGAAACATGATATCGAATGAGTTCGTTAAGAAAGGAACGGCCGTTTTTTTTGTCCTGAAGTATAAGGTCATGACGGATGCCCGAACTGATGAAAACCCTTACGGGTTTTCCATTGCCGTAGTATAGACTGCGCATTTTTCTTAATAGAATTCTTAGCCTGTCGTGCATTACCTTGAGTCCCGGGCAGGGCAGAGGTTTAAGGCAGGACCTGCCGCAGCATGCCGAAGTTTCTTCGCGACCGGCGCATTCGATTCCGTACATATTCTGAGTAGGGCTTCCGGCAAGATGTATTATTCCCCTGAATGCCCTGTGGGAAATCATTTGCAGAGCTTCTTTGAGTATGGATTCTTCACTCCTTGATAATACCGACCTGCCCTGGTGAACAGGGATAGAACAGAAAGAGCATTCAGAACAGCATCCCCTGTGGGTCGCGATCGAAAATCTTATCGTTTCAAGCGCCCTCACCTCTCCCATTTTTCCATAATAAGGATGGACATCGCGTTCGTAGGGCATCTCAAATATACTGTCCAGCTCATTCCCTGCAAGGGGGAACGAAGGAGGATTTTGAACTAAAAGCCTGTCGCCCACCTTCTGCAGAAGTCCGGGAGAACTTCCCGGGTTAGAACTATTATAAAAAATGTCGAACATTAAATTGAATTTTGTTTTATCTTTGCTGACTTCCTCGAAAGAGGGGAGACTGACGTAGCCTTGCCGGGAGGTACCGCTGTTTTCGCCGGATATATAGCAGATGCCCCGTATATCCTGCCAGGACCTGTTCTGTTCTAGCCGCCGGGCAAGTTCAAGGACTGCCCTTTCACCCATGCCGTACACGCATATATCGGCCTTGGCATCGAAAAGCACGGGCCTTCTGACATCATTATCCCAGTAATCATAATGGGAAATGCGCCGCAGGCTTGCTTCGATTCCTCCGAGAACGACCGGGACAGTATTTTTGAAATATCTTCTTATCAGATTTGTATATACGATCAGGGCCCTGTCCGGTCTTTTATCGTTATTGCCGCCGGGTGTGAAATCGTCATGGCGCCGCTTCCTTTTAGTCGCGGTGTAATTTGCCACCATTGAATCGGTGCATCCGCCGGTCACTCCCCAGAATAAAGCGGGTTCTCCGAGCCTTGAAATATCAAGTCCGTTTGTAATATCGGGCTGAGCTATGATGCCGACCCTGAATCCGTTCAAGATAAGATATTGACCGATCACCGCCGCACCCTCGAGCGGGCTGTCAATATATGCATCGCCGCTGACGAGGATTATGTCGGGTTTATTCCATCCGAGTTCCCTGAACTCTTCGATGGTTGTGGGTATGAACATTATTAATTTTAGCATTTTTCCAGTAAAAAGGGAATAAACCGTATGGGCAGATCTAATATGGGCGCTTCCTATCCGAAGGGTATATTAGAAGCGCCCGGAAGATCTGCCGCGGGAATTTTCTTTATTTTTCCTGCCGGATATGATAACATAATTGGCATTAAGGAAGGGTCCGGGTTTTCAAATGAAGTACTTCTTTTTAATACTGGCTTTCTGGCTTGCCGCCCGCGTTGCATTCTCTGTCGATTTCATGGATGTATCCGGGATCAAGCCCGGTATGAAAGGTTACGGTCTCTCGGTTTTCAAGGGCTGGGAGCCGGAAAAATTCGGGGTCGAGATCATCGACATCGTAAAAAATTCTTCACCGAAGGGCGATGTGATTCTTGCGAAGCTTTCGGGGCCGGATGTCGAAAAGAGCGGGGTAGTGGCGGGGATGAGCGGAAGCCCGGTTTATATTGAAGATAAACTGGTTGGGGCCGTTGCGTATACATGGACATTTGCTAAAGAGCCTTTATGCGGCATAACCCCTATCGGGCAGATGGTCAGAGAAAAAGAAAATGCTTACAGCGACAATGGGTATAACGGCGCTCGATTTGATTCCGGTTTCCTGAAAAATATCGATACGCCGATATTTTTAAAAGGTTATTCGGGTGAAGGCGAAGAATTCGTAAAGAAGATGCTAAGCGGCGGCGGCGGAAAAAACGAAGGATTCAACGGAAATTTTTTAGTAATGAATTCAGGGGGCGGAGGGAACGGCAGCGCTGATGCCGGGGAATCGAACCTTGAAGCGGGCGATTCGGTAGCAGTCAACCTTGTAGACGGCGACTTCCATGCTGAGGGCATCGGCACCGTAACATATGTATCCAATAATGATGTTTTCATTTTCGGGCACCCCATGGATCTTGCGGGAAATATTTCGCTGCCTATTTCGAAATCATATATCTATACCGTTATCCCTTCCAGTTACTTCTCTTTTAAATTGGGGTCTTCCTCAGTCCCTATAGGCGCTGTGGTTTTCGACGGCCAGTACGGCGTTTATTGCAGGTTAGGGCATATTTATTCGATGGTTCCTGTAGATGTTGCAGTTGAAAAGGAGGGGAATACTCATATATATCATTTCCGGGTTGCAGAAAGCCGTCCATATCTTCCCGCGCTTACTTCGGGAGCCATTGCATCGTCGTTTTTAAACCATGCCGGTTATCTTGACGATAAAAGGATCAGGCTCAGTTATACCATTGAAGCGGAATACGCAGATAAACTGTACAAGGCAGAGAATGTTCTTTACTATGCCTTCAATCCGGGTTATTTCAGCGTTTACGGTATGATCACCGATCTCAATGCTCTCTTTGCCGCATTTTATGAAAACAGCCTGGGCGGCATTAAAATCAGGAGAATCGGCGTTAAGATCGAGATTACAAGAGGCCTTGACTATTATATTGTTGACAATATGACAGTAGACAGGAGTTCTTATTATCCGGGCGATACTGTCCGCTGCAAGGTCCTGCTTAAAGAATTAGGTTCTTCGTATGCGGAGAAATATCTCGAGTTCAGGATCCCTCTCGATATGAGGCCCGGTCAATACGCCGTTTTAGCAGGTTCTGAAACGGCTTTTTACAACGAATCGGCGCATCTTTTCCCGAAATATTATGCCGTGAACAGCATCGACGATCTTATCAGACTGGCAAGCCAGAGGCTTGATTTAACCCGTCTTACGGCCGGGCTGATATATCCGCGCCAGGGGATGACCGTCAGGAATAAAAAGCTCGAGAAATTTCCCGATAACTACCAGTTTATTTTCGATTATAACAAACCCTGGGATAAAGTAAATATAATGATGTTCCCTGAATGGATAAAAACGGATATCCCCCTTGATAAGGCGGTTTACGGCATTATGAAAATAAACATTTCCGTTTCCGATAAACAATCCCAGGGACCGGAGTGATTTTATGGCTCCTAAAGACGCAGCACAGAACGGCATGAGCGAAAAATTCTGGACGATCCCCAATGTTTTATCCATTATAAGGATAATCCTTGTGGTACCGATCGTACAGCAGATGCGGCACAACAATCCGGATGCGAGTCTCAATGCGTTTATTCTTTTTATGATAGCTTTTCTCACCGATTTCCTTGACGGTTTCCTTGCAAGAGTATTGAAATCTGTAAGCAAAATCGGGCAATTCATAGATCCGATGGGGGATAAGATCCTTGTGATTACCGTTTCAGCATTACTATATTTCAGCCATAAAACGCATTTTTATTTTTTTATGCTTATCCTCCTGCGGGACCTTATCATTTCACTCGGGGCTATTTATGCCTTTAACCTTAAAAAAAAGATTGTTCAGCCGCTTCTTTCCGGCAAGATAACCACGTTTGTATTGGGGCTTGTTCTTGCATCTTATCTTTTAAAAGATTCGTTTTCATCTTTTTCATACGGGATTTATTCTATACTTCAGTCGATCGTCGATTACGGTACGGTCATTTCCTCGATACTGCTTATTGTATCAGGAATGAATTACGCCATTAATTATTATAAAGGTTTTTTAATGCTCTCGGATAAAAAATAACCGGGGAAATTTGGTATGAAATATGTAGTTTTTCTCATAGACGGTATGGCAGATTATCCGCTCGAAGAATTAGGCGGAAAAACACCGCTCGAAGCTGCAAAGACCCCCGTTATGGACGCCATGGCCGGTAATGCCGTTTTCGGCACTTTTCTGACTCTCCCGGCAGGATATCCGACCTCATCCGATGTAGCCAACATGTCTGTACTGGGCTGGGACCTGTCGAAATGCCATACGGGACGGGGGGCTATAGAAAGTTATGGAATGGGAATCCCATTAGACCGCGATACAGTGGCCTTCAGGTTAAACCTTGTAACCGTAACTAGCGGAGGTATTCTTGAGGATTATTCTGCAGGCCATATTTCCAGTCCTGAAGCCAAAGACATAATAGACAGCCTCGAAAAGGAATTCGGATGCGACAATATCGAATTTAAACCGGGAATGAGCTACAGGAACCTTCTATATCTGAAAGGCAGTGAATTCAGCCCGGATATTCTTTATGACAAGCCTGATTCCTGTCAGGGCCGCATGTGGGAAGAAATACTTCCCAGATCGGACGGCCCCGGAACCAAGCACACCGCCGATACTCTCATTGATCTTATATATGCCGCCCGGGAACTGTTAAAAGACCATCCTGTCAATAAAAAAAGGGTTTCGGAAGGCAAAAATCCCGCTAATCTCATATGGCCATGGTCGGGAGGGAAAAAACCCGATATGCCGCCGTTTTTGGAATTGTTCGGCCGCAGCGGGGGCATTATATCGGCAGTTGACGTTATATTAGGCCTGGGGAGGCTCGGCGGGATGGAGACAATTAGACCGGAAGGAGCGACCGGATTTATTGATACCAATTATGAAAATAAGGCGAAGGCCGCAGTTGAAATTCTCAAACGGAACGATTTTGTTTATGTTCATATTGAAGCGGCGGACGAATGCTCGCACCTGGGGGATCTTGAAAATAAAATAAAAGCCATAGAAAATTGTGATGAAAGGCTGATCGGGACTTTTTTTATAGAATTTAAAAAAAGCATAGGCGGGGAAGTGAGAGCCGCTGTTTTACCGGACCATCCGGTTCCCGTCAAGCTAAGAGAGCATACAAGGGATGAAGTCCCTTTCATGATCTCCGGCCCCGGCATCGTTCCGGACATGGCAATTAAAAAATACTGTGAAAGAGAATGTAAGAAAGGCAAATATACGCATCTTAAGGGAAGGGAATTTATGGATTTGCTTTTCAGCAATAAAATAGGTTGAAAGGAAGGATATGGAACCGGTAAAAAGTTATCTGGATTTCGCTTTTGAATGCGCCCGGAAAGCGGGAGAAATCATTAAAAGAGGATTTAAGGCGGAAAAAAACATCATATTCAAGAGTTTCGCCAACCCCGTAACCGAATATGACAAGGCATCCGAAGCTTTGATAGTCGGAATGATCGGGAAAAAATATCCCTCGCATTCCATACTTACCGAAGAAGGACTGTCGAACCTTAAACAATCGGATATTAAATGGATAATAGATCCCCTTGACGGCACGGTCAATTTCACTCATGGCATACCTTTCGTCAGCGTTTCTATTGGAGTAGAGATTGAAGGTGAAATAGAAGCAGGAGTCGTTTACAACCCGATACTGCAGGAATGGTACTGGGCATATAAAGACGGCGGGGCTTTTTTTAATAAGAAAAGTATTCATGTATCTAAAATAAGCGAAAAGGGGAAGGCTCTTATTGTAACCGGATTTCCATATGAAATGGGCGGCAGGATTGATTACCTCGTCGACCCTCTTGCCGTGATCACTAAAAATTTTACCGGCTTCAGAAGGTTCGGATCCGCTTCAATAGATATGTGTTATGTTGCCAGGGGCAGTTTCGAGGGATTTTACGAAGAGAACCTGAAGCCATGGGATACTGCAGCCGGGAAAATAATTGTCAGTGAGGCCGGGGGCATTTTGTCTGATTATAGAGGCGGGGAATTCGACATTTACAAAAATACCATAGTGGCGGATAACGGAATCATCCACCCGGCACTCCTGGAAATTCTCAAAAGTATCCCGATACCGTAGTCGATAGTCATCGGTCGAAAGTCAACAGTCTAATTATTACATGACTGTAGACTGCCGACGGTCGGCTGTTGACTGAAGTATCTTGTCAAATTATCAATTTTGATATATTATATTTGATATAATTATGCAATTTTTCCTGAGAAATAGAGATATTTTTACAAGAAGACGCAAGAGAGAGATTTATTTTATTACATCGGTCTTAGGATAAAGCATCAATATATAAAGGGCGGTTCCCCTAAGGACCTAAGGGCCAAAAACAAGCATTTTATATTGTTAAATATGCAACAAAGCTAATGATTCCGCCCTATGGGCCCTGTGCACTTGTGCCCGAAGGGTATGTCCGGCCCAGGATAAGTACACATCCTATCCGAGCCAAATCCTGAGCCTTTGGCTCAGGACGAAGGCAGGTTATTAGAAGTGCTCTAAATCAACTTATTAATCTGTTTTCTCCATATTAAAAAAATATTCCGATAAATTGCACCGAATGGCACGGAGATTGCATTAAAGTTATCGTTATTAATTTGGAGAGTATATGCAGGGAATATGGGTGAAATTAGCCGAATCTGTCAGGATAATCCTTACGGTCCTCGGTATTATCAGCGCTTATCCCCTTGTATCCAGCGACAATTTCTTCGTGTACAGGAGTCTGAAGGACAATACCGTAATAAACGGCCAGTTCAGATGCGGAAATTTGATCAATTCCCCTCTGCATGAAATAATAGACAGCGGTATTTCCGTTTATATAGTTTACGATGTAACAACGAGAACCGGCAGGAAGACGGTATTTAAAAACACCATATTCCAGAGCATCCGTTATAACGGCACAAATTATTATTTAAACAATGCAGGCCCCTATGCATTCAATATAATGACGAACATACTTTCAGTCCAGGAACTCGTTTTCCTTACCAATGCAGATTATTATGCGGGATTTAATTTTGAAACCGAAGTAAAAATCATATTGAACTGCGATATGGAGCCGGAGATTATCAATCTCTGGGGAAACAGGCCAAGCGTTCTCTTAAGTTATTCGATTCCAAAAGTTAAAAATGAGGATCTGAAATGAAGGTTCGATTCATTATTATTTTCATCTCTGCGATGATATTTATTCTATTGACTTCTCTTCTGGCAAGCTATACGATCATAACGAACACTCAGAAAGCTTTCGAGAATGAACTTGTTTATATAAAGGAACTTTCGGCGGGCAATGCTGAAGTGCAGAAGAGGGTTTCACTTTACAAGGCCTTCTCCGATGAGCGTGCCATACAGATAACCAGGGACGTTCTGGGCATCTTTACGGTGGAAGCCGTTGTTATGTCGCTTTTATATCTTTTGTTTGTTTTCGGAGTGACCAAGCCGATAGGCAAGCTGTCAAGCGCCGTCAAGCACTTTTACTTCGATTCGAGCGAATCTGAGCTTCTCCTCAAGGAAACCGGCACTGAAGAAATCAGGATATTGATAAGGGCTTTCAATGAAATGATAGTAAAGCTCAAGAATTATGAGAAAATCCTGGGAAACATTCATAAATACAAGGGCTGGAAAGAAATTTCAAAGATAATCGTTCATGAGATCAATAATATTATTTCTCCTATACAGACTTATGTGGAATTCCTGATCGATAAAGTCGGTGAAAAAGACAAGGTCAATTTTATTCTCAATAAGCTCAACGATATGAAACTGATACTCTATAAGTTCAGAGAGATATCATATTTCCCTGATGCGCACCTTGAAGACCGGGATGTCGTCCCGATCATAGAAGAAGTTTGCAAGGAATTTAAAAGAGCCAGGCTTGAACTCTCCGGCAGCGATCCCTTTGTTTTAAAAATCGATACGATCCTTTTCAAGGAAATAATCAGAAATATAATCAAGAACGGGATCGAGGCGGGCGAGGAATCGATTGTAGCTGTAAATTTCAGCGACGACGGAAGGAAGAAATGTATTTTGATAAAGGATACAGGATGCGGGATGAGCAAGGAAACTATTAACAAGATTTTCGATCCCGGATTCTCGACAAAAAAGGGTAATATCGGGATCGGCCTGTCGATTGTGAAAAGCCTTACGCAGGAGCAAAACGCACTGATCGAAGTTGAAAGCGCCTTAAACAAGGGCACGACGTTCCAGATAATTTTCCCGTCATAGTGTAAAAAATTACGAGTATTTTAATGGAGGCGGTTTTATGAGATTGCTTGTAGTCGATGACAATGAAGATGTCATTTCCAGCCTTAAAGGCGTTTTTGAAGAATATGAAGTTGTCGGTGCCGATTCAATTAAAAATGCAAGGAAAATACTTGCGCTTGAAAGCGATTCGATAGATCTGGCGCTTATAGATATGAAGCTGGGGGAGGAGGAAGGCATAGATCTCTTGAGCGAAATTAAGTCCCGGCATCCTTTCATAGAATGCGTGATGATATCAGGATATTCCAGCGTTGAGAAAGCCGTTCTTTCGATCAAGCTCGGAGCTTTCGATTTTGTTGAAAAGCCGATTTCTTACCAGAAGATGAAGGTTGTGATCAATAATGCTATAGAGCATAAGATGTTTTCAAGCCTTCTCCATAAAGAAATGGAAAAATATAAAATTATAGGGAATTCCCCTGCTGTTAAAAAAATGAATGAAATAATCGAAAAAGCGGCGCAGAATGATTTCCCTGTACTGATCATCGGAGAAAGCGGTGTGGGCAAAGAACATGTCGCGCACCTGATCCACCTGAAAAGTAAACGTGGAAAAAACGAAATGATCAAGCAGAATTGCGCAGCCATACCTGAAAATTTATTTGAAAGCGAACTATTCGGACATGAAAAGGGAGCTTTCACCGGCGCAGCTTCGGCAAGAAAGGGTAAAATTGAACTTGCAAGTCTCGGCACACTTTTCCTGGATGAAGTCGGAGAACTTCCCCTTTCTCAGCAGGCGAAGCTTTTAAGGGTCCTTGAAGACAGGGAAGTGACCCACATAGGCAGCGAAACGAAGATCAAGGTCGACTTCCGGCTTATCTGCGCGACAAACCGCAATCCCAGGGAAGCGGTGGAAGAGGGAAATTTCAGGGAAGATTTTTTTTACAGGATCAGCGTACTTATTATCAATATTCCTCCCTTAAGGGAAAGAAAAGACGATATAGCGATACTGGCCGATCATTTCCTGAAACAGTCATGTGTCGAATACGGTTCAATTATGAAAAATATATCTCCCGAGGCTATGTCTCTCATAAAGGATCTGCCGTTGAAAGGCAACATAAGGGAGCTTAAAAATCTTATGCAGAGGCTTTATGTTTTTTCGGAAAGCGATACCATACGGCCCGAGGACGTCAAGAACGTTATGACTTCAACTCATAAGAATTCTGGCGATGCGATCTTTCAAAAAACGATGAAATACGCCGATGCAAAAAAGTTCCTGGAAATGAAATATATTAAGACACAACTGGGCATTCATAATAACAATGTATCCAGAACTGCCATAAGCCTGGGCATTTTGCCGAATAATCTTCTCCGTAAAATGAAAGACCTCGAAATTGAACTTTGATTATGTTTTTGCCATAACATTCTGTTTATGATATAATCATTGCCGATTTAATGCGAACGGCGGTTTTTTAATGAAAGGCATAATTGTCATACCGACTTATAATGAAGCTGAGAATATCAGGTTATTGATCCCCGAAGTGCTCAGGCAGGGCGGGGATATAGACGTGCTTGTCGTCGATGACAACTCTCCCGACGGGACAGGCGGCATAGTCAGGGAAATCATGAAGACTTCCGGCAGGGTAATGCTGCTTAAGCGCAGTAAAAAGGAAGGACTGGGCAGGGCCTATGTGGCTGGTTTCAAGTACGCTTTAATGAATGATGCAGGCTACGAATATTTCTGTGAAATGGATGCGGATTTTTCACATGATCCCGGCGAACTGCATCTTTTTTTAGAGGCGCTTAATGAAGGATACGATGCAGTTTGCGGATCGCGTTACATAAGAGGCGTCCGCGTTCTTAACTGGGATATGAAAAGGCTCCTTCTTAGTATAGGCGCCAACTTATATGCACGCTTCGCGACGGGTGTAAAGCTTACAGACCTGACCGGGGGTTATAACTGCTATACCAGGAGGGTGCTTGAGAAACTTAATCTTGACAAGGTCGATTCCAGCGGTTATTCTTTCCAGATAGAAATGAAGGCAAAAACTGTTTGGCACGGGTTTTCTATCAAGGAAGTTCCGATCATTTTCAGGGACCGCTATGAAGGCAGCACCAAAATGAGCGGCGGTATAATCAACGAAGCGATTTTCAAGTGCTGGAAAATCCGCATCGGTAAATGGCTGAAAAGGATATGACGGACCGGGAAAGAGTAAGGGTCAGGTTCGCCCCATCTCCAACGGGCAAGCTTCACCTTGGCAGCGCCAGGACTGCTGTTTTCAATTGGCTTTATGCCAGGCATACGGGCGGCTCTTTCATACTCAGGATAGAAGACACGGATCTCTACCGTTCGGAAGAATCTTTCACCGAATCCATTAAGAAGGATATGGCATGGCTTGGAATGGATTACGACGAGTTTTACAGGCAGAGTGAAAGGTTCGATATTTACAGGTCTTATGCCGAATTACTCATTTCGAAGGGGAAAGCATACTACTGTACATGCAGCAGGGACGATCTTTTAGCCCGCTTAGGCGCCGGTCAAACCGATATCAGGTATGACAGGTTCTGCGCCGGTAATTTTGTAAAACCTTCCGGCGATTACAGTATAAGGCTCGACATCGGTCCCGGCAGGGAAATAACCTTCCCCGATGCAGTAAAGAATAAAATCACTTTAAACACAGAAGAACTCGATGATTTCGTGATCATGAAATGCGGCGGAACTCCGACTTACAATTTTGCCGCGGTTGTGGACGATTCCCTTATGAATATTTCTCATGTAATAAGGGGTGAAGATCACATTACGAACACATTCAAACAGATCATTCTATATGAATTCCTCGGATTTTCCATTCCGGTATTTGCCCACCTTCCCCTTGTACTCGATAAAGACAAGAGTCCTCTTTCAAAAAGAAAGGGGTCGGTAAATATAGAATATTACAGGGCGAACGGCATCCTGCCGGATGCGCTTTTGAATGCGATAGCGAGGCTCGGATGGTCGCATGGGAATGAAGAAATATTTACCGTTAACGAACTCATCGATGCATTCGATATTACTAAACTCAGCAGGGCCAATGCAGTGTATGATCAGGAAAAAATGATCTGGATTTGCGGAAAACATATGAAAATGGCTTCGACCGATGAGCTTTTAAAGCATTTCGCCGAATTTACCGCCGAAGCCGGCCTGGAAATTAAAGGCAAGCTTTCGGACGGCGGATGGACCAGAAATGCGATCGGCCTCCTGCATTCCAGGCATAAAACCCTGAAGGCACTTTATGATGAAATGCTTATTTATGCCATACCGGTTAATATTATGGACGATAATGCGCGGAAACTCCTGGATGAGCTTCTTTCAAGCCCGGCGGCCGGGTCGGCCTTAAATGAAGCGGAAAAATTCATCGGCGGCCTTTCTTTTGATGAAACGCCTGATAGGATTGAAGAGGAGTTGAGGAGCATAGCGCTTAAACATTCTGTTAAATTCGGAGACCTTGCAGGAATGATCAGGATAAAGCTTACCGGCAGAACCGAGAGCCCCGGAATAGCAGTAGTCATCAGCCTGCTCGGTCGGGAAATGAAAAAGAGGCTTGAATCAGTCTGACGAGCGGACGGTCTGGGCGAGTTTACGGCTGTCTTCTTTAAGGGACTTTGCAAGAGCGGCGAGATCTTCGGCGGATTTGACGTTTTCTTCGGTTGAACTCGATACCGTCTCTATGGCTGAGATTATTTTGCCTGCTCCACCCCTCTGTTCAAGAAGAGCCCTGTTTATATCGACTGAAAATGTCTTGAGCGATTCCGAATGCTTGAGAATGTCCATAGCGCTTCTACCCTGTTCCTGGGTCGTGGATGCGATTTCCATGGCCATCCGGTCGATTTTGCTGACCGTTTCAAGGATCTGCTCCAATGATTTGCCCGATTCACTGGCCGATTCGGCGATCAGTTTTGTACTGGCGCTTCCTGTCGCAAGTTTATCGGCGGCTTCCCTGATGCCGTTTTTGATCGAATTGATGATCGTCCCGATTTCAGTCGCAGACTTTGCCGAACTTTCCGATAATTTCCTGACCTCGCTGGCGACAATAGCGAATCCTTCTCCGGCGGAACCTGCATGAGCAGCTTCAATGGCCGCGTTCATGGCAAGCATGCTAGTCTGTTCGGAAATATCCCTTATTACTGTGAGAATCTGGTCGATGTTTTCAGAATATTCTTCAAATTTATGAATGCTTATAGAAAAATCCTCCAGGAATTTGCCGATGGAAAGGATGTTTTTTTCAAAGAGAACGAACTTGTCCCTCGATTCGGCGGTCATTCTTGCATTTTCGGAAATCTCCTTCTTCAAATCGCTTATGCAAACGACTATATTCTGAATTCCGTCGTTAAGAGTGTTTATTGATGAAGCCGCTGTCGAAATTATGCCCATTTGCTTCTCTATCCTGCCGCTGCTGTTTTCAATGGAATGCAGGTATTCACTTGTAGTATCGAAAACGCTCATTGAAGACTCCGCCTGTTTCTCGCTTGAAATTGAAAGCAGGCCCGACTTCGAAAGGAGAACTTCCGAATTGCCGTCGATATTTTCCGACATTTCCCTGATAACCGCATAGCTCTCGTTAAGCCTGACGAGTATTTTATTGAATGATCTTGCCAGATTTCCAAGCTCATCCTTGAAATCGATTTTTAATGTGACTCCGAGATCTCCCTTTTCGATGGCCTTTGTTACTGAATTGAATTGTATTATCACATGGGAAAACCAGGAACTGACTGAACTGATGAGGGAAAAAACGGCAAGGCCTGAAACAATAAAAACGATAATAAATACAATTATGGCCAGCCCGAAATTAAGATTGATTTTGTCAAAACTGTTCTTGCCGGCGAAGTCTTCGACTGATTCAAGAGCCTGCAGGTTGTCCCTCAGATTGTTAAAATTATTTTCGGCGTTGTTCAGTGTCGAACTTGCACCCTTTGTATCGGTCCTGATAATATCGATGACGATTCTTACATTTTCTGCGTACAGATTCATATTTACGGCAGCTTTTTTGATTAGACCGGTTTCTTCCGGGATCAGGTTCTTATCGTTAAGGAGAAGACCAAGAGCGGAAACCTGTTCGGTTAACATATCCTTCTGTTCCTTTATCAGTTCATCTATCCTGTCCGAAGGGTATTTCAAAGAAACCCAGCTGATTAATTTATATATATTCATATTCTGGGTCAACAACTGGTGGTTTATCTCCTCGACGTCATGCAGGTGACTGTAACGGATGCTGTAGAAACTGCCTACTACATTCTTCTGGTCGTTGAGAAAAACCAGGGCTATAAGAATAATGGCCGCAAGGAAAACGGATATAATAACAGGAGTGATTATGACCTTAGTGAGCAGTTTAAGATTATTGAAAAATTTAAACATAACATTCCCCGAAGCATCCAGAGAAACGTTTCTTTTTCTTTAGTGTAATGTATTAATATTCCCATGTCAAAAAAAGTTAAAGAGCATGGCAGTTGAATTCAGTATTCCGGGGCCGGCGGATTAACTTGACTTATTAGGCCCAACATATTAATATATAAGAAATTAGATTTAAATTTAATGAAAAAAGGAGAATTTGATTGAAAAAGAAGATCCTGCTCGTTTACCCTAAAATCCCTTCTACATATTGGGGTTTCGAGTACAGCCTCAGGTTTACAGGGAAAAAAACGACGTATCCCCCGCTGGGATTATTGACGGTTGCGGGGCTGATACCCGACACTTACGATTTAAAGCTGGTAAATTTGAATACAGGCCCTTTAAAGGTCAGCGATATCCTGGAGGCCGATTACATATTCCTGTCGGCAATGATCGTTCAGAAGGAATCCTTCGACGAGGTCGTATCGCTGGCGCATAAATACAATAAAACAGTGGTGGCCGGAGGTCCTTACCCGACAGAATCGCACCTGGAAATAGAAGGCGTCGATCATTTTGTTCTCGACGAAGCTGAGATTACGCTGCCTTTATTCCTGGCTGACCTCGAGTCGGGCAATGCCCGGAAGCTGTACAGGAGCGAATCAAAACCTGATATCTCATTAGCTCCGATTCCCCGCTTCGATCTTATGAACATCAACGACTATTCCTCCATGGCCCTTCAGTCATCCAGGGGATGCCCTTTCAGTTGCGAGTTCTGCGATATAATTGAGCTATTCGGCCGGGTACCCCGTGTAAAATCACCGGATCAGTTTGTTGCGGAATTGGAAGCCCTTAAAAATATCGGCTACAGAGGGTCCGTTTTTATCGTGGACGATAACTTCATAGGGAACAACAGGGCGGTAAAAAATCTGTTGAAGGCTGTGATCGAATGGCAGGCCCGGAATAAAAATCCGTTCACCTTCATTACCGAGGCAAGCATCAACCTGGCGCATGACGACGAACTTATGAAGATGATGGTGCAGGCGCATTTCAACATGGTCTTTGTCGGCATTGAAACACCGTCCGAAGATTCCCTAATGCAGGCGGGCAAGAGCCAGAATACCAAAATATCTCTGCTTGATAGTGTAAAGAAAATCCAGGAGAGCGGCCTCGAAGTTTCAGCCGGATTTATTCTGGGGTTCGACAACGAAAAGGAAGATATTTTCGACAGGCAGATAAAGTTTATAAAAGAATCGGCCATACCTATGGCAATGATCGGCCTGTTAGCGGCAATTCCGGAGACGCGGCTTTACAGAAGGCTGAAACTTGAAAACAGGCTCCTCCATGAATCGGAAGGGAATAACACTCATTCGTTTGAATTAAATTTCATACCGACAATGCCCACCGATAAACTCATAGAAGGTTATAAAAAAGTAATATCGAATGCCTATAAACCCCGGGAATATTTCGACAGGTGCTTGAACCAGATCAGGCGTTTGCCGAACACATTCTATTCGGCGGTGGACAGGACGCCGGCCAATATTTTTATGTATTCAATGGCATTTTTAAAGTCGCTTATCCTCCAGACTTTCAGTTCTTACGGATTCCATTACCTTAAATACCTGGCCGGGGTGGTTATATCAAAACATAATAGATTTCCCGAAGCTATAAAATACGCAATATTCGGCTATCATTTCTTTAAAATTACAGAGAAGCATATAAATAAAAAGATGGCCGTTCTCGATAACTTCAGGCATTATATCGAAAGGCTAAGGAATACGATCCAGGTAAGGGCCGACTGCGTCCATTCGCTCGATTTGAAGAATGCATTAAAGGACCTGTTCGAGTTAAGGGAGAAAATTCTTCCGTCGGTCATGAAAAAATATTCGCGTGTTTTCAGCCTTTCGAGCAATTACGCAGAGATTTTAATCAACAAGGTGGATTTCAGGATCAGGGAGTATGCTGAAAGCATAACCGAATTTATCAAGAATAACATCGAAAAAGCCGGTTATACTGTGAAATTGAAAAAATTTAAAGGCATCGAACTTGATAAACCGGAAGGGAAGGATCTCCTGCATTCGCATTCCATAGCCGATCTTAAAGCTGCCATTGATAAATTTATTGTCGAGATGTCCGGTATCCTTGTCAAGAAAGCGGCAGAAGCTAAATCTTAACCTTTGCCGGCTTCTTCGCGATTTTTGAGCTTTTCATTTTCGGCTTTATTTCTTCGAGCATGATCTTGTCGAGAACTTCGTCGATTTTTTCAACGTAATAAATATTAAGGCCGTTTAATATCTGCTCGTTGATTTCGCTTATGTCCTTTTCATTCGTTTTCGGGATGATTACGCTGAAAATTCCCCCTCTTTTAGCGGCGAGGAGTTTTTCTCTGAGCCCTCCTATCGGCAGGACATCGCCTTTAAGTGTTATTTCACCGGTCATCGCGCAATCGTTCCTTGCTTTCTTGCTGGAGAGGGTCGAAATTATAGAGCTTATCATCGTGACTCCGGCTGAAGGGCCGTCCTTGGGGATCGCTCCCTCGGGGACATGAATGTGAAGGTCGTTCTGTTTGAATACATCAGGGTCTATCCCGTATTTTGAAGCGACGGACTTGGCGTATGAATAGGCGATTTTGGCCGATTCCTGCATGACCTCGCCCAATTGACCGGTCAGTATAAGTTCGCCCTTGCCCTTGAAGATTGAACTTTCAATGTATAAGACATCGCCCCCCATTTCTGTCCATGCAAGTCCCGCTATTACCCCGACACGGGGTTCTTTCTGGCCGCGGGTGAAATCGAATTTTCTGACGCCCAGGTACTTTTCTATTCTTTTTGAATTAATGAGTGTGGATTTTACATCGTGCCTTACCTTTTCACGGGCTATCTTTCTAATAACTTTGCCCACGTTTCTTTCGAGGCTCCTTACTCCCGCCTCCTTCGTATAGTACCTGACAATATCAAGTATTGAGTTGTCTGAAAAATTGACTTTAACACCTGTTATCCCGTTTTCAATCTTCTGTTTGGGTATGAGGAACCTCTTCGCGATTTCCTTTTTTTCGAGTTCGGTATAACCGGGTATTTCTATAATTTCCATCCTGTCCCTTAATGGAACCGGAATATTGTATAGATTGTTCGCCGTTGTCAGGAAAAAGACATAGGAGAGATCGAAATCAAGAGAAAGGTAATGATCGTTGAAAGAATTATTCTGTTCAGGGTCCAGAACTTCAAGAAGAGCAGAACTCGGGTCCCCTCTGAAGTCCATGCTCATCTTATCGATTTCGTCCATAAGAAAGATAGGATTCATGGAAGCCGCTTTTTTCATCATCTGGATAATTTTACCGGGAAGCGCTCCCACGTAGGTTCTCCTGTGTCCGCGGATTTCGGCTTCATCCCTTACTCCGCCCAGCGATACCCTCACGAAATTTCTGTTCAGGGCATGGGCTATGGATTTTGCAAGGGATGTCTTTCCGGTTCCGGGAGGGCCTACAAGACAGATGATGGGTCCCTTCGATTTGGGATTAAGCTGGCGTACAGCTATGAAATCTATTATTCTTTCCTTTGCTTCCTTGAGGCCGTAATGCTCCTTTTCAAGGATGGTTTCGGCTACTTTGAGGTCCTTGTTATCGGTCGTATATATTCCCCAGGGCAGGTCCACAAGCCATTCAATGTAATTGTAAAGGACGGTATATTCAGGAGACATGTTCGGTATCTTGGAAAGCCTTTCAAGCTCACCGTCGAATTTTTCCTTTACGGATTCAGGCATTTCCTTTCCCTTCGCCCTTTCCTTGAGCTCCATTATGCCTTCATCCTGGACTTCTCCCTCGTCGAGTTCTTTTCGTATTTCCTTGAGCTGTTCGTTGAGAAAGTATTTTTTCTGCATCTTTTCCATGCGGTCCTGGACACGCTTGTTGATATCGTCCTCGATCTTCAGTACGTCGATTTCCTTATGCACCAGCGCAAGCGTTTTTGTAAGTCTTTCATTAATATCGTTTTCCTCGAGAATTGTCTGCTTATCGGTCACCTGTGAGGGAATATTTGCCATGACGGCGTCGATTATTTTTTCCGAGTCGTCGATTGCAACGATCGAGGCGGCAGTTTCCTTCGGTATTTTCGGATTCAGGGATATATATTCGACAAATTTATCCTTTAGGGTCCTGATCAGAGCCTCCAGTTCGTTGGAGTTCTTAACTTTGGTTTCAAGGTCATCGACTTCGGCCATAAAGAATCCGTCGTCCTGGACATACCTGGCTACTTTGCCTCTCTTCAATCCTTCAACCAGTATTCTGACCATGCCGTTGGGCATATTTATCAATTCCAGTATTGTGGAAATGCATCCTACCGGAAATATATCCTCGTCAGTCGGATTTTCAACATCCTTGCTCTTTTGTGCGGAAAGGAAAAGCGGAAGATTGTTTTCAAATGCATGGAGAACCGCCTTAACGGAGGTATTTCTACCTATGATAAGGGGAACAACCATATATGGAAATACGACGATACCGCGCAACGGTATCAATGGGAGTTTTTCTTTTTTTTTCGATTCGGAATCGCCCATTGCCTTACCTCATTATGCTATTTTAGGCTCTTTGCCCAGCGTCACAACGTCCTTGTCGATGATACAGTGCGATACTTCTTTCATTGACGGGATCTCATACATAACGTCGAGCATTATTTCTTCTATAACCGAACGTAGCCCCCTGGCACCGGTTTTTTTCTCTTTTGTTTTCAGGACTATTTCATTAATAGCTTCATCAGTGAATTCCAGCTCGACATTTTCAAGCCCCATGAGTTTCTGGTACTGCTTGATTATCGCATTTTTCGGATCTGTGAGTATCCTTTTCATTTCCCCATCGTTGAGTTCGTGAAGGACTGCCACTACGGGCAGCCTGCCTACAAGCTCGGGGATAAGACCGTACTTGATAAAATCATGGGGTATGACATCCTTTAAAATTTTCTCCGGATCGTACTTTTCCCTGGAATGGGAGCTCCTGAAACCCACTTCCTTTTTGCCGAGCCTTGATTTTACTATATCTTCCAGGCCGACAAATGCTCCTCCCACGATAAAGAGTATATTGGAAGTATTTACCATTATATTCTTCTGCTGGGGATGCTTTCTCCCTCCGAAGGCCGGGACGGAAGCGTCCGTGCCTTCGATAAGCTTAAGCAGGGCCTGTTGCACCCCTTCCCCTGAAACATCCCTTGTAATCGATATGTTTTCACTTTTTCGCGAGATCTTGTCGATTTCATCGATATACACTATTCCGACTTCGGCTTTGGATATAAGTTCTTCGAGGTCTTTGGATTCGGGATCGAAATATCCTCCGGCGGCATTCTGGAGAAGTCTTAACAGGACATTTTCAACATCGTCGCCGACGTAACCCGCTTCAGTAAGGGTCGTCGCATCTGCTATGGCGAACGGAACGTCGAGCATCTTGGCAAGGCTTTTAGCCAGCAGGGTCTTGCCGCAGCCTGTAGGTCCGACAAGAACAATATTGCTCTTTTCTATTTCGACGTCGTTCTGATCGTCAATGTAGGTGTTGGAAAATATCCTTTTATAGTGGTTGTATACGGCCACTGAAAGTACTTTTTTCGAGTTGTCCTGTCCTATAACATACTGGTCCAGGAATTCTTTCATTTCCTTCGGCTTGGGCAGTTTATGCACAGTGCTCAAAGCATGGTTTTTATGCTCTGCCTGGATCGCCTGGTAGGAATTGTAAAGGCAGTTGTCGCAAATATAAACTTCTCCCTCGCCCTTGATCATCCTGTATACTTCCGTCGAAAGAGCGCCGCAAAAGCTGCATTGGACCGTCTTTTTATTTTTTAAAGAACCGTTATCCGTTTCTTCTTTTTTTACCGGCATTTATTATTTCCTTTTTTCAAATATTTCGTCGACTATTCCGTAAGATTTGGCTTCCTCTCCCGACATAAAGAAATCCCTGTCCGTATCAGATTCAATTTTATCGAGAGACTGGCCCGTATGCTTTACAAGAATATTGTCGAGCATAGTTTTAGTTCTCAGCATTTCCTCGGCCTGGATCTTGATGTCCTTTGCCTGTCCCTGAGTTCCGCCCGAAGGCTGGTGTATCATTATGCGGGAATGAGGCAGAGTGAACCTCTTACCCTTCTTGCCGGCCGCAAGCAGTACCGCACCCATGGAGGCGGCTTCGCCGATGCATATTGTCGAAACATCGCATTTAATATACTGCATTGTGTCGTATATTGCCAGTCCGGAGGAAACTACTCCGCCGGGGGAGTTAATATAAAGATTGATGTCTCTTTCCGGGTCTTCGGCTTCAAGAAATAAAAGCTGGGCGATGACAAGGTTTGCCACATCGTCATCGATCGCCGAACCGAGAAATACTATCCTGTCTTTTAGAAGTCTTGAATAGATATCGTAAGCCCTTTCACCCCTGTTAGATTGCTCGATAACCATTGGGATAAGCATAATTTTCTCCTTTTATAATTATAACCTCAATTTTCTTTGTTTTTCCCGTCTAAAATATAATGAATAACTCTAAGAAAGTAAAATAATTACGGATGCCGTGAGACTTTTCTACCCTACAGTATTCACAAGATCGTCAAGACCTTCGATCCTGATAATTATTTTATCGCCCCTCTTCATGCCGGAGATCCCTTCGGGCGTCCCGGTCGCAATGACATCTCCCGGATATAGCGTCATTACCTTGCTGATAAAGCTTATCAGGATATCTATACCGAAAATCATATCGGCGGTATTCGAATCCTGCCGGACGCTGCCGTTCAGGATTGATTGTATCTTCAATCTTTGCGGGTTTTCAAGCTTTGTTTCAATAAAAGGGCCTATAGGGGAAAACGTATCAAACCCTTTTGCCCTCGTCCATTGTCCGTCGATGGCCTGAAGGTCCCTTGCAGTGACATCGTTAAATGCCGTAAAACCCAGGATATAATCTTTAACTTCGGCCGGTTCTATAGTTTTTGCCTTTTTTCCGATAACTACGGCAAGTTCGGCTTCGTAATCCACCCTTTCGGTTCCCGGAGGGTAAATAATACTGCCTTTATGGGGCAATATACTTGACGGCGGTTTTAAGAAAAGAAGAGGAGAACCGGGAAGTTTAGAATTTAACTCGGCTGCATGACGGCGGTAATTCATACCGACGGCCACTATCTTTGAAGGATTTACCGGGGCAAGTATTTCAAGCCCCCCCTCTTCGATACCTTTATCCCCCGTCCTTTCCAGGTTTTCGTCCAGCTTATATACAACCCCCCCTGCAATTTCTCCCGGAAACCTGCCGTTCTCTCCCTTTTTGTTAAAAAAGCCTATTTTCAACAGACTCTCCTGCTTATCAAGGACATGAGCAAAACTGGAGTTCAGGGATTTTCGAAATTTTCCCTGGAATTTCTTCCTGCCTCCAGGATTAAACTTGTCACAAAGTGATCGAGCTTTTCCGAATTATCGTTGGATATTTCCTCGAACCTTATTCCGAGCAGGTTCCCGTTTACGCTTCTGACTATGCCCCAGAAATCGATCTCCTGATTGGATGAATCAGGCAGCCTGAAAACTATTCTGACCAGATCTCCGATCACGAATATCTGTTTTACCTCCATAGCTATGCCGCCCGTAGATATATCCGTAATATTGCCTTCGCCTTCGCAATTCTTTAACGTATAGCTTGCTCTGACGTTTACCTGGATCCTGGTCGGCCGGATAGGCATATGATCCTCCATAAGTATCTATTATTTAAAGAGATCGATTTCAATGTCCTTGTCTTCCCCGCTTGCAAGCTTTGCTATGTTTTTTACTTCAAAAACCCTTTTCTCAATTTCCGACAGCTTCGATTCGAGGCTGCTCGAAAGTTTCATGCCCTCTTCATAAAGTCCCAGGGCCTCTTCCACGGGGGCGCCGCTTTCAAGCTTGCCGACGATTTCTTCAAGGCGGCGCATATTTTCTTCGAAACTTTTGCCGTTTTTTTCAACTTTTTTCGGCATTTTATCTCCCGATCCGTCCCTGATTTCAATCCCAATTATAATGCATCGTTATTAAAAAATAAAGAAAAAAAAGATTATTGTTTACATTCGGGGAAAACCAAACGACAATTGACGGGCCGGCAGTTGGAATCGGAATTCGCTATAAAGACGTTTTGTGTACTGTAAATTCATTCTTTGTCAGTCTATATAAAACATGCTCCCTGAGTTTATTCCCTTCAGGGATATTAGGATGCTGGAAAAATCCTATTTTTATCATACCTATTCTTCGCATTACTTTTTCGGATCTTCCATTGATTTTAGAAGTAAACGAATATACCTCTTCAAAGCCCAGTTTATTGATGCCGTATTCCAAAGCCGCTTTACCACCTTCCGAGGCGTAACCTCTTCCCCAAAATTCCTTTTTCAACCGCCAGCCTATTTCAATGCATGGGGTAAAATCGCTTTTAAATGTTGTATTATTGAAACCAATGAATCCTATAAATCGTCCCCCGGTTTTTAATTCCACGGCCCATAAGCCGTATTTATTTTTATTCAGACCGTCCCGTATTATTTCATAAAACCGGCCGCTTTCTTCCTCATTTAAAACCTTTGGAAAATATTTCATAACGGCGGGGTCGGCATTCATATCACCGAATATCTTTTTATCATTTTCGTTCCAAAGCCTGAAACACAATCTTTCGCTTTCAAAAATACAATCCAACCGATCTCCTCCTTACCGGTCAAGCCGGAATCCGTTAAACTGGCTGTAACGAAGGATTTGCCCGTCCGGAATGTCGGGAATCCTGGGCTGGATCGGCATAAAACCGGGAGCCAGGAAGCCGTAAACCAATACTAATACATTCACCATCAGCAACTTATAAATCTTCATATAATGCTTCTTTCAAAATATTTATTTATACAGCCATTTCATTATATTCAAACCATAATGATTTGTCATTTAATAAAGATGAGATTTTTAAAAAAGTTAAACCAAGAATGATGTTAAAATATTCCGGGAGCATTTAATTCCGGCATACCGAATTGATTGACTTTTACATCCCCTTTAAATAATATTTCAATCTGATTTATTTTATTCCATTTATATCGAGTTCTGCGAAATACTGCTGTAATAAATTAAGGAGGATTATCGATGATAATCAGGAAAGAAGAAATTAATGCGATTGATTTTAATGGAATGAGCATTTTTGATTACACATCAAAATGCAAAGAAAAGTCTTCATTTGCCGTCATAAATGTACCGCCTAAAATCAGTCATCCATTATCGTGGTCGAAAAGATCGGATAAATATTATTATGTTATAAACGGTAAAATTGACATTACAATTAATGACGACAATTATATTTTAAATAAAGGTGATTTCTGTTTTATTAAAAAAGGAGATAAATTTATTTACAAAAATAATTTTAATGAAGCCGCATCGCTTATATTGGTGCATACACCCAATTTTGAATTAAACGAAGAAGTTTTTGAATAAAGGCAGTTCCCTTAGGGCCCTGAAGATCCCTAAGGAATTACTGTCCTTTATGGGCATTCCTAATCCAAATAATAAGATATATTTTGATATAAATTTTCATATTATGGTTTTTGGATCTGTCCATAAATTAAAATTGAATTCGCTTTATTTTACTGCAGTCAAAAGAAAGGTAACGGAGGTCCTATGAAAACTCTCTTTGAACTATCCGTACCGACAGGGAAGAGGAATGAATTCATCAATATCACGAGCCTGGTCCGGAAATGTGCGGCAGAATCCGGCATAGTGGACGGGATCTGCACTGTTTTCGTACCTCACACAACCGCCGGCGTTACCATAAACGAAAATGCCGATCCGGACGTTGTGCATGACATAAGCGGCCACCTGATGAAAATGGTGCCGCCGGGCGCCAATTTCGCCCATGCCGAAGGAAACTCCGACGCTCATATAAAATCGAGCCTGGTAGGGCCTTCACTTAATCTCATAGTATCCGGAGGCAGGGTTGTTCTGGGCACCTGGCAGGGAATATTCTTCGCTGAATTCGACGGGCCCAGGCACAGGAAGCTATATATAAAGTGTACGGCGGGCTGATTAATTCCTTTTAAAATGAAGGTATTCAGAATTGCGGCCGAAGAAATACGAGTCCGGACCGTCCAGGTAACGGTATTCGGCTGTAAGGCCCAGGGGGCCGTAAGCCTGGAAATATGAAAGGTCTATCCTGTAAAAGCCTCTGGCAAGGATCACCCTGTACTGGTTCGAGGCGAAGCTCCTGTTCGATATCCATTCCCCGATGAGGTTTCCGTTCAGTTTAAGCCTGAAACCGTCGTCAGAGGCTATTGTCAGTATGTAAACGCCTTCCTTCATAACCTCCATATCGGCATTGAAAAAAAGAAAGAAATCGCCCGAATATCCGAAGCTGCCGATATCCGGGTGCCATAAAACGCTGCCGGGAGGGAAATCTATTGTATTTACATAATATATTCTGCTGAAATCAACATTTGTAGGAGTGTCGATCGTGCTGACAGTCCCCTTCTGCTTTACAATTGTCATCTTGAAGACCGTACATGTGACAACGGGTGTAAAGATCTTCAGTAAAAAAAAGATGCCGAATATGACTGTAAATGCCAAGAGTATCATTCTCCTGTCGGAAAATTTTATCATAAAACACCTTCCGTTCAATAGGTAACCGGGACAAGCTGCCAGACTGAAAGCCATGCCCTCTTTAAAAAACTCAGGCTGTCAAGGGGGATAAAGTAGCTTAAAGGAGCGTAAAAGAGAAATACGCAGAACACCTCCGTGAAAAAGACTATCGAGACAAGTTTAAGTATCCTGTCGCCGGATTTCATCTCTTCCCTGAAATAATGCTGGAAAATCAGGAAAGCCAGGAACATCGAAAAAATAAGGGGGATGAAATAATGATAAAGATACATCACCCTTTCGATTGTCATCATGACAGACATATATGTAATGTATAAAAGGGTGAAATATATGATATATTTGAAGTTTTTTGCATCGCCCGGAGAGGTTTTAAAGAAAATAACCCCTCCTATGAATATTACTGACATTAAAAAGGCGAACAGGGAAGAGAACCATATGAGAGGGTTCCCCTGGAGGTAGAGGTAAGCGACATCGCCCCGGTACTTTGCCCACCGGTAGTTTATACTTTTATAACCGAAAGGCCAGCCTAAAGCCGGGCTGCCGTTTTCACCGACCTTTGCCGGGTCCCATTTCGGCACGCCCTTTTCATAATTATTTATGAAAGCGAAATAATCCCTGAGCATCGTAAAAAAGTAAACGGGATCGGCCGTTTTCCCCGAATTCAGAGCCTGCATGTACTCGCCGGAAGCCATATATGTCCTTCCGTTTTGAATATGCCCCGCGACTGCGAAATGAATATAGAAAACCAGGAAAAAGACAAGTACCGCCCCTGCTGCGGATGTAAAGCATTTTATTATGAAATCGGGGATGTTTTTTTGTGTGAACCGCAATTTTATGAAATCCTGTCCGAAGTCCTCCCATAAGAGGTATATGAATAGAATAAGAATTATAAAGCTGTTGAGCTTTACTGAAAGGGCGGCGCCGGTTATTAGCCCGAGAGTAAAATACTCCAGGGGTTTTATCCTTGCATCCTTCTGGACAAGGACTAAAAAATAATAAACCGAGGCCAGTATGAAGAATAACTGAATCCCTTCGAGCATTGCGCCTCTAAGGTGCACTATAAGGGCGTTATCGAAAATGAAAAATGAACTGAAGGCGAAGGCATAATGGATTGAAACCGACAGCCGCGTCAGTATGAGGAAAAAAAGAACGGCAGAGAAACATGCAAAAAGGACGGGGAAAAAGCGCATTCCTGCAAACGAATAACCTTCGGGGAAATTTGAGACGTAATCTGTTGAGAGGAAGGGGGATGTATCGATTTTTTTATTCGGATTTATGAGCTTTTCGCCGAGTGCGATTATCAATTTGCCTAAAGGGGGATGGGGTTCCATAAAAAAAACGCCGTTTATATACTTCTGGGCTGAAGCTATATGGTAATTCTCATCCCAGAAAGGTCCGTTGGGGAAATAATAGTTGGTGAAATAAATTACGACAGCCGCTATAAGGATTAAAAAAAAATAAGTATTGAAATTACTTTTTTCTTTGGCGGTTTTAAGGGAAGCCATTATAAACTCCGTGATAATAATAATTGTGAGCGCCTCTAAATGTCCTTGAGCCGGAGGCTCAAGACTTCCTGAGCCTTCGGCTCAGGAAGAGGCTCGCGGATCGGCTCAATACGATTATCAGAAAATCGGGCTGATTGTTAATAACGGAACCGGTTTTCAGCCCTTAGGTCTTTAGGGGAACCGCCCTTATAAAAAATTTTATATATACTGCCGGAAAATGTCAAAATATCCATAAAGTAAAGATATACTTGACAATTTCCGAAAATAAATCACAATATTGTAATTGGAATGTTCGAAAAGGAGCCGTTTATGAGAAAATATTCTGTTATATTGATTTCTTTATCCTTCCTGTTTTATTCGGGATTATTTTACGGCGCTCATAATATCACGGAAGATGCGGTAGAAACTGTCGGTCCGGACGGTATTCCCCAGCTCATCGATGTAATCCGCTCGACTGACCCCGCTGATGACGATATCAGGATCAAGGCAATGAAGAGACTCGGTGAACTGAAAGCAAAAGAATCCACCGATATGCTTATAGAAATGCTGGAAACAAAAAGACTGGTAATGGGCGGAAAAGAGATTTACAACTATAAACTGAAAGTCGCAGCGGCAAAAGCCCTGGCCGACATCGGCGACGAAAGGGCATCCGTTTACCTGGTCGAAATGCTCAGGTATGATAACGATACGACAGTAAAAAGAGCGGCGGCCCGGGCCCTGGGTGAAATGGGCGAAGCGGCAAGGAAAAAAACGGTCCTTGAAATAATGGACACTGAACTGGAGGCCGCGCAGGATAATGCTCTTGTCAATGATATATGCGATGCGATGGGGAGGATCGGCGATAAGTCGTGCTTCGTATATCTGCTCCGTGTTACTCAGGGGCCATGGCTTAATTTTGTCAAGCAAACCGCCCAGAAAGCTATAGAAATGATAAAATGGGATAAACCTTCAGTGTACGACGAGGAAAACGCTTCGGCATCTTCGTCTTCAGCTCCGAAACCAAAGTAAACAGGTTTTGAAGAACGAAGTCCGTTAAAAAAAATTCTCCCGCCCCTGATAACTAATTTATATATAAAAAAAGTAATGGCTTAACAACTGTTTAAACATAATAAAATTTGGCTTTCAGGGGCGGGGTTTTTTAGAAAGGGAGGGGAAGACCTTTCATGAAAAAAAATTCAAAGCTCCAGCACAGGCTGGATACGATTCTGGAAAACTTTATCAATAAGGCAAAATATAAACCCGCAATCGAAGATCTCACATCGCTTGAAAAGGAAAACGGGAACCATGATATTATTTCATATTATCTGGGCGTCTGCTACGCTAACACATCCGAATTAAGTAAAGCCGCGGACTGCCTGAAGGAAATATGCTCTTCGGCGGAACTGTCGATCATTCAGCTCATTCAATGCAACATGCTGATGGGTTTTATAAATACAGAACTATCGAGTTATTCGGGCGCTGAAAAATATTTTAAAAGGGCCCTTGAAATAAATCCGGACAGTTCCATGTCCTATTCCGCGCTGGGTTATGTGTATTTCCTGACAAAAAAATACGACATGGCGATTTTCAATTTCAAGAAAGCGATACAGGCGGATCCCAATAACGCCAGCGCACACAATAACCTCGGCTACACGTATGCCGAACTCGGCATTAATTCGGCTGAAGCATTAAACGAATGCAGGAAAGCCGTCGCACTGAACCCGTATTCGGCCGCTTATCGCGACAGCCTCGGCTGGGCCCTGCATCAGTCAAACGATTACAACAACGCCGTGAAAGAACTTGAGGAAGCTTTAAACCTTCCGGCCAAGAGTCATGAAATTATCTATGAACATCTGAATGCCGCGATTAAGAAAAGAGACAGGTTATAATAAATGAAGAAGATTTTTGTAGACGGTCGGCATGGAACGACCGGGATCAGGATTTTTGAAAGGCTCGCAAATCATCCGGGAGTTGAAGTTATTCCGATACCGTATGATAAAAGGAAAGACCCGTCGGAAAAGCTTAAACGGTACAGGGAAGCGGACCTTGTAATTCTCTGCCTGCCGGACGACGCCTCCAGGGAGGCGGCCCCGATGCTCTCGAATGTCGATGCCAAGGTAATAGATTCGAGCACCGCTTTCCGTGTCGATGCCGGCTGGACATACGGACTGCCGGAGCTTGGCCCGGATATCCGCAAAAACATCAGGTCGGCAACAAGGGTGTCTAATCCCGGATGCTATGCTACGGGCTTTATATTGGCGATCGCCCCGCTTGTTAAAAACGGCGTAATGCCCCCGGATTATCCTGTTGTTTCATATTCGGTAACCGGTTACAGCGGGGGCGGAAGGTCCATGATAGAAGATTTCGAATCCGTTCCGCCCGAAAAGCATGAAGAAATATGCAGCAGGCCTAAAAATCTCACAATCCGCCACAAGCATCTGCCTGAGATGAAAATGTATGCGGGGTTAAAAAGACTGCCTCACTTTATACCGATAGTGGGCGATTATTACAACGGAATGCTGGTGATGGTGCCGGTCATTACATCCCTTCTCGATAAAAAATACTCTGCCGAGGGTATAAGGGAAATACTCCGGGAATACTATAAGAATGAAAGTTTCATAAGAGTTGTCCCGGGTCGGGAATCCGATAGCCTTGGCGACGGTTTCCTGTCGCCTACGGCCCTGAATTCTACTAACATGCTTGAAA
This sequence comes from uncultured Spirochaetota bacterium, assembly GCA_963796325.1. Classification (GTDB taxonomy): domain Bacteria; phylum Spirochaetota; class Brevinematia; order Brevinematales; family JAOACQ01; genus CAVYGN01. Next base: position 291,414 of record CAWCLF010000003.1, read on the forward strand.
TATTCGTTACAGGCAGCGAAGAACGGATAATGATTACATCACGGCTCGATAACCTGGGGAAGGGCGCATCGGGAGCGGCTGTCCAGAATATGAACCTCATGCTGGGCTTCGATGAAAATGAATCCCTTTTATAAATCGACCTGGATTTTGAAGAGCCTCTTGTAAATTCCGCCCTGATCGATCAGTTCTTTATGTGTGCCTGTTTCTATTATCCTGCCTTTATCCATTACAACGATCCTGTCTGCGTTTATGATCGTGGACAGCTTATGCGAAACCACCAGGGTAGTCTGCCTTCCCAGTATCTTTTTCATCGCCTTTTGTATCAGCTCTTCTGATTCCGTATCGAGAGAACTTGTTGCCTCGTCGAGGATAAGGATCTTCGGCCTGCGGAGTATGGCCCTTGCCAGCGCTATCCTCTGCTTTTCACCGCCTGAAAGCCTTATACCCCGTTCTCCCAGGACAGTTTCGTAACCCTGCGGAAGCTGCGAAATGAAACTATGGGCGTTGGCTATCCCGGCGGCCTCTTCGGCCTCCCTGCGGGAGGCATCCGGGCTTGAAAGGCGGATATTATCCATGACGGACCCTGAAAAAAGGATGCTTTCCTGCGTTACGATGCTAATCTGCCTGCGTATGGAAAGGGGATTGAATTCTTTAACATTCTTTCCGTCTATATATAGGTTGCCCCTGTCCGATTTGTAAAAAACCGGTATAAGGGATATGAGGGTCGATTTGCCGGCGCCGCTCTGGCCGACAATGGCCACCGTTTCGCCATGCCTGATATCCAGATTTATCGATTTAAGCGCTGTCCTGTCCTCTTCATATTTAAAGAAAAGCTTCCTGAATTCTATATTTCCATGAATGATGCCGATATCCGGCAGGCCGGTTTCCTCTTTCTCTTCGCTGTCTATTATTTCAAAAACCCTGGCTCCGGCAGGCTGGAGCTTTTTCAGGATCATGAAAATATCCGAGGACCTGCTTAAGGGCTGGGCCAGTATGAAAGCCGCAAAGAAAAAGTTCAGGATCTCCTGGGTAGTTGCTATGCCTTTTGCAATGCTCATAGCGCCCAGGGCCAGGATTATCAGTATGGCTGTAACGCCGAGGAACTCCGAAACAGGCGTTCCGAGAAAACGTATCCTCATTTCATGCCGGACAGCCTTGAGATGGATATCGTTGGATTCCTTGAATTTATTGTTGAAGGATTCCTCGACCCCGTAGCCCTTTATTATCTCCATGCCGTATATCGCTTCCTGGATGCCCGATGTGATATCCGATATATTTTTCTGTACGCCCAGGCTGAGCCTCTGGACTATGGCCCCTATGCTGCCAAGGGCAAGGGCGAGGATCGGTCCTATTGAAAACATGTACAGCGATATTTTTGCATTGATCATGAACATGAAAACTATAATTGCAATAAGGGTCAGCGGCTGTAAAAAAAGGTCCATCGCGATATTCATGAAAAAGTTCTCTATTATGCCGATATCGTTGAGGACCCGCGACATTATTTCACCCGTTTTATTTTTTTTGAAATAAAACAGGGGCGTGTCGACGAGCTTTCTGAATATATCCCTCCGGATATCGTGCATTACGCTTATTGCCAGGTAATTTGAAGTGAGGTAAATAAAGTAATGAGACAGGGCATATAACAGCCCTATACCGAGGAGAGCTGCGATTACGAAAATATTGACCTTTTCAAAATGAGAACCGATGAAGGCATTGAAGAAAAAATCGGAAAATCTCATCACTGCGAATATCTGGCTCGCAACGTAAATGAGCACGAAAAAAAGACATACAGAGAAGATCAGCCTGTATTTGAAAGCGTATGAAGCAAGCCGCGAATAGATTTTCAATTTTTCACCTCGTTGATCAGCCAATAATATTATATCAGTATGGCTTATTTGTCCAAAATTCCCTGCAGAAACCCGTTTGCAAAATCATGTTTTGCATGTTAAAATAGAGGCCGAAAGGTTATTAGAGAAAATACAGGAGGCCGTATGAAAGTAACAGCCGTTATCATAATCGCACTGGCGGTTTTAATAGCTTTGTTATTTTTCCTCAACAATACCCCTTTGTTTTATTCCGAACCCTCTTCTTATAACAGGAATAAAGAACCCGCTGTTATGAGCAAAGAAGCCGAAGAGGTGTTTTATACAAATAAGCATTCCGATAAGCTGGTTATTCTTATACATGGCTTCCCCGGAACGCCGAACGAATGGAAGCGGGTCGGCCTCTTGCTGTCCAAGGATTATAACGTGTACATACCCCGTCTTTACGGTTTCGGAACAAAGAAGGAGTTTTTTGAAAAAACATATTTTACACAGTGGTACAAAGCCCTGAAGGACTCATACAGGGATTACAGGAAAAAGTATGACGACGTAACGGTTTGCGGGCTCTCTTTCGGAGGGATGATGACGCTGCGTCTCGCCGAGGATTTCGGCAAATCGAAAGACCTTGCGATGAAAAAGATAGTCGTCATATCGGCCCCTGTATTTTTGAACAACATCAGGGTGGGAATTGTTTACAATCCTCTCTTATATTTTACCAGGACATTATCATGGTTCATCAGGGAGGTTGCCCCCGATAAAGAAGACCAGGGAATAGACAATGACGGCGCCGACTGGATAGGCTATCATGAGAAGTTTCCCAAGCAGATATACAGCATGCAGATGGGAATGAGGGTGACCAGGCATAACCTGGGCAGGATAAACTTGCCGGTCCTTTTAATGCAGTGCAGGGGCGATAAAACAGTTCCTTTCGAGAATATGGATTATATTTACAGGCATATTTCCTCGAAAGACAAAAAGGAATTTGAATTCAATCTTGACGGATGGAAGCATACCAGGCACCTCCTGACCCAGTACAACTCGACATACATGACAGTTTATACGAATATGATCGAATTCATAGGAAAATAGCCTCGGGGCTAAAATAAAAAAGAATTCTTCCGATGCTTATAGAAACCCCGGGTTTCGGGGACCATCGGAGGATCTTTATGATGAGAGCTTTATGGACTGCCGCTTCAGGTATGATAGGCGAGCAGTTTCATATCGATACCATAGCGAACAACCTGGCGAACGTCAATACTACCGGTTTTAAGAAAACCAGGGCGGAGTTCGAGGACCTCCTTTACCAGACCCAGAGGCTGGCAGGCACTCCATCCTCCGAAATAAGCCAGTATCCTGTAGGAATACAGACGGGCCTGGGCGTAAGGCCTGCCGCCACACAGAAATTTTATACGCAGGGAAGCCTGCAGAATACAGGAAACAAGCTGGATGTCGCGATCGAGGGCGAAGGCTTCATCGGGGTCACACTGCCTGACGGCTCACATGCATATACAAGAGACGGTTCCCTGAAAATAGATTCAAACATGGAAATTGTTACATCCCAGGGTTACAGGTTGAGCCCCCCTCTCATACTGCCCGACAATTTCAACGAAGGTTCGCTGACGATTTCGAAAGACGGGCTTGTAACTGTTAAGATCGCCGGGAGCGATGAAGATACCGAAGTAGGCAGGATATCCCTTTACCGTTTCATCAATCCGGCCGGCCTGACCAATCTCGGTGAAAATTATGTCAAGGAAAGCCCTGCTTCCGGGCCCGCGGTGGAGGGAACAGCTTCCCTGGAGGGATACGGCATGCTTCACCAGGGTTTCCTTGAAATGTCGAATGTTAATGCGGTTCAGGAAATGGTCGACATGATCGTAGCGCAGAGAGCTTATGAATTCAATTCGCGTGCTATTCAGACAAGCGATTCAATGCTTGGAACTGCTAACAGTCTCAAGCGTTAATCCGGACAGGTCTTGGGTTAAACTATCTCTTTAAACGGTAAAAGACCGTCGCTTTTTCGGACTCTTGGCGGTTTTTCCCCGAACCCGGAAACGGAAATGCCGGCAAGCCTTATCCTTTTTATTCCCGCTTCAGTTTTATCCAGAAGCTTCACCGCTTCCATGTAAATTGAATCAGAATCGGAAATTTTTTCCGGAAGAGTGACGCTGCGGGTTATCAGCTTGAAATCGAAATACTTTATCTTCAGGGTTATCGTCCTTCCGGCAGTTTTATATTCCTCAAGGATGCTTTCTACATCATGGGCGATTCCGGCAAGAAGGCTTTCGACCTGTCCCCTGTCGAGTATGTCCCTGGGTAAAGTGATCTCTCTTCCTATCGATTGCCTTTCCCGGTAAGGTTCGACAGGCGAATCATCGATGCCCCTGGCGAGATTGTAAAAATAAATGCCGGATTTCCCGAAGCGGGCCGTTAATTCTTCAAGGCTCTTTTTTGCAAGATCGGAACCGTTCCTTATGCCCAGTTCGATCATATATTTTTCGGTTACCTTTCCGACCCCGAAAAAATTTCCGATCGGAAGCCTGTCAATAAAGGCCTGAGCCTCCATGGGGCGGACAACGGTCAGCCCGTCCGGTTTCCTGTATCCCGATGCAGCCTTGGCCAGGAACTTGTTATAAGAAACTCCTGCAGATGCTGTAAGGCCTGTTTTTTGAAGGATTTTCTTTTTAATTTCACAGGCTATGAGGATTGCCGAATGCATGTTCTTTTTGTTCCAGGTGACATCGAGATACGCTTCGTCAAGAGAAAGAGGTTCCACAAGGTCCGTATATTCATGGAAGATCGAGTTTATATCGTGGGAAACGCTGACGTAAAGGTCGAAATGCGGATAAACGAGAACGGCCTCCGGGCAAAGCCTGATAGCCCTGGAAGTCGCCATAGCCGAATGAATGCCGAATTTGCGCGCTTCGTACGAACAGGTGGCTACCACTCCGCGGTCTTCCGGCCTTCCGCCTACTATGACCGGCAGACCTTTAAGTTTCGGGTTTTCCCTTATTTCCACCGAGGCGTAGAATGCGTCCATGTCCACATGGATTATTTTTCTATTCCCCATATTTTAAGATCCGGAAAATATACCTTTCAACCGAGGTCTATCATTTCATAGTCCTGAGTTCCCAGGCCGATCGATTCCGCATAATCCAGGCAGTGTCTCCAGTCGGTTCCCGGGTATAAGAGGCCGAACTTGTCCTGGCCGGCTGCGTCCATGCTCCCGATTACGCTGCCTGTGTTCACAGGGGCCTCGGTAACAAGATCCACGCTTGCCCTGTCCAGGGCGACCGGGTCCGATGAAGCAAGCATGCCGATATCGGGTACAATCGGGTAATCGTTGAAATCCCAGCAGTCGCAGTTCGGCGAAACGTCCATGACAAAATTCACATGGAAACCGGTTTTACCTCTCAGCACGGCAAAAGCGTATTCCGCTATTTTTTCCAGGGTGTCGGTTGCACCCCAGACTGCCTGCGCGGAGTCGTAGTAGCATACTGCTATGCACTGGCCGCAGCCGACGCACTTCTCATAGTCGATGACGGCCTTCCTGTCGCCGTCGATATGAACGGCGTCATGGGCGCAGTTCTTCACGCACATGCCGCATGCAGTGCAGTTTTTCCTGTTTATCTCCGGCTTATTGCCCGAATGCATCTCGAGTTTGCCTCCCACGGAACCGCTGCCCATTCCTATATTTTTAAGGGCTCCCCCGAAACCGGTAAGGTCATGCCCTTTGAAATGGTTCATGGATATGATAATATCGGCGTCCGCTATTGCCGAACCGATCTTCGCTGTCCTGCAGTGTTTCATGTTTATCTCTATTTCACGAAAATCAGTCCCTTTAAGCCCGTCTGCTATAACGACGCTGCAGCCGAGGGTCAGCATATTGAAGCCGTTTGCCGATGCGCTTGCAAGGTGGTCGACTAAGTTGCTCCTTCCCCCCTTGTAGAGGGTATTGGAATCTGTAACAAATGTAAAAGCCCGGGCGCCCTGCAATAGACTTACCATCCTGGCTACATAATTGGGTCTTAAGTAGGAAAGGTTGCCCGGTTCGCCGAAATTGACCTTGACTGCTGCGAATTTCTTTTCAAGATCCAGCGATAACAGGCCGGCTTTCTTTACCAGGGCTTCCATTTTACCGGGCAGGTTCCTGCCTGCCGATGTTTTCAGGCTTGTAAAATAGACTTTGGATTTTGACATTTAATAACACCTTCCTTGCTTATGTTTTGGCGCCGGTTAATATGCGCCTTTTCTCTGAAGTACTACGCTGACCGTCTTGAAAAGAATAATAATGTCAAGCCATACCGACCAGTTTTCGACATACCATGTATCGAGTTTTGTCCTTTCGGAAAACACCAGTTCATTCCTGCCCGATACCTGCCATAAACCTGTGAGTCCGGGTTTTGTCATCAGTATGATGTCCCTGAAATCCTCGAAGTCGCTTTCCTCATCGGGCAGGTACGGTCTTGGTCCGACAAGGCTCATTTCCATTTTAAGCACGTTATAGATCTGCGGAATTTCATCAAGGGAGTTCTTGCGCAGGAATGTCCCGATCCTTGTAACCCTTGGATCGAATTTTCTCAGTTTTTTATATTCCTTCCACTCGGCGCTGGCTTTATTGTTCTTTTTAAGGTAGTCCTTGAGTATCTTTTCCTGGTCTATGAACATCGTCCTGAATTTAATGCATTTGAAAATCTTTCCGAACCTGCCCATCCTTTCCTGTATAATGAAAACCGGGCCGGGGGAATCGATCTTTATCAGCACGGCTATAACAGCCAGCACAGGCAATATGAACGGAAGGATGACCAGTCCCAGGACAATATCGAATATCGATTTAACGAGGCGGTTCATCGACGAATGAAGGTTGTTTTTTATCTTTAACAGGAAAAGCTTCTCCATGAAAAGGTAGTGCAGTTCGGTGTTGATCTGAGCAATACCTACAAGGTCAGGGACAAGTACAACATTTTTTGCATATTTCTGAACATGGTTCGTAAGCCTTGTCAAAGCATTGCGTGAGAGGCCGGGAAGCGATATTATCACGGTTGTAACTTCCAGCATCGATATGAATTTCGTAAAATTCTTGATGCCGCCGAAAACCGGGTATTTTTTCCCGTCGATAAGGAGCTCCCTTTTGCCTCTTCCCTCGTCGAGGAACCCGATGACCCTGTAACCGAGCTGCTTTTCATTATTCAGCCCCTTTACCGTGTTGATTGCGGTCTGTCCAGTTCCGAGGACCAGCACATTTTCCTTCCATAATCCCAGAAGGTAGAGCGCCCTTTTACCCCAATACCTTGTCAGAATAAGAACCGCCGTAAGATATATCCACAGGAATATCAAAACCAGGCGTGAAATATTCCCGTACATGTTCCTTACGGTGATCATGAAAAAAACGAAAAGTATGGTGATCGAAATGGCTTTAAGCACGGTTTTTATTTCCTCCCAGAACGGGTATCGGGTCGTGTAAAGCCTCTCGAAAAACATAATGGCGATAAATATAACGGGAATCCACCAGATTGAAAGATAGTATTGATAGGAAAAGAAGTACTCGGGTTCATTCCTGGTGAGGAATTTCATAATATTTGTCCTGGTTACCGAAGCCAGGAAAAGCGCTACGGAGTACGAGGCAAGATCTATTAATAGAAGGCTTGCCGCCTGGTATAAACTCCTCCACCGTTCTTTCATTTATTTATCCTTAAAAAAAATACCGGTTTTTTCCTCAACGAAGCCAGAGTACTTTCTTTGAAATTCAGCCTTCGAAAACCTGAGGGCGTTATTCCTGACCGTCCCGCTGTCGAACCTGTCTTCAATCCCCTCGAACTTACCGACAGCATCGATGATGCTGTCTTCATCCTGGGAACTGAAAAAAACGCCGGTCCGTCCGTCGATGACTGTTTCCCTGGCTCCGCCCTTGCCGAAGGCTATCACGGGTGTCCCGCAAGCCTGGGCTTCGACAGGCAGGAGTCCGAAATCCTCTTCAGCCGCAAAAACAAGGGCCCTTGCTTTCCTTAGAGCATCCCGCAGCGATTCCCTGTCAAGATAACCTGCAAATTCGATATTCGGGCTTTTTGCGGCGATCGATTTTACCTTTTTTTCCTCAGGGCCTTTACCGATAATAACGAGTTTTTTATCCGGCATCCGGGAAAAGGCGCCGGCGATAATGTCCATTCTTTTGTAGGGAACCATATGAGAGGCGGCAACGTAGGCCTGCCCTTTATCGCCTTGAGGGGTATAGAAATCTGTATCTGCAGGGCCGAAAATTACTTCGGCTTCCCTGTTGTATATTTTCTTGATTCTTTTAGCAACATAGGCCGAATTTGTGAGATAATAATCCACCCTGTTCGCCGATATGATGTCCCAGGTCCTGATATTATGAAGGATGTTCCTGACTATCCTGCCTGTTATTCCTTTTTCAATCCCTGCCTGCCTGAGATACTGAAAGGTCAGGTCCCAGGCATACCTCATAGGCGTATGCATATAACATATATGGAGCTGAGAAGCGTTTGTCAGAACACCCTTGGCGACCGCATGTGAGGTCGAAAGGATGACGTCGTAACCTGAAAGGTCGAATTCCTCGATCGCTTTAGGGTAAAGCATCGGGAGTTTCTGGTAAATTCTTCCTGAAAACGGGATTTTCTGGATGGAACTGGTAATAACCCTTGATTTGTCGATAATTTCGCTTTTAAAATCTTTCGTCATTAACAGGGTGTAAACCGGCGAAGGGTAAAGCTCGTAAATCGATTCCAGCGCTCTTTCACCGCCCCTCATGCCTGTAAGCCAGTCATGTATCAGGGCTGTTTTATATCCGGTGTTCGGACTCATGCGGTTTTTCTCCGAAAAATATATGTTTATAACGGTCTCAATAATAATCGGGATCTTTTATTTTAACATGGAACCCGATTACATGGAAATAAAAGAAGCGCACCCGTCATTCGTAATGTCTCAGAGCTTCTGACGGCGGAAGCGCCGCCGCCTTTTTCGCGGGAAGATAAGCCGAGATGAACGCTATAATGAGAAGAACTATAATATATGCGGCTATCTTGACGGGAGGAGTGACGAAATTGAAGTGGTTGTTCAGTATGAAAATGGAATAAGCGCCGCTTGTGGTTTCGATATTGATCAGTGATATAAGCCTCATTGCAGCAAAAGCAAGGCAGATGCCCATAATCGAGGCGAATAAAGTCAAAAAGACCGTTTCGCATATGAAAAGATTCCTGATGTCCGTTTTCTGCATACCGATAGAACGGAGAGTTCCGATTTCTCTTGTCCTTTCCTTGATCGACATCCTGAGGGTATTGAGCACTCCTATCTGGGTTATAAAAAAGAGAATAATGAAGCTGATGACGCTTATCGACTGGACAAGCCCTGCCCATTGAAGAACGTTCGTGCCCTCTTCATACATTGTTGTCAGGAATATATATAAACCGTTTGTCCCGCTCCTTAATAGTCCGTCATACTCTTTTTCTATTTCATCGGAATTGCCGGCCCTGGGCATAAGAGTCCACTCCCTCGTTAAAATATTTGACAATGGCGAATTATCCCCGGGACCGTTGAAATTCCCTTTCCCGGTGTCCGGAAAATTTTTGTAATAAATGTTGAGGAAACTGTCCTGATTGATCAGGACAGCCCAGTCAAGGCTTTTGTCCGCCGGTCTGAAAATGCCGCCGACCTTGAGATTGTTCGTGTGCTCGCCGTTACCTATCAACCGGTAAATGAAGGGCAGCATCATACCGGCTGACAGCGATTCCCGGGCTGCCAGGCTTTCCGGGATGGCGACTTCATTAGTGCGTGTAAGATTGTCCCAGCTGCCGTTTATGAGTTTGAGACCGTTTGTTAGAACGTTCATGGACGGGCTATCGGTTTTGAATCCGAACATGCGCAAAGGGGAAAATACGCCTGAAAGAGTTATATATGCAATACGGGGCGATAGGGCCCTGTAGAGATTTCCGGCCTGTAAGCGGGTCGTTTCGGGCTCTTTCAGGAGCACTATAAGTTTGGCCGCTTCGCGGTCCGAATAACCCATGATTCTTTTTATATCGGCTAATTTTATATAAACCGAATTGTTGATAAAAAAGCTGGTTGAAAGCCTGGATATGCCTGTTACCCGCAGCTTTGCAGTCTCTACCTGGCCGTTTACCGTTTTCAGGCTCACATGCACCGTATCGTTTACATTTACCTTAAGCTTCCTGGCGTACTGTTTTGTAAGGATTATCGGATTTTCGATCGAATCATTTGTGAAATCGGACGGTTTCCCTGACTCTAGATTGAGGGTTTCGAAAAATTCTTTCGAGGGTTCCACACTTGTTATATTTATTCCCGCGCCCCTGCCGTTGCCTATGGCTCTTGTCCTGATATCTATGGATTCCCGGATGTCTATAACACCTTTGAGACTGCCGCCGATGATTTCAAGCATCTTTTCTTTATCCCTTATGATGGAATTGTTTTTATCGAGTATTTCAAAACCGGCCACCTGGATATGGCCGACTGAATTGACAAGTATTTTGTTGAGGATGATATCGGCCATGCCGTCCCCGGTAGCGCCCGACATAACCAGAACCAGCATTCCGAATGCAATTATCACTGTTAGAAGAATGTTTCTTCTTTTCTGGCGAAAAAGATTTCTCAGGCTTATAGCCAGAATATTTTTCATCAGGCGCTCCTATTCCTTTGAAAAAGCTTCAAGGGGTTTGATTTTAAGGGCCAAACTGACAGGGTAAACAACCGCAAGCGAAAGGAATATGAATATTTCAGCAGCGGAAACAAGAATTCCCTGTACCCCGATGAACGGCCTGAAGCTGTCGCTCGAAAAAAGGATTGCAGTCATATCTGATGCCGTATCGGTTATGTTAAGCCCTGCGATAAAATTGATGAATTCGGAGCCGGCGAACACCCCGGCTCCGCCGAATATGACCGTAAGGATCATCGTCTCGGCATAAAATATCGCTGCAACCAGGAATTTTCTCATGCCGATGGAACGCATCATGGCGATTTCCCCCGTCCTCTCCGTCACCGCCATGTTAAGGGTATTCATGATCACGATTATAACCACGAAAAAGAAGAACAGGGCAAATCCCATAATGACATCCATGAATATAAGGGCTCCGTCATACATCTGGCTGGAGATCTTTTCCCATGGAACGGCTTTCGCATCGAGCCCGGACCGGGCAAGGTCATCGTTTAATTTTTTAAGCGCAGCTTCCCTGTCCGTATTCTTTTTCAGCCTTACGGAAATATAGTTATAGATGCCGTTATCGATGTAAGCCTGCGTTTCAGGCTTCTTCTTCACCTTGAAGTCCTGAAGGGCTGCCGCACTGCCGCTATTTGAAGAGGTTTGGCTCACTTTACCGGTGTCGAAGAGATTTTCAATGCCGGATTCGCTCATATCGAGCATTTTCTTTTTTTCAGGAGGTATTTTTGCAATCGAATCTTCTGAAGTAATGTAATTGAAGCAGTCCCGGAAGGAATCGATATCCATAATGGAAAAATATCCCCAGAAATGATTGTAATCCCTGTACTGCATGATTCCCTTTACGCCTATCCTGATATCCTGTCCGAGGTCTTTGGAATATCCCATGAAAACGAGGTTGGTTTTAACTTCACGGAAATTGCTGTTGTTTGACGGAATGTTTGCAGGTGATATCCAGTAGCCGGCCCTGTCGTATACCTTGTCCCTCCATTTTTTCGAGAAAATGATCCCCTTTTCGTTGTTTTTAAGACCCTCTCCTTCTACGATAACGATATTTGACCTGAAGAAGTTCTGGTAATCCTCGAATTTAACTCCGAGGAGAAAACACCAGACCGGATGGTCCTCCTCCATTATAGTGGAAAGACCCAGGGCCATCGGCATAAAGCCCCCGATAGTGTCCTCTTTTTCAAGAAAGGCTTTTATATTGGTATAACCGCTTATTATTTCCATACCCGCTATATTATTGAACAGTATATCCTCATCCTCCTGGTTGGTGGATAAAAGCCCGATATCCCCGAGGAAAGATCCGGCCAGGTTAGAGTAGAGGTTTTTACGTGTTCCGGCAATGATGCCGTTCCCGGCGGTCATGAAAAAAGCCGCAAAGAAAAGTATCACGCTTATGATGAAGCTTTTACCCCTGTGGCGGAGGAGATTGCGCCATGCCAGCTTTACTATGAAAAACACCGGTCCCCCTCTGTTTTTTATTTCCGGGAAGCGTATTCGGGAATATACTTGCAAAGAATCGAGAGTATCTCTCCCTCGCTGTATTTTTCAGCCGAATCGGAAAGATTGGATACCATTTCTTTAATATCGTCCCTGCACATTACCTTGAAATCCTCGCCGGAAATGAAGAGCTTCTCATAATCAGAGGGTATTAAATCCCTTCCGGAGTAGGTTAGTTCCTCATGCATCTTTTCGCCCTTTCTGAGTCCCGTGAAAACGATGGGGATTTTGTCCTCGTCAAGCCCGTACATTTTCAATAAATTTTTGGCCAGGTCGAAGATCCGGATCGGCCTGCCCATATCCATGACGAAAATCTTGCCCAGAGGGACAGTGGCGGCCTTTATGACAAGCCTTGCCGCCTCTGCAATAGACATGAAATAGCGGGTCATTTCTGGATGCGTGACCGTAATCGGCCCGCCGTTCTCGATCTGTTTCGTAAATACGGGGATCACGCTTCCCCTGGACCCGAGAACGTTGCCGAACCTGGTCAGCCTGAAGCGGGTTACATCCTGCAGTTCATTGAACGAAAGGATTATCTTTTCGGCAGCCCTCTTGGTAGCGCCCATTACGGACGAAGGGTTTACAGCCTTGTCAGTCGAAACGAAGACAAAATCCTTTACGCCTGATTGTATTGACGCAAGGGCCGTATAATATGTGCCTATGACATTGGTTTTCACAGCCTCGTCCGGATAATCCTCCATAAGCGGCAGGTGTTTGTGGGCCGCCGCATGGAAGACGATATCGGGTTTGAACCTTGAAAATTCATGGAGAAGTTTATTGATATCCTTGACGTCCCCTATACAGTAGCTGAAACGCCTGTCTTTGCCGGTACTTACAATAAGGGAATGTATGGAATTTTCACCATGACCGAACGCAACGGCCCTTTTTATGGGAAGCCTGAAAAGCTGCAGGAATATCTCACGGCCTATCGAACCTCCAGCCCCGGTTACCAGGATTGTTTTTCCGTCATAGAAATGGGATATCTTTTCCAGGTCCAGACCGACTTCTTCCCTGCCGAGGAGATCGGAAGGCTGTATATCCCTTATCTGGCTGTACTGTACATCGCCCTCGATGATTTCGGATATTCCGGGTACTATCCTGGCAGGAGTCTGCGTCAGGGATAAAACTGAAAGTATCCTCTGGATAACTTCCTTACCTGCGGAAGGAATGGCGATAATGACTTCGTCTATCGCTTTATTCATGATGATGCTGGGCGCATCGTATATCCTGCCCAGGACAGGGAGTCCCATCACGTCCTCTTTAAAGTCCCCGTCGTCCAGAAACCCTGCGATTGAGTACTTCCGTGATATTTCACTTTTATTGATTATTTCGGAAGCCACCATCCGCCCTGCGCTTCCCGCGCCGATTATCAGCACCTTTTTCATACAACCTGCCGGAGATAATTTTAGTAAGGAGGCCTTATTTTGGCAAGATTCGGCGCCGTTCTGCAGGCGGTTTAAAGTTTGAGTTCTTTTTCCGGGCTCAAAGCGCAGTTGAACTGGTTGTCCCATACGGCCAGGAACCATTTTACAGTCCTGTTTTTAAACTGTTTAAGGTCCGCCCTGATCGCCGGATCGCCCCTGCCGCTCACAGCGGCGAACAATTTGCCGTCGATAAACAGGTCGATCCTGGCCGTTCCCGCATCGCTTCCCTCTGTTTTCCCTATATTGAATTTGAATTTATAATTATTGCCGCCGGTGCTGACCGGCGCATCGGCCTCGACTTTCCCCGGCCCGTTAAGGATAACATTGGTAATTGCCGTTGAAAGGCCCCACCTGTTCTGGAAAGGATAAAGTCCTTTCGGCGAATACGTGTTTACGAGCCATTCCCTGTGAGCCGAAAAGCCGGTAAAGCCCGAAAGCTCTATGAATTCGGGCATATCGGGGCCGAGCCCGCATTTGTTTGCAATGCCTAACAGGCCGATGCTCGGGATATCGTATCCGGCGAGTACGGCCTCCGCTGTATCGACGGCGACGGAATTCGTTGAAGCCAGCAGGGCATGTGTAAGTATATAATCGACTTTTTCATCGTAATCGATCTGGGACACTCCGGCTGTAGGGTTTGTGGGGCCGCGGCGGTTTCCCGTGAGGCAGTCCATTATTATGAGATCGTAGTCCCTCACCCTGTGCTGGGCGCAAAGGAAGTAATACAAATTCTCGGCGTTATGCATTCCGGTGATATCATAAGTAAGGCCGCTGTGGTTCCACTTGCCCGTTTCGCCCTCGAATGTGAAGAAAGGCCTGATTCCGTAATCGAGCTTTATCGCGCCGGTTATTCCGGCAAATCCATGGCTTTTAAATATCGGAAGCCCGATAAGGACGTCGCAGTATTCGTTCGTGGCGTCGGGAGGACCGTAATGCAGGGCCTCATCCCTGGTCCGCATAAATAGCGGGAACCAGACGTTTATCCTGCTCCCTCCGGGGCCGTTAACAATCACGAGGTAACGGCGGTCGCGGCCGTAGGCGTCAAGGTTTACAAGCTTTGCTTTGGAGCTTCCGTCCAGTATGCCGTCGCAGTTCTGATCGTAATAAACGGTGCCGCCCTTATCGGCCGGCCTTTCAAGGCGTGAATAGCAGAAACTCTGCTTGTTCGCCGGTTCCGAGGGATTGTCTGAAGCGGAATAAACTCCGTCAACCACCTTGATATCGGCGGTCCCTTCGAAGCCTGTTATGTCCCTTACCTTTTCAGCCACGTAACGGACCAGCCTGGGATCGGTTATAACACCCCTTCCTTTTTCACCGGGACGGCCGTCGGAAGGGCCGACGTTATTTACCTTGATAACAACCTTGTCCCCTTTTTTTATTATCGATTTCAGGCCTGAAGGGCCGAATACATCCATGATCACTTCGTCAGCCATCCTTGTCACCTCTTCGTCGGATGGTTCAGAAGTCCTTGCTATAAACCCCACTTTAATAAGATTCGAGGCGATATCAGTTTCCCCTTCATGGGTTATCACCGGTTTAAAATCAATTACTTTCATCGCTTTTCCAGTCATATCGGCGGGTTTTACCGAACAGGAAAACAAAAGCGCGAAAAATACCGGTACGAGATAAAATTTCATAAGTTCCTCCGCTGTTTAAGACTTGAAATTATAGAGTGCATATTTATAGAACTCAATAGGAAATTATTCCCATATGTCTCTTAACGGTTCTTTTTTGATATGTCCTTCAGGCAGATGAGGAGATTCTGTATTGCGGCGGGAGTTACTCCGGAGATCCTGGAGGCCTGACCGAGATTAAGAGGCCTGATGCGGTTTAATTTCTCGATTTCTTCTTTTTTCAGGTTTGCCAGGGATGAATATTCGAATTCACGGGCTATTTTAATGTTTTCCAGGCTTGAAAATTCTAGGACCATCTGCCTTTCATCGCGGATGTATCCCTCGTATTTTATTTCAATAGCGGCTTCATCTTTTTCTTCTTCCGTAATATATCCGGGAGGGGAGTAGAAACCTGCCAGGTCTGTATAGCTTATTCCAGGCCTGCGCAGTAATTCGGCTAAAGTCGCGGGTTTATTGACGGGAGCGCTCCCGCGGGATTTCAGCACCTCGTTAACACTGTCCGAAGGATGCACCCTTTCATGATTGAGCCTTTCAATTTCCTCAGCTATATGCTTTTCTTTTTTTTCAACATTATTATAGAGTTCCCGCGGCAGGAGGCCGAGCCCGTATCCGATTTTCGAGAGCCTCCTGTCGGCGTTGCCCTCTCTCAAGATCAGCCTGTATTCGACCCTTGAAGTAAACATCCTGTAAGGTTCGCTGGTTCCCTTGGCCGTTAGGTCGTCGATAAGGACGCCTATATATCCCTGCGACCTGTCCAGTATAAAATCTTCCCTGCCCAGCGACCTGTTCGCCGCATTGATGCCCGCCATAAGGCCCTGGGCCCCCGCTTCCTCGTAGCCTGTCGTACCGTTGATCTGTCCAGCGAAATATAAATTTCCGACAAGCCTGGTTTCGAGATTCGGACCGAGTTCCGTCGGGTCGATATAATCATGTTCCACGGCGTAAGCCGGGCGGATCATGACAGATTTTTCAAGGCCGGGTACGCTGTGAAGTATCGCAAGCTGGATGTCAAGAGGAAAACCGTTGGACAACCCGTTCGGATAATACTCGATCGTGCCCCTTCCTTCCGGTTCTATAAAGACATGGTGGCGCTCCCTGTCGGGGAATTTCATTACCTTGTCCTCTACCGAGGGGCAGTATCTGACGCCGGTTGCAGTAATCTTTCCGGAATACATCGGAGCCAGGTTTATGTTGTCCCTTATGATCTTATGAGTCGTTTCAGAGGTATGAGTGAGCCAGCAGGGCAATTGCCCGAGATTCACGAACTCTTCGGTTTTCTCAGTCCAGAAGGAGAAGGGTTTTACGGGAGAATCGCCGGGCTGGATCTCCATCTTCCCGAAATCGAGAGACCTCCCGTCGAGCCTTGCCGGAGTGCCGGTTTTAAACCTTCCCATCCTGAAGCCGAGTTTTTTTAATGTCAGGGATAATTGGACTGAAGGTCCTTCTCCCAGTCTTCCCGCCGGAAATTTCGCATCTCCTATATGAATGAAAGCGTTTAAAAATGTGCCCGGAGTTATTACAACGGTTTTCGCATGGTAAGAGACATCCAGGGATGTTTTTACTCCCGCGGCTTTATTATCCTCAATTATCAAATCCGTAACCGAATCCTGCCTGACATCGAGATCCGGTTCATTCATCACTTTTTTCTGCATATATGCCCTGTAAAGGGGTTTGTCAGTCTGCACCCTCGTAGATCTTACGGCAGGGCCTTTTCTCATATTCAGCGTCTTGAACTGGATAAGGGTTGCGTCCGCGGCCCTTGCCATTTCGCCCCCGAGGGCGTCTATCTCCTTTACAAGCTGGCTTTTACCTATGCCGCCGATGGATGGATTGCATGGCAGGTGGCCGATCAGGTCGACATTCTGCGTCAGGAGCAGGGTTTTCGCCCCCATCCTTGCGGCGGCGAGCGAAGCTTCTATGCCGGCATTGCCTCCGCCGGCGACGATCACATCGTATTTTTCGGGATAATTCAATTATTCATCCTCGGGATTTTTTTATATCTTATTATAGCATGATAATGGGATTTTGGAAAACGGAGGGCATTCCGGAATATTCAATATGAGCCGCAGGCTATTCATTCATTAAAGCCTTTTTACTTTCTTCCAGCATTTTCATCTGTTCTTCATTCAATTCCGGATACTTCAGTTTAAGGCTTTCAAGAGTATTTACAATTATTTCAGATATGACAAGCCTTGAAAACCATTTTTTATCTGACGGAAGGATATACCAGGGCGAAGCTTTTGTACCCGTTTCCCCGATAGCTTCCTCGTAGCATTTCCGGTACTCGTCCCAGTACTGCCTTTCTTTTATATCGGCTGCGGAAAACTTCCAGTTCCTGGAAGGGTCATCAATCCTCTTGAGGAGCCTCCTCTTCTGCTCTTCCCTGGATATGTGCAGGAAGAATTTTATCGGTATGATCGCGTTTTCACACATGTATTTTTCAAAATCATTAATCTGGCGGTATCGCCGGCTCCATATTTTATCCCTGATCAGCCTTCGCGGCAGTTTTTGCCGGGTTAGCAGGTTATGCACCCTGACTACCAGGACCTCCTCGTAATAAGACCTGTTGAAAATCCCTATCTGTCCTTTCTCAGGCAGGTTCCCGTGCGCCTTCCAGAGATAGTCATGGCTCAGTTCCCCGGCAGAAGGTTCTTTGAAAACGGCTATCCTGCTTCCCTGGGGATTGAGACCGCTCATGACATGCTTGATGGCGCCGTCCTTGCCGGCTGTATCCATCGCCTGGAAAATGATAAGAAGGGCATAGCTGCTTTCTGCATAAAGCCTGCCCTGAAGTTCGATCATTTTCCCGATATTCTTCTGCATCGCTTCCGAGGCTTCATCCCTTGAACCGAAAGATCCGGTGTCCCCGGTGTCGTAATCATTCAATTTGAATTTGCCCTTTCCGTCAAACCTGTATTCCGAAATATCCATTGATAACTCCCGCTGCCGCGATTCTTTAAATAGCTTAGTAATCGGAAAAAATAATGTCAAGGTAATTCCAGGAACCGGTCAGTATTGTAAAACAATTTTGCGGGGATAAAAGCAATTCACGTTCTTGCACAAAACCGTATTATTAGTTATAATACAACAGCCGGGAGGTCCCGCTGTCATTCTCCATTGCCTTCGGCGGTTCGAAGGCATGCCCGGGGCCGGTGCAGAGCAACATCTGCCCTAATTAATAAATAGATAATTTATAAAAAATGTTGTTGAACATTTTTATGCCTTATTTATAAAGGGGGTTGTCTATTATGTCGATTAGGCAGGTCATTCCATTTTTTGTTTTAGGGTTACTTTTCAGCTGCGGTCCGAGTAAGAGCGATATTGTCCTTTCCAGTATGACAAATAAAGATAAAGCCGCCATATTGAACAAAAAAGGCATATCGATGTACAAGGAAATGGTGGATTCCGGCGATGTCAAAAAAGCTCCGGATGTAAAAAATATTTTTCAGCAGGCGCTGGAGTTCGATCCGGGCAATAACGAATCTGCCGCTTATATATCCAGGGTTGACAAGTTTGTCGGCGATACGGTCGGAAAATATCTGGGCGCCGCTAAAGTCAACCTGGAAAAGAAACAGAGAACCGATAATGACGATTACTCTCTCTGTGTGCTTCTTCAAAAGGCCGCGTCAATCGATCCCGCCAACAAGGATTTGAATACCCTTAAGGACAGTTCAAAAGACATCCGTGAAAAATTTGCAAAGAAAATGCAGTCCTCGGGCGATGCCGCCCTTGCAGCCGCAAAAATTTCCAAAAAAAAGGATGTCCAGGAAAAGGGAGCCATTACAGCTATACGGTTTTATAATAAGGGCCTGACAGCCTCAACGGGGCAGGATCCCGCTCTCAATTCGAAAAAAGCCGAAGCCGCCGGCATCATTTCATCCAGTATCGATTCCATGTTAACCGAAGCAAGAAACCTTGCAGGTCAGAAAAAATATAAAGAAGCGGAAATAATTGAAATAAAAATCTCGTTTTACAATTCTGTTATCGACAATAAATATGACGATGCGTTAAAAAGACTTCAATATGATATCAATTTTAACTGGGCCATCCAGTTGTTTAACGCCGGCAACCTGGATGCTGCGTCCGATAAAATCGAGGTTGCAGTACGCAGCAACAAAACGGACGAAGCTGTCAGCCTCCAGGCGAAGATCCAGGACAAAAAAAATAATGCTGATATTGCAGCGTCCTTCCCGATATGGGTTCAGAATATCGATGAACTCATAACCCGCCTGGATTTCTTGCCCGCGATGCAGAAAATCAATTATATCGAAGCAAGAATAAAGGACGCACCCAGAAAAGCGCAGCTTGAAGTCAGGAAGAAAAGGATGGCTGCACAGGTCGAAACGCTATATAAGACCGCCGTGAATAATTTTATCAATGAGAATTATGACGATGCGGCCACCCAGTTCGAAGGCGTCCTTGCGGTTTCGCCGGGCTATAAAGACGCCAATAATTATTTACAGGAAGCCAGGTCAAAGGAAAAGATCATTAAATCTTATTAAAGGACGGTAGATATGACCGAAAAACAGCAAGGACTGTTGTTCCTGATAATAGATATAGTCATGTATCTGGCTATATTAGGCTGGCTTTTTGTTCCTGTTTATTATCACGTTCCCGTTATTAAAATCGAACTAATGAAACTCACATTTAATCCTGAAGTTTTCAAAACAGCGACGGGGCTTTTAAGTCCCTATTTTTATCTTGCATCGTTCCTTCTTTATCTCATTCCTGCCGCCTTTGTCTATAAAATTATTACAATCTTTCTAAAGGATAAGTCCCAGGCCTGGTTCAACCCTTTTAATTATATTTCATTCCTGATCAATTTTATTTTATCGGGTCTTGTCCTTGCCTTTATTGCCGTTTATATTCTTAGCAATGCGGGAAATATCGGCTATTTCAAAACTCTTGATATTTATACTATAATTTTTATACCCTTGCTGATAATTTTCAGCATTTTACAGCCGATTAACGCGACTGACAAATTCAGGGGTCTCTCCGCTTCTTACCGCAGGTATATCGAACTGACTGCTCTATCCTCCGAACAGAAAAAGAAGGGCGAGATTCCCAGGCTGATGAACGGACTGGGAATTCTGCCGAAACTCTTCGTTTCTTTTATTATCGCGATCATCCTTATTATTATATCCCTGAGCTTCATCCTGCTGGCCGGATTCAAGGACACCTTAGAAGAATCCGTTATAGCGACCGGCACTATGCTTGCCGAACAGAGCGTCACCTATATCAAGGAAAATTTAAGCAAGGAAAAACAGTTCTTTATCAATTCTTATCTCAAAAATGAAGCGATAAAAAACAAGAGTTCATCGCCGGCTTTCGATTCGCTCTCATGGTATAACGAGGACCCGAAAACCGGGAATTACATTATTAAACTTTCAACGGAAGACGCGCTTGTCGGGATGGAGCTGCCCCAGCAATACGAGTCGATCGAAGAACCGACGCCCAGCTATAATATAAACACGCAGACTTTCAGCATCATTGCGCCGATAAAGGTCAGCACCAAAAAGATCGGTTTTTCCATTGTGCAGTATAAGGAATCCGAAATATACAAAACTTATTACAAAACACAGGTCAGCGTCTTCCTTTTTTCTCTTGCGATTATTTACCTGGCAGTGATCCTGGTCTATTTCATCGGAAGCAACATCGTTCTGCCGATACTGCTCCTGCAGTACGGAGTGAGAAGGATCGGGGCGACCCTGACTGCGATGATCAAAGGTACGGAAAGGGTGCAGGCTTCGGCGCTTCAATATGAAAACAAGATCAGGACAAGAGATGAGATCAGGGCATTATCTTCCGAAGTCAACAGTATGGTTACCGTGATAAAGGGCATTATCCCGTATGTTTCCGCTTCAACCCTCCAGCATTCCGACAGGGGTGAAAAAGTGTCGTTGATAAAAGACCTCACATTCCTGTTCACCGATGTCCGCGGTTTTACCAGCATGAGCGAAGGCAAATCTCCTGACGAAGTGGTCAATATTCTGAATTACTACCTCGATCTGCAGACACAGATCATCCTTGACAACGGCGGCGATATCGACAAATTTGTCGGGGATGAGGTAATGGCCGTATTCGACGGGGAAGAGAAGGAGATGCACGCGGCCAAAGCATGCCTGGCGATTATCAGGGCTATGAAGGAAGAAAAGGAAAAGAGGCAAGCGGAAAATCTTCCTGTCGTAGATATAGGCATCGGCATCAATTCGGGCGAAGCCGTCTTCGGAAGCATGGGGGCAAGTGAAAGAATGGATTTTACCTGCATCGGGGATAATGTGAATCTGGCGGCCAGGCTCGAAGGGGCTAATAAAGCCTATAATTCCAGATGCCTTATTAACGAGAGCGTTTATAAAAAAATCCACAGTCATTTTCTCTGCCGCGAGATCGATTTTATGACAGTCAAGGGTAAAAAGGAACCGGTAAGGATCTATGAGATTCTCCATGAAAAGGGCCCGGGCGCAGATAAAAACGAGGCATTAAAAGCGCAATTCGAAAAGGGCCTGAAACTCTACCGCGATACAAGGTGGGACGATGCCATGGCGGTCTTCAAGAACCTTTCGGACGAATTCCAGGACGGCCCGAGCGGCGTATTTTACAAACGATGTTCTTTTTTCAAGAAAAACCCGCCTGACGAAGGCTGGGACGGCGTTTACAGTTTAGACGTAAAATAAAAGAAAAAGCAGGCTAGGCAATATCGAAAACGCTGCGCAGACTTATTTTTTCCTGAAGTTCCTTGATCGAGAGGGAAACCGCAAGATCCTTCTTTTGAAGCAGAACATCTTTTACGCCGCCGTGCGGCATGTCGAAGTAGTTGTCGCTGAAAACGGCGTCCATGCCTTTTATTCGTATCTCGACGTACTTGGCCATAGCGGAACTCTCCACCAGGATCCCGAATGAACCTTCGCTTTCCATAACCGCCGGCCTCAGGGCAGGGTCGGGGAAACTGAAATGCCCGGGTTTTACAAAGAGTATCGATTGGTATGATGAGTCTTCCTCATTTTCAAGATAACATTCGAAATAGGCGGTCCTTTCAATAGAGGACCCGGCTAATTCATCTCCGAAGTCGAGAACCCCGAATGAATTTGCCGACATCGGCAGGCATTCCGCATTGAATGTTCCCTTCTTCAGCACATCGCCGCCGGTTTCACGAAGTTTCCATTTTACTCTTTTAACAATAGCATCAACCATTTCGTTGGCGATGTAAACTGTTACTTTATATCCGTCGGCGGCGGCGCACAATAGTACCGGTGAAAAAAAGCGCCTGGCAAAATAATGCAGGGCCTTCCATCTTCCGTAGTAATCTATACTCGACCAGGATAAACCCGGCCAGCAGTCGTTGAGCTGCCAGTAAACAGCGCCCATGCACCTTCCCTTATGGGAGCGCCAGTGCTCGACGCCGGTCCTGACCGCCTCCGCCTGGAGAAGCTGCGAAGCGTAGATGAAGGCGTCAAGGTCCTTCGGGTAGAGAAAGTTATCCGAAAGATACCTCAGTAATAGACCGTTCGCACCGGCATTCTTCTGGTGTTTTTCCATAATGTAGGAAAAGACGTTCCTGTCCGCAGGCTCCGTAAAGCTGTTCACTGTTTCGAGGGCGGGCATGGACTGGAAGCCGAATTCGGAAACGAATCTGAAATAATGGCGCCTGTATTCGCTGAAGGGTTTGCCCTTGTGCCAGACATCCCAGTAATGAGCGTCGCCCCTGCTTTCATCGTTAGGGTTTACAAAACGGCCGCCTGAAGACGGCGAGCTCGGCCGGTAAAAAACTCCGGGCGCATTTTCCCTGCAGATTTCCGGCAGGACTTTCTCGAAGAGTTTTATATAATCTTTCCTCAATCTGCCTGTCTTAGGGAAATCCCATTCCTTCCATGCAAGCTCCATCTCATTATTTCCGCACAGGACTGCAAGGCATGGGTGGTGCGATATCCTTAAGAGATTATCCACGGCTTCCATCCTGACATTTTCGAGGAAACCGTCGTCGAGGGAGTATACTCCGCAGGCGAACATGAAGTCCTGCCATACAAGGATGCCGGCCCTGTCGCAAAGCTCGTAAAAATAATCGTCAGGATAATAGCCTCCTCCCCAAACCCGCAGGCAGTTGAAATTTGCACGTTTGCAGTCGTTTACGAGCCTTTCGAGCTTTTCCCTGTGATCCCTGCAGATAAGGCTGTCCGGAGGAATAAGGCATGCGCCCATGGCGAAAATATTTTTCCCGTTTATTTCGAATCCGAAGCTTTCTCCGAAATCATCCTTTTCCGTCTTTAATGCGAAGTTCCGGAAACCGACAGTAAATATTCTGGAATCGAGGACTTCTTTATCCAGGAGTTCAAGCGTAAGAGAATAGAGGGGCTGGCCTCCCAGTCCGTTAGGCCACCAGGATTCTGCGCCGGATATCGATATTTCAAAGGAGATGCTGTCGGATTTTACCGGGAAGATGCCGTCCCTGTGGAAACCGCCGGGTCCCGAGATGATATACCTGTATTTATACTGAGAATTTTCATATATGTTTATATCCGCTTTTATATTGATTATGCCTGTTCCGCCGTCCAGGCGCTCTGTTATTTTAACTTTGCTGAAAGACGCTCCGGAGAAGCCCTTCAGGCCTATGCGGCGCCAGATTCCTGAATCGGGAAGTTTCGGCCCCCAGTCCCAGCCGAACATAAAATGGGCCTTGCGGATATGCGGGAACCCTTTCATGGCTTCATTGGCGCCCCATAGGGGCCGGGCGGCATCTTTTTCTTCGATAAATTTAACCGGGGAATTAAAACGCACTTCCAGGGTATTTTTTCCTTCACGTAAAAAACGGGAACAATCGATTTCATAGGTCCTGTGCATATTCAGGGTCCTGGCGATCGCAATGCCGTTTAAAACTATCTCGGCAAGGGTATCCAGGCCGAGACATTCTAAATAAACAGGTCCTGATTTCAATAAATTTTCGTCAGGAACGAATTCCCTTATAAAAGTGAATTCATCTTCGAAAAGAGGAGCAAGATTTTCTTCATTGTCGCGGTAGAACGGGTCCCCGGTTTTCCCTGCCCTGTACAGCGCTTCAAGGACTGTGCCGGGAACCTTCCCGGGGAAGCATTCCCCTGTAGATTCCCTTCGTATCGTCCAATCGCCGTTAAGGGAAAGATAAAACATAAAGGTCCTCCGGCAGCGCCAGATGAGATTTTATTGCATTCAATTGTATTCAATACCTGGGGACCAGTCAAATTTCTATCTTTTTTTCCCGAACATGCCGTACAGCCATCCCGCAAGGTAAGGGATTACAGCGACGTAGGCGACTAACGGCAGATGCTTCAATGAAACATCAAAACTGATGATCATATGGACTATAACAATCGTTAAAACCGCAGCAATCACCAGGACTATGGAAAGGAGTCTGCTCAAGGCAAAGGGACTGGCAGGCCCGACTATTAAATAAAATACCAGGAAGATCGCAAATATGATCAGGAATGCCGTGAAATACCTTGCCATTTCCGGAATAAATTTTCTCTCCAGTTCTAAGAGAACAAAACCGGCCGCATACAGGATAACCAGTATCAGCCATTCGTACAGCTTGAGCCGATGAAGTTTCATAAAAATCTCCTTTTTATAAGTTGATTCCGGAATAAACTTTTTCAGTAACAGGGGCCTCGATCCCGTATTGAGCGGCCAGCCTGAGAATGGCGCCGCCGAACGATTCACCCTCGTTCTTCCCGCCCCTTTCAACATCGCGCTGGTAAGAAGTCCTGGTTTCATAAGGAAAAGAGACGGCTTTATCGAGCACCCTTTCTATTATTCCGGGGTCGAGCGTAATTCCCTTTTTATCCGATATCGCCTTGATCTCATTCATGATGCTTCGTACCATCATTTTAAGTCCGGGGTCTCTTAAAACCTCTCCTATGGATTTTTTTGAATACGCCGTTACAAGGCCGTAAGCGGATATGAAGAGGTATTTTTCCCAGATGGCCGGAAAGGGATCCGCCTGCCATTCATACTTTATCCCGGCTTTTCCAAATATATCCATTAAACCGGCGGCCCGGTAATCTTCATGCATGGGGTCAGGACCGAACAGGATTTTAGCCTCGCCTCCCCTCTGCCTGACTGTTCCTGGTTTTTCGATATGCGTTCCTATATATAC
Source organism: uncultured Spirochaetota bacterium (assembly GCA_963796325.1). Lineage (GTDB taxonomy): Bacteria > Spirochaetota > Brevinematia > Brevinematales > JAOACQ01 > CAVYGN01. The sequence goes on from CAWCLF010000003.1 coordinate 316,601, forward strand.
GCAGGCGGGGAGGACTATGCCGCTATACGCCTGCCGGATCCTGGCTGTTATGTCGGGTCCGTTCAATAACGGCAGAATTACCGTGCCTGGACCGGCCGATCCTGCAATATCGCGGGAAGCCGCGTCCAGGTCGTAGACTTTGACGCAGAGGAGCACCAGGTCGGGCTTCGGGAAGTCCTTCAGTTTATCAGATGCAGCCTCCGGCCGGCAGGTAAAGATGCCTTCGGATGAATCCAGGATAAGCCCTCCGCTCCGTATAGCTTCAAGATGCGGCCCCCTGGCTATGAAGTAAACTTTTGCCTCTTCGAATTCATAATTCCGGCAATAATAAGCCAGCTTACCTCCGAAATAGCCGCCGACGCCGCCCGTACCGTAAATAACGATATTTTTTATTTTATTTGACGGCATAAAAACCTGCCTGCATGACTGAATACCAGAGGATTCCGACTGTACTAAAACCTGCCCCGGTCAGGATATCAAGGTGCTCCTTCACGGTGACGGGAAAAAATTCGGTATCGAACCTGGCAAGGTGCTTATCAGCTTCATTTTGAGACTTCCCTTTTTCCAGCTGAAAAGCCTTCCAGCGCTTTATTGAGAGTTCAACGCCCAGCGGTGACTCCGGCCTGATGTTCTCAAATGTAACGAAAATACCCGACACTGCGAGTATCCCGCAGCAGTTTTTTACGGCCTTTTTCCTGCCGTCCCGGTCAAGATAATGATGCGATTGAATTGCAGTAACGACATCGGGCCTTTCCGGTAATTTCCATTCAAGATCTTCCGAACCATGCGCCCCTAAAATATGGACCCTGCCGTATCTTTCACCCCTTAATTTCTCTGCAGCTTTTTCCAGCATCGCTTGAGACGGATCGGAAAGATAAAATTCGGTCCCTGGAAATAAATCACAAGCTTCCATGACAAGGCTTCCCGTACCGCAGCCGGTATCGAGCCATATGGATGGTTCCGGGCGGTAAGCCCTGACGGTTTCCAGGGTTTCCTTATGAATCTCTGCATAATAAGGGATCGTTTTCCTGACATCGGTATCGTAATTTCCCGACATATGAGCCGAGGCATTGTCTTTATTCATAAAAAACTCCTTAAAATCAGGCCGATAAATATTAACATATAATAAAGTGTATTCAGTATAATTAAAGATATTATTTTTGTCAATAACAATAAAAAATATTGACGGTTATCCTCATTGTTTTTTTTTATACCTATTGACTTGAAATCGATCATGTGTTAGCTTTATTGAAAAAGGAGGAGGCGCGCTATGTGGGAATGTCCTGTATGTTCCAAGGTTTTCACTGATGAAAACCGGTATCACAGCTGTCATTACTTCTCGTTCGACGGGCTTTTTTCGAAAGACGGTGAACTGCAGGAAGTTTTTAGTTCTTTACTTGAAGAACTGCTGGAAATAGGGGTCTTCTCGATCAAGGCTGTCAAAAAGGCCGTGTATTTTAAAAACAGGGTGAATTTCCTTTATGCCGGAATAAAAAAAGGTCATTTGAGCTTAAGTTTCTTTTCAGATTTTATCATCGACGATCCCAGGATATCAGCAAACCTGGCGATCTCTAAAAACAGGATAGAGCATAAGGTTAATATCAATAAAACTTCCGACATCGATAAAAAGCTGTCGGGATGGCTGCGGTATTCTTACGAGCTGGCTGACGGCAAAACCCGTAATTATGAACTTACCTGCGGCCGCTGCGAACCCGAATGACCTTGCGGATAATTAACCATTATATTAATAAAGGAGGGTGTTATGAAGGCGATTGTAATTCATGAATTCGGGGGCCCTGAAGTTCTCAAACTCGATGAAATAGATATGCCGGTCCCTGCGGAGGGACAGGTGCTCGTAAAGGTTAAGGCGGCCGGAGTAAACCCTGCCGACACTTACTCGAGGGCCGGCAATTACGCGGTCCAGCCGAAACTGCCGTTCACGCCCGGGACCGACGGCGCCGGGACTATTGAAAGCGTTGGAAAAGGCGTTAAAACTTTCAGGCCGGGCGACAGGGTTTATCTGGGCCGTTCCGTTTCCGGGACTTATGCCGAGTATTCGCTTGCCCTTGAAAGCCAGGTCCACATGCTTCCGGAAAACGTCACGTTCCAGCAGGGCGCGGGCGTTTATGTACCGTACGGCACCGCCTATCATGCTCTTCATCATGCAGCATCGGCGAAAAAGGGCGAGACTGTGCTGGTACATGGGGCAAGCGGCGGTGTGGGGATAGCTGCAGTGCAGATGGCCCGCGCGCTCGGGTTAACGGTCCTGGGCACCGCCGGCACAGCAAAAGGCCTCGAACTTGTAAAGCGCGAAGGCGCAGTAAATGCATTCGACCATAACAGGGACGGCTACAGGGATGATATATTAAAGGCGACGGGGGGAAAGGGCGTCGATATAATCCTGGAAATGCTGGCCAATGTCAACCTTGGCCATGACCTTAAGCTCATCGGGACGAGGGGCCGGGTAGTTGTCATTGGGAGCAGGGGCGATGCAACCGTCACCCCGCGGGACCTGATGGCAAAGCGGGGCACTGTTTCCGGAATAATGCTCTGGAATATAACCGGGGAAGAAGCTGTAGAAATTCATAGAGGGATTGAAGAAGGACTTGCCGGCAGGACCATGAGGCCTATTATAAGGATGGAACTGCCGCTATCGGATGCTGCCCGTTCCCACAGGGAAGTAATGGCACCGGGAGCCCTTGGGAAGATCGTGCTGATCCCATGAATCAGTCAGCAGTCAGCAGTCAACAGTCAAAAGTAACGAGTACTGACTTGACCGGATGCTCCTCACTGCTGACTTCCGGCTCTCGACTACCGACTGACACAACTCATTACCTTAAAATTAGAAAGTCTCTCAAAATTGTATTATAATAATACTCCTTTTAAGGAGGTTATTATGCGCAGCGATCTTGCAAAGAAGGGTTTCCAGAGGTCGCCCAACAGGTCACTTTTCAGGGCTATGGGCTTTGACGATTGGGAGACGAAAAGGCCTATCATCGGTATTGCAAATTCATTTAACGAATGCATACCGGGGCATATACATCTCAATAAGCTTGCCGATGCAGTAAAAAAGGGCATTTATGCTGCCGGAGGCATGCCGATGGAATTCAATACTATCGGTATTTGCGACGGCATAGCCATGGGCCATATCGGTATGAAATACTCACTTCCTTCCCGCGAGCTTATCGCCGATTCGGTCGAATCCATGGCTATGGCCTACCAGTTCGACGGGCTTGTTCTTATAGCTTCCTGCGACAAGATAATACCGGGTATGATGATCGCGGCGATGAGGCTCAATGTCCCTTCGATTTTCCTGAGCGGCGGTCCTATGCTGCCTGGAAATGTCGGCAGGGACGACCAGATTGACCTGAACGATGTTTTTATCGGCGTGGGCAAAAAGGCAATGAATGCAATTTCGGACGATGAGCTTTACAGGCTTGAATGCGACGCCTGCCCGGGAGTAGGTTCCTGTGCCGGGATGTTTACAGCCAATACAATGTCCAACCTGAGCGAGGCGCTGGGCATCGGACTTTTCTTCAACGGCACTATCCCTGCCGTTTTTTCGGAGAGGGAGATGCTGGCAAAGAAAACAGGGCTCAAGATAGTCGAACTGGTTGAAAAGGATATAAAACCAAGGGACATAATGACCCGCCAGGCATTCGAAAACGCAATTGCCGTCGATATGGCTCTCGGAGGATCGACGAACACGACGCTCCATCTGCCTGCAATTGCATATTACGGCGATGTTAAACTGGAGCTGAAAGACTTTACATCATTTTCAACGAAGATCCCGCACCTGACCAATATGGTCCCTTCGGGTCCGTACAGGATCCTCGATCTTTACTATGCCGGAGGAGTTCCGGCTGTGCTTGCGGAGCTGGCAAAAAAGAACATGATCAATCTGAATACGGTTACGGTTTCCGGTAAAAAGCTCGGAGACACCCTCAAGGAATACAAGGCCGGCGTGAAGAACTACGATGTGATCCATTCAGTTGACAAACCGGTGCATGAAACCGGCGGGCTGGCAATTTTGACGGGGAATCTTGCTCCCGACGGAGCGGTTGTAAAGCAGGCCGCCGTAGCCCCTGAAATGATGCGTCATTCCGGTCCCGCCCGCGTATATAACAGCGAAGAGGATGCGACAAGCGCCATCCTCGGTAAGAAAATAAAAAAGGGCGATGTTATAGTAATCCGGTATGAAGGACCGAAAGGCGGCCCCGGTATGAGGGAAATGCTTTCGCCTACGGCATCGATAGCAGGAATGGGGCTTGACAAGGATGTCGCCCTGATAACGGATGGCCGTTTCAGCGGTGCTACAAAGGGAGCATCGATCGGTCATGTGTCGCCGGAAGCGGCTGCAGGAGGGCTGATAGGTCTCATTGAAGAAGGTGATACGATTGAAATCGATATTCCGGAAAGAAAGCTGGAGCTTAAGGTCGATGAAGCCGAGCTCGAAAAGAGAAGGAGCAAATGGTCGCCGCATCCGCCGAAGATCCTTTCGGGATACCTGGCGCGATATTCAAGGATGGTGACTTCAGGAGACAAGGGCGCCGTTTACGATTCGAAATGAACCTAAAGGCTTTTCAGCGCTTTTTTTAGAATGCCCAGGCCGGCTGATATCTCCTTCATGCTTATCGTCAGAGCCGGGAAGATACGGATCACTTTTTCATGCGTTACGTTGAGAAGCAGCTTATTATCGAAGCAGCGGTTTTTTACTTTAATAGCGGCATTTTTATCGCTGAGTTCGACAGCTAAAAGAAGGCCCTTGCCGCGTATATCGGTTATTACGCTTCCCCAATGCTCTTCCTTCCATCCGTTCAATATATCAAGCGCGGCTCTTGAAATTTTATTAACATGACTGCCGATATCATGATCAATCATGTATTTTATAACCGAATATGAAACCGCGCATCCGAGCGGATTCCCGCAGTACGTCCCTCCATGATCCCCCGCCGACAGGTTATTCATTACAAGGTCTGACATTGCGAATGCCGCGAACGGAAAACCGCCGGCGATCCCCTTTGCCATGGTGATTATATCAGGTTCCACGTTTTCATAATTTACGGCAAATGCCCTGCCTGTCCTAAAAAAGCCGGTCTGTATCTCGTCTGCTATAAAGAATGCTCCATGTTTTCTGCAAAGAGCCGCCGCTCTTTTTAAATAGCCTTCATCCGGTATATTGACCCCGCCTTCCCCCTGGATGGGTTCGACTATCATTGCAGCGATAGTATTATCGAATGCCTTTTCCAGAGCATCGATATCGTTGAAAGGCACGAAAGCAAAATCCCCTACGAGAGGTTTGAACCTGCTCCGCAGAACCTCATTCCCCGTAGCCGACATCGTGCCTATGGTCCGTCCATGGAAACTGCCTTCGGTGGATATTACCCTTGTCCTGCCGGAAGCCTTCCTTGCAAGCTTAATTGCAGCATCGTTCGCTTCACAGCCGCTTGATGCAAAAAATATGCTCCTTAAATTGCCGGGAAGTATTTTGTTTAGTATATCCAGCAGTTTTGCCCTTGAAGGATTATAGTTTTTCCAGGAGTCGGGGCATTGAATGATCTTTTTCGACTGATCGTAAAGCGCTTTTGTTATTACAGGGCTGCCATGCCCTATTGATACGGTGCCCCAGCCCCCGATAAAGTCCAGGTATTTATCACCGTTTTCGTCCCAGACATAAACGCCCTTTCCCCTTGCAACAGAAACAGGGACCCTTTCGCCGAATTTTGCAAAGTACCGCTTTTCAACTTCGATTGTATCTATCCTGCTATTCATTGTTTTTATCCATCTCGAGGATATTTTCAATAATTTCATCAATGCTTCCCGAGGACTGCTCACCGGTGGACAGGTCCCTTAATGTGAATTTTCCGCTGGCCGCTTCATCCGAGCCTGCCAGAAGCGCGAATTTAGCTTTCATGGAATCGGCCGATTTGAGGTGTTTTTTAAGATTAGCATACCTGTACTCGGTCACTGCAGTAACGCCCCTGTCCCTTAAACCGGACAGCAGTGTGCCCGCCATAGCCCTGTTCTCCTCCCCGATGAAAGCGACATACACGAGGGGCGGTTTATAATATTCCTGCCTGGGAGATCCTGTGGATTCCAGCACCATCGCCAGCCTTTCCAGACCCAGGGCGAAACCCGCAGCCGGAGTATCCATCCCTCCGAGTTCCCTTACAAGATAATCGTAGCGTCCGCCGGCCGAAACAGTGCTCTGGGCCCCCAGGACAGTCGATTTGATCTCAAAAACCGTCCTGTTGTAGTAATCAAGGCCCCTCACAAGCTTATCATCGATTTTGTAAGATATCCCGGATGTTTCGAGGCCTTTCTTTACTTCTCCGAAGTGATCCCTGCAGGCATCGCAGAGATAGTCGAGGCCCGACGGGGCATGTGAAATAATTTTAGAACAGCCCTCTTCCTTGCAATCGAGTATTCTCATTACGTTGGTTTCATACCTTGCAAGGCAGTCGCGGCATAAACCGTCCGCTTTATCTCTGAAATAATCCTTGAGAGCTTCGATATAAGAAGGCCTGCATTCCCTGCAGCCTATGGAATTGATATATATCTTCATGTCCTTCAGTTTCAGCCTGGCGAAAAACTCGCAGTTAAGCCTGATAAGCTCGATATCCGTTTCGGGACTTCCGTCCCCGATATATTCAACCCCGTACTGGACAAATTGTCTGTATCTTCCGGCCTGCGGATTTTCAGCCCTGAACATAGGCCCGCTGTAATACATCCTGGCCGAATATCCCTGCATTGAAAGCCCGTTTTCTATATAAAGCCTGACAGCTGAAGCTGTACCTTCAGGCCTCAAGGCTATTATCCGTCCTCCCCTGTCTTCGAATGTATACATTTCCTTTTTAACGACGATATCGGATGAATTGCCGGCCACACGTGTGAAAAGGTCCGCATATTCAATGACCGGGAAAAAGATACATTTATAGCCGTAATTTTCAAGGATATTTTCGATAGTCGACCCGATATAACGGTAAAAGTCGGATTCGACAGGGGTTATATCGTATGTCCCCTTGAGCCTGATATAAGCCATAGTTCTTCCTCTCATTATCAAGTATTGCCTGGGAATCTATATTATAGCATAATTAGGGGCTTTTTAACCATTTTTTAACAGCGGCTTCATAACATCGATTTTCAACCTGACACAAACCGGACTTTTTATTGTTTTTTTTCCCGGGTTTTTTTATAATAACATTTAGGCCTTCCCTCGTCATTCCGGGGGGCTTCCGGGAGGTTTCGTTAATGATTATCGTTCTTAAACCATCGGCATCAAAAGAGGAAATAGATCATATCGTAGGTATGATCGAAAAGGCCGGGCTCAGGACAAATATCTCCATGGGAGAGACACAGAGCATTATTGGAGTTATCGGCGATAAAAGCAGACTTGCCGATACTCCGCTGGCGAGCCTGGCAAGCGTCGAGACCATTGTCCAGGTTTCGAAACCTTATAAGCTTGCAAGCAGGGATTTTCATCCCGATGACACCATTATAGAAATCAGGGATGTAAAAATAGGAGGAGGAAACCTCGGTATTATTGCCGGTCCATGCAGTATTGAGAGTGAAAGCCAGATTATGAAAATAGCCGCTTCCGTAAAAAATTCCGGATGCAATATCCTCAGGGGAGGGGCTTTCAAACCGAGAACTTCTCCTTATGCTTACCAGGGAATGGGTGAAGAAGGCCTCAAGCTTCTTAAAAAGGCGGGGGATGAATTCGGAATGCCGGTAATCACTGAAGTAATGGATTCGAATATGCTCGATTTAATATCGGAGTATTCCGATATCCTGCAGATAGGAACGCGCAACGCTCAGAATTTCACATTGCTCAAAGAAGTGGGCAGGGTAAAAAAACCGGTGGTTCTTAAAAGAGGGATGGCGCAAACCGTTGAAGAATGGCTAATGTCAGCCGAATATATCATGTCTGAAGGCAACAGGGATGTTATCCTCTGCGAGAGGGGCATCAGGACTTTTGAAACTGCCACCAGAAACACTCTTGACCTCATTGCAATTCCCGTTGTTAATGAAAGGACTCACCTTCCTGTTATAGTCGATCCGAGCCATGCGGCAGGAAAGTGGCAGTATGTAACGCCGATGGCGCTTGCGGCCATTACGGCCGGAGCCGACGGCTTGATGGTCGAAGTGCATCATGATCCGGAAAATGCCGTTTCGGATGGAGCGCAATCGCTTAAACCCGAGAAATTCGAAATATTGATGGGCGAGATCAAGAAGATTGCTCCTGTTATCGGCGTCGGCAAAAACTTGAAATAACAAATGGAGTTGAAATGAACAGGAAAAAGTTCGGTATATATGGATTGGGTTTGATAGGGGGATCTCTAGCCCTGGCTATCAAAAGTTTTATTCCCGGATCGAAGATAGTAGGATTCGGCAGGGACACCGAGAAACTGGATTCTGCAAAAAAGCTTGGAATAATAGATAAAATAGCCCAGGAAAGTCCGGAAATCCTTGAAGAACTGGATTATTTCATAATAGGGACCCCTATTGAAACAATTCCGGATGTGTTTTCAAAATATATGAAAAGCTTTTCCGATGATGTGATAGTCATGGATGTCGGCAGTGTCAAAAGGCCTATAATTAATGAAATAAACAGGATCAATACCAGGGGCCTTCATTTTGTCAGCACGCATCCCATGGTAGGAGGCGAGAAATCCGGTCTTGAATTTGCCAGGGCCGATCTTTTCGATAAGAAGATAGTAGGCGTCATCGGTGAAGGCACCGAGGATATCTTATCTGAAGTTAGGGATTTCTGGAAAGTACTCGGCGCCCAGATCGTCCTGGTATCGGCCGATTTTCATGATGAGATAGTCGCTTCTACAAGTCATGCTCCGCACCTTATTGCAGCAGCAATTGTCAGGTGTCTTGAAAAAGACGGATGGGCCGATGTGAGGTTTTTCGGTCTTTACGGCAGGGGGTTATTGGATACTACGCGCATATCACAGGGAAATCCTGAAATGTGGGCCGATATAACTATTTTGAATGCCGATAATATCGAGAGGTCGCTGATTGATTTCTCAAGGGAAATCGACACCCTGATCCATATAATACGGAATAAAAAAAGGAAGGACCTTGTAGACTATCTTGAAAAGAGCAAGGATTTCAGGGAAAAATTATAGTAAAAAAAACGGCCCCCGCCCTTAGAGAGCGAGGACCGTTATTTTAGTTTAATTAATATTTATTTGGACCGGGTAACGATCCTGAAGCCTACATCCTTGTTGTTATATGAAGGATCTTCGGGTACCCTGACCGAAGGCCTGAACTCATCAGCGGACGAACTGAATCCGCCTCCCCGGATAACCCTTGTGGTTCCGGAAGCGGCGCCAAGCGGGTTCGATTTCTCAGCATCGGTATAAGTATCGTATGCATCGAAACACCATTCCCATACATTTCCTGTCATATCGTAAAGTCCCCAATCGTTAGGATTTTTTGTACCCGTTTCATGCGTGGAATTCTGGCTGCCCTCCTTGTACCAGACATAGCCGGGAGCTGCCGACGCGTCATTGCCCCAGAAATATTTGTTTGTGCTTGAAGCCCTGGCTGCGTATTCCCATTCCGCTTCGGTCGGGATTCGGTAACCGTTTGCATCCCAATTTACATTCTTAATACCTATGTCGATGTCCCCTGACTTATAAACATTTTTGAATTTTGCATCGGTATAGTACACAGGTGTTTTCTTTTCCATTTCAGAAAGAGCGTTGCACCATTTCACGGCATCGTACCAGCTGACAAATACAACAGGGTTTTTATTCTTGTCGCCCTTTGCATTATATCCCATTGCCCCATCATTTGTAAAAGAATATCCGTTTGCAATGGCCCATTGGTAAACCTGGACCCAGTTGGCATAAGTAGTATCGTAAATTGAAATCAAAAAATTAGTGATATTAACCTTGTGGGCCGGCTGTTCGTTGGAAATACCCTGGTTATCGCCCATAATAAAACTTCCCGCAGGTATTCCGTTGAATATCATTTTGATTGAATTGGTGGATACCGTGTAAAGAGCAGGAGCGGATGTTTTCTTACCGCAATTACAGAAAAACAAGATACACGAAAAAACGATAACCGCTGCAAGCGCCGTCGTGATTCTTTTCATTTATTTCCTCCTATATTTATTCAGGGCTGATCAAAGATTAATTATTATAAAACCGTTCTTTTTTTTATTCAATTTTATTCAGCCCGCTTAAAAGTTTAAAATTTGGACACGGTTTTCTTGAAAGAAAGGTATTTTGGATATATTATGGTCACTTCCAATAACCTGCCTTCGTCCTGAGTACCTGTCCTGAGCACCTGTCCTGAGCCTTTGGCTCAGGGTTTGGCTCAGGGTTTGGCTCAGGATTTGGCTCGGCAAGGTAGTGACCATAGGGCGGAATTATTGGCTTCTGTAATCTGTACTTTTTTAAAAAGCCCTTGTACCCGTAAGGGTGAGTTTTTAGCCCTTAGGTCCTTAGGGGAACCGCCCTTATGACAATAGAAATACCGGTCTTTTAAAGGGCCGGAGAGGGTTTTATTAAACGGGAATAAAGAACAGAATAGAGTAAATATTATTACGCTGATACCGATTAATATAACAGCGCGCATCTATTAATATCGGAGGATGAAAAATGGCAAAAGTGCTTAAGTTATTGTCTTTATTGATATTTATCTCGATGGGATATATTTATTCGGATGAAGATACAAACATGGGAATAGTTCGCTGGTCGTATAATTCAGGTAACGGCTTAAACGGAAGTCTTTCGGCAGTTGACGGCAGGTTATTTTTCGGGAACATGTCAGATAATTTCTATTCCCTGGATTCGATGACAGGAGAAAAATACTGGACCTTCAATATCGGCAATAAAGATAATACCTTCATATCCAGTCCGTTTTTTGCAAAAGGCAGGATATATATAGGAGCCTGCCAGGGTAAAGCTCTTTATTGCCTCGACGAATTGACAGGGAAAACCAATTGGTCGTTCGAAACGCCCGCCCAGATCGAATCCAGTCCCAGGGTATTCGGGGGTAAAGCCTATTTCGGCGATAATAGCGGCAAGCTCCGCTGCATTGATTCAGAAAACGGGAGCGGGATCTGGGATTTTACAGCTGCAGGGAGCATAAAGGGAGGCCCCCTGGTAATATCCAGCAGGGTTTATTTCGGTTGTGACGGCGGAAAATTTTACTGCCTGGATGCAAACAGCGGGGAAAAAATCTGGGAATTTTCTGCCGGATCGGATATACGTTCAAGCGCGGCATTCTCGGCAGGAATGGTTTATTTCGGCGCGATGAACGGCAAATTCTACTCCCTTGATTATCTTGACGGCAAGGAAAAATGGGAATTCAATGCCGGCAATGGAATTGTATCGAGCCCGGGCATAGGCGACGGCAGGTTATATTTCGGGAGTCTTGATACCAGGCTTTACTGCCTTAATTTCATTACAGGTAAAAAGATATGGGATTTCAAGACCGGCGCAGGCGTTACAGCTTCTCCCTGCGCTGCCGGAGGACTTGTTTATTTCGGCAGCCTGGATAAAAAGTTCTACTGCCTGGATGGTGAGTCGGGAAAAAAGATATGGGAGCTTGAAACAGACTCTCCTGTAAAATCGAGCGCTGTGATCGATGACGGAAGGTTTTACTTTGGAAATGATTCGGGCAGGATTTACTGCGTCGATTCGGGTACAAGAGATATAACTATGGGAAATACGCTGGGCGCCCAGGAATTTTATATAAGCGTATCCGCAGAAGAGACAAATATGATAACGGCTCTGCCGGAGACAAATGAAGTGGAAACAAACACGAATGAAGAAACGGAAACGATTTCGAACCTTGCAGGCGCAGGTAGCAATTCTCTAACCTTGCCTGTTGAATTGACCAATTATATTACGAATTTCATAACTATAACAAATTATCAGCCGTCGGAGGTGTCCGGGTCTTCTCAAATGAATAACGCTTTACCATATAAATACACTGTTCAGGCAGGATCTTTCCTGTCAATGAAACGGGCGAGACTGGTATATGACCGTTTAAAGAAAAAAGGATATGATGTGTTCCTCGCTTTTACTAAAATAAAAAAAACAAGGTATTACAGGGTCAGGATCGGGAGGTTTAATTCTTTGTCCGATGCAAACTCCCTTATTTACAGTCTTAAGGAAGAAGGATTGTCTCCGGTTCTTGTTAAATTTGTAAAATGAAAAGAATAAATATCGATCTGTTCCGCTTTATAAGCCTTAAGGACGATGCTCATATCAAGGATTTATTATCGAAAGGAGCCGATGTAAATGCAGCTGAAGAAGATGAAGGTGAAACGCCTCTTATAAGAGCTGTCAGTGAAGGGGCGCCCGATATCGTTCAAACGCTTGTCAAAGGCGGGGCTGATATAAATAAAAGGGACAAGGACGGGTGGTGTCCGTTAATGTGGGCTTCCGAGTTAAAGAATAATGAAATAGTAAAGCTTTTAATTGACAACGGCGCCGATATAAATACCTCCAATAATGACGGATGGTCTCCTCTGATCGAAGCAGTAATAAGCGGAAACAACAATATGGTCAGGCTTATGATCAATAAAAATGCCGATCTTGACAAAAGGGACATAGACGGTAAAACGGCGGTTCTTCATGCAGTAGAAAACAGGAATATTGAAGCCCTGAGGCTTTTGCTCTCCGGCGGCGCAGCGCCCGGCATAAAGGATAACGAAGGAAGGGTTCCCGTCGAAATAGCCCGCGAGAACAACGACAGGCAGATACTTGAACTCTTTTCAAGATACGTCAAATAAAACCTATCAGCCGTTGTCCTCGAAAACACTGTCTTTCAAGAATTTCATATTTTGACAAAATTCAGCTTTATTTGTATAATTTTTTTGAAAGTTTTTATGTCTTATAGTCGATATATATTCTGATTATACGGCATTATTGACATTAATGCATTCAGGAGGCAATTTTATGGCCGTCCAGGACCTTTACAAGTACGAAGAGGCCGGTTGGAAAAATGAGAACACGCTTCTTGTCAAAGTTGAAGATAATAAAGAATTACAGATCAAACAGACATCGAGGGTGGACGATAATCATATCCTTTTCAACACTCATGGAATGTACTATAAGGAATTTCCCAGCGATTTTTCAAAGGTAAGGGCATATACTTCTTATATTATCCAGTATGCTCCCGAACTTTACAAAGAAATAAATCTTCTCGAACAGCAGATAAGCGAAATTGTAAAAAACGGGATCGAGCATGGAAATAAAATGGATCCCAACAAGAAGATCAAGGTATGGTTTGATTTTAACAAAAGGGCCAAGATTATCGTGGAAGACGAAGGCAAGGGATTCCATATCATGGAAGATTGGAACAAATTTGCCCTTAACAGGACTATCTGCCTTGTCAAACAGGATTTCGAGCATTTCGCGGAACTGGTAGCCTGGTCAGGACCCGATTCAAATGAGATGGACGGAGGGAATGCGCTTTTTGCCGCCCTTGAATACTGGAACGGCGGATTTTTATATAACCACAAGGGCAATAAGGTCGCCGCGGTCAGATATTTTCCGGATAACGCTGAATACAAGAATTATATTTAAGGTCAGTGAGTGACCTCAAAACCTATCATTACGATATCATCCATTACAGGCGATTCTCCCCGGTATTCCTGCAGTCTATGCATAATGTCCGAGAGCATATCTCCAAGCGGCATATCTCCTGTTTCACGTATGATACGGCAGAGATTCTGTATGCCCAGCATGTTGTTGCTTGCATCGATGATCTCATAAGCTCCGTCTGTATATAAAAACAGCCTGTCGCCTTCCTGAAGGTAAATTGTATTTATCTCGTAGGACATTTTTTCTGAAACGCCGAGTATACCCCCTGTCGAGTTCAGTATCTCTATCTGCCTGGTGTTTTTCCTTAAGAGGATCGGCGAAGGATGCCCGCCTTTTGTGAAATTAAAATTCATGCCTTCGCTTTTCGGGTCAAAATGAAACCTGCCGTAAATTGCCGTTAAAAAATGCGTGGTCATATTATTCAGGAGGCTGTTATTAAGGTGGGTCATAAATTCTCCGGGTCGCAGGCCGTAATGGCGGCATGCCCTGTCGGTAAATGCCTTTACAAGGGCCAGGAAAAGAGCCGCGGATACTCCATGTCCCATGATATCTCCGAGAAATACTCCCAGTCCCCCTTCCCGGAACAGGGTGAATGAAAAGTAGTCCCCGCCGACAGTCTCAAGAGGAAGATATCTGTAATCGATTTTAAGCCTTTCGAAACTGGGGATATGATTCGGCAGGAGGGCATTCTGAATCAGCTGGGCGTTTTTTAGATCCTGCTCTATTATTTCGATATGTCGTTTCAATTCCTTTTCACTGTACTGAAGGGCCTCCTCGAAACTCCTGTCGGTGCATATCGATTCAATGAAAAGACGGCCGTCCTTACCGGCGCCCATTATAATGTAATCATAGTTATCTTTTTTTAGCATTATCAGGGCTTCATCGAAACTATTCGCCATATCAATGGTCCCTATTTTATCCATGATCAACGGGATAAATCCGTTTTCGAGTTCATCTTTGCCGCCCAGGAGTAAAACCCTGAATTTACTGTTATCCGGTCTTTCAGGCATTAAAGCTACCTTCCGATTTTTTTCTTGCTTATTATAATTGATTTTAGAGGAATTTTAAAGGGGAAGTTAATAATTTGCGTAATCTTTGTAATTTTTTCCATTGCCGTAAAACGGAGTTATCGAAGACCTTTTGAAGGGGCGGAATAAAGCGATATTCCACCCCTTTCAATAGGTTAGAGAGAGGTTTTTTATCAGCCCGTTACTATGTCAGACATTATCCCGTTATTTCCTGCAGGGATAGCGACCTCGCTCTTAGATATAATTATCCCGCTTTTGTCAAGCTGCAGGTAAAATTCACCATCCTTTATAACTGTTGTGACTATTTCATCTCCCAGGTCAAAGAAATGTCCGTCAGGCAAGGCCTGTACACCGGCCGTATTGCCCGACACCAGCCTGTAAAACCCGGATACATACCGTTCCTCATGCTGGCGGACAGTATCTTCAATGAAAGGGATTTCGGATTCCGGAGAATAAAATACCGTCTTTTTATTGTTATATTGAATAATTGAATTAAGACCTATATGCTCGGGTCTCGATGACATATTGACAACATAGTCCAGTTCCCTGTAACTGCAGCCTGCCGCATTAAAAATCGATTCGAGATCGCTTTGACTTTCTATAACGCCTGTGTTAATCAGCATTTTTTTATCGTAATTTATCAATACGAAAAAAGAATTATTTGAAAGCGACTTGCCGTAAGGATAAATGATCCTGTAGCTGAAAACGGTATAAAACACATTTCTGTTCAATCCGGTCCTGATATAAACCATGGCTTCCTCCAAAAAAAAACCCGCAGGCCGTAACCTGCGGGTTTTTTATTTTAATCCTTTTTTAAGGGTATAAAATAATCCTTTCCGAAAACAGGCTACCCTTTTCGTCTCCGTAATAAATAAGTACGCGCTTTGATGCAAGCATTATTAATCCGGATCTGTTTCCGAAAAACACTTTAAACCTCTTTTTTATTGTATCGGAAAAATTATACAGCCATGATAATAATTTGTCAAATTAATTTTTCGGTTCTTCCCTTTATTCTTGCCTTCCGGCTTATTCAAAGAATAATAAAGATCATATAAAATTACTGTTTTAAAGTAAAATACCTCTTGACAATTAATAGTTAAAGGATTAAAATTTTACAGGTGGGCTTGGAGGTCAAATGCACAGGATTCTTGTTGTCGACGATTACCAGGAAATATTGAACATCGTCAAAACAAAACTATCCAGAAGCGGTTATGAAGTTGAAACGACAAACGATGCTTCGATGGTGATGAAATTAATAAAAGACTTCAATCCTGAAGTTATACTGATGGATATAATGATGCCGAAAATAACAGGTTTTGAGCTATGCAAGATAATTAAAGAAAACAAAAACCTTGAAAAAATAAAGGTTATTTTTTTAACAGCAAAAGACCTTGATTTTGCTCGGAAAAAGGCCGAAGAGGTCTGCGCGGACGGTTTTATTGCAAAGCCTTTCTCACCGAACGAACTTGCCGAATATATGGATTCATTATTCAGGAAACAGGAATGATAAGTCCTTTTTCTGTCATAATCAGCAGATTTCTGGAAAAACATGACAGGGCCCTTGAAAACAAACTTCACAGGCAGATCGAAGTATCTTTAACCCATGAATTGAAAACGCCGTTAACCTGCATACTGGCTTATTCGGAAATGCTGATGGAAAATCTTGATTCCGGGCTTAACAAGGATTACGCATCAATGATAAACGGCAAAAGCCTGGAACTTCTCAGGCTTATCGACAATGTAATTACAATATCGATACTGGAGCTGAATCCGCAGATTATCGACCTGGGAATTATAAATATTCCCGACCTTGTCAGGGAATCGATCATAGAATTTAAAAAAATCCATAACGCCAGGGATTATGTCGTGAAATCTGATATGGTCGACAATGCCGTGATTTATGGGAACGATAAGCTGTTTAAAAGGATGCTTCTTGAACTGCTTACAAATTCTTATTTTTATGCAAAAGAAATAGAAAAACCTGATATACATATAAAACTTTTAAAAAGCGGCAGGGGGATCGATCTGGATATAACCGATAATGGCATAGGCATCGACGGTAAATATTTGAACAGGATATTTGACAAGTTTTTCAGGGTTGGAGATATAGAAAAAGCTAAATCCCCCGGGCTCGGGATCGGTTTGTCGCTCGTCAAAAAAATCACCGATCTGTTTAACGGAGAAGTAGAGATAAAAAGCAAGTTAAATGAAGGCACATCGGTTTGCCTCCATTTCCCTTTATTCGATCCTTCACTGGCTGACGGTTCGAAAGTAAACATGACCGTAAATCCTCTCTTCGGCTGATAACTTTACAATTAGAGCCTTTTTTTTTATAATTTAAGTGTGCTTCATAGGACAATTCGGAAGCGTGGCAGGCAAGGGCGCCATTGGGTATCGGGTTATTAAACTGCCCAAATAAGATTTCCAATTATAAATAGCATATTGAGAGGCTGCAAAATGAAAATTGCATTGGCCGCAGATCATGCGGGTTTTCTTTTGAAGGAAGAAGTCAAGGCTTATTTGACGGGGAAGGGGCATGAAGTCATTGATTACGGAACAAATTCTCTTGAGCGGATGGATTATCCGGATACTATAAAACTTGCCGCCAGGGCCGTAGCCGGCGGTATTTGCGAGCAGGGAGTTGTTGTCTGCGCTTCAGGGGTAGGGGCTGCGATTGTTGCAAATAAAATCAGAGGCGTAAGGGCCGCCCTTTGCCTGGATGAATTCACTGCAGAATATTCCAGAAGCCATAATAATGCCAATGTAATATCACTTGCAGGAAAAAGGCAGACAATGACGGATGTTTCCCGTTATCTTGACATCTGGCTTTCGATGCCGTTCGAAAAAGGACGCCATCAAAAGAGGCTTGACAAGATCAGAGAGATAGAAAAAGAGGAATGCAAATGATCGATTCATCGACAAGGGTATTTTGTATCATCGGCAATCCGGTCAGGCAGTCCTTTTCACCCGCGATGCATAACGCCGCTTTTATAAATAAGGGTATTAACGCGGTATATACCGCATTCGAAGTGCAGGACCTGGCTGCAGCAGTGAAAGGGATCAGAGCGCTCGGGATTGCGGGTGCAAGCGTTACAATACCCTATAAGGTCGATATAATCCCGATGATCGACAGGGTTACCGATATAGCGTCGATGATAGGTTCTGTAAACACCCTTATTGTTAAAGACGGGATACTGACCGGGGATAACACCGATGCGGCGGGATTTTATTCGGCCATATCAAGCCGTACGGATATAAAAGGTAAAAGAATAGCGCTCTTCGGAGCAGGAGGGGCAGGAAGGGCGATACTTTTTTCCCTTTTTTATTATTCTGAACCTGCAGCCGTATTTCTCCTGGATTCCGATAAAAAAAAGGGAAAAGATCTCAGGAATAATATTCATGATTCGATCGGCGCAGCGTCCCCGATAGAACCTCTTGAAATTAAGGATTGGAAAAGCGTCAGGGATTCGCTCGATATAATTATAAATGCAACTCCGGTCGGAATGGAGCCCGATGCGGAATCATCGGTGATTCCTGAGCCGGAAATCACGGAAAGCTGCGTTCTGATGGATATTGTTTATCATCCTCATGAAACGGCGCTTATCAGGTCTGCTAAGAGAAGGGGCTGCAGGGTCGTTTACGGCGCCGACATGCTACTTTACCAGGGAGCGCTTCAATTTGAGTTATGGACAGGGCAGAAAGCCTCTTTGGAGGTAATGAAAAAAGCCCTGGAAGAAAAAATATACGGCAAGTGAGTTTGAATTAATTTTACCTGGGGCTGCCGTATTTTTCTTTTACAATTTGAAGCATATCGGGCCGTCCGGCCTTGTCAAGATATTCTTCCATATCTGCATAAACTTCCCTGCTGTTTCCCGAGAGAATATATGCCGTTATATAGTTATAAACGGCATCGGAGCTTCCTGTCATTTCCTGGAACCTTGCGAGGGCCAGATGGTTCCTGTATTCCGCCTGGTATACCTGCATTATGGAACTGATGTAAAAATACGCATTTGTAAAGTCTTTACGTTCTATGCTGTCATTTATGATTTTATTGAAAGCATCTTCTTCCTTCATTTTTATTAAAGATGGATCGTTCAAAAGGGGATTGCCGAAAGGCGGCACGGGTATAAAAGGTATCATCATTGTTTTAAACGGAGGCTGGCCTGCCAGTTCGTTTATAGAGTAATAACCCAGGAGTTCATTGAGAGGTGTAAAATACATACTGTTCCTGACATTGTCCGGATTTTTAAAGAATGAGGCTAGAGTTTTGCGTACTTTTTCACTGTAATGGTATATATCCGCAAGTTCGTTTGCAAGTATCCCTGCTATCATGACATTGCCGTTCCAGTTGTAATGGACATGGTCCAGGAAAATGGCATTTCCCATGATGTGGTGCCCGTACTTTGACACAAGGATTTCCTGGAGAGGGACGTAATGATAATATTGATTTCCATGTTCGGAAACCATGGAATAATTTGAAAGGGCGCTGTAAAGACTGCTTCTCGCACGGAATGGGATTGTATCGTAATCCCTTGCCGTAGAATAATTTGAAAGGGACATGTCATGAAGATAAATGTCCCTGAAAAGCGCATCGATATATAATATTTCGGCGCTGGTATTATATTGAGGACTGTTAATCCGCTCATTGTAAAGCCGCAGCGCTTTGTCCTTTTCGCCGGTGATAACAGAGTTATAGTAATCGCGGATAAAATTTGAAAGTTCCCCCCCGCCTTTTGCCGGGAATTTGCTGCCTAAAGGCGGCATATCCACGAGATTGCAGGCCGGTTCGACGACGATGATATGTATCTTTCTGCGGGTGCATTCCCGGACAACCGAATCCAGGTTGCGGATGAAATTGCCGGTAACCCGGCCGTCGAACGCGTCGTTCTTTTCGAGAGTCATGTTATTGAACTGTTCGGCCATCATTGTTGAATTAAGAGGCTTTCCGGGGCGCGTCAGCCCGCTGTAAAAGTTAAAAATAAGCTGGAATATCCTCAGCTCCTTCAATGCGAGGTAGATTTTTTTGGTAAAATAGGTTCCGCCCGTCGTTGCGCTTACTGTTCCGTAGTATTCATTATGTCCCGAGTAAATGATGATGAAATCGGGCTGGTACCCGAATATTTTCATTGCGGCATCGCTGTCGTAATAGCTCGACATTGCGGAAAATCCGAGGTTTTCGACCTCGACGCCCCTGTATATTCCCTGTTCCCTGAGGGCGGTTTCAAGTATCTTCGAAAAGGAATGGTTCGAATAAAAAGGAAAGCCTTCGGCTGTCGAACCGCCTATTACAAAACCCCGCAGGACCCCGGGTCTTTTAATCCGGTAAAACATATTTTTAACAGGCTGTTTTGACAGATCGACAAACCGGTTGTAATATTTGATCCTGAAATCTCTATTATCGAAGTAAAAATCCTTCATGAAGGGATGGCGGAGGAACGGGTTTGTGTCGGTTCCGGCACCTGTTATCCGCAGGGCTGCTTCTATCAGTAAAAAAACAGCTATGATTATAAGAGTAAACGATGCTGTAAAGAATATGCCTTTAATGTTTTTCATATTTTTCCCGGTCAAATCACATGCCGCCGCCGGATCCCGGCTCTACAGTATAGTAAACCTGCTTGGGGACAGATACATCGACCGTATACGCCGTAAAAGGCAGGTCGTTAACAGAAGCGTTTTTTTGAGAAAGGAACGACCTGTCTTTGTCAGACTTGCTCCGGCTCGGCCCGGCGGATACGATTACCTGAAAGGAAGGATTGCATACAAAATAAAGCGAGAATTTTCCCAGGTACGATATTTCACCGTCTTTTACCGTGAAAGTGCAGTTGGTAAAATGTTTAATAGACATCGTACTGTCCAATATTTGCGCGTATAGGCCGCTTATCTCGTAAATGCCCGGTTTAAGTGAATAAAGGAAGAAACCCCTGTCCTCAAACTTTATATAGAAAGGCTTCTGATCGGATCCGCCGACGGGATTGACGAGTATTGACAGGTATCCCATATCCCTTCCAAGCAAAACGGGCGTTCTCTGTTCATATATATATGATCCGTAAACATATCCCGCTGAGGATTTCTCTTTAGTTATTGCCGAGGGATCGATATCGTTTTTATTCGCTAAAGAACAGGCAGCCAGTAAAATTACAAGAACCGGGGCGTAAATTAATTGTTTTAAGCAGCCGTCCATGATCGTTTACTCCTCAATTATATCATTCAGTCCTGAATAATCCGTTGGTTACGGGAACGCTCACGAATTCAATGTTTGAAAACGCCGGGTAATACTCTAAGAACCAGTTTTTATCGCTTGCAAGCGCATTCGTTACGATCATTTTATCCCACGTCAGATCGGAAATATCCTTAATAAGTATGAATCTGCCTATATAATTGATTTTATTGGTTTCGAGCTTGAAATCGCATGTATTATAAAACCAGTCCATAGGGAGCTGAGGGTCGATTATAACGCCGGTTCTGGCGATACCCTTGCATTCATAGGGTACGTCAAGTATTATATAATTTCTATCGTCAGGCGTGAATATCGTAAAGCTGGCCGTGCCTTTCATCATAACCATCATTGTAGTTGCAAGGACATATTGTTCGCGGTCGATAGCCAGCGCCACAAGGACTCCTCTGGGTTCGTAGTGTTTGGATTCCTCGGGTTTTACTATTTTTCCCATCATTAATGCGCCGCTCGTGCATCCGTACAGTAAAATACCGGATAAGATGAGGACAACCGAAGTCCTTAAAAGAATGTTTCTATGCATAATCATCTCCTTAATATAGAAATCATAATTATATTTTAGCAGAGACGTGTCATTAAATCAATTATTCATAATGAAACGAGGGGTTTTGCAAAAAAAAAACGGCGGAGAAAATCTCCGCCGTTATATAGAGTACAAATAAAGTTAGAACTTGATGCCTACGTCGATAGCAGCAAACATTCCGAGAAGACCTGTTGTACCAGTATTAGCATATGTTGTCTGGCCAATGCCGGTCCATAACTTCGTTGAGAAGTTGTCTTTCGAGTAGCCCAGGTATGCTGATGAACCGCCGTATGGATCCCAATCAGGAATGTTGTTGAAGTTCAGCCAGTTGACGGTCTGAGCTGTCATTGTTGCATTACCGCTGACAGCTGCTGAAGTATATTCGGTTGAGCTGTTATTGTTGGGATTTGCATTGAATCCGGAGTTCAAAGCTAATGTGATGTAAGGGCCATTGTCGCCTGTGCCGGCAGAAGAGTTCAAGTAAACGATGAATCTTACGCCCGCACTCCAGTCTCCTGCGAACTTGGTGTCTGCACCGAGGTTGATGAACGGCTTGTAGTAGCCATGCATTTCATACCAGTCGAATTCCGTCTGTGCAATTGTGCTGTAAGTTGTTGTTGTTGTAGATGTCTTTCCGCCTGAAACATTAGGTGTTGTAGTATTAACTGTCTGCAGACCTACCGGCACCATGAAGCCCATGCCGATGTTGCAGGTAAATACAGGAGCGGGTGACAGAGAAATGCCGAAGAAAATCGGAACGAGGTAACCCGATGTTACTGATGTCGAATCGGACATATTTGTGTCGCTGTTAACAGTGGCGCTTATGTTAGCAAGATCGATAATACCGATATCTCCGAATACTCCGAAGAGTTCGTTGACGGTATAACCGAGTTTCAATACTGCGCCTTCCTGGTACACAAGAGATCCGCTTGTCATAGTATTGGTTGCGGTTAAAGACTGTGTCCCAAGAGTTTCGCCCTGGCTTGTTACCATGAATTTACATTCAACTGAAAGGCTGAAAGGACCTGCAGACCAGTCGATGTTAAGAGGTAAAACCAGTCCGAAATAGCTGTCCGAACCGGTGTTCTGCAGAGCAGTTACGGCGCTCTGGTTGAGAACTGTTCCGGATACATTTTTGCTATCAGAGCCGGTTGCATAAGCGATGTTAACCTGGTTCCAGGGATCAGCATGGAAACGAACGTCTCCAGCCTGGAAATTGTAGGTTAAATCGAAAGCAACGAGGTTGAACGCTTCGGAAGCAGTCATTGTTCCGGATGAAACTCCGCCTGACTGGTTTGTCCAATTAGCATCGGAAGCGCTTGCTGTAGCTGTTGAAGTCTGTTCGGCTGTCCACCATGATAGGCCGATAGAGAAGTCAACCGGACCAAGTTTAAATCCGCTGAACTTGAGATATCCGGGAGAAGTAGCTGCAAGGTTTAAACCGCAGTTTTTGCCGAGATCCTCAAGACCATACTGGCCGCCTTCCCAACCTAAGGGATCGTCAGCAGGATTGATAGAACGGCGAAGCTTGTAATCCAGCGTGAAAGAATCAAAGTTGATGCTTACGCCTGTTCCCTGACGGCCTACCCTCAAATCTGAGATCGGGGTGATGCCGTTGGCCCAGAGTTCACTGTCGTAAAAGCGGGGCTGGAATGGGGCGTTTTCCCAAGACTGACCGCCCATGATCCTGGTGTAAACCTGGCCGCTGACTGAGAAAGCGACTGAAGCTGCTGCTACGAATAAGAGAACTACTAAAATCCTCTTCATCAGAAAATCCTCCTATAAAAATTTTTATATTACTATACCAAAGAATTTTGCAAATGTCAAGAGAAATTTCTTTGTTTGAAAAATAATTTTGCGGCTCTCCAAGCATATTATCAAAAGGAAATTCCTGCGTTGAAACCTATGAAATACGCATAATCGGCGAAAAGTCCGACATAGGGACTGTAGGCGGGTATTAGAACGAGTTTGAAGACCGGCTCGATGAATATGCCGGTGTTCAGCTCGATGAATTTCCAGCCGATTTCAATAGGAATAAGCCCCTGGACGTAAGGAGCTTCATAATTATAGGCTACATCCCTGATGCCGCCGCCGACTCCGGCAAACGGGCCCCCAAGAGCATCGAACGTCAGGTAATAGCGAAAACCTGCGTATGCATAGAACATCTGGTTGTTCGTTCCTCCCGGGTTCATGTTCATGTAGCCGCAATTTAAAGCAACGGACCAATTGCCGAAAATACAGGCTTCCCCCTCCACGCCTCCTCCTACTCCGCCGTAAAAAAGGGCTCCCAGGGTATATGTCGTATCCAGACCTACGGCGTAATTCTTGAAATTGCCCGCCCACGCCGCCGAAAGAGTGAAAACGGATATGAAAAGGGCCGCCAGGGCCTTTAAATGGATATTATTCACGACTATCCTCCGTTAATATTATTATTATAAAAGTCATATTATTTATTCCCGTTTTTCAAGATTCCGGCTTCATAGGGAAAAGCCGAAGCAAACTCGGCGTATATTCCTTCATCCTTATCCGATAGAAGGTAAGCCATTTCGTAAAATCTGCCTGCAGCTTTGTTCCCGCCGCCGGCGGCATTATAAAATCGCGCAAGGTAAAGATAGGGCCAGTATGAACCCGGATATAATGAAAAATAAGACATCAGGTACTTGTAAAGTTTAACAGCGTCTTTTTTATCCCTGTAAAAGGACAATACCGCTGTTTCCAGGCGCAGCGGATCGCTGTTCAAAGAACCTGAAAGGGAATCCGCGACCAGTGGTTTGAAAAAGGAACTGTCCTTTAATATTTCATTATTGGAAAGTTCCGATAGATCCGGATGGTACGGGACAAGCATTCCGGCATAAGGCTGATCGCCCAGCAGGCTTTCGACCCTTCCGGCCGCCAGCAGTTCGCATAACGGCGTGTAATACATGTCAGTAAGCAGGACGGACCCTTTTTTATACAAATTACCCAGACGGTCCCTTTTTTCCCGGTCCAGGCTGAATATTTCCGCAATTTTGGCGGAAAGTATGCTGCCGACCGCCAATTGCCCTTTCATATTGAAATGGACATGGTCGGCAAAGATCGAATTGCCGAGGATCTTTTCCCCGTACCTGTTCGTAAGTTCTTCGAATAACGGTATATAGTATAAGTTCGGGTATTTTTTTAAGCTCTTAGCGCAGTAATCCCCGAGGGCGCCGGTAAGAGCCGACCTCGCCCTGAAAGGCACAGTATCGAGGTCCCTTGCGTTAATCAATCCCCCGAGTATGGAATTTGTTCCAAGAACGTCCCTGTAACGACAATCCAGGTAAGCGATATTCGCATTGCCGTCAAATTCAGGATGACCCTGCCTTTCGGAGTATATTTCAGCCATCCTTTTCTTATCCCCTGATATGAATGTTTTGTAATACCTGACGATAAAATCGGAATATGCCTCGTCGCCCTCGCCTGAAAAAGGCGGCATATCGAAAAGATTGCAAACAGGTTCCATTACGATCACAGGGATTTTTTTCGCCCGGTAAAGCCTGACGACATCGTCGAGGTTCCTTATATAATTCAGAGCCACAGCGCCGTCCAGGGGATCATTTTTTGCGAATCTCATTTTTTTTGACAGGGAAGCCATGAGCGTGTTCTTATCGCTTATGCTTCCGGACGGCAGCAGGGAAAATATAAGCTGGAATATTTTCAACTCCCTTAATCCGATGAAAAGTTTTTTTATAAAACGGCCGCCCCCTGTCGACGCGCTCACCGTTCCGTAGTATTCGTTATGGCCGGAATAGATAATTATAAAATCCGGCTCGTATGAAAGCGCTTTGACGGCGGCATCGTAAACATAATAGCTCGACATTGCGGTGTAACTGAGATTTATAATTTCGAAGCTGCCGCTTCCGCTCGATATGTTCAGGGCTGTTTCCGCGATTTTACCGAAGCCGTTATTCGATTCGAACGGATAACCCTGGGGCGTGGACTCGCCGATGATAAACCCCCTTTTTATATACGAGGCCTTCTTCGAATCGAATATATTCTTCCTGCGCAGGGTCCCGTAATCTTTGTAGCCGGAATAATACTTGTTGAGGAAATTATAATTGTCTACATAAACTTCATTCATGAACTTCGGTTTTATAAACGGACTGGTGTCATAGCCGTAATGAACAATGCGGAGCGCTAATTCAAAAAGGATCAAGACCGCAGCGATCAAGAGCAAATAAACGGAAAAAAATGCCAGCTTCTTCAATGTCGCCTCTAAATAAAAAGTTTTATAATAACCGGTAAAGCAGTGCGGGTAATGAATACGGTTTTTATTATATGCTTATACAGCCGAACTGTCAAATATGAAGAATGTAGCCGAACGGCCGGAACCGGGAGCGGGTGATGAAGTGCGGCACCCTATCGATCCAAAAAATCGCAGATAATTTACCCGAGTCTATTTACAAAAAAAAATGATTGTACTATAATATCAGTATTAATTTATAATAATAATCTCTAATAGGAGGAAAAAATGGAGAAGATCTTGAAGTTCGGAAGCGTTATCCTTTGCGTTGCCTTCATGGCAGCTCTGGTGTCATGCGGCGGAGGAGCGAAGGAAAACGTAAAGCTCGGCGATGAAGAGGTCAAAGCCGGCAACTTCCCTGACGGGTGCATTACCAACTATCCTGTATTCAACAGCTATTCCCAGGCGGTAAAAGACGAGCTTTACGGGAAATGGGCTCTTTTGCAGACAGTGCCCGGCAAGGGTCATTTTGAGCTTTCAGGCGGAGTCTGCAAGATTGTTATGGAAGGAGCAGGAACCGACAACTGGCAGGTACAGCTTATTTACATCCCTGCCGATGTCAAGTTCGGCAAACCTTACCAGATGTCTTTCGACTGCAAAGCCGATGCAGAACGCAAACTTTATTTCAAGGTCGGGAAGGAAGGCGGAGACTGGCTTGCCTATTCCGGTATGAAAAACTTCGACATCACGACCGATTGGAAGACTTATTCCTTTGTTTTCAAGTCCATCGGGAAGGACGATGCCGCAAGAGTTGAATTCGAATGCGGGCTTTCAAAAGCTAATCTGTATTTCCGCAACGTCAGCCTGAGACCTGTGCTCGAATAGCGTAAATTGTCTGGGGGTAGAATTATTTCCATAAAATTTAAAAAACCCGGCATGACTTCGTGCCGGGTTTTTTATTTATCAGGGCCTTTCAATATAAATGCCTTATCCTTTCGGGGTTGTTTTCCCTTTCGTCGACATCGGCCCATTCAGGCGCTACAGAGTTGCTTTTTATCTTGTCATGACCCGTCATTCTCAGGATTAAAGCTATGGGGCTGAAGAGCAAATAATACACGATCGTAAAAAGGACAGCGGAAATTACGGAGCCTGTAAATCTGCCTGCAGCCGTAATTATGCCGTATGATAGAGCCGCTCCTTCAGGAATGAAGGCTGCACATATCAGATGGTAGGAACATAGAAGTGCGGAGGCATACGTTATCCAGACGGGGAATCCCCTGTACAGCGAAAGGGCGCATAAAATAGCCATCCCGGCCGAAAAAGAGTAAGAGAATTTTTTATACGCCGATCTCTTCGCCGGTCTCAATCCTTTAAGAGCGTTTTTTTCCATTGTAAGAGCTCCTTGTATTCAGGCTGTTCGTCTTTATAAACGATAAAATTTCCGATGGCCAGGATATCTATATTCGTTCCCATAAAACACCTGTAAGCATCGGAAACGCTGCAGACGATCGGTTCTCCCCTTACATTGAACGAAGTGTTTATAACAAGAGGAGTTCCGCTTAATTTTTCAAATTCTTTCAATAGATCGTAATAGAGGCGGTTGTTTTCATGCGATACCGTTTGAAGCCTTGCGGTATTGTCGAGGTGCGTTACGGCAGGGACTTCCGACCTTTTGAGTTTCAGGAGTTCAAGGCCTTCCCTGCCGCCTGCGTCGGCATCGACAAGCTTTTCCTTTTTCAGCCGGGCAGTAAAGAGCATGTACGGCGAAGGGCGGTCCCATATAAAGAAATCTTCAGTTCTTTCCTCCAGAATGGAAGGCGCGAAAGGCCTGAAAGATTCGCGGAATTTGATCTTCAGGTTCATTACAGACTGCATTTCCGCCGAACGGGCGTCTCCAAGAATGGACCTGTTCCCGAGCGCCCTCGGCCCGAATTCCATACGGCCCTGGAACCAGCCTACAACCTTCTGTCCATTGATTTCACGGGCTGTTATTTTCAACAGCTCGCTTTCCGGGACCTCATGGTAAACCGCTCCGTATCTGTCGAGAGTTTGCCTTATATCCTCATTCGAATATGAAGGGCCAAGGAACGAACCTTCCTGAATATCGTTTTTTTCATCAGTCAGTCTTTCGTTCCCAAGATAACTGTAATGGGTATATAACGCCGCGCCCAGCGCTCCGCCTGCGTCTCCGGCAGCAGGCTGGACCCAGATATCGCTGAAAGGGCCTTCTTCCTTTATACGTGAATTTGCGACGCAGTTCAGGCCGACGCCTCCGGCGATGCAGAGCTTGTCCATTCCCGTTAATTTTTTAATATAGAAGGCAATCTTTAAAAGGATTTCGTTTGTAAGCTCCTGAATTGATGCGGCAATATCCATGTAAAAGCGGCCCGGCTTATCATCGGGCTTAAGCGCAGGCATGCCGAAAAGCTTTTCAAATTTCCCGCTTATCATCCTTAAGCCGGAGATATAATTGAAATATTTCTCGTTAAGAATAAACGACCCGTCCGGGTTCAGCTTTATCATCTCTTTTTTTATGATATCCAGGTAAACGGGTTTCCCGTAGGGCGCAAGGCCCATTAGTTTGTATTCGCCTGAATTTACCCTGAACCCGCAATAATAAGTAAATGCCGAATAAAGAAGTCCGATCGAATGCGGGAATTCGATCTTTTTAAGAAGTTTTATTTTATTGCCTTCGCCTGTTCCTATTGCTGTCGTCTTCCACTCGCCTGCTCCGTCAAGGGTAAGAATGGCGGCCTTCCTGAACGGGGAAGGAAAAAATGCGCTGGCGGCATGCGACTGGTGATGCTCGGTAAAAAGGATTTCCTTATTGTAATGCAGCTCTTTTTTTATCGTATCCTCCGTCCACAGCTTGCTTGAAAGCCAGAGGGGTACGGACTGCAGGAAAGAAGGAAGGCCTTTCGGGGCACGGTGTATATAACCTGCGAGGATCCTATCGAATTTCAGTACAGGTTTATCGTAAAAAACTACATGATCGATGCTATCCGAATCGATTCCAGCTTCCTTCAGGCAGTAAGCTGCCGCATCTGAAGGGAAAGAGGAATCGCCCTTTTTCCGGGAGAACCTCTCTTCCTGGGCCGCCGCAATTATTCTTCCGTTATGCAGGAGGCATGCGGCCGAGTCATGGTAAAACGCGGAGATGCCCAGGATAAACTCATCTTTCATACTCTATTAAAACAATGAATAGATGAAAGGCGCTATCGCCTGCGACTGGGAAATCAAAACCGCGGCTCCCACAAGTATAAGGATAATTATTATAGGTATGAGCCAGAGTTTTTTATTTTCCCTGATATATTGAAAAAATTCCTTTACAAGACGCGTTTTAGACATTGATGTTCCTCCCGATGCCCTTAAAAGGACGATAAATAAATTTTAAAGGCGGCTATATAAATTTGCAAATTTTACTTTTTGCCTGTTAGGAAATATACTTTAGTCAACAGTCGTGAGTCGTGAGTCGACATTACCCCGCAGCTGACCGTCGACTGCCGGCTGATTCGGGCGGAGTTATATGAAAATAGGACTTCTCGTCATCGGCCCGGAAATACCGGGCTGCTCACCGGCGGAAAAAAACGTAGAAATAATCGGAACAGCGCTGGCCGGGGCGGGTTTCTCAGTAGCGGAAAAAATATCGGCCGGTGATTGTCTTAACGATATTTCGAGGGCGCTTGAATACCTTGGTTCGGATGATCTTATAATAATAACAAGCGGGCAGGGTCCGGTTCCGGACTTTTTGACGGAAACTGCAGAAAGGTTCGCAAAAAAGAAGAAGTCTCCCGGAAATGCTGTAATAATAGAAGACGCAAAGATGGATAAACCGCCGTTCATTATAGAGGGAGGTATAACGTTCGCGGTCATCCCCGGCAACGGCAGTGAAATTCTGCCTGCACTCAGGGAACTGGTGAAATATATTAATGAATGCACTCCCGGCGGGGGGACGAAGAGCGTTATCGTCAAAATGACAGGCATCGCCCGGCAGGCGGTGGAAGATCATATAAGGAAAGCAGCGGGAAATAAAATAGATTTTGAAACCGCCGAGTGCCCGGGAGAAGTCGTTCTGCGCCTTCATATCGAAGCCTCGGGGTATCCGGAAGCGCTTCAAAAAGCCGAATCATTTATAGCAGGGATCGATGAAGTCAGGAAAAAAACGTATTCTTACGAAGCTTCCGCCGCCTTGCAGGATAAAGTCATCGAAGGGCTTATCGCCGGCGGAAGGACAATTTCAGCTGCGGAATCATGCACCGGCGGCCTTTTTACAAAAATGCTGACTGAAGTTCCGGGTTCTTCGGGAGCCGTTTTAGGATCGGTCGTATCTTATGATAACAGCGTTAAAACCGGACTTATCGGTGTCGGCGGAAAAATTTTAACAATGTATGGAGCCGTCAGCTTCGAATGCGCGGAGGCCATGATCCGCGGACTGAGAAATACCGTCCCTGCGGATTATATTGTGTCGATAACGGGCATTGCAGGTCCCTCCGGCGGGACAAAAGAAAAACCGGTCGGTACGGTATTTATAGGGCTGGGGAGAAAAGACGCGATATATTTATTCCGGTTTGCTTTTAAAGGGTCGCGGGAAGAAATACGGATATGCTCGGCGATGAAAGCCCTCGAGCTGGTCTGGGAAGATCTTACGTATGGAACCATCGACCCGTATGACCGGTACGGAGCAGCTGAAATCCTGATCGCCGGACCGTAACTTTATTATTTTTTCAGAACCGGTTATAATTATCGGCCTCTTGAATTTGTAAAACCGGCAAGAAACAGGAGACGGCATATGAAAGTTTTTAAATATATTTTGTTTATAATTGCAATCGTTGTCATTGAAGCGCTGCTGGTTTACGGCATCTTTTATTTTGCCGGGGAGTCGAAGATCCCTTATGTCGCGTTCTCCTGCGCCGTTATCCTGGCTTTGATATTTTATCTTATTTACGGGCGCTACATTGAAGAAGTTAAAGTCAAAAGCAGGGCAGCCGTACTGAAAAAATACGGAATTCGCGTTTTGACAATCTTTATTGCCGTAATCTGCCTTGGCGCCGCAGCAATTTTTTTCACCGGAATTCTCCTCGTTTTAAACGGGCATTTATAACAGATTTGTTATTATTATGAAAAAAGGATCATTCTCATCGAGAGGTTAAATTGACAGTCGGAGAAATTCGTAAAAGGTCAGTCGAATACCTGACCGGCCGGGGTATTTCCGACCCCCGCATCGACAGCGATTATATAATTTCATGGCTTCTTGGCATCCGGCCCGGGGAATTGCCTGCAAAGTCGGGTTCTAAAGTCCCCTTTTTTAAAAAAATTGTAATTGAGAATTCGGTAAGGCAGAGGGGCCGTAATAAGCCTGTGGCCTACATTCTCGGATATAAATACTTTTACCTTGATAAATTCTTAGTGAACCGCAGGTCCCTGATTCCGAGGGCCGATACGGAACACCTGATTTATGCCGCTGTGGAAAACGGGGCGGCATTCAAAAACATTCTTGATGTGGGTACGGGCAGCGGCGCACTTGCCATGTCCCTTTCAAGGATTTTTCCAAAAGCCCTTATCAGAGCGGTCGACAGGGATATAAGCATAGCCGCAAGGAATAAGAAAGCGCTGGATATAAAAAATGTCACCCTCATCAAAACAGATTTCATTAGAAACGGCGACGGTTTGAAAGGGGAAAAGGCATGGCTCTACGACCTTATAATATCTAACCCCCCGTACCTGTCGTCATCAGATATGAAAAAACTGGGAAAGGACGCCCTTCTGTACGAACCGCGCAAGGCTTTTTACGGCGGCATTGACGGGCTTGATTTTTACAGGAAAATTTCTTCGTTCGCCGTTTCCAGGCTCGGGAAAGGCGGCAGCATAATTGTCGAAACCGATTATAAATGGCGCCGGGTTCTCGATATTTTTTTAAAGTCCGGGATGCATGAAATACGTGTTCTGAAGGATTACGGGGGCTTGGAAAGGGTTATAGAGGTCAGGAAGGATTTTTGAAAATTTTTTTTTGTAGTATGACATTTTATAATGTATAATTATGGGCGCAAGCGCGCCACAGGCCAGGTTATGAACTGACGGAGCGGTTTAATGCTTTATACCATCGCTATTCCCAAGGGCCGTCTCGGTCTCGATGCAGAATCCGTGCTTTCTAAAAGCGGTTTTATCGAGATGCCGATATCCCGGGATTCGAGAAAACTGATATTCAGGGTAAGCGGGAACATGAAAGCGATCCTTTTAAGGGCCTGGGACGTACCCAGCTATGTGGAAACAGGTACGGCAGACCTGGGAATCTGCGGAAAGGATGACATTATGGAACACGATGCGGATGTTCTCGAGATCTTAAACTTAAGTTTCGGTTCCTGCACTATGGCCGTGGCGGCAAAATCCGGCGTTACGAAGGAAGATTTGTTTTCCAGACCTTATCTCAGGGTAGCGACAAAATACCCGAATATTGCCAGAAGGTACTTTTCCTCGATTTCAGTCCAGGCCGAAATAATCAAGCTTTACGGTTCGGTAGAACTTGCAGCGGTTACGGGGATGTGCGACTGCATCGTCGATATTGTTTCCACAGGCGGCACGCTGAAGGACAACGGGCTCCTGGTCATAGAACCGATGTTCAAGTCCTCGGCCAGGGTTATTGTAAACAGGGCCAGCTTCTACCGCCACCTGGGGTTCATGAATAATTTCATTGAAAGGATAAAATCTGTATTGTAACGGGCGTGTTAAATGACTGAAAAAATTTTAAACAATCATGGTATTTCCGGGATTTTATTATGCACCGTAACGCTTTTTATTTTCGCCTCTCATTCATTTGCGGAAACGAACGCAGAGACTTCGACTAATGCTGTCCGGCAGTCAAGCATCGACAGTTTCGGAATAGGCTTCAAGGTCGATGCAAATTTCAACCAGCTGCCCAACGACCTGAGATTCGGCCTGTCGGTCAATACCCCATACCTTTTCGATCTGGCGGCATTAAGATTTGAAATAGACCAGGGGTTTATAAGAGGCGTCCCGGCCACATCCCTGGTTTCGAATACATTATGGGCGGATTACACCGATTATAAAATGGGTTTAATCCTTGTCGCAAGCCTTAAAACGAAGGTTATAAGGCCGTACATAGAAACAGGCTTCATATGGGTTTATCCTTCGGATGTTTTCACCATCAACAAATATTCATGGGGCATATACGGTCTTCTTGGTTTCGAAATTAAATTTCCGGGGGACTTTTTAGCCTTTTATCTGGAACTCGGCGGTGCAGGGCTGTTCCAGGGAGACCAGGCTGAAAAATTTGCAGGCAGTCCGCATTATGTTACAGGCACGACGGTTTCCCTGGGATTGAGGTATTATTTCCCCGATCTTTTCAAGTAGAATTCTCCTGCCGATAAGGGGTCTGTCCTGATGATTAAAAAAAACACGCTGGTTTTACATAATATCCTTCTGAACCGCAAAGAATTGACGGAAGCTGCCGGTATAATTAAACGGGGAGGCCTTGTCGTATTTCCCACTGAAACGGTATACGGCCTGGGCGCCGATGCTTTTAATCCCGATGCGGTAAGGAAAATTTTCGAGGCGAAGGGGAGGCCTCCCGATAACCCGCTCATAGTTCATCTGTCCGGCGCAGGTGATCTCCATCTAGCCGCCCCGGATGTCCCGGAAGCCGCAGTATATCTGTTTAATATATTTTCCCCGGGGCCGATCACGCTTGTATTGAAAAAAGATCCGCATATTTCCGGCATTGTGACGGCCGGACTTGAAACTGTTGCAGTCAGGATACCCTCGAATGCGTCGGCCAGGGCTTTTATAAAAGAATGCGGCGTCCCTATAGCCGCACCTTCCGCCAATATATCGGGGCGGCCCAGCCCGACGACTTTCGGGATGGCGATGTCCGGGATGAACGGCCGGGCCGATGCAATTATTGACGGCGGCGATTGCGAGATAGGCCTTGAATCGACTGTAATATCTGTACATGGAGGCAGTTTAAGGATCCTGCGCCCCGGAGCCGTTACTATGGAGATGGTCCTGGAAGCGATATCGGTTTTCCCCGGATACAGGCTCGCCGGAACGGCAGGCGGCAGCGCGAAACCCAGGTCGCCGGGGATGAAATACAGTCACTACAAACCCTCGGCGGAAGTATTCATGGCCTTCTCCATAGATCCCGGCAGGATCAGGATGGATTTCCCCGGTATGCGTATCGGGATCATTATGATTGAAGACGGAGAAAAGGAAATCGAAGACCTTGAAGTCATATCTTTCAGGGACGCAGCTGAGTATGCCAAAGGGCTGTATAAAAGCTTCGAAGAACTGGACGGCAAAGGATGCGATATAATAGTAGCTCAGGCGGTTGAACCTGAGGGGATTGGAAGGGCCGTTATGAACCGCCTTGAAAAGGCGAGCGGAGGAAAATATGTTCCATAAGAAAATGCCGCCCGAATTCAAACTCGAAGGAAAAGCGTCATGAGGATCCTTGGAATAGAAACATCCTGCGATGAAACATCCGCCGCCGTCGTGGATAACGGCCGTGAGATCGTTTCGAATGCCGTATATTCACAGGTCGAGATCCATAAAACCTATAACGGGGTAGTTCCCGAGATAGCTTCAAGGAACCACCTGGCAAAAATCACCGAAATTGTTTCAATGGCTGTTAAGAATGTTCCTTTGAACGGGGTGGATGCGGTGGCGGTTACGAACGGCCCGGGTCTGATCGGGAGTTTGCTGGTAGGATTGTCTTTCGCCAAGGGCATCGCTTTTTCGCTATCGAAACCTCTGATCCCTGTAAATCATGTAGAAGCCCATATGTATATGCCTCACCTTTTTCATGATATCGCTTTTCCGTATATCGGGCTTGTCGCATCAGGGGGGCATACGCTGCTTTATCTTGTTCATGACTTCGGCAGGATGGAACTTCTCGGGTCTACTATCGATGATGCTGTCGGAGAAGCTTACGACAAGGTGGCAAAACTCCTCGGCCTGGGTTATCCCGGGGGGCCTGTTATCGACAGGCTCGCAAGGCAGGGAGATCCGTCGATCAAGGAATTTCTCGATATGCCCATGATTCTTCCGGATAAAGACAAAGATAAATACAATTTCAGCTACAGCGGTCTTAAAACAGCCGTTGCATACAGGCTGAAAAGACTTACGGACATTAATACGGCTGTAAAAGACGTATCTGCGGTTTTTCAGAAATCGGCCATAGAACTTTTATGCCGGAAGTCTAAAAACGCCCTCCGGGATTTTAATATGAAAAGACTCGTCGTATCAGGGGGAGTAGCCGCGAATTCCTATCTTGCGGACGAACTTTCCCGGATGAAAAAGGAAGGCATCGAAATTTTTACAGCTCCCCCCGAATACTGCTCCGACAATGCGGCTATGGTGGCGGGGAGAGGATATGCCGATCTTATGCTCGGGAGGACAGGGGATCTGCGCACCGAAGCGTATTCCAGGCTATCTATAATAAAAAAAGGGAAAAGATAAATAAGCACAGGTTCTGCTTGACAATCCTTATTAAATATATTAAATATAAGATGTTTTGCTTATAATGACAGGGATAAAGCCGATAACAGCGTCGTATTGACATTTTAATTCCGGTTATTTATAATTTTCCTGCAAATTAAATATAAAGCGTTTATAAGCACTTTAAATCCGACTTTTGGCGCCTGTTGATATCCCTGTAAAAAGTTCTCAACAGACTTTTACAAGAATGTCATTAAATGATTCAACCTAATGGAAAAGGAGGATTTAAATATGTCGGGAAACGCTGTTTTTCTGATTTTGTTCTTTGCTGTTTTGGTTATATTGGCAGTAGTCCTCGGCAATTATTTCCGGAAGGTCCTGTCAGGGAGCAGGTTTTTATTGAAGCCGCTCCTGCTGCCTCTGGAAAAACTCGTCTACAGGGTCTGCCGCATCGATCCGAACGAGGATATGGACTGGAAAAGATATGCGGTTTCACTTATCCTCTTCAATCTGGCAGGTCTCATCTTTCTTCTCGTACTTCAGCTCGTCCAGGGAATACTTCCCTTAAACCCGCAGAAACTTCCGGGTGTCAGGTTCGATACGGCCCTCAACACCGCAGTGTCCTTTATAACGAATACAAACTGGCAGGCTTACGGCGGGGAATATACCATGAGCTACCTTACGCAGATGATCGGACTAACCGTGCAGAATTTCGTATCAGCAGCGGTCGGGATGTCCGCCGCAGTAGCTCTCTTCAGGGGATTCACACGCAAGAACACCGGCGGGATAGGCAACTTCTGGGCCGATCTCACAAGGACTGTCGTTTATATTCTCTTACCCCTTTCCGTAATATGGGCTGTGCTGCTCGTGTCCCAGGGCGTCATCCAGAACCTTTCCGCTTATATTAATGCGGTCACCCTTGAAGGCGGCAAGCAGGTCATTGCAATGGGACCCGTAGCTTCACAGGAAGCTATAAAAATGCTGGGAACGAACGGCGGGGGATTTTTCAACGCCAATTCGGCCCATCCCTTCGAGAACCCGAATTTCTTTACAAATTTTATAGAACTCATAGCCATTATACTTATTCCTGCTTCAACTCCATTCATGATGGGCCGCTTCCTTGGAAGCATGAAAAAGGGGGTTGCGATATTCATGGCCATGCTCGTCCTTTTCCTGGCCGGAATTGCTTTTTCCACATACACGGAATACAGGGGTAACCCCAATTTTGCGAAGATTGGTATTATACGGGGAGCCAATATGGAGGGAAAGGAGGAGCGCTTCGGGATTTTCCAGTCGATACTGTGGGCGGTCACTACAACCGCCACTGCCAACGGTTCCGTGAACTCGATGCATGACAGTTTTCTGCCCCTTTCCGCAATACCTCCCATGTTCAATATGCTTATAGGAGAGGTGATCTTCGGGGGAGTGGGAGTAGGGATAATCGGCATGCTTTACTACGCGATAATGACGATGTTCCTTGCAGGTCTTATGATCGGGCGAACGCCTGAAATATACAATAAAAAACTGGAAACATTCGAAATGGTCATGACCCTTATAGGAATGATCCTTGCCCCCCTGTCCGCGCTGATTTTCACAGCATGGGCATGCGTATATCCGCCCGCACTTTCGAGCCTCAATAACGGCGGCCCCCATGGATTCAGCGAGATCCTATACGCTTACGCCTCGATGCATGGAAATAACGGCTCGGCGTTCGCGGGGCTCAACGCCAATACTCCGTTTTTTAATTTAACCGGAAGCCTGGTAATGCTGATCGCGCGTTTTGCTACCATTATTCCTGCATTGGCCATAGCGGGTTCTCTGGCCCGTAAAAAGATAATTCCGGATTCACCGTCGACTTTCAGGACATCCGGCGCCCTTTTCGTGCTCATGCTTATATCCGTGATTGTGATATTCGGGGGGCTGACTTTCTTCATACCCTTCGTTATAGGTCCGGGGCTCGACCATATTTTCATGAAAACCGCCAGGTTATATTAAGAGAGGTTAATTATGACAGCCGAAAAAATGAAACATATAGACTGGAAGCCTGTAATTATCGATGCACTCGTGAATTCGATTATAAGGCTCAATCCCATTGTCATGATCCGTAATATAGTTATGTTCGTGGTCGAAGCCGGCGCTGTAGTCGCCACATTGATAACCCTGTTCAATATTTTCAGGGGGCAGCCTTTTATATTCAACCTGAACATATCCCTGTGGCTCTGGTTCACGGTGATATTTTCCAACTTTGCCGAGGCAGTGGCCGAAAGCCGAGGTCGAGCGCAGACAGAGGCCCTGAAAAGCATGAGGAGTACGGCGACAGCGCATAAAATAAATGAAAAGAGCTCGATCGCCGCTCCGGGCGATATCCGGGAAATTCCCGCCCTGAACCTTAAAAAGGGCGATCTGATAATAGTAATGAAAGGGGAATTGATACCGGGCGACGGCGAGATCGTTGAAGGAACGACCCTCGTGGATGAATCCGCCATAACCGGAGAATCGGCCCCTGTGATCAGGGAAGCGGGCGGCGACAGGAGCGGAGTGACCGGAGGCACAAAGATAATCGAAGGCGCTATAAGGGTCAGGATAACATCCGATCCGGGAGAGAGTTTCCTCGATACAATGATTTCGATGGTTGAAAGCGCCAAGAGACAGAAAACGCCGAACGAAGTAGCGCTCGAGATCCTCCTGATCGCTCTTACGATCCTTTTTATTGTCGTTGTTTTAACCCTTGTTCCATATAATATTTATACAGGGGTGGTTGTGACTGTCCCGGTGCTTATTTCCCTTTTAGTATGCCTTATGCCGACGACGATAGGAGCACTGCTTCCCGCGATCGGCATTGCCGGCATGGACAGGCTGATCGAGAAAAACGTAATCGCCTTTTCCGGAAGGGCGGTCGAAGCGTCGGGCGATGTCAGCGTCGTCCTTCTCGACAAGACGGGGACCATAACCCTGGGGAACCGCATGGCCAAGAAGTTCGTCCCGGTGGAGGGGGTATCGATGCAGGTCCTTGCCGAAAAGGCCCTTTATGCTTCCCTCGCCGATGAAACGCCGGAGGGCAGGAGCATACTGACGCTTGCCAAGGAAACGATACATATCAGGGGAAGGGATATAACGGCTCCAGCCGGCGCGAAATTCATACCCTTCACTCCCGAAAGCAGGATGAGCGGCATAGATATGGATGGAAGCATTATAAGGAAGGGATCTTTTGAAGCGATAAGTTCGTATATAGCCGGAATGGGCGGGACGGTTCCGGAATCGGTCAGGGCCAGCGTCAAGGAAATATCCGAAAAAGGCGGCACTCCTCTTGTCGTCGCTGAAAACGGGAAAGTTCTCGGAACGATCCGCCTGACGGATATACTCAAGGTCGGCATCAGGGAAAGGCTTGCGCATCTCAGGAAAATCGGCATAAAATCCGTTATGATAACCGGCGACAACCAGCTTACCGCCGCGACAATCGCAGCAGAAGCGGGAGTCGACGATTTCATAGCCCAGGCCCGTCCTGAAACAAAACTTGAAATTATCAGGAGTTACCAGGCTGAAGGACATCTTGTGGCTATGATCGGCGACGGTACGAACGATGCGCCGGCCCTTGCACAGGCTGATGTCGCGGTGGCGATGAATGCAGGGACCCAGGTCGCAAGGGAGGCTTCGAACATGATCGACCTCGATTCCAACCCTACGAAGCTTCTCGATATTGTCGAGATCGGAAAGGAAATACTCATAACGAGGGGGGCGATGACGACCTTCAGCATCGCCAACGATGTTTCGAAATATTTCGCAATCGTTCCGGCAATGTTCATGGCGGCATTTCCGGCTCTGGGCGTTTTGAACATTATGGGCCTCGGAAGCAAGGAATCGGCAGTGCTTTCCGCCGTTATTTTCAATGCTATTGTGATACCTTTCCTCATACCCCTGTCTTTGAGGGGAGTAAGATATAAAACCCAGTCGCCTCATGCGCTTCTTACGAGGAACCTCCTGATATACGGGCTCGGAGGGGTCATCCTGCCGTTCCCGGGGATCAAGATAATAGATATGATACTGCATCTTTTCGGGTAGGAGATATTTATGAAAATATTATTACAATCCATTTATTCTTTCCTTTTTTTCATGATCCTGACGGGGCTGATCTATCCATTGGTTCTGACTATTTTCTTCCAGGAGGTTTTCCCCGTCCAATCTAACGGAAGCCTTATATTAAAGGATGGAAAGGTCATAGGATCGGAACTCATAGGCCAGATGTTCACGAACGATCTTTATTTCCAGGGAAGGCCTTCGGCGTCCCTTTACGATGCGACGAACTCTTCGGCTTACAACTACGGTCCGGCAAGCTCGAATTTGCTTATAATGGTCTCCA
This sequence comes from uncultured Spirochaetota bacterium, assembly GCA_963796325.1. Classification (GTDB taxonomy): domain Bacteria; phylum Spirochaetota; class Brevinematia; order Brevinematales; family JAOACQ01; genus CAVYGN01. The sequence goes on from CAWCLF010000003.1 coordinate 355,969, forward strand.
ATAACGCGGTTTCGGCAAGGAAATCGAACGGGATCCCCGCCGGTTCTCCGCTCCCCGCCGATATGGTTACTGCTTCGGCCAGCGGGCTGGACCCGGATATATCGATCGATAACGCTTTACTGCAGGCCGGGAGGATAGCCGGTTCAAGGCATATTCCGGTAGAAAAGGTCAAAGCGATCATCATGGAAAATTGCGAAAGGAGCGTATCGGGGTTCTGGGGTGTCGATAAAGTCAATGTATTGAAGCTGAACCTCGCTCTAGGAAAAACTTCCCGATAGGTATTGAGGTGCAAATATGGCTGAAATCAGAAGGCTGGACCCTGAAACTATTTTAAAACGGATGCAGGCCGAGGAAAACGATAAAAGCGACCAATCCGGGATTCTGAAAATTTACCTGGGTTATTCCGCCGGCGTCGGGAAAACCTACAGGATGCTTTCGAATGCCGGGTACCTTAAAAAAAACAGCGTGGACGTTGTAGTCGGCATCGCTGAAACCCACGGAAGAATTGAGACCAATGAAATGCTCAGCGGCCTGGAAATTATGCCCAGGAAGAAAATCAGCTACCAGGGCTTGGAGTTCGACGAATTCGACATAGATGGGGTTCTTAAAAGAAAACCGGCGCTTGTCCTGGTCGACGAACTCGCCCATACGAATGTCCCGGGCTCCCGACATAACAAACGGTTCGAGGATATCGAGGAGCTTTTAGATAACGGGATCAATGTAGTTACAACCCTGAATGTCCAGCATCTGGAAAGCATTAACGATATCGTCGAGCAGATGACAGGTGTAAGGGTAAAGGAGATTGTCCCCGACAGCTTCTTCGACAGGGCCGACGAGATCGAACTTGTCGACGTGCCGATAGAGGAGCTGGAGTCAAGGCTCAAGGAAGGCAAAGTTTATATACCCGAGAAAGCCAAGATAGCCATGCTCGAATTTTTCAAAAGAAGCAACCTGATGGGGCTGAGGGAATTGTCCCTGCGGTATACCGCAAGGCAGGTAAGCGACGAACTGCTCGATTATATGCGTCTTAACGCCATTAAAAGTCCCATCCCCGTGGGATCGCGTATCCTCGTGGCTATCAGCGCCGCCGTTTCTTCTCAAAGGCTTATCAGGATAGGGCACAGGATGGCGGAAGACCTCGATGCCGAATGGTTTACGGTCCATGTCGAATCGGTCCAGTTCGGCAATCTTACCGACGAAGAACGCCAGCAGGTTTCCAAAAACCTCAAGCTTGCCGAGGACCTTGGCGCGAAAACGGTTACGCTCATAGCAAACAAGGTGGCGTTCGAACTGGCGGCTTTTGCCAAGGAAAATCATATCACGCTCGTCCTCCTGGGCTTCTCCTCCAGGTCCCGCTTCGATAACCTGATAAGAGGGTCAGTCGTTGATGATCTTATAAGGTATGTGAAGCCGGTCCAGGTGATGCTCGTGGATACATCGGCTGAACCGGCAGCGGCGTTAAAGGGGAAAACCGAAGGAAGACCGGCGGGTTTTATAAGATATTCCGCTTCGGCTACGGTCGTAACGGCGTTTACCCTGCTTTCTTTTCTGCTCATCAGAATGCTCGGATTTACAAATATAATAATGGTGATGCTTATCCCTGTCCTGCTTGTAAGTTATTACGGAGGTATGAAACAGGGAATATGGGCGTCATTTCTGTCCGTTGCGTCCCTTGATTTCTTCTTCGTAAAGCCTATTTACAGCTTTTCCGTAAGCGATATTATGTACTTCCCGATTTTTGCAGTTTTCTTCATCGTTGGAGTAACCACAAGCGTGCTGTCGGACCTTGCAAGGTGGAGGATAGACCATTACAGGAAGCAGGAAAGGTTCCTGAATACTATTTATAATTTCAGCAAGGAACTCTTAACACATAATTTTCTTAACGAGATACTCGGGGCGATAAACAAGAATTTCGCCGATTTCTTCAAAAGCGATGTCGTAATTATGCTGCCGGGAAAAGAAGACACTGTAAAGGTGATGTCGAATACCGAGGGCGGGGCTCCATTCGGGGAGAACGAACTCGGAATTTCGCACTGGGTATATAAGAACGGAAAGGCTGCCGGCAGGGGGACCGATACCCTTTCTTCATCGCCCTGGTATTATATGCCCCTGACGGCTAATAACGCAGTTATCGGAGTGATGGCGATATTGAAAAAAGAAAATCTGCCGTTCACCAAGGACGAAAACTCGTATCTGGATTCATTCGCCAATATAGCGGCAATGTCCATATCGAGGGCCCTGTCGATGAGCTCATATATGGATTATGTATTGAAAAGCTTGTGAACTTTAACCTTCGGTTAAAGTTCATAGGCTAAGTCCTATAGGCTAAGGCCTTCGGTTAAAGTTCACAAGCTAATATTTTTAGACTTGTAAGCGTCAAAAAGGGCCGCCCATCCGTCGGTATCGATATCCTGGGGCCTTAATGACGGATTTATTCCGATTTTTTCTATATCCTGCCTGGAAAAACCAAGATGTTTGAGATTATTTTGAAGAGTTTTCCTCCTTGCCAGGAAGCCTTTCCTGAGAAAGGCGTTTAATTCATCCTGGAGAACAGCCCTCTCCCTTTTTTCAATCGAAATAACCGCGGAATCGACAGACGGCACCGGGAAAAAACTGTTCCTGCCTACTGAAAAGAGTTTCCTTATCTTCAGGTAATAAGAGCAAAGCACGGAAAAGGCGGAGTAAGAGGAGCCGGATACGGGGGCCTGCATCCTTTCAAACATTTCTTCCTGGAGCATTAAAATGCCCTCTTTGAATTCATTACAGCCGACAAATTTTTTTATTATTTCTCCCGCAATAGAATAAGGCGTATTGGAAACAAGGAAGAGCCTTTCCGCACCTATCCCTCTTATATCGAATTTAAGGAAATCGCCGTTTAAGAGAGTCAGATTAGGGCTTTTTATGAATCCCGCTGCCAGTTCGAATATTCCCCTGTCGATCTCGATCGAATATATCCTGAATTTTTCCGCGATGATATGGGTCAGCGCGCCCATTCCGCTTCCCGCTTCGAATACTATGGAGTTTTCCGGAATGAAGGATACAATTTTTAGAGCCGCATTTTTATCGATGAGGTAATTCTGGCCTCTTCCGCCCGACAGCCAAAGGTTTTTCGGCCGCAGGGCATATTTTAAAAATTGGACTGAAAATGGATTGTATGTCATAGTAAAGTATAATTTGGAACTTGAGAATTATAAAGAAATGCCGGCATTTGTCCGGTTTTGGCCCTGACAAATCAATATTAAAGAAATCCTTCCAACAGGACGGCGGGTAATAAAATTATTTCGGGGGATGGATGAAAATTGACATCAATGATGTTAAGATAGGTAAGAGGGTAAGAAAGGAAATTGGCGACCTTACCGAACTGAAATCAAGCCTCCAGAAATACGGGCTTATAAATCCTATAGTCGTAACGCCGGATAATAACCTTGTCAGCGGATACCGCAGAATCTGCGCCGCCCGCGAATTAGGATGGATCAATATCGAGGCGCGCATAATGGACCCCGACAGCAGCCTGAATTTCCTCGAATTGGAAATGCATGAAAATATCGTAAGAAAGGATTTCACTATAGATGAACTGAGGGAAGGTCTGGCCAAAAAAAAGAAGCTATTAAACCCGAATATATTCGTCAGGATATGGAATTTTATCAAAAGATTGTTAGGCTGGTAGGCGGGGAATGGAGTGAAATTGTAATGGTATTCCGCAAGGCATTAATTTTCCCGGTATTATTGATTATTCTGGCCCTGGTGTCATGTGATGAGTTCCTGCTTAAGAAAACTGTATCGGTAGTCTTTCTGGAAGGGGAATTGAAATTCGATCCTGCCGACGTTTCCCTTTCCGGGGACCTCTTTTATTCGATTGCAAACAAGCAAAGTAAAAGCCTGCAGGAAATATATTTCATATCCCATTCGAACGTGCTTGTAGATTCGATACGTTACAACGGGGAATTGATAAGGTTCGAACAGGGAATAGGTTACGGCAGCGGCTTTTACAGGATAAGGATACCGTCTCTTTTAAGCGGTATTTCTGCAAAGATCGAAATAAAATTTCATATAAAAGGCCCTATCAACGAAGACCGTTTCATGCTGACTGAAGAAGCGGTTTTCATGGACGCCAGGAAGATCTGGCTCCCGGTTCCCTTTGCCGATTCTCCCAATTTTCTCTATTCCATCAGGATAAAAACTCCCGAAAATTATTATTCGGCGCTTGGAGCCAAACTGGCTGATGAAACCGTTAAAAACGGAGAAAAATCGTCTTTATGGGTCAGCGAGAGCACCGATGTGCTTCACACCGGCAATATTTTTATAGGCTTATTCGGCAGGTATCAGAAAGGAAGTATCTCTATTTACGATATTGACACCAATTACAACGCTCTTATTTTTGATTATGCCGGGAAAACTATTGATTTTTTATCCAACAGGCTGGGCAAATATCCCTATTCCCAGGTAAATATCGTTGACGAACTGTTCCAGTACAAGGATATGGAAGAATTTATCGATGGAGAACAGCTGGCGAATACGATCCAGATTTCTCCCGAACTTACGGGGACAAACCTTATCGATGAGGAAACACTCTCTCTTTCTTCAATGCCGTACGTTCCCAGGAAAAGTTATTCCAAGCTGTTCGAAGTCATAGCGCATGCAGCTTTCCCATGCATATATTCCCAGTATCCTTAAATTCGACAGTAAAAGTTACATCGAATCCGAATCTTTCACCGAATACATGGCAATTCTCGTCATGGCTTATTACACTCCCGAAATCTATGACAAGATCATCATGAGGAATAGACTGGACCTGATAAACCTTGAGCTGGCCAATCAGACCAATAAAAATATTTATAAATACCTTTACGGGGTAAATCTCCTCCATGCAGCTTTTTCCGATAATAAGGATCAATACTTCGATTTTATAAATATGCTGATCCAGAAATACGCTTATACTGAAATTGGAATCAATGAGATCCAGCAGACTGCTCATGAGATCCATGACCTGACAAACTCGAACTCTATCGATGCGGATTCCCTCCTTCTCTGGTCCGACTGCAGGCTTTACAATATAGACATGAGCTATACGAATATATATGAAGCGAATATGGCAAAAAAAGGCAGGATGGAGAAGAAAAGGCTCGTTTCTCTTTCACATAATTTCCCTGTGCCTATGGATGTTACACTCATAGCGCAGTACCGCGACCATGCCGATACGAACCTTGTAAAGATGGATAAAGAATCTTTTACAAACCTGGTCCTGGACACCAATATTATAAGTCTTGAAGCCGTAACAGGCAGGGACGGCATACTGGAAAGGGAATCCGGCAGGCATATCGATTTCAACAACAGTAATAATACCGGACAGATGCTTATCGATTCGCTCAATAATTATTACGGCAATCAAAAGATTACGAATAAGCTTGTTAAAATTTCCAGGGAAGGCGGCCAGTTCGGAAATTTCAACGTTCTTTCAGACGACAGGGAACGAAGCCATGCATTGTCGCCTGAGGTCCGTTTCCAGTTCGATTCGATGTACCAGGGCGCCGACGATCTTTACATCCAGGCTTTTAAACTTATCGGAGGGAAACTTTATTCCTATGTGCTGTTCCAGGTTAAAAAAGACGGGAATAAATATATGATTACAGGCGTCAAGGATCCGTCCCTGTAACTGTATTAAGGGCAGTTCCCTTAGGGCCCTGAAGGTCCCTAAGGACCTAAGGGCTAAAAACCGACCGTAGGAGGTTTTTAGATTACTGCACCCTTACGGGCACCTTCGGCCCTTTATGGGCATTCCTAATCCTCAAAAGGAGTTATTTTTTTATAAAAATTCCTTAATATTGAGTTTTTGGAACTGCCCTTAAATGATAAAATAATATTTTCAATAAAATTGAAAGGAGAATAAATGTCTAATAGTTTTAACGAGATGGGGCTTTCTGCAACAACACTGAAGGCTATAGGGGAAATGGGTTTTGTCGAGCCTTCGCCCATACAGGACCTGGCAATTCCCGCCATGATGTCGGGAGAGGATATTGTCGGCCAGGCACAGACCGGTACAGGCAAAACCGCCGCTTTCGGAATACCCATAATAGAAAAGATAAATTACCATTCCAGGCATATCCAGGCCCTGGTGCTTACCCCGACGCGGGAACTTGCGATCCAGGTTTCGGAGGAAATCAATAAAATTGCAAGATTCCATAAAGGATTCAATATCGTCCCGATTTACGGGGGGCAATCAATCGAAAGGCAGATCAGGACCCTGCATTTAGGGGTCCATGCCGTGGTGGGAACTCCCGGCAGGATCCTGGATCATTTGAGGCGGGGAACTATGAACCTTGCCAAAGTATCGACAGTCGTACTGGATGAAGCCGACGAAATGCTGGATATGGGCTTCCTTGACGATGTCAGGGATATTCTTTCAAAATTGACCGATCCGGATAAACAGACCGTACTATTCTCTGCAACGATGCCGGAAGAAATTCGGAAGCTCGCGAACGAATTTCAGAAAAATGCGCGGTTTATAAAAATTGTTCACAAGGAACTTACAGTTCCGATGGTAAAACAATTCTATTTCGATGTCAGGGAAAGCGAAAAGCCCGCTTTGCTTACACGTCTTGTCGATTATTACAATCCGAAATTATCGATCGTCTTTGTCAAGACAAAAGTCGGCGTGGAGGATTTGAAAGAGAAGGTCCATGCCGCGGGTTATTCAGTCGAAGGGCTTCATGGCGATATGAAGCAGACCCAGCGCGATTATGTAATGAAGAGGTTCAGGAATAACGATTTCGATATGCTTATCGCGACTGATGTAGCCGCAAGGGGCATCGATGTCGACGACATCAGCGTCGTCTTCAATTACGATCTTCCCCAGGATGAAGAATATTATGTGCACAGGATCGGAAGAACTGCAAGGGCAGGCAAGGACGGAATGGCTCTGTCGTTTGTCACCCCCAAAGAATTCAGAAAATTAAAAGAGATTGAAAATTTTATAAAGCTGAAAATTGAAAGAAAGAACATACCGACTTTGAAAGATATTGAAAACATCAGGAACCGCGCTTTTTTAACTTCGATCAGGGAGAACATAGAGTCGGGAGACCTGGACAAGTATATGAACATGATTTCAGAGGAACTGGGAGATTATTCAACAGTCGAAGTTGCTGCAGTTTTAATGAAGATGATGTTCGAAAAGAAGGTCCCGGACGAAGATAAACTTGGAAATCCTCAAAACGACGACGATATTGTCAGGTTTTTCGTTACCCTGGGGAGAAGAGACGAAATCGGCATTAAAGATATTATCATATGGATAAATCAATTGACCGGAATAAAAGGGCAGGACATGTCCGACATCGCACTGATGGAAAAGTTTTGTTTTGTCAGCATACCGGCTTCTTATTCTTCACGTTTCCTGGAATCGGTAAACGGAGCTCAATACAAAGGCAGAAAAGTTCATGCTGAAATAGCCAATAAACGGTAGTCAGCAGTCAACGGTCCGCAGTCGACAGGTTATGAGCTCCGGAGTTCCAGACTGTTGACTGACGACTGCAGACTGCCGACCGAATGAAGGAGTTACCGTGATCGAGATTCGCGTAGAAGCGGTTATTCTCACGGCTTCCAATAAAATTCTCATTGTACTTCACAGGAAAAAGGGAAAATCTTATTGGGTGCTTCCTGGAGGGCATCTTGAACGGGGCGAAAAACTCTCGGACTGCATCGAAAGGGAATTGAAAGAAGAACTGTCCGTTGAAAGCGTTGAAGTCAGGGAGCTTGTTTTTGTCGACGAGCATATAGACGATGAAAGCGGCAGGCATGTCGTAAAAATAGGATTTTTAGTATTAATTCCTGAGGATGCTGTTAAATCCGTCAAAGTGAAGGCGGTAGACGAAGCGATAGTCGATGCCAGGCTATTCGGCATGGACGATATTATCGGTTCGGAGGATCAATTCTATCCTTCGAAGGAATTTTTACTGGAGATCCTTGATTATAAATGCCTGGAATGAACGATGGATAAACTTTATTTTCTTACTCCGGGGATACCTCTTTCAACAAAACCTAATAAAACTATGGAAAACGGGCTCAGGCGCATAAGAGAGCTCGGGCTTGGCGGTATGGAAATCGAGTATGTGCGCGGCGTGATAACGGATTACGGCAGGATGGGCGAAATCGGGAAATTAGCCCGGAACAGCGGCCTTGTTCTTACCGCTCATGCGCCTTACAATATTAACCTGTACTCGAACGACAGGCAGACGATAAATAAAAGTTATCAGTATATCCTTGATACGGCCAGAATGATATCGCAGGCGGCAGGCTACAGTATTGTTTTTCATGCGGCTTATTATATGGGAACCAAACCGGCCGAAGTATATCCTGCAGTAGGCAGGCACCTGGAGCATCTCTCGGCAATATTTCATAAAGAAGGTCTTAATGTGTACCTCCGTCCCGAACTTATGGGTAAAATTTCTCAATTCGGCACACTGGAGGAAATAGTAAAGCTTTCAGGCAGCATCGGCTGGCCGGTTCAGCCATGCATTGATTTTGCGCACCTGCATGCAAGGACCGGCAGGTACAACAGTTATGAAGAGTTTGCCTGCGTGTTCGAATATATTTCAAAAGAGCTTGGGGAGGATTCGCTTAAAGATATGCATATCCATTTCTCCGGAATAAGATATACATCAAGGGGCGAACAGAAGCATGTAAATATGTTCAAAAGCGATATAAGAATGCGCGAGTTCCTTAAGGCCCTGAAAGACTTCGATATTTGCGGGGTTTTAACCTGCGAGACGCCAAATGTCGAAGGCGATACCCTGATGCTTAAAAAAATTTACGATACTATGTGATCCGGGTCGAAGGAGGTTTTCCTGATGTCCTTCCTTGAAACATTGAATAAATGGTCTTCATTTAATTTCTCAGGTTACCTTGAGAGCATCAGTGATGAGGATATATTGAGAAGCATCAGGAAGGAAAATCCTTCAGAGCTTGATTTTATAAATCTCCTTTCCGATAAAGCCCTGCCCCATCTCGAGGAAATGGCTGTAAGGGCAAGGAGCCTCACCATACAATTCTTCGGAAGAACGGTCCAGCTTTATATACCCCTCTACATTTCGAATTACTGCATAAATGCCTGCGCCTATTGCGGGTTCAACTCGGTCAATAATATAGGACGGACCAGGCTTACAGCCGGGGAAATCGAAAAAAACGCACAGGCCATATCGAAAACAGGAATAAAACATATACTTATGTTAACCGGCGAGGCAAAGTCGATGACGCCGGTCAGCTACCTTATCCTCGCAATTAAAATTTTGAAGAAGTATTTCGCTTCCGTATCCATTGAAATATTCCCGATGGATATTCCCGATTATAAAAGACTGATAGATGCAGGGACCGACGGCCTGACTATTTACCAGGAGACATACGACAGTGATCTGTATTCAAAGGTGCATCTTGCCGGACCGAAAAGAAATTATGAATACAGGCTCGGAGCTCCTGAGAGGGGCGGGGAAGCGCATTTCCGTTCCATAAACATAGGCCCTCTTTTCGGCCTGGGGGAACCCGAAAGGGAGGCTTTTTTCTGCGGACTGCATGCGAAATATCTTTTTATGAACTATCCCGAATCGGAAATAGGGATATCTCTGCCCAGGATAAACGAATCCGAGGGTCATTTTAAAGCATTAAAGCCTTTAAGCGATAAAAAATTCGTTCAGTTTCTTTCGGCTTTCCGAATATACCTTCCCAGGGCGGGAATTACACTTTCAACCCGCGAGAGAGCGGAATTCAGGGATAACCTTATAGGGCTTGGAATTACGAAAATGTCGGCGGGATCGGATACAAGGGTCGGCGGATATTCCGGGCAGGACTCTCCGGGTTCCGTACCTCAATTCGAGATCTCCGATCACCGGAATGTCGAAGAGATTGCCGGGCTTATAGCATCAAGGGGTTATGATCCGGTTTTCAAGGATTGGGATGATATAGGTTAAATTTTACAGGGCGGAATGATGAAAAAAGAAAAGATTAATATCTCTATAAGCAGAAATCTCCTGATAACCAGGCTTTTCGGATTGCGTCACATAGTCCTCCCCATTATTTCCATTCTCATACTCGGGATCATAATGCTGTTAAGCTACCTTTTCATTTCAACCGAAAGGGATGCCATTATAAGAAAAACCGAGGAGATGTGCATTTCAACGGCCAAAGGGCTTGCCGGCGCCGCCGTCGAGTCGATAGTTCAGGAGAGGAGAGGAATTGTTCTGGATTATATCCAGGATCTGAAAAGTTTTTCGATCCAGGGCCTTGCAAATACTTATGTAATCGAATACGAGGGCGGCAGGGTAAACGGCAGTCATGTCATATACCGCGGGAGCATCATCGGAAGCCTCGATATAAGGGATATAGGAAAAACTATCACCGGACAGGAACTTGCGGATTTCATGAAGGTCAGGGAATTAAAGCTGTCGGTCAGGAGAATAAACGGTAAAACTTATTACGTTTATTATTACCCGATCATATGGAAGGTCGTGAAAAACGGTAAAACATCCTCATTCACGCTCGGCATGATAATGATTGAGTTCCTTGAAAAAGAGCTTTTGAAAACATTTTATTCGGCCATGACGGTGACTATCGGGATAAGCCTGACGGCTTTCCTGATAACGATGGCGCTTGTAGGAATGAACATGATCCTTACCGGCAGGCTTGATGAAACCCTTGAAAAGGTAAGGCAGCTGTCGGTTACGGACGAGCTTACAAAAATTTTCAACAGGAAAAAATTCGATGAAGTCCTTCATGAACAGACCGTTAAATTTAAAAGATATTCGCGGCCTCTGTCGCTGATAATGTTCGACATCGACCATTTTAAGAATATAAACGACACGTACGGTCATGATGCCGGCGACGATATACTCAAAGAAGTCGTTTCAACTGTAAAACCTCTTATAAGAGAAGCGGATCTTTTTGCAAGGTGGGGCGGAGAAGAGTTTATGATCCTTACTCCCGATACAGGAAAGTCCGGCGCCTGCGAATTCGCCGAGAGGATAAGGGTAAAAATAAGCGGGAAGGACTTTACAAAAGTCTCTTCTTTGACCTGTTCTTTCGGAGTATCAACCTTTTTACACACGGATACCCTGGATGATTTTTTAAAAAGGGTCGATACTGCCCTTTATAATGCTAAAAAAGGGGGAAGGAACAGGGTGGCGGTAATTTAATAGGAAAATATCATCGACAGCGACTTAAGTTCGATCCGGTAGTTTGTCTTCATGATAATATCCACGAGTGAAATAAAGTTTTCGACTACCGAACGCGATAACTTTTTGGCGTCGAGGAATTCCAGACCGGGGCTTTTATCGATATCATTGATCAATCTTATAGTACCGTTTCCGGCTCTGAAACCGGCGGCGTCAAGATCATCCAGGAAAAGGCTGTAATCGTGAAGGGTTTGAAAAGAAGGGAGCAGGCCTTCATTTTTTAAAAATTTCGTTATAAAATAAAAGGAATATTTTTCAGCTTCCTTTTTATCGTTTATCCTTTCAAGCGTTTCAAGAAAGAGCTGGAAAAGCTGGAATTTCTGCTCCTTGCGGAGGATGTTCGAAAGTATTTCAAAGATCAGAAAAACATATGAAAGGCAGTGATAATCGGAAGTTAATTTGTCAAAAGACTTTTCTATCGATGCTTCTTTAAGAGACGGCAGGGACTCATCTTCCTTCCTGGAACAGATCCCGGAGATTAGATTGGTCACTAAGAGAGCCTCCCTTCTCGAGCTCTTTTCCCTGCCGGAACCGAAAGAGGCGATATCATAAAGTCCTTTATCCCTGTCGATTATTGTCAGGAGGTCGTTCCCTTCCCCGAAATCGGTTCTTTTAATAAGAATGCCGTAAATCGAAATATACCTGCCGGCGGGCTCATTCATCGGAATTTTTCAAGCCCTGTTTTCATAATTTATTTTTTCAATTATTTCATAATTTTTAAGATGGCCCCGTTTATCGAAAAACTCCTTGACAATTGCAAAATCCCCCGACCCAATATAATAAATCCTCTTGAATTTACCCAATTTCTGTGAATTTTCCCTTGATAGTTCCCTCAATACACAGTCAAAATGGGACAATTCGCCCGATTCCTTGCGGCGTATCGCAGTATAGCGGTTCCTTATCGGCATTGTACATATAGGGCATTGAACATCGGCAGAAGGGGCGGATTCCGTAATCTCCGCGGCAGGGTCCCGGCTTTCAGCCGCCGTATTCACGGGCTCTTCGGGAATTTGATCCTTCTTTTGATCTTCCGGGCTTGATTCCTGCAGTTCGCTGCTTTCTTCCAGCGGCGGCTCATTAACTTCGGATACGGGCTGCAGCGCATTTTCAGCAGGCGCATCCTTATTTTCTCTTTTATAGGTTGGTTTATGGCTGTACCAGTGCTTCTTTTTTTTGTTGAACATCGAGTTTCCCCCTTGTCTTTGGCATCAATATTTTACTCCCGGCTTTTGATTATGGCAAACTTCAGTCGACTGTTCAGTCGACAGTTGAAAGTCAACAGTCAACAGTGTAATACTGGCTGGTATCGAGTAATCAATTACTTGTTACTCAGTACTCATTACTATCGAAACTTCCGATTGTCGACTGCCGACTGTTGACTGTCGACAAAGAGTTGACAGGGATTTTAACTTATGCTAATATAACTATGTTAGTTATAACTAATTTAATTAGGAGAAGATAATTATGACTCAAAGTCTTGAAGATTATCTTGAAGCCATTTATGTAATAAGTCTTGATAAGAAAGTTGCAAGGGTTAAAGACGTTTCAAACAAGCTCGATGTAAAAATGCCGTCGGTAATAAGCGCGCTCAGGGAATTGAAAGATCTGAATTACCTCCTGCAGGAGCGTTACGGTTATATAATTCTGACTGACGAGGGGGTCAGCAAGGCCAGGGTTATTTTGAAAAAACACAGAATGCTCAAGGATTTTCTTGTCAGGACATTGGGGGTATCGGATATATGCGCAGAAGCGGATGCCTGCCGTATGGAACATTTCCTGACGGATGAAACCCTGAAAAAAATAGAACATTTCATGATCAACACGGGAGTATTAAATTAAATGGAGATAAATATGATAAAAAGGCTCAGCGATCTTCTTCCGGGCGAGGAAGCGGTAATTACCGGTGTTGGAAAAAGATCGGATTACAGGCAAAGGCTGATGGAAATGGGTCTGAGAGTGGGGGGCAGAGTTATGATGCGGAGGGACGCGCCGCTCGGCGATCCTATGGAGATTTCTATTATGGGATACAATATAAGTCTGAGGAAATCAGAGGCCAGGCAAATAATCATAGATACTTCGAAGGAGATAGTTTAGGAGTTCAATGTGAACAAAATAAGGATCGGCCTTCTCGGGAATCCTAATTGCGGGAAAACTACGCTCTTCAATCTCCTGACCGGTTCAAGACAGCACGTGGGAAACTGGCCGGGAGTAACTGTGGAAAGAAAGGAGGGATCCTTCACTTATTCCGGTTATGAATTTCTGCTTATCGACCTTCCGGGAACTTACAGCCTGGTCCCGGCTTCACTGGAGGAAAAGATCGCCAGGGACTATATCATCAATAATAATGTCGACCTGATCCTGAATGTCGTGGATGGAACGACTCTTGAAAGGAGCATGGTCCTTACTACACAGCTCCTGGAAACTGAAATTCCATTTATAGTCCTGATAAATATGATGGACGAAGTTATAGAACACGGAATACAGATCAATATGCAGAAAATGGAAGGATTTTTGAAAGCCCCTGTAATCGGCATCTCTGCAAAAAAGAGCGAGGGAATAGTTCCCCTCATTAAAAAGATAATCGATAGATCGGAGAACAAACCTGACGCAAAAGCCTTCGTCAATTACGGCGAAGACATCGAAGAGGCCATCGGGGAGATCCAGTGTTCAATCACTCCTGTCGATTGCCTTCCGGGAAGGTATCCGTTAAGATGGCTCTCCATCCGGATACTTGAGCAGGATAAAGATATTCAGGAAATGCTGGCAAATTCCGGCGTTTACAGCGATGACTGGAAGATGCTGGAGCAAAGGCATACCAGGAAACTGTATGAATTGAACAGGGAGGATACCGATGTCATCCTGGCCGAAAAACGGTTCGGTTTTATTAAAGGCATAATCAGGGAATGCGTTGCGGTTAAAAAACCGCCTCTTTCAAGAATCGATCTAACCGAGTCTATCGATACAATCGTTCTGAATAAGTATTTCAGTTATCCGGTTTTTGCATTGATCCTATGGGGGACATTTCAATTGACCTTTTTATTGGGAGGGTTTTTCAGCAATATCCTTGGGGCGGGAGTTCATTTATTGGGAAATCTTGCGGCAACTTTAATGCCGCAGGGGATTCTGAAGGACCTGGTAATCGAAGCTGTAATTTCAGGAGTGGGAGGAATACTCGTTTTCCTTCCGCAGATTATGATCCTTTTCCTGATCATCGCTATTCTGGAAGATTCGGGATATATGGCCCGAGTCGCTTTTATTATGGACAGGCTGATGCATTTTCTCGGCGTTCATGGCAAATCTTTCATATCGCTTTTTATGGGCATCGGCTGTAATGTTCCCGGAATAATGGCGGCAAGAATGCTTGAAAACGAGGATGACAGGAAAGTCACTGTACTGATAAACCCTTTCATGAGCTGTTCTGCAAGGCTTCCGATCTATGTCCTTATTACAGGGATGTTTTTTTCACGTTCTGCAGGTTCCGTCATTTTCTTTCTTTATATTTTAGGGATCCTTGCAGCCATAGTTACGGCGAAGATTTTAAAGACTTTTGTATTTAGAGGAGTTTCCGCTCCTTTCGTTATGGAATTGCCTCCTTACAGGACGCCGTCGGTAAAGTCGCTGATGGTCCATATGTGGGAAAGGGCTTCGCTTTTTTTAAGGAAAATGGGCGGTGTTATACTGGCAGGTTCGATTATTATCTGGGTTCTCGGGTATTTTCCGAGAATATCCGGGTTTTCGGGACATATCGAAGGTCTTGAAACCTCCGCCTTGGAAGCCTCGAATCCGGCTCTCAGGATTTCCATCCTGAAGGAAATTGAAATGCAGAAATCACAGGAACAGATTGAAAATAGTTATATCGGGCGTCTGGGGATGTTCATAGAACCGTTTTTCAAGCCCCTGGGCTTCGGCTGGAAAGAGGGAGTAGCGCTTATCACGGGCGTGGTCGGCAAGGAAATTGTCGTCAGCACATTGTCGGTCCTGTACGGGACCGGAAAGGACGACAGATCCGTTTTAAAGGGAAAGATGGAGTCCGGAGGAATGACGGGACCTTCTGCGCTGGCATTCCTTGTTTTTGTCCTGCTTTATATTCCATGCCTGGCCGCGATATCCGCCGTGCGCAGGGAAACCAATTCCGTGCCCTGGACACTGTTCTCGATCTTTTACGGCATCGGAGTGGGCTATCTCGTAGGATTGGCAGTCAAAACAGTATTTTCAATAATTATTGCATAACCGGCAGGGGATAAAATTATTATTGAATAATATGTTAAATAATGGGGGAAGCAGTGATCCAATTGATCGTGGTTATTGCAGTAGCCGCTGCAGCCGCCGGGTACCTCGCCTTTTATATAATAAAGGCGGTGCTTTCAAAAAAAAAGGAAAACAGCTGCGCATGCGAAAGCACGCGGAAACCGGCGCTCCGTAAAAAGGCATAATTTATTGCTTATAATCCTGTGTAAAGATAAAATGTTTCCCGTAAAATGCTGATAATACTACAGGAGGATATATGGCGGCGCATACCGTCACATTATCGATCGTAGTGCCTATGTATAATGAATCCGACAATATAGGCGAATTTTATGACAGGATAACCTTGGTGCTCCAGGGGATGGGGGAAAGCTACGAGATCATATGCATAAATGACGGGAGCAAGGATGATACCCTGTCGAAGCTCGAAGCCCTGAACCGTTCCGACTCGAGGGTTAAAGTGATCGATCTTTCCAGGAATTTCGGCAAAGAGATCGCTCTCTCGGCCGGGCTCGATTTTACTGCAGGCAGGGGCGTCATCCCCATAGACGCAGACCTGCAGGACCCGCCGGAGCTGATACCGCAGTTATTCGGCAAATGGAGGGAAGGCTTCGATGTCGTTTCGGCAAGGAGGATAAAAAGAAAAGGGGAAACCTGGATGAAAAAGTGGACCGCCTCTTTTTTTTATAAGATGTTCAGGGTCTTTACCAAATTCGACATACAGGATAATATAGGCGATTTCAGGCTTATGGACAGGAAGGTAGTCGAAGCCCTGAGGGAGATCAAGGAATATCACCGGTTCATGAAGGGCCTGTTCGTCTGGGTAGGTTTCAGGCAGACCACGGTCGACTTCGAAAGGGAAGCAAGATACAAAGGCAAAACAAAGCTGAATTACAGGAAACTCTTCAACCTTGCCGTCGAGGGCCTGACGTCGTTCAGCCATATACCGCTGCGGGCCGCCAGCCTTTTCGGCATCGTGATTTCATTTTTATCGTTCTGTTATGCGGTTTTCGTGATCGTTAAAAAGATTATTTTCGGCGACGCGGTGCAGGGCTATCCGTCGATGATCACGATAATGCTGTTCCTCGGAGGGATACAGCTTTTGACAATAGGCATTATAGGAGAATACATAGGCCGTATTTACAATGAAACGAAGAAAAGGCCTCTTTATTATATAAGGGACAAAATAGGCTTTAAAAAAAGCCGTAAAAAAATCCAGAGCTGACACGGAGAGGATATGAGCGGGTTCAAGGATTTCGTCATCGTTAATCTGACGCAGATGTTCAAGTACGGGATCGTAGGCGTTGTCAATACCGCCGTTGGTTTCGGGGCGTTTCTCCTCCTCTACAAGGTTTTCGGCGTCCAGTATATTATTTCAAACACCGCCGGTTACGCCCTCGGACTTCTCAACAGTTTTATCCTGAATAAATTCTGGACTTTCGAAAGCAAGGGGGCCGGGAAGATCGAAGCGGCCCTTTTCGTAGCGGTTTTCATACCCTGCTTTTTCATTCAATCGGGGCTTCTGATCCTGCTTAAGGAAGCCGCTAAAATGGATGTCGTGCTCGCCCAGGTCATATCCATGGCCGTTTATACTATTCTCGGTTTCATTCTCAACAAGACGCTGACCTTCAACAAGAAAATCGCCGCCGCGCCGGAGGCGAGGGACGGTAAAAGGAGGTTTTAAATGGCTGAAGGGTCGATCAAACCTGCCGGTTCGCCCGAACTTTTGAAGCTGGAAAAATTCAAGGGAGTATGGGTATCTGACCTGCCGTTCCTGCCGGGTTACCGGATTAACGGGGCGGTCTCCGGGAAAACGAGGGAGGAGTACAGGGATGCTTGCGGGGGCAGCTGTTTTATCCTGGACATCGAATCTCTAACTCCGGAAGGGGATCTGAAGGCTCATGGCTTTATCTTTTACGATGAGTCGATATCCAAATTCAAGCTCGAGTGGTATGACAATTTCGGGAACCACATATCCGGAGAAGGGAATTTTACGGACGACGATACTTTGATAATGATAGAAAAATATACAAGGAAGGGCAGGGGAATCCTGGAAAGGCACACGGAGAAATTCAAAACCGCCGGCGCCAAAATCCATACTGTCGAAACGTTCATCAACGGCGAATTCAGCAAGACCTGCGAGATTCCTTTCAAAAGGGAGCGTTAAAGCCGCACGAGAATCGACGGGTGGACTTCTATCCGCAGATGAACGCTGTGGGGATTTACCCCGGCCATCGGGAATGCCTTTTAAAGAGGCCTTAGCACGCCCCTGCCGTAGGCGATGAACCCCGAGAAGGCGGCTACGACGAGCCAGTAAATTATATGGCCGAGCTCCGGGGAACCTGAAAAAACGCTTAACCCGCAAAAGAACAGCATTTCAACAGCGATGAAGACTGCCGCAATAGGGGCCAGGATGCCCAGGCGCTTGATGAACGGCAGTACCAGGCCCAGGGCGCAAAAGAGTTCAACGATGCCGAGCACCAGCCAGATCCCGTGGGGAATCGCTTTCAGGGAAGCCACGGTCTGCGCGGGATTTGAAAACTTCCACACCGCGCCTATGGCCGTATGCACAGCGAGAAGGATCTGAAGAACCCACAGCAGAATGTTCATGATTTACCTCCTTTTTTTTTATAATATACTGCTCTGCAATGCTAACTGTCAAATTGAATCCTCCATTTAACAAAAATATACTGAAACCGCTATGAAAATTTTGAGATTTATAATTCAAATTTATATTTCTTTTAAATATTTTGAAGCTAGTTAATGGTGAAAATGCCGCATTAAAATCGTTAATTTTCTGGGGATGCCCCAAAGACAGGGAACAGGTTCGACGGATTTACGCTGTTATCAGTCGGCGGCTTTGGCGGATATCGCCCTTCCGAATACAACCTTCGTCTTCATGTTATTTCCCTTGGGAAGTTTTATATATCCCCCGGCAGCGTCGTAATTTTTCCAGGGTTTCCCGTTGATTTCGACGCTTTTAATCAAGACTTCGGGGTCTTCCACAAGTTTGACGTAATGGATCTCGCCGTCCGAAGCCGAATCAAGGCGGAAGAAAAGCTCCGCATCGGTTTTCCCGACGTACAGGCTTGTATATAAATAGTTGAAAAGGGCATGTTCCATCGTATGGTACGCCGATTTATAAAGATTTCCCTTGTATCCGTCGATGACGGCGCCGTTATTCTGCACGGTCGGATAGCATTCGCCGTATTTATTATCGACGATATAAGTGCTCCAGAAATACGAACACTTCTTAAAATAATCGAGGTATCCGCCGTCGCCGGTAAGCCTGTAAAGATTGAGCATGAGGACGTTGCCTTCCTCCTGGGTCCACCAGTCTTTTACCGTCTTGCGTTCGCCGGGATTGTTTTCCCTGAACTGGAAGAACCATCCGTAATTAACCGTATCCCAGTCGTTTTTGATCATTGCAGACGCAATCTTCAAAGCGGCATCCCTGTATTTATCGTCCCCTGTAAGCCAGTACGTCCTCATAAGTACCCAAGCCGTCTTCAGGTTGTGCCCAACCCATAATTCACGGTCTATCGAATTCCATTTTTTGCTCCACCGCTCGGTAACGAATCCGGTATCGGCGCCGATCATATGTTTTATCGACGTATCAGAGATGCGTTCGAGGTCTTCAAGAAGAGAAGGGTCCCTAGTGGCAAGGTAATAATAAATGAGATATGCCGAACATGTGTCTATTTCGGCGTTAAAGGATTTTTCGGTGCCCGAAACCGACCAGTCGTTGTTTACCTCGGCGTAATACCCGCCGTCCTCGTTGTCCCAGGCTTTAGCCTGCATGAGCCTGTGGACGTCCTCCACGTACCTGAGGGCGGTTTTATCATGGGTAGCCAGGTAATAAACGGAGGGGCCGAGATTGCCGTATGTTTCGTCGAATAGGTTCTTGCCCGATTCCCCGGGGCTGCTGTCGGAGTTGACATATTCGTACCACCCGCCGTTTTTCCTGTCCCACCCGTAGTTTGTCAGGTATTTCAACCCGTAGGACGCGTATTCGAGGTACTTGTCTTCGCCCGATAAGAGGTAAGCGACAGAGAAGCCGAAAACGGCCCTTGAGATCATCCTCGGGTATTTCCTCGATTCGGGACCTATCGTACCGTCCCGCCCGATATCGGTAAAAAAGCCCCCGTTCGTCCTGTCAACGGTATTTTCCCAGAAAGGGATGATCTGCGACAGGGCCTGGCGTTTCCAGAACGCGGGATCCTGATATATATCGAGGCTGTTCCCTTGAGCAGCCGCCGGCTTGAAGGTGACGAAAAGCGTAATAAATAAAAGCGCCTGTATTACTATCGAAAACTTGATTTTCATAATCTCTCCTTTACATCGATTCGAATACTTTAGGAAAATAAACACGGGTTGGTCACTCGAGCTTGAACCTCAGCGTAAGCTGCATGCATACGGCCCGGGCGATCCCTCCGATTTTTGCCGGCCTGAATTTTACGCTCGATAGCGCTTTCAGGGCCGAGTCCGAAAGGAGGCTTGAAGGCGATTTCTGGATTTCGGCTTTTTTGATATTTCCCTGTTCGTCGATATAGATAAGCAGGAGGACCTTCCCTTCCACCCCGTTGCGCCTGGCTTCCTCGGGATATACAGGGCTTATCGGAGTTTCGGCGACAGGGAGCTCCTCGACTTCGTAGCTGGGAAGGTAATTGCCGTAATCGGCTCCCGAGCCGTTCCCGGCATTATCGTCGTTTTCTTTCTGCAGTTCTTCCTTATTTGTGATTATAATGGGTTTCATCTTTTTCTGGATGTCGTCGTCCCCGAGATAAAAAGGCTTGTATGAATTCGTGTCGGAACTCTTCGAGTATTCGCTTACCTGCACGAAGTTCGCCGCCCCTTCAAGGTTGAAAAAACCGTTGGCCCCAAGCACTATTAAAACCAGGGCCAGGATGTGTATGCCCAGGGAGATCCCTGTGAAACGAATTAATTTCATAGGGTTTGCCGTATCACCTCTTTATCTGTGTTCCAAGCATTATCTTTTTTATCCCGATTTCTTTGATCAGGTCTATAACGCTTATGATTGAGCTGTATCTTGAGTTCTTATCGCCGTTTATAACAACGGCCGAATTATCGCTGTTGCCTACCGTCGAGAGCACCTTTGTCCTCAGCTTTTCGGAATCTTCCGGGAGCTTATATTCCACGTCGTCGACGTAAATAGATCCCCCTTCGGTGATCTGGACGGTCATTTTCATGGGCTTTTCTTCGGTCTTAGTGTTCTTGGTTTCAGGCAGGTTGATCTTGATCTTGCCCTGGTAAATGAGGGGCGTAGCTATTATGAATATAATGAGGAGAACCAGCACTACATCTGTAAAGGGCGTAATATTGATCTCGGTCATCAGCCCCTTTTTCGGAGTTCTCTTTCTGTTCATCATATTATTTCCTCAGGATATCTATGGTTTCAGAGGCGCACAATTCCATATCGGTCGTCATATTGTCTATCTTTTTCATTATCGCGTTGTAGGCAATAACCGTTGGTACGGCTACCGAAATGCCTGTCGCTGTAGTTATCAGCGCTTCGGCTATTCCCGCCACTACTCCGGTTATCCCCGTCCCGCTTCCGGCGGAAGCCGCGATGTCCTGGAAAGCCCTGATGATGCCTATCACTGTTCCGAAAAGCCCTATATATACCACCGTGCTTCCTATCGAACCCAGGACGCTTGTGAATCTTTCGAGTTCTTTTACCTCGATCGATATCTGCCTGTCCATCGCATTGGACATTTTTTCATCCCCGCGCGGAAGTAAAAGTAGCCCCGACTGCACGATCCTTGCAAGGGGCGAGGATACTGTGCCTGAATATGCGATAGCTCCCTGGATGCTGTTATTCTCGATATATCCCTTTACCTTTTCCATAAGGGCCTGTCTCCTGATCTTTGTTTTGCTCCTGAAATGGAAGACCCTTTCAAGTATTACCGCCAGAGAAGTTACAGAACAAAGCAGAAGCACGAGCATGGTAAAACCGCCCATCTGCAGTATATCCCATAATGATTTCCCTACAAACATTAGTTCCTCCTGATTCTTAACTCCCATCCGCCTTCCCGGCGGATAAAATCCATATTAAATTATAACGCCAAGGATCAATAAAAACAATTAAAATTATTCTTGCAGTTTTAATCTGTCCCGGCCGTCCTTATTAATAAAAATTCTTTAATTTTTTTTAAGGCAACCGATAATATAATGAAAAACATGAATAACTTTCATGATAGTGGATAAACATTTCGTTAAGCACTTATTTTGCATTTCAGGAGGGAAGAAGTGGGAATCGGCAGGAAAGGACGGGACCTGGCCACTATAATAGGCTTGCCACTGGGTTTTGTAATGATAGTCCTGGCATTTACCATAGAAGGCGGAAATCTTATTTCTCTTATAGGCAGTCCTACCCCTTTTATGGTTGTTATCGGAGGGACCATAGGAGCTACTATGGTTTCCTTCAAAATGGAAGACATATTCAGCATCCCCAGGTTTATTGTACAGGCGATGAGCGAGAAGATCGTACCGACAAAGGACCTCCTTGAGATGTTCATCACCTTTTCGGAAAAATCGCGAAGGGAAGGTATTTTAAGCCTTGAGAACGATATCGAAGACCTGACAAGCATCGATCCCCTGATGTACAAGGGGATGAAACTGATCATCGACGGCACCGACCCCGAGGTCGTGAAACATACGATTTCGAACGATATTTATCTTTACGAATTGAAAAGAAGGCATGAGGCCAGCATATTCGAACAGGCCGGAGGCTTCTCGCCGACGATGGGAATTATCGGGACAGTGCTCGGCCTTGTAAACGTGCTCGGCCGCCTTTCATCCCCTGAAGCCCTCGGCCCGGCAATAGCGCTCGCATTTACTGCGACCCTCTGGGGAATCAGCCTCGCCAATCTCTTCTGGCTTCCTATTTCCAATAAAATCAAGCTGAACCTGTCTCATACCAAACTTCAAAAGGAACTTGTGCTTGAAGCGATGATTTCAATTCAGCAGGGCGAAAACCCCAGTATTATGAAGGACAAGCTCGAAGATTTCCTCAATGAAAAGGAAAAAATGAAGCTAAAGCAGCAGGAAAGCCCGACGGGTGAAAGGTAACATAAATGGCTGAAAGAAGACGTATCGACGACCATCCCGGCAACCTTGAACGGTGGCTGCTTACATATGCGGATATGATAACGCTTTTACTCCTCTTCTTCATTGTTATGTATGCAATCAGCACCGTTGCCGTAAAGAAGTTCGAGGTGATCATGGAATCGCTGGGAACCGTTTTCGGCGGAGGGAAACCGGGGCTTGTTACTGAGGAAAGAGCGGCCATTGAAAATGTAACCCCTGAAAACCAGCCTTATTCAGGGAAGTATCCCCTGGCCAATAAAAGGGCGCACCAGATGGCGTTAAGCTTTGAAAAGACGATCTCGGCCCTTAGACCCCTAGTCAGCGCCAGGAAAGTAATGGTCCAGCTCGATGAAAGAGGGCTTGTAATTACTCTCGCATCCGACATGTATTTCGAATCGGGTTCGGCCGATCTGACCGATGAAGCCAAGGAAGTCCTTGAGAAAATATATCCCCTTCTCCGCGACATAACAAATAAAATACGTGTGGAAGGCAATGCCGACGACGTGCAGATAAATCCCGAGCTTAAAGTAACTGAAGCCCCGCTGAAATACAACTCGAACTGGGAGCTGTCCAGCCAGAGGGCCATAAATGTTCTGAAATTCCTGGTTTCAGGGGGGGTGGATCCTAAAAGGGTTTATTCCGTCGCATACGGCGATACAAGGCCTGTCGAACCGAATAACAACCCCGAAAGCAGGGCGTTCAACAGAAGAGTCGATATAATAGTCGTCACGGAAGGCGGGGAGTAACGTCAGTCAACAGTCAACAGTCAACAGTCGGCAGTCGATAGTCGATAGTCGACAGTACTGATCGAGATAAATAGTCGAATAAACTCTCAATGTGTGAAATCATTGCTGCATAATGCCGGATCCTGTATCGGCTGCAGACTGCTAACTGCCGACTGTAGACTGATTCCCTCCGTTTATTTGACAACGCCTGATTTTTCTTTATAATATATGGAAATTTTTCGGGTGGTAAAACATGAAGACCTTTGTATTAAAATCGCCCCAGATAAAGAGAGAATATTATATCATTAATGCGGAAGGCAAGCCCCTTGGCAGGATAGCTGCGCTCGCAGCGCGGATTCTTATGGGCAAGCATAAACCGACTTATACCAGGAACCTTGATGACGGCGATTTCGTAATAATCGTAAATGCCGGCAAATTCCTGCTTACGGGAAGAAAGCCGAAGAACAAAATCTATTATCATTATTCGGGATTCGTCGGCGGGATGCACGAAACGACTTTCAAGGACATGATGAAGAAGAAGCCGCTGTTCCCGATCGAAAAGGCCGTAAAAGGCATGCTGCCCAGGAACAACCTTGCCAAGAGAATGGTAAAAAAACTTTATCTCTATGCCGGTTCAGAGCATGACATAAAGAATATCACCGCCAAAGTGCTTGAAATTTAGGGAGGAATATTCGATGACAGAACATATCTATGCAACGGGACGCCGTAAAACCAGCGTTGCGAGGGTTTTCCTTAAAGATAAAGGAACCGGTAAAATCACGATAAATAAAAAAGACATAGAAGTATATTTCCCGTCCATGTACTGGGAATCGATACGCACGCCCCTGAAAGCGACCGATCTATTCGGAAAATACGATGTATATGTTACCGTAAGCGGAGGCGGCACTACCGGCCAGGCCGATGCCGTCCGTCATGGACTGTCGAGGGCTATAGACAAAATCGACAGGGAAAAATTCCATAAGATCCTTAAAGACCTTGGTTTTCTTACCAGGGATTCGAGAATGGTCCAGCGAAAGCACTACGGACTGAAAAAAGCGAGAAAGGGTCCTCAGTACTCGAAGAGATAATCTCCTAATTCATTCATTATCCATCGATCAGGTGATTGAACTTTTCCTTTGTCGATAACGCCGTCAGCCTACAGCAGTATTCTTATTCCTGCGTTCACCGTGAACCCGCCGTCGGGAACGTCGGGCCTGTCGAAATTGATCTGGTTGAGGATGTTGTTGAAAAGAATTTCAGCGAATATATCCTTTGTAATTGCAAGGGAGAATGAAACGTCCCAGATCCATGCGTTGTCGAAAAATAAGCCGGCCCTGTACTGCTGCCTGTCCTTGTATGTCACACGCGTGCCCGCGGTCAAACCCCATGAAGGGTAGGTATAATCGACGCCGACGGAAACCAGGTTTTTGCTGAAAAAGAGAAGGTCTGTATTGTCTGTTTGCCTGATGGTATAAGAGGCGTTCATAACAAAATTGTCGAAGGCAAGGAGCTCCGCGACGGCTTCAATGTAAACGATATTGACATTGGAGACGGCGCTTATCGCATAAAGGTCAGTCGAGGGATCGTACGAATAATTGAGATACGTTGAATACGTCTGATAGCCCGCGTTTCCCCGGATGTTGATAAAATCGAACGGAGAATATTGAATGGAATACATATAGACCCACTTTTCCTCAGGTAACGTAAAATGGTAATCGATCTGATTTTCATTGAGTATTTTGTCGATCGAAAAATTATCCTGCTCGCCGTATATTCCGCCTTTCATGGAAATGACGCTGGAGTATTTATAAAAGAGGATGAGATTCGGCGCCCAAAAAAACCCTTTATAATCGTAAACGTCGAATTCCAGGCCGCTCTGTAGGGCGAATACGCCGAGAAGAGGAAACTTATTGAGCACGCCTACTCTTCCGAACTGGAGCGTATCGTTGGTATAGCTGGAATAGCTGTATTTGCCCGATATTTTCAGGAAGTTGTCCCTTCCCCAGTCTGTTTCAAGATCCAGGTTGCCTCCGGTTTCCTGGAGGATTTTATCATTATATCCGCCCTGGATCATGTGATTGAGATCGAGGTAGTTATAAAAAGCTTCTCCCTTGAGGACGGTATTCATGCTGATCTCATACAGCGATCCGATGCGGACGGGGATGTTTTTTTTGGTTTCGTTAATATTTGTGATATTAGTGTAGAGCCCGATATTCCTGGTATAATATCCGAAAGTGCCTGTAAGATCGATATTGGAATTGACGGAATAAATCAGGTCGGCGTTGAGGTCGTCTATACTCAGGCCTGTATTGAAGTAGTTCATGTCCTGGTACCCTATGTTACCCCTGGTATTGCGCAGATACGTGACAAGGTAGTTGAAATTCCCGGATCTCTTGCCCGTGTTCATTTCGGCTATGATGTTATCATGCATGCCGTAATAGAATTTGAAACTTGACAGCGAGAAATCCTCTTTTCCGCGCTGTTTCATCATTTCCGACCTGAATTTGTCGCTTTCCTTTATTTTTGTAAGCTCTTCAATATCTACACCGACATTCGACGAAGGCCTTCCCTGGATTATCGTTTCGTTCTCATTTACAAGCGGGACTTTGCTTTCGTCTTCGATCGACAGTTTGACGTCGGGGATGATTATTTTCGAGTTGTCCTTTTCCTTAAGAAGTTCATTCGTTTCATCAGGTCCTGCGCTGTATATTACAGTGGCTGTCAGCAGCATGGCTGACAAAAATAATAAAAAAATTTTCATCCGGCCCTCGCAATATAAATTTTTTTAATACTGCCGGTACCAGATTCCGGCTTGCAGCGGTACAGTTTACAACCTGAGATTTTTATAGTCCTGGGCGGAAAACCTCTGCCCGTTCGGACCGAAATCCTCGAGAAGAGCCGGTACAATTGCACCCGGCAGAACCGTTTCAACAGGATAGGGGGCCCTCTGGGATCCGAGGTCCGTTCTGAGCCATCCGGGGTCGATATAAGATATCAATACATTTGTACCCTTCAGCTCCGCCGAGATATCGAGCGTATATTTATCTATAGCGGCTTTAGATATGCTGTAAGGAGCCAGGTCGGGCTGGTCTTTGATTCCCGAAGTAAGGTTGACGATCCTTCCGAATCCCTTTTCCACCATTTTTGGAATAAAAAAATTGCAGATTTCGACTACCGCGAAAAAATTGATATCAATGATTTTCCTCCATTCCTCCATGGGAATTGTCCAGACTTTCTGGCTGCGGCTCATTATGGCCGCATTGTTATAAAGGATTTCAATATGGCCGCCGGCGGCGGCTTGAGCATCGCGGCACATTTTTTTAATTTCTGCGGTATCGTCGAGTACGCCTTCGACTACATCAGCCTTAATGCTGTAATCCTTGAGCATCCGGTATGTTTTATCCGCGTTTTCCTTTTTCCTTCCATGGATGACGACATTGCAGGAGCATTGTGCCAGACCTATTGCAATCTGCTGGCCTATCCCCCTGGCGGAGCCTGTTACAAAGGCCCATCTGTTTTTAAGCATTTCATTCATTTTATGACCCCGTTTTTTAATTACTATTCGAAAAGCACGGCCGTTCCGTAGCATAGTACTTCCGTAACACCCGGCATAACCTCGTTTGCGTCATACCTGATTCCGATTATTCCGTTTGCGCCGAGCTGTTCTGCATGCTCGGTCATTTTCCCGAAAGCCTCGTTCCTTGCCTTTTCGCAGAGTTCCGTAAAGATAGTAATGTTGCCCCCGAAGATAGTCTGGATTGAACCGGCGAAATTACCAAGTATAGACCTCGACCTTACGGTTATTCCCCTGACAAGACCGAAATTCTTCGAGACGACCTTCCCTTTGATATCGAAAGCTGTAGTTGTGTTCTCCATATTCATGTCTTATCTCCTTTCCCGGATTAATTGCCTGCCTACATAATATAATCCGGAATTATTTTATTTCAAGTAAGAAGATATTGCAAAAAAATAATGGGCCGCTCCATAAGAAGCGGCCCGCTGTCTGCCAGACTTGTTTTATTTTACTTGCCCGGTTTTTTATCTTCGATGACAGCCTGTGCGGCTGCCAGGCGGGCTATAGGTACACGGAAGGGTGAACAGGAGACATAGTTCATACCGGCCCTGTGGCAGAACTTCACTGATTTAAGCTCACCGCCATGTTCCCCGCAGATGCCGATCTTGAGGTTGGGCCTTGTGCTTCTGCCCTTTTCGATAGCCCATTTTACGAGAAGGCCGACGCCGGCCTGGTCGAGGGACTGGAAGGGATCGTCCTTGAAAACCCCCGCCTTTTTTTCATCCACATAATCGGGCAGGAACCTGCCCGCATCGTCCCTGGACATTCCCAGGGTCATCTGGGTGAGGTCGTTTGTACCGAACGAGAAGAACTCGGCTACTTCCGCGATCTGGTCGGCAAGGAGCGCAGCCCTGGGCACTTCGATCATGGTCCCCACCATGTATTTGACATTCTGGCCGCTTTTTTTGATGATGGAATCGGCCACTTCCCTTGTCCTTATTTCGAGTATTTTAAGTTCCTTTTTATCTATTACAAGAGGGTGCATTATCTCAGGTTCGACTTTTATGCCTTCTTTTGAACATTCGCATGCGGCTTCTATTATTGCCGTCACCTGCATATCGAGTATTTCAGGGTAGGTTATGCAGAGCCTGCATCCCCTGTGCCCCGGCATGGGGTTGGCTTCGTGAAGCTGTTCGACGCGGAGCTTGACCTTTTCGTAAGGCACGCCGATCTTCTTTGCAAGTTCCCTCTGCTTGGGCTCGTCATGCGGAACGAATTCATGAAGCGGCGGATCGATAAGCCTGATTGTAACGGGTTTTCCGTTCATAGCCTTGAAAATACCCTTGAAATCGGCTTTCTGGAAGGGAAGGAGTTTTGCGAGAGCAGACTTCCTGTGCTCCACGGTATCTGCAACTATCATTTCCTGTATGGCTTCCCGCCTTTCCTCCGTATCGAAGAACATATGTTCCGTCCTGCAGAGACCTATGCCTTCCGCGCCTAATTTGACGGCATGTTCGGCATCGTAAGGAGTATCGGCATTCGTCCTTATCTTAAGCTTCCGGATTTCGTCCGCCCATTTCAGCATGGTGTTGTAAGACTCCGGCAGCTGAGGCTGGACAAGCTTGAGAGAGGTCCTGTAAACTTCCCCGGTGGTCCCGTTGAGTGTAATTTCCTCGCCTTCTTTAACTACCGCTTCGCCTACCTTGAACAATTTCTTATTATAATCTATATCGAGCTTTTCACATCCGACGATGCAGCATTTGCCCCATCCCCTTGCAACAACCGCGGCATGACTTGTCTTGCCGCCGGTGGCTGTCAGTATACCTGCAGCGGCATGCATACCGCCGACATCCTCGGGGCTCGTTTCCTTCCTGACAAGGATGACTCTTTCGCCCCTTTCGGCCCATTCCTCAGCGTCAGCCGCGTTAAAGACTACCCTGCCGGCTGCAGCGCCGGGTACGGCGTCAATGCCCTGGACGAGAAAGTTTTTCTTCAAGTTTTCCTTCTGAGAAGGATCGATAACAGGGTAGAATATACCCTCGATGTCTTTATCCTTGATGCGCATGATCGCTTCTTCCCTGGTTATAAGCTTTTCATTAACCATGTCTGCAGCAATCCTGAAAGCGGCGCCGGGCGATCTTTTTCCGGTGCGGCACTGCAGCATATACAGCGTGCCTTCTTCCACCGTGAATTCGAGGTCCTGCATGTCCTTGTAATGATGCTCGAGGGTTTTCCTGACTTCAACAAGCTGTTTATACGCCTTGGGATCGGCCTTTTCGAAATCCGACAGCTTGATCGGCGTGCGGATCCCGGCTACGACGTCTTCACCCTGTGCGTTGATCAGGTAATCCCCGTAGAAAGTGTTGTCCCCGGTATTGGGGTCGCGGGTAAAACATACGCCTGTGCCGGAAGTGTCGCCCATATTGCCGAATACCATCTGCACAATATTGACCGCAGTGCCGACTATCCCCTGGATCTTCTCGACCCTTCTGTAAGTAACAGCTTTATCGGCCATCCAGCTTCCGAATACTGCCCCGATTGAGCCCCAGAGCTGTTCCTTGGGATCCTGGGGAAAATCGCTTCCGATTTCTTTTTTATAAAGTTCTTTAAAGACTTTGATAAGCTCTTCAAGTTCAGCCGCATCGACATCGGTGTCGTTGACTTTCTTCGACTCCGGTACGGACAAGCGCTTCCTTGTCTTTTCATTCTTGACCTTGTCGAAGGCATGGTCGAAATTTTCCCTCTCGATTCCCATTGCGGTCGAACCGTACATCATTATGAAACGCCTGTAAGCGTCCAGGGCGAATCTCCTGTTTCCTGTTTTCTGGGAAAGACCTTCAACGGATTTATCGTTAAGTCCTAGGTTAAGGATGGTTTCCATCATTCCGGGCATCGAGATCGGCGCACCGGACCTGACCGAAACGAGAAGGGGATCGCGCGCATCGCCCAGCTTCTTACCGATGATCTTTTCAAGCTTTGCGAGGTGCTCTTCGACCTCTTCCTTAAGTCCGTCCGGGTACTTTTTCCCGTTTTTATAGTATAGATCGCAGACTTCCGTCGTGATAGTGAACCCGCCGGGTACGGGGAGGCCGATGCTTGTCATTTCGGCCAGGCCTGCTCCCTTGCCGCCGAGCAGCTCCTTCATGGTTCCGTTTCCCTCGGACTTACCCCCGCCGAAGAAATACACATACTTCGATTTTGGCATATTTATATCCTCCAATCGTATTTTTTATAATTAAGGAAGGAACATACATTAAATTTCATGCCGCCGGGCGAAAATGTCAATGTAATTTCTTGTCATGACTATGAAAGAAAACCCGGGCATGTTATTTTAAGACCGGCAGGCAAATTTAGCAATTTATCGGCTCAGTCGACAGTCAGGAGTCGAAAGTCGACAGTGAAAGCATGGCTGCCGACTGTTCGCGGGCGCATTAAATTATATAGGGCGCTAATATTTTTTCGATCCCGGCAAGCCTTGTCAATATAAATTCAATTTCTTTAATTACAGCATATTGACAATAAATAATTATTATATTAATCTTTCCATATTTTATAAATATTTTATAAGGGCCGTTTTATGAAAAGTAATTCGGTAAATTTATTAAATTTATCGACCATTCTAAAAATATCCTGCGCAATATTGTCCTTGATGAAGGCCAGGCAGCGGCTGCGGCTTCGCCCGACGGGATAACCTGGAGATAATTATTAAAATTTTAATAATTGGCATACTGATTCTTTCTTCGTTTTTTACTATTTTATGTTATACCAATGTAACAGCTCAAACGGCAAACAAATACTTAATACCTTCTCAGGTTTCTTTGACTTCTAATCGAGAATATGCTTTACAGGCAGTATACTTTATAGCATCCGACCGCCGGCCAATTCATGATTACGATAAAAAGATCGCCACAGTATTAGCCTATGTTTCAGATTTCTGGCGGAATTCCATGGCGAAAGAGGGACTGCCTTCACGAGGCCCTTTATTCTATGGCGAGAACGGAAAGCTTAAGATACAAGTAGTCCACGGTAAACATCCGGCGGTATATTATGGCGGAGGCGGCCGAACTAATGCACAGCCATATTATTGGTTGACCTGGTCTGCTGAAATTGATGAACAATTAGGCAGTTTTTGGACGAATTTCTACGTCATATTTGCCGAGACTTACGATGAAAGCCCTGCTGATTTTGAGTATAACGGAACATTTGCCCTGGGAAATCCTTTCGGAACCCATGGCGGGGGTGCGAGTATAAGCGCCTGGATCCTTCGAGATGAATACTGTTCCCTCAGCCCGGCTGAAGAGTTAAATTTATTCAATGATAAGACGCCGGTAAATGGACGTCAGACATATCTTTGGGATGGGAGCAAGACAAGCTTACGGGGCTTAATGGCAAGTGTGGGCATTGGCGCTTTAGGGCATGAAGCAGGGCATCTTTTCGGGCTCTGGCACGATCACAGAGACAGAGACTACTATATTATGGGCAGCGGTTTTCGTGATTTTAAAACGAACTATTGCAATAATGACGGTTCTAAACCTATGGGCATTTCTCCCGAACAAGCTCAATTTGCCTCATGCTGCCGATTATTGAACCCCGGTCTGGATTTTTCAGATGATACCCCGCCGGCAGCGACACTCGAAACTACAAATGAAGTCACCGCAGGTACAAAATCCCTGTCGGTAAAACTTTCGGCTTGTGATAATAAGGGGCTGCGGTATGTTATATTCTTCGAAAAACAGTCCGACAGCGTATGCGGCGGAGAGTCATTATCAGGTCTATCCAATTCGATCGAGATTAAGCTGACAGTACCTCCGCTCAAACCCGGAAAAACAGAACTTTACGCTATTGTTGCAGACAATGGCGGGAATAAAACCCAGATTTTTAAAACCATTCAGGTTAAATACGGAGATATCAATGCCAAGGACGAATCCGGACGCACAATGCTTATGGAGGCCGCTATTGAAGGCAGGACCGACACTATCACTCAGCTGATTAATTCAAAAGCCGATATCAATCTTAAGGACAATGACGGATGCACCGCACTGATGCAGGCAATAATTTTCAAACAGATAAATGCGGTTAAGTTGCTTGCTGATGCCGGAGCAGACCTGAATGCAAGGGATAAAAACGGGCTGACCGCCCCGATGTTGATAATTCCTTACGGAGCGCCCGCAGACACATTTAAAATACTCCTGGGCGCAAGGGCGAATCCCGATATTTCGGATAATAAAGGCTGCACTGTTTTAATGCAGGCGATTGCTTTCAACGCGACAAATGCAGTCAAAATGCTGCTCAATGCAGGCGCCGATGTAAATCTTAAGGACAATAAGACAGGTACCGCTATAATGTGGGCAATAGCTTAAAACCGCACCGAAATATGTAAAATGCTCATAGATGCCCATGAAGATCTCAATTTGAAAAATGACGATGGCGACACGGCTTTAATTATTGCCATCTCGTACGGCTTTAATGATATAGTGAAAATGATCATCCAGGCAGGCGCTGATGTAAGTATAAAAGATAACAATGGTAATGACGCATTGGCCTGGGCAAAGGCTAAAAATAACCGGATTTGCATAAAACTCCTTGAGGAAGGAGCAAGCCATGCCAGAATCGATTAAGCCCGATCCGGCGCTCAGGCGCCTCGAAAAACTTACCGGCAGGTGGGAATTCAGTGGACGGACGCTTGGAGCGCAGGAAGACAACATAACCGGCTGGAACAACTTCGAATGGATCGCCGGCGGATTCTTTTTAAAATCGGAGGGCGAGATCGACTTCAAGGGAATGAAGATGACCAGCCTTGAAATAATCGGGTACGACCCCGGGAGGAACATTTTCCCCTCTAAGGTATATTCGAGCATGTCGGGCGAGGCCCTCGATTACGAATGGGACGTCAAGGGCAGCATTGTAATTCATAAAGGCCTGGGTGCGACCTACAGGGGAGAATTCAGCGAAGACGGCAATACCCTGACGGGCGGCTGGCGTCAGGATGAAGGAACGCCCGCAACAAAAGGCGCGGCGTACGATGCGGTGATGACGAGGGCGGGAAATGGAGATATAAATGGCAAAAGCCAATAATAATAACTTAAAAGAAGAGCCGCTTGAAAAGCAGCTATGGAAAGCGGCCGATAAACTTCGGAAAAACATCGATGCCGCAGAATACAAGCATATCGTTCTCGGCCTGATTTTCCTGAAATATATCTCGGATGCCTTTGAGCAACTGCACTCGTGAAAATACTTTCACAGATGCGTTCCTTTTATATTATTAAATTAATTACAGTAAGAATAAAAAAATAATTTCTTTGTCCGCTTTCATTTCTATAAAAAGAAAGGCAATTAACGCCATACGCCGAGTACCGCCCCAAACACCAGGTAATTGATGAGATAATATCCAACCTCTATGGCCCATGCTTTATAGCGGCCCGGGAAAAGCTCCGTGACCAGCATGGCGGGTGCGATAGTCCCGAGCCATATCGAAAAACCCGCCAGCAAACCTATCCACACATTATTGATCGATAATAAATTAACGGCGGCGGATACGAAGACAACCTGTATAATGCCGGAAATTATAATGAGACTCCATGTCAACGGTGTTCCGAAATTCGGATTATCCTTAGGTTTTTTTCCGATCGCTTTCCACCACATGGGGAAAAAAGTTTTGGGACCGTACCAGACGGAACCGCTGATAAGATTAAATAACAGGCAGACGGCAATAGCGGCCCAGTTATAAGTTCCTATATGCATATGCACCTCCCTATAAAATCATAATTCAAATTAAGCAAAGATGAAATTCCCGTCAAGATGCTTGGGCCGCCCCGGTTGAAGAGGTATTATAATAAGAATTGATCGACTGTTATTCGTCATTATATTGCATAAAATATATTGAACAAACAAATCGTTGATATTTTATAAATAAAAACTATAATAAGTATATGAGTTTATTATCTATTTTTCCTCTCTTAATGGCGGCGGTCTGCTTCTATACAGCTCTGTACCATTTATTCCTTTATTTGAAGCAGCGGCAGGAAATGGCTAACCTTGCGTTCGCTTTTTTATCGATAATTGTCTGTATATACGCTGTATTCTGCTCGGGTCTCTATAATTCAAGTTCCATTGAACAGGGCATTTTTTGGCAGAGGCTCCAGCTTTCCATTACCAATTTCATCGGCATAAGCCTGGGCTGGTTTATTTATTATTTACTGGATAAAAGATTTAAAAAATATTTTATTATTATGACAGGAATATACCTGGTTTTGTTCTTTTTGAGTTTTTTTATCAGGAACGACCTTACATTATCGATAAACAACCCGGCTATAAAGAATCTCTCTATATTTAACTACAAATTTACATATTATGAGGCGACTCCGGGCATAATTTTTATTATCGAATTTTTAATTCAAATTTTAAGTTATTTCCTGTTTCTCTTTGTCCTGATAAAAATGAATAAATCGGCTTATAACAAATATACAAGGCCTATCATCGTCGCGCTGGTTGTTTTTTTCTTCTTTATTATGAACGATATCATGGTTTCAAGTAAAATATATGTTTTCATTTATACTGTCGAATATGCTTTCCTGATACTCATTATTTCTGTCGCCGTGTCGCTTCTTAATAAATTTGTCGACCTGAAGGAGTCGCTTGCATTGAGAGTTTATACGGACCCTTTGACCGGCCAGCCTAACCGTGAAAAACTTATAATAGATATCGAGAATGTTAACAATCCTCTTGTACTGCTGATAAATATCGATTCATTTAAAGAAATCAACGATTTTTACGGGAACAAAGCGGGGGATTATGTCCTTCTGGAAATGTCCGCACGGCTGAAAATGCTGTCGTTCGGGTATGATTATCATATATATAAAATGCATGGGGATGAATTTGCCATACTGATGGATACGCCTCTTGACTCTACTTATTCCGGCAGGAAATCGGTTGGATATATCGTTCAATACCTGTTTGAAATGATCAATGATAATGTTTTTAAATTTGAAAATTATGAAATAAATATCCGCGTTACTATCGGGGTCGCCGATTACAGCTGCATCGAAAAAGACTCTTCCAAGAATAAAATCATCAATAACGCGGATATGGTGCTCAAAGAGGCTAAAAAAATTAAAAAATCTTTCCTCGTTTACGACGAATCGATGGAGATCAACAAGGAATATGAAAATCATATCCTGTGGGCCGATAAATTGAAGAAAGCCTTAAAAGACGACCGTATTACAGTCTACTACCAGCCGATCATCAATAACAGGAATGGCAAGATCAATACGTATGAATGCCTTGTCAGGATGATCGATACCGACGGAAAAATAATCGGTCCGTACAGCTTTCTCGATATTTCACAGAAAATCAGGCTTTACAGCCAGATAACAAGCACCGTAATAAAAAAGGCTTTTACTATTTTCAAGGATGCCCCTGTAGAATTTTCAATCAATCTTACTGTAAAAGATATCTTGAGCCAGGATACAAGCCGTCTTATTAAGCACATGCTCGAACAGAATCCCGATATCGCCTCCCGCACTGTCTTCGAGATAACCGAATCGGAAGGGATCTTCAATTTTGATGTCATGATCGATTTTATCAGGGATGTTAAGGCTTTGGGATGTAAAATCGCTATTGACGATTTCGGAACCGGTTATTCGAATTTTGAATATATAGTCAAATTGAATGTCGATTATATCAAGATAGACGCTTCAATAATAAAGAATCTTGATAAAGACCGGAATTCTTACATTATTGCGAAAATGATAGTAAACGCTGCAAAAGAGCTCGGCATCCTGACTATAGCGGAATTTGTCCATTCGAAAGAAGTGCAGGAAAAATGCCTTGAACTGGGCATCGATTTTTCACAGGGATTCTATTTCAGCGAGCCGAAAGAGTTTATTAAGTAGAAAAATTTTATCACCCTTTCCGGAGGGTTGAAGTAGGATTTCAATTCGGCTTGAACCTGCCGACATTATTCGTGTTTCTTGGGTTTGCCTTCTGGGCAATATTTATGGGGTTGGTTACAAAAGATAAAGAGGGAGCGAATAAAGGAAATTAAATGCTCATTGAAGACTGTTTGAAATTATTCAACCTCAAGCCTGGAGCGGATTTGAACGATGTAAAAAAAGCGCATAGACTGCTTGCAAAAGAAAATCACCCCGACAGATTTCCAAATGCCGATTCGAAAAAGAAACATGAAGCCGCTATGATTAAAATAGACGAGGCATATGAGATAATAATTACTCATTTCAGGGAAATAAAGAGCAGACAGGGAATAAAAAGAACGAATTCGGATAAGAATGAAATTGAAAACGATTATGCTGTCTATAGAAAAGGCGTCGATTATTATTATCAATACTGCGGCGACGGCATAAAAAAAAAGAATATATTCAATGTTGATTATAAATCTTTTGAATTTGATATGGAACTATTAGACAAAAAATACGATCTTCTGATGAATGCAAAATCCTGTTTTGAAAGAGTTCTGACTGACTATCCTGTCAGCGACTGGTATTACGATTCTGAGGAAAGATTAAAAAAGGTTAACAGGATAATTGAAAATATAAATAAAGCCAGGAATTTACATAACAAAGCATAGTTACGGATATATCGGAGCAAATGATGGAAATTGTCCGCCGGCGGTAGCGGGCGGTTTGTCCGAGAGACTTTTTGCCGTTAACTATTATATATCTTTTTATTTTTTAAGATTTAATTATAATAATCTTAGCAAAAAGTCATGAGTTCCGCCCGCAGCCTTTTTGAGCTGATGCGGCTCAAGATTCCGAATAAAGGCGGGACGGTTTTCTTTCGGTTCACTTTCTTTTGACGTTGCAAAAGAAAGTGAACAAAGGAATATATGACGGCTTTCAAGCGTATATTCGGCTCTGGCCCGTTGTTCGTATCGGCATGTTTGGTATTGCTCTTCATAGCCTGGTATTTGAAAGATTTGATTCATACCCCTCAAATAGTTAATGACCATCAAATTATCAGATTATCTGTTTTTGCTCTATTAA
The DNA here is from genome assembly GCA_963796325.1 of uncultured Spirochaetota bacterium. Taxonomy (GTDB): domain Bacteria; phylum Spirochaetota; class Brevinematia; order Brevinematales; family JAOACQ01; genus CAVYGN01. The sequence goes on from CAWCLF010000003.1 coordinate 392,774, forward strand.
CTATCCTGACGGCTGCAATCGGCATATGGAGTTTTATATCGTTAAGACCGGAATCAAGGGGAAGAACATTAATCACCACGGGAGCTTTCAAATATTTCCGTCATCCCCTATATGCCGCATTTATTACTTTTTTTTCTTTCGGCCTGGCTGTTTTTTTGAATAACTGGATATTTATCATATGGGCCGCCCTTTTACAGCCAATAGGGCATTTGATGGTTGCCGGGGAAGAGAAAATGCTCAAAAGTATTTTTCCCGGAGATTATGAAAAATACTGTAATCAAACGGGAAGATTTTTCCCCAGACTGTTTACAATAAAATCTCTGAAATAACCGGGATAGCGTATGAAAATAAGATTGTATGATAATGCTTCGGATCGAGATGCCGTTATCGATTTATGGAAGACGGTTTTTAAATATGATTCGCCGCACAACGACCCGTCTGTTTCGATAAACAGGAAAATTGAGCACCAGGATAATTTATTCTTTGTAGCGGAAACTCCCGATAAAAAAATTGCAGGCACTGTAATGGCCGGATATGACGGGCACAGGGGATGGATATATTCCCTGGCAGTCGGTCAAAAATACAGGAGAAGCGGCATCGGGACTTTATTGCTGAAACGGGCAGAAAATGAATTATTGAAATTGAACTGCCCGAAAGTCAATTTGCAGGTGCTGTTTTCCAATCAGGAGGTAGTCGACTTTTATAAAAAAAACGGATACAGCCTTGAGGAAAGGATCAGTATGGGGAAGAAACTCTATTAGTTATTGAACAAATGGATAGGGGATTTATTATGAACACGGAAATCCATTATTTTTCAGGCACGGGGGTATCCCAGGTAAGATTGAAGCGAAAGTGATTCCTGATGCAGCGGTTAGTTAATTTTAAGGCAATGATTAAATATGATGGAAAAATATTTGAAAATCCTCGGGCTCAATTCAAATGCGGCATTAAATGATGTCAAAAAAGCTTATAGGAACCTCGCTAAAAAAAATCATCCCGACAGGTTTGTAAATGCCGGACAGAAGAAAAAGCAGGAAGAAATAATGATTAAAATAAATGAAGCGTATAACAGGATAATCGAATATTTAAAAAACAATAAAAACAGTTTGATAGGCAGACCGGAAACGGATGTTAATTCGATAATTGAAACGGATTACAGCCTTTATAAAAAGGGTCTTGAATATTATGAAAAATGCTACGAAGGCATTTCTAAAATGGTAAAACATGATTTGAAGGACAGGGAAGAAAATCTTAAAAAGGCCGGATTTTCTTTTACAAAAGTTATAAAGGAATATCCCGACAGCGACTGGGCTTTCGATTCGGAGGAAAAATTGAAAAAAATTGAAAAGCTGATAAACAGCCTTGAAGAACAAAAGAATTATAATAAGGGGACTCAATGGACACCCAAAGGGACGCCCAAAAAAGACCCCGGATTTTATTCAGGTAAATTTAAAAACATGTTTCAAAAATAAAAATTCTAAAGATGGAGGAAACCAATCACTGCTGTCGAAAAATGAATGGAACAAATTATGAATTTAAAACTGGTTTATCCGACTTTGGAAATGGAGCCGTTGTATTTTGACTACATCGATGAATGGAAAAAATCCGGGGAAACGATAGTTCCCGGTTTTGCCGATCCGTCGAATAAAGATTATAAAACATGGCTGTATCATGTTTTATCGATGCAAAAAAAAGAAACCTGCCCGTCCGATTCAGTCCCGGCCGACTCGTATTTTATGGTAAACGAATCATGGAAAATAATAGGTTCCGTACAGATACGGCATATGCTCAATGATTATCTTTTCAACTATGGAGGAAATATAGGTTACGGGATCCGCCCTTCGGAACGCAGAAAGGGGTTTGAAAATGTTATCCTGGACCTGGCTCTAAAAAAGTGCATTGACTTGAACATAAGAAAAGTCCTTATTACATGCGATAAAGACAATATAGCTTCCGCTAAAACCATTATTGCCAACGGCGGTATACTTGAAAATGAAGTGCCTCTGGGGGGGGAAATAAAACAAAGATACTGGATCAGTCTTTAATTGGAGCACCGTTTATAATGAAAATTCAATTGACTTATACCTGAAAAAGGGGATAAGATATTGATAGGAAAAACCGGTAAAGAGGGGGTTTAACATGGTTTTATTCGAAGAAAATAATAAAATATTCGATAACGATGCTTTCGATTTTAAATTTTATTCTGATAAAGAAAGTAAAGTTATAGGTATAATGTGCAAAGATGAGAAAATTTTATCGAAAGGTTCGTTTACCTTGAATATTTCCTCTCCTGTTTTAAATGAATCCGACCGGAAACCGCAATTCGAAGTATTTGAAAAGGAATTACTTGATAAATACAGGCAAAAAACATAATCGAATTCAACAGGGTTCAGAAAGCGTAACCGAGCCTGATCCCATATTAAAATCCGCCGAAAAAACTTGTCGGACTTGCATTCAAATGATCAAAAGAATTCATTTCTGATATATTATAATTGATAAAAAAAAGCCGAAAATATATTAAGGGCTTTTTATAATTCCTTATAGGTAAAAGAATCGGTAACTCTCTTGCTTGTGGCATAGATTTTGCATTATACTGGCAAGGAAGGGACTATGAATGATAAAAAACTGAACAGGAAAATGGAAGAAAAGATCTACAGGACGGCATTGAGCTTATTGGCAAGAAAGGGATTCGACGGCAATTCGGTAGTTGAGATAGCCCGTAAAACAAAAATCGATGAAGCTCTGGTCAGCTCTTATTTCGAGGATCATGAACAATTAATTTCCGATCTGTATATCAGGGTCATGGGAACGATTTGCATATAAGGCCATCTTTAGGCAGCTTCATATCCGGAATATTTTCACTCCTGCCGCAAAAACGCATCCAGTCTTTTCATAATAAAATTTTCTTGATTAAATTGAAATACCGGGGTATTGACAAATCAAATATTATATAATATCATATTATATAATATAATGTGATATGATATTATATGATATAGAGAGTGAAGATGGCTGTAGGTAAATCGGGAACTTTGTTGGCAAGCGTACCTCCGGACCTGAAGGAAAAATTTTATAAAGCGCTCTCTGAAAATGGAAAAAATTTCAGGTCATGGCTTCTGGATGAAATGGAAAAGTTTGTTAAAGCCAACGATAAAAGGAAAAGGCGGCAAAAATGAGCTCACAGCCTTACTTAGACAGCATAATAATAAATCCGGGAGGGGTAAGATGGATTTCACTATAATCGATGGAATTGAAATTGATGAACAGACAAGGAAGGAACTTCTAGGGAAGTTTTACAAAGTAATCCCGCGCGATTCAATATTTCTTGCCAGGGATATCCTGGCGCAGGGATTGCCTGTTCAGCAATGCGCCTCGCTGACGGGCGTAAAAGAATCGGATTGTAAAAAACTGATCCAGGCCTGGCAGGAGTTTCTTTTGGAAGAGATCAGCAGGGTAACGGCATAAACTCTATCCGCCGGTAGATTGAACGGCAGGTTAAAATGCCGATCGAAGATAGAATTATTGCAAACAAATCAGGGGATAGTCTGGCGCAATACGCCGGCTATATTGTTACCGCAAGAAAATAATAAATTGTCGGGGTGGTTATTAATGATCGAAAATAATTACATAATAAAAGAAAAAATTCCATCGGTAAACGATTTTAATAATTTGAGAGAGCTGGTCGGATGGGGGAAAGTCGATGAGAAATTGTCGGAAAAAGGCTTGAAAAATAGTCTATATTCTTTATGCCTGTATATTAATAATGAAATTATCGGAATATGCAGACTGGTCGGTGACGGGTATCTAAAGGTTTATGTTGAAGAATTGATTATACATCCGGAATATCAAAAAAAAGGGTTTGGCACCTTGATAATGAATAAAATAGTGGATTACATAGATAAAAATTATAAAAAAGGTTGCAGTATCGGTTTGTTTGCAGCGAAAGGCTTAGAAAAATTTTATAATAGATTTAATTTTATCAAAAGAAAAGATGATGCGCCGGGCATGCAATATATAATAAAATCTTAATCAGCCGATGCTTACAAGCGGAAAGTCATATCCGGCATGCAGATCAGATGATAAAAGCCATACTTTCCATCGACGGTCAAGACTTTTCAATACCCCGCCCTCGTGTAAAACATCTGGCAGGCGTCTGCCACCAAAGTAAAATGAATATATGTACCTATTAGCCGATAAGGCTCAAAACAAGGTTTTTAAGTTTTCCGTAAGTCTCTTCAAGGTCGTCGTTCGTAATACAGTATTGATACCTGGGGGCGTACTTCATTTCCTGTGCAGCTGTTTTCATGCGCAGCCTGATGGTTTCTTTATCGTCGGTGTGTCTCTCGCCGATCCTTTTTTTAAGTTCCCCGATCGAAGGGGGAAGAATGAAAATGAGGATGCTTTGCGGCAGGCATTCCCTGATATGCATTCCTCCCTGGACATCGACGTCTAGGAGGCAGTTAGAACCTGAATCAAGGATGCGGCCGATCTCGGTTTTCAGAGTGCCGTAATATTTGCCGTAGACTTCGGCCCATTCGACAAATTCGTTATTCCCTATCTTTTCCCTGAATTCCTCTTCGGAAAGGAAATAGTAATCAACCCCGTTTTGCTCGTCAGGCCGGGGTTTTCTCGTGGTTGCCGAGATTGAAAACCTGAGCCTGTCCGGAAGTTCGGCGAGCAGGCGTTTATAGAGACGGGTTTTGCCGACGCCGGACGGACCGGAAATCACTATTATCCTTCCCGTTTTCATAATTACTCCAGGTTTCTGAGCTGCTCTCTGATCTTTTCAACCTCGCCCTTTATCAGGATCGTATTTTCTATGATTTTGTAATCGACGGATTTTGAAGAGATCGTATTGACTTCCCTGTTCATTTCCTGGCTTATGAAATCCATTTTTTTGCTGTCGCCGGGTATCTTTTCATCCAGGATATTGCGGAACTGGATCAAATGGCTTTTCAGCCGCACTATTTCCTCGTTTATAGCAGTCCGGCTGGCCATTATTTCAGCTTCCATCATTATCCTGTTGCTGGCGAATGCGTCTTCCGTTTTATCGGGTATCAATTCTACAAGGCGTTCTTTGAGGTTTCTCTTGTACTTTTCAAGATTTGCAGGGTAGAGGACTTCTATTTCGGCAAGGCTCTTTTCGACAAGGGACAGTGAGGAATCTATATCGTCCTTTGTTTTCGAACCTTCCCTGAACATCATATCGAGTATCTTGATTAAAACATTTTTTGTCATTTCCATCAGGATGTTATGAAGGTCCTCGAAACCGCTCGTTCTTTCGATCTGCAGGATTCCGCCCAGGGACAGGTAATCTCCAATTGTTGCTTCGCGGGAGACTGCCACTTCCTTCGACAGTTCCTTAAGGGCGGTTTCATATTTTTTTGCAAGTTCCCGGTTTACGATTATGCTGTAGCTTTCGGCTTCTTTTTCGACGATCTTGATATATAAGTCGATTTTTCCTCGTTTGAGCTTCTCGTAAATTACATTTTTAAGGTCGTTTTCCCATTCGTCGATGAATGCCCCGGTCTTAAGCTTGAATTCGAAATAACGGGAATTGAGGCTTTTGAGTTCCACCGTAATGTCATACTGTTCGGTATTCCTTGTCTCGCTTGCGAAACCTGTCATGCTCCTGATCATTGAAATATACCGCCTTTTAGAGCTTATTTTGAATTTTTAAGGATTCGACAATCTGTTCAGCCGCTTTCTGCTCCGCTTCCTTTTTTGTTCTCCCTTTTGCGGCGGCCTTATATTCGTTATGAACATGGACGGAGACTTCGAATATCTTGTTGTGATCGGGCCCCGTTTCCCTGACGATCCGGTAAACCGGGTATTCCCTGAACCTGGAAACAGACCATTTCTGCAGTTGAGTTTTAAAGTCCCTGGTCCCGGTTTTGAGGCGTTTCATTATCTCAGGTTCAAGGATGGTCTTGACGAATTCAAGGGCTTTCCCGAAGCCGTTTTCCAGGAAAACAACACCTATGACAGATTCCGTGATATCGGCTGCAACCTTTTGCCTGGCCCTGGGGTCGGAAAGAGTTTCCCCTTTGCCGAGGTTGATATGATCGAGGAGTTTAAGCCCGAAAGCTATCTCCGATAACGTTTTTTCGTCAACCAGGCTTGATCGCAGGGCCGAAAGGCCCCCTTCAGACAGGTTCGGATTGTCTATATAAAGGAGGTAGGCGATAGAGGCGTTAAGGATCGAATCCCCGAGGAATTCAAGCCTTTCGTAGGGCTCCTGGTAAACGCCGGATTTATCGGTGCATGATGAGTGGGTGAAGGCCGTGTCGAGCAGGGCATAGTTTTTTATGCTGATTGAAAGCCCGGCCGACAGCCTTTTTAACTCTATTAACCTTTCTTCGCTTAAGCGCTGCTTTTTAAGCTTATTGGTATTTTTTGAAAACCAGTGTAACATTATGGCCACCGAATCCAAATGAATTACTGATACCGTAATTGATATCGCATGATACCGCTTTTCCCGGTACATAATCGAGGTCGCATTCAGGATCGGGATTATCAATGTTTATAGTAGGATGAACGATGCCTGTCTCGATCATTTTTATTACGGCGATCGCTTCGATTCCTCCTGCGGCTCCGAGTGTATGTCCGATCATCGATTTGGATGAGTTCACCTTTAATTTATAAGCATAATCGCCGAAAACCGATTTCAGCGCTTTTGTTTCCGCTACATCTCCCAGGGGCGTAGATGTGCCATGAGTATTAACAAGCTGGACGTCCTCCGGTTTAATGCCGGCTTTCCTGAGAGCATTTTTCATAGCAAGGGCTGCGCCGCTGCCGTCAGGGATCGGAGCGGTTATATGATATGCATCCGCACTTACTCCGTACGATGCAATTTCGGCCAATATTTTTGCACCTCTTTTCACTGCATGCCCGAGTTCTTCAAGTACAAGCACTCCGGCTCCCTCGCCCATAACAAAGCCGTCCCTGTCCCTGTCGAAAGGCCGGGAAGCTTTTTCCGGCATATCGTTGTAATGGGTTGACAGAGCCTGGCACTGAGTAAAGCCCGCAAAGCCGAGAGTCGACATGGAAGCCTCGCTTCCGCCGGTTATCATTACATCGGCATCACCCGCGACGATATGATTGTAAGAGGCGCTGATGCCATGGCCGGCCGATGCGCATGCGCTTGACACCGAGTAATTGGGCCCATGATAGCTGTTCTCTATCGAGATGTAGCCGGAAGCTATATCGGTTATAAGCATGGCAATAAAAAACGGGGATACCTTTTTGTGACCGCTCACATACATTTTTACGGCGTTGTCATAATAAGTGTTTATCCCGCCGATTCCCGAAGCGATGATTACGCCTATCATATCTCTGTCTGCCTGAGATTCCTTTAAGCCGCTTTGGGCGATAGCTTCCCTGGACGCAATCATTGCAAGATGGCAGTACCTGTCCATCTTCCTTGATATTTTTTTATCGATATAATCTTCAATGTTGAGACTGGCATTTTTGATCTCGGCGCCGACAAGACAGGGAGAGTCTTTAAGGTCGATATTCGAAACGCGGGATATTCCTGATTTCCCCGCTTTAAGGTTATCCCAGAAATCGGCAACATTAAAGCCCAGGGAATTTATTGTACCCATTCCTGTTACAACAACTCTTCTGTTTTCCATTATTCCTCCATTCAATTAAGACATTACCATTCCGCCGTCGACAACAAGGACCTGCCCGGTTATATAATCGGAATCCGGAGAGGATAAAAATAAAACAGCTTTTGCCACATCGAGAGGCTGCCCCATTCTTCCCATCGGGACCTGTGTAAGGATCTTCTCCTTATCGGCTTCCTGCAGCTTATCGGTCATTGCCGTCTGGATGAAACCCGGAGCCACGGCGTTAACCGTAACCCCCCGCGCAGCCAGTTCTTTCGCCGCTGTTTTTGTAAGGGCGATTACCCCGCCCTTGGAGGCCGAATAATTTGCCTGGCCTGCATTTCCGGTAATACCGATTATGGAAGCGATGTTGACAATCTTGCCGCTCCTCTGCTTCATCATTACAGGAAACGATGCTTTTATACCGTTGAAAACCCCTTTCAGATTGATATTGAGCACAAGATCGAAGTCCTCGGGAGTCATCCTGAGGATAAGATTGTCACGCGTTATTCCTGCATTATTGACAAGAATATCAAGACTTCCCCATTCGCTTTTCGTCTTAGCTACCAGGGCTTCCATTTCTTTAAAGTTCGTAACGTCGACTTTTATTGCAAAACTTTTTACTCCCATCGCCGCTATCTCGCCCGATGTGGCTATACTGGCCTCTTCGTTGACATCGACGATAGCTACATTTGCGCCTTCAGATGCGAGCATTTGAGCGATGGATTTGCCTATACCTCTTGCCGAACCGGTGACGATTGCATTCTTGCCGGTTAATTTTCCCATTGGATCCTCCGGTTTATTTCTTATTGAAAAATTTATGTTTACTCATTTTTGCCGGCTTATGGTCTTTTACCCCCCACCTACGGGGTGAGGCAATAACCATAAGGCTTGTCTTGAGTCTTTGACTCAAGGCGTTTATTAGGGAATTAATAAACTGGTTGTTATAACAGAGTTAGTTATAGAACCGTCCTCATAATATTTCTTTTTCGCTGTTCTGATGGAGTTCTTCAAGACGCTTCCGGAGCTTGCCGAGGACATCGTGCCTGACAGAGTTGACCGCGGCATTGATCCCGTACCTGATAGCCGTTCTTCCCGACTTGCCATGCCCGATGAACACATTGCCGTTGACGCCTAATAAGGGTGCGCCGCCGTACTGCTCGGGGTCGGCTTTCTTCCTCAATTCCCGCATGGCTCCGGCATAAAAGGGAAAAGTGAGTATGGCGCCCAGATGATTGGAAAGCGATTTTTTTAAAAGACGAGAAAAAGTCGTCGCTGTCCCTTCGACGGTTTTCAATGCAATGTTGCCGATATACCCGTCGCAAATAACCACATCCACATCGTCCGAAAGAATCTGGTGTCCTTCGACATTTCCCTTGAAATTGATATCGATCTCCGACAGTCTTTTGAAAACTGCCCTGCTGGAGGACGTTCCTTTGTGGGATTCCTCTCCGATATTTAAAAGCCCTATCCTGGGGTTGTTTTTGCCGAGCATTTCTTCGGCATATATCTTGCCCATTACAGCGAATTTAACAAGGTCTTCAACTTCACATTCGGTGCTTGCTCCGACATCGAGACATATATTGACTTTGCCTTCGATATTGGGAAGTACCGATGCAAGAGCCGGTTTTTTAATTCCTCTGACCCTGCCGAGTATCAGGGCGGCTGCCACGACAATTGCCCCTGTATTGCCGGGTGAAAAAAAGGCCTGGATCTCCCCCTTCTTCAGGGCATGAAGGCCTTTTACTATACTGGAATCCTTCTTCTGCTTGATAATAGCGAGGGGATCGTCATCCATCGTTATGACTTCGGATGCTTCGATAAAACTTATGCGCTTTATATTTTTATTAAATCGGTGCACCTGGAGCAGGGGCTTATATATTTCACCTCTTCCTATCATTACAACTTCGATATCCGGGATCTCGTTGACTGAATCGATACAGCCATGGATCAATTTTTTTAAGTCGGTCTCGCCGCTAATGATATCGACACCGATTTTCATCAGGTTTTCCAAGGCTATTAACCCTCTTTGACGACTTTCGTAATTATTTGCTTACCTTTGTAAAAACCGCATGATTCGCAGACCCTGTGAGGGACTTTTAAAGCTCCGCAATTAGGGCAAACCGACATAGCCGGAGCGGACATTTTATAGTATCCGTTAGCTTTTCTCATCCTGCTTTTACATTTCGCAGTTTTATGTTTAGGAACTGGCATGATTATTCTCCTTAATAATAATTGTAAGTAACATGTATTTTATCTGTTCGGCCGGTGATTGTCAAAAAATAAATCATTTTAAAAAACCTTAATTTGAATAAATTCTGACTGACAGACCGGATCATGCCCTTAAATTGTAAATTATACAAAAAATAAGGGGCCGCCTTGGGGGCAGCCCCTTCACTCACAAAGTGAGTTTGCAGAATTGGGAGGGGAATCTAATTCTGCATTAATCAATTGAATTATCGGATAAACCGGGATATTTTTTAATATTTTTATAATAAAAGCCCTGATTTATTTTCTCTGCCGGATTCAGCCCATTAAAACCGATACGCTATGTTCCTTGCCGTCGCTGAAAACCGGAAGAATCAGGCCGTCGATCATAACACCGTCTACTGTGATCGATTTCACTCCCTTTGAAATATGCCCGGGATTTGAAATTTCGATAATGTATGAAGACCCCCTGTAATACCGGACAACGGAAAAAGAATCCCAGTTTCCGGGTATGCAGGGATCTATCATGAGGCCCTTGTACTGCGGCTTGATTCCGAGGATAAATTGCGATACCGCTACGAAATGCCAGCCTGCTGTTCCTGTCAGCCATGAATTTTTTGCCTCGCCGAAGCGTTTTGCGTCTTTGCCTGCCACCATCTGGGAATAGACATAAGGCTCCATTTTGTGGATCTGGCTCTCGTCTTCGAGATAAGCCGGCGCTACCTTGGAATAATACTCGAAGGCCCTTTCGCCGCGTCCCAGGGCAGCTTCTGCGGCGATAATCCATGAATTGCTATGGCAGAATATCCCGGCGTTTTCCTTGTAACCGGCCGGATAAGTAGATATTTCGCCCATGTTTATGTAATATTTTGTAAATGCAGGGTTTTGCAGGACAAGGCCGTATTTGGTGTCAAGGTATTTTTTACATGAATCGAGCGCCTTTTCGACATATCCCTCGCCAAGTCCTATGCCGGCCATCGAACAGATGCCCTGGGTTTCTATAAAGATCTTTCCCTCTTCGTTTTCATGGCTTCCTATCGGCTTACTGAAATCGTCATAAGCCCTTAAGAACCATTCGCCGTCCCATCCATGCTTCATAATGGTGTCCTCCATCGTCTTAAGCAGCTTTACGGCTTTTTGCCTCTCTTTTTTTTCTCCCATATAATCGCACATCTCCAGGAAATCCGGCCCGCAGTATACAAATAAGCCTGCGATAAATACGGATTCTGCAACTTTTCCGTCTTTCGAAGTTGTGGTCTGGAAGGATTCGTCTGGAGTTTTCGAAAAACAGTTGAGGTTGAGGCAGTCGTTCCAATCCGCCCTGCCGATAAGCGGAAGCCCATGGGGCCCTGTATTATCAGCGGCATGATAAAAGGAGCGCTTAAGGTGCTCGAAGAGGCTGGCTTTATTCTTTTCATTGCTGTCGAAGGGGACAAGTTCTTTCAGGATAGACCAGTCGCCCGTTTCTTTAATGTAAGAGCCTGTGGATAGTACTATCCAGAGGGGATCGTCGTTGAAATTCCCTCCTACTTCATTGTTTCCCTTTTTAGTCAGGGGCTGGTACTGGTGATAGGCTCCTCCGTCGGTAAGCTGGGTTGCCGCCAGGTCGAGTATCCTTTCCCTGGCCCTTTCCGGTATCTGGTGCATAAAGCCGAGGAGGTCCTGGTTCGAATCTCTGAACCCCATTCCACGTCCTATGCCCGATTCGAAATAGGAAGCGCTCCTGGACATATTGAAAGTGACCATGCATTGGTACTGGTTCCAGATATTGACCATCCTGCACAGCTTTTCATCCGCGGCTTTTACCTGATAGCGCGACAACAGCTTTCCCCAGTATTCCTTCAGTTCTTCGAATGCCTTCGCAACAAGGGTGCCGCTCTTGTATTTCTCCATCATTTCGTATGCTTTCTTTTTATTGACAATGCCCTTTCCCTGCCATTTTTCAGCTTCTTCATTTTCAATGTACCCGAGGACGAAAATCAATTCTCTTTCTTCGCCGGGCGCTAAGTCGATTTTAATGCTGTGTGAAGCAATTGGGGACCAGCCGTCCGCAATGGATTTGTTCGAAGAGCCCTGAATGACCGCCTGGGGGGCTTCGGGACCGTTATAAAGTCCTATAAAACTGTCGCGGTCGGAGTCGAAACCGTCGATATCGGCGTTTACGGAATAAAAAGAATAATGATTGCGCCTTTCCTTGTATTCCGTTTTGTGGAATATTGCCGATTTTTCAATTTCAACTTCGCCTGTATTGAAATTTCTCTGGAAATTTGTCATGTCGTCCAGCGCATTCCAAAGGCAGAATTCAATAAATGAAAAGAGTTTGATATGCTTTTCATTATTACCCGTATTCCTGAGGGTGACCCAGTGAATTTCGCAGTTTTCACCGAGAGGGACAAAATAAAGCACTTCAGCTTTTATACCGTTCCTCTGTCCTGTTATCGAAGTATAGCCGAGGCCATGGCGGCATTCGTAGGAATCGAGGTCTTTTTTTACAGGTTTCCATCCCGGCGACCAGAAATCTCCGCCGTCGTAAATATAAAAATAGCGTCCGTTATTATCCACCGGCACGTTATTGTACCTGAACCTTGTGATCCTCCGGAGCCTTGCATCCTTGTAAAAACAGTATCCACCGGAAGTATTTGAAATGATCGAGAAAAAATCCTCCGTTCCAAGGTAATTGATCCAGGGATAAGGCGTTTGCGGCGAACTGATGACATATTCTTTATTCGCATCATCGAAAAAACCGAACTTCATTGGGACCCTCCAGACTTTTTTATTATAAAGACGCCGGCCCGCGATAACATCTTCCGTTGAAGCAATTTATATACCGGCCTTTGAAAATAACGGGAAATATTTTAATGCACTCAATTATTTTAATCAATTTATTCCTTTTTGTGAAAACCTGATCTTTTACAAAACCCTGCCTGCCTTTATGACGGAAGAGTAGTATTTTCCGCTCAGTTTTACGGTCCTTGCCATATTCGAGTAATTGACCCTCACGATGCCGAACCGTTTCGTATATCCCCATGCCCATTCGAAATTATCCATCAGGCTCCACAGGAAATATCCCTTGAGGTTTATACCGTCGCTGACAGCTTTCGAACACATTTCCAGATGCGTCCGCAGGTACTCCAGCCTGTCGACATCGAGCACTTCGCCCCGGTCTGTCTCGACGTCGTCGCAGGCCATCCCGTTTTCAGTAATATACATCGGAATCCCCGGGAAATTATCCTGCGAATGCTTCAGGGTGTAATATACGGCTTTCGGGGATATTCCCCAGTTCATTTCTGTCCTGGGGTAGCTTTTCGGGAGCGGCATCAATTCATAGCCTTTTTCGTTATCCGCCGAACGGACAGGATCGCCGTAGTATGCGTTATAACCGATAAAATCGAGCTTAGTTCCTATAGTTTTCATTTCATCCGGTGTGAAACTGGCCATATCCGGCCCTTCCTTGTCGATCAATTCCCGGCCGTACCGGCCCGTCATAACAGGGAAGAGAATCTTCTGATTGGCGTCGATCCATGCCTTCGATGCCGCCTTTATATGATCCGGAGAGTCGTATACAGGCCATGTGTGGGAGGGTACTTCGACGAGGCCGACGCTGACATTGCGTTTTGCTGCGGATCTTATTGCCGAAACGGCCATGCCATTACCCAGCATGGCGTTATGAATAGTCTGGTTTATAACTTTACGGGATTCCAGTTTGCCCGGCGCATGCTTGTCTATGCCGTGGGCCATCCAGGTAAAACAAATGATTTCATTCATAGTCGCCCAGAACCTGATCCTGTCTGAAAGCCTGTCTGCCATCAATCCCGAATACTCCGCGAAAAGCCTGGATACGGTTTTATCCCTCCATCCCCCGTACCTGTCCTCAAGGGTTTGGGGCAGGTCCCAATGGAACAGGGTGACGAAAGGCTCGATCCCGGCAGCGAGAAGTTCATCGGTCAGCCTCGAATAAAAATCCAGCCCTTTCTGGTTGATCCTGCCTTCGCCTTCCGGAAATATCCTTGGCCATGCTATTGAAAACCGGTAGGATTTAAGGCCGAGCTCCTTCATCAGGGCTACATCTTCCTTATATAAATGATAATGATCGCAGGCAATGTCCCCGTTCTGGTTATTGAGGATCTTGCCCGGCCTGCGTGTGAACGTATCCCATACGGACACGCCCCTTCCGTCTTCCTTTACCGCTCCCTCGACCTGATACGAGGCCGTGGCGGCTCCCCACAAGAAATCTTCCGGGAAAGTAAACGAATTCATTTTTACTCCTTGAAAAGCGATTGCCCAGACAAAATCAGAGGCATAGCAGAGAAGCGCTAATAATTATAAAGACTGCTTTGTTAACGGTCAATTTATTGAATTGTTATTGAAATTTCCTCAAAACATGGGTAAATGTTTTCATGATTTTTGTTACTTTGATGCTGTTTTATCGTAGTACATATAGGGCATGGTCCGACGGCCGTTGCCCGAATCGTTAGAAGGAGAATTATATGAAAAGAAAGATCGCTGCCGCGGCACTTATAGGGCTTATGCTCGTAATAACATCATGCAGCGGTAAAAAGCAGCCGGGTGAAAAGAGGGATGATATAAAATCCCTGAGGTCGGAATCCCCTTCAGCCATGGGTAAATCCGCGGCCGACTCCATGGTCCTGTCGAAACAGGAAGAAGATAAAGAGGCTCCCGAAGAGGCTGAAAAGAAGGATGAAAACTACTCGCTTCAATATGCATTCGTACCAAGGACCGATTCGAACATGCTTAAAGGGCGCTACCTTGAATATTCAATCAGTCTTTATTACAGGACCGCCTATTTCGATAAGTCCCGCTCAGGTCTTTTAAGACTGATCGAAAAATACGGATTTATTGTCTCGGAAAACGCTTCTGAAGGCCAAACGATGTCGATGAACATCCAGGCGAATATAAAATCAGGGAACCTCTACGATATGATAGACGAACTTGGTAAAATGGGCTCTCTTGTTTCGGAAAGCATCTCTGCTGCCGACCACACGGGGGAAAGGGTATGGGACTCGATCAAATCGGAAAGGGAAAGGGCCAGGATTGAAAGGAAGAACAGGGTAATTGAAGGCGTACCGGGCGTAAAAAGGACATGGGAAGATATCGAAGCCTCGCTGGAAGCAAGCGAAGACGCAGTAGACCAGGCAGTTTACAGGGATTGGACGATAAACGACCTTGTTTCCTGGGCAAAATTCAATATCACCCTGGAAGGGCCGAAGAAACCCGACGGAATAAACATGCCCGATTTCAGGAATGCCGGAATTGCCATGATAAACATTTTGATAGGTTTCTCTTATTACCTTGTGATTGTATCGCCTTTTATTGTTATAACAGCTGTAATATTGTGGAAACGCAAGGCGATTATCGGGATATTCAGGGGAAAACCGAAGGACTGAAAATGACCGCGGGAATTGCGTATACGGGCCTGTCCTGCAATGGGTATATCCTTTCAGGGCAGGCCTTTATTTTTTTTCCTTCATGCCCTCGATCCTGTCCAGCACAGCTTTAAGGCTGTTGTCTTCCGCATCGGACATGTTGAAATCGAAATGCATGTTTATAATGCCCGGGCCGGCTTCATTTGCCGTCATCTTTATATTATTAAGGAAATTTCCGGTAAGAGCCGTCATGAAGGTTCCTTCTATTCCGGGGTTGGGTTTGATCTTTTCAACCAGTAAAGCCGTGTCGATATAGCCGGCGGCAAGGTTTTTATCCGCAAAATCGGTCAATTCGGGGCTTATGCCCGGGGAGAACGCATTTTCCGATAAAAGCGAATCTTTAAGAGGTTTTGCAGCCAGGTAAAATTTATCGTTCTTTATAACTATGTATGTATTATTGTTATAATTATCCTGGAATCCGCCGGCACGCTCATGGTCCCGGGCGGAAGGATCCCCTTTTAAAATCATATATACGTTCCGGTTATAGGGATCCGAAACGATATGACCCGATCTTTCAAGCCTTGCGATAAGACGGTTCATATAAGACCCGTTCCTGATGTTTGCCGCCGTGCCGAGTTCGATATCGCCGTTTGTCCTGCCGTTATCGGTCAGGAAAAGCAGGAAATCCCCGCTGAAGGCTTCTGTCATATCCTTCGACGTCAAGCCGTATGAAGAAAGCATTTTACCGGCGCTTCCCTTATCTTTGATATTATTCATATTGAGCCTTGCTGCCAGAAAGCCTAAAATATTTCCCGTACAGGCTGCCCTGAATAAGGATGGGTCGACCTTTGCGCCGGAGCCTTCCCCCATGATGACGCTGTCGGGCGGCACTCCGTAGATAAAAATGTCGGACTGCAGCTGCCCCGGGAGAAATAAAAGGCTCATGGTAAATTCGGCGCCTTTTTCGAGATTTATTTCCGTTATGCCCACAAGCTGCATTATGGAATTAAGGAACTGCAGGTTTACCGGGATCCATATCGATATATCGGGGCTTTTCCCGTAGAGATTATTGAGGCCGGGCCTGCTGCTGAATTCCTGCCCGGTATTTCTGCTAAAGAGCAGTTTTTCCATTTCTGCCCTGAGATCGAAATCCTTATTATCGGTCTTGAGTATGATAAAGACGGATTCGTTCCATCCGGCCAGGATGTTATCTGCTATTGCCGCGTAGTTTGCAATATTCGCGTTTTTGAATTCGAAACCTGCGAGATTCCCTGCGAATCCTGCAAATTTTGACGGGTCTTCCAGCATAACTGCAATACCCGTGAAAGTCGGCTGCATAAGATTTGTCATCAGGGTGAACAGAACAGCATCGCTCCTGTCGTTAATGCCGATTCCCCGGGGGTCTTCGAAAGCTTTTTCGAATACTGCGTCGTTGGTTGTATTGACGCCCTTTAAAATATCGCTGCCCTTCATGAATCCCTTGAAGGCTTTCCATGTAAGGCCTTTGGACCTGAGCTGTTCCCAGTTAAAGAATACAAGAAGGGAGGAGTCCGGTTCGACATATCTCAGGACCGGCGATTTATCATAAATGTCCTGGCAGTGGGATGCTTCTGCTAAACCGGATAATACCGCGAGGATTATAATAAAAGCGGGAATATTGATAAATTTCATATTGCCCCCGAAATTACATGTTTAATTTTAAAAAGCAAACGGCCGGGTGTCAATCACGGGAAGTGTTTTCTTACTGCCCTAATATAATCGGGTCAAAGTTTTGACATCGCTCTCTATTGTCTTTAAAATTATTAAAATCAGGTTATAAGGATATAATATGATTGAATTCGCAAATCGGGTCAGAAAGCTGGAGGCATCGGCAACTCTTACCCTGGCAAGCAAATCAAAAGAGATGATAAGGAACGGGATCGACGTCATCTCCCTTGCGGCAGGCGAGCCCGACTGGGACCCTCCCTTTGAGGCGAAAGAAGCCGCGATCGAGGCAGTCCAGAACGGCAATGCCCATTATACTGATAATTCCGGTCTGCTGGAGCTGAAGGAACTCATTGTTAAAAAACTCAAAACAGAAAATAATATTTCGCTGGATACCAGGAACATTATAGTTACCGTAGGGGCAAAATTCGCCCTGTATTCGGCAATGCAGACCCTCCTCGACGAAGGCGACGAGGTACTTGTCCCGGTGCCTTACTGGGTCAGTTATGTCGAGCAGATAAAACTCGCCGGCGGAATTCCGAAGCTTATCCCGGGATATGAGGACGATAATTTCAAGATCGATGTAGCGGAACTTGAAAACCATATAACTTCGCGTGTAAAGGGGATCATAATCAATTCCCCTTCGAATCCGGCCGGGGTTTTGTATACCGCCGAAGAGCTAAAAACTATAGGCGAAATAGCCGTAAAGAGGGGCATTTTTATTATTTCCGATGAAATTTATGAATATTTCAATTATAACGGTGCGCATACTTCGATGGCTTCATTATCTCCTGAAATATGCGCCAACACCATTACGATCAACGGATTTTCAAAAGCTTATTCGATGCCCGGCTGGAGGGTGGGCTATGCTGCAGCAGGCGGGGAGATCATAAAAAAAATGGATGAATTGCAAAGCCATTCGACATCAAATCCAAATACGATCGCCCAGTTTTCCTGCATTTCATGCCTCAAAAATTCCCGCTCGTATGTCGAAAAAATGGTCTCAGAATTCAGGGAGAGGCGTGATTTTATAGTTAATTCGCTGAACTCCATACATGGAGTGCGATGCCTGTCTCCCGACGGCGCTTTTTATGTATTTCCCAATATTCAATATTACCTCGCGAAAGAAGTTGGAGATTCGGTTCCGACCACATCTGCAGAATTTTCAACCCTCCTTCTGCAGAAGGCGCATGTGTCGGTAGTCCCCGGAAGCGCTTTCGGTCTGGAAGGCCATGTGCGTATTTCATATACACAGCCTGTCAGCCGCCTGCAGGAAGCCGTAAAGAGGATCCGTCAGTTACTTGACACATAAATTTCTTTTCAACAGCCGGGTAAAGACTCTGTAATCTAGGAGGTTAATCTTAAAAATGGAAAAAAATGTTCTCGGTTTCGATATTGCTTTTCTAAAACAGGTGAAGAACCTGCTGGAGGATTCGAGCATCCAGGAATTGGAATTGGAGGAGGGAGATTCACTTTACCTTCGGATTTCAAAAAAGAAACCAGTCCCCCCGCAGGCGCAGGGACCGCTTCATATTTCCAGGGAAGCCGAGCTTCCGCCCGCCGATAAAGGGGTTAAAAACGTACAGGCTGAAAAGGAAACGCCCGCTGTTAATGCTTATGATGACGAGGCCAAATATTTTAAAATAAAATCACCTGTGATCGGCACTTTTTACGAAGCGCCCTCCCCGCAATCTCCCCCTTACGTGAAGCCCGGAGATACTGTCTCGAAAGACACAACAGTGTGCATAGTCGAAGCGATGAAAATAATGAACGAAATTAAGGCCGATGTCAACGGCAGGATTATTGAAGTCCTGAAAGCGAATTCAAGTCCGGTTCAGGCTGAAGAAGCGCTCTTTATTATTGAAAAACTGTAAGGCGGGTCTTTTTAATGCTTGCCAGGCGGATTATTCCATGTTTAGATATCGATAAAGGCAGGGTTGTCAAAGGCGTAAATTTTGTTGATATAAGGGATGCGGGCGATCCTGTTGAAAACGCGGTTTTTTATAATGACGAAGGAGCTGATGAACTTGTTTTTCTGGATATCACGGCAAGCCATGAAAACCGGGGCACAATGGTTGAAGTGGCGAAAAATGTCGCACGCAAAATATTTATACCCTTTACTATCGGCGGCGGGATCAGGACTGTCGAAGATATCAGGACTATGCTGAATGCCGGGGCAGACAAGGTTTCAATCAATTCGGCGGCTGTAAAAAATCCCTCCTTTATTAAGGAAGCGGCAAGGGCCTTCGGAAGTTCGACAATAGTTGTCGCCATTGATGTAAAAAAAACCGGTGCAGGAAATATTTGGCATGTTTTTATAAATGGCGGGCGGATCGATACGGGTCTGGACGGGCTTCAATGGGCTGAAAGGGTATCAGAATTAGGGGCCGGCGAGATTTTATTGACATCTATGGATAAAGACGGGACTAAAGACGGTTATGATAATGAAATAACTTCCCTTATCTCGGGCAGGGTGACCATACCTGTCATAGCTTCGGGGGGAGCCGGAACACTCCTGCATTTTCTTGAAGCCTTTACAAGGGGCAATGCAAGCGCAGCTCTGGCGGCTTCACTTTTTCATTACCGTGAAATCTCGATCACAGATGTAAAAAAATATCTTCATGAGAATAATATTCCGGTTAGGCTCGATTATTTATAAATATACCCTTCAAAGGAGAAATTCCAATGAAAACGTATTTATTATTGCCGGCTTTATTGATCATTACTCTATTTAACCAGGTTTTTCCCCAGCAGAACGTCGTCAGGGAAGACAAGCCTGCCGATGTCTATTTCAGGGAAGTCAGGGCTGCCTCCATCGATAAACTGCCCGATTCCTTTACTGCAGGACTCTCCGGTCAATCGATCGATAAAAAGCTTTCAAGCATTCCCGCCGATTCTTACCTCGATAAATCGCGTCCGGTAACGGCAGCCGTGTCCTATTCAAAGGAAAAGGGCATATCGATTACGGTCAGGAATGTGGATGATCTGTACCGCGATATTTATAAAGACCTTCCCCGCCAGTTTTTCGCCTTCGATATTCTGCTCTCGGTCAAGACCACCGAGGTTTTTCTGAAAAAATACGAAGTATCATATAACAGCAATGGAAACAATGAAAGAACTGCAGTCCTGAAACTCTCGATAAGGGGCGCCCTCAACAATGTCCTTTTGTATATCGACAGGCAGAATTTACAGATCGGAAGGATAGATTATCTGATCGGAGAAGATCTTCTAAGTACAACGCAGGTTTTTTATACAGATTTTTCAAACAGCGGGGAGACATATTCGATACCCGTACGTTTCGTTTCTAAAATTTTAGCCGGAAGCAATTCCGGCAAATCGGAAAATTTCGAGATAGTCGGTATCAGTCTCGGGCAAATAAAATGAAGACGGCCCCAGCGGTCGAAAATATTGACAAATAAGTTAATCATTTTAAAATATATACCTGTAATTTTAGTGATGAGGTTCTTATGGACGCTGATGCAATGAACGATATTTTTCTCGAAGCGATGAAGAACGGAAGTTCAAGCGAAGCTTCGGATAATTATCAAAGCCGTGTAAAAAAGGGAAAAGTTGTTGCCGTAAACAGCGGCGATGTATTTCTCGATCTGGGCGGCAAGTCCGAATGCGTCGTTCCTCTTTCGGAATTTTCACAGCTGCCTTTGGTAGGCGATATGACCGATGTGATTCTGAAAGAATCCAAAGACGGCGTTAACATCGGTTCTAAAACCGAGGCTGAAAAAATAAGAAAATTAGAAGATCTGAACCAGGCCCAGGTTCAGGGCCTGCCGGTCAGCGGAACTATAGAAGAACCTGTTTATAAGGATAAAGTCCCGAAAGGTTTTATTGTCGAACTCGGTTTCGGCATCAAGGCTTTTCTTCCGCTTTCACAGATCGACGTGAGGAAGGAAGAAAAACTTGAGAATTTAAAGGGTATGGTGACGGATTTTGCAGTAATCGAAGCAAAAAGGAACAGTTTTACAGTTTCCAGGCGCAGAGTTTCTGCAGAAGACCATAAAAAAATTATATACGATATTTTTTGATAAATTTAAAGTGAACGATGTAATCCATGGAAAAGCTGAAAGGGTCGAAGAGGATTTTATCGTCCTAAACGCCGAAGGCATCCGGGTATTTATGCATGTGTCCGATTTTTCATGGAAATATCTTGATGATATGCGGCAGGTCGTAAAACCCGGCGATGAAATGGATTTAATGATCATAAAGCTCGACAGCACTAAAAATTCAGTTAAAGTCGGCCGCAAGTATTTTTCTCCGGACCCGTGGCTTTCAGTATCGAAAAAATATAACCAGGGCGATATTGTCAAGGGAAAGGTTGTCAGTTACAGGAAAGACGGGGCGAACATCGAGATAGAAGACGGGGTCGAGGCTTTCCTTTCCAACAATGAAATGTCTTGGACTGAAAGGATTCATGACGCGAAAAAATTCCTTAAACACGGAACTATGGTTGAAGTAAGGATAAGGAACATTGAACCGGAAAAAAGGAGAATGGATGTTTCACTCAGGGACATTCAGGAAAATCCCTGGGAAGAAGCTGAAAAGAATTACAGCTACGGCCGAAAGGTCGAGGGCGTCGTTTCATCGATCCTGGACTTCGGCGTTTTTATTAAATTCGAAGACGGCATCGAAGGGCTCATGCGGCGTGAAGACGTCGACTGGCTTGACACAAGCGTTGATCTTAAAAAGAAATTCAGGAAAGGGGACGTCGTACAGAGCATCGTGTTGTCGCTGGACAAGGATAAAGAAAAACTGAGGCTTGGATTCAAGCAGATGTCCGATAATCCGTATAAATCGTTTACAATTAATTATCCGAAGGGTTCGGTAGTTACGGCGGTCATCAAGCAGATCCAGGACAGCGGCGTTGTTGTGGACCTGGAAAACAATCTTGAGGGGTTTGTTCATATATCCCAGATCTCGAAAGACAAGGTTGAAAATATTCATGACGTCCTGAAAATAGGGGATGAGGTCAAGGCCCTGGTCCGTTATGCAGACCAGAACAAAAATAAGATCGAACTCTCTATTAAGGAATTTTTATTGAATGAGGAAAAAATAGAAGTATCAAGATATATGGCTAACGACAGGAACAAATCAAATATGGCCACACTGGGGTCGTTAATTAAGAATAGACTGGTCAATATTAAAGACGGAGAATGATAATGGCTAATATCCGGCAACCTGAGCAGACATTTTTTGAAAAAACTGTTGAAATCATTTTAAAGTACAGGATTTTATTAACCGTTTTGCTGACGGCGATCGTAATAATAATCCTGATTGGCGTAACCATGAATTATATCGATAATGCGAACAATGAAAAGGCATCAAGGCAGTTCGACGCGGCGGAGTTCAATTTAAGCAGTCTTACCTACCTGACTAATGAAAGCGAAAAGAACGCAATATATCAGCAGCAGATGCAGGGCCTTGAAAATCTCATACTCAGTTATCCCAGGACTATCTCGGCAATAAGGGCAAGGCTTTTATTGGGAAGATTTTATTTCCAGGGCTTTTACACATCGGGGAATGCCCAGCTCCTTGAGGCGGCTTATACTAACTATAATTTTGCATACCTTACGGCACGCACCGACTTTTATAAAACTCTGGCTCTTCTCGGAAGGGCCGAGTCCCGTGAACAGGAGAACAAGTATAACGATGCCTTCGCCGATTACAGCCTTGTCGCATCTGCATATTCTAACCAGGGCTTTGCACCGTTAGCGATTATAGGCATGGCCCGCTGCAGGGAACAGATGTCGGATACGGCAGGAGCGATCGAATACTATACAAGGGTTATCAAAGATTATCCTGAATCGGAATGGTCCCGTTTTGCCAGGGGCAAGATATATTTTTATTCTGAAAATACTCCGAAAACTCAGCCGAACGATACGAACGCTCAGTTTATTCTTCCCCGGTAACCGGGCTGGATACATGTAAATTGATTGGATGAAATGAGCGATTCTTGATTTTACAGGTAAAGAATAAATTGAAGAAATCTTCGTTCCATAATCTTCCTGCCGAAAAACGCGAAATGATTCTGGCAGCCTGTGTCGAAGAATTTGCCATGTACGGCTATGAAAGAGCATCGACAAACCGCATTGTCAGTAAAACGGGCATTTCCAAAGGGAGCCTTTTCCAGTATTTCGGCAATAAAAAAAATCTATATTTCATCCTCCTTGAGGAATCTGCATGTTCGCTTAACGAAAAGATCAAGAACAAGCTTACCGGTCTTCCTGAGGATATTCTTGAAAGGGCCGGAAGGATTATTGAAATCCTGCTCGATACGTACCTCGCCGAACCGCGGGTTTTCAGGCTCCTGTGGTCTGTTATGGAAAAAACGAACGAAACGAGCCTCGTCCAGATGGTAAGCAGGATCCATTGGCAGGCCCAGATGGATTTTTTTAACAGCCTTTACGATACGGATTCGTCGCGGCTGAAATTCGAAATTGATAATATAGTAACAACGATGAGGCTGATTTTCGAAGGTTTCAGGCTGGAGCTCCTGCGTGAAATCCACCCCGATGTCGATACGGAAAAGTTCAGGAAATCGCTGAAGGATAAGCTTGCAATGGTCCTGAGACTCCTCGCCGAAGGAATCTATAAATAATGATGAAAAAGATCCGCAAATTTACGCGAAGCCGCTCCGGGATATATAGGCGCCGGTAAGCGAATGCCTGGCGCTGAGAAGCTCTTTCGGCGTCCCTTCGAAAATAACTTTACCGCCTTTGTTGCCGCCTTCGGGACCCATATCGATGACCCAGTCGGCGTTTTTGATGACGTCCTGATTGTGTTCGATGACTATGACGGTATTGCCGGAATCTACCAGGCGATTGATGACGGCGAGAAAGTTGCCGATATCGGACATATGCAAGCCTGTGGTCGGCTCGTCCATGACATAAATGCCGCCCTTTTTTTGCAGTTCGCCGGCAAGCTTAATACGCTGGCATTCGCCGCCGGACAGCGTGCTGAGCGGCTGCCCCAGTGTCAGATAATCCAGACCGACATCACTCAAGGCCTGCAGTTTGCGGACAATTTCCCTGATGCCGAAGAAGTCGAGCGCTTGCCGGACGGACATGCCCAGCACATCGCTGATCGATTCGCCGTTGAGCTTGTAGGCCAGCACCTCGTCCTTGAAGCGCTTCCCGCCGCAGGTTTCACACTGAGTTTTGACTTCTTCCAGGAACCCCAATTCGGTGTAGATTACACCCAACCCCTGGCAGGTTTCGCAGGCCCCCTTGGAGTTGAAGCTAAACAGTCCCGCATCGACTTTATTGCTTGCCGCGAAGGCTTTGCGGACATCGTCCATGATGCCCGTATAAGTGGCAGGGTTGGATCGGCTGGATGTCCCTATCGCCGCCTGGTCGATCACAACCGATTCGGCGTGTTTGTGGAGAAAAGTCTGTTTGATTAGCGAACTTTTGCCCGAACCGGCCACGCCCGTAACAACGGTAAGGACGCCGGTCGGAATATCGACGCTGACATTCTGCAGATTATTTAGTGTGGCGTTGACGATACCGAGCTTGCCCTTTGCCTGACGAAAATGCTCCTTGATCGGCATCGAATCCTTCATGTAACGGCCTGTCAGCGTTTCCGCTTGCAGGAGACCGGCAAAACTGCCTTCGTAGACGATATCGCCGCCTTTGTCGCCTGCGTTCGGACCCAGATCGACGACATGATCCGCTATTTTGATCACATCGCGGTCATGTTCCACCACGATCACCGTATTGCCCTTATCGCGCAGCTTTTGCAGCAGTTCATTCAGCCGGTGGACATCGCGCGGATGTAGCCCGATGCTGGGTTCGTCAAAGATGTACAAAACGTCCACAAGGCTGCTGGCAAGATGCTTGACCATTTTGATGCGCTGCGATTCGCCGCCGGACAGAGTATCGGTTTCACGGTTGAGGCACAGATATTCGAGGCCGATATCGATCATGTCCTGCAAGCGTTCGGCCAATGAACTGACAATGGGCCCCGCAGCCGGGTCTTTGATCGCCCGGATGAACTCGATCAATTCGTCGACTTCCATGTCCGCGAGTTCCGCGATGTTGCGGCCGTTGATCCTGGAGCTAAGCGCCGTCTGGTTAAGCCGGGCGCCTTTGCACAGCGGGCACGGGCCGAAGGTCATGTATGGAGCCGCCGATTTCTGGGTGCGCTCAGAGTAGGTTTTGATATCGCCGGTGATGTATTTCCTGGTGAACTTGTCGATGATCCCCTCGAAGGTTATGTTCACGGTTCTATTGCCCATATTTATTTTAACCTTGCGGGGTTTGCTGTGAAGGAGCAGCTCCATTTCCTCGCCGGTATAGCCGGCCAGTTTTTTATCCATATCGAACAACCCGGACTGAGTTAAAATACCCCATCCCCAGCTGTCTACGGCATACTCCGGGTACAGGATCGCGCCTTCGTTGAGTGATTTGGAAGTATCCAGAAAGACGGACAGATCGACCCCTATCTTACGGCCGATTCCGTTGCACTCGGGGCACATTCCCTGCGGGTCGTTGAATGAAAAAACACCGCGATTGCCCACGCAGGGCTGGCCTACGCGCGAATACAGCAGCCGGAGCAGGCTGTAAATATCGGTAATCGTCCCGACCGTCGAATGCGACCCGCCGCCCAAGTGCTTCTGGTCAACGACAATCGCCATACTCAGGTTTTCGATAGCATCGGCGTCGGGCTGAGCATAATGCGGCAGGAAGCTGCGGACGAACGTGCTGAAGGTTTCGTTTAACTGCCGCCGGGCTTCGGCGGCAATGGTATCGAATACGATGGAAGATTTGCCGGAGCCGGATACGCCGGTAAAGACGGTAATTTTACGTTTGGGAATTCGTAAAGACACATTCTTCAGATTGTTTTCACGCGCACCGCGTATCTCTATATATTCCTGGGACATAATATCCCTCCTTCAATGAAATCATTTTGGTTGTTGTCTAAACCCGACAACATTACCGTCAATGTCCTTTACTTGAGCTATTTTCAACCCGCCTCCTACTTCCCTTACCTGTTGTATAACTTTACCGCCGGCTTCAATCATTGCTTGAAGGCTGCTATCAATATCCTTTACATCGGTATAAGCGATAGGCCCCGACTTGGAGTTAGGGTCTAATCCGATTTCCAGATCGCCGACCTTGTAACCTGTATAGAATTTGCTTTCAGTATAAGGTTCCGTGTCCAGAAACTTGGCATAAAATGCTTTAGCTTTTTCCATATCCTTGACTGGAAAAACCAGAATTTTAATGTTACGTGCCATAATACGCCTCCTATCTCAATATCTTGCGGTGCTTCATTGCAGTCCCCGGCATGCCGGGGACTCTAGGAGCATTGTAATTTTTTTGACTATCATAAATCCTCCTATCGGTAAATTGAAAAAAATCAAATCACCTTTTATTAAAATATAATGGGAAAAGTGGCATTTGGTTATTGCCATACCGAAATTTTATCAAGATAATTTATATCAGGCGCCAGTCGCGTACTTCGCGGTTAACCGTTCCCAACACAGGTGATATCGGCTTTGCGGACTGCAGGAAAAAAATTTTCTAAAACTATTGACAACATCCTCCGATGATGTTATTATAGAAATATGACCGGGTGGTCATTTTATTTCGAATTGTATTGACCGGGTGGTCATGAATATAAAACCCGGGTGTTGACTTTGGACCCGGAAAAGGGGATGGCTTATGACCATTAAAGATTTATTTCCTTCCTCTTTGATCGCGGCGGTATTTTTACTCGCAACTGCCGCATGCAGCCGGGAATGGCATAGCGTCCCAATGAAAACTTACCCCCTCACAGATATCAGGGACGGCGAGTATCTCCATTATGCGGAATATATGGGCGGAGAAAAGATCCAGGACCAATATTATGTAACCAGAAAAGTAACCAATGGGAAAGGCGGTTTTTATTACCGCATCTATTTCGATTTGGTGACCCCGTCGGGGAATAGATACTTTCCGGCGGACTATACCCAGTGGCCGGTGCAGTGCCTGATAGATCCTGTCCGCGGATGCACGCTGGAATCCGAGGGAAAATTGAATACGAATGATCTTAAGGACTTTGCAAGCGTCGGCGTGGCGGGTCTTATTTACTGGCATTACAGGCTTAACCCCGATAAAAATTATGTCGAATATACGTCGAAAACGGTCAGCGGCAAAAATATCTTTACAAAGAATTACAGGATTGATATCAATTCCGGATTCCCCTCGATGGATGTGTTTTCGATGGGCTGGATTTCCTACCGTTTTATCGATCCCCGAAGCAAGGGTATAATATACTGGGTCATCCCGGATTTCATGAAAGACCCATTGCCCGTTTCAATAATTATCGATAAAAAAGAAACTTTAAAGACAAAATTCGGAATTTTCCGCGTGAATAAATTGTCCGTCGCCATGGGCGACAATTTCCTGGCAAAGCTGATGGAACCTTTTACGAAGCAGTCGAGCATCTATGTGGATGATTCGGCCGGGAGGCTTATTTTAAAAACCACTGTCCAGGGAAACGTCAACTTTCTCGAGGAAATTTCGAATGTTGCGCTAAAATAATGCGTTTATTTTAGGAGGATTTTATGAAATTATTGATTATATCGCTCTTACTTTTACCCGGCCTGTCATTTTCAATCACCGCCGGGGAAATCGTCAGCTCAATAGATAAAAATATGGTTTTCGACACGGAAAAGGCCAAAGCCGTCATGGTCATCAACAGGGAAGGCAAAAAACTGACAAAGACCATGGTTATTACCGGTGAAAAAAAGGGCAAGGGCAATGAATTTTTTATTGAATTCACCAATCCTGAAGATAAGGGCGTCAAGTATTTGAAAATCGATAACGAGATGTGGATATACCTTCCCGACGCGGATGACATACTGAAGATCTCCGGTCATATGCTCAGGCAGGGGATGATGGGAAGCGACGTATCATACGAGGATATGATGAGGGACGAGGACTATCTTTCCAGGTATTCCTGCGTTATGGAAATTGAGACCAATGTCGGGGGCTCGAAATGCTATGCGGTCGTGCTGACTGCAAAAGTCGAGGATGTAACGTATTACAGGGAAAGGCTTGTGGTTGATGAAGAAAAAATGGTTGCTGTCGAAAGGGACCTTTATGCAAAAAGCGGCAGGCTTCTCAAGATATTCACACAGGGCGGTATCAAATCATTTAAGGGAAGATATTACCCGACATTTTTAACTATCAGGGATATGACCAGGGTAGATTCTCTGACGACAATCGAGATGTCGGATCTTGAATTCGATATCTCCCTTCCGGGGGGAGTCTTCTCGAAGCAGAATCTTAAAAAGTAACCCCGGTAAAAAACGCGGAGGTTTTATGAAACTGAAAATAATATTAACCGTTTCATCAATGCTCCTTATTTCCAGGTTTTCCTTCGCGTCTATAGACCTTTCGGGCGGTATCCGCAACGATGCTGCTTTTCTGAAAACTACCAATAATTTCAATTATGAAGATATTCTTGAAAACAAGCTCTTATTTACGAGAAAAGCTGATGACTGGCGCTTTTATTCGGATATGAGATTTTATGCATATTACGGGGCTATCCAGGCGCCGGCGGGTATCGGGACGAATTTCAGCATCCCGGGGACATCGCCGCTTAATTACAGCTTCGATCTTCTCAGGGCTTTTGTCAGGTACGATTCTCCTGCAGGGATCTGGACATTAGGAAAGACATATGTGGCTTTCGGCAATTTCGGCATCTTCAACCCGTTCGAATTTTCAAAGACAGTCGACTTCAGCGATCTTACCTACGATAAGGACGGGATCCTTGCCCTGGTTTACGAGCATGCTTTCAGCGACCTTTCAGGAATGAAGGTTTACGCCGGTCCCCAGGGCGGTGTGACTAACAGCTGGACAGGAGGAAGCATTTTCGGCCATTACGGCAGTTTCGACGGAGGTCTTGTATATAACAGGAAGGGCCTGGGTACAAATGCGGCAGGAATATATCTTAAGGGAGACCTGGAAGCGGGGGTCAACCTTTCCTACTCATACCATTTCAACGACTATCTTACCAATTCTTTTGCCGAAGCGAGCGCCGGTGTAGATTACACCTTTTTTGACGGAAAGTTTTACACGGCCCTTACGTATTATTACGACGAAAGGGGAGCTACAAATACGAACGGTTACAAACCGTACGGTTTCGAGGATGTATACTTCACAGCCAGGCATTACCTTTTCGGCGATGTTAAATACACTTACGATGAATTCCTGAGTTTCGAATTATATCTGTTCTGGAACCTCATCGACCTCTCCGGGGTAATAGCTCCTTCCGCAACTTATACCCTGTCTGACGGCCTCGACCTGACCCTTATGTTTTCATATATTACCGGTAAGGGGTCTCTTGAATTTTCCGCCGATAATCTTGAACAATACGGGATCCTCCTGAGAGTGGAAGCCAAGCTTTAATTTTATTTCAGTATAATATAAGGAGGCTGCAAATGCTTCTCGAAGTCAAAAAGATCAATAAAATCTATCAGTCCGGGAATGTCGAGTTTCATGCGCTGCATGATATAAGCGTTTCGATAGATAGGGGTGAATTCACGGCGATCTGCGGTCCTTCGGGATCAGGTAAAACGACCCTGCTCAATATTATCGGATGCATAGACAGTTCCGATTCGGGAGAGATCCTCCTGGACGGGGAGAGTCTTACCGGAAAGACCTCCAATGATCTTGCTCATCTCCGCCGCGAGTATTTCGGGTTTATCTTCCAGACATATAACCTCATACCTGTTCTCTCGTCGTATGAGAATATCGAACTGCCTCTGAAGCTGTTGAAAAAGTACAGCGACAGGGAAATAAGGGACAGGGTGATGGAAGTCCTGGATGAAGTAGGTCTTACCGGCCTTGAATACAGGAAACCGCTTGAACTTTCGGGCGGCCAGCAGCAGAGAGTATCGATAGCGAGGGCCCTTGTAAAAAAGCCTAAAATGATACTTGCCGACGAGCCGACCGCCAATCTGGATTCCGCGAACGGGGAATCCATAGTGCATCTGATGCATGAAATGAACGATAAAGAGAAAGTGACATTCATATTTTCAACCCATGACCAGCTTATCATGAAGCATGCAAGAAGGCTCATTAATATCCGCGACGGTCACATAGAAAACGACGTCATTGGGAAAGGGGCATAGAGGGAGGTCCGGTATGAAGTTTATATTTTTACTGGCTTTAAAAAATCTCATAAGATACAAAAGAAGGACACTGCTCACATCACTGGTTATGGCTGTCGGAATTTTGTTCTTTATCGTATTTGCCGGTATGTTGAAAGGGTTTGACGAAAAATCCTTCGAGAACCAGATCCAGTTTGAGACAGGGGATTTTAAAATAAGAAGCTCTGCATTTGACGATGATTCGCCCCTCGATATCAGTAATTTTATCATGAATTACAAAAAAGCTGAAGAGATCTTAAAAACAAAGTCTTATATTGAAAGTTTCACGGAAAGGCTCAGCTTCCAATCCGAGCTCGATTATAATGGCGCAGCGACGCCTATAATAGCCATAGCTGTTAATCCGGAACTTGAAAACATGGTTTTTTCTACTACAAATTTTTTTACGAAGGGAAATCTTGAGGATGGAGGAGCAGTGATAGGCGAATCGCTTGCAAAGGACATGAATATACAAATAGGCGACGATGTTTATATTACATTCCGCAATTACCAGGGTACGATCGATTCGGTTGAACTTGATATAACAGGCATTATTAATTCTCCAGACCCCCAGGTAAATAACTCATCGATATACATGACATTGAACGATGCCCAACATTATCTCAACACGGAGAGCGTTACTGAACTTGTCCTGAAAACAAAGGATTATAAGGAATACAGGAAATTCCAGCCTGACCTTGTTAAAAGCCTGCCGGGCATGAAGGTTTATAACTGGGAAAAGCTCGGGGAGGATTTTACCTCGATAAGCCAGGCAAAATCAAAGTTTATGGATATTCTCTTGTTTTTCATTGCGATAATAGCGATAGTCGGTATTGTAAACACTATGCTTATGTCTGTCTTTGAAAAGAAAAGGGAGATCGGGACCCTGAAAGCTCTTGGAATGGATGAGCAGGAAATTACACGGCTATTCATCAGCGAAGGGTTTTTGATCGGAGTTCTGGGGAATATTATGGGGCTTGCAGCAGGGTTTCTTATAAATCTGTATTTTACGGTTTACGGCATCGATTTTACAGCTTTACTGGGTTCGTCCAGCATCAATATAGGCTATAAGGTAATGGGCATTGTCAAATCGGGATGGGATATAGGCGCGATTGAAATTGCGGTGATAATGAGCCTGCTTGCAAGCGTGGTGTCCAGCTATTATCCTGCGAAAAAGGCCGCCAGGCTCCAGCCTGCAGAATGTCTTAGAACGGTCCAGTAACAGGGAGGTCAATATGGGTCAAACTTTAAAATTTGCCCTCAGGAATGTAATGAGAAATAAAAAAAGGTCGTTTTTAACTGCAACATCAATATTTTTCGGCGCGGTCATTGTTGCATTTTCAATAGGCCTGATCAATGGAGTGATTGATAATTATATAGGCAATACAATAGATTACCAGACAGGCGATTTAAAGATTACGACAAAGGGTTATCTAAAGTATGAACGCTTCATGCCTGTGGATGAAACCATGACCGGGACCGAGGACCTGATTTCGAAGATAAAAAAGATTCCCGGAGTTGAAAGAGTTGAGGAAAGAATAAGATTCGGACTGCTGCTCGGCAAAAATGAGGATTCCGTACCGGCAGTGGGAATTGGCGGCAATCTTGAAAGTCCTAAACTGGATCTTAAACATAAGCTGATTTCAGGGCCCCTGCAAAGCGAGGGTCTCTACCTTGGATATGTCCTTGCCGACAAGCTTCATGTTAAAATCGGGGATGAAATTTTGATAGCTTCATTCAATACCGCTGAAGGGGGGGTCGGCGGGATCAAAATGAAGATAAAAGGACTCCTGAGCTTCGACATCGGGGTTTTCGACCGCCGGTTTTTTTTCCTGGACCTTGGCAATGCAAGGAAACTTTTAAAAATGTTCGGATAGGACTCCGAGATTTATATTTATTCAAAAAGAGGTGCTTCAGTATCGTATATACAAAACAGGATAAACATGTTTCTGCCTCATGACCTGGTTGTCAGGAACCCGTCCCAGCAGATAGGCGGATTATTCGATCTTATGATAATTGTTAAGTATATATATTATTTTCTCGATCTTTTCATACTTCTTCTCGCTTCGTTTGTTGTTATCAGTACGATCATGCAGGCGGTATTCGAAAGGATAAGGGAGATCGGCACTCTCAAGGCTATGGGAATGACGGACAGGGAGATCTTTATTAATTTCACTCTTGAAGGAGCCATTATCGGAGCGATCGGAGGAATACCGGGCTCAACTCTGGGGTATTTGATGGTTGTCCTGGCAGGCATCTCCGGTCTTCGTTTTGACCAGTTTAAACTAGTAGATTTCCCTATAAATTTTATTATTTACCCCTATGTCGGGATCGAGGTTCTTATCCTGACAATTGTCTTTTCCATCCTGATGTCGTCGGCTGCTGCAATGTTGCCGGCAAAAACGGCAGGCAGGCTTACACCGGCTGAAGCGCTCCGGAAGCTTTGAACGGCCCAGGCATCAAAAGGATTTTTCGAAGATGAAAAGGCCTATTCCGATGAATTCGCTGTATTTATGGTAATTCATTTTCTCGATCTCCCAGCCGGGGCTTTTTCCCCTTGTCGCATAATATACATCCCACCAGGCGGGTTCGTAATATATCCTGTCAAAGACTCCGCTGAAGCCTATTCTTTCGAATTCGTAAATCATACTGTCGCGGTTAAGCACTTTTATTTTTCTGTTTGCCCAGATATTCCACATATCTTTCGGCACCCGGTCTCCCATGAATATCACTTCAATAAGTATAATCCGTCCGTGCTGTTTCAGGACCCTGTACGCTTCCCTTATCCCTTTATCGAAAAAGCCTCCGAGCGCACCCATAGAAAATACATAATCGAAGCTCTTTTCAGGGAAGCGCAGATTTTCCCCGTCTCCTACCTCGAAATTCAGGTTCCTGGAATTGTATCCTTTTGCGATATTTATTGCATTTTCGTCAATATCTATTCCTGTAATATCGATTCCGTATTTAATTGCAAGGTAACTTTCAATTTCACCCGTGCCGCATCCAATGCTCAAAATCCTGTCCTTTTTTTTTATGTTAATGTGCTTTTCAGCTTCAAGCGTCAATTCGATGCCGGCAGGGGTGACAATTCTTTTTCTCGGTATGTTCTTAAGAAATTTTTCCGGCATCGCAGCCTCCCGGCTTAATAATATATATAATTAAAAAATATGAAAATAGGGCTGTTTCGACAAATCTCCGCAGTCGACCGTCAACAGTCAATAGTCGACTGTAGACTGCCGACTGTCGACTGACGTATCATGCAAATTCAGCAGAAATATGCTATAATAAATGGTAATATTCTAAATTTTTTGCCCTGGAAAAATGGAGGATTGACAAATAATGAATATAACGAAAAATATCGCGCTTGTAGCCCACGACAACTGTAAAAAGGACCTGGTGGAATGGGTTAACTGGAATTTCCTGGAGCTTCTGGACCATCAGCTTATATGTACGGGGACTACGGGAAAGCTTGTCGAGGAAACGCTTCTTAAAAAAAGCGATAATGAAAACCATCTGACAAAAAAAATCATTAAGCTTAAATCGGGCCCTTTCGGCGGCGATCAGCAGCTGGGCGCAATGATAGCAGACGGAAACATAGACATCCTCATCTTTTTCTGGGATCCGATGCAGCCTCATCCCCATGATGTCGATGTAAAAGCGCTTCTGAGGATTTCCGTCCTGTATAACATCCCTACGGCATGCAACAGGTCGACTGCGGACTTTTTAATTTCATCGCCTTTGATGGCCGAGGAATATAAACCCGCCGTCATGGACTATACAAGTTACTTGAACAGGACTGTTGATTTATGACCGCATACCTAAACTAAAAAACCCTTGCTTATTTATGTTTTTGTTCTAAGATATTGAAGTCTTTTACCGATTACGGTAAAATTCTTTTTTTTACATCAAACTGTACAGGTCAGTCCTGTTTTACAATAATTAACAACTTTATCGAAATATGTAAATTAATAAATATTGTGATTTCATCGGGGAGACGGGAATAATGAAGGTTCAATTCAACTCGATAAAGCCTGAAGCTGTTGCCGGTAATGTTTTCCAGATAATCGGCTCGGATTGGATTGTCATATCTGCCGGAAGGATAGATTCATACAATATGATGACTGCAAGCTGGGGCGCAATGGGCGTTCTCTGGAACAGGAATGTATTTATCTGCTTCATCAGGCCGGGAAGATATACTTATGAATTTATAGAGAAACATAGCTATTATACAGTTAATTTTTTCTCACCCGAGCATAAGGAAAAGCTGGAATACTGCGGGACTCATTCCGGCCGCGAAGTCAATAAAATGAAAGAGTCCGGACTTACGCCGAGGCAGGCTCAAAACGGCACCGTATTTTTTGAAGAAGCCAGGCTCGTATTTGAATGTAAAAAAATTTATTACGACGACCTCGAGCCTCTTCATTTTCTTGATAAATTTATCGATGGAAATTACGAGCTGAAGGATTATCACCGTCTTTACGCGGGAGAGATCGTCAATTGCCTTTCACGGTGATCGTTACAGCTCAAGGGTTGGCAGGATGCGTACAGTAGTCGGAAGAAGGATATACTTTACATACTTTATCATTGTTTTCGCTGTTACATTGATCATAAGTTCTTTCTATTACTTCATTTCATATTATTATATGCTGCAGGGCATTGACGACAGGCTGAAAGGCGCGCTTTACGCATTTCAGGTTATCGACGGAGCGCCGGGGCCCGGGGATATACAAAACGAAAAACTGATGAAGAAGTTCGAAGAGAAAATCGCCCTTTTTAAGGTCAACGTAAATCTTTACAGTTTAACCATGACGATTCCTTACGGCACTAATTTTATTGCGGTTGATTCGGACAATGCTGCAGTATTGGAAAGGTCCGGCCCCGAGCTCGCGGAGGCTTTTAAATCAAAAAGTATGGTTATTGAGAAGGGTTTCCATAGTGTTCGGAAATCGCTGATCAGGAATGCCTACCTTCCGCTCATGGATAAAAAAGGCGAGGTTATCGCAGTTTTATCGGCGGGGTATGATCTTAAAAACTTCAGCAGTCTGCAGATCGCATTTATTCTTGCCGTTGTATTTTTCCTGGGCATGAGTCTTGGATTCGGCCTGATATTGAGATTGCTCCTCGAGAAAACAGTTATAAAACCCGTAATGGAACTTAACAGGGGAACCAATATAATAGCGGGGGGGTTACTGGAGCATGTAATCGAGATCAATTCGAAAAACGAGATAGGCGAACTGGCGGATAATTTTAACAGGATGACAAGGAATTTAAGGGAGAGTTTTGAAAAAATCGAAAATTCGAACAGGAACCTTCTTGCCCAGCTCCTGACCGATCCCCTTACAAATACCCCGAACAGAAAAAAATTTCTGGATGATCTTGCTCTCTGTTCAAATCCGGTAGTAATCATTTTTAATGTAGACTGTTTCCAGGAAATAAACGATTTTTACGGAACTGAAGTCGGGGATCTCATATTGAAGGAGCTTGCCTACCGCCTGAAAGGTTTGAACCTGGGGATACCATACCGCCTCTACAAGATGCATGCTGATGAATATACAATATTGATCGACAGGGAATCCGAAATAAAGGAGCTCGAATACTGGGGCATATACTTTTCCGAAGAGATCATGGCCAATCCCATAATTTACAAGGAAACGGAGATTTATATAAATGTAAGCGTCGGCATAGGCATAGCCAGAGGAGAAACGACGGACCGCGGTAAGCTGGATATCGGCAGGGAAGCCCTCAGGAATGCCGATATGGCATTGAAGAGGGCCAAGGTATCGAGGAAAAAATATATCGTTTACCAGGATTACATGGAGATCGTCAAGGAATATGAGAATAATATTCTGTGGACAAAAAGACTTAAGAATGCCATAAAAGATGACCGCATCGTTCCTTATTTCCAGCCTATCCTGAACAATCACACCGGTAATGTCGAAAAATATGAATGCCTGATGAGGATGATCGATGTGAACGGCAATATAATTGCGCCGCTGAATTTTCTCAATACGGCTAAGAAGGCGAGGCTTTACAGGTATCTGACAAAAATGATGATAGAGAAGTCTTTCTTATTTTTCAAATCCAATGACATTGAATTTTCACTTAATATTTCCCTGGACGATATAATGGATGAAAAGACCATAGGCTATCTTTATGAACAGCTTAAATCAAACAGGGACATAGCCCGCAGGGCGGTCTTCGAACTCCTCGAAACAGAGAATATCGAGAATTACAAGGAAGTTATCGAATTTATCAGCTATGTAAAAAATCTCGGATGTAAAATCGCGATAGATGATTTCGGTACGGGTTATTCGAACTTTTCACACCTGATACATATGCAGATAGATTATATAAAGATCGACTCATCGCTAATCAAGAATATAAACAATGACAAAAACTCCCAGGTCATTACAAAAACAATAGCAAATTTTGCCAGGGAGCTCGGTCTGGAAACCATTTCCGAATTCGTTCATTCAAAGGAAGTCTATGATAAATGCCTCGAGATCGGCATCGATTACTCGCAGGGATACTATCTTGGAGAACCAAAAAACAGATTAGTACAGCTTTAAGAATTTTCCGGCATATTTTGCAAAAATATTGATCTCGATGTTGACAGGGTCTCCCGAATGTTTCAGGAGAAGCGACGTTTTAACTCCGGTTTCCGGTATTACAGATACCTGGAAACCCGATTCGTCGATGCCGAACATTGTAAGGCTAATGCCGTCGACAGCTATGGAATCTTTTTCGACAAGGTACCTCGTTATCGACCGGTCCGCCGTAAAAGAGATTTGCCAGGCTTCACCCTTTTTCTGCATTGTCCTTATCCTGCCTGTGCCGTCCACATGCCCCTGCACGATATGACCGTCGAGAAAGCTCTGGAGCGTGAGAGAATGCTCCAGGTTAACCTTATTTCCCTGTCTCAGCGTTCCTATTGTAGTCTTATCCAGAGTCTCAAAACTCGAAAATACGGTAAATGAAAGTTTATCAGTTTCTTCAATGGTATGGCAGGCTCCATCTATTGCAACGCTCGATATTCCTTTTTCAAGTTCTGAAAGGAACTCGCTGCCGGATTTTATTTGAAGTCTTTTACCCTGCGAAACGTTTTTTATCAGGGCTATTTCACCGCTATACCTTATGATACCGGTAAACATCGGTCCTCCTCTTATACGACCCAGTTGACCTTGACCCTTGCAAATTCAATCCCTTCAAATTCCTCGGAGAACCTTTTAAGTATTAGAGCGGCGAATTCTTCGGGGGGTATTCCCATTTCATCCAGGCATGAGATCTTTACAGGCGCCCCGGTCGGTTTTATATTCAGAGCGCTGTGTATTATTGTTGAAACAGGACTGGCTGTAGCTATCGATACGGACAATTTCCTTCCGTCATAATAGAGGTCGTCCCCCCTGCGCCTTACAAAGGGGCCTTTAAGACTGATATTCAATTCCTCCATTACTATGGACATGAAAAGTCTTTGAAGGCAGATTGTCCCGGGAAGGTCGGTAATGAAGACCTCGATTATAAAATTAAGCATCTCGTCAGATTTGATCCCTTCCTCTGCTATGACGTCTTCAATGTCCGCCATATTTTCAAGGCTTACGTCAACCGGTCCGACGAATGCGACGATGCTGTTGCCCGGCATACCGAAATTCTTGTATGCGAAATGGGAGCATAACTGGGTGCCGTCGTATTTGATCCTTTTATCAATGAACCTGTTTATCACTTAAAGCTCCAGCGGTTTCTGCGGGCAAACTCCTGGGTAAAACCGTTCTCGTTAAGAGCCCTTTTCAGCCTCTGGCATGATTCGCATCTTCCGCACATCCTTTCTTCCCCCCTGTAGCAGCTCCAGACATATTCGAAAGGCGCGTCGATCTCTATGCCCAGTTTTACTATCTCATTTTTAGACATATCGATCGTATAGCTTTTAACCTTCGGATGCTTAAGGGTGGAAAATCTGAACGCTTTGTTTGTCCTGTCGATAAATTCAGGGCTGTTGTCGGGAAACGTACTGCCCTCTTCCCTGTTGAAGCCTGTGATAATAAGATCGATTCCGTACCTGTCGGCATAAGCTCCGGCAATACTCAGGAAAACCCCGTTTCTGTTCGGAACCCAGACGGCTTTTGCACTTTTTATGGAATAGCTGCTGTCATCCAGTCTTTTTTCATTAAAATCAGGAATATTATTCCTGGAAAGAGCCAGATCCATATCCGAAAGAAAGGGCAGGGGTATGACATGGTGAAGTATTTTATACCGTTCCGACACAAGACGGGTGGCCTTGATCTCTTTTACCCTGCTCGACTGGTTGTAATCGAATGTAAGTATAAGCTCCACATCGGTATTAAGCATAGCCTTTTTGAAATTTACTACCGAATCAAGTCCGCCCGACAGAAGGACGATGGATTTTTTCTTCATAATCCGGCCTCTCTGTCATTATTATATTACATTTTCAAAAAAATCTAAAACTATTGATGTCAACAGCCGGTTCTAACGGATGATTTTTCCGTTTTCGACTCTGTATATAAAGGCCGGTTCGTCAATTCCCGATAAAAGATCTGCCGATGTCGCAGTCAGGAACTTCTGGTAAAGGACAGTCTTTTCAAGGAATATCTTCTTCGACCTGCCGTCCATTTCAAGCAGGACGTCGTCAAGGAGGAGCACCGGCTTGCCGGCGTTTTTATCGAAAGTTTCAAGGAGACTCAGTTTGAGTGCAAGAGCCAGGAGCCTCATCTGACCCCTCGATGCGAAGGATTTTGATTTTTTATCAAGCTTACGGATTTCAAAATTGTCCCTGTGAGGCCCGGCAAGAGACGTTTTCCTGATTTTTTCAAGACCCGATATTTCCTGCAGGGCTCTTGCAAACGAAGTCTCTATACCACCTTCGATTTTGAAGGTGTTGAAATATTTCAACTCGATATCATCGCTGTAAAATTCTCTATATATGTCCTTTATCCTCGATCCTATGTTCCTCATAAATAAAATTCTTTTTTCTATAATCCGGCTTCCTGTTTTAATAAAATCATCGTTCCAGAGATAGACTTCACCGGGAGAAAGTTTAAGCTGCGCGTTTCTCTGTCTCAATACGTTCTGATAAAGTAAAAGACTCCCGGCATAATCCCTGTCGAATAGAGACAGCGTCCTGTCCATAAAATCCCGGCGCTCTTCAGGAGCGCCTGTTACGATCGCGATATCGTCAGGCAGAAAAACGACCGCCGGTCCGTCATGTAAAAACTCAATCCTCCCGACGGACTGGTTGTTTTGCCTGAGTATTTTTTTTTGAAAAGAATATCCTATTTCCTTTTTATTGCCGTCAAATTCTCCGCCGATATAAAAGGAATTCATATCCCACCGGATCAGGTCTTCCATGGGAACTTTCCTGAAGGGCCTGCCCTGCGATAAAACAAAAACGGCTTCAAGGAAATTTGTCTTGCCGCTGCCGTTCGCTCCAAGAAGGAGGTTGAAATTACCGAAATTGTTTAATTCGAGGCTTTCGTAATTTCTGAAATTAAGAATT
The DNA here is from genome assembly GCA_963796325.1 of uncultured Spirochaetota bacterium. GTDB lineage: Bacteria > Spirochaetota > Brevinematia > Brevinematales > JAOACQ01 > CAVYGN01. Next base: position 432,338 of record CAWCLF010000003.1, read on the forward strand.
TTAATTGCTTTCAAACTCATCAGTTTTTCCGGCTTAAACCCTTCCTGGATAAATGAGCGGGAGCTCTTTAAATATCAATATTACGGGAGCGGAGGAATTTTCAATTCCTGGCCGGGATAAATAAGATCCGGATCCAGGATCTGGTACTTATTCGCCCTCCATATAATAGGCCATAAGGGGTACTGGTTATCGTACATGTATCCTGATATCTTCCAGAGGCAGTCCCTGTTTCCGGGTCTGAGCTTGACGGTATATATCTGGAATTGTTCTCTTGCCAGAAGTATATCGGCCATGCGCGACGCCTCTTTCGCATAATCTATCGAATCAAGGTACTCCTGCTTGTCGTATGCATCCTGGGCCATTTTAATATATTTCTCCACCATAGCCTCGGTAATATCCTCATCTTTTACCGTGGACATCGTATTGGTGCCATTCTCCGGCGGAGTTACAATGTTAGTCATATTTACAGCGTTCGTCGTATTTTCCTGGCCGGTATTAGTGGAAGTTTCCGCATTTGAATTCATTTCATCCCCGAAAGACATATACGGAAGTTCGACAAAAGTGAAATTGAAGAGGCTGCTGCCCAGAAAACTTCCTTTCATTCTTGATTTGATCTGTTCGAGCTTTTTCTTTGCATCGGAAATGGCATCCTTGGCTTCTTTTTTCTCCTTATCGAGTTCCTTTTGCCTGTCGATGTCGATAGTTCCGGTTGCATTGGTTTCCATCTTGACAGTACTCCTGTACGCCGCTTCAGCCTTTTTAAGAGCCGCATCGATTATTGCGACGGCGTCACCGGCTTTTTTTACAGCATCGTCAAGGCTCCCCTGCGCTAGACTTGTCCTTGCATCGTCCAGAACAGGTTCTGCGGTCTTCAAATCGTCCATCGCATACTGCTGAACAATTTCTTTACCCGATGCTTCATCATATCTGTCCTGCGCCCCTGCCACAGCATCTTTAGCCTTGGCGACTACGGCAGTACTGTTGTCGGCAAGTTCCTTGACTTTCGGGTATAGCAGTGTTCCGTTCGAATAAATCGAGTCATAATCATTTTTTCCGTAAAGAACTTTCAGCTTTTCGAAATCATTGGTGGCATCGTTATATTTGGCAGGTTCCAGCTTATCGGCAAAATTCTGATCGGCGGTGGTCAGAAGCTCTCCGCATTTCTGAAAAATGTCTTCAGCCCTGGCGGTTCTTGCATTATCGAATGATTTATCAGCTTCCTTTTTCGAGGAAACAGCTTTATCAAGAGCTTCCTTGTTCTTCTTGTCATCAACAAAACTATTTGCCTGGTTAAGATCATCCTGGGCCTGCATGAAATCCTGGGCGGCATAAACAGGCGCGTCTACGCTTTTAGCCCTTTCCAGCGCCGTTTTCGCGTCTTCAATCTCTTTTGTGGGCACAGCCGGGCCGCACGAAAATAAAATGAAAAGCGCCATAATTGCCGCTGAAAATAAAATGAAATTTTTCATATCGGACCTCCTGCCGGGTATTTTTAATTGATTTAAAGCCTGCCGCTTACTTTGGCCTCTTTAAGGGCGTCTACGATCTCCTGGAGCGTATATTTCCTGAAATTTAGCGGTATCGCTTCTATATAATTTAAAATCATCGTAGGATTTACATAACTCTTTAAAATACCGGGCACATTGATGAAAGACTCTTTGATGAGTTTTATAAAACTATCCCTGTCTTCGGCCGATAGAGCCATTTTAATTACTCCTTTGGTTCAGCGGCCGCTGATCAGGTTTTCATAAAGCCTGCAGTATTTTTTAGCAGCCTTGTCCCATGACCAATCTTCGCTCATTGCGTTTTCAACCATTTTATTCCATTTTTCAGGTTCGGTTTTATAGATATGGACCGCTTTTACAAGAGTATTAAGGAATTCTTCAGGACTGTAAGATGAAAATACGAATCCGGTCTTACCGTCTTTGACTGTATCGGCAAGGCCCCCTGTTTTGCGTACAACGGGAATCGTGCCGTATTTCAGGCTGTAAAGCTGGTTCAAACCGCAGGGCTCGAACCGCGAGGGCATCAGGAAAATGTCTGCGGCAGATTCTATGTAATGCGACAATGGGATGTTGAAGTCGATAAAAATTGCAGTCTGATTGGGGTACCTCTCCTTGATCGTCCTTAACCTGTTTTCATATTCTGTTTTACCTGTACCCAGGACCGTAAAGTAAACTCCTGTCTTTAACAGATCGTTAATTATCTCGAATACAAGATCGAATCCTTTCTGATCCACAAGCCTTGAAACCATCCCGAGCAGGGGGATATCCGGGCTCGTATTTTGAAGTCCGCAGTCTTTAAGGAAAAGCTCCTTGAGCTTTTTCTTGTTTTCAAGCGTCGGGAAATCGTAATTGAGGTTATATTTTTCTTTAAGATGGACGTCGATAGAAGGATTCCATTCCTTATAATCAGCCCCGTTGACAATGCCGAAAAGCCTGTTTTGCGAGGCTTTGACCTTTAAAATACCTTCAAGCCCGTTTCCGAATTCCGAAGTCTGGATTTCTTCCGCATATGTCTCGCTTACAGTAATTATAATATCCGAGAAAACAATGCCGCCTTTCAGGAGGTTCAGATGCCCGTAATATTCCAGTTCATTTACCGAGAAGTATTTCCAGTCCAGTCCGGTTATAGTGAACTGCTCGACGGGAAATATTCCCTGGTATGAGAGATTGTGTATCGAATAAATAGAGTATGTATCCTTGAAAAAGGAATCCAGTTTATAAAGGGTTTTGAGATATACGGGGACAAGCCCGGTCTGCCAGTCGTTGCACTGGATGATATCAGGCTTGAAATTGAAGATCTTTGTCCCTTCAAGCACGGCTTTGCAGAAAAACACGAAGCGTTCCAGGCTGTCGCTGTAATCAGTCCGTGTTTTACTGTCCATGTAAATGCCGTCTCTTTTAAAATGGACCGGGCTGTCGATAAAATAATAAACGACGCCTTCGTAAACCACCTCTTCGATCTTAGCCTTGATTTCCCTGTCTTCAACCTGGACGGTTATATCCTTCGAGTTTTCAATCCTGACTTTATTCTGTTCGATATAATCATAAACGATCGTATATTTAGGTATGACAATCCTGACTTCCGTATTATTTTTGCCAATCTCCTTTCCAAGTGCGCCGACTACATCCGCGAGCCCTCCGACTTTTGCAAAAGGCACGGCTTCGCCAGCAACAATCAGAACCTTGATCTTTTCACCCGGCATATTAAAAGCCTCCGCAGTTTTAACATAAGGGGCAGTTCTAAAGGTCACTGCCGCACCGTCATGTAAAGACGGTCCTTGGAAGTGACCATAAATAGCTTAACGGAAATATTTGAAAAGTCAAGTAATGAATTTTATTTGGTAATTTGAAATATCCCTGTATTTCTTTGGGTTATTATGAGAAAAATTTCCTGGACCTGCCATGATTATTCAGCCGGTTATATCTCTAAAGTTACAAAATTTTAATTAATGATATATAATATTTGATTATATTATTTGCCGATTCAAGCCGCCCGGCAGGTTGTTTTTTATGAAAATTTTTGTTATCAGCGATATTCACTCGAATTTTGAAGCTCTTAAAGGTTTCCCCGATTTCGCGGGGGGACTGATATCGGAGGGCGACATAATAGCATGCCTGGGAGATATTGTTGGGTATGGTCCCAATCCTTCGGAATGCATATCATTTGTCAGGGAAAAATGCAGGTATGTGATTTCCGGAAACCATGAAAGGATGCTCCTTGACCCCGGGCAGAGGGATTATGCCAACGATAGGGCAAAGAGGGCGATAGAATGGACGGAAGGGAAATTAAGCGGCGATGAAAAGAAGTACCTGGCCGGACTTCCCGTTATGGAGGAAGCGCAGGATATGTATGTTTTTGCGCATGGTTCGCCTGCCGATCCGGACTTATATATATTGAGACGTTCCCAGGCGGTTTTTGCCATAGAAACGCTGAAGGTCATGAAAAGGTCCTTATGTTTTATCGGACATACTCATATACCTGGAATATTCGACGAAGATGGTGGCTATTATTATCATGATAATTCCAGGATACAGCTCGATCGTCAAAAATATTACCTGATCAATCCGGGAAGCATAGGGCAGCCGAGGGACAGGGATGCCAGGGGGAGTTTCTGCATGCTGGATGAAGATTTCGGAATCACATTTTACAGGTTTGAATACAATGTCGGTAAAGTAGCCGATGAAATAAAAAAAGAGGGCCTGCCCGCCGAACTAGGGGAAAGGCTTTATTACGGAGTGTAAGGAGATCTTTATGAAAATAGTTCTTGCATATTCAGGCGGACTTGATACTTCGGTAATCCTTGCCTGGCTTAAGGAAAAATATGATGCAGAAATTATTGCTTATATCGCGGATCTGGGGCAGGATGAAGATTTCGATGCGGTAAAGGAAAAGGCCTTTAAAACAGGAGCTTCAAAGGTTTATGTCGAAGATCTCAAGGAAGAATTCGTCAGCGGAGCGGTATTTGACGCAATTAAAGCAAATGCGGTTTATGAATATAAATACCTGCTCGGAACATCCCTTGCAAGGCCGGTCATAGCCAGGCGCCAGGTCGAGATAGCAATAAAGGAAAAAGCCGATGCAGTCAGCCATGGAGCGACAGGTAAAGGCAACGACCAGGTGCGCTTTGAATTGACTTACCGCGCTCTGGCCCCTTCCCTTAAAATCATCGCGCCATGGAAAGATGAAGATTTTTTCAAAGCCAGGAACGATCTTATCGATTATGCAAAAACAAAGGGCATCCCCGTCCCGGTAACCAGGGAAAACCCTTTCAGCATGGATTCGAACCTTCTTCACATATCGTACGAGGGAGGGTTTCTCGAGGATCCTGCAAATGAATACGATCCGTCTATACTTGTGATGGGCGTCGATCCCGGGCAGGCTCCGGACAGCCCTGAATATATAGAGATAGAGTTCGTCTGCGGTGTGCCGGTCTCAATTGACGGCAGGAAAATGGATCCCGTCAGCCTGCTTAAGGAAGCCAACAGGATAGCCGGCAAGAACGGTATAGGCCTTGCAGACCTTGTTGAAAACCGCCTCGTCGGGATAAAATCGAGGGGAGTTTACCAGACCCCGGGAGGAACGCTGCTTATTGAAGCGCATAAGGCCCTTGAAACGCTGTGTCTTGAAAGGGATACTATGCACTACAAGCAGATACTCGAACTAAAATATGCTGAAATGATCTACAACGGACAATATTATCATCCTCTGAGGACAGCCCTTAAAAAATTCTTCGATGAAACTCAAACGAACGTTACGGGCAGGGTTAAGATGAAGATGTATAAGGGAGGGTGCATTGCGGCATCGAGGGAATCTCTTAATTCCCTCTATGATATTAACCTTTCAACATTCGAAGAAGGTGCAAACTATGACCAGAAGGATGCCAGGGGTTTTATAAAGCTCTTCGGGCTCCCTATGGAAGTTTACGGCAGAAAGCATAAATGGATGAAATAACCCCTGTATCAAATCCGCAGATGGAGAGATATTGTTGTTTACGGAAGAAAAACGTTTTGAAATCCACCACTATGAAATCGATATCAAAAAAAGGGCGCTTATATCCAGGATCATGAATTTCTTCGATGACATTGCAATCAGCCAGAGTGAAAAACTTGGGATCGGTATGGAATATCTCGGTTCAAGAGACCTCACCTGGGTGCTCTGCCAGTGGAAAATAGCGGTGCATGAATATCCCGTCTACCGGGAAAAGATAATTATTAAGACCGCTCCTGTCGGGTTCAACAAATTTTATGCCTACCGGAATTACAGTATAAGATCAGGCTCGGGGAAAACATCAGCGGAAGCCGAATCTGTCTGGTTTTTAGTGGACCTTAAATCGAAAAGGCCGGTAAAAATCCCTGTTGAAATTTATAATGCTTACGGGGTACCGGCGACCGGGGGTATTTTTTTTGAAAATATAAAAATCGAACCTCCTTCGAGAAAGGACGTCAGTCTTGAATTTGCCGTCAGTTATCTTGATATCGATACCAATGAACATGTAAATAATGCAAGGTATGTAGACTGGTCTCTTGAAGCCCTTCCTTATGAAATCCTTGTAAACTATACATTGCACAGTTTGAAAATAATCTATAAGAGAGAGGCCAGGCGGGGCGACATGGTCACTGCCGTTTCACAGATAGAAGAAAGCGGAGGGCTCATTAAAACATTGCATGAAGTTACGAAGAGTAATGGAAACATCATCTGCCTGCTTGAAAATGAATGGCACAGGGACTCTAAGCCTTGAATAATTTATCCCGCGAAAGTTTTGTAATGTTTTTTCCCCTGTAAAGAAGCTTAATTAAATCGATTTTAATAGAATTTCCCTCGTCATGAAGAAACGCCTCGCAAAGGTAGGAAACCGCCCCGCCTTTATCATTGACAATTAAACTGAATGTGATTTTTTTGACCGGTATGGATGAATTCGTATCGCCTGCCAATGTCGAATCCTCCGTTACATTATAAGAATATAAGGAGTAGTTCGCCCCTTTCAGATCTATGACCGAAAGCTCGTCCCTGAATTTTACCGACTCGAGCGACGACAGGCCCTGCAAATTTCCATCGGATTTGTATTTGAAATAACCCGACAGCACTTCTTCATACTTATCCTTTACATGAATCGAAATAATCGATGTAGCGATATAAATGATTCCGGCAGCAGCAATGACAGCGATGACAATGATGAGTATAAGCCTTAAGTTGCTTTTTTTTACCCCCGTCTTCTGAACGGCCATAATTTTATTACCCCCGTAATATAAAAACTATTTACCAAATATATATGAATATGGGCGCTTCTAATATACCCTTCGGATAGGTGGCGCCCATTGTGCAAGTATAACAAAATTACAATACTTTATTAGTAAGATTATATTCTTTTGTTATTACAACTTCACATATTATAACATCTATTAAATGAAAAATAAAGAATTATACAGGGCTTCAGGCAAATTTTTTCCTCTGCATGTACTCGTTAAAATTACCGATGATAATAATTCCTTTTTTATACAGGATCACATTATCGTACGGTTTCTGGATTACGCTCACGGTCCTGTCGATCGTTACGGAAACACCTCCGAAAATTGACTGTTTTGCGATTATCACGCGGTCGATTTCGCCGTCACCGCCGGCTTCCATTAAAGCGTTTTTATTTTCCTCCAGTTTCGCTCTTTTGGCGACAAGTTCGTTGTATTGCCTGACTTTCATAGCCAGTTCCTGCTTTTTTTCAAGGGGCAGGGTGACAACTCTGGAACCCAGTATTTTTATCACTTCGATTACTTTTTCCATCTGTCCGATTTGTTTCGAGAGACCTGCAGATTCCTTTTCGTAATTAATTAAAAACCCGTATATGTCCGCCTGCCTGAAATCCGTGAGTTTTACATAAGTGGCGGTTTTTTTCGGGGTGCCGATCATGTTCGCTATTATCTCCATGCCGGCTTCGGTATCGCCGCCTTCTATCCTTCCTTCGCCTTTGACCATCTGGACTGATTTTTTTGCCATAATCCTTGCTTCTAGCAGGTAATCATGTATGATTATATCGCCGTAGGCCTTTACTGAAGCATTCTGAATATACTGTGTTTCGATATTTCCTCCGGCATTGACGGACGCCGAAAATCCCTTGATGCCTCCCTGGATTATTACATTTCCGTTCAGAGATTTTACTTTTGAAGAATTAACATCGCCGATAATTTCAATGTCTCCGTTCGCGACGACAAGGCAGTCTTCTTCGACACTGCCTTTAATGAGAATCGAGCCTTCGTGCTGGACGGGAAGAGAGCCGGATTTGATGGTGCCGGAAATTTCCAGAAGATTGGGCGGCATAAGATTTTCCTTCTGTTTATTCGATGGAATGGAGCAATGTAACTAAACCCTTCTTTTCATCGGAACAGTCGACTATTGAAATTTCTGTACCTATGTTGATCCGCTTATCGTTTTTGAAAAATTCTCTTGAAGCATTAAGTATCGAGTTTTTAATATCGTTAAGATCGCTGTCGAATAATTCGGGCAGGACTATCAATATTTTATCGCCGGAGTATCTTATAACGCTCGATGTGTTCGGGCAGAGATTGACGATTTTGTCGCGGAATTCGGATATCTTATCCGATGAAGCCCGGTCTCCGAATTCCGTCATATATTTCGGGAGGTTTTTAAATTTCAGCATGGCCATATGAAGGGCAACGCCGAATTTTGCGGCCCTGTCAAGCTCGTTCTGCAGCGTCCTGATCAATGAATCGTAAGGGGCATCTTCAAGCCTGGAATTTATATTGAGCTGCCTGGTAAGCGCCAGGGGCGCAGCGATCTGGGAAGCGATTATTGAGAAGAGGCTGACGAGATCGGGGTTTTCCTCTTTTATCGAATAATTCTCAAAATCGAAAATGCATATCGAACCTATCCTGGCACCGCTCGATACAAGGGGCATAAAAAGATACGTATCCAGGCCTTCGCCGGTTTCATCGATCCTGCCCGCCACCGATATTATGCCGGCGCAATTTTCGAGGAACAACCTGTCCTCGTCGGGCCGGATGTCGAGCTTCCGGTTTAAAAGGGCATCGGGTAAACCAATTACCTTTTTTACAACAGGTCCGGCGTCCTCGATCAATGTAAAAACAGCCTTGTTAACCCCGAAGCCGGTCGTGATGGTTTCTGTTATAAGATCAAGCACAGCCTGGAAATCGCCGCTTGAATTGATGACCTTGCTGATCTCGTAAAGGGCTGAAAGTTCGGAAAGCTTTGTTTTTAATTTTTTGTTCGATTCTTCCAGCTCGCCGTACAGCCTTGCATTTTCAATAGCGACTCCGGAAAGCGCAGCGAGAGTATATAAAAAGGAGCTGTCGTCTGAAGAATAAGTTTCACCGTCTGTTTTGCTTCCAAGGATAATAAGAGCTGTTAATTTATCCCTGTTTTTGACGGGGGCGATGAGAGCTGCATTATTTTTCAGCAGGACGTTATATTGTCCGGTATATTCCCTTATTTCCTGAATAGACGCGGACCTGTTCAAATTACTTAAAAAAAGGCTGAAACGGTCATCTCCGGACAGTTCAGTAAGGCCTTCGAACCCTTTTTTTTCAATCAATCCGGATTTGCCGTCTTTAATGCCGTAAACTGCAATGTCCGAAATCCTGAACTGGCCCATCAGGGTGAAGATTATTATCTCGATTTGTTCCTTAAGATGAAGTGTTGAATTTATCTCTTTTCCGATTTCGAAGAGGGTCTGCATATCGAGAAGTTTGCGGTCGAGTTCCTTCCTCAGGGAATTGATATGGACTTCGATGTTTTTCTTCAATTCCCGGATCTCTTGCGGATCACCGCTATGGCTTTTGATAATATTGTCAAGATAGTTTAGTTCAGGACCCTTCTCCCTGTATGTGAGGGCCTTGTTTCGAAGCCCCATAGCAGTAATTTCCTCTTATCATATTCCTAATTTGTTTAATATTTTAACATAAAGGTCATAGTATTCGGATTTTGCGAATTCCTTGATTTTGTCTTCAGGAAGATTTTCGAGGAGATTGTCAAGGTAACCCAGTACCTTTTTAAGCTCTTCTTTTGAAGAGTCGCTCAATATGTCTATTTTCTGTTCAATGATCTCTTCTTTTAATTCTTTGTTTTCAGGAGTTTCGAACATGTAAGCGTCGGGAGATACCTTTTCGCCTTCCGGCAGGCCTTCTCCGATCTTATTAATTTCATCAAGGGAAATTTCAACATTTTCACCCTCTTCGAGTGTGAAGTCCGATGGAACTTCAGGCACTTCGGGGGCTGTCGGAGCCTCATATTCAATGACATTTTCCTCAGAAATATCGATTTTATTCAGTTCATCGAGCGACAATGCTATCGGTTCATCTTCTTCGACTTCAGGAATATCCGGAATATCCGACAGGTCGAAATTGAAATCGGTCCCGGCACTCCGGGGCTTTTCTTCCGTTTTAACATCCATTGCCGGTACGAGCTCCTCTTCCTTGAGCGGCTCCGGGGCTGCAGCTTTTTCCTCTTCGATTGCCGATTCTTCTATTACAGGAATTTCATTGATGAAATCGGAAGGCATGGGTTCGCTTTTCTGTATGTCCTCTTTCAGATCGCCGTAAATAAGCCTGTCGAGTTCCGTTCCTTCGATAGTAATTATATCGTCTTCCGATGTTGTAAAAACCTGGTCGATTTCAGGCGACGACGCTTTCGGAACGGCACTTTCCGCCCGGGTTTCCTCTGACTGCAAAACGCCTTCAACGGGCATTTCAGGTTCGGTAACGTTTTGAAGAGTGTCAAGCCCCTGTATTTTAGTCCCCGATTTTTGATCTTCAAATTCTATATTGATCGGTTCGAAAGAAATATCTTCCGCGGCGCCGGATATATCATTGGAGATTAACGGTTCTGTCGGAATATTTTCCTTTATCTCTTTACCGTTCAGTTCTACATCGTCAAGAGTGATGGTCTCGATATTCATGTCTGTAATAATATCGTCCACCACTTCGATCATATCATCCTTATCATCAGGCATAGGACAACCTCGCTATTATTAACGGACTATTGAAGAGTAGAATTCCGGCACCTTCAGCCCGATATATTCAGGTTCGACGCCTTCAGGACCGGATCTATTGTTTTTTCCTTTTTTAAAAGCTCTTCCCAGGCATTTTTCAAAGTAACGAGCAGGCGTAATATCTCATTAATAATTTCCGAATTCTTCTCTATATTCGCTTCGAGAAGGCGCCTGTTCATATAAATATAAAGACTGTAAAGGTTATGAGCGATTTCGCCGGCATCAAAATTCAGGCTGGTCATCAGTTCTGAAATAATATCCTGCGCCTTTATTATGTTATTATTTGCTATATCAAGTTTCTTTGTTTTAATCCCTTCCCCGGCGATATTCAGGAACTTGATCGCACCGGCATATAGCATTACCACCAGGCGCAGACCGCTGGCAGTCTCGATCTCAACTTCCCGGTAGTTTTTATATCCCTCCATGCAGACCCCGCTTTACTTTTAATATTTTTTGCTTGTTCATATCATAAATCGGCATGAAAAGAGCATTTCTTTAAGGCAACTTCCTTATTTGACGACCGGATGTCAATTACTCCTTTATTATTTTTTCTTTTCCATCAAAGCTTCTATCAGGTCCATCGGCAAAGGGAAAACAATTGTCGTCGCGTTTTCAGCCGAAATGTCGATCAATGTCTGCAAATAACGAAGCTGTATGGTTATATGCTCCTGGCTCATCGTCCTTGCGGCTTCCAGCAGCTTTTGAGAAGCCTGGAGTTCTCCTTCGGCCTTTATTATTTTTGCCCTTCTTTCCCTGTCGGCTTCAGCCTGCATCGCCATCGCCCTCTTCATTTCAGCCGGAAGCACTACATCCTTGATCTCAACATTTGAAACTTTTATACCCCAGGGGTCTGTAGCCAGGTCAATGATTTCCTGCAGCTTGTTGTTGATATTTTCCCTCTGGGCCAAAAGCTCGTCAAGATCCGACTGGCCCAGTACGCTCCGCAGGGTCGTTTGAGAGATCTGGGATGTAGCGAACATAAAGTCTTCAACCTCTATTATGGCTTTTTCAGGATGAATGATACGGAAATATACTACGGCATTCACGCTTATCGATACATTATCCTTTGTTATCACATCCTGGGGTGGGACATCGAGGGTGACGGTGCGGAGGCCTACACGCACGGGCCTGTCGACTCCCGGTATTATAATTACAAGACCCGGCCCCTTTACCTTATAAAATTTTCCCAGCCTGAACACGACAAGCCTTTCGTATTCTGTCACAATTTTCAAAACAAGGAACAGGATAATAACAAGGAAAATCAGGATATAAACGTAAGCGATATTGAACATTGAAGCCTCCGTTCAGGGCAGCGTTATGCCCGCTGATTTCAGATCACTGGAATATAATAAAGTTTTATATATATGTTTAATGTTAAATTTCTGAATGTTTAAAGTCAAGCTTTTTTGAAGCTGCCGAAGAATATTTTTTTACGGGTTTGTCAAGCCGGCGGAATTGCTTTTTTTAACCTGAAAGTTTATTATAATTATAGGTTGCCTTTAGGACGCCTAGGCTCAGGGCAGGTGCTCAGGATCCGGCTCAAGAAAGCTATCAGGAAATTAGAATGCTAGGTTTTAAGAAGCCCTTATGAATAATGAAATATTGTCCTATGATAATGCCTGCAGGATGAATTATTATGAAATTCTCGGAGTTCCTGCCGACGCTTCGGAAGATTTGATAAAGGAAAAATTCAGGAAGCTGTCAAAGAAATATCATCCCGATCTGTCAAGCAATACTTCGTTCGATTACAGGATAATACTCGATGCCTACAAGGTGCTTATCGATAAGAATAAGAGGATGGAATACGATAAAAAGCTTTCCGGGGAAACCGGGCCTTCAGTCGAAAAAAAGCCTGCTCCTGAGAACTGTGTCCTTTCACAGGACAGGATCGAATACTGTTTATCCCTGGATAATATCTTAAAAAATTATGTAATGCTGACCCGGAGCTTTAAACACCGCGATTATCTGGATATGATAGGCCAGGACATAATTGTACATGCTTGTGCGGCTGAAATAAGGCAGGGCTGTATAGTCCGGCTTGAAATACCTTCCAGGGCAGTGTGCCCGGACTGCCGCGGCAGCAGGTGGGAGTGTGCAAGGTGCCGGGGACAGGGTTATATCCGAATAGCGGAAAGGATCAATATCAGGCTCCCGGTTACATTAAAAGACGGAGAAATAATCGAAATTTCTCCCCAGGATTACATGCCCGGCAATTCGCTGGCAAGGATTAAACGCCTCCGTCTTAAAGTCGAATTTTTTCCGGCAGAATAACCCGCCTTGAGGTGACTGACATTTAATCATTATATATATTGCATGTTTAATTATTAATCATGAATATTATTATAATGCTTAATGCCCGGTATCGGATTTTTCAATATAACTTGTTTTTTTATAACCAATTAATTAATTTATAATTTATGCTTGAATTATTATGGCACTCTTATTGCTAAATAATACTTATCCATAAAAAGGAGTGTATAATATGAAAGGTGTAAATCTTAAAATCCTTGCAGGCCTGTGTCTGTTAATGACACTGCCGGCAGCGGGGGCTTTCGCCGATGTGAAGCCCGGACCGGTTATTAATTCCGGCGACACGGCCTGGGTGCTGACATCGGCAGCTCTTGTCCTATTGATGACAATACCTGCCCTTGCCCTTTTCTACGGCGGTCTTGTCAGGAAAAAAAACATCCTGTCGGTGGTTTACTATAGTTTTGCCTGCGCTATCGTTGTAAGCGTCCTCTGGGTAATCAGCCAGTACAGCATGATTTTCGCGGTATCGACTCCGATCGAATTCAATACCGACGGAACCCTGGCAAAGAAAACAACCGATGCTTTTGCATCCGTGCATGGCATCCTGAACTGGATCGGCTCTCTTAAAAACTCTTTTCTTAACGGGATAACTTCGTCGTCGGTAAATGCCAACGCCGTCACAGTTCCCGAATATGCCTATTCGATGTTCCAGCTGATGTTCGCTATTATAACAGTGGCCCTTATATCGGGAGCTATTGCCGAAAGGATGAGCTTCATCGGATGGTTCGTATTTATAATCCTGTGGTCGTTCATCGTATATACCCCGATAGCACATGCGGTGTGGAACCCCGAGGGATATCTCGCCCAGAAGGGGGCTCTTGATTTTGCCGGCGGTCTTGTAGTGCATGCCTCGTCGGGGGTTTCGGCCCTTGTAGCCTGCATAGTGCTCGGGCCCCGCGCAGGATTCCGTAAAAATCCGATTTCTCCCCCGGCGAATGTAGGTTACGTGTTCATAGGCGCCGCGCTACTCTGGGTCGGATGGTTCGGCTTCAACGCCGGAAGCGCCGTTGCGGCTAACGGGCTGGCCTCGAGCGCATTTCTTGTCACCCATACCGCAGCTGCAGTTGCGGCCCTTACATGGATGCTTCTCGAATGGATTATTATGAAAAAACCAAGCGTTATCGGCGCGAGTACAGGCGCGGTCGCCGGGCTTGTAGCAATAACGCCGGCTTCGGGATTTGTCAATCTCGGGGGGGCTATGGCCATAGGCGCCTGTGTAAGCCTTATTTCCTTTACATTTATGTCCGTATTCCGTAAAATGTTCAAATATGACGACGCCCTCGACGTATTCAGCGTACATGGCCTCGGCGGAACATGGGGCGCGATTGCGACCGGCATTTTCGCTATGTCGGCTGTAAACCCGGCCGGAAAGGGCCTGGTTGACGGAAATCCAGGCCAGGTCGTCACACAGCTCATGTCCGTCGGGGCGGCATGGCTTATAGCCATCGCCGGGACGCTTATATGCCTTTTCCTGACGAATCTCATTACAGGAGGAAGGCTCAGAGTTACTGCGAAAGAGGAAGCCGAAGGGCTTGACATATCCCAGCACGGCGAACAGATAGAATCTAACGGTTAAAGGATCGGAGGAATAATATGAAGAAAATTGAAGCCATAATAAGACCGGATAAAGTTGAAGCTGTCGTGGAAAAGCTTTCCGAACTCGGATACTCCGGTTTAAATTACACTGAAGTCCAGGGTCATGGAAGGCAGAAGGGCATGAAAGAGCTCTTCAGGGGCAGGGAGTATGAGATTAAATTCATACCGAAAATAAAAATAGAACTTGTCACTTCCGACAGCACGGTGGAGAAGATAATCGACCTGATCGTCAATACAGCCGCTACCGGCCAGATCGGCGACGGCAAGATCTTCATCACCAATGTTGAGGATGTCGTAAGGGTCAGGACAAAAGAAAGGGGCGAAGTGGCGATATAAGAAGCTAAAGATAAAAACCCCGCTCTTGATTTAAAGGGCGGGGTTTATTTTAATGCAGGAGCCGGAGCCGCATATATGAGCGAAACAGCTGATTTATTAAATGAAATTGAAAATAAGACCGGATTTATTAACCGTAAAGACTTCATCGATTGGGTCAGGATAATGGAATCCCGTTATATCGACGGGACAAAAACTCTCATAATGTCGGGATGGAAACCCGGGAAGGGGCTGGATACGGCGAACAGCCTCTCGAAATTCAGGGATCTTCTTTTAAAAAAAATCATCGGATTTTCAGGCGGGATCAAACCGGGAATAACGGTCCTGGCAGTCGGAGGCTACGGAAGAGGGGAGCTTTCGCCGTATTCCGATATCGATCTGTTGATACTTCATTCGGAAAAGGCCGAAATCAAAAAATTCACTCATGATTTCGTCACACTCATGTGGGACTGCGGTTATCATATGGGTTACAGCGTAAGGACCCCCGATAATCTGGCTGCTCATGCCAGGGAAGATATCGAGTTCCTGACGAGTCTTTTTGAAGCAAGATTCATCGACGGAGAAACGGCCCTTTACATGGGTATGGAAGAATCCCTTAAAAAGATCATTCTCTCGTTCAGGATCAATTATCTCAAATCACAGATGGAACAGCTGAATTCTTTAATAAGGGACCCTGCCAACGAAATACTGCTCAAGGAACCCGACATTAAAAAAAGCATAGGGGGCTTACGGAGCGTCCACCTCATGGAATGGCTTAATTATGCTTTTACGCTCAATAAGGGACTGCCCGGATTGAAGAACGTGCTTCCTTCAATGTACTTCAGAAAGACCTGCGTCGCTTACGATTTTATGCTCTACATCAGGTGCATTCTGCATACATTCAGCGGGCGTAAAAACGACAGGCTCCTTATGGAAGAGCAGTTTTCAATATCAGGCATTTTATTTCCCACTATTGACAAAGAGAAGGGAACAATGAAGCTGATGAGAAAATATTATGATAAATCCCTCGATATATTTTTGTCCCTTCTGTTCATAATAGATGAATTCCACCTCCGCTATATTAAGGGCGTCAAAAACCTGAAATCCCGGGGTAAGACGCCGGGAACTCATTTTATAGTTTACAACAGGCGTTTTTATGTCGGCGGAAACGCCAGGGTTTCAGTGGAAAATGCATTCGAGGCCATTTACCTTTGCTGTAAAACAGGATGTCTTTTCACCTTCAGCCTCATCCACTATCTTAAGGAATGTACAAGGCTTTTAAATGATGAAAAAAGGAGGTCCAGGGATATTTTTTACAATTTCAGAAGGATCATGTCGCTTGAAAATGCATCCAATGCCCTGGCCATAATGAAATATTCAGGACTTTTATACGAATACCTGCCTCTTTTTAAAAAGATCCGTCATCTTTTAATTTATAATCCTTATCATCAATTTACGGTCGACCAGCATGCCCTTGAAGCGGTTCATGCGCTTAAAATCCTGGAATTGTCGGGGAAAGATCCGGCCTCAAAAGGCAAATTCAGTCATTTTATAGAAGTTTACTCTTATTACAGGAAAAATACATGGATTTTAAGGCTCGCGCTTTTGTTCCACGATATCGGGAAAGCCTACGAAGGAGATCATTCGAAAAACGGAGTTGAAATGGCCGGCGAAATGCTTTCCGTTCTACCCGTGAAGCCTATGGCGAGGGGATTGATACTGTTCCTTATCGACAATCATCTTCTTTTATCGAATATCGTGAGGAGAAGCAACATTATGGCGGAAGACCGGCTTGCCGATCTTGCAGGCAGATTTATTATGACCCCCTTCCCGAAGGAGTATTTTGAAGCTCTTTATATAATGACTTACTGCGACATTTATGCCACGAAACCGGGGAACCTGAAAGGTTATATGGCTGAATTATTAACCCTGCTTTATAAAAACATGCTGCCTTACCTTCTGCTGAAAACCGTTAAAAAAGAGAGCCGGAATATGCCCGGATACGGCGTCCCCGAAAATGAAAAGGACGCCGGCATTGCCGATTTCATAAAGGAAATGGGCCTTCAGTATTCTATACAGAACCGTGAAGGCGAGATAAGGAGCGATTATAAAATAATAAATTCGATCGGAGGGAGCGATATAAAAATAAATGTGAGAGGCTATAACGATTATTTTAAAATCAAATTGTTCGCCGGGGATAAAAAAGGCCTTTTCTCATTTTTTTGCGGAGTTCTTGCCCTTAACGGCGCGGATATTGTAAGGGCGGTGATCAGAACTTACAAAGGCATTGCCGTCGATGAATTTACGGTAACCAGGATTTTCGGCATAGATTTCAAGGAAGATATGCTTTATGAACTGAATGTCTGGACTCATGATCTTGAAAAGCTGCTCGATAAATTCAGACTTGACCGGGCCGGACTCGATAATGCCATCGGATCCATGAAAAAGAGGATCAAAAATCCTCCGGAAGTGTTTCACAGGAAGGCCGAAGTTACTCTCAGCGAAAAAAGCGGCAGCGGTTATATGCTTGAAATTTCAGGGATGGACAGGCCGGCGCTTCTATACGATGCGGCTCTTTATATCACTGAAAACGGCCTTGAAATACAAAGCGCCCACATAGATACAATGGGATGGTATGTGCATGATATTTTCGAGCTTAAAAGAACGCCGGAAACCGGCGGCATCGGGATAGACCTGCTCAGGGACGGCCTCTTAACCATCCTTGAAGCGAACTTCAATGGCTGACCGAATTTGTAATTCTCCAGCGGGAATCCTTAATGAGGGAATATGTAGAATCGTAGTTTTTATACTGGAGCATCCAGTATCTGACATAAACCGTCGCCGAGTTGTTGTCCAGCACCTGGACAAAATAAAGGGCTTTCGGCAGTGTTTTAATGGATTCGGCCGGTTTTCCGGAATTTGCCGAATCAATATCCTCTTTTGCGATAGGCAAAAGATCCGAACTCATAACGCTCCAGCCGCGCACATAACCGCCCTTCATAACGGTTTCAAAATCGGTCGTCATTCCCGTTTCTGAAAGTTCTATTACAAGCCCGACAGGCTGTCCTGTTTTAACGGAAGGAAAAGTATTTGTTACATGAAAAACAAGTTTATTGCGTATTATATTGAAAACAGTGTTATAGAGATCCTTGTCTTTGACATTGATATTATCGTAAGGCGTATAAGTGAATTTATAGCTGTTCAGTTCCGTAAGTTCTTTGTCGGGCTTGGCGCTCTGGCCGCAACCCGCCAGGATCATTATTAAAGCCGGTAAAACCATTAATGATAAAATGCGTTTCATATGATCTCCTCCTTTTTTTTAAGACTCTCTTCAGCGGCCGGTTCAGTTTCATATCCGGCCCCTTCAAAAAGACGTTCCAGCTGGTAAAAGCTTCTTCTTTCCTCAAGGAAAATATTGACTATTATATTGCCGAAATCAAGAAGGCACCAGCCTCCATGCCACTCTTCCAGGCTGTTCTTTATATTAATCTCCCGATCTTTCATACACCTGATCAGATTGTTCCTGGCAGCCTCCAGCTGGACGATGCTGTCAGCTGTCGCTACAAAGAAGTAATCGGCCAGGATGGACTTTCCGCCGGATATATAAAGTTTTATATCCCTTAATTTCAGGCGGGCAAGTTCACCGGTTATCCCCTCTATAAGCTCCATCAACCGCCCCGTTAAAATTTGGAAAGTGTATGTGAAAGAGCGTACGGGTCCATTTCTTTCATCACCACACTGCCGTAAATACGGACAAGATCTTCCAGCGTAAGCATGGTTAATCCGCTGGCTTTCCTTATCTTTTCAAATTCAAGGGCATTTACAGGATTATTCTGAATATCATTTTTAAGTTTCAAAGCAGCGGAAGTATAATTTCCGGCTTTGAAATCGGAAAGGGCGCCGCAGCCGTTCAATAACTTCAGGAGATAAAAGACCATCTCTTTCTGTGTGGATTCCGGAAATATCGTGTGTCTCAGGAAATAGTACAGCTCTTCGTCCGAGAAATTATACAGGCGGTAATCGGTCTTCAGAGAATCTACGAGGCTTTTGAAAAGACCGTCGGTTTTATAGTAACGGATGTAATAAGACATGAAATTCGTGTTAAGGGCGAATTCCAATTGAGCCTTCGAGTCGAGCTCTTTCATGAACAGGTAATAATTATCCCTGTTGAGCTCCTTCAATATTATTTCCCTGAAAAAATGAGACGTCTGATAAGGATCGAATGTCGCAATTGCTTCATTGAACTGCATATCGCGCCACTTTTCCATTAGTTTTGCGTCGTTTGAAAGTCTCGATGCAACGGAACCCGCCAGCTTATCGAGGTCGTTCGAAGCAAAATATCCTTTCTCTTCCCCGTTCAGCAAAAAATAAAACCTGTCAAACCTCAGTTTGTACCTGTATTTTTCACTTGTCGATGAACATCCCGCCAATATCAGCGAGATGATCAGCACCGGCATTATTTTTATCATAATATCTCCTTCGATATATTCGGTCATTATTCCCGGCTTAAGCCTCCGGCTTCACTCTGTCTGTTCCTGGGGCTCGCTCTTCGGAAGGAGTATGTTCTCATAGATCTGCGTATTCTCATCGGGCTGGAATTCAAAATTATCATCCGAAACGGGCTGGTTTACACTTGAAGAATTATATGATATCCCCAGTTCCACAGTATTTCCAAGCTGGTTTTGAGCTTCCACTTTCAATATGTCTCCTTCAAGACTTGCGATCATATTGATATATTTGAAACCTGAAGTATTGCTTTTAGGGACAAAAATGATCTTGTAGCATTCGGCGTTTTCATAGCGTACCATGTAATTGGTCTTGGGAAGAGTCGGGACATATTCCTTGAGAAGCCTGTCGATATTCCAGCCGATCATGGGAGATTTCCTGTCCCTTTCGAGAGTTTCATTGATGGCGATATTCTGGTCCTTGAATACAAGCCATAGGTTCTTGCCGTCTGAAATGAACTTCTGGCCGGTATCGACTGTTGAGCCTGAAGACGATTTTCCGTAGAAAGTCATAAGGAACCTGTCCGGCGATTTGTAGAGTATCGTTCCGCCGTAGGCCCTGTTGTTGTAGGAATACTTGAAGGAGCCCGAGAAAGTCCTGACCTGCGTGATCTTGTCCCTTACAAGACGGACGATATCGCTTGCGGTAAAGACGTTGATCTTTTTGGCGTAAAGCGGCGCCGCAAGAAACATGCAAACTGCCGAGGCTGCGAGAATCGACTTGTATTTCTGCATTTAATATAACTCCTAAAATATTGCCGGGGACATGGTTCAACCCGGAAATATCGTATGCCTCAAAAACGCACTTTTTTAAATCCGCCGACATATATTATCATAATTACCCGCAGATTTAAAGCGGTAACATAACTTTTGAGTCGGAATATTATAATACAAAATCAAAAAAATTCAATTAATATTGCGGAGGACCGGGCCGGGCCGCAGGGCGGCGCTTGCTTTATTTTCAATATTTTCATGGATGATTATACTATATATAGTGAGGGAAGGAATCGGAGGCAGTCATGAGAAATTTAATCGAAATAACCTTTATGAGTCTGGATGGCGTTATCGATGCCCCTGGAATTGTAGAGGAGGCTCAACCTTATTGGCTTTCGAATGAGGAACACGCAAGGTATTCCCACAATCTCCTATTTGCTGCTGACGCATTATTGCTCGGCCGTAAAACGTATGAAGTTTTCGCTGAGGCATATCCTGGCATGGCAAGTTCAACACCCGGTGTTCAGAAAGACTTTGTGGAACGCATGAATACTATCCCAAAATATGTCGCCTCAACAACCCTTAAACAGACAAAGTGGAATGCATCTGTTATTAGAGGTGATGTTGCTGAAGAAGTTTTCAAGCTTAAACAGCAACCAGGCCAAAACATTTTGAAGTATGGTACCGGTATACTCGACCATGAGCTTATTGATCACAACTTGATCGACTTTTTGTATATTTATTTGTATCCTTTTGTCTTCGGGCATGGTATAAGATTATTTGAAAACATCAGAGCAAGTAAGCATCTGAAACTCATTGAAACAGTGACCTTCAATAGCGGTACTGTGATCTTAAAATATAATTGCGGGAAATAGTGTCTTCCATTAGATTTATATTATAGCCGTTCAAAGGTCTTATATCATCCCTGCCGCTGTTGACGGTTTTAAAATGCTTTTAAGGGAATTCTGGAATTCCATCCTGCCCCGGACCTTTTTCGAATCGACAATATCCCCGGTTAGAGCCAGGAATCGCTCTTCCATTCTATTATTTTCTATCCAATATTTTTAACCAATATGGTTTATATTTAATCCCATATTTCCCAGATGAAATTTTGTTTTCTTAACGAAAATGTGATATAATTGTATATCAACAAAAGAATAAAGTAAATTAAAATCCTTCAAAATTGGAGAATTCAATGGGTGAAAGCCAAAATCAGGCATTACGAGTGGATTTTGATAAAAGTTTAAGGCTGGAATTTCATGGATCAACTATTACGTCCGACGCCGGACTTCTTGCTTATCGTGAACTTGATGACGCATTGGGATTGACTGACATTGCGGCAAATTGCCTGAAAGATATCAGATTTGGAAAGAACAAACAGCATAGTATGGCAGCACAATTACGGCAATCCGTATTCAGCAGGCTTGCGGGATATGAAGACACTAACGATGCAGAACGTCTTTCAGTTGATCCGGCAATGAGGCAGGTTGTCGGGGGAAGAGCGCTTTTTCATACGGCTGCGTCAACGAGCCAGATGGGAAGGTTTGAAACCGAAGTGCTGACTCTCCCTGATAACATCAATGCCCTTATGAATCTTTCCGGGCAATGGATTGACAGGTTAAGGGATCAGGTTCCCATGAGAAATCTTGTTCTCGATATGGACAGCTCTGTGAGTGAAACATACGGAAGGCAGGATGGGACTGCATATAACGGACACTTTGGGTGTACTTGTTACCACCCCCTCTTTTGCTTCAACCAGTTTGGCGATGTCGAGTTTGCTCTGCTTCGGGAAGGTAATGTACACAGCGCTGATAACTGGAAAAAAGTATTAGATCCAATTGTTGCCCGATACAGAAATAGAAAGTTTCCGCATTACTTCAGGGGTGATGCAGGCTTTGCCAAACCCGAGATTTATGAGTACCTGGAATCAGAACATTTCAAGTATGCCATTCGCTTACCAGCCAATGATATTCTATACAGTGAAATCGGACATCTCCTTACAAGGCCTGTAGGACGACCGTCATATGCACCTGTTGTCTGGTACCATGATTTTCTTTACAAGGCAGCATCCTGGAATTGTCATCGCAGGGTAATTGCAAAGGTGGAATGGCACCAGGGAGAACTCTTTCCCAGGGTTGGATTTATCGTTACAAATCTAAGGGCTAAAAAGAAGAAAGTAGTCCATTTTTACAATAAGGTTTACTGCTCCCCATGCATTGGACAGGAATTGGGGTAAGTTAAGGTGGAACTGCTGACGTTCCAGACCCTCATAATTCTAAGCGCTCTTTTTCTTCCTGTCAACCAAATTATTATGGATTTCTTCAGGAGTCATATAACCAAGGCTCTGGTGCGGCCTTTCGTTGTTATAATATTCGAAGTACTTTTCTAAACCATAATATGCATCATCGACAGTGGCATAAGCATTCAGATAAGCTTCCTCATATTTTACACTCCTCCAGAGCCGTTCCACGAAAATATTATCGAGAGCCCGTCCTTTCCCATCCATGCTGATCCTGATTCCTCCTTTTTGCAGGATTCCTGTAAATTCAATACTGGTAAATTGTGAACCTTGATCCGTATTGAATATTTCTGGTTTTCCCTTTGTGAGGGCTTCATTCAGCGCTTCTATGCAGAACCTCGAATCCAGCGTATTCGATAACCTCCAGGAAAGGACATATCTACTATACCAATCTATAACTGCTGTCAGGTATACGAACCCTTTATCAAGCTTGATGTATGTAATATCCGTCGACCAGACCTGATTTGGCCGATCTATCACAAAGTTTTTCAACAAATATGGATATTTGCGATGCGCAAGATCAGGAATACTTGTTTTTTTCTTCGGATAAATAGCCTCAAGGCCTAATACTCCCATAAGCCTTCTTATCCGTTTCTCATTGACGAAATGGCCTTTGCGACAGAGAAAATCCGTCATCTTTCGATAACCCAGGAAAGGATGTTTTGTATACTCCTTGTCAATCATATCCATATAGATTATGTTCTCAGTGCTTTCCGAGGTTTCCCTATAGTACATCGAGGACCTGGGAACATTAATAATTTTACATTGCTTTACGACGGATAATTGATCGTTATTCCAGTCTATCATATTCCGTTTCTCACTTCTTGAAAATGCCAAGCTGGATAGATTTTTTTTTGAGCCAGTCGACCTCAACCTTCAGTTGGCCGATCTGCTGATACAGCTCTTCTTTTGTGGCTTCATCTTCTTTGGCCTGTTTTTCTTTCTTGCCAGAAAAGATGTCTGTCATACCTTCAAGAGCTTCTTGCTTCCACCTCGATATTTGATTGGGGTGGATCTCATACCTCTTGGCAATTTCGTTTAACGTTTCCCTTCCGATAATCGCTTCCAGTGCCACTTTTGCCTTGAATTCTGCCGAATGTTTTCTCCGCTGCGAACTCACTTTTTGCCTCCTTAATTATTTTACAATATTCGCAGCAGTTTTTCACCTTAACTGGCTGTCCAGTTTTTGGGGGGCACTATAAGGGGAACAGCGGAACAATGTATTAAAGAGGGTAAGAATGCCGTAAAGTGGACAAGGCTCTCCTGTCATGATTTTATCGATAATCATGTCCGGCTCCAGTTATTTGTTCTTGCCTACAATCTTGGAAACTTCTTCCGGCATTCAGCTTTACCCAGAGTAATGAAACACTGGACCATGACGACTCTCAGGGAAAAGCTAATAAAAATTGGAGCAAAGGTTGTCAACCATGCTCGATATGTTGTTTTCCAGATGGCGGAAGTCGCCGTACCGAAAGGATTGTTTGCCGCTATCCTCGATAGATTACATAGATTAAGGCTGCTGTTTGGCGTTGGTTAAAACTATTATTCAATATTAGATTTTACAAGGGGTTACTGTCGCCTTTTTGTTTAAAGTTATCGGAAAATCGCCTGAAATCTGATTTTATGTTATTATCGAATGGATTTTATATAAAGAAACCTGGATTTTGACGTTGACAAAGTTATTTTATGGAATCATAATAAATCGATCCATTAAATGGGAGAGTTTGGGTTGTCATTTGGGAAATATCAGCTTACATGGCATGGACAGTGAGTTTCGATTATTCATCTTGCTGGGCATATCCGAATTACTTGATGAACAGGACGTTCGGGAATTAAAATTTAAAATTAATTTATAAGGCGCCCGTCAAGGGCGCCTTATTGATCAAAATAACCTTATACAAAAATTAATGTTTTAAATAAGATATTTCTATTAAATATTAAAGAAAATGAAGAGAGGTATTTTGTGTTTAAATTCAATTTTAAAATATGGGTGTTTTCTTTAATATTGATCTGGGCTACCGCGATAACCGGATGTTCGTCGCATCCGGGCGGCTCCGGGGAAGGAAGTAATAATTCGATGTCTTCATCGTCCTCGGCTTCGTCGTCACCTAACAGTTCATCGTCTTCGTCAGCTTCACAGCATCCTTATATATACAACGATACGGCGCGGGGAACGTATGTTAATACGACATTGATATATATGGCAAGCGCATGCTCTCTGCAGATCTATGCTCTGTCTAATATAAATCTTATGCCTACCCCTTACTATAACCCGGGTATGGGTACTGTTAATAACAAATTGTTCATATATATCGATGCGACTGTCGATTACAACGTGTTCCCTGCATGGGTCAAGCCTGGCGGACTATTCGTAATCAACTATAATAGTTATAATAAGCAAATTTATGGCATTGAAAGTTTCGACAGGGTATTCATGCCTTCTAACCCCGATGCGTGCAATTCCAATACTTTATACCAGGTACTGGAATTTATAAAAACCAATTATGGGATTACAGGCCTTACGGCTATGGTTGTGTGGGGGCATGGCGACGGATGGATACCCTTGAACGGAGGACAGACGGGCCCAATAAACCTCTCAACAGGTCATATTTCAGGATCGGGAAAAATATATCCGTCCGTAGGTATCAACAACAATTCCGGCAATACCCTTTATGACGACAGCATAGCATGGGCAATATCGAATACTGTAGGAAGCGTTACTTACCTCGGGTTCGACGCTTGTTCCATGGGAAATTTGGAAGACGTTTATACTTACATGATCACAAATATCGGCGTCGCATGGAATGTAATAGCATCCCCCGGTATTGAGGCAAGCATAGGCTGGAGCTATGATTGGGTTTCGGATCCTGCCACTTATTTCAGTTCTCAACTGCCTCAGCAACCGGGCGTGAGCTTATCATATTTTTATTCGGATTGTTTATATAATCTTTATAGTTTGGACAGTATGTACCAGGGGTTGACTGGGAATAACTTAGATATTACATTCTGGATAACAAATTCTAGAAAATACATATTACCGTCAAAAGATCCGGCGGCCCATTATGTCAAGCTGACAAATTTGATTTACGATATTCAAAACTATGATGGAAGCTTGAGCTCTCCTTATAATGATTTTATGAACAGAATAAGTGCGGCTAATAAAAACGTTGCAAACATGAATATCTGGCTGCCGGTATTCCCAAAACAGTACTATAATGCATTCGTTAAAAAGTATCACTCGGCGCAGTATATAAAGCTGTTCAGGGACGATCCGAATTTGGCCGACTGGTTTACGAACGCGGCCTGGGGGCAGACAGAAAATTCTGTTGCTCAATTTATAGGCTTTCAATTCTTTTCACCCGGTTACTGCACCTGGAACACATTAGGAACTACCCTCAACGGCGGATCGGTGAACGTGACAGGCACGTATCACGCGTATTTCCTCGACCAGAGGAACGAAAACCAGACCGCGGCGACGGCAATACCACTGACGTCTGCCATTATAAAACATACGAACGTGGCGTATGTCGCTGGGGAGGGGCAGGTCGATTATTACTCAATCACTATAACAAGCGGAGGAAATATAAGGCTGAGAGTTTCTGGGTGCACTGTATCGAACGTAACGACTATATCAAACGTTCAGTTCCTCGATTCTTCTCAGAACGTCCTCCAGGACCTCACCGCTTCATTCCGCAATGCAAATCCTTCAGACGGTGGAGCTCTCGCTGCATCTTACACGAGCGGCGGCACAATACCAATCACTCAAAATACGGAATACGGCAATTTGTCGTTCGTGGAGATACACACGAACCTTTCGGCGGGAACATATTATATAAAAGTATCCGCACAGGACCTTATGACCGAATACTATAACCCGACCGACGCTCCGTACCTGATTTATCCCCTATCCCTTACGAACGGGGAAACAGCAGCTGGAATACAGTAAAATGAAATGGAAAGATTTTAAATATTCAAAGCCATATCAAACAGGTATTGCGATAATTGTTATTTTATTCCTAATATTTGGCTGTTATTATCTAGGATTTCTCTTTTAATATATTTAACTAATACGGTTATATAATAATACTTAACCGTTTAGGTTTATTAATGATTGGACCATTAAGCCGTCAATCCTGAAATATTTCGACTCCGCATATTTTCGAAAAAAATTGCCGCAATACGAGCTTTCCAGCCGCATTATCCGAATTATAAAATTCCGGATGAAACTGGACCCCGTATACAGGTTTGTTATTAAGTTTCATCGCCTGTATTTTACATTTATTTCCCCCGGCAATTAAAATAAAATCCGCCGGCAGATCCCTGACCTCGTCGCAATGATTTTCATATACGGATACTTCATTGTTCATACCCGCAAAAACCGGATCGCCGGTATCGATAATTTTTACCCTGGTAAAGCCGTTTTCTCTCCAGCTGCCGTCGTAGCCGTGTTTCGATTTGTCCAGGACCAAAACGGGAGATGCTGAAGCCCCGTAAGATATCGCTATCAATTGATGGCCTCCGCAAATCCCGAGAAGAGGCAGGTTTAGTCTCCTGATCAGGGCGCATATCCTCTCTAATTTTTGCCTGGGATAACAAGTCCAGGGCGTGCCCTGGCCGCCCAAAATAATCGCTATCGGTCCGAACGCATCGATAGTTTCCCGGGTTACCTTCTCATAATGCAAAATGTAAACCGCCGCATTCGGGACGACGCCTTCGATTTTTTCTTTCAACGAATCGTAGCCGTTCAATTCGTAATCATGTAAATTTGTATTGACAATCAAAATGCGGTTTGTAACATCATGATTGTTTTTCCCGTAAGTATAAACCGGCCCTAATAACAATATGCATGCAGTAAAAGCCAGTTTCAGGATAAAAGGCCGCCTGAATAATCTCAAAAACAAATTCCGCTCCTGTTATAAAACCGACAAAAATTTGAAGCTGTTTTCATGGACATAACTTGATAAGCGAAACAAAAGCGCTGTAAAGAGTTGAAAATAAATATTGCCGGGGACGGGACTTGAACCCACACAGGCGTGAACCTACTAGAACCTGAATCTAGCGCGTCTGCCAATTCCGCCACCCCGGCAATTAATAGATGTATTCTATAACAAGAAGCAATAATTATCAAAATTTTAAAGCCTGACGGAGTTTTATTTGATGGACCGGAATAAAGCGATCCGCAGAGTCTGCCGTAAAATCTATTTAAAAAGGACTGATCCGCAGATTAACGCAGATGGACGCAGATGAGGCGGGATTGAGAGTTATCTACGGAAATATTTCTTCTATTTCCATGAAAAGGGAAGGCATGAACTCTATATTTTGATGGGAATTTACCATTATTTTGGCCTCATCAAGATGGTTAAACCGGTTTTTGTCAAGGGAGTTGTCGCTTTTATTTTACGCAGCAATCAACGATTCCTTGTTAGTCTTACTCGGATTTAAAAATACAGATTCTACACGTTCCCATTTTTTACATTCTCCTGACCATCTTTCAGGGTGCTTACTTTTTGCAGCCTCATAAGTGTTTTCTCTTGTCTGTAGGATAGCTTTATCTTTACCGTCATGCCTCTGTGCAGGCGTTACATATCCAATACCTGAATGAAGATGCTTATTGTTATACCAATCTACAAAATTTTGCATCCATATTTCTGCCTCTTCCATTGTCTCAAAATGGCCAGGGTATTTCACATTATATTTCAATGTCTTAAACAATGATTCTGAGTAAGGATTATCGTTACTTACGCTCGGCCTTGAAAATGAAGGCATAACCTGTAGCCTCTGCAAGGTCGATAACATCGTTGCTCCTTTCATAGGAGAACCATTGTCAGAATGTAAATACAAGCCTTTCAAATCAATGGTTTCTCCGATTTCTGCCATCATCCTTGCGGCATGTTCAGAGCTTTCCTCCTCCTGCATTTTCCAGCCGACTATCTTACGGCTCCAGACATCCTCAAACAGATAGAGATAGAAATACTGGCCCTTGATAAGACTGGATATATAAGTAATATCCCAGCTCCATACCTGATTAGGCCCTGTCGCTTCCAGTTCTCTTGGCGTTTTCCTTGCCATTTTGGGCTTTGTTTCATATCTATGATGAAGCATATTATTATCTTTCAATACACGATAAAAAGTAGATTCTGATCCTTTATAGACCCCTTCCTCGGCCAATAACGGCACTATTTCATTCGGCGTCATATCTCTAAATCTCTCGCTGCAGCAGCAGGAGATGATCTCCTCCCTTTCTTCGGCCGACAGGGCATTAGAAGGCATTACATTTCTCAATTTTCTTCTGTCTCCCTCAAGATTTTTATCCCAGCGCTGTATGGTCCTGATGTCATAACCTGATTCTTCACAAGCCTTATCCCTGCTTGCACCTGCTGTTACAGCCTCATTAATCAAGGCGCAGATATCTATCCGTATATCCATGGGAGTTAATCTTCCTCTTTGCCGAATAGCTTGTTCAGTTTTTTTTTAAGCACCAGCAGAGAAGTAACCTCGGCTATAGTTTTATCCTTACGGTTAATTTCCTTTTCTAATTCTATGATTTTTGCTTTCAAACCCTTGTTTTCTTCTCTATATGAGTTATTAGATAACACTGATTTACACTCCTGTTTCCAGAGTTCGATATGCGTTGTCTGAAGTCCGTTTTTCCTTAGCCACTGGCCCAACTCTTCTCCCGATTGGCTTGCAGTGTCTAATACCGCCTGATATTTATCAGATAGTTTCCAGCCTCTCGGGCTTCTCTCCTGGTATCCTCTAGATACATTATTCTGGATCATTTTCCTCCAATTGTAAAGGGTCTGATCACTCACTCCTATTTCCTTGCTCAATTCAATCACGGTCTTTCCGCCAGGAATACACATCTTTTGAACCGCAGCTTTCCTGAATTCTTCTGAATGAATTTGACTATTCATTTTTTATCCCCTAATATTTTAGGCGACAACTATCCTAACACACGGGGAAACTGAATACCGATAGATTAAATTAAACATACTTTATTTTATAAAGAGGCTACAGAATGAATAAAGATCAATTTTGATGATAATTTCTGGAGAAATCAATGGGTGAAAGTAGAAAATCGGCATTTTGTATAAATTTTGATAATACCATCCTTCTCGAATTCCATGGATCGACAATCACTTCAGATGCAGGCTTGCTAGCTTATCGAGAACTTGACCATACTTTAGGACTCACTAAAATTGCAGAATGCTATCTTTTTGATAACCGTCCAGGTAAAAATACCAAGCACTCCCTTGGATCTCAACTAAGGCAGTCAATTTTCTCAAGGATTGCGGGATATGAAGACACAAACGATGCCGACAGGTTGTGTATTGATCCGGCAATGCGGCGAGTTGTCAGCGGTTGTGTTGTGGAACGGACTGCTGCTTCAACCAGCCAGATGGGCAGGTTCGAGACCGAGGTTCTTACGATGACAGATAATTTGAAAGCGTTGATGCAATTATCAGGAAAGTGGATTGACCGGATAAGAAGTACAGAATTCCGGAAGCAAATAGTACTGGACATGGACAGTTCAGTAAGTGAAACCTATGGAAATCAGGAAGGCTCCGCATACAATGGGCATTTCGGATGTACCTGTTACCACCCGTAGATTATGCTAAATGGGAAATCCCGATTAGATGTATTTAGGATAAATTTTTCCCCTGTTAAAATTGTTTAGAAAATACAAGCTACTGAATTGCTTGAGATTATAATATTAAAGTTAGGAGGGAGAATTTTATGAATGCTACGCAAATACCTTTCCTGGGAGAAGGAATTCTGATTTTGACAGCTGGAATCTTCGGAATTCTTCTTGACAGGGCAGGAAAACCCTATGGTAAAGTGAAACTCGTCGTTCACTTGTTTTTCTTTCTTTGGTTATCCGTAGGTTTTGGTTTCATAGCATATGGAATTCTCACTATAAGTAGTGCAACAAAGGGAATTTGGATCCCAGTTGCTGTAATTGTTTTGGCGATTTTGACCCAACTGGTTACCGGAATCATGATGTTGGCTTTTAAAAAAGGAAGCCTAGCGCTTCCGAAGATTCACCTGTTTTCGGCAATTTTAATGATTTTATCAGATATCTGTGCTTTCGCCATGGAGGGGTTTCGTTCATAAAGAAATTGATATTGGGAAGAGTTAATTAAGTGGCTATCCTCGATTAACCCTGTTAGAATTGCGAAGGATACACAGCCTGTTTTTTGGGGTAAACGACTATTTGTGTTTTTTGCCAAATTATAAAAATCTTATTACTTTAAATGATAAGTAATGGGGGATAAAATATGGCAACAGTTAGCGTCAGATATTTTGTTAATGATATTGATACATCCATTGAATTTTATTGTAAAAATCTTGGTTTCCATGAAATTATGCACCCTGCACCCACTTTTGCTATTGTAGCACTTAAAGATCTTCGTCTTGTTCTCAGTGTTCCCGGAGGTGGACCGGGAGGTGGACAGGCAATGCCTGATGGCACGAAACCACAACCAGGCGGCTGGAACCGGTTTTCAATAGAAGTTTCCGACCTTTCCACTATGGTTGAAAAACTACGAAAGAGCGGTGTTCACTTTCGCAACGAAATTGTTAATGGTGTGGGTGGTAAGCAAATATTGATTGATGATCCTTCAGGTAATCCAATTGAACTCTTTGAACCAACTATTGATGAAGCACGTCTAAGTTCGTTAAAATAAAAATGTTTTTGTTAGAATGCGATAGGATTTACCGGAAAAATTTCCGGCATCAAAAACGGTCTCTATAAGCCCCTCTTTTCCCCCTTCATGGCCTTATTTACATGTGGGGGTATTTGCCGTTAATATTGTTGCTATAATTGTAGTTAATATTCCAAATATACCACTGAGAAGAGTAAAATTATCAAATATATCTTTTAACATTCATCCCCATATGCTATATACCAAATATTCTTAGATCATTTTATTCCGTAAATGCGGTTTGAAATGCCTTTATAAGGGAAGAGATGTAAATGTCGAGAATGAGCTTGGATATACTCCTTTATCTTTAGCCGTGTATAAGGGACATAGCGAGATATTGAAGATATTGATAAGTTCAGGGACCGAAGCAAATAAAAAAACTAAATTCGACATAGACGCTCTGATGGGCGATATATTCGCAGGTTATATCGCCACAGTCTGGACCTTGATCGAATCCGGCAATGATGATTTCGAATCGATCAGTGATGACAAGGCTTATCGATGCATGACATTTGCAAGCCGGGGAAATACGGTTAAAGTCATTTAATGACTAGTTCGGGCCGCCATATTATAATTCTATTCAGATTTAATCGCTCCATAACTCGTAGGACTATGTGATTGCTTGAAATGCATGTAATTAAAGACAATTAAACGGCACTTTTTAGCATATAAAATGGAAATTCATTAACAAAGGGAATATAATTATAGTTCCAAGGACCGGTTGATATAATTTATCTGCGGAAATCTGCGCCATCTGCGGATTTTCAATCAAATTAAGTAAAAAGCCTGTAAAATATTATTTAAGGATCAGCACATGAAAATTCTTATCCTGCAGCATGCGGAACATGAAGACGAGGGCGTAATAAAGGAATGGGCGTCGAAGAACGGCCATGATACCGCAAGGGTCCTTCTTTACCGTGGCGATGAACTTCCCGGGATCGATTCCTTCGACTTCCTGCTTGTCATGGGGGGGCCTATGGGCGTTTACGATGAAAACGAATTCCCCTTCCTTGCAGCTGAAAAGAGGTTCATCGGGAAAGCGGTAAAGAGAGGTAAAAAGATCGCCGGGATCTGCCTGGGGGCCCAGCTTCTTGCCGCCGTTCTCGGAGCGGAGGTAAAAAAGAACTCTGAGACGGAGATCGGCTGGTTCGGCGTTTCGATGGAGCCTCAGGCGGGGAATATCGCTTTCCTGAAGAACCTTCCCCGGAGGTTCGTCTCATTCCACTGGCATGGGGACACGTTCGGCATTCCGGAAGGGGCTGTCAGGCTTGCTGCAAACGAAGCCTGCGGTAACCAGGCGTTTTTATACGGCCGCAGCGTCCTCGCCCTGCAGTTCCACCTTGAAATGACTCCCGGCAATATCGATTCATGGCTCGCGGAATTTCAGGCGGGTCATGGGCGCTTCGTCCAGGAGCCGGAAGCGATAAGGAAAGGAAATATTTACTGCAATGCAATGAACGGGCTTCTTTTCAGCATTCTTGACGGGTTCCTGCGTTACTGAATCACCTTATAAAGACCGCGGTTATCATAACGTACGGCAGGGAAGAAATGAAAAATACGGCGGCGCTTTTGATATAATCGAGCTTGCAGATCCTGGATATCGCAGGGACCGATAAAATTATCGCCAGGGCCCCGGGAAGAATGAACACCCTGGCCGCCTCCAGGATAAAAGGCAGAGCCGTTTTATGCATGCTGTGAACGTCATAAAGAAAGGGAAAAAGTATTATTTCAGGGATCAGCACAAAAATAAAGGATGGAACGAGCAGCGTAAAACTGAGCACGGGGAAAGCCTTCTCGAAACTGCCCTTGCCGCCGGCCATCCTTGCAAAAATAACGGAAAGGCCCGCGAAACCGGCAACCCCCGCGAACACCGCCGGTAAGACCGTTAACGACTGCACGAGGTACCATTTTTCAGGGCTGACCGAAAGGAACACTGTCTGCCGCGGCGTAAAATGAAGGATGTAAAAAAAGAGCGAGGCCAGCATATAACAAAGGCCGTAAAAAAGCGTCCAACGGAAACCGTGCGGAAGACAGTCCTTGTCGGCGCAGAGAGCCTCCGAAGTGCCGGCCGGATCGGTTATGAAGCCGTAAAAAAGTTCAGCCGATTTTTTAATGCTTTTAACGGCAGCCGTTTCGCCCGGTTTCATTTTCCCCCCGCATCCAATCCTGCGCATATTTTTGTAAACCTGCGCAGGTAGCCGAAAAGTTCTTCGTTTTCCATATTATCACCTTCCAGAGATTTTTTATATTTTTCGATCCCTGCGCTGACATTCCTGACAACTCTAATATCCTCCTGGGCGAGTATCCTTCCCCCTTTGATGGCGTCGAGGATCCATTGGCAGACGATTTCAGCCTGGAGGACCGATAATTCGATCTTTTTTTGGGAACCGGCAATCAGTTCCGAAAGATACTGGTGCTCGGGTATCGTCGTTTCCGCGTTGCCCCAGTGGCCCTGGTGCTGCTGCGATTCGGCGTATGCGAGCAGCCTCTTTTTTACGGCGCTGTTTATCGAAATAACGATCATTTTACCCTCCGTCACTGCAGCGGATCGTATAATATTCTACCTTGCTGGAAACTTTATGGCAAAAATTCATTTCTTGGCATTAAACCGTGTCCGGCCGGCATATGTTGAAATTTTGACAAAAACCGGGCTTTAACCTTATATTAATTTCCCTTTTTTTCGAAAACAGGTTTTTTAATGTATATAAAGCCAGGGGTGTCCGATGTACAGCAGCCTGTCGCTTGACGAATTCAGAGGCTTGACGGAAAGCGCCGCCGGATCCAGGCTCAAGGCGGACGGATATAACGAGCTTCCTTCCGTGATGAAGAGGAGCGGATTGTCGGCGGCTTTTGAGGTATTGAAGGAGCCTATGTTCCTTCTCCTGATCGCATGCGGTCTATTATATGTTTTCCTGGGCGAACCCAGGGAAGCGGTTATGCTGCTCTGCTTTGTCTGCCTGATAATGGGGATAAGCATTTATCAGGAGGGTAAAACCGACAGGGCCCTGGAAGCATTGAGGGACCTGTCAAGTCCGAGAGCGCTTTTAATCAGGGACGGCAAATCGAAACGAGTGGCCGGAAGGGAAGTCGTCCGCGAAGATATCATCGTGCTTGCGGAAGGGGACAGGGTCCCCGCCGATGCTGAAATTTTGAGATCGATCAATCTTTTAATCGACGAATCTCTCCTCACGGGAGAATCCGTCCCGGTCCACAAATCTCCGGCCGGTGAAAATTGCTTTACTTATTCGGGTTCGCTTGTCGTACGGGGCCAGGGAATAGCGAGGGTTTTTGCGACGGGAGCGAACACGGAACTGGGGAAAATCGGCAAATCGCTTCAGACCATGGGGGAACCTCCCTCGGCCCTTGAAAAACAGACTGAAAAACTTGTCAGGGGCATAGCCATCATAGGTCTGTGCATCTGCGCGCTGCTTGTCGTCATTTACGGCTTTACCAGGTTCGACAGTCTTCATCCATATAAATCATGGATAGGAGGGGTGCTGGCGGGAATAGCCCTTGCAATGGCGCTTCTTCCCGAGGAATTCCCGGTCATACTCTCCGTATTCCTCGCCCTGGGCGCATGGAGGATGTCGAAAAAAAATGTTCTGACAAGAAAACCGGCGGCTATAGAATCCCTCGGTTCGTCGACCGTTCTCTGCGTCGATAAAACCGGAACCCTGACTCAGAACCGTATGACGGTGGCCAAAATCTATTCCGGCGGGAGTTATTTCAGCCCCCTGTTTCAAAGCCCGGCGGCAGAACTGCCGGAAAATTTTCACCGGCTTGTCGAATACAGCATTCTTGCAAGCCAGAAATCCCCTTTCGACCCGATGGAAATAGCGATAAGGGAGCTGGGGGAATTCAAACTGCAGAACACCGAGCACATA
The DNA here is from genome assembly GCA_963796325.1 of uncultured Spirochaetota bacterium. Classification (GTDB taxonomy): domain Bacteria; phylum Spirochaetota; class Brevinematia; order Brevinematales; family JAOACQ01; genus CAVYGN01. The sequence goes on from CAWCLF010000003.1 coordinate 467,185, forward strand.
CATGAGGATTGGGAACTTGTCCAGGAATACCCGCTGTCGGAAGATCTCATGGCTATGTCCAATGTCTGGCAGATGCCCGGTAAAAATATCATGATGATCGCTGCCAAAGGCTCGCCTGAAGCTGTTCTCGACCTCTGCCATGTAAATGAAAGCATGAAAGATAATATGCTGTCGAGGGTCATGGAAATGGCCGATGAAGGGTTCAGGGTTCTCGGCGTCGCCCGTTCGTCCAATTATGGAAGCGAGCTTCCCGAAATCCAGCATGACTTCGATTTCGAGTTCCTCGGTCTTGTCGGGCTTTTCGACCCTGTCCGGCCTTCGGCGGCGCCGGCTATCGGCGAATGCGGCAGGGCGGGCATAAGGGTCGTTATGATAACCGGCGATTATCCCGGTACGGCCAGGAACATTGCAGAACGGATTGGAATAACGGATTCGCCGGGCCTGATCACGGGTCCTGAAATTGCCGGAATAGGTGAAAAGGAGCTTTCGGACAGGATAAGACGAGCCTGCATATTTGCCCGGGTCGTTCCGGAACAGAAACTCTCGATAGTCAATGCGCTGAAAGGCCTGGGCGAAGTAGTCGCGATGACGGGCGACGGAGTGAACGATGCGCCTGCGCTTAAAGCGGCGCATGTCGGGATTGCAATGGGCCTCCGCGGCACCGACGTGGCGAGGGAGGCTTCCGATATAGTGCTTCTGGACGATGATTTTTCATCGGTAGTTTCTGCGGTCAAAATGGGCAGGAGGATATTCGACAATATTCAAAAAGCCATGACATACGTCATATCGATACATGTGCCGATCGCCGGCATGGCGCTTCTGCCGGTGCTTTTTAACGCGCCGCTTATCCTTTTGCCGGTGCATATCGTTTTCCTGGAGATGATCATCGATCCGGCATGCTCCGTTGTTTTCGAAGCGGAAAGCGAGGAGCCCGGGATTATGGACCGGCCGCCGCGGAAGCTTGAAAGGCCTCTGATAGGAAGACATGAGATCTTTATTTCGGTGGTCCAGGGCCTGTTCGTGCTGATGCTGTCCCTCTCGAGTTACCTTTTATCCTCTGCCGGGAACCTGGGTGAAAGCCATTCGAGGACGGCAGCGTTTACAACCCTCATTTTTGCGAACCTCGGGCTGATACTGTCGGGCCGCTCATGGAAATTAAGTATTTTAAAGTCCCTGGGCGTTAAAAATGCGGCGTTGTGGTGGGTTGTCTCAGGATCGCTGTTTTTCCTCCTGGTCGTTCTTTATATACCGGCTCTGAGGGACATCTTCCATTTCGATGTCCTGACCCCGTCCGATCTTTTAACATCCCTTGCCGGAGGCGTTATCGGGGTGATACTTTTCGAAGCCTTTAAATTGTTCAACAGGCGGAAAAAATTAATGGATAAGGCGATATGAAAAGGCTTGCCGATAAATTCTTCAATCTTCCGAGGGACTTCGTTCTCTTTATAATAGCGGTCTCAATTTACAGTTTCGCTCAGGGCATCGTGGATTCGACGCTGAATAATTTTTTATACGAAACCTTCAAAATCTCCTTCTTCCAGAGGGGCATGCTCGAACTGCCGAGGGAAGCGCCCGGGTTCCTGGTCGTATTGATATCCGCCGTCTTCTTTTTTTTATGCAACAGGAGGCTGGCGGCGCTTGCAAACCTGATCGCGGGAGCGGGGATATTTTTAATAGGGTATTTTACGAAAACCTTTAATGTCATGCTGGTATTTTTATTTATCTTCAGCGTCGGACAGCATATATTCCTGCCTCTCAATTCGGGGATCGGGATGGAACTTGCCCATGAAGGCAAAACCGGCAGGAGGCTCGGGCAGCTTAACGGCGCCGGGAACCTCTTTGCAATTCTTGCAAGTTTCGTCATTTTTATAGGGTTCGGATTCTTCCATTTTAATTTCAGGGTTTCGTTCGGGCTGGCTTCCTTAGGCTTTGCAGCGGCGGCTGTGTTCATCTATCTCATGAAAAAAAACGAGCCCCAGGCTATCGGCGCGAAATTCAAGCTGCGGAAGGAATACAGGCTTTTTTACTGGCTTAATATCCTGTACGGCACCAGGAAACAGATATTTCTTACCTTTGCGCCGTGGGTCCTGGTATCGGTATTTTTCCAGAAGACCCAGACAATAGGGATACTGCTGGCGATAGGCGGCATCATAGGCGTTTTATTCAAGCCTTTCCTGGGGAGGATGATCGACAGGCTCGGGGAGAGGATCATTCTTGCCGGGGAAGCTTTTATCCTGATTTTCGTATGTTTTTTTTACGGGTTTTCCAGGATTCTTTTTCAAAATGAAACCGCCCTTTATATTTCATGCGCCTGCTATATCGCCGATTACCTCCTTATGTCCGTAGCCATGGCAAGGGCTACATACCTCAAGAAGATAGCGGTAAAAGAGGAAGACGTTTCCCAGACGCTGACCATGGGCGTTTCGATAGACCATATGTTTTCGATCATTATTGCCGTATCCGGAGGAATTATCTGGCAGTTCCTGGGGTACCAGTACATATTTTTGATTGGAAGCTGCATAGCCGTCGTCAACCTGGTATCGGTTATGTTCATCAGGACGCCGGGGCGGAAGGCCGCCGTGAACGGGGTCTTCCCTGTGAACTCGAAGTGACGAGCCGGGGTTGCCGTCTTTCTTTTAAAAAACGCAAAAGAATGATATAATATTACAGTTAATGAAATCGGGGTTTTAAAATGAAACTGTCGGAAATTGCACGGATCATAGAAGGTTCGCTTAACGGTAAAGATGCTGAAATTCTGGGTGTTTCCGATCTCGATTTGCAGAAAGAGAATACGATAGCATATGCCGTCGATGCAAAGAACCTGGAAATTCTCGAACATTCGCCCGTCTCGGCGGTCATCCTGCCGGAAGGCCTTTCCTGCGCTTCGAAACCCTTTATACGGACTTCCGATCCGAAACTCGCTTTCATAGCCGTCGCCGGAATATTCACCCCCTACAAACCTTACAGGAACGAGATATACCCGGCTGTTTATATCGAAAAGGGCGCAAAGCTCGGCTTGAACGTTACCGTACTTCCGTTCACAAGCATTATGGATAATGCATCCATCGGCGACAATACCGTCATTTATTCGCATGTTTTTATAGGCAAGAACGTAATAATCGGAAAGAACTGCATCATCAAGGCGGGGGTCTGCATCGACGACGAAACCGTCGTCGGAGACGGCACGATCATACACCATAACGCCGTCATTGGCGGCGACGGGTTCGGATATATACAGAAGGACAAAAAGAACATTAAAATTCCCCAGATAGGAAGGATAGTCATCGGAAGCAACGTGGAGATCGGGGCCTGCACGACAGTCGACAGGGCGGCCATAAGCGAAACGGTCATAGGCGACGGCGTCAAGATCGACAACCTCGTCCAGATCGGGCATAACGTGAAAATCGGGGAACAAACCGTCATAATGTCCGGGGTAGGCATCTCGGGTTCGGACGTCATCGGTGCGCGCTGCATCCTTACGGGGCAGGTCGGCATTGCCGACCATGCCACAATAGGGGACGATGTCATCGTACTGGCGCAATCCGGAGTCCAGTCGGGGAAAAAGATCGAATCGAACAGCATTCTTTTCGGGTCTCCTGCGGTGAACGCGATGGATCAGAGGCGCATAATTGCGGCTATGACAAGACTGCCCGACATGGTCAAAACCATATCAAAAATAAAGAAAATTCTTGGTCTTGATTGAACAGGACGGCCTTCTGCAGACCGAGACAAAAAAAATCTTAAAAAAACTTGCAAAACGACGCTTGTAGTTTTATTATATTACTCAGTGATATTAGATGGTGATATTTTGAAAAAATCGTTTGAATGTTTTATTGCGAAATTATTTTACTATAATGTAAAATATTGATTAATCGCGGCAAGTCACAGGCTGATGCCGGAAAAAAGTTCCAGGGAGGTTTCATGGGTTTTTATATAGAAATTGACGGGGAGCTCTGCAAGGGCTGCCAGCTGTGCATTCCCGAATGCCCTGAAAATGTCATAGGGCTCGGTGAAAATTTCAATTCGAAAGGCTGGAGGTATGCGGAGCCGTTCAGGAACTCCGACTGCATAGGCTGCAAAAAATGCGCGGTCGTATGTCCCGATGTTGCAATAAAAGTCTGGAAAGAGGCGTAAATATGGCTCTAAAAAATATATTATTGATGAAAGGCAACGAGGCGATGGCCGAAGGCGCCATTATAGCCGGATGCCGGTATTATTTCGGTTATCCTATAACTCCCCAGAACGAAGTGCCCGAATATATGTCGGCAAGGATGCCGGAGGCCGGCGGAGTTTTTATACAGGCTGAAAGCGAACTGGCGTCTATAAACCTGGTTTTCGGAGCGGCTGCGGCAGGCGCCAGGGTCATGACAAGCACATCGAGTCCGGGCTTCAGCCTCATGCAGGAAGGCATTTCATACCTTGCAGGAGCGAGGCTTCCATGCGTCCTGGCGAACGTCCAGAGATGCGGACCGGGGCTAGGAAACGTCTGGGTGGGACAGGCGGATTATTTCCAGGCTGTCAGGGGAGGCGGCAACGGCGATTACCATGTAATAGTCCTTGCACCCGCTTCACCGCAGGAAATGATGGACTTCACCATTCTTGCTTTCGACCTGGCGGATAAATACAGGATGCCGGCCCTCATTTTAAGCGATGCCGTGATCGGGCAGATGATGGAAAAGGTTGAAGTAAGAGAAAGCAAAGCAGTGCACAGCGACAAGCCATGGGCCCTGACAGGTGCGAAAGGAAGGGCAAGGAATATTGTCCGTTCGCTTTACGCCAGCGAGGATGCTATTGAAAAGAACAATATTGCGATACAGGACGCCTACGCCGGTGCAAAAGAGAGAGAGGTCCGTTTCGAAGAATTTGAAACGGACGGGGCCGGCATCGTGATAGCCGCTTACGGCATATCCGCAAGGATAGCAAAGAATGCCGTCCGCAGGCTCAGGAGCGAAGGAATAAAGGCGGGACTTATCAGGCCTGTCACACTGAAACCCTTCCCTTACGGGGAAATAAAAAAGTTAATTGAAAACGGGGCGAAGAATATCCTTTCCGTGGAAATGAGCGCCGGGCAGATGGTGGAGGATATTTACCTTGCAGCCGCGGGATCGGCGAAAGTTTCCCTTTACGGCAGGACCGGCGGCAATATTGTCGAAGAGGACGAAATTGTGAGGCGCGCAGTATCCATAAACGGAGGGAGCGAGGAATACATATGGCGGATTTAATATTCGGCAGGCCGAAGAGTATGACGGATGAACCGCTGCGTTACTGCCCCGGCTGCGGCCATGGGGTCGTGCACAGGGTCATCTGCGAAGCAATAGACGAACTCGGCGTCAGGGAAAACACGATAGGAGTCGCTCCGGTAGGCTGCGCCGTTTACGCTTACGACTACTGGAATTTCGATGTCAGCGAAGCCGCGCATGGAAGGGCTTCATCGGTCGCGACGGGCATAAAAAGGGTTCATCCGGAGAGCCTTGTCATATGCTACCAGGGCGACGGCGACCTGGCCTCGATAGGAATGGCTGAAACGATCCATACGGCCAACAGGGGCGAGAACATTACGGTAATTTTCATAAATAACGCCAGTTACGGGATGACGGGAGGCCAGATGGCCCCGACAACGCTGATCGGCCAGAAGACGACTACGACGCCCGGGGGCAGAAATGCCGCTGCCGAAGGATACCCGCTCAAAATGGCGGAGATGATCTCGGCTCTTCCCGGTGTGAAATACTCCGTAAGGACAACGGTCGCGGATTTCAAGGGCGTTGTGATGACCAAGCGCGCCGTCAAAAAGGCTTTCGAACTTCAGCTCGGAAAGGGCGGTTATTCTTTTATCGAAGTACTTTCAAACTGCGGAACGAACTGGGGCATGACGCCCATTGATGCGAACAGGTTCATCCTGAACGAAACGGTTAAAACATTCCCCCTCGGAGTGTTCAAAGACTTGCCGGCAGGAGCTGATTTATGAAACAGGATATAATTCTTTCCGGTTTCGGCGGACAGGGCGTGCTGACGGCCGGCCTGTTAATCTCCGAAACGGCTATGCTGGAAGGGTTTAACGCCACTTACTTCCCATCCTACGGCGCGGAGATGAGAGGGGGTACGGCAAACTGCCATGTCAGAGTTTCGGACGGCGACATCGGGTCTCCGATCTTATCCGGCGCATCCGTCTTAATCGCGATGAGCGCTCCGGCCCTTAAAAAATTCCTGCCCAGGATCAAAACGGGGGGGATCGTTCTTTACAACGCGGATTTCAGTGAAGATAAATTGAATGTCAATAAATGCAGGGTCGTAACCGTCAAAAGCGAAAAAATGGCCCTTGAGAAATTCGGCACTTCGAAGCCGGCGAATATGATCATGCTGGGCGCTTTTATAAAATTGTCCCGGGATCTCGATCTTGAAGACGTTAAAAAATCCGTCAGGAAAAAGTTTGCGAAAAAGGGCGATAAGATCGTGAATGTCAATATAGAGGCCCTTGCCATGGGCTACGGTGCTGTTTGAGGAGAGCATATGAGTTTTAAGAGGTTTCTGCATGAGGCGAGGCTCAGGCTCCCGCTCACAACAATGCAGAGGATATTCTTTGCATGCCTTATCGGGCTGGGAGCCGTGATTGGCATATTCATAGCTTACATTATCATCACCTTTACGGAATTGAAGGATATCAAACCTCTGGAAAATTATTCCACTTACGACGTGCCGACAAAAGTTTACGATATAAATGAAAAACTGATAACCGAGTTTTACAGGGAAAAGAGGGAGCTGGTCTCATATAAGGACCTTCCGGATTCCCTTATCAAGGCGATTATTGCCACTGAAGACAACGATTTTTACAATCACCATGGCTTCAACCCTCTTTCATTCATCAGGGCCGTGATAATAGATCCGATCCTGGGCAAGAGAGCCCGGGGGGCTTCGACAATTACACAGCAGCTTGCCAAGAACCTTTTTACATCAGGTGAAAGGAGCCTGTTCAGGAAAATCGTGGAATTATGGTACGCATTTCAGATAGAAAAGAAATATTCAAAAGAGGAAATACTGGAACTTTATTTCAACCAGGTATATTTCGGGCATGGCTGCTACGGAGTGGAAGCGGCTTCGCATTATTTTTACGATAAGGACGTCAAGGACCTCTCCGTCGGCGAGGCGAGCCTGCTCGCAGGGCTCGTGCAGATGCCGGAGAATTATTCTCCGGTCCTGGCTCCGTACAAGGCCCAGGCCAGGCACAGGGTAGTGCTTAATTCAATGGTTAAAATGGGTTTTTTAACAAAGGAAGAAGCCGACGATACTTTCGACCAGTTCTGGAACAATTATTCAAGCATAATCAAGGTTAAAGGCATAACGGTGCAGAAAACCCAGAATAATCCGGCCCCGTTTTTTACGGAATACATCCGGCAGATCCTGTCGGAGAAATACGGCGACGACAGGCTTTATTCGGGCGGCCTGCAGATCTATACAACCCTCGACATCGACAAGGAAAGGGAGGCAAACCTCGAACTGCAGAAAGGCATTTCCAACGAACAGGCCAATTACGACTTGGAAACAAGGTTCAACTCCCAGAAGTTCAAGGAATCGTATGACGACATAATCGACCTGTTAAGCCTCTATTTCGGAGTGAACAGCATTAAGATCGGCACCGGCCGCGTCAAGGACCATCTTGAAAACCTTTATAAGAACTATAATGACATGATCTACCTTTCCAGTTTAGTTTTCGGGTTCGACAGATTGAACTCCAGGCTGAAGTCCCAGTACATGCTGCCGGTGCTTGTCAAGCAGAAGGAAGACTCTATAGAGGGCGCGCTTATATCGATCAACCCGAAAAACGGATATATTGAAGCTATGGTCGGCGGCAGCGAATTCAACTATGCGAACCAGTACAACCGCGTGATCCTGGCCAGAAGGCAGATGGGGTCCCTTTTTAAAGTCGTTTATTACGCAGACGCAATAGAAAAGGGCCTTATTACACCGGCTTCGGTATTTATGGACATGCCTATGATCTACGAGGACCCGTCCGGAAAGCCGTACGAACCGAGAAATTACGAGGGCACATTCAGGGGAAAGATCAGGGTGAGACAGGCCCTCCAGTATTCGGTCAACGTTGTTTCCGTACAAATATGGAAGCATATGCTCGACACCCTGGGCTACAATTCCATTATCGATACGATGTCGCAATATTACGGTATTTCCGGCGACGAAATGCGGAACAGGATTAAACCGTCACTGTCCTATGCCCTCGGCGTCGGGGCTTTCACACCTTTCGAAGTTTCAAAATTTTTCGCCTGCGTAGCCAATGACGGAGTCGAAATAAAGCCGATCGCCATACTCAAAGTAAAAGACAGATTCGGAAGGATTATAGATGACTTCGAGATGACCAGGGACCTCGACCATGACAGCCGCAGGCAGGTCATGACACCCGGAACGGCTTTTTTAATGCAGAGCATGCTTTATACGGTGCTTTACGAAGGGACCGGCGCAGGAGCTGTCACCGAAACAGGTTTTAATTTAACGGCGGGAGGAAAGACGGGGACGGCTGAAAACTGGAAAGATGCCTGGTTCGCGGGTTTTACCAAGAACCTTGCGACCGTCGTCTGGATGGGATTCGACGACCCGAGAAAATCTTTTGGAAGGAACAGGGCGGCGGCGCTCGTGGCGGCGCCGGTCTGGATGAAATACATGAAAAATGTCCTCCAGAATGATCCCGACCAGCCTTTCCAGGCGCCGTCCGATGTCGTCGAGGTGCCGGTTTGCGCAAATACAGGCCTCCTGACAACCCCCTTCTGTCCTCATGTAATAAACGAGTACTTTTTAAAAAGCAATGCGCCCGTCAGGAAATGCGACATCCACATTTCGCAGGAGACATCGAAGGACGATGAGGACAAGGAAATCTACAGCATTACTAATTCCCTTAACCTTAAAGATATAGAATTGAGCAACGAAGAAAGCTCGGATTCGAACTATAACGAGCTCGAAGACATCAAGCAGTCGATGAAGCAGGACAAATTGAATATCAAATCGGGAATTGAATGAAATTCGCTGTCATCGACGGTTATGTCGATGAGCCTACCTGCCTGGGAGTGCCTCCTTTCATTTCGACCTATGTAAGGTATGCGGCCGGAGCCGCCAGGACGGCCGGGGCCCTGTCAATAGACTATATCACTATCGAGGACCTGAGGCAAAATGATTACAATCTTACTGAAAAATACGGCATGGCGGCGATCATAGCCGGCAATCCCGTTCCGGGAAAATACCTCGGCGGCGTTCCGATGACAGCCGAAGAAGCCGGGCGCATAGGAAGGGCCAACCCCGGGACGGTTTTCCTGCTCGGCGGTCCCGTAAGGTTTTCAGGTTCCCGAAATTACGGCTGTCCCAACATCATTCCCGTCAGGCTGGACATCGAACCGTATATTTACAGCGCTATAAGGGGCGAAAATCCCGTCGAAAGCCTGAGGACCCTTTCTGAAATCGAACTCTTTTCAAAAGCCGGGGCTTTTATAGCCGGAAAACACCCGAGGTTTCCCGATGTCATAGCGGAGATCGAGACCGGAAGGGGATGTCCGAGAAAAAGCCACTGCTCCTTCTGCGTCGAGGGGGGCTACAGCGTCGTTTTCAGGGAACCCGGGTCCGTAATAAGCGAAATACGGGAATTGAATAAAGCCGGAGTTATGCATTTCCGCATCGGCAAACAGGCTGACCTTTTCGCCTACGGATCTCTCATGAACGAATGGAGAAACGGCTTTCCGAAGCCCGATGTCGATTCGATCAGAAGGCTGTACGAAGGAATCAGGGACGCCGTACCGGATATCAAGACGCTTCACCTGGATAATGTCAATCCCGGCACGGTGTCCAATTACCCGGACGAATCGTTCAGGATCAGCGAAATCATATCTAAAAATAACACGCCGGGCGATGTGGCGGCCTTTGGAATGGAAAGCGCCGATCCTGCAGTTATTCATAAGAACTGCCTCAAGGCTTATCCGGAAGACGTAATGAAAGCAATTGAAATCGTTAATGAGGCCGGAGGATGGAAAGACGGGGGGCTGCCGAAGCTTCTTCCTGGAATAAATCTGATCCGCGGCCTGCCGGGTGAAAGCAGGGAAACCTTTAAAATGAATTACGAATTTTTAAAAGAAGTTCTCGATAAGGGATTTCTCCTCCGCCGAATAAATATCAGGCAGCTGAGGGTCTCCGGAGGGACAAAGCTCGGGGAGGGCGGCCCGCGCAAAAATAAAGAGGAAAAAATTCTCGATGCGGTTTTCAGGAATTACCGTGAAAAGATCAGGCGGGATGTCGACGTTCCGATGATCAGGAAGGTATTCGGGCCGGGAACTCTCTTCAATAACGTAATTGTTGAAACCCGCAGGGGGGACTGGAGCATAGCAAGGCCGATCGGGACGTATCCTATTGCAGTCAATATTCCGAAAATCCTGCCGATTCATTCGAAGGCGAATATATTCGTTACAGGTTACCGTGAAAGGTCGCTTATAGGGCTCGTTGCGCCGTTTGCCGCAGGGAATGCATCTCTTCTTGAAATAAGGCAGATCCCCGGATTTTCAAAAAGTGCGGGGGCGCTGATGGCAAAAAAAAACATAGGACCTCTCGACCTGTCTTCATCTCCCATCTTCAAGGACATCAGGAATTTTCTCATTTAGCTTCCGCCTGTACTTCTTTATCGATGAGTATTATAATTATTATGTATCGAGAGGAATCGGTTATGGATCTATTCAGCCTGGTGCAGAACAAATATAAAGAGGCCCTGGATTCGGGCGCCCTGCAGTCGTATATGACCGAAACGCGTCTTGTAAGAAACGGGCTTGAATATATTGTTTTTGTATTGAAAAATTTAAGCGACATGGAAAAGTTATCCTGGGATAAGAGAGCCAGAGGCGCCGGGGGGAATGACGGTTTTGATCCTTTTATGCCTTATGATAAGGATTTATTTGTAGGCGATCTTACGGATACTCATATCTGTCTCCTGAACAAGTATAATGTTATGAAAGATCATATCCTGATAGTAACCCGCTCTTTCGAAGACCAGGAATCTCCTCTTTCGCCGGGCGATTTTGAAGCGTTGTGCCTTTGCCTTGAACAAATCGGAGGACTCGCTTTCTATAATAGCGGCGAAAAAGCCGGCGCAAGCCAGAAGCACAAGCATATCCAGATGGTGTCGCTTCCGCTTGGAGGATCGGAAGGAAGGATACCCATTGAGCCCCTGGTCAATGCGGCAGAACGCAGGCCTGGCGGACGGGCGCTGGTCATTCCCCAGTTCGAGTTCAGGCATGGAGTATTCTTCCTTTCTTCTTCAGAAAAGGCTGCGGTAAAAGAAATAGCCTTTTATCTTTATGAAAAATACCTCGAACTGGCCGACTATACCGGCCTCTCGGGCCAGTGGGGACCTTACAATCTCCTGATAACCAGGGAATGGATGCTCTTGATACCCAGGACGCGTGAAAGATTCGAGGGCATATCCGTCAATTCGCTGGGATTTGCCGGCACTCTCCTGGTAAAGGACGTTTCCGAGTTTGAAATCATCGAACGCGCCGGGCTTTTCAAAATCCTCAATTCTGTAACCGTTCCTCTATAATAAAACAGGATTGAAAAATTAGCTTGCATTTATAAATGAATATGATTAAAATTATGGCCGGTTAATACACATCGCGGGGGCGTTATGGAAATAAAAACGGTCAGGGAGCTTGTCGATTATATCGGGATCTTCGGAGAGAGAACCGCAAGCCGCATAAAGGACCAGGACGGCGCCTACAGGGAATGCACTTTCGACGATTACAAGAGGATCTCCAGATATATAGCGGCATACCTCGCAAAAAAGAAACGCATGGTCAAGGGCGATATGGCCGTAATATACAGCGACAACAGGCCCGAATGGATAACGGCATATTTCGGGATAGTATATAACGGGTTATGGGCGGTACCTCTCGATGCGAGGCTGACCGACCTCGAAGTAAAAAATCTCGTGTTCGACTGCGGCGCAAAGATAATGTTCCTTACAAAGTCCCTTTATGAAAATATATGCGGCCTGCCGGAACTGATACGGCATATAAAGGAATTCATAATTCTCGACGGTATTAGCGAAGACATGAAACAGGAGAAAAAAATAAAAGATCTGCAGGATGTTATCGATGAAGGCAGGAAATTAGCGGGCTCGATGACTGCTGTCGAAGTCGAAAGAGACGATGTCGCGAGCCTCATCTACACCTCGGGTACGATGGGGAACCCGAAGGGAGTCCTCTTAACCCACGGTAATTTCGCACACCAGTTCAATACTGTGCCGAAAACCCTTCCTATCGAGCCCAGGGACGTTCTCCTGAGCGTGCTGCCGCTTCATCATACTTTCGAATTTTCCATAGAACTTGCGATACTGTTCACGGGAATTTCCATTACATATGCTGAAAGCCTCAAACCCAACAAGATCCTTGCAAATATCAAGGAAACAGGGGTGACATTTATGGCCGGGGTGCCCATGCTTTATGAAAAGATATATGAAGGCATCATGAGGCAGGTAAGGAGCCTTCCGATCGGCATAAGGCATATCATCCTCGGGCTGTATTATCTTACTTCGGGCCTGAATAAAATTACTGCGAACAGGGCGGGGAAAGCGACTTTCAGGTTCCTGAGGAACAGGGCCAGCCTTAACACCATAAAGTTTGTCGTTTCCGGCGCTGCGCCCCTGAATTTTAAAGTGGCGAAAGGGTTTGAAACTATCGGGCTGACGATCCTCAACGGATACGGCCTGACCGAGGCTTCGCCTATAGTAGCGGTCAACAGATGCGACAGAAAGATTAAAAACGAGACCGTCGGAATTCCTGTGCTCGGGGAAGAAGTCAGGATAGGGGACGCCGACAATCAGGGAAACGGCGAAATATTCGTAAGGGGCCCTAATGTGATGAAGGGTTATTTCAGGAATGAAAAAGCCACGCATGATATAATAGACAAAAAGGGATGGCTGGCGACAGGCGATATAGGCCGGCTCGACCAGGACGGGTACCTCAGGATAACAGGCCGCAAGAAAAGCATTATAGTGACCCCGGGCGGCAAGAACGTCTATCCCGAAGAGATCGAGGAATTGCTGAATTCAAGCCCGTTTATCCTTGAAAGCCTGATCATCGGAATACCCCAGTCCGAATCCAGCTTAGGCGAAAATATCTATGCCCTGATAGTTCCAAATTACGAGTATTTCGACACGTTCGGCAGCGTAAATTCCATCAAGATCACCGAAGAACATGTTAAAAATACTATCGCAAAGCATGTAAGGGAAGTATCGGGCCGCCTTGCCGATTATAAAAAGATCAAGGGCTGGAGGATAAGAAGCGAAGAGTTTCCCAAAACATCGACAAGGAAGATCAAGAGATACCTGTTTTCCGGCAGGGATTACCTGTCAAGCTGATCCGTTCTAGTGGGCGAGAAAAGATATTGAAAATGTGCTTCCCTCCCCGAAAACGGATTCCATTTTGACTTCTCCTCCGTAGTATGACAGGGAATTTTTGACCATAAAGAGCCCAAGCCCCGCGCCGCTTTCATTCCTCTGTAAAGAATCCTCGCTCCGGTAAAACTGCTGGAATATCTTTTCCTTATCCTCGTCGCGGATCCCGTAACCGGTATCGATGATATCGATGATCAGGAAGTTGTTTATCGTATTGCCCCTGATTGTTATGGAGCCGTTGGGCTTGTTGTACATTATAGCGTTCGACATGAGCTCGTCCAGTATGACTCTCAAAACAGCCTTATTGACGCTGAAGGACGCAAATTCTTCGGTGAGGTTTATCGTCACCGTAAGATTTTTATTCCTTATTGTCTTACCGTATTGAGGAAGGATCGTATTTTCAATAAAATCCCCAACGTCGACGGTGTCCTTGAAAAGTTCGTTCACCGACGATTCCAGTTCCCCGATGGAAATCACCTTCGATACGATATTGCCGATCCTGTCTATTACTGTTCCGAACTTTCCTGTCTCCCTCATGATTTCAGGATCCCCGTTCTGCAATAAAGATTCCAGTTTCCGGAGCTTTTCCCTGGCTTCCGTAACCGGCTTGAGCAGATGATCGGAAAACCTGGTTATAAATTCGTTTTTAATATTTACAAGCTTTAAAAGTTCGCGGTTTTTGCTTTTGATGCTTTCATAGAGGAAGGAATTGTTGATCGATATGGCCGCCTGCCCTGCGAAAATTTCAGCGCTGTAAAGGTCGCTCGATTTAAGCGAGGAATTTGCCGACACGACGTCTGCATAAATAACGCCAAGGAGGTTATCCTTGTGAACAAGGGGCACGGCAAGCGATGAAATTACCATAGCGCTATTGTCAATGCCGATCCTGTTATTTACGTTAAGCGAACTTTTCCTTGAATTCGCCGCCTGGATTATAATATTCTGGCAGTAATTGAAATACTCTTTTCCGTGCGTGCGGCCCTTGTCGTTGATAAAAATCCTCGGCGTGAGCTTCGTTTTCTCCCTTATAAAGAGCATGCCGTTGTCGGCCTTGACCGAATCCATTAGGCTTTTTACGATATTATTGAGTAGGCTGTCAAGTTCGAGGATCGTACCTATGTCCTTATTGATCGAAAGTATCTTCTGAAGCGTTTCATCCTTTTCGATCAGTTCCTGCATTGAAAGCTGGTTTACCTTTTCCTTCGCGTCGAGAAGCTGCACCGATTCCTTTTTCTCCAGTATCGTAAGTTCTTCCAGGCATTCATGCGCCTGGATCACCCTCTCGGCTTCGATCTTCTCAACCCGCATCATATCCTGGACTATCTCCTGGGCCTGGAGCATGCGGTCTGCTTCCAGGAGCTCCTTGTTATACATGTCCGAAAGGTACTTGTAAGCGTTCACGAGTTTTTCAAGACGTCCGATCTCCAGGTCCCTTTCTTTTAAAATCTCGTTCAATTCCTCCCGGTTTTTATCTTCATAATTTTCAGCCATAAAAAATACCTCTCAAAACCCCTGCACTTATTATAGCACCGTTCTTCCTTATTTCAAGAAAAATCGTTTCTTTAGCGGTCCCCTTTGTAAAATTTGCATGTTTGGATTATAATTAAAAAGGATGGTTTAATCATGAAAGTTTATCTTCCGAAGTTCACCGGCTTCTGCCCGGGCGTTAAATTCGCTGAAAAAAGCATTTTCGAATTGAAGGGCAAGACCCCTGCCAAAAGGATATACGTTCTTGGAAAGCTTATACACAACAGGCGCTATATCGATTACCTTGCCGGGGAAGGGATTGTTACGGCCGGTTCGGCGGCAGACATACCGGCGGACGGTACGGCTGTCATCAGGACTCATGGCATCGACAGAATTGAGGAGGAAAAGCTGCGTAAACGCCTTGAAGTTGTGGATCTCACATGCGGCAAGGTCAGGGAACTGCAGAAATATATAAAAAGGTATGCGGGAGAGGGTTACTTCACCGTCATCACCGGGAAGAAGGACCACCCGGAAGTCCTCTCCCTGGCAAGCTACGCCTCGGGATTTTTCATAATTGAAAAGGTTAAGGATATAGACGAATTCATCGGGAGCTACAATGACGTTAAACGCAGGATCCTGGTTGTAAGCCAGACGACGGGAAAAAGGAGCCTCTTCCTTAATGCTGCCGGAAGGATCACGGATGCATTTTCAGCGTCCTGCATAATCAAGGTAAAAGATTCGATCTGTTCAATTAATACATTGAGAGAAGAGGAATCGGCGAAGCTCCAGGAAAAGGCCGACATCACATTCGTTATCGGCGACCGGATTTCGGCGAACGCAAACGAGCTCTACCGGAAATTGAAGGATAATAACAGGAATACCTACTTTGTCGAGGATCTCGCCCACCTGGTTTCACTCGGGCTGCCGCTTAAGAACTGCAATGCGGCGCTTGTCGTTTCTTCGTCCTCAACGCCCCCCTTCATTGAAAAGGAAACCGTCGATTACCTGCTCGGCATCTAATTTTTCCTGGAGACGCTGTATTCAAGAAGCTCATGCATGACTTTTATATAAACGGGGTCTGCCCCCTCGAGCTTTCCCATCAGGTTTTCGGCGTCATGCCTCTGCTCCGATATTTTACTGCCGGCCGCCCGGGCGGCGCCTGACTTTACAGCGGCCTCCCTGACGAAATCGAGATCTCTATCCGTGATGCTCCCCGAGCCGAAAATCCGTGTGAGTTCATCCCCGGTTTGAGGGTCTGCCATCCGGAATAAATAATAGCGGTAAAGGCCCTTCTTGTTCTCCTTTATATCCGAACCGGCGGGTTTCCCGGTTTCCTTTTCGCTTCCGAAAAGTCCGATCTCGTCATCCTTAATCTGGAAGATAAGGCCCAGCGATTCGCCGATGCGGCCTATAAGCTCGCAGGTCTTTTCATCCATGCAGGCAAGTATCGATCCTGCGACAAGCGGAAGCGAAAATGTATAGCGGCCCGTCTTGTATTTATACAGGTTCAGGACAGCTTCCTCGCCGGGGCTGTCGGCCAGATAACCGTAATATACATCCTTCATCTGGGCAAGCGCGACGTCTGCGGCCTCCTTCGAGAAGAGCCCGGCGATCTTGCGGTCCAGACCTGAAATGATTTCGAATGCAAAAAAAAAGGCGGCGTCGCCCTCGCATATGCCAAGGGATTCTCCGAAATGGTAGGAATCGGAGAAACCGGAAGCGTCGGCGAAGGTTTTGTACCTGTAAAATACGCTTTCATGGCCCCTCCTGCGGGTATCCCTGTCCATGATGTCGTCATGAATGAGAAACCCCGACTGTAGGAGTTCCATAGCCCCTGCCGCCTTCAGGGCGTCCCCTTCATTTTTTCCCCTGAAAAGCGAATGGGCCAGCATCACGAGCCCGCCGCGCAGCATCTTGCCCGAGGAGGCGAACTCGAGAAGCCCACGGGAAACATCGAGAAGGGGCAGCCCCGCATTACGGAAGTCGCCCTCCTTCGAAACAAAGAAGCCTTTAAGGAAATTTTCTATCAGGGGTTTCACAGTTTTGAAATATTCCATCCGTCAATTTCCTGCCGCTTGAGAATAAGTCAGATACCCGCCCGAAAGATTGTATACGTCCTTGAATCCGTTCTGCATAAGAATCCGTGTAGCTAAATAGCCTCGGAACCCGACCCGGCAGTACACCGCGATCTTCTTGTCCGGCGGGACTTCGCCGAGCCTTTCCCTGAGGCTGTCCACCGGAATGTTTACGGCGCCCGGGATCGAACCCCTGCCGTATTCCTCTTCCGTCCTTACGTCAAGGATGAAGAAGCTTCCGCCGTCCGGGCCTGCAAGGTCGGTCCAGTAAACCGGTTTTACGAGGGACTCCAGCATATTTTCGGCGGTGAACCCGGCCATGTTGAGCGGGTCTTTCGCAGAAGAAAACTGAGGCGAATAGGCCTGTTCGAATTCCGAAAGGTCGTAGACCGTGCCGTTTTTAAGCATCAGGGCCGAAATGACATCGATACTTTTGTCGGCTCCTTCGAAGCCCACGGCCTGCGCCCCGAGTATGAGCCCGTCTTCCGGGCCGAACATTACCTTGATCGAAAGGGTTGACGCGCCCGGGTAGTACCCGGCATGGGAAAGGGGATGGACGATGGTCGTACGATGAGGAATTCCATCCCTATCCAGCGCCTGTTCGGAAGCCCCCGTGAAAGCGACGGCAAGCCCGAAAACGCTGACGATCGCCGTTCCGAATGTCCCGCCGTACGTCTTTTTGTTGCCTCTTATTATATTATCGGCGGCTATGCGTCCCTGTTTGTTCGCAGGGCCTGCCAGCGGATAAAAGGCGTACCTTTTTAAAACGGGATTGTATGTTTCGATGGCGTCTCCGACTGCATAAATATAAGCGTCGGACGTCTGGAGGAATTCATTTACCCTTATTCCTCCCGATTTTCCGGTCTCGAGGCCCGCCTCCATGGCAATTTTAGCGTCCGGCTTTACTCCTACGGAAAGGACCGCCATATCGGCTTGGATGCTTTCCCCGCTTAAAAGATCGATCGTTACGCCCTTAAGAGCCTGCTTCAGGGATACGGCTTCCTCGCCGAGTTTTAAAGCTATATTATTTTTTTTAAGGTGGTCCTGCACGATAAGCGCCATCTCGCTGTCGATGAGGGGGAGGATATGGCCGGTCTTTTCCAGGATCGTGACGTCTGCCCCGAGCCGTTTGAGATTTTCAGCCATTTCGAGGCCTATATAACCCCCGCCGATAACTGCGGCGCTGCCGGGCCTCGATTTTCCCGCCGCTTCCATTATCCTGTCCATGTCCGGAATGTCGCGCAGAGTATAAACCCCCGGGCCGGTTATGCCGGGGATAGGGGGAATTACGGGTCTCGCCCCTGTGGAAATGACGAGCCTGTCGTAAGGGATGTCGAACTCCCCGGACGCATCGGCCGCATGTACTGACCTTGCGCCCCGGTTTATGGACAGCGCTTCGCATCCCGTCCTGACATCTATATTGAATCTTTCCCTCAGGGATTCCGGGGTCCGGATCAGGAGGTCGCCGCGTTCTTTAATGATGCCGCCTATAAAGTAAGGCAGGCCGCAGTTGGCGTAGGAAACATACGCGCCCTTTTCCAGGACTGTTATTACGGCTTTTTCGTCAAGCCTTCTCAGGCGGGCCGCGGCCGACATGCCTCCGGCGACTCCGCCGATGATTACTATTCTGAGCATTTATCGCTCCTTCTTATTTGCCATACATTAATGATAATACAACCGGAGAGTAATATCAAAGGGGCCGGGGGGTTTGACATTGGCTTCCGAACTTCATTATATTTTAAAATACGCAATCGGAGGAGTATCGGATGAATAATGCAATAATTGTTATTTTGCTTGTTTTCATAGCGCAGAGGCTCTGGAGTTACATCCTGGAGATCCTCAATCTCCTTCATATGAAAAGGAACGCCGGGAGGGTGCCGCCTGAAATGGCCGGTTTCATAGATCCTGAAATGCTCGGTAAAAGCGCCGGCTATGAATCCGACAACACCCGCTTCGGTATAATCGAAGGTCTGTTTTCCGATGCCGGCACTGCCGTACTGATCTTCGCGGGCCTCCTGGATCTCTATAATTCCTGGATGTCGGGCTGGGGGCTCCCTTTCATCCCGGCCGGGATCTTTTATTTCCTTTTGCTGTCATGGGCTGCCGGCATTTACGGTATGCCTTTCCGTATTTACAGGACTTTCAGGATCGAAAAAAAATTCGGCTTCAACGCCATGAAACCCGGGCTCTTTGCAGCCGATTTCATCAAATCAATGCTGATAGAAACGGCTATTATAGCAGCGCTCTCTGCGGCAGGCCTGTGGCTCGTGCAGGCCGGTCCCAAATTATGGTGGCTATTCCTCTGGATATTCCTGTTCCTTTTCGGAATCTTTTTGATGTACGTTTCGCCGTTCATCCTGGACCCTCTTTTCAACAAGTATACGCCTCTTGACGACGAACAGCTCGAGAGTAAAATCAGGGAAGTCCTGGGAAGAACCGGCATCGGCATCGGCAGGGTGTTCAAGGTCGACGCCTCGAAGCGCAGCAGGCATTCCAATGCCTATTTTACCGGTATCGGGAGGGTCAAAAGGATCGTGATATTCGATACGCTCCTTGAAAAACTGAGCGCCGAAGAAATCGCCGCCGTCCTCGCTCATGAAGCGGGGCACTGGAAGAAGAGGCATGTCCTGAAAACCCTGGCAGTAAACGAAATTACAGTCTTTATCGGCCTTTACCTGGGTTATATCGCCATCAATTCGGACCTGCTGCCTGCCGTTTTCAATATCCATGAGGGCGGTTTTTTCGTAAAGGCGGTTCTTGCAGGTTTCATAGCAGGACTGGTCATGTTTTTCCTGTCGCCGCTGGCATCCTGGTATTCCAGGAAAAACGAGAAAGAGGCCGACAGGTTCGCTTTCGACGCCATGGCCGGACATGAGGCCATGTCCGCCGCCCTTAAAAAACTTGCAAGGGACAATCTGTCCAACCTTAACCCCCATCCCCTGTATGTCAAATTCAACTATTCCCATCCCCCGGTGATCGAAAGGCTGAGATATCTCGAGGGGTTTTCAAATGAGGAGCCCGGTTAATTTGTCGAATATGCAACAATGTTGCTGCCATTTGAAACCGTGACGAACTTGCCGTTGCCGTAGGCGGCGGAATAAAAGCTGCAGGGACCCGGCAGGGGCGTCAATGCGGCCGACCAGTTTATCCCGTCGAACGAATATGCAGCCTTCGACGAGATGCTTGACGAAATCGCTATAAAAACGCCGTTGCCGTATCCTACGGAGTACCAGTTATCCAGGATCGGCATTGGAGCGGCAGTCCAGTTTTTTCCGTCGGTCGAATAATCCGCTGTCGAGATGCCCGTAGCGACGGCTACAAAGACTCCGTTGCCGTAAACGACTGAATGCCAGTAACTTGCCGAAGTCGTAGAAGAATTCCAGCTTATCCCGTCTGTCGAATATGCCGCCGCAGGTCCGGGGTCGGCGACAGCCGCGAATATGCCGTTGCCGTAAGCGACTGACATCCAGAAATCGCCCGTACCGGGCATTGTCGAAGGTAACCAGTTTATCCCGTCGGCCGAATAAGCTTCCCCGGTGCCGGTGGCTACTGCTACAAATTTGCCGCTGCCGTAGGTTACAGAGTTCCAGTTCGCAGATGACGGCATAGTTGAGGAAAGCCAGGTTTTCCCGTCGTACGAATAAGCCGCATACCCCGAATTACCTACCGCTACAAACATGCCGTTGCCGTAAGCGACCGACATCCAGAAATTGCCCGTACCGGGCATTGATGAAGGTAACCAGTTTATCCCGTCTGCCGAATAAGCCGCGTTCCCGTCGTTGGCAACCGCTACGAATATATTGTTGCTGAAAGCTACACATTCCCAGCTTAATGTAGTATTCGGCAGCTGCGCCACGGCGGAAGCCCAGTTCAGCCCTGCGTGAGCCGAAGACGATGAAGAGGCCGTCGACGAAGCCGAAGACTGCGAACCGGACGGCCTCGCGCCTGTCTGGCTGATAAAATCAGGCGTAAAGAATAACTGGCAGGAAGCTATAAAAACAACCGCCGGTATTATATGAATCAGCTTAAATAATTTTTTAATAACCGCCTCCTAAAATTTGAAACCGGCGGCAATTGCCGGGAAAAACTGTTTCGCTCCGAAATCATAACTATAGCCCAGCTTCAAATTGAGCCACATCCATTCCGCATCCGCATAAACCCCGGCCGAATAGTCGTAGGGCCGGGCGAAACCAGAAGCCGGAAGATATGCGTAATAACCGCCCGAAAGGGCGATCCCCGCCCGGAAATCCGTCTTCATGTCTCCGAATATGTAAAATCCGGCGTCAAGATAAGGTGAAATCTGGTAAAAGGAATTTTCCCATGAAACCCCGCTTCCCGCTTCGATCCAGAAATACCTCCAGGGGAAATATTCAAGCCCTATCCCGGCAAAGGCCGAGCTTCCGGTATAAAACCTGACATGCAGGGGTCCGCCCCATATTTCCTCGGGTGCGGCATTGACAGTCGCCCCGTCGACGATGTTTATAGGCGACTGGTATATAATGTTAGAATCCTGGTCGATTACGCTTATCGAATGGTTTGTTACGGCGGACATATTAGTAAAAACCTCGTTCTCGTATGCGGGTCTGCCGTCGACCGAATAGATATATTTTCTGCCCGATATGCCGTAACGTACAGGATTTATCACAACCGTGCATGCCGCCGTATAACCGACGGCCAGATCCTGTTTGGCTGCGAGTTTCCCGCTTTCAGTGTAGACGGTGCTGCCGTCCCGGGTCCTTACAAGATTGATAATATAAAGCTGCTCTCCCAGAACATTCATGCTCTTTTTATAGTCCTGATTGAATGGGGAATCGATCAGCTTGTTGTTGATATAAATTTCATAATTTTCGGGGCCCGGCTTGATATCGAAGTCTATCCTGGCAAGCGTAAAATCGATTTTTAAAACATCGTCGACAACGTTTTTAAGGATCATGTCGATGCAATCGAAAATTTCGATATCGGTGGGTGTTTCATAGGTTTTTGAGAAAATATTTTTATCGTCTCCCTTCGACCATACTCCTACCCGTAATACGGCTTTTTCGGGTTTTTTCTGCTTCAGGTAATAGTCCCCGTAAAGGATATAATCGGCGCCATAAACGGCGTCCGGGACAAGATCGTGATTTGTTGTCTCCCATTTCGACAGGACCGGCGTGAGGGAGGAAAGGTCTTTCAAAACCCTTTCATCGGGCACATCGAGGGAGGGTATAATCCTCATAAAGTTATATATCGACTTGAACAATACAAGCTGAAAAGACGTGGATTTCGAACTCTTCACGTCTTTAATGGGAAGGATATAAAATCTGGAAACTTGCTTGACCGGCAGGGACGAAGCTGCCGCGCCGCCGGTCCATTCTAAAAAAGAAGCTGATATGATAAAAATAGAAAACAGGTATATCTTCATCGGATTTTACGCAAGCCCCCTGACAATAAGTGAATGTATCCTTATACCCCTTTTTTAAAAAGACGATTATTAATAATACCGGTAATATTTTTGATTTCGGAACAAATTAAAAAAAATTGTTTGCACCGGGTTCAGGTAAAATCAGCCCTAAAAATTCAAGTCCCCCTGAATGCCGCAGAATTATATTATTATGTAAGTCGAATGTCAATATATTGGAACCTTATCATCCGGGAAGTCCCGGTTTATATATGTCTTAATATTTATTGAGGTATTTTTACTGCGCCGGTAAAATATCACCCGGTTAAAAATTTTTAGGGGACATTCGGTTATGAGCGTCGATCTTAAAAAATATTTCGCCAGGAACGCGGCGGCGATTTCATCCGGCGAGTTCCTGTGGGGCCTCGGCCTGCCGGTCGTAATGGAATCGACTTTCGTAACTGTCTTTTTAAGCTTTGCCGGCGCCACGAATACGCAGATAGGGCTCTCGGGGCTTGTGCTCAGCGTCTCGTTTGCAGCAGTTCCGTTATTTGCCGCCTTTTCCACATCGAAAATGCCCTATAAAAAAGGGCCGACCGTCTGGCTCCAGGTTATCGCCTCGGCGGGGATTATTTTCCTTGGCCTGGCATATATCCTGGCGGGATCTAAGAGCAACGCCTACATGATATTCATTATTTTTTATTCTTTTTTCGCCGTCGGCATAGCTTCGACGATACCTGTCTGGCAGAATTTCATAGTCAAAATATTCACTCCGAAGGACAGCATCAGGGGCATGTCCGTTATGATGCTTGCCCAGAACTCGGCAAAACTTCTTAGCGGCTTTATCCTGGCGTTAACGATCGGAAAATCCGGGATCAGCGTTTATGGCGCAGGGTTCATCTTTGCCGCCGCCGGCCTTTTGTTCCTTGCCGGCTCTTTTGCCTATGCATATGCCGTGGAGGACCGCGATAATATCGATCATGACAGAGGCAGGGACCTGCCCGGATATTTCAGTTTCTATATCAGGCATATCCTTAAAAACAGGAATATGGTTTTTTTCCTTCTCCAGGATATAGAGTTCTCGGCGACGGTCGTTTTCATTTCTTTTTATTCCAGGTTCGCGATAGATTACTGCGGCATACCCGCATCAATGGCATCCGGCGTTTTCATAATCATGATCTTCACCGGTGCGGTAATTTCAAACCTCCTGCTGGGCTTTACAAGGAATATTTCACTGAAAGCCCGCTACCTGGCGATCAAGGCCGGGACCCTTGCCGGGATGGCGGCGCTCATTCTATTCAGAAGCGAGGCGGCATTTTTTGTTACG
Organism: uncultured Spirochaetota bacterium; assembly: GCA_963796325.1. GTDB lineage: Bacteria > Spirochaetota > Brevinematia > Brevinematales > JAOACQ01 > CAVYGN01. Next base: position 490,860 of record CAWCLF010000003.1, read on the forward strand.
AGCCTCCTGCTCGGATTTTCAAGGTCGGGAAGGATCCAGCTTTACGGCCCAGCGGTAAAGGGGATGTCCGGTCTTGCCGATGCAAGTCCTTATTATGCCATCGCGCCTTTGATAATAATGCCCGTAACTTCCTTATTGCCCGTTACGATGGGGACCCTCCTGGATAAGCTGTCTTTCATGAAGTCGGGGGCGTTTACCGCCGGTTTTATCTTTCTTTTCATTGTCGCCGGTTTGAGCCTGATCCCATTTGCCATGCTCCGGTTCGGGAAAACCGCGGATGAAAAAGCGGCGCCGCCTTCGATGGAATGATGAATCCGCGGATTGCGCAGATAAGTCCCTGAGCAGAGCTCAGGGAGAACACCGGAACCATGCATGTCTGCGGATCTGCTCATTGCCCGCGCCCTTCCTGTAAAATTGACAAAACCGATCATATTTAATACAATAATTACTTAAAAAAACGACATAAAGGGATCATACCGCATTATTTAAAATTATGGAGACGATATGAGTATTTCCGAAAAGCTCTGGAAGAGGGGTTCTGAATTCCTCGGCGTTAAATATCCCATAATGGCCGGGGCGATGACCTGGATTTCCAACTTCGAACTGGCCAGCGCGGTGAGCTCTAACGGGGCCTTCCCCGTCCTTGCTGGCGGGAATATGGACCCCGATCTTTTTGAAAAGGAAGTCGAGAGGTGCGTAAAAAACCTCAAAACTTCCTTCGCAGTCAACCTCATAACGATAGCGCCCAATTACAGAAAGCAGTACGAGATCGTACAGGGTAAAAACGTTCCCATAGTGATATTTGCGGGGAATTTCCCGAAAAAGTCCGATGTGGACGGAATGAAACCGAAGGGCAAAAAGACCATGGCATTCGCGTCGAGCGGGCAGATCACCGACCAGATGATAAGGTTCGGGATAGACGCCCTGATCCTCGAAGGCAGCGAGGCCGGCGGGCATATCGGCTACGTTTCTACTATGATACTTCTACAGCAGATACTTTTCAGCACCGATAAGGTCCCCGTGTTTATCGCCGGCGGGATAGGTACAGGCAAAATGATCGCCCACCTCCTCCTGATGGGGGCGTCGGGCGTGCAGCTTGGGACCCGGTTCGTTGTCAGCGAGGAATGCACCGCCCATGAGAAATTCAAGGAAGCTTTCATAAAAGCCAAGGCAAGGCATGCAATAGCGACCCCCCAGTACGACTCCAGGCTCCCTGTAGTTTCCGTCAGGGCGCTTAAAAACAAGGGCACGGAAAATTTCGGGAAACTCCAGCTCGAACTCATAAAGAAGCTTGAAAGGGGCGAGATATCGAGGGAGGAAGCCCAGTTCGAAGTCGAGCGTTACTGGGTCGGCGGGCTCCGCAAGGGAGTCGTCGACGGAGACATCGAGAACGGGTCCCTAATGTCCGGCCAGAGCGTTGGCCTTGTCGAAAAGATACAGCCCATATGCGAGATAATAAATGAGCTTGTAAGGGATACGGAGAAGGAACTTCAAAGAATTAAAAGCCTTATGCATGGAATATAGAATTAACGGTGGAGACGCTTTAAGAGCGTCTCTATTTTTATGCCGATCGAAATAAAGGAGGAATCAAGTGTCATATAATATTGCCGTTCTGGTAAAACAGGTTCCGGACACCCACAATATTACGGGAAAAGCCATGAAGGACGACGGCACGGTCAACCGCCAGGCCCTTCCCGCCATTTACAATCCTGAAGATCTGAACGCCCTTGAAGAAGCGCTTTCCATCAAGGAAACTCTTGGCGCAAAGGTGACGGTCATTACTATGGGGCCTCCCAACGCGGCCCAGGTATTGCGCGAAAGCCTCTACCGCGGCGCCGACGACGTCGTTTTGATAACGGACAGGGTCTTTGCAGGCGCCGATACGCTGGCGACCTCTTACGTGCTGAGCCTCGCCGTTAAAAAACTGGGGAAGGTCGATATCGTAATGTGCGGAAGACAGGCAATAGACGGGGATACAGCCCAGGTCGGGCCCCAGTCGGCTGAAAAACTTAAAATGAACCAAATGACATGCGTCAATAAGATAGTATCCCTTAAAAAGGACTCGATCACGGTAGAAAGATCGATAGAAGGCGGGTATGAAGTCCTGACTGCAAAGCTTCCGGTTTTATTGACCATAACGGGCGAAGCGAATACGCCCAGATCCGCCTCGGCCAAAAAACTCCTGGCATACAAGCATGCTATGACGCCGCTGGAACTCGAGAACCTCGAGGAAGCGTACATCAGCGCAAATGAAATAACCGATTCGCATGCCCTTATAAAGCTCTGGGACCACAAGGAAATAGGGGCGAGCCCCGAGCAGTGCGGACTTCCGGGTTCTCCGACAAAGGTAAAACAGATAGAATCGATCGTCCTCGGAGCGCAGGAATTCAAAAAGATCGAGAACACGAAGGAGGGGCTCGGAGAGCTTATTTCGGAACTTATGAAGGAACATATTTTAGGTTAACGGGAGATTATTATGAAAACGAATGAAGTATGGATTTATATAGAACAGAATAACGGGAAGATCGCCGATGTAAGCCTTGAACTTCTCGGCAAGGGCAGCGAACTGGCGAAAAGGCTCGGGGTCAAAACAGGGGCCGTTCTTATCGGCAGCAAAGTCGGGGTTTTGGCTGAAACCCTTATCAAGTACGGGGCCGACAAGGTTTATCTCGCGGAATCGGAAAAGCTCGGGGATTACCTGACACTCCCTTATGCAAGCATAATGGTCAGCCTGATCAGGGAATACGGGCCGCAGATCGCGCTTTACGGCGCTTCGACGACCGGAAGGGATATCGCCCCCCGCATAGCCTCGGAACTGAGGGTGGGCCTGACAGCCGACTGCACAAATCTCCAGATCGGCGACTACACCAAGCCTTCGTCAAAGGAAGGAGACGTCCTTTACAAGGACATACTTTACCAGATACGTCCGGCTTTCGGCGGAAACATCATCGCCACTATCGTGAGCCCGGACCACAGGCCCCAGATGGCTACGGTCAGGGAAGGCGTGATGAAGATGAATAACCCCGATCCTTCAAGGAAGGGGGAAATAGTGGAGCATAAGCCCGAACTCCCCGAAGGGCTTTTCATAACTGAAATAGTGAAGAAAATACAGCGTGAAAAAACAGTAGACCTGAAATCGGCCGGCATCATCGTGTCGGGCGGCATGGGCGTGGGTTCGAAGGAAAATTTCAAGCTCATACACGAACTTGCCCATGTGCTTGGCGCACAGGTCGGAGGGTCGCGCGCGGCTGTGGACGCAGGGTTCATCCCCAAGGACCACCAGGTCGGCCAGACCGGAACGACGGTAAGGCCCAAGCTCTATATAGCGGTAGGAATCTCAGGACAGATACAGCATATGGCCGGGATGAAGGAATCCAACCGCATCATAGCGATAAACAGCGATGCCGGCGCCCCGATTTTCGGGATAGCCCATTACGGCATTGTCGGGGACCTGAACGACGTACTGCCGAAGTTAATCGAAACCTATAAATCATTAATGAAGTAAGGAGCTCAATATGCCGAATTTTTATAAAGACAACGACGATATCCAGTTTCATATGAAAACAATGGACCTCGAAAGGGTCATAAAGCTTAAAGAAAACGATTTCGAGGACAAAGGGAAATACGATTACGCGCCCGTAAATGAGCTGGATGCGAAGGATTCGTACGATAAAATCCTTGATATTACCGGAGACCTGGCAGGGAATTACATTGCGCCGCGCGCTGCGGGAGTCGACGAAGAAGGGGCGCATTTCGAGAACGGTCAGGTCAGGTACGCCAAGGGTATGGAGGAATCCCTCGACATGCTTAAGAAAGCCGATCTCATGGGCTTCACGCTGCCCAGGAAATACGGCGGATTGAACTGCCCGGTAACAATATACGTAATAGCGACCGAAATGGTCTCGAGGGCGGACGCGTCCCTTATGAACCTGTTCGGGCTTCAGGATATCGCGGAAACCATAAACCTGTTCGCCGAAGAGGACCAGAGGATGCGGTACCTTCCGCGGTTCTGCTCGGGAGAAGTGACGGGATCCATGGCGCTCACCGAACCTGACGCAGGGAGCGACCTGCAGTCCGTACAGCTCAAGGCGTACCAGGATGAAAAGGGGACCTGGAGGCTTAAAGGAGTCAAGCGCTTTATAACCAACGGCTGCGGCCATATATCGCTTGTCCTTGCGAGGAGCGAGGAAGGATCGACAGACGGCCGCGGGCTGTCCATGTTCATCTACGAAAGGGACGAAAAGATGAAGATAAGAAGGATCGAGAATAAATTGGGCATTCACGGCTCGCCCACCTGCGAACTCCAGTTCAACGACGCGCCCGCCGAACTCTGCGGAAAGAGGAGAATGGGGCTGATAAAGTATGTTATGTCCCTGATGAACGGCGCCAGGATCGCCATTGCGGCGCAGGGCCTGGGCATAGCCGAAGCGGCTTACGCAGAAGCCGACCAGTATGCGAAAGACAGGGTCCAGTTCAAGAAATCGATCAGGGAAATGATCCCTGTAAGCGAACTATTAGTCAATATGCGCGTCAAGATCGAGGCGGCCAGAACCCTCCTTTACGAAACTGCGAGGATTGTGGATATCAAGAACGGCCTCGAGCACCGGAGCGAAAAGAGCGAGGAAAAGGCGAAGGAATTAAGGGACGAGCTTAAAAAATACACGGCGCTGGCTGCGCTTTTTACCCCCATTGCGAAGGCTTTCAATACCGAAGTTGCAAACCAGGTGGCGTACGATACGATCCAGATACATGGCGGCACCGGGTTCATGAAAGAATTCAATGCCGAAAGACACTACAGGGATGCAAGGATCACGAACATTTACGAAGGGACCACCCAGCTCCAGGTCGTAGCGGCCATCGGGGGCATAGTCAAGGGTACGGCCATGGACAAGCTTAACGAGTACGACTCCGGTTTCGATTTTAACGGCCTTGAATTCCTGTGCAAGCCCCTGAGGGAAATGAAAGAATATACTGAAAAAGCGATATCCTTCGTAAGGACAAGGAACGACAGTCTTTACCAGGATTACCATTCAAGGAGGCTGGTGGAGATGACGACCGATACGATAATCGGTTATCTCATGCTCCGCGACGCAGCCAGGTCCGAGAGGAAAAAGGATGTTGCGAAGCTCTTCATAGAATTCGCTCTTCCCGGCGTTAAAATGAAGCATGACCTGATCACCGGGAACACCCAGCATTTCCTGGAAAAAAAGCAGGAACTGCTCGACGGCAGGAATTGAACCCTGCCGACCGGATTTTGCTTGATAAGTTCGGAGTTAATGATTATAATATAATTTGTTAATCGCGGAGGAGGGAAAAAGATGGTTGAGGAATACGTTAAGCTGAAAAAAGATGCCAACGAAAGAATGGATAAAACTATTCAGCATTTAAAAGACGAATTCAAGAAAATGCGGACAGGCAGGGCCAATATCGCGATGGTGGAAGACATACGCTTCGACTACTACGGAAACCAGACGCCGATCAAACAGGCCGCATCCCTGTCAACCCCCGATCCGCATACTATCGCCATAGATCCCTGGGATAAAAGCGCTCTCAAGGCCATCGAAAAGGGCATATCCGATTCAGGCATGGGTTTTAACGCGGTGAACGACGGGAAGCTCATCAGGGTAATAATACCCCCCATGACGGAAGAAACGAAGCTCGAATATGTAAAAAAGGTGAAAGAAACGGCCGAAGAGGCCAAGGTAGCCATACGCAACGAAAGAAGGGACATCAACGCCCATGTAAAAAAAATGGCGAAGGACGGCCATTTCAGCGAAGACGACGAAAGACAGGAGCTCGACGAGATCCAGAAGGTCACCGACAAGCACATGGAAACCATAGACGATCTCCTCGGGAAAAAAGAAAAAGAGATAATGGAAATTTAAAGGAATGCGTTTTTATAACCTCGATATCGATGAAAACGCCCTCCCGGTGCATATGGGAATCATAATGGACGGCAACGGGAGATGGGCCGCAAAGAGAGGCCTCCCCCGCATACAGGGCCATGTGAAAGGCTACAAAGTACTGAAAAAGATCATTGAATTCAACAGAAAGGTCGGGATCAAGTTTATCTCGGTTTACGCCTTTTCAACAGAAAACTGGAACAGGCCCAGGGAAGAGGTCGAATTTTTAATGGGCCTGGCCAGAGACCTGATCGCGGAGTATACACAGACACTGCTTAAGAACGATATAAGGCTCATGGTGACCGGGACCAGGGACAATCTCGACAGGGAATTCGTCGAACTCCTGGATGAATCGATAAAAAAAACCGAAGACTGCCGGTCTTATGTCCTCAATATAGTTTTCAATTACGGGGGCAGGAGGGAGATACTGGACGCCGCGAAGAAAATAGCGGCCGATATCAGCGGAGGGAAAGTAGATCCCGTGAAAGTCGACGAGAGCTCTTTCAGGGAATACCTGTACCAGCCCGGCCTGCCGGATGTCGACCTGGTCATAAGGACAAGCGGGGAGTACAGGCTTTCAAACTTCCTGATCTGGCAGTCCAGCTATGCCGAATTTTATTTCACGAAGAGGTTATGGCCTGATTTTACGGGGCGCGATTTTATAAGGGCCGTTTTCAGTTTTCAGGCAAGACACAGGAGATTCGGCAGCATATAGGAAATCCGGGGGCTTAACATGTGGAAAAGAATGATCACGGTTCTGCTGCTGCTGCCGCTTTGTGCGGTGCTGGTATTCACTAATATTTTCAACGGTCTGCCTGTTTTCATAACCCTGATGGTCATATCGATCTTCATTGCATACGAGATATCCTCGCTGTTCGAAAAGAACGGTTTTTCATTCAATCCATGGCTTCATACTTTCGCTTTGACTGTCAGTTATATCAGCTTTTACCTGTACGGCATGGGAACGATCGATATAGGACGGCTTTTCGTCATACTGACGGGGATCATCACAGGGTATCTATTGATCATAATTTCTATCGAATCGTTCTCGGGCAGGTTCGAGCATTCCATTGAAAACATCAGCTTTCCCGTTTTCAGCTTCATCATGCTGGGGATCTTTTTTCCCCTCCTCGGGGTCCTTAAAGTAATGGATATGACCGGGTGGCTGCTCGCCATTCTACTTTCCATCACCTTCCTCACCGATACGGGCGGCTGGCTTTTCGGCAAGCTTTTCGGCAGGCACAAGGTCGGGTTCCTTTCGAGCCCCAACAAAACAACGGAGGGTTTTTTAGGCGCTTTCCTCCTCGGCGCTGCAGGAGGAGTTATGGTTTATGCGGCGGAACTCATTTTCCCGACCCCTGTCAAATTCTCCGTCCCTGAAATCGTTCTGATCACTGCAGCAGTCATAATTTCAGCCATCATAGGGGACCTGGGCGAATCATGCATAAAACGGTGGGCCCACCTCAAGGATTCGGGAGACCTTCTGCCGGGCCATGGCGGGTTCTTCGACCGCTTCGACAGCATTATTTTTTCAACTCCCGTTTTCTTCGTGATCATCAAGCTTATCGGCCGGTGAATAATACCCTCTTTTGAAGATAAGCCCCCTGGCAGGTACGGGTGTTTTGTATAGAGGCAATAGATCTGTCCTGTCGGCAAGGGAGTCGATTACGAGGTCCGAATCGATCTTCCCCCTGGAATAGTTGAGGCAGACCGAAACTATCGAGCGTATCATTCCGTTCAGAAATCCGTTCCCTTTTATAAAAAAAAGGGTCAGCGGCCCGCACCTCTTCACCCTGAGGTAATAGATCAGCCTTGTAAAATCGATTTTCTTTTTATACCCGTAGCAGAAATTCCTGAAGGAGTGATTGCCCCTGAACAGCCTGCAGACCTCTTTCAGGCGCAAAATGTCGATCGGGTCTTCGACGGAATAAGTATAGCGGGATAAGAAGGGAAGATAAGGCAAAGTTAACGGGTCCACTCTGGGCTGTTCCAATATTATGTAGACATATTCGCGCGCATATGCCGAAAACCGGCTGTGAAAGCCTGGCGGCGCTTCTTCGATCGAATTAACCCTGATATCTCCGGGAAGGCGCCGGTTGAGTATCAGGCGGAGTTTGGAAGCGGGTATGGGAAAACCCGGGGCCAGGAAATTGGCCGTATAATTTACGGCATGCGCCCGTGCGTCCGTCCGCCCGACGCCGTTGACGCAGGTCCTTATTCCTAATACGCCTGCCAGGGCCTTTTCCACTTCGCACTGAATTGAAACGGCGTTCTTCTGCCTCTGCCATCCTGAATAGGAACTTCCGTCAAAGCTGAGGTTAAGCTTAAAATTAATTCCATCCATAAGGAATTGTCAGTACAGATTGATAAGCCGGTGTATGAGACTGTCGAGAATATTGGGCGCGGCGTTTTCTGCCGGGGTTCCGGCGCTCTCTTCGGTAAGTTCGCTGACGGGTACAACGATTACGTCTTTCATCGTGATCGGCTTTCCCAGGGAAGAATAATCGTAACTTGATAGTCTCTGGAGTTCTCCATCGATCCTTATTGAAAGCTCCATCTTTTGTGAATTATAAATTTCAATGTTTTTCTGAATTTCCCTTATGCGAATGTCGTATTCTTTCGATTCGAGCCTCTGTTCGACGAGAACGAACATGAAGCCGGCAAACAGCATGAAAATAACGGCAATTTTAAGCCCGTTTGCACCGGAGTTATTCATCCATTCCTCTTTTTTCAAAAACCCTCAGTTTCGCGCTTCTTGAAGCCCTGTTCCCGGCCGTTTCAACGGCCGAAGGCACTACAGGCTTCCTTGTAAGGACAATGCCTTTGCCCTCGTTTTCAAGCGATCTAAAGGCATTTTTGACAAGCCTGTCCTCAAGCGAATGATAGCTCATTATGACAAGCCTGCCGCCAGTCAATAGATTATCGACAGCCAGGGGTATAAAACTTTCGAGAATTTCCAGTTCTTTGTTCACATAAATCCTGAGCGCCTGGAAACTCTTTGTCGCCGGGTGAATTCTGGAACCCTTCCTCTTTTTTTTTGCCCTGGCTATGACCCCTGCAAGCTCCTCCGCGCTCCGGTAGGGCCGGTTGGAACATATTGCAGCCGCTATCTTCCTCGACTCGTATTCTTCGCCGTATTTATATAGTATATCGGCGATTTCGTTAACCCCGAAACTGTTCACTATTTCCACCGCATCGATGCCGGGTCCGCCGTCGAGCCTCATGGATAGAGAACTTCCGTCCGTATAGCTGAATCCGCCGGCCGCACCCGACCGCAGGTGGAAGAGCGAAATTCCCAGATCTGCTAATATTCCATCGACTTTAAAAATCTTTTCTTGAGCGAGAATCATGGAAATTTTATCGAAAACGGCTTCATGATAGGATATGTTCTGAAAATCCCGGAGACGATTTCTTGCCCTGGAAAGAATAAGGCCGTTCCTGTCTATGCAGATCAGCCTGCCGCCGGGGATTTTCTCCGCGATAAGAGCCGAATGGCCGCCTTCCCCGCAGGTTGCATCGACTATGAGGCTTCCGGGATTGAGGTTGAGAAACCCGATGACTTCCGTGGGCATCACCGGAATATGGAATATCTCATCCGGCATTGCCGGCTCCGGCGCCGCCGCCATGCAACTTCATGAACATCGTTATCTCGTTTCCCGAACTGTTGTACCTTACCTTATCCATCACTTTCTTCACTATATAAACGCCGCGGCCGGAAGGCTTGAGAACATTCGCATCGTCTATCGGGCTGGGGAGGTTCTTATAATCGAATCCTATCCCTTCGTCCCTGACTTTCATGATGATCCAGTTTTTAAATATCCTGTATATCACTGTAACCCTCTTCTGGGCTCCGTACCTGTTCCCATGCTCCACGGCGTTGATCATGGCTTCGTACAGGGCGGTATACGACTTCCATTGTTCCTCTTCGTCCAGGGGGGCGACCTTATTGATGCTGTTAGTGATTTTCAGGATGGCGTTATCGATCTCAAGAACATTGCTCGGTATCGACAGGAACTTTTTATACATCAGTTCCTTGTTGATTATGATGAGCAGCATGCTGACGTCATCGTCCGCGAACTGCGTCGAAGTCTTCAGCATTTTCATATACATATCGTTAAGTATATATCTGGTCCGCAGATGAATACTTCCCAGGAAGATCTCGATCAGGTCGTCCGTCCTCATCATCCTGTTTTCCTTCCTGAAAGTCAGTATGCCGTCGGTGAAAACGAGTATCTTGCAGTTTGTAGGAAGGGCAACCCTCCTGCGGGCTTCATGGAAAGGTACATTTTTCCTCACCCCTAAAGGATAGGTCATTCCTTCGAGGGTGGATATTTCGCCCGTCTTGCCGGCGAAAAGTATAGGGCAGGGGTGCCCGCAATTTATATAATCGAAAGTGTATTTTTGAAGATCGATAATGCCGTATAAAAGGGTAATATACTGGTCTTCAGGCAGTATCTTTAAAAGGACCAGGTTCAGGTAATTGACTATATCGTCAAGTTCCTGACCCTCTTTCTGCGAATATTCGACGAGCATTTTAAGCATGGACGTCATCAGGGAAGCCGATACTCCATGTCCCGAAACATCGGCCATGATGACCCCGATGTGATAATCGTCGACCTGGATTATATCGCAGAAATCTCCTCCGAGCTGGGAAGAGGGTTTGAAAAAGGTCTCGAAACGTATAAGGGAGGAATAGACGGGGGGGATTGACAGTACATGGTTCCATATTTTTCTTGCGGTAGAGAGCTCCTCCTCGATCATCTTGGTCTTTTCGGCAAGCTGTGCGTAGAGCTTGTTTTCGAGGCTTATATCCTGGAATGTCGCTTCGATCAGTTCCACGTCTCCAAGGAGTATTTTCTGCAGGTGCGCCGAAAATATCCTGTCGTTGCCCTGGTCGTTCCTGAGGTTGAGTTTAAGAAGGAGGAAGTCCTGCTCCTGGACCTTGTTCGCGATCTCCTTGAAATTGTTGTCCGGAATATCGAAATAGTTCTGAATCGGGTTGCCCTGCAGCTTATCGGCTTCCGTGAAGCCCAGCGAAGAAATAAAATTGTCGTTGACGAAATATATGATTCCTTCCTGGTTTATTATTGCAAGGCCTATCGGCAGTTCCTTGAGGAATTTCTTGTACCTTTCCTCGGAAGCCTCAAGTTTTTTCAGCAGAAGATACTGGAGAGATTCGTCAAGCAGGGTGAAAATCCCGCCCTTTATGACGCCGGTATGGCTGTGCAGGGGCATTCCGTAAATTTTAAGATTTTTATTTCCGTAAAAGGCGTCCTTTTCCAGCGTATGGCCGTCGATGACCTTTGTAAAAGTCGTATTGTCGATAATTCTTGTGATCCTGTCGATGTTGGGTGAGAAATTTGAAAAGCTTGCATTGCTCTGTATTATATTGCCCGACCTGTCGGAAACGCACAGGGGGACAGGATTTTTAAAGAAAAGCCTGTTCATGAATTCCTCTTTTTCATTGTAAAGCGAGAGAAATTCCTTCAGGTAAAGGAGTATATTGATGAAACGGCCGATGAGTTCGCAATGCCGGACAAGGCGAAGATCTTCGCCTTTCGTGAAAAAAATCAAAAAATAATTGACTGTTTGTATTGCCGGATTATATTGATGCACTAAAGCGTCACGGAAATTCCTTTTTATCGCTGCGGGATCCAGAAGGCGGAAAAGGGATGAATTGTCCGAATATCCGGGGGCGGCGAATCCCGCCCGGTTCATCTTCTGGACGGAATAGTCCTTCCTGATGGAATTGATAAGGAAGTCCGTGACAGCGGCATCGGTTATTATTTCATTATTCATTATGTTCGTAAGGAATGAACCGTCCGACCTTATAATCACGCCCTTCAGGAATCCCGAGCCTGCCATTGCGCCCAGGATCGAATGAATCGATTTATCGGCTTGCTGCGAGGAGACTTCACGTTTGAAAAGGGAAAGGACCGAGTCTTCAATTTTTTTTGTCAGCTTGTCCCATTTTTCGGCTTTACGGGTTACATTCCTGCAAAATATAAAGCCCGCAGCGAAACCGGTTAAAAGGAAGAAAATTAAGATAGAGAGGTTAACAAGTAATTTTTCCATTATATTTATAACATTACAGACCCGTCATTTTTTTAATTTTAGAGCATCGCCGTTGAATAAGCAAATTTTACTTCGGTCGTCAGCCGACTGTCACAGTCGATAATGTGCAGTCATGTTATCCCTGAGGACTTTCGACTGATGACTGTTGACTGACGACTGATGACTATATGTATCCGACGCCTTTAAAAAATGTATAAACGAAAACTCCGTCTTTGCCGGCCGTCCTGTACAGGTCCCTTATTCCCTTGTTGAAATCATTTTCATCGATTATGGAACTTTTAAGCGCCTCTTCCCTGATACCCTCGATCATGGCGGTAAACGTGTTTATTGTGAAGCCTTCGACCATCTCAGGCCTGCCGGGATCTGCATAAACGGTCCTCGTGCCGACCCTGCAGTTTTTGTAGCCCGCCGATTCGAGAAGTGGATAAATCTGCCTGCCGACAAGGGCGTTGCCGCCTTTCCGGGCCTGCAGGATCACCTGGGCCTCGATCGCTTTCCTTGCATAGGTGCTGTCCGGGTAAAAGAAGGCCGAGCCATGGTCTCCCTCGATCACGGTGACGGTCCCGCCCTTTTTAAGGACCCTTTTTACGGACAGGAGGGCTGCGACAGGATCGGGCAGGTGTTCAAGAACAAAGCATATCAGGATATGGTCGAATGCGGAATCTTCGAAATCAAGTCTGTTGATGTCCCCTTCAAGGAGAGAGACGTTCTTTATTCCCTCTTTTTTAAGCATTGCCGCTGCTTTTGACAGGGATTCCACGGATATATCCATTGAAACGAATTTTGAATCGGGGTTTTTTGGAGCTACTATTTTTGTCTGTGCGCCTGTTCCGCAGCCCGCTTCAAGTATCAGCGAACCTTTTGGAAAGACGGTGTCGGAATGCAGGAGGTCGGACAGGCACTCAGCCTGGTCTCTAAGCCTCGAAGCTTCCCTTTCGGTGTAGCCATGCACATAATTATCGTTCATATTTTTTACCATTTCATCCAGACTCCCAGCTCGGGATATATTCCTATAGGGCTCTCTACCGCGGTTTTAGTATTATAATTGTCGGAGTAGGAATAGTAAAGTACGGGCCTGTAATTATAGACATTGTTTACTTCTAAATAAATCCCTGCCGGCAGTTCGAATAATAATCCCCGGTATTCGATCTTGAGGTTGAGCTGGTGGATGTCCGGAAGCCTTTCCGCATTGTATGTATTCCAGACAGGCGTATAAAAAGTGTTCCCTCCGATTGTATTGGTCTGTACATATGCAACGGAAGTATACTGGCCGCCCGACTGCCACTGGAATTCGGAGGTCAGCGTCCAGTTCCCGGATATGTCCCAGATCGCAACGAGGTCGACCTTGTAAAGAAGGGACCCGGGATCGAACCATTCGTTGACCGGAGGCTGGGAGAACTGGCCTGAAACCATGACCGAAGGCTGTCCCATGACCGGGCCGGGATTGAGGTTCTCCAGCGAATTGGGGTCGAATCCCGTCGTCCGGTAGCCGCGGACATAATAACTTCCGATGGAAAGCCACCCGTAAACCGGGATATTGTCCTTCTTTTTCATGAGGAGAAAGTCGGCCCCGTATACCCGGTGCTCCTCGCCGGACGTCTGCATCAGGTATGCCACGTTCGATTCCTGCGAAGGGTAATTGACATAGTATTTATAATAACCCTCGAGGCTAAGGCCGTACGCCCCTTCTTCGATGCCCGTACCGGCAATGAAGTGCCAGCAGCCGGGAATGGAAAGTTCCTTATTCGTATCAAGGACCTCCAGGGAAAATCCGTCGGCAGGGAATTCGGAAAGATATCCGGCACAGATATAAACCTTGTCCCCGGGTGTAAATCTGTAACCCAGTGTCAGGCGCGGATCGAACGAATATTTTTTAATATAATCCACGTAATTCAGCCTGAGTCCGTCCTCGATGAAAACCCTCCTGTCGAAAAGGCCGGTGTCGTTCTCGATGAACAGCGAATAAATTCCAAGGGAACCGTTCCATGCGGAGTTGTTGAAAAGCTGCCATTCGGGCGACCCTGTAACCTGGTTCGTTATAAAGCTCAATATATAGTTCGTATAGAAAAGCTGCGGGAAATACTGCACTTCGCCGCCTATATCGAAGGAGAGGTTTTCAAGAGGCGCATAGGTCGCAAAAGTCTTATACCTCAAGTCATATCCCGATTCCCTCATCACGGTACTATTGTCCTTCTCGTTCATTTCGAAGTCCATGTAACTCCAGGTTACGCCTAGAGTCTGGTCGAGCGCCCATTCCCCTGAAAACGAGTGCTGCCAGTCGAGATTGAGCATACTGTCGATGTAATCCAGGCTGTCGGCATTTGTGAGGATTGTGCCCGACGGGGAAAAGTTCGTCCAGGACATAGGCTCTTCCGAAAACAGCCAGTCTAATGAGACCGTATCGCCCCCGTCCTTATAACTGATCCTGCCATGCGAATCAAGGTAATACGGAGCATGAAAATTTGTGCCCCCGCCCTGCAGGAATAGAGGCATGACCAGGTCATACTGGGTCCTGCGTAAACCGCCGGCATAGTTCCACTTCCGGTCTTCGGTAGCCCCCGAAACCGTAATGTAGGTGTTTATAAGACCGAGATCGACCTTGCCGTGGAAACCGGGCTCTCCCTCGATCGTATTGACCTGGAGGAGGCTCGATTCGGCCTGGCCGTAACGCGCGGGAAGGACTCCCTTGTACAGGTCGATGCTGTCGACGATGTCGTCTATGAAGACCGAATCGCCGATAAAGTGGTGATAGGGATACTCGACAAGGGCGTTGTCAAGGAGCGCCAGGTTTTCATTGCCCGTACCGCCGCGAACCGAGAGTTTCGTGTTGTTCTGCAGGTTTCCCATCCCGAGGTCGCTTACTCCGGGCATCAGCGTGATAGTATGTACAGGATCCCCGGTGATGTTTTCCGGGGCCTTTTCACGGACATCCTTTGTAATTACGTTTTTAGACTCGGTATCTTTCAGCTTTTCCCCCGTGACTTCGATTTCGCCCAGATTCGAGGTACTCTGAGCAATTATGTAAAACACGACGTTTATTCCGGCTTTTACCGTAATATCCCTGGATTCCTGGTAATATCCCGGCGCCATTACCGACAGGGTGTATCTGCCCGCAGCGGCATCCAGGACAAAAGACCCGTCGTCGAGAGTTTGTACGGCTGCAACGGTATTTGTCCCTGATTTAAGGACGATGTCTGCCGATGCGATGCCAGCCCGCGTATCGGCGCGCATCACTTTTCCCCTTATCTGTAAAGAGAATGCGGCTGCAGGGAGGATAACCAGTAATATGACCCCTATTTTAAACATAAAGTCCTCTTATCCCAATTTTAATATATCGTTTTTCCTGATCCATGAATCCTGTCTATGTTATTAACACATGGAACTTCAAAATGTGTCACTTCATCCCGAAAATAAATACTGACATTTAAAGAGCAAACAATGTGCCATTGATTATTATTTCTAACTTTGCATGGTTAAATAAGATATGATTGACCATGAATATTTTAAAAAATTTATTGTATCAAAAGTGATATGATAAATTTTATCGAAATTGATCCGGGACCGCTTCGACTTCAAGCCTCTTCATTTTAACGGCGCACCGGCCGTCCCTGCCGGGCGGGAATCCTATCAGGTAGTCATCAGCTATCATGGATATGAATTCGGCCTGCAGGTTAACAGGGAGCCTCTGCACGTACGGAGAGAGGGCTAACCTTATCCATCCTGCCAGTCCCTCTTTGCCTTCCAGGATGTTTTCCTTATCGACAAGTTCTATCCTTAAGGGTTTGAATCCGGTTTCAGCCAGCCATTTTTTATATTCATCGATGCCGTAATATCCGAACGAAAACCTGAAGCTGCTGAAATAATTCTCCCATTTTTTGTTTCCGGCTATTTTATAAAGGGATGAAAAAAGGTCCTGCATGTTGCCCTTACCGCCCATCTGTATGTAAAGCCTCCCGGAGCTTTTGAGGCTTTTCCGTATTCTTTCGAGCACCGGTACATGGCCGCTGAGCCAGTGAAGCGCGGATGTAGAATATACCAGGTCGAACTGCCTCTCAAACTTCATGTCGAGCACATCCAATAGCAGGAATTCGAGATTCGGGAAATCCTTCGCGCTGTAATACGCCTTCGAATATTCTATCATATCGATCGAATTGTCTATCCCGGTAACATGGCCCCGGGGCACCGACAATGAAATTTCGGAGGTTATCTTACCGTCTCCGCTGCCGATATCGAGAACGGACTCTCCCCCGTCAAGTCTCAATTTTTTTGCGAATTCCATCGCCCATAATTTGTGCCTGGAAGGGCTGCCGCCGTATCCTGCAGGGTCCCATTTTACCATCGGATCTGTCTCCCTCGATTTGCCGGAACTTCCCGGATTGAATTAAATTATAGATATTATATGGGCGGTTCCAATAAAATTCAATATCGTTAATAATTAGCATTCTAATTATTTATAATTCGCCCAATGGTCACTACTTATCCGCCTTGCTTGTACCGGCTTGTCCGGTGCTTGTACCGGCTTGTCCGGTGCTTGTACCGGCTTGTCCGGTGCTTGTACCGGCTTGTCCGGTGAAAAGGCCTTGTACCCGCAGGGTGCTTGTACCCGTAAGGGTAGGTTATTAGAAGTGACCATATGAAAATGCAAAGACTGTCAAAAAAAATCGGGAGGCCGTATGAAAAATCAAGGCAGGATTTTATCATGGATAATCTGGGCCGGCATTGTAATAATCGCGCTTGTTTCGTACCATTCGGTCTGGGAGATCCATTACCTGAAATCGTTCTATCCCCATAGTTTCACGGTGGCCGAAGCTTTTTACGCGGCAATGGTCGAGCTAATAAAAGTGGCGCTCGCGGCGGGGCCGATCATTCTGATTATCAGGCGTTTATCCCCAGAATGAGACCGCAAGTCCGACGAGCCCGCCGCCGGCAAGACCTGTAAGGTTTATAGGGATGTAAGCCCTCGTTATGATCGATGAAGGGACGCTGAATAAAAGGCCTGCCAAAAGACCTGTAATTACAGGACTTATCCCGAACTGCAGGTTCGGAATGATGAAGCCGATGAGGAACCTGTCGATGAAGGCGCCTGTCATCGCTTCGGTTTTGTTCTTTTTCGAATCGTACTTCAGGGGAAGCATCAGCAGCACGTCTATTACCCCGAATGCGAGGCCGCAAAGAAGACCCAGAAGAATGTGATTCATGATCATCCTCCTTACAAATTAAAAAATTTATACGCCGTCATATCCCAGGCGCTTCAAGATGAGATTGGCCATGACCGCCGCGGCCAGGGAAACCTTCGGAGAATAAAATCCTGCAGCACAGTTTCCGGGCCTGAAATCGCCTACGATGGCGACGTTTTTACCGAACCAGCGAACCCTTACGCCTTCGATATCGAAGCCTGAGACTCCGCAGGCGCTAACCACGAATGCATCTTTACCGGCGAATGTTTCGACAAGCGCGGCTTTAGATTCAGGGTTATCGAAACCCTCGACTATCACGGCGCAGCCTTTAAATACTTCAGGCAGAGCTGCCGCTGTGAGCATGCGCCTTTCCTTTTCTATCTTCAAACCCGTTCCGATGCGTTTGAGGTTCGCCTCGAGGGCCGATACCTTGTCTTTCCCGACCTGATTCCTGAAAAAGAACTGCCTGTTCAGGTTCGATTCGTCCACGAAATCGAAATCGACAAGCTTGAAATGTTTTATGCCGCACCTTACCAGGTGTACGGCCACATTGCTGCCTATGCCACCCGTTCCCGCTATTCCTATTTTATCCGCCGGCACTATCCCTTCCATATTTTCCCCTAAAGATACATGAAAAAGCCGATCTTGTCCGTGGAGTTAAAGCCGAGCTTTTCATAAAAAGCATGGGCGGCTTTCCTCCCGGAGCTGGATAAAAGCATTACCTTGTAGCAGCCGCAAGCCCGGGCGAAATCGACCGCGGCATTGACGACTTTTGCGCCGCATCCCCTGTTCCTGTAGTCATGGCGGGTTACGACGTTTTCAATAACTGAAAACGGGCGGGCGCCTCTGGAAAGGTTGGGTATCACTGCAATATTGCAGGTAGATACGATCTGTTCGCCCTGTTCCATGACGAAGTAACGGATGCTGTCTTTTCCCATGATATCGCGCCATACGGATTCAAGCGCTGTGTTATCTGCAATATTGTCATCGTCCGGGTTCAATTCGGAATACAGCTTCATTATTCCGCCGAGGTCGTTTATATCCGCGGTCCTGACTTCCATATCACTCCCCTTTTACGTTTCCATTCATGTCGAACATGACTTCTGAACCTGCCGGATAAACCGTGCCGCCGATCTTCGTATCGTCAGAAAGCGTTCCCTTATAGAGCCTTCCGTTTTCATAAAAATACAATACGGTCCATTTCTGGAATGTAATGCCTTTGATTTTCGTATCGTCCCGGAGCGTTCCGCTTTTGAGCGCTCCCGAAGGGTAGAAACTTGCGTAGCTTGTTTTCCTGAAGACTATGTCCTGGCCTTCGCCCTTTAGATAGCTGTCTTCCTCGAGCATGCCGTTGGATAACGTTCCGGATTCGTACAGCGTGATCTCGGATCCCTGCCTGAATGCCGTTTCATAAAGGGTGGTGCTGCGCGCAAGGATCCCGCTTCTGACCTTACCCGACCTGTAGAAAGATACAGGCCCCGAATATTCGATATCCTGCAGGACAGTTTCATGCGACAGCACCGCACTCTGGACTTTACCGGTATCGTAAAATGAAATGCCGGGCAGATAGATATCTGAGGCCTTGCCGCTTTTATCGAAGCCGTTCGTGACCGTTTTAATTAAAGGCTTGAAAGTCACGCCTTCGATGACCTCGGTTTCCCCGGCCAGGGAACCGTTTGAAACAATCCCGTTTGAATAGAAGGTGACGACCGTTCCATCCCTGAATACGATAGGGCTGTAGATTTTCATAAGCTCCTGGTCGCCCGACAGGGTCCCGGATTCGACCTGACCGCCGCGGTAAAACATGATGCTCGTATTCGAAAGGAATTTTATTTTTTTAACGGCAAGGTCCCCGGCTGATAGAGCGTTTTCCAGCGTCCCCCCTTCATAAAAGCCGACAGGCGTTCCGGCCTCGAACGTGACGCCATGGTCGATCTCGCTTTTGCCCAGCGTCCCGGCCTTTGCCGTTCCGTCGGGATAAAAATCGACTTCGCATCCGCCCTTGAAAAGCCTGCCGCCGGCGGTTAAATCGGCTTCCGGGGTTCCCGATATCACTTTCCCCTTTTCGTCGAAGGCGATTTTAAAGCCGTCTTTCCATGCAATCCCGCCGATAACTGTCCCGGCCGAAAGCGTCGCGGACATCACTCTGCCGTTCTCAAAAAAATTTATTTCTTCGTAGCCCTTGCATGGGGCCCCTTTTATGAGCGAGTCGGCATACAGAACTGCGCTCCGGACCGTTCCGGATTTAAAGAATGTTATGGGGTTTTGCCCCCTGTAGAGCACTCCGTCTATCCTTGCGTTTTCCGCAAGCTCCATTTTAAGGGGAAGGATCATCTGGCCTGATTTTGAAAGATTGAGCGTCGTCCCGGTCTCTATTTTCATATGACGCATCCGGATAGATGCCGCGAGGGTCCCGCTTTTAGGTTTTCCGCCGGAATACACGGCGATCTGTTCGTTGCCCCTGAAGGGAATGCCGCTATAAAGCATGTCCCTGCCGATCTCGATCCTGTCAGGATATACAGGCGCTCCTCCCGAGCCGAACAGGACTTCGGCGCCCTTGTAGAACGGCAAGCCGGCGATCATAGTATCCCCGGCAAGGGAAACGCTCAAAAGGGCGCCCGAATCGTAAAAACGCACTTCAGAATCCGCCGGAACATTGATTCCATCGATCGGAGTATCTTTCGCCAGAGTGCCGAAGCTCACATTGCCCGAATCGTAAAAATAAGTATCCATATTCGCTTTAAAATCGATCCCTTTGAATACCGTGTCCTCTGCAAGCTCCATTTTCGGAGGCATAATAACCCTCCCGTCGCCGGAAAAGGCGAGCGACAATCCGGCCGGGAAAAGTATTCCCTGGATGCGCGTATCGGAATCGATTTTTACGGCCGCGATCTTTTTATTTTTAAGATAGATCTCGGTGTAAGGATGGAATTTTATCCCCAGGATTTCCGAATCATCGGTAAGCTTTATATAGATGAGGTTGCTCCTGGCGTCTATAGCGACTTCCGAACCCTCTTTCAGGAAAAAGCCCTGGTAAGTCCTGTCCTTTTTTAAGGTTATTACAGGCCCGTCGAAGGGGAATAAAACCTGCGCCGCAAGCGTCAGGATTATGAAAACAAGAATGACTGTCGACTGCCGACTATTGACTGTTGACTTCATGTATTCCCCCTCACTTCCTGATATTGCCGGACTGATCGAACCTGACTTCGCTGTATGCTTCAACTTTTACGCCGCCGATCTCCATGTCTTTAACGGGCTTCGCCGATGCGAGCGCGCCCTTTTCATCCAATTTTATCTCGGTGCCGGGCGGCAGTGTGAACTGGTAGAAAGCCTTCGCCTCAGCCAGGATCCCTCCGCTTACGCTTCCGGATTCAAAAAACGAAACCCTTGTATTCTTCAGGAATTTTATGCCCTGGAAAACCGTGTCGTCCTTTACCTGTACGGACTTTATTTTTCCGGATTCGGCGAAGGCAACGTTCCGTCCCTCTATGAGGCTCATGCCGCCCGTTTTCATATTTTCCGTTAAAACAGCCGATTTGAGCTTTCCGGATTCGTAGAGTGATACCGCAGTCCCTGCCTTATAAGTATTGGAGGATATCGCGGCGTTTTCGGCCAGCGTGCCGGAACTGACTTTCCCGGAAGGGTAGAACGATATCCTGGTTTTGGCCCTGAACTTCAAGCCTCCCGATTCGGCATCGGAAGCGAGCATGCCGCCTGAAAGTTCGCCGGTTTCGTAAAATGTAATTTCATTGCCGGCGGCGAATGTCATCGATTTGAAGGCTGCATCGGCGGGCGTAACTGCGCTTTCAAGCCCGCCCTCGTCGTAGAATTTTAATCTGGAGCCGGTTTTTAAACTGATGTTTTTGAAGGCTGCGTCCCCGCCGAGCGTCCCTGTACGGACGTATTCGAACGGGCCGAATTCGACCTTCGTGCCTTCACTGAAAACCATGCCCTGGATTTTCGTGTTCTCAGCGAGGTCGAGCTCCGGCGGCATAATGAGCGAGCCGTCCCTGTCGAAATACAGCATAGAACCGGCCTTGAAGAGAATGCCCTGCACCCTGGCCGGCGCGCCGAGCCCGGCGGTATCCAGCCGTCCTGCGGAACTCCACCCGAGCTCTGTGCCTGCGGGGAAATCTATGCCTTCCGCCCTGAATTCAGCCGACAGGACGGCTGTTACAAAAGCCCCCGATTCCAGGAAGCCGGCGTATGTGCCTCCCCTGCATGGGATGGAATTAATCAGGGTATCCGCCCCCAGGTAAACACAATCGAGTTTCCCGCTTTCATAAAAAAATGCCGTGCTCCCGGCTTTGAACTTATGCCCCTGGACGGCAGTGTCCGCCGCCATTACGCACGAACGGAGGCTCCCCGATTCGAAAAAGGAAACCTCGGTGTTCTTTGCGCATACGATGCCATGAAGGGACGTATCCGCACTCAGGACCCCCATCCGGAGGCTGCCTGAAGAATAAACGTATATCCAGCCGCTTTTAATCGGAAGCCCCTGGATAACGGTGTTTTTATCGAGGTTCTGCCATCCGGCGTAGGAAGCGCCGGCAGCGGTAAAAAGAATAAAGGATAGCAATAAATATTTCATGATCCCTCCCTGCGGCAGCCTGTTTAGAATTTCTTCCACCTGAACATTTTAAGGGCGGGGTCGCCTTTAAAATTTTTCATGATCAGCAGAAGGTCGTCCGAGCCGTACCGGGCGGTCAGCGCGTTTGCAATATCGACGGCGACAGTATTTTCAATGACAACTCCGCATGCGGCAACTGCGGTTATATCGGAGCGTTCTGTTGAAGCGGATTCCGCAGATTTGGTTTTTATATTGACCGACCTCAGCGGGATCATCAGGGTGGGTATGGGTTTCATAACGGACCTGAAAACCACGGGACTGCCGTTCGTCATGCCGCCTTCTATCCCGCCCGCCCTGTTTGTCTTCCTGTAGTACTTTTGTTCGCTGCCGCTGTAAAAGATCTCGTCGTGCGAGTTCCTTCCCGAAGTGGAAGCGTACCTGAACCCGTAGCCGAATTCGATCCCCTTTACCGCCTGTATGCCCAGCACCGTCCTTGCGATGTTCGAATCGAGCTTTTCCCCGAATGTCTGGTAGCTGCCCAGGTACGGAGGCACCGGGAAAATTATCGTTTCGATGATCCCGCCTATGGTATCGCCCTCCATCCTCGCCCCGGCGATAAGGGCCTTGATCTTCGCCCCGGTATCTTCGTCGCAGGCGCACCTTAAATCGCTCGAAAGGGACATCGACCTTATTTCATTTATCGAAAGTGAAGACGTGTCTATCTCGATGCCGCCCCAGTTGACGACGTGAGAAAAGATCCCGATGCCGAATTCCTTCAGGAAAATGCGCGCCACGGCGCCGGCGGCCACCCTGGCGGATGTCTCACGGGCGCTCGATCTTTCGAGCACCCTGCGGATATCGTCCGTCGAGCCGAATTTATAGGCCCCCGTCAGGTCTGCATGGCCCGGCCTGGGCCGGAGCACCTTCGGAGGATTTTTATCCTTCCAGTTTTCATAGTCTTTATTCCAGATGACGAGGGTTATCGGGGCGCCGTTCGTGACCCCGTTTATGACGCCGGCGATTATATCGACCCGGTCTTTTTCGATTTTCATCCTGTCGCCGCGGCCGTATCCCGTCTGCCTTCCGGCAAGCTGGGAATTGATGAAGTCCTCGTCGATTTTAAGGTTGGATGGAACTCCTTTAACGGTGACGGTCATGCCCCTGCCATGGGATTCGCCCGATGTTATGTATTCTATCATAACAAACCCTCTTGTTCTTAATAATATATCACGGAACTATTTTAATAAAAGGGGCCTATTATATCAATCTTAATCGATCCTGTAATGGGCGCCGATGCTTTCACGGTTCGCCCGGGCATGCCTTGCGACCAGGAGGCCTGTCTGGACTGCATTGCGCAGTTCGATTATGGATTTCGACACCTTCGTGTCCCGGTAAAAATCTTCGACGTCGACATTGAGGTTATTCAGGTCGACTATGGCGCGCCTTAGACGCCTGGAACTCCTGACCGCGCCGACATAATTCCACATGATGTTCTTGAGAAGGTTCCAGTCCTGGTTGATAAGCGCCTGGTCCGCTCCGTCGCTTACGCCGGTATCTATCCAGTCGAGGATATTTGAAAATCCCGGATCCGCCAGGTAATTCTTTTTGTTCTTTGCTATATATCCGGCGGCCCTTTTACCGAATACCACGCCTTCCAGGAGCGAAGTGCTGGCCAGGCGGTTGGCGCCATGGAGCCCTGTGCATGCGACTTCTCCGACCGCGAAAAGCCTCTCGATATTCGTCTTCCCGTTCATGTCGGTAAGGATCCCGCCGCAGGAAAAGTGGAACGCCGGAACGACGGGCAGGGGTTCGAGGGTAATGTCGAACCCGTAATCGAGGCAGGTCCTGTATATATAAGGGAACCTGTTTTTTATCTTGGCCTGGCCTATGCCCGTAATATCGAGATATACGTATTTTTCACCGGAATCGAGCATCTCGTTCAAAATTGCTCGTGTCACTATATCCCTTGGCGCGAGGTCTTTCAGGGGATGGTACTTTTCCATGAAGCGGCGTCCGTTCTTGTCGACGATGACGGCCCCTTCGCCTCTTACCGATTCCGATATGAGGAAATTAGAGGCCTTGGGATGGTACAGGGTCGTCGGATGAAACTGGGTGTATTCCATGTTGATGAGCCTGGCGCCCGCCCTGTTTGCCATTGCATATCCGTCGCCCGTTGCCAGGGAAGGGTTCGTTGTATGAAGATAGATCTGCCCCATACCTCCCGTGGCAAGGACCACGACGCCTGAAAGTATTTTAACCACCTGGCCGCTCCTGTTGTCGACGGCATAAACTCCCATTGAAGTGACCGGCTGGTATTTCCGGTATTTGTCGAAGGAGTGGTGGTCCAGCGTGATAATATCGATGACGGTGTGGTCGGGCAGAAATGTTATATTTTTGCAGTTTTTAAGGCTTTTTATGGCATTTTCCTCGATGCTTTTGCCGGTCGAGTCGAATGCATGGAGGATCCTGCGGGCCGAATGAGCGGCTTCCTCGGTGAGGTCAAGGCGGCCTTCGCCGTCCCTTGAGAAGTCGACGCTGAAATTTCTGATGAGGACCTCGTCCACGTCGGCTCCGGATTCCCTGGAGATGATAAGGGCCGCCTCGGGATTGGATATGCCTCCGCCGGCGCTCATGATATCGTTGAACAGGAGCTCCGGCGAATCTTTTTTACCCCTGTAAACAATGCCGCCCTGCGCATAGTAGGTATTGCTCTGTTCAATGCTTTCGGCCTTGTTAATGAGGGCGACTTTCAGACCTTCTTCTGCAAGGTAGTATGCGCAAACGGACCCGGCAATGCCGCTTCCCACGACTACAGCGTCGAATTCCATGATTTCCTCCAGTTGTCAAAGCCGGGAAAGGATAAGAGGTTCGCCGTCGGTAACGGCAATGGAATGTTCCCAGTGGGCCGCGCATTTATTGTCGGCTGTTACGACGGTCCAGCCGTCCTTTAACGTCCTGACCTCGTGCGTGCCGAGCGTTATCATCGGTTCGATGGCCAGGACCATTCCCTTTTTAAGTTTCGGGCCTTTTCTTTTGGGATCGTAATAATTGATTACGGGAGGCTCTTCGTGCAGGGCCTTCCCCACGCCATGGCCGCAGTAATCGCGGATAATGCCGTACCCTTTGGGAGAGAGATAAAAAGATATGGCCCTGCCGATTTCGAAGAGGTAATTTCCCTCCCTTGCGGCGTCTATGCCCAGCATCAGGGCCTGGCGGGTGTCTTCCGACAGTTTTTTTATCTCGGGCTTTACGGTGCCAACAAGGTAAGCGCGGGTGGCGTCGCCGTAATACCCGGACAGTATTGTGCCGATATCGATCTTGACTATGTCGCCGTCTTTAAGAATATAGCTGCCGGGGATGCCATGAATAACTTCGCTGTTGACGGAAATGCATGTATCGGCCGGGAAACCGGGAAAACGGGGTGAGGGCGTATATCCCTTGAAACTCGATATTGCCCCCTTCGACCGGATGAAATCCGATGCGAGGGAATCCAGCTCGAGAGTTGAAACGCCCGGCCTGACATAAGGATTGAGATAATCGAACAATTCGGCTATTATGCGGTTGCTCTTCCTGATGTATTCGATTTCAACGCTGGTCTTTAATGAAATCATCTATTTTGCCGGGGCTTCTTTTATCTTCAGGTCGGTTATCTTTTTCTTTTCTTCGTCGAAAATCGCGTCGAAGTTGATCGACGGGCCCGAAGCGTAAGCGTCTTCGATGATCTTGTCGACGTCCTTCTTCTGCCCGGCAGTGATTGTGATGTTTCCCTTCACCACTACTCCGGGGTCCATGGAGAGCTGGGGAGTCATGATATTCCCAAGCACCCTTCCCGTCGAAAGGAGCTTCACTTCCTCGAGCGCGTCTATATCGCCCAGAACGATGCCGGCGATCGTCACCTTCTTGGCGCGGATAACTTCAGTTTTGACTTTTCCCGTCTCGCCTACGTAGAGGTGTTCCTCGGATCTTATCTCCCCCTCGAATTTTCCATCGATCTGAAACGATCCATGAACAAAAAATTTCCCCTGGAAAACCGAACCTTCCCCGATCATTGTATTAAGCGGGCCTTCAACTTTTGGCGGCATATCAACCTCCTTGCCGGAACCCTTGCATACCCGATATGATTATAACATAAAAAAAAATTCGCGTTAAGTTTTTCAAAGACTTCCGACTTTTTCCCTGAACCGGGGCAGAATTCTTTCGGCGTCTTCAAGGCTTATCCCGAAGCGCCCGATTTCATCCGATTCGTCGTCGCCGTGGAAATCGCTCCCGGCCGTTAAGATCAGCTTTTTTGAATATTCTTCCGCAATCCTTGCCGAGAACCCTTTTGAAATCCTGGGATGCATATATTCTATCCCGGCAAGGCCCGCCGATATCATCCTGTCCACGCATCCCCATTTGTCCCCTGATTTGAGAAAGACCGGATGCGCAAGAACGGGAACGCCTCCCGCACTTTTAACGGCGGATATGACATCGTACGTTCCGACTTCCTTTCTCTCGATGTTGCAGGGACGCCCTTCGCCCAGGTATTTTTCGAACGCTTCGCGGACGCTTCCGGTATATTTCAGCCGGACCATTTCACGGGCTATGTGCATTCTTCCTACAGGCTTGCTGGACCTCTGCAGGAGCGCTTCGAGAGGAATATCGATATGGTATTTTTTAAGACATTCCAGTATACGTCCGGCCCTCTTTTTGCGTCCCCTTCTGAATTCCTCAAGAAATCCGTCCATTTCCCTGTACGATTCGCCTGAAAAATATCCCAGGATATGGGTTTCGCCGGTATCCGCGTTATAGGTGGAAAATTCGCATCCCGCTATAAAATAGATCGGCGGCGTGAAACGTTTTATGGCTCTGAGGCAGGCGCCGACGCCTTCGAAGGTGTCATGATCGGTCAGGGCGAATCCGCCCAGGTTTTTATGAACCGCCGTATTAACGATCTCTTCAGGACTGTAAAGGCCGTCGGAAAGGACGGAATGAACATGAAGATCTGCAATTTTCAATTCGGCAACTCCTTAACAGTATTTTACGGTCTTACCTGAAATTAATCAAGTAATACCTTTTATTGATCCCTGAAATACACCTCTAGCGGTTTAAAATAAAATTCTTCCCACCCCTTCCTGTATTCCTCCCCCTGGCCTTCGGGAATTTCAGTATGCTTCAGGGTCAGCAAGGTATCTTTGCCCTTTTCTTCAAGGGTTATTTCAAGTTTTGAATCCGGGCTCTCGATCGGGAATTCGGTTGTCCGCCATGCCTGGACGATCCGGGCGAAGGGTTCAAGCTCGAGCGTGGTTCCCATGATGTAGCCGTCCCAGGCTTTGAATTTTCCGCCTGCTTCAGGGACGATTTCGGCGGGCGATCCCGTGAATCCCGAATGTTCGCCGCTGTCCAGCCATGCTTTGTAAATCCGTTCGGCGCTTGCCGGAATCCTGACCGACAACTCAATGGATTCTTTCATAATGCCTCCGACATTGGTTTTATTAAAACAAGCTTATATTAAAGTAACTATCGCGGGATAAAATATCAAATCCGCTAGATCTGACGGTAGTCGTCAGTCGTCAGTCTGCAGTCGACGGTCGGCAGTGGATAGTTTATAATGTCGACTTTCGACTGCCGACTGCTGACTTTCGACTGAATAAGTTGAAAGTTCGGGGTTCAGGATTTAAAATATTAAATTGCCTGTGTTTGAAGGAGCCGGCTTATGGAAAGGATCTATGATTTTTTAAGCATTGAAAAAAAATGGCGGGAATTCTGGGACTCTGAAAAGACTTTCAGGGTGACCGAGGATCCCTCGTACCCCGATGAGAAACGGCTGTATGTACTCGACATGTTTCCGTACCCTTCGGGTTCCGGCCTGCATGTCGGGCATCCCGAAGGATATACGGCCACCGATATTTATACGCGCTTCAAGCGCCTTCAGGGCTACAACGTTCTTCATCCCATGGGTTTCGATTCCTTCGGGCTTCCGGCGGAGAATTACGCCATAGAGAAGGGTACGCATCCGGCTGTAATAACCGTTGAAAATATAGACCGCTTCAGGAACCAGATAAAGTCCCTGGGGTTCTCCTACGACTGGGACCGCGAGGTTTCTACGTCGAGCCCCGATTACTATAAATGGACTCAGTGGATATTTCTCCAGCTTTTTAAAAAGGGTCTCGCATACGAAGCGGATATGCCGATCAACTGGTGCCCCCACTGCCTGACCGGGCTGGCAAACGAGGAAGTCAGCGACGGGAAGTGCGACAGGTGTTCGACCCCGATCGAGAGGCGGAGGATCAGGCAATGGATTTTAAAAATAACCGCATACGCCGAAAGGCTCCTTCTTGACCTCTCTCTCCTCGACTGGCCTGAACCCATCAAGCTCATGCAGGAAAACTGGATAGGAAAGAGCGAGGGGGCCGAGGTCGACTTCAGGGTCGACGGGATGGAGGATCTTATCCGTGTTTATACGACAAGGCCCGATACGCTTTTCGGGGCCACGTACATGGTCCTGGCGCCCGAGCATCCGCTTGTGGAGAAGATAACTGCCCCCGGGAATTCGGATGATGTCGAAATATATATTAATAAAACAGTGTCGAAATCCGAACTGCAGAGGACCGAACTCAACAAGGAAAAAACGGGCGTTTTTACCGGAGCCTATGCCGTGAACCCTGTAAACGGCGCCAAAATACCAATCTGGATAGCAGATTACGTATTGTGGGGCTACGGTACGGGCGCTATCATGGCAGTGCCTGCACATGACGAACGCGATTTCGAATTTGCAAAAAAATTCTCCCTTTCCATTGTCCAGGTCGTATCCGGGGACGGGAGCGTTTATCCTGCGGTCCGGCCCGAAACGGAAGATGGCATTTCCGTCAATTCCGGGGAATTCAGCGGCATGAAGACTGCCGCCTGCAAAAAAGCTATTACCGAATGGCTTGCAAAAAGGGGCCTGGGCCAGAGCAAGGTTAACTACAAGCTTAGAGACTGGGTATTTTCACGGCAGAGGTACTGGGGAGAACCGATACCCGTCGTGCACTGCGAAAATTGCGGGATAGTCCCGATCGATGAAAAAGAACTTCCCCTCAGGCTGCCCGAAGTCAAATCATACAAACCGACGGGCACGGGGGAGTCGCCGCTTGCCGGCATCGAAGAGTGGGTAAATACAAAATGTCCGAAATGCGGGGGCCGGGCCCGGCGGGAAACCAACACAATGCCACAGTGGGCCGGAAGTTCCTGGTATTATATAAGGTTCACCGATCCGCATAACGACAAGGCCCCGGCCGACGCCGCCAATATCAGGTACTGGCTGCCGGTCGACCTTTATATAGGCGGAGCCGAGCATGCGGTTCTGCATCTGTTGTATGCGCGGTTCTGGCATAAATTCCTGTTCGATATCGGCGTCGTCAATACGCCGGAGCCGTTCATGTCGCTCAAGAACCAGGGTATGATTTTAGGCGAGAACGGCGAAAAGATGTCCAAGTCGCGGGGCAACGTTGTCAACCCGGACGATGTGGTAAATGAATACGGGGCCGACACTCTCAGGATTTACGAGATGTTCCTGGGGCCGCTTGCTTCGGATAAGCCATGGAACATGCAGAGCATAATCGGGATCAAGAGGTTCCTCGACAAGGCCTGGAAGCTTTTCGAAAAAAATACGGCTGATGATGCGCCCGTGCCTCTTGAGCTTTTAAAACTCCGGCACAGGACAGTCAAAACGGTTGCCGAAAAGATAGACGCCCTTGAATTCAACACTGCAGTAAGCTCGCTGATGATATTTGTCAACGCGCTTTCAAGGGAGGATGTGCTCAACAGGCCGCTCCTCCGCGATTTCACTGTCATTCTTCACCCGTTCGCCCCCTTTATTACCGAAGAAATGTGGGAGATCTGCGGGGAGAAGCCTTCCGTATCGGCCGCTGCATGGCCGGAATACGATCCGGAAATGATAAGAGAGGATTTCATAGCCATTGCCGTCCAGGAAAACGGGAAGCTCCGCGACACGGTCCGGATGCCGGCCGGTGTATCCGCCGATGAAATGATAAAACAGGCCATGGAGAGTAAAAAAGTGAAACTTGCGCTGGAAAATAAAGAAGTGGTGAAGATAATACCGGTGCCGGGCAGGGTCGTAAATATCGTGACGAAACCCATGACAGGCAAATAAAAAATTTGACATCACCGGTTTCAAAATGCTATCATATTTTCGAGTTAATAAATGACGTTTAATAAATAATTCAGGGAGAGTCGTTATGGATCAGAATAAGGAAGCGGTGCAGCTTTCCCGTCTTCTGAAAAGCCCTGCACCACAGCATGTAATCTCGGAAGTCAAAAAGATTTTCCAGTACTCCTACCCGTCACATTCCTTCTCGAAAATCCTGAGTAATTTCAAGAATATCGTCAATCTCTTCGACGGGAAATTCCCCGGATACCAGGCCTGCAATACTATGTACCACAATCTCGGCCATACGCTGGACGCCCTGCTGGCCGCAGCCCGCCTTGCCGACGGCTACAACCTTTCGTCCGGAAACATGAGCTGCGAAACCATGGTAGACCTTCTTCAGGCAGCCCTCTTCCACGATACGGGTTATATACTCGAGGACTGGGACAGGACCGGGACCGGCGCCAAGTACACGAAAAGCCATGTCGAAAGAAGCATGATGTTCATTCAGAAGAACAGGCCTGCCCTCCAGCTTGACAGCAGGGAAGTCGCCGTTATATCGAGGATAATTTCCTGCACGGGGCTCCAGGTAAACTGGAAGGATATCCCCTTTAACAGCCGGGACGAGGAGATAGCGGGCGCGATACTCGGTACGGCCGACCTTTTAGGCCAGATGTCCGACAGGTTTTACCTTGAAAAACTGCACTACCTTTACGACGAATTCAGGGAAGCCGGCATACAGGGATATGATACCGAATTCGATATAATACAGAAAACTGCGTTTTTCTACAAGATGACGACCGACAGGTTTTCAAGCGATCTTATGAACGTAAACGAGTATGCGAAGGTTCATTTCAGGGCGAGGTTCGGGATGGATTCCAACCTCTACATGGAATCGATATCCAGGCACATCGATTACCTGAAGGGAATCATCGAGGACAGCACTTCGAACTTCAGGAACAAGCTCAAGCGGAAAGCTGCCTATATACCTCTTTATTACAGCCAGGCGCACTGACGTCTGTCGGCAATCGAAAGTCGGCAGTCGACAGTCAACTTCAGTCAAGAGTCGAGAGTCGAGAGTGACATTTGCCGGTAAATAATTGCCGGTTGTTTGTTAATCAGCACTCGTTCTATACGACTGTTGACTGTTGACTGTTGACTGAGGTAAGAGCCCGACTTTTTTGTAAACCTTCCCGAGCGTTTTGCCGGAGATTTCCGAGGCCTTTGCCGCCCCTTCCCGAGCGGTCCTGAGTAAAAATTCCTTGTCTTTGCGGAATTCCGCGTAGCGGCACCGCACAGGCGCGAACAGCCTCTCGATCGATTCGGCCAGGTCTTTCTTGAAAACAGCATAACCTTTGCCGGAATACCCGGCGGCTATCTCTTCCATCGGAAAGTCCCTCACGCTACTCATAATTGTCATCAGGTTGAAGATGCCCGAGCCGTCGTCCTTCAGGGGGTAATCTGCGCCGCTTCCCGTAACGGCGCCCTTAATCTTGCGGCCGATCTCCTCGGGGCTGTCCAGGACTGATATATAATTCCGCTCGTTGGCGTCGGATTTGTCCATCTTCTGGGACGGATCGAGAAGTTTTTTTATGCGGCCGCCGCTTTTCAGCACCATGGCTTCGGGCACCGTGAAAACAGGTCCGAAGCGGTTGTTGAAGCGCAGCGCGATGTCGCGGGCCAGTTCCACATGCTGGCGCTGGTCCTCCCCTACCGGGACGATATCGGTATCGTAAAGGAGTATGTCGCCCGCCATGAGAACGGGGTAGGTATAGAGGCCCGCATTGATATTTTCAGGATTTTTTTTGGATTTATCCTTGAACTGGGTCATGCGGTTAAGCTCCCCCGTATAAGTGAAGCATCCCAGGATCCAAGCAAGCTCCGCGTGCGCGCTTACATGAGACTGGAAGAATACAATGCTCTTATCCGGGTCGATCCCGCATGCCAGGAACAGCGCCATGTAATCGAAACAGCGGGACCTGAAACCGGCGGGGTCCTGCAGTGTCGTCATCGAGTGAAGATCGACGATGGAAAAGACGCAGTCGTATTCGTCCTGCATGGCTACCCAGTTCCTGACCGCGCCGATATAGTTGCCTATTGTCATGACGCCCGTCGGCTGTATTCCGCTGAACACCCTTTTTTTTGCCATAAAATTCCCCGCAAATATTACAAATTCCGGGAAAAATTATGCCATAAAAGCCGCATTGTTTCAATATTTCCAGGATTTAGACTAAAATTTGATAGTTAAACGGCCCTGTTTTATAATAACTGACCCGGCAGTTAAATGGAGAGATGCCCGAGCGGTCGAAGGGGGCACCCTGCTAAGGTGTTGTACCCCATAAGGGTACCGAGGGTTCGAATCCCTCTCTCTCCGAATCGAACTTACCGCCTAAATGTTGTATAGTCAACCACATCAACCCCGTGCTACGGAAAAATTAATTTTAGCGATCGAGAGGTAACAGTTTAAGGTAAAGAAGGATCGAATAGATGGGAAAAAGCAATAATTTGAATAAAAAGTAACATTTTTCTACGTGAAATATCAGATAATATATTCATTAAGAACTGGAAATTTAAAGAAAGAGAGCATAGTACTGGCGTGGTCATAGGACTAAGGTTAGAAATCGTAAGAGAGAATCCGTAATTTAAGCCGGAAGCGCTGACAGCCTGTAGTAGTGATGTACCAGTCCGCCGAGGATGGGTTTTGAGACAATCCTGCCTTCGGTTTGAGGAATATAGCCTTTGGGAACCTGAAGGCCGATGCCCTGGTGAGGCCGCAGGCTGTTGTAGTAATTAATATATTCAGCAAGGATATTCCGGAGCTGGTTCTCTGTGAATATTATAAACCAATCCAAGCATTGCCGGCGCAGTGTCCCGACGAAACGCTCGGCGACGGGGTTCATATTGGGAGAATACGGAGAAATCCTGATATGTTTGAAATGGAAAAGCTTCCAGCAGAACCAGTAAAACTCGCCCGAGCCGTCGTGAAGAAGATAAGCTTTAGCAATTCCCATTTCCTCAAGTCTTTGCTCGAAATAATAGAA
This sequence comes from uncultured Spirochaetota bacterium, assembly GCA_963796325.1. Lineage (GTDB taxonomy): Bacteria > Spirochaetota > Brevinematia > Brevinematales > JAOACQ01 > CAVYGN01. The sequence continues at coordinate 523,754 of CAWCLF010000003.1, forward strand.
CCGGTTTTTAAGGAATTGAATTGTCGGATGTTTTGTTACGGCGAACTGGATAATTTCCCTTGTCCGGTAATGGATAATGAAGAACACATAGAACCGGGAGCCTGAAAGTGAATCGACGGTAAGAAAATCGCAGGCGAACAGGGAACGGATATGAGAAGAAATGAAAACCTTCCAGGAGGGGAACGAAGGAATTTTACCTTGTTTTCTGAATTGGTATAGGACATTGCGGATGGTTTTCTCATCGAGATATATGCTTAGCTTATGAAGTTCTCCGAGTATGAAAAGAGGACCGCGAAGCGGGTTGTCGAGCTTTATTTGAAGAATAAGCTTCCGGACATCGAGGGGAACAGGAGGCCGGCCGGGGGATGAAGCATCAGGTTTGAAAGTCCATCTTTTTTTAATAAGGATCTTGAACCACTTGAGGATTGCCGAAGGATGGACGATGGAAGAAAGATGCGGTTTAAAGCATTCTAACTGTGAAAGGACGATGAAGAAAATTCTGTCGAACCAATCGATGAAGGGATGTTTTTTTGAAGATCGTTTAAGTATTTCGATTTCTTTTTGAAGGCGGATATTGTCGATACGCAAATCAAGTATAATTTTCTCATATTCTGAAAGACTTCTGGCAGAGTGATGAAACAAAGGTTTTAAAATGGAGAAGCAAAAGCTGTAGAAAAGGATGAAAAAGAGTTTAAACATGGTGGCCTTCCGATTTAACAAAAAATTCTTTTTTATTTGATATAGATAGACGAAGAGTATAAAATAATCAGGTAAAACACTAAATTATTTTTACCCATGAATTATTTCTGTTAAAGTAAAAAATAGAAAAGTATTCGTTTTATAAGGGGATACATGAAAATTCACATTGAACCACACACACTTGAACGGGCGGAAGAAAGAGGAACAGACCGGGCTGAAATTATTGAAGTGATTGAAACAGGATTACCGGTAGAAGCTAAATACAAAAGAATAGGTAAATCGAAAATATTTAATTTTCAAAGACAGAGACTGGGCAAATATTATGAACAAAAGCGTGTCGAAGTATTTTATAATATTGAAAATGATGAAATTACCACCGTGACGGTATATGTGTTTTATGGTAAATGGCAGTAAAGGAGGAAAACATGCAAATAATATATAATCCTGGCACAGACCTTTTATATATACGCATTGATGATAAAAAGCAGGATGTGATTAATCAGAGGGTAAGCGAGGAAATGGTGCTGGATATTGGCGAAGACAATAAAATTGTCGGCATCGAAATACTGGATGCTTCAAAAAGTGTGGATTTAGATAAAGTATTACCTATTAAATACAGTTATGAAAACTCGTAGATGCGGCGAAGTAATATCTCAATTCTGTAATGAAAATGTAAGCCTTATTAATACGACAGCGCAGGAAGGGTCGTAATGAAGGCCTGCGGGGGCAGAAGGGAAACTTACAGGTACGACCAGCGTGACCAGCGGCACTGGGTGCGAATCTGAAGTAAAAGTCCAGGATTTTGGACTAAAGTAAATAGGCAGATATAAGGATAAAAAAGAGAAGAAAACACAGGCAATTGAAGGTTGTTTATAGAACTTAGGTAAAGCGAATGTGAAGCAAGGGTAAAAGAAGTCTCTTTAATGCCTTGATTTTACACAATCCCTGCTAAAACTGGCATATTGGGCAGGAAGCGATGCGGTTTTCCTGAATTCTTCTCAAACGTGCCAGCTCGAATTGAGATCGGATAAAATCAAGGTCGGGCAGTTTGCCTGAATAAGCCTCGGCGGGAGTCTGGTATTGATGGGCATGATGAGGGCGGACATGGTTGTATTCATGGATAACCTTCTCAAGATATTTATCAAGGTCGTTTAGATCGCGGTACTGCCGCAGGAATAGCCAGGAGTATTTCAGGCTTTTATTCACGGCTTCGATCATGCTGTTTGAAAAACGGATATGTTTTTGAGCGATCAGATGCTTTATGGTAATTTTATCCTCAAGGTATTGCTTTATTGTGTCGTTATCGTTTTCAGGACCTCCGTCGGTAAGGAAAATGATATAAGGGTCTATGGTATCGCTTTGTTTTTTAACGATACTGGAATAAGCATCTTTAAGGTTTGAGAGAGCGATTTCAGCAGAAACACGGAGGGATACTTTATAGGAGATGACAAACCTGGAAAAGTTATCTGCGATAAGATAAATATAGGCGGTAAGTCCGTCCAATAGTTTCAGGCAGGTAATATCGGCGTGAATTATCTCGTTAGGCCGGAAGGCCCTGATACCTTTAGATTGGCGCGGTTTTTTAAAACGTTTCCCGGTAAATCCGAATAACCTGGAATACTTGTACCATGAACCTCTGCCGATGAATAATGCTTTTAACCTGACGGCTTCGGAATGGACGGCATGGACAGGCCAGCCTGTGTATTTCGGATCAAGCAGAAATTTCTTCATAATGTTTAGCTCTGACCCTGAAACCTGGTTGGGCCAGACCTTGGGGCATTTATGGATGGGGGAGATAAGGCACCTGGCTTTGACCTGGACGGCCCAGTTGTAAAATGTGGAGAGTTTAAGTTTAAAAAATCTGCAGGCCCTTTCAATGGGGATCTTAAAACGGTTGGAGAGGAAATAAACGGCTTTGACGGTCATGTTTTGAATGTTATCAAGATAGCCGGAAGGCTTATGGATGAGGGAATCCTGTATTTTTTTATAAAAGCGATAGACATGGCATAGGATGGTAATAGTTATTATCAATTTTCTGGAATGAGCAAATGTCTTAACCAGAGGCAATAATTGAGATTGAAAATCCCTGTACTCATAACCGAATAGAGAAGAAAGGTTGTAATTCAAGAGATGGTAGTATGTGGATTTTGAAATCGTTGAGCGGACGGAATTGTAAGAAATAGAGCCTATCTGAAGGGCGAGAGTAAAGTTATGGTCGTATTTTTTATGAGAGCGCATAAGGGAAACTCCGAATGTTATTATTATCCGCCGAAGGGTTGTGGAAATAGGCTCTGACCCGGCAGACTGTCAGGATAGCAACGGGAAGGCGGGTGAAATAGATGGGCTGTGTTATGAGTTGCTATTCATCCAGCAGTTTTATAACGTTCTGAGTGTTGATAAAGTTATTAAAGCCTTTTTTCGGCAAATTTTCAATGAGTGCTTTATCATTGGTCCATAATGGATAACCGAATTCAACACAGAGAGCAATAAAAGGTGTGTCTTTTTCATCAATTCCCTTACAAAGTTCAATAGCTTTATCGTAGGCGAATTTTCTGACAGCAATTTTTGGAATTATTATAATTTCCTCGAAAAGATTTTTGATGAACAATCTAAAATCAGAGATCGGCAGTTTCCTTTTCTTTAAAATGACATCTTCGTATTTTTCAAGTTCTTTCAGGGCAAAGTCAGGCATGTAAAAATGAATTTTCTTAACCAGTTCAATATATCTCCGGTTGCCCGGAGCAACACCGGGTGCGAATCTGAAGTAAAAGTCCAGGATTTTGGAATAAAGTAAATAGACAGATATAAGGATAAAAAAGAGAAGAAAACACAGGCAATTGAAGGTTGGTTATAGAACTTATGTGAAGTGGAAGTGAAGCGAGTGTAAAAGAAGTCTCTTTAATGCCTTGATTTTACACAATCCCTGCTAAAACTGGCATATTGGGCAGGAAGCGATGCGGTTTTCCTGAATTCTTCTCAAACGTGCCAGCTCGAATTGAGATCGGATAAAATCAAGGTCGGGCAGTTTGCCTGAATAAGCCTCGGCGGGAGTCTGGTATTGATGGGCATGATGAGGGCGGACATGGTTGTATTCATGGATAACCTTCTCAAGATATTTATCAAGGTCGTTTAGATCGCGGTACTGCCGCAGGAATAGCCAGGAGTATTTCAGGCTTTTATTCACGGCTTCGATCATACTGTTTGAAAAACGGATATGTTTTTGAGCGATCAGATGCTTTATGGTAATTTTATCCTCAAGGTATTGCTTTATTGTATCGTTATCGTTTTCAGGACCTCCGTCGGTAAGGAAAATGATGTAAGGGTCTATTGGATTGCTCTTATTTTTAACGATACTGGAATAAGCATCTTTAAGGTTTGAGAGAGCGATTTCAGCAGAAACGCGGAGGGATACTTTACAGGAGATGACAAACCTGGAAAAGTTATCTACGATAAGATAAATATAGGCGGTAAGGCCGTCCAATAGTTTCAGGCAGGTAATATCGGCGTGAATTATCTCGTTGGGCCGGAAGGCCCTGATACCTTTAGATTGGCGCGGTTTTTTAAAACGCTTTCCGGTAAATCTGAATAACCTGGAATACTTGTACCATGAATCTCTGCCGATGAATAATGCTTTTAACCTGACGGCTTCGGAATGGACGGCATGGACAGGCCAGCCTGTATATTTCGGATCAAGCAGAAATTTCTTCATAGTGTTAAGTTCGGATTCTGAAAGCTGGTTAGGCCAGACCTTCGGGCATTTATGGATGGGGGAGATAAGGCACCTGGCTTTGACCTGGACGGCCCAGTTGTAAAAAGTGGAAAGTTTAAGTTTAAAAAATTTGCAGGCCCTTTCAATGGAAATCATAAAACGGTTGGAGAGGAAATAAACGGCTTTGACGGTCATGTTTTGAATGTTATCAAGATAGCCGGAAGGCTTATAGATTAGTAAGTCCTGTATTTTTTTATAAAAGCGATAGACATGGCATAGGATGGTAATAGTTATTATCAATTTTCTGGAATGAGCAAATGTCTTAACCAGAGGCAATAATTGAGATTGATAATCCCTGTACTCATAGCCGAATAGAGAAGAAAGGTTGTAATTCAAGAGATGGTAGTATGTGGATTTTGAAATCATTGAGCGGACGGAATCGTAAGAAATAGAGCCTATCTGAAGAGCGAGGGTAAAGTTGTGGTCGTATTTTTTGTGAGAGTGCATAAAAAAACTCCGGTTATTTTATAGAAATTTGGCATAAAAATAGATAAGAATATAAAATAAAAGCAACGGATATGCAATTATTTTTATCGGTCATGGTTATAGGAATAAGGATAGTCAGATTATCCCCGCATTACGAGGAAGCGTAATGAGGCTGCGAAACGAAGTGAGCATAGCCGAATTATCACTGAGCGATAGCGAAGGGATAGAGCCGCCGGCGAAAAACGGCAGTAAGCGGGCGGACTGTTTGAGGGACTTTTTGCCATTTACAATACGAATCTTATTTTTTACAAAGATTCGGCAATAAGATTTTAGCAAAAAGTACCGAGTTCCGCCCGCAGCCGTTTTGAGCCTGTGCGGCTCAAGCTTCTGAGTACAGCGGGGAAAGTTTTCTTTCTGGTTCGCTTTCTTTTGCTTTTTCAAAAGAAAGCGAACGGTACTACGACCCCTCCGCCGGAAGGTTTATGACCACAGACCCCATAAGCGACCCGTCGAGGCGGTACTCGCCCGCGGGGCTCAACAGGTACGTTTACTGCTACAACAGGCCGCTGTATTATACCGACCCGGAGGGAAGGTGGTACCTCGATTTAGGAATCATCGGGATAGGAAACGACGATACTACAGGAAACTTCATATTCGGCGTAGGGTTCGGTTTAAGCAATTTTGTCTGGCAACAGGACAGCAGCGGGAATATTTCGAACTACCAGACTTTCGTGGGGCTTAACATAGCCAACCAGAAGCTCGGAATAGGATACAGCTATGACGAAAAGGCATTATATGACGAGGAAGAATTATCATTCGGAATACAATATTACTGTTTCAATGCCAATATCAGTTTTTATCACAAGAAGACGTGGAACAGCAAAGAAGAATGGTGGAGCGTGAGCGGCAGCGCGGGAATCAGCTATGAAGGGATAGGTGTCGGAGCTGAGGCGGGGATCAGCTCATATACCAACAGCCAGGGACAAACGAAAAAAACCAGCGATATGGGGGTGTACGCGGGTTATAACGAAAACGGCGTATTGGTAGGCGTTAATGCACAGTGGAACTATGACACTTACGGGATGTATACGGGAATGAATTTGGGCGTGAGTATAGGCTCTACTTTTGATGGCGGCAACGGCGAATTATCTTTCGGAACCAACGCATACTTTGACGCTCAGGGGAGATTCATTGGAATTACCGGATCTGTTTCAATACAGCATAGCATTAGTGCTTACGGCGTAAATATCGGCAGCGGAAGCTTCGGCCTGACCTTTGGAAATGTAAACGGCGGCTGGGTACTGGGGGGCGGAATCAATCTTAATCCGGGAGTGAATCTTGACAATATGGCGAATGCCGAAGCAGCAAAGATGCCGTATAGTACAAGGCAGACCCTCATAAGTGCAGGAGTGACCCTGCCTGAGTATGGGATAGGGTCGCCTAACGGGGCAAACTTACCCGGTTTCAACGACTGGCTGATGTTACAGCCTCAGGAAGGTCAAATCAGCACAAATGTTGATACAGGTCAGCAGTATATATATCAAAATGGAGAATGGGTTAATTATAATAAGAATTTGAATAATTCAGGAAGTATAATAGAAGTATCACAAACTCAGACAATATCTCTTGAAGAAAATGCTTCCAAAGCATATGAAAATTTAATGGAGGCTGTAAAATCACAGGATCATGATCCAGATGATATTGTGGGAATAATGTTTTTGAATAAAGAAAAAGATGTTTCTGGCTTTGGCCATAATGCGATTGCTTTTATTTACGCGGATGGGTCGGTTGATATTTATTCATACAGAGCCACTAATACTGATGATTTTACTATTTTATTAGGATCAAATGTTCCTGCTACAATGGATAAAAATCATTATGAGGCAGATGATTTTAGTACATTTTTATCTACACAACCACCGAATGACAAATCTTATAACCGCTATATAATGATTCCTGTCGATGCAGAATCGGGACAGGCAATGTTAAACAGAGCAGAAGATTATCATATTAACGCTGGTACATATAACATAGTAGGACATAATTGTGAACATGTAGCACAGGACATACTTTCTTACGGCGGCCTCAGTTTTGCTCCGACAAAAAGCGATCAAAATGATGTAAATATATATTTATATGGATTTCCTTCCGCAGTTTATAATTATTTTATTTCAACAGGTACGATACCGAACTCTGCGTATAATATAGGTGTAAATGTTGCAAATTTTGAGGGATGGAATTTCGGATATATAGGAGTACCAAAATGATAGCGATATATTTTTGGTTTTTAATGTTATTTGCTGCAGAAAAAAATAGTATTTGTTAAAAGCTTACCGGGTGAGGTAATTTTACCGAATATATCAACAAATGATGATACCGGAATTCTGATAATTAATATGCATGATGGAACGGAACGTCAGATATTGAAAGGGCTTAAATTTACCCTGGGCGAATGGAACAGAGATAAAAAAAAGATATTATTGTTTAATGATTATTATATTTCAGGCTTTGTCACCAGTTCTGATTATTCTGTATTTGAATACGATATTGAAAAGAGTGTTATGAGGCCTATACTTAAAGAGGTTCATTATACTTCTAGACATGAAATAAATTACGAAAGAATCCGTTATATACCTGGCAAAAATGCAATAAGTTATATTTTTGCTGATGGTTATAAATTACATGATTATAGAAATTACCTTCATATTTATGATCTTGATAGGAAAAAAGATGAAAAGTTGTTTAGAACATCTAGTTATTATTCATGGGATTCTAACGGTACATCGATTTACTATAATCCAATGAAAGCATATGCTGTTGATAATCATATATTTGAATATAACGTTATGACGAAAGAAACAAAAGAACTATTTACAGGTTATACTCCCGAATGTTCTCATAATGGCGAATACATTGCTTATACCAAATATAACGGAGATCTTGTAGTGAGAGAAATGAAAAACGGGAAGGAATGGCCGATAATGATTGAGGGTTATAATTACCTCTTTTCACCTGATGATAAGTATATAATGTTAAGTAAAGATTGGAATGAATTGCCTATAGAAAAAGCGAAACAAGTACTATATTACGAATTCAAAACCGGAAAGAGTGGTATATTTATATATGATCGTTCTGGAAAAGTAAATTGGTATGATTGGAATTGAACGCAAAAGCAATGATTTTCTCGTACTCTACTAAGAAAATAATTTTAAGTAATAAAAGAAATTGAAGGGCTTATTCCAGCAGAAATTCAGTAGTAAAACTGCCCAATGTTGTAATACACATAACGCACAAAATGTGAATGGGAGCAGTCACGCAATTCAGTCCCATTTGGAGTGATATATTATTGTTATCTAATGAGATAAAAAGATCAATCGCAGTCCCTTTCCAAGATAAAATACGAGAATATTGCATAAAATATGGTAGTATTAACCGCTTATATAGAGCATTTTAACCATAAAATGGGACTATTGTGCGGGTAGAAGTCCCACATGTAAACGGCTCCCTGGAGGCACATAAATTCGAGGACAGGTATCGAATTTATGTTGGGAAACATAACGCACAGCGGTGTATGAGATATCAGGCCCTGATGAATATTGTAGGGATCTTGAGCGATTTAGGATGACACTATACGCAACAGCAATGCGTGTTATAACTTCATAAATATCAATATGTTTACAAAAACCGCCGGTATTTGTAACTCCATCTTCCGGTATGAAAGCATCGGGTCAAAAGTGGACCCTAATTGTATATATGCCGGATAGTTCAACCGATATTTTGATATGATTTCCAGGGGGAGGGTTGACTGCGAATAGGCTGCGGAGACAGGCTCTAACCCGGCGGCCCGAGAGGCGGGCAAAGGGATATCGAGGGCTTTCTAAACGACAATATTTTGCAGGAATTGAGGACAATGTTATTTAGAAAGCAGTTCTTCGGGGGAATGAACGGTAATTTCTTTATAAATCTCGAAGTCTTTTTTATCGTAAGTAAGGATGTTTTTGATTCCATTTTCCAGCATAGTAGCCGTGATTGCGGCATCGTGGATATTTTTACCGGAGATTTGATATTTTTCGGCAATTTTCATGAGCCGTTCAATAGTTTCAATTTCGATGTTTAAAACCTCGAAGTTTTGCCTGAACTCTTTGACCTTCCGGTTTGCCTCTTTTATTGGCAGAGGATTTTTGAGGAATTTCTTATTAGTTGAAACCGAGAGAAACTCTCTTATTATCTGTGTAGAAATGAAAAGATGATGCTGACTTTCAACCAACTGCCTTAATATCTCAACGGAACTTGAATATTTTATGGGATCGAAGTCTTCAAGAGAAGCGTATACGAGGATGTTAGTATCGATAAAAAGCTTAGATTCTCGGTTCATAAATGTCTTCCCTGGTAAAGTCTTGAATTTTACCGCCGCATTTGAAAGTAGTCCAATGGAATTTAGTCTTCTTTTTCGTTGTTGACACTTCATTTCCAAGGACGACTACTTCAGCTTTGCGATTGAACAAATCGCGCAATTTTGCGGGGAGGACGATCTTGATTTCTCCTTCATGATTGATATTTACATCAGTTTTATATGCCAGCATTTTACAGCTCCCACTATTTCGAGTAAGCCACTTTAGCTTTAGTGTCTCTTAAAAAAGCGTCTAAAACGGTCAAAATATGCTGTTTTTCCTGTTCGGGTAAATGCTCAATTTGGGAAAGCCTATCGAGCATTTTCTTATCTTTCAATTCGGTCAGGAGGTCGTTTTCATCGACCAGATAGTCGATACTGACATCCAGGGAATCTGCTATTTTTTTAGCTACTTCGATTGAAGGTTTTATTTCATTCCGTTCATATCTGCCTACAATCGGGCCGCTAGTGCCTATCTTTTCCGCGAGTTCTTGCTGGGACCATCCTTTTTGCTTTCTAAGCATAAAAACTTTATCTCCAAACCTCATAAAATCACCTATTTATATCAGATTGCACTTAAAATCTCTTATATTAGTAATTTTACATCATAAATATTATTTAGTCAACACTTTTTGGATACACATTAATGAACAGGTATTGTAACGCAAATGATGTAAAAAATATTATTCGAACATAAAAATGTAACGTTTGGGTTATATTTAGAATCAAAATAGCTTCAAAAAAATATTTTTAGGAATATTATATGAAAGTGATAGTATTCAGCAATCAAAAGGGCGGAGTGGGTAAGACCACGACCACGAGAGAATTAGGGATTTACCTTGCGGAAAAGAGTTATCGTGTGTTATTAATCGACGGGGACCCGCAGGCGAACCTTTCTAAAAGCCTTGTGGATAATCCAGGCTTCGGTCTATACGAAGCCTTGAGCGGCGGGGAATGCGAGCCGGAGGACGTTAAATTGAATTTATCCTTACTCTCCGGGGGGATAAAGCTTGCGGGGCTTGAAAAGAGCCTGATCGGGGAGCTGGGCGCGTTTACCCGCCTGCGGGACTTATTGGAGCAGGAAATTTTCCGGACCTATGACTTTATACTGATAGACAGCCCACCGTCATTGGGGGTGCTTACAGGCAACGCCTTGACTGCCTCCGGCTGCCAAGCAGCACCGGGTGCGAATCTGAAGTAAAAGTCCAGGATTTTGGACTAAAGTAAATAGGCAGATATAAGGATAAAAAAGAGAAGAAAACACAGGCAATTGAAGGTTGGTTATAGAACTTATGTGAAGTGGAAGTGAAGCGAGTGTAAAAGAAGTCTCTTTAATGCCTGGATTTTACACAATCCCTGCTAAAACTGGCATATAGGGCAGGAAGCGAGGCGGTTTTCCTGAATTCTTCTCAAACGCGCCAGCTCGAATTGAGATCGGATAAAATCAAGGTCGGGCAGTTTGCCTGAATAAGCCTCGGCGGGAGTCTGGTATTGATGGGCATGATGAGGGCGGACATGGTTGTATTCATGAATAGCCTTCTCAAGATATTGCTCAAGGTCGTTTAGATTGCGGTATTGCCGCAAGAATAGCCAGGAGTATTTCAGGCTTTTGTTCACGGCTTCGATCATGCTGTTTGAAAAATGTATATGCTTTTGAGCTATCAGATGCTTTATGGTAATTTTATCCTCAAGGTATTGCTTTATTGTGTCGTTATCGTTTTCAGGACCTCCGTCGGTAAGGAAAATGATATAAGGGTCTATGGTATCGCTTTGTTTTTTAACGATATTGGAATAAGCATCTTTAAGGTTTGAGAGAGCGATTTCAGCAGAAACGCAGAGGGACACTTTATAGGAGATGATAAACCGGGAAAAATTGTCTGCGATAAGATAAATATATGCGGTAAGGCCGTCCAATAGTTTCAGGCAGGTAATATCGGCATGAATTATCTCGTTGGGCCGGAACGCCCTGATACCTTTAGATTGGCGCGGTTTTTTAAAAAATTTTCCGGTAAGTCCGAATAACCTGGAATACTTGTACCATGAATCTCTGCCGATGAATAATGCTTTTAACCTGACGGCTTCGGAATGTATGGCATGGACAGGCCAGCCTGTGTATTTTGGATCAAGCAGAAATTTCTTCATAGCGTTAAGTTCGGATTCTGAAAGCTGGTTGGGCCAGACCTTCGGGCATTTATGGATGGGGGAGATAAGGCACCTGGCTTTGACCTGGACGGCCCAGTTGTAGAAAGTGGAGATTTTAAGTTTAAAAAATTTGCAGGCCCTTTCAATGGAAATCATAAAACGGTTGGAGAGGAAATAAATGGCTTTGACGGTCATGTTTTGAATGTTATCAAGATAGCCGGATGGCTTATGGATGAGGGAATCCTGTATTTTTTTATAAAAGCGATAGACATAGCATAGGATGGTAATAGTTATTATCAATTTTCTGGAATGAGCAAATGTCTTAACCAGAGGCAATAATTGAGATTGATAATCCCTGTACTCATAGCCGAATAGAGAAGAAAGGTTGTAATTCAAGAGATGGTAGTATGTGGATTTTGAAATCATTGAGCGGACGGAATCGTAAGAAATAGAGCCTATCTGAAGAGCGAGGGTAAAGTTGTGGTCGTATTTTTTGTGAGAGTGCATAAAAAAACTCCGGTTATTTTATAGAAATTTGGCATAAAAATAGATAAGAATATAAAATAAAAGCAACGGATATGCAATTATTTTTATCGGTCATGGTTATAGGAATAAGGATAGTCAGATTATCCCCGCATTACGAGGAAGCGTAATGAGGCTGCGAAACGAAGTGAGCATAGCCGAATTATCACTGAGCGATAGCGAAGGGATAGAGCCGCCGGCGAAAAACGGCAGTAAGCGGGCGGACTGTTTGAGGGACTTTTTGCCATTTACAATACGAATCTTATTTTTTACAAAGATTCGGCAATAAGATTTTAGCAAAAAGCACCGAGTTCCGCCCGCAGCCGTTTTGAGCCTGTGCGGCTCAAGCTTCTGAGTACAGCGGGGAAAGTTTTCTTTCTGGTTCGCTTTCTTTTGCTTTTTCAAAAGAAAGCGAACGGTACTACGACCCCTCCGCCGGAAGGTTTATGACCACAGACCCCATAAGCGACCCATCGAGGCGGTACTCGCCCGCGGGGCTCAACAGGTACGTTTACTGCGTCAACAGGCCGCTGTATTATACGGACCCGACCGGCTGTGATATATGGTCTGACCTTTTGATCGGGGCCGGCCTGGACATTCTTTCAGGAGGCGCAATTTCATCGGCAGCTATCTTTGCCGCCGCCACCCTTTCGACCACCGCAGTCACGGCGGCTGTAACGGCAGTATCGTCAACGTGGGTGACTTCCGTAGGCCCGGATCAACAAACAGGCGGATGGGATGCAGGGGTCAGCATTCTCGGGCTTGTCGGGACAAATATTGAATTTTACCAGGGCAATGCTTATGCCAATTACATTTTCTACGGGGCGCAGATGCCAGGCACAAGCCTGGGTGTTGGCTATGACTACCAGTATGGATCCTGGTACGACCAGGAGGAAGCATCCGGGTCGGTGAATCTTGGAACCTCACCATTGAATATCTTCGGGGACTATTCTCACAAGGAGTACTGGAATACCGGCGAAGAGTGGATCAATAATACCCAGGGGATCGGCTTTGGTTACGGTACCGGTTTCAAAATCGGCGCGGATGTGAGTGTTAGGCAAAGCTGGTATTCAAGCGGTTACGGGAACCGGCTGACATTGCAAGACATGGTACTAGGGTTTGGGGCCGATGTTGGAATAGGGAATGTCAATCTTGGATTATCGACCAATTTGTACTATAACGGATACGGACAGTACGAGGGCGCTGACATCGGACTAATGGTAGGTTTCAACCAGAGCAACGGAGGCGCGGCGGCGCAGGGAGGTTCGGCAGGGATGGGCGTAAGCGGAGGATTAGGCTTGAACCTGTATTTAAACCAATACAATCAGATAAGCGGTATTACCGGAACTATAAATGCCGGGTTCGAAACAAAATATTACGCCGGAGGCAATATTAGCATGACCGCGGGTTATGAAAACGGAATGGCAGTATTCGATTGGCAGGGCGGATTGACATATGACACCCTGAGCGCGACAAAGGCATGGTTTAATAACATGGAAGCGTCAAAAAAAGCCGGAGCTATAAAAATGGCGCAGCATTATCAAGATTTATTAAATACGGTTGCGTCTGCAGGGATTGCCGAGGGTGCTGAGATAATCAATGAATACAAGCTGGCCCTGGCTTCTGCGTATGCTTCAGAATATGCTTATGGAAAAGCAGAGATGAGATTGGGCCAGAAAGGAAGTGAATATATCCTGGATCAGAATAGCAGAGATGCCCTTTTAGACGCTGGAGTTATTGTTTCAGGAGTGAATTATAACGTAGTCAAAGTCGATGCAAGCCAGGAATTAAAAGATGCTGTAGGTAAAGATTTTTCCTGGGGCAATGATTTAAAATGCTTTAAATCTGAAAACGGTATGTCGGCATCGATCTTTGCATATACCGACCCGGATACAGGTAAAACAACGTATATTATTGCATTTACAGGATATCCTGTTAATCAGGGGAAGGGAATATTAACTAATGGAGTAGTAAATGCAATTGCCCAGGAATTTGGACGACCTGCTCCGCAATTCCAGGACGCGATTAATTTTGCCATTTCTATAAAAAAATATTCGGGCTTTGGAAATGACATTGTATTCACCGGCCAGTCCCTGGGAGGGGGTCTTGCAAGCGCCGCGGGACTGGCGACAAGAACAAAAACGATAACATTCGATGCGGAGGGTTTGAATCCCTCGACTATGGCAGGACGATTAGGTAACCTTGACGAGGTGAGCTTGCAGGCTGAAGCTATGAAATACATAACCGCTTATGATGTCAGAGGGGAAGCGTTGTGGGAATACCAGGATAACATTGAATTTCTCCCGATAGCGGTAGGCAACAGGATAACTATCGATTGCGTTGCGCCTCCAACTCTGGATTCCGTAGGGCAAAATGGAATGTGGTTATTCCCCGTGCTTAGTGAGTGGTACATTCACACTCCCTTACAAGATGTATTATCGATGGAAGAATTTTTAAAACAAAAGGGTATTAAATAGATGAAAACGAATAAGATTATCATTTTATTTCTTTTAATGGAGATATTTATTGTATTAGGAAGCATATATGCTGTAAAGCCGGAGCAGGCTTTGCTGTTTATTGTAGCTCATATGCTATATGAAGATTCCTATGATAGAAATTGGGCGAATGGGGAATTGGGAAGGATGAGGGGGGAGGATTATTTTACCAACCGGCAGGAGGTAGACTTTTGCAACGCGATCGAGCGGGGCGATACAGGGAAGATGAAGAAACTGCTCGAGGAGGGCCTGGATATAAATGCTGTGGGGAAGGACGAATCGATGACTTTCCTCATATGGTCGTATATAAAGCAAAATAAAGAAAGCTATCAATACCTGCTGGAGAACGGAGCGAACCCGAACATTTACTTCATTGATATAGGATTATTTGGGAATGGTGATGATAAAATGAAATTTAAATATTCAATGATGGATTTCGCTGTTAAAAATACAAACGATAATGATTATCTTAAACTTGCATTGGAACATGGCGGAGATCCGAACGCAACAGAATGTTATTTTGATGGTAATGTCATTCAGAGTGTAATGATAATTTTTAAGGCGATTAGTAGTGGAAGTCTTGAATATGTCCAAATGCTGGTTGAAGCTGGGGCTACTGTGAATGTCGGAGTACACGGAAATCTTAAATACACGCCTTTGTTGAGTGCAATTGACGATGGAAGATACGATATTGTATATTATTTGCTTGAAAAGGGTGACAAACCAGGATTACTTGACAAACCTTTGATTATTAAAAGTATAAAACAAGATTTGGATGGAACTTTTCCTACACGAGATGGGCAGAATTTCAAGGATTATCGCGATAAAGTGATAAAGTTATTGGAGAAAGATGGAATTAATTTCGGACAGACGAATTGAATGTATAAAATGCAATAAAATATAAGACAGGTTATAGGAATAAGGATAGTTTGATTATCCCCGCATTACGAGGAAGCGTAATGAGGCTGCGAAACGAAGTGAGCATAGCCGAATTATCCCTGAGCGATAGCGAAGGGGTAGAGCCGCCGGCGAAAAACGGCGATAAGCGGGCGGACTGTTTGAGGGACTTTTTGCCTGGTGCAATACGCGTCTAAAAAAAACATAAAGAATTTTAAATAAAATCCTTGCAAAAAGACCTGAGTTCCGCCCGCAGCCGTTTTGAGCCTGTGCGGCTCAAGCTGACGAGTACAGCGGGGAAAGTTTTCTTTCTGGTTCGCTTTCTTTTGCTTTTTCAAAAGAAAGCGACGCTTCTACGACCCCTCCGCCGGAAGGTTCATGACCACAGACCCGATAAGCGACCCATCGAGGCGCTACGCCCCCGCAGGGCTCAACAGGTATGTTTACTGCGTCAACAGGCCGCTGTATTATACCGACCCGCAAGGACGGTGGTACCTTGATTTAGGAATCATCGGGATAGGAAACGACGATACTACAGGAAACTTCATATTCGGCGTAGGGTTCGGTTTAAGCAATTTTGTATGGCAGCAGGACGGCAGCGGGAATATTTCGAACTACCAGACTTTCGTAGGGCTTAACATAGCCAACCAGAAGCTCGGAATGGGATACAGCTATGACGAAAAGTCATTGTATGACGAGGAAGAATTATCATTCGGAATACAATATTACTGTTTCAATGCCAATATCAGTTTTTATCATAAGAAGACGTGGAACAGCAAAGAAGAATGGTCGAGCGTGAACGGCAGCGCGGGGATCAGCTATTACGGGATAGGCGTCGGAGCTGAGGCGGGGATCAGCTCATATACCAACAGCCAGGGCCAGACGACTACTAACGGCGATATCGGTATATACGCGGGATATAATAGTAATGATATAACGATAGGCATTAGTGCGCAGTGGAACTATATGAACGGTCAGTACACAGGAATGGATATAGGTATGAATGCAAGTGTTGGCGGATTGTCTTTCGGCACTAATGCATACTTTGACGCCCAGGGACATTATGTCGGATGGACCGACACGATCTCGTTAGGGTTTAGCCCCGCCGGCTCCGGTGCCAGTTCAGTTGTCGGCCTGACATGGGGTGAACAGAACGGTAATCGAATCCTGGCAGGCTTCGGCGGAATATATTTCAATCCGATAATAAATTTCACGGCAATGGCGAATGCGGAAGTGGCGAAGATGCCGTATAGTACAAGGCAGACCCTCACAAGTGCAGGAGTGACCCCGTGCTACGGAAAAATTAATTTTAGCGGTCGAGAGATAACAGTTTAAGGTAAAGAAGGATCGTATAGATGGGAAAAAGCAATAATTTGAAAAAAAAGTAACATTTTTTACGTGAAATATGAGATAATATAATCATTAAGAACTGGAAATTTAAAGAAAGAGAGCAGAGTACTGGCGTGGTCATAAGACTAAGGTTAGAAATCGTAAGAGAGAATCTGTAATTTAAGCCGGAAGCGCTGACAGCCTGTAGTAGTGATGTACCAGTCCGCCGAGGATGGGTTTTGATACAATCCTGCCTTCGGTTTGAGGAATATAGCCTTTGGGAACCTGAAGGCCGATGCCCTGGTGAGGCCGCTGGCCGTTGTAGTAATTAATATATTCGGCAAGAATATTCCTGAGACGGTTTTCTGTGAATAAGACAAACCAGTCAAGGCATTGACGGCGGAGTGTGCCGACGAAACGCTCGGCGACGGGATTCATGTTGGGAGAATACGGAGAAATCCTGATATGCCTGAAATGGAAAAGCTTCCAGCAGAACCAGTAAAACTCGCCCGAGCCGTCGTGCAGAAGATAAGGGAAATAATCCGGGTTATCTTGAGATGTTAAGTATTTGTATTATTGTATTAGATTAAGAAAAGAGATAAAATATATTGAAGTCTAAACATCACGAGTTATCTCGAGGTAAAAAATGCCTGAAATTAGTTCTTTTTATGGTATTATTGTCAGAATGTTTTCTGACGATCATAATCCGCCGCATTTTCATGCATTTTATAATGAATTTGAAGTTTTGGTATCCATACAAAACTTCAGAATTATAAGAGGATATTTTCCACCGAAAGCACTTGGGTTGATAATGGAATGGTCGGAAATGTATCGGGAAGAATTGCTAGAAAACTGGAATTTAACAATAAATTTAAAGCATACTTTTAAAATTGATCCTTTAAAATAGGAGACAGAAATTATGAATTTTAATGTTGTTAAAGCAAATTATATTAAAGATTATCAAATCGAATTGACTTTTCAGGACGGTTCAATAGGAATTGCAGATCTTATCGGGTACGTGGGGAAAGGGGAAGTTTTCGATAATTTTCAGGATAAAGAATATTTCAAAAACTTCCGGATTGAATTTGGAACACTAACATGGGGTAATGGAGAAACGGATATTGCACCTGAGACGCTCTATTCAAAAGCGACCGGGAAAACAATTTTACTTGAAGAAGAGCTTGAAATTCATAATGCATTATAAGCCCGAAATCTTAATATAGTCAATACAACTAACGGATGGTTACTTTTCTCCGGGTAATCTTACAATAGCGTCGGAACAGGACCGGGAAGATATCGAATATAATCAGGACAGTATTGTATCGTATGAATAGACATTTTATCTTGATCATCCTGGCGGTCATTCTAATACTGATAAATTACGGCCTCTATGCCCAGGATATTGTTTCGAACTTTTATCAGGGTAATACCAACTTTAATGTAACGAACATCGGTGAAATTACGACAAACGGACAATCCAAACAAAATAGGTCCTTAATAAAATTCGGCGGGAAATTGTTCAATCTTACATCCGTAATTACCCCTGTTCAGCTTAGTAATTATCAGGCATATAACAGCTTCCCGGGCGACTTGTATCTCGAATACTATACAGAACCTTATGGCGGTTTTCTTGCGTCTGTAAATTATAACTACCTTACCGCCTATTTTCAGAACGACGGCGTTCAGGTTTCGACCAATACGAATTATTTATCGATAGGCGAGCTTTACCTTGACATACCTCTTGGGAATGCGGTTTTTATAAGGGTCGGCGACCAGCTTTCCCATTGGGGCGCCGGGCAATTCTGGACGCCTGAAGATTTTATCAATACATCGAAATTCGATCCGCTGGCTTTGGCTGATTTCCGCGGCGGCATAGAAGGGGCAATGCTCCGGGTCCCTTACCCGGGAGGCAACATTTATTTTCTGGCGGATTTTAACAATACTTTTCCTTTAACTTCGGTTTCTACTGACATAATCAATGCAACGGCTCTGATTGAGCGTACCGAGGCGAGTATTGGGGATTATGTATACGGGCTGACCGTTTATTATAAATCCGGGACGGAACCGATTTTCGGGTTTGATTTTTCGCGGTTATTGTCAGACTTTAAATTATACGGCGAAGGTGCATATTCTCCGCATGGCTATGTAGAAAAAGCCGATGCCGTTGATGTAACGCCTGTCTTGATCCAATCCGATAACCCGGTTTTTACATTCACTCTCGGAGGCAGCGAATCGTTCGGAGACATGAATCAATGGTTGTTTTATATTGATTTTTATTACAATAGCGACGGTTATGATGATAATGACCTCTATAGGGAATTGATGAGTAAATATTCTTATGTCTTTCAGCCCCTCTATATAGGCAAATATTATATGCATGCGGGGATTACCGGTTCAAAGTTCATGGCGGACGAATTGAACACCGACTTGAAAACGGTTATAAACCTTTCGGACGGTTCGTATTATATAAGGCTGTCCTTTATTTTTAATATGAATGGGTTCCTGCCGTTTACATTGAGTGCTTCCTATTCCGGGGGAGGCGAGGACAGGGAATTTACAATATCGGGCAATAACAGCCTGGGCTTTAATCTGAGCATGATGGTTGAATTTTAAACAGGAAAATTTTGAATATAAATTTGTAATTTAAATAATAATCTTATAAAATACACTTGGTACGAGTTTGGTACTGATTTGGTACGGTCGTTTTAAGCTCAATAAAGGGGCAGGTTGATTTAACTTATTTATTTACAGTTAGTTGCAAAAATTCGTTTGTTCAAAAATAATCCCCTCATCTCCACATAAGCCCTTTAGTAAATCCTTTCAATTCAATTAGTTAAAAAATCATGGGATTTGAACTATATTCTGGTTTGGTTGGCGAACACCGGGAATCATGGTATTATTTATATCGTGGCTCGCGTTTTTTAATTAATGAGCTCATGCCTTTTTACTTCAGACGTATTTTGACTGAAACGATCAGGACTAAAGCCGGATCTTTTCTTGCGGACATCTCCGCCCTTATACTTTTCCGGATATCTCCGAGAGAATTTCAGTAGAGCAGTTTATAGTATCATTTCCGAACTCCGCTGAAGCTATCATTCTTTTCTTTCTTGTTTATATCCTGTATAATCAGTAAGATCAATGAAAATAAAGACTCCTTAACAATTCTATTAACAATTTTAATTAAAATATAACAAATTATAAATGAATATATGCTTGTATTTTTTCAGAATTGCAATAATATCAAGGTTAAAATAAAGATGGCCGTAAAAAAACGCCGACCCTGGCCTGGTATTTCAATCAATTGTACGTTTTTCAGCAAGCCTTAAGCACTTTCTCATCATTAATTGGAGGCTTTGTTTATGTCCAATGAAAAGATCAGGGTTTTGATAGCAGCAAGCGAAGCCGTACCTTTTGCTAAAGCCAGCGGGCAGGCTGATGTTGTTGGCGCGCTTGCAAAAGAATTCAAAAAGAATGGCGTGGAAATCAGGATAATCATTCCCAAATACTCTGCCGTTTACGATTATATAGAACAAAATAAAATAAAGATTGAAAAAACAACCGACATTTTCATAAAAATCAGGAGTAAAGAGATAAAAGCAAGCGTGGACCAGGTTACTTATAACGGGGTCGTATATTATTTCGTGGACAACCCGTTTTATTTCAAGCGCAACGGCATCTATATGGACAGCAAGACACGCATTGATTATAGCGACAGTCTCGAGCGTTTTGTTTTCTTTTGTAAATCCGTTCTGGAATATGCCAGGGCTTGCAAATACAAACCGGATATAATTCAATGCAACAACTGGCAAAACGGACTTATTCCGGTTTATCTAAAAACTCTCTATAAAAAGGACCCTTTTTTTAAAAATACTTATACTATACAGGTAATTCATAACCTTTATTACCAGGGAATTTTCCCGGTCGAACAGTTCACAATGACCGGAATTGAGTGGAAATATTATGGAGACGATTTTGAATATTTCGGTTATATCAACATTTTAAAAGGCGCGATTATTTTTTCCGATATGATCGTTACAGTCAGCAAAACTTATGCAAATGAAATTCAGACATCGGAATTCGGCTGCGCTCTTGACAAAATACTGAAGGTTAAATACGCCCAGGGCAAATTAATCGGCATTGTAAACGGGGCTGATTACACGGAATGGAACCCGGCAGGCGACATCCATCTAAAAAATAAATATAATATTACATATGACATAAAATCCCTTGAAAACAAAAAAAGGATCAAGAAAATGTTCCTTAGTGACAGTGGCCTGGTGAATGCCGATCCGAATACGCCTCTATTGGGCATGGTTTCAAGATTAGCCGACCAGAAGGGTTTTGACCTTATTTTTCATATAATTGACAAACTTTTAAAAACCGGAGTTTATTTTACAGTATTAGGGATAGGAAAACACGAGTATGAAGAAAGGCTTAAAACCCTCAAGAAAAAGTATCCTGATCAGACAGCCGTATTTATAGATTTCAATATTCCGCTTTCTCATTATATTGAATCCGCGGCTGACATATTTCTTATGCCGTCCAGGTTCGAACCCTGCGGCCTTAACCAGATTTACAGCCTTAAATATGGGACAATACCCGTTGTTCGGAATACAGGCGGTCTTGCCGATACCGTCAGGGACGGCAAAACAGGTTTTGTCTTTTCATCATACAGCCCCGATGAATTTCTCAGTACTCTTAATAAGGCAATAAATACATATAAAAACGAACCTGAAAAATGGGGTAAAATGATCGAAAAAGCGATGAAAGAGAACTGGTCCTGGGGAAAGGCGGCTAAAAAATACTGCGAACTATACCGGAAGATGCTGAATCGACCCCGGGAAACGAAAAAGAAAGTGAAGTCTGCCAAAAGCGGGGAAGGGACCGGAGATCGGGTGTACAGGCAGAATGGAGTCTAAATGAGGGATAAAATATTTTATTTCTCAGGTACAGGAAATTCATTTGCGGTAGCAAAAGAACTCAGCCGATTGCTACCGGATACTGAATTGGAATCAATTGCTATCCTGAATTCAAATAGGCATATAGATGTGACTTGTGAAATTGCGGGGTTTGTTTTCCCGGTCTATTTATTAAGCATGCCCGGAATAGTCGTTGAATTTATTAAGAAATTGATTTTCCTCGATAAACCGTACATATTCTGCATAGCAACTAATAATAAAAACCCCGGTTTTACTCTTTTACAAATTGAAAGGCTGTTAAAAAATAAAAAACAAAAATTAGCGGTGGGTTTTTCGATTGTTATGCCGGGTAATTCTCTTATTATCGGTGATTTAACTAATTCATTAGAAATTCAAAAGGAAAAACTTGAAAAAGCCAAAGAACAAGTAAAATCGATTGCAGTACAAATTAAAATGAAATATAATGGCGAAATAGACAGGTCCGGCAGTTTAAAAAACCGTATCAAAGGATTTATTTATCATCTTATTATATTCCATATATACAAGACGCCTTCAAAATTCAATGTAACTTCTGAATGCAACCGATGCCTCAAATGCATCAGAGTATGCCCCAGGAATAATATTAAAATGGTTCAGAATAAAATTAAATGGGGTTCTAAATGCGAACAATGTTTAGCCTGCTTTCATTGGTGCCCAAAAGCAGCTATTCAAATTGGGAAACATACAATCGGTAAAAAAAGGTATCATCATCCGGATGTAAGATTGAAAGAAATGTTCCTTAGATAGATATTTCTCCTTGAGAGCCGGCTCAAATAGTGAAATTTGATAATCTTTGGGGCGGGATTAGAATAATGGTTTGGATCAGAATTTAATAATGGTCTGCATGCGATGTAAAACTGCCAATTGTCGCTGGATAACGAACAATTTGTGAAATTATTCCGTGTGAATTGCTCCAATTTCCTCTATATTATTTTCGGAATGTATGAGGAGGACCCATAAATTTATCTAAATCGTATTGATTCTTTATAAAATAGTATTATAATAACACAAAATTAATAGTTGCACATGCCACTAATACATTTGAGGGTGCGGACATTGAAAAGCAATGAAAATTCTATTGGAAGATTGATTTCGATAATTTATCGCTTCGGTCACAGCCATATAAGTAGAAAACTGGAAAATCAAAATATTGGAAGAGGGCAGCATAGTATTCTTCTGACTTTGTTTAGAAACGGCGGTATAAGCCAGCAAGAAATATCGGATTATTTACAACTTGATAAGAGCAGTATCGCAAAATGGATCAAAAAACTTGAAGATGGGGGTTATATTGAAAGAAGTGTTGATTTAATTGACAAACGTATAAACAAAGTGTCTCTGACCCAAAAGGGTTTGGATATAATACCTATGGTGAAGAAAGCCATCGAAAATTGGGAAGATATTGTATTGTCAGATTTATCAGATAATGAAAAACAGGTGCTTGAACAGGTGTTGATCAAAATGGCGGAAAAAAGAAAAACGTGTATTAATGCTGAAATCTGTTAAGAAGAATATAAGGAGGAAAATTATGCCTGATAAAAATAAAAAGACCATGACCAGAAAACCCTCAAAAAAAAGGAGTGCCGGCAAGAAGACTGTTACGAAGAAACCCGCTGCCAGGCCGGAATTTAATAATTTTTTGGATGAAATTAAAAAGCGGGCTCATGAAATATATCTGGAAAGACAGAAAAACGGGATCGGCGGAGATGAGATATCGGATTGGCTGCAGGCGGAAGAAGAGGTCAAGAATAAGTACAAAAGCTAAAAAAAGCAGTTGAATAGAATATTGTATTTATTTATTGTGTTTTAAGCAGGTGCATAATGGATTATGGTGAAGAAAGGCGGGAAGAAGAAAGGAAACCCCTTGTATTGGATTCCGAATATGAATTTAACGGTGCTTTGTGCCCATGCAAAATCATTAATTTGGCATCCCGAAGCATTACATTGAATGTAAAAGAACCTCTTATAGTTGGGAACAGTATAAAAATAGTATTGGGTAAAGAAATTATCACTGCAAAAGTCATCAGGGTAGATGGAGATGTCGCCGGAGCGATGTTTGACAAATTATCTGATGAACAACTGGATTATATCTTGAAATTAAAAAACGTCTAAATTTGGATAAGAATTTAATGGGAGCAGATTCCTAAACCTGGATAAAAGTCCTATTGACTGATATCCGGTATAGGGAGTAATATATCGATAAGGAAAAAATATGAATGTTCTGTTATATACCCAGTCGTATTATGCCAGAAATATATTTGTCAATGCTCTGCTGCCCGCGGGAATAACTTTATTCCACTCGGAACAACCGGAGAATGTCATCAATGATATTCAAAGGCATCACCCTGAAATAGTTGTTTTAGACGTTATAAAGGAAGATTTTGCTGCCATCTTTAAACTTGTAAAAGAAATAAAAAATCATGCTTCAGGGGAAGTGAACAAGACAGGTATAATTCTTCTTATCGGCACTATCGATAAGCAAACTATTTCGAATGCAATTCAGTATGGTGTTATCGGATTTATTAAAAGTAACGCTACGGAAGAATTCGTTTACAGATATATTATGGATGTTTATCAAAAGCTCCGCGGTATTCCACCCGAAAGA
The DNA here is from genome assembly GCA_963796325.1 of uncultured Spirochaetota bacterium. Taxonomy (GTDB): domain Bacteria; phylum Spirochaetota; class Brevinematia; order Brevinematales; family JAOACQ01; genus CAVYGN01. The sequence goes on from CAWCLF010000003.1 coordinate 547,983, forward strand.
AAATATATACGGGTTAAAATCGATCCTAATGACGGGATAGGCATTAAATTCCGCTCTCCTGTGAATTCGCAGCTCATTATCGGTCAAATTAAAGATATCAGCTTCGGCGGTATAGCTGTCGAACTTGTCGGGTCATTTCCTCCCGATTCAGTGACTGTTGGCTCTGAAATAAAAAATATGCAATTTATTTTAGATGAAAAGGATATATTCATAGACGGTGAGGTTGTTGCCTGCCAGAAAAATACTTGTGCGTTTCGGTTTAAGGACATGTCAACAGAAATAAAAGAGACCGTTTCCCACTATGTTTTTAGAAAAATATCCAGTATAGAAGAAGAGACTAAAGCAACGCAGGAAGGTACCGGAACCGCTGAAAATTCAGGAAAAAAGGAAAATTCCCTGGAGCAGGATAAAGAGTCTGAATCAAATGAACAACAATGATTAAATAATATTTATGGAACTATGTACTTTACAAGCAACCTATAGAAGCGGGTTGGTAATTATTAATAAAATTTATTTATTAGGGAGATGATTTATGTTGGAATTCTGTGCAAGCTACGAATCTTTGTTTGTTTTTTTGATGTTAATCGTTGGGTTTGCTACTTTAATAGTAGTAATTTTAATTGAAATAAATTCCCAAAACATGAAAAATGATGTATGGGGTTGTATCAATGACCTGGCAATGTTTTTAAATTACCAACAAATAATAAGATTAAAAAAAGAAGAAAAATTAAGCGATTATGAAATGAATGATCTTATTAAATACTGGATTGTGGAACATGAAAATAATCCTAAAAAATTGACTGATAAACAATGGCAAGTTAAATATGATAAGGCTTTTGAGATTCTTAAATCATATCTTAATAATCAGATTTCACCTCTAAAAAAGTAGCAGGAAAATTTATTAGCATATATGCCGCCAATCAATTTTAATGAAGAACCAAGGAGGCTATTATGTTTCACATTCAAATTATCGGGATTCAATTTGAAGAAAATCGTCATGAACATGAGTATATTAAATGTTATAAATGGATCGATACGGAAAATAAAAAAACGGGATTTTCATCAAAAGCTCAAATAGTAGGATTTATCAATGCCAATCCGGAAACAGTTTTTGTAAAAGATGAAAAGGGCAGTGTTGAAGTATTTGTAGTTGATGTACAGCCTCCATATTTAAGGACGAAAACCCCAGATGATGAATATACAGATAACCTTCTATCTTTGCCTGCTTTTTAATAAAATATTTGCCTTATGCCGGAATTTTTAAAATCCGAAGTTTAACTTCATTATAATAAGTGAAGGGAAATCAGAAAAACCTGGAGAGGTGTATTATGTCAAGCGATTACTTTGAAGAGAGAAAAAAATCTGAAAGAAAACCGGTATGCATGGAAGCAGTTTATGAGTTGAAGGGAATACAAGCCGCTTGTGAAATTTTAGATATATCATCTACAGGATTAAAAATGAGGGTAAAGGGTCTGCTTTATAAGGATGATAAAGTTAATATTAAATTAGATAAGCAGATCTTCCCATCGGTAGTGATGAATGTAAATGGAAATATAATTGGTGTTAGATTTGAGCAGTTATCGGATGTTCAGCTAAATTATCTTCTGAAGTTGAAAGACTTTTGAAGTAGTCAAAAATAATCTTGCATGTCAGGTTTCAATTTTGATAAAACCATTGATCATAAGTAGAATAAGATGAGTTTCTACATGAAGATATTTTATTGGATCAATCAACACTGATATGTCCATCCAAGGAGATAAAAAGATATGAAAACCAAGGCATTTATTCATTCGATAGGTATGGCAGTTCCTGATAATTTTCTAAGTCAGGATGAATTATACAAGCTCGTCAGTAATTCGCTGCCTGATGATGAGAGGCTGCAGAAATTCACAAAAAGTTTATATAAGCATTCTGGGATTGAAAAAAGACACAGTGCTATCAATGACTTGAAAAATGTTCCTGATTTCCCCCATTTCATACCTTCCGGTAAGATACTGGAAGAAGGACCCTCAACCTTGTATAGAAATTCAATTTATATAGAAAAAGCACCGGAAATTGCCGAGAAAGCCGTGAAAAATGCTTTATCCGACCTACCTTCCTTGAGACCTGAAACAATTACTCATTTGATAACCCTTAAGTTGTACTGGATTTTCTGCACCGGGTTTAGACTTGCACTTGATAAGAAAATCGGTCTTAAGCCGGATATCAGCCGTATAAATATTGATTTATGGGATGTATGGCGGCAATTCCTGCGCTTTCAGTTGCTCTGGAATCGTATTAATATTTGTTCAAAAGACCTGTTTATTAGGATGGAAAACTTTAAAAGAACTAATCCAGGAAATAGGAATATGTGTACAACAATTTATAAAGGAACTGTCACTGAATTAAATTTAAAGATTAAGGGTGAAAATTCCAGGTGGAGTGGACTTGAAGTCTATTTTGTAATATTATAGGCATATCGAACAGAAGGGAATATTATGACGACCGATTATTGTCAAAAAACAAAAAGTTATGAATGGATTGTTATCCGATACGGAGGGAAAATCATCTGTGCTTTGAGGATATTTCTTAATGATTGGCGAGCTTTTAATGATTATTGAAAACAGGCGCCATACAGGCGCCTGCTGTTTATACGGTATGAAATATGGCAATTTTTATTAATTCAATGTTACATTAGTCAAAGAAAAAGAACCAAGCCACATACCTGAGCCTGACAGCGGGCTCGGGCTGAATGATATTCCACCCGTCGACAGACCTGAGTTGCCAAAGCCGGTGGTTACAATTCCGACAAAAATATCAATAGGCGCACCGGAAGACAAGCCGGTTGCAGAAGCCCATATGCTGGGGGGTAAATTAGTCGTTAAGGTACCAGAAGGTATAATAATAGAATAATATGGGCTGTTCGAGGGCGAAAGATTTGTAAAGATCCCTATAAAATATTCTATGCCGGTAGCCGGGGAACCGGCAGACCAGGTTACGGTATTAGGGAGGGAGGAATTCCAATCGGGGACATTTGCCGGGGCTGTGATAACAGGGGCGGTGTATTGGGTCCCTGTCGCCGTATAGGTAATGCTGTTATAGGTGACAGTAACAGTTACACTGGCGCCGGCCCCGATAGTGACATTGCCGATATACGAACTCTGGCCTCCATTCCAGGTCATGGGGCTTCCATTCAGGATTACAGTCGCGGTTGAAATTTGATTATTACCGGAATCCTGAACCTGGACAGATTCATTAACTGCGGTTCCGCTGGCTACTGTGAATATATTAGCAAAGATGAAAATACCGGAGCCTGAGCTGGAACTGCTGGAATTGACGCCCCCCGAACTGGAACTTGATGATCCCGATGAACTCGGGCCGGAGTTGCAAGACGCAAGCAGCAGAATAAGCAGGATTGCAGGATAAGCTGTTTTAATAATGTTCAACATAGTTTTCCTCCTTATGAAATCTTATCATACACTTTATAATATCATATAACAAGAATGCGTTATTGATTTAATGGAGGTATTAATTATGGCGGAATTTATTAATAGAGAAGAGCGATTGATAAATAAATTTTTATAATAATATAACGGTCCAATTATATTTACTTTTAAAAGGGCTGTCAATTAAAATAGAACAATTAAATCGATATATCTAAATTGTATTTTGCTGGCATTCGTTTCAATACAAATTTTGACAAAAATATTCTATAGAGTTACTATATTTTTACCTTTAAGGGTGTAGCCAAATTGTAGCCGTTTTTTGAGAATATAACACTTTTGGTTTTAGACTTTATATCTTGGCTGGATAATCGATTGTGGTCTAAATTGCGGTTTTTGTCAAGGGAGTTGTCGCTTTTATTTTACGCCGCAATCAACGATTCCTTGTTAGTCTTACTCGGGTTTAAAAATACCGATTCTATCCTTTCCCATTTTTTAGATTCTCCTGACCATCTTTCAGGATGCCTGCTTTTTGCCGCATCATAAGTTTTCGCTCTCATCAGGAGTATTGCCTTATCTTTACCGTCATGTCTCTGTGCAGGGGTCACATATCCAATCCCTGAATGAAGATGCTTATTGTTATACCAGTCTACGAAATTCTGCATCCATATTTCCGCCGCTTCTATTGTCTCGAAACGGCCAGGGTATTTTACATTATACTTTAAAGTCTTAAACAATGATTCTGAGTAAGGGTTATCGTTACTTACGCTCGGCCTTGAAAACGATGGCATAACCTGTAGCCTCTGCAAGGTCGATAACATCGTTGCTCCTTTCATAGGAGAACCGTTATCTGAATGTAGATACAAGCCCTTTAAATCAATTGTTTCTCCGATCTCGGCCATAATCCTGGCGGCATGATCGGAGCTTTCCTCCTCGTGCATTTTCCAGCCGACTATCTTACGGCTCCAGACATCCTCAAACAGATAGAGATAGAAGTACTTACCCTTGATATGACTGGATATATAGGTAATATCCCAGCTCCATACCTGGTTGGGCCCTGTCGCTTCCAACTCTCTTGGGGTTTTTCTCGCCGTTTTCGGCTTCGTTTCATATCTATGGTGAAGCATATTTTTTTCCTTCAAGACACGATAAAAAGTCGATTCTGATCCTTTATAGACCCCTTCCTCGGCCAGTAATGGTACTATTTCATTCGGGGTCATATCTATGAACCTCTCAGAGCAGCAACAGGAGATGATTTCCTCTCTTTCTTCTGCTGACAGGGCATTCCTGGGTTTATATTCCCGTATTTTTCTCCTATCTCCTTCAAGATTTTTATCCCAGCGCTGAATGGTCCTGATGTCATAACCTGATTCTTCACAAGCCTTATCCCTGCTTGCCCCTGTCATAACTGCCTCATTTATCAAATCACAGATATTTATCCTTATATCCATGGGAGTTAATCTTCCTCTTTGCCGAATAGCTTGTTCAGTTTTTTTTTAAGCACCAGCAGAGAAGTAACCTCGGCTATAGTTTTATCCTTACGATTAATTTCCTTTTCTAACTCGGCTATTTTTATTTTCAATTGCTTGATTTCATCCCTGGCTTCATTATTAGATAACACTGATTTACACTCCTGTTTCCAGAGCTCGATATGCGTTGTCTGAAGTCCGTTTTTCCTTAGCCACTGTCCCAACTCTTCTCCCGATTGATTGGCTGAATCTATCACCGCCTGATACTTTTCAGATAGTTTCCAACCTCTCGGACTTCTCTCCTGGTATCCTCTGGATACATTATTCTGGATCATTTTCCTCCAATTGTAAAGGGTCTGATCACTCACTCCTATTTCCTGACTTAATTCTGTTACTGTTTTCCCGCCGGGAATACACATCTTTTGAACGATAGTTCTCCTGAATTCTTCTGAATGAAATTGACTTTTCATTTTTTGTCTCCTAATATTTTAGGCGACAACTATCCTAACACACGGGGCCTTTTATCTATTATATCTTTATGCAATCCGGTACACGTAGTGACCCTGGGTCGTCAAAAATAATCATCCTCCCGTTAATTTTAGTGACCCAACCCTCCTATTAATTTAATAAGCTATTAGGTCAATAGTACTAATCATAAAATAGAACTGAATGTTGCCCTTTTATTTTCTCACTGATCTTTTAACTTAATACAACCTAGAGCTGGGACTAATGCAGCATGAATTTGATATCGATCACTACCCAACTTCTTTGCTAACGCCTTATACTTTTTATTGTTTTCTAATGTGTAATCATAGTCAAAATTGTTAGTTCCCGTTTCTCGGCCTAATATCGACAAAGCAACGAGATGATCAATAAAATGCTCACACTGCTCATCATCTACAAATATAATACCAACTGCTTTTGCATACGGTTTTTGTCAAGGGAGTTGTCGCTTTTATTTTACGCAGCAATCAACGATTCCTTGTTAGTCTTACTCGGATTTAAAAATACAGATTCTACACGTTCCCATTTTTTACATTCTCCTGACCATCTTTCAGGGTGCTTACTTTTTGCAGCCTCATAAGTGTTTTCTCTTGTCTGTAGGATAGCTTTATCTTTACCGTCATGCCTCTGTGCAGGCGTTACATATCCAATACCTGAATGAAGATGCTTATTGTTATACCAATCTACAAAATTTTGCATCCATATTTCTGCCTCTTCCATTGTCTCAAAATGGCCAGGGTATTTCACATTATATTTCAATGTCTTAAACAATGATTCTGAGTAAGGATTATCGTTACTTACGCTCGGCCTTGAAAATGAAGGCATAACCTGTAGCCTCTGCAAGGTCGATAACATCGTTGCTCCTTTCATAGGAGAACCATTGTCAGAATGTAAATACAAGCCTTTCAAATCAATGGTTTCTCCGATTTCTGCCATCATCCTTGCGGCATGTTCAGAGCTTTCCTCCTCCTGCATTTTCCAGCCGACTATCTTACGGCTCCAGACATCCTCAAACAGATAGAGATAGAAATACTGGCCCTTGATAAGACTGGATATATAAGTAATATCCCAGCTCCATACCTGATTAGGCCCTGTCGCTTCCAGTTCTCTTGGCGTTTTCCTTGCCATTTTGGGCTTTGTTTCATATCTATGATGAAGCATATTATTATCTTTCAATACACGATAAAAAGTAGATTCTGATCCTTTATAGACCCCTTCCTCGGCCAATAACGGCACTATTTCATTCGGCGTCATATCTCTAAATCTCTCGCTGCAGCAGCAGGAGATGATCTCCTCCCTTTCTTCGGCCGACAGGGCATTAGAAGGCATTACATTTCTCAATTTTCTTCTGTCTCCCTCAAGATTTTTATCCCAGCGCTGTATGGTCCTGATGTCATAACCTGATTCTTCACAAGCCTTATCCCTGCTTGCACCTGCTGTTACAGCCTCATTAATCAAGGCGCAGATATCTATCCGTATATCCATGGGAGTTAATCTTCCTCTTTGCCGAATAGCTTGTTCAGTTTTTTTTTAAGCACCAGCAGAGAAGTAACCTCGGCTATAGTTTTATCCTTACGGTTAATTTCCTTTTCTAATTCTATGATTTTTGCTTTCAAACCCTTGTTTTCTTCTCTATATGAGTTATTAGATAACACTGATTTACACTCCTGTTTCCAGAGTTCGATATGCGTTGTCTGAAGTCCGTTTTTCCTTAGCCACTGGCCCAACTCTTCTCCCGATTGGCTTGCAGTGTCTAATACCGCCTGATATTTATCAGATAGTTTCCAGCCTCTCGGGCTTCTCTCCTGGTATCCTCTAGATACATTATTCTGGATCATTTTCCTCCAATTGTAAAGGGTCTGATCACTCACTCCTATTTCCTTGCTCAATTCAATCACGGTCTTTCCGCCAGGAATACACATCTTTTGAACCGCAGCTTTCCTGAATTCTTCTGAATGAATTTGACTATTCATTTTTTATCCCCTAATATTTTAGGCGACAACTATCCTAACACACGGGGATTGTTAAACTCGTTCGACTCCAGCTAGCCCCAAATACTATTCACTTCGTGCAATTGCATAATTGCATAACCATATTATAAATACATTTCTTTTCTATCCATGCCTTGGAAAAACTTGTACATGGTTCTAGAGCAGAGTCAATATCCTCTTTCTAAAAAAGTTAAATTTTGAATTAATTTCTTTAATTTGTTAAAATATTGACGGGGGAATATGTAGTTGGGAGTCGGGCAATGGGGATGCAGGATTATGAAATCAATTTGTTGATGAGAGATTACAGCTACTTTCAGGACAATCGTTTCAATATCCAATCGGTTTTTAAGAATGAAGATAGCAATGTGCTCTGTGTAATTCTTGACTTGAAAACAAGGGATTTAAAGGACCTTGTTAATAATTTCGGATGGAAATGTATTTTTGATGAAAATGTTAAAGATGATCAGGAACTTTCAATCTGTATTACAAAATAATATCAGATTTTACATCTAAATTAGCAGCAACTGTCTTTTAGGATAATAAGTAACCTTATCGTATCCTTTAGTCATATGTTCCTTCTTATCATTTTTATTAACTGCCATATAAGTTGAACTTAAATAATAAGAATCAATTCTTAATGATATTTAGTTTGATGTAGAAGGAATATTTTTCTTAGGATATCAAGATTGGTTGCTAAAAGTGCAGATCCTAGGTCACTATTCATGCCGGATACTTGTTAAAGTACTTTTTTATTATCCCTAATTATTATTTATTTTTGTTGCAAAGTATTACCGTATAAGATAAAATAGAGTGGGTATAAATTGGTACCAATTTGGGTACACTAAATTTTTACTTTTTGGGAAATGAGGCAATCTTAATTGATTCTCATTCAAAGAAATAGGAAAATTGAGTTCTTATTGTTTTATCCCTCTCTCTCCGAATATTTCTTTTCTGTAAAAAAGCTAAGTATTCGCCAATAATTGCCTTCTTTATTCCAGCTTTGCCATTCTCCTTGAATTTTGATATCTGTGGAACGTGATTAGAATAAAGAATAAAATTATCGTTGCGGAGGTAATACATGCCAGAAATATTTAATCATAAAAAAGAGAAGTTTGAAATACATCAAGCATCTATCCTTGAATTTATCTGGCACACTACCAAGGGGTTATCAAAAAATATTGATTCAAAGCGCCTGAATTTTGAAATCAGATCACTCGATCCTGGAAAATTTTCATATCCATATCATTTCCATAGGAATGCAGAAGAAATGTTTGTGATCCTTTCCGGGCAAGCAATATTAAGAACACCTGATGGTTTCAAAGAATTGAAAGAGAGCGATATTGTTTTTATGGAAATCGGACCAACCGGAGCCCATCAATTATATAATAATTCAGATAACCCTTGCATTTACCTTGATCTTGGAACAAAGGTTGATATGGATGTTTGTGAATATCCGGATTCGGGCAAGGTTAATATTGAGGCGCAAGAAATTTATGAAACAATTGACAGAGTTGATTATTTCAAAGGCGAAGATAAGGTTAAAGAAAAATGGCCTGGTGAAATTATAAAGAAAAGATAATTTTCTTCCCCCCTCTGCTTTGCCTACCGTTAACCTGGTGGAAAGACCCTGTTGAACGAATCAAATTTAAAGATAAAATGTTTGTACTGCTTATAATAGTATGGTAAAATTAATGATTCTGTTTGAAATTCAGGGGAGATAAATATGGCATCTGTATTTGATGTCGCAAAATATATTTTACAAAAAACCAATGCAATATCAACTTTTAAGCTTCAAAAGTTAGTTTATTATTCTCAAGTCTGGTCATTAATTTGGGATGACAAACCTTTATTTAATAATAAGATTTTTGCATGGGCTAATGGCCCTGTTTGTAAAGATTTATATGATTTTCATAAAGGACATTTTGATATTTGCCATTCCAATTTAACTTGTGGGGATGATACTTGTTTATCTGAACAGGAAATGGAAACAATAAATGTGGTAAGACCTTTGCACGGTGATAGTATAAATCATTCATGAAAATATTGAAAATAAAGCGGTTCTCCTTTAATCTAATTGTAGCCTGATCTTAGAGTTGGAGGGGAATATGCCTACGAAAAAGATTGAAATGAGTTTTGCCGATTATGAACTGCAAAGGAAAAGAAAAACCAGGACCGATAATTTTCTCGACGAAGTTAATGAGATGATGGATTGGGTCAGCATAAATAATATCATATTCAGGAACTATAAGAGGACATCTGATGCGACAGGAAACCCATCTTATCCCCCTCTCAAAATGTTCAAGGTTTTACTGCTTCAAACATGGTATGACCTGTCCGATCCGATGACGGAGGAGGCGCTTCTCGACAGATTATCTTTCCAGAGATTTACCGGTTTTTCATCAAGCGATGATATTCCGGATCACAGCACGATATGCCGTTTCAGAAATGAGTTGATGAAAACCGGGTTATACGAGAAGCTTTTCAGGGAAATTAACCGCCAGCTTGATAAAAGGGAACTTATTGTAAAGAAAGGGGTCATAATCGATGCCACTGTGATAGAATCGGCAAGAAGGCCGAGGAAGACTGTTGAAACGGCTCCGGAAGATCGCAAGGAGGAAGAAACGGAACCCGATGTGAATATAGAATATTCAGATGATTCCGATGCAAAATGGATTTCGAAAGGAGGCAAAGCGGTTTACGGGTATAAGGCTCATGTAATGGTCGATTCCAAGGATGGCTTTGTACTTGGGGGTGTTGTTACTCCCGCTAATGAAACAGACATGAAAAATATGGAGGCTGTTATCCAGGAAAGCAAGATAAGGCCTGGTACTAAAGTGCATGCAGACAAAGGATACGCCAGCCGTGAAAACAGGAAAATAATCAGGCATAGAAAACTGGTAAACGGGATTATGAAGAAAGGAGTAAGAAATCATCCGCTGAATGAAAAAGAAAAAATATGGAACAAAAAGATAAGTCAGGTTCGATATAAGGTTGAGAGGACATTTGGAACACTGAAGCGGTTATATGGCTTTAATAGAATGAGGTACCTCAGCTTGAAAAAAGGCCTGATGGAGTTTTATCTAAAGGCCATGGCTTTTAATTTGAAAAAGGCAGTTAATTTATTAGTTGTATAGGGTGAACTGCGCCCAAAATCCCTTTTTCAGCGGAATAAAACTGAAAAAGGTACTGGAAAAGGTAATAATTACCTATTATTCCGGTTGTTTTGTGTAGAATTTAAAAATTCCGGTTTAAAATTTTTATGACAAGGGAAAATGGCATGAATTTAAACGCTTATGCAAAGGTCTTGTGGTGATTGATAGCTATAATAGATATACCGGTCAGGAATTAAGTGAAATAATTCACGATGAAAACCCCTGGAAAAATGCCAGAATAGGCCTTTCTTTTGGAGAAAGGGGAGATAAAGAAATAACACTGGATTCTATTGTTGAATACTATTCTTCTCAATATTCGAAACAGATCCGAAATGAATGAAAAAGCAGATTTTGATAAAATCACCAATTCGAATTAATAAATCCCTATCGGTTAAAGCTTATCTTAAAAATAAAAAGAATGAAATAGTAAATCAAGAGATTAATTTGGAGAAAAGAATATCTAATCAAATGCTGGAAGCAAATTTAAATTGCAGTCCTGTATATAATCAGCGCATCATATTTTCTTATGATAAAAAAGATTGTGAAGGAACCTGGTCCTGGGGAATGTCACGAAATTGGGAAGAAGAAATAGAATATAAAACAAAAATTGAAGAATTTTATAGGAATTATCATAATAACAAAAGTTGGGGTGAAGCTCTTGAAGAAACGACTGGACCTTCTAATAAAAGACCAAAAAAGCATATATTTTATCCATTAGATAAAATTATCAGGGAAGCTCACGATAGACTTGTTGAATTAAATATGGATGATTTTGAATGCATTTTCAGATTTCGTTTGACAGGGAAATTCCGTTTTTTTGGTTGTGTTGTAGGCAATGTGTTCATAGTTATCTGGCATGATCCTAATCATGAAATATATGATGATTAAAATATTAGAAGCTGATTTTCAATCTCTTTTTTTATTTTCAACCCTTTTATTTTCCAACCTTCATTCCAGCCTGCCGGACAAATTAAATTTTGATAAAAGTGCCAAACGAAGATAGAATAAAGGACATAATCTGTATTGGATGATATACATTAAAATATGTCAAATTGATTGGTCGGGAATATCGATTAAAGGTGCTTAAATGGCTGTAATTCAGATTTTCGGTTCCAGAAAGAGCAGAGACACACAGAAAGTTGAACGTTATTTTAAAGATCGCGGATTAAAATATCAGTTCATCGATCTTGCAGAAAAAGGAATATCGAAAGGTGAACTTGATTCTGTTTGTTCTGTTATACCAATTGAACATCTTATTGATAGAGAATCCAGGGAATTTACAAGACTAAATTTAGCATATATATCTTTTGAAATCTATGAAATGCTTCTGGAACACCCGTTATTGATGAAAATGCCAGTGATAAGATACGGAAAAACAGTTTCTTGCGGGTTCAACCAAGGTGTCATAGAAAAAATTGCAAAAGAATATAAGACAGCATAGTAATTTATAAAGAAAAAAGAAGGTAAAAAAGAAAGCAGTAATATTATTTTGGTTTCAATAACATTTTGATGAATGCTGTATCACATGCTAAATATTTTAAAATATTTAATAATGTTCACTTATTCAGAGACATTTAAATTCATTTTATTTGATTATTCGGCGGTATTCCCGCTGATTTTCCAGGTACCTCCGTTAAGATTATTAAAATCGGTGATATTTGAAATTGTGTTGTTGAAATTCAAAAATAGAAAGTTTAGATTGTTAGTCAGAAATAAATTGTTCGTTATCGTTAAATATGTCCAGCCGTTAAAGGGGAAATATATTACCGAGCTTGTAGGCAAGGTAAGCTTTGCAAGACTTCCGAAGGTGTTCCCGGATATATTTAGACTTGAGGTTTGGACCCCCGGATTATAAATATAAATCCCTTGCGAAGTAATGTCTGTGATCATATTATTAGAGACGACCGTATTTGCAGCCGAACAATCGATATAGATGTCCGGTGAGTTTCCCAGAATAGTGGAATTAATAAGGTTAACATTAAAAACCTGGTAAATATAAACGCCGCAGTTGATATTATTGCTGGTACTAACTCCATTTATGTGTATTTCGTCAAGTTAAAATACCCAAAAAAAGCGCGTGAAATTACCCATGGGGTGATGGGTAAAATTATTAGTTTTTTTGCCTCATCAAGGCATGTTTCATTCGGTAACTTTCCCCTTCAAATATTATCAAATGGCCATGATGTATCAACCTGTCAATCATAGCTGCCGCCATCTGATCATCGGTAAATAAGGCTCCCCATTTTGAAAACTCCAGGTTTGTCGTAATAATCAGGCTCCTCCTCTCATAACTATCCGATATAATCCTGAATAACAATTGAGCGCCCTGCTTATCTATGGGAACATAACCCCATTCATCTATGATCAAGAGTTCGGCTCTTAGTATATTCTTAAGTAGTTTTTCCAGACTCCCATTTTTAAAAGCTTCGGACAGCCTGACAACCAGCTCTGAGGCGGTAAAAAATCTAACTGGGATGCCCTTTTCACAAGCATAAACGCCTAAGGCAATTGCCAGATGAGTTTTACCCGTTCCTACTGGCCCATACATTATGATATTCTTTATGCCATTGATAAAATTTCCTTCTTTCAAATCCGCCATCGTTAAATTTGAAGGCAGCTTCTGGTTGGTTAATTCATATCCTTCCAGGGTCTTGTATACAGGAAAAGAGGCTTCCCTTAATAGTCTTTTTTGCCTTACCGCCTCACGGTTTTCCAGTTCGCTTTTCAACACATAATGAAGAAAATGTTCCTGTAATGCGTTAGCTTTTGTCTCGCATAATTCTACCGCTTTCTGGCTGAAAGCGACCCTTTTACAATAATTTGAAATCTCCCTGCGGGTCTCCGACCTGTTACGTCTCTGGCGCTTCATCTATCGCCTCCGGATCCGAGAAGTTCTCGGTCATAAGTCAGCAGGTCAGGTCCCTTTTCGGGAATAGCATTCAAACCGTCTAAGGCTATCCTTGCGCATATTGCCTTTAAATCAAATAGGTTAACATTCCCTCGGGATATCGCTTCTTTCATTGACAACAGGGCTGTGTCAAATCCATATTCCTTTGTTCCTCCATTGAGCGCTCTTAAGGCTTCTTTTAACTCATCTTTCTGAAGTTTATCCATTTTTTCACGGATGTCTTCGGGCATTACTTGTCTCAATCCGCTGTTAGCCCACGCATTTGTATTCTTGATCAGTTTTTCTATAGTCGTGGAATAATCGGTCTGGTCTGTCCTCTTTTCTCCAAAGGCCCTTGCATGAACACAGGCCCTTTTACCTTCCGAATCATATACAAAAACCTGATGCGCGCCGATTCCAATTACAAGATCCCGATACGCCCATTCAGGCCTGCTCGAATAGTAATGTTTCCCATCAATACAGAATTTTCCATATCCGTCGGCTTTAAACTTCTCAAAACGCTCCACTACAAAGGCTTTATTAGGCAAATACAACATCCTGTCCTTGTCTTCCTCAAAGAGGCTGGCTATAGAGGCCCCTTTTTTGTAATGTTCCCTCTGCCAGTCCCCCTCAGATTGAAAAAGCAATTGGTTATTGTATATTTCAATATCATCAAAGGAGGGTACGGGTACAAAGTAATTCCGCCTGATATAACCAACCTTGTTTTCAACATTCCCTTTTTCGTTTCCTGAATATGGATTACAAAATGTAACCAGAAATCCGTAATGACATTTGAACCTCATAAACAATTCGGAAAAACGAACCTGGTCGCCGATCTTTCTGCCCACTCCGCTTGCGTTATCAAAGACGATCCGCAGCGGTACTCTTCCAATCCTCTCAAATATGTCTTTTAAGCCTTGTGCTACACATTCCGCTGTTTCTCCCCCGAATAACTGGTAATATGCGCCATTGCTATATGGGAAAGAAAGGCATAAATATTTAAAAGTTCGTACTATCCCTTGTTCCAGGAAATCAGCCTCGCCAAAATCCGCCTGGGCTTCTCCTGGATACCAGACCAGCTCTAAATATCCTGCATCCTTCCGTATTGCAGCTTTTCTCTTTTTTACATACCTCTGAACCAGTGTGTAAGAACCGTCATATCCTGGATATTCTGCTGAAAGCCTGTTATGTATACGCTGGGCGGTATGCCTTTGTTTATATCGCATTTTTCGGTCTTCTTCCAGCCAGGATTCGATTACTTCTTTCCATCGATCTAATTTGGAAGGTATTTCTTTTTTCATTGTTTTCTCGTCTGAATAATTTTCAAAACCCATATATTTGGCCACTGTCTTACGGTTAACGCTCACTTTCTCGGAAATATCAACTGGTCCGTACCCCAGGTCCTGTAGTTCTTTGATCGTTTCAATTTGCCGCATACTCAACATTTCCTCCTCCCTGTTTTTCTTCAAAAACAGGATAACATTTCGCCTGAATTTACCCACGCTTTTTATGGGTATTTTTCACGCTTTTTCTGAGTATGTTCCTTTGCTCTTTTGGGGTACTTTTATTATACTAAAAACATCCATTTATGACGATATTGGTTGAATTCTCAATATTGATGCCCATTCCTGTGTTGCCGAAAACCGAGCAAAAGGTTAAGCAGTTACTGTCTGATATATATATCCATAATACAAGTTCCGGTATTATTGGAGAAAACCGAATCCACGATATTGCCTGATCCCAGATAAAAGGAACCGCCCCCCTGTCCATATTGTGTAGTACAATGGTTTCCGGAAAATGTGCAGCCCAATATCCTATCCTGACAACTTGAACCAATACAAAATCCGGCATCCCAGGTTCCGGTATTGTTGCTGATTACCGAGTTCGTGACCAAGCAATTTGTTGTATTATTAAACAAGAAACCGCCTCCGTTTCCATTGTCGGACGACCCGACAGCGTTTCCGCCCCTGATTACGAAACCGTCAATGATCAGGTTGTTTAGGCAGAGTGCATAAATAATATGATTAAGAACCCCATGTCCGTCCAGTTCGCTGTAACCCGACCGGACAGTAAAAGAACTATTCCAGCCGCCCTTGATTAATAAATTGTTATAATTCGAAACCGAGAAACCGTTACCGGAGGTGTTTAAACCGTTGCCGTTAGAGTAAACACCGGACTGGACATAGATATTTGTGTAACCGGCGGCTATTGTTTTTTGTATTGCGACCCGTATGCTAAGAAGCGGAGAAGTAGCTTCTAGGCCTGAATTAGCGTCGCTACCTTCTGCCGACACATAGATAATACCGTTGCCTTGTCCTTGTGAACCGGATGAACTGCTGCTTCCGCTTGAACTTGAGTTCGAACCGGGGCTCGAACTGCATGAAGATATTATTAGAAAACCGAGAAGAATAAAAATCCGGCACCTTATAAGGTTAAACATTGTTTCCTCCTTTTTATGTAAAAAATGTTAACTTTTAACTAAATATCGGAGAAATTTAAATTGAGATTTCCTAAACGGTTCTTCAATTTTGCCACTCTAGAATGCATCTTCATTCATGAAAAATTGTAATCAGAGAAAAATATCATGTCAAAAAATTTTTGAATGTCCGAAGACAATATCTGTGTGAAGATATATGTTATCAGATAATAAATGTTTTTTAATAAAAAATTCTGCTAAAAATTTTGCGAATCATAAGAAAAAAATTTGTATTTTGAATTTAAATCTTGTAAAATAAACCGGGTTCGATTTTTTTACCCCTGATAATGGGTAAATTTACCGGGAGTTATAAATGAAAATAAAAAGATTGGCAATATTTGCGGTTGCCGGATTTTTTTTCGCCTGCGGGACACAGACATATACGCCAGAAGAAAATAAAAAAGAGACTTTTTTGTTTAATAAAGCCATCATCTATTATCTTAGAAAAGATTTCGGCCAGTCGGAAAAGGGATTCCAGGAAATAGTCCAGAAATACCCGGATTATACTCCTGCATATATTATGCTGGGTAAATCTTACTTTTTCATGAACAGGCTGCAGGACTCCGAGAAATATTTCAAAGAATCCATAAATAAGTCTCCTAATGTCGATTCATACATCTGGCTTTCAAAAATTGCGATTGCCAACACAAACCTGAATCTTTCGTTTACATATCTGAATAAAGCTCTGGAACTGGACCTTTCAAGCCCTCTTACTCATTACGAATTGGGTAAGTATTACAGGATGATAGGACAATATGAAAAAGCCGTTTATCATCTCAATTACGCCATATCATATGAAGATATCTATCCTGAAATGAAAAGCGAACTGGCTTCCTTATATATGGACCTTGGCGCGAAAGATAAAGCCTCCATGCTTTATGAAGATATACTGAAGAGCACTTACATACCTTCCAATCTACGTACTAACATTCAGAATAAGCTTGACGCGGTTAAAAAATCGAAATGAAAACTAAGATTTTATGCTTAACGGCAGTATCTTTCCTGTTATTCATGCTTTGCTCCTGCGGATTGTTTA
The DNA here is from genome assembly GCA_963796325.1 of uncultured Spirochaetota bacterium. Taxonomy (GTDB): domain Bacteria; phylum Spirochaetota; class Brevinematia; order Brevinematales; family JAOACQ01; genus CAVYGN01. The sequence continues at coordinate 564,920 of CAWCLF010000003.1, forward strand.
ACGAAACTTACAGATATTCATATATAAGACCCGGGGATAAAAAAAGCAATCTGAAATCCTACTCGATAAAGGATATAAGGATATATAATTCAGAGGCCCTTTTCCTTGACAGCGAAGTCGTATCGAATACGGTATGCCAGGTTTTTAACGCTGTAATGGAGAATAACGGCATCCTGCCCCTGGACGGCGGGGATCTTTCGATAGAAATAAAGGTATATATCGAAGAAAATGATATTATTAATAACAGGCAGACGCTTTCCATGTTTTTTACTTTTGACGACAAAACATCTCAGGTTGCTCAATTCATAGTTTCATCTAAAAGCAAGGACCTGATACTCGATAAATCTACCCTAATCGGGGAGATAGACAACATAGTAAAACAGGTGAAATCGCTCTGATAAGGTAAATTCATGATCTTAGGCAGGAATTTCAAAATCTTTTTATTAAAATCCCTTTTATTTTTATTTTTTATGCCGGTTTTTGCTGTTTCCGACCGGTTAAACCTTCAGGACTGTGTAAACCTTGGATTAAAAAATAACCGCGAGTTATATTATCTTAACGAGGATGTGTCTCTTCGAATTATGGCATTGAATGAGCAGTACAGGAAGTTTTATCCTCAGTTATCATTGTCATACTGCCAGACAGACCAGGTAAATATAGATTCGCCGGATTACAGGCAGAAATCATTAAGTTTGTCGGTTTCCCAGCTGGTTTACGACGGAAGCAAACTTTCGACTGAAATTGATTCTGAAAGAAACGATATAGACCTCAACGTCCTGGAGAATAAGCAAAAAAGGATAGATTTCATTTTTCAGGTGGTAAGCGGTTACCTTTCAATCCTAAAACAGGAAGAAAAGATAAACCTTCAAAAACAGCTTATGGAAATACAGAAAAGAGAGCTTAATATAGCGCAGAAAAAACATGAGGTCGGCGAGGCCACAAAACTGGATGTGCTGGAGTGGCAGATTGAATATAACCAGTCGGCTATAGATGAAAAAGGAATGGAAAACGATTTGAGTTTCGGTAAAATGAGTTTGATGAAAATGCTCTGTTACGATCCGGACAAATCATTTGAAACTGCGGAAAAATTGGAGGTGAATACTCTTCCGTCAATGGAAGACTATAACGAGGAAAATGTTGTCGGCGAAGCAATTGAAAGCTCGACGGATCTGAAAAAAATAAGCATAACGATCAATAAAGCAAAGGCATCTGCAGTTCTAAATAATCTATTCCTCCCCGATATAACGCTGAATTTATCATATACCACGGGGGTAGAACAAATTTTCCAGCCTGATACGAGTTCATGGTCAGCCGGCATCAATTTCAGTTTCCCTTTTTTCTTCGATGTTATAAATGCGGGAAATTCATACGGGGGCTCTTTTTCAGGCAACCAGAAAAGTCAGGAACCCCAGGTTTCGACAACAATATACCAGGATCCCGGATTCTTCAGGGAAGTCAAGCAGGATGCGCTTTCCCTTGACAAGCTTTCATTCCAGTACAGGGATAAGGAAAGGGAAGTTAAATTAAATGTTGAAAAAAATTTGAGCGATCTCAAGTACCAGAAGGAAAAAATAAGCATGCTTAATGAAAGGATAGAACTCGGCACCGGGAAAGTCGATATTATGAAACGCCAGGTTCGTGTGGGTGAAGTCCTCCTTTCCGAATATATAAAAGCCATTAACAGTTTGAACGAGATGAAAGTTCAGAGAGTGGAAAGCGTTTACGACTATACGACTTTACTTGTAGAACTGATGAAAATCCGGGGAAGATTATCGGAATCAATTGTAAAATCGATGTATAAAGGTTTTTTAACCGAGGATTGGAATGAAACAAATAATGAAAAAGAAAACTGACAATTTTAAAGAATTTCTGGTTAACACTTTTTCCGGTCTTAAGGATATTTTAAGGAAAAACCTCAGACGGCGGATCGGTCTCGGGCTTGTAATAATTTTCCTTATATTGATTGTTGTGTCCGTTTTCACCGTCAAACCTTTTATCGCCAATATTAATTCGGCAAAGGAAAGCGGAACAAACGAAACAGTTATAATGCCTGAGGTAAAGGTTTATACCGTAGAGAAAAAACAGTTAACTGAACAGGTCAGCACTTACGGCACAATCACGTACTATCAAAAGGTCAATGTCGGCTCAAAGATTGAAGAAGTCGCCGACAGGGTATATGCAGATATCGGGGATTATGTAGGAAAAGAACAGGTCCTGGCGGTACTGAAAAACGAATACATTAAATTGAGCGTCGAATCGGCAGGAGCGGATGTGAGGAGCAAGGATGCCTCTTTCGAGCTTTCGCAGGCAAAATACTCCAATGCGCTGCTGGCTGTCGATAAAAATATTGAATCGCTTGAAAGGCTGAAAATAGAGGAAAGGCAAAAAAGGCTTGAGCTTGAAAACGCCTCGAGGATCCTTTCCAACAAGAACGAGCTTCTCGAAGTTGAGGGGGTGACAAGGGAGCAGTTCAAGCAGGCTGAAAACGAATACAATATTGCAAAACTGCAGCTTGATTCGATATTAAAGGAAATACAGGTTTCAGAAATAGGCTACAGGGATGAGGATATAAAAAATGCCGGGGAAACCGTTCCAGCCGATAAGCAGCAGAGGCGGGATATATTAAAAAAAATAAATACCAGGGTGGAAAATGCTGAAGTTGTTATAGCAAAATCTGAGATAGAGAGGTCCGTCCTGGAGGAGAAAACCGCCGAAATGAACCTGAATGAAACTATTATTAAATCTCCCGTTTCCGGCCTTGTTGCAATGCGGTATCTGGAGCCTGGTGAAAAAATTGAAAAAGACAAGCCTGTTTTCACGGTAATAGACCTTGAAAATGTTTATATTGAGCTTCCGGTACCCGAAACTGAATTACCCAGAGTCAAACAGAATCAGCCGGTAAACATAAAGGTCGATTCATATCCGCAAATGACTTTTACCGGCATCATAGAGACCATTTATCCTATGATCGATGTAAAAACCAGGACGGCAAATATCCGCTGCAAAATTAAAAACCAGAGACTGACGAGAAACCGGTATCTTCTTATGCCCGGAATGTTTGTCAGGGCCGAAATTGTAACTTCACCTATAAAAGACGCCATTACCATTCCGCTCGACGGAATGGCGGATAAAGACAATACGAGGATAAAATTATTTATCATCAAGAGGAACTCGGACAGGACAAACACGGGCATCGCCGTTGAAAAATGGGTGCCTTATTCAAAAATAGCGGAAAATTATATAGAAATAATACAGGATCTGGACGAAGGTGATTTGATAGCCGTATCCGGACTTGATTTCCTGGAAACCGGATTGCGGATCAAGATTAAAGATTAAAAGTTTTATCCTGCAAAAGAGGTTTATATGAAGGGAAAATTCGTTTTATCAATGCTCTTGTCAATATTAACCTGCCCTTTATTTTTCCTTCAGGGATGCAGCATTTTCCAGACCCCGGCCATTATATCGGTTTCACCCGGAAATGGTTCCCAGGTTTCTACTACTGCATTCAGTATTACTGTGGTTTTCAGCAAACCGATGAACAGGGATTCCGTACAACAGGCGTTTTCTCTTAACAACCTGTCTTCTCCCGGTTCCCAGGTCGGAGGTGATTTTTCATGGAATGACAATAATACGCTGGTATTCAACCCGAACCAGGACCAATTGAGCTATCCCGATCAGTATACTATCCAGATTTCAGGTTCAGCCCTGGATAAGGACGGCAATTCACTGGCTAAAACTTTTTATTCCAGTTTTAATCTCATGACCGGGTCCGGTTATCCTTCGGTAATTTCAACGATTCCGGCAAACGGCGCTTCGAATGTAAATGTTCAATCATCCATTTCAGTACAATTTTCCCAGCCGATGGACCCCGGCTCCACGATCAGCGCTTTTTCAACCAGCCCTTCATTACCGGGAAATATGCAGATCAGTTCGAATGTACTGGTCTTTAAACCCTCTGCACCGTTGAGTAACGGGTGTTATTATACCATTAATATTTCACAGAGTGCCGAAAGCACTAATTTGATAAAAATGGCCAAACCTTATTCGTTTTATTTCCTTGCCGGGGTTGACCTGACAATTCCATATGTAACAGGTGTATATACGAATTATCCGGGGCCGGCCCTTGTCAATAATGTTAATAATATAGAAAAAACCGTTTCTTCTATTATCCTTGCCTTCAACATACCGATGAATATGGATTCCGTATATAACAGTTTGAACATCAATCCATCGGCTTCTTATAGTATAACCTGGATCAGTCCATCAAATGCTTCGATAAATTTTTTAAATACTCTTATCCCTTCAACAAATTATTCAATAACCCTTAATACCGGAGCTATGAGCAGTTCGGGAAGGTATTTAGAGTCGCAATATCAATTCCAGTTTTTTACCGGCGGACCTTTCTCGCTGGTTCCAAATATATACGATATAGAAGCCGAAGAATGGAATGGCGCCGCGAATATAAATATACCGATTCAAACAAATACAATTAATTCAATTTCCATAAACAGCGCCGATACTTTTAATATCGATGTGTCATTTAACGCCTGCACAAATATCAGCCTGTTATCCCTGTACACGAATTCATCGATTACTTTCCTGTACGGAAACGGCAGTCTTGCGAGCATAGGAAATATATTCAGCATAAACCAGACGGCAAGTTTTAATAAATTCTCGTATACAATAACCTCGGTATGTCTTTCCAATTATTATAAATTAACATTGAAAGGAGGCGTAAATGGCATACAGGATTCCTGCAATAATCCGCTGCCTGCCGATGCGTGCATATATTTTACCATTACAAGCACTAATTAGGGCTGTTCTAAAAACAACTCTGTTATTACCATGAAGTATTCTAATTTAATAAAAATCGCCCTATGGTCACTACCTCACCGCCTTGAAAGGCGGTTTTTAGAAGTGACCATTAGCCTCCTTATCTTTTACAGCTGCTCGTTCTTTGATTTCAGCCAGCCGGTCATTCAGTCCGTCAGTCCCGGCGATCAGTCTTCTTTAAACGATCCGGGCTCTTTCAACTGCGTGGAGATAAATTTCAGCAAGGCGATGAACCAGGGAACCGTTCAGAATGCTTTTATCTTGAAGCAAATATCTGAGGAAAATTTACAGGAAACCGCTGTACCCGGATATTTTGAGTGGGACTCCGGAAGCAGCGATTTGAAATATTGCCCTCAAAATCCGATAAGCTACGGGAAATACAGGATAGTCATTCTTAATGGCGCCAAGGACACGCTGGGAAACGATATCCGGCATGGCACCAATACTATCTTCAATATCGGCAGTTCATTCACCCCCCCGGCAATCATATATACTTATCCCGTTAACGGCGCGGCAAACCTGCCGTCCACGAATTTAATAATCACGGTAGGATTTTCAAAGCCTATAAATACTTCGCAAATGTCCACTATGTTCAGCATATCTCCTCCCCTGAGTTACAAGATCCAGGCGCTGTCTAACAACTCCTTTTTTGAACTTTTGCCCCTTTCGGCCTATCCACAGGGCCAGTATACCCTTTCCTTCAATACGAACAGCATTGTTGACCTTTACGGCAACGCTTTACGGCCTGCAAACAATATCTTTTTTACGATCGGAAAGAATTTTAACCCGCCTCAATTGATCGGCATATATACTGACAGTAATTGTATGTCGCCCCCATTGCTGTTAACCAACGGCATAAATGATATCGACAAATTTTCCGTTCTGTATTTTTCTTTTAACGAAAGCCTTTCGGTAAATTTCAACAATATCCCGGTAAGCTTCAGTCCTTCGATACAGGGAACATGGCAGACTAACGGCAATGGCCGCAAGCTTATCTTTTCACCTTCAGGTTCCTGGAATATCGGCAGCCCTTATACCGTCACCATTAATCCGGGTATCATGGATATATTTGGAAATACATCGCAGAATACATACCAGGCATACCTTTTCATCTTAAGTCCGACAAGTTATTTTATAGGCATTACAAATATTGTGCCGCTTAGTTCATCTTGGACGGCGGCCGCAAACTGGACGCCGACGGTTATTAATGTCCTTTCGAATACCAACACCTTGCAGGTTTATTTATATTTCAATTCTTCCCTCCAGCCCTATACTGTGCTCGGAAATATTTCTATTTCTGTATTCAACAGCCCTATAAACAATTATGTTTATATATCCGAAATAAAGTTTTTGACCCAGTATGCGCCAAACGATACGATATGCGTAACTATAATGTCGAATACCTATAATATTTACAATTTAAGCATTAAGAGCGGGACCGGGGGCATCAGGGACATTTATCAAAATATTCTCAGCAACGATATAAATATTTATTACCAGATGGAGTGATAATTGAATTTCTCGAAAACTGTCGTTAAACATCCGAAGGGCACTCTCGTTCTTTTTCTTTCAATTATCATTTTCGGCAGCGTGGCTCTTCCGTTTATAAACAAGGACATTTTTCCTAAAATAGACTACCCGGTCATTACAATCGTAACTTCCCTTGAAAATAAAACTCCCCAGGAAATAAGGAACCTCGTGACGGTCCCGATGGAGGAGATACTATCTACCACATCAGGGCTCAGGAATATCAAATCCGTATCGAGGTACGGTGAAAGCATTATAACGCTGTACTTCGATTGGGGAATAAATCTCGATATGACCTTCATGGAAACAAGGGAAAAACTGGATTTTGCGAGGAGCATCCTCCCGCAGGGCACCTCGAGGCCCGTAGCGCTTCGTTTCGACCCTAACAGCGACCCTGTAATGACGATAGGGCTCGACATTTTAAATGACAATATCAAGGGGGGGGAAAGGAGCTATATAAGGAAAAATATAATTCCTCTTTTCGAACGAATTGAAGGCGTAGCCTTTGCCGAAATTGTCGGAGGGAACGAAAGGGAGGTCAAGGTCGATGTCAGCCTTGACAAGCTTTACGCCGATAACCTCAGCATCGACGAAGTCGTGAAAGCCATCGAAGAAAATAACGTGGAATATCCCGTCGGAGATATAGATGAAGATAAAACGACATATACCGTCAATATCGAAGGGAAGATCGACAATTACAATCAATTGAACGAAATCGTCGTGGGAAGGAACGATCAGGGGACTCCCATATATCTCAAGGATATAGCGGATATCCGCCTGGGGGACAAAGAGAAAAATATAATTTTCCGTATCGGCGGCAAACCTGGAGCCGCATTGAACATATATAAGGAAGGGGACGCCAATATTGTCAGGACTTCCGACAATATCAGCGAAAAACTTCCGTTTATTATTGAAAAAACGAAGAAGGACCTGTCGTACAGGGTTATCCAGGATAATTCCAGGTATGTTAAAGAATCCATAAACGATATCGTAACATCCGCCCTTATAGGCGTGGCGCTTACATTTTTTGTTCTTTATTTATTCCTTGAAGATATAACAGCTTCAATAATAGTCGGCCTGGCCATACCGATAACAATCGTTATGACAATCTTTTTTATGTACCTCTTCAACATCAGCATCAACCTGATTTCCCTTACCGGCTTATCCATAGGGATAGGATCCATGGTGGATTCGAACATAGTTATTATTGAAAACATAAAGAGGTATTCTTTATTGAATAAAGATGACGCAACGCTTATAAAAGCCGCGAACGAGGTATCTGCACCCGTCATCTCTTCAATACTTACGAATATTGCTGTTTTCCTGCCGATAGTTTTTGTTTCAGGAATAGCATCGAGCATTTTCAGGGAGCTGTCCCTTGTCGTCACATTCTCCCATTTGAGCACGCTTTTTACATCCATCCTGCTTACTCCCGCACTGTATAAGCTCCTTGAAAACCGCCTGGCAGGCGGCGCAGGATCGCGGAAACCTGTATTTGCTCCCTTGATCGAGAAATATAAAGCCGCTTATCTGAATTTATTAGGCAAGGCTATGGACCATTCCGGTATTTTGATAGTTTCTCTCTGCGTGCTTATTATTATTTCGATCGGGGCTTTTTTTTCAAACAAGAAAGAAGTATTGCCTCTTCTTTCCCAGAATTCGTTCAATATTAATATCAAATTCCCCCCGAACTATTCGATTTCGAGGTCCGAAGAGGATACTGCGGAGATCGAAACTCTTCTGTCTAAAAACCCGCAAGTCGATTATTATTATTCCATAATCGGGGATTATTCGGCGTTGTCCTCTTTCTCGAAGGCAAAAAAAAACAACATTGCTAGCGTTAAAGTTTTCCTGAAAAAGGGCGCCTCGGCCGGGCTTGAAATCGGCAGGGTCAAAGCTGATACGGGAAAGATATTCAATAATGCGGATTTCAGTTTCGAAGAAAACCAGACCGCCTTTTCAAAACTCTTTCCCTCCGATAATGAAATATACGTTATGGGCACTCCTGCAGATTATATAACAAAGGTTTCATCATATATCACCAATATCATTTCACGTAACGGGATTACCAATTTAAGCATGTCATCAGATGAGGAAGAGACGGTAAGCCTTCAATTCGACAGGACGGCCCTTAACAATTCGGGTTTAAGCACAAAAAGCGTGGCCGATATCGCTGGCATATGCATAAATGGAAAAATTGCGACAAAGCTGGAAACGCCTGACAGCGGCGACCTGGATGTAAACGTGAAGCTCGGCGGCGACGTTTTTTCATTCCAGGATAACCTATACAAAATCCTGCTGAAACCTCCTCATGGCGAAAATATCCTTCTTTCGACGATCTGCACTATCACCGATGAAACAAAAACAACTGAAATAAACAGGTATAACCAGCAGGAAATGGTATCGATACGTTTTACCGGCCCCGGCGCAAGACTTAAGAGGATCCAGGACCAGGTGAACGCACTGGGGATTTCGAAAAGCACTACCTTAAGATACAGCTGGGATACGCAGGAAATAAAAAAATCGATCGATTCACTCACGCTTGTTCTCATACTATCTATAGTCGTGATCTTTGTAATTATAGCTTTCCAGTTCGAGTCGATAAGGAAATCATTGCTTATAATGGTCACGATACCCCTGATTTTTATCGGCCTGTCGCCCATGCTGCTGCTATTCGGCGTTTCGATAAATGCTATTTCACTTGTCGGAATAATACTCCTGGTCGGGATCGTGGTAGATAACGCCATTGTAATGGTAGATTTTTACGAGAGGAATTTAGGCCAGGCTCGTTCAAAAAATGATGTCAGGCAGCTTGTAATACAGGGAAGCGGGATCAGGTTCAGGCCGATAGTGATGACGGGATGCACGACAGTCGTAGCATTGATACCGCTGATATTCTTCCCCGGCGAGGGCATGGAATTCCAGAGGATCCTGTCCGTAACGATAGCCGGAGGTTTTATCTTCGCTACCGCTATCACTCTTTTTTTTATACCGACCCTTTATTACATTGTTGAAAAAAGAAGCATCGCCGCGGGGAAGAAATGATGTGGTGGACTAAATTTCACCTTAAAAAACCGCTTTCGTCGATAATACTCTACAGCATCATCATGCTCGGGGGTATCTTTTCCATAACCGGCCTCCGTTTTACGCTGTCGGGCGAGGTTTATTCCCCGGTTATCAGCATCAAGACGCAGTATTTCGGCATGAACAGCGTTTATATCGAAAAAAACATCACCGTCCCTATTGAAAATGCAGTTTCCTCTATAAAGGGAGTTAAAAATATATCTTCCGTATCGGAGGATGGACAATCGGTCGTTATCCTGACAATGAATCCCGGCAGGCCTGTCAATATTGCAACTCTTGAAATAAAATCATCCGTCGACACCGTCCGCGAGAAATTCCCGGGCGATGTCCAGGAGCCGGTTATTTCACACTACGACCCTTCCCAGCTTCCGGTTATGATACTGTCGTTCTATTCTGACAGCATACCGCTCAAGGATGTGCGCAGGGAGGTGGAGGAGAAGATCAAACCTTCCATGCAGAAGGTCGACGGAGTAGTGGAGTGCGTTGTAACGGGCGGCGAACAGAGCGAAGTAGGAGTATTCGTCAACACGGGCGCTTTATATGGGAGCGGGCTTCAGCTTCGCGATATAAGCCGCGATATCCAGCTTAATAACAACAGCGTTTATCTCGGATTTCTCGATAAAAGCGGATACGATATGCCTGTTTATTCGGCAGGCAAATACGAATCGCTTTATGAGATCGATAAAATTGCGGTCCAGGAAAGCGTGTCAAACGTTTCATATTTTCAACAGCTTGGAAAAGTCGCCGGAGTCGAAAATTTCCATAAAAGGATAGACGACATTTCCCGCATTAACGGAAAGGAGAGGGTATCTCTTTATATCCAGAAAAAAAGCGATGGAAATATCCTGAAAATATGCGGCGATATACGAAATATACTGAAGGATATAAACCTCAAAGACGTATCTTCCGAAATAGATTTCGATAAATCGGAGGAAATTTCAGAATCCCTCGGAAACCTTATTTTCTCAATATCGCTTGGAATGGCCCTTTTATTTATAATAATGCTGATTTTTATAGGGGATTATTCGTTAAGCCTGATGGCCGTCATACCCCTCCCCATATCGATCGGCGTAATATTGATAATAGCCAATGTTTTCCGGATAGAGCTTAACAGCATCATAATGAGCGGTATAGCGCTCGGTTCGGGTCTCCTTGTCGGAGACGGGATAATCATTATAGAATTTTTAAGTAAAAAGAAGCCGTATGACATTAACGGACATATTTTGAGGAACGTCAAATTGCTTTTCCCTCCGCTTACAGCCGCCCTTTTAACGACAATCTGCGTATTCCTTCCGATCATTTTTTCAACTCCCGAAATAAGGGCTCTGTACACCGGATTTTCCATAGTTATAACCATTCTTCTTATCGTGTCTTTGTTATTATCGACCGGGATAGTGCCGGTAGCTTATAAATTGAGGGGTACAGCCGGTAAAAAGAATAAACGTTCAGTAATGAATAAAGCAATCCTTTTAATCGAACATGGCTACATCAAATTCCTTAAATCCGCAATGAAATACAGGAAAATCGTTCTCGGGCTTGTCATTTTTATAACCCTTTTTTCCGCCGCAGCATTTTTTCTCAGGGGTAAAAGCATGGCTGCGTCTGACCTTGTAAAAGAGGTTTATGCTTATATAGAGCCGTCGACCGGGACCAGCCTTTATGAAACCGACATCCTTGCAAGGCAGGCCGAGGAAATTTTTATTAAACAGGATGAAATAAAAAGGGTCATAACAAAGGTTGAAAAGGCCCATGCGGCTATAATATTGAAATTGAAGAGGGAATTCACGGAAAAAGAGCTTGAAAGACTTCTCGGGACATGGAAAGCCGGACTCAGCGCGGTGAATTCATTCATTTATTTCACCTACGGTGAGGCTGAAAACAACAACAGGGAGATAAACCTTATGTTTATCGGGGACGATATTGAAAGAATCAAGGAAATAAGCAGGGAAGCCGCAAGAATAATCTATACGATGCCGTATTTTTCAGAGGTCCTGCTCCGTTATAAAGACGATTCCCCTGTTTACATTCTTAAGCCCGATACAGAAAGGATCCAGCTTGCCGGCCTCACTCTTAAAGACATCTCCGATGAGGCAAGGATCTTTTTATACGGAATAATTTCGTCGAAATTAAACCCGGAAAACAGCGGGATAATGGATATAAGGGTAGCGTCTGTACTTTCGCGCGACGGCAAGGCCGGCATGGATGATTTTTTGAATATAATGATAAGGAACAGGTACGGCGTCCTGATACCCCTTCGCGAACTTTTTACAGTAACAAAAGGAACCGCTTCATCGAAAATTTACAGGTATAATAAAAGAAGGAACCTGTCGATCACAGCAAGGCTTAAAGCCGGATACGACCTCGGCCTGGGTTTAAGTTCAATAAATAAAGAACTTTCCTCGCTGAAAATGCCCGCAGGTTATTACTGGCAATTCGATGAAAAATATGAAAAGTTCTCGCAAAGCACGACCTCGATGATGCTTGCTGTAATTGCCGCCATATACCTTACCTTCGTAACTCTTGTGATATGCTATGAAAATATTGCCAAATCGATACTGACTTTACTGGTAATCCCGCTTTCTTTTCCCGGTATAGCGCTTATATTTTCTTTCGCCGGCATCAGCCTTTCGACCCCGGTGTATATCGGAGTGATAATTTTAGCGGGCATTACCGTTAAAAACAGCGTGCTTCTACTGTCGAATATGGGAAGCAGGGATAACCCCGTAAAGGTGTTCCATTCCTGCAGGAAGCGGCTTAATTCCATATACCTGACTACGCTTACCAGCGTCATCGGACTTATCCCGCTTATCTTTACAGGCGGCGGAGGCCAGTATATATGGAAACCGTTTGCAGTAACTGTCGTTGCGGGTCTCTTAAGCTCGACATTACTTTGCCTTGTCACGGTCCCGCTTATTGCGGCCGGGAAAATTCCGCCTAAAGAAAATGCCGGGATACAGGGTAAAGAAAAATAAAGATAAAATTGAATTGACAAATAAATAAGAATTTGTTATCATCACGTGTTTTTTATCAAAATTTAAAGTTTTATGTATAATCCGGGAAAAACTGAAGATTACATGGTAATATTGAAATAAATATCATTAAGCGGAGCAGCTTATGGAATTTTCCGGTTTTGCCAGATGCAATATTTTTATCGTCTTAATTATCTGTTCTTTATTTCTCATTCATGACATGATGAAGCCCGAAGATATCAAATTCAACAGTTTCGACAAAAAAGCCCTGGAAAGCGAGCTCATGTACGGGAACTCGATAAATAACGACGAAGAGTGGCTCAGCTATTCGCATGGCATTATGAATAAGATGGAAGGGGATTGGGAAGTTTCCTCTTTGAACGAGCTGATGTCGCAGCTGGGTTTAACGATGAACGAAGCGTTCACAAACTCATACTTTACTGCCGCGAAAACCAACTGGGAAGCGCAGGCCGATGTAACGATCCAGGAATTGTACGGGCAGTGGAATGCTAAAAACAAATGGGACATGGGCGTCAACGGAAGCTCGATCAGGAACTTCGTAGTAAATACCGTCTGGGCCGATGCGGGAGACACTTCGAATATAAGTCAAAACCTTTTCGACATGGAAACGAACGTGAATTCCGCCTGGTCCAATTACCGGGCCGAATATGAGGCGGGCCTTGAAAACTACCTTGACACGCTCGAATCGAACCAGACCGGCCTCGGCCCTGTCGCGTTATCGAATTACCTGGAATGCCTTCAGGCTACCGCCTCGGCGCAGATGGCGGCCGCGTCAGATATAGGCGGGCAATTCATAACTCTCGAGGAGAACAAGTACTTCGCTTACATGGCGCGGTATCTTGCATACCGGAACTTTATAACCACCAACGATCTGTTATTCAACGAAGCGGCAAGCTCAAATTCAATGTCCGGCTCGATTACCAATACCGAATACCAGCTCGACAGCCTTATCAGCCCGCTTTCAGCGGCAAGCAACATCATTGCCGACCTGCAGGCGACCGACGACCTCATAGCGCAGGAGCTTGCGGTACCGACCAATGCGGCGGACACGATGACCCTGGGTCTTGACGACTGGCAGAATCTGGTGGAAAGCGCTTACAGCGGCGGGATAAACGAGTGGAATGCCGCGATGTCGAGCCTGATGGCCGGCATGTATAACTGGGAAAACAGCGCGTTTGCGGGCTATACCAACGGAATGCAGGAATGGCAGGATTCGCTTAATCAGCTCTTCGCCGCGAAGCAGAATTTCGTTTCGGATGTTTTTACAGATATGACTAACAGCGAAGCGGCCTGGGGCTCCAGCATCAACGCTGAAAGCACAAATCTCGCCGCCATGACCATTGAACTTTCAAAAATAGTCAGCCAGAATACGAACGATTTCTACAATTATGAAACAGGCCTCCTGAACGTTCTTGAAAGCGGTTCTTCGACGCTTGACACGATCAATAACAACATAGTCTGGATAACGGATAAATTAAGCTCCGATTCGAATAATTCCGCTTTTTATTACGGCCTGATGGTTAACGATTACGCCCCTATAGCAAGCGCCGATGCGGAAATAGCCGTCCTCTCAGACGAAATATCCGGGTTCGACTCCTACGTGTCAGCCCTTGACAATGCTCCGAAAAACACGTCAAGCGTGACCGGCGGAACCGGGACGGACTATCACAACTATGTTGATACAAGCTCCTCTGTAACGGTCAACGGCGTGGTCCTTAGATATACAAATTGGAATCATGTCGATTACGGCGGTTCTCAAAGCGGTTATCAATATACCGCCAATGGAGTCGTGTTCAAGAGCTATTCGAGCTCTTCAGGCTATTTTTTGGCAAACTCCTTCGATACCAATTCATATTTAAATAGCGATGTTTCATCGCAAAGCAATATCATATCCCGGTATGAACCCTCCTACGAGGATGAAAGCGCAGAATACGGCTTTTATGCAAACGAGATCGCAGAACTGCTTCATGGTTATCCGCAATGGATATCGATGCAGTCGGATATGACGTCGATATTGAGCAACTCCACGGCAACCCTCTGGGCCCAGCTTTATTCCGGCGCTCCCGGGACAGGCGCGCTTACGCAGTCGCCGTCGAACGCTCCCGACCTTTACCTCATGAACGGTTCCGAAATGGAGCTTCAGGCGGAAGACGACCAGGTGCTTTACCTGAAACAGGATCTCGATATAGCTCAGGCGGTGATGAACTTCGCCCTTTCGACATCGAATATCAGCCCGGACAGCATCGCTGGCGAGATATCAAACGCAACGAGTAACTACAATAATGTACTCTCGATATACGGCAATTCCACGAATTACCTTGAAGAAACCGCGGCGGCGGTGCAGGCCGCGGATACCAATATGCTTTATAACGGTTCGAAGCTCGGCGCCGCAAGTTCGAACATGAACGCCGCCGAATCGTTCAGCGAAATATGCCAGAGCAACTACAACGCATATATCAACGAAACAAACCTCCCTGCCGGTTATACATCGGGTTCGGAATATATCGGGCTGACAAATTCGAACAGGATCGCGCAGGACAAATTGAACATTGCCAGCGCCGGATATTACTCCGTTCTCGGCACTTATTATTTATCAGTGTCGAATTACAATAATTCCCTTGCGGCGGAATCCGCGGCCGACCGGGTATCGATCTCGAATTACGTTATCGTGAGAGAAGACCTCGGCATGCTCGAATGGGTGACGATGCCGGGCATACTGGGCATCGATAACAATCCTTACGCGGCCGTTTCCGCGACAAACGTGATAAACCCGGCATCGGATTATTCCAATGCCCTGTCTGCTTATAACAGCGCCCTGGCCGGCCTGGTCCAGACGAGTAACGACATAAAGAACGAAGAAACAGTTTCAGCAAGCGTCCAGGCTGAACTTAACAGCTACTTAAGCGATTACGGCAGCTACGGGAAATTTCTCAACGCGTTGCAGGAAATGAGCGATAAGGCCGAAGGCATCCAGCAGGACCTCGGCGATTCCCTGTTTGAAATTACAAGCAACGAGAACGTGACATATGGAAACAATTATTATTCCTCCGATTACAACGACGTGCTTTACAACAATGTGATCAGCAATATGCTGTGCGGCAATGTCACGATAGAAGGCTTCAACTCGATGCTGAACAATGTATTCCAGAATTACAAGTACATTGGCACCGACATCGGCGGTAATTTTTATAGCCCTCTTTACGCTAATTATTTAGCCATGACAGCCGACGGCGTAATGGCGGCCTTTTCCAATTATGTCAACACTCCCTATGAAGACGTTTTCCGCATCGCTTTCGGGATTTCGAACGATGTTATAAATAGTGATAACTCGATATTACTGGATAATAATAATTGGTATACCGGTACGAGTGGCTTTAGTTTTGCAACCGGGCCCGAATATTATAGTATAATAAGGGATAAGAGCTCGCCGTTCTCAAGCTTTACGATCAGCAGCTATTATTCAACTTGGCTTGATTATCGGGATCATGGAGACAATGGCAATAGCCCTACTGGCGTTGAAAATGGAGGACATGGAGAAAGGCCAAACTATTTCTGGGACCCTTCGTCTTCCCTGGAAAACCTGTGGAACGCCTACCTGGTTACGAACCGGCTTGCAGGCGATTATGAAATGAACATTTCGAATTACATGAACTCGAGCGGTTCGCTGGACGCCTCAAAGCTTAATGCCGGATTTCTAAGACTCTTAAAAGGCAAGGTGTCCGATTTTACCGCAGCATCTTTGTCGATATTGACAAACACCGCTTTTCTTTACGTCGAGACAAACTTTATCGCTAATAATTATGCGAATAAAATAATTCCCGGCAGCGACAGCAATATAAGCATCCTGGCGCTGCTGAATGTCATCAGGGGGGCCTACAGCGATTACCTGAATAAAGATGAAGCTTTAATTCAGGAAAGTATGACAAACGCCGACCCTTCCGATAAATTGTTCATTACCATGATGATCGACGATATTTATTCCAACGCTGTTTTCAAGCCGTCGGACATGTCGAAGTCCTCGTTCGCCGACGCCGCTCAAAACATGCTGAGCCTCACTATCCAGGCCTTTGACGAGGCGTACCAGGGCCAGGAGTCCCTGCAGGTCAACGAATGGTACGGCATCATTAACAATATGAATAACCAGGCCTATAGCGAGGGCGCTATGTGGAGCAATATACTGGTTACTGGCACTGCCCAGTGGGACAGTTCAATAGGCAGTTTCGAGAATGCAATGGCAGGCTGGGATGCCGCATACCGGGCGGCCTGGTCGAACGGGCAGGCGCAGTGGGATGCGAAGACGAACAGCCTTGTGCTGAGGGAAAACGAATGGATAACGGACGCCGTGAACGCGGTTTGCTCCGGCAGCGCCGATTATATTTCAAGCCAGCTCATGCAGGAAATCGACCTGGAGACCGCGCAGATCCTCGGGCAGGGACTGCCGGAGGACATTTCACAGTCCGTGAAGAACGAGGCCATGTCGCTGGAACAGGAACTGATGCCGCAGAACCAGGAATCGTACCTGGCCTTTTTCAACAATGCGGTAGGGCAGTCAAGGGCAGCTGACGTCAAATTCGTTCTGGACGGCATATCCTGCTTTACCGGGGACGGTTCCGTGCTTTCCGAATTCAACAACGAAATGAACACGTTCAAAGAGAACGAGCTCGCCCTTGAAATAATAAAGATGAAGGACCAGTTCGTCGATGCTATAAACCAGGCGCTATTCGGAATGAACAACAATATCGACAGAAGCGATAATGAGGCGAAAAACGACGAATTCGGCACTATGATAAAGGGCCAGAACTGGTCGTCTGACGGCAGCGAATGGGAAAAAAAGGACGTCACACTCGATTCGACCCTTTTCGGAGGCGACACTAAAGCCGATCTCTCGTTCGCAGGCTACAGCAGTTTTACATCCAGGCTCCATTATATAGATTACGCTTCGACCAATATACTGGACCAGATCAACGGCGAACAGGCGCAGTACAACCTCCTCCTCGCAGCGGAGATGAGCGATATGCAGACCGATTACAGCAACCTCATGGTGAGCTTCTCCTCTCATGTCGGTTCTACGGCTTATTCATCGAGCGGCGCACCGGCCGCATATACCGGCAGCGACGGCGGCCAGGGGGAGCTTTACAGGATATCCTGGGCGCTTGCATGGTACGGCTACGAACAGGACAAAGGGGAGACGGCGGCAAAAACCCCGTTCTGGGACAAGAACCTGGCCCCGGGCGTAAATTTCTCCCTCTACGACGTCAACAAGATAGGACTTGCCATAGCCCTCAACTTCATTCCAGGCCTCGGCACGGTAGCTTCCGCGGCCATAATGGTTGGCATGGCTATGACCCATGACCTGATGGATTATGCCGCCGGAGCCGAGTCGGGCAGCCAGTTCGGACTTAATATGCTGGAGGACACCGTAAGCGGGGTCACGAGCATAGCTACGGCGGGGATAGGGGGCGATGTCGCATCGGGCGGGATGAACCAGATTGAAGGCTCCCTTTTATCGTCCGGCGTTAACGCCGCCGGAAACCTCGCGACAAGCGGCCTGCACCTTAACGCCAACGGGCAGATAGGCTGGAATATGAACTCCCAGCAGTGGGCATCATGGGGCATCAATTCGCTATCTTCCTTAGGGACAGCAGCCTTCGACTCCGGCATGCAATCTGCAGGATCAACCGAGTCTTTTAACGGTTCCACCTGGGAATCCGAGATGGATCCGCTATATTCAGGCCTTGAAACAGCAGGGAACTGGGGCATAAACACTGCAAGCAGCTTCGCACAGTCCGGTTTGACAATGAACGGCAATAATCTGGACTGGCACCTTTCAAGCGACCAGTGGATCGAGCAGGGCGTCGGCGCGGGAGTGTCGGGAGTGCAAGCAGGAGTAAATTCATGGCTTGGCAGCGGCAACTTATTAAGCTACGGCATTAATAAGGCACTTTCTGCCGGACAATACAGCCTTTACCAGTCGGGCTTATTCGGCCAGGGTTTAAAGAATGAATATGCGGGAATGAACGACCTCGACCTTGCCGGGGGCATCAGCCTGACGTTCGGCGGCAACCAATATGATTCGGAGAGCTTGAATATTAAGTCGACAGGAGTTTCGGTGAACTCGGGAGCGGCAGGGCCAAACCTGCTCGACGCTTCGACATGGGAGAATACCTTGGCGGCATTCAACACAGCGGGCCAGGGCATAATGGCGGCAGCCAACGCCGTTGGCAGCGGGATATCCGCCGCAGCGGGAGCCATCGGCAGCGCGGCGAATTTCGTATATAACGGAGTTTCAGGAGCGGTGAGCGCCCTTGCATCGATGATACCGCCTCCAGGAAATAACGCAGCCTCCGCAGCGTTCGAAGGCACGCCGGCACTTGATGAAACCACTAGAAGAAACGGTCAGTTGCAGCCTATGAATGAACCTATAACAGGCAATCTGAACCTGCCGAATGTTAATCCGAGTTATGCATCGTTAAATCCTGCACAACCTCAATGGAATTATTTCGCAGCGAATATGGGAGGGACTCCAGGTTCTGCGGTTGATCCATCTGACTATATTTCAGCAAGCGATATACATGACCCTATAGAGATGAAAACATCAGAGCAAAAATATATAGATAAGACTAACGATCTTAAAATGCTTGAGAGTGTAGGTTTAGGCAGTTCCACAATAAATGATGCGGTAAAAAGCTATGATCCTGTACTTGAGAATATGTACAGTAATTACGTAAAAGATAATGGAATAACAGTATCAACCCTTAGCGGCAGCAAAGGGATTTCAAATAATAGCGAGTTCAATGCCGATGTTTACCAAGACCAATTGAATCATTATAACATCGTAATGAATGAGGTATCAGATGTTGTTGCGGTAAGAAATTTGAATAATACGATTAATACTCTGGAGAGTATTGGAATTACACAAACCCCTGAAATTACTGCTGCTATTTCAGATTTACAGGGACAGATAAATGTTGCAAAAGACTATTATGATCCAAATCTTCTCAAAAACAGTGTAAATAGCAGCCATTTCTCAATAGTCGGGGAGCAGGGATACGGACTTGGGACACTTGCAGGCACAAAAGGCGATGCATATAATGATAGAATTAGCATGCTACAAATGGATTCCAGTGGAAATATTACAATTAATGAATTTAATAATGCAAATTTAGATTCGACGAACTGGAGATATAATAGTTCGGCTGGTACATATGTTGATCAACAACAAAGATATTCTTCGACTGGTGATGGTATATATGATTTAACAACCACTGAAAAATGGCCAGATAATGCCACGCCTGATCCTGCATTTAGTTTGCAGCTTAATAATGGTGGAGCTGTACCTACTGCAGATGGAAAAAATAATATTGCATACCCTTCACAAGGGCCATGGATTTATGATTCGAGGATACATATTGGTGGTAACAAGTGGAATGGCAGTGAGGCTTGTAGTACAATTTTAAATGGCGTTAATAGTGATTACTACAAGTTTATGAATTTGTTTGCTAATTATGATTCTTATGGTAATTTTACGGGATACCAGATAGGGGCTAAAGGAACTTATTATTTATTTAGATAATAAATAAAAAAGGTATTTTATGAAAATAATATTTTATACCTCAATAATATTATTAATTAGTAGTTATGCAAATATTTATTCATTAGAAATGGAAATAAATGGAACTTTTAGTAAATATTATAACAATAATCCTGGATGCATAGTGAACGATGATACTCCTTTGAAATATATGCCTTTCAATCTGTTTGACAATAACCTCAATACTGCTGTTGCAATAAATATTACTAATAAACAACCTTTAGACGAGGTAAAAGGGCCATATTTTCACTTACAATTTAAAAATAATTATTCTATTGATAGAATTGATATAAAAAACGGTTTCGATATTAATAATATTCTATATAATAAGAATTCAAGAGCAAAAGAGATAATCATTTCATTTTTAACAAATAATATTGAATTATTTGCTACCAATATTGTATTACAAGATATTTCAAATGTACAATCTATTAATTTTAAAATCCCAATATTATTTAATATGATAAGTATATATGTTTATTCCAGCTACCCAGGTACGAAATACGACGACATTTGTCTATCGAAAATAGAGTTCTGGTATAAAGGGGAGAAATACAGGGTAGCTAACCTTGAGGAAGCGAAACAAGAGTATGTGAAGGTATACATTGCACGTATTTTAAGGATTCTTGGTGATGGAATATTCATGCATGATATTAATGAAACAAATTATAACAGACTTATCAGTATATCAGGCTGGAAATATGAAGATCCTGAAGAAAGACAGGTTGGGATTTTTTTTGATAAAAAAGGAGATATAAAAATCCATAGGTTTCTAATTTCATCAGATCAAGACCTTAAAGATTTTCCAACAAAAACAATAGGTAAATGGAAATTTGATGATGAAGGGAGGCTTTACATAAAAATAGACAACGGACCTTATAAAGTATCAAAAAGAAAAAATATATACAACACCCCCCCCGATGAAAAAGGGCCATATTTTGTAGGAACCGATCTTGAATTTGAAGGTATAATGGAACCATCAAGAAATTAAATTTCAATTTATAGGTAGGCTATTATAATGGATGAAAAAAAATCAATTAATCAACAGAATAGTGTTCCCGTCAAATTCCAGGACACCGCCAATAAAGTCGCTTACTCCAACTTTGCGCTTATCAACAACTCGTCGGAGGAATTCCTCCTTGATTTCGGCACGATCTCTCCGGGCAGAGAGGGAGTTGAGGTATTCAGCAGGATAGCACTAAGCCCTAGAAACGCGAAGCTGTTCCTACAGGGTCTGGCAGAGCGTGTGAAGAAATTCGAGGACCAGTTCGGACCGATCAAGCCGCCGGAGGCTGTGGAAATTGAAGCGATGAACAAGGGGAAATAGTAAATCGGTATGAATTGACAAATAACCCCGCATTACGAGGAAGCGCAGGGGCCGCCGGCGAAAAACGGTGGAAAGCGGGCACGCTGTCCGAGACCGGTCATTGTATTTTATTACAGATCGATATATAATAAAATTGAAAAGGACATTAATGGCTTACAATGAGCGGTCGAGTTGTGCCCGCAGCCGTTTTGAGACGATGCGGCCCAAGCTTGCCGAATATGGCGGGGCCGGTTTTCTTTCTGTTCGCTTTCTTTTGACGGTTCAAAAGAAAGCGAACAGATAGGCAAGTACGACCTGTTCAAGTCCGGAGCGTTGGGCGCAGGAGTGCAGAACGACTTCGCGGGCCAGAACGCCTTCGACCTCGCGGGCGGGATAAACCTGACCATGTTCCAGGGCAAGAACGGCAGCGCGGGCATACAGATCCTTAGCACCGGCGTCAGTCTCAACAACGGCGGCGGGTACAACGGGTTCGCCATAACCGGCGGATACAACAGCCAGACGGGAACCGAGCAGGTGGGATGGAACGGAACAAGCACTTTAAATGATTTCGGGAACGAAGCCGCTTCTATAGGCAGCGGCATAGCAAGCGGGATATCCGCAGCAGCGGGAGCCATCGGCAACGCGGCGAATTTCGTATATAACGGAGTTTCAGGAGCAGTGAGCGCCCTTGCATCGACGATACCGCCTGCAGGAAATAACGCAGCCTCCGCAGCGTTCGAAGGCACGCCGGCCGACCAGACCGAAGAGATGAAAAAACTCAACGCGGCAAGTAATTACGGAATAGATGTTAAAGACATGCTGAATAACCATCCTAATACAAGCACAGTCACTATCGATCCTTCAAGCCCCGCTTATTCATACATAGCGAGCCAGGCGCCGATACCGCCTACAGGAAAGACTTACCCAGTTAGTAACGGAGACACACTGGCCAACATTGCGGCTAGTAATAATATGAGTTTATCGCAGCTTCTCGCCCTGAACCCGCAGCTGAAGGGAAGCGAGAATTATATAGTACCGGGGCAGACCATCGCCCTCGATTCGACGGCAAGCGCCCAATTTGCAGGACAGACCGCCTCGCAGCAGCAGATGCAGATGAGCAGTCAGATCGGAGCGGCGTACACGGCAAGCCAGACGAAGCAGGGACAGAATGGACAAGCTTTGTTAAATGGATTACTGCCTTCGGTAAATATTTATGGGAATAAAATAGTACTAGCAGGGGATAACATTAATACTACATACGGAAGCTCGGCGGTTGGTACATATAGTGCAATTCAAACAACAATGTTGCTGATGCAAACGACATATGACAATGCATCTACAGTAGGGGGTTGGTATGTTCCTCAAAGCCCTTCTGAATCAGACAATTATCACCCAGATATGCTTGCAGCATGGGATGGCAGTACTCAAACAACATTAGGGGATATTTATAATGCTTGGGGACAGGCAAACGCAAGCGATAATCCTATTCTTTCGCCGACATTAAAAGATTGGAGCACAATTACTGGATATGGTTCAATGGCGTTCGGTGTTGCTGGTATAATATTTCCACCTGCAGAAGGTGTGGCAGGCGCTTTATTGTGGGCATCGGCAAGCTTGGGTATAGCAGCGGGTGGAGAAGATGTGGGTAAAGGAATCCAGGATAATTGGAATACAAGTGAAATGGGATTAGGTTTAACTGAAATTCTTGGAAGTGGTATCAGCGCTATAGGATCGTATTTTGCCGGGCAATATGTTGAGGGTTTTACGCAGAGTGTTTCAAAAACATTGTTCCGAACAACCCCTGTTTGGACCGGGATTTATGGAAGAACCGCGAATGAAGTTACATCGGATTTAACTAGTACGGGGGTTGACTATGGTACTGATAAATTTAAGAAAATATTTCAGACCAACCAATAATAATTTTGAAATAGCTTAATTTGTCTATAAAATAATACTGGAGAACTTTATGTATCAATGGCTGAATTGTCTATTTGTCAATCTTGCTTTGAATATAACTACCAATAGGGGGGCGGCGTTCGATCCTTCGAAATTCCAATATAATGGTAACAATCCTTTCGCCTGGTTGGCATATAAGTTGTTATGGCCGATTGGGCGTTTATTTTTTGAGCATGGACTTTCTTTTTTTTGGGTAGCTCTTATTTTTTTTAGTTTAATAATATATATTTATTTATACCCATACATTTTTCATAAAGAGAGAACAGCAAATCAAAAAAGAAGAGACATGATGTGGTTGCTTATATTAATACCAACTTGGATATTTTTATTAGTTGTATCAATTCTTCACCAAATTCATATGAACCAGACATTAACTAAAGGATGATAATAGTATGGACAAAAACCAGAATACTGCACAAAAAAATGTACCCGTCAAATTCCAGGACACCGCCAATAAAGTAGCATACTCCAACTTTGCTATCATCAACAACTCCTCCGAGGAGTTCCTGCTCGACTTCGGGAATATAACGCCGGGCAAGGAAGGCGTCGAAGTATTCACCCGGATAGCATTAAGCCCCCGCAACGCGAGACTGTTTCTCGGCGCGCTGGCGGAAAGGGTCAAGAAGTTTGAAGAGCAGTTCGGACCGATCAAGCCGCCGGAGGCTGTGGAAATTGAAGCGATGAACAAGGGGAAATAGTAAATCGGTATGAATTGACAAATAACCCCGCATTACGAGGAAGCGCAGGGGCCGCCGGCGAAAAACGGTGGAAAGCGGGCACGCTGTCCGAGACCGGTCATTGTATTTTATTACAGATCGATATATAATAAAATT
Organism: uncultured Spirochaetota bacterium; assembly: GCA_963796325.1. Taxonomy (GTDB): domain Bacteria; phylum Spirochaetota; class Brevinematia; order Brevinematales; family JAOACQ01; genus CAVYGN01. The sequence goes on from CAWCLF010000003.1 coordinate 589,040, forward strand.
GAAAAGGACATTAATGGCTTACAATGAGCGGTCGAGTTGTGCCCGCAGCCGTTTTGAGACGATGCGGCCCAAGCTTGCCGAATATGGCGGGGCCGGTTTTCTTTCGGTTCGCTTTCTTTTGACGGTTCAAAAGAAAGCGAACAGATAGGCAAGTACGACCTGTTCAAGTCCGGAGCGTTGGGCGCAGGAGTGCAGAACGACTTCGCGGGCCAGAACGCCTTCGACCTCGCGGGCGGGATAAACCTGACCCTGTTCCAGGGCAAGAACGGCAGCGCGGGCATACAGATCCTTAGCACCGGCGTCAGTCTCAACAACGGCGGCGGGTACAACGGGTTCGCCATAACCGGCGGATACAACAGCCAGACGGGAACCGAGCAGGTGGGATGGAACGGAACAAGCACTTTAAATGATTTCGGGAACGAAGCCGCTTCTATAGGCAGCGGCATAGCAAGCGGGATATCCGCAGCAGCGGGAGCCATCGGCAGCGCGGCGAATTTCGTATATAACGGAGTTTCAGGAGCGGTAAGCGCCCTTGCATCGACGATACCGCCTCCAGGAAATAACGCAGCCTCCGTAGCGTTCGAAGGCACGCCGGCCGACCAGACCGAAGAGATGAAAAAACTCAACGCGGCAAGCAATTACGGAATTTCCGTTAACGATATTCTGAATAACCATCCTAATACAAACGCAGTCACTATCGATCCTTCAAGCCCCGCTTATTCATACATAGCGAGCCAGGCGCCGATACCGCCTACAGGAAAGACTTACCCAGTTAGTAACGGAGACACACTGGCCAACATTGCGGCTAGTAATAATATGAGTTTATCGCAGCTTCTCGCCCTGAACCCGCAGCTGAAGGGAAGCGAGAATTATATAGTACCGGGGCAGACCATCGCCCTCGATTCGACGGCAAGCGCCCAATTTGCAGGACAGACCGCCTCGCAGCAGCAGATGCAGATGAGCAGTCAGATCGGAGCGGCGTACACGGCAAGCCAGACGCAGAATAGTGGTTCAACCGAAGCTCAATCACTTGAATGGTTAAAAAAAATTGATGGAATGCCTTTACAGGAACAGGGTGGTTTATACTGGGCTGCGATCTTGTTGCCTACTGCAATAAGTTCTGTTACAAGTTTTGGACCTGCGATAGGAGCAGCAATGTCTGATACTGCATCTTCATTAGGGACTACGATAGGTGTAGGTGCCACCGCTGCCGCAGGATGGCTGGCAAATAATTATAATAATGTTATAAACACTATACAGAATGTTAGTGTAAATACATACCTGAATCCGTTAAGTTATCGACAAACAACCTTCTCTTGTTCTTTCCGCTTCAATTTTTGGCCAGTTCCTGCTGTATTATAACCAATAGTTGTGAATCATAACAAATTTTCGAAAATTAAATCTCCCAATAATCCTAAAAGTACATCTTTTAAAAATTTTAGGCGCAAACCCACTCTTTTCTTAAAACGCTAAAAACGGATCCTTTAACTCTTTTTTAAACAGTTAGCGTCCCGTATAACTTACGAAATAGAGGCAGACACGGATTATTCCTATATATCTTCAGAGCAAACTTTCTTGCATGGCAGACCAATTTTGCAGCCATATACATTATATCCTGTATGACGGTTTTGAGCCTTATCCTTTCTTTAGCTTTACTTCCAGGAATACCTTTATACCTTAGCGCATTTTGCCCGACCCACCTCAAAAGATTATAGGTAAAACATCCCAGTGACAATACCAAAGAATTTGTTTTAAATTTTCCGCTGGGAAATCTCTCCAATCCAATATCTGACTTAATTTCCGAATGGAACTGTTCGCTTGTGCCGTGTTCCTCATACAAGCTGATAATTGTATCGGCATCATCCGATAATGATGTCCAGTAAGCTTTTACTTCAATGTCGGCTAATAGATTTGGATTGCCTTGCTTATCTATCGTCCTTTCAATAACCTCATAAACCAGTTTTATTTCTTCTTTCAGCCCAACGTCCGCTCTTAACTTATCCCGATATACCGTTTTCCCTTCCCGTGGATTTTCAACTGACGCTGTTTCCGATTTTTCTATTCTTTCCAGATAATCAAGCGGGCTCTCTCTTCTTAAATTTCTTTTGATTATGAAATCAACTTTTTCATCTTCCGCACAGATTTTTATCGTATCATTGCTGTCATTCCCGCTGTCTACTCTCACAAGTATTTTACGTTCAAATATTTTCGCATTTTGTATTGCCTTGCGGATAAATTCTCCTTTATCACATTGGGAGTGACTTTTACCTTCACGCAGCTCAACGCCAACAATCCATCCTTCTGCTTTCCCAAAATACGCAAATATTGGTGCATAGCCGTAATACCCTGCGTAAGTCCTTGAGACTCCTTCCTTTTTTGTCTGTTCATTATTGAATGGTGATACATCTATATCCAGAGGAACTAAATCCCTGATTGTCGGAGTTAAGCGGCCTTTCATCCTTTTTACCAGCCTTATGCTTTCATCGCTTATTTTATCGGGCCAGCTTTCAGGGGCCATATCCATTCGCTGTCTCAAATTTTCCTCCGATGGCACGGTCGGTATATCCATCATCGCTTTGAAAAATCTATCATTTCGATATTGCTCTATTTTTGCGAATTCTGTTTTGCCCATAGCAAGCAGACTTGTATAGCTCTTTACGATATCTATATCTTTAATCTGCGGCCTTTTTCCCGAACTTTCCAATCTTTTATCAAGATTTGATTTGCGTATTAAAGAACCTATCAGTGTCAGTCCGCTTTCAGCCGCAATTAGCTCGTCTGTTTCCTCCAGGTCAAAACGGATAATTGTTTTCATTCCTTCACCCTCTGGGTGAACCTTATTAGGTCCATAACCCTATATATTGTAAAGGGTTAATCTATATTTTTCTAATTAGTTAACGGATTCAGGACATATTTAACAGGAGAATCATTAATTAACAATACAATAATGCCAGCATTATCTGAAATGATTGCTGGCGGTGTTCCAACGGGTTTAATTAATGCCACATTAAACGGCGGTACTACTATAATAAACAATGTTCAGAGTGGTAATAATTGGGATAGCGGATTGTCCGATTCGATGAATTCAGGGTTTGCATTCGGATTTGTACCGGGAGCTTTTGGATTTAACAATAGTCTTGTGGCTTCAATGGCATGGAATGGCTTTTCAACATTCGGTCAAAGTATTTACCAACAGGGAAGTAATGGGGACAACCTCAATTGGAATCAAATAATTAATCAAACATTATTCAGCACATTCGTGGCAGCCCCAGCCGCATATTCTTTAGGTTCATCATACATTCCGTTCCCTCAAGATAGTTATCAATGGGGGATATCTCAAACTGCAACTAAAGTATGGGGTTATTATTTAAACAATTATGGAAAGAATGTGTTCGGGCAATGATCTATGCATAGGGACTATACTGCTTCTTTCTTAGGTTATATAGTTGGTGGAGCTTTATTATTATTCGGTATTTTTTTTGGCATACCATTTTTTATAATCGGAATAATAAAACATTTTAATAAAGAAATCAATTTAACAACAGTAAATTTGTATGGTTCTATTATTCTTATTATTCTTTTTTTAACGCCTCTAATCTCCGATACATTTCTAACGCTAATATTTGCACCTTTTATTTCATATTGGCATATATGCGTTAGGGAAGATGGATTATATGGCAATTACTATTGGGAAAGACTTTTGCTTAAGAAGCCTCGCAAGCTTTGCGAGTGGTCCGATATTGAGAAGGTCAGGCAGTATGGCTTGCTGAATTTGGCTATATTCAGAACAGTAGTAATATTGAAAAACAAGAAGAAGTTTGCTATAACGAATATTTCTAATACTCCTAGAGATATGATGAATTTATACAAGGCAAAGGATAGGGCAGAAAGAACAATTAAATATTCAAATGCGATGTTTTATGCCCTCATAATGAAGAGAATCGGGATAAATAAATTTGAGAATTTTAAAGGTAATTATTGGAATTATATAATGATGGCTTATGATTATGCAGACTTGATAATTGAAGAAGACAGAAAGATGCTGGAAAAGCGAAAACAATGGGTTAAAGAGGATAGTGAAGCTACATCAAGAGCGATTCTGAAGTAAAATTCTAGAGTTTTAGACTGATTACGAAATTTCTAAAGAGGTTTATATATGGACAACAAAAACAAAAATAAACCCTCAAGCGTTCCCGTCAAATTTCAGGACACCGCCAATAAAGTCGCTTACTCCAACTTTGCGCTTATCAACAACTCGTCGGAGGAATTCCTCCTTGATTTCGGCACGATCTCTCCGGGCAGAGAGGGAGTTGAGGTATTCAGCAGGATAGCACTAAGCCCTAGAAACGCGAAGCTGTTCCTACAGGGTCTGGCAGAGCGTGTGAAGAAATTCGAGGACCAGTTCGGACCGATCAAGCCGCCGGAGGCTGTGGAAATTGAAGCGATGAACAAGGGGAAATAGTAAATCGGTATGAATTGACAAATAACCCCGCATTACGAGGAAGCGCAGGGGCCGCCGGCGAAAAACGGTGGAAAGCGGGCACGCTGTCCGAGACCGGTCATTGTATTTTATTACAGATCGATATATAATAAAATTGAAAAGGACATTAATGGCTTACAATGAGCGGTCGAGTTGTGCCCGCAGCCGTTTTGAGACGATGCGGCCCAAGCTTGCCGAATATGGCGGGGCCGGTTTTCTTTCTGTTCGCTTTCTTTTGACGGTTCAAAAGAAAGCGAACAGATAGGCAAGTACGACCTGTTCAAGTCCGGAGCGTTGGGCGCAGGAGTGCAGAACGACTTCGCGGGCCAGAACGCCTTCGACCTCGCGGGCGGGATAAACCTGACCATGTTCCAGGGCAAGAACGGCAGCGCGGGCATACAGATCCTGAGCACCGGCGTCAGTCTCAACAACGGCGGCGGGTACAACGGGTTCGCCATAACCGGCGGATACAACAGCCAGACGGGAACCGAGCAGGTGGGATGGAACGGAACAAGCACTTTAAATGATTTCGGGAACGAAGCCGCTTCTATAGGCAGCGGCATAGCAAGCGGGATATCCGCCGCAGCGGGAGCCATAGGCAGCGCGGCGAGTTTCGTATATAACGGAGTTTCAGGAGCGGTGAGCGCCCTTGCATCGACGATACCGCCTGCAGGAAATAACGCAGCCTCCGCAGCGTTCGAAGGCACGCCGGCACTTGATGAAACCACTAGAAGAAACGGTCAGTTGCAGCCTATGAATGAACCTATAACAGGCAATCTGAACCTGCCGAATGTTAATCCGAGTTATGCATCGTTAAATCCTGCACAACCTCAATGGAATTATTTCGCAGCGAATATGGGAGGGACTCCAGGTTCTGCGGTTGATCCATCTGACTATATTTCAGCAAGCGATATACATGACCCTATAGAGATGAAAACATCAGAGCAAAAATATATAGATAAGACTAACGATCTTAAAATGCTTGAGAGTGTAGGTTTAGGCAGTTCTTTACTGCTCCCCATGCATTGGACAGGAATTGGGGTAAGTTAAGGTGGAACTGCTGACGTTCCAGACCCTCATAATTCTAAGCGCTCTTTTTCTTCCTGTCAACCAAATTATTATGGATTTCTTCAGGAGTCATATAACCAAGGCTCTGGTGCGGCCTTTCGTTGTTATAATATTCGAAGTACTTTTCTAAACCATAATATGCATCATCGACAGTGGCATAAGCATTCAGATAAGCTTCCTCATATTTTACACTCCTCCAGAGCCGTTCCACGAAAATATTATCGAGAGCCCGTCCTTTCCCATCCATGCTGATCCTGATTCCTCCTTTTTGCAGGATTCCTGTAAATTCAATACTGGTAAATTGTGAACCTTGATCCGTATTGAATATTTCTGGTTTTCCCTTTGTGAGGGCTTCATTCAGCGCTTCTATGCAGAACCTCGAATCCAGCGTATTCGATAACCTCCAGGAAAGGACATATCTACTATACCAATCTATAACTGCTGTCAGGTATACGAACCCTTTATCAAGCTTGATGTATGTAATATCCGTCGACCAGACCTGATTTGGCCGATCTATCACAAAGTTTTTCAACAAATATGGATATTTGCGATGCGCAAGATCAGGAATACTTGTTTTTTTCTTCGGATAAATAGCCTCAAGGCCTAATACTCCCATAAGCCTTCTTATCCGTTTCTCATTGACGAAATGGCCTTTGCGACAGAGAAAATCCGTCATCTTTCGATAACCCAGGAAAGGATGTTTTGTATACTCCTTGTCAATCATATCCATATAGATTATGTTCTCAGTGCTTTCCGAGGTTTCCCTATAGTACATCGAGGACCTGGGAACATTAATAATTTTACATTGCTTTACGACGGATAATTGATCGTTATTCCAGTCTATCATATTCCGTTTCTCACTTCTTGAAAATGCCAAGCTGGATAGATTTTTTTTTGAGCCAGTCGACCTCAACCTTCAGTTGGCCGATCTGCTGATACAGCTCTTCTTTTGTGGCTTCATCTTCTTTGGCCTGTTTTTCTTTCTTGCCAGAAAAGATGTCTGTCATACCTTCAAGAGCTTCTTGCTTCCACCTCGATATTTGATTGGGGTGGATCTCATACCTCTTGGCAATTTCGTTTAACGTTTCCCTTCCGATAATCGCTTCCAGTGCCACTTTTGCCTTGAATTCTGCCGAATGTTTTCTCCGCTGCGAACTCACTTTTTGCCTCCTTAATTATTTTACAATATTCGCAGCAGTTTTTCACCTTAACTGGCTGTCCAGTTTTTGGGGGGCACTATATTCCACAATAAATGATGCGGTAAAAAGCTATGATCCTGTACTTGAGAATATGTACAGTAATTACGTAAAAGATAATGGAATAACAGTATCAACCCTTAGCGGCAGCAAAGGGATTTCAAATAATAGCGAGTTCAATGCCGATGTTTACCAAGACCAATTGAATCATTATAACATCGTAATGAATGAGGTATCAGATGTTGTTGCGGTAAGAAATTTGAATAATACGATTAATACTCTGGAGAGTATTGGAATTACACAAACCCCTGAAATTACTGCTGCTATTTCAGATTTACAGGGACAGATAAATGTTGCAAAAGACTATTATGATCCAAATCTTCTCAAAAACAGTGTAAATAGCAGCCATTTCTCAATAGTCGGGGAGCAGGGATACGGACTTGGGACACTTGCAGGCACAAAAGGCGATGCATATAATGATAGAATTAGCATGCTACAAATGGATTCCAGTGGAAATATTACAATTAATGAATTTAATAATGCAAATTTAGATTCGACGAACTGGAGATATAATAGTTCGGCTGGTACATATGTTGATCAACAACAAAGATATTCTTCGACTGGTGATGGTATATATGATTTAACAACCACTGAAAAATGGCCAGATAATGCCACGCCTGATCCTGCATTTAGTTTGCAGCTTAATAATGGTGGAGCTGTACCTACTGCAGATGGAAAAAATAATATTGCATACCCTTCACAAGCCCCGTGTGTTAGGATAGTTGTCGCCTAAAATATTAGGGGATAAAAAATGAATAGTCAAATTCATTCAGAAGAATTCAGGAAAGCTGCGGTTCAAAAGATGTGTATTCCTGGCGGAAAGACCGTGATTGAATTGAGCAAGGAAATAGGAGTGAGTGATCAGACCCTTTACAATTGGAGGAAAATGATCCAGAATAATGTATCTAGAGGATACCAGGAGAGAAGCCCGAGAGGCTGGAAACTATCTGATAAATATCAGGCGGTATTAGACACTGCAAGCCAATCGGGAGAAGAGTTGGGCCAGTGGCTAAGGAAAAACGGACTTCAGACAACGCATATCGAACTCTGGAAACAGGAGTGTAAATCAGTGTTATCTAATAACTCATATAGAGAAGAAAACAAGGGTTTGAAAGCAAAAATCATAGAATTAGAAAAGGAAATTAACCGTAAGGATAAAACTATAGCCGAGGTTACTTCTCTGCTGGTGCTTAAAAAAAAACTGAACAAGCTATTCGGCAAAGAGGAAGATTAACTCCCATGGATATACGGATAGATATCTGCGCCTTGATTAATGAGGCTGTAACAGCAGGTGCAAGCAGGGATAAGGCTTGTGAAGAATCAGGTTATGACATCAGGACCATACAGCGCTGGGATAAAAATCTTGAGGGAGACAGAAGAAAATTGAGAAATGTAATGCCTTCTAATGCCCTGTCGGCCGAAGAAAGGGAGGAGATCATCTCCTGCTGCTGCAGCGAGAGATTTAGAGATATGACGCCGAATGAAATAGTGCCGTTATTGGCCGAGGAAGGGGTCTATAAAGGATCAGAATCTACTTTTTATCGTGTATTGAAAGATAATAATATGCTTCATCATAGATATGAAACAAAGCCCAAAATGGCAAGGAAAACGCCAAGAGAACTGGAAGCGACAGGGCCTAATCAGGTATGGAGCTGGGATATTACTTATATATCCAGTCTTATCAAGGGCCAGTATTTCTATCTCTATCTGTTTGAGGATGTCTGGAGCCGTAAGATAGTCGGCTGGAAAATGCAGGAGGAGGAAAGCTCTGAACATGCCGCAAGGATGATGGCAGAAATCGGAGAAACCATTGATTTGAAAGGCTTGTATTTACATTCTGACAATGGTTCTCCTATGAAAGGAGCAACGATGTTATCGACCTTGCAGAGGCTACAGGTTATGCCTTCATTTTCAAGGCCGAGCGTAAGTAACGATAATCCTTACTCAGAATCATTGTTTAAGACATTGAAATATAATGTGAAATACCCTGGCCATTTTGAGACAATGGAAGAGGCAGAAATATGGATGCAAAATTTTGTAGATTGGTATAACAATAAGCATCTTCATTCAGGTATTGGATATGTAACGCCTGCACAGAGGCATGACGGTAAAGATAAAGCTATCCTACAGACAAGAGAAAACACTTATGAGGCTGCAAAAAGTAAGCACCCTGAAAGATGGTCAGGAGAATGTAAAAAATGGGAACGTGTAGAATCTGTATTTTTAAATCCGAGTAAGACTAACAAGGAATCGTTGATTGCTGCGTAAAATAAAAGCGACAACTCCCTTGACAAAAACCGCAAGGGCCATGGATTTATGATTCGAGGATACATATTGGTGGTAACAAGTGGAATGGCAGTGAGGCTTGTAGTACAATTTTAAATGGCGTTAATAGTGATTACTACAAGTTTATGAATTTGTTTGCTAATTATGATTCTTATGGTAATTTTACGGGATACCAGATAGGGGCTAAAGGAACTTATTATTTATTTAGATAATAAATAAAAAAGGTATTTTATGAAAATAATATTTTATACCTCAATAATATTATTAATTAGTAGTTATGCAAATATTTATTCATTAGAAATGGAAATAAATGGAACTTTTAGTAAATATTATAACAATAATCCTGGATGCATAGTGAACGATGATACTCCTTTGAAATATATGCCTTTCAATCTGTTTGACAATAACCTCAATACTGCTGTTGCAATAAATATTACTAATAAACAACCTTTAGACGAGGTAAAAGGGCCATATTTTCACTTACAATTTAAAAATAATTATTCTATTGATAGAATTGATATAAAAAACGGTTTCGATATTAATAATATTCTATATAATAAGAATTCAAGAGCAAAAGAGATAATCATTTCATTTTTAACAAATAATATTGAATTATTTGCTACCAATATTGTATTACAAGATATTTCAAATGTACAATCTATTAATTTTAAAATCCCAATATTATTTAATATGATAAGTATATATGTTTATTCCAGCTACCCAGGTACGAAATACGACGACATTTGTCTATCGAAAATAGAGTTCTGGTATAAAGGGGAGAAATACAGGGTAGCTAATGTCGAGGACCGGGTAGATTCCCCAGTGGCAGGGCCATGAGATTCCCCACCTTTTCCTGAAAAACACCGTTCTTGATTTTAGAGAGAAATCATAAAACTTTCAAATAGTTTTCCCTTCCTTCCGGAAAGATTTTCCATCTTTGGATTTTACCAGGATTTTAATTGAGCCTGAAACAAGGCGGTCAAGCATAGCCCCTCCAACCACAGGATCAGGGAAGATTGCCAGCCAGTCTTCCGGAGGCCGGTTGCTTGTCAGAATAATGGACCTGTTCCCAAGCCTTTCATCTACGATCCGGTATAGACATTCCGTTTCTTCATTGTCGAGTTTTTTAAATCCGAAATCGTCTATGATCAGGAGGTCTGTTTTAATACACTTTCTGAAAAGAGTATTTTTGAACATAATCTTTTCACTTTTCAAGTTTTCAAAAAGCGCGGCGGCTTTCTTAAAGATGACAGTATAGCCTCTCCTACAGGCTTCGTGGCCGACAGCCTTAGAAATATGAGTTTTTCCTATGCCGGGAGGCCCGGCGATGACAACAAACTGTCTCATATCCATGAAACGGCAGGACGCGATTTCACGAATAAGCCTTGAAGGGATAGCGCTCTCATTGAAATTAAAATCAAACCCCTCGAAAGTGTTTTCCTGGCCGAACTTTGCTTCTCTCAGCCTCTTTTTGAGCATGTTATTATCCCTCTGGCATAATTCATCCTGAACTAACAAGGAGAAAAATTCTCCATAGTCCAAGTTTGATTCCTGCGCTTCCCTGATCCGCATAGGAAGGTTGAAAAGCATGCCTGGTAATTTTAACCTCCTTAAGTTTGCCTCAAGCTGATTCTGATGTTCCATATTTCCTCCTCATTATCTCTAAAGAAAGTAATAGCCGTCGTCCCTGGTCATTTCAGAACCTTCTTCTGAAATTTCAAACAGGCTGTCATGCTTAGCATGATTGCCTTCATTTTCCATCCAGCATTTGAATAGTTTAGGATTGTTTATCCCGGCTGATTTTGCCCTATCACAGATTTTATTGAAATATTCTTTTTTCGAGAATGTTTCCATTACACTTAAGAAACCCAGCGCCCTGCGGCAGTTGAGATTGGCATGAATCGAAAGAATTTGAAAGATCAACTGGTACGCGGATTCTCCGTATTTCCTTGATTGGTCCAGTATATACTTTGGATACCCTCCGGATAGCATCTCCCTTGTATTCTCCGGAAAATCTGTTTTTTCATATGTCGCATGTCCTCTTGGTACAACAAACTCCCGGATAAGTTTGTACTGATAGAAAATCTTTACTAAATTGCCGGTTCTCCTGACAAAGACATCTTCTCCACGATATCTGGGAGGCAGGGAATACCTCTTTTTCTCGAACTGGACAAACTGATCAGGGTGTACCTTGGCCTTTTTCCATACGGGAGTCTTAAACCTTTCTTCCGGAAGCTGCTTAAGCAGAGGCTTCTCTATCGTTTCAAATACCTCCATTGGTTTCAGGCCGGTTGTTCCGTGGTCTCTCATCCCGTATTCATGCCTGCACCATTCAAGGGCTTTTATGTTCAATTCCTTTAATGAAGCTCCGGGATTAAGTGCTTTAAGCTTTCTGAACAGCTCCCTGGCCACAGGAACAAACCTTTCAATTTTGGCTTTATCCTTTGGTTTCCTTACTCTGCAAGGATCGAGAAAAGTATTGTAATACTCCGCGTAATCAGCATAAGCCTGATTAAACTTAGGATTGTAAAGGTCCGGCGATATGATTCCGGTTTTCAGATTGTCCAGTGATATCCTTACCGGTACTCCGCCGTAAAACTCCAGCATATCCACATTGCTCTCGACAAATGATTCCTGGTTTTGTGAAAAGACATATTGAACAAACGGCAGCCTTGAACTCGACAATATTCCGATAAAAGCTTGTACTGTCTTGTTGTGCCCCAGGTAATCATGTGTTCCGGCTTTGCCGTAATCAAGCTGGATCTCCTGGCCAGGGTCAGTTTCAATCCGGATGGTTTCCTTTAATTCTTTGGCTGTAAGTCCGCTCTTTATCGAGAATCTCTTGAAACTTGTATAACTGATGTTTAAATTATGCCTTATACAGACAACTTCAAAGGCTGTCTTGGGTTTCATCCCATTTTTAGGGTCATTTATGAGCCCGTACAGCTCCTCTTTATAACGTTCAAGTATACTTGCCTTATTTTCATTTTTTGAAGGCCCTACAAAGGGGTGTATTAGATGGAATTCTTCTCTGCTTATTGTTTCTCCAGTCTTTTCAAAGCCATTCTCCATTATTTTCTGAATAACCTGGCGGACTGTCTTTCTATCCCTGCTTTCCTGTTCGGAAATTTCGCTGATGCTTTGGTTGGATTTCCATCGCCTGTAAATGTCATAGTAATCCTGTTCGTTCATAAATCTGTAACCCATCCATTCCCCTCCGGTTTTTTCCGAAGAGTATGTTTGATTTTTTAGTTTCTGAACAGGAAAAGGTGGGTGGGGAATCTCATGGCCCTGGATGCTAAAAAGTGGGGAATGTGGTGGCCCTGACCCTGGGGAATCTCATGGCCCTATTTTGCCTTTTTAATGGGGAATCTGGGCGGCCCCGGACAAGCTAACCTTGAGGAAGCGAAACAAGAGTATGTGAAGGTATACATTGCACGTTTTTTAAGGATTCTTGGTGATGGAATATTCATGCATGATATTAATGAAACAAATTATAACAGACTTATCAGTATATCAGGCTGGAAATATGAAGATCCTGAAGAAAGACAGGTTGGGATTTTTTTTGATAAAAAAGGAGATATAAAAATCCATAGGTTTCTAATTTCATCAGATCAAGACCTTAAAGATTTTCCAACAAAAACAATAGGTAAATGGAAATTTGATGATGAAGGGAGGCTTTACATAAAAATAGACAACGGACCTTATAAAGTATCAAAAAGAAAAAATATATACAACACCCCCCCCGATGAAAAAGGGCCATATTTTGTAGGAACCGATCTTGAATTTGAAGGTATAATGGAACCATCAAGAAATTAAATTTCAATTTATAGGTAGGCTATTATAATGGATGAAAAAAAATCAATTAATCAACAGAATAGTGTTCCTGTCAAATTCCAGGACACCGCCAATAAAGTCGCTTACTCCAACTTTGCGCTTATCAACAACTCGTCGGAGGAATTCCTCCTTGATTTCGGCACGATCTCTCCGGGCAGAGAGGGAGTTGAGGTATTCAGCAGGATAGCACTAAGCCCTAGAAACGCGAAGCTGTTCCTACAGGGTCTGGCAGAGCGTGTGAAGAAATTCGAGGACCAGTTCGGACCGATCAAGCCGCCGGAGGCTGTGGAAATTGAAGCGATGAACAAGGGGAAATAGTAAATCGGTATGAATTGACAAATAACCCCGCATTACGAGGAAGCGCAGGGGCCGCCGGCGAAAAACGGTGGAAAGCGGGCACGCTGTCCGAGACCGGTCATTGTATTTTATTACAGATCGATATATAATAAAATTGAAAAGGACATTAATGGCTTACAATGAGCGGTCGAGTTGTGCCCGCAGCCGTTTTGAGACGATGCGGCCCAAGCTTGCCGAATATGGCGGGGCCGGTTTTCTTTCGGTTCGCTTTCTTTTGACGGTTCAAAAGAAAGCGAACAGATAGGCAA
>CAWCLF010000004.1:0-156591 GCA_963796325.1 uncultured Spirochaetota bacterium
TTCGAATTTAAGCCCCGGTAAACGGCGGCCGTAACTATAACGGTCCTAAGGTAGCGAAATTCCTTGTCGGGTAAGTTCCGACCCGCATGAATGGTCCAACGATCTGAACACTGTCTCAACGAGGGGCTCGGTGAAATTGTATGATCGGTGAAGATACCGATTACCTACGGCAGGACAGAAAGACCCCGTGGACCTTTACTGCAACTTGGCATTGAGATTTGATTTACCATGCGCAGGATAGGTGGGAGGCTATGAAACTGGGGCTTTGGCCTCGGCGGAGCCAGCCTTGAGATACCACCCTTGGTGAATTGGGTTTCTAACTTATTTGCCGCAATCGGTAAAGAGGACAGTGTCTGGTGGGCAGTTTGACTGGGGCGGTCGCCTCCTAAAGAGTAACGGAGGCGCCCAAAGGTTCCCTCAGCATGGTTGGAAATCATGCGTAGAGCGCAAAGGTATAAGGGAGCTTGACTGTGAGACAAACAAGTCGAACAGAGACGAAAGTCGGGCTTAGTGATCCGGTGGTTGCATGTGGAAGCGCCATCGCTCAACGGATAAAAGGTACCCCGGGGATAACAGGCTGATCTTCCCCAAGAGTTCACATCGACGGGAAGGTTTGGCACCTCGATGTCGGCTCATCGCATCCTGGGGCTGTAGAAGGTCCCAAGGGTTGGTCTGTTCGCCCATTAAAGCGGTACGTGAGCTGGGTTCAATACGTCGTGAGACAGTATGGTCCCTATCCGCCGTAGGCGTTCGGACACTTGAAGGGAGCTGCTTCTAGTACGAGAGGACCGAAGTGGACGAACCGCTAGTGTACCTGTTGTCACGCCAGTGGCATAAGCAGGGTAGCTATGTTCGGACGAGATAACCGCTGAAAGCATCTAAGCGGGAAACTCTCCCTGAGATTAGGTGTCCCATTCATCCCGTGGTAGACTACCACGTCGATAGGCTGCAGGTGTAAGCGTGGTAACACGTTCAGCCGAGCAGTACTAATCGGATGATCGCCTTGACCTTCTTTCCTTATTCTTAGTAACTAGTGACGAGTATATAGTTGCGAGTATCGCTTATTTTTGTTGCCTCGGATATTAAATATATTAATAATGAGGAGTTTTCAGTCTTAATTAATAAAATTGATGAAATATTGAAGTTGCTTGGCGGTTTGATTAAATCTCAAAGTTGATTGCTCATTACCCGCAACTCGATACTCGTCACTGTATTCTTGCTCTCGACCATAGCGCAGGTGTTACACCCGGTCCCTTTCCGAACCCGGAAGTTAAGCCCTGCGTCGCCGATGATACTCTTTTAGGGGAAAGTAGGTGTCGAGAGCTTTTTTTATTTTATATTAAAAAAAGTAATAACATGGCGGGATACAACGGATTTTCGAAGGATACAGGAAAAAGGAGATCCCGGTTGGCAATTCTTTCAAGGGATGAAATAAAACTTATTATCGATTCTGAAAATAATCCTAAACTGCGTTTAATGCTGATATTGACATATTCTGCAGGTCTGACAGCAATGGAAACTGTAAATATTCAACCGGCTGACATAGATTTTAATAATAAAAATATTAAAATAAAAGGCATATTCGGGAAAAACGACAGGATAATACCTTTAAGCGAAAAAATTCTTGATCTTTTAAAGCCTTATATTGAAATTTACAGGCCTGTAACATGGCTTTTTCCGGGCAATGACTCGGTTTCAAAAATAACAGAAGAATCTTTTCAAACTTTATTTAAAGAATCATTGAAAAAAGCGGGAATAACAAAAGAAGCGGACGTTAAAAGTCTGCGCGAAAGTTTTGCAGCACATTTAAAAGGAAAAGGATCAGGTTTAAAAATAATCCATGATATTCTGGGTTTTGACAATCGGGAAATTGATAGAATTGAGAACGATCTAAGGGATAAAAAACTTACAGATCTGATAAATTCACTCGGCAAATAAAATCCTTAAAAACTCTGATATATGATAGTGAAAAGATACGAATATATAATGAAGGCATTTAATGACGGACATTAAACAGTGCATCGATTTTGCAAATGATACAAATTTTTGCTTTCTGGCGACAAATGATGAAGACCAGCCCAGGGTCAGGGCTCTCGCTTTCTGGTTCGCAGATGAGAACGGTTTTTATTTTCAAACTGCAGATAAAAACCTTTTTAAGGACAATTGAAAAAAAATCCGAAAAACGAAGTATGTTTTTATAAACCGGATCCGGAGAAAATGACCGGTCCGATGATGCGTATAAATGGGGAAGCGGAATTTTTGAACAGCTCATGGACAGGCGCACTTCTGGACAATGGAGACAAATATTAAAACCAAAGAAATAATAAAATTTTGATTATTATAAATTTTATTTATATATTTATATAAAGTTTGACGCTTTGCAGGGGGCGGTTATGAAAGATGATTTTACAGCGAGGCAGTCTATTACCATAGATGCCGAAGCCGCGAAAGTCTGGAACGCGCTGACCGATCCGAAAATGATCAAGCTTTATTTATTCGGGACAGAGGTATTCACCGACTGGAAAGAGGGAAGCGCCATACTCTATAGAGGCATATGGAAGGGTAAAAATTATGAAGATAAAGGCAAGGTAATCAGGATAGTGCCCGGTAAGCTGATCGAAAGCACATTCTGGAGCGAACTGTCCGGCCTTCCCGATATTCCGGAAAACTATAAAAATGTAACGTATGAACTCACTCCGGCAAAAAGCGGTACCATGGTCACAGTTATCCAGGATAACAATGCCTCGGAAGAGGAGAAGAACCACTCTGAACAGAATTGGAATTTAGTGCTTAAAAACCTGAAAGAATTACTGGAACATCTGATGAAGGATTAATTCCTTTTAATAATATAGTTTATGAGTTGGATAACGAGTAATATGGGCAGCAGCCGGTAAATTATTCCGGGAGGATTTTTAATTTTAAGCAGAAAGCAGTATTCCACGTCTCTAAAATTTGAATATCGCATTTATTTGAATTCAAAGTTTAAAACAAATCGGAAATCATTGTTTAAATGGATTTTTGAATATTTACCGAAAAAGGAAAACCTCAAGGTCCTGGAATTGGGCTGCGGTACGGGTTTGTTTTGGCTTGCAAACAGAAAAGAAATCCCCGATAGCTGGTCGATTACCCTGTCGGATTATTCCGAGGGGATGCTCGAAACAACCCGAAAAAATATGTCCCTGATTAAACGGGATTTTCAGTATGCAATAATCGATGCCGAAAAAATAAATTATCCCGATGACAGTTTCGATATCATTATTGCGAATAATATGCTCTATCATGTAGAAGACCGGCGAACAGCTATTTTAAATATTTCAAAGGTCTTAAAAAAAAGCGGACTTTTTATTGCATCGACGGTCGGGAATAACAACATGCAGGAACTTAACGCTCTTTTTTACAAATTCCTTGAAAGGGAAAATAGAATCTTTAAATTCAGAGCGAATCCTTTTTCCCTGGAAAACGGCTTCGACCAGTTAAAGCTTTTCTTCTCAAAAGTGCAAATATCAAGGTATGAAGATGTACTGAAAATCGATGAAGTTGAACCGGTCGTTAATTATTTCTTGTCGTTTAATGAAATGAAAGATGATGCAGTGATACTGCCGGAAAAAGAAATAGCCGCTTTCGGGAATTTCCTGGAGCAAACAATAAATCTTAAAAACCCCTTTCCCGTGAAAGTCGATATGGGAATTTTCATCTGTTCGAAATAATAATCTTTTTATTTCAAAAATCGCCGAAAAATATTATAATCATTACTAACAAGCAACCATGGAATAATTTTATGGCAAGTATTGATAAAATCCAGTCCTGCATGAAATGTTTATTTATCATTTTGATTTCAAGTTTCGGAATTGGTTACGGCTTAAATAAGCATTTATCATTTTCGGCAAATCTAACAAAATATTTCTGCGGCATTCCGGGAACGTTCGAGATGTTCGACCTGAAACGTAATCGGTATACAAGATACAATCCGAAAAGGAATGATGAGCATTATCTGCCGGCTTCAACATTTAAAATAATGAATTCCCTGATAGCCCTGGAATCGGGCATAGTACCTGATGAAAATTATGTAATAAAATGGGACGGTACAAAATATGATATCCCGTCCTGGAATGCTGACCAGAATTTGAAGTCCGGCATGAGCAACTCTGTTGTATGGTTTTACCAGGAACTGGCGCGCCGGACGGGCTGGGAAAAAATGAAGTACTATGTGGAGAATGCCCGTTACGGGAATACCGATATATCGGGAAAAATAGATAGTTTCTGGCTGGAAGGCGGGCTCAGGATCTCAGCGGATGAACAGGTAGAATTTTTGAGATCTCTTTATCTAAACGAACTTCCCTTTAAAGATCGTGTAGTTAATATTGTAAAAGAGATAATTATCCTGGAGAGAAATAATAAATACACATTGAGAGGAAAGACAGGATCTGTAACAAGAGTCCTTCCGCATATAGGCTGGTTTGTAGGGTACCTTGAAAGGGATAATGACGTTTACTTCTTCGCGTTGAATATCGACAGCCCCGGGAATGATGCGGCGGGTTTTAAAGCAAAGGAAATAACCCGCTCCATTTTAAAATCTTACGGATTAATGTAATTTTAGCGCCATAGTTTAAGGAGAAATACGATGAATAATGAGGAACTGGCAGTCTCTGCCTTCAATAAAGGATTTAATTGCTCACAGGCGGTATTGACCGTATATAGCGATATGTTCAATCTTGATAAAGTTACTGCTTTGAATATAGCCAGGGGGTTCGGCGCCGGGATGGGCCGGCTTCAGGGAACATGCGGCGCTGTAACCGGCGCTTGCATGGTGATCGGCCTTAATCTGGGGAAGCCTGTTGAAAAGGAGCAAGATCTCAAAGAGAAAACCTACTTGAAAATCCGGGAATTTACCGATATGTTCAAGATAAAATATAAAACCGTAAATTGCAGAGAATTGCTGGGCGGATGCGATCTTTTGACGGAAGAAGGAAAAATGAGGTTTAAAAAAGAATCGCTCGGTAAAAAGATATGCAGTGAATGTGTGCGTTATTCTGTAAGGATTCTGGACGGGATCCTGGAAGAAAAATGATGAAAAAGGTATTGCTGCTTCTGGCAAAAGGATTTGAAACATATGAAGCAAGCGTATTTATCGATGTGCTGGGCTGGAATCTATCGGAAGAAGGATCGACCGAGTTATTTTCCTGCGGTCTTTCAAGGGAAATCAAAGGCTCTTTTAATTTTTCAGTTAATGCCGATTACCTGATAGATGAAATTCAGGCCGCCGGCTTCGATGCGCTGGCTATCCCCGGAGGTTTTGAGGAATATGGATTTTATAAAGACTCCTATAATGAAAATTTTCTTAATTTGATAAGGGATTTTAATGATAAACGAAAGATAATAGCATCGGTTTGTACAGGAGCTTTGCCTGTAGGGAAAAGCGGGATACTGAAAGGAAGGAAGGGAACGACATATAATTTGATGAACGGTTTGCGTCAGCGGCAGCTTTCCGGGTTTGGAGTGGATGTAATCAATGAACCTGTCGTGATCGATGACAATATTATTACATGCCGGAACCCTTCGGCAGCAATAGAGGTCGGCTTTAAATTGCTAGAATTATTTACTACGAAGGAGAGATCGGAATACATCAAAAGATTAATGGGATTTATATAATTGTCCTTCTAGGTAATAAGTATAATACAGGACTATGAGGCTGCAGGTGAGTTTTTTGAATGTTGAAATTAAGGCGAAAATAACCGATGCCGAGAAAATAAGATCGGTATTAATGGATCTCAAAGCCGAATATATGGGTCTTGACCATCAGATCGATACGTATTTTCATGTTCTTAACGGGAGGCTGAAATTAAGGGAAGGCACCATCGAGAACAACCTGATATTTTATCGCAGAAAAAACATGGCCGGGCCAAAGGAATGTCATTACATGCTTTACAGCACGGAACCAGGCTCATTATTGAAGAATATTTTAACCGATTCAATCGGAATCTGGAAAATTGTAGATAAAAAAAGAGAAATATACTACTTAGGGAATGTAAAATTCCATATCGACAACCTGAAAGATCTCGGTTTATTTTTTGAGATAGAAGCGATCGATCGAACCGGTGAAATAGGCAAAGAAGAGCTTCATAAACAATGCTCTTATTATCTGGATCTATTCGGGATAAATGAAAGCGACCTGGTGAAAGGTTCCTATAGCGATATGCTGATAAAATAATATATATTGGAGAATGTTTTTGTGAAAGCTAAAGATCATTATGAAAATCATCTGCATTCATATTATACCTTGGATTTACGGCGGATTCGAGAAAAAAGTCGAGGAAAACAGGAAATTCTTTGCCGGAAAAGGTATTAAACCCGTTTCGAACGGCATTGCTGTCGATCTTGGCGCCGGAACAGGATTTCAAAGTATTCCCCTGGCCGAACTCGGATTCAGTGTAACCGCTGTTGATTTCAGTAAGAAACTGCTTCTTGAGCTTGAGTCTAAAAAAAGCGGGCATAATATTAAAATTATCAAAGATAATATTCTGAATTTTGATTCATATACAGATCTTAGACCGGAATTGATAGTCTGCATGGGAGACACCCTGACACACCTGGAAAGCATAAAATCAGTCGAAGATCTTGTCAAAAACTGCTCGCGGGTACTGGCTGAAAAAGGGAAATTGATATTGACATTCAGGGATCTGACAATAGAACTGCAGGATGAAAACAGGTTCATCCTGCTCTCGGGCTGCGATAATAAAATATTTACCTGCTTTTTGGAGTACTATCCCGATTATGTGAGGGTATACGATATAGTTCTTGAAAAAGAGAACGGAAGATGGAATCAGCATATAAGTTTTTACGATAAGATTAAAATATCTCTTGAAAATATAAAAACTATAATAAATAAATCGGGTCTGGAAGAAGTCTTCATAGAAAATAAAAACGGACTAATTACTTTTATAGCCAGCAAATAATTACGCGGCGGTTCCGGATTTCAATATTTGGATTTGATAACGGATATCACGTCTCCCGAGCGGCGTTCCATCGGGGCGGACTGTTTAAACTATGTCCCCCGTTTTATCTCGCTGCGCAGGAATTCTTCGGTCAGCTTTAAAAGCCTTTCCTTCCATATCATTCTGGAAAAAATGTGATCGGCACCGGGTATCTTTATTAGTTTGCATCTGCCGGCGAATGAATTTTTATATTTTATGGAGACGCTTACCGGGACATCAATATCCTGTGTGCCGTGAATAATAAGAACATTCCCTTTAAATCCTGAAGCGTTGCAGTAAGGATCGTATTTTTCAAGGTCGCTGACGAATTCTTTTTTTAAGAGCATTCCATTGATTTCGTATTTGCCGGACCTGGTATTGATTCCTTGCTGCCTGGAAATATCGATCATGTTGCCGGCCGGAGCCCAGAGGACCATGGATTTCAAATTTCTTAACCTTTCAGCAATCAACCCGGCTATAAGTCCCCCCATGCTCATCCCGAGCACAAAGATATTGTTCTTATCAGAATAATTTTTATCGAGTATGAATTTGTATATATTTACCGCATCATTGATTTCGCAGGTCAGGGTCATGTCTTCGAAATTGCCGTCGCTTTCCCCCGATCCTCCGAAATCGAATCTGGCGCTGCCGATTCCGATATTCTCAAGTTCACGGGATAATCTTATAAAATTTCCCTGCGCTTCGAGACGGTTGCCGGTGAATCCATGGTACATAACGACAAACGGATAATTATTTTTATCTTGATCGGGAATATGTATCATTCCTCTTAATTTCAGGCCTGAACTCTCAATTTCAGCATATTCCTGCATGATTATCCCCGGAAATCATTGATATTTTATTTTCTTGATTGTAATATTTTTCTTATTATTGAAAACAGTTTAATCTAAAAAGCGGATAAGATCAACATGCTTGGCTATTACTTTCAGTAAAAGGGGGAAAAGCATGGGTTTCAAAGGTTTTCAGGAAGAAACAATAAAATTTTTTTTTGAAATCGGATTTAACAACAACCGTTTATGGTTCGAAGATCATAAATCGGATTATAAAAAATATGTTCTGGAACCTTTCAAGGAACTGGTAAGCGACCTGGGGCAGAAGATGCTTAATATCGATTCCGGCTTTGAAATCACTCCGGCAGTCGACAAGACTATTTCAAGGATATACCGGGATGTCCGCTTTTCCAGGGATAAATCTCCTTACCGGAATAACATCTGGATTTCATTTAAAAGGCGTGTTGAAAACTGGAAAGAGACTCCGGTATACTTTTTTGAAATTTATCCGGAATATTACCATTTCGGTATGGGCTTTTTTTTCTATCCTCCTCATACCAGGGAATTATTAAGGGAAAGGATTTTGGGAGATGCCGAAGGCTTTAAAAAAACAGTTTCGTTCTACAGGAAAGGCAAACCCTATGAGATAGCCGGAAGCAAATTTAAAAGGGTAAAGGATGCAGATATACCGGAGGATTTGAGGGACTGGTATGAAAGAAGGGATATGTATCTTTACTGCCGCCGGAAAATGGATGATTTGATATTTAAACCCGGCCTTACGGATTTTTTATATAAGAATTTTCTCCTTGTTAAACCATTTTACGATTATCTCTGGGAAACGATAATGCGGTCTGCCTGATAAACTATTTAATTTGATTTTTAAGCATGGAACATTTAAAATAATAATCAACAGGCGGGCGTAACTCAGTGGTAGAGTGTTAGCTTCCCAAGCTGAAAGTCGCGGGTTCAACCCCCGTCGCCCGCTATTGTATTTTTGGTTAAAATCGTTTCACGGTAATTGTCCGGGCGGATTTCTTGTTGCAAAAATATAAACGCTGCTTTACAATGATTATTATCTTCTGGTGCATTTTGTCGAGGTTTTGAAAATGTTGAATGCTCTTCTTATTTCTTTGAAGTCTAAATTAATTCTCTTTAATCTTTTGAATTATATTACTTTCAGGGCAATGGCAGCTTTTGTGACATCATTTTTAATCGGCGTATTTGTAGCCCCTTACTGCATAAAAAAATTCAGGGAATTCGGAATAAAGCAGTCAATCCGTAAGGACGGACCGGAAACACATCAGGCAAAATCAGGGACGCCGACTATGGGCGGGATTTTAATCATTATTTCAGCTCTTGCTGCTGTTTTACTCTGGACCAAGTTTAATTATTATGTAATGATTGTCAGCCTCGGCATATTCCTGTTCGGCATGACCGGTTTTCTTGATGATTATGTTAAAATTAAATTCAATAATTCAAAGGGAATAAAAGGATATATCAAGATGATTCTTCTTACAGGAGTTTCATTATTGCTTGTTATCCTTCTTAACCTCAACCCGAATTTAACTGACACATTCTGGAAATTTTATGTACCTATAATTGATAAGCCGTTGTTTACATGGCCGCATGTTCTGGCTTACATTTTTTACATCTTCACAATGGTTTCATTTTCAAATGCCATAAACCTTTCAGACGGACTAGACGGGCTGGCTTCGGGTATGGGAATTATTTTATACCTGCCTTTCGGGATTATCAGCTATGTAATTGGCAATGCCGTTGTCTCAAAGTATTTGATATACCCTTTTATCAGCGGTGCAGGAGAATTGACCGTCATTGTGGCAGCAATGATCGGCGGTTTGACAGCCTTCCTGTGGTACAATATCCACCCGGCGGAAGTTTTTATGGGCGATACCGGGTCGCTTGCGATGGGGGGGACGATTGCGTTAATTGCTGTAATACTTAAACAGGAAGTACTTCTTCTTATCGGAGGCTGCATGTTCGTATTGGAAACTCTATCAGTGATCATTCAAAAATCATATTTTAAATATACAAAAAAAATATACGGGGAAGGGCGGAGAATATTTTTAATGGCGCCTATCCATCATCATTTTGAGAAGAGGGGCTGGAAAGAGACGCAGGTTGTTATCCGCTTCTGGATACTATCGGCTTTATGCGCTCTGGCCGCTTTAGCTACTTTGAAAGTGAGATAAGAGGAGGCATTTATGATAAAAATAGAATTGAGTAATAGCCAAAAGAAGGATCTTCTCAGGTATGCAAGAATGACTATAGAACAGATGCTTACAGGTAAAGAGGTTGAGGGTAAACCTTCATTATCCGATGAAGTGTTTTCACAAAAACAAGGCCTCTTCGTCTGTTTGACTATTAAGGGAGAATTAAGGGGATGTATAGGTATTACCGAAGGAATAAAATCCATAAGGGAAGTGATCAAAGAAATGTCGATAGAGGCTTCCTTCCATGACCCGAGATTCCCCCCGATTACTAAAAATGAATTAAAGGACATTTCAATAGAAATTTCCATTCTTTATCCTCTTGAAGCCGTTGAAAATTTCAGTGAAATTGTTCCGGGCAAGCATGGTCTTGTTATGGAAAGAGGATATCAGAAAGGATTACTCCTGCCGCAGGTAGCTGTCGAGCATGGATGGGATAGGGAGGAATTTATGAATCAGACATGCAGGAAAGCCGGAATGGAAAACTTCTGCTGGGAAAACGATGCAAAGGTATATAAATTCGAAGCAGTGATATTCAATGAAGAGGAACTGGGGTTATAGATAGTATCGAATGAATTTTACAGGCATTAAAAATTATATTATAAAAAACTGGAAACAGATATTAGTAATATCCGGGATATCATCATTTTTCCTGTTGATATTTTTAGCTGTTTACATATCAAATAAGCAGTTAAGGGAAGCTGAAAAAAATAGCTCGGGAAATTTAAACAAATTTAACCTTATCGCAAGCTGGAAAGGGACAAACGGTGAAGTTGTCAGATCTCTTACAGTAGACGGCACTGATATATATGCCGCTGCCGGATATGACGGTTTTCTTATTTTTGACAGTACCTCGCTAAATGAAAAATATGTCTTTACAACAAATCTTTGCGTTAACGATATCTTTGTCAGGTCGTTTATTACAAATAAATATGCTTTCCTGGCGGTAGGCGCGCCGGATGATATGGGCGGATTGTTGATTTGCGATATTACCGACTATACAAATATCAGGGTTGTTAATTCATCGCTAACCAGTAATTCGATTGTAAATTCTTTAAGCATTTACAGCGGTAAAAATGACAATGGAAAGTTACTGAATATTTTTATGACGGATACGGGAAAAGGTTTTGTTCATTTTTCATATGATCTTTCAATGAATATACTGGCTTTAAAGGATTCCGGGAAAGGAAGGAATTACAAAGGCATTGGAGTCGATTCTGATAATAATGCTGTCTTTGTGATATCGAAAAACGGTTTCGCTTTTATATACGACTGGAACGGAAATTTGTTAAGTATGATAAGCAATTCTCTATCTATGATAAATAGGGTTTCTATTTATGGGGAATCTCTCGTTGTTGCGGACAGGATGGGAGGATTAATGCTTTTCAACATATCAGATCCTCATAACTGCAAATATACTGCCAGTTACTATACTTCGGGAGACACCTATGACATTATCGAAAACGGAATAAATTTTTATATTGCCGATGGTATTAACGGCGTCCTTAAAGTAAAGCATGAAAAGGGAGAGAGTTTTGTTCTTGAAAAAGATTATAATGACGGCGCCATATACAATAAATTGTATTTTTCTGACTCAAGCAATGTCCTTTATGCCGGATGCGGGAAAGACGGGATCAGAATGCTTAAATAATCCGTTAATTATATTTTAAAGAAATATGCTTATTATATCCGATACTTGAAATAAGTGAAAATGGGAGAAGTGCTATGCCGTCTGCAAAATCAGGCGTAAAAGATAAGGGAACAGTCAAAAAAAAATCTGTTATCGTCCCTCTGGAAAAAGATGCAGGTAAATTCAAGGAACTTTTGAGAATTACCGAAAACCTGAATCATGTTAAAGATGTGGATTCACTCCTTGACAACATCCTCCATGAGGCGAGATTATTTACTAACGCAGATTCAGGAACTATCTACCTGGCTGAAGGGAACAAGCTCAAATTCAGCTATGTGCATAATGATTCGCTGGCAAAGATCGATGAAGCGAATAATAAGTACATATATTCGATCTTTGAAATTCCCATCAACGATAAATCCATAGCGGGTTATGTCGCTTTAACCGGTAAACCCCTGATCATTGACGATAATTATAAGATCGGGGGAGAAGTCCCATACTCATTCAATTCTTATTTCGATGAAATGTCATCCTATAAAACTATTTCGACTTTAACAGTGCCGCTTATAACATCCAGGCAGAATATCATCGGTGTTATGCAGATAATTAATGCAAAAAACAAGAAAGGCGAGATAATCCCTTTCACTGAAGAAGATATGATGTTTGTTGCCTTTTTCGCGAATAATGCCTCTGTGGCTATTGAAAGGGCGAAAATGACCAGAGAGATCCTTCTGCGCATGATAAAAATGGCGGAATTGAGGGATCCCAAGGAAACAGGTAATCATGTTAACAGGGTTGCCAGCTATAGTATAGAAATATATGAAAGATGGGCTAAAAAGAAGAAAATGCCTCTGGCTGAAATTAAACAGAAAAAAGATGTTTTGAGAATTGCAGCGATGCTGCATGATGTAGGAAAAGTTGCCATATCCGATACTATTTTAAAAAAACCGGGCCGGTTAACCCCTGAAGAATTTGAACTTATGAAAATGCATACTGTTTATGGAGCGAGGCTTTTTGATAATGCCGTGTCGGATTGGGATGCACTTTCAGCCGAAGTGGCCCTTAACCACCATGAAAGATGGGATGGAAAGGGATATATGGGCAGGGTTACCTGTGAAGGTGAAGAACCCTGTCCTTCAGGTCCCGGGAAAAGGGGGGAAGAAATACCGATTCTGGGAAGGATCGTTGCCCTTGCCGATGTTTACGATGCCTTAATTTCCATAAGAACGTACAAAGAGGCATGGAGAGAGGAAGACGTGCTGAAATATATCAAAGAAGGGACAGGTTCTCACTTTGATCCTGATGTTGTTGATGCATTTTTCTCCATATATGATGTTATTAAAGCCATTCGTGAAAAATATGCAGATTAGACTGATTCTGGCGGAGTAATTCATGCAGAAAATCAAGAGTCTGAGGGAACTCACCGGTGTAATAACCGAATTACCCCGCGGAGGATATCTTATCGATACTTCCGCCGGTTATATACAGTTTGGGTCCCCTCCTGAAACTCTCAAGGATACGATTTTCCTTCCAAAAGGCGTACCTAATATATTTGTACTGCCTATCGAGCATTTTGATCCGAAACATGGAATGAGCGTTGCCGAGATTGAGTTTCCTATCTATTACAATTTCTTTTTAAGACAGAAAAAAACAAGGATATTTGTAAACCCGGATCATATAGAAAATATGAAAATAGTTCTTCAGGAAGCTGTTTTCGGTCCCCAGGAACTCGATATTGCAGGAGATGTGGAAGAAAAAGAGAACTCCCATATCCCTGATATTATGTCTGAAATGAAATATTTCAGGGCGGGCAGAGTTATGGAGGATCTTGTCGATCTTTTAGAATTGAAGCCGGAAGGTTTCAGCATAGAAGAAGTAAAAATCGTTCAAAAACCCGATGGAGGTTTTGACGTTTTTGACGGCGGTAAAATTCTTGCTTCTGTCCCGGCTAAAATCAGTTTTAAAGCTCTATACGATCTCGGAACGACTCTCAGCGAACCTTTTATTCCGCCTGAATTCGGTATTACCTGCCTGGGACCTTCGCATGGATTCGATCCCGAGCAGAACACTTCCGGTTTTATTCTCTGGATCAACAAAGTCGGAATAATGGTTGATCCCCCGGCCAATTCGACGCTATGGCTTAAAGATTCGAATGTCAATCCAAAACTTATCGACAGCATCATATTTACCCATTGTCATGCCGATCATGATGCGGGTACATTCCAGAAGATACTTGAGGAATCCAAGGTCACAATTTATACCACCCCGACAGTCATGCAGAGTTTTTTGAGAAAATATTCCGCTTTAACCCGCATCCCTCCTGCGACATTAATGGATCTCTTCAATTTTTACCCGGTTAAAATGAATGGCCGATACAATATTCATGGCGCTTTATTTAATTTTTATTATTCCCTTCATTCTATCCCTACAATCGGTTTCCATTTCAGCTACCGCAACAAGCGATTTATTTATTCATCGGATCACCTTAATGAACCTTCAACGATAAAAAGTCTTCATGACCAGGGAGTTTTATCAACGGAGAGGATGGAATATCTTTTGAATTTCCCATGGGAATATGAAATCATTTATCATGAAGCAGGTATTCCCCCCCTTCATACTCCTGTGAGTTATCTTAATTCATTGCCGCCTGAAACACAGAAGAAAATCACGGTGTATCACATAGCTGAAAAGGATTTTCCTGTAAAAACGGATCTGACTCTGGCTAAATTCGGCATAGGAGAAACTATCTTCCCCGATATTGAAAAGTATGAATTCGAGGAATCCTTCAGAATTCTCGATGTTTTCAGCAGGATCGAAGTTTTCAAAGATCTTCCTTTTGAAAAAATAAAAGATCTCCT
Source organism: uncultured Spirochaetota bacterium (assembly GCA_963796325.1). Taxonomy (GTDB): domain Bacteria; phylum Spirochaetota; class Brevinematia; order Brevinematales; family JAOACQ01; genus CAVYGN01. Next base: position 14,476 of record CAWCLF010000004.1, read on the forward strand.
TCTGGTTACAAAAAAGGAAAGCTTTAACAAAGGCGACTATATAATCAGGAAGAACACACCGGGAGACAAGTTTTATGTAATCGTATCGGGGAATGTCAACATAAGCGGTTTTGATAACGGCGAGATCAGCGACAAGGTGTATGCTACTTTTGAATATTTTGGAGAAGCATCGATTATTCTTGGGACGCCAAGGACAGCCGATGTGACGGCAGTTACAAATGTGGAGGCATATTCTATAAACAGAGACTCTTTTATCCGCCTGATAGGAAACACCGACGTTGAAAAAAACATCCGGAAGCTTGCATCGATAAGGAATGAACAAACATGGACGGTAATAAAATCGAATCCCTTTTTTAAAAATCTCACTTCATCCCAGGTAACCAGGCTTGAATCGATCCTGAAACCTTTTTCTGCCGAAAAAGGTTCGGTCCTGTTCGAGGAAGGGAAAAAAAGCGATCATATCTTTCTTCTTATAGACGGGTGCGTCGTTGAATCGAAACGTGAAAATATCATTCGAAGCTGTGAGAAAGGCGATATAATAGGAGAAGTATTCGCAGTCAAGGACGGAAAGGCGTTAAAAACTACATTCCGTGCAGATACACCTGTAACATTATACAGGATAGAAGGCCAGGATATTATCTCATTTCTCAGGGACAACCCCGGGGTCTTTATGAATATGATGTTTGAAAGGGGCCACACCCGGTAATTTCAAATCACAATTCTTATTATTTTTGGAGTTTCAATGCTTAACAAGGGTGATTACATATATCTTTATCATGATGATAAAACATCATACATGATGGCATATTTCGAAGGCATGTCTATATCGACTCATAAAGGGGAATTGAAGATACCTCCGTCATCGGAGTACGGGGACATGGTCCGGGCCAACACCGGTGAACCGTTTTACCTCCTTCGGCCTGTTATGTCCGATCTCATGATGAAAGTAAAAAGAAGGACGACGATAATTTATCCTAAAGAAGCAGGAGTAATTATACTCGAATTGGGCGTTTCGTGCGGTAAAAGAGTTATTGAGATCGGCACGGGGTCGGGATCGTTAACTGTTTTACTGTCGAAACTGGTAGGAGAGAACGGTAAGGTCTATTCGTTCGAAAGAAGGGAAGAGCATCTTGAAAATGCAAAAAAAAATGTTGAACGATTCAGCCCGTTCAATAATATAGAATTCTTCAGGAAAGATCCGGTCCTTGAGGGAGGTTTCGGCATAGAGGATGCCGATGCGATTTTCCTGGATGTCCCGGAACCCTGGAAACTTATCCGTGAAGCGCATAAATCACTGAAACCCGGGGCCGCTGTCGGGGTTATCTCACCCAATATTGAGCAGGTACAGACGACTGTTTATTCGATGAATGAGACCGGATTTGTAAGGATACGTTGTCTGGAAGTGCTCACAAGGGGATTGAGAATAAAAAAGAATCTTACAAGGCCGTTCGACAGGATGATCGGCCATACAGGTTACCTGCTCTTTGCACACAGGATAAAAAAGGAAAAATCAGAATTTATGATCGATTATAGCATTTGATCGGCAGTCATCCCCCGAGATAAGCTTTCTTTACTTTATCGTCATGAGCGATATCATGAGCCTGACCTTCAAGAACTAACTTTCCGGTTTCCATAACATAAGCTCTATGAGCAATTGACAATGCCATCCGGGCGTTTTGTTCAACCAGCAGGATCGTCGTGCCTTTCTGATTTATCTCTTTGATATGGCTGAATATATCTTTAACAAGTATCGGGGAGAGACCCATAGAAGGTTCGTCCAGCAGCATAAGTTTCGGCCTTGATAAAAGGCCTCGGGCGGTCGAGAGCATCTGCTGTTCTCCGCCTGAAAGCGTTCCTGCAAGCTGGCGCAGCCTTTCCTTTAACCTGGGAAATAGATCGAACAGATTTTGAATATCTTTCTTTATGCGATCATGATCATGTCTCTGGTAAGCCCCCATCTCAAGGTTTTCCATAACAGTCATATCTGCAAAAATCCTTCTTCCTTCTGGAACATGCGAGATGCCGAGTCTCACTATTCTATAAGCCTCTTCCCTTGTAATCTCCCGGCCTCTGAATATTATACTGCCGCTTTCCGGTTTTATAAGGCCGGAGATAGTTTTAAGGGTAGTGCTTTTTCCGGCGCCGTTGCCTCCGATTAATGTTACAATTTCGGATTCTCCGACGGAAAATGAAACACCCTGAATGGCATGAATAGCCCCGTAAAACACATTTATATTTCTGACCTCAAGCATCAGACAGCCTCTTCACCCAGATATGCCTCAATAACCTTTTTGTCGCTTTTTATGGCTTCGGGTATCCCGGCGGCTATCAATTCTCCGTAATCGAGGACATATACGAATTTGCATATTCCCATAACCAGATTCATATCATGTTCGATGAGAAAAATTGTAAGTTTAAATTTGTTTCTGATAAAATAAACAAGGTCCATAAGATCCCTGGTTTCCTGGGGGTTCATCCCGGCGGCAGGTTCATCGAGAAGAAGTAGAGCCGGGCCGGTCGCCAGCGCTCTGGCTATTTCAAGCCGCCGCTGAAGACCATATGGAAGATTTTGAGCTGTAATATCAGAATATTTTGCAAGGCCGAATATATCTAAAAACTCCATTGACTTTAAAGTTAATTCTCTTTCTTCTATCCCGAACCTGCCGAATCGCAGCATCATCGATTCGATAAGTCCGTAACGGACCTTTTGATGATATGCTGCTCTGACATTATCGAGAACGGAAAGATCCTTGAATAAACGGATGTTTTGAAAAGTCCTGGCAATACCGAGCCGGGAAATTTCGTAAGTTTTATATCCTGCGATATTTTTTCCGTTAAAAATGATATTTCCGGAATCCGGCTTTAATATTCCGGTAAGGAGATTGAAAGTGGTTGTTTTACCTGCTCCATTAGGCCCTATAAGGCCTGCAACCGTTCCCTGTTCGATATACAGGTTGAGATTCGATATGGCTTTAAGTCCGCCGAAAGCTTTGTTCAAATTTTCAATTGTCAGGACGGGCATCCGGCCCTCCTTTTCTTTTAATGAAGGGAATCCTGAATTCCCTGGAGCCCATAAGCCCCTCTGGTCTTAATATCATAAGAATAATAAGAATAAGGGAAAAGATTATCATTCTGTCATAAGGGTAATCGGCCAGGAAGGAATTTGTAAGCGTAAAAAAAACAGCTCCGATAATTACTCCGGTAGTGCTGCCCAGGCCCCCGATAACGACCATAACAAGAATTTCAACGGTTTTCATAAAAGTGAAAGATCCGGTATTTACGAGCCTGATATTGTGAACGAATAAGGATCCGGCTATTCCCGCAAAAAAAGCTCCTATTACGAATGCTGAAACTTTATATTTTGTAGCTGGAATTCCAATAGATTCTGCCGCAATTTCGTCCTCCCTCACTGCAAGGATTGCCCTTCCATGTGATGAATTAATAAGGTTTGACAGGATTATTATTGTCGCGGCGGTTGTAAAAAAGATCCAGTGTTCATTTGTAAAAGCCGGCAGGCCTTTCAGGCCGGAAGCCCCCCCAAGATAGTCTATGTTAAGGACCGACAGGCGTATTATTTCACCGAAACCAAGAGTAGCAATCGCCAGATAATCGCCCTTCAGGCGTAATGCCGGAAGTCCGATAAGAAAACCGAAAAGACCTGCAACAATCCCTCCTGTTAGGATCGCCGTTAAAAAAATGAAAAACCCCGGTATTCCCAATTGGGACAAATCCCTGGAATGGTAAAGTGTGATAACTGCCGATACATAACCGCCGACAGCCATGAATCCGGCATGCCCCAGTGAGAATTGTCCGGCATAACCGTTGATCAGGTTCAGGCTGACAGCGAGGATAATATTTATTCCCAGGATGAGCAGATTGAATTTCCAGAAATCGTTCACATTTCCGTAAATAAAAATCCATAATAAGTAAGAAATTATGACATATATCGCGGTATTAACCCATTTGCGGCCGAATATTACGGCATGAATATCATACTTTTTCATTTGTTCCCCTGCCCAGGAGCCCGGAGGGCTTTATCAGAAGTATTGCTATCAGTATGATGAAAGCTGTTACATCGCGAAGCGATGAGTTCCCGAAGCCCACCGCCAGCTGTTCGGCTATTCCCATCAGGATGCCGCCCAGCATTGCACCCGGAAGACTGCCTATACCGCCAAGGACAGCTGCAATAAATGCTTTAAGACCCGGCATAATCCCGAGCAGCGGATCGAATGGATAGAATGCCCCGAAAATAACCCCTGCGGCCCCGGCAAGTGCCGAACCGACTGCAAAAGTGAAAGATATGATATTATTGACATTGACTCCCATAAGCTGTGCGGCCTGGGGGTCATAAGAGACTGCTCTCATACCTCTGCCCGTTTTTGTATATTTGACAAGGAGCCAGAGTATAACCGACAATAAAGCCGCGGATAAAAAGAAAATTATATGCTGGCTGAATATAAAAATGCTGTTTGATGCCGTAACATGGATCTCCAGCATGACATCCTTCAATATGGCAGGGTAATATTTCTGACCCGGTGTCTGCCATTTAATCATCGAATTTTCAAGGAACATCGATACGCCGATGGCGGTTATGAGATAATTAATGCGCGGGGCGGTTTTAAAAGAACGGCTGTTATATAAAAAAATGACATATGAAAACAGTGTGAAAAATATCAATGTGAATAGCAGGGCTTTAAAAATTCCGGTATGAAATAAAAGTGCCGGGAGAATGCCTGAAATTGCTCCCAGAATAACAGCCGCTGGAATAATGAGCTTTATTTTAATTTTTTGTTCTGCCAAATACCCCAGCAGACCGCATGAAAAGACAGCTATTCCTATAGATAATAGAAAGTTCCATTTTAAAAAAACGGATATGAAATATCCGAAGCATGCCCCGATTCCGACAGAAAGAAAAAGAATAGGCGGCTTTTGACGAAGAGGCCTGTATGCTATTCTTTCAATAAGGATTCCCATTACGGCGCAGACTGCCATGGATAAGATCAAAACGGGGAAAAAAGCCCAGCGGGGCATTATATTCACGAAAAGATAAGTAACAGCGAAATAGCCGGTGAATGAACCGACCATATAGATATCGCCATGAGCGAAATTGATAAGCTTCAAAATCCCGTATACCATAGTGTAACCCAGGGCTATTAGGGAGTAAATGCTGCCGATAGAAATTCCCTGTATCAGGAATTGAAGCAGGTTTACCAGGAATTCCTCCATGGCTTAATCTCCCGGGGTTTTATCGCGGCTCGATCGTCGTCTTATAAACCTGGCTGCCGTTCTTAAGTTCAATGACTACTGCAGACTTAACAGGATTGCGGTTTTCATCGAAAGATAATTTCCCCGTTACTCCGCTGATTTTAAGATTGAGGAGGGCTTCTTCCATCTTTCCGGTATCGGTACTGCCGGCTTTCCTGATGGCTTCGCAGAGGATCAGGGCCGAATCGTAGGAAAGCGCAGCCAGGGCGTCAGGCCTTGAGCCGAATCTTTTCGTATATGCCTTGATAAAATCTATTGCCAGAGGATTGGCGCTTTCCGGAGAATAATGATTGCTGAAGTATATATCATTTAAATTATCAGCCCCTGCAATCTTGACGAGTTGTTCCGAATCCCAACCGTCTCCTCCCAGGATCGGTATTTTAATCCCGAATTCCCTGGCTTGTTTGGCTATAAGGCCGTCTTCCTGGTAATATGCCGGCACGTAAATTATGTCGGGTTTTTTTTGCCTTATTTTAGTCAGCTGTGTCCTGAAATCCTTGTCGCCTGCAATAAAAGCTTCCTCTGAGAGAATCGTTCCTCCTCCCTTTATAAAACTTTCTCTGAAAAACTTTGCCAGTCCTTTACTGTAATCATTGGCATTGTCCACTAATATTGAAGCGGTATTGACTTTAAGGCTCTTGATGGCAAAGTTTGCCATTACAGTTCCCTGGAAATCATCTATAAAGCAGGCTCTGAAGATATATTTTCCGATTTTTGTCACGTCGGGGTTGGTTGCAGTAGGTGTAATCATAATATGCCCCGAATCCTGTGCAATCGGTGCAGCGCTAAGGGAATTTCTGCTGGTCACGGGTCCCAATAGGGCGATTACCCTGTCCTGGGCGATCAGTTTCTTGACTGAAGAGGCTGATTCTGCCGGGTCTGATTTATTGTCCGCGATTATTAATTCTACTTTTTTGCCGAGAAGTCCGCCCGAACTGTTAACCTGATCGAAAAACAAAAGGGCGGCATTAGCACATGAAGTCCCGAATGTAGCTACATCGCCTGTTATTTCGTAGTTTCCGCCTATTTTTATCGTATCAGGCCCATCAGCTGCATGCAGGACTGAAGATAAGAACAGGCCTCCGGCTAAAATTATACATACCTTTGCCGTCATCAGAGCCCTCCGCTATATTTGCAATAGTATATATATTTACAAATTTTTCTGCAAAAAAAAAGAATTGTAATTCATTCCCCTTTTTTGTTTGTTTTAAGCTTGGCACGCTGGAACCACCTTGCCAGATCTGTGAGAAGGCCGGGAAGAATCACCGCCGGCGTCAGATTGCCATACCTGATTTTATTGGAAAGGAATCCTATCTGCCTTGAGATCTCAATGAGTTCGGCAGTATAGATTGATTTAATGAAAGGCTCAGTCAATTTTCTATAATCAGGGTCGATATAAAAAGAGAGATCTGTCTTTCTTAGATATTCCTGACGGAGCATATGAGCATTTCTGATGAATTCGCAAAGTTCAACGAAAAAATGAACTGTAAATTTTCCGTTCCCTCCATCTATAATATTATCGATAAATGAAAAGACGGAGTTATCCTGCTGGATCCGGGGGGCTATTAAATTGAAGAATTCGATGACTTTTTCTTTTCTCTTCTCACGGTACATAAACAGGTCGTCTTCCATCAATTCTATCGTGGAAGAATATTTATTCTTGATATCCCTGCCGAAAATTCCTTTTAAAACAGCGGGATTCAAAGGATTGAAATGAATGACCAGGCTTCGCGAAAGTATAGTGGGCAGTATCCCTGCGCTTCTATCGGCGGTTAAAATTACAAGATTTCCGGCCGGAGGCTCTTCGAAAAGCTTGAGGCTTGCATTTTGAGCTTCAAATGTTGCATTTTCGTAATTTCCGATAAGGGTCACCCTGTGGCCGGACTTTGATTTCAGCGAGTTGAATTCAATTGCACTCCGGATAAAATCGATAGGGACCCTTGTTTTTTTCGACAACTCGTCCGATATTGCCAGGAGATTTTCAGTAAATGCCGAATTGTTCTCAATCAGATCAAAATAGTTTTTATTGTTTGCTATATTATTAAGATCGCTGTTGAATTCGCCGGCCGTATAGGATCCGCCCTTTTCGTGCATTCTTTTTAATTTGATATTGCCGATCTCTCCCAGCGATATTGCTGCGGATAATCTTGCACGGAGATAGAAAAGATAAAACTGGAATTTTTCAGCAATCTGTAAAAATCCGATATTTTTTAGAAAAAAGCGTGTTTTAACTGAAAATGAATCGTTTCTGTAAAACAAAAATTCAGCGGAAAGAAACGGGTTATTTCCAAGGATATTCCTTGATATTTCCAGGGCCGCTGTGAATTTCCCGCAGCCCCTTTCTCCCAGAAGTATTATCGTCCTTCCGAAAATGTTATTCCCTGCAAGTTTGCCTATGACAAGATCTGCCTGCGGCTGGCCTGTTATAATATCCATTCAAGCGCTTCTTTTCATATCGATGAGATTAAGCCGGATTTCCTCATTACCCTGATATTTATTAATTTCAGGAGTGACAACAAGATCGAATAAGCAGTTATTTTCGAAGAATTTAATTCTTTTAGCCCAGTTCCAGCCGGTAACAGTCAATGTTTTGCCGTTTCTCTGAACGCTGAGGAGTATATGTTCGTTACTCCTTCCTATATTCCGGTTCGATATGATTTTTACGTTTTTTACGAGAAGCCTCGGAACCTCGTTTCCATTCCCGGTGGGTTCTATCACATTTTCCAGGTAACGTATCATGTTTAGATTTATATTTTCAAAATCTTCTATTACGGCGTCGATGATGATTTCCCTTTTGAAGTCTGTAATGTCGAGATTATCTATGTATTGAAAAATATGCTCCCTGAACGGCTCAATATTCTCTGTTTTAATAGTAAATCCGCCTGCCGATTTATGTCCTCCGAATTGGGTTATTAAGCCTGAAAGAGCTTCAAGCATTTTTATCACATCGAAGCCCGCCGGGGCCCTTATAGATCCGGTGGAATTCGGATGATCCACTGATATAATAATAACCGGCATTGTATGGAGGTTGGAAAAGCGATTTGCCAGAAGTCCTGTAGTTCCTTTTGAAAATTTATCTGAAGCGACAAAAAGTTTTCTATCGTTCGGCAGTGAATTATTTTCTATTATTGAATTTATTATTTCGATTCCTTCATCGACGATATTTTTCCTCTCGTTATCTTTTAATATAATATCCTTGACCAGGTCTTCCGATTCATTTATTTTATTTGAAATAAGGAGCTCTACGCTGAAGCTTGCATCGCCTATCCTGCCGGGGGAGTTTAAAATAGGTGAAACGCTCCAGCTTATATCCCTGCTTTTAATCTTTTCTATATTGATATTGATATCCCGGAGAAGTGTTATAAGGCCGATAGATGAATGAGGCATCAGGCGCAGGCCGTTTTTGACAATATTTCTGTTTTCATCGATGAGAGGCATTATATCGGCGATAGTTCCGATCGCTGCAAGGGGCAGGTATTCGTCGTAAAATTCCAGAAGTCTCGTGTTCCTGCTGATTATCAGCCTCCGGTAGACTTCCGAGCAGATAAAACTGTCGAAAAGACTCCGGTGTAATTTTTCCGTCTCAATGAATATGCCTAATGATTTCGCTACCGTGGAAAGTTTATGATCGCTGATTTTTTTAAGCATTACTCTTGCCATTTTAAGGGTGTCTTCAACCGGATTGGACAGTGCGATTTTTATAGTTTTTTTAAGCTGATGTTCCATGAACTTGAGGTCGAAATCTATCGAATTATGACCGACAAGCCTGCTATTGCCGATAAAGTCTAAAAACATCTTCAGGCCCTTTTCAATATCGATGCCGTCTTTTTCAAGCATTTCATTTGTGATCCCTGTAAGTTTTTCGATTTCACCTGAGATCTTCGCTGCAGGCTTGATAAGAGTCTGAAATTCAGATAATTTCACTCCGTTTTTGACCTTAACGGCGCCTATTTCTATGATTTCATCCCTGGAAGGATTCAATCCTGTGGTTTCGATGTCGAAAAAAACAATTTCTATGTTATAAATTTCCGGAAGGGTTAATTTTTCAGCCATACCGCAGACAAGCTTGAAAGCTACTGACGCTCCGCTTAAAGACGGGAAAGGATAATTATCATGATATATTTTAGGATTGATAATTGCATAAGCCTCCGGAAGATGTTCCCTGGATTCATGATGGTCTGTAACGATAACATCGATCCCGATTGAACGGGCGTATTCTATTTCGGCGATCGATGTTATTCCGCAATCGACCGTTATGATCAGGCTGAACTCGTTAAGAGCAGCCCAGCCGACTACGTCTTTTGATATACCGTAGTTTTCCGAACCTTCCGGAACCCTGTAAACGACGTTAGCTTCCATCCTCTGAAGAAATTTATAGAGTATGGCCGTAGCTGTAACGCCGTCGGCGTCTTTATCGCCGAATATGAGGATGCCCTGTTTTTCCTTTATAGCATTTTCGATTCTGTCGATCGCTTTTTCCATATCTTTAAAGAAAAAAGGAGAGTGTAAATTAAAAATAGAAGGCTTGATGAACTGCATTATTTTCGGATATGTATCCAGGTTCCTTGCAAGGAGTATTGTCGCGATCAGATCCGGATAATGGAAATTTTCGGATATTTCTTTTATTTTTTGTAAATTTATCCCCGCGATCCTCCAGACCTTCTCCTGATTCAGAAAATCCATTTCATCAGCCCCTTAAGATTCAAGAACAATCGATAATAGAGCCATGCGGATATAAAGGCCGTTATGCGCCTGGCGGAAATAAGCCGACCGCGGATCCTGGTCGACTTCATAACTGATTTCATCAACCCTCGGCAAAGGATGCATAATTATTGCCTTTTCAGGGAGTATTTCGAGCAATTTTTTATTGATAATATATATGCCTTTAGTTTTTTCATATTCTTCCATGTTTGAAAAGCGTTCCCTTTGGATCCTTGTCTGGTAAACGACGTCGACCTGCGATACAGCTTCATCCAGGTTTTCAGTTTCTTCAAATTCAACATTATGCCTGGTCAGATACTGCTTAATATCATCTTTCATCCTGACATTGGGCGGGGCAACAAAAGTAATCCTGATGTTATTGTATTTTGCCAGAAGATATGCCAGCGATCTGGTTGTCCTCCCGTTTGCCAGATCACCAACCATAGCAATTCTGATATCATCGATCCTGCCTAATTCCTTATTGATCGTATAAAGATCGAGAAGGGATTGGGTAGGATGCTGACCGGTCCCGTCGCCGGCATTAATTACAGGTATTTCAGATATAAGGCTCGCTTTTTTTGCCGCTCCGTTTTCAGGATGCCTTATTACAATAACATCTCCGTATCCGTTGATGACCCTGATAGTATCTTCCAGGGTTTCACCCTTGGCTGCCGATGAAAAGCTGGCTGCGTTTTCAGTCGAGATTACGCTTCCTCCGAGCTTGATCATCGCAGCTTCAAAAGATAGCCTGGTTCTTGTAGAAGGCTCATAAAACAACGTAATCAATATTTTGTTTTTTAGAACTGTTTCCCTTTGAGACAGCCTTTTCATTTTGTCGGCCAGCCCGAAAAGATAATCAAGATCCTCCCTTGAAAACTGCTCCGATTCAATGACATGTTTGAGCTTCATTACAGAACTCCTTATCAATAAAGCTTCGGGTTTACAGATATCCGCCGCTGTAACGGAGGGCAATCTCAAAGGCGTCTTCACCGCTTTCGTTATACAGATGAACAGAGTATCCCGCTTTTACCATATTATTATATTCATCGCTTTTCATGTTTCCTACATAAATAGCGACATTTTTTAAAAATTGTATTTTTTTCAGCGTCATCTCGACAAGGAAAGATACAGGCTTGACAAATCCGATTTCATCGGAGAATACAATATCATCTATTAAATCATATATTGTCAATTCTTTAAGGAGCATCCGGATTATGTTGCCGGGGGTTTTATTGGATGTGGAAACCAGCGAGATTATTTTGCCCCTTTCTTTTAACAGGCTGAGCGCTTTGGAGGCGTTTTTTTTAAGTTTGGGAGATATCTGCAATACCGCATCGATATAGCTGTCATAAATTTTTTTAAACAGGACGGAATCCTTGATCCCAAGGCTGTTTAAAAGGAATTCAACCTGCTGGAAAGGGCCGAAGGATTTTCCCGAGTCTTCAAATTTGTTTGAATAATCTGACATTTCAGAATATTTCTTCCTCAGATTAACGAATTTGATCGGGAAGAGGGACTTTTCCAGGATTGTGTATATATTATCCAGCCGGTATCTTTCCCTTTCGCTGTTGCCGTAGGTATCGTCAAGGATAGTCTGGTAGAGATTGAATATGATGCATGAATAATCGCTCATATCCCCCTCCGAGCCTGATTATTATTCAGTTACTTTTACAGTGGAAATCGAAGAAACTTCGTCGTCTTCCATAATATCTATCAATTTGAGAAGGTTTGATCCTACTTTATCGACCGGTAAAGAAATCCTTCTGCCTTTTTTTGTCGTAATCACCAGAGTATCGTTATCGTCGCAAAGGATATAATTAGCCAGGCTCCTCCCTTTACCTAAAAGGACTATTCTATAACCCTTGGCGCCGCGGTTAACAAGCTCGGAAAATTCCGACGGCTTGACTTTCCTCCCTCTGCCGTCTTTGGAGATAAATATGATATATTTGTCTTCGACGGCAACTTCCATTCCCAGGACTTCCTCTTCCGGACTGGAAACGGAAGTCGCCTTTTCCCCGCCGACACCTCTATTATGAACGGGGAAAAGACTTTCGTCAAATCTGAATCCTTTGGCGTTTTTCTTTATGATAAACAGCTTCTTTGAACCGTCGGTTATTACCGCTGCGGCAACAGCATCACCTTCCCTGAGGTTTATGCTGTTTACACCAGTCCTGTTTATGTTTTCAAAATTTGTCAGGGCTATCCTCGCCGCCTTACCCTTCTTTGTAGCGAAAAGGATGAAATGATTTTCAGTAAATTCATGAACGACAAGTACTGCCGTTATCATTTCGCCGCGTATTTCTATTTCACGCAGCCTGTCGATGTTCCTGATATGAGACCGTGTTATTTTTCCCTGGATGTCCCCTCTTATTTCATAGCATTTCAATGAATATATCCTGCCGGAATCAGTGACAAAAAGTACGGTATCTTTGAGGAAGCCGGACACAGTTGCAAAAATATAATCGTCTTCTTCCAGCCGGTTGGAGTCTGTCACATCTCCCCTCTTGCCGCGGGTACCTCTTGAACTCATCCTGACGGAATTGTCTATTTCCCTTATAATAAATCCCTTTTTTGAAACCGTCAGGAGGACCGGATCGTTCGATATGAGGTCCTCCGTTTCGATCTTTTCAGTTTCAATCTGCTCGAATTTCGTGCGTCTTTCGTCACCGATCACTTTATCCATTTCGGCCAATTCGGTTTTTATTATTCCATCACGCCTTTTTGAATTTGAAAGTATATCTTTCAGGTCTCTAATGATCTTCTCCAATTCGCTTTTTTCCTCCCTGAGTTTGCCTGTTTCCAGCGCTGTAAGTTTCTGAAGTTTCATATCGAGAATGGCATCGGCCTGTATTTCGGAAAGAGAGAACTTTTTAATGAGATTCTCTTTTGCCGTTGCTGTATCCTTCGAAGTCTTGATCGTATGTATCACTTCATCGATATTGTCCAGTGCGATCAAAAGCCCCTCGACGATATGGATCCTTTTGAGGGCCTTGTCAAGATCAAACTGTGTCCTGCGTATAATAACTTCCCGTCGGTGTTCAACATATGCATGTATAAGCTCTTTTAGAGGAAGTACCCTGGGATGATTTTTGATGAGTCCGACCATATTCACTTTGACTCTTGTTTTGAGCGATGTATGGTTGAACAATGCTGTCTTTATCGCCTCGGCATTCGCATCCTTGAATAACTCTATTACGATGCGGATGCCTTCCTTGCTGGATTCGTCACGGACCTCTTTAATTCCCCTGAGTATCAGGTTGTATTTGCTTTCGTTGTTTAAATAAAGGGTAGTGATTTCCTCCACCAGTTTTGATTTAACCACCCTGTACGGAATTTCTGTGATGATAAGGTCCCTGTGAAGCCCCTTTTCTTCAAAAGTAATTCTGCCGGCAAGCTCAATGGAACCCATTCCAGTCTCATATACTTCACGCAGTGAAGCGGAGTCGGGAAGTATCCCGTAAGTAGGAAAATCCGGCCCTTTTATATACGTCATCAGTTCAGTTATTGTAATTCCCGGGTTGTCTATGAAAGCGGTAATGGCCCCTGCCACTTCCCTGAAATTATGAGGAGGGATATCAGTAGCAAGTCCAACCGCGATGCCGGTCGTTCCGTTGCAAAGTAGATTAGGGAATTTGCCGGGAAGGGTTTGAGGTTCCTGGAGAGTATCATCATAATTCGATTTGAAATTCACCGTATTTTTGTCTATATCTTCAAGAATGTATTCGGCTACCCTGGAAAGTTTCGCCTCAGTATACCTCATGGCTGCAGGAGGATCATCGTCTATCGAACCGAAGTTTCCCTGTCCTATAACAAGGGGATAGCGCAAATGGAATTCCTGAGCCATTTTTACCATTGCAAGATAGACCGATGAGTCTCCGTGAGGGTGGTATTTTCCAAGTACTTCACCGATAATCCTTGCACTTTTTTTTGTCGGTCTGTCATACCGCAGACCCATTTCCGACATTGCAAAGAGGATCCTTTTCTGCACGGGCTTCGTTCCATCCCTGACATCGGGAATTGCACGGGCGGTAATGACGCTGTAGGCATAATTGAGATAGGATGTTTTCATCTCATCTTCGAAATATGCGTCAACAAGCTGTGATTTATCGAAAATCTCTTCTTTAGCCATGATTCCCCTCAAACGGTCATCCGGCCGCAGGCAAGAGCCGGCAGCAGGAATTATAAGTGCATATATTATAGCAATAATGGGGTGTTCTGTAAAGGAAGTGACAAGCTACGAGTAAAGAGTAAACAAGCTGAAATTACTCAGTCACTTGTTATTCGGTACTCGTAACTTGACTAACGATTTATTTTCTTTTTTCCGAATCATTTGTTAAAATATATGGCTGTTTTTTTTGGAAGGTCACATGATCGTCATAACTGTAGGAAACGGGAAAATTTCTTTTGAAAAACCTGTTGCCGTTTCCGCTATTATAGATTCATTGAAGAACGAACCGGGCAAGGCTGAAGAAATGGGAATCGGGGACGTCCTGCAAGATACTATTGCTGCTGATTTTAACGGCAGGCTTATCGATTTATCAACTGTCATCGATTCGAGCGGCGACCTCAAATTTTTTAACTCTTCTTCCGAAGAAGGCCTGGATACTTTAAGGCATAGCGCTTCTCATATTATGGCCCAGGCTGTAATGCGTCTCTATCCGGGATCGAAGCTCGGGATTGGACCGACGATTCAGGACGGTTTTTATTATGACATAGAAACCTCTTCTCCCGTAAATGAAGAGGATATTGCAAGAATTGAAGAAGAAATGGGCAGAATCATTAAAGAAGATTATAAATTTACCAGGGAAGATATTGACAGCGCAGGTGCGCTGGGATTATTAAAAAAAGCCGGGCAGCCGTTTAAGATGGAACTTATCAGGAATATAGCCGGTTCCCTCACCATTTACAGGCAGGGCGAGTTTACCGACTTATGCCGGGGTCCCCATATACCGTCAACAGGATATCTGAAGGCATACAAGCTTTTATCCGTTTCCGGCGCATACTGGAGAGGAAGTGAAAAAAATCCCATGCTGACCAGGATATACGGGACAGCTTTTCCCGATGCCGGACTGCTTGAAAAACATATAAATATGCTCGAAGAAGCCAGGAAAAGGGATCACAGGAAATTGGGTAAAGAGCTTGGTTTATTCAGCTTTCATGAAGAAGGGCCCGGTCTCCCGTTCTGGAAGCATAACGGTCTTATAATGAAGAACCTGCTCATCGATTTTATGAGAGAGAAGCAGTCGAGGCTGGGTTATTTTGAAGTGGAAACTCCGACGATTTTAAGGGATATACTCTGGAAAACATCAGGTCATCTTGAAAACTTCAAAGAAAATATGTTCTTTACAGAAAGGGAAGAGGAAATATTCGCCTTAAAACCGATGAACTGCCCCGGCGGCATTCTTATTTATAAGGAAGAACTTCATTCTTACAGGGACATGCCGCTGAAAATAGCGGAATTCGGGAAAGTTCACAGGTTTGAGCGGTCGGGAGTCCTTCAGGGTCTTTTCAGGGTAAGAGGTTTTACCCAGGATGATGCTCATATTTTTACAACGCCGGAAAAACTCAAATCGGATATTATTGAGATAATAAAACTCACTGATGAAGTTTATAAAACATTCGGTTTTGAATATACGGTCGGATTGTCAACCCGTCCCGATAACTCGATGGGGACTGACGAACAGTGGCAATCTGCAATTGAAGGGCTTAAAAGCGCTCTTGATGAGACCGGAATGTCATATATTATTCATGAAGGCGAGGGGGCTTTTTACGGTCCGAAAATCGAATATCATCTTAAAGATGCGATAGGCAGGACCCACCAGTGCGGGACAATACAGCTTGATATGAACAATCCCG
This sequence comes from uncultured Spirochaetota bacterium, assembly GCA_963796325.1. Lineage (GTDB taxonomy): Bacteria > Spirochaetota > Brevinematia > Brevinematales > JAOACQ01 > CAVYGN01. The sequence goes on from CAWCLF010000004.1 coordinate 30,298, forward strand.
AAAGATTTAACCTCTTTTATATTTCAGAGGATGGAAAGGAACACAGAACGATAATGCTGCACAGGGCTATTCTCGGAAGCCTGGAGAGATTCGTGGGAATCCTTATAGAACACTACGGCGGGAAGTTTCCATTATGGTTTTCTCCCGTACAGGCGGCTATTCTCCCTGTATCGGATAAATTCAATGATTATACCCGCAGTGTTGAGGAAGCTCTTGGCAACGCAAGGATGAGGGTTGAATCGGATGTTTCACAGGAAAAACTCGGCTACAAGATCAGGAAAGCGCAATTAAAAAGGATTCCATATATGCTTATTGTAGGAGAAAAAGAAGTTCAGAACCGGACAGTTTCGGTAAGACACAGGGACAGGGGGGATCTCGGGGTGTTTTCCCTGGATGAAATTTTAAAAATTATTCTTGATGAAAACCTGAAGAGAATGTAAAATATCCTGTTGATAAAGGAGGTCTGTTATTGCTACTAAAGATGAAAGCCTGCGCATAAACGAAGAGATAAGCGCTAAGGAAGTCAGGGTAATTGACGAAAGCGGCGCCCAGCTTGGTGTTTTAACTATTCAGGATGCGCTGGCTAAAGCCGGTGAACTCAATGTCGATCTTGTTGAAGTGTCGCCGGACGCAAGTCCGCCGGTATGCAGGTTGATTGATTACGGCAAATATCTTTACCAGAAAGAAAAAAAAGCAAAGGAAGCAAGAAAAAAACAAAAAATCATCGAGTTAAAGGAAATGAAATTCAGGCCGAAAATCGATCATCATGATTTTGAATATAGAATTAAACAGATCAGGAGTTTTCTTGAAGTTGGAGATAAGGTAAAAATAACCATAAGGTTCAGGGGCAGGGAACTGATCCATGCCCAGCTGGGGTTCGACCTGGCGGCAAAGATTGTCGAGAATCTGAAGGATCTCGGTCTTCCTGAAAAAAACCCGAAAATGGAAGGCAAGAGCATTGTTGTTGTAATATCGGCTTTCCATAAGAAATAAGAGAAATCGGAGGAATTTATGATAAAGATGAAGACTAATAAATCAGCAGCTAAAAGGTTTCATAAAAGCGGAACAGGAAAGCTGATGCGGAATAAAGCATTCAAAAGACATCTTCTCACCCATAAAAGCAGAAAAACAAAAAGGAACCTGGGTAAAAAGGCCGTGATTTTTTCAGGGGATGCATCAAGGATAAAGCGGCTTATTCCTTATGCATAGAATGATTGGAGGTAATTAATGCGCGCCCGTTATACAGTAGCAAGCAGGAAGCGAAGGAAAAAGGTATTGCAAAGAGCGAAGGGCTTTCATGGTGCAAGGTCGCTCAGAATAAAAACTGCCAGGGAAGCTGTAATGCATGCCCTGAAGTATGCTTATAATGACAGAAGGAAGAAAAAGCGGGATTACAGGGTATTATGGATAACCAGGATCAACGCTTTTGTCAGAAGTCATGATATGACATACAGCAGGTTTATAGAAGGACTTACGAAGGCTAATATAGCTGTTAACCGGAAAATGCTCTCAAACCTGGCAATTGAAGATCCGTCAGCTTTTGAGAAATTCATTGAGATTGCCAAGGAAAATATCGGAAAAAAGATTTAGGGCGGTTCTTGGAAGTGCCCATAATAGATCAATTCGGTTCCCGGTTTTGAATGGGGCGGTTTTTTATAAGCAGGCTTTAACATTTTGAATACCGCCTGCCGATAATCAATAATTGAATCGTGTTCTCCGTTCACGGCTTCGTGATAATTTGAAGGGAGATGATAATGCCCTTTAATGAATTAAGCGAAAATGATATTGTCGGCAAGATGAAAGATTTATTGAAAAGCGGAGATTTGCATAACGATGTGATCAGGCAGTACTTTAATGAAATCTATACAAGATATTATTTTCAGTGCTACAACATTTCACGTTATTACGGCTTGAACCGTAACGATGCTGAAGATGCAGTTCAGGAATCTTTTATTAAATTATTCAGAAATATCAGGTCTTATGATGAAAACAGGTCTTTCAAACCCTGGCTCTTTAAAATTGTTTTAAACTGCGTTAAAGACAGATACAGGGACCTCATCAAGCATTCATATACCGAGATTGAAAAAGCAGAAAATTACAGCAATCCGGCTCAGGAAATATTATTTGAAGAATTTCACATGAGGGATGTTTTCCGAAGTATTATTATTAGGCTACCTGAAAAATTGAAATCAGCCGTAATATTACGCAATTACAGCGGTATGGATTTGAATGCTACTGCAGAACTGCTCAATTTGAGCGTAAGGCAGCTGCACAACAGGTTATCAAAAGCCTATACTCTGATTAAAGAGGGTATCAAAGATGAAAAGTGAAAACATGGAAAACGATCTCCCTAAATACGTATTTAACGAGGGCAAACCAGATTTTGATGGTTTATGGGCTATTATATATAAAAGTCAAGGAAATAAGATTAAGGAGGGCCATATGGCGGAAAGGAAAGGAGGGTTCAGGATCTTTGCCTGGGTCCTGAGTTTTGTAATTATTGCGGGTATTGCATGGTTTGGACTTGAAAAAATATCCGTAATTAAGAAAAATGAAAAAATTGAAAAAGGAGAAGCCATCGTCGTATCACTTGTTGTCGGCGATGTTCAAGTTAATAAAATGGGCTCGTCAGGATGGAGAGTTGTGAATGTGGAAGACATCCTGCAAATGGGGGACACTATCAAGACGGGTTCCGATTCTTACTGCGAATTACAGATGGTTAACAGGGGTTTGTTCCGGGTTGAAGGTGCTTCGGAACTCAACCTGGCAAAGCTTGTAAATAATAACGACAAGATTGATTCCAGGATGAAGCTGGCCAAGGGTACTGTCGCTCTCAAACCCAACAAGCTTAAAGAAGGCGAGAATTTCGAAGTGGAAACATCCACTGCCGTTGCTGCCGTCAGAGGGACAAAGTTTGTAGTCAATGTCGATAATAACGGCGATACCAAAGTTGCCGTAAACGAGGGCAAGGTATCGGTAAAGCCGGTTATCAAATCGATCGACGAAGCCCAGCAAAAGGGCATAGTGAGTGAAAAGGCGACGGAGATGCTTAAAAATGATATCGTAAAACCTGTCGAGGTTAACCCGGGTGAGGAAATCAGCCTGAGCAAAGATAAAGTTCAGGATCTCGACAATTCGATCGGGAAAGTTATCAATAATGTCGCTGATAAACAGGAAGGCAAACAGATAACTGAAACAACGCTGGATCAGATGACTATGGAAAAGGAAAAGAACGCAAAAGGCAAGGTCACCGAGAAGGAAGTCACGGAATCGCAGCTGATGGTTTCAGAAATTCAGAAAGATATAAATCCCGAAGTTTCTGCCAAGACGCCGGTCAGCGCGGATCAATCGGTTGTATCCGCAATCGTTCAAAAACAGGAAATCTCTCAGGATTCCAAAAATTCAATGGACCAGCTTAATGAAAATAAGATAATCAACAAAGTAGCCGACATGGTAAATATACGCTTCGATTCAACCCCTTCCGGAGCGGATGTTTATTTCGACGACAATAAGATCGGAGTAACTCCCTTTAATTCAGTAGTGGAAAAAGGGAAAAAGGCTAATATTAAGTTTAAAAAGGAAGGATACGGAGAAGATTCCAGGGATGTAACTTTTGAAGGGAGTTTGAATTTAAATTCCGTATTGAGCCAGGTCACACAGACTGCGGCTATAACTGAAACGAATACGAATGCAGTTGCATCCGAATCGAACAGCACCGCATTGAACACTGAAGTCAAGAAGCTACCCGGCCAGCTTGAATGGGAGAGACCGATACCTTTCAAGATGGAATCGGCATACAGGGAACCTGCCGATCCTGTTATCTATAGAGGCAAAATATTTATTGCAAAGAACAACAGGCTTTATATCCTGTCGGTTGAAGGAAAGCTTCAAAAATCCATAGCTGTTGTAGAAGACGGAGTTAAGCTGACAAGACCTTCGGTCAGCGACGGGATCGTTTATGTAGGTTCCGATAACGGCGGTATTTATGCTTATTCGACTTCCGGAGAAATGCTGTGGAAGAAGGATGCGGGCAGCGAAAAATACGGGGCTTCCCCGACAGCAGGCTATGGCATGGTGGCTGTGCCGTCAATTGAAAAAGGTGTAATGATCTTCGATAAGGAAGGCAACCTTATTGCCCAGGTGGAGTCCGACTCGATTTATTCGGCCCCGCTCCTCCTGAACAAAGGCAAAACACTTATATACGCCACTGAAAGCGGCAATATAATCTCATATGATATTGAAAGCAAAACCCAGAACTGGAGCAAGGGTTACAATGAAAGATTCCTGTATCCTCTTGTCGGAAGCGAGGATATAATAGCAGTAGTGAGGGCGAGCGGAAAGGTCATCGCCGTCAAACCGTCAGATGGCTCACTTTTATGGTCGGCGGCTTTCGAGGAATTGCAAAAGACGAGGATAAACCCGATATTTGCACAGGGTGACCTGGTACTCGCGAATAACGATAAGAGTTCTACGGTAATTATAATAAACACCCTGTCAGGCAAGGTTATTTCTAAAACTTCGTTCGAAAATGAAACGATCGCCCCTCCTTTTGTAACCGACAAATTCCTTTATATAGGAACAGAATCCGGCAAGATCTATTCGTATGATGTAAGGCAAAAGAAGTACGATTGGACATACAAATCCTCCGGGAACTCCATCTCGCTTGTTGTGGCTGATAAAGATAATATTTATGCTTTATCGAGCGACGGGATGCTTAAGCTTATAAGATAACCGGGATTATAAATCCGGTAAAGGGGCTGTTCCAAAAGGGACGGCCCCTTTTTTTATGCCGGCTTATTTGACAATTAAGGACTTTATAATTAACTTAATTGGATTTTTAATTGTCAAGGAGTTCCTATGAAGCAGCTTAAAATAGCCTTTTTCGATGCAAAAAATTATGACAGCGATTTCTTCGATAAAACCAATGACAATTTCGGTTATTCGCTCAAATACTTCAAAGGGCATCTCAATCTCGATTCTATTCCTGTAGCTAAAGGGTTCGATGCCGTCTGCCTTTTTGTAAACGATATTGTCGATTCGGAAATTGTGAGGATACTAAAAAGTTATGGAATCGGCCTCATTGCGCTTCGATGCGCCGGTTATAATAATATAGACCTCAAGAATACTTATGACAATATTCATGTAGTCAGGGTTCCTGCTTACTCTCCTTATGCCGTTGCAGAACATGCAGTCGCTTTGATGCTGACTCTTAACAGGAAAACGCATAAGGCATACAACAGGAACATGGATAAAAATTTTACGATATCAGGCTTGTTAGGCTTCGATATGAAGGACAAAACCGCCGGAATAATAGGGACCGGTCAGATCGGTAAAGTGATTATCCATATTTTAAAAGGTTTCGGTATGAAAGTCCTTGCATACGACGTGTACCCCGATGAAAAATTTGCCGGGTCTCTCGGTTTTGAATATACCGGGCTAGACAGGATATACAGGGAATCCGATATTATTTCCCTTCACTGCCCGCTGACGCCCGGGACCCATTATATGATCGATGAAAATTCAATTGCACAAATGAAAGAAGGCGTTATGATCATAAACACAAGCAGGGGGAAACTTATAAAGACCAAGGCCCTTATCGACGGTCTCAAAAGTAAAAAAATCGGATATGCGGGCCTTGATGTCTACGAAGAGGAAAGCGATTATTTCTTCGAGGATAAATCCGGAGACGTACTTGACGACGATGTTCTTGCAAGGTTATTGACGTTCAACAATGTTATCGTAACTTCGCACCAGGCTTTCTTTACCAGAGAAGCGCTGACCAATATAGCTCAAACAACGCTGCAGAATATAAGGGATTATTTTGACGGAAAGCCTCTGGCTAACGAAGTATGCTACAACTGCGGGCAGGTGAAGAATGACTGCGCCAAGATGAAAAACGGGAGATGTTTTTAAGGAATCCTTAGAGAGAGCATATCTGTTATGAATATACGAAGGAGATCTTAATGGACGGTACTGTCAGGTCAGAGATCAAACCGGGGATGAAGGTGGCCATAGTTTTAAAAAAAGACCAGCCGACAGGGACTTTAACTCAAGGCATAGTAAAGGATATACTGACTAACTCCCCCACTCATCCGCATGGCATTAAAGTGCGTCTTGACAGCGGCCAGGTAGGCAGAGTCAAGCAGATCTTTCAGGAATGAATTTTTTCCATAAATGCATTAAGACAGGGCTAAAACGGCCTCTGTCCCATTCGCTTCAGCCACCTGTAATGTGAAGCAAGAGCCGAGTGTATAGACTTGTGTTCCTTGTATTCAATTCCGAATTTTTCACATGTCTGCTGTACCAGTGGTGAAATAACCGGGTAATTTACATGGTTCACTACCGGAAGCAAATGGTGTTCCTTGTGGAAATTCAAACCTCCGAGAAGCCAGGTAAAATAAGGATTGTTCCTGTCGAAATCAAGCGAAACGATCGCCTCATGCACCGACCATGGTTTGTCCATTCGCCCGGTTTCAGGGTTCGGCAGCGGGTAATCGGATTCCTCCACGCAGTGGGGCAATTGAAAGATCATGCTCAAGAGCTGCCCTAAAATAAAGGATGCTACGGCATAACAGAATAGTACGGGCAATAGAGGGTGAAACATCAGGGGAACGGCGAAAGCAAGCGAAAAAAACCAGATTTTACCCAGGATGAATATTAAAAGTTCCCAGCCTGACGGCCGCGGAACGATATGGGCCCCGACCTTGCGTGTTATAAAAGCTTTAAAATCGTCGTAAAGATGCCATTTAGGAACTAAAAGGCAATACAGCGCCCAGATATAAATATGCTGGAATCTGAAATAGGACCTGTATTTGGCATGAGGCGACAAACGGCCCAAACTGCCCAGATCTGCATCTGGATCGTACACGTAGATATTTACATAGCGGTGGTGAAAAACCACGTGCTTCCATTTCCAGTAGTAAGAGCTTGCTCCTATCAAATCGAGGGTCATGGCCATAATCTTGTTTATCCACTGGAATTTTGAGTAGGCGTTATGGCTTCCGTCATGCTGGATATTAAAACCGATCGCGGCTGTCGAGAGGCCGAGCATTATCGAAAGCACGACAGTCTCCCACCAGTTTATAGGGTAAAAAACCAGGAGGTAATAAAACAGTGCGAACAGGGAAATTATTACAATTGTTTTAAAATACATAACAGGATTATCCCTCTGTGAGCGCCCGGTCTGCCTGAAAAATTCATCGACGCGTCTTTGAAGTTCGATTTTGAATTCGTTGTTTTCGGCAAATTGAAGCTTTAAGAGCGGATCGTTATACTTTTGCGCCATATCCTTACCTCAATAAATTTATCTTTGGATCCGGAGAAAATTTTTATAATTAATTTTACAAAAATTTTATTTTTGAGTCAATGTTTGAAAATATTTAATGAAGAAATATTTCAGTGAATGATTATTACATATTTTATCAAATTTATTTGCGTATTACCATCGCTTTCAATAAAATTTTTATAGAAATAAAGCATAAGGGCGGTTCCCCTAAGGACCTAAGGGCTAATAACCGGTTTTTCACAAAAATTTAAATCACGGAAGCCAATAATTCCGCCCAATGGGCCTTGGTGAACTTGTGCCCGAAGGGTATGTACTTGGGCCAGGCTCCAAGACAGGTGCACTACCTTACCTGGCCAAAGGTTAGGTTTTTAGAAGTGCCCATAATAGAAAAGCGCTGGAATGTTTTATGTTTCATGACGGAAAGTAAGGAGAAATGCATGGAAGATGAGGTCCTGGATGCATTCATGAATATTGAAAATGAACTGGCGTCATTGTACAAGAAAATTAAAAATGCCTCGCACCTGGAGCCCGTAAAGGAAGTGCTTAACTATTTAATTGAGGAAACCCTGTTTCATTCGAAAAGGATCGAAGGTATGAAAAAAAAATTCGAAAAGCCTCAGCTTCAGACTTCGATGGTATATGTCCTTTATGACCGCCTAAAGGATTCCCTTTACAGCGCCCTGCTTAAAGAGCATGATTTTAATAAAAGCATCGATATCATGGCCCAGACGGAAGACAGTATAAAGAAAATCTATACCGCCACGGCGGCTCATTACAAAAAACTCTCGGAATACTATGAGAAAGTTTCAAATGAATTCAGCCAGCTTGTCACAGAGGAATCGGAACACACCGATATCCTGATCAAGAAAAAAATAGGCTTATGAACAATTCGAAAACAGTCCTGATAACAGGCGCCAATAAAGGGATAGGTTTCGAAACGGCGAGACAGCTCGGGATTGCCGGTTTTACAACCCTTCTCGGTTCAAGGAATGAGGAAAGGGGCAGAAAAGCGGAAGCGGTTTTAATAGAAGAAGGGATCAGCGCCCGCTATATACTGCTCGATGTCACCAGGCAGGACACAGTCGACGCTGCGGCCGGGCTCATTGAGAGGGAATACGGATCTCTCGACGTTCTGATCAACAACGCGGGAATTTCACTGGAAAAGGGCAAACCCCCGAGCGAAATCGAATTGTCCGTATTGAAAGAAACGTTTGAAACCAACTTTTTCGGGCTGTTTAGAGTGACAAAGGCGATGCTTCCACTTCTTAAGAAATCGCCGGGAGGAAGGGTCGTCAATGTTTCGAGCGGGCTCGGTTCGCTCGAAATGAACAGCCGCCCGGAATCCGCGAGCCTTCTCGCACTGGCTTATAACAGTTCAAAAACTGCAGTCAATGCTTTAACGGTGCAGTTCGCCAGGGAATTCAAAGATACTCCTCTCAAGTTCAATGCCGCCGCTCCCGGCTATACCGCCACTGATCTGAACGGGTTCAGGGGCACCCGGACCGTCCGGCAGGCCGCGGTAGTTATTGTCAGGCTCTCGACCCTTGACGAAAACGGTCCTACGGGAGGATTTTTCCAGGATACCGGGAAAGTGCCCTGGTAGTGTTCCCGGATTATCGACAGGCAGATTGTAAACAGTCCTGCTTCCGGCAAATTACGGTAAAATCGTTGGGAAGGTAATTGTCGAGGATTTCTACGCTGAAAGTCTCACCCTGAATAGTTTCGAGAATATGCCGGACCTCATCGGGCTGGTAATAAAAATACTGTGTATCCTTATCGGGCGACCTGGTATGCAGTAAGTTGAAAACGACTGATTCCTTAGCGAAGCTCAGCAGTCTGTTCACGGCGAAAGGAAGGAAATCACGGTTATTCCCTAAATTAATATTGAAAATTCCGGACGAAAACACAATATCGAAAATGCCGTTTATCCCCGGATTTTCATTAAAAACATCGGTCAGATATATCTTCGTACCGGGATATCTCTTTTTTGCCATTTCGACCATTTCGGGCATAATATCCGTTCCCGTGTAATCCATATCGATGCCCAGGCTGTTTAAATATTTAAGGAGGCTGCATAGCCCGCAGCCTACATCGAGAAGGCTTTTACGGGTCAATTCGAAAGTGTCGGTCAGCACTTTAAAACGCTGTAATTGCGCTTCTTTTGTCTCCCAGCCTAATATTTCGTGGTCTTCGGATGTTATATAAATCCTGGTTTTATAATATTTCCGGATCGACTTTATATGATCCATGCTTGTATATCCGTCCTGCCGAAAAGCTACTTATATTATCAGAATAAATGATGGGAAAGTCAAGGGCGGAATACCCGTATCCTCAGGAGGGAATCATATTACCGATAATAATTCCATTGCCTCTTTTTCTTTTTTGGCTAATTCCACAAAAATTTCAGATGCCTGGTTTATATATTCAACATTTTGCGTTTCCCCTGTTTTGTTAAACAATGTTGAAACTTTTGTCCAAAAATCTGCTGATTCAGAGAATATCTTATATGCCTCGTCAATTTTCCTTATATTTAGCAATTTATTGCTTTCCTTTAAAAAATCCCTGTATAAATTTCTAAACAAAGCTCCGCCCGTTCCCCCTTTTTCCATGAGCATTGCAGTCGTTTTAAAATCTCTTTCGATATTCCTGCTGTTTTTAAACCATTTTTTGATTTCCTCGCTCGCTTTTAATACTCCTTTATATCCGATATTTTTTATCGGCGGATTCAAATAATCCGCTGCATTATTTATTATTGCCGTCATGACGGATTCCTTAAGGTTATAATCTTTTTTAGAGCCCCGAATCGTATAACTTAAATTCTTTGAAGACATTGGGCCTTTTTCATTTCTTGCCAGCTCAAGATTTTTTAATGATGTTTTTACTTTGCTGCCTTGCTGTTTTGTATCAACCAGATAAGCGAAATTGTCATCGTATCCGTACATTGCCGCATAGTGCCCCGCAAAGTGCATTTTATTGGTGAAATAATCCAGATGATAACAATCAAGCTTAAGGCCGACTGCAATATTTCTTTCAATATTATTTTTAACATTTTCCCAGGCTTTTTTTGATGATGCGGTTTCCTCAACTTCCAATTTTAAATTTAAATTTTTGACAATGTTTTGAGTTAAAGCCCCTGGTTTTACTCTTCCGCCTATAAAAGGGAAATCCATTATTTTCATATTCCAGAATATAAATCCCAATCCCTCTCCTAAACCAAAAAGCATAGGCTCGGTAAGATCGATTCCAATTTGATTTAGAAGCGAACCGGTTGAGGTGGTTTCACAATGCTGGCCTATAAACGGTTTAAAATCTTTGATTATATTTGTCATATTTTATCTCCTTGTTTTTGATGCTTATGTGCGCTTCAAATAGCATCGCGGCTCCGGTTTTTAAAACCGCCCATATTATATAATATATAACCTGACAGCATTATGTCAGGTTATAATCATCCCGGTTGAAAATGTGCAAAAATTTAAGTCGAATATAGCGAGTGAAAAAGCTGCTGTTCCATTTTGCCTTTAAATTGCTGCGGCTGGATTGTCTGTTATATAAGGCCAGGAAGGCATCACATTTCCCTTTCCAAAAGTCTTTGACAATTCACACTTAAAGTTTTAAAGTATGAAGGTTTCAACTGTTTTGTTGTAAAGAGTTTGTTGTTTGATATAGTAAAATTTGATCTATGAAACGGGGTTTATATTCGTGCCGGTCTGGAAAAGAAATTTAATTGTCTGCTGGTTCGGGATTTTTGCGGCGGCTATCGGGATGAGCCAGATAGCCCCGGTTTTGCCGCTGTATATAAAGCATCTTGGGGTCGATAACACTGCCCTGATAACTCAATATTCCGGCTTTGCATTTGGTGTAACTTTTTTAATTTCAGCCGTTTTTTCGCCGGTCTGGGGCCATGCGGCCGATAAATACGGCAGGAAACCGATGCTTTTGCGGGCAAGCCTGGGCATGGCCGTTGTCGTATTCAGCATGGGTTTTGCGCAAAATGTTTATGTGCTGATAGGATTAAGGTTATTGCTGGGGGTAATTACCGGCTACAGCACAGCTTGTACTACATTAATTGCTACCCAGACGGATAGGGGGAATGCCGGCTGGGCTTTAAGCACGCTTTCAACCTCGAACATGGCGGGTTCCCTGCTGGGGCCGGTAGTCGGCGGTTATATCGCCGAGGCCTTCGGCCTTAAGAATGTTTTTTTTATGACAGGCACGCTGCTGTTTGTCGCTTTTATAACAACGGCTTTATTTGTTAAGGAATCATTTACCCGTGAGGATAAAAAAAACCTCAGGCTCAGAGAAATATGGGCCAAGGTGCCGGAAAAAAGCCTGACTGTAACTCTGTTCGTGACATTTTTTGTAATAACGGCAGCAATATGTTCGGCAGAACCGGTCATTACAGTTTATATTTCACAGCTATCGGTCAATTCGGGCCATGTGGCCCTCCTGGCAGGCCTGGCATTTTCCGTATCGGGGCTGGCGAATATAATCGCGGCTCCAAGTCTCGGGAGACTTTCCGATAAAATAGGGCCCCGGAAAGTTATGCTTTTATCCCTTATAGCAACGGGAATAATTTTTATACCGCAGGCCTTTGTAACAAATACATGGCAACTGATCGCGCTTCGCTTTTTACTGGGATTGACAATGGGAGGTCTCGTCTCCGTCAATATCCTTATCAAGAGAATTACACCCGATTCCCTTACCGGAAGGGTTTTTGGTTTTAACATGTCGGCGGGGTATTTAGGTCTATTCGGGGGCGCTGTTTTCGGTGGGCAGGTAGCGGCCTGGCTTGGGATAAGGTATGTTTTTGTCGTTACCGGCTTATTGCTGCTGGCGAATGCCGTGTGGGTCTATTTCAAGGTGTATAAAAAAATCGATTCCCGGAAAGAATGGGAAAAAGAAAATGGCGGTAAAATCAGTCTCCAGCTTGATGAAACCGTTTAATAGATACATTGAAGACATCTTTTAAAAAAGCTAACTTTAAAGGGGACAATACAGATTTTATATATTCTCATGAGGATCGTATCTTGATATTGAACCTTAGGGTCATTATAGGGAAGGTTTCTAATCTGCCTTTTTGCCGGGGGAGGGACTTGCGCCTCGATTAACATCGTCCGGCATAATCACAATTCAAATAAGGAGCTAGGAAAGTCTTTAAGTAATATCCAATCTTATCAGGGACTCGAAATACGGCAACATTCCGGCTGCACCCTTCTGGATAGCTTATGTTAATTTTCCGGCGAACCGGACGCGAAATTCGATTGAATTGATCTTCAAAATATTTATACAAATGATTTAATCGCATGGTTGAATTATGTAAAATACTGTGTTATATTCAAACAATTGTTTTAAACAATTGATTATTATGGAGGTTCGATATGAAAGTCCAGGCTAAAAGCGTACCGGTAACCGAGTATTCTAGCGGTATAAGACAGGCTTCCGCTATATTTCTGCTAATGAAAAAGCTGATAGCTTCACTGTCCCTGGCATTGACGACTTTTGCCATATCATTTCCTGTGGATCTGGTTGTTAAAGTCACTGACGGCAGGATAGCGATCGAGGACGCAAGTATAATGATACCTCAAAATAAGGCAGGACTCATGACAGATGAAAACGGGATATGTATTTTTAAAAACCTTGCGGAAGGGCAGTATACCATTTACGCCATGCTCCCGGGGTATGAAAAGTACTCCAATACGATAGCAGTAAAAGCCTCTGTCCTGACAACAAATATCGATATACGCCTTAAACCGTCGGCATATTCCTTAGGCAAGATCAGCGTCGAATCCAAAAGGAACAGGGGTAGAGTCGACAGCCAGACTACGATAAAACAGGAAGATATGGAAGCCAATTCCCAGGCTTTAATAAACGACTCTTTTAAAACGCTCCAGTTAATGCCCGGCGTATCGTCATGCGGAAGTATAGTGGACAGTTCCATGTTCATCCAGGGAGGAAACAATTACGAGTGGGTCGCTTGCATGGATGGAATGATCATAACTGATCCTATGAGATGGGCGGGCGGTACTTCAAGCGTCTCGATGTTCAACCCGAATTTTGTTGACAGTATAAGCCTTTATACGTCCGCGTATCCAGCCATGTACGGGCAGGGGCTTTCAGGAATAGTTGTTGTGGATACTATCAACGGGAGCAAAGACCGGTGGAAAGGTTTTATAGATGTATCCGGTGTCGAGTCTGAAATACTTGTCGAAGGCCCGATAACATCCAATCTTACTGTGGCCTTTGACATGAGGAGGACCTATTACGACCTGATCATGCCGATTTTTGAATCGAGCGACGGTTCAAAGATATCTTATCCTTATATCTGGGATGGGATTATGAAGATCTGCTGGGATATAACTCCGGAAGACAGGCTTACCTTCGACGCATACTTTTCACTGGAGGGGGAGAATTTGAACGTTACTTCATATAACGTCACAAATGCGCCGCAGACCTTTGGAAATTTTCTCGGCAATGTAAATTATCAGATCCTTAATATAATAGGCAGCGCGAAATATACTCACCGGATAAATTCCGGGGATTCTTTCGATATTGTCGCCGGAGCTTTGCCTACCATAGGTAATGTTTATTACAGCCAGAGTGAAGCTATTTCCTTAACCGAAAACTATGGCCAATACCTCTATGAACTCGGCACTGATTATTATTTAAATTCCTTAAAAGGTAATAAATTACAGATAGGCATCATGACCATGTATTTGAATCCGTTTTATGCCAGTCTGCAAACAAGTCAATACATGCTGACACCCCAGGGGCAATGGACAAATTTCCAGAATGAGAATATAAACATCAACTCGCTGCGGGCAAGTTATTACAGCGCTTACATTGAGGATAACTATGAGATCATTCCGTCAATAATAGTGGAACTCGGCGGAAGGGAGGAGTATTACTCGCTTAACAATGAATACGGCTTCAACCCCCAGGGCGGGATCAAGTGGGAAACGACAAAGGAACTCGATTTTTACTTAAGGGGAGGATTCTATCATTATTTCCCATGGGATTTTCTGGAAATAAACAGCACAACAGGGAACCCGGAACTCAAGAGCGAGAAGGTTTATCACGCGATAGCAGGCATGGAATACTCGGATGCGGATTACATGTTCAGGGTTGAAGGGTTTTACAAGTATTATTACGACCTTATCGAGGCAGATTCCGTATTGAATTATAACAATAACGGGATCAGGAATGTTTACGGCGGGGATATTTACCTGCAGAAAAAGCAGAGGAAAGGCGACTGGCTTTCAGGATGGATCTCGTATACTTACGTTAACGGCCAGGAGGAAATTACCAACCGCTCGCCGGAAGATCCGAACAATCCTTATACCGCATCGCTGGACCAGTTCTTTGCACCTTATTTTATCAGGTCTCACACCATATCCGCCCTTGTCGAGCTGACTTATTATAAAAATGCCGGCGTTTCGTCATTTTTTGATTTCATGAATGAATGGAAATTTTCAATGGAATTGTCGGCTATGAGCGGGGTGCCATATACGCCTGTTACGAATTATACGGCTATGAATGTAAATGGCGGCACACAATATTACTTTTTTAACGGGGCTTACGACAGCCTCTTCACCCCATGGTATTTCAGGCTTGACCTTAAATTGACAATTCCCGTGGGAGGCAATTTTCTTACAGGGCTCCTGGGGCCCTATGCCCGTATGTTTGTTTACCTCGGACTTATTAATGCGTTCAATAATAACAATGTAATATCCTGTTCATATGTGGTGAATAACGGAACGCTGCAGTTGTCCCAGTTGAAAGACTGGGCCATCGCACCTGTTGGCGGATTCAGGATCGAATTCTGAATCCTTTAGCCTGGGTCGTCCAGGCAGGAATTCTGTTTTATGAAAGGGTGAACAAAAAATGAATAATGCGATGGAAATGCAGATATCTATCGAGGCCAGGGAGCTTGAAAGATTCGTCCCGGCATATGCCGTTTTGCCGGGGGCGGGACTTGAACCCGCACAGGCGTTACCACCCGAGGGATTTTAAGTCCCTTGTGTCTACCAGTTCCACCACCTCGGCACTTATATATTATGAGGGGATGGTCGGAATTGAACCGACGAATAGCGGTTTTGCAGACCGCCGCCTTAGCCACTTGGCTACATCCCCATAAGGGCATAATTATAATGGACTTCGGGGCCTATGTCAACATTTATAGACAGGCTGCGGTTTCCCGCCGGATTAAATAAAGTCTGGCTTTGAGAATCCCGTTCGAACGGCGCTGCTCAAGAATTCGGAGAATTTATCCCTTATTTCGCCGGTTTTTTCCCTGACTACCATTTTATGTCCTGATTGGAAAACTACTATGGTATCAGGCGTCTCTTCGAGATATTCGACAAGAAACATATTGACTGTGATCTTCGTGTTGTTCAGCCTTGTCAATTCGATCAATCAGGACCTCTCTCCCGGCGGACCGGCCGGATTATTCATCGTTAACAGAGCGCTTATCTCTTGAGGTTCAGTATTTCCCTCAGCATATCGTCCGATGTGGTTACAACACGGGAATTTGCCTGGAAACCCCTTTCTGTAACGATCATATCCGTGAATGTCTCCGAAAGGTCGACATTGCTCATTTCGAGGGCTCCCGCATATATCCTGCCCCTTCCCTGTGTCCCGGCTGTTCCGGTATTGGCCATACCTGAATTATTGGATTCGGTGTAGAGGCTTTCGCCTTCCTTTGTAAGGCCCTGCGGGTTTGTAAATGCGGCTATTGAGACTTGGCCGATAATCCTGCGCTCTCCGTTCGAATATGAACCGGTAATAGTACCCGAATCATCGATCTTGAAAGATTCAAGATACGACATTTCATAGCCGTCCTGGAAGTACGCCTTGGTAGTCGTAGGCGAACTGAACTGAGTTACAGAATCCGTGACCTGCCCTACGGTGCCCAGCTCCACATTAAAGTTTCTTGTCTGGCCGTCAGGCAGCGTATAGGATACAGTTGCCGTGAGCTGTCCGGTATTGCCGGTCTGCGGATTCGCTCCGGCTCCTTCCTGCAGCGAAGCTATGGTGCCGTTCGTATTGAAGTTAAGAAGCATTGTATTGTTTGTGTCGGCTTTAACGGTTCCGACATTGACCTTGATGGCATTATCTGGAATTCCGTCCATTGTGGCATTCGCCCGCCATTGGTTAAGTCCTATCTTCTGGAAGTTAAGGACCATTCTTCTTTTTGTTCCGTACCTGTCTACAACGTCGATGCTTGTCGAATGTGTGTTCTGGATCAGTTCGTCGGGCGTAGGTGTCGGCCCGAGCACGGGTGTTTTCAGGTCAAGGTTCGATTTAACACGGACTACGCCTGTTTCCCTTGCTTCCAGTTTTTCCATAATCGGAATTTTCATATCGTCAAGGGGTGCGGCTGTATTGACAAATCTATCGCCGTTCTGAAGGGTCACCGCATTCCAGCCCTGTACCTTGAGGCCGTTAGGATTTACCAGTAAGCCGTCCCTGTCGAGCATAAAATTGCCCGCCCTGGTATAAAAAGTCCTGTCTCCCAGCTTCATGGTAAAGAATCCCTCGCCGGTTATTGCAAGGTCGGTGTTTTTCCCGGTAGTCTGGACGCTTCCCTGGTTCATCAGCGTATCTATGCTGGCGACCGACATTCCAAGCCCGATCTGCTGGGGATTGAGGCCTCCCCTTTCTTCAGAGGGCTTGGCAGCGCCGGTGAGGGTCTGCGACAGGATATCCTGGAAGGTCATCCTTCCCTTTTTAAATCCTGTTGTATTTACATTTGCTACATTATTACCGATGACATCCATCCTGGCCTGGTGGTTCTGAAGGCCGGAAACTGCCGAATAAAGCGATCTCATCATAGGCTTATCTCCTTAACTTTTTGTTATCGAACTCTTTAATTATTTATCTTCCGGAACTGTTCCGGTTTTAAGTGTTTCCCTGACTTCGCTTATCTGGTTCAGGGGAACTTCCATGCCGTTTATATTCAAGAAAGTATCCCCGTTTTTAACTTTTATGCTGTCGACCGGACCGGTATTATATTTTCCCGCGTCATCGACCCAGGAAATCGTTTTCCCCACAAGCGATACCGCTTTTGTAAATGTGAATTCCCTGTTCATGGTTTTAAAGCTTTCAGAAAGGTCGTTCATCTGTTTAAGGGATGTAAATTGGGCCATCTGGCCGATAAATTCCTTGTCATCGAGAGGCTTTGTCGGATCCTGGGATTTCAGCTGCGTAATCAGGAGTTTCATAAAATCAGCCTGATCGAGAGTATTTTTACTTACGACTTTCTGGTTTTCCTTAAGGCCTGAGTTGAATTGATCGACCCTGTAATTGAGTACGTTCAGGTCCTGTGGGCTCATCTGCGTATTGATAGGCATGAAAACCTCCTATAAAAATGCCTTAGCTATGCAAGGTAATTAATGCTTGATTCAAAAAGGGAATGATAATGTGTATTTAATTCGTCCGTTGTATCCTGGTTTTGACTTTCATTAGATAAATTTCCCGGAATCACGTTCATATTATTCTGATCGTTCTGCCCCTGGTCATGTTCCGAGAGGCTGACATTAAGATTGCCTATATTTATCCCGGCCTGCTGAAGCGCCCTCTGGAGATCTCCAAGGTTCTGGTCGAAGACCATTTTTGCTTCGGGGGTTGATACGACAATATGGGCAGTCATATGTCCGTTCTCGAGTATGAATTTCATGCTCATCCTGCCCAGTTCGGGAGGAAATAGGTTCATCCTGAGCTCGCTTTTGCCGTTTCTCAGGGTAACCAGGGCCCTGCCGGTTATGTTCTGCATCATCTGTTCAAGGCCTGTCCTTGTTGCGGAAGCCGAATATGGTATCGCAGGTTTTGCCTGAACAGCCTGGGCATCAGTTTTATTATTCAAAATATTTGAAAATTCCTTTGTATGAGTTTTATCGCTATTATCCTTTTCAAGCAATACTGAAGGAAGGTTCTGGGGTTTTTGCCTGAGCATCTCATTCTTGAATGATGCCAGACCCTGGACCTGGCCTTCGGACTTTTTTTCCCCCGGAACATTTGAATTTGTTTTGCCTGCTCCTGAGACATCTGTTCTTTTATCGATAACTGTAACTTTCCCGCTTGACAGATTCTCTTTATTTTCATTTTCCCTTGCAGGGGAATTTTGAGGCTGGATCGGGTTTTCCTTTTTGAGGGATGATGAGGATGCTGCAATTTGTCCGGCAATATCGTCAAGTTTCTTTTTTACAAGATCCAGGGAAAACGATTTATCGGGTTTATTGTCTTTTTCGAGCATTTTTGTCAGCTCTTCAAGCACCTGATTGATAAATGACATAAGGGAAATTCCGGCTTTATACGGCTGGATTTCCATATTTACAGTTTTATCTTTTAATCCCGATAAAATTTTTTTTATTTCGTCGACTACAGCCGCAATGGTCT
Organism: uncultured Spirochaetota bacterium; assembly: GCA_963796325.1. GTDB lineage: Bacteria > Spirochaetota > Brevinematia > Brevinematales > JAOACQ01 > CAVYGN01. The sequence continues at coordinate 48,977 of CAWCLF010000004.1, forward strand.
TTAGTTTTTCAGCATCTTCAGGTTTCAGGTTTTTATCGTTTAATAGTTTGTCAATTTTTTTCTCAATATCGTCGACTTTGCTTTTCAATTGCACTGTGTCGGGTTCATGTTTACTATTTTCGTTTTTATTTTCATTTCTGACATTCTGCAGTATTTCCTGGAATGACGTATCGATATCTGTCGTTTTATTGTCTTTCATTTGAAGCCGGTTTGTTATCATGTCCTGAACGGGCGATTGAGCAGCCGCCGGCATAGTAAAAAGGTTCGGTACGCTCATAATATTTTACTCCTTTCAGGCGGTTATCAGTAAATTTGAAGACGAATTGTTAATATTGATTATATTTTTTAACCGCCCTTATGATTGTCGGTAGAAAGGAAAAAACATTAAGAGTATTTTTAATCGACTTGAAGTTTAAGAGTTTATTTATCGAATGATATGTCGTTGGGAAGTTCGTTTGTATCGCCGGCTTTATTAGGGAAATGTTCCTTCAGTGCGTCGCCGATCATTCTTATTCCATGGGATATTCCGCCTGCAAAATCGTCGTTTCTAAAATATTTCTCCATTTTAGAAGCGATTTCAGCCCAGCAGTCGTCGCCCATTTTTTCATGTATCCCTGCATCGCCTAATATTGCGAAGCGCCTGTCTTTTACTGCGAAAAAGATCAGTACTCCGTTCCTGTGCTTCGTTTCCGTCATCCCTATCCTTAAAAATACGCTGTGAGCGGCTTTCATTATATCCCCGCCGGATGTTTTAGCCAGGTGCACACGTATTTCCCCCGAGGTTTCTTTTTCCGCTTCTTCTATGGATTTGATTATATGGATTTTTTCTTTTGCCGAAAAGAAAAAAAACGGATTGTTCGGCCTTTTTACTATAATTTTCCTACCAGCCTCCACTTGCCCCTCCTCCTCCGAAACTGCCTCCTCCTCCGCTGAATCCGCCGCCTCCGCCCCAGCCGTCACGGCCTCCGCCGAAACCGCCCCTTGAGCGGCCCATCAGCGCCATGTAGAAAATAATTTTTAAAATAGCCAGGGTGATGCTGAATATGATAAGCCATTCGATAAACGAATAACGATGGCCGTAACCGGTCCGGTTTGCAGCGTATCCGCCGTACCTTATCAGATCGATAATAAACAGCAGCGCCAATAAGGCTAAGACAATAACGGCTATTTTTATGATTTTTTGCTTATCAAGTGTATAAAAACTCTGATTCTGATTTCCTTCTCCTGTTACGGAACTGCCGCCTCCCGACAAAATCTTCATTATTGCCGAAACACCTTGAATAATTCCGCCGTCGTAATCGCCGTTTCTGAAATAGGGCGCTATTACGTTCCGGATAATCATCGAAGCTGCGGCGTCGGGCAATTCCCCTTCGAGTCCGTATCCTACTTCTATTCTTATCTTTTTTTCCTGCTTGAATATAAGCATGATGACGCCGTTATCCTTTCCCTTGCGGCCGATTTTCCATTTTTCGGCCAGCCTGATTGAAAAATCCTCCAGCGATTCACCTTCAAGGGAGGGAAAAGTTGCGACGGCGATCTGGATCCCTGTCCTTTCCTCATATGACTCGAGCGCATCCTCGAGGCGGCCTTTTGTTTCATCCGTCAGCATTCCTGCGTAATCGCTGATCCTTCCCTCGGGTGCGCCGGGTATTTTAAGAGCTGTATAACCTGAAGCGCTGATAATAATGAAGCCGATTAATGGCAGGATAATTCTTTTAATAGATATCATAATTTCGTTTAACCCGGAATAACGCCGCTTCAAAATTTAACCTTTGGAGCTGTTTTGGCGCCCTGTTCGGCCTCGAAATAAGGGTGTTCCTGCATCCCCGACATATTGGCAATGATGGATGCCGGGAAGCTCCTCCTGAGGGTATTGTATTCCCTTGCAGCCTCATTATACCTCATCCTCTCGACGGCTATCCTGTTTTCGGTTCCTTCAAGCTGAGCCTGCAGATCGAGAAAATTTTCATTTGCTTTAAGCTGGGGGTAATTTTCCATAACGACCATGAGCCTGGACAAAGCGCCTGAAAGGTCTCCCTGCATCGATTGGAATTTTTTGAAAGACTCGGGATTGTTTATTACGCTTTCATCGATTTTCATGGATCCCACCCGGCTTCTTGCATCTACGACCGCCTGGAGGGTTTCGCGTTCATGCTTGGCATAACCTTTGACCGTTTCGACAAGGTTAGGTATCAGATCGGCCCTTCTCTGGTAGACGTTTTCAACCTGCGACCATGCCGACTTGACGCCTTCGTCAAGCCTGACGAGCTTATTATAAGTACCAGGCCCGATGCTCCAGAAAAATATAAACAAAATCACGATCACGCCAAGAACTATAAGAAGAGTTTGAATTCCTTTGGACATATTTTTCTCCTTTAATCAATAATCCGCTCAATTTTAATTTAAACTAAAACAAGGTTTTAAGCAAGAAAACAGGTCTTTTTACGGCCTTTTCTCCTTTTTTATTGTATAATAATAGCTATGTTTATATTTTGAGAAGGAACATGATCCAGGTTAAGGATATTTACAAATCCTACGGCGATACCAGACTCCTCGACTGCATAAGTTTTAATATAAACTCGGGCGAAAAAATAGGACTTACCGGGCGGAACGGGCATGGTAAGACTACTCTCCTGAAAATTCTGGCCGGCGTTGAAGATCCCGACAGCGGTTCGGTTTTGATCCCGCGCAACTACACTATAGGTTATGTCGAACAGCAGTTAAAATTTAGAGAAAACACCGTACTTAAGGAAGCGGCGGAAGGCCTTCCTGAAGGGCATAAAAGCGATCTCTGGATGGCTGAAAAACTCCTTTCGGGCCTTGGTTTTACCGATGAAGATATGGAAAAGGATCCGGGAATATTCTCAGGTGGATACCAGGTAAGGATACAGCTTGCCAGGATCCTTGCGGGATATCCGAACCTGCTGCTCCTGGACGAACCAACGAATTATCTGGACATTGTTTCGATCAGGTGGCTCGTACGGTTTTTACAGGAATGGAAAACGGAATTTATACTGGTCACGCATGACAGGAGTTTCATGGATAGCGTCACTACTCATACAATGGGCATTCACAGGAAAAAAGTAAGAAAGATTTCGGGCGGAACTGCGAAACTTTACGAACAGATTATTAAAGAAGAAGAGATCTATGAAAAAACAAGGGTAAACGATGAAAAAAAGAGGAAGGAAATAGAGCTTTTCGTGACCCGTTTCAGGGCAAAGGCGAGGCTTGGCGGATTGGTTCAATCCAGGGTTAAATTGCTTGAAAAAAATGAAAAGATCGAAAAGCTCGAAAAGATGAAAACTCTTGAATTTTCTTTCAGGGAGGCCCCGTCCGCCGCCAGGTGGGTCGCCGAATCCAGGAATGTCTCTTTTACTTATATTCCCGGCACCCCTTGCATTATTGACGGTTTCAATATAACAATAGGGAAAAAAGACCGCATCGGAATTGTCGGGAAGAACGGGGCAGGGAAATCGACCCTGATGAGGCTCCTGACAGGGAATCTCACCCCCCTGGAAGGTGAAGTTGTTTTTCACCCCCGCATCAATCCGGGTTATTTCGGCCAGACCAATATTGAGCAGCTGTATGCGTCAAGGACGGTGCTCGAGGAAATAATGCTGTCGCATCCGGACCATGATATGCAGGCATCCCGGGATATCTGCGGGTCCATGCTTTTCGAGGGAGACAACGCGCTCAAACAGATATCAGTGCTGTCGGGAGGAGAGAAAAGCCGGGTCCTCCTGGGCAAGCTCCTTGTCTCTCCCACTGACGTACTCTTTCTGGACGAACCGACCAACCATCTCGATATGGAATCCTGCGATTCCCTTTTATCCGCACTTGACGCTTATAACGGGGCTGTTGTTATTGTCACTCATAATGAAATGTTCCTGGACGCTCTTACGGAGCGTCTTATAGTTTTCGATGACGGATCCGTACGGGTACATGAAACCGGGTACAGGGATTTTGTCGATAATATCGGATGGGCCGAAGAAAAAACTATCAAGGGGAAGGACCAGGCTGAAAGCGGGAGGAAGACGGATAGAAGGGCGAGGGCCGATTTTGTAAGGGAAAGGTCGAAAGCTTTCAGGCCTTTTGAAGAAAAAATTGAGAAGATTGAAAATGACATCAATGTCCTCGAGGAGGAAATATTAAATGACAATAACAGGGTCATCCAGGCATCGGTTGAAAAAAAAAGCGGAATTATAAAAGATCTTTCAAAAAAGATCACTGAAAAACGCATCCTTCTTGAAACACTCTACGAAGAATGGAGCGAACTTCACGATAAATATGAAAATGAAAAAAAAAGATTCTCCGGCATGACTTAAAGAGGGAAAATATTTATCTTTTTTGGAGGGCTGTATGCGGATAATGCTGTTCAACACGATGACGAGGAAAAAAGAGCTTTTTGCTCCGGTTAAAGAGGGTAATATCGGCCTTTATACATGCGGCCCCACTGTTTATAATATACCTCATATAGGAAATCTAAGGACCTTTGTTTTTGAAGACCTGCTCCACCGCTGGCTCGAGTACCGGGGTTTTAAAGTTCATCATGTGATGAACCTGACGGATGTCGACGATAAAACGATAAAGAATTCCATCCTGAACAAGATGAGCCTTGCGGAATATACCTCGATTTATAAAAAAGAATTCTTTAAATCGATTGAAACTCTGAATTTTAAGCCCGCCGAATATTATCCTGCGGCGACCGATTATGTTCCCGATATGATAGAAATGATAAAAGATCTTGTTGAGAAGGGGTTTGCATACGAGGCGGCCGACGGAGTATATTACAAGATATCTTCATTCCCCGGTTACGGCAGGCTGGCACATATCGACAGGTCGTCGCTGAAGGCCGGTGCAAGCGGAAGAATGGACCGGGATGAATATGCCAAGGACCAGGTATCGGATTTTGCACTCTGGAAAAAGTGGGTCCCGGAAGACGGCGATGTCCGCTGGGATTCTCCGTTCGGCCCCGGAAGGCCCGGATGGCATATAGAATGCTCGGTTATGAGCATGAAACTGCTCGGGAAAACCGTGGACATTCACTGCGGCGGCATAGACAACCTCTTCCCGCACCATGAGAACGAAATTGCCCAGAGCGAGGCTTATACGGGGGTTAAATTTGTCAATTACTGGATGCATTCGGCGCACCTCCTGGTCGACGGAGAAAAGATGTCGAAGTCGAAAGGTAATTTTTATACAGTGAGCGATCTTATGAAGAAGGATTATCCGGCCCGGGCGTTACGTTATGCGCTTATCAGCACCCATTACAGGAAACCCCTGAACTTCACTTTCCTCCTTTTAAAACAGGCGGAATCTTCACTTAAGCGGATTGACGATTTCTTGTTCGACCTTGAACATATTGAGAGGACCGGAAATCCCGATGATGGATTTCTGAAGGCCCTTGAGAAAGCGGTTACCGGTTTTAACGGTTCTCTTGACGACGACCTGAATATTTCGGAAGCGCTTTCCGCTTTATTCAATCTGATATCCTATTATTACGATCACAAAGAAAATGCTGTAAGGCATAACTCCGATGCAATGGCTGCCTGGGTTAAAAAAGCCTGTGAAGTCCTCGGCTTGATAAAACCGGAGGCTGCAAACGTCTTGACTCCTGACGTAGAAAAACTTATAGATGAAAGGAAAACGGCAAAGAAAAATGGGGATTATGGTAAAGCGGACGGGATCCGTAAGAAACTTCTTGAAATGGGTGTGGAGCTTCGCGATACAAAAGAAGGAGTCGTATGGAAGAGGTTAAAATAGGGCGGGAATTTTAATGGGTTATATTATAGCGTTTACCGGCGGAATCCTGACATTTTTATCTCCATGCGTATTGCCGCTTGTTCCGGTTTTTATCGCTTATGCGTCGGGAATAACGGCGGACGAACTTGAGGCGGGAAAATCGAAACCCTTTTCAAGGATTTTCCTTAACACTATTTTATTTACCGCAGGGTTCACTGCGGTTTTTGCCTGCCTTTCCGCTTTGCTGTTTATATTCGTCCAATTCCTCGGATCTTACAAAGCCTGGTTCAACCGGGCGGCAGGCCTTGTTATTGTAATATTCGGTTTGCACATGGCCGGAGCGGTCAATATTCCTTTTCTGAATAGACAAGCCCGCTTATCTCCCGATGTAAAGAAAAACTCCCCGATGTCGTCCTTCATTATGGGCGCTGCCTTCGGAGGGGGATGGACGCCCTGTGTAGGGCCCGTCTTAAGCGGCATACTGTTTACATCGGCGGCACAGAGGGGGCCTTTGCCTGCCGTTCTGCTGCTTGTCGTTTATTCCATGGGCCTGGGCGTACCTTTTATCCTGACCGGTCTTTTTACCGGGAGGCTTCTGTCGTTCTTCAGGGGTGTAAAAAAACATTACAGGGTTGTAGAAATTATAAGCGGTCTCTTTTTGATCGCCCTGGGCGTTTTGCTCATATTCGACCTCATGGGATATATTTCAGGGGCTATGTCGGGGATATTTCCCTGGGCCGGGTAATTTTTAAAATCAAGAAGAAAAACCGGAGGGCATAAATGGATGAAAAAGATCTGGGAAAAATCGAAACAATTATAAGGGACAGGGAATATTCCAACAATTATCTCAAAAAATCAAAAGTTTACAATTCTTTTCTGGAACTTGAAAAGAAGGCCTTTGCAACGGACAGGCTGGACAGGAAAAATAAGGAACTTATAGCCCTTGGAATATCAATAACAAAGGACTGTGAATCATGCATCGAATGGCACATTCACCAGGCCCTGGAATTCGGCGCTTCCTTCGACCAGATTTTTGAAGCGATGGATGTTGCTGTCGAGATGGGGGGAGGACCGGCCACGGTTTCCGTGAGGTTTGCAATTAAAGTTATAGAATATTATAAAAATAAGATGATCAGGAACTTGAATGGCGATTATGATATAAATGACTGCGTCAGGGTTATAAGGGCATCTTTTAAAACAGTTGCGGAGGAATTCAATATAACACCCCTGAATGCGCCGGCTCACCCTTCAAATATAACATTTGAAAAATTAAAAGAGTCCATGGAAAAGGGACTGTCGATGTCCGGCTTATATTATCGCAATAACATAATAGGCTTCATTGGAATAGAAAAGTCAGGGGATGAAGGGATTTATTACCTGGAAAAACTTGCAGTATTGCCCGATTACAGGCATAAAGGCTTTGGGAAGGTTCTGATCGATCATGCCGCAGGAATAATTAAAAAACTTGGCGGAAGAAAAATCTCCATAGGGATCATCGACGGGCATAAAGTTCTGAAAACATGGTACGGCAATTATGGATTTATTGAAAAATCCGTAAAAACTTATGAGCATCTTCCGTTTAAAGTATGTTTTATGGAAAAGGAATTAACTTAAAAACCGGCATCATATGCAATATCAGGGCCGATTTGCCGTCATTTTTACATGAAAGTAAATTATTAAGGGGAATATATGAAAAGCGAATCGGAACATTTGAAATTGAATGAAAATAAATGGGACAGGTGGGCAAAAACGTTTGATGACAGGGGATGGAAGAAAGAATATTTGAGAAAAGCGCAGAGAAGCCTCGTGTCGGTCATGAATATTAAAGAAAATATGAGGTTTCTTGATGTGGGATGCGGAACAGGCCGGGCATTGGGATATATAGCCGGGCAGCTGAAGGGGAAGGGTTCGTTTTACGGCGCGGACCTGTCGAGTAAAATGATAGACAAGGCAAAAGATAATTTTAAAGACTGCGAGAATTTTCATTTCGTCAGGGCAAACGCGGAATCGATCCCCCTCGACGATGATTTCTTCGATGTCATCATATGCACAAATTCGTTTCACCACTATTTCAACCCTGTCAATGCGCTCAGGGAAATGCGGAGGCTTCTCAAACCCGGCGGGAAATTATTCATCCTGGATCCAACGGCGGACACGCGGCTCATCAGGCTGTTTTCCAAATTTGCAAAAGCGATCGAACCCGATCATGTGAAATTGTATAGCACATCTGAATTTCAGGGAATGTATAAAGCGGCAGGTCTGAAGTATACAGGCACGCAAATAATCAATTTCCATCAAAAAGTCCATATAGGGGAAAAATAAGAGGCATTAATAAATCCTTGACCCGGCAAATATGCGTATTAAGTTAAGCCAGTATATAATATTGATATATCACCTTATATATGATACGATTAAGAATTACATAATCATGGAGGTGTGAACATGGCACAACAAAAAGAGATCAAAGCACTTACTTTTGAGAGCAAATTTAATACCATAGCTAAATGTGAACGTTACCTATTCAGGCAGAGATTTCCGAAAGGATTTGCTTGCCCTTAAATAGGGGGTCTTGATACGAATACGGATGTATATAATGGAAGACAGGATACTGTTTGTTGATGATGATAGTAAGATTCTTGATATATTAAGAAAGAGGTTTGAAAGTATTTATATAGTACGTACTGAGAATAATACCGATAAAGCCTTTGAATGCATAGAGAAAAACGGTCCTTTTTCAGTGGTCGTCGCTGATATGCGCATGCCGGGGCATGAACGGGGTTCAATTTCTGGAAAAAGTAAGGGAAATAAGCCCGGAAAGCGTCCGGATAATGCTAACAGGGAACGTAGATTTAGAAACGGCAATAGAAGCGGTCAACAAGGGAGAAATATTCCATTTCCTTATGAAGCCATGCAGGATAGAGACGTTAAGTAAAGCGCTGGAGCTTGCTGTAAAGAAGTACAATAAGGTTGTCCGCCTGCTCACAGAATCGATAACAGATGAATTGACCGGCTTATATAACCGGAGGTATTTTGAACATAATTTAGACGAAAAATTAAATAAGCCGGGGAAAGTTTTTTCAATAACCAATATCGATGTAAATGATTTCAAGAAAATAAATGATAATATGGGCCATGAAAAAGGGGACGAGGCGCTTAAAATCTTAGCAGAAGTTTTCCTTAAAGTTAAGAGGAATTATGATCTTGTAGCCAGGACGGGAGGAGATGAATTCATGGTCCTGTCAGAACTGACCCCGAAATCTGGAGCCGAGGTAATGGTAAAAAGAATCAGGGAAATGCTGAATGAGAAAACAATCGATTCTGGAAGCGGCTTGAAACTTAAAATTTCAGCCGGTATTGCTACCTACCCCGAAGACGGCAGGGACAGGATCACGCTTATGAAGGTATCAGATGAAGCCATGTACCTTGATAAAAAGGGACAGAAAGCCGGACGTTAATATTTATTTTCATGCCTATCAAGATAGTTCAGGAAAAAAGGCATGATTCCCTTTATAATTAAGGATAAAATCGTTATGATAGAGTTTACCTGACTAAGCTTGATAGGCATACAAAAGAATATTTATGATATATTGTATCGTCTCCTGACCTGCAGGAGTCTCATCAGAAATTCAAGGAGGCTCTCTATGCTTCGAGAATTATTTTCAAAGAAATATTCTATTATTGTATGTGTTTTGATTTCCGCGGTTTTATATTATTTTTCTACCGGTCTCGAGGGCGGTTACTGGTTTATGCTCTGGTTGGCTCCCGTTCCGGTTCTTTTATTCAGCTTTTATAACGCAAAAATTCCGGCTTTTTTAGCCGCATTTTTGGCCGTCTTCCTTTCAAAAGCCGACATGGCAGTCTATTTAATAAATACTTTATCCTGGAGCCTGGCTTTTATTTTTATTTTATTGACTTCAACCCTTTTTGCTTTTGTTATTCTGCTGACCAGGACCATTGTTGCCAAAGTTGAAAGCTATGCCGCTGTTTTTATCTTCCCTGTTTTAATGACATCCATGGAATACATACTGAGTTTGACGATAGGTACTTTCGGAAGCCTTGCATATACGCAGGCAAACAGCATATTCTTCATACAAACAGCATCGATAACGGGAATGTACGGGATCACCTTCACAGTATCGCTTTTCGCCTCCTTTATAGCATTTTTAACGATGATTGAATCAAAAAAAACCGGATCCGGCTCTTTTATCATACCGTCGATCATCCTGATTGTTGTTGTCGTTTTCGGAGCATACAGAACAATTAACCTTTCCGATGCGAAAGGGAAAGAGAAGAATTTTAAAGTGCTTCTCATCGCGGTGGATTCCCTGGCATCGCATCAGAATATATATAATCCGAAAAACAGGGATATACTTCTTCAAAGATACATAGAATTGATAGGCCGGAATAAAGCGGAGCTCGCCGACATCATAATTCTTCCTGAAAAGACAGCCGGATTGACGCCTGAGGAGAAACCTTCGTATTACAGCAATTTCTCTAAACTTGCCTTTGAAAACGGTTCTTTAATCACGGCCGGTTTTAAGATAGATGGCAGCCCCGACAAAAATATTGCGGCCGTATTTTTTCCCGACGGCAAAACCGTACTGGAATATCAGAAAAAATACCTCGTAGAAGGCTGGGAAAGGAGTTTCGGCAGCGGGAGCAATGTTTTAATTTTCGATTATAAGAATATAAAAATCGGTACGGCGATTTGCCGGGATATGGACTACCCGGAATGGATAAGAAAATATTCATCCGCCGATATTCTGCTCGTGCCTTCCTGGGACTTCAGGGCTGACAACTGGTGGCATTCAAGAATGGCCGTGCTTAGAGGAGTCGATAACGGGTTTACCATCCTGAGGCCTGCAAAAGAGGGCGACCTCACTGTCAGCGGCCCATGCGGGCAGATAATAAAAGAGAGCGTATTCGATAAAAATAAAAGGGATCACCAGCTGATATCGGATATTAAAATAGTAAAACGGGACACATTTTACTCAAAGACCGGTGACTGGTTCTGCATTATAAATTTGATTGCGGCTTTTTATTTTGCTGTATTTGCGGTTGTAAAACGTTCTGCGGTTATTAAATAGGGATGATGCACGCCGCCTGTTGTAATACTTGACAAAACATGTTAGTTTTCTTAATTTTCTTTATCAGCGGGAAGAGATATGAGAAAATTAATTCTGCAGATGATGGTTTCAATAGACGGTTTTTACCGGGGGCCGAAAGGAGAACTCGACTGGCATAATGTTGACAGAGAATTTAACGAGTATGCCGCCGATTTCCTGAATAATGTGGGCATGCTTATATTCGGAAGGGCTACTTACCAGGTGATGGCTGCATACTGGCCTTCGGAGAATGCCGTCAAAAACGATCCGGTTGTTGCCGAAAGGATGAACAATCTTCCAAAAATAGTATTCTCCAGGACCTTGAAAAAAGCCGAATGGGAAAATACCAGGATCATTAAAGAAAATATTAATGATGAAATCCTTAAACTGAAGCGGGAAACCGGCAGGGATATTGCGATATTCGGAAGTTCGGACCTCGCTTTGACTTTAATAAAGCATGGCCTGATCGACGAATATCGGATCATAGTGAGCCCCATCGTCCTGGGCAAAGGGAAAACCCTGTTCAAAGGATATAATGAAAGGCTTAAGCTCAGACTTTTAAAAACAAAAACATTCAATTCGGGCAATGTACTGATGTACTATTACCCGATCGGCAAGTGAATGACCGTCAAAATGGATCCGGTTATAGAAAAATATATTTTTTATAAACCTTGACAATTATATGTCAAGGATTTATATTTTAATCGGGAAGAACAGGTTTAAATGCCGGGCCCTATTAAAAAGGCATCTTTCACTTATCATATCGTAAACAAAAATAATAAATAAAAAATTTCGTGAATGAGAGACTTCCTTCAATTTAAAAAAAGTTTTGAATTGGAGAAGCTGCTTTATGGCTGCGACTAATTATATTTACGGTTCGATCAGGCGTAACGCTCTATACTTGCCTGCGCTTATTGCAATAATGGCTTTATCGGTTTTACAAACCGCTTTCGGAAACGATAGTAAGGCTAAATTCGAACCTCCGGACGGGAAGATAATACTCATCGTAGGCCAGGACAACAGGACAATATTAAATTACATCGATTCCGTCGGAATAGTTCCGGCGGGTTTCATGACCTATACCTTCATTGGATGGAATATGGAAGGACTTGACCGGGATTCGCCCGATCAGGGTGCCGGTGTTATGAATGCCGATAAGCTGTTAAAGTCTTATCCGGGAGCAATCCTGCAGATAGGGCTCAATATGGTCGGCGAGCTTCGCAATGCCTATACGGGCAGGGACGATACGAATATAGAAAAATTCGCCGCCTGGCTCAATAAGATCGGTTCTCCGGTTTTCCTGCGCATCGGCTACGAATGCGACGGGAAGCATAATAGTTACGAACCTGGAGAATATGTCAGGGCGTACAGGTATATTGTCGACAAGCTCAGGTCCTATAACGTTAAAAATGTCGCCTTCGTATGGCATGTTCATGCTCATAAGCTCAATCCGGATCTTGAAGCCTGGTATCCCGGGGACAAATATGCGGATTGGGTAGGGCTTTCATATTTCGACCAGCCTGAAACGATGATGGACCCTGTAGTAAAATTTGCAAAAGCCAGGTCAAAACCTGTAATGATTGCAGAAGGTACTCCCAGGGGGTTCGGAAGCTGCGGCGGGAAAGAATCATGGGAGGGCTGGTACGGTAATTTTCTCAGTTTTGTCGATAAGAACGGGATTAAAGCGATCTCTTATATCAACTGCAATTGGGAAAACCAGGAAATGTGGAAAGGACAGGGCTGGAAAGACGCCAGGGTCGAAGCGGACGATTTTGTATTGAAAAAGTGGATATCCGAAATGAAAAAGGACAAGTATCTCAAGTATTCGCCGGATTCCTATACGGCAATAAATGCCGGCAGGTGATTCAGTACAATTCTATGCTTGACAGCTCGATAGTTCCGGAATACTGGCTTCCGGGGATTGCTATTTCAATATCGTTCAAGGCCTGGAGATCCATAATATTATTACCGGCCTGGTTGCCCCATACGGGTCTTAGATTAAACGAATCGAAATTAAAGTAATAATCCGCAGTTTTGCCGGTTCCGAACGCTTCGTCGGAGGAATAACTCTCTCCGTCGGCACCGTTTGCGCCGGGATAATTCTTTTTCCATGGCTCCCGGACCCCGCTCTCATTGAGGTAAATGAAAAACCTGAGATTGGACGGGATTTTTGCGTGTATTTTTATCCCTTTATATCCCGAGGCGTCATAATAACCGTAACTCTGATGGACCGGCGAGAAAACAGATATTCCGCAGCCCCATCCGTAGCCGGTGTCGAAGTGAAGAAGAAGAAATGAAGAGGTTTTCCCTGCAGTCATTCTCCCGTCGTTGACAGAATCCCCCCATGTATCTGTAATATTATTCCTTAATGTATTTTTGTCTAAATAAACTGCGCTGAAAGCGGGATTATTGACTCCTTTCCTTACAATGATCCTGGGTGTTAAAAATATGTTCCTTGCCGGTATCGTGATTATGCAGGCTTTGTGAATAGCGCCGACAAGGGGGTTCGTTTTCCTCATGGCATCTATGAGGGGTTGATAGGGCCTGCCGAGCTGGTCAACAATGCCGTAATTGGAATCTTCATCGTCGGACGCTCTTCCGTCCTGAGGATCATCGTAAAATTGGAACCAGTGATATCCGACGATAAAAGGAAGGCCTGCAAAAGACATGGCATATTTCTTAAAATGAAGGGCCCTTTCCTCCTGGCTTGGAACAGTCGTATCGGGGCCTACGCGGTTCCTGAGGCCCGAGGTATTATCCATCGACCGGAAAGTGAATTCGGATATTAAAACCGGCTTCCTTGTGAAGTTATATATAGCAGCAAGGAACCCCCTGTCGATATCCGGAAGATTTTTGTAATAGTTTATCGAGATTACATCGCAATATTTTCCTGCAATTGCGAGGGTTTCCTCGGGGACCGAATTTGCGAACCTGTCGCTTATTATAAGATGGTTATTATCGAAAGTCCTGATACTCTTTATCATTACCGTATAGTAACGCTCGGCTGCAATTTTTAAAAATTCCTTTCGTATAGCATTGATATTATGGATATTGAATTGCGACATCTTCAAACCGGATATCGCATTAAAATCAGGTTCGCTGAGGTTCCAGTCTTTATTAAAAGCCTCAATCGTGCCGTATCTTGTTTTCAGGAATTCAATGACTCTCTCTTTTCCCGCGGAATGAGCGGCAAGGTCGAAATACAGGTCGAAAAGATAAGATTCATGGCCCATGTAAAACGAATAATCGCCGTACCAGTTGAGGTCGTTGCCCAGGAAATACCCTATGAGATTATGATCGCCGGCAATTTTTGAACATGTATCCTTTACTATCCTGTTGATCATATTCTCAAAATCGGGGCCGAATATATCCACAAGTTTGTTCTTCTCGGTTTTTTTATATTCGATAATGATAAAATAGGGTATATTATGCGTAAATTCCTGAGACGACCATGCTCCTATCGAATTAAAACCGAGGTTGGTTAAAAAATTCAATGTTTCCAGCGCCCATATTTTTTCGCTTCTTGAAACAAGTGCGTTATAATGCCTGGCCCCGAGTTTGTAGTCTTTGTCTTCCGCCGAAGCTCCGCTTATTCCGATTGAAAAGAAGGGCGTATTTTCGGGAGTAATAAAATACCACCTGCCGGAGATCATTTTCAGTTTGAAATATCCGGTCGCCGCCGGATTTTGTTCCGCATAAGCCGGCAGACCGATGAAGAATAATGAAAAGAGAATAAATAGTCCGGCTTTAAAACGAAGCATTTGAACCTCCCTGTATTTTCAAGGATCGCTTGTTTGAAGCTTTTGTAAAATTCTTCAGGACGGCGAAGACGGCAATGTATATAAAAACAAAAGCCTGGATGAGGATTATCATTAAGAACCAACCCGCGAAAACATATGTGGTCCACTGCCTGAATGTAATGACCCTTGGATTTAAAAAAAGCATGTTGATGATATTGTATATTTCTATGGATAATATGAGGCCGGTAAATATTATAAAATTAAAAAAATGTGTTGAAACCGACCCTTCCCTGGTATTTGAGGGCACCCAGTTCATTTCTCTTGTCACTATCATAGCCAGCATGGTATAAAGGTAGGAAAAAGATTCGAGGGCGGATGTAATAAAAGACCCGATGTTGAGAATCCTGCGCCTCGAAAGGGGCTGGATTAATAATAAAAAAATAAAATATGGAAGGAAAAATATAAAATAACCGGTATCTATCAGTTTTTTATCAAAAATCATTATAATGCTGAAAATAAGGATCGCAAGAATGGAAAATGCCTCGCTGAAATAATAAAAAATATTGGATATATAAGACAGGCGCGTCAGGAAATGCAGTTTTGACCCGAACATTTTCCTTGTGAACAGGAGCCTTAAAGAACTGTAGCACCAGCGCCTGTGCTGGTTGAAAAAAGATTGCGGATTATCAGGGCATCGCCCCCTTGCCAAAATTATGGGAAGATACAGGATATGGTAACCGGAAATTGTAATATTGAATCCTGTCTCCAGATCTTCGCACCATGGAACATATGCTATACCGCCGGCGTCTTTAAGCGCCGACCTCCTGTATATCAGGTTTGTACCGACGCAGATAGCGCCATGCACGAGGTTCCTCGCCGGCTGTATTATCCTGTAAAAATCCTCCTGCAGTGCGGCGCTGCCTGATGTAATGAAATCATTACCTTTATCCTTTGTTATAAAGAATTGGGGAGACTGGATGAGTCCGACTTTGGCATCATTGAAATAAGGCATTAATTCCCTTAAAAAATCCCCGTCGGGTACGAAATCGGCGTCGAAGATCGCTACGAATTCGCCGTCAGTCCGGTTTAATGCATGCGTCAGGTTGCCGGCTTTCTTCATATAGCCCCTGTCCGGTCTGCAGATGTAATTGATCCCCAATTCCTGCATCAGCGTTCTGACATTGTCATCTCCCGAATCGTCAAGTAAAAACACCTTTTTATTATCATAGCCGATGTCTTTGGCGGCAATGCAGGTCTCCCTGATAATATCTATCCCTTCTCCGCTGTATGTTATAAAGATGTCTACAGGCGGTGCCGTATTTTTATTTTCCTTCCAATAACTGTCTATCAACCCTGAATGAGAAAAGCTGTTTATTCTTTTATAAAAGAGGTTAAAAATATAATGTGAAGAGTAGTAAAAGAAAAAAACAATTATCAGAGGTAAAAACAATAGAAAATAATAAAGATTGTTAAGGCCGATAATAATTAATCCGGAAAGCATAAAGAGACTGGAAAGAAGCCCTAACAGATTGATTGTTTTGATCATAAAAGGGCTTGTTTTTAGGTAATGGAATTTAATGGGTGTTTCACGGCCTCTTTTTTTATTTTTAAACATGCGGACTCCGTTATCACGATTCGTAAAAAATCGCTTCCGTTCTAAAGTTAATAAAAAGAGGCGATGGGGGCAATACAAATTTCTTTGTTTTTCCAGGTAATTACAAACCTATTTCATAAAAATCCACCGTATCGTCCATGAAATTGGAAACGGCAAGTATTTTACCGTCAGGTGTTATTGCAAGTCCGATGGGCTGGTTGCCGGCAGCCAGCTCCTCGATTTTTTGATAATTGCTGGAAGTATCGAAAACCTGTATCTTTCCGTTCACAGGACTTCTCAGCATGTAACCCTTCTTATTATTGGGCCCCCTGTTTGATACATACAGATACCTGTTGTCAGGCGATAGTTTGACGTTATCCGGATGGTCCCACATCCGCAGGGTCCTGATAATTTTGTCGGTTTTCATATCATAAACGAAGAGTTTCTGGACTCCCATGTTATTGATATATGCAAGTTCCCTGACCCTGTCTATCCTGAATCTTCCGTTCGCACCCCCGGTCTTAATGCGCGATGCTACCTTGTATCCGTTCCCGATAGAATATTTTATTATCTCGCCGGATCCGAACATAATGGCATATACGAATTTACCGTCATTTGAAAATCCTATTCCCCGCGGCTGGGAACCGTAAGTGTTGAATTTGCCGAGATATGAATAAGCGGCCGCATCTATTATTGAGACGTCGTCGCTTAGCCAGTTCGATACATAGTAATACTTAAAATCGGGCGTAAACTCACCGACCTTAGTCCAATCGGCATGTGTCGGAATATTGGTTATAACAGTGAGATTGGACATCGACAGCACGAAGACCCTTCCATGCTCGTTCATCTGAGTGAACCAGTATTCGCTCCCGTCTTTGTTGAATACTCCTTCTATGAATCCCCTTAATTTTCCGTAAACCGGTATATATATATTGGTTAAATTCGAGGTTTTCATATCATAAAGCTGGATGTACGGCGTATCCATCGTGGTGATCATCAGAAACCTGCCGTCGGGGGAATAGATCAGGTCTTTGGGCTGGCTGCCTGTTATGACCTCTCTTATAAATGTATAATGTGAATTTTCCGGTGAAAGCCTGGCAAATTCGGTAAGATCTCCGGTCAATTCAACTTCATTTGTGAAAATTTTATAACCGTCTTTCCTGATTTGAAGTCGATATAAACCCTTTTCCAGTTTAATTTTGTGCGGCGTTTTTCCTGACGGATTGCCGTTTATCAGAATATCGCATCCGGAAGGCGACGATCTTACATCCAGATAAGAACTGTAGGCCGGTATAGTCACAACAAGAGTCACAGCGGCTGCAACTGATGAAAATAAATATTTATTCATAGAAAGATCTCTCCCCAGTAATTTTTGACTTTAAAAATTGTTGGTTTCTATCCCATTTCCCGCGGATGCATCGGCAGAACTGTAAGAATAACTCGTACCATGCGTTTGATTGGCGGGAATCAAGAGGCATGTCAGTGAAAGAGGACTGAACGTATATGTAATGCTTGAGTTAAGAAGAAGGCCTCCTGAAAAGTTGAAGTCTATCGAATAATACGAGGTTTTACTCCAGTTTACGCAAAAAAGGCTGACATTTCCCGAAACGTCATCGTATGCATAAATCCGGAGGTCGCTTGCAGCCTCCCTGCAGAGTATCATATTGGTCAGGGCATGACTGGAAAATATTTCGTAAATATAGTAAACGGGCCTGGGCTTGTTTCCCGGGTATTGCGCAAGAAATCCGGTCAGCCATGATTCAGAGATGCTCCAGGGCATTACCGAAATAAAATTCGATTGGGCGCTCGAGATGCCTAAAAAATCGGCGAGCCACAACCCTGCTCCGATGGTGCCCAGGGAAGCTTCGGAAGCCGTATCCGAGGGATTGCCGTCCCATGAAATCTGGCATTCGCCGATCATAAGGGACTGTCCCTGGCCGTAATTCTTTATCGTGCGGTAGACTGTCGAATAGAAGTTTGTCGTCGCATCGAACTGGTTCGTGGCAAAAGTATATGTTGCATTGACATCGGCTCCGGCCGGATAATAATGAAGGGAAACGGCATTTATATAAGGACCGCAGCTCTGTAAAAAGCGCGTCAGGAAATCGCTGCCCGGATTCATATATCCCGATGAGAGGTCAGGGCCTGCGATTTTTATCGAAGAATACTTATTTTTTACAAACGCCGCGACATTGGTAAAGCTGTCAAAGTAATTTGTCATATTAGTAATGTCCAGGGAAGGATAGGACCCGTAATAATAATCCGGTTCATTGCCGATATCGACCCAGGATAAAGTGAATGCATTTGTATTGATATAATAAGCCAGCAGGTTGCTTGCCCTGGCGACCCGGCCGGTTGTGCTGTCAGTGCTCGCAAGGGGCAGCTGCAGCATCGGAGCTGCGCCGCCGATATTGATGCAATATGCATTATAATTACTCATGAAGGTCTGATCCAGCGGTATCGATACATTCACTCCGTTCGTCACCCCGGTTTCCCCGTCGTTATTCTGGCCTCCGGCGCGAAGAAATTTAATACCGAGAGGACTGATAACCGGCTCCGTTCCTGCTACCGCGTCGCCGTATGCGGCCGGCCAATTCCAGTAATTATGGCCGAAGAAAAGGGGATTGAGGCTGCTCTTAACATTCGTTGCGATCGATATCGAAGCCGTATTGGTCGAATACGAAGAACTCGATGACGAACCGCCTGAATTGCCGCCGGCGCCCGGGGAAGGGGCTGTCCGGCAGGACATGACCGTTATAATCGTAAAAAAGCATGACAAAAACAGCAGCAGTTTAAAAGACATCTTTTCTATTGAATACAACATGTCAATATGATATAATCGCTTCAAAAAAAATTCAACTCTGGTGTCTCTGCACTAAAATGGAACCGATATCCGCCTGAATACTGACACACAAAATTGCGTAAATCAAGCATTTCTCTTAAAATCTTTCTCTATGATCTTTTTATTAGGATGATATGATGAAATCGATGATTTTCATGGCGGTTATTTTCAGCCTTTTACCCGCTGTTGCCGCTCCGGGGGTCAACAGGTCCCTTTACAATTATCAAAAGCTCGAAGGAAGGATCGAGGCCCTGACGAACGGTTCTGCGGCCGGAATAAAAGTATTTCAGATAGGTACCACCCATTCCGGCAGGAAGATGTTGTGCATAAAATTTACCGGTGCTTCAGCCGATAACGGCAATGAAAAAAAACTCCTCATTATCGGAGGGACCCATTCCCTTGAATGGCCGGGTTATGAAGTCGGCATCCGTTTTGCGGAAACCCTCGCGGCGGAGTTCAAAGCCGGTAAACGGACATACGGCACCGTTTACATAGTTCCGGCGGTCAACCCCGACGGTTTCAATTACATGCAGTATATTCCAAGGGTCTATTACAATGCAAGGAAAAACAGGGAATTTCCCCCTGCCGAAAAAAACTGGAAGGTTTATACTCTTGGGGTCGATATTAACAGGAATTTCCCTGTTGGCTGGAAATATGATTCTTCTCCCAACGATGTCTTTTACGGAGGGGAGCATCCGGCGAGCGAACCTGAAACGATAGCGGTCATGGAATTGACAAGAACGGTAAAACCGGATTTCGCAATTTCCCTCCATTCGCCGGGAAGGAAAATACTCTATCCATGGAGCCATACAAAAGAAAAGATCAGCGACCCCTCGTTGATCGCGGCATGCGGAGAATTCTGCCGGATTACAGGATGGGGATTCAAGGTGGAAGAGGACGCTTATAATTATCTCAAATACGGCTCCGAGATAGACTGGTTTTACGGGGAAATGCATATTCCCTGCTTCAGGCTCGAGATAGCCAGGGACCTTGAAACTTATACGCTTGAAGAATACGGGGGGATCGAACCGGCTTTTTTCTGGCTTGTAAATGAGTATTTTAAAAGGAAATAATTAACAGGACGGCAAATAGATACCTTAAAAAATAAAATTTAAAAAAAACCTTCAGGCATCTTTTTCCCCTGAATTTTACTTATCTATGCATTAAGGTCAAAACACATTTTATTAACCGGGCAGTTTTAATATGTTTAAATTCACATTAATTTTAATATCGGTTTTGATTTGCGGCAGGATTTTCGGGGGCGACATTATGGCTCTCACCCTGCGGAACACGGTCGATATAGCGATGAAAAATAATCTGGATATACTCCAGGCAGAGAAAAATGCAGCATCCGCGGAAGCTCAGCTGGGCGCAGGCTGGGCCCAGGTCTGGATACCGTCGATCAATTTGTCGGGACAATTCGATTATATAGATCCCCAGACTGCGTCCAGGGGAATATTTAATTCGTATTCAGGGGGACAGCCCGTCACGATTACGAATACTTTTGAGGACAATTACACTTCATCACTGAGTCTTACAAAACCCCTGTTCGACGGTTTGAAATCCTGGAATTCCATGATAACCCAGGAGCTCAATCTCAGCTTGATGAAAAAGACCCTGGGCGATGCAAGAAGAGCGGCAGAACTGGCTGTAGTGACCAATTTTTACAACCTGTTCCTTCTGCATGAAAATGTGATGCTCTATGAGGAAATGGACAGTTATTTTTCCGGAGTTGTGTCCAACGCGGAAGCAAGTTACAAACAGGGTCTGATTTCAGAACTTGATTATTTAAAGGCCATACTTCCTTATAAAAACAACCTGCCGCTTTTCCTGAAAGCAAAACATAATGAAATTTCGGTAAAAGCCGCTCTCTGCGATCTTATGAACATTTCCAATTATAATTCGGTGGAATTTATCGGAAATTTCCTCGATTTTACTAATTTTAACAGCGAATCCACCAATGAAGCGGAATTTTACGGTTTTGCCCTTTCCAATGACATTATGATTTCGACAATAATATATAACATCGATTCCGCTAAACTGATGAAGCAGAGTTCGGAACTGTCCCGGCTGCCTTCGATTAATTTAGGCTACACTTATACCGAAGATTTCTTAAAAACCAACTCTGCAGTTAATAATACGCGAAACTGGACCCCGGGATGGACACTGGACCTTCAGCTTTCCATGCCGATCGACGATCTCCTGCCTTTTTCAGTACTTTCGAAAACCATCGAATCGATGGATGAGAATATTAAAAAACTGGAGTTTTCGAGGCAGGAACAGGCAAATTCCCTGAGGGAAACTGTTAAATCGTACGTTCAGCAGATTGAAGAGCTTAAAGAAACCTCCGACGGACTCCGCGACAGCCTTGTAATAGCGGATAAAAGCCTCGCGCTTACAAAACTGCAGTATCAAAGGCATTCCCTTACCGGCCTGGACCTGCAGAATGCGCAGATAAACTACAATCAGGCGCTGCTGGCTTACTACCAGTCACTGTTCGCTTATATTTCGGCGGAACTTCAGCTTGAAAAGGCAAGCGGTTTGGATTTTTACAGCAATGTTATTGAAAAAGACAGGATTTGAACAAGGGGGAAATTATAATGAAAATAAAAACGATAATAATCATCGCCGTCCTGGCGGCCGTAGTTCTTTCAACGGTTCTTATTCTTACAAATCTAAGAAAAAAGACCTATTATCAATTTGCAAAGGTGACAAGGGGAGATATTGTCAATACGATCGCCAGTACAGGGAACCTTCAATATGAGTATACGAATAATGTCAATGCTCTTATCGCCGGTACGATCGTAAAAATTTACGCCGATTTCAATCAGAAGGTTTACAAGGGCCAGGTGCTGGCAAAAATAGACGATACCCTGCTGAAGTCCACGGCAGACCAGATGAGGGCCTCCTGGCATAATTCCCAGGCTATATTGAAGCAGGTTCAATATAATTATGATGAAACGAAGGCCCTTTTCGACCAGCAGTTTGCGGCCCAATCCAATATGGATGCTGCGACATACAGCCTTGAAAGCGCCAGGGCCGCTGAAGAAACCTCGAAGGCCCAGCTGGACCAGGCGATGGTCAACCTTTCCAATGCTTATATCTATTCTCCCATGACGGGCGTTATAGTACAGAGGAATATCGATGTAGGGAACGCTGTCGGCTCTCTGTCTTATGCAGGACCTCCGCTTTTTGTAATCGCAGGCGACATATCGAGGATGCAGGTGCTTGCAAATGTTGCTGAAAGCGACATTGGACAGGTCAGGAGGGGCCAGAAAGTTTCATTCACAGTCCAGGCATATGCCGATAGGAATTTCGAAGGCGTAGTGCGGGATATATATGTCATGCCTGTCATTATTCAAAATGTTGTAAACTACGATGTAGTAATCAATGTGAATAATTCGGGCGGCCTGCTTTATCCGGGGATGACAGCCACCATAGATTTAGTGACTGAAAGCAAGACCAATGTCCTGGAAATTCCTTCAAGCGTCTTCAAGTTCAGGCCGCCTCCGGAACTGCTGAAGCAGATATTCACCAATACCTCCGGGCAGCGCGGACATTCCGGCAGCGGGGTAACGAACCGGCAGGGATTTCAGGGGAGTAACGGTATGAACGGAAGTTCGGCGGTTTTATGGACTTATGATGACAGTTCGGGCAAAATCACACCTGTAAGGGTGAAAACCGGCTTATCGGACGGGCAGATGACCGAGATAATCTCGGATAAGATCCTTGAAGGTACGACGGTATTAAGCGGCATATCCAGCACTAAGGGGACAACTTTGAATACCCAGCCTTCATCTCCGTTTTTCCCTGGGGGCGGGGGACGGGGTTTCGGCAGGTAGGAATTATGGAAGACGACATTGTAATAAGGACTATCGGGCTATCAAAGATTTATTCAACCGGGGATGTCAAAGTCGATGCCCTGAGGGGAATCGATATGTCGATAAACCGCGGGGAATTTGCATCGATAATGGGCGCTTCGGGTTCAGGCAAAAGCACCCTTATGAATATCCTGGGATGCC
Source organism: uncultured Spirochaetota bacterium (assembly GCA_963796325.1). Classification (GTDB taxonomy): domain Bacteria; phylum Spirochaetota; class Brevinematia; order Brevinematales; family JAOACQ01; genus CAVYGN01. The sequence goes on from CAWCLF010000004.1 coordinate 72,022, forward strand.
TTGATATTCCTTCAGGGGGCGATTACTACCTGGACGGGATCAGGGTAAACACATTATCCAAGGACGCGCTAAGCGAGATCAGGAACAGGAAAATCGGTTTTGTTTTCCAGGGTTTCAACCTCCTGTCGAGAACAACTGCGCTTGAAAATGTGGAACTCCCGCTCCTCTATAACAGGGATAATAAGGATGCCGATACGAAAGAAATGGCCCGGGCCGCACTCGTTAAAGTAGGACTGGGCGACAGGGTTTATCATTTTCCCAACCAGCTCTCCGGCGGCCAGCAGCAGAGAGTTGCGATCGCAAGATCCCTTGTGAACAATCCTTCGCTTATTCTTGCGGATGAACCTACAGGAAACCTTGATACGAAAACAAGCGAAGAGATTATCGCTCTTTTCCAGGAATTGAACGATCTGGGAATAACGATAGTGCTTGTAACACATGAAAACGATATAGCCCTGTTTACGAAGCGGATCGTTGAATTTCGCGACGGTCTGATCATTAAAGACCATCAGAACAAACCTCGCAGGACGGGGGAAATATGAGATTAAACGGACTTCTTAAAATAGCCTTCCAGTCGATTCTGAAGAACAAGATGAGGACTCTTTTGACAATGCTGGGTATTATTATCGGCGTCGGAGCGTTTATTATCATGGTCGCTTTCGGCCAGGGCATGCAGAGGCAGGTGCGCGACCAGGTCCAGAGCCTGGGTGTGAATCTCCTTACTGTTTTCCCTGTCGCATTCCGGCAGGGAGGAGTCAGCTACGGCGGAGGGTCTTATTCCAGGCTTACCCTTGACGATGTAACAAAACTTAAAAAGGAGGTGACAACCCTGGCAGGAGTTTCACCCGTTATCCGTGTTTCGGTACAGGCGATCGGCGGAGGCGGGAACTGGAGCACATTTATATACGGCATCTCTCCCGATTATTTCAATATAAGGCAGTGGACCATTTCGAACGGAAATTTCTTTACAGACAGCGACGTAAGGTCTCAAAACAGGGTTTGCCTGATAGGAAATACGGTGGCTACGAACCTTTATCCGAATTCGGATCCTGTCGGGCAGAGGATAAGGATAAGGACCGAACCCTTCAGGATAATAGGAGTTCTCTATCCGAAGGGTTTTTCAGGAAACGGGCAGGACCAGGACGATCTCATACTTGCCCCGTATACTACCGTACAGTACAGGCTCAACACGAGCCGTTATATTCCCAATATCGTCTGCAGCAGTATTTCGCAGGACCAGATGTCTAATTCCCAGGTGGAAATAACCGAAATATTAAGGGCCTCGCATAAACTGCCCGAAGGAGCCGATAATGATTTTACCGTCAGGAACCAGGCGGATATTATCAATACCTCAAACCAGGTGACCGGAAGCGTAACGGTTCTTCTGGCGGTAGTGGCCAGCATTTCACTCCTCGTCGGCGGAATAGGCATAATGAATATCATGCTTGTGTCCGTAACTGAGAGGACAAGAGAAATCGGAATCCGCATGGCTATAGGCGCCAGGGGCAACGACATACTAATGCAGTTTCTTGTCGAAGCGGTAGTACTTTCCCTGACGGGAGGGGTGATCGGGGTATTATTGGGATTAGCCGGATCGTTTTTGATTAAATTCACATTGAACTGGCCCATAGTTTATTCTCTGGAACCTGTATTTCTTGCTTTCATATTTTCATTTATCGTCGGCGCTTTCTTCGGATTTTATCCGGCGAGAAAGGCATCGACGCTTAACCCCATCGATGCGCTAAGGTATGAATAAGAACTAATTTCTTTATTTTTCCGGCGATTTCCTTTATAATTACAGGTTAAAGTTCCGGTATTAATAACCGTTTCATTATTTGCTTTTCCAGATATTTATTTAATTTTCTCCCGGAGGCTAACCATGTTTGAAAAAAAAGAAGCTGCGGTTTACCTGGCTGATAATCTGCTTGCTTATATAGATAAATGGAAAGATGTAAAGGGCAGCCTCATTATGATCCTGCACAGGGTGCAGGAAGAATACGGGTATGTCCCCAGGGAGGTGGCGCTCCAGCTTTCAAGGAAACTTAACGTACCCCTTGCTAAAATATACGGCATAACGACCTTTTATCACTTTTTCCGGTTGACCAAGCCCGGTAAATACAATATTTCGGTTTGCATGGGAACGGCATGCTATTTAAAAGACGGAGAAGACATTCTTAACGAGCTGGAAGCCCACCTGGGTATCGGTATCGGGGGGGTTACCGAGGACGGAGTGTTTTCTCTCGAATCGGTCCGCTGCGTCGGATGCTGCGGGCTTGCCCCCGTATTGACGATAAATAATGAAGTGTTCGGAAGGCTTGCAAAAAAAGATGTCCCGGAAATTATTTCCCGGTTCAGGAAAAAGTAGAGGATTGTATGGAAAAGCTGGATTTAAAATCCCTGAAAAGCCTCAGGGCTGCAGAAAAGAAAAAAATAAATTCGATTTTAAAAGAAGGCAAAGTTACGGTTATCCTTGTCGGGACCGGGACCTGCGGTCTTGCAGCCGGAGCCGGAGAAACTTTGAAAGCCTTCTCAGTGCAGATTGACAGGATGGGGCTCAAGGATGTCGAGCTGAAACAGACCGGATGCATGGGGAAATGTTCGGTTGAACCCATGGTGGAAGTCAGGGTGCCCGGAATGCCGGAAGTCATTTACGGCCGGGTTACTCCTGAAATTGCAGCAAAGATACTCGAAAGGCATGTCGTTCAGAAAATTCTTCTTAATGACAGTATTTTCGACAAGCCGGCAATTGATATTCTGAAATAAGGGGATTCATAGATATGGGTTATGGGAAATACGTCCTTGTATGCGGCGGGGAATCCTGCAGCGGGAAAAATTCTCTTGAAATATATGATTGCATCAACAAGGAATTGATAGCTCTCGGATTGAAGGATGATGTCCAGGTCGTAAAAGCCGGATGTTTCGGTTTCTGCGGGAAAGGGCCTGTAGTGAAAATTCTTCCCGAAGGAACTCTTTATACGGGTGTCATGCCTTCCGATGCGGCATTGATTGTAAACGAACATCTGAAGAAAGGGAAGGAGGTTCAGAGGCTTGCATATAAAGGGCCTTCAAAACAGTACCGTCTTGTATTGCGGAATTGCGGGGTTATCGATCCGGAAAATATTTATGAATATATAGCAAGTGACGGCTTTGCCGCTCTTGAAAAAGTCCTTTTCGAAATGACGCCGCAGGATGTGATAGAAGAGGTCAAAATATCCGGGCTAAGGGGGAGAGGAGGCGCGGGTTTCCCTACAGGGATCAAATGGGATCTTACAAAAAAGGAAAATTCTCCTGTCAAATATGTAGTATGCAATGCCGACGAGGGCGACCCGGGTGCATATATGAACCGGAGCACCATCGAAGGAGACCCTTATTCCCTGATTGAGGCAATGACGATCTGCGGATATTCCGTCGGTTCGCATGAAGGATATATATATATCAGGGCTGAATACCCTATTGCAATAAGGAGACTTGAACTTGCCATTGAAAAGGCCGGCAGCCTGGGGTTATTGGGTAAGGATATCCTGGGAAGCGGCTTTGACTTTAAAATAGAAATACGCCTTGGCGCCGGAGCTTATGTCTGCGGCGAAGAAACGGCTTTGATAGCTTCCATCGAAGGCAACAGGGGCATGCCCAAGCCAAGGCCTCCCTTCCCTTCGACGAACGGGCTGTGGGGAAAACCGACTGTGATCAACAACGCAGAGACATGGGCCAATATACCGGTCATTTTGACAAAAGGCGCCAGGTGGTTCGCCTCGATAGGAACGGAATCCTCCAAGGGTACAAAGGTTTTTGCCCTTACAGGGAAAGTGAACAATTCCGGGCTTGTTGAAGTTCCTCTCGGAACGACCCTGAGAGAAGTAATATTCGATATAGGGGGAGGAATAAAGGACGGCAAAAAATTCAAGGGCGCCCAGAGCGGAGGCCCTTCCGGCGGCGTAATACCCGAAGAATTCCTCGATGTTCCTATCGATTATGAAAATCTCAAAAAGATCGGGGCCATAATGGGTTCCGGGGGCCTTATTGTTATGGACGAGGACGACTGCATGGTGGATATAGCAAAATTCTATATGCAGTTCGCTGTTGACGAATCCTGCGGCAAATGTTCGCCCTGCAGGATAGGCGGAAAGCAGCTTCTCGAGACCCTTGAATTGATCAGCAGGGGCAGGGGCGAAGAAAGGCATATACCCGCAATGAAAAGAATATGCGCCGCAATGCAGAAAGCGTCGCTTTGCGGGCTGGGCCAGAACACGCCCAACCCGGTATTGTCGACACTGAATTATTTCGAGGATGAATACCTGGATCATATAATTAATAAAAAATGTGTTGCAGGATCATGCAAAAGTCTTGTGAGTTTTATAATAGACCCTGAAAAATGCATAGGATGTTCTTTGTGTGCAATGAAATGCCCTGCAGACTGTATAAGCGGGGAAAAAAGGAAGCCTTACACTATAGACCAGTTAAAATGCATAAAATGCGCTTCCTGCTATGAAGTGTGCAAATTCGGAGCTGTGATCAGGGAATAGGGGGAATCATGGAAAAGGTTACAAAAGTAAATATAAAAATAAACGGCATTCCTTTCAAAGTCAATAACGATAAAACAATACTCCAGGCGGCAAGGCTTGTTCAGGTTAAAATCCCCAAGCTCTGCAATCATCCGGACCTGCCCCCAAGCGCGGCATGCGGACTGTGTATCGTGAAAATAAAGGGTTCCCCTAAAATGATAAGGGCCTGTGCGACATATGTCGAGGAAGGAATGGAAATAACGACTCATGATTCCGAGATATTCGAGATCAGAAGAACGGTGCTTGAACTTATCCTTTCTAATCATCCCAACGACTGCCTGGAATGTGCCCGCAACGGGAATTGCGAGCTTCAGCAGCTCGCAGCAGATTTCGGCATCCGTGAAGTGGATTTTAACAGGATACTTGTAAACCAGCCGGTGGACGATTCCACCGGGTCGATAGTTTTAAACCCTGAAAAATGCATTAAATGCGGCCGATGCGTGGAAGTATGCCAGATCATGCAGAATGTCTGGGCAATCGAATTCATCGGCAGGGGCTATAATATGAGGATTGCTCCTGCTGCGGATACCCTGCTCAGGGACAGTTCCTGCATCAAATGCGGCCAGTGCACTGCGCATTGCCCGGTAGGGGCGCTTTATGAGAAAAGCGATAATGTAAGGGTATGGGAAGGATTAAAGAATCCGGATTATCATAAAATCGTCCAGATTGCCCCGGCGACACGTGTGGCTCTGGGCGAAGCTTTCGGTCTGGAACCGGGGGTTGTTACGACAAAAAAAATGTATACTATATTGAGAAGGCTGGGATTTGACGCTGTTTTTGATACGAATTTCGGAGCCGACCTTACTATTATGGAAGAGGCATCCGAATTTGTAGAGCGTTTCGGTAAAAAGGATCTTCCCCTTATTACCAGCTGCTGTCCCGGATGGGTCGATTTCCTTGAAAAATTCTATCCTGAAATGATACCTGATTTCTCGACTGCAAAATCCCCCCATCAGATGGTAGGCGTCCTTTCTAAAACATACTATGCGGGGAAAACGGGCATAGAACCTTCAAAGATCTATTCCGTATCGATAATGCCATGTACGGCAAAAAAATATGAGATCAGCAGGACAGACGAAATGTTTGCCAGCGGATATCAGGATATAGACGCAGTTCTTACGACAAGGGAACTCTCGCGTATGATCAAGGCTTCCGGAATCGATTTTCTCAATCTGCCTGACTCGGAGGCCGATTCGCTGCTGGGCGATTATTCGGGTGCTGCGACTATTTTCGGTACGACCGGCGGAGTTATGGAAGCGGCCTTGAGAACGGCTTATCATTTCATCACGAAAAAAGAATTGGGCACCGTGGATTTTGTCGAGACAAGGGGACTCAAAGGTATAAAAACGGCAGAAATCGATATAGAAGGGACAAAAGTAAATATAGCTGTAGCGCATGGATTGGCTAATGTCGCATGCATCCTCGAAGAGGTAAAGTCTGCTGCCGGAGAAGAAAAAGATCCCCCTTACGATTTTATAGAAGTAATGGCCTGCAGGGGCGGATGCGTCGGCGGCGGAGGCCAGCCCTACGGAGCTACCGATGAAATAAGAAAGAAAAGGGCCGCCGGTCTTTACGAAGACGACCGCGATAAAACAAGGCGCTGTTCATACCAGAACCCTTATATAAAGGAACTTTACGAGGAATTCCTGGGAGCCCCGCTGTCGGTAAAAGCAAAAAAACTGCTGCATACTCAGTATCATGAAAGACCGCTTTATAATAAATGATCGCTCTTAATTACCAGGTTTCTTTCTGGTGAATAAGCGAGAGGAACTCGCTGCGTGTCGTATGGCTTGACCTGAAGGCCCCCAGTACCGACGAAGTGATCATGTTTGAATTCTGCTTTTCAATGCCTCTCATCATCATGCACAGGTGTCTTGCTTCTATTACAACGCCTACTCCCTCCGTTTCGATGGAATCCTGGATTGCATGTGCTATCTGGTCGGTCAGGCGCTCCTGAATCTGCAGCCTTCTGGCATAAATTTCGACGATCCTGGCAAGTTTCGAAGCTCCCAGCACTTTGTCCCTGGCTATGTAGCCGATATGACAGCGGCCGAAAAAGGGAAGGAGATGATGTTCGCAAAGACTGTATATTTCGATATCCCTGATGATGATCATATTGTTCGTTTCCTGCTGGAAGATGGCGTCATGAATAACATCCTTGAAATCGACACTGTAGCCGGACGTCAGGTACTGGAGAGTTTCTGCGAATCGGCGGGGCGTTTTCAGAAGCCCATGCCTCTGGGGATCTTCTCCCATTTCTATCAGAAGTTCTCTAATAAGCTTTTCAACCCGTTTAATATCCATTTTGCAGAATCCTCCTTAACATCTCTGTATAATCATAAAGCGGCTTCAGCTTTTGATCAATGAAACTTTCCGCTATATCCTTTACGGTTTTGCCCCATTCCTGAAAAAACAGCGATTTATCAAGTTCGAAAAGACATATGGAAAGGAAGGGCCTTTCAAGTATGAACCTGTCGGGAATATCGAGTTCTTTATTATGTATATTTATATCATCGTAAACGAGAATATCGAGGTCTATAGTCCGGGGAGCGTATTTATCATTATGCCTGACGCGGCCGAGCGACTTCTCGATATCCCGCAGCACATCGTATTTCAGTCCGAGAGGATCGGAATCCGTATTGATGAGCATTACGCCGTTGAAATAATCAGGATCGCCAGGCCTGCCTATGCTTTCATTTTTGTAAAATGTCGAAACGGCCATTACCTCGGATTTTAGCATCAGGAGTTTTAATGCATCTTTAATATTGGAATAGGGATCGATATTTGAGCCTGCGCCGATAAATACTCTCGGCATAATTTTTAAGCCTTTTCCCTGTTTATCTCTATGCCTACGCTTCTTGCGAACCGGAGGGCCGAGGGTTTTTCGACAAGCACTTTTACCGCTTTTACTCCTGTAAAATCAAGGCATGCAGCTGCTATTGTTTCGGCTAGAGCTTCAACCAGGAAGAAACCGGAATTTTCTGCGATTTCAAACACTTTTTTTTTGATGGCCCTGTAATCAACGGCATCTTCGATTTTATCACTCCGGCATGGTTTAGAGAGGTCGGCTGTCAATGCTATGTTGATCAGGACGTCCTGCCTGTCATGGCGTTCTTCATCGTTTATTCCGATTATGCATCTTACCAGCAGGTCTTTGATAAAGATCGTATCCATTATTTAATCCCGCCCTCTTGAAACCATGCTCATCCCTCCATCCACATAAATTGTTTCGCCGGTTATGAAATCATTTTTTATAAGAAATACTGCCGTATCCGCAATATTTTTTACATTTCCATGACGCTTTAACGGCACTGAATCGACCAATTGATCGAGATATTTTTCATCCTTGCCGGAAGGGGGGAGTATCAAACCCGGTGCAATTCCGTTCACCCTGATGCCGGGGGCGAATTCACAGGCCATTATTTTTGTGAAATCCTCGAGTAATTTTTTGCTTAGTATATAAGCAGCGTGTTTTGAATCGTAATCTCGGATCCTGGAATCAAGTATGTTAATAATGACTCCTTTTTGCCCCTTTTCTTTAAATGCGCGTCCAAGGTAAAAGGGTATCCACGTGTTTATACGGATGTTCCTGATAAATTCCGCCCACTCGAGGCCGTCAGCAGTATTTTGAGGGAAAATGGATGCGTTATTTACCAGGTAATCTATATTTCCTGCGCAATCTATCGCATTGTTAATAAGGGCCTCGTAACCTGCCGGATTTTCGAAATCGGATTGTATAAGCCAGTATTTCACTTTTGCCCTTTTCATTTCCTCTGCAAGACTTCGGGCCTCATCCAGGGAATTTCTGTAATGTGCGACAATATTGACTCCTTCTGCCGCCAGATTTTCCGCAATGGAACGCCCGATCCTTACCGCCGCTCCGGTAATTAAAGCCGTTTTTCCGCTAAGATTGCCGGGTTTAAATTTTCCGGCCATTATTCGATAGTTGACAAAAGATTTATTTTTGCAGCCAGTATGAAGTCATTCATCGATAAACCGCCTATTTTATGAGTCGATAATTCCAGTTTTACTTTATTATAATTTATCGTAATATCCGGATGGTGATCTTCACTTGTTGCTAAATCGGCAACTCTGTTTACAAACTGTATTGCATCCTGGAAGTTCTTGAACTCGAACAGACGTTCTATGACGCCGTTTATTAACTGCCATCCCGGTATTTCATTCAGGAGCTTCTCGATTTCCTTGATAGGAAGGGAAGGCGAGTTTCTATCTATCCTTGTGCATTTCAAATCGCTCAGCATTTTATTAACCTCTAAAAAACTATTGCATCGCCCAGTTCGGCGGTTTTGATCTTTGCCTGTTTTTTTATCAATTCTCTTGCGGCCGGTACTTTGTCCCAGACATTGCAAAGCATGACACCTCTTACCATTTCCTCCTTCAGGTAATATATAATACCGGTATCAAATTCCTTTTTCCAGACATAATATGTGATGAGGCGGGGATCCAGGTCTCCAACCGCTTCGTAACCGAATTCGAAAAGATCCGAAAAGAAATACGGGATATGATCGTATTTTATTTTCCCTCCAGCCATGTTCCTTCCGGCAGTTCTGCCTTGAACTATTGAATTGTCCCAATGCTCGATCCGCATGCGGTCTCCCAGCGCAATCGATTTGAAGTTCGTATTGTCTCCTGCCGTATAGATATCGGTATTTGATGTTTGAAGGAATTCATCGGCGGTTATTCCGTTAGAGGCATTCAATCCCGCAATCTGAGCCAGTTCGACGGACGGAAGTATGCCTATGCCGGCTATTACAAAGTCCGATTTGATTTCCTTCCCGTTTTTTGTTTTTGTTATAATGCTCTCCTGTTTTTTCTCGAAAGATACCGGCTGGTCGGTATTCAGAATATTTATGCCTTTTTCGATAAAATGTTTCTGTATCGCTTTACCGAGGCCTTCAGGAAATACCCGCCAGACAAGATAATCTTCCGGGAAAACAATCGTTACTTCTACTTTATTCATATTGAGAGCGGCGGCTATTTCCGAGCCGATGAATCCTCCTCCGACAACCAGCGCTTTTTTACCTTCTCCTGCGAGACTGCGGATGTTTTTATAGTCGTTGATGGTCCTGTAATAACAGATTTCCTCGAGACGCCCGCCCGGTATATCCATCATGCGGGGTATCCCGCCTGTAGCCAGCAGAAGCTTGTTATATTTGACCGTATCCCCTGCGTCGGTCGTGATAGTCCCGGCTGACGGGTCAAGGCCAGTTACGGTTGTGCCAAGGCAAAGTTCAACTCCGTTTTTTGAATAAAAGGCGTCGTCATGAAGGAATATTTCTTCCAGCTTTTTGGTGCCGAACCATAATTTTTTGGATAGAGGGGGCCTGTCATAGGGCATATTTTTTTCCTTGCCTATCATTAATATATCGCCGCCGGCATCCTCTTCTCTTATTCCTTCTATTGCCGAAGCGCCTGCAAGACCGCCGCCGATTATTATATATTTATAATTTCCTGCAGCCATAAACCCCTCCTTCTCTTTATCTTCTTTAGTAATTTACACATTTAACTTCAAATCGAAAAGATAATCCCGGACCTCCTGTTTTAATTTGATTTTTATATTTGCTGTAATTAATATATGTTTTTTATAACAAGAGGTAAAATCGATCATGAAGAAGATTGTGAACCCGTTTAAGGGGCTGGAAGGGTACAATTGTTTTGCCTGTTCACCGGATAATGATCATGGATTGAGAATGGAATTTTACGAAGACGGCGATGAAGTCGTTTCCGTCTGGCAGCCCGGCGCAGGTTTTCAGGGTTACGGCAACATACTTCATGGCGGGATTCAGGCTACTCTCCTCGACGAGGTATCCGCCTGGTTTGTTTATATTAAATTGAATACTGCAGGAATGACTGCAGGTATGGATATCAAATACCTGAAACCTGTTTACACTGACAAAGGACCTGTCACCGTACGCACGAAATTGTTTAAAAAAAGAAAACATATCGCAGATATAGACGCTTCTCTTTTTGATGTTTCCGGCGAATTATGTTCCCGCGCCGTCGTTTCGTATTTTACTTTTCCGGAAAAGGCAGCCAGGGAAAAACTGCGTTATCCAGGCAGGGATGCATTTTTCGATAAATGATAAAGGAGGTTTTTTATGCCCGGTAATCCGCTTGAAACTATAACAAAGATCGATCCTGAGTTCATGGAGTTTATCAGGGGGTCGGATAAACTTATTTACGGCGATGGAGCGCTGCCCAGGAAGATAAAGCTCCTTATAGCCATGGCATTCGATGCCGCACATGGCGCCAAAGAAGGCGTCAAATCGCTTTCATTTGCAGCTCTTAAAGCGGGCGCCACAAAGGAGGAGATCTATGAGACTTTGAGAGTGGCTTACCATCTTTCCGGGGTCGGCACGCTCTATACGGCTTCAAAAGGGCTGGAGGAAGCATTCAAGTGACAGCCGGCTCTATTTGCGGCGATGGTGATTAATTTCTTTTTTTTTATTATAATGTTATAATGCTCAATCAATAGCAATTATTTTAGAGGCCCTTTTTCACTGCGGGCTGATTATAGCAGGTAAAGGATATGGATTTATTTTCAAGTTTGATCAATATATTTTCAAACCTTGAATCAAATATGGATATCCTTATTTTTAATCATGGGGTTCTGACGTATTTTTTACTGGCCTCGATAATATTCTGCCAGACTGCGTTCCTTGTGGCTTCGTTTCTTCCCGGTGATTCGCTTTTATTTGCGGTAGGGGCCCTTGCCGGAGCCGGTTCCCTTGAGTGGTATATTCTGATGCCCGTTCTTGTGGCTGCCGCATTTCTCGGGAATACCTGTAATTACTGGCTGGGGTATTTTATCGAGGAAAAAGCCTTTCATGATCAAAAAAAAGGGATTTTTAATAAGAATAATTTAAGAAGGGCCCACCAGTTTTATGAAAAATACGGTCCTGTTACTATCATGGTGTCCCAGTTCATTATATTTGTCAGGACATTCGCACCGTTCATAGCAGGGATTGCCAGGATGAATTTCAGGACCTTCTCTTTTTATAACCTGGCGGGAGCCTTGTTGTGGGTGCCCGCTTTCACTTTATTGGGCATGCTGTTGTGCAGGATCCCCGTATTGAGAGAAAATTCACTGCTTTCCATAACGATATTTTTTGTCATTTCACTGGTATTTCTGCCGCTTTTCATAGTTCTGTTTAAGAAATTAAGAAAAACGGAGAAAGCCGGCTGACCCTCATCCGGCAAATTTTATCAGGCAAAAAATGAATATTATAAGCAGGTGCGTAATATGAATTTCCTGAAAGAAAGTGAAATTCTGAAGGTTTTAGGCCATCCCGTCAGGCTGAAGATAGCCGCAAGGCTGGCGGAAGGCACGGAGTGCAATGTCAACGCGATGGTTGAAAACCTTGGTGTTCCTCAATCTACGGTGTCTCAGCACCTTGGGGTATTAAAAAGCCGAGGAATAATAAACAGCAGGAAAAGGGGCGTTCAAACCTGTTATTATATGGCTGACGAAAGAGTAAAAAAGATCATTGATGCCCTTAAGTAATCGGGTTGCCGGAGACTCTGAATGGGTGCAGTTGAATACTCGGGAAAAAATAAAAAGGATATAAGGCGTTACATTGGCAATTTAAAATCAGAAAATGACGCCGTAATTTTATATACACGTCTTGCCGGGGCGGAAACGAATCCCGATCTTAAATCTATTTACAACAAACTAGCCGATACTGAAAAGGCTCATGCGGTTTTCTGGTCTCTTAAGCTAAGCGAAGCCGGAATAAAAACACCTGTTTTCAAGCCTTCTCTGCAGACAAGATTATTAGGCTGGCTTGCCGGAAATTCCGGGCTGTCGGCAGTCTTGCCGGCGCTTGCAGCAATCGAAAAAAATGCGGCGGGGAGCTACGACGGCCAGGAGGATGCGCTGCTTCGTAAAATGCCGGCCGACGAAAGGTCGCATGCAAGGGTTTTCGGATACCTGTCGCGGCTGACCGGAGGGTTAAAAGGAAGCGATCTTGCCAGATTCGAAGGGCGTCACAGGCTGGGCGGAGGCAACTCATTAAGGGCGGCTGTAATGGGCGCTAACGACGGCCTTGTTTCCGTGTTCTGCCTTGTCATGGGTGTTGCCGGTATAGGCATAGATTCCCTTCATATTCTTTTAACGGGAATTGCCGGCCTTCTTGCCGGAGCTTTATCCATGGCTCTGGGGGAATGGCTTTCAGTCCAGAATTCCAGAGAATTTTATAAACACCAGATCGATATTGAAGAGGGGGAGTTGAACGAGGTCCCTGAAGAGGAAAAAGAAGAGCTTACGCTTATATACCGGGCGAAGGGACTGGAAGAGGAAGCGGCCCGGAAGCTGGCCGATCGTTTAATCTCGGATCCGGCAACGGCTCTCGATACCCTTTCGCGTGAGGAACTTGGCATAGATCCCGTTGAGCTGGGAGGATCGGCCTGGCAGGCATCGATTACTTCATTTTTTCTATTCCTTGCAGGCGGAATACTTCCGGTCTTTCCTTTTATCTTTTTTACCGGGATTACGGGAATTATATTGAGCGCGGCATTGAGCGGGGCGGGTTTGTTTATAATCGGTTCTATTATAACTTTACTGACGGGAAGATCATTTATTGTTTCGGGTTTTAGACAGGTAATTTTCGGGATACTGACTGCAGCAGTTACTTTCGCTGTAGGCAGCATTATAGGCGGCAATCTCGGCAGGTAGCCCCGGAGGGAGTCTATAAAATAAATTCCATGACATCGTCTTTTTTTTTGAATCCCAGCTTTTCGTACAGCTTGTGTCCTTCTTCGGTCGCATGCAGCCACGCACGCGAACATTGCGTCTTTTTTGCCTCTTCCATGATTTTATGCATTATTTTTGTGGCCAGGCCCTGGTTCCTGAATTCAGGCAAGGTATAGAGGTTGAAGATATATGCTTCCACTCCTTCATTCCCGGCCGATACTGGAGGGCGTTTGAAATAGAGAAGGGCTCCCGTAGCGGCGATTTTACCCATGGAATCGATGAACCAGACGACAACATCCTTCGAGGCCATATTCCGGAGAAAAAACGCCCTGTTTTTTTTCGACAGGATTTCGCACTCGGCATATGTTTTTATATTTCCGAGTTCTTTTAGAAAATCTATCCTGAGTTTTATTATTATATCTATATCGTTAAGGACTGCTTCTCTCACGGTTGCGGCGGTTTTGTTCATTCATCCTCCTCGCAGGATAATCCTGTTATCTTGAGGGGCTATATTTATTTCAGGTTAATAAATTTTTTAAATGTTTTGTAGCTTCCCTGTTTATCCTCTTATCCTTTCCTATACAGACATGCCTTGTGAAACCTGTCGCCAGGATTTTTTGATCCGGAAGCATCTTTATCGTATAGTCGAACCTGAAAGAAGCGCCCGTTTCAGGAGTCGCTTCTGTTTCGATCCGGACCAGATCGTCGTATCCGGCTGAACCGAGATAACGGCATCCGCTTTCTATGACCGGCAATAACCATCCTTTGTCTTCGCATTCCCTGTATGTCAGACCTTTTGTCCGCATCCATTCTGTTCTGCCGATTTCGAACCATATATAATAGACGGAATTATGGACTACTCCCATTTGGTCGGTCTCCTGGTATCTTACGCGGTTATCCAATATAGATTTCATTTTATGCTCCTTTAACCTGCGGACAATCCGGGTTTACAGTTAAAAAAACCGTCAGGAAGAAATTTTATAAAGGAATTGCAATTTAATCAATAAAAAATTAATGACAAAAGGGTAAATTTACATTATCTTAAGTATATTTGATAATTTCCTGCATCAGAAAATGGCGATTGCATGAAGCTGCACTCTTAAAAGTCAGTATAGAGGCGTACATAAATGAAAAGATGGGAGCATTTCAGTCATATGGCCGATATCGGCATCAGAGGCTGCGGTAAAAGCGAAAGCGAAGCTTTTGAAATGGGTGCGGAAGCCCTTACTGCCGTTGTGACAACGATCGGCAAGGTTAAAAAAATTGAGGCCGTAGGAGTAAGCTGCAGGGCAAAAGACCTTGATTTCCTTTTTTTTGAATGGATCAACTCTATTATTTACGAGATGGATGTACGCAGAATGCTGTTCAGGACTTTCGACATATGCATCAACCGGGGAAACGGATTGACTCTTGACGCAGTGATGCTGGGGGAGCATTTGAATATCAGGAGGCACCAGCCTGCGGTGATAATCAAAGGGGCGACAATGACGGAACTCCGTGTATATAAAAGCGGCCGCATATGGACGGCGCAATGCGTCGTCGATGTCTGAATGAGGAGGGACCGGAAATGGATATAAAAAAACTGGAAAAGGTGAGCGATCACGAATGGCGTATAGACCCTTACGACGGTATGAATGTACCTGCCGTTATTTACGCTTCCGGGAAATTGATAGAGGAAATGGATGAAAAAGTTTATCGGCAGATCACAAATGTGGCTTCCCTCCCGGGGATAGCGGGGGCCGCCTACGCTATGCCCGATGCGCATTGGGGCTATGGTTTCCCGATAGGCGGAGTGGCGGCTTTCGATCCGGCGGCGGGAGGGGTCGTTTCGGCCGGAGGCGTAGGCTACGATATATCCTGCGGTGTAAGGATGCTGAGGCTCGGCGGGATAAAAACCCGTGACCTGGAGCCTTTTAAGGGAAAGCTTGCAGATGAATTGTTCTCCAATATACCGGCAGGCGTCGGCAGCGAAAGCGGAATAAGGCTCGGTGCCAGGGAAATGGATGAAATGCTCCAAAAGGGGGCGGTCTGGGCGGTTTCGAGAGGTTACGGAGATGAAGAAGATCTTGATAGAATAGAAGATTATGGAATTGCAGCCGGGGCTCTTCCCGATAAAGTTTCGGCAAGGGCAAAGGACCGCCTGAGGGAAGAGATCGGGTCGCTCGGGTCCGGCAATCATTACCTTGAAGTTCAAAGTATAATTGAAGTTTATGATGAAAAAATCCTTGAAGGATTCGGGCTTGAAAATGGCGATATCGTAATCAGCATCCATTGCGGATCGCGCGGGCTGGGGCATCAGATAGGAACGGATTTTTTAAAGGAGATGGCTCTTAAAATCGAAAGTTTCGGAATAAATCTCAGGGACAGGGAACTGGCCTGCGCCCCTATCGATTCGGGCCTGGGACGTTCTTACATCGGTGCGATGAGGGCGGGCGTCAATTGCGCTCTTGCAAACAGGCAGGTCCTGACCCACTTTTTAAGGAAAATATTAAAGGATTTTTTACCCGGTATCGATGTCCGGCTTATTTATGACGTCTCTCATAACACCTGTAAGGAGGAAATCCATGAAGCCGGCGGGAAAGAGTTGAAGCTATTCGTACACAGAAAGGGAGCGACAAGGGCATTCGGCCCGGGTCATGCCGAACTCGCAAAAGGGTTGAAAGATACCGGCCAGCCTGTCCTTATCGGGGGCAGCATGGGTACTTTTTCTTATTTAATGGCAGGCACGGCTGAAAGTGAAAAAAAAGCCTTCAGTTCTTCATGTCATGGGGCAGGCAGGGCAATGAGCAGGAGGGAGGCATTGAAAAGATGGAGGGGTTCGGAGATCGTAACCAGCCTCGGTAAAAAAGGAATCCTGATCAGGTCGGCTTCTTACAGGGGAGTGGCTGAAGAGGCTCCTCAGGCTTACAAGGACGTCAACATAGTCGTCGAGGATGCGCACATGGCGGGCCTTTCGCGCAAAGTCGCTAAACTTAAGCCCATTATATGCATCAAGGGCTGATTACTGGTGTAAATAATTAGTAGGGCTGTTCCCGTCATAAGTGATCGTTAGGAGGGAATTATCGGAACTGACCGTATAAGAATAAGTGACCTGTCCTCCGCCGTTGGGGGTAAGAGTGAGATCGCCCGTTGTGGCATCGGCAACATAGGTCCCGTTCACTATCGCAGGTGCGCCTATGGCAGAGTAAGGAGTAAACGTATATGTGTTCGCGCTTGTGAACTGGTATTGAGCCTGTGTTCCCGAATTCTGCGTCAGCCAGGTGCCCACTATCGAAGTATCATCATTGGACAAATTGCCGCTTGAAGGATTTACGCCGCAGGATTGCATGAATAGAGCGATCAGCATCGCGGCGCCTGGAACAATTATATTTAACTTTTTCATATTTTTTACCGCCTCCGGGATTATGCATATTTAATAATATCCTATCGGCCGGAATCCGGCAAGGATTTAACCTCTCGGGATAAGCCTTTACCGACTATACCGTTTCCGGATAAACGCTTTCATAAAGTTTTATTATCCTGTCGATGGATTCATCGGTTTCTTTTTTAACGACTTTCCTTCCAGGATCGGCGTCGAACCAGGCAAGCGTCTTTTTTATACCTTCCGAAAAAGGTATGACGGCATTAAAACCCGGGACGAATGATTTTATTTTCGAATTGTCGAATATGGCGCTTTCCGATTTGTCCCCCAGAAGAGTGCCTGTCAAGGAACTGTCGGCCCGGCAGATAAAATCCGAGGGTATATGAACTATTTTAGGCTCCCTCCCCAGCGCGCCGGCCAGGATATTGTAAATCTGGTTCCAGGTAAGTATCTCATCGGAGGTAATATGGAACGAATGGCCCAGGGCATGAACATTGCCGATAATCCCTATGAAACCCCTGGCAAAGTCCTCGGAATGGGTGACGGTCCATAGGCTTGTCCCGTTGCCATGGACGATTATTTTTTCATCTTTCAGTATTCTCCCGGCGATCGTATATTCATCGAAACCTCCGATCGCAACAGGTATGACCGTATCGTATGTAAGAGAAGGCCTTACGATCGTCACGGGAAATTCGAAATTCCTGTAAGCTTCGTTCAGGATATTTTCACATCTGATTTTATTCCTGGAATATTCCCAGAACGGGTTCGACAGCGGAGTCGATTCGGTGATTACAGGGTTCGCGGGAGGTTTTTGGTATACCGATGCCGAACTTATAAAAACATACTGTTTTGTTTTTCCCCTGAAAAGGGAAATGTCCCTTTCCGCATCGGCGGCTGTAAAAGCGACCCAATCGACTACACAGTCCCAATTAATATCGGGAATCGGAGCGGGCAGGTATTTATCGTTGATGTCCCCTATGTGCGGCACAGCGCCGTCGATGGCGCAATTAGTTTTACCCCTGTTGAGATGATGGAGTTCCATTCCTTTTGCAACGCAGAGCCTGCTTACCGCACTGCTTATATTGCCCGTGCCGCCTATAAAAAGCACCTTCATTTTTGTTCCCGGGGTTTATTTGAGATCTTAACTTTTTTATTCATCAGGGTCCTGAATTCTTCGAGGTCAAAGGCGCTGCCGAAAAACCTGTGCGGGAGCAGCATTGCAAGGCTGGATCCTGAAAAGATCAGAATATAATTGCGGTAAAACGACACTTTCTTGATTTCGTCCCATTTAAGCGTGTATTCGCCGCTTTCACCCTTCATATTGATCCCTTCGCCGGTCGGTTCGTAAAACTGTTCAAGCTTCATGGCCGGATTGCTGCTGAAATTGGCCCGCATCCTGATATAAAAAGATGCGAAAAGGAACAGGGTGATCAGGAGCCCGAGCCCTATGGATATTGTTATATCGGCCGCAGGCGCCGGCAGGGGGATCCTGCTGGCGAATTGCGAGCCGAATTTGAAGAAATAAAAACCCAGGCTTAATATCACGAAAATTATCAAATACCTCGGAGCTGCAAAAGTCATCTGGTATGCTCTGAAATCACTGAATTTGAGATTGCCTTTGATTATCATTAAAGAACCTCCGCATTAAGAGATTGGAACGGCGCTACTTTGTCCCTGCCGATAATAATATCCTTTCCGCCGCATTCGGGACATGTATTTTGTTTAAAAAATTCGGGTTTTTCAGAATAGTAATTGCAATTCCTGCAGACGGTATATTTAGCCCTGTATAATGCCTTATCCGCCATTTCAATAAGCTGTTCTCTTACCTGTTCCTTTATTCTGTCGATTTTTTCCCAATCGGTGTTTTTTATATCCTTAACCTCGAAGATGTCCTTAAGATTGTCGATATTAAGCGCCCTGCAGATATATTCCGAGTTCTGGACGAGTGAAGAAACGCCGAAGCTGGCTGTTACACTTAACTTCCTGCCATGATAATTAATGAATTTATTCCTGATTTTATTACGAAGTTTTTCGGCGACTATGACAGCTTCGCCGAGCGTCGCTTCAGGCAGGATTATCAGAAATTCCTCGCCGCCGTAGCGTCCTGCCTTGTCGTATTTCCTCAGTGAATCTTTAATAATAGCGCCTATCTCTGCAAGCAGGACATCACCGGCAGGGTGACCGTAATGGTCGTTAAATTCCTTGAAAAAGTCTATATCCATAAAGATTATTGAAGTATTCCTGTAGCTTCGAAGCATAATCCGGTCTCCGAAAAATTTGAGTATGGAATGCTTGTTTGCAAGCCCGGTCAATTCGTCCATAGATGCCTGCTGGATCAGGAATTTGTAATCCAGGTATTTTTTCATATGTATATCTACTGTAACCAGGAGCTCTTTTTCATCGACCGGCTTTGAAAGGTAAGCCATTGCCCCTTTCTTTTTCCTTTCGAGTATCAGATTTTTATCGGAAATTCCTGTAAGGAAGAGTATGGGCGTACGCTTAAAGTCGGGATTTGATATAAGCTGGTCATGAAGTTCATCTCCGCGCATTCTGGGCATATTATAATCGGTAATAATAAGGTCCGGTCTATACATATATATAGCTTCAATGCCTGTTACCCCGTCTGCCGCTGTTATAAAATTTCTGTAGCCGGCTTTGGAGAGATACTCCTTCACAATCTCTCTTATGAAATAATTATCGTCCACGATAAGGATTATTCCTTTAACAGGATCGAATTCGTTATCCTTGTTCAAATCGGTGAATGTTAAATTGATATCGTCTTTACCGGATCTCTCAAGGATGTCGCTTTCGATGATCCTCAAAAGATCATTCCGCCTGACCGAATATCCGGCGCTTTCAGTGTCTTCATCGATAAAATCCTTCTCATTGAAAACTTCTTTTCCTTTTTTCAGGGTAAGAATGAATTTCGATCCGAGGCCCGGTCCTTCCGATTCCGCCCGGATGCTCCCTTTGAGATAACCGGTAAGTTCCTTGACAAAAGACAGCCCGATACCGGTGCCCTTGAACCTTCCTCTTCCGGGGCCTTCGATCTGTTCGAACCTTCCGAATATGAGATTGATTTTATCCGGAGGTATCCCGATCCCGTTATCGGAAACGGTAATTTCAACTTCAGATTCCAGGTCTTCAAGAGATATGGTAATCATCCCGCTGTCAGGGTCGACAAATTTAAGAGCGTTTGTAATGATGTTGTTGAGTATCTCTTCAAGCTTTTCTTCATCCGTATAAAAATCCGGGATTTCATGAGATGGAAGCCTGCAGGATAGATCGATATTTGTCGAAGCTGTCGCCGAAATATAAAAATCGGTTATATTCGCTATGTAAGAGCGAAGCATAAGATTTTTAACTTTCAATTTTACGCCCTGGGCATCCATTTTAGCCAGATCGAGAAGCCGGTCGATCGACATTTTCAATTTTAATGAAGCGTTATAAATACTGTTGTATCTTTTTGTAATATCAAGGAAATCGCCCGCGTTATCATAGTGCAAACCCAGATCGGCTGTATTTAAAATGATCATAAGCGGGGACCGGAAATCATGGGTAATATTAGCTATGAAGTTGTTTTTAAGTTCGTCCAGTTTGGATAGCTTAATATTGGATTCTTCAATTACCTCCATATTTTTAACGATCTCTTTTTGCGCCGATTTGAGCTTTGAATTGGTTTTTTTTAAGTTTTTCAATACAAGGGCGCCGTATATGGCGCTGGAAAGTTCTACCGACAGAGAATAATACAATCTTTCATCTGCAGGGCCCGGTTCAAAAAAGATGAAGCCGAGAAGTTCCTTTTTGATATGAAGAATATAAACGGTGTAAACATGTCTTCTGCTCCCGAAAATATGATCGTGCAGTGAATGACGTTCATTGCCGGCTTTATTTGCATGATCGGTCTTTCCGTTCACATAAGACAGTATCAGCTGTTCTCCGCCGGAAGGCCTGCCGGTCCTGAACAGGTACATATAACAGTTTGGAATGCTGACCTTTTTCAGGCTGTCTTCTATAACGTTGATAATTTTATCGATATCCAGCGTTATAACTATATCCTGGCCTACCTCCTGCATTGTATGGACATTGTCCCGCCTGTTTATGTCGTTATTTCCGGTCACGGCTTCGATGTGCTCTTCGAAAACGATTTGCAGCTTGAGGAATATATTATCGGAAAGCATCAGTAGCCTTTTGCTGTTTTGGATCGCTTGTATGATTTTAGACCGGAAATTGAGTAAATCCTCCTGTATTTTATAAATCCGGTCTATGCTGAGGTCATGGGTGAATAAATAATTTTCGATCTCATTGGTAAAGTCAGCATCGGTGCCGTTCCTTAAATCGCTTATAAGGCTTTTTACCAGGCTGTCCCTGTCTATATACGTAAAACCCGGGTCTATACTTTCAATCTCTTTGACAGCTGCGTCGATATCGGATTTATCGGCATCGATTTTCAGCGGCTCCGGGATCATAAGCCCCGCATGATCGATTCTTCCCCGGGAACAGCCGCATGAACGGCGGATCCTGAATTCGCCTTTAACGGGTATGAGCAGAGGAGCGGCTTCGCCCCTGATCATTTTGGCTATGGTATTGCAGCCTTCATAACCCTGTTCGTAAAACGGATAATAAACCGAAGTGATGGACGGGTATGAATACCTGCCCCTTTCCCCATCCTCCCAGCTTGTAAGGGCGACTTCTTCAGGGACTTTTATTTTCCTTCTCTGGAGCTCAACCAGGATATTTGCCGCCTCATAGGTATACATGGACATGATAGCGTCAGGTTTTATTTTCCTTTCATCAAAAAGGATCGAGGCCATCTTTTTAACCCGTTTGATGAAAAACCAGTCGATATCCCTGTCAATATCCGAATTTGTCAGAACCAGCTCACGTTTATAAAGGCCTTTCTCTTTCATAAAGTCTTCATAAACCTGGTACCTTTCATCCGGGATAATCGGCTGAATAAAAGCGATATTTTTGTAATGATGCACGTCGCAGAGGTGGTTCAGGATCTCCCTGATGTGAAAACCGCCGTTCATAAATATGGAAGGTACAGTTTCAATTACCTTCCCGATACTTAACATCGGGATCGGCCCGATGTCTTTGAAAAGGCTTAAAAATCTTTTCGGATTTTCAGCAATCTCGCCCGACCATCCTAAAAACATCAAGCCGTCCGGCTGCATTTTTTTTATCATTTGGGACATCAGGTCAAGCGTTCTGGGGTAACGGTTTTTATTGATGTAATGTTCTATGACAAACCTGAGAAGGTTAACATCATTCTCGTCTGCGGCTTTCATCGCGCCGGCCAGCATATTGCTCTGGAAGGAGTCGAAAGAAGTATCGCCTAAAAATGCAACTGTTTTTTTCCCCATCGTGTCACCCATGTTTATGATATGATATATTGTTTTATAAAAACTTTCCAGTATTCAAATAATTTGCCGGCCGCAGGATGATTGACAGGCGGAAAATCCCGCTTTAGAATAATTACCTGAAAAAATATATGAACAGGAACGATGCCCTTGAAAGTTTATATAGAAACGATCGGATGCAAACTCAACCAGTTTGAATCACAGGCCCTTAAGGAAAATTTAACTTCGCAGAATTTTATCATTACAGATTCTCTTGATGATGCGGATTGCACGGTTATCAATACCTGTTCGGTCACAGGCCGAGCGGATAAGAAATCGATCCAGGCAATGAAAAGGGCTAAAAAAATGGGGAAAATAGTCCTCGCCACAGGCTGTTATGTCACAACCGATCTTGATAAGATAAAGAATGCCGGATATGCCGATTACCTGGTCAGGAATAATGAAAAATTTTCAATTCCGGAGATATTAAAAAGAAGCCCGGAACCTTCGGCTGAGATCTCCTGCTCTTCCGGGACGGGTGAATTTCCTATAGTCAGGCATTTTGACCGGACCAGGGCTTTTGTCAAGATCCAGGATGGCTGTGATAAATTATGCACATATTGTAAAATACCGCGTGCCAGGGGTAAATCAAGGTGCCTGCCGGCCGACGAAGCGGCAGGATTTGCCAGGGACCTTGTGGGCAGGGGATACAGGGAAATTGTTCTTACCGGTGTAAATATCAGCGGGTATCGTTCGGGAGATTCATCCCTGTATGAGCTTGTCTTAAAGATTCTTTCGATAAAAGGGGATTTCAGAGTCAGGCTTTCATCCCTTCAGCCTGATGAATTCGATCCGAGGATTATCGATTTGCTTGATACGGGAAAACTTTCGAACCACTTTCATCTCTCGGCTCAGAGCGGTTCGGGAAGCGTCCTGAAACGCATGGGCAGGTTCTATACCCCCGATCAGTTTTTCGAAATTGCGTGTTTGATAAAGGAAAAAGATCCCTCCTGCGGTATTACTACCGATATTATCGCAGGGTTCCCGGGCGAAACGGATATTGAATTCGATGAAACGCTCAAGTTTGTCGATAAAGTCGGCTTCAGCCGGGCTCATATCTTTCCATACTCTCCGAGGACAGGCACCGCGGCTTTCAGAATGAACGATATGCCTTCAAAAATAAAAAAGGAAAGGGTCAGGGTGCTCGAGGAATCCGTTTTTCAAAGGGCTGCAGTTTTTGCTGAAAGATCCGTAATAGGCAGAAGTTTTCCTGTTCTTCTGGAAACTATTGAAAACGGGGAATGGACCGGTTATACTTCAAATTATATCAGGATAAGAACTGCAGCGAAAGGGGCCAGGAATACGTTTGTAAATGTTGTCCCCGGAGGAATTGTTAAGAATGGGGTTCATATGGAGCTTTATGACGGTGCTGAATGATGCTCTTGAATTTTAGGATAATGATCCGTATTATTATTGCGGCTTTATCTTGTCGGAGATGATATTGTGAATGTTGTTGCGAAAATTAACGAAGTCCTGATAACTCAGGAAATGCTGGACAGAGCGGTCGGAAGGTACATAATCCAGCTTGAAGAGGATGAAGATATCGATTTCAAACCGACGAAGGAAAATTATAAATTTATCAGGACCGAAGTTCTGAATTTTCTCATAGAAAGGATTCTCCTTCTTAACAGGGCCGAAAGGGAAGGAATTCAAATATCCGATGATGCAGTCTCCAAAAGCATTAAAACGCTGAAAAAAAATTTTTCTTCCAGCGAAGAATGGTCAAAGAACCTCCTGGCTTTAAGTACAGATGAAGCCTCTCTTTTTTTTGAGATAAGGAGCGATATGATTATAGAAAAATTCATTGATAAAATGCTCGGAGACAAGGTCAAATTCGGGGAAAAAGAACTTATGAGCTATTATGAAAATAATGAAGATATCATGAAAGATCCGGATCTTTTTACTTTTTACGAATTGAATGCAAATACGGCTGATGACATCAAAATTGCGTACTCGCTGCTTCAAAAAATTGAGGATTTCACTGAACTTGAAAAAGAGCTGATTAAACATGAGATTAATATTCACAATCATAAAAATGTTCCGGGTTTTGAACTTTCAAAAGAACTGCAGAATGTTTTGTCGGATCTGAAAATCGGTTCAATTGCGACAATGCAGGGGGCTGAAGGCGGCATGATGATCTATAAGCTCATGAAAATAATACGGGGAAGAAAACTTGATTATAATGAAATCAAGGAGAAACTTGCCGAATATCTAATCAAAACTGCAAAGAAGGAGACCATTGACAGCGTAATTACCGATGAAATGGAAAAAGCCAGGATCGAATACTTAGATCTTTCATATCTGGAAAAAAAATAAACGTGCCGTTAACCCATTACAACTTCAACATTATGTGCTTTTCCGTCACCGGATGCAGGAATAATATTGCCCGGAATCAATTGACCGTCGACTTTAATGCTCCGTATGCCCTTGCTTTTATGGTCAGGATTCCTGACTTCTATATGGTACTCTGAATTTTTATACTTTCTGTCGACAGTAAAGCCTTCCCATTTTTGAGGTATGCATGGATCGATCTCAAGTCCAGTATATACGGGTCTTATGCCAAGGATATATTTAACGGCTGACTGGTACATCCATGAAGCCGTTCCTGAAAGCCAGCTGTTGCGCGCCAGGCCGAACTGGGGATGTTCATTCCCGAGTATGTTCTGGGCATAAACATAAGGTTCGCATTCATACTCTTCAATAATATCGTTTTTAGCAGCCGGATTTATCTGGTTATAATATTGATAAGCAAGGTCTCCGTTGCCCATAATGGTTTCGGCTATGATTACCCATGGATTGGAATGGAGGAAAATGCCTCCGTTTTCCTTGGCTCCGGGGGGATATGACGTTATGCCGCCCTTTGTTTTATCATAGCCGTTAAACCCGGGAGTGCTTAACTTTATCCCCTTTGAAGTGTTGAGCATTTTATTGACGGACTGAAGGGACTTTAAAGCGCGTTCCGGAGTGGCAAATCCTGAAATGACCGGCCATGATTGCGCATTTATATAAATCTTGCCATGTTCGTTGATATGAGATCCAAGAGGTGTGCCGTCATAATCAAAATACCTGACATACCATTCCCCGTCCCAGCAATTATCATTGAATATCTTCTTCAATGAATTATATTCCTCCCGGTAAGTATGCGCAGAGGTTGCGTCCCCCATATACTCGCATAATTCAATCATTTCAAGGAGGTCCTTTCCGTAAAGATGTGTATTGAAAAGAGATTCTGCGCCGGAAGGGAGGTTAACGCAATCGTTCCAGTCCGCGAAACCCAGGTGGGGCAGGCAGTGTGAGCCCGTATCTTTCTTTGTAAATTCAAGAGAACGCTTCATATGGTCAAGCACGGTCCCCTTTTCAAGGGGAATGCCGTTATTGTCTTTTTCATAATAAGGGATCACAGTATTGATAAAATTCATATCCCCGGTTTCTTTAAGGTAAGCAGTTACGGAGAGGACGATCCAGAGATGATCGTCGCCGTAATACTGCGGCCTGTCCGGATTGTCGGATGTTTCCCCGTAAGTAGCTTCCATCGACAGGGGGTTGAAGTTATGCATGGCATTGCCTTCTTTTTTCTGGACCATCAGGAGTTTTTCGAGAAGGTCCCTCCCTTCATCGGGAATCCTGTCGAGGACAGCCATAATATCCTGAGAGCTGTCCCGCAAACCTATTCCCCTTGTTCCCAGCCCCAGCTGGTAATATGAGAGATATCGAGACCAGTTTTTCGTTATATAACACTGCCGGGGATTGTGTATATTCAGCATTCTATCCATATTGGGATCGGGGGTCTTTACCTGTAGCTTCGACATATAATCTTTCCAGAAAGCCGATAATTCATTAAGCGCCGAATCTGCATTTGCCGGATTCCTGAATTTTTCAATTCCCGGTTTCGCTTTTTCGTAACTTGAATCCTGGCCGAGCTGGGTTATGAATTCCTTGGTTTCCCCCGGTTTGAAATTTCCCATTTTTTGAAGAAGGGCTCCTATATTGTCGCCCCTGTGCGCTTCGTAATTTCCCAATTCTTCTTTTTCCAGAGAGATCGGTTTAGACCATGTCCCGTATTCATTATCCCCCAGGAAACGCCGCCTGTCGGATTCGAAGGAGGACACGGGATTGCTTGAAGTAAAATAATTAACATTCGTATCGCGCCTCATAAAGGCATACTGGAGAAGTGTCAATAATCCGTTTTTTTCATGTATGGCCCGTGACTGCATTGTCTGCGGGACCCAATCCGCATTATTAAACTGTTTCACTGCTTCAAAATGAGTATATTCTACTACGCTGACAGCATCAAGTTCGATATCGGAATCTGAAATATTGGTTATTTTTACATGACGTACTTCACGATTGTCGTTTAACGGTACAAAAATTGTACAGTCGGTGCGGATCCCGAAAAACTCTGATACAATTCTTGTATAACTGAGCCCGATATGGCATTCGTATTTATCATAATGATCAAGGGTAGGAACAAAAAAGGGCGAAAACACCCTGTATGATCCGCCTTTTTTCAGGCGTATATATAGTGTTTCACCTTTAAAATCAGATGAAGGCATTTGCTGAATATATTTTGTGATCCGGTTTAACGAAGGGTCCCCTTTACATAATAGAGCTCCGCCCGTATGATCTACAAAACCGCCGAAAGAAAGGGTCCCGATGTAATTTATCCATTTTACCGGCGTTTTAGGGTTTGTTATGATATATTCGAAATTTTTATCATCAAAAAATCCGAAGTTCATGTCATGGGCCTCCCGAATCCGATAAATTTTAAGAAATAATATTTTAAGCAATTAAACAGGATAAGTCAATATGTATACCACAGTCAACAGTCGGCAGTCGACAGTCATCAGTCGAACTATTGATATTTATTATGCAATAGACAATAGGCTGTCGACTCTCCACTACCGATGACTGCCGGCTGAGTAAAAAAAAGTCGCTCAAATCTTGAGTAATAAACGGATATTTCTGATAATTTATGGTCACTTTTAAAAACCGTCTTTATAAGGCGGTGGGGTAGTGACCATAGGGCGATTATAGAAAACAGAGTATTTGCTGTTAATAACCGGATATTTTAATAAAATGCCCTTATGGGCGCTTTTATTACTATCGACTGTCGACTGTCGACTGAAGGAAATATATGAGTATTTTAAAAGATAAAAAGGAAAAACTCGGCATCGATTCACTTGGGATCGATAACCAGAAGAAACTCTATGAAGATTTTGTCGATGCCGGCGGTAAAGTCGTTGAATTGAAGCAGGGTCCTCAGCAGAAAATAAACGATCAACTGGAGAAATGGATACAGAATAAAGAAGACGAGCAGAAAAGACGGCTGATAGATGAACAGAAAAAGGAAGAGGACGAACTTGCGAGAAAGAGAGCCCAGGCGAACCGTGAAAGGCTTCAGAATCTCATAGAAAAAAATGCCGGTCCTAAAGAGAAAAAAAGCGTTTTGCAGGAACTTAAACATGAAATAAAAATCAATAAAGAGAAGGAACAGAACCCGGCTCAGGAATATTTCGGCAGGCTTGCCGCAAAAATAGTCTGCATACTTTACGGAGTCTTCGGCTTCTGGGGCAGGCATTTCAGCAGGAATTTCCTCGATTTAACGTTATATGATCTTAAGAACAGTCTTATTGAAAGCCAGCAGATACTGGTATCGGTATTGCACCAGGACAAGGATTTTTCAGATGAAATAAGAAAAAGTCTCAAGGAAAGCGGTTACCCGTATTATTTCGAACTGATTTACCGCTTTTATTTAATCTTTGATGACGAAGTATTTAACCTGATAAGGGAACTGAGGACCGCTGAAAATCCTATTCAAAGGGGGAAATTTGTCTTTGTCAAACTGTTTAAGAAAATACTTGTTCTGAGCAGGTATCATCCTTCGCTTCCAAACGCCTTTCAAAGGGCTCTTACAATTGAAAAAACAAACAGGCATCTCACTGACAACGTTGTAGACTTTAATTTGAGGAAGCTATTTCATACTTATAATTTTATTTTTTATAAATACTACCCGAAAATTCTTAACCTGGTTGACTACTACTACAAGGACGAGCTATTTTTAGGCAGAAAAATATCTTATTCGGAATTTCTCGCGATAACAGAAATGGATGCAATCGGTTATTATACAAAGTTATGGGAAGAAGAGGAGGCCAGGGAAAAGCAGAAACTTGAGCAGAAGGAAAAATCGAAGCATTATAAAAGCGAAGAACAACCCGCGGAACAAAAACAGGAAGTTTCGGGTCTGGAATCGGATCTTTCCAATCTTCCTGAAGAAATCGCTTCAGGAATTCGCAGGATAAGGGAAATGTCAAATTTCAAAGGGATACTTGATTACTATAACGAAGTTAAGGACCCGAGGATGAGTATTCCCGTATACGACAAGGCCTTCCTGGCCGGGACTCTCCTGGAAATTTTCGACAAGGAATATTCTTTTCTTTTTATTGCATCGAACGTTCAGTTCAATATATTTTTCGACAGGGGCCAGAGGAAAGACATAAAAAGCGTCTTGAAAGACCTTTACTTTCATATTGACGATGTCTATAAACGCCTTTATGAATACGGCCGTGTAATAAGCGGTATAAAAAAGGTCAAGGAAGATTCTTTTATGCCGTCTAAGGAGAAAACCGTGAAGCTTGAACAGCTCAAATTCCAGAAGACCACGATATCAAGGGCTGTACGATCCCAGACCCAGAATATTATCGGCGATTTTCAAAAGCACCTGCAGGTTGTGCTGGCCGATTATAAAGCGGACAAGTATTTCATACAGAACCCCGACGAAGTTCTCAGTTACGAAACGAATATAGCAGGCAAAAAGATCGGCCACAAAGATACCGTTGTGAACATTTTCAAACAGGCTTACTATTTCTCTTCCGCCCTTTATTTCCTTGTTCAGGACGGTGAACTCTCCGGCGGTTACCTGAACCTGAAAAATCCCGTCTATCTTGCAGGTCTTGTACAGGAGCCCGGCGAAGGTGAAGATGCGGAAGAAGGAGAGGGCTCGTCAGGCTTTTAATAACAAATACTTACTTTATTTATTGTTATTTAATAATATTGCCCCTAAATTATTGCAATTCAAACCTTAAGGTGTTAAAATACGATAAGGGGACAATTACGGGCATTTCCGGCGGGGTCTTATCAAAATAAGGAAATAATTAAATTTTTTTAAATCAATAATATTTTAAGGTGATGTCTGAATTGTCCATTATACTGAAATTAACGGGTGTGTAAATGGTCAAGAGGCTGAAAAGATTTTTATTGTATTTGTCCGGGTTTTCATGGTCTTTTAGCGATAATCTTGAAATGGCTGAAAAATCCGTACTGATTAAATTGTCTTTTTTTATAAGCGTTCTATTATTGTTCGGATACGGCATTTATACGCTGTTATCAGGTAAAACGGTCCTTGGAATGGCCGATATTTCAGTCGGTCTTTTTTACTGCATCCTCATCGCGATGTTTTTAATTAAAGGAAATTATAGATTATACACCCGCCTGGGCATTTATACGATGGAAGCATTACTCCTGTTCCTGATTGTAACTGGCGGTTTCGGTAATACAGGATACCTCTGGACATATACATTTCCTCTTTACGTCATATTTTTGCTGGGGCCGTTTGAAGGCACAGCGGCTGTAATTTTATTCCTTGTTTTTGTCGGCATCTTTTTTATAACAGGATTTCCGACTTATTACAAAGGTTATGAATTCAACGTCAAGATCAGGTTTATATCCTCGTTTTCATCAGTATATATCCTGGTTATATTTTTTGAAAGGCTGAGAATTTCGGCATTCAGGAAGGTTCTTGAAAAAAATGAACAGCTCAGGTATTCTGAAAGCCGCCTGAAGGACATAGCTTTTTCTTCCAGCGATATTATTTGGGAAACTGATAAAAAAAACCGCTATATTTATGCCGGGGGCAGGACACTGGACATTCTAGGGTACGAGAATTCCGAATTTCTGGGAAAGACGCCGTTCGATTTCTGCCCGGGGGAAGAAAACAAAAAACTGAAGGATTCATTCAATGAATCGGCCTGGAAAAGCTGTAAAGTGATAGAAATGACCCGTTTCGGCAGGCATAAGGACGGCCGCAGGGTCGATCTTCTTACAAGTATAATGAGGATCACTGATGATTCGGGAAGCCTGAAAGGCTACAGGGGCGTCGATAAGGACATAACTGAATGGAAGAAATCCGAGGAAGCTCTGAAAAAGTCTGAAAATAACCTGAGGCAGATTATAGACTCCGCTCCGTTTGGAGCCTTTGTCATCGAATTGAGCAGGGACAGCAAGCTTATCATACAAAGCTGCAACCAGGCTGCCCGGTCGCTCCTTAACATAGATTTTAATTATGAAAAAAGGGAATTAGGGGAAATATTCCCGAAGATAAAAGGTGAAGATATCACCATCAGGGTGCATGATCTGATAATAAAACGAAAAAATCTTATTATTGACCGTTTCAATTATGATAAAGGGATGGAAAACCTGATCTTTGAATTCCGGGGGATAAGGCTGGGGAAAAACCGGGCCGTCTTATTTTTCTACGACATTACTGAAAGGACCCTGCGTGAAGAAACTATAAAATACCAGGCTGAACATGACATACTCACAGGGCTCTCCAACCGGATCGTATTTATGAAGCATATGCAGAACTCGTTCAATGCGGCCGGGTCGAAAAGCTATTTATTGGCAGTACTCTTCCTTGATCTTGACGAATTCAAACAGGTTAACGATACATACGGCCATGCCGCGGGAGACGAGCTCTTGAGGGAGACTGCCCGAAGGCTTAAAGCGAGCCTTCGCGACAGCGATATTATCTGCCGTCTTGGCGGAGATGAATTTGCCATCCTCCTTCCTTTTAATAAGAAGCAGGAAATCGATCAGGCTTATTGCTCAAAAAATCCTCATTGAAATCAATGAACCCTATGCTGTAAAAGATTTGAATATAGTCATAAGCACCAGCATCGGCATCAGCGTATATCCTGATGACGGGGCGGAGCCTGAAGAGCTGCTCAGCAAGTCCGATAAGGCGCTTTATACGGCTAAATCCCAGGGTAAAAACAGATTGTGTTTTTATTTAAGTGATAAAGGGAAATGAAGTCAGTTTTTACAGGGGCCTGCGGAGTGGACCGGATCGAACAATTCATCGATTTTATCTTTTTCCAGACCTGTAAATTCCAGGATTAATTTCTTGTATTGCGGGAAGCTTTCAATTTTATAACCCGAGAGGAAATTATACAATTCCTTAACCCTGTAATATCCAAGTTCAGGAACAAGCGCATTCAGCATGACGCTGGAACGTATAAGATTTTCTTCCATCCTTCCGGGATTGAATTTCATGAGTCTGAAGAATTTTTCGATAAGGGATGATGTCATAAAGAGCAGGCTTTCCCGGATTTCTATAAAAGAATCGGCAATAAAGGGAAGGTATGCGTTCAATTGGAGTTGCCCGTTCCTGGAATATTCCATTATTTTTTGAGCCTCATGGTGTACCGATACGGCAAGCCCCCTGCTGTATTCCAGTATTACCGGATTTGTCTTGGCCGCCATAATGGTAGATCCGTATTGCAGGTCCGGATGTGAAATTTCACCTGTCATCGAGGATGTATAAATAAGAAGGTCGCCGGTTATTTTAAAGATATTCTGTGAAAAAATACTGTAGCCGGAAGCGAGCTCCGACAATTTGTCATTATTGGCAATTTCATCCGTCAGGTTCTGGCTCCTTCCCAGGGGCAGGCCTGTTATGTCGCGGAGGTATTTTTCGGCCAGGAATATATAACCGGCGGGGGCTGAAAAACAGGTGCCTATTGCAGTACCGCCGAGGGGAATGGTCCTGATCCTCTCCTTGAGCTTGTGAAGTCTCCACCTGTCCCGCTCTACAGCTCCGGCCCACGAAGCGAACACCTGGCCCATAGTAACCGGCAAAGCGTCCTGCATTTCCGTCCTTCCAGTAAGCACCAGCATGCCTTCTTCGTTTTCCTTTTTAACCAGGGTTTCCTGGAATCTTATTACCGCATCTTCGATTTCAGCAAGGTGCCTGTACAGCATCACGGTGACGGCAGTGGGGAAAGTGTCGTTGGTAGACTGGTACCTGTTAATATCGGTGATCGGATCGATTTTTGCTTTCGAATTTTCGACAAGCCCTGCAAGTTCTGAAGCGCGGCCGGCAATGACTTCATTGATGTTCATATTGATGCTTGTTCCGGCCCCTCCCTGCCTGAGCGGCAGTGGAAATTGAGAATCGAGCTTTCCGGATATCACTTCGTCTATCGCCCCGATAATGCAGTTGAAGATTTCTTTATCGAAAGGTTTATTAAATTCCTGAATAGCAAGGATGCAGCTTTTTTTGACTTCGCCGTAAGCCCTGATAAGGTCGGAAGGCAGACTGCCCCGGCCGAAATTCCGCATGGCCTTGGCTGTTTCGCTGCCGTAATAAATTCTGCGCGGCATTTATGCCCCCTTCAGCCGTCTTAAGGCATCGCCCCGATTCATATCGATAGACTTGCCCCTTGAACGGGCGCGGATTTCAAGGCATGATATGCAGTCGATGCCGTCTTCATCGAGGCAGATCTTCCCGGGATAAAGAAGATAATTTTTCCTGTATTTTAAGGGCGTAATATTAGGCATAAGTACATTGGCTCCTGAAGAAAGGATCTTTTCACGGCCTTCCGGATCGATGCTTCCGGCCGCGGTCGTAGCTACGATATGGGCGCGCGGAAGTAGAAGCCTGACAAGCGCAACGGCGCGGACAGTGAGGCGGATATCGGGGCGGGTTACTCCGCATAGGGGCGTATCGGGATGAGGTATAAAGGGGCCTATTCCCGCCATATCGAGCTCGAGAGCCCGGCAGACGAGGGCGTTCCTGATCCTTGTATCTTCGGTTTCTCCCGGCAATCCGGTCATGTATCCGGAACCTACTTCATAATCAAGATCTTTAAGGTCGTACAGGGCCCTGAGCCTTGATTCGAGCGGCGAACCTGACCGGAGATACGAGTAGAGTCCGGCATCGGACGTTTCGAAACGGAGAAGATAACGGTCGGCCCCGGCCTTCCTTAACGCCAGGTAGTCTTCCCTTTTCATGACGCCGCAGGAAAGCGTCAATGCCGCCGTTCCCTCGGTCCCGTTTTTTATCTTTTCAATCAGCCCGGTTATCTCTTTTACGGGTGCGCTATCCTCTCCGCTCTGAAGTACAAAGGTTTTTATACCGGCTTTATAACCGCGTTTTACAGCCTGCAGCACCTCATCGTCGTGAAGCCTGTAGCGGCGGACTTTCCGGTTGCCGGCCCTGATTCCGCAATACAGGCAGTTACAGCCGCAGTGATTGGAGAACTCGATAAGTCCGCGGAGGTAAACGCTGTCGCCGTGATTTTCGCGTGTAACGGCATCCGCCGTTTTTGAGAGTTCGGAAGTATCGGAATTTTTGTAGAATTCGATTATCTCTACTATGCGATTATACATTTTAAGCGCCTTAAAAATATATATCCCTGCCGCCTTTGCCGATCTTTTCGAGGACATCATCCATGCGTTCGCGAGCGAGGGGCTTTTCTATGCCTGATTTTATTTTTTCGATCAGCTTCAGCCCCTTTTCCCTGGTTTCCGGTTTAGCGTAATCGCACAGGTATTCCTTGAAGGTAAAAACGGCGTTAGGCAGGCAGAACTCTTTGATCAGGCCGGGCTTGGCCAGGTCCATAAAATCATGTCCCACTCTTCCCTTCCTGTAACAGCCGGTGCAGAACGAAGGGATATATTCTTCATCGATAAGGTCGGAAACCACTTCATCGAGAGACCTGTGGTCGCCGAGCGAAAACTGGCTGCCCGAATCCGACCGGCCTCCGTCCGAGTAGGCCCCCGGGTTAGTCCTGGACCCGGCCGAGATCTGACTGATTCCGTAGTGGAAAAGCTCTTTCCTGAGGTTCTCGCTTTCGCGAGTCGAAAGTATGATGCCTGTGTATGGAAGAGAGATCCTGATAACGGCGACAAGCTTTTTAAAATCGGAATCGCTCACGGCATAAGGGGCGCTGTTCGACAGGGGAGCGCCTTCCGCCGGTTCGATACGCGGCACGCTGACGGTATGAGGGCCGCAGCCCTGCGTTTTTTCCAGGTGGCCTGCGTGCTCGATCAGGGACAGGACCTCGAAACGGTAATCGGCCAGGCCGAAAAGCGCGCCGATCCCGACGTCGTCTATGCCGCCTTCCATGGCCCGGTCCATAACGGAAAGCCTCCACTCATAATCGGCTTTCCTGCCGGAAGGATGGTATTTTTTATAGAGGACCTCGTCGTAAGTTTCCTGGAAGCAGACGTATGTGCCGATTTTTTCGGCCTTGAGCCTTCTGAACCCGTCTTTATCCTGGGGTGCGATTTCTATATTGACCCTTCTCACGTAAGATTCGCCCGCGCGGGCCTCGTAGGCCGTTCTGATCGCCTCAATGAAATTTTCCAGGGAAAGGTCGTCGGTTTCCCCGCAGAGCATGAGCAGCCTTTTATGCCCCAGCATGAGTAGCGATTTCACTTCTTCATTTATTTCCCGCTGTGTAAGGTTGACCCTTTTTATGGAAGTGTTGTCCTTCCGGAAAGCGCAGTAAAGGCAGTTATTCGAGCAGACGTTGCCGATGTACAGCGGAGCGAAGAGAACCAGGCGGTTGCCGTAAATCTCCTGCTTGACCGAATTGGCGGTTCTGAAGAGCTTGTCAAGGTCGGGGCCGCTATGTATCTGCAGAAGTGCCGCAGCGTCTTTGAGATCGAGCCCTTTCATTTTTAATGCTTTATTTAAAATGCCGT
Source organism: uncultured Spirochaetota bacterium (assembly GCA_963796325.1). Taxonomy (GTDB): domain Bacteria; phylum Spirochaetota; class Brevinematia; order Brevinematales; family JAOACQ01; genus CAVYGN01. The sequence continues at coordinate 106,825 of CAWCLF010000004.1, forward strand.
CAATGCGGCCGGCTCCGGGTTTTGAGTCGAGGGCCAGTCCGTACAGATAGTCCCGGTCAATGAAATTCTTCCAACTTGCCGCCGTTTTTATGGTCATTGTCTTCCTCCCTGTATCCGGTCAAAACCGATTTGACCTGGATGCCTTCCAATTTGCCGATTTTGCCGGTCAGGGAGCCTATCCGGTCCGTATCGCCTTCCACGATGAGGGATATGATGTTTATCCCTTTATCGCGCAGGGGCAGACCCATTCTTCCGATTATGATCTCTCCATGATTCGATAGTATCGAGTTGAGTTTCTGGACGTTGTTTCGCTTATGCAGAAGTATAGCCACGACGCCTATTCTCTTCTCCATCAGATCTCTCCTCAGGGTCGGACAAGACTAATAAGGCTCCTTGAAACAGTCAGAACCGTTTCGCAGATGCATGACATTGTAAATGATTTGATTAAAAATATCAAAAAAAAGGGCGGAAGAGCAGCTCCGGCTCCTCCGCCCGGTTAGAATCTATTTGATTAAGCTGAACTGTCAGTGCACGTTTTTGTCAAGTATAAAGTTGGTGGAATTGCTCAAACTCGAACCAGGGCCTTTAAAGTCCAGCTTAACTGTGTAAGTTTGGTTGGAAATAATCTCTGTGTATCCGCCGTTGGAATTTTTAACGATATTTTGCGCCCCATTTTTTGCGGCCTGCATATTTTCTGCGAAACTTTGAGCGGAGTTGTATTTATATATATATACATTGGCCCAATCAAGCCAGACATGGAAATACAGATCGGCTCCGGCCGCTCCGTCCTTGCCGTTTACGAACAGTCCGCCCGGCTGGCCTTTCTCGCCTGCATTGACGCTTATAGTCAGATCAAAATACCATGTGCCATACCCGTAAGAAGAGCTGTACAACTCATATTCCCAGGTATAATCCCCGCCGGACATCTGGTAATAGGTATCGGAGCTCCAACTTGTAGGGAAACCCGGAAAACTGTAAGCGACTAATCCATAATACCAGTCGACCGCCGCGTACGATGTACCGTCAGGACCATCCTTGCCATTGCTCCCGCAGGAACTTAAGCCCATCAGCACAAGCAGAGCAGCAATAACCCCTAGATATCTCATAAGATCCTCCTCTATATTTAAAAAAATGCATAATGAATCCAGAGGGTAACCTGCATTACCGGAAATTATTAATAACTGAAAAAGTATTATATCATAAAATTTTTACATATTCAAGAGAAATCAGTCGAGAGTCGAGAGTCGAGAGTCGACAGTCATGAGTGACGAGTAGCGAGTAATGAGTTGTTAATTACTCGTTACTCGCTACTCGCAACTTGTCACTATATTTGCTAAAGAGGACGCAGTTCATTATAATTTATGACATTTAATAAGGGGATATTGAGTGAGCGGCAATTATATCGTTCGTTCATACACCGGCGGACCTTTGAAAACCGGACTGCGCCTGCCGGGTTCGAAAAGCATAACAAACCGGGCTCTATTATTGTCCGCCATGGCCTGCGGCAGGACGGCGCTTTCGAATTTTCTTATTTCCGATGATACCGAATATATGACCCGGGCCCTGCAGAAAGCCGGGGTTTCAATCGATAAGGATGAAGCGGATGGCTGCGTTGTGGGAGGAGGCGGACTCCCGGAAGGGCCTCTCGAATTATACCTGGGAAATGCCGGAACGGCGGTGCGCTTTTTAACTTCTTATTTCGCCCTCGGGAACGGGGAATTTCTCCTTGACGGCGATGCAAGGATGAGGCTTCGCCCCATAGGAGACCTTCTCGAAGCCCTTGGCGAACTGGGATGCAGCATCGAATCGGAATTCGGGAACGGGTGCCCTCCTGTCAGGATACATGCCTCCGGGATTCCTGGCGGGGCCTGTACGGTAGCCGGGAAAAATTCCAGCCAGTATATATCCTCTCTTCTTATGGCCGGTCCTCTTTCAAAGAAGGGGCTTAAGCTAATAACGTCCGGTCCCGTGGCTTCGGGGCCTTATGTGGATATGACGCTCAGGATGATGGAAAAATTCGGAATAATTGCCGGCAGGAAGGGGTTCGAGGAATTCACCGTGGGGAAGGGTACCTATAAAAGTCCCGGGAAATACTATATAGAGCCGGACGCCTCCAGCGCTTCATATTTCCTGGCGGCGGCGGCAGTCCTGGGAGGCGAAATGACGATAAAGGGCCTCGGTTCGGACTCGATCCAGGGAGATTCGAAGTTTGCGCTTGTCCTGGAAAAAATGGGGTGTGAAATCGAATACCTGCCGGACAGCATCAGGCTCCGTTCTTCGGGGTCCCTGAAAGGCGTCAGCATCGATATGAACGACATTCCCGATATGGTGCCGACCCTTGCGGTAGCGGCTCTCTTTGCCGAAGGTCCGACCCGGATATATAATGCGGCGAACCTGAGGATAAAGGAAAGCGACAGGATCGGAGCGCTTTCGGCAGAATTGAAAAAAATCGGCGCTTTAATTAATGAAAATGAAGACGGCCTTGAAATATTTCCTCAGAAAAGCTATAATAAGACGCTTATTGAAACGTACAACGACCACAGGATAGCGATGTCGTTTTCAATAGCCGGGCTTAAAATTGACGGACTTGAAATCGCGAATCCCGCCTGCGTATCGAAGACATTTCCCGGTTATTTCGATTATTTTGAGAAGATTTTTGAAATTCCGCACAAATTTTGACTTTTTTTAGCTGTCGGGTATATAATATAAAGTGCTACGCGCCCATATAGCTCAGCTGGTAGAGCACCTCCATGGTAAGGAGGGGGTCGGCGGTTCAATCCCGCCTGTGGGCTAATGAAAATAATACGGGGTGCAATATGCAGATCGTTACTCTGGAATGTGAAACCTGCGGCGAAAGGAATTACACTACGAATAAAACTAAAGAAATGGTTCAGCAGAGGGTCAAGCTCAATATAAAAAAATACTGCCCCCGCTGCAGAAAACATACGGCACACAAAGAAATTAAATAAAATCAGTCTATAATCGTCAGTCAACAGTCAACTATTGACTATCGACTTTCGACTGACGACTGTTGACTGCCGACTGTAGACTATTGACTATCGTAGGCCTGTAGCTCAATTGGCAGAGTAGCGGTCTCCAAAACCGTTGGTTGGGGGTTCGATTCCCTCCAGGCCTGATTACCGGGAGATTGATATGTTGGTATTGATTAATTGGATTATGATTGGTTTGGGGCTTATAATCGGCCTCGTCGTTCTTTATGTAAACCGGGATTTTGTAAGGGAGGCTTTCCAGGAGCTGAAAAAGGTCACCTGGCCGACCAGGGAGATAGCCCTTAATTCGTCGGGAGTTACTATAGGGTTCGTGGTAGGTTTCTCGCTTTTGCTTGCACTTCTCGATTATATCTTCAATATCGTTATAAAGGGTTTGGTAAGATAGGATGGCTAGGGGCTGGTTCGTAATCCAGGTTTACACGGGATATGAAAAGAGGACTATGAATGATCTTGTCGCCAAGAAGAATAGCGGCGTTCTTAAGGACATTCTCATTGACGTGAGAGTCCCTGAGGAAGAATACATAGTTGAAAAGAAAAATAAAAAGATATTGAAAAAGAGGAATCTTTATCCGGGCTATATTTTAGCCGAACTGGATTTTCCGGACGACGACTCGGTCTGGAAGAAGGTTTACTCCGAGATAAGGTCCGTTACGGGCGTCGGGATGTTTTTAACGGCGGGAGGCGGGAATAAAAGGCCTTCCCCGCTGGCATACGAAGATGTTAAATCCATTTTTGAGAAGACGGGCGAAATAAAACCCCACCTGGCAAAGCTGGAATCAGGCTTTTCGGTGGGAGATAAAGTTAAGATCAACGGCGGACCTTTCAGGGATTTTGAAGGCGAAGTCCAGGAAATTCACAATGAAAAGAACAGCCTGACGGTCAGGGTTGAAATTTTCGGAAGGCTGACGCCTGTCGAACTGGATTTCAGCCAGGTCCAGAGGGTATAAGCTGATAAAGGAGTTTTCGAATGGCACCTAAAACGAAAAAATTAAAAGCTGTGGTTAAACTGCAGATACCGGCCGGGCAGGCCAATCCGGCTCCCCCCGTCGGTACGGCGCTGGGGCCGCATGGGATACCCCTTATGGATTTCTGCAAACAGTTCAACGACGCGACAAAAGATAAAGCGGGATTTATTATACCCGTTGTTCTTAATATTTACGAGGACAGGACGTTTACTTTCATAACGAAGACCCCTCCCGCATCGAACCTGATAAAAAAAGAACTCGGGCTGGAAAAGGGCTCTCCGGAATCCAATAAGCAGAAAGTCGGCAAGATAACGATGGAACAGCTGAAAAAGATAGCTGCGATCAAAATGCAGGATCTGAATGCAAGGGACATCGATGCCGCAGCCAGGATCATAGAGGGCACTGCGAGGAATATGGGAATCGAGCTGGAGGGTTAAATGAAAAATTTAATAAAAAACGGCGTTGCTTTTAAAGGCGGTAAAAGATACCTGTCCTTGATAGAGAATAACGATCTTTTCAAGTCCTATCCTTTCGAGGAAGCATGCAAAGTCGTTAAAAATATTGCGACGGCCAAATTCGATGAGTCGATCGACCTGTCGTACAAGCTTAATATCAAGCAGAAACATACGATCAGGGATGTGGTCGTTCTTCCTCATTCCATCGGCAAGACCATACGGGTTCTTGTATTCGCCGTCGGTGAAAAGGCATCGGAAGCTCAGGCTGCCGGAGCCGATTATGTCGGCGGTGAAGATCTTGTCGAAAAGATCGCCGGCGGCTGGCTCGAATTTGACTCCGTACTTGCCACCCCCGATATGATGAAAATGCTCGGAAAAATAGCGCCGGTCCTGGGAAGGCGTAAAATGATGCCCAACCCGAAAACCGGCACTGTAACACTCGATATCAGCCGCGCTGTAAAAGAGGCTAAGGCGGGGAAGGTTGAAATAAGAGCCGATAAAACCGGCAACATTCACGTGGTGGTCGGGAAAAAGTCTCTTTCAGAACAGGATCTTTTTGATAACGCATATGCTATCCATAAGGTCCTTATCAAGAATAAGCCTGCTGATCTTAAAGGGGATTATATAAAAACAATGGCGATATCCCCTTCCATGGGGCCTGCTGTAAAAGTGGATTTTAAAAAAATTGCAGTATAGACCGGGAGTCGAGAGTCGAAAGTCAAGAGTCGTGAGTTAAAGACCGGGTAACTCTCCGGAAATTCGAATAAATTATAAGGAAGGTCGGTATGCCTAGTCCGGTAAAAGTAGAATTTGTCGAAAAGATAAAAAAGGATATAAGCGCTTTGGACGGCATTGTGCTTGCCGATTTCAAAGGCCTTTCCGTGCCCCTCCAGGATGAGCTGAGGAAAAAAATCGATAAGCTGGGCGGAAGTGCGAAGGTTATGAAGAATACGCTGCTTAAAAAAGCCCTCGAAGGTTCGAAGATAGGGGGCCTTGACAGTTTTCTGGTAAATAACACCATCGTGTTCTCGTCGAATACCGATATAATGTCGATCCTTAAGGCCTTATCGGAATTTTCAAAACAGCATGAAAAGCTCCTGCTCAAGGGAGGTTTTTTAGACGGTCGCGCCTTTGACAGGGACGGAATATTAGAGATGGCCCGGATGCCCTCGAGGCAGGAGATCCTTGCAATGATCGCGGGAAACATGAGTTCCATGATATCGGGTTTTACAGGAGTTTTAAGCAGTATAATTACGAAATTTACGGGAACCCTCGAATCGCTGGAAAAGAAAAAATCCTGATGCCGGGAATGCCCTTATAATATTAAAATCAATTAAGGAGTTATAAAATGGCTGAAAATAAGATTCAGGAAGTGATCGATCTTATTTCCAATATGACTGTATTGGAATTGAATGAACTCAGAAAAACAATGGAAGAAAAGTTCGACGTTAAAGCCGCAGCTCCGATGGCTTATGCAATGCCTGCAGCAGGAGCAGGAGCCGCAGCGCCTGCCGCTGAAGAATCCTCGACAGTGTCGGTGTTTATAAAGGATGCCGGTGCAAAAAAGATCGAAGTGATCAAAGTTGTCAGGAATATAACAGGGCTTGCTCTCAAGGAAGCCAAGGAACTGGCTGAAAGCGCCGGAAAAACGGCTCTCAAGGAAAATATTTCCAAGGCCGATGGTGAAAAGCTGAAAAAAGAACTCGAAGATGCCGGTGCAGTCGTCGAGATTAAGTAATTTCTATTCATTGATTTTTGTATCATATCATAATACGTTGCGATATTGCTCAAATGTTATACCTTCCCCTTTCTGTCGACAGTCGACAGCCGACAAAAGGGGAAGTTGTGTTTATCCTATAATATAGTCGGGGGATGTTAAATATGGTAACAGATCAGGGAAGGATAACCTTCGCAAAACATAAAGACAGAGCTCCGCTTCCGGATTTGCTTGATATTCAACTGCGGTCGTTCAAGGATTTCCTGCAGGTGGAAAAAAAACCCGGCGAGCGTGAAAACAAGGGCCTGCAGTATGTCTTCAACAGCTTTTTCCCCATTGAAGGAGCGAACGGCGAAATAATCATCGAATATGTCGGTTATGAAGTCGGAAACTGCAAATATACCGAAGACGAATGTTTTGACAAGAACCTTACCTTCAGCGTCCCCGTTAAGGCTATTTTCCGCCTGATAGACAGGAAAACCGGCAAGATCAAGGAAAAGGATATATATATAGGCGACTTTCCGCTTATGACAAGAAGGGGTACGTTCATATTCAACGGAGCCGAACGGGTTGTCGTCAACCAGATTTATAAATCTCCCGGCGTGCTTTTCAGCTATAAAAACAAGGAATACTCCTCCAAGATCGTTCCTGAAAAGGGATCATGGCTGGAATTCATTATCGATACCAAGAAAGACCTTATGTATGTCCGAATTGATTCAAGGAGAAAGGTTCTTGTGACCATGTTCCTCAGGGCCCTTGAATTGACTACCGCTGACATAATAAACGCTTTTTTCAAGATAAGGAAAATCGATCTTTCGAGGATCGAAAAGGATGAAGCGATCACAAGGCTTGTCGGGAAATATGTGGCGGAAGATGTGCTGGATGATGAAAACAACATAATCGCCGGAGCCGTTGAAAAGCTGTTTCCCAACAGCATCAACCAGCTTTACCAGAAAGGAAAGACAATAATAAAAATCATCGATCCGAAATCGGTTATCGAGAACAGGCCTCTTATCAATACGCTTGAAAAGGATGATACAAAGGATGCTGTAAATAAAGCCATCAAAAAAATATACAGCATACTTCATCCCGGCGAGGCTGCCCCCCTCGAAAGCATTGTCAGGGAACTTCATAATATGTTTTTCGGCCCTAAAATGTACGACCTTGGCGAAGTGGGCAGATATAAGCTCGTACTCAAGCTGTATCCCGAACTTAATCAGGACGAAAAAAAGGCTTTGATCGAACAGAGAACGTTATCGTACGAGGATATAAACAGGACTCTGCAGCATCTTATAAAGGTGTATAACAAGCAGACAAGCCTCGACGATGTCGATCATCTGGGCAATAGGCGCGTAAGGAACGTCAACGAACTCCTTGTTAACCAGCTTATGTCGGCCTTTACAAAGGTGGAAAAATCGATACATGAAAAGCTTTCTTCAAGGGAAATCGAGGATCTGACGCCTCAAAGCATTATAGCGATTAAACCGATTGTCTCCGCTCTTAACGATTTCTTCGGTATGAGCCAGCTTTCTCAGTTCATGGATCAGACCAACCCGATATCGGAACTGACCCATAAAAGAAGGCTTTCGGCTCTCGGACCGGGGGGGCTTTCACGCGACAGGGCCGGATTTGAAGTCAGAGATGTTCATAATACTCATTACGGCAGAGTCTGTCCCATTGAGACGCCGGAAGGTCCTAATATCGGTCTTATAGTATCGCTGGCTACATATGCAAACGTGAATTCCTACGGCTTCCTTGAGACGCCGTATGTGGTAGTCAAAAATCGAAGGGTTACGGACGAGATCAGGTATCTTTCCGCGACGGAAGAAGAGAATTATTATATAGCCCAGGCGAATGCGAAACTGAGTCCTGAAGGCGATTTTATTGAGGATTTTGTCCAGGCCAGGTTCAGGGTCGAATTTGAACTTGCTCCGAGCGATAAGATACAGCTGATGGATGTTTCACCAAAGCAGATCCTTTCCGTGTCGGCTTCCATCATACCGTTTATCGAACATGACGACGCCAACAGGGCGCTCATGGGTTCGAACATGCAGAGGCAGGCTGTCCCCCTCCTGTCAAGCGACGCTCCTATAGTGGGTACAGGCATGGAATATTATGTCGCCCGCGATTCAAGAGCCGTAGTCCAGTGCGAACAAGACGGCAAAGTAGTTAAGGTCGATTCCGAAGTGATTACAATACAGGATTCAAAAAAGTTCCTTCACAATTATAATCTTGTAAAATTCAGACGGACCAACCAGGACACAAGCTTCAATCAGAAGCCCGTGGTCGACGAGGGTAATACTGTCAAAAAGGGCACAATCCTGGCGGACGGTTTTGCAAGTTCCGGCGGGGAACTCGCGCTGGGCAAGAACATACTTGTCGCCTTCATGCCCTGGAACGGTTATAATTATGAGGATGCTGTCCTTATCAGCGAGAAACTGCTTAAAAATGATGATTTCACATCGGTTTATACGACGGTTTTCGAATGCAAGGCCCTGGAAACCAAACTGGGAAGCGAAGAAATTACAAACGAGATACCCAATGTAGGTGAAGACGCTATCAGGAATCTTGATGAAAACGGCATAATCAGGGTAGGCGCTTACGTGAAGCCGGGTGATATTTTAGTCGGGAAAGTCACGCCTAAAGGCGAGCCTACTGAAACGCCCGAATTCAGGCTCCTCCATGCTATTTTCGGCGAGAAAGCCAAGGATGTGCGCGATACTTCATTGAGGGTGCCGCATGGCGAAGGCGGAGTTGTAGTCGATGTCAAAATATTCAGCTCTGAAAAAGGCGATGAACTTGCTCCCGGCGTGCTCAAACTTGTAAAAGTTTACATGGCCAAAAAAAGAAAAATCAAACCGGGCGACAAGATAGCCGGACGTCATGGAAATAAAGGAGTCATATCGAGAGTTCTCGCCGAGGAAGATATGCCTTTCCTGCCCGACGGCACTCCGGTGGATATAGTATTGAACCCTCTCGGGGTTCCCAGCAGAATGAACATAGGCCAGCTTTTTGACAGCCTCCTGGGTCTGGCCGGATGGAAATTGGACGTCAGGTATGAATGCCCGGTATTCGAAGGGGCGACCCTTGAGGATATAGAGCTGGAGCTCGGTAAAGCAAATGAAAAAATGAAACAGGAACTCTTAAAGGAAAGAAAACCTTACGGCGAGTCTGAAAAGGAGATAAACCGCTATTTTGAAAGGGTAAAACTCCAAAAGGACGGAAAATTCCGCCTCAGGGATGGAAAAACAGGGGATTTGTTCGAAAAATCCGTTTTTGTCGGAGTGATGTATATAATGAAGCTTCATCATATGGTCGATGACAAGATCCATGCCCGTTCGGTAGGTCCTTATTCCCTTGTAACCCAGCAGCCGCTCCGCGGCAAGGCAAATTTCGGCGGGCAGAGGCTCGGTGAAATGGAAGTCTGGGCTCTGGAAGCTTACGGCGCTGCAAACCTGCTTCAGGAAATGATGACGATCAAGTCGGACGATACCGACGGAAGGGTCAGGATCTACGAAGGCGTAATAAAAGGGAAATATACTTCGAGTCCGGGCATACCGGAATCTTTTAATGTCCTTGTCCAGGAATTGAGGGGGTTGGCCCTCGACATTCAGGTGTACGATAAAAACGGGAAAAGAGTGCCCTTGAATGATAAGGAGAAGGAATTGATTGATATGAAGGTGCATTTAATATAAAAACAGGAAAAGGAGATAAACGATGAAGGGTTCGACCAGTTTCGGGGCGATATCCATTCAGCTTGCTTCGTCAGAGCTTATCAAGAATTTATCTTACGGCGAAGTTAAAAAACCTGAGACGATCAATTATAGAACGCTTCGTCCTGAAAGGGACGGTCTTTTCTGCGAAAGAATTTTCGGGCCTACAAAAGATTATGAATGCTCATGCGGGAAATTCCGTTCGATCAGGTACAAGGGAATTGTCTGCGACAAATGCGGCGTAGAAGTTACCGAGGCAAAGGTCAGAAGGTACAGGACAGGGCATATCGAACTCGCCGCCCCGGTCGCCCATATATGGTATTACAGGATAGTGCCCAGCAAGATCGCGCTCCTGCTTGACGTGGCGCCTGCTGATATTCAAAGCATATTGTATTTTGAAAAATATATCGTCATCGACCCCGGCGAAACCGACCTGATTCAGAACCAGGTGCTTACCGATGAAGAATTTGAAGAATATAAAGAAAAATATAAAGAGGCCTTTACGGCGGATACGGGCGCGGTTGCGATTAAAAAAATACTGAAGAACCTTGATCTCGATGTTCTTATCGACGCTCTGCGCAACCAGGTCGATTCGAAGCTCAAGGTCGATAAAAAGGTGCTGAAAAGGCTTGAACTTGCTGAAGAGATCAGGAAATCCAACAATAAATCGGAATGGGTCATTCTCGATATCATTCCCGTCATTCCGCCCGATTTAAGACCGATGGTCCCTCTCGACGGAGGGCGGTTTGCAACTTCCGATATAAACGACCTGTATAGAAGGCTTATAAACAGGAACAACAGGTTGAGGAAGCTGAAATCCGTAAATGCTCCGGATATAATAATAAAGAATGAGATGAGAATGGTCCAGGATGCCGTCGACTCTCTGTTCGACAATTCAAGGCGTTCCCATCCCGTAACCGGAAACGGAGACAGGCCGTTAAAATCCCTTTCCGATATTCTGAAAGGGAAGCAGGGGAGGTTCAGGCAGAATCTCCTCGGGAAACGGGTTGATTATTCCGGACGTTCGGTCATTATCGTGGGGCCGAATCTGAAACTCCACCAGTGCGGCCTTCCGAAACTTATGGCGCTTGAGCTGTTCAAGCCGTTCGTCATGAGGGGTCTTGTTGAACAGGGCTACGCTCATAATATCAAAGCGGCCAAGAGGATGATAGAAACGGAGCACGAACTTGTATGGGGAATACTCGAAAATGCAGTGAAGGGCCACCCTGTCCTTTTAAACAGGGCTCCCACTCTTCACCGGCTGGGTATCCAGGCTTTCGAACCGATATTGATCGAGGAAAAGGCGATACAGCTTCATCCTCTGGTTTGTCATGCCTATAATGCCGATTTTGACGGAGACCAGATGGCCGTGCATGTGCCTCTGACTCCTGAAGCCCAGATTGAGGCCTGGATGCTCATGCTCTCAAGCCGCAATCTCCTGAATCCGGCCAACGGCAAACCTATTGTTTATCCGACCCAGGACATGGTCCTCGGAATATATTTCCTGACAAAACCGGATAACGACAGCAAGCCCGGAAGAAGGTACTACGATTCGGTCGAAGAAATATTCCTTGTTATCGAAACGGGGAAAACAAATTATAATCAGAAGATAAAATTCAGGGTTAACGATAAAGTCATAGAAACCACTTACGGAAGGGTGATTTTTAATGAGATCATGCCCAAGGGCATGGATTTTATTAACGATACTATGACCAGCAAAAAGATAGAAACGCTCATCGCCAGCTGTTATAAATTGTACGGGATAAAAGAGACTGCTTTTCTTGTGGACAGCCTGAAAACCTTAGGGTTCAAATACTCGACAATATACGGCGTGACCATTGCCGTTTCGGATGTCGAAATCCCGGAAGAAAAATATGCGATTGTTGAAAAAACGGAAAAAGAGGTTGAAAAGACCGAAGATAATGCAAGGAAAGGTCTAATAACCCACGATGAAAAATATAACCAGGTCATAGACCTCTGGGCGAGCGCCAATGAAAAGGTCAAAAAGCTCGTGGAAGCGAAGCTAAAGGAAAGCGACAGGGGTTTCAATTCTCTTTATGCGATGATGGATTCGGGTGCGAGGGGTTCCCGCGAACAGATACGCCAGCTTGCAGGCATGAGAGGTCTGATGGCAAAGCCGTCAGGCGAAATCATTGAACTTGCCATCAAGTCCAACTTTAAAGAAGGCCTGTCCGTGCTTGAATATTTCATTTCGAGCCATGGAGCGAGGAAGGGATTGGCGGATACCGCTTTAAAAACAGCGGACGCAGGCTATCTTACCAGGAAACTCGTGGATATTTCGCATGATGTCGTCGTCACCGAGGCTGACTGCGGGACCGTCAAGGGCATCGATATTTCAGCGATCAAGGAAGGGGACGAAGTAATAAAACCTCTTAAGGAAAGGATACTCGGACAGGTCGTTGTTTCCAATATTTATGACCCCAGGAACGGAGACCTCCTTGTAAGCGCAAATGAACTTCTTGACGAGGAAAAAACAAAAAAGATAGAAGATGCAGGGATCGAAGTAATAAAGATCCGCAGCGTTCTCACTTGCGAATCGAATCATGGGGTATGCGGAAAATGCTACGGCTGGGACCTTTCGGCCCGTTCTCTTGTCAATATAGGAGAAGCTGTAGGCATCATAGCCGCAGAATCTATCGGGCAGCCCGGCACTCAGCTGACAATGAGAACCTTCCATATCGGGGGAACGGCAGCCACTCAGCTTGAAGAAAGCGAACTGAAATTGACATACGACTCGTTTATTGTAGAACTTCCTGAAAATCTCATATCAAGGGAAGTCGACGGCAAGGAAAAGGTCATTGTGCCCAGGAAATCGTATGTCAAGGTCAGAAAGATTATAAATGTATATGATAAAGAAGAAGTAGAGGATTTAAAAGAACTGCCCGCACTGGACGGGAAGGAATTTTTGAGTGAAAAAACCGTTTTCGTCCTCAAGGGCGGAACCGAAGTTAAATTCGGTAAAAAAGTATTTGTGCTTGTCGAGGATAAACAGATATTTATATTGGAATCCAGCGTCAATGAATATCCCATTAAAATCGGCTCCTTTATATATGTGAAGCAGGGGCAGGTTGTTAAAAAGGGCGAAAAGATCGCGGACTTCGATCCTTATAATGAAGTGTTTATCAGCGAACATGACGGTATTGTCGGTTTTGCAATGGATCAGGCAGACGGCGGTGAAGAAAAGAACAAAAACATCCTGGTAATTTACAATGAAAAGAACAAGGAGCTTGAAAGATTCGTTCTTGTTCATGGGACCAGTCTGGCGGTTCCGGAAGGGGATGCCGTCAAACGCGGCGATATAGTTGCCAGGCGCCCTGTTGCCAAGAGAAGAACAAGGGATATAATCGGAGGCCTGCCGAGAGTAACGGAACTTTTCGAATCGAGAAAGCCCAAGAATATAGCGGTAATTTCCAAGGTTAACGGTTCTGTTGAGAACATCGAGCAGAAAAAGGGCAAATATATCATATGGATAAAGGCGACGAACGGTCTTCCGTTTTCCCATATCGTTCCGACAGGGAAAAACATTTTTGTAAGGATTGGCGACAAGGTCCAGGCAGGCGAATCGCTCTGTGACGGAGTCGTAAGCTCGCATGATATCCTGAAAGTCCTGGGCTATACAAAAGTAAACGAATTTCTGCTTAACGAGATTCAATCGGTTTACAGGCTCCAGGGTGTGGATATCAACGAAAAGCATATAAGCGTGATTATAAGGCAGATGCTTAAAAAAGTGGAAGTTGTAAATCCGGGCGATACTGAATTTATAACAGGCCAGAATATAGATAAAAGCAAATTTTATAAGGAAAACGAGAAAATAAAGAGCCAGGGAGGACAGGCGGCAAAAGCCAGGCCTATCCTGATGGGCCTTACGAAGGCGTCTTTATTTACGGAAAGTTTCCTTTCCGCAGCCTCGTTCCAGGAAACCCCCAGGGTATTATCGAGCGCGGCATTGAAGAGCGCAAGGGATAAGCTGGAAGGTTTGAAGGAAAATCTCGTTATCGGGCAGCTTATACCTGCCGGAACAGGTATTAAGGATTACCAGACTATCAAGGTGAAAACCCTGGAGTAAGGCTTTCCTTTATTTGCTCCAATTTAAACCGGATAGGTGTCGAACGCAGAAGAGGTATATGCCGAATCTGTTAAAAGTTGACAGGAAAGGGTGCATTTATTATAATATGTCCCTTGTCCATAGAACTATGAAGAAGGGGTTACCCATTATGCCGACTATTAATCAATTAGTCAGGAAGGGAAGGAAATCGATTAAAGCCAAGTCTAAATCGCCAGCCCTTCAATCCAACCCCCAGAAAAGAGGGGTGTGCGTCAGGGTTACTACCATGACTCCCAAGAAGCCGAACTCCGCGCTTCGAAAAATAGCGAGAGTAAGGCTTGTCCAGGGTCTTGAAGTAACAGCATATATACCGGGCATCGGCCATAACCTGCAGGAACATTCGGTTGTTCTTATCAGGGGAGGCAGGGTCAAAGACCTTCCCGGAGTCAGGTATCATATTATCAGGGGAACGCTCGATTCTATGGGTGTGGAGAAGAGAAAGAGCAGCCGTTCCAAGTACGGCGCCAAAAAAGCAAAATCATAAGCTTGTGAGGGTGTATAGATATGCCTAGAAAAAAAAGAGTATATGGAAAAAGAATATTGATCGATCCGAAATATAAGAACCTGATGGTTCTGAAACTTATCAACCGCATTATGCTGGACGGCAAGAAAAACATCGCTTCCGGCATAGTTTACGGCGCGATTGATTTTCTCGCCGAAAAGACAGGCGAAGAAGGCATAACCGCTTTCGATAAGGCTTTGATGAATATCAGGCCTCCCGTCGAAGTAAGATCGAGGAGAGTCGGGGGAGCCACATACCAGGTTCCTACGGAAGTAAGGCCCGAAAGGCAGAACTCGCTTACCCTCAGGTGGCTTGTCAACCTTTCAAGGGATAGAAAAGAACACTCTATGATAGAGAAACTGGGCAGGGAACTTTTAGATGCTTATAATAATACTGGATCCTGCGTAAAAAAGAAGATCGATACTATCAAGATGGCTGAAGCGAACAAGGCTTTTGCGCATTACAAGTGGTAAGAGGAGAATATGGCATCTGAAAAATCCATCCCTCTGCAGTTCGTCAGGAACATCGGCATCGCTGCGCACATTGATGCCGGTAAAACGACGGTAAGCGAGAGAATATTATTTTATACGGGCAAAACTCATAAGATAGGCGAGGTCCACGAAGGGGCCGCCGAAATGGACTGGATGGTACAGGAACGGGAAAGAGGCATAACGATTACGAGCGCCGCGACCACATGCTTCTGGAAGGATTATAAGATCAATCTTATCGATACTCCGGGTCATGTCGATTTTACCGCCGAAGTTGAAAGATCGCTTCGCGTTCTTGACGGTGCAGTGGCTGTATTCGACGGCGGCGAAGGGGTTGAGCCTCAGTCCGAAACCGTATGGCGCCAGGCGGACAAGTACGAAGTGCCCAGAATTGCATTTATTAATAAAATGGATAAAATAGGGGCAGACTTTTATAAGTCTGTCATTTCGATGGAAAAGAAGCTTGGCGTGAAAGCCGTGCCGATCCAGCTCCCTATAGGCTCCGAAAGCGATTTCAAAGGAGTAGTCGACATTATTGAACGCAAGGCTTATATGTGGCCTGAAGACGATTCCGAAGGGATAAATTTCAACGAAGTGGAAATACCTGAAAATTTGAAGGAAAAGATCGAGCTGTTCAGGGTTTCGCTTATGGACCACGTTTGCGACGGAAACGACGATCTCATGGAAAAATACATCGAAGGAAAAGAAATTACAATAGAAGAGATAAAGAAAGGGTTGAGGAAGCTTACAATTTCCAATAGCCTTTTCCCCGTTGTCTGCGGCAGCGCCCTGAAAAACAAGGGCGTTCAGCTGCTGCTTGATGCGGTTCTCGATTACCTTCCTTCGCCGCTGGATGTCCCGCCTTTGAAGGGGACAAACACCAGGACGGAAAAGGAAGAAACAGCGCTGCCCAATGCTGAAGAACCGTTTTGCGGTCTGGCTTTCAAGGTCATGGTGGACAGTTACGTAGGGAAGCTCGTTTTTGTAAGGGTATATTCAGGCACCCTGGAAAAGGGAAGTTATATTTACAATGTAAATAAAAGGCAAAAGGAAAGGGTCGCAAGGCTTTTACGCATGCATGCCAATAAAAGGGAAGAAATAGACAGTGTCTCGGCGGGCGATATCGTTGCCGTCGTCGGGATAAAAGATACCGTTACCGGGGATAGCATTTCCGCCGAAGAAAGGCCGCTGATGCTTGAAGCCATTGATTTCCCGGAACCTGTCATTTCTGTCGCTATTGAACCGAAAACGAAGGAAGAAATTGACAAGATGGGCGAGAGCTTGAAGAAGCTCCAGGAGGAAGACCCGACTTTCAAGGTTAAAACCGATGAGGAAACAAACCAGACCCTCATATATGGAATGGGAGAACTCCATCTTGAGATCATTGTCGATAGAATGGTGCGTGAATTTAAAGTACAGGCGAATATCGGTAAACCCCAGGTTGCATACAGGGAAACGATTAAAAAGCACGCAAAATCCGAGGGCAAGTACATACGCCAGAGCGGCGGAAGAGGCCAGTACGGGCATGTCATGCTCTCGATCGAACCTATGGAAAAAGGCAAGGGCTTTGAATTCGAGGACCGGATCGTGGGAGGACATGTTCCGAAGGAATTTATTCCTGCGATCAGGAAGGGAATTGAGGAAGCTACGGCGAGCGGGATAATAGGCGGTTATCCGGTTGTGGATATAAAGGCCGCCGTTTATGACGGATCGTACCACGAGGTCGATTCATCCGAAATGGCTTTTAAAATTGCAGCATCCAAAGCTTTTAAAGAAGCTATGGGAGCAGCCGATCCTGTCCTTCTTGAACCGATAATGAAGGTCGATGTACTGGTTCCGGAGGATTACCTCGGCGATGTAATAGGTGACCTCTCTTCCCGAAGGGCAAAGATAAACGGCATGGAACCGAAAGGTAATTCAAGGCTTATAACGAGCCATGTTCCGCTCGGAGAAATGTTCGGCTATACGACGGTCCTGCGCTCCATTACACAGGGAAGGGGAACTTCCGTAATGGCTTTCGACCATTACAGTGAAGTGCCCAAAAATCTTTACGATACGATAATAAAGGCTGAATAAAATAATACGTTTAATACAAGAGAGGAGGCGATACAATGGCAGAAGGAAAATTTGAAAGAACCAAGCCGCATTTAAATGTAGGAACAATCGGTCATGTTGACCATGGTAAAACGACATTGACTGCAGCCCTTACAAAATATTCTGAAATCATGGGGCTGGCCAAGTTCGTATCATACGATAATGTAGCTAAAGCCTCGGAATCTCAGGGACGCCGTGATGATACGAAAATCCTGACAATTGCAACTTCTCATGTGGAGTATAATACTGCAAAAAGACATTATGCGCATGTTGACTGCCCGGGCCATGCCGACTATGTAAAGAACATGATCACCGGTGCGGCCCAGATGGATGGTGCTGTGCTTGTTGTAGCCGCTACCGACGGTGTAATGCCCCAGACAAGGGAACATGTCCTTCTGGCCAGGCAGGTTGATGTTCCTTCGATCATAGTATTCATCAATAAAGTTGACATGATAGCTGAAGCTGACAAGGAATTGATCGATCTTGTGGAAATGGATATAAGGGATCTTTTAACCCAGTATAAATTTCCGGGTAATGAAACGCCCGTTATCAGGGGTTCTGCATATAAAGCGTTAACAAGCACGTCGAAGGACGGCAACGCCCCGGAATTTGCATGTATAAAGGAACTTCTTGACGCGATGGACAATTATTTTAAAGAACCGCCGAGGGAAAACGACAAGCCTTTCCTTATGCCTATAGAAGACATCTTTTCAATCACAGGCAGGGGAACCGTTGCTACGGGAAGAATTGAAAGAGGCAAAATCAAGGTCGGCGAAGAAGTTGAAATCGTCGGCTATCATGACAGTTCAAAATCTGTTGTAACAGGCGTTGAAATGTTCAGAAAGATCCTTGACGAAGGTATGGCCGGAGATAATGTAGGGCTTTTACTTAGAGGCGTCGATAAAGAAGCGATCAGAAGGGGTATGGTCCTTGCAAAACCGGGTTCGATTACCCCCCATATGAAATTCAAGGGTGAAGTATATGTACTGAAGCCTGAGGAAGGGGGAAGAAAATCACCTTTCCATGTAGGATACAGACCCCAGTTTTACATGAGTACGGCGGATGTCACGGGTAATATCGGAGCTATCCAGGGCGCGGATATGGTTATGCCCGGAGATAACATCAATATGACCATTGAACTCATTACTAAAGTCGCTGTCGAAAAAGGAATGCGTTTTGCTATCAGGGAAGGCGGAAGAACTATCGGTTCAGGCGTCGTTACCGAAATAGTTGAATAATGTGAAGAGGTTGTACTGTGAGTAGAATACGAGTGAGACTTAAAGCTTATGATGTTAACCTGATCGATAAATCTGCAAAGTCGATAGTCGAATCTGTGAAGAGCAAGGGGGGAAGGGTCTCGGGACCTATTCCCCTTCCTACGCGGATAAAAAAATACACGGTATTAACATCACCGCATGTCAATAAGGATGCCCGTGAACAGTTTGAAATGAGGGTTCATAAAAGGCTGATCGACATACTTGATCCCAGTTCCGATCTTGTCAATGCGCTGATGGAATTACAGCTCCCGGCTGGAGTGGAAGTTGAGATCAAGCAATAAGAATTAAGGCATAGGTGGAAATATCATGAAGGCAAAGAAAGTTGGAATATTAGGCAGGAAGCTGGGCATGACCGAAATGTACTGGAATGACAGCATGGTCGGTGTTACGGTTGTTGATTTCTCCGGCCTTACATATCTTGGGCAGAGGACCGGTCAAAAAGACGGTTATAATGCTGCAATAGTGGGTCTTGGAGTTGAAAAAGGCCGCAACAAAGGCTGCATCAGGGAAATCAGGATGGAAAACAGCGCGGCTTATGAAAACGGAACTTATCTGGACCTTTTTGATAATATTAAGAAGGTAGATGTGATAGGCATTATGAAAGGCCGCGGCTTTACCGGAGCTATGAAGCGCCACGGTTTTCATGGAGGACCTGCTTCGCATGGCGCCAAACACTGGCACAGAAGAACGGGTTCGGTAGGCGGGCATACATTCCCGGCGAAAACATGGCGGGGTCAGAAAATGCCCGGCCATTACGGCAATGTCAGGGTATGCACTTTGAGCCAGGACCTTGTGAAGCTTGATAAGGAAAAGAAATTGATATTCATCAGGGGCTCTGTTCCGGGATGTAAAAATTCTTATGTAATGGTCAGGGATGCTGTAAAGAGGTGATTTGATTTATGAAACTTGGAATATATAACGGGACCGAAAAAATTAAAGAAGTTGATTACCCTTTTCTCAAGGGAAATTACTCCGCGGGGACCGTGCATCAGGCTCTGGTTGCAAGATTGAGTCATGAAAGGGAAGGCAACGCTTCCACTTTGACAAAATCGGAAGTCAGGGGAGGCGGCAAGAAACCCTGGAGGCAGAAAGGTCTCGGCAGGGCGCGGTCAGGTTCGTCAAGGTCTCCTCTCTGGAGAGGAGGCGGAGTCATCTTCGGTCCGAAACCGCATGAAAGGGATAAAAATATTACAAAGAAGCAGAAAGCGGCAGCTATGCTTTCCGTTTTCAATAAATTGTCGGAATTGGGAAGGATAAAGGTTTTTACCGATTTCGAACTCTTAACCCATAAAACTAAGGATTTTCTGAAATCGGTTGAAGGACTGATTGAAAATAAAGATGAAAAGACTGTTTTAATAACGGCACAGTACGATTCAAACATGGCAATGGCTTCCCGTAATTTGAAGAAAATCAGGGTCCTTTATGTTACGGCTCTGGACCTCCTGCCTATCATTTATGCGGACAGGGTCCTGATATCTGAAAAAGCCATGGAAAAACTCGGGACAATATTGCCCGATGTCAAAGAGTAACGGAGCACAATAATGAAAGACGTTAATGTTATATTAAGATCGCCGGTTTTATCCGAAAAGGCCAGCGCATTAAAACCGAAGAAAAAATTTGTTTTTGAAGTGGCTAAAGATGCGAATAAAATAGAAATTAAAAAGGCCGTGGAGACTCTTTACAAGGTCAAAGTTCTTAAAGTCAATACGGAAAATATGCCCTCGAAGTGGAAAAGGGTACGCGTTAATTACGGGTTAACTTCACAATGGAAAAAGGCTGTCGTCACGCTGAAAGAAGGCGACATTGATTTTTATAAAGTTTAATCGAGAGGGAACCTATGGGATTGAAGCGATATAAGCCGATAACACCCGGTCTCAGGCACAAGGTCAGCGCGGATTTCAGTGAAATAACAAGCACTGAACCGGTTAAAAATCTGATCGGCGGGACGAAGAGGGGCCGCGGAAACGGAAGAAACAACGGAGGACGCATTACCGTACGCCATAGAGGCGGCGGAAACAAGAAATTTTACCGCGTCATCGATTATAAAAGGGATAAAATAGGCGTGCCGGCTAAAGTAGTAACCATTGAGTACGATCCTAACAGGACTTCCAGGATAGCTCTTCTTCAATATCATGATGGAATTAAGAGTTATATTATTGCGCCTAACGGGTTAAAGGTAGGCGATACGGTCGAAGCCGGAGATAAAATTGAAATAAGAACGGGGAACAGCCTCCCTCTCAAATCCATACCGGTGGGAACAATAATTCATAACATAGAAATTAAGCCGGGAAAAGGCGGACAGCTTGCCCGTTCAGCCGGAACTCATGCGAAACTGGACGGAAAAGAAGGAAAATACGCTATTTTAAGAATGCCTTCCGGAGAGATCAGGATGATCCTTCTTGAGTGCAGGGCAACTGTAGGAGAGGTCGGCAACGCCGACAACTCCAATATGTTTTACGGCAAGGCCGGAGTTTCGAGGCATATGGGCATAAGGCCTTTTGTCAGAGGCGTAGCTATGAACAAAGTCGACCATCCGCATGGCGGAGGAAGAGGCAAGCAGAAAGGTTATAAGACTCCTGTGAGCCCTACCGGGGTGCCGGCGAAAGGTTATAAAACAAGAAAGAAAAATAAAACGACAAGCAAATATATCCTGTCCAAGAGGAAATAGCTTTTATAGCGGGGTAGAATAATGTCAAGATCGATTAAAAAGGGTCCTTTCGTTGATTCCAAGCTTTATAAAAAAGTGCTTGAAGCGCAGGAATCCAATGATAAGAAACCCATTAAAACCTGGTCCAGAAGATCTACGATAATTCCTGAAATGGTTGGATTGTCGATCCATGTTTATAATGGAAAGATATTCATTCCTGCGTTTATTGCTGAAAATATGGTTGGACATAAACTGGGAGAATTTTCTCCGACCAGGATTTTCAGGGGACATTCCGGGACAAAAAAAGTTGAAAAAGAAGCTACTGAAGCATAACGGAGCGGTAATATGAATTCAAGTGCAAAAGGCAGAAAATTAAGGATTTCCCCGTTCAAGATGAGGAAAGTGATCAATAAAGTCAGAGGCAAAACAGTTAACGATGCTCTTTTTGTTTTAAAGACTCTCCCGAACAAGGGAGCCAGGATGGCATATAAAGTCATATTTTCAGCCGCTTCAAATTTTAAGAATAAATTTCCTGAACTTGGAAATACGGCGCTGAAAATAGACGCTATTTTTGCCGATCAGGCGCCGATCCTTCGAAGGATGATGCCCAGAGCGAGAGGAAGGGCCGATATTTTGAGGAAACAATCGTGCCACCTGAGTGTTGTTTTAAGCGAAATTGAACAAAATAAGGCGGAGAGGTAGATAATGGGTCAGAAAGTTAATCCGGTTTCTTACAGGATCGGGATAGTTAAAACCTGGGATTCTTTATGGTATAGTGAAAAAGATTATGTCAATTATTTAATAGAAGATTTCAAAATCAGGCAATATATTATGAAGAATTATTCCAAGGCTTTCATATCCAAAATCGAAATATCCCGTTTCCCACAGCTGGTCAATATAACTATTAATTCTTCAAAACCCGGCATTATTATTGGTAAAAAAGGAGCTGAAATAGAGATCATTTCGAAGAACCTTGAAAAAATTGTAAACGGTAAAAAAGTTTCTGTTTCGATACGCGAGATCAAGAGTCCCGAACTCGATGCCAGCGTAGCCGGGCAGGATGTTGCAAGGCAGATCGAAAGAAGGATTTCATATAAGAAGGCTATAAAACAGGCCATAAGGAACGCTATGAAATCAGGTGCAAAAGGAATAAAAATAAGAATTTCAGGGCGTTTGAACGGGGCTGAAATTGCGAGGACTGAAGAATTCAAGGAAGGACGGCTGCCTCTTTCGACGCTGAGCGCCGATATCGATTACAAGATTAGCGAAAGCTTTACTGAAATGGGTGTAATCGGTATCAAGGTATGGATATATAAAGAAGAGATGGAAGGAAGGAGAAAATAATGCTGTTCCCTAGCAGAACAAAATACCGGAAACAACAGAGAGGTAAAATAAAAGGCACCGCTAACAAGGGCGATCTGGTCGCATTCGGTGAATACGGGATAATATCCCTCGAACCGGCCTGGATTACGGACAGACAGATCGAAGCGGCACGTGTGGCAGTAAACAGGTATTTGAAAAGAGGCGTAAAGTTATGGGTCAAGATATTTCCCGATAAACCTATTACAAAGAAGGGCGAAGGCGTCAGAATGGGAAAAGGGAAGGGTATGCCGGAAGGCTGGGTGGCGGTCGTAAAGCCCGGCAGGGTCCTGCTCGAGATTTCCGGCGTAGACGAAGTTTCTGCGAAAGAAGCTTTCAGGCTTGCTTCACATAAGCTTCCGATAAAGGTTAAATTTGTCAAGCGCATCGAATTTTAGGAGTCTTTTATGGTTAAAAAAAAGCTGAAAGAATTGAGAGACCTCTCCACGGAAGAACTCGTTAAAATGCGTTCGGAAATACTGGGAAATATAAGAAATATTATGTTCAGAATGAAAATAGAAAGACCGGCGAATTTAATGGGAAAAAAGAACCTTAAAACAAAGGTCGCAGTTATAAATACCCTTTTAAGGGAAAGGGAAATTCAAAAAGCCGGCAAGGAGTAGGAATATGGCTCAGGATGTTAAAAAGAGAATAAAGACAGGGTTTGTGATCAGCGACAAAATGGATAAGACCAGGATCATTAAAGTCGAAGGTATGAAAAAGGACCCTGTTTATGAAAAGTATCTTAAATCTGAAAATAAATATTATGCGCATGACCCTGAAAATAAAAGTAAAATCGGGGACAAGGTGACGATTCAGGAATCAAGGCCCATAAGCAGGATGAAGAGATGGGTAGTTTCCGAAATCCTTGAGAAGGCGAAATAACCGGAGGTTCAGAATGATAATGCTCGGGACTCGATTGGATGTGGCCGACAATACCGGGGCCAAAATTATAGAATGTTTTCATGTTGAAGGAAGCTCCAAGAGGAGATATGCTTACGTCGGCGATACAATAGTTGCGGCCGTAAAAATGGCCCTGCCGAATTCCTCCGTTAAGAAAGGGGAGGTTGTAAGAGCGGTCGTCGTAAGGACGGCTAAGGAATTAAGAAGAAAAGACGGGTCTTACCTCAGATTCGATAGAAATTCTGCCGTTTTGATAGACAAGCAGAATGAGCCGCGCGGCACAAGAATATTCGGGCCTGTTGCCAGGGAACTCAGGGAAAAGAATTTTATGAAGATAGTTTCCCTTGCGCCGGAAGTATTTTAGGAGACGGATATGGAAAAGATAAGGAAAGGGGACCAGGTTGTCGTCATCGCCGGGCGCGACAAGGGAAAAAAGGGTGAAGTGATACAGGTTTCGAAAAAGGGCGTGATGGTTAAAGGCATTGCGCTTGTAAAAAAATCTGTGAAGAAAGACCCCAAAAAGCATCCTGCCGGAGGCTTTATCGAAATAGAGGCGCCGGTAAATTCTTCAAATGTTATGCTTTTTTGCCCGAAATGCAATAAGGCGACCAGGACGAGTTTCATCATTGAAAAAAAGGGGAAAAAGGCTCGTGTCTGCAAGAAATGTAAAAATATATTTGAATAGACGAGAGGTTCGTAATGGCTACGGAAAACGCTGAAAACAAGGATAAAGCCAAAAAGGCCGCAAAGCCGGCAAAAAAGACCGAAGAAACTGCTGCGGCAGAAGTAAAAAAGGAAAAAACGGCTTCTAAAAGCGGTACTAAAGCAAAATCGGGCACAGAAACCGCTAAGGCTAAAAAGAAGGAAGCTGTAACCGCGGCGGCAGAAGTAAAACCGGAACCCAAGCCGCACAAGGCAAAGGATGAAGAAAAGAAGGAAGCAAAAGCTGTTTCTGTAGTTAAAGAAGATAAAGCGGAAGAGAAACCGGCTGAAAAACCTGCCGCAAAAGAGCAAAAACCTGCAGAAAAAAAGGCTGCGGCAGAGAAGCAGGAAAAGAAAACGGAACAGCCGCAGAAAAAAGAGGCCGGTCCGAAATATACGCCCCGTTTAAAGAAATTTTATGAAACAGATGTAATGAAGGCTTTGAACGATCTGTACAAGTATACGACTCCGATGGCTATACCCAAAGTCGTCAAAGTCATTCTTAATATAGGTATGGGCGAGGCCACACAGGATAAATCCGTTGTAGACTCGGCGGTCGAGGAATTGACGACGATTGCCGCGCAGAAAGCCGTAAAGACCATTGCCAGGAAATCCATTTCCAATTTCCACCTGAGGGAAGGTATGCCGATAGGTGCAAGGGTTACCCTCAGAGGCAATAAGATGTATGATTTTATGGACAAGCTTATCTCGGTAGCTCTTCCCAGGGTCAGGGACTTCAAAGGGTTGAGTTCGTCAAGCTTCGACGGAAGAGGAAATTATACGATTGGTTTAAAGGAACAGCTGGTTTTCCCTGAAATCGATTACGACAAAATTACGAAAATAAGGGGTATGGACGTTACTATTGTGACAACTGCGCCCAATGACGATGAGAGCTATCAGCTGTTAAAGCATCTGGGCTTTCCGTTTAAAGAAAAAAGTTAATTTCCCGGAGGAATACATGGCTAAAAAATCGATAGTGGTAAAATGGCAGAAGCCGAAAAAATTCAAAGTCAGAGAATATAATAGATGCAAACTTTGCGGCAGGCCCCGGGCTTATATCCGCGATTTCGGTCTTTGCAGGCTCTGCTTCAGAAAATACGCCTCACAGGGGCTTGTCCCCGGCGTAATAAAGTCAAGCTGGTAGTTATAAAGCGAGGTTTATTATGGATGTTATTGCCAATTCATTGACGAAGATAAGGAACTCTCTTACAAGGAGGGTTGAAAGGGTTGAAGTTGCCAAATCGGGGATCGTAGGTAATATATTGAATGTATTGAAAAAAGAAGGTTTTATTTCCGATTATAAGGATTCGACCGATTCTAAATTCAAATACATCGTTTTTCTGAAAACTTTTAACGGTAAACCGGTTTTAAATGGATTGAAAAGGATATCGAAGCTGTCCAGGAGAATTTATGTTAATGCTGATAATATACCTAAAGTATTCAACAATCTTGGGGTAGCTATCCTTTCCACATCGAAAGGTGTGATCACTGATAAAGAGGCGCGCGCATTGAAAATCGGCGGTGAAGTCATCTGTTATGTTTGGTAGGAGTTTGAAATGTCTAGATTAGCAAAAAAGCCGCTGCCCATTCCCGACGGTGTAAAGGCAAACGCAGCAAACGGGAAAATTGTTATTGAAGGAAAGCTGGGGAAGCTCGAGCAGGAATTCAATACCGAATTTGTAGAAATAAAATCGGAAGGCAACGGGATCCTTATAACCAGGAAGGGGCCTGTTAATGCGGCCAGGGCTTACCAGGGGCTGTATTTCCGTCTTGCCAGGAATATGATCATCGGTGTAACGGAAGGATTTTCAAAGACTCTTGCAATCCAGGGACTGGGCTACAAATGGGAAATCAAGGGAAAAGAACTTGTCATTATTGCAGGGTTTTCAAAACCGGTTGTCTATAAAATTCCTGCGGGCATCAATTTGAAAATTGACAACCCTTCGCAGCTTCTGATAAGCGGCTGCGATAAACAGAAGGTTGGCCAGACTGCAGCTGAGTTAAGGCATATACGTCCCCCTGAACCATATAAGGGAAAAGGTATAAGATATCTCAATGAAAGGGTCAAACTGAAAGAGGGTAAGGCAGCCAAGTAAAATAGACCTTAAAGAGGATCGTATGATAAATATTTTGAAAAAAAGGAAAAGAAGGGCTCTTAAAGCTAAAAGAAGGAGCAGGGGAAGCCTGACCGAGAGCAAAGACAGGCCGAGGCTTGTTGTTTACAGGTCGAGAAAATACCTTTATGCGCAGGTTATTGACGATTTAAACAGCAAGGTGATCATGTCGCTTTCATCGATATCCAAAGACCTTAAAGAAAATAAGCTCGGTAAAAATGTCGAAAGCGCGAAAGTGATTGGAAAAGAACTCGGAGCCAGGCTTAAAGAAAGAAAGATAAATTCGGTTTGTTTCGATAGGAACGGTTTTAAATATCATGGCAGGATCAAGGCTCTTGCCGAAGCATGCCGGGCAGAGGGCATTAAATTTTAAGATAATTGGAGAAACATGATGGTACCTAAGGAAAATTTCAAGAATGCCGCTCAGAGCGAATGGGGTGAAAAGGTCGTAAGCGTAAGAAGGGCCGCCAAAGTTACTACAGGCGGAAAGAGATTCCGTTTCAATGCGGTTGTGATAGTAGGAAACGGAAAAGGCATGGTCGGCCTTGGTTACGGTAAAGCGAACGAATTGGCCGATTCGATAAAAAAAGCGAAAGATAAGGCAATTAAAGCAGCCCGGCCCATTAAAATGAAAAACACAACTATTCCCCATGAAGTCGAAGGCAAATTTAAAAGCGGCGTTATATTCTTAAAACCGGCATCCAAAGGTACCGGCGTTATAGCAGGCGGCGCTGTACGGCCTGTTCTGGAACTGGCCGGGATCCAGGATGTCCTGACGAAATCGTTAAGATCGACGAATCCTGTGAACCTTGTGAAAGCGACGCTGAACGCCCTTTATAATCTCATAGATGCAGGAGAAGTTGCACAGAGAAGGGGTAAGAGCATTAACGAAATTTTCGGTGATACTAATAGATAGTTCCTTCGTGGAGGATTTATGTCAGTTATTGAAATAAAACGAGATAAAAGGGCCCTGAAAAACAGGAGAAGAAGAGGAAGAGGAATCGGCAGCGGCAGGGGCGGACAGAGCGGAAGAGGGGCCAAAGGCCAGAAGGCAAGATCGGGCGGTAACATTGCCGCTCATTTTGAAGGCGGCCAGATGCCTTTGTACAGGAGGATCCCTAAAAGAGGATTCAGGAACATGAACAGGAAAATATACAATATAGTGAACGTTTCATCGCTGGGTATATTCGCCGAAGGGTCCGAAGTAGGGATAGAAGAGCTGAAAGGTAAAGGATTGATCAAAAGCAACAATTTACCCGTCAAGCTGCTTGGGAACGGAGAATTAAAAGTAAAAAATCTGAAAATAACAGTTCATGCTTTTTCACAAAGCGGGCGTGAAAAGATTGAAAAATTGGGCGGGAAGGCCGTTTTGATAGAAAAAGTAAAGACCGAATAAGGATATAAGTTATGCTTAAAGCATTCGCGAATCTCTTTAGAGTTCCTGAACTCAGGAAAAAGATACTTTTTACAATAGGGATTCTTGTTGTTTACAGATTAGGAGTTCAGATAACCGTGCCGGGCGTCAACATCATAAAATTGCTTGAGTCTACCAGGGGCGGCGGCGGCGGCGGCGGAATCGCGGATTTTTTCAATTTATTTACAGGGGGCGCCAGGGAAAACGCCTCCATATTTTCACTCGGAGTTATGCCGTACATTACTTCAATGATTATAATGCAGCTCTTAAAAGCGGTCGTGCCTTCGGTTGACAGGATGCTCAAGGAAGGGCCGGAAGGGCGTAAAAAATTCCAGCAGTATGGAAGGTACGGAACAGTCCTTGTTACCCTGATCCAGGGGGTTATCTTTGCGGGAGGGCTGATCCAGCAGAATGTCAGGGGCGGATTCCTCATGATCGGCAATATGGCTTTTACGATCGTCTTTACTCTTTCCGTTACCGCAGGGACGCTGATATTGATGTGGATGGGTGAACAGCTGACTGAAAGGGGTATAGGGAACGGCGTTTCCCTTATAATCATGGCAGGCATCGTCGCCAGGCTTCCGTACGCTCTATTCCAGATGTTTACTGGCGTCAATGTAGGTTCTACGGATCCGATGAGCCTCCTGATCGTACTTGCATTATTTTTTGTCGTTATAGGTCTTGTAGTTTATGAAGAACAGGGTTTGAGGAAAATACCCATACAATATGCCAACAGGGCGGCAGCCGGCGGATCATACGGCGGCCAGGTATCTTTTCTGCCGTTCAAGGTAAATCCTACAGGCGTTATACCAATTATTTTCGCTTCCAGTTTGCTTATGATACCGGCATCTATGGAGCAATGGCTCGGTTCGAAGCTTAAAATATTTCAGATAATCGGTTCGCAGATGCATCCGGATAAATTATGGTATAATGTCGCGTATTTTCTTCTTATCCTGTTTTTTGCTTATTTTTATATGGAAATTGAATTGAATCCGCATGATATAGCAGAGAATTTAAGGAAGCAGGGAGGTTTCATTCCGGGTGTAAGGCCCGGGCAGAAGACCGAGGAATTCATATCCTTTACTCTGAGAAGGATCACGCTTCCCGGCGCTCTTTTCCTGGGCACAATTGCTCTTATTCCCTCGATTGTCTCTCAAATATTCAATGTCCCTTCCACGCTGCGTTATCTTATGGGAGGAACATCGCTCTTGATCATGGTCGGAGTTTCGCTTGATACTCTCAAGCAGGTGGAGAGTCATTTGATGATGTATCATTTTGACGGATTTATTACAAGAACCGCTTCTAAAAAAATATAAGGACAGGGACGAATGGTAAATATTGCACTGTTAGCTCCTCCGGGAGCAGGAAAAGGCACTCAATCCCTTAAGATAAGTTCCGAGTTGAAAATACCCCATATTTCTACCGGTGATATTTTCAGGGCTATTGTAAAAGGGACTTATAAAGGGTCGTTCCCTACAGAGGAAATTCTCGGATTTATGAATAAAGGCCTCCTGGTCCCGGATTCGATCGTAGTAGGGATACTGATCGATAGAATTAAACTACCGGACGCTCTTAACGGATTTCTTCTTGACGGATTTCCGAGGACCATATCCCAGGCGGAAATATTCGACAATGAGGCCGGGGGTTTGACTTTATCCAGGGTTGTTCTTATAGATGTAAACAAGGACGATCTTTACAAGAGGCTTACCGGAAGAAGGTTTTGTTCCAAATGCGGAAGGATTTATAATATATTTTTCAATCCTCCGGAGACTGAAAATAAATGCGACGACGATGGAGCGGCACTTTCCGTCAGGAGCGACGATAATGCCGATACTGTCAGGCAGAGGATGGAAGTTTATGAAAAGGAAACCGCGCCTCTGATTGATTATTACAGGAAGAAGAAAATTCTCTTTTCTGTTGACGGGAATGACACAGTTGATATAGTTTTTAATAAAATTATGGAGGTTATTCGCTCTTAATGGACAAGGAAGATGTTATACGGTTTGATGGGATAGTATTGGAACAGCTGCCCAATGCTATGTTCAGAGTTGAACTGGAGAGTAAGAAGCAGATACTTGCTCATATCTCGGGAAAAATGAGGATGAACTATATTAAAATCATACCCGGTGATAAAGTCACACTGGAAATGTCGCCGTATGATTTAACGAAAGGAAGAATTGTTTACAGATATAAATAGGAGAATAGCATGAAGGTAAGATCATCGGTAAAAAAGATGTGCGAAAAATGCAGAATTATCAGAAGACATGGTCTTGTTATGGTAATCTGTGAAAACCCCAAGCATAAACAGAGACAAATGGGCGACAAAAGAAAATAAATCGGAGGCGTTAAATGGCTAGAATCGCGGGAAGAGAAGTTCCTGGGCATAAAGCTGTATTTATCGGTTTGACATATATATTCGGGATAGGTAAACATAATTCGTCAAGAATCGTCGAAATGGCGAAAATCGATCCCGTTAAGAAGGTAAAAGACCTTACTGAAGATGAATTGGCCAGAATAAGGGATGTTATTGAAGAACATTTCAAGGTTGAAGGCGATTTAAGAACAGAAGTCGCAATGAATATAAAACGTCTTGTCGATATCGGCTGTTACAGGGGACACAGGCATAAAATCGGCCTGCCTGTAAGGGGCCAGAGGACGAGAACTAACGCGAGAACCCACAAAGGGCCTCGCAAGAATACGATAGGAACTAAAAAATAACTTTTAGCGGAGGTTAAGGTTAATGGCAAAGAAGGCAGCGCCTGCAGCAAAGAAAAAAAAGGAAAAGAAAAGTATTCTGGAGGGTATTGCCAATATCAGGGCTACCTTCAATAATACAATCATCAATATTACTGATTTGAACGGGAATTCAGTTTCATGGGCCAGTTCCGGAAGCGTCGGGTTCAAAGGGACTAAAAAAGGGACTCCTTATGCGGCACAGCTTGCCGCTGAAAAGGCCGTTGAACAGGCAAAATTCCATGGCGTGCAGTATCTGCACATCAGACTTAAAGGGCCGGGACCCGGCAGGGAATCCGCTATAAGGGCGCTGGATGCAGCCGGTTTGAAGATCAAGACGATGAGGGATATTACTCCCATACCGCATAATGGCTGCAGACCCAGGAAAAAGAGAAGAGTATAAGAGAGGATATAAAATATGGGAAGATATATTGGCCCGTCATGCCGGCTCTGCCGGAGGGAAGGCTTGAGACTCTTTTTGAAGGGTGATAAATGTTACTCTCAAAACTGCACTCTCAACAAAAAATCGAGCGCCCCGGGGAAAGTCTCGAAATTCAAAAAAAAGCCCACAGAATATGCCACACAGCTTCGTGAAAAGCAGAAGGTGAAAAGATATTACGGACTGTTCGAAAGACAGTTCAGGAGATATTTTGAAATGGCGACCGAACAGAAGGGCGTGACCGGTGAAATGCTGCTTCAGCTTCTTGAAAGGAGACTGGACAGTCTTATACATAAAGCCGGTTTCGCTCCGTCGAAAAAATCCGCAAGGCAGCTGATCATTCATGGGCATGTGATGGTTAACGGGGTAAAACTTGATATACCATCCTACATTGTTAATCCCGGGGAATTGGTTGCTCTGGATGAGAAATCTAAAAATATGGATCTGGTTGTAAAGGCGCTGGAATCTTCGCAGAACAAGGTTTTACCTCCATGGCTTGAAATCGACGGCAAAAATTTAACGCTAAAGGTCGTTTCAATTCCCACGAGACTGGAAATTAACCCTGAAATAGATATTAAAGAACAGCTCATTGTAGAGCTTTATTCTAAATAATTGATCTCTTTTAAAAGTTATGGAGGAATGAAATGTCTCAAAAAGGTTTATTAAAAGACATAATGCTTCCTTATGAGATAAAATACGAAAAGTTTACCTATACGCCTTTTTACGGAAAATTTGTAATTTATCCGTTTGAGAAGGGCGTCGGTGTTACAATAGCAAATTCCTTGAGAAGGGTGCTCTTGAGCTCAATACCCGGTTATGCTATTACTTCAATCAAGTTTGAAGGCATCAATCATGAATTCGAACCGATCAAAGGCGTAAAAGAGGATTTGACAGACATTATACTTGCCATTAAAAAAATAAGGATACTTCTCAATGACGGCAGCGAAAAGAAGATAATAAGGGTTACTAAATCGGGGAAAGGGGAACTTACCGCCAAGGATTTTGCAGTCGATCCGACTGTTGAAATAATTAATTCCGATCTGAAAATAGCTACACTTAACTCAGAAGCCGATCTGTCTATGGATGTCCAGATCGAATATGGCAGGGGTTACCGGTCTGCGGAAGACCTTTTTGATTCCAATTCAGTTATTTCCGTAATTCCTGTAGACTCCATATTTTCACCGGTTGTCAGGGTAAATTACATTATCGAGGATTTCCGTGTCGGGGAAAAGACCGACTGCGAAAAGATAGTGATGGAAGTATGGACATCGGGAGCTATGGCCCCGCTTGACTCCGTTTCCAAAGCCGCTTCGATTTTAAAGAAATATTTTTCTCTCCTTACCGAGTTTGAACCTGAGGAAGAGGAAGGCGAAGCCGGTGAAATTGCCGAAACATCGGCTGCAAATGACATACTCAATAAGCCTATTACAGAACTGGACCTATCGGTCCGTTCATTTAACTGCCTGAAAAGCTCCAATATCAACACGATAGGCGATCTTCTGAATTACGACAAAAATTCACTGATGAAGATAAAGAATTTCGGGAAAAAATCATTCACTGAAATATCTGAAAAACTGCAGATTTACGGTCTTAGTCTGGAAGAAAATCCGGAAGAGAATCACGATATTGAAAGCGCAAGTGAGATGGAAGAATTCGAGGAAGGAGAATAAAAAATGAGGCATGGCGATAAAGTTGCTAAACTCAGCAGGAACACTTCGCATAGAAAGGCCCTTTTAAGGAATCTGGCGTCATCGCTGTTCAAATATGAAAATATTAAAACGACAGTAGAGAAAGCCAAAGCCCTTAGGCCGTATGCAGAAAAATTAATCACCAAAGCGAAAAACGATACTATAACGGCAAAGAGGATCGTATATCAAAACATAAGGGACCGGAGCGTCTTGAAGAAACTGTTCGAAGATATAGCAGCCAGATATAAAAACAGGAACGGCGGCTATACAAGGATTTACAAGCTCGGTCAGCGTACTTCGGACGGATCTGAAATGGCTATAATCGAACTGGTTGAAGAATCATTGACCAAATCGCCGCCCTCGGCCGAGACTGCCCCTGTGCAGGCTTCAGAAGAAAACGCTCCTGTTAAAAAAACCTCAAAAACAGGCAGAAAAACAACTTCAAAGCCGGCTTCAAAGTCAACTTCCGGGAAAAAGAGTGAAAAATCGGAAAAGCAGTCTAAAGAAGCTCCTGCTTCCGATTCTCCTTCAACTGAAGTTTCCTGATTATTCCATAATCCTGAGCAGGACTCCGCGCTGCCTGGTAAAATCCAGCTTTTCTATCTGGTCGAATGCATTGATAATATCCTTTTCGAATGCGCTGTGAGTGGTCATAATAATAGGGACATAATCGGTTTTGCTCCTTTCCTTCTGAATGACCGAAGCTATACTTATATTATTGGCTCCGAATATCCCCGATATCCTGCTTAAGACTCCCGGCTTGTCGAGTGCGCTGAACCTCACGTAATACCTTGTCTCGATATCTCCTATGCTTTTCTGCCTGTAGCTGTTGCCGGCATGATATTTCATTGTTGTCAGCGGATTTTGAATCGATTTTGCTATGTCGACAATATCGGCTATAACTGCTGTGGCTGTCGGCAGCGAACCCGCTCCCCTTCCGTAATACATCGAGTTTCCCAGGTATGCGCTTTCAATAAGAACCGCATTAAATTCGTTCCTTACAAAAGACAACTGGTTTTTCATCGGGACCAGGGTGGGATTGACCCGCACTTCGACTGTCCCGTCCGGATCCAGTTTTGCAATAGCCAGCAGCTTGAGGACATATCCGAGTTCGGCGGCATCTTTAATATCCTGCAGCTGGATGTTTTCAATACCTTCCACGTAAACATTCCCGAAATTAACAGGCGTATTATATGCGAGTTCCGCAAGTATGGAAATCTTATGGGCGGCATCTATTCCCCTGATATCGAGGGACGGGTCGGCTTCTGCGAAGCCGAGGCGCTGAGCCTGCTTGAGCGCTGTTGAAAAACTGAGGTTTTCTTCGTACATTCTGGTGAGGATATAATTTGTTGTTCCGTTGACAATTCCATAAATTGACCTGATATTGTCTCCTACCAGGGCGTCGCTGACTGTCCTTATGACAGGAATGCCTCCGCAGACGCTGGCTTCGAATCCGATAGACCTTCCGGTTTTTGCAGCCAGCCTGAACAGATCTGTGCCCTTTTCGGCAAGAAGAGCCTTATTGGCTGTAACGACGTTTTTACCTCTTTCAAGAGATTCTTTAATCAGGGAGTAACTGAAGCCTGTTCCTCCTACGAGTTCTATGACAATATCCACTTCCTTATCGGAAAGGGCTTCCCTGTAATCTGTCGATTTTTTTGCATTTCCTGTATCGACATGTCTGTCGGCGGTCCAGTCGGTATCGATAATATATTTTAGTTTTATTTCGACGCCGCTTTTCAAAAATATCGATTTGCAGTCGTCATGCAGGATTTTAACGACTCCGCTGCCGATAGTGCCGAAGCCTACAAGAGCTATACCGACCTCAGGCATAAATTCCTCCGCTATTAAGCAGTTTAAGGCAAGGGTGGTTCCCTTAGGGCCCTGAAGGTCCCTAAGGACCTAAGGGCTAAAAAGTGGCTTTTTAAAAAAGTACAGATTGCAGAAACCAATAATTCCGCCCTGTGGGCACTACTTTGCCGAGCTAAGTGCGAGGTTATTGGAAGTGCCCGCAAATAAGTTGATATTATATAACAAAAATGGATGCCTGTAAAGAAGTAACGAGTATACGGTTACCGGTTACTCGATACTCTTGACTGCCGACACTCTTGACTATCGACTGTCGACTGAGTCTGCCGACTGTCGACTGTTGACTTTCGACTGACACCGATATACAATGTTTCCTGCCTGAATCAGGGATGGGAGGAAAAGATGGGATACGAGCCTGTTATCGGACTTGAGGTTCATGTCCAGCTTAACACGAAAACAAAAATATTCTGTTCATGTTCGACAGAGTTCGGCACTCCCCCAAATACCCATGTCTGTCCTGTCTGCATGGGGCAGCCCGGAGTGCTTCCCGTATTGAACGGCGAAGCCCTCGGAAAAGCGATAAAGGCGGGCCTTGCCCTTGACTGTGAAATACCCGGATCTTCAAAATTCGACAGGAAAAACTATTTTTACCCGGATCTTCCCAAAGGTTATCAGATATCGCAATTCGATTTTCCGATTGCTGTAAAGGGGAGCCTTGAAATAGACCTGCCTGGAGGCCGGATAAAAAAGATAGGCATTACAAGGGCCCACATGGAGGAAGATGCAGGCAAGCTTATACATGGCGAAGGTAAAAGCTATAGTTATGTTGATCTGAACAGGGCCGGAGTGCCGCTCTTAGAAATAGTTTCGGAACCGGACATACGTTCGAGCGAAGAAGCTTATTATTACCTGAAAGAACTGAGGAACGTGATGAAATATATCGGGGTCAGCGATGTAAATATGGAAGAGGGGAGCCTGCGTTGCGATGCAAATGTGAGCCTGCGCCCGGAAGGGGAACAAAAATTCGGAACGAAGGTGGAAATAAAAAACATGAATTCATTTAACGGAGTCAGGCACGCCATTGACTATGAAATAGAAAGGCAGAAAGGACTGCTCGGCGAGGGTAAAGCGATAGTCCAGGAAACGATGTTATACGACGCCGCCGTCAATAAAACATTTCCGATGAGAAGCAAAGAAGAGGCAAACGATTACAGGTATTTTCCCGAACCGGACCTCCCTCCGGTCAGGATAGGACCTGATGAAATCGAAAAGATCAAAAAATCGATCCCGGAATTGCCCAGGCAGAGGAAGCTCAGGTTTATACATGAATACGGGCTGGGAATGCAGGAGGCGGAAACACTGACGGATGACCGGGAGCTTGCCGATTATTTCGAAGAAACCGCGGGTAAAACAAAAGCCGGCCCTAAAAAAGCAGTGAATTGGATATTAAGTGAAACAAATGCATATATCAATTCGATGAAAATATCGTTCCCTGATTTCAGCAAAAAGGTGCCTCCTGAATCTTCAGGCGAACTCCTCTCGCTGATCGAAGACGGGAGCATAAGCGGGAAAATGGCTAAAGAGATATACGGCAAGATGGTTGAAACCGGGAAAACGCCCTCTGCAATAATTGAAAAAGACGGCTATAAACAAATGTCGGACACCGGGGAAATCGAAAAAATCGTTGCAGAAATTTTAAATAAATACCCTTCCGAAGTAAAAAAATATAAAGACGGAAATGAGAAGGTCATAAGTTTTTTTGTAGGCGAAATAATGAAAGCTACGAAGGGAAGCGCAAATCCTAAATCGGTCAATGAAATTTTAAGGAATGAACTGAAGTCCTGAATTTGGAATAATAATGAAATTTATATGCTTTCTATTTTTAATATTTGCGGCCGGTTTGTACGCCGACGACGGGATTGTAATCAACGCCGTCGGAGATACTATGATAGGTACGCTTTATCCATGCAGGATTCTTCCTCCTGAGGATGGGAAATCCTCTTTTCAATTCGTTGAAGGGTATCTGACAAACGGCAACCCGGATATTGTCCTCGCCAACCTGGAGGGGGCAGCGACTTATTATACAAAAACTTATAAGGATGAAAAGAGAGGCCGGACTTTTGCTTTCAGGATGCCGCCGGAGTATCTCAAATATCTGAACCAGGCGCATATAAGCGTAGTAAATCAGGCGAATAATCATGCAATGGATTTCGGTGAAAGGGGGTTCCTGGATACAAGGAAATTCCTTGATTCTTACGGGATAAAATATACAGGACTTAAGAACGAAGTCCTGTCCCTTAATATCAGGGGAAGGAAAATCGCAGTAATCGGATTTGCATGGTTCGATTTTGCGAATAATAT
This sequence comes from uncultured Spirochaetota bacterium, assembly GCA_963796325.1. Lineage (GTDB taxonomy): Bacteria > Spirochaetota > Brevinematia > Brevinematales > JAOACQ01 > CAVYGN01. The sequence continues at coordinate 143,342 of CAWCLF010000004.1, forward strand.
CTTAAAAGAGGATGAGTTCATACCTTTCATAAGGGAGGTATCGCTTACCAGCGATATAGTTATTGTTGAAGTCCATGGGGGTGCAGAAGGTGTAAATTATACTCATGTAAGCGACAGGATGGAATATTTAGGACCCGAACAGAGGGGCGACATGGTCAGATTTTCACATCTTGCAATCGATAACGGAGCTTCGATAGTCCTCGGATCGGGACCCCATGTCCCCCGTGCGATGGAGATATATAAAAATAAACTCATAGCTTATTCACTGGGAAATTTTGTAACCTACGGCATGTTCAGCATGGACGGTTATATGAAGTACAGCCTGATATTGAATGCCTGCCTTGACTCGAAAGGAGATTTTGTGAGAGGCAGGATCACTCCTCTCGTATTATGCAGCGACGGGCCGTACAGGGGAATTCCTTATTATGACACTGGGAAAACAGTCATTAAAATAATATCGGAGCTTTCAAAGACCGATATTGCCAATAATGCTCTTTTCATTTCAGACGACGGAACATTATCTGTTATGTAATATGAAGTTTATATCCAATATTAAACATGCGGGGTAATATGAATGTATCGATAATCGGAGCCGGAGGATGGGGAACAGCCCTGTCAATAATTGCTTCGAAAAAAAATAAAGTGAATTTGTGGGTATACAGCGACGAGGAAGCCCGTCCGATCATTGAAAAAAGGGAAAATCCCGATTACCTGCCGGGAATCAGCATACCGGCTGAAATAAAAATAATTACTGATGTAAAAGCGGCTGTACAGGCCGATATCCTTATTTTTGCCGTTCCTTCAAAATATTTGAGGGATACAGCCGTAAGATTTGCCGGACTTATCGATCCGGGCAACATTCTGGTAAGCGCGGTTAAGGGATTTGAATTTCCTTCCGGGAAAAGAATGAGCCGGGTTCTTAATGAAGAATTGCCGCATAACAGGGAAATCGTTGTTATTTCAGGACCTTCCCATGCTGAAGAAGTTGCACGCGGAATTCCGACAAGCATTGTTGCCGCTTCGAATACGGATAAAGCGTCAGGAATAATCCAGGAAGCTCTCTCAACCGATAATTTCAGGCTCTACCGCAATCCGGACATGCTTGGCGTCGAGACAGCGGCGGCAGTCAAAAACGTCATTGCAATTGCGGCAGGGATATTGAGAGGCCTTGAACTTGGCGACAATACGATGGCCGCTTTAATTACAAGGGGTCTTGCTGAAATGAAGAGGCTTGGCGTGAGATTAGGCGCTAATGCGGAGACCTTTAACGGGCTTGCCGGGATAGGGGATCTTATTGTTACATGCCAGAGCCGTTTCAGCCGTAATGGAAGGGTGGGCGAAGAATTATCCAGGGGGATAAAGATAAATAATATCATATCTTCGATGAAAATGGTCGCTGAAGGCGTTGAAACAGTCAAAACGGTCGTGCGGATGGAAAAAGACCTTGATATTGAGATGCCGGTGTCTCATGCCGTTAATGATATTATCGAAGGGAATATAACTCCTGCCGAAGCCCTAAGGAACCTCATGTCGAGATCCCTGAAGGATGAATTTTAAAGAGGTTATAGAATGGTTGTAACAATAGACATCGGGAACACAAATATTACTTTCGGATTATTTATAAGCGGCAGGGAAAATCCGGATGGACCCTCCGGACCTCTCTATTATGGGAATATCCGTACGATCAAAGAAATGACCGCAGATGAACTTGCCATAGGGTTTATTAACCTTTTAAAGATCTGGGGTGTTGAAGAGAATGACTTTAATAATAATGTTATCATATCCAGCGTTGTTCCGGAGCTCGATTATGTATTTACACACATGTTCGATAAATATTTCAGTGCAGTTCCGCATTTCATAGGCATTAAGGACATACCGCTGATTGTCCATTATGATTTTCCGGACGAAATAGGCGCCGACAGGCTTGTCAACGCATATGCAGGCTGCAGGCTGTTCCCCGGTGAAAATCTTATAATTGTCGATTTCGGCACCGCCACGACATTCGATGTGATCGATCAGGGCCGTTATTATGAGGGGGGGCTCATTATGACAGGAATTTTGACGAGCCTCCGCGCTCTTGAAGAAAAGGCTTCTAAACTTCCTCATATCGATATTGAACAGCCGTCAAGGCTTATTGCTAAAAACACGGCGGACGGCATACGGTCGGGCGTGATAAACGGAGCCGGGGCAATGGTCGATGAGCTTGCCGGGAGAATAGTGCATGATATGAATTGGAAACATTACAAAGTAGTGGCAACGGGAGGCTTATCGAAACTGATAAAACCGGCGTCGAAAGCCGTCGAAATGATCGATAGAAGGCTGACCCTGAAAGGGTTGTACTACCTATGGCAATTAAAAAGCTTTTTATAGCAGCGCTCCTTTTTGGAGCGTTTTACTTTGTTATACCGGCCTGGCTGCGCGCGGACACGCCCGTCTCCAGTTTCTGCGATAAATTCAAATGTGAAGCGCTATACAACATTAATCGCGGATACATCGATATTACAAAACAGGGCAGGAATGCGAGAATATATTTGACTCTGCCCTATATAGTTTCAGGCGGAAATATTCATTACATGGATCGTACACCCATTATCGACAAAAAGGGTGAAATTGAACTTCCCGATGAATATTGTCTGAAACTTTCTCAAATATTCAGCCAGACGCAGTTGTCGAATGCTTCTATTATAACTAATGCAGCCGGCAGCTTTCCTGCTGCCGCAACTAATGAAAAAAGTGACCAGTCCGTTAAGTCGAACTATAATATACCCGAACAGGAAAAGGGTTTTATTCCGATAGATACGGTTATTATAGATCCGGGTCATGGCGGCAAGGACCCCGGAGGAATAGGCATCGATGGTATAAAAGAAAAGGAAATAGTATTATCGGTAGCTAAAATTATTAGCGGATACCTTAGAAAAGAGAGCAGTTTACAGGTCGAATTTACAAGGAATGCCGATGTTTTCGTTACCCTTAAGGATAGAACGGAAACCACAAAAGAGATTATAAAAAAAGGTAAAAAACCTGTTTTTATAAGTATACATGGAAATATTTCCCTTAATAAAAATGTGAGGGGAGTTGAAGTATATTCGCTATCGGACAGAGCGACAGACAGCGAGGCATTGTCCGTTGAAACTGTGGAAAATGCAGGTTTTTCGAAAAACGATGTTGAGAAAACCGAGGGCTTGTATTTTATTATTGCCGATCTCCTGAAAGATGCTGTAAGGAGGCTGTCCGAAAGGCTTTCCGGGGAAATCGGCTATCATTTGAACCAGGGTACCGGGCAGAATGTAAAAAGTGATAAAAAGGCTAATTTCTATGTACTGAGGTATAACAGCGTTCCGTCGATACTGGTGGAAATCGGTTATTTATCGAATTCAGCCGAAGGAAAAAATCTGATTAACAGGGAGTATCAAAAAAAGATCGCACATGGCATAGAGAAGGGGATATTGTCCTTTATAGAAAAATATAACAATACAAGGGGTTTTAAAAAATGAATTTGATCAAGAACTGGCGGTTTGTTTTAATTGCCGTATTTATTATCATTATAGCGGTTTTAATACCGTTCCTGACAGGAAAAATAAAAGCATACGATTTTTATTATCCTGACAAGGATTTAAAGGCTTTGAGATCCGAGCACAGGACCATAGAAATTCAAGGAATGCCGGGTGAAAGCACTGAGGAAAAAATAATAAGGGAATATATGCTCGGGCCGGAGAAATATGAATTAAAACTGCCTGCCGGCGATAAAATCCAGATTAAAAATGTATGGCTGGTCACGAACTGGAAAACAAAGACAATAGTGATTAATTTCAACAGTGAATTTTCCGGATTTGTTCAATCCAACAAGGATAATTCCGTATGGCTGTTAAGAGGCCTTATTGAAACAGTAAAATCCGGAACAACGGCCGACAAGCTTATTATATATTCCGATGACCAGCCGTTCAGGAAAAAGGTTGGAAACTGGAACTTTTTGTATGCCGTTCCCCTGCGGTATAAAAAATAATTGCTTCCCGTTATTAAACTTTTAAATATCTATTACCGATCTTAATGATAACTCAATGGGCATTAATCCCTTATGGTGATTATCGGCCCTGCGGTAAAACGCTTTAGTTTTATAAAATAAATATTGACATATTTAAAATTAGTAATAAAATAATTGACAGTTTGAAGAATTATTTTTTAAAGGAGTGGATATATGAAGAAAGGAGTTGTGTGGTTATTTACGGGCTTATTTTTAATGATGAGTTCAGTTACTTTCTCTGCTGTTAAGAAATTGCTGATTGACTTTAACACATATGAGTCTAATATCGCAACAGTTGCCGCAAAGGATCAGACCATTCATTCCAATATGGTTTTAAAGGGAAAAACCGTTGACCTCTCTCAGTTCGGATATCCCCAGGTCGAATTTTCAGGATCCGACTGGGCAATCGACAAATGGAAGGTCCAGCTTGCCTCTTCTGCGAATACTGTAAGGAATAATGTCCTGTCCTATACTATGAAAGTTCCCAGCAAGAAATTCGGAGATGTTCTCGGCGCAAGAATACACTTTATTGAAGGCAGGTTCCTATCATGGGCGATCATAATGCCTCCTTTTCAGTTTTATCCATATTACGATGACGGTTCCGATGTCAATGTAACCGCAAACGGGGAAGAAAACACCCTTACAATGGGCATTCTGATGAATGTAGGCCAGATCAAGTCCGTATCTTCCTGGGTATATGGTCTTAACTACCAGATGCAGGTCGGAGTGCGCATGCGCGACAGGAACGATGAAATTCAGGATTATTATATGGGATCTGTATTTTATGACGGCTGGAGAAAGCTGGTGTGGACAAATCCCGACTATACCGAATCAATCCAGGACAGGGTACTGCAGAGAATAGCACTTTATCCGAGAAGCTATCCTTATGTAGCCTTCGATTCTTATGTCGTTTACAAGCCTGAGATTGAAAATGGCGGGGATTTTGTAATTTATTTTAAGGATGTTGAAGTCGAATACGACAGGGCGATCATCCGTGAAGAACTGGATATAGACGATGAAGCCGCCTGGGGCATTCTTGCCGCCGAAAGGTTGAAAAAGAGAGTGATCGATTTGAGGAATATCGGTGAAAAGATCTATCTGATGAGACAGGAAGAAAAGAGACAGCAGCTCGCAGGTCAGCAGAATGCGCCTAAGACAACTACTACGACCACAACTCCGACAACCTCTACTAACACAAATAAATAGAATCGAATCTCTGTAAAAAAATTACCGGGGCTGTCCTTTTGGGACAGCCCCTTTTTTATGTGCCCAGTCTTTTTTTAATAATACGGAATAGATAGGAAAGACCATCGGAGGCTTCTTCATAGAAAGATTGCCAGACGTTGAGAATTTCAAGGTTTTCGTGTTCTCCGCCGGTCCGGGACACCATGTCGATGGATTCCTGCATTGTAAATTCGACTAAACGGGCTAAAAGAGGACTGTCATGTATGGATTTCCGGAAGATATCATCGAACAGGGACATAATTTTTAATTCCTTTTCAATCCCTTCATTATTCCTGATTTTTTGGATTGCTGTGATCGAAGATGAAAGGGCCCTTCCTGCATAAGCCAGTATATTTTCAATTTTTAACTCGATATCGCTAAGTAATTCTTTAAAACCCTTCTCATCGGCAATCCTGTTTTCAGGCGAGTAAGATAAACTTTTTTCAAACGGAATGCCGGTTAAAAAAGGCTTTAAGGCGTCTTCGAGCGGCATGTGATCTGCACCTTTAATTATCGCGCCTCCCTGTGTTGAATTGATGATCCTGGCATTCGTAATTTTGAATTCGTTTTTAAACCATTCCAGAAATGTTAGAAATTTTCTGTCGGTCGGGACCTTTTCTCCGTTCCAGCCGTCAATTTCAATTCTGTCGGATAATATAAGCGTTCCGGAGTTATAGCTCTCGAAAGTATGGAACCTGTTTATTTTATGATAAAGGAATTCTTCCAGTATGCTTCCCTTAATATGGGTTTGTTTTTTCGGATAAGAGAGATCCTGACCTATAAAAATTATCGGATCGCATTTTAAAAACCTTGCAAGGTCGAAAGCCGTGGTCGAGACGGAACCTCCGCACAGGAGAGTCCCCTTATCCCCCCAGAACCTTTTCAATTCTTCATAACAAGGAAAGCATGAATCGAAAAGGACTATTTTTTCGGGATTGTATTTAATGAAGCTCTGGATAGAGGCTGATGCATCTATAACAAGGGCTGCATCTTTTCGGGAAGCATATAAAAGATATTGAGAATTTTTATCCTGGGGATCTACGCTGACAATAAAATCGGGTTGTATGTCATGCTCAATAAGATTTGCATATGCTGTATCGGTTGTAATTATTACGGGAATATCCCTGTACTTTTCGAGCACCCCGATATTTAATGAAAGGGATGGTCCTGCCCCGACTATTACAGCCGGCTTTTTTTCAAAATTATGCTTTATATCCAGGATACCGGGCAGCTTAAAATAAAAAGAGGAGTTTTTAATGATATTTTTAACCCAGACCTTTTGAAACCTTTTTAATGTTGATTTATTAATCTGTTTTTTAGAAAGGTAAGCCGCAATTATACCGTCAAGGGACGAAAATGTTTCTGGGAAAAGGCTGATATAGGGGCGGTTTATATAAAAATTGAGTTCCCTTATTAAATTGTTCTCAAGGAAATCCGTTATTGCAGATATATCGTTCCTGATGAGAGTTACTCTTTTATCTTTTAATATGCTTTTTACCCTGCCGATTTGTGAGGCTAATTCGAATATGGGACTGTCAGGTTCAAAGACGATGACAGAAAATGATGTGTTATTAAGGATATATTCTACGGTATACCCAAGGCCGAAGCCTGCTAAAAGGACCCATGGAAGGGCAGGGTTGAACTTCGATACTGCTTTTTGAGCTTCCCTTAAGGGCTGTGAAGAATGCAGGGTAATTACATGGTCCTTTGCATGAATTTTTGCGTTTATTATGCCTTCTGAAGTTGTTAACGGTTCAATAAAAAAAGAATCCGCCATTCTTTTATCCCCTCTAATCATTGGGAAAATACGATGTAGAGGTTATTATGCGGCGCATTATACTGGCAAAAACCGGAGCCGCGACCAGGCCTCCGGTATGATTATCGCCATGGGGCCGGTTTATTACGACCAGGAATGTATATTTCGGTTTTACTGAAGGAACATAACCTACAAAAACGGCATTAAACAGATCCTGGTAATAGCCGGCGGACTTTTCCTTTGCTATCTGGCCTGTCCCGGTTTTCCCCGCTATTTTAATTCCTTCGATTTGAGCGGAAATTGCCGTACCGTTTTCTCCGACGACTTTTTCCATCATTTTTAAAAGGCTTGAGCTGGTTTCAGGAGATATGACAGGATATTGTTTCATATCGGGTTTATAGATATCGTTGCCCTTATCGTCGATAATGCTTCTGATTAAAACAGGTGTTCTGTAAACCCCGCCGTCGGCTATTACAGCGCTGGCTATGGACAGCTGCAGCGCATTGACGCCGATTTCCTGTCCTATCGATATCATGTATTTTGAAAGGATCGACCACTTTTCAGGACTTCTGAGGATTCCGCTTGAATTTTCTAATAATGGGAGCGGGACCGGCGCACCGAATCCGAATTTAAGAAGAAAGGAATAAAAATCTTTTTTCCTGAACCTGTCGGCAACCTGGACCATTCCCACATTGCATGATTTCTGTATGATTGTCGACAGGTCCACCTTCCCATGTGCTGTCGGGCATGTAAAATTATGATCCTCAACCGAAGCCTCGCCTGTGCATTCATAAACAGGATAACCGGGAGCGGCAAATTTATTTTCGAGAGCAAATGCGGCACTAAACTGCTTCATTACCGACCCGGGTTCGAAAATGCTTGAATTCGCCCTGGACTGAAGGTTATATGAAGTAATGCTTTTAATATCGTTGGGATCATACGATGGATAATTTACCATTGCAAGTATTTCCATTGAACTGTTGTCAATGATAATTACGCTGCCGAATTCAGCCTTGCTGTCAATGACGCCCTTTTTAAGTTCTTCGTATGCAATTCCCGATATTTCGGCATCGATGGTAGTATTGACTGAATATCCTTTTGCCAAATCGTTATTCATAGAGAGCTCGAGTCCGGAAAGTCCCGTATTATCTATTCCTACGACGCCTACGGCATGGGCCGTCGAATAATACGGATAAAATCTCCCCTGTTCGGTAATAACACCGAGTTCATCCTTCTGTAAGAGATTGCTTTTTTTAAGTTCTGAAATAAGATCCCGGACAGGGCCGCTTTCTCTAAGCGGCATCTTTCTTTTTATCCAGGCAAACGTTTTATCGGAGAATAGCCCCGACAATTCGTTTGTCTCGAAATAATTTTTCGAGAGCATGGCGTACAGATTACGTTTGTAGTTTCCATCCATCAGTTTAGGCCGCATATAAACGGAATAAAATGTCGAAGTCGCTGCAAGTTCCCTGTCTCTCCTGTCGAATATTGAACCCCTTACAGTAACCGCCGCCTGGATATTTTTTAACCTGGAATCAGGAAATAATGAAATGACAACGATCCTGATCTGGAGCAGGATAAAAAAAAGAATAAAGATAAAGAAAATGATTCCTATCCTGTTCTGGCGCATGAAAAATCCTCGCTACCCATTATAAATAATCCTGTTTTAAAATGCTATTTTTTATCTCCGGCATCGTTATTTCTCAATTTATAAGGTCTCTTTACCGAAAAATAACTGCGTGTCATAAATATTGGAACCGGTAAAAACGGAGGACCCATTATGTCGACTCTTGTCAGCCTGATTATTTTTATTGCATACAAGGCATTAATTTTAGGTACAGCATATTTCGCAGTGCAGTACTATAAAATGCGTTTTGATATAGTAACATTATATTTTTACCTGTTTTTATCTTTTTTCCAGTTATTGTTCGTTGCTTTCCAGCTGTTCAGCAGGGGAAGGAAAAATAAAACGGGCCAGTATCTGCAGGCAGGAATAATATTCCAGTACACTCCCATAATAACACTTTCCATGGAAATTATCATACTCGGCCTGTCGGTCAGCTATCTGTACAGCCTGGAAAATGATCTTTTAAACCTGCTCCAGACTTTTACGGTTTTAATACCCCTCCATGCAATCTATTATTACCTGCACTCCATGCTTTTCGGATTAATTATTAAAAAAAGAAGCGTAAAAATAAAAAGCGCAAGCATTTTCCCGTTATTGCTCTTTACATTAATAGCTTTTTTTGAACCTGCCGGATATATGATATATAAATATTTGTATCAGATCAGGCTTAAACTTCTGGATGTATCAAGTTTAAATTCCGTCATCGGCATATCCAGGGCGGATATTATTATGTTTGTTTCGATTATGATCATAAACGGTTTCTTGATTTTCCTCTTTCTTTATTACAAGGAGATAAAAGCCAAAAGCATATACAGAATGATAGAAAAACTCTCTATCGTTTCAAACATGAAAACCGTACCGGTTGACGATCCGAACGAATACGGATATATAGAAACGGGAATACGGGAATTCCAGGACAGGCTGATAAAAGAAAAGGGGGATATCACCCTTCTCAATGATTATATCTCAAAAAATATCAGGAATGAAATAACCAAGAGCGGTTTGAAGCAGGAGGGGGAAGAAAAGATGGCGGCAATAGCCACAATCAGATTCAGTATTTCCCTGCCGGAAACGGCTCCTGAAAGGTATGTGAAATTAATAAATTCGGTTTTTGTAATGATGGGTGAATATGCGGATGAATATGAAGCATACCCTTTTTTCCAGCTCAACAAGGCTGTCATAGTGTACGGCGTTCCATATTATTATGAACATGAAAAATATAACTCGATAGAAGCAACCCAGAAAACTATCGGCGATATGGAAAGGATAATTGAAAACGAGGGGGGTGAAGTTTCCATTCATTCGGGGCTGTATAGCGGCAGTGTAATCGTAGGCGCTTATAATACGAAAGGGCGCGGACTAAAGGAATATTCCGTTGTAGGGAGCGGCGTGGAAATGTCCGAAAAGATTTCACTTGCGGCAGAAAATATAGATGCAAAAATGCTGGTTGCTTCAGGAATGATTGAAAATCTGAAAAATAAATTTTATCCGGAAAAGACATTCAAGTTAAAGATGAAAAACGGTGAAGACCTTGTTGTTTCAATGCTGAAGGTTTGACTTTCAGATTTTAGAGAGCTCCAGAGACACCGCATTTTTGACCATGCTGCCGTCCGCTCTTCCTTTCACTTTTGCCATTACTTCCTTCATGACTTTTCCCATATCGCCGGGGCCTTTAGCTCCCGTTTCGATTATTACGCTGCGCGTTATTTCCGAGAGTTCGTTTTCGGTCAGGGGAGGAGGCAGGAGCGTTGACAGGAACTCAATTTCGCTCTTTTCTTTATCGGACAGATCGGTTCTGTTGCCGGCTATAAATTCCTGCATGACATCCTTTTTCTGCTTTATAGTTTTTTGAATAAAGGCAAAAACATCTCCGTCATCAAGTTCTTTCTTTTTATTGATAATCTCGTATTTAAGTTCGGAGATAAGCATTGAAAGAACGCCGGTCAGGAATTTATCCCGGCTTTTCCGTGCTTCTATGTATTTTTTTTCAATATCGTTAAAAATTCCCATAAGGTTTTCCGTCAGATATAACGGCTCATAAGGCGCATTTTTCTGATCTTTTTTTCTATCTTGCGCTGGACCGTTGATATTTTTTTCTTTCTTGATTCTGACGGCTTTTCATAAAAGCGATGTTTTTTCTCTTCTGTAAGAATTCCGTCCTTTTCGACTTCCTTCTTGAATCTTTTCAGTGCCGAATCAACCGATTCATTGTCCCTTACGTCAACTTGCAGCATTCCATATACCTCTTTATAAATTTAATACAAGCTTATCCGGGGGGCCAGCCCATTACCCTGCCGCCTAACAGGTGGAAATGAATGTGAAAAACAGATTGAAGCGCAGCGCTGTTGCAATTTGCGACAACCCGGTATCCTTCCCTGTCGACATTCATTTCTTTAGCGATACTCTGCATCGCCTTAAACAAATCAGAATATAATGCAAAATCGGCCACGTCGTTGAGCGTCTTGATGTGCATTTTCGGTATTATTACGACATGTACAGGGGCCTGGGGATTGACATCTTTAAATGCCAGGACTTTATCGTCTTCATAGACGATATTCGAAGGAATTTCCCTTTCAATAATTTTACAGAAGATGCAGTCGCTCATTTGCATTATCCTTTTTAAACAAGCTGTATATTATATATTGTAATGTAATTATTTGCAAAAAAAATATTTTAAAATCCTTGACATATCCAAAATAAGGATTAATATTATTGTGCTATAATTGAGGTGGACGCAGACTTATGTGCCGCGCGATGATTTTACCTCGATTTAACTAAGGAGCAGGTGTATGCATATGAAGGATATGATGGGTAATTCGATAGCGGATGACGCTGAATTTGATGATCTTGACGACTTTGATTACGTAGATCAGTTCATATCGAAAGAAGAAGACGGAGACGATGCTTCCGATTTGAACGATGATTTCGATGATCTTGACGACCTTTATGTGGATGAAAGCGAGGATAATGACGATCTCTCCGTTGACAATGAAGATTTCGAAGAAGAAACGCCCGATGAAGATGAAATTGAAGAAGACGATGAAGAAGATGAAGGCGATCTTGACGAAGAACTTGAAGCCCGGTTTATTTGCGAAGATTGCGGACATAAATGGCTGGATTATGTAACTGAAACCGATGAAGAGAATGATCTCCTCGAAGTTAGCTGTCCACTATGCGGTTCTCAGAACGTATCAATGGAAAGATGATCTTAATTGTGGGCGGGTCTGATGGAGATGTTCTTAAATGCTTTTTTCCCAACTGTCGACTGTAGACTGCCGTCTGACGACTAATTTATGTATAAGATTCCTGAAGGCACTGGTTGCCGTTATCCTGGGCCCAGCAGAATCCGTCGAGAGACGCGTTAGTGTATTTTTCCGGGGAAATGTTCATGTCCTTGAGCAAGGTGGAAATCTCTTCGAAGTTGTTTTCCTCGCTTTTTTTAACAAGCAGGAGGAGCTTACCCAGTATATTTTTATGTTCAAGAAGGGCCTCGTTGATATCCCTGCTTAAATTGAGTTCCGAAAGGATATCTTTCATGGGTACATTAAAAAGAGGTTCAAGGAGTGAAAGAAGACCGGTAAGGTAAGCTTCGTCGAGAAGACTTTTTTGAACGTTGTTCTTCAGGTTGTGAAGAAGAAGTTCCATGGTTTTAGCCCTTTCGATAGCCGAAAAAAGAAGGGGGTTGCCGCTGTTCTTTTCCTTCGAATAAGCATATTCCATAAGTATGAGCCAGTTAAGGATCTGCCTGTTGCCCAGGAGAGCAAGAGCCTGGCGTATAGATTCGATCTTGTTCCTGGAGCCTATTGCCGCCGAATTGATGAACTGGAGGAGGTTGATCGTCATCTCGGGGTATTTCTTGAACGCCGACTCGAGATCCTTGATATCGACGTCCTTGTAGATGAGGTTTATTATTTCCATGATCGCGAGCTTCCTTATATCGATACCTTTTCCTTTTATGATTGTAGGTTTTGCAAAAAAATAGCCCTGGAAAAGATTGAATCCCAGGTCTTTATAAAAGAAAAATTCATCCATATCCTCGACCTTCTCGGCCAGGCATTTTACCGGATATGATTTGAACATTTTAAACTTCGAGGCGATCAGTTCCTTTGTGTTCAGTTTAAGATCGACCTTGATGTATGAAACGATATTGAAAAGGGGTTTAAATCGTTTTATCGTCTCATCCGTGAATTGAAAATCATCGAGGGCGAATACAAAACCCTCCTGTTTCAGCTCCGCGAGCTGTTCCACAAGGGTATCGTCGATCCTTGTCGATTCCAGGATCTCGAATACGTACCTGTCTTTCTGGAGTGTCTTTAAAAGATCCCTTTTTATTATTTCTTCGTTAATATTGATGAATGCGAGTTTCGAGCCCATGAGCCTGCTGAAACTTATGTTGTTGAGGGTATTTATCAATACCGTGGCAGTGGCGGAAAGGTTGTCCTTGATCTTTGCAAAATTTTCATCATCGTCCCGGAACAATAATTCAAAAGCCATTATATTCTGATCGCCGTCCAGAATAGGCTGCCTTCCCACAAGAATGTTGCCCGCCATAAAGCTTTACCTTCCTGTTTATAATCAGGACTTCAAAAAGGGAACTTCGTCTAAAATTGTTACTAATAACC